>NZ_CP125968.1:1170000-3659279 GCF_030067815.1 Sporosarcina thermotolerans | reverse complement strand
TACGGTTTCGCCTACGGACTCGGATCCGCCCACCCGAAGAATATACATACATCCTCGGCTTGCCCGACTGGTTTTTCTATAGCTGCGTCATCGGCTTCGTCCTGATGTGCGCACTCGTCATCATCATCACAAAATTTGTCTTAAAAGAAGTCCCGCTCGACGCGGATCCATACGCCGAAACAAAGGAGGAATCGCAAAAATGATGAACATGCAAGTCATCATCCCGCTCGTCATTTTCTTGGTCGCAATCTTTGCCATAGGCTTCATCGCATCAAAACAAATGAGCTCAAGCGGAGGGTTCCTCCAAGAATACTTCCTTGGTGGACGTGAATTAGGAGGCTTTGTCCTCGCCATGACAATGGTCGCCACGTACGGAAGCGCTTCCAGCTTCCTTGGAGGCCCCGGAACTGCATACACAGTCGGCTTCGGCTGGATTCTACTCGCAATGACCCAAGTCGTCACGGGCTATTTCGTCCTGCTCATCTTAGGGAAAAAATTCGCCATCCTTGGCCGGAAATACAACGCCGTCACGATGATCGATTTCCTCAAAGCGCGCTACAACAGCCCAGCAGTCGCGATTCTATCAGCCATCGCAATCATCATTTTCCTATTCTCCGCCATGACCGCACAATGGGTCGGCGGGGGCGGCTCATTGAATCGCTCACGGGACTCGAGTACACGACAGCGCTCTTCATCTTCGCGATTTCCGTCCTCGTCTACGTGACAATCGGCGGATTCCGCGCAGTCGCACTAACCGACGCCGTCCAAGGAGCCATCATGGTCGTTGGCACACTGATCCTACTAATCGGCGTCATCATCGCAGGCGGGGGAGTCCCAGCCATCATGCAGGATTTATTGAATGAAAACCCGAGACTCGTCACACCATTCGGAGCAGACGGAACCCTAACTGCCGCCTACGTATCCTCCTTCTGGATACTCGTCGGTGTCGGCGTCGTCGGACTTCCGCAAATGGCAGTCCGCGCAATGAGTTACAAAAGCTCCAAAGCGATGCACCGGGCACTCGTCATCGGAACAATCGTCACCGGTTTCATCATGCTAAACATGCACTTAATCGGCGTTTTCGCCCGACCAATCTTGCCAGGTATCGACGTAGGGGATAAAGTAATCCCATTAATCGCACTCGAAGTACTACCCGCATGGCTCGCAGGCATCGTCCTTGCAGCACCAATGGCAGCCATCATGTCGACAGTTGACTCGCTACTATTATTAGTCAGCTCAGCAATCGTCAAAGACGTCTACCTGAACTTCATCAAACCGGAAGCTACTGAAAAGCGGGTCAAACAAATAAGCATCGGCGTCACAGGCATCCTTGGAATCATCGTATTCCTATTAGCCATCCAGCCGCCCGACCTGCTCATCTTCCTGAACCTATTCGCCTTCGGGGGACTCGAAGCCGCATTCATCTGGCCAGTGGTCCTTGGACTCTACTGGAAATACGGCAACAAATACGGCGCCTTACTCAGCATGATCACCGGAATTGTGAGCTACATCGCAATCCACTTCTACAACAATGCATACGGCAACCTATTAGGCGTCCACACAGTCACGATCCCAGTCGTCCTGTCCCTAATCGCCTACATCATCGGCTCCCTCGCCATTAAGCGAAAAGCCTTCCAATTTTAGCAATAAAAAGCGGACCCCCACACCGGAGAGTCCGCTTTTCCCATCTAAAAACGCATAAACTCTATCAATCAAGCATAAATCCCCACACTCACGCATAAACGCCTCCAAACACGCATAAACTCCGCTAAACACGCATAAATACACCCAAACACGCATAACGCCCTCACCCCAACCCCTAATTTGTCAAAGGCATTCAGCGCGACCAGTGGAGAACTACACAAAACAACCCCCGCGATATCTAAATAGTGAAATTCCCTTATACAAATGTTACAATAAACATATACTAAAAAAGACCGAGCGTCGTCCAACGCTCAGTCAATTTAATAATTGCAGCTTACATCCGCATGAAGAGCGGTTGCCCAGCTTGCGAAAGTGTAGTAACCACCTTGCTTACTTGGGAGTTAGCGGAGGGTGGTTACTTTCTTTTGGTGAACAATGCTAACGATGCAATAACGGCCGTAGCCCAGAGTGCATGCAATATACATAACTGCACAAGTATATTCATTGTTTCGTAAGTCACCATATATGATCACCTCCTTCGCAAAAGGAGTGTGACAACCGCCCATCCGCATATGTTGCTGCATCTATTATTTTATCATTTCAGATTAATTAAAGCGAACTAATATTCCCTATAACTACAATTATTATTCAACCATTAAGAGCAATATCTCTGGAATCTCCCTAATTCACGCATAATTCATCCCAGACACGCATAACCTCCGCCAAACACGCATAACTCCCCAAACTCACGCATAACTCCTCACAAACACGCAAATGCCCGCCCCAATATGCTAAACTATTCTCTATCATCTACTCACTCAGAAAGAAGGCTATCAATCACCATGTGGAAACTATACATACTTCTCACCATCACCATGCTACTCTGGGGACTCAACCTCCCAATGCTCAAATACCTCCTCATCTACATGAACCCGTCACGATGACCGCATTCCGCATCCTCACAGCCGGAATAACAGTCTTCATAATCCTTGCAGCCTTCAAAATTGTTCGGCTGCCAACAAAAAAATGGGCATATATAGTAGGCGGAGCCGTCCTCAACGTCGTCTTCCACCACTACTTTCTCAATATGGGCCTCTTTCGCACGACCGGCACCAACGCCAGTCTAATTCTCGGAACCGGCCCAGTCCTAACAGCAATCTGCACAGCACTCATCCTGCGCAACTACCCGACTAAAATCCAATGGATCGGGGCCGCAATCGGTTTCATCGGAATCGGATCTGTCGTACTCGCAGGTGGCGAATCATTAGCTGGCCTTCAAATTGGCGACGCATTTGTCTTTATCTCCATCCTTGCACAAGTCCTATCTTTTTTGGTAATCTCGAAGGCAGCAAGAACGCTTGACCCAAGGCTACTCACCGCGTACATGCTTATAGTAGGCGGCCTAATTCTGTCCGTCATCAGCTTGATACAAGAACCCGGTGAACTGATAAAATTCACAACCGTCCCGTCAAGCTTCTGGGTAATATTTGCAACAAGCGCCATCCTTGGTACAGCCGTCGGACACATGCTCTACAACTACTCTATCGGGCAAATGGCCCCTCTAAAGCCGCAATCTTCATGAACCTGAACACCTTATTCGCCCTTTCAGGCTCAGCCCTATTCTTGGGAGAAATTATCACAGGTAGCCACCTATTCGGCTTCCTACTCATCATAATCGGCGTCATCTTAGGATCCGGCGCCGCCGAAGACCTCTGGAAAAAAAGAAAAACAACCCCCAAGCCGTCGCTCTAACGACGGCTTTTCCTATCCACGCATAAATCGCCCTAATAACGCATAAACTCCCTAAATCCCGCATATTCGCTCGTACTCAAGCATAAACTTCCCCATACACGCATATTTGCCCGTAATCAAGCATAAACGCCCGCCATTCGCGCATATTCACAAAAACATTACAAAAACATTACAATCAAATTACCATTTTCCATAGAGTTAGAACAAATTCAATGGTAGAATAACTTTGATACTGACTACTCGAAAGAGGGGGAAATGATTTGAAATCAATGCAAAGCAAAAAGTTTTTAGCAACATCGATTGTTGCAGCGGCAGCAGCTGTTGCAGTAGCAACTCCATCGGCTTCCGCAGCCACTAGCACATTCAAAGATGTATCTACTAACTATCAGGCCGCGGTAGACTTCCTGTACACACATGCCATCACGAGAGGGTATACGCCTGACCAATTCGGAACAACGGATTCTGTCAAACGTGCGGATGCTGCAGTTCTGATCGCTAACGCATTAGGATTCGACCCTAACAAAGCCTATAAAGACGCTGGCTTCAAAGACGTTCCAGCACGTTCAAAGTGGGCAGTCAACGCACTTGTCGAAGCTAAAATCATCGACGGCTTGAATGCCAATGAATTCGGCTCAGACGAACTATTAACACGTAACCAAATGGCGAAAGTACTCGCAAATGCGGGCAAGCTTTCCATCGACAATAATGTAAAATCAACACAATTCAAAGACGTCAACTCAAACTTTGCAAAATACGTTGAGGCACTTGTGAAAGCCAGTGTCACTCAAGGCAAATCCGATACAAACTTCGGCGCTTATGACAACGTCACTCGCGGCGAAATCGCTTTATTCCTATATCGTGCACAAGAAAGTCTTGGCTTTATCGACCTAATGGTCATGCATATGAACGACCATCATGCATACTTATCAACATTCCCGTATGTATCAACGGTCGTGAATGAACTAAGAAGCGAACATAAAAACAACGTACTTCTTCATGCAGGGGACGCATTCTCCGGTGACCTTTACTTCAACGCATTCCATGGTGCAGCAGATGTCGCTATGATGAACCAACTTGGTTTCGATGCAATGACATTCGGTAACCATGAGTTCGACCTTGGAAGCTCGGCAGAAGGGCATTTGAAACTTCAGGAATTCGTCAAAGCTGCAAAATTCCCGTTCGTTTCAGCAAACGTCGACTTCTCGAAGGACAAGCTTTTCGATGGTCTTCAAACAAGAAATGTTTCCGCTAACTATAAGGACGGACAAATCTATGATGGAATCGTCATTAATGTAAACGGTCAAAAAGTCGGCGTCTTCGGTTTAACGACTGAAGAAACTCCTACTATTTCAAGTACTGGTGAAGTTAAATTCGAAAACTATATTGAACGTGCCAAAGCTTCCGTCAAGGCATTTGAAGCTCAAGGCGTCAATAAAATCATCGCGCTTACGCATATCGGTTTCGACGATTCACTCGTATGGGACAATGACCAAGAACTTGCGAAACAAGTTGCGGGAATCGACATCATCGTCGGCGGTCATACGCATTCCTCAATCGGCGAACCTGTAGTTGTAATTAACGGCAATTCACCAACAATCATTGTCCAAGCAAATGAATACGGAAAAGTACTTGGAACATTGGACGTTAAATTCAATCCTAAAGGTGAAATCTACTCACATGCTGGTAAGTTAATCACCATTGATACTAAAGAAATGAAAGCAGACAAAAAAGCAGCTGATATTTTGGCACCATTCACGGAAAAAGTGAAAGAAATCAAAGAAGAATCCATCGGCTCTAAAGCATCAGTGCTTTTAGACGGAAATCGCGACACAAATAATGAAGGCCTTTCAAGTGTTCGTCATAACGAAACAAATCTTGGAAACTTGATCACTGACGCAATGCTTTGGAAAGCGAAGTCCATCAACGACAAGACAACAATCGCAATCCAAAACGGCGGCGGTATTCGTGAATCAATTGCAGAAGGTGACATTACTACAGGCGATGTCCTAAAAGTTATGCCATACGGCAATGCACTTGCAATCGCTGAACTTTCTGGCGCTGACTTATTAGCAACGCTTGAACACGGCATTGGCGCTGATGTAATCGACGGCGGAAAAGGCTTGAAAGAAAGCGGCGGATTCCTTCACGTTTCCGGCATGAAATTCACATATGACAGCACGAAAGCGAAAGGTGAGCGTGTCCAATCCGTTCAAATCCTTGAAGGCGACAAATATGTTGATTTGGATAAAACAAAAACATACTTCATCGCAACAAACGTGTTTACTGCTAAAGGCGGCGACGGATTCACGCATCTTGGCAATGCATACAAAGCAGGTAAAGTATCAGAACCAGGCTTCGTAGACTATGAAAACTTCATCGAATACGTAAAAACACTTGAAGGCGACCTAACACCTGAAATCGAAGGCCGCATCATCGACGTTTCTCTTGCAACTCAACAAAACGGCTACAAAACAAAATAATTAATAAATAGAAGAGGTGAGAATTCTACAATTCTCACCTCTTCTATTTTTATTATGTAAGCACCACTCATTATCCACCCCATTTCGACCCATTCCGCACCCCGTTTAGACACGAAACTCCAAAATAACAGAAATTAGTCCTAATGAAACATATAAATCTAAAAATCGATATGGTAGACTAAAAGAAACATTTTCCACAAAGGAGTACAGTATTAGATGAAAAAAAGTGTTTTATATTTGTTGTCGCTTCTATTGATTTTTTCATTTGACCTTTTCACACCTAACCCTGCCTCAGCCGCTACCGATTTTGTGGACATCCCTTCAACACATAGAGCGTATAAAGAGATAAGCTATCTACAGCAAGGAAATATAACAACATCCGACATATTCACCCATTACGACCCTGACGCACCAATGACACGTGCGCATGCCGCTGCAATGATCGGAAAAGCGATCCAATTGCACGGGACACCTGTCGAATCAAGATTCTCGGATGTAGCAACAGAGCATTTTGCTTCAGGATACATAGAAGAATCCGTTAACCGTGGCATTATCTTCGGCTACAAACAAGAAGACGGAACTTATCTGTACAAGCCTGAACAGCAATTAAAACGCGGTGAAATGGCATTACTCATCAGCAGGGCATTCGGCTACCAATCTGACACGACGAACGCCGCTGCAAAGGAATTCATGGCAAAAGGAATTTCGCAAGGGACAGGCAATGGCAACTTCGGAACAGAGGACCTTATGAAACGCGGGGACTTCGCAGTATTCCTTGCACGTGCAGTCAATGCAGAATTCCGAGTGAAAGGTGAGGAACAATCATCCACTCAAATGTTCGTAGCCGTGGATGAAACCACTACGCTTAACATGCGGACAGGCCCATCCACTGACTATACAAACACTAAAAAGTTATTTACAGGCTACCCGGTCGACATTCTCTATACTGTCGGAAGCTGGGTATATGCAAAAGTGGACAACTCCTATGGCTTCATCCATGGTGAATACTTAACTACAGATGAGCCGACGATTAGTGGAATCCAAGATCCAATCGATGTCATTACTGATATTATCGGAGTCGAAAAACCATTAAACCAGCTGACAATCGTCATTGATCCCGGCCACGGTGGAAAAGACCCTGGAGCAGTTGGGAATAAAATGCAGGAAAAAAAGTCGTCTTGGATATTTCCAAACGCGTCAAGAAATACTTCCAAGGCACGCCAATCAACGTCAAGCTGACACGCGAAACAGACGTTTTCGTTGAACGCTCAGATCGTGTAAAATTCGCAAAAGATAACAAGGCGGACTTGTTCGTGAGTGTACATGCAAATGCCTTTAACGGTAAAGCAACAGGCATCGAGACATTCTACTATAGCGCGGCAAATAACCCGAAAGTAGCGGAATCAAAAGCGCTTGCGACATACATCCAGAAGCGGATGCTTGAAGCATGGAAACTACCGGACCGTCGCGTACAAAGCAAATCGCTTCAAGTCATCCGTGAAAATTCAATGCCTGCTACTTTAATCGAAGTCGGTTTCATCGACAATGCAAAAGATGCACAATTTATCGCATCTCCAGCACATCGCGAAACGATGGCGAAGGCGGTATTCCTTGGCACTCTCGATTATTTGTATAACTATGAAGGCCGCGAGGATATCATGTCGTTTTATACGAACAACCATGCTACACCTTCAAAAAAATATCATTAATAGGTTATCAACAGCCCTACTGGAATTTCTCTTTCTGGAGGGCTTATTTTATAGGTATCTCTGACAAGGACGGTGAAATCAGTGAAAAAGTATATAGGTTCCATAGCAATCATTTTTACACTCATTTTCACAATACAAATCAATGCAAATGCGCAAGAAATGCTGAAAACGTATTTGATCAGTGGCGGGGAACAAAGCGAATTAGTCAAGTATATGAATGAAAACGGTATGCAAGTTGAGAAAGCCTACTCTGATTTCGACATTATTTCCGCATCATTGACAAGTATCAACTTGATAGATTACAAGATAAATACCCTGAAATCACAATCCAAAACAACATCACATATGAAAAAGATGCGGACAAAGATTTATCTTCCAGTTCACTCATCAACACAACGAAAAAAATCACAACCCCCTATACCGGCAAAGGCATCAGAGTCGCTGTCCTTGACTCCGGAATTGACGTCAACCATCGGGATCTGCGTGTCTTAGGCGGCTATTGTTCAATGGCTAATGATTGTCCGATTGACGTTCCTTATGATGACGACAACGGCCACGGAACACATGTCGCTGGGATCATTGCTGCTCTTGCCAATCAAACCGGAATCGTAGGGATTGCACCTGAAGTCGACCTTTACAGCATTAAAGCACTAAACGGCTTTGGCGTCGGTTCGACAAATAGCCTGATTGATGGCATTGATTGGGCCATCGAGCAGAAAATCGATATCTTAAACTTAAGTATTACGACTGAAAAAGACGATCCGGCGCTTGAAAAAGCGTTAAAGAAAGCATACGAAAAAGGAATGCTTATCGTTGGGTCCGGAGGCAACAATGGCGACCAGCAAAACAGCTCAGTCATGTACCCAGCCAAATACGAATCCGTCATCGCAGTGGCGGCCGTCAAATCAGACTTGACGAAGCTTAAAAACAGCGCGACTGGAAAGGAAATTGACATTGCAGCACCAGGCGAATCAATTTTCAGTACCTACCCCATGAAATGGGATTTTGAAGATAGTAAAGCGGACGGCTACACACGCTTGTCCGGAACATCAATGGCGACAGCACATGTGACGGGTATCCTCGCACTCTACAAAGAACGATTCCCGACATTGACGAATACCGAGCTTCGCAAGTTGATAATGAATTCCGCAAAGGACCTTGGTGAACCGGGAAAAGATAATATCTACGGTTACGGTCTTATCCAGTACAAGCAAAACTTTGAAAATACAATCGAATTCATAGAGAAGTCGGAGCCTGGAAAGTTAACGTTGCAATATACAGGCGATAAAAAAGTAGCAATCCAAGGGGACAACAACATCGTTCTCACAGATGGAAAATGGGAAGTTTACGGTGTTGCAGGAACCTTTGATTTACTGATTAAAACCAAAACAGCACAAGGAACCGAGTGGATAGAAAAGAAAATCATTCATCTACAAGAACCTAATTTCAAAGACATGAATAACCGCCAGCGTTTTGCCGGTCCTATAGGATATTTGACGTCTAAGAAGCAATTAAAAGGCTTCCCTGACGCAACAATCCGTCCATATGAAAATATCACAAGGGCTGAAGCGGCTACCATTATAGGAAGGGCTTTAGGATATCCCGAAAAATCCGCAACAAACACATTTAAAGACGTATCGCCAACTTCATTCGCAGCCGGTTACATCGAGGCATTGAAAAACGCCGGAATCGTTTCCGGATTTGCAGGCAATACATTCAAGCCTGATCAAAAGGTGACACGTGGGGAAATGGCAATCCTCATATCCAAAGCATTCAAGTTGAAAACGGATAACGTCAATCGATTCACAGACTGCAGTCCATCAATGGCTTCCTATGACGCAGTCAATGCTCTCGTCGCCGCCAAAATAACAAATGGCTACACTGACAACACATTCAAACCGAACGACCAAATGAGCCGTGCAGATTTCGCAGTCTTTCTTGCAAGGGTACAAGAGGATGCGTTCAAGTAAATGGAAAACCGGGAGTGAGAATAAACAATGAAAGCGATTAAAATTACGCTAATGCTTCTATTAATAGCGAGCGTGTTTCCTACTTTGCAAGCAAAGGCAACGACCGGAAGCATAGATGAATTTGCACTGAACTTCGAAGGGACTCCCTACAAATTTGCAGGCAACACCCCTGAAGAAGGATTCGACTGCTCGGGCTTCATCGTTTACGTATTCAACCATTTCAATATTAAACTCCCACGAACGTCAGAGGGACAATTCGACCACGGCACACCGATTGAAGCCGCCGACTTGCAACCGGGAGACCTCGTATTCTTCAAGGATACGTACAAACAAGGAATCTCTCATACTGGCATTTATTTAGGTGATAATCAATTCATCTCTGCCGAAAATGAAAAGCGCGGAGTCGCCAAAGCGAAATTATTTGGCCATCCATACTGGGAGCAGCGTTACATCGGGGCAAAACGTCCAACGGATACGAATGCAAATCCATCACCGACTATCCCGGTTATTCAGGAAAAATCATTTGTTGATGTAGACGCAAAGCAC
This sequence comes from Sporosarcina thermotolerans, assembly GCF_030067815.1. Lineage (GTDB taxonomy): Bacteria > Bacillota > Bacilli > Bacillales_A > Planococcaceae > Sporosarcina > Sporosarcina thermotolerans. The sequence goes on along the minus strand of NZ_CP125968.1, from coordinate 3,649,178 downwards.
CCTGCCTACAATGCTATTCTGGATTTAAGCAGTTCGGGCATCATCAACGGTTTTCCGAATGACGAATTCAAACCGGAAGAAACAATCACACGTGGACAAGCAGCAGCCATGCTAAATCGTGTTTTAAAGCTAACACCGATGAATGATGAAATTGTTTTTAACGATGTCGATAAAAATCATCAATTCGCAGTCCATATTGCAGCAATGAATGAAGCGGACATTTTAAGAGGATATGAGAACGGAAACTTCGGCCTGAACGATAATCTAACGCGCACACAGTTAGCCGTCATCGTCGACCGCGCTTTCAACCTACAAGAGAAAGCAAAAGGACAAGTTCACATCTCATCGCTCTACAACGACATCCCGTCAACGTACTGGGCCATGAACTCAATAAACGCCCTAAAACAGTTAGATAAAACAGGCGTCTTCCAAACGCCAACATACGAATTCACCAAAATCGTCACAAGAGCCGAATTCGCAGCAGCTGTCTACAGCGCGGTCAACACAAATTAATAAAATCTTATTCAAACTCCGTCTCATAGACCGATATAATAATAGAAATTTGGATTTAAGTGCGGACTTAGGATTGAAGTGGAAGGCGGCGACTCCTGCGAAAGCCGTTACGAAGCACGGCTTTTGCGAGTAAAAGCGCAGCGTTACGAGCAGGGAGTAGTTAGCGGATGCCTTAATTTCTGCAAAACCACGCAGAAATACGGCAAATCAAACTCTACGTGGTTCGATTGGTTGAAGCCGTGCCCGCGGAAAGCGTCCGCCTGAAACGGAAATCCGGTAAATAGCTTTTTAGGGGGAAGTAAATGAAACGCAAACTAACAGCGATGATCGTCATCCTGATGCTACTACTACAACTAACACCCTCAGTCTCCCATGCGGACGAACTGACAGGTTTGACATTGGAAAAAGAACTCCGTGAATTGGTCGCAATGGGAATCATCAAAGGCTTCTCAGACGGCAAAATCTATCCAAAATCCGACGTAAGCCGAGGAGACTTTGCCGCATTCTTAGCAAGAACAATGAAACTATCAGCAGAAATACCAGAATTCACCGACGTGAATCCATCTTCAGCTATCGCAGGTGAAATCGGGGCCATCCAAAAAAGCGGAATTATGAAAGGCACATTGGACGGCAGATTCATGCCTGAGAAATTAATGACGAGGGAAGAAATGGCCGTTACTGCGGCCCGCGCAATCGCCTACATTGGCATTTCAGTCGATGCACAGGAAATCGTTCTGACAGATGAATCCATATTCGCATCTACGGAAGGGGTTAACGCAGCGAAAATCGTATTTGCAGCGGGCATCATGAACGGAACGAAAGTCGACCCGACACGCACAATCATCACATTCGACCCGGCAGGACTTTCGAAAAGGGACCAAGTGGCGGCAGTACTTAGCCGATTTCTCGCATTCAGGGCGAAGCATGAACTGCCTGAAATAGATCCGGAAGAGCCAACAGAACCGGAAAAACCAACTCCGCCTGTAGGCGCAGCGGATAAATTCCAACTTGCTATCGTTGAAAATAAAGCAATGAAGCTGTTAGACAAGAAATACGATACGTACGCTGAAGCGGTCAAAGCATTTACTACCAGTCCGATAGCAGAAGGTATCTATAGGGGCAAAGAGTTACTACGCATTAAAAGCGGCATGGCATTTGCCCAAGGTCCTTTAAACAATGCTACAGTCATCTATTCAAGCCCAACATTCGCTACACAACTCACATACATCGAGGCGGGGCGTGAAATGGGCATTCTTGAATACGCGGAAAACTATGTAAAAGTACAAGTAGGGGACACAGTCGGCTATGTGAAACATAACCAAATTGATTTCGTACCCGTTTCTATCTCAGAATCCAAAGACTACTATATTGGTAACAGCGCGGGTGAGCTGCTGCATTATACGTACAACTACCTGACTCACGCTTACGGGGCATACAGCATCGGCCCAGTTCCCGAATTCATGAAGATAGGGACACGCTACTATTCAAGAGATGGCGTCCATTTCCTTGATGGCGCAGGTAAAGCAGTCGGTACGCATCATCCATACTTCCAGTTCCAGTCCATCCGTTCGAAAACAGAGTATACTGCCGAAGAAATGGATGCTTTCATCCTTCAGATTATTGCTGAAAAGGAAAGCACTGGACTACCGAAATACGCTGGAGCAACCGCCAATTCAAAGATTATTGGTCTTGGCTCCTACATTAAGGAAATGGAAGAGTACTACCGAGTTAACGGACTTTTCATCCTATCAGCCGCCATGCACGAAAGTGACTTCGGTATGAGTAAAAACGCATTTGATAAAAACAATCTTTTCGGCATCAAAGTATTCGACAGCACACCTGAAGCAGGGGAGAAATACGCAACCCCTGAACGTAGTATCGAAGCATTCGTATTGGAATATGCCAATAAAAACTACGGCATTCCAGGACGTCCTTACGCGAAAGGCGCAGTGCCTGGTAATAAAACCGTCGGCTTCAACGTCCATTACGCATCCGATCCGACATGGGGAGCAAAAATTTCCGGACATATGTGGAGAACGGACAAAGCGATGGGCAGCAAAGACTTCAACAGATACCGACTTGCCAGAACAAACGTAAAAACATCTTTGAACGTCCGAACTGAACCAGCAGTGTCACCTGAAACACTACTCTTCACATACTCCGAACGCGACCTTGGCCGCAGCGGCGAAAGCGGCTACCCAGTAGCCATCGTCGAACAACAACAAGGCGCAGACGGCTACATCTGGTACAAAGTCTTCGCCGACTCCGTCACCCACGACAAATCCGGCCAACACATCGAATTCGGCTGGATCCGCGGTGACCTCGTCACAGACTTGAATACGAAATAACAAAAAAGTAGAGGGCAAGTCCCTCTACTTTTTCTATTTCAATTAAATAAACCTTTAACACGCGCTCAAGAATGGTGGTAACGCGCTCAAGAAGCATAGCTCTACGCCCAAGAAATCGCCCCTAAAATTAAAACCATTTAGATTGTAAAATGCATTAATCGCGAGTAGGAAAAGCTTAGGTAAAGCAAACTGTCCACGTCCATAGCAAAATTGAAAATCGGACGGAATAAACTTGAATCACGCATAAATCCCAAAACTCACGCATAAAGCCGCCGAATCACGCATAAACTCAAAAACTCACGCATAAAGCCGCCGAATCACGCATAAACTCAAACACCCACGCATAAACCGCAGGATTCACGCATAACCGAAACTTTACCCTCGCCTTACCCGCGCCTCAACATCCCCACAAATCGGTTAAACCCTTCTCGATACATAACCCGGATCATCACCGCATAAACAACCGCCCCAATCGGCACAAGCACTGCCAACTGATAAAGCGAATACCAATCCCCGGCATGCAACAAAACCTTCGCTCCCCACACAACAAGCCCCATCACAACCGCAGGCCCCACAACACGAGAACTCATCCGCGCAAAACGCTTCAACTCGGCTGCCCCCAAATCCTTATAAACTACCATCATTGAGACAGTAAAATAATAAACACTGACAACCGAAGCTGAAATCGCAAGTGCTGGATACCCATACTTATCGACCAATAGCCAGTTCAAGAAGAAATTCACCGCAATCGTTGTCACACTAATCCGGAATACAACCGCCGTCTTGCCCCTCGAATACATCGATTTAGACAAAATAAGCTGCATCCCCTGGAACACAATAATCGGCAAATAAAGCAGCAACGTGACATAAGTATTCGCAGTATCAGCCGCCGTAAATTTCCCTCGTTCATAAATGAATGACACAACCGCATCCCCAACGACTAACAATCCAACTGCAATCGGCAGCAGTGTCACCAACGAAATCTCCATTCCGCGGAATACAGTATCCTTGAATTTATCCAACTGCTCCGTCTGCTCGCTCATCAACGTAAAAATGATCGCGGCAAGCGTCGTAGCATAAATCGCATTCGGAATACTTACGATCAACGACGAGAAATTCAAATATGTAACAGCTGCCTCCTCAGTCCCAGAAGCAAAATATCGGTTCACAAACATATTCACCTGACCGACAACCGAATTCAATAGCGATGGAATGATCAGTACCAAAAACGCCTTTGCAAACGTTTTTTCCATATTGAATACCGGTCGCCACTTATAATCGGAGCGGGCAAGTGCAACAACCTGCACAATAACACCCATCACTGTTCCGGTAATAAACCCGTAAACAAGCGAATAAATGCCCCACACATCACTGAAAAGAATCGCAAAAACTGCCGCCATCAACGTCGCCAACAACTTCGACATTTGTGAAGGAACAAAAATCCTTCGCGACTGCAAATACGAATCAAGCAATCCACTTAACGCAATCATCGTCATGAACGCGAAAAACAATCGTGTCATCTCAACAGCAAGCATCTTCGTTTCAAAAACTGCCTTCTGATAAATAAACGGTACAAACCAATCCGCAAAAAACCATCCGAACAAGCTCACAATCACGAATAATAAAACCGTCCAATTTAAAAGCGCATTCGCATTCCGGTCACTATGATCCGGATTACCCGCACGGCTCTTCACATACATCGGCAAAAACACATTATTAAAGCCTGTCGAAATCATCGCCACCATCAGCGTAATAAACCCGAACGCCAAAACATAAGCATCCGTCTCATGCGACGCTCCAAACTCCTTCGCAACAATCGACTCACGAATAAAGCCCGACACCTTCAAAACAAGAGCAAGCAACGTCGTCCACAAAGCCGCCTTCTTCAATTTGCTCATAACCTCATCCACCTAACCCGCGCTAACGCCCACAAAAGACGCAGCACTTTATGTAAATTTCCACTCAAATACGCATAAACGGTCTTAGTCACGCATAATTTCTACAATTCACGCATAAACACCAAAACTTACGCATAAATCGCCCTAAAAACGCATAAACTCCCCAAATCCAGCAAAACGCCTTCGAAAAACCCTAATTTGTCAATACCATTAGGCGCGATAGGGAAATAGGGGAGCACCATAAACTCCCACGGCACACTTATTCCATCCAGCCTACTACATAACGGGAAGTCCCCGCCATTCTATGGGAACTCGCAATGCTTTCATGGGAACTTCAACGCATTCTATGGGAGATCTTCGACCTCCTTGGGGAAATCATCTCCCTTGAATCAAAAAAAATGCCCCCAACCCGGGCTGGAGGGCACTAAATATCTTTATCTCTAATCTTTAAAATCCCTTAACTTAAAAAGCAGGATAGCATGCACCAGCATACCCGTTGATTGAAGCGAAAGGCGGCGACTCCTGTGGGATTCAGCGCGAATGGTGAGACCCCGCAGGAAAAGCCGTAACGAAGAACGGCTTTTGCGACCAAAAGCGAAGCGTTGGGAGCACCTCCGAGGAGGCTCACCCGCGCCCCACGGAAAGCGTCCGCCTGTAGTGCAAATCAACACCGTATAACTTACTTTTTACCCAACGCCTTCAAATAAATCCCCTCATACTTCTCCGCAGCAGCAAAATGCGAATAATCCGCAACAATCTTTGCCCGCGCCGCATCAGCCAACTGCTGCGCATAAACAGGATCCCCTAACAACCGAATCATCGCATTAGACAAATCCTCAACATTTTGCTCCTCAACAAGCAAACCGTCCACGCCGTGCTCGACAATCTCCTTCAATCCACCAACCGCACAAGCAATCAGAGGAGCACCAGATCCCATCGCCTCAAGCGCAGAAATCGACGTCGCTTCCTCGACACCCGCTGAATAGATCGACGGAACAAGAGCAACATTCGCCAATGCATAATACTCCAGGATATCCGAATGATCAACCGCGCCAACCAACGTAACACGATCCGAAATGCCAAGCTCCTTCGCCTTCGCTTCCATCTGATCCTTCATCTCACCAGTTCCCGCGAACACAACTCGCGCCTTAGGGAACTTTTCAAGAACCGCAGGCAGTGACAAAATCGGATAAATAACACCATTCTTCTTAGTCAAACGACGCGGAACGAAGAAGATCATATCGTCCTTCGCAAAGCCATACTTCTCCCGGAATTCATCCCGACGCTCTACCTCAGGCTTAAACGTCTCAACATCGATGAAATTCTTAATCATATTCCCAACGACGCCGGCTTCCTTCTCAATATAATCCTTAATCCGCGTATCAACCGTAATCACTTCGCGCGTCGACTTATACGACTGACGCTCTGCTTCCATCAGTTCGTCCGCTTCAACAGACCCCTCAAGAACAGTACCTTTCGAAATCCCTTCGAAAGTCAAATAACCATGAACCGTACTGACTACAGGTACATCCGATTCAAGCGCGGCAAGCGTCGTATAAGCATCTTGCGCGTTAATCAAATCATAACCGCCGCCCTTAACCTTCTCCTTTATCAACGACTCCAACTCGTCCCTCCGTCGATTCAACGTCCAGACATACCCGGAACCTTTCTTCATCTTATTCAAAACAAAAGCCGGTCCACGGACAATCCCATCACGCTTCCACTTAGGTACGTCCGAAAAAGAAACGATATCGACAGAATGTCCTCGTGACTCAAGTCCAGACTTCAATGTTGTCAAATGGACTGATAATCCTCCTAAATGGGGATAATCATATGCAGTAGCTAATAATATTTTCAATTCAACGTCCTCCATTCAAAAAACGCTCACGTAATAAATCGACATTGCGCAACGCTTCTCGGCGCAATTCGTCAACATTCGGCGCAATCATCTCTTTCGTCTTTGCACCATTGTCAAGCACGTAAATCGCATTTTCAAGCAGCGCCTCTTCGTGAAATCCCCAAGAGGGAAAGAGCGGTCCCACATTCCGGAGCGCTTCAAAAAGCTTTCGACTTTCTGGTCATAGCTCAAACCGATGTGCGGAACATTCGAAAGCGCTGCAAATATCAATGCATGCAAGCGTAAAGCAATCGTCAATTCAGTCTTCGAGATGAAGTTATAGAACTCATTCGGTGTAAATGAATCACCTAACAAACGAGTCTTACTTGGATTCTTCATCTTCGCCATCACTTTTTTCGACACATTCGTATCATAAGGCGGCTCCATCGGAACGAAAACAGGCAAGACACCACGCTGTTCAATCAGCTCGTCCAACACCCATGCAAGCTTTTCGATATATTCATCTTCATGATCAAACCAAGGACGAGGGGCAACCGCGACTAAGCGCTCATCACCTTTCAAACCAAGTGAAGCATATGCCACATGATCTTCCGTAGGTTTGAAAGCGAACACGATATCAGCAGTAACAACCGTCTCAGGCTTTGTCACTTTCAAATTTTTAAGGTACTTTTTCGAATACTCGTCCCTTACGGTAACGAAATCAGCCTTATTGGCAAGCGCTCGCATAAGGAACTTGCCCCAACGGCTCGTAACCGGGCCAATTCCTTGTGAAAAGAACATGACTTTGGTTCCGCATAGCTTCGCCAACAAAACAATCAGCAAATAATAAGGTAGCGGGCCAAATAAAAAACTTCGTCGGATATGTATCCTGCAGCAAACCGCCGCCACCGGATATCAATAGATCCGCCTTACGCAGTGCAGCAACCTTTTCCTTATTCTCATGTCGCCAGCCACGGTAAACCGATTCGACTCCATGCTCCTTCGAAGTCTTATCAGGAGAGAGCGAAAATACCGTAATATCCGGATTATCAAGCTCAGCACGCAAATTATCAACAATCGCTTTCAAAATGGCCTCATCACCCGTATTACCAAGACCATAAAAGCCCGAAATAACTATTTTCAATACATATCCTCCTCAAAACAAAAGCTTCCACGAAGCCGTGAAAGCATAGTTATAGATAAATTAAAGTCGACTTTTTATATGTGACGAAATCATAACGAAAATGTTGCCGTCATCTCTTAAATGAAGAGTAATATCCGTTGCTTGAAGTGTAAGGCGGCGACTCCAGCGGGAACAGCGCGAGCTGAAGACCCTGGACTGAGCGCAGCGAGGGAAGCGGCTGAAGCCGTGCCCGCGGAAAGCGTCCGCCTGGAACGTAAAGCAACAGTTTATGCAAACAAAGTCGTATATTGCTTATTATTACTTATGATATCATCGTTCCCGTTTGCTATGCAACCACTACGGGATTCTGCTATACTTATACAGTTAAAAGCGAACGAATCGAGGGTCAGTCCATGAAAGAAACTTACCTTGGCGTCCACGTGTCGCCACTTACATATGAAGGAATCATCAACGAAATAAAACCCCGGATGACAGCGGGCCAACAATCGACAATCATCGCCGTCAACCCGGAAAAAGTCATGGCCGCGCAAAAAAATCCCGAAGTGAAGCAACTTATTAACGGGTCAACGTTTCAAATACCAGACGGTGTAGGTATACTACTTGCATCAAAGATGAAGAATGGAAAAATCCATTCCCGCGTAACCGGCGTCGACATGATGGCAAGACTGCTTAAATTCGCAGCAGACGAAAATCACCCCATCTATTTATATGGTGCTAAGAATGAAGTTGTCCAAAAAGCCGCCGAAAATATAAAACAACAAAATCCCGGAATCACCATTGCAGGAATCACGGATGGGTACGAACAGGATGAAGCTGCACTCATCCTACGCATAAATGAAAGTGGTGCTGAAATCATCTTCGTCGCCCTCGGTAGCCCAAAACAAGAACTTTGGATAAAACGAAACATGGACAACCTGAAGAACGTCTTAGTATTTCAAGGGGTCGGTGGAAGCTTCGATGTATTTTCTGGCACAGTCAAACGGGCACCAGCCCTCTTCAGAAATACGGGTACCGAATGGCTTTACAGACTGGCGAGCGATCCAAAACGGATAAAGCGCCAAATGAACTTGCCGCTCTTCCTCATGAACATCCTATTTAATAGAAGAAACTAAAAAAAGTAAGGAGTCACTAAAATGAAAAAGTCAATTTGCATCGTCGGTTTAGGATACATCGGATTACCAACATCAGTTATGTTTGCGAACCACGGACATAAAGTACACGGTGTTGATGTCAATGAAAGCGTTGTGGAAAGCATCCGAAACAAAAAGCTTCATATAGAAGAAAACGGTCTTCAAGAACGATTGGACGCAGCAATCGACTCGAACTCACTAACTGTTTCCACTACACCGGTAAAAGCAGACGTATTCATCCTTGCAGTTCCTTCACCGATCAGAGAAGACAAAACAGCGAACCTTGAATACATTCGTAGCGCATCCAAAGCGATAGCTCCATTTATTGAAAAGGGAAACCTTGTCATTCTTGAGTCAACAGTTCCACCAAGAACAGTTCAAGATGTCGTCATTCCTGAACTCATTCCGTCTGGTCTCGAAATCGGCACGGATCTCTTCGTCTCCCATTCACCTGAACGGGTAATTCCTGGTCGCGTTTTCGAAGAACTGATCACAAATGATCGCATCATCGGAGGCATCAATGAAGAATCAGCTAAAATGACTTCAGAATTATACCGTTCATTTGTCAAAGGCCAAATGCATGAAACAGACGATACAACTGCAGAACTCGTGAAAGTAATGGAGAACACTTACCGTGACGTCAATATCGCATTGGCAAACGAACTGGCAAAACTATGCGCAACAATCGGCGTGAACGTTTGGGAAGCGATCCGACTTGCAAACTTCCACCCGCGCGTCAATATCCATCAGCCAGGACCAGGAGTAGGCGGACATTGCATCGCAGTAGATCCTTGGTTCCTTGTTGAATTAAACCCGGAAATCGCAAAAATCATCAATCTATCACGTACTACGAATGATGGAATGCCTGCCTATACAGCAAATCTACTAACAACAATCCTCCAGGCAAAAGGTATTGAAACGCATTATGCAAAAGTGGCGGCCCTTGGCCTTTCATTCAAAGGAAATATCGATGACATGAGGGAAAGTCCGTCCATCGATGTCGTTGAGGAGCTTCAAAAGAAAGCATTGAATGTAGTAGCATTCGATCCACATATTAAAAAGAACAATCTTGAAGTTCAAACACAAAATATGGAAGAAGCATTGCAAGGCGCAGTAGCCGCTATCATCCTTACAAGCCACGATGAATTCAAGAATCTCGATCCAATCCAAATTGCCGGTATAATGGAAAATAAGATCATTATTGATACTAAGCAATGCATTGATCGAAAAAAATGGCAAGCAGCAGGATTTGAAGTGTATGTTTTGGGAGATTCCAAGAATAACCCGTTTTAAAAATCCTAAAGGCGGGTAAAGCCTTTAGGAATGGCTAAAAATAGTAATTGTTCAGAAGATATATCTAATATATCTTGAAATATTATTTTAGTTTGCTATACTTGTTAAAGAGCTGACGTGCCGTACTTCGTATTTTAATATATTTATACTTTCAACGGCTTCAATTCTACTATCATTTAATAGTAAAATTGAACCCAATTGAAAATTTAAGTAGATTAATATACGTATTGTTGGTATAATTCATATTGAATCTTGTACATAACGAGGTTCACTATGAGAGCTTCAATTAAAAGCATTATACAATAGGGAGGAATTCTACACATGGCTCATCAACCAAAAGCCTACAAAAAGTTTGTTGCAACTGCAGCAACAGCAACACTAGTTGCATCCGCAATCGCACCAGTCGCTTCAGCTGCTGCTGAAACGAAATCTTTCACAGATGTAAGCAGTGCTTACGCTGACGCTGTAAACTACCTTGTAGCACAAGACATCACTTCAGGTAAAACAGCAACAACTTTCGGTACTACTGAAAACATCACTCGTGGAGATGCAGCAGTATTCATCGCACGCGCTCTTAAACTTGATGTTGATAACGCGAAAGACCAAGGTTTCACAGACCTTAACAGCCGTGTTAAAAACGCAGTTAACGCAGTAGTAGCTGCTGAAATTGCTGGCGGTAAATCAGCAACTTCATTTGCTCCAGAAGCAAACATCACTCGTCAAGAAATGGCGAAAATGCTTGCTAACGCTTATGGCCTAACTGCAAAAGAAAATGCTAACTTCACAGACGTGAACAGCAACTGGATCGGATACGTTTCTGCTCTTAAAGAAGCTGGAATCACTCTTGGTAAAACAGACACAACTTTCGCTCCAACAGCTAACCTAACACGTGGAGAGTTCGCTCTATTCATGTTCCGTGCTGAAGGTGCTCCAGCAGCAGTAGGCGAAGTTGCATTGGCTTCTGTTAAAGCTACTTCTGCTAAAACAATTGAAGTAACGTTCAACCAAGCTGTTGATACAGAAAAAGCAAAAGTTGAATTGCTACGCGGTACATTCAAACAAAACGCTACACTTGAATGGGCAGATGACAAAAAATCTGTTAAGTTAATCGGCGCTGGAAACTTCCAAGCTGCTGACTACACTGTAAATGTTACTGGTTTAGGTGAAAAAACTTTAACTGGTTCTGTGAAAATCGAAGCTCAAAGAGTAGCATCTATCCAAATTTTGGATGACGTTGCCGTCGTATCTAAAGCTATGGTTGATGGTAAATTCACTGATACTACTGTAGCTACAGTTGGTTATTCTGTAAAAGACCAATATGGTGTAGATATGAATGCTACATTGAAAACAAATGATGATGCTAACATTACATTAAAAGATGGCGTAGTTACTATTTCCTCTGCACTTGTTAAAGGAAAAACTGTTGGAGATTTAGTACCTGTTGTAATTATTGACACAGCTACAGGAATCTCAACTACAAAAACCGTAAAACTTTCAGCAGAATCAACAGTATCTGATATTTCTGTTGCGGGCGTTTATAATGAAAAAGGCGAAGTTGTTGAATTGAGTGACAAATCTGATGCCTCAAAAGCATTTATTGTTCTTGACTTGAAAGATCAATATGGTAATGCTATCACTGATGCCGCAAAAGCTTCAGGAATAGTTGTTACAAATACTAATACTTCTAACATTGAATTAGAAACCGTAACAGTAGATCAAGTTAAAAAAGTTGTTATCAAAAGTGAAAAAATTGGTGATAAAAACAAACTTGTTATTGGCTTCGATTCAATTAAAAAAGCTGGAAATACTGATGTGTTATTAATTTCGACAACAAATGGTAAGTCAGCAACATACACAGTGAAGGTAGCAGAAACTTCAACAACTGATGTAATTACAGTTGGACAGCCGGAAGTGGCAGTTGTAGGTGAAGATACTTTAATTCCAGTAACAGTAACTGATAAAACTGGCAATGTAATTACAGATGTTAAGTTATTATCAGATGCTAATAAAGGAATTAAACTTGGCGATAAAACTGTAGATGTGAAGAAGTTGTCTGTTAAGGACGGTCAAGTTTACCTAACTCATAAATTTGATTCAAAAGGCACACAAGCATTAGTATTCACTACTTCAACTTACAAAGTAGCTACAATTACAATTGATGTAAAAGCTGCTGCTGAAGCTCAAGCAATCCGTGGATTACAAGAGCCTTTAGTTATTAAATCAGGTGCGGATAACGCTGTTACTGTAACTGCTGTAGATCACTTAGTTATCGAAGACCAATATGGTCGCGTTATGAAAAATGCTAAGGATGCAGTTACTGTTGAGTTAGTAGGTAAATCTGATGTTGTAAGTGTTGATGAAGACACTAACAAAGTAACAGGTCTTAAAAATGGTACTGCGACACTTAAAGTTCAATTGAAATCTGATACTAAAGGTGATTCCGCAGTAGAAGTAAAAGTACGTGTAACTGACGGTACTGAATACAGCGACTACGAAATTGTTACAATTGGTAAAGTTCAAGCTGCTGGTACAGAAGAAGATGCTGGACCAAAAGCATTCACTGTTAACGGTTTGTTGAATGGTGGAAAAGTTGCTCTTGATCCGAGCGAATTTACTGTTAAATTGACAGGCGGTAATTTTGAGCAAAACGAAGTAAATGTTAACAAAGGTAAATTCACTATTGATAAAGATGACTTGAGCAAAAACTCTTCTAGTAAGCCTATTGATACAGAATTTACTTTACGTGTGACAGTTAACGCAACAGGTAAAGTACTTGAACAAAAATTCGTAGTATCTCCTGCTAACAAATTAGTAGAAGACTTCTTCTTCACTGCTTCTTCTCCTAGCACTACCTATGCTAATGCAAAAGGTATTACAGAGGCGATTGTTAAAGGCGGAACATACGCAATTGGAGAGAAAATTGTTGTAGATGATGCGGAAACGGCTCTAAATGTTGCAACAGTTGACCAATACGGCAACAAAAAAGTTGTTGCTGCTACAACTGCAAGCATCTTAACAATTGTTCCTGAAAAAGCAGGCAGTGTTGTAATTTCTGGTAACGGTACGTATAATGCAACAGCTGTTCTTGCTGAAGGAGTTAATGAAGCTGTAATAACTGTTAAAGTTAAAGTTGGAACAGCTACTAAAGAATTGAAAGTTACTTTGAAAAAATAATTAGCAATTGCTAATTAGGCTAACGAAGTCACTTAACAACAATCTATTTTTAAAATAGTATTGAAGTTTATATGAAAAAAGCTCCTGAATCGAGAAATCGATCCAGGGGCTTTTTCAATTTCAGGCTGAGTATTGATCGAAAGTTTAGTGTTCCTTAGAAACACCGAAACCTATAATAGAGTATATACGCTTGCCATAGTTCCCACCTACAGTACTTTACACCAGGTGCAGTTTCTCATTAAATATTCCCAGCACAAAAATCACTTTATAAATATCACAACCGCTTCAAATAACTTAGAGAACTTCTCGAATTATACAAAAACGACTTCTGCCGATAAAGCGAGAAAACTTGCTCGCGCTTTTGCAGTGGAGATGCAGAACCCTGAATTTATAGGGGTAATTGAAGTCCAAGATAATAACGATCCAGACGCTGGAGATACAAAAGCGGAGTAGAGTTATGAAAGACTGATTTAAGCAATTGTGGACGCTGGCAGAGTCAAATATAACTATGTGAAAATAGCCCCAGTAAACGGCAGGGATGGCGGACGACTGGGAGCGAAGATCCATGTCGGATTCCTTTACAAACCTGAACGTGTAACGTTGACCTAAGGCATTCCTCATGGGGATGCAACACTGCAGACGACCCACCTGTCATTTCGGGTGGTGTCCAGTTTACAGGTGCATTTGCAGAACTCCTCGATAAAGGTTTTTAACAACAGAAGTTACAGTGAAACCTGTAGCAGCAAATGGAGGTGACGTCGCAAGAATGCTCTTTTACATGGCAACCCGTTATGAAAAAGGTGACAAAGTCGACTTGGAGTTGAATGAAAGTCTAAACAACGGAAAAAATCCATGCCGGGAAAATTATCCATTCTTCTTGAATGGCATCTTCTCATCCAGTAGGTGAATTTGAAATAAATCGAAACAATGTTATCCATGAAATACAAGGTAACCGCAATCCTTCATTGATCATCCGGATTGGGTTAATTTAATTTGGAAGAAACAAGGCAATTCCTATCAAAAGATTGCTTCTTAATAAATATAGATTAATAGAATGAACTTTAAGGGAGCTTATTAAAAGTTCTCTTTTTTTATTAGCAGGAATTAATTCCTAATTACAATTACCAAGTAAATAATTTAATACTTTATTCAATCAAAGCATACTTTTTTACCTACTCTGTAATTTAACTCTCCCAAAATACCGAATTATATGATATATTCATAGAGACACGCTATTAATACAATTGCGTGAAAAAAGGTAAAAGGGGAGATGAGCTTGAAAAAGCGGGGTATTCTGAAGGCTTTAAGTAGTCTTTTAGCTTTCGTTCTTGTTCTGTCGCTGATGATGCCGTTTTCGGTGAGTGCATCGGCAGACCAAACAAAACCGTTCAAACCGAACACACAAAGCGAAAGCATTATGCAAATGAAAGCCGCGATTGCCGAGCAATTGAATCTGGCAAATGGCGGCCCGAAACTGCATAAGGATTTACAAGGACTTTCAGGTGATGAAGTAGTTGATGTTATTGTCAATCTATCTGAAGTACCTGTAGGACTCCAAAAAGGTATTAATGAGCTGTCTGGAAAGAAGTTTTCCTCAGCTGAATCATTGGCAGTACAAAAGAAAGTTAATGTACAGCAGCTTGATGTCAAAAAGGAAATGAAAGCACTTGAAATTTCCTATGAAGAAGGCTTCACATATGATACAGTACTAAACGGTTTTTCGGCTAAGATTAAAGCATCCGATATTCAAAAGTTACTACAAGTTCAAGGAGTAACTCTTGTTGAACCAGACGCTACTGTTTACGCATATGAAGATGTAGAAGCAAGTGGACAAGTTGAAGCAGCAATGAACACAAGTATTGACCACTTGGGAATCGAAGCTCTTTGGGCGGAAGGTTTTGAAGGACAAGGTATAAAAGTTGCAGTTCTTGACACTGGAATAGATGCTGATCACCCAGAATTTGAAGGCATCTACAAGGGTGGTAAAAACTTCGTTCCGCACACAGGAACCGACTATACACGCCCGCGTGCTGACGACGATGCATCTGAAACATCGCCGGCCGAGCGACCGAATCATAGAGATGAAGTAAACGATTCTGGTCGTACATTTTGGACTGATCACGGTACGCACGTTGCTGGAACCATAGCAGCAATCGGAAAAAACGAATATGGCGTTAAGGGAATAGCACCTAAAGTTGATCTTTATATGTACCGCGTTCTTGGTGCTTACGGTAGTGGATCGAATGCTGGAGTCATCGCGGCAATTGATTATGCTGTAAAACAAGAAATGGATGTCATTAACCTATCATTAGGTGGTGGTGTCAACACTGAAACTGCCAGTGATTCCTATGCGATAAACAACGCGATGCTTGCTGGAACAATTGCTGTTGTTGCAACGGGTAACTCCGGTCCGGGTCGTGGATCGATGGGAACGCCTGCAACAGCGAGACTTGGTATTGCTGTTGGTAACACGACGAATCCGGAATTATCGGCTGTCAAAGCTGAAGTAACGAACGGTGATTTCGAATTCTCCAAAGACGTGAAATTCTTCTTCACGCCACTTGGAATAGATCTTAAACAAGAATTGTCAGAGGAATTGGGTATCGTAGCAATTCCTAATGTAGGTAAAGAATCAGACTATGATGGGTTAGATGTCGAAGGAAAAGTTGTCCATGTTTCTCGTGGAGAAATCACATTCATGGATAAAATAAAATTTGCTACGGAAAAAGGCGCCAAAGCGATCATTATCTACAATACAAAAGATCATGCAGATGGAAACGATAATCCTATGTCAGGTGTAGGTGGCGGCGAGGTTTTCACTGTTGATATCCCTTCATTTAACTTCTCTTACAATGATGGGAAGGCAATCAAGGATGGTTTGGAAAACGGGGAAGGAAAAATCACATTCGATGTAGATAACATTGTTTGGACTGCTGGAGACGAAGTCAACAACTCTAGTTCACGTGGTCCATCCACTCCGAACTTTGATATCAAGCCAGATGTCACTGCACCAGGAACGAACATCTTGTCATCCGTACCGATGTATAAAGCGGACTACCCGGATGCTGAGTATGACAAAGCGTACGATCGCTTCACAGGAACATCAATGGCAGCTCCACATATTGCGGGGATTGTTGCATTGATTAAACAAGCAAACCCTGAATGGAGCCCATTCGATGTCAAGGTTGCGCTTTCTAACACAGCGAAGATTCTTGACACGGACAAGTACGATGTATTTGCACAAGGAGCGGGGCGTGTAAACGCTTATGCTGCTGCGCATCCTGAAATCCTTGCATATGCAATCGACGAGGCATTGCTTGTTGAAACAGGAGAAGTCGTTGAAAACTTGAAAGGTACAGTCACTTTCGGTCCTCAATCCCTTGAAGAAGGGGATATATCTGTTGAAAAGCAAATACTGGTTAAAGATGTTGCAGGAAACGGCGGGAAATATACTGTAACAGTCGATTATACAAAAGAGTTTGGCGATGCAGAAATCACAATAGATAATCCAACATTTACATTAGACGGCGAAATGATGTTAACAGTTACATTGACAGCATCCGCAGCAAGCACGAAAGCCGGCGATGAAATCCTTGGTTACATCTATATTACAGGTGGCGACACTACTATTTCCTTGCCATTCGCAGCCGATTTTGGCGGGGAAGTTGCAATTGAAATTCAAGATATGCGAATTACAGAAACAGATTTGAGCTTCAACGGCGATGGCGTGAAGGACGAAGCGATGCTTTACTTCACAATCACAGGCGATGTTGGCGAAAACTACCTTGAAATTTGGGATATGATGAATCCTGAAGGTGGCGTATTTGAGGATGGTTACATCGGCTACCTGCACGCGGGCGGTGCGCTTAAAGCCGGCTCATATGAATTAGCAATCAAAGGAAGCTATAGACCTTGGGATGGTTCTCCTGCAACAACGATTCCGGACGGTCTTTACACCATCGACTACAATGCATTGTCGGCATCCGGCAAAATCAGTGACTATGTCGGACCAGTTGTTGTAAAATCGACAGCAGGGACAATTGAAGGTTTCGTTGAGGGTACAACTGTCACTGGACAAGTTGATGATGCATATATAGGATATCAAGAAAAGTTGGTTTCTTACGGAATGGGTTATGACATTAATACAAAACTAAAAGCTTCATATGTAGTTTCCAAAGATGGTGTTGCTACAGATTCTGGTCCAATCACTTTAGAACAAGACGGGACATTCACTTTCGAATTACCGGAATTTGACGAAGAAAATGAAATACTTGTTATTAGATACGAGGATGCTGCAGGCAACAAGGCTCAGAGTGTAGTGGGGGGAGATCTTTTCGTGGACGATGCCCAATTGACACTCTACTCTGGCTCTGAGAAACAATTGAAAGTAACAGCAAAAATATTGCAACCTGACGGTACAGCTGTAGTGAATGATGTTACCGAAGCAGCCATTTATTCCTCAGGTGACGAGAAAGTTGTAAAAGTTAAAGAGGGACTATTAAGGGCAGTTGCATTCGGGGAAACTGATATTACAATAACGTATGGCGACAACGGACCGGTTATTGTAACTGTGAATGTAATAAACTCCGAAGTTATTGTTCCAAGTCCAGAAGCGCCAGCCCCTGAAGAGGAAAAGCCAGAGGTTGAAACACCAGAAGGCGAAAAACCAGATGGTGAAACTCCTGAAGGAGAAACACCAACAGTTCCAGATTTCAAGGACACTGCCAACACATTTGCTGCAAATGAAATCAATGCACTTGTAGCAAAAGGCATCCTTCAAGGAAAAACTGAAACTGAGTTTGCACCAAATGCACAAATCACACGTGCGGAATTCGCAGTATTGCTTGCTCGCGCTCTTGACCTTCCATTGGAAGAGTACGAAGGTAAATTCGGGGACGTGAACACAAGCAAGAAATGGGCATTTGCAGGAGTTGAAGCAGCAGCTCGCGCTGGAATCATCAACGGAACTGCAAATGGTAGCTTTAACCCAGACGCACCGATCAAACGCGAAGAAATCGCTGCGATGATCATCCGTGCAATCGAGTACCAAAACAAAGAGAAACTTGCAGGCCTTGAGGCACCAGCTAACTTTGGAGACCACGGATCGATCGGAACTTTCGCAATCGACTCCGTCTACAAAGCAGCATCACTTGGTGTCATCCAAGGAAACAACGGCAATTTCGTACCGAAGAACAATGCAACACGTGCAGAAGCAGCAGTTATGCTTTACCGCGCATTGGAAGTATTGGGATTGTTAGATTAATAGCACTATAAAAAGAGGAGCCCTCGGGTTCCTCTTTTTAAATGCGCGACTATTCAAGTGTTTCAAAGCAAGTATACCAGAAGTACTTTAATGGTTTACTAAAATATCACTGTAATATACCCAAACCTATTAAAAAATGATATATTATTATAGTCATATAAACCTTAATAATGCGATAAGTTGAAACACTCATGAGCTACAAGCAAGAAAGTAACATCATAGAAAGAGTAACGAGGTGAGGGTCTTGGTAAAGAAACAGTTTATAAAAATCTCTAAGAGTATAATAGCTTTTATTTTGGTTCTGTCCATGTTGACGCCGTTTTCATCAATCGTCAACGCAGAAGAAACTAGTCCGTTAAAACAACAACAAATAGCGAAAGCATAGTACAAATGAAAGCCGCTATTGCTGAACAGTTAAACTTGGCAAACAGCGGACCAGTTATACATAAGGACTTAAGTGATCTATCGGGAGATGAACAAATCTCTGTCATCGTTCATCTATCAGAAACGCCTGCAGGGCTACAAAAAGGTATTAATGAATTGGCAGGGAAAAGCTTCACTGCCACACAAGAAACAAAAGCGCTTCAAAAAGTAAAAGCACAACAAAACCATGTCAAAAAGGAAATGAAAGCTCTACAAGTCTCCTTTGAAGAGGGTTATTCATTCGACACTGTCCTTAACGGCTTTGCAGCAAAAGTAAAAGCTGACGATCTTCAAATACTTCTCCAAGTCGAAGGTGTCAAATTAATTGAACCCGATGCAACTGTTTATGCTTTCGAAGATGAAGAAAATGTAATTCCAGCAGATGGTCAAGTTGACGCATTCATGGACACAAGCGTTGATTTCCTTGGTATCGAAAAGCTCTGGGCGGAAGGCTATGAAGGGCAAGGTATCAAGGTTGCCGTCCTCGATACGGGAATCGACGCCGACCATCCCGACTTCAAAGGCATTTATAAAGGAGGCAAAAACTTCGTCCCGCATATCGGTAACGACTATACACGCCCGCGTGCTGACGACGATGCTTCCGAAACATCACCGCTTGATCGTCCAGCAAATCGTCCTATATTCAATAGCAGTGGAAACACATTTTATACTTCACACGGCACGCATGTTGCGGGATTATTGCCGCAATCGGCAACAATGAATATGGCCTGAAAGGAATTGCGCCAAAAGTTGACCTCTATGCATACCGCGTCCTTGGTGCGTACGGCAGCGGTTCTATGTCGGTATCATTAAAGCGATCGACACGGCAGTTGCCGAAAAAATGGATATCATTAACCTGTCGCTTGGCGGCGGCGCAAACACTGAAACGGACGCTGCATCATTTGCCATTAATAATGCGATGCTTGCAGGAACTACTCAGTAATTGCAACAGGGAACACTGGCCCTGACCGCGGAACGATGGGTACGCCATCCACATCCCGCCTCGGCATCGCAGTCGGGAACACGACAAATCCTGAAGCGCATTACGATGGAGAAGTGAATATCAACACTAACAGTTACAACCTGACCAAAAATTTAAACTTGATGGGAACACCATATGGCAAAGACATAGCTACTCAACTTGATGGTGTATTTGACATTGTCGCAGTACCTGGACTTGGTGAAACAAAGGACTATGAAAATCTTGATGTAAAAGGAAAAGTAGCCCTTGTCTCACGTGGCCAGGCCCCGTTCGTCGACAAAATTCAAGCTGCGAAAGACAATGGTGCGGTTGCTATCATCATCCATAACCATAAAGGCGGCTCAAACGCACCCGGCATATCAAAAACATTCCTTGGCGATGATTTTGACTTCATCCCCGCATTCGATATGTCCCAAACGGACGGCGAAGAAATCCGTGCGGCACTTAGCGAATCGGAAGGCACTATTACATTCGGTTCATTCAATAAAACATATATCGCAGGCGACGAAGTGAACAACTCAAGTTCACGTGGTCCTTCAACTCCGAACTTCGACATAAAGCCTGACGTAAGCGCACCGGGACAAATATTATGTCTACAATCCCGATGTACAAAGCGGATAACCCGGATGCGAGTTACGAAAGGGCGTATGCCCGTAAAACGGGAACATCGATGGCTACCCCGCATATTGCGGGAATCGCAGCACTTATGAAACAGGCAAATCCTGATTGGAATGCTTTCGATGTGAAAGTCGCACTTTCCAACACTGCGAAACTATTAGATACGAAAAAGTATGATGTGTTCTCTCAAGGGGCAGGGCGTGTAAATGCTTATGCGGCCGCGCATCCAACCATTCTTGCTTATGCAATAGACGAAGCGGTGCTTGATGAATCAAATAAGATCGTTGAGAACCTAAAGGGAACAGTAACTTTCGGTCCTCAATCACTTGGAACAGATTTGAAAGTTACAAAACAAATTCTTGTTAAAGATATGAAGGGGAATGGCGGGGAGTATGACGTTACAGTAAATGTAACGAAATCGTTTGGCGACGCTAAAATTACCATCGATCAACCGAACTTCACGCTCGAAGACCAGCAACTCTTAAATATCACGCTGACTGCCTCTGCAAATACAAAGGCAAAAATTGGTGATGAACTGTTGGGCTATATCCACATTAAAAGTGGAGATGTAGAGGTGTCATTGCCATTTGCGGCAGACTTCAGTGGAGAAATTCCTGTTGAGCTGAAAGACATGAGCATATCGGAAACCGATCTCAACTTCAGCGGTGACGGTGTAAAAGACGAGGCAACGCTCTACTTCACCATCACGGGCGATGTTGATGCAAACTACTTGGAAATTTACGATATCATGAACCCTGATGGTGGCGAATTTGGTGATGGTTTCATCGGCTTCATGCACGCAAGTCCGTCACTTGACGCAGGCCAGTATGCATTTAAGATTAACGGAACCTATTCTCCATGGGATGATTCAGGAAAAACGATTATTCCAGATGGTCTTTACACATTCGATTTCACAGCAAAACCGAAATCCGGTATTCCGGCTGAAATTAATGACTACGTAGGACCAATTTTTATAAAGTCCACAAAACCCGTTGTCGAAGGTGTATTTAATGAAGGAACTCTAATCGGTAAAGTGACAGATAAGTATATTGAATTTAACGAGGCGTTGGCTCAATATGGACTTGACTATGATTTGAATGAAAAGCTGCATGCCTCTTATATAGTTTCGATAAACGGTGAAAACGCCAATAAATTACCGATTGTATTGGAACAGGATGGTACATTCAATATCAATATTGACTCGGAAGACTTCGACAATATTAGCAACTCTGCGAAAGTGACTATAATGATTGACGACGCAGCAGGTAATTCTTCTGAAACAGTCCTTTTTGAAAGAGATGCTCTTGGAGTAAAACTATCGGTAACTCCAACTGAGTTGAAATTGGTAGAAACACACCAGGCAAAGCTCACAGTAACAGAAACAACAATTACATCAGATGAAAAGACAACCGTGAAAGATGTAACAACGGAAGCGAAATACAAAGTAGCCGACGAAAGCATCATTACTGTTTCTGAAGGTACAGTCAAGGCAAATAAAGCTGGCAAAACAACAATTACAGTCAGCTACGGAAATTCTGAACCTGTAACAATCGATGTCCAAGTGGACAAGGCACCTGTTATTGTAGTTCCGGGACCTTCAATACCGCCAATCGTGATTCCTCCGGCGCCGGGCGGAGGAACACCTGAGGCCGGGAAGCCTTCTCAAGAGAAACCTGCTGAAGAGAAGCCGAAAGAAGAAAAACCAACGACACCACCAGCCTTCACGGATATTGCCAATACATTTGCCGCAAAGGAAATCAATGTATTAGCGGCAAAAGGCATAGTCCAAGGTAAGACGGCGACAGAATTTGGTGCGAACGCACAGATCTCCCGCGCTGAATTCGCGGTATTGCTTGCTCGTGCACTTGACCTTTCATTGAAAGAATATGAAGGTAAATTTAGTGACGTGAATACAAGCAAGAAATGGGCATTCGCAGGTGTTGAAGCTGCAGCTCGTGCAGGTATAGTGAACGGTACAGCAGACGGAAAATTCAACCCAGACGCGCCGATTAAGCGTGAAGAAATCGCAACAATGATTATGCGTGCAATCGATTATCGTGACAAAGCGAAACTAGCTAACGTTGAAAAGTTAGGTAACTTTGGCGACCATGGTTCAATTGGATCATTCGCCATCGAATCAGTTTACAAAGCAGCCGCAATCGGGATCATCAAAGGAAATAATGGATACTTCAATCCTAAAAACAATGCAACCCGTGCGGAAGCGGCAGTTATGCTTTACCGTGCACTAAATGTTTTGCAATTAATAGATTGATAGTGACGAAAAAAAAGGAGCCTTCGGGTTCCTTTTTTTATTACAATGAATCATTAGTACTTCCTGATGAAAGCTCCGAATTTCACACAAAATCCCATAACTCGAAGTAAATATAGGTTTAATTACCTTTTTAATTACATTATTTTTCATATTTTATTCCATTAATTAATTGCGACGTAATATTTTACCTATTTTTTGAGCCAATTCTCCCAAAGTATCAGACTTTATGATATATTCATAGAGACGCTCTATTTATACAATAGTGTGATCAATCAATTTAAAAGGGGAGATGGGGTTGAAAACGCGGGACTTTAGGAAGGCGCTAAATAGTCTATTAGCCTTCGTGCTTGTTCTGTCAATGATGATGCCGTTTTCGGCAAGTGCATCAGCAAAACAAGTAAAACCGTTCAAACCGAACACACAAAGCGAAAGTACCATGCAAATGATTGAAGGGTCCATTAATGGCACTATGGTCACTGGCCAAGTCGATGGTGAGATCACGTACTCCGTTAACTACGAATCACTACGGCTTGAACTCGGAGAAGGGCGGCAATTGACTGTAACTGAAACGACGACAAAGCCAGATGGCACTACAGTGGAGAAGGATGTAACAGCAGACGCAACATTTGCCTCAGCTGACAATACAGTTGCTATTGTATATGAAGGCTTTGTAACATCTGTTTATGCTGGAAAAACGTATATTACAGTTGATTATGGCGATTTCACTACTCTGGTGAACATTGAAGTAACGAGTCCTTCCCACGTAAACATGCATGAAATAAATATCGATGCTAACTCAGATGAAAGAATTATCAACTCTGGAAGAGGCATCCTATTAAGCAAAGTGCGTGATGGACAATATGGTAGATCTATAGACATGTCATGGTCTATAAGTAGTGAAGGAATTCATAAATTGAGTTTCCCTGCAGATTCTATTCAGCCGAATGACGAGTACAAGGTTATTTATTGGATTGAATATGAAGAAGACGGTGAGACCAACACTTATTATAATGAGATGGTTGTAAAAGGTGACGAACTATTGGAGGTCACTGGTAAAACCATCCCATCTGACGAGGATTTATTGAAAACAGCACTTAGTTCGGAAAATAGCGGTCTGGGTATCTATGAAATGCGATTCATACCGGTAGATAGAGAACAATGGAGTGATAACTACAACATACTTTATGTATCAAATGGATTGTTAGTCTCTGAAAACCCAATAATTTTGCAATATGTGATAGAAGGGGAAAAAGACGAAACAAAACATTTCCTTAATGGAAAGGTCACAATCGGTAAACCGATTGACTATGACACACTTTTGGCAGATTCTTCAAAGGTGGAGTTTGATGGAACTTATAATTGGGGTTATTTGAATTTGAAAAACTCCGATATTACTTTCCTTATTAACGAAGGTGAAAATGCAGCAATTCAACTGTCGAATGGAACTTATAATTTAAGTTTTTCAAATAACGCGAATTGGGATGGTGTGTTTGTAATTGATAGTGATCAAACAATACAAATTCCAACAGCGCCAACAAAATTAGAGTTTACAAGTCTAAACACAAATACGAATCATTTTTTGTGGGTGAATTATGAACTCACTTTAGGATCCGGTCAATTTAGGATGAGTGGAATTCCGGTGAACCCAATTGAGTTTGAACTATTCAACGGCTCGGAAAAAGTTTTTGAATGGTCCGACGAATATTTTCATTCATCAATCGAAATTGATGCTTCAACATGGAAAAGTGGTACTTACACAGTAAAGGCAACTTATCTTACCGAAGAAGGAAACGAGCTATCTGCAGAAGAATCATTTGTATTTGATTCGGGAGTTCAAGAATTAAAAGGAACTGTTTTTACTGCTGAAAACTCAAAAGGTGAACTACTACAATCAGGAATTGTCACTTTGTATGAAAAAACAGGTGAAAAAGAAAATCGTTATTACAATCGAGTAATTTCAAAAGAAATCAAATCAGTTAATGGTGTATATGAGGCATTCATTCCGGATGCTTATATTTTGGATGGCTTGAGCTATTACATGACAGTCGTAGATCATACTTCCAAAACAATGTATGCAAAAGAATTTACTGGTCAAGCGGATAAGAATTACCACTTCAGTGCAACCGACCTTGTGGAAATGAAAGTGGATACTGGATTCTTTAATACTGATTCAGTGAATTTCATGCTACTTGGAATGGATAACTCAACAAGTGTATCAGTGAATCTATTCGAATTTGGGTGGCATGTATCCAAGGATGCAAAATTCCTCGTTAACTGGGTTGGAACAAATGCAAACAATGAAAAATACAAATGGTTTGGATTTGTAAATGGGGATAATGAATTCTCATTGGATTTAACAAATGTGGATTGGCAATTATTAAAGCCATCTTCAAAATATGAGAATGCAAGTCTCTCCCTGTACCCATATGGGGAAACTTATTCCAAGCTATATGTTAGCGAAAAGATCATAGGCAATCCTTCTACCTATCTAACGGTAAGGGACGGAGATACGACTTATAAAGGACCAGTTCCTTATGGGAAAGATAAAAAAGAACAGGGGATTGAATTTACTACGTACGACGGTTACGCGTATACCAATTCAAATTCGACTATAGTCTTCACATACTTCGAAAATGACTATGGCCAATTGGATATTATAGGTGAAAACTCATTCACTTATGAAATTTACGATGAAAACGACAAACGTATCGGCGAACCGATTTTAACGCATTATTTCGATTCATTTGCATTAACGGAGCCGTTGAAAAAAGGCATCTATAAGATTAAATTGGTTGAAAGCACAGTTAATAAAGAAATCGTATCCCTCTCAATGGATTCATTCATTTACGTGGATGGGCAAGAAAAGCCATTGGCTATTCCGGTAGAGTTGGATACAAAATACGGTAAGTTCCAACCTCGACAAATGACTATTCAAAATGACGACTTGGACAGTCATGAGTACGGAAGAACATTCAACTTGAACTTGAACTTCTATGATATGCAATTTACTATGCCATATGGTTTGGAGTTGAATCCGGATTCACAGTATAAAATTTTACTGACTGGAACACTGCAAAATAATTTAGGTGTTATTGATATCCAAGCAATGAAAGGTGAGCAATTGCTGAACAGCAGTAAATCTAACCCATTGCAACTATCTGAAGACCTGAAGTCAATTAAAATTACGCATAATTTAAACCCGACAACTATTCAACGTGCGGAACTGAACTTTGGACTTGCTACAGATGGATACTCTCCATTTAGCCCAATACGTGTTAGTGGAAAAGAATCATTCCAAGTATTGGCGTCTCCGAACAACTATCATGGCCGCATAATAGTAGTTGACAATTCACAAAATGCAACGGTGTTAAACGTACCTAAAACAACTATTGCAGATAATATGGGAATCGAAGTCGATGGAAAAGACTTGGCTAAAGTTACTATTAAAGATATGAAGATTTCTGGATACGAGTACTATCCAAATAGATTCTCCCTTCATAGCGAGTCGGATTGGGTTTCATCCATGTCCCAACAAAAGGGGCAATACAGTCCACTAAGGTATTACATTGCTTCAAATGAGGAAAATGATACACCTTGGAGCTATAGTGTCGTTAAATTTGTCGATCTTAATGAAGACAAAGAATTCATTTTCGACAAAAAAGCAATATCAGGAAACATTTTCAATTTCCAATTAGACAAGATTGGAAATAAAAATTACTATTTACAAGCTTTTGTTTCACTCCACTCCGGTGACTTCCAAATAACTAACATTTACCGAGCGTTGGAGAATAATCCACAAATGATGTCGGCTGAAGCATCGGAAGATCCAATCAGGGATTATATTGGAGAATTCAGTGGAGAATACGATGTGCCTGTGGAGTATACAGTAAAAGATCATACAGGCAAGACAGTATGGCAAATGACAGGATCAATCAACGACCGAGAATTTGCCATTAATAAAGAGCTTATTGCAGGAACATACACATTTGAAGTGCATATCCCGACAGCTTTACGTCAATCCATTACTCTTAAAGAGGAATTTACAGTTACGGGAGAAAACACGCCATTCGTACAAATCCATACTCCGCAATCAGGTTTAATCACAAATGCAGAAAGCATTACAGTAATTGGTAAAGCAAATGCGGATGTAGAAGTAACATTGGAATTGCAAAAAGATGGTAAAAAAGTGAGTGGCACGGTTGTCGCGGCCGATTCAGAAGGTGCATACACGCATACATTCCATCCAGAAACTGATGGAGAGTATACGATTGTCGCATCCAATGAAGATGCTACAACAAGCGTTGTTGTAACAATCGACCGTACACCTCCTGAAAAAGCAAGTAATATTCAAATCACAAAAGAAGCAGGAAAACTAATTGTAACTTGGACAGGTGCAGAAGACGCTGTTTCCTATAAAGTTGAAGTTGCTGAAAACGATGGAGAGTTCACAGTTCTTAGCGAATCACAAAAGGGAACAACAGCAGTCATCTCGAACATTAAACCAGGCACAACGTATAAGGTGAAAATCACTTCATCAGATGCAGCTAAAAACACAAGCGTTTCAGATGTAGCCAGTTTCACTGTGGATGCATTCACTGCAACAGAAATTACACTTAAAGACGGTCGAAATGCAGATAAGCTGCTTTCAATCGGTGACGAGCTGGCTGTAACAGTGGATGGCTCTTATGAAGAAGGATTCACGGCGGTAGCGAATGTCTATGTAGACGGCAAAGCACACGAAGTGGTACTTTCTTACAATGAAACGTCTAAATTGTATGAAGGCATATTCATCGTAAAAGAAGGCCAGAAAGTCATTGAAAAAGTGACAGGTCAAATCTTGAATGGTGAAGAGAAAACCGAAGAAATTTCAAATGAACTTAATTGGTCTGTCGGTTCTACAGTTAAAGGACTTGTAAAGGACGGGCAACCTGTAGAGGATGCAACAGTTCGTCTTGTTTCGAATAAAACGTACACAGTGAAGACAGATGCTAATGGAGCTTTCGAGGTTAAAGGGCTTCCTTCAGGCAAGTACAAAATTTCAGTGCTTGTAAATGGAAATACTTATGCTCAACAAGATCTTGAAGTAGGTCAATCCAAGATTGTCGCTGCTCCAGATTACAAAGTACCTGCATTTACGGATGCTTCCATTACAATTTTCGATAAAGTTACTGACAAGCCTGTAACTGATGTACTGTCTGCGAGATTAACAGGTCCAAAAGGATATATTGTATTTGGATCTACAGTGAATGGTAAATTCACAACGAATAACGGGCAATCGGTATTAAAAGATTTGGAAACAGGCGAGTACAAATTGACAGTCTATGGTCAAGGTACTTACCTAACAACAACTGCATCAATCAATTTGGTGAAAGGGACGACGGATTATAAATTCGAAGTCGACAAGCTTACAATCGATGAAAAGACATTGACGATTAAATTTAATGCCGATGTCGAAAAAATTGATTCTATTTATTTGTATAGCTATTCAACTTATCAAAAACATGGTTACACCGGGGTTGGTAACTACTACAAGTACAATGTTAAGCCTGAAAATGGTGCAATTGTATTTGAAAATGTTGCTGCTGCGGATGACTACTGGTTAGACATCTATGCTGAAGGATTTATGTCCTATCATCAAAATGTTGTAGTGGCGGATAATCCCGAAATTAAAATCAATTTGGAGCAAGGACGTGTCATTACTGGTAAAGTAACGGATAGCCAAGGCCAGCCGGTAGCGAATGCGTACGTCTATGCTTACGGTGGATATACGAATGCGTACGCAGAAACAGATGCGACTGGTGAATACAAGCTGAGTGGCCTATCGAAAACAGATGATATTTGGATTGATGTCTATTCACAGCTTTACTTGTCTCATCAGGAAACAATTGTAGTTGGTGATGATGAAGTCGAGAAAAACATTCAATTGGCAAAAGCTGTAATGATGACTGGAAAAGTCGTCGACCCTAATGGCGATCCACTGGCGAATGTTTCAATTTCGGCAGATGGTCAAACAACTTATGGTTGGGGTCGTACTGCTACGGATGGAAGTTTTGCAGTAACTGGTTTGAAGACACTGAGACCTACAATCTATCATTCTATTCTTACGGTTATCCGACTGTAACAATGGAAGGTAAGCAACCTAGCGATGTCGGAGAAGTAACGCTCCAAGCGAAGGGTGACGGAGATTTCGATGGTGACGGAAACTATCTTGCGGTTTCCAAAACTTCTGTCGTCTCTGGTGAAGAAGTCCAGTTCACGCTTGTCTATAAGAATAATGGAACTCAAAAGGCTGAGGATGTCCCTGTGACATTAACAATCCCTACAGGACTCAAGTTAATAGAAGAAACTGTTTCCCTGAATGGAAAATCAGTCAAATCTGATGGCAATAAAGTGGTTATTCCTGAAGTAGCTGCTGGAGAATCCGGTAGGATCACATTCAGTGCAACAGTTGGGGATGTTGAAGCTTCTTCCTTAACCGTAACTGCAAAAGTGACTGAAAAAGGATCAATCCTTTCGTCTACAACATCAGTCGTATTCGTAACACTTGAAGCACCAGCGCTTACGGGTGTAAAAAATATCAAGGTTTACGGTAATGCTAAATATGGTTCAAAAGTAGAACTGTTTGCAGGCAATAAAAAAGTCGGTGAAACAAAGGTCGACGGCAAATGGTGGTTCATCGATGTAGAATTGCCGGTAGCTGACTCTAAGGCGAAAGAAACATTCATACTGTCCGCAAAAGTAACTGACGGTCAGCAAACGACGATGTCCAAGCAACCGGTAACAGTCACTTATCAGCCAGACGTTCCGAAAATGACTGATGTAACAGTCCATGCAGGTTGGAATGGCGATGTAAAACTGAACCCTTATACGGGCGTTGCGACATTTGCAATTGTCGAGCATACACCACTCGATACGACAGTGAAATTCGATATGGATGTGGATTCAGCGAAAATCAGCTTCCTTGGAAAAGAGTATGACCTTGTCAAAGGTACAGATAACACATTCACATTTGACGGTAGCCTGCTTGGTCGTTGGACGTCATACGGTGAGCAATTGCTGGAAATCACGTTCAAAAAAGATGATGTGGAAATCACGCTTCCATTGATGAACATTATCGTCTTGATTGACCCATCTGGTTACGTATTCGAAGGCAGCATGGACAACAGACTTGAAGGAGTTCGTGCAGTTGTCGAAATGCAAGTTGGAGATGACGATGATACAGAGTGGGTACAATGGGATGCGGCAAAATATGGCCAAGTCAACCCACAAATCACTGACGAAGAAGGTCGTTACGGCTGGGATGTCATCGCAGGAAAATGGCGCGTCATCTTCACGAAAGATGGTTATGAGCCATACATTTCACGTATCATGGACGTTCCTCCTCCGGAAACGGAATTGAATGTTCCGATGGTGAGAATTTCGGATCCTGTAATTGTTACAACAGAAGTAACGGGAGACGATCTGACGATTGAATTCGATCGATTGATGAATACAGCTGACAAAGCGACACTTATCCAGCTGTTCGAAGAGGGCAGCGATACACCAATCGAGGGAACTGTTGAAACGATTGATCTAACAGGTTACAAGTCAATTGAAACACCAGATGATAAAAAAGATGGTCACGGCGGAAAAGATAACAACGATGAAGATGGATTCTTCGTTACAGATGACTCGAAGAAACTATCGAAAACGTTTAAATTTGTTCCAAGATCAAAATTGAAAGCTGGAACAACTTACCGCCTTGTTGTTAGTGAAGATATTGAAGATAGTTCAGGAAAGATATTAGGTGCAGATAAGGAATTAACGTTCACAACGGCGAAATCCGATGGCGGAACACCTGGAGGAGGCGGAGTATACATTCCACCAACACCACCAGTAGATCCGAAACCAGAAAAGCCGGAGCCGATCATTCCAGACTTCAAGGATATTAAAAACACATTTGCTGCAAAAGAAATCAATGCACTAGCAGCAAAAGGCATCATCCAAGGTAAGACGGAAACTGAGTTTGCTCCGAATGCACAAATCACTCGAGCGGAATTCGCAGTATTGCTTGCGCGCGCGCTTGACCTTCCATTAAAAGAGTATGAAGGGAAGTTCGGTGACGTGAACAAGAGCAAGAAATGGGCATACGCAGGAGTTGAAGCTGCAGCACGTGCTGGTATCGTTAATGGTACAACTAACGGGAAGTTCAACCCAGACGCGCCGATTAAGCGTGAAGAGATTGCAACAATGATTATGCGTGCGATTCTTTACCAAGACAAAGCAAAGCTTGAAGGCATCGAATTGCCTGCACACTTCAACGACCACGGTTCGATTGGATCATTCGCCATCGAATCAGTCTACAAGGCAGCAGCAATCGGCGTTATCAAAGGTAATACCGACAACTTCATGCCGAAAAACAATGCAACACGCGCAGAAGCGGCAGTCATGCTTTACCGTGCACTGGATGTATTGCGATTGATTGATTGAAAGTGGAGTTGGTCTATTTTAGTGAATAATAAAATAGCTCATTTACGTATAGTAGATAGTTTGGTAGATTATATTTAAGATCTTTTCTGAAGGTTTTACCATAGGAAAAGTACCGGGGGGTGTGCGGAAACACATCACCCGGTCCCATTAAAATCTAAACCCACCCTATCTGCTTGTACTTTGATAGGGTGGGTTTTCATATACTCGTTAGGTGAAGTTATGAAGTAGTTTCAGTATAATAACTTTTTGTGATTATATTTCCAGGAAAGAAGAAAAATGTAAAACCTATTTCGACAAAAAGTTCCAATTGGCTTGTCTTAAATTGTGTTTTATATTAGACTATTAAATATGTAGTAAAAAATATATAGTGGGGTGAAGGAATGACAACGAAAAATACTAGCTCTAAAGTTCTAAAAGCAACAATGATTGGTGCAGTAGCATTGACACCGGTCCTTGCGGTAGGTGCTACTGCAAATGCAGCAGACTCTAAACCATTAGGTGCGGCGGCACAGAAAAAAGTCAATGACTTAATTAGCAATTTGAATAAAGCATTTGACAAGTTAAAATCTAAAGATGCAAACGCAGAAGTGTTGTTGAGAGGCGCACTTGGAAATTAAAAAACAACTTGCAGCAGGGGATTTCACTAAGGATATACTAAATTATCCAAACGATGAAAGCTCCATAAAAGTAGTAAATGCATTATTGGAATTCTTGGCTAATTCAACAACTGCGGTCGAAATGGGAGATGCTTTCGACACATTAACAGAAACTGTATCTGATGCAGATTTAAAAGCGGCTTTCGACCAAGAATCATATAAAGGCGATTTGCGTGATTTATTTGTTGAATACTTAGTTGATGTACAAACTAAAGTATTGTCAACTATGGACACGACAAAAGGATCACAGGCTGATAATTTTATTGATGCTTTATTTGGCGTATACCATGCAAACACTGATTACACTCCTATTAAGGATGGAGTTAATTATGCTGTTAAAAAGCTTCAAGTTGGACTTGCGTTAAATGAGATTGTTTCATCTGAAGAAATCACACAAGCTCACAAAGATGCTTTTAAAGCATTGGCCAAAGAATACAAAACTGTTCTAACTCCTCCTGAAGTAATTACACCTCCGGGAGTAGTAATCCCACCAACACCACCAACAACTGGCGACAATGCAGTTGAGGTTGATGGTTCAACTATCGGCAGCAACCCACAAGCTACTATCGATGCAATCGAGAAAGCAGATAAAGTTGATCAATTAGTTGTTAAAGTACAAGCTGGCACAACAGTTGCTGACATCCCTGCAACAATCTTGAACGCACTTTCCAAGAAAAACAGCAATGCTGTAGTTGTGCTACAATTCGGCGATGTTGCATATGAATTGCCGGCTAACGCATTTGACCTTGCTGCAATTGCAAAAGACTTGGATGTTGCTTCTGCTGAACTGAAACTTAATGTATCAGTTACAAAAGTGGACAACCCACTTGCGGGCAAAGCAGCATACAAAGTACTTGCAGACGCATTTGACTTCAACGTTTCAGTTGTTGCACCAGGCGGTAAGTCACAAGTATTGAACGTATTCCCAACACCAATTAAGCGTTCAGTACCTGCTGCTTCAGAACTAAACCCACTTACAACAGTTGGTGTAACAGTTGATGCAAACGGTAACGTAACTGCAGTACCGACATACGTAACGGAAGGTAAAAAGTCAGCAAACCTATACCGTTCAACAAACTCTGTTTATACATTGATTGAACACTCTAAATCATTTACTGACATCACTGCAGGTACAAGCTGGGCTGAAGAGTACGTTAATCCATTGGCTTCCCGCATGGTAGTCAACGGTGTAACAGCTACTGAGTATGCTCCTACTAAGGTGATCACTCGTGGTGAGTTTGCAGCAATCCTATCTCGCGGACTTGGTATCGTAGCGATGGATAAATCTGCAAATGTCTTCGCAGACGTATCTACAAGCCAAGCATTCAACAAAAACGGCGAAATCGCTGCAGTTGTTGAAGCTGGAATCGTAGCTGGTTTCACTGACGGTTCATTCCGTCCGTACGAAGAAATCACTCGCGACCAAGCGGCAATCATGATCAGCCGTGCAATCGACTATGTTGGTGCTGACAAAGTGACATTCGACACGAAGAAAGCATTGACAGCATTCAAAGATAACAAGGAAATCGGTGCAGCATCACGTAAACACGTTGAGCGCGTTTACCAAGCAGGCCTACTTGACGGCTACCTTGATGACACATTCCGTCCGAACGCTGACGCTAACCGTGCACAAATGGCGAAAATCATTTACAACTTCCTTGCAGAAATCAAATTCATTAACTAATTATGAAACTATCAAGCCCTTCAAAGCGTCTAAGCTTTGGAGGGCTTTTCCTATCTCTTTCAAACAGTACAATATTATAGTAGTCTAATATGAAGGAGGGAAACATAATGAAAAAAATAATAGTATTTATCGCAGCAGCCACTCTTTTCGTTACAGGCGGTGTAAATTCTGCCAAAGCGGAAGGTTTTACGGATGTAAGCGCCACCTACCAATTCTATGAACATATTAATTATTTAGCAGGCCAAGGGGTTATCAAAGGGAAGGAAGGAAACCGTTTCGCACCCGACGATGTAGTAACACGGGCGGAGGCGGCAGTCATGATTGCCAGAGCGTTGGATTTACCGACTGAAAAAAGGGCAACTATCTTTCCAGATGTCAGCAGCCAAAGCTTCGCATCAGGTGCAATCCAATCTGCCAATGATGAAGGGATCATCAAAGGCTATACAGACGGCAATTTTAAGCCTGATGAAACCGTAACAAGAGGGGAAATGGCAATCTTCCTTACAAGGGCATTCAAATTGACCGAGGAAGAACCGATGACATTCACAGATGTGCCGGTCAGCTCTGCGGGATATGCATACATACCCAAAATCATCGCCGCTGGAGTGACACAAGGCTATTCGGAAACTACTTTCGCACCGAATAATCCAGTCACGCGTGCACAATTCTCTGCATTCCTTGCACGTGCAACAAACGAAAACTTGCGCTTGACGGTGCATGCTTGCGGCTACAATCCGGCAAGCAAAGTGAACCCGGATCGCCAAACGTTAAATTGCCTCGTGACAAAAGCAGCAAGAAATGCGAATGTTCCACCTGAAATTGCAAAGGCTATTGTAGAAGTCGAAAGCGGCTGGAAACATTTCCTAAGCAACGGCGAACCGCTTATTAGTGAAGACAACGGAATCGGGCTTATGCAATTAACGAACAGAACTGAGTTCGACACTGAGCGCCTTAAATACGATATTGCTTACAATATCGAATCGGGTATTAAGGTCCTATCAGACAATTTCGTGAGGACAGATCTTCCTATTATCGGCACCAACGACCGCAACGTCCTTGAACATTGGTACTTTGCAGTCATGGCCTATAACGGAACAAAACCAATGAACAGTCCTTTTTACCAGGCGACAGGCGAAAGAAACCTGAAAGCTTACCAGGAAAAAGTCTATAGCAAACTGAGCAATGGCTTCGTCGCAACGAATATCAAATCCATCAACATGTCGATCGACGACTTCACATACGATGGCACAACAACAAGCAACATTGAATTCAATAAAAAAGCCTTCACAATGACAGGCGACAACACAATATCAGCAGAACTTCTCAAAGAAGGCTCAGTTGTAAACTACACCGGAAAAGGCCTTAGATCCAAGCCAAGCTCCGGCACTGACTCAATCCTAACAGAAGTTACCAAAGGCTCATTCACAATAATCGGTGGACCAGTCTACGACATGGACGCCAATTCACCCAACCAGTACATCTGGTACCCGGTAAAGACAACACTTAATGGCAAAGTAAAAACTGGCTTCATTGCGGCACCATATATCCAATAAACCTAACATCACCAAGGGGGAAGTCGATGGCTCCATCGCAATCGATTTCCCCTTGAATTTTTGCAACAAGAAGGAGAACGTGGAATGAATAAACGTTTACTGCAACTCTGCTTCGTCATCACCATCATATGCCTATCCATCATCGGGACATCAACAGCACATGCATCCACATTCAAGGACGTTTCCTACAAATACTGGGCCTACGAGATATTCAATTTGCAGCACAACATAATGTAATCCGTGGATTTTCCGACGGCAATTTCAGACCCGGCTACGACATCAAACGTAAAGACGCAGCAGTCATGCTGACTAGAGTCCTTGATCTCTACGAACTAAACAGTGAACCGACACCAGTCGAAGACCTATTACCAACTTCACCCGGCTACAAGGAAATCATGATTGCACTTGAAAACAATTGGCTTTCACTTGACAAAGGTTACTTCCATCCAGACGAACCACTAACACGTGACGAAATGTCGAAAATGCTCGCAACTGCCTATGGATACGAAGGAAAGGGCGGCAGTCAATTCGTAGATGTGCCTTATGAGGATCCTTATTTCCTTTACATCGACGCCATTGCATTCGAAGAAGTGACAACAGGTTATAAAGACGGGACATTCCGTCCGGGTGAAACCGTGACTCGCGCCCAATTCAGCGCTTTCCTGAACAGGGTATACCAGAAGCCTGTCGCTTACGAAGTGAGAAACGAAGGAGAACTTGTTGAGATCGTGCGGAATGTCGATGACGCGATTGAACTTGCCCTTTATTATCCAAAGGGGACAGTACATCCCCAAAGTAATAAATTCAATAAATACCCACAAACGATCGCCGCTGCAGATAAAACCAATCTCAACAGCGGAGTACTCATTTACAACGGTTTCAATGAAACGGAGAATTTCTCACCTTACTTTTTCAGACAATACCTAAAAACGAAGCCAGTAAACAGTGGTCAAATAGACATGTTCGACACATTCGTTATCCTTGGTCTACGCTATAATGAAAGTGGTGATCAATTCGTAGATGGACCATCGAACCATGCAAACTACTCTGACTGGAGAACCTATATCGAAAGAACCTTCGCTCAAGACGGAGCGATTAATAACCTGAACATGACGGCTGGCTTTGTGAATAGGAATGTTGATGTATATATCGCAATCCCCTATCCAAAGAGAAATGAGCCTATCATTAATTTTAGTGGGGATAGTGTTGGAAGCGACGTCTACGCCCGATACGATCTTGTCAATTGGTATGTAAACGAAGTCATGCAACGCTTCGATAACGGTAAATATGACAATTTGAACTTCAAAGGTTTCTATTGGCTAAGTGAAACAGTCCGTACAGTCGACGATGAAGTCATCATCTCATCC
Source organism: Sporosarcina thermotolerans (assembly GCF_030067815.1). GTDB lineage: Bacteria > Bacillota > Bacilli > Bacillales_A > Planococcaceae > Sporosarcina > Sporosarcina thermotolerans. The sequence continues at coordinate 3,612,554 of NZ_CP125968.1, read as the reverse complement.
ATTTCAAGCATCTTGAAGAAGAATGACAAGTTCTTCATCTACTCACCACACGCAACATCTACAAATTTCTATAAATGGAAAGACTACGGCTTCGACGCCGCATTCCTCCAACCTAATGCATTCAGATCAACCATCAACAACAAAGAAGAACGGCTGCACCGCGCATTCCTGAACGCTCAAATATACGGCACAGGAATTACAATAGAAATCGATTCCTACCATATGGACAAAGCCGAACAAGGTGTTGAAGCATTCGACCTCTACATGGATATGTCAAAACGCTATGGCTTAGATGAAAAAGGCATGATGTTCTACCAAGGAGTAAACATGGTCGAACGAATGGCAACATTTAATCATCCTGTATACAAACGTTGGTATGAGCAGTTGACAGAAACGTTTTTTAATAAAGAAGAAGTGAAGAATTGAGGAGCGGTTTACCGCTCCTTTTTGATGAATCCTTTCCCAGTCCGAATCGTCCACATAATTATGAAATAAACCTGCCGATACATACTAACGCTATGTTATACTATTTAAATGTGAAACAACTACAGAAAGGGTCATTCCATGAATCTTAACCTTAGAGAAATGGCTGTGCCGATCATTGGGGTTCTACTCATCGCTGTGGCGCTCGTCATTCCGAATACTATGATTGCCTATGGCATCTCACTTGTTCTCGCAATCGCTGCATTGTTCAGGCCGAAACAGGCCATTTTATTTTTGCTTATCTACTTCCCGCTTCGCTCATTCCTGATCGAATTAAGCCCAGGATTAAAACTTGTTGGTGATTTAATCATCGTCTTCACTTTCCTTCGCGTACTTTGGGATGCTCGGAAAGACTGGAAGTCGATTTTCCGTTTCGAACTATTCGAATGGGCATTTATCGCATTCATCTTAATGGGAACCGTTTCGGCATTCCTATCAGGCGTCGTCCTAACGGCAATCATTTTCCAAATCCGCGCATTCGTAATCATGTTCCTTCTACTATATATCGTTAAACGATTGGACATTACGAAACGGGATATTATGAATTTCCTTGCTGTGACTTTATTTGTTACGGTTGTCCTTATCATCCAAGGAATCGTCGAAAAGCTATCTGCCCGTTCACTCCTCATGCCGGATCAATGGGTGAACCGTCAGCTTTCGAAAAATAACGCAAGCCGTATTTACGGCCTTGTAAACAACCCGAACGTGTTCGCCGTCTATTTAACGATTTCCGGCATTCTTATTTATTACTTAAAGACGTTGCTTCCGAAGTCGAAGCTTCAATGGTTGCTTAATATCGTTCTTGTAGTGCTTGCAGGTACATGGATTCTTACGTATAGCCGTGGAACATGGATTGCCTTCATCATTGGAATTGTCATCTACTTCCTGTTCACAAGGAATTGGAAGTTCGTCCTGAAAGCAGGACTTGTCGCTGCATTGGGCTTCGCGCTTATTACTGTACCGGTGACAAAGGCAGCACAATGGATCAGTTCGAACACTGAAATCGGTGAAATCGTACGGACAGGTGCACCTGAACCTAATGAAACTTTCGCCATTGAAACGACACGCATTAAAGAGACATTCCAGTCAGATACGTTTGAAAAGAGTAAGACAACTGGACGTTTGTTCATTGTATATAAAGGATTCGAGATCTTTAAAGACTATCCGGTAATCGGAACGGGCTTTGGAACGTTCGGGGATTCTGCTTCGAAAGTGTACTCGTCGCCATACTATAGCCAATACGACATCCGTTTCAATATCTATTCGGACAACCAGTACATCCAGGTCATTACTCAAAATGGTGTTGTAGGCGTATTGCTATTCGCCGTCTTCCTATTAGGCATGTTAGTCGTGTTCTGGAAGAGACGTAAGCAATCGGATAAAGCCATTCCGATGTTAGCTTTACTCATAAGCGTCTACTGGTGCGGGTTTATCTACAATATCTGGGAAGACAAGACGTTCACGATGTACTTCTACATTCTGACAGCTGTCTTCTTGGCTTATACTTCAAAGAAAAATACGCGTTTGCAATAAATAGAACAGCCCCTTTCCGAGTTTGTACTTGGAAAGGGGCGTTTTTTTGTTTAATGAACCCTAATTTGTCAAAAGCACTTCTCGCGACAGGAAAATATATTGCAAGATTGCATACCCGCGATCCATATGTCCCTCCAAATACACATATTCTGACCGAAATGCGCATAAATCCCATAACAAGCTTATAAATGCTTTGAAACACTCATATATCCCTCCAATTACGCATAAAGCGCTTGAATCACGCATAACTGCCCGCTGGGCTTTCTTTTTTTAGTAGTCTATTAGAACGAAAAGCTCCCATAACTATACAAATAAAATAATAAGAGATTATAATAAACATACATCAAATAACAAAGGGGAATGAATCATTGCATAAACGTAAACAACTGTCGAAACTCAGCACCCTACTCCTTGTGATCTTTCTATTAATACCAAATTTTGCATTTGCAGAAACATCAGATACTACCGCAGAAACAAAAGCGGTGGCACCTATTACAGAATCTACAAAAATCTCACAAGGTGTCCACTATGAATATACGAACACAACCATAAATAACGATCCACAAGCATTTAGCCAGTTAGTCGTTGACTTGAATGACCCATTCACAACAGTCGACGTCAGTTACCCGACGCCGCTTAACAAACTTGCAACTACTACAAGCCAAGCAAATGCCTACACAGCATTAGGCCAGCAAGTAGCAGGAGCTATTAACGGCTCGTTCTTCTGGTCATCCGACCAAGGCTATTTACCAATGTATCTCATCGCTTACCGCGATAGACTTATGAATGCCGGCATCATCGCATCCGGAAGAGACCAGTACGTCAACCAACCGATCGCATTTGGTATTGACAGCACTGGCAAAGGAAAGATAGATTCATATAACTTGAGTCTATCATTCAATCATAATGGACAAGAGTATCCGATCACATCGACGGACAAGCACCGTTCGAATGACAACTTGATCCTTTATACACCTCTCTATCCTAAACCGACTACAGAAACAAACGCCCTTGGCATTGAGCTTGTCCTTGAAGGTGTTACAGGCGGAACAGAACTTAACTTTGGTGAAACAGTAACAGGTAAAGTAACGCAAATTCGGGAACACAACAACCCGACAGCATCTACTATCCCTAAGGACGGCTTCGTTCTGTCTGCTCATGGTGAAGCGATGCAACTCATCAAAGACATCGGAATCGGAGAGACAATCTCCATCACAGCAGATATCGATGACAAGTGGAAAGGCGCATCATTCATGCTTACGTCCGGTCCGGAACTTGTCAAAGACGGCAAAGTAAACCTTGGCATCGATCCGAACAGTGATCGTGCAACAGAACGTGCGCCCGTACGGCGATTGCAATCGATAAAACAGGAACGAAAGTATTCATGGTGACGGTGGACGGAAGACAATCTGGTTATAGCCGTGGACAAAGCTTGAAGGAATTTGCTGAATACCTTGTCTCAATTGGCGCTCACCAAGCGCTTAACTTGGATGGCGGGGGCTCCACGACGATGGCTGTTCGTAAGCCTGGTGACTTTAACGTCTCGCTTTTCAATAAACCATCCGATGGCAGAGAACGTTCTGTCTCCACTGCGCTTTTTGCGGTATCAAATGCACCTGTAGGAACGCCTACAACAGTTGGTGCACATCTGTCAAAACCTGGAGTCTATTTAAAAGGGACGAAAGGTTCCGTTTTGGTAGATTACGTTATGGACAACTATTACAACCCGGTTACTTTCGATAAAGCAGCTGTTAAAATAGCATCTCCACAAGGTCTTATCGCAGTGAACGGCCTTGAATTTACGGCTCAAAAAGCAGGAGCTGGCGCAATTACTGCTGAGTTCAGTGGTGCGACAGCGAATATACCATTTGAAGTCGTTGACAGCATTCATACAGTTCAGCCATCAAGCCCGTCATTCGAGGTTAGAAAAGATGGACAAACGACATTAACTGTCAAAGCATTCGATGCTAAAAACAGAGAAGTCATCTTTGACCCTACACTTGTTAAATGGAGTGCTCCTGCAAGTATCGGCACAATCACAGCTTCAGGTGTCTTCACAGCAGCTTCAAAAGAAGGTACAGGCTCTGTAACAGCAACATTAGGTGGCAAAACGATCTCCATCCCAGTAACAATAACAGGTGATTACTCCAGTGTAGATAAAATGGAATTCCTAAATAACTGGACATCTACAACAACGAACGGCAAAGCAACACTTTCAATGAATAGCGACAAAGAGCCGGCGTTTGAAGGCGTTGGCTCCCTAAAATTAACATATGATTTCACTGGAACAACAGGCACTTCAGCTGCGTATATCGAAGCGAAGACACCTGTAAGCCTATCAGGTACTCCGGTTAAGATTTCCGCTCGTGTATATGGGGATGCCGGGGATACATGGCTGCGTGGACGTATCCAAGATGCCCAAGGTAAGGAATACACAGTCGACTTCACGCCTGAAAACGGCTTGAAATGGCTTGGCTGGAACTATGTGACGGCTACTATCCCTGCAGGGGCAACTGGTAATCTAACACTTAAACAAATCTATATCGCACAACCGACAGACAGCCTGAAAACGAAGGGCAGCATCAGAATTGATGACTTGAAAGCGGTATTCGCGAACAACTACAAAGAAGCACTTTTCAAAGACACTGGACTGACGTTCCGTGCGGAAGGTGAAATTACTTCCCTGGTCAATGATGGGGTTATTGCAGGCTTCGCGGACGGCAACTTCGGTCCATATGAAGAATTGACAAGACAGCAAGCGGCAATCCTTTTGGCAAGAGCACTTAAACTTCCACTCGACAATGTAACAGATCCGGGCTTTGAAGACATGGCGCCGACAATGACGTTCTATAAAGAAGTGGCGGCTGTCGCGAATTATGGAATCATCAATGGGAAGGAAAAAGGTAAGAAATTCGACCCGAACGGTAAACTGACTCGTGCAGAAATGGCAGCGATCCTTCAACGAGGATTCAAGCTACAGCTCTCTGAGAAAGATTACTTCACGGACAGCAATGGCAGCTTCGCGAAAGATGCAATCAATTCTTTGGCATTTAACAATATTACCCAAGGTATTGGTGGTGGGAAGTACGGACCTGCGCAAAACATTAGTAGAGCTGATTTCTCGGTGTTCTTACATCGAACAATGGCAATAAAGTAATAGAAAAATAGTCTTTGAGATTGCAGAAAATTATGGTACACTATCTATGTAGAGTTTTTCCTTTTACACTATAGAATCTTAATGGCCTTGGTTGATGGTGCGGCAAAAAATCTGTGAAGATCCCTTCTTCGCGGATTTTTTTGCGTTTTAAACGAAAAGCGAAAGGCGCTTGCTCAGATGCGACAGGCATAAGGCGAAGATGCGGAGTGGCGGTTTTTGCCACATAGCAACTTTGACTTATGACCCGAGCATCTAGCGCCTGTAGCTGGACACGACAATATTCATATAGAAAACTATATTTCTACTACATTCGACTTTTTATATCAAACTTCCAGTTCACTTCCTTTTTCATTCATGGTAGACTTATAGATATATGGATTTTACGAAAAGGAGTAAATTATGAAAAAAAAGCTGATTATCTCATTGTCTGCACTCTTAGTCATTGCACTTTGCGTGGGGGGCTATCTTTTATACATAATGAAATTCAAAGAATACGATATTGCGGACGAATCGGTTGCTGAAATCATAGAAGATCCGTTCGAAATCGAATTACCAGACGGTACAATTATTACCTTGGATGACAGCGGAGAAGACATAGTCCAAAAAGATTCCAATAAAGAATCCGGTAAAGAAGATGGACAAGCGTCATCCGATTCGACTGATGAATCAGAAGATGGTGGATCCATCCCTGTAAGCGGGAAAGGACAATCATCCAAAACACCAACTAATACATCTAACAACAAGCCAAACTCAAACACTGGATCGACTTCAACTTCCAAACCAAATACCGGTTCTTTAACTGCGGGGCCTGGAGCTAAAGTGACAGTGGCATCCATAAAAGAAAAATATAACCCTGCTTTCGCAGCTTTAGAAGGGCAAGCTGAAGATAAGTTGAATGCGCTTATTGGAAGAGCTAAAAACGAGTACTCGACAAAGAAGAATAATGGCGAGAAAATCGATTATGGCTATTTCTACAATAAGTACATGAGCGCTGCTACAGAACTGGAAGGCAGAACGGACAGCGTCTTCAATGGCGTTCTGAAAGCTATAGAAAAAGATCTTGAGAAAAATGGGTATGACAAGTCATACGCAAAGAGCTTTAAAAATGAATACGACGCACAAAAGAAAATTCGTAAAGAAAGCTTAATGAAAAAAGCGGTAGGAAGATAAATAGAAAGAGAAATCCGTCCTACACTAACTAAGAACGGATTTTTCTTTTAATGAAATCTGCCATTCCCGTTATGCTATATTACCTATCAACCTATTAAAAAGGAGACCGACCTTCATGGAAGAGACAATCAGCCTACAAGATTTGTTCAGAACGTTAAAGAAAAGATTCGTTTTGATCATCTCTCTAACAATCATCGCCATGGGCATCGCGGCAGTCGCAAGCTATTACTTCATGACGCCAATCTACCAGGCATCGACACAAATCTTGGTCAATCAAAAAAATGAACAAACAAGCCAGTTCAACACACAAGAAATTCAAATGAACCTTCAGCTTATAAACACATACAATGTGATCATCACAAGCCCTGCAATCCTATCAAAAGTGATTGAGAATTTGGATCTTGACATTACACCAGCACAACTTAAAACTCAATTAACGGTTAACAGTGCGCAAAACTCGCAAGTCGTCAATTTGACTGTACAAGACACGGAGCATTTTAGAGCAGTGGACATCGCAAATACGACAGCAGAAGTTTTTCAAGAAGAAATCCAAAAGCTGATGAACGTCGATAATGTCAATATCCTTTCACCAGCCGTCAATGTAGAATTTCCGTCTCCGGTTAAACCACAGAAACTCTTAAACATTGCAATCGCAGCAGTTGTCGGATTGATGCTTGGAGTAGGAATTGCATTCCTATTAGAGTATCTTGATACAACAGTTAAAACTGAACAGGACATTGAAGATTTAGTCGGTCTGCCGATCTTAGGTATCGTCAGCAAGTTTCCAAATGACGTTATGCAAAATACCTCAAAAAAACCTCTTGCAGATAGAAAGAAGGAGAAAGCACATGTTAATTAAACGTAAAAAGAAAGTCCTTCAAAAAGCTGCAAGAACCCTTATTGCACATAATGACCCAAGATCAGTAAACTCCGAGCAGTTCAGAACGATACGTACAGGTATCGACTTTTCAATGCCAGATAAAGAGCTTGAAACACTTCTCATCACATCCGCAGCACCGAGTGAAGGGAAATCGACTGTCGCAGCGAACATTGCTGTCGTTTATGCCCAAAACGGTAAGAAAGTATTGTTAGTCGATGCCGATTTAAGAAAGCCGACTGTTCATTATACTTTTTCCCTAGTGAATAATGTTGGATTAACGAATTTGCTGGCGAAAAATACGACTCTTCAAGTAGCTGTTAAGAAGAGTGAAGTAGAAGGGCTGGATATCCTTACATGCGGTTCTATCCCACCGAACCCTGCCGAGCTCTTAGGGTCAAAATCCATGGACAACGTGATAGAGATGCTGAAAGAACATTACGACCTTGTCATCTTTGATGCTCCACCACTTCTATCCGTGACAGATGGTCAAATCTTAGGGCAGAAATGCGACGGCATCATCTTGGTAGTAAGTGCCGGCTCCACTGAAAAAGAAAATATAGTCAAAGCGAAAGAAGCATTGGCGTTGACGAAAACAACGATTCTTGGTGTGGTGCTAAACAACTTCACCCTTACGAAGGATCATTATTACTACAACTATTATGGAGCGGAAGAGTAAAGGACGATTAATCCTTCTACTCTTTTTTCCATATTGGAGGTCGATTTCCAGTGATTGATATGCATACCCATATTTTGCACGGGGTAGATGATGGCCCTGATAATCTTGAAGGTTCCATGAAGATCATACATAGTGCAGTAAATGAAGGAATCACTGAAATGATAGCAACGCCCCATACATATAACCCGCATTTTCATGTGACTGCGCAGGAAACTTCAAGCCAAGTGCACATATTAAGGGAACTGCTGAAGCAAGAAGGTATTCCAATTACAATCCACACAGGTCAGGAAGTACGCCTGCACGACACGATTATTGAAAATTATAAAGCGGGCGAAATTCTGACGCTTGCCGAATCCAATTATTTGCTACTTGAATTGCCGTCACAGACAGTTCCATCCTATACGGTAAAAGTCATCGAACAATTAACCGAAATCGGTATTATCCCGATTATTGCCCACCCGGAAAGGAACAAGGCCATCGCAGAAAAACCGGAACGTCTTCAAAGACTTATCCGTCATGGGGCATATGCTCAAATCACTGCAGGAAGCCTTTCAGGTCACTTCGGCAAAGGGGTGCAAGATCTTTCGTTACGGCTAATAGAAGCGAACTGCATCCATACGTATGGTTCGGATGTACATAATATGGAGACAAGACCGTTGGAATACGAGAAAGGCCTTGGCGTGCTGGAGAAGAAGAAGCAGTTGGAAATGATTGATATTCTTTTGGAAAATAACGAAAGAATCATAGCTAATAAGCCTTTGACTCAGTTTGAGTTTGTGGAAGTTAGGAAAAAGAGTTGGTGGAAAATAGGTATGAAGGCATAGCGAGACGAGTGTGAAAGAGTTTTTTGTCAATATTACTCAAAATATTGTTGATAATGTAGTATATTGTCAGAAAAAAGCATAGTATTTAAGCTGGGAACTGGTATAATAGTAATTATTATTAAGGAATAATAGTTTATAAGAATAACTAAAGAGGGACGTGAGTCGCATATCTGTTAAGAATAGGTTGACAATGTTATTTTTAGTGGACTCCTTTATAGTCTTTTTTTCGATTTTCATAGGGTATTTTATCCTAAGTCCTTCAAGCAATCTATTTGCAAATAAAGTCCTGCTAATCAGTGTAGTGGCAATACAGATTGCACACCACTTCTTTGCTTGGTTTTTTGGTTTGTATAGGAAGGCTTGGACATACGCATCAATTGGTGAATTGAAGTTGATATTCAAGGCAGTTACAGTCGCGATTATGGTTGTTGCTTTGGTCCAATTATTTGTTGCCCAAGACATTTACTTCAGGGCATTAGCGATCACTTGGATGTTACATATTTTGCTGATTGGAGGTTCAAGGCTGTCGTGGCGGCTGTACCGTGATACGGTTAATCAGAAACAGAATATAGAAGCGAAACGAACGATGATTGTTGGGGCTGGACAAGCCGGCAGCATGATTGTACGTCAAATTCTACAAAATCCTGATTATGGGATGACCCCGTCATTTTCGTTGATGATGACCGGAAGAAACAAGGACTTGAGATTTATGGTGTGAAGGTTAGTGGTGGAACTAAATATATCCAAGCAATCGCGGAAGACAATGGTATCGAAAAAATCATTATCGCCATTCCATCAATGGACAAACAAGAACAAGCAGAGCTCTTGAAACGTTGTGTAGATACTGGGATAAAGACACAAAAAATCCCGCGCATCGAAGACATTATGACGGGTAAGGTCTCTGTTACTGATATGCAGGACGTCAGAATCGAAGACTTGTTAGGGCGAGATGAAATACAACTTGATATGGAAGCAATAGCGAATAAGCTGACGGGCAAAACGATTATGATTACAGGAGCTGGCGGCTCGATTGGATCGGAAATTTGCCGACAAGTGAATCGGTTTACACCGAAGAAACTTATTTTGTTAGGGCATGGTGAGAACTCGATATACTTAATAGAACGTGAGCTTCGTGAAATAGTTTCGTCTGAAACTGAAATTGTTCCGGTTATCGCGGATGTACAAGACCGACAACGGATCTTTGATATCGTATCGGAGCATCAGCCGGATGTAATTTACCATGCTGCGGCTCATAAGCATGTACCGTTAATGGAAGCTAATCCGATGGAAGCTGTGAAGAATAATATATTTGGTACGAAGAATGTTGCGGAAGCGGCGGATATGTTTGGAGTTCCGCATTTTGTTTTAGTGTCGACGGATAAAGCGGTAAATCCTCCGAATGTGATGGGTGCGACGAAGCGTTTTGCGGAAATGATTGTTCAGAATCTGGCGAAGAACAGTGAAACGAAATTTGCGGCAGTTCGGTTTGGGAATGTTTTAGGGTCCCGTGGTAGTGTTGTACCTTTGTTTAGGAAGCAAATTGCGGCTGGTGGGCCGGTTACTGTTACGGATCCGGAAATGACACGTTACTTCATGACCATTCCTGAAGCATCTAGACTCGTCATTCAAGCAGGGACACTTGCACGCGGCGGCGAAGTGTTCGTTCTTGATATGGGCGAACCCGTTAAGATTGTTGACTTGGCCAAAAACCTTATTAACCTATCGGGCTATAACGAAAATGATATTAAAATAGAATTTAGCGGTATCAGACCTGGTGAAAAATTGTTTGAAGAGTTGTTAAATGAGAATGAACGGCAGAGTGAGTATGTCTTTCCGAAGATTTATGTTGGGAAGGCAACTCCGATATCTGAGTTGGAGCAAGAGTATGTCTTGGACAGGTTGTTAGGTATGGATACAGAGGAATTAAGGACTACCTTGGTTGGGTTGGCGAATCGGAAATTTTTGCAGGAAAATATTGAAACTGTGGTAAGAATGACAGACTAATCATATAGACATAGGTAATATTCTTGGAGGTGAAGTGTTGGCGCATATTACATTTGATTATTCGAAGGCAAGTGGGCATTTCGGGCATTATAAAGTTTCTTTTTTGGAGCATTCGGTTCAATCAATTCATAACCAAATGCATAGTGAAACAAGCGAACACAACAATTATTTAGGTTGGATTGACTTGCCTGAAATGTACGAACGGGAAGAGTTTGAACATATCAAGAAAACAGCAATAAGAATACGAGAGAATAGTGATATACTTGTAGTTGTTGGAATCGGCGGATCTACTTAGGAGCAAGGGCTGCAATCGAGATGCTGAACCATAGTTTCTATAATATGTTGTCGAAAGAGAAAAGAGGCAATCCACAAATCGTTTTTGTTGGACATAATCTTAGCTCAACTTATATGACGCATGTGATGGACCTTCTTGAAGGCAAGAATTTCTCTATCAATGTTATATCGAAATCCGGAACAACAACAGAGCCGGCTATTGCGTTCCGTATCTTCCGTAAACTCCTTGAAGAGAAATATGGCAAGGAAGAAGCGAGGAAACGCATCTTTGCTACAACGGATAAGGAAAAGGGCGCATTGAAACAGTTAGCTGACAGGGAAGGGTATGACACTTTCGTAATACCTGATAATATTGGCGGGCGTTATTCTGTTTTAACGGCGGTCGGTCTATTGCCGATTGCAGTGAGCGGGATTAGTATTAATGAAATCATGGCAGGCGCATTACGAGCGCAACGGGAACTAAATAATCCGGTTCTTGATGAAAATGCTGCCTATCAGTATGCTGTCATTCGTAACATCCTTTTCCAAAAAGGAATGGCTATAGAAATGTTTGTCACGTACGAACCGGGTATGCATTATCTGGCAGAGTGGTGGAAGCAGCTATTTGGTGAGAGTGAAGGGAAGGATCGTAGAGGATTTTTCCAGCGTCTGCGAACTTTACAACTGACTTGCATTCATTCGGTCAGTATATCCAGGAAGGTCAGCGTAATCTTTTTGAAACGATTGTTAAAGTGAAGAATCCGCTTGATGATATCGTAATTGAAGAAGATGAGGAAAATATTGATGGATTGAACTATCTCACAGGAAAAACGGTAGATGTAGTAAACAGCAAGGCGTTCGAAGGGGCGCTTGAGGCCCATGCGGATGGAGAAGTCCCAGGACTTGTTTTTGAAATACCGTCAATGGATGCTTATACATTTGGCTATCTCGTTTACTTCTTTGAAAAAGCTTGTGCGATGAGTGCGTATCTATTTGGTGTCAACCCGTTTGATCAGCCAGGTGTGGAATTATACAAACGAAATATGTTCACATTACTGGACAAGCCTGGTTATGAAAAAGAAGAAATAGCAGAGGTCTTGGAAACTGCAGGAAATTAATAATAATTATTTGACATAAGTTATTCGAGAAAGGATGTCGCAGCATGACGTGGAGAACGAGTTTGGATCAATGGCTCTCACAGCTAACAGATGAGGATTTGGTCAAACAGGATATATATAATATGACTGATGAAAAACAGCTGGAAGATTGTTTTTATAAGGAGCTGGAATTCGGTACAGGCGGCATGCGCGGCATTATCGGACCTGGTACGAATCGTATTAATATTATACGGTGAGGAAGGTGGCATTCGGCCTTTCTCAATACATAAAAGAACAAGGTGAAGAAGCGATGGCGCGCGGGATTGCCATTGCTTATGATTCGAGGCATATGTCGAAGGAGTTTGCGTTGGAAGTTGCGAAGACGGTAGGTGGTGAAGGCATTCAAGTTTATTTGTTTGAGGACTTGCGACCTACTCCATTACTTTCCTTTGCGGTACGTTATATGTACGCCTTTGCAGGAGTTATGATTACGGCAAGCCATAATCCACCGGAATATAACGGATTGAAGGTTTATGGGCAGGATGGTGCGCAATTGCCTCCTGAGGATGCAGATGTTGTTCTTGGATTTATGAAGAGCGCTGGTACCAGGCTGATTACCGAGGTTGCGGGTGAAAGGGAACTATTGGCTAATAGAATACTTGTTTATATTGGGGAAAAGATTGATATGGCATATAAGCAAGCGTTGCAAGCAATTCAGTTGAATGAGGAGAAGCCAGAAAGGGATTTGTCGATTATTTTTACTCCTTTGCATGGAACTGGGAATATACCTGTACGCGAAGGACTTGAAAACTTTGGTTTTACCAATGTGACTGTTGTAAAGGAACAGGAAAATCCGGATCCTAATTTTTCTACAGTGAAATCACCAAATCCGGAAGAGTCCGCAGCGTTTGAGATTGCTATAGAGTATGGGTTGCGAGTGGATGCGGATGTCTTGCTTGCGACTGATCCTGATGCAGATCGACTTGGAGTCGCGGTCAAAAATGATTCAGGTGAGTATGTCGTTTTGACGGGTAATCAAATTGGTGCTTTGATGCTTCACTTTTTACTGGAGCAGAAAGAGAAGAATGGATGGCTACCACGGAATGGGGTAGTCATGAAGACGATTGTTACTTCGGAGTTAGGCCGTGCGATTGCTTCATCGTTTGGTGTGGAAACAATAGATACTCTTACGGGTTTTAAGTTTATCGCAGAGAAGATCAATGAATTCGAAGAGACTAAAGAGAAGAGTTTCCTTTTTGGTTATGAGGAGAGCTATGGATATTTGCTTGGTAATTTTGTTCGGGATAAAGATTCGGTTCAATCAGCTGTTTTTGTAGCTGAAGTGGCAGCTTATTACAAGTCACAGGGCAAATCGCTATACGATGGTTTACAGGAATTATATAAGAAGTTTGGTTATTACAAAGAAATTACATGTTCTATCACGTTGGAAGGTAAGGATGGAGCAGAACAAATTGATGCGATTGTGGAAGGGTTCAGAAATGAACAGCCTTCGGCATTAAATGACATTAGTGTTACAAACGTAGAGGACTATGCGAAAAATGAATCGTTGGATATATTGTCAGGTACTAAAACAAGTTTAGATTTACCGATATCTAATGTGCTTAAGTATAAACTTGAAGATGGATCATGGGTTTGTATTCGCCCTTCTGGCACCGAACCAAAATGTAAGTTTTATTTTGCGGTGAAGGGTGAAAGTGTGGAAGATGCTAATATAAAACTCGCTGCATTGCAGGACGTTGTCCTGCATGGAGTTAAATCATAAGGAGGAAGTAAATATGTATAAAAAGGTGCGTAAAGCTATTATACCGGCAGCTGGATTAGGGACACGTTTTTTACCGGTTACTAAGGCGATGCCAAAAGAAATGTTGCCGATTGTTGATAAGCCAACCATTCAATATATTGTCGAAGAGGCGATTGCATCAGGTATAGAAGATATAATTATTGTTACTGGAAAAGGTAAAAGAGCGATTGAGGATCATTTTGATAATAATTTTGAGTTGGAAGAAAATCTAATACAAAAAGAGAAATATGATATTTTGGAGAAGGTTAGACAGTCTTCGAATGTAGATATCCATTATATTCGTCAGAAGGAGCCAAAAGGACTTGGACATGCAGTTTGGTGTGCGCGGAAGTTCATTGGTGATGAGCCTTTTGCTGTTTTGCTTGGTGATGATATTGTACAAAGTGAAACACCTGGATTGAAGCAGTTGATTGAGCAGTATGATGATGACTCATGCTTCGGTAATTGGTGTGCAGACTGTTGCGGATGACGAGACGGATAGGTATGGGATTGTTGAACCTTCGGCTCAAATTGGTAGAAGGTATGCCGTGGAGAACTTTGTTGAGAAGCCGGCATTGGGAACAGCGCCCTCTAATCTTGCGATTATGGGCAGGTATGTGTTAACTCCGGAAATCTTTATGCTATTAGAAAAGCAGGAAAAGGGCGCAGGTGGTGAGATCCAGTTAACTGATGCCATTCAGCAGTTGAATCAGATTCAACGGGTGTTTGCTTACGATTTTGAGGGTAAGCGGTATGATGTTGGGGAGAAATTAGGGTTTATTACAACGACGATTGAGTTTGCTTTGCAGAATAAGGACATTAGTGCTCAATTGTTGGAGTATATGGCTGAGATAGTGGAAAAGAGTAAAGTGGGAAATTAATTTTTCCAATAAACCACGTAGTCTTTTCATCGGGAAATTTCAACTTTCTGACATAGGTTGCACAGTGCTTCACCTACAATATAAATGTTTCAATTAAGTCACCTAAACTACTAAAGAACATGTTTTGAGGAGTGAATCCGTATTATGTTTATGAAGGTTAAAAGATTGATTGACATTATTCTTTCTTTAGTTGGGCTTATTGTCTTATCGCCTATTTTAGTAATCCTAATTATTGCTATTAAGATTGATTCAAAAGGGCCAGTTCTATTTAAACAAAAGCGAGTTGGAATAAACAAGACACATTTCTATATATTAAAATTCCGAACTATGAAAATAGATGCACCGATTGATACTCCGACCCATTTATTAGACAAACCTGAACAGTATATTACTAGAATGGGAAAATTCTTAAGGAAGACTTCACTTGATGAACTCCCACAGATTTGGAACATACTTGTCGGTCAAATGAGTATTATCGGTCCAAGACCTGCATTGTGGAACCAATATGATTTAATAGCGGAAAGAGAGAAATATCATGCAAATGCTATAAGGCCGGGCTTAACAGGGTGGGCTCAAATAAATGGTAGAGATGAAGTTCCAATTGAAATAAAATCTAAATTCGATGGTGAATACGTCGAAAAGATGGGCCCGTGGATGGATATAAAATGCTTCTTCGCCACAATAATTAGTGTGTTTAAAAGTAAAGGTGTTTTAGAAGGTGGGACAGGTGCGATTGGAAAAACAAGATCTTCTGTAGGTTCAGTGACTGGAGAGAATTTCTCAAAATGAAAAAAGTACTGATTACTGGGAAAAACAGCTACGTAGGTAATTCATTAGAAAAATGGTTGTTGAATGATCCCAAGAAGTATTCCATTGATAAAATTAGTATGCGTGAAGATGATTGGATGAATACGGATTTTTCCCTATATGATGTTGTTGTTCATGTTGCCGGAATCGCCCATGTATCCACAGATCCAAATTTGGAAGAAAAGTATTATAAAGTAAACCGTGATTTAACTATAGAAGTTGCAAGGAAAGCAAAAAGTGAAGGCGTAAAGCACTTTTTATTCTTAAGTAGCATTATTGTGTATGGTGAAAATATATCTAACGGTGTAATAACTAAGGATACTGTACCTACACCTAGTAACTTTTACGGCTATAGTAAGTTGCAGGCAGAACAAGAAATTGTAACTTTAAATGATTATAATTTTAAGGTTGTTATTATAAGACCACCGATGATTTATGGCAAGGAATCTAAAGGCAATTATCCCAAATTAGCAATGGTTGCTAAAAGGTTTCCAGTTTTCCCGATTTTCGAAAATCAACGTAGTATGTTACATATAGACAATCTTTGTGAATTTATGAAGCTTATGATTGAGAATGAAGAAAACGGATTTTTTTTCCCGCAAAACAGTGAATATGTAAAAACTAGTGAAATGGTTAAAATGATAGCTATGTTTCACGGGAGGAAAGTTAAGTTTACAAAAAAAATAAATCCAATTATTAGAGTAATCATGAAGAAGTCAAATATTATTAATAAAGTATTTGGTAATTTAGTATACGACAAAAGTATGAGTAGTTATAAAGAAAACTACCAAATTAGGAGTTTAAGTGAATCAATAAAACTGACAGAAGGTAGTGACCAATGATGGATAGAAAATATAGTGTATTAATGTCAGTTTATCATAAAGAAAACCCTTCTTTTTTAAAAGCGAGTATAGACAGTATGATAAAACAAACACTTAAGCCAAACGACTTCGTTATTGTCAAGGACGGTAAATTAACTAAGGATTTAGATGAAATCATTAATGAATATAATGAAAGGGAACCAGACTTATTTAATATAGTGTCACTTGAGAAGAATATAGGCTTAGGGCGGGCATTAGATGAAGGATTGAAGTATTGTAAAAATGAATTAGTGGCCCGTATGGATAGTGATGATATATCTCTGCCAGCAAGATGTATGACTCAAGTTGAACTATTTATGAGCAATCCAAAGTTAAGTATTGTTGGTACAATAATAGATGAATTCCATGATTCACCAGATAATATTGTATCTTCAAGAGTTGTGCCAACAACGCATGATGATATTGTGAAATTTATAAAAAGAAGAAGCCCATTTAACCACCCAACAGTTATGTTTAAAAAATCTGAAGTAATTCGTTGTGGTGGTTATGGAAATTTTAGAAGAAAACAAGATTTGGACTTGTTTTCCAGAATGATAAACAATGATTGTAAAAGTGCGAATATTGATATTCCACTTCTGCTTTTTAGATCGAATGAGGGTAATTTTAAAAGAAGAAAAAGTTGGTCTTATTGTAAAAGTTATATTGAAGTTGAATACGCAATATGGAAAAGAGGACATTGCACTTTATTTGATTTAATTTATGTGGTAATTGGTCAATTTATAATGTACCTATCACCAATGTGGTTTTTGAAAATTCTTTCTAATAAATATTTGAGAAAAGAATATAGTAAATAACTATCAACTATAAACATTTTTTTATTTGACAAGAACAATGAAAAGGAACATTGGGGAACAGTTTATCCAAAGTAGGCGATTTTTCTTAAGTCCTATCAACTATTAAAGCTTGTTTTTTTATATGAATTCAAACTCACCTTTTATATTAGAGGAGATTATTATGAGGAAATCCTATAGGGAATTTATTATCCACTTAGAAAGGTGGATTTTGAAGATTGATGTTTTTAAGACATGGATTCTTGAATGGATCAATATTTATAAGAAAAGGAAGTTGTATTCACAAGTACAATTAACCCATGAACAGAAAAATGCGATTGATAAGGTTTGGAAACGTATATACGGTAAAAAGGTTTCTAAAAAATGGCATAGGCTTTATCAAAGCTATGCAGGGGTATATAATAAATACTATTTCCCAGAGATAATTTATTCCACAAAGTTAGAACCTCTTTTTAGTCCACCACATTTGGCTAAAGTATTGGAAGATAAAGCATTGACAGAAATACTTTTTTTTGAAAGCTCGATTAAAGTCCCAAAAACATTTGTTGTTAATAGTAGTGGAGTTTTTTATGATAGTAAACGGATTGTTAAAAACAGAAAAGACATAATTGAAAGTCTCCGGAATATTGGTAAAGTAGTAATTAAAGCCACAATTGGTTCCAATTCTGGTCGGGGAGTTGCTATGTTAGATATTGTTAATGGAGTAGATTTAATATCAGGTAAGACTCTTGAACAGATAATGGATAAATTCAAAACGAATTATATAATTCAAGAGCGTATGAAAGCCCATCCAAAATATGCCTCACTTTACGACAAGTCTATTAACACAATTCGTGTAATTACTTATATACTGGATGGAGTTATTTACAATGCTCCTTTGTCCATGAGAATTGGAAGATCCGGTAATGAAGTTGACAATATTCATGCAGGTGGAATAGTAATTGGTTTTAATGACAAGGGTATATTAAATAAAGAAGCATATAGCGAGATGCAGGAAAGATTCCGTCAGCATCCGGATAGTGGGATTAAATTTGAAGGATATGTTATCCCATATGTCAAGGATATCATTAAGGTAGCAAAGGAAAGTCATTCTAGGATTCCGCATATTAAAATGATTTCTTGGGACTTTATGGTGAATGAAAGTTCAGAAATTATATTAATTGAAGTGAATTTAAGATCCCAGAGTATTTGGTTCCCTCAAATGGTAAATGGCGAAAGTTTCTTTGGCAAAAACACAGAAAAAATAATTGAAATAATTTCAAAAAAATAATTGCTTTTAAAGTAATTACTTATTGAAAAGTACAACATAGAAGATATCCAACAGAACTCGAACGAATGTTGTCCGCTTAATAAAATTACTGAGGGGTATAAAATGAGTTTAAAAAAATATATTAAGCCTTCTTTTTTAAGAAGGATATACGGAATCCTTGATCTATTACCTGATGAGATAGTACTCAAACTTCAATATCGGGTGGCACTTGGCAGAAGGTTAAATATAAAGAATCCAGAACGATTCACGGAGAAGATACAGTGGTATAAAATGAATTACCGAATCCCGCTAATGACACAGTGTGCAGACAAATATAGGATGAGAGACTATGTCTTACAAAAAGGTTTTTCTGAATATCTTCCTACATTGTATCAAGTTTGCGATAAGTTTGAAGAGATTGAATTTATGAGTTTGCCTGAGAGTTTTGCAATAAAGTGTAATAATGGGTCGGGGACTAATATATTTATTGAAGATAAATCAAACATGGATATTTCATTCATTAAGAATACAATAAATTCTTGGTCAAAGGTTAACACATTAAGTATAGGAAGGGAATGGGCCTATAAGGATATTCCACAGAAGATTGTTATTGAAGAATTGCTTGATTCTAATGACAACGAAGACGGTAGTTTAAATGATTATAAAATCCTTTGCTTTAATAAGAAAGCTAAACTAGGATGGGTGGATACTACAAGACATGTTGATCATAGAAGGAATTTTTATGATTTGGAGTGGAATCAACTACAAGTTGTAAGTGATTGTCCAACAACTGAAAATACAATATCGAAACCATATGGGTTTGAAAAGATGATAGAAATAGCAGAGTGTTTCGCAGCTGATTTCCCATTTGTTAGAGTAGATTTTTATAGTGTAAATGGTAAAGTATATATAGGGGAAATTACGTTTTACCCGTGGAGTGGATGTGTTCAATTTACACCAGACAAGTTTGATTATGAATTGGGTAAATCGTTTAATCTTCCACCTATAACAAATTAATAAGAAGGTGATGTAAAGATATGAATGGTGAAAGGGTAAATCGAAATTTAAAGTGTTTACTGTTGGTTCCGAGAATGGGAGGTGGAGGGGCTGAACGTGTTTTAGCAACATTGGCAAATGAACTTAGCCAAAGAGGTTATGACATTGTTATTCTTACTCTTACATCAAATGAATCTTTTTATCAATTAGATCCAAAAGTGAAAATAATTGGGGCAGGGTACAAAATAAACCGTAGCAACAAATTATATGCGTTTTTAAATATTGCTGGTTATGGGGTTAAAAGTTTGTTCTTTGTAAAAAATTACATAAAAGAATGGAAGCCAGATATAATATTATCCTTTTTAACGCATACAAACATAATAGCCTTAATGGCACATTTGTTCAATCCACGGATTCCCCTTATCATATCGGAACGTACTGAGCCAAAGGTAAGAAAACTCCCTTTACGAATGGTCACTAAATATTTATATCCGACCGCAAATTGTATAGTGTGTCAAAGTAAAAAGGTTACCGAATTTTTCCCGAAATATGCTAATAAAAAAATGCGGGTTATACCCAATCCAATCAATTTAGGATGTATAGTCCGTGATGATCCAATAGTTCGAAGAAAAGCCATTATAGGTGTTGGCCGGTTATTTCCAGAAAAGAACTTCTCGCTATTGATTGAAAGTTTTAATGATTTGAAGGATGAATTTCCGGAACATGTATTAGAGATATACGGGGATGGGTACCTTAGAAATGAGTTGCAAGAGAAAATCAATCTTTTAGGATTACGAAATCGTGCCTTTTTAATGGGGCTTAAAAAGGATGTAATGAAATACGTTTATGATGCTGAGTTATTTGTTATGCCATCGAATTACGAAGGATTTCCTAATGCATTGGTCGAAGCTATGTCCTCAGGGGTTCCGGTTATTTCAACGGACTTTTCTACAGGTATTGCACGAGAACTGATAAAAGAAGAAAATGGCATCTTAGTTCCAGTTGATGACAAAGAACACATGAGAAACGCTATTAGAAGAATTTTGTC
This sequence comes from Sporosarcina thermotolerans, assembly GCF_030067815.1. Lineage (GTDB taxonomy): Bacteria > Bacillota > Bacilli > Bacillales_A > Planococcaceae > Sporosarcina > Sporosarcina thermotolerans. Next base: position 3,592,003 of record NZ_CP125968.1, on the reverse strand, counting down.
AGATAATAATTTGCGTAATAGCATGAGTAGGAAAAACCGCGAAATTCTGGATGTCCTTTCAGCTGATAAAATAGTCGACATGTGGATACATATTTTTGATGAATTACTTATGGAAAATAAAGTGTAATACTGTTTATCATATATAGGTTGGTGGATTAATTTGAAGACTATAGTATTTGTAATACCAAAATTAGGTGGTGGTGGAGCGGAAAGGGTTATTTCTACACTTGTCCGTCACATTGATAAAAAAAAGTTCAAAGTTCATTTAATAATTGTTCATGATGGTGGAGATTACCAAACTGACTTACCAGTAGATGTTAATCTAATAAAGTTACCTGTATCACAGGTGAGATATGCTATACCATCTTTATACTTAGAAATAAGAAGAATTAAACCTGACATTGTTTTCTCGTCATTCGCGGTTTTTCAGCCCTAATCGCACTTTTTAAAACATTTTTACCAAGAAAAACCAAACTCGTTATTAGAGAAAACAATACGCCGAGTGAATCGATCTCCGAAAGCAAATACCCCCTTGTATGGAAGATTGTTTATAATACAATCTTTAAAAAAGTGGACAAAATTATATGTCAATCAGATTATATGGTCGAGGATTTCAAAAATGAATTCGGTTTTGATGAGAGTAAGTTAATCAGGATTTACAATCCCGTCGATATCGAAATGGTAAGACAAATGAGCATGCAAGACCCATCTCCTTTTGGTAAGGAAGGCTACAAGAATGTTGTTGTTGTTGGAAAGATGATGCCTCAAAAAGGTATTGATATCCTATTAAACTCAGTTGCAAAAAACAAAAATAAATTAAAGAATGTTAAGATTTGGATATTGGGAAATGGAAAGTACTTCAGGGATTATGTTAAGTTATCGGAAAACCTGGGTATTACTAATTATGTTAATTTTGTTGGCCGCCAAGCAAACCCGTTCATTTGGATGAAAAACGCTGATCTTTTTTACTACCATCGAGGTATGAAGGTCTTCCGAACGTAGTATTGGAAGCAATTGCTTGTGGTTGTCCTGTGGTTAGCACAAGTCATCCTGGAGGAACTAAAGAAATTATGGAGTTAACAGGTAATATTCAAGGTGTTGTTGAAGAACTAACATGGGACAACAGCTGGTTTAATCAAAATAAAATAAAAGTAACTGAACTTGAAAATGTATTTGGCGTTAAAAGTATATTAATGCAATATGAAGACCTTCTTTATAATTTGAAAAATGTATAACTATTTAAGGTTAAAACATTCAGTGTTATTTAATTATTCCTTAATAATGAATATGCGTTTATAACTGTAATAATATAATATATAAAAAGTTGGCCCTAAAGAGAAGACCGTTTTTTCTAGTGATATACTTAATTCGATAATCTGCAGTGCATAGGAGAAAGAGATTATTATGTTTATATATATATTGAATTTAGTCATGATTTTTTTGTGGGCTCTATTTATAACTACTACAATTAAAAAAAACAAAGATCTTATTTTTATAATATTAATCTCTACTCAATTAATTTTATTGTCCTTATTAAGGGATTTAAATGTTGGGGCGGATACTGCAGTTTATGTAAATAGGTTTCATATAATAGCACAGACAGCTTGGGAAAGGATATTTCAACTTTCTGATATAGTTGATTTTGAAATTGGGTTTATAATTTTAAATAAATTAATAGGAATCGTATGGGAAAACGAAAGTTTTTTTTTTAGCGGTCACTAGTTCAATTATCATTTTAAGTATTTCGAAATACATATATAAAAACTCAAAAATAGTATGGTTAAGCTTTGTTATATTTATTGCTTTTGGTTTTTGGGGTATGTCCTTAAATACTCTTAGACAGTTTATTGCAATTGCATTAATACTCCCCTCAATAAAGTATATAAAAAGTAGGGATTTGATTAAATTTGTTATTCATATTCTGATAGCATCTTTTTTTCATATATCCGCACTTTCTTTTTTGATTATTTACCCTTTATTTAAAATGAAAATAAACAAGTTCTATATTACTTTAGTAATTTGTATTGGTGTTGCAGTAAATTTGTTTTCAACCAAAATTATTTATTTCCTTATGGGGATATTTGGATACCATCTTTACGTTGGTAGGGTGGGAAATGGAAGTGGAACAGGAATGCTTTTAATGCTTTCTCTAATTGCAATTGCTGCACTGCTTTATAGGCGTTCAGCCATTAGAAATGGTGAAGATTACGATTTATATATCCATATTTTAATTGTTTCTATTTTATTAAATATATTAGCTTTAGATTTTAATTTAGCAGGCAGGGCGATGATTTACTTCACGATACACTGTATAATATTAATACCAAATATTATATATACGATTAAACCGAAAATGGATAGATCAGTAGGTATTTATATTGTACTTTTAGGAGCGATGTTTTATTATTTAATAATTTTAACTACAGATGTTGGCTCTGTTGTACCTTATCAAATAATGAGTCGTTAAAAGGATCGGTAGATATGTGATGGGATTTGCTGTGTAAATAAACAGTGAAAAGTCGTTAAGTAAAGCAAAGCGTTTGACGTTGAACAGTCCATTTGATAAAGCTGGTGTAGTTCAAATGCCTCATAAAATAGACTACTAATAGTTTGTTAGTTAGCACTATATTAAAGAAACAAGGAGAATATAAATGGAGTTTTATGAGAAAGTTAAAAAGGTGATTTCAAATCCCTTTTTGATAATTCCTTATATAGCATCGAAGAATGATTTTAAATGGGTTCCAGAAAAAATATATATTAAATTATTATATCGCGCAAGAGTTGGTAAGAGATTGAATATTGATGATCCGAAGACATTCAATGAAAAACTGCAATGGTTAAAACTTAATGATAGGAAACCGCATTATACAAAGTTAGTGGATAAATTTGAAGTCAGAGAATATATCTCTGAAAAAATAGGTGAAAAATATCTAATTCCATTGATAGGGATTTGGGATAACTTTGACGATATCGAGTTTTCGGAATTACCTAATGAATTTGTGCTGAAATGTACTCACGACTCCGGTAGCGTCTTTATTTGCACTAATAAAAGTAATTTCAATATTGAGAAGGTAAAACTTAGAATTAATAAAGCACTTAAAAGAAACTACTATTATCATACCAGGGAGTGGCCTTATAAGAATGTGAAACCAAGAATAGTTTGTGAGAGTTATATTGCAGATGCAGATATAGCACCTGATGATTATAAAGTAATATGTTTTAATGGTAAGGCTAAGCTTGTCCAACTGCACACCGATAGGCATGAAAATCATAAGCAGGATTTTTATGATTTAAATTGGAACAAAACAACAATTTCTCAAGGAATGCCATGTTCAGATAAAGTACATAAAAAACCTAAACAGTTTGAAGAAATGATAAAGTTATCCGAAAGACTAGCAAGTAACACATATCAAGTTAGAATAGATTGGTTTATTGTTCGTGACAGGCTTTATTTTGGCGAAATTACATTTTTTGATGGTTCTGGATTTATACCTTTCGATAAAGAAGAAGATGATTACTTACTCGGTAGTTGGATTAAAATACCTGGAAAGAATTCCGAATAAGAAAGGTAAATTAACTGTCGGGTAAAGGCATTTTGATTATTTAATCCTCTTTTAGTGTCATCAGCTTTAGGACAAAAAAACGAAAAGGTTATCCAGTTCTTGGTGAATTTATTCATTGAACTTCTATAGGTAGTAAAGCAGTTTAACTTAGCTTGTTATGAAATTGTAAAAAAAATCTATAAAGATGTTGGCGTTGAATTTTTTTTGCACTTGGAATACGAGCGATAGCGGGACCGTTTTATTTGACTTATAGAAAAATAATATAAATTTGATGGAGTTTTGACTTTGAATAATGCAATCCTGAAAAATAAAATGTTGAATGCGGCAAAATGGTCTTCAATTACAGAAATTACTGTAAAAATAATTGCACCCTTTACAAATATGGTATTAGCCAGAATACTTGCACCGGAGGCTTTTGGTATTGTTGCAACTGTTACTATGATTACAAGCTTTGCGGATATGTTTACAGATGCAGGTTTTCAAAAATACTTAGTTCAACATGAGTTTAGAGATAATAAAGAAAAGTATAAAAATGCAAATGTGGCTTTTTTAACCAATCTATTTTTATCTTTTTTAATATGGGGTATTATCGTTTCCTTTAGTGAGCGGATTGCTATCCTAATTGGCAATCCAGGTTTAGGAATTGTGATTTCAGTTTCTTGCTTACAATTGCCAATAACTGCATTTTCAAGTATACAGATGGCTCTTTATAGACGCGAATTTGATTTTAAGACCCTTTTTTTAGTAAGAGTAATTTCTATCTTCATACCCGTTTTGATTACTATTCCACTTGCGCTTTTGGGTTTTAGTTACTGGTCTTTGATTATCGGCAACATTTTTATGACTTTATCAAATGCAATATTTTTAACAATTAAGTCCAAGTGGAAACCGAAATTATTTTTCAGGCTTAAGATCTTGAAAGAAATGTTGTCATTTAGTATATGGTCACTTATTGAAGCGATCTCCATTTGGCTAACAATTTGGATTGATACCTTTATTATAGCTAGTGCTTTAAGTGAACATTACCTGGGAATATATAAAACTTCAACAACAATGGTTAATGCCCTTATGGCCACCGTTACAGCTTCGATAGTACCGGTTTTGTTTTCTACACTATCCCGGTTGCAAAATAATAACGAAGAGTTTAACAAGACATTTTTCCAAATGCAAAGGTTGGTATCTATTTTAGTTTTCCCGATGGGGGTTGGTGTATTTTTATTTAGTGATTTAGCAACTCGAATTTTATTGGGAAGTCAATGGACAGAGGCAGGGAGAGTAATAGGTATATGGGCATTGACCAGTGCAATTGTTATTGTGTTAAGTCATTTTTGTAGTGAGGTGTTTAGAGCAAAAGGAAAACCAAGGTTATCTTTTTTAGCTCAAATGCTGCATTTAATAGTTTTAGTTCCAGTCTGTATTATTAGTTCGAAATTCGGATTTTGGGCGTTGGTTTATGCACGTTCTTGGGTAAGATTGCAGGGGGTTTTAGTTGATTTTCTATTAATGTATTTCGTTATAAAGTTTCCGATATTTAAATCTATTACAAATATACTTCCGACCGCGACCGCTGCACTACTTATGGGTGTATTTGGTTATATTCTAAAGCAATTGAATGACAGTGTAGTGTGGGACTCTTTATCAATTTCTTTTTGTATATTTTTTTACTTTGGAATACTATACATATACCCAGTTACACGAAAGGAAATAAATGTAGTTATGAATAAGTTATTCCCGTCTCGATTTAGGAAGTCTAGTTAATTATTTTTAATATTAATATTATACATTTTTATTTAAAGTGTTTTTAGTGTTTTATATAATACGTTGATACTATTGGTTTTATCATTAGTTTTTGATTTTTTTATGCTTTTAATATTAGATGAATAGGAAAAAATAATCTAATCATTACACTCACCGATCATAAGGCTAAGGAAATTTGAATGGCCATAATATCTATTGATTTTCTCAATCTCCATTTTGTGCATGGAACGTTTGAAATGTTTACCTATTCATTAGGAGACTTGCAATAGAGATAAAATGGGAAGCCTATCATGAGATGCTTCTGGCTTATAATTGGATTGTTATTTCTTCTTCATTTATGTATAAAAGTATAATGTTAATAAAAGCCGAAATAAATCATATTTGCTTTACCAATAAAATTGTCAAGGAGATGAAACATATGAACACTAAACTGAATGATTGTACATATCTAGTCACTGGTTCGGCTGGTTTTATAGGCTTTTATTTAACTAAAAGACTACTTCAAAATGGGGTTCGTGTAATAGGCATTGATAATGTAAACGATTATTATGATTTGAACCTTAAAAAATCTCGTTTGGAACTACTTATGCAATATGATGGTTTCAAGTTCATTGAAGGCGATATTTCTGATAAGAACATGATAATGAAGACTTTTGAAAAGTACCGGCCCAAATTGTGGTAAACCTGGCAGCACAGGCAGGAGTTAGGTATTCGATAGAGAATCCGGATGTCTACATACAAAGTAATATCATTGGCTTCTATAATATCCTTGAAGCTTGCAGACATTTTCCAGTAGATCACCTAATTTATGCTTCATCCAGTTCTGTATATGGCGCGAATAAAAAAGTTCCATTTGAAGAGACGGATTTTGTAGACAGCCCTGTATCACTTTATGCCGCTACGAAAAAGTCCAATGAATTAATGGCCCATACATATAGCCATCTGTATAAAATACCTGCTACAGGCCTCCGTTTCTTACCGTTTACGGACCAATGGGTCGACCAGATATGGCATACTTTGGATTTGCGGACAAGTATTTTTCAGGAGAATCGATTAAAATCTTTAATAATGGTGATTTTAAAAATGATCTATACCGTGACTTCACCTATATCGATGATATTGTCGCTGGCATTGAAGGATTGATTGGCCATCCGCCTACTGAAACTGTTCCACACAAAGTTTACAATATTGGCAACAATAGTCCTGAAAAATTGATGACGTTTATAGAAACATTGGAGCAATGCTTAAGTAATGCTACGGGTAGAGAGGTTGTCTTCAAAAGGAATTTGAACCAATTAAGCCAGGAGATGTTCCTGCGACTTATGCTTCCACTGATTTATTGCAAGAGGCAATTGGCTTTAAACCGGAAACACCGATTGCTGAAGGCTTGCAGAAGTTTGCCGATTGGTATGTTGATTATTACAACGTTAAGTGAGAAAGAAGGAAGTGGAATAGATGAAAATCACTATTGCAGGCACAGGCTATGTCGGTCTTTCCAATGCAGTCCTGTTAGCTCAACATAATGAGGTCATTGCTTATGATATTGTACAAGAAAAAGTAGATTTGATTAATAGCGGGCAATCGCCTATTCAGGATAAGGAGATTGAGTCTTATCTTGCTACGAAAGAATTGAACTTGTCTGCTACAACGGATGCTCAAGAAGCATTTCAGGAAGCGGAGTTTGTTATTATTTCTACACCGACGAACTATGATCCGGAGCGAAATTATTTTGATACAAGTTCAGTGGAAGCGGTTATTGATGCAGTGCAATCGATTAACCCTGATACAGTCATGGTGATTAAGTCGACTATACCTGTTGGTTACACGGAATCAGTACGTCAGCGTTTTAATACGGATAATATTCTGTTCTCCCAGAGTTTCTTCGGGAGGGTCGAGCTCTCTATGATAATCTTTATCCATCAAGAGTCATTGTAGGGGAGCAGTCTAAACGTGCTCGGAAGTTTGCGGATTTGTTGGTGCAGGGGGCTAATAAAGAGGATGTCCCTGTCTTGTTTACGAATTCTACAGAGGCAGAAGCGATTAAGCTATTTGCTAATACATATTTGGCAATGCGGGTGTCGTTCTTTAATGAGTTGGATAGCTATGCGGAAGTGAAAGGGTTGAATGCCCAACAGATTATTGAAGGAATTGGGTTGGATCCTCGAATAGGGGGGCACTATAATAATCCTTCATTTGGTTATGGGGGGTATTGCCTACCTAAGGATACGAAGCAGCTATTGGCCAACTTTGAAGGCGTGCCGAATGCGATTATTAAGGCGATTGTAGACTCGAATGATACGAGGAAGGATCATATCGCTGATATGATTATGGAACGAAAGCCGAAAGTGGTTGGGATTTATCGTTTAACGATGAAGACTGATTCGGATAACTTTAGACAGTCGGCCATACAGGGTGTTATGCAGCGGTTGCAGGATGCTGGGGTAGAGTTGGTTGTTTATGAACCGGCGCTGGAGGATGCTGAGTTCGTTGGATGTAGGGTTTTTCGGGAGTTTGAGGAGTTTAAGGAGATTAGTGAAGTGATTGTGGCTAATCGCTTGTCGGAAGAGTTGGATGGTGTGAAAGAGAAAGTTTATACAAGGGATTTATTTGCTAGAGATTAAGTACTAAATAGCCTCAGCCATTGGCTGGGCTATTTTTTTTATTGTACCTTTGATTACGGCCAACGGAATGTACCACCTCTGCCATCTTTTTTACCACCGAATGACAACAAATGTACCAGAAAACGTCACGCGTTTACCACTACATACCTTTGTATACTTAATGGGCACACCAACAGGTGTGACATTTTTTATACGGAGGTATTTTTGGACATTCCCTCAAAGTAATGGAAGGCGTTCTCATGCATTCGTATAAGATCATTTGCACGAAATGGTCGGTCGAGCCACTCTACATACTTATATCTTGAATGGGCTAGTATAAACCCAATAAAGTATAGGCGTATGTAAGTCCCATCCAGCTTGGGAACCTTTGTCTGCCCGAAATCCACCTGAATCTGCTGCCCCATTGGAAGTTCAGGTACTGCACTAAACTCTCTTTCAGAAATCACTTTTGGAATGTGGTAGGACTCCCGCAACTCATTCACGTAATTCCTCACAGTCCCCTCAGAGACAGAGCTAAATTCTAATTTTTCCTCCAACCAATCAAATACCTGGGCTCCTGAAAGGTCAGGGTGTTCCTTTAGCCATTCAAGGATTTTTTCCCGAAAGGGATCAAGCTTTTTACCTCTGCTTTGTAGAGAGATGGCAAACAGGTAAAATTCATCTGGAGTCATTTTCCCGTATTCTATCACCCTATTTCTTGAAATCTTTAATTTCTTGGCAATCGCACTATTAGAAAATCCTTCTTTGCGAAGCCTATGAATCTCGTTGTAGGTTATCAACTTTTCCACTTCCTGTTCCTCACTTTCCATAGACTATTTCAAGTATATAGATTGTGAGATATTTAAGGTAAACTGTTGAATCTTATTTATCGATTTCTGTTTAACCTTATTTGTGGAAAACTGTTGATTATAGTTTAACGTTTACACTTGTAGCCAACTTTCTTACGCAGAGGCAACCTTATCAATGAATTTGCATTCATGGATAACTGCCCATAACAATGCGTATGCGTATTTTGGAGGCTCTACGCAGATAATAGTGCCGGACAATCTGAAAGCGAGTGTGACTAAACATACATCCAAGGAATTGGTCTTGAATTCAACCTACAGAGAAATGGCAGACCATTATAATACTGTGGTGATGCCCGCCCGGGTTCGATCTCCTAAGGACAAGTCTAGTGTTGAGGGAGCCGTTGGTGCCATTTCCACATGGATTATTGCAGCTTTACGAAATACGCACTGCTTTAGTATCGATGAATTAAACGAAGAAGTATGGAGGAAGTTGGAGGAATTCAATCGACGTCCCTTTACCCGCAAAAAAGGGTCTCGTCTGTCGGCATTTGAGGAAGAGGAGAAATTTGCGCTTTCTCCTCTCCCATCCACGCCATATCAAATATCCGTATGGAAAACGGCTAAGGTGCGCCCTGACTATCACATATCCGTCGAAAGCATGTTTTATTCCGTTCCATATGAATATATAAACCGCGATGTTGAAGTAAGGCTTTCAGACAGCCTCATTGAGATTTATTTTAATCATATGCGGGTCGCTACTCATAAACGATTATATGGGAAGTACGGTCAGTTATCCACCGTACGCGATCATATGCCAGATAATCATAAGCTATATGTTGATCAAACGCCAGACGCTGCAATTGAGTGGGCTGAAAACATAGGACCGTCCACCTTGAAAGTGGTTCGATATATCTTGGATGCATCGACGAATGAAAAACAAGGATTACAGTCCATATTCTCATTGAAAAAATCGGAGCGTAGCTACACGAAATATGAAATAGAACGTGCGTGTAAAATGATCGCATCCATGACAAATAGACCTACGGTCAAAAGTATACAAACTATCCCAAGAACAATAAAAAGAATGATGCCGAGCAGGAACTGAAACGTAAGACAGAAATCAGCAAGAATAACTATGGCTTCACACGTGGGGCTTCATATTACGGGGGTAAAGATAAATGATGAACGAACAGACGCTGTCCAAATTACATGAAATGAAATTAAGTGGAATGGCAGAAGCCTACCAGGAACAGGCAAGAAACAAAGATTTCCAGAAGATGAGTTTTGAAGACCGCTTTTCACTTCTAGTCGATCTGGAACATTCTCGACGTAAAAGCAATAAGCTTCAACGCTTGATCAAAACAGCAACTTTTTTAAACCCAAGTGCTAGTATTGAAGACATAGAATATCACGAAGATCGAAAAACTAATAAAGACTTGATCTTGAAGCTCGCAAGCGGTGCCTATATTCTCGACAGTCACAATATCATATTGAAGGGACCCACTGGGTCCGGCAAGTCATATTTGGCCAGTGCATTCGGCATATCTGCCTGCCGTCAATTTCACACTGTTAAATACATCCGTCTACCGGAGTTACTTGATGAATTGACACTTGCGAAATTAGCCGCGGATGGGAGCTATCGCAAATTGATTAAGAAATATACGAATGTCGATCTTCTTATCTTAGATGAATGGCTACTGACCGATTTAACAACAGATGAGGCCGCAATCCTACTTGAAATCACTGAAGCACGCCATAAGGCAGCTTCAACTATCTTCTGTTCACAGATCGATCCTAGCGGATGGCATTTAAAATTGGGGAATGAAACGATTGCGGAGGCAATTTTAGACCGTATTATCCATGACTCCTATCAGATTCTCATAGATGGAGATGTTTCAATGCGAGAGCGCCATGGGTTAGGCGTGGAAGGTTGATATGGTTGTACTAACAAAAAAGGATCTTCGAAAAATGGAGGAAAACTATTACTGGTCTGGTTACAAAAGTTGGTACCCCTTCCCGAAAGAGCTGAAGAAGAAACTCTTGGAGGTCTATGGAGAAGAACCTTTCCCTTACAGCTATTTTGAGCAGGATATATATGAAGGCAGCAGAAAAATATTCATAGAGTACTCTGAGAACAAAAATAAATAAATAATCGAAGCCAAGCCCCTACAATTCAGCAATTCTGTAGGGGTTTTTAATTCATTGGTAAACACCTTGGCACTCTGTGGTAAATTCTTTGGCGTTTAGTGGTAAAAAAGATGTCACGAGTGGTAAAATCGGGTGGCCGTAATCATACCTTGACTGGAAATTGGGACTTTTTAATATTTAGTACAGTCATTGCAAAAATTTTCATAAAGTTTTCTGTAGGTGTGTTTGTTGAATGACTGTAAGCCCGAAATATAAAAAATCACACCTTTACGGCGTGCATCACGAATAGCCCTGACATTCGATTATTTTTTTCGAATGTAGGGCTATCTTTGCTTCCGCATGAAAGCAGGATGTTTTTTGACCATGGAAGAAAGTCGTCCAATATCTCTGGCATCTGCTGAAAATTCAGGTTCGGCAAATCCGTCAACAGCTTTTTGAGATAGGCATAGAAATCAACCCCCTGAATTTTAGCCGTTTCTGCGAGGCTTAAACAAATGGCGTTCGCTTGCGCGCCCGCTTCACTGACCGAGAATAGCCAATTTCTTCGACCAATCACATTGGGGCGGATGGCATTTTCAGCGGGATTATTATCGATTTCAATTCGGCCGTCATTTAAGAAAGCCTTCAATCCTTCCCCACGGTTCAGCGTGTAGTCCGCTGCAGTGGCAAGCGCACTTTTCCCATAGAAGGGGGACTGTTCCACCCATTGAAGGAATTCCTCAACAATCGGCTTCGAATACTTTCTTCTCATTTTTCGCCGTTTGCCGGGAGGCAAATGTTTGAACTTCCGTTCAAGCCGGTAAAGCTTATCGCAATATTCTACGCCAATCCGACCATTCTTGCTGTCAGCTTTAAGCCAGTATCGGCGTACATGCGCATAGCAGTTGGCAAAAGTAACGCCCTCCAGATTGCCATAAGCAGAATAGCCATCGCAAATGATGATTCCTTTGAAGCCGTGTGTGAAGTTTTTCAATACTTCACGGGAACGCGATAGGGAACTTTAAAAAAGGACCATTTCAGGTCCTTGTGTGTAGTGCAAAATAGAAGTACAGAGTTTTGAAAAGGAAAAGTACATAACGTTGCAACTTAAGTTTCAATAAAAAAGGCTTGCCAGCCTTCCAATATTTCTCTACTGTAATTGGTGTCGAATCAAATGCAGTGGAGGTTGAAAGGAATGCTGGCAATGCCTGAAATCAATTGTATCAAATTAATGAGGAATCAGAAATCCTTATCCATAAATAAAATATCAAAAACACTAGGAATTAATTGGAGAACAGCAAAAAAGTATGCCGATGGAGATCAGCTCCCCGTAGAAAATAAAAAGAAGAAATCTGGAATGATGTACGACGAACAATGGGGAGAAATTGTAGGAGATTGGCTTTGGAAAGATCTTAAACTTAAGAAGAAAGATAGAAGAACTAACAAGGGCATATTTACTGCACTTCAGAAGATGGGCTTCAAGGGGTCCTATCGGACCGTCTCATACTTTATTAAAGAGTGGCGTGAAGGAAAAGAAGATATCGAGGAAGAAACTAAGGATAAAAACTCAGAGCGTTTAATTCATCCTCCCGCCGAAGCACAATTGGATTTTGGTTTAATGGGGGCCGTTAAAGATGGAATGTATGTTGACATCCATTGTTTAGTTATGACTCTACCTTTTAGTAATAGCGCATATGCAATTCCCTTACCAGGGAAAACCAAGAATGTCTTCTACATGGAATGAAAGTGATATTTAAGCAATTGGGTGGAGTCCCTAAAAAAATTCGTATCGACAATATGAAGACTGCCGTAGTCAAACCAAGAAATAAGCATGAAGAGGCTGTTTTTATAGACGAATTCCTTCAATTTGCAAATCATTATGGATTTAAACCACAAGCGTGCAATCCCTATGCAGGTAATGAAAAAGGAAATGTAGAAAATAAAGTTGGCTACGTTCGTTACAATTTTATAACTCCTGCGCCTGTCATAAAAGATTTAAATCACTTTACCCAATTACTTGAACAGCAGCTGAAGGAAGACCGACAACGCATTCATTATAAAAAACATGCGTTGTTTGATTGGGGGCTTACGAATGACTAATAGAAAGGGTGGAATATGGTGTACAAGGATTATTTGAAAGAAGTTTTTAGCCCCCTCGGCGAAATATTAATACAGCCATAGCAAACCACCTAACACCAATAAGTAAATCCTCCTACAATATATTAACTATTAAAATATATCGAATTAGTACAAAATTATTAGAATATTTTCAATAGCATGTGCTATAATGTGAGTTATCTGAAGATAGTTATAAAGGGGGAGATGGATTTTATGGTAGAAACTGTAAGTCTTCAGGATTTATTCAAGACGTTGAAAAAGAGGACTTTACTCATTTTTCTAACGACACTGTTAGCTGTAACAGCAGCGGGGGTCATCAGTTACCAACTATTAACACCGGTTTATCAGGCATCGACACAAATCCTTGTCAATCAGCAAAAGGGTGTGCAGAACCAGTTCAATACGCAGGATATACAAACCAATCTTCAGCTGATCAATACGTACAATGTCATCATTAAAAGCCCGGCGATTTTGTCCAAGGTGATTGAGGACTTGGATCTTTCAACGACGCTTGCGACATTGAATGGAAAAATCACGGTGAACAGCGCGCAAAATTCTCAAGTTGTTAACGTGAGTGTGCAAGATTCTAGTCCGAACATGGCGGTCGAAATTGCTAATACGACGGCGGAGGTTTTTCGGGTAGAAATCCAGAAATTGATGAATGTTGATAATGTCACTATCCTTTCACCTGCCGTATTGTCAAACAACCCGTCGCCAATAAAGCCCGATCCGTTCCTCAATATGGCGATTGCAGCGGTCATTGGTCTCATGCTTGGTGTCGGGATTGCCTTCCTACTTGAGTACTTGGATACAACATTGAAAACTGAACAGGATGTTGAGGAACTATTGGGCTTGCCCATTATAGGCCTTGTCAGCAAGATTACAGTTAAAGACATGCCCGACGATAAGAAAAAAACAAAACGAAAAAGAAGGAAGAGGGGTGACGGTCTTGTTCAGAAAAAGGAAACGGCAAATGTTAGCCACCTCACGTAAATTAGTGACAAGCGTCAATCCAAAATCATTTATCTCGGAGCAATTCCGCACAATCCGTACGAACATCAATTTCTCAACGCCTGACAAAGAGTTGAAGACATTATTGTTCACCTCCTCTTCACCCGGAGAAGGAAAATCAACAAGTGCTGCGAATGTCGCAATCGTCTTTGCGCAAGAAGGGAAGAAGGTGTTGCTTGTCGACGCAGATATGCGAAAACCGACGATGCACTTCACTTTCAAGACATCGAACAGTATAGGTTTATCCAACTTGCTGACTAAACAATTTTCACTTGAGGAAGTAACAAGAATCACAAATATTGAAAACCTGTATTTAATCACATGCGGACAGATTCCACCTAATCCCGCCGAGTTAATCAGTTCGAGTTCGATGGAAGCATTAATTGAAGAGCTTGCGTTAATGTACGATATAGTCATATTCGATGCTCCGCCACTACTTTCAGTGGCAGACGCACAAATCCTATCGAATAAATGTGACGGGACAATCCTTGTGATCAATTCCGTACCACGGAAAAAGAAAGTGCAATTAAGGCGAAAGAATCTCTTATATCGGCTAAAGCGAACATACTTGGAATTCTAATGAACAATTTTGTGTTAGAGAAGGAAAATTCCTATTACCAATATTATGGGACAGAGTGAAGGGGCATTTAGCCCTTTTACTCTTTTTTTATTTTAAAGAATAAAATCTACAAATTCATTCAAAAATAGCCAAAATGATTTAAAAAATCATGAGAAATATAGGAGAAAAGGAATGTTTCTGGTAGGCAAAACCGACATTTCGCCAAAAAATTCACTTCTTACGCGAAAAATGCACTAAATTGACTGAAAATAGTGTTATCTTTTTAATGACAGATTAGTATAATAGTAATTGTTGAGTAGTAGTTATAGACTGGTCCAATCATTAAGGAGGATGTGAGAGGTATTTCAATTAAGAACAGATTGACAGTGCTCTTTTTCGTAGACTCTACTATTGTCTTGTTTTCGTTATACATTGGGTATTATATCCTGAGTCCTACGATCAATCTATTTGCAAACAAATTGCTAATTGTTAGTGTCTTAACGATTCAAATTGCACATCACTTATTTGCATGGTATTTCGGATTATATCGAAAGGCATGGATGTATGCCTCAATAGGTGAGTTGAAGTCAATTTGCAAAGCCGTATCGTTGACGATTGTGGTAGTAGCATTGGTACAACTGATTATCGCCCAGAATATTAATTATAGGGCACTTGCAATTACATGGATGCTACATATTCTACTCATTGGTGGATCGCGTCTTTCATGGCGGATTTATCGGGATACGTTCCTTCATTATGAAGACTCGGCTGCAAAACGAACGATGATAATCGGGGCTGGACAAGCCGGATGTATGATTGTTAGACAAATCCATCAGAATCCCGATTGCGGTATAAGGCCGATTCTTTTCCTCGACGATGATACGAAAAAGCGTGGTCTTGAGATTTACGGTGTAAAAATAGTGGGAGATACGAAGAATATCCCAGCATTCGTAAAAGACAATGAAATTGAAAAAATCATTATTGCAATGCCTTCCGTTAGTAGGCAGCGGATGGCGGAGTTAGTAAAAATATGTATGGACACAGGTGCGAGAACCCAAACGATTCCTCGCATCGAGGATATCATGACGGGAAAAGTGTCCGTCACTGATATCCATGATGTCAAAATCGAGGATTTACTTGGACGCGATGAAGTGCAACTTGACATGGAAGCAATCGCGAACAAGTTGACAGGCAAGACAATCATGATCACAGGAGCGGGCGGCTCCATCGGATCAGAAATTTGCCGTCAAGTTAATCGGTTTACACCAAAAAAGCTTATTTTGCTTGGACATGGTGAAAATTCGATCTACTTAATAGAACGTGAACTAAGAGAAAAAGTTTCACCCGAGACTGAACTCGTTCCAGTTATCGCGGATGTCCAAGATCGACAACGCATCTTCGACATTGTATCCGAGCACCAACCGGACGTGATTTACCATGCGGCAGCGCATAAACACGTCCCACTTATGGAAGCTAACCCGATGGAAGCAGTGAAGAACAATATATTCGGTACGAAAAATGTGGCAGAGGCCGCCAACATGTTCGGCGTCCCACATTTCGTCCTCGTTTCGACAGATAAAGCGGTGAATCCACCGAATGTAATGGGCGCTACGAAGCGTTTTGCAGAAATGGTCGTTCAAAACATCGCAAAGAACAGCAAAACAAAATTTGCGGCCGTTCGTTTTGGCAATGTGTTGGGATCAAGAGGAAGCGTCGTTCCTCTTTTCAAGAAACAGATTGCAGCAGGTGGTCCAGTGACGGTGACGGATCCGAAATGACCCGCTATTTTATGACAATTCCTGAGGCATCCAGACTTGTCATTCAAGCAGGGACACTGGCACGCGGCGGTGAGGTGTTTGTCCTTGACATGGGCGAACCAGTAAAGATTGTAGATTTGGCTAAAAACCTCATCCACCTTTCAGGTTACAACGAAAATGAAATTAAGATCGAATTCAGTGGAATCAGACCTGGCGAGAAGTTGTACGAGGAATTATTGGATGAAAGTGAACGGCAGAGCGAATATGTATTTCCGAAGATTTATATCGGGAAGGCAACACCCATTAGTGAGCTTGAGCAACAGGATGTGTTGGACAGGCTACTTGATATGAAAGTCGATGAGTTGAGGGAGACGCTTGTGGGATTAGCGAATCGAAAAGTTGTTGAGCCTCAAATGGGGATGACAGTTTAAGAATAATAGACAGGATGTGAATTGTTGGCACATATTACTTTTGACTATTCGAAGGCGAGCCAGTATTTTTGGCCATTATAAAGTATCTTTTTTAGAACATTCCGTACGCTCGATTCATGAACAAATCCACAGTGAGTCAAGCACCCATCGTGATTACCTCGGATGGGTTGACCTACCAGAAAATCATGACTGTGATGAATTCAAAAACATTCAACATACTGCCGCAAGAATAAGAGAAACCAGTGATATTTTGCTTGTAATCGGAATCGGTGGATCCTATCTTGGTGCGCGTGCTGCAATCGAAATGTTGAACCATAGTTTCTATAATTTATTGTCAGAGGGGAAGAGGGGGAACCCCCAAGTGATTTTCGTCGGCCATAACTTGAGTTCGACTTATATGTCACATGTCATCGAGTTGCTTGAGGGCAAAGACTTCTCCATCAATGTCATTTCGAAGTCAGGGACGACGACCGAACCGGCAATCGCATTCCGGATTTTCCGTAAGCTGCTTGAAGTGAAATATGGAAAAGAAGAATCGAAGAGCCGGATTTTCGCAACGACTGATATGCGGAACGGAGAGTTGAAAGCGCTTTCAGATAAAGAAGGGTACACAACCTTCGTCATTCCAAACAATATAGGTGGGCGATACTCTGTCTTGACGGCTGTCGGACTCCTTCCGATTGCGGTTAGTGGTATCAATATCGATGAAATCATGGAAGGTGCATTGCGCGCCCAGCTTGAATTGAATAACCCGATGCTTGAGAAGAATGCCGCTTACCAATACGCGGTTATTCGCAACATCCTATTTCAAAAAGGGATGGCAATTGAAATGTTTGTCACGTATGAACCGGGGCTGCATTATCTCGCGGAATGGTGGAAACAGTTATTTGGCGAAAGTGAAGGGAAGGACCGAAGAGGAATCTTCCCTGCATCCGGTAATTTTTCGACGGACTTGCATTCGTTCGGCCAATATATCCAGGAAGGTCAACGGAATCTTTTCGAAACAATAGTAAAAGTGATAGAGCCAAACTGCGATATCCGCATTGATAAAGATGAAGACGATATCGATGGGCTGAATTATCTTGCAGGGAGAACAGTTGACGACGTGAATAGCAAAGCGTTTGAAGGGGCGCTAAAAGCCCACGTAGATGGCGGCGTGCCTGGTCTCGTATTTGAAATCCCTCGAATGGAAGCTTACACATTTGGTTATCTTGTTTACTTCTTCGAAAAAGCATGCGCAATGAGTGCCTACCTATTCGGCGTAAACCCGTTCGATCAGCCGGGTGTCGAGCAGTATAAGACGAATATGTTTAAGTTGTTAAATAAACCAGGATATGAAACGGAAGTGGTTGTGGGGGCTGAAAGCCGTAACTTATAGTCAACTATCCAACAGAAAGGATCTACTGACATGCAATGGAAACGAAGGCGGGATCAATGGCTAAAACAATTGCCTGAAAGTGATTCGTTAAAAATTGAACTATATAGTAACCTATCAAATGCAAAATTGATGGAAGATTGTTTTTATAAAGAACTGGAGTTTGGGACTGGCGGTATGCGTGGACTAATGGGACCGGGAACTAACCGATTGAACATTTACACAGTGAGAAAGGCAGCATACGGCCTTTCCATGTTCATAAAAGATCAAGGTGAACAAGCGATGTCAAGAGGAATCGTCATTGCATACGATTCAAGGTATATGTCCCGTGAATTTGCACTTGAGATTGCGAAGACAATTGGGCATCAAGGCATCCAAGTATATTTATATGAGGACTTGCGCCCAACGCCATTATTATCATTCGCAGTCAGACACTTACGAACATTTGCGGGAGTGATGATTACCGCGAGCCATAACCCACCTCAATATAATGGGTTGAAAGTGTATGGGGAAGACGGGGCCCAATTACCTCCGGAAGACGCAGATATCGTAGTCGACTATGTGAAGCAAGCCGAGTCGGAATTCCTTATTGAAGTAGCGGATCATGAACAACTTGTGGAAGAAGGGCTTCTTACTTATATCGGAGATGAAGTTGACCAGTCATATATAAATGCGCTACAGACGATTCAACTTAATACGACTGCTGATAAAGGAGATCTTTCGATTGTATTTACTGCGCTTCACGGAACGGGGACATTCCCGCACAACAGGCATTTTCCGCGTTCGGTTTTACAGATGTGGTATTTGTTGAAGAACAATGCATACCGGATCCCAATTTCACTACAGTTAAATCTCCTAATCCGGAAGAAGCAGCTGCATTCGAATTAGCCATTCAATATGGAAAAAAGAATCATTCGGATCTTTTATTGGCTACTGATCCCGATGCAGATCGTTTGGGCGTCGCTGTGAAGGACGGGAAGGGAGAATACATTCTCCTTTCAGGCAACCAAATTGGCGCAATCATGATCAATTATTTGTTAGAACAGAGGCTAAATGCAGGTACATTGCCAAGGAACGGTGTCGTCATGAAAACAATCGTCACGACGGAATTGGCTCGGGCAATTGCTGAAAAATATATGCTTGAAACGTTGGATACGTTAACCGGATTCAAATTCATCGCAGAAAAGATTAAAGAGTTTGGAGAATCAAAAGAACATACATTCCTTTTCGGCTTCGAGGAAAGTTACGGCTTCCTTGTAAGTGATTTCGTCCGGGATAAAGATGCTATACAAGCGGCAGTTTTAATCGCGGAGGCGGCAGCCTTTTATAAATCACAAGGAAAATCGTTGCTGAAAATAATAACCAAGCTATATGAGGAGTTTGGCTATTATATAGAAGAAACTCGTTCAGTTACATTTGAAGGAAAAGAAGGCACTGAACAGATTGACCGGATAATGGGCAGTTTTAGAGAAAGCTTTCCATTAATATTAGGCGGCATCCGAGTTGAGATGATTGAAGATTACAAAATTGGAATAGCTACTGAACTACCTTCGGGCATGAAAAGCCAGATTGAATTGCCAGAAGCCGATGTCCTAAAATACAAGCTTGAAGACGGTTCATGGGTATGTATTCGGCCTTCAGGAACAGAACCAAAATGTAAATTCTACTTTGCAGCAAAGGGTAAAACTGAGGAAGAGGCTAAAGAAAGGCTTGCTGACTTGGAAGATGCCATCCTGCAAGGGGTTAAGTAATAAGGGGGAATAAATGATGAACAAAAAAGTGCGTAAAGCGATCATTCCGGCAGCTGGTCTTGGAACACGTTTCCTGCCTGCAACGAAAGCAATGCCGAAAGAAATGCTACCTATCGTTGATAAGCCGACAATCCAATATATTGTTGAGGAAGCGATTGCATCTGGTATCGAAGATATCATCATCGTAACCGGAAAAGGTAAACGTGCAATTGAAGATCACTTTGACAACAATTTTGAACTGGAAGAGAACCTTATCCAAAAAGAGAAATTCGATATCCTTGAAAAGGTGAGACAATCATCCAACGTAGACATCCATTACATTCGCCAAAAAGAACCAAAGGGGCTTGGTCACGCAGTTTGGTGTGCAAGGAAATTCATTGGAGATGAACCGTTTGCTGTTCTACTTGGTGACGATATTGTAACTGCTGACACGCCTGGACTTAAACAACTAATTGAACAATATGAAGAAACACACGCATCTGTTATAGGTGTTCAAACGGTTTCAGATGAAGAAACAGATCGCTACGGAATTATTGAACCATCCAGTCAAATCGGTAGAAGATATGCAGTGGAAAACTTTGTAGAGAAACCGGCTTTAGGAACTGCCCCTTCGAATCTCGCAATTATGGGTAGATACGTGCTTACTCCCGAAATCTTTAAGTATTTAGGAGAACATGAAAAAGGCGCAGGCGGAGAGATCCAGTTAACAGATGCAATCCAAAAATTAAATCAAGTCCAACGCGTATTCGCTTATGATTTTGAAGGAAAGCGGTTTGATGTTGGTGAAAAGTTAGGGTTTATAACAACGACTATTGAATTTGCATTGCTGAATGAGGAAATGCGGGGGCAGTTGTTGGAGTATATGGCCGAGAAAGTGAAGGAAAGTACAGTGAAGATATAAATTTCATTTTTTTTGGTGGGTCTTTTATATGCTTTGTTTTTTCTGATTAGCCCAAGATATTTAATGCTTTAAAACTAAAACCAAATAAAGCGAGGGTATGAACATGATTGAAACTAAATTAAGAGTTATTCCTTTCTCCCCACCAGATATTACAGATATGGAAATTGAAGAGGTAACAAAAGCATTAAAATCAGGTTGGATTACAACCGGATATAGAACGAAAGAATTCGAAAAAAGAATAGCGGATTATGTAGGTACGAATAAAGCCATATGTTTAAATTCTGCAACTGCTGCAATGGAACTGACTCTTCGAATCTTAGGGATTGGACCAGGTGATGAGGTGATTACTTCAGCCTATACCTATACGGCCTCCGCTTCCGTTATCGAACATGTTGGGGCAAAAATTATCTTGGTCGATACAGCTCCAGATTCTTTTGAAATGGATTATTCAAAATTAGCCGCTGCAATTACTGAGAAGACGAAAGCAATCATCCCTGTTGATATAGCCGGGAAGATGTGTGATTACGATACTTTATATGAGATTGTCGAAAGCAAAAGAGATCTGTTTTATCCTAAAAACGAAATTCAACGCATATATAATAGGGTCATTATTATGGCTGATGCTGCACACTCTTTTGGCGGAGAGCGAAAAGGAATGAAAAGTGGGCAAGTTGCCGATTTTACTTGTTTTTCTTTTCACGCAGTAAAGAATCTCACAACAGCAGAGGGGGAGCAGTTGTATGGCGTAATGACCGTAATGTAGATGATGAATGGCTTTATAAGCAATACATGTTGTATAGCCTTCATGGACAATCGAAAGATGCGCTAGCAAAAACACAAAAAGGTGCATGGGAATATGACATTGTGTACACCGCCTACAAATGTAATATGACGGATATTATGTCGAGTATTGGTTTAATGCAACTGGATAGATATGAAGAAATGTTAGAGAGGCGTAAGGAAATTATTGAAATGTACGATAAAGCACTTTTGCCGTTAGGTATTCAAAGTCTACAGCATTATGGTGAGGACTTTTCTTCTTCAGGTCATCTTTATTTAATAAGAATCCCTGAAATCATTGAAGAAAAAAGAAATGATATTGTTATTGAAATGGCAGAAGCCGGAGTTTCCTGTAATGTCCACTATAAGCCATTGCCTATGTTTACAGCATATAAGAATTTAGGGTTTGATATTAGGGATTATCCGAATGCTTACAAACAGTATGCAAATGGAATTTCGCTTCCGCTTCATACTTTGTTGAGTGATGAGGATGTGGAGTATGTGATCAAGAATTTCATTTCCATAATTGAAGATTAAGGAAGGTAATGGTTGCTGAATAGAATAGCAGAGGGGGGAAGCAAAATTGGTTTTTAGGAAATGGAATGACTTACCGGATATCTTGCAAAACGATAAGGTTAAAAAGTATTATGACGTTTTAGATGAAAAAAGATTTGATTTATTCATTAAAAGGATTTTTGATTTTACTGTTGCTGTTTTTTTGCTTATTATCCTATCCCCTCTATTTATAATAATAAGCATTGCAATAAAATTAGACTCAAAAGGTCCTGTAATGTTTCGTCAAATAAGAGTCACTCAGTATTGTAATCAATTCAAAATCTGGAAATTCAGAACAATGGTAAACAATGCTGACATAATAGGGACACAAGTAACTACCAAAAATGATGTTAGGGTTACAAATGTTGGTAGGTTGTTAAGAAAGTCCAGGTTAGATGAGATTCCACAACTAATAAATATTATTTTAGGCGATATGAGCTTTGTCGGAACAAGGCCTGAGGTAGTAAAATACGTTGAAATGTATACAGATGAGATGAAAGCTACTTTATTACTTCCAGCAGGTGTAACTTCAAAGGCTAGTATTCTGTATAAGAACGAAGAAAGTCTAATGGCTAACGTCAATAACGCTGATGATATTTATATCAATGAGGTATTACCTCAAAAAATGAAATATAACCTTAGAAGTATATTGAGTTTCAGTATCTTTAGCGAGATTAAGACTATGATCGAAACGGTAATATCAGTAATAAAAAAAGATGGCAGTTCCGATTTAGTTGTTAAGGTTGAGTCGAGTAGGAATTCGAAGCCTATATAAATATCATATTGGAGGGCATATGGGGAACGTTGGAAAATTAATAGCATTGTTTACAAACCATGATGATGATGTGTATTGCTTTAGGAAAGAACTAATTGAAGGGTTAATTGACGAGGGATACGAATTATTAATCTCTTGCCCAAATGGGGAAAAACTAGAATTAATGAAAGATATAAGGTTTAAATATATTGACACACAGATTGATCGAAGGGGAACTAATGTTATTACTGATTTTAAATTGTTTGTTAATTATTATAAACTACTTAAAAAGCACAGACCTGACGTGATTTTAACTTATACTGCCAAGCCTAATATATATGCTGGCATAGCGGCGTCGGTACTAAAAATTCCATATATAAGTAATGTTACCGGTTTGGGTAGTGTTATAAAAAAGAAAGGTTTTACGAAACGGTTTATTCTCTATTTGTTTTTAAAAATCATTTAAGAAATCTAGTTGCGTCTTCTTTCAGAATCAGGAAAACATGAAACTTGCTAAAGAAAGTAATTTAGTTACAGGGAAATGTGAACTAATTCCAGGATCGGGTGTTAATATCACCCCATTTCCTCTACAACCTTTTCCAAGTAATGAGGAAAAAATAGTTTTCAATTATATTGGAAGAGTATTAAAGGACAAAGGGATAGATGACTATATTGAAGCAGCAAAAATAATCAAGAAAAAATACGAGTATACAGAGTTCAATATCATAGGCTTTATTGAACCAACAGAAATGTCTTACAAAAAAGTACTTCAGGAACTGCAGGAAGAAAGTATTATTAATTACCATGGAAGTCAAAGAGATGTAAAGCCTTTCATTAAACGATCCCATTGTACCATTCATCCTTCGACATACGGGGAGGGTATGTCAAATGTTCTACTGGAAAGTGCATCTTCTGGTAGACCAATAATAACTACCGATGTTTCAGGTTGTAAAGAAACTGTTGAGGATGGTATCACGGGATATGTGTATAAAGCTGGTGAGATGGAAGATTTAGTTTCGAAAATTGAACTGTTCATAAAGCTAAATAATGAAGAGAGAAAGAAAATGGGTGCCCTTGGAAGAAGTAGGGTTAAGAATTCATTCTCACGAGATATAGTCGTAAATGCTTATGTTAAAGAAATAGATAATCTGTTGAAGGGAAGTAGTAGTGGATAGTCTGCGACGAGTTTTAACAGAGTATATCATAATAATTAGATGGAAAGAAGAAGATTAGATATGGAAACAAAACCTGTTAGAATACTCCATGTTTTAGGCGAATTGAATCGTGGGGGAGCTGAAACTATGGTTATGAACCTGTATAGATCGATAGACCGTAATAGATTACAATTTGATTTCATAATTCATGGAGATGGTGTATATGATTATACCCAAGAAATTCTTTCGTTAGGGGGACGCATTTATAAAGTAAAGCGATATAACGGAAAAAATCATATTGGCTATGTGAAAGCGTGGAAATCATTTTTCGGAAAATATCCTGAATATAAGATTATTCACGGTCATGTCAGGAGTACAGCATCTATTTATTTGAGCTTAGCAAAAAAAAATGGATTACTAACAATATCACACAGTCATAGTACTTCATCGGGGATTGGCTTGTCATCGGTGGTAAAAAACTTATTGCAATACCCAATTAGATATATTGCTGACTATTTTTTTGCTTGTTCAAATTCAGCGGGAATTTGGTTGTTTGGAAAAAAGACATCTAAAAAGGATAACTTTTTTGTTATCAATAATGCGATTAATACAAAAGAATTCATAATTGATTTTGAAAAAAGAAAGATGAAGAGAAAAGAGTTGGGAGTAAGCGAGAAGTTTGTAATTGGACATGTAGGGAGATTCGGTACAGAGAAAAATCATGAATTTTTAATTGATATATTTAATGAAGTATATCTTCGAAACAGGAATTCTGTATTAGTACTAGTTGGTGATGGAGAACAAAAACAACGAATACAGCAAAAGGTTAAAAAATTAGACTTGTCAAGTAATGTAATTTTTACAGGTGTTCGTTCTGACATACCCGATTTACTACGAGCAATGGATGTATTTGTTTTTCCTTCGTTATTTGAAGGTTTACCTGTTACCTTAGTTGAAGCTCAAGCTTCCGGACTACCATGTATTGTATCAAATAATATTACAGAGGAAATTAAGATAACATCATTAATAAAAAGTATATCCCTTAATAACGATGCCGGATATTGGGCCGAAAATATATTGAAATTTGCTAAGTCTAAAAAGAGAGGGAATACTTATTCTGATATAGTGAATTCAAATTATGATATCTCATTATCTGCTATAAGTTATCAAAATTTCATGCTGAATAAGTACGAGGAGTTGAAGGTATGAAACGGAAAATCGCTTTTCTAATTCCTTCTTTAAGGGGGGGCGGAGCGGAACGAGTAACAGTAAATATTATTAGAAATTTGGATCCAAATAAATTCGATATAAAATTGATTTTGTTGAAAAAAGAAGGACCATATTTACGTGATTTGCCTGAAAATATAGAAGTGGTCGACTTAAATACTACAAGAGTTAGAAATTCTTTGATTCCCCTAATAAAAGTATTAAATATAATTAGGCCTGACGTGATTTTCTCAACTATGGGGCACCTAAATATAGCCGTTTTAGCTATTAAGTATTTTATCAAAGGGAATCCGAAAATTATTGTTAGGGAAGCCAACACACCCTCCAAAGATATTAGAAGAAATAAAAAAATGTTTACTTTCTTATATAAGTATTTATATCCAAAAGCTGATTTAATAATAGCACAATGTGATGAAATGAAAAATGACATCATGCATTTTTCAAATGTTAAAGGAGAAAATATTCAATATATATATAATCCATTAGACATAAATAACATAAGGGAAATGTCAGTGGGAATAAGTCCATACTACGGTAAAATGGTTAATTTTCTTTCAGTAGGAAGGCTTACTCAACAAAAAGGATTTGATACGCTAATAAATGCCTTTACTATAGTTTCTAAAAATATCCCAAATGCTCACCTAACTATATTGGGAGAGGGTGAATTGAAAAGTACTCTACAAACTCAAGTTAATGTGTTAGGAATGAGGGAAAAGGTTTCGTTTGTTGGGTTTAAAAACAACCCATATCCCTATTACAAGAATGCGGATGTATTTGTTCTCTGGTCAAGATGGGAAGGTTTTCCTAATACATTATTAGAAGCACTAGCATGTGGTGTGAAAGTAGTTTCGACAAATTGTAAAAGTGGACCATATGAAATTTTAGGAGGAAATGAGTATGGGAATCTTTCTGAAGAGGGCGACTACAAATCTTTAGCGAAGGAAATGATTGCATCCCATATTGAAGTAAATAAAACAGGGAATAGGGCGGACGTTTTTGATATAAAACATATTATTAAGAAATACGAATCTATTTTTTTAACCGGAGGAAATTTTGCACTTAAAAATAATGAATAATTTAACTGCGGCTGCACGGTTTACTGATCCTTCTGGCTGGATACTCATGATTTTAAGGAATAATATTATTTTGGTAAGGAATGGAGTCAGTTATGAATGAAATTAGATTAGATAAAATCATTGATTCTATAATATTCTTTTATATTCTTAGTATCTATATATTTACATACCAGGAGGGGTTAAATGTAATTAGTAATGGGATAGCCGTGTTATTGCTTGCATTAATATGGGCGGCTTTCTTATTGAATAAGAAAAGATTGAGGTTTAAGTTTTACTTATTGGTGTATTTATTATTCATTTTCTCTTGTTTATTCTCGGCTTTCTATGCTATTAACCAGGGTACTGCTATTACTAAATTCACAACAATTTTTCTTGTTTTCACGCTAATGTTTTCGCTAATTAACTACTTGGATTCACAAGTGAAAATAAAAAGGATTTCGGGCTAGCTTTGTTTACTCGGGTGTAATTGCAAGTATCTATATTTTATCCAACACCGACTTTACACAAATAACCAGGTCAGGTAGTGAACTTGGTAATGAAAATTCGGTAGGTATTATTTTAGGTATTAGTGCTGTTCTTTGTTTTTATTTTATTTTAATTGAGAAAAGGAAAGTACATTTATTCTTTTTTCCAATTCTTTTTTTAGTAATTTTGCTAACGGGCTATAGAACAGCTTTATTGTTTACATTAATTAATATTATTTTATTTCTTTATTTTACAAATCAAAATAATGTTTTAGGGAAAATTAAGTTCATAACTATAGGTGTTACCTTTACATTAATTAGCTTCTATTTAGTATTCAATATTCCATTTCTTTATGATGTTATGGGGAGTCGTATTGGAAACATTTCTACTTTTATAGGCGAAGGATCAACTACTGAAGGATCTATAAATAACAGGGCCTATATGGTAAAGTTTGGACTTGAAATGTTTAGGGACAATCCTTTATTTGGTTATGGTATAGATAATTACAGGTATTTATTGGGTGAATCCTTAATCGGAAGAATAACCTATTCACATAACAACTTTATAGAGCTATTAGTAGGTGTTGGATTGGTTGGCACTATTTTATTTTACCTTGTACAAATAATAGTAATAAAAGATTTATATAAGGCTTCTAAACATAGTAATAATAAACCCTTAAATTTTGTTTTTATGGTATTTATAATAACCTATATGGTTTTATCGGTTTCACAAATATATTATTTTAGTAAACATTTTAGCATCATTCTTGTCATTGGTGCGATTCTTGGGAAAATGGTCGATAACTTAGATTTTAAGAAAGGATAGATTATCCATGTTATTAATTTCAGATGTAATTTATGAAGAAGAAGTATCTTTTTTAAAGAAATCAAAAAAGCTATTTGATGAATGGAATAATAAAAATATTAACTACTGTCATTGGAAAAGCAATGAACATTTACATGAGGGGTTAAACGGTATAACCGATGTAGATGTTTTAGTTTCCTCTGATGATAGACTTAGTTGTGAAAGTATACTAACGAATGAGGGGTACAAGAAATTTATTTCCCAGTCGGGTTCTAAATATAACAATGTGGATGAATGGTTAGGGTTTGATGAAGATACCGGGAAACTAATTCACATACATTTGCATTATGAGTTAATAACTGGAACAAAGTATTTAAAAGAATACTCTTTTCCCTGGTGCAGCTTAGCTTTGGATACCCGCATTTTAGATTTGGATACTAATGTTTATGTTATTTCACCTAATTTAGAACTAATATTATTATATTCACGTATAGTTCTTAAGTCTGCTGAAAACAGAAGAATTATTGTCTCTGATGACTATCTAAAGGAAATCGAGTACCTAAAAAAAAAGAATGGATCCAACTAAGGTAAAATACTTGTGCTTAAGTTTATTTAACAAACATGGAGAAAAAATATTTGAATTAATTAACAAAGAGATTCTAACGAATAAAGATGCTATTATATTGCGTGAAATTATACAAAAAGAATTATCCCATTGTAAAAAAATGAATGGATTATTAGTATTTCTACACCATAAGTACTTTAAATATACAATAAGAATGAAAAAGATACTCAATTTATATTTTGGTTCTTTATACATTTTAAAGAAGGTAGTGGGAAATGAAGGTTTTTCGGTTTGTTTTATTGGGGCTGATGGTTCAGGGAAAAGTACGCTTAGCAAAGATATACAAAAATGGTTGTCATGGAAAATAGATTCAAAAAGTTTTTATCTTGGCAGTGGAGACCAATATAACAGTCTTTTAAAAGTGATGAAAAAGAATTTTCAACGGTTGCGTAAACCCGTAGAAAATAATGTGGATAAGGCTGAGAAGGATAGATTTAATAATAAGAATACTGGATCTATTAGATCGTCGGGTAAGATAAGTTTAATTAAATATATTTTCACCGTTGCGTATTCCTTTGAATTGTTAAGGATAGCTAAAACTAAACTGAAAACCCTGAAAAAAATAAATAAGTATCAAAAAAAAGGTGGAATTGCCATACTTGATCGTTTCCCACAAGTGGAGTTTGAAGGAATATATGACGGGCCAAAGATAGGATATATTTATAAAGATTATTTAAGGTTACCATTAATGAATTATTTAGCGAGTAAAGAAAAAAAGATTTTAGCAAACGCGATTAAATATTCACCCACTATTGTTTTCAAGTTGAATTTACCACCTAATGTCTCAATAAAAAGAAAGCCGGATCACAATTTAGAGGAGATTAAAGTGAAAGCTGAAATCACAAAAAAACTAAGTTTTACGGAGTCAGCAGTTTATAATATCGATGCCACTCAACTATATGATAACGAGTTGCTGGAGGTAAAAAGACAATTATGGGAAAAAATAAGTGTCCACTAATAATAGAGTTTAACGGCTTACCTGGAAGTGGGAAATCAACTTTATCAAATAGATTACTTAATAAGCTTCAAATAATGGGAATAAAAGCCGAGCAATCTGATTACTTTATTAATAGTTTAAATGCAGGGAAATATACTAAGTATCTAAGATTGTTTAAATATGGTGGTGTTAAGGTTCCTATATATCTATTGTCTTTCTTAATTTCGATAAAACCAATTAGTATAGCAAGAATTAAGTATATAAAAAGTATTTATTTATTTTATCTAATATACAAAAAGTACAGTATTAATGGTGATTATGATGCTATCGTTGTGGATCAGGGAATAATACAAGCGATTGTATCATCAGTGTACCTCGACAAAATGGATGCAGGGAAACTGGCCGAATTATTGAATAAATTAAACTTGAAAGAACTGAATTATTTAGTTGTGGATTGTATATCGGATGAACTAATGTCAAGCAAAAGAATTAACAGTCGAAAACTGGAACAAGGAAGGTTTGACTTCATGGAGATAGATTGCTTAAGAAAAAACCTGGAAATACAATCCAGTATTTTTGCAGAAGTTCGTTCCTGTTTAAATATTAAAGATATTGACCGTGTTGGATTGGATATGCGTACCCCAATAAATACAAATACAAATATTTTATATGAGATTGTTATCAAAAGAATTAGCAACAAAACAAATACTGCAATAGGATGATGAATAAATGGTACTATGAATTCCTTATAAGGTGTGAATTATAGTTGAAAAAAAATGAATCGTTAACTCATAGTACATTTAAAGGTTTATTTTGGATGTTTTGCGGAACTGGTTCGCAAGCCATACTACAATTTTTAGTTATGATATTACTAGCAAGGCTTTTATCTCCGTCAGACTTCGGGATAGTGAATGCTGCAATGGTTGTTATTTCATTTACAACAGTATTTTCAATGATTGGAGTAGGTCCGGCTTTAATCCAGCGTCCAAAATTAACTGATTCGCATATTCGAAGTGGCTTCACACTTACGATACTTTTAAGTATATTCTTTACAACCCTGTTATATTTTAGTTCATCTAGTATTGCTGTTTTTTTTAGAATGAATGATTTAAAAATCATTCTGCAGACTATGTCTTTGGTTTTTTTACTCAAAGGATTTTCCGTTGTGCTGAGTCACTAATACAACGAAAAATGAAATTCAAATTGTTTATAGTATTGAGGTAATTTCATATATAGCGTATGGATCTATAGGATCATTATGTGCAATGGTCGGTTTGGGATATTGGGCGCTAGTGTATGCAGTTTTAGGTCAGAATATTACAAAAACCATCCTTTTGTTTACTTTTGAAAGACACAATATGAAACCCCAAATTCACTGGGATTCTGTTAAAGAATTGCTATTCTTTGGGGGAGGATTTACAATTGCCCGGCTAAGTAATCAATTTGCTTTACAGGCAGACAATCTTGTAGTTGGTAGATGGCTTGGTTCATATTCCTTAGGTTTATACGGTAGAGCCTATCAATTAATGATAATGCCGGCAAATTTATTTGGACAAGTGATGGATAAAGTGCTATTTCCTGCCATGGCTCGTATTCAAAAAGAGCAGAACCAATTGTCATTGGCTTATCGTATCGGGATTACAGCAGTAAGTTTTGTTACAATCCCTGTTGGTATCTTTATTTGTTTATTATCAAGGGATATCGTTATTATCCTGTTTGGGAAAGACTGGCTCAGCCTAGTCCCTGCGTTACAAGTATTAGCGGTTGGTTTAGTTTTTCGAACCAGTTATAAGATAAGTGATTCTTTGGTGCGAGCAACAGGTGCTGTATATCGCAGAGCTTGGAGGCAAATTATATATGCATTAGCTGTATTTAGTGGAGCTTGGATTGGACAACATTGGGGAATTATTGGTGTTTCATATGGAGTACTATTTGCAATTATTATTAACTATTGTTTAATGACTCACCTAAGTATGCAATTTATCAACCTATCAGTTAAGGATATTTTGCAATCACATGTCCCAGGGTTGTTATTAGGTATGTTAGCGGTTATAAGTGTTTGGTTGATTGATTGGATTTCTATTGAGGTATCCATCTTAAGGATCTTTTTGTCAGGGATTCTATTTATCACCATTGTATCTATTCTGATTAGAATAAATACTGGTAGGATACTTGGTAAAGAAATGATATGGATAATGGATCAAGTGGTCGACATGATAAAATCCAGAAGGTTAAAAAAGTGATACAAGAAAGCATTTACTAACTAAATATGCAAGGTGCTTCCAAAAATAATAAGAAATAGTGAAAGTAACTATTTAAAGGCTGAATCAACCGGAGATTATATTGGAAGAGTCACTTTTACTTTTAAATTTGAGGGTAATAAATTGTGAAGCGTCTTACCGTATTTAAGGCCAAGTTGTTATTAAAAAGAATTTTATTGAAAGTAAGCCCTAAAAGTGTTTACAACAAATTGTATTAAATCTCGTGTATTTATAGGTATAAATCTATAGCCGATAGTGAAAAGATTATTTGGATTAAAGTAGATGAAATACAATGGAGAATTGTTGATGAAGAAAACAAAAAAGTATACTTTAGCAAAATTATGAGGGGGGATTGGGATGGGATGTTAGTTCGGTAATTGGCACGAAATACTCTTCAATAATACAACATTTTGAGAATAAGGTTGCATGGGAAGATACTATGCTATTTAACAAATACAAAGAACGATTAATGAAAGAAAAGAAAATAAAAGGTTGTACAAGCATCAATGCCTTAAGAAGAAAATATGAAGAAGAAGTAGATGTGTTATTTAATAGAATAAAAAAGGAAGGTTTTTTATTGCCAACAGCCAATAATTCAAATATAGATGTTATTCATGTCTACATTGATAGGAATGGGAATTACCTTTACACAGCTAATGGTAATCATAGATTAGCTTTTGCCAAAGTTTTAGGTATAGAAAAAATACCGGTAAAAGTTAGGGCTAGGCACACAAATTGGGAAGAGATTCGTGAAGACATTTGGACAATGAGTAAGTATGAAGTAAAAAGGTTAGATAGGAAGCTTATTGAACACCCTGACTTAGAAGACATTATTAAGTATAAAATGTTAAAGGAAGGAAGCATTACTTAAGAAATTATTACTAATTGGTATTCCTTCTTGCGTACCGAACTTTTAAGAGGGGTGTAGGAATTGATCTACTATTTTCTATATTTATTTAAACGGGGGATATCATTCAAATGAATATCCTAGTCACAGGTGGGGCTGGATATATTGGCTCACATACTTCTATAGCCTTAATTGAATCGGGATACAACGTAATAATTGCTGATAATCTTTGCAACAGTAGTCGAAAGACTGTTGAGCAGATAATGAAGATAACAAATAAGGAATTGACCTTTTTCCAAATTGACGTAACGGATCCTGAATCAGTTGAGACGATTTTTGAAAATTGCGAAATTGACAGTGTGATTCATTTTGCTGGACTAAAAGCAGTGGGAGAATCTGTAGTAAATCCTTTAGCCTATTATTATAATAATATTGTAAGCACGCTGGTTCTTGTTAATGCTTGCCGGAAATATGACGTGAATCGATTTGTCTTTAGTTCTTCAGCAACGGTATACGGTAATAATAAAATTCCTTTTACAGAGTCAATGGATCTTTTATCAACGACGAATCCATATGGCGAAACGAAAGCAATGAGTGAACGTATTTTAACTGACATTGCCAAAGCAAACCCAGACTTTTCAGTTACACTTCTAAGGTACTTTAACCCCGTGGGGGCCCATGAAAGTGGATTAATAGGCGATGACCCTAATGGAATACCGACTAACCTTATGCCATATATAACTCAAGTAGTAAAAGGTAAACTTAAAGAATTACAAGTTTTTGGGAATGATTATCCTACATCGGACGGGACGGGCATTCGTGATTATATCCACGTGGTAGATCTTGCTGCTGGGCATGTAGCTGCATTAGAAAACCTATCAG
Organism: Sporosarcina thermotolerans; assembly: GCF_030067815.1. Taxonomy (GTDB): domain Bacteria; phylum Bacillota; class Bacilli; order Bacillales_A; family Planococcaceae; genus Sporosarcina; species Sporosarcina thermotolerans. Next base: position 3,558,876 of record NZ_CP125968.1, on the reverse strand, counting down.
AAGGAGTTCATGTCTATAACTTGGGTACCGGAAAGGGTATAGTGTTTTGGAGTTAGTAAAAGCCTTTGAGGAAGCTAATGATATTCGGGTTCCATACAAAATCGTAGAACGGAGACACGGAGATATTGCCGAGTGCTTTGCTGACGTTACAAAAGCGAAACGAGAACTTGGCTGGGCAACAAAACGGGATATAAAATCAATGTGTCAGGATTCTTGGAGATTCGCGAATAGGTACAAAGATAAAGTAGCTTTACGAAACGGTAACTAAGTGTAATTGAATATAAAGTAAGTGGAAAGCAAATCATTTTAGATTATGATAAGCATACTGCACGATTTAATAACTGAATATTCTTAATGTTATGGAGATATATTAAGACTCATCTTGGCGTCACAAAATAAAAATCAGGAGTTGAAACTATGAACTTCCCCCAATTGCCCAAATCAACGACATACCTAATCACCGGTACAGCAGGTTTTATAGGTTTTTATTTATCTAAACAATTACTTCAAAATGGTTTGCATGTAATAGGTGTTGATAATATAAATGACTATTATGATGTGAATCTTAAATATTCCCGTTTGGAACAACTTAAACAATATGAAAACTTCACGTTCATTAATGGGGATATTTCCGACAAAAATATGATAATAGAAACGTTTGAAAAATACAAGCCTAAAATCGTGGTAAACCTGGCGGCGCAAGCTGGTGTAAGATATTCGATTGAGAACCCGGATGTCTATATTCAAAGCAATCTTATTGGCTTTTATTATATCCTTGAGGCTTGCAGGCATTATCCGGTGGATCATTTGATCTATGCTTCATCTAGTTCTGTATACGGAGCCAATAAAAAGGTTCCTTTTGAGGAGACAGACTTTGTAGATAGCCCCGTATCCCTTTATGCGGCAACAAAGAAATCTAATGAGTTAATGGCCCATACCTATAGTCACTTGTATAAAATTCCTTCAACGGGGTTGCGTTTCTTTACTGTTTATGGTCCGATGGGACGGCCGGATATGGCTTATTTCGGATTTGCAGATAAGTATTTTGCTGGAGAACCGATAAAGATTTTTAATAATGGCGATTTTGAGAATGACTTGTACCGCGATTTTACTTATGTTGATGATATTGTTACTGGAATCGAGCGCTTGATACACCATCCACCTACTGACGAGGTTCCCCACAAGGTCTATAATATCGGAAACAACAATCCTGAAAAGTTGATGACATTCATCGAGACATTGGAACGCTGTTTGAGCAACGCTATGGGTAAGCAGGTTGTTTTTAAGAAAGAATTTGAACCAATTAAATTAGGGGATGTGCCTGCGACTTATGCTTCTACGGATGCTTTGCAACAAATGGTAGGATTCAAACCAGGGACACCGATTGAAGAAGGATTGCAGAGATTTGCTGATTGGTATGTAGATTACTATAAAGTGAAAGAAATCAACACCCTAACGCAAGGAAGTGTTTGAATATGAAAATAACAGTTGCGGAACCGGTTATGTAGGGCTATCGAATGCAGTGTTATTATCTCAACACAATGAAGTAATTGCTTATGATATTGTTCAGGAAAAAGTAGATATGATCAACAAACGGAAATCACCGATACAAGATTCAGAGATTGAGGAATTTTTTGCGGAAAAGAAATTGAATTTAACTGCAACGACGGATGCCGAATTTGCGTTTCAAAATGCACAGTTTGTGATCATCTCAACTCCGACGAATTATGATCCGGAGAAAAATGCTTTTGATACGAGTACGGTTGAGGCAGTGATTTCAACTGTGTTGTCAATTAATCCTGATGCCGTGATGGTGATTAAGTCAACGATACCGGTCGGTTATACAGAAGCGGCGAGGAAGAAGTTTAGCACAGAGAATATTGTTTTTTCCCAGAATTTCTGCGTGAGGGCCGTGCGCTGTATGATAATTTATATCCTTCCCGAATAATTGTTGGGGAGCAGTCAGAGAGGGCAAAGATTTTTGCGGGTTTGTTAGTTGAGGGTGCTGTAAAGGAAGATATTCCAGTTTTATTTACAAATTCAACGGAAGCGGAAGCTACCAAGCTGTTTGCAAATACGTATTTGGCTATGCGGGTTGCCTTCTTTAATGAGTTGGATACTTATGCTGAAGTGAAAGGATTGAACACGCAACAGATTGTGAATGGGATTGGCTTGGATCCTCGGATTGGGGAGCATTATAATAATCCTTCTTTTGGATATGGGGGGTACTGCCTACCGAAGGATACAAGGCAGCTACTGGCTAATTTTGAGGATGTGCCGAATGATATTATTGGGGCAATTGTCAGATCGAATAGTACGAGGAAGGATCATATTGCTGATATGATTTTGAGGTACAACCCGAAGGTAGTTGGGATCTATCGACTAACTATGAAGACTGGTTCGGATAATTTTAGACAATCGGCTATTCAGGGCGTTATGAAACGAATTCGGGCAGTTGGGGTTGAGGTTTTAGTATATGAGCCGGAGATCGATGGTGAGAAGTTTGATGGATTTAGGGTTATTAGTGATTTAAATAAGTTTAAAATCTTGAGTGATGTTATAATAGCGAACCGATTATCTGATGATATTAGGGATACGAAGGCAAAAGTTTATACTCGGGATTTGTTTGGGAGGGATTGATCTACTTACTTGAATTTAGGTCCAATTTGGTGCCCCGAATAAAGGATCTGCATCTAAGAGAAAGATGCAGATCCTTTTATTCATATAGTTAATGGATTGTGGAATACGACGGAACAGGAGAAATATATGATGGATACTAAGTTTCAAATTGACCATTCATGCATGTCAAATGAATTGAAATTATTACTTCAAATTATGCATACAGAGAACATAGGATACGTTGTGACGTACAAAGATGATTTACTTTCGGAAGTTGATTGGGAGTTGTTCCTTGCGTTAGCAAGGCATCATCGAATCTTTCCATTACTTCATGCAAAACTAAGCAAAATGGATGGAACGTTAATTCCATCACACGTGCTCCATGCCTTGAATCAGGATTACAAAGAAAATACGTTTCAAATGCTAAAATTAAGTGGTGAAATGGAACGGATTAGCTTGTTGTTAAGAGAAAATGGGATTCGGTCCCTATTCTTAAAAGGTCCTGTAATTGCAAATGCAATTTTTGGTGATATTTCTCTCAGATTCTCTAAGGATTTGGATATACTAATTCCCAAATCTGATTTTGATAGAACAGAAGAAATATTAGTAGACAATGGGTATAAGAAAGAAGATATCTGTGTACTATCTAAATTGGAGAGATGGAAAAGTCATCATGTCATTTATTATCATCCCGTAAGGAATGTAGAAATTGAAATTCATTGGAGACTTTATGATCGTCCTTCGAAGGAACCTAATTTTGATGAATTATGGGAGCGGAAAAGGATAAGTGAACTGACAAGCAACCCTGTCCATTTCTTAGGTGAAAAAGATCTATTTGTTTACCTTGTTCGCCATGGGGCAAAGCATGGATGGTTCCGTCTTCGGTGGTTAGCCGATATTGATCAATTGATAAGTAATGGGACAATTCCATTAGAAGCGAGAGAGCAACGTCGTTTAATGGGGCAAGTATACCTTTTATCTTCTCAGCTATTCAAAACCAAAATTCCTGAGGAGTTATTACCATTAACAACAAAAAGAGGGGCAAGGAAATTTGCGAAAGCGGTAGTGTTTTACCTAATGAAAAATGATGTCTTGGATGTTAATCAAACACACACTGAAAAAGTGGATAGTAAAGCTAAAATTATTCTTAAATTAAGGCTGTTATATTGTCAATATACATTTAAGTCCAATATACAAAAAGCTATTTTTTTATTGTTGTTATTCCAACCGAATTATTTGGATATAGAGACACTAAAATTACCGAAGAATCTTTATTTCTTATACTATCCGTTAAAACCTTTTATATGGCTATGGAGGAATTCCGTCGGGGGTGTGAAAACTAAGAAAATAATTCAATGAACGAAAAATATAGGAACAGTAGTCACAATGATAGATTAGTTACACCCAATAACGTTGAAAGGCATGTGCTCGGTAATTACACCGGACACATGCTATTTGATTTTTACAAATACAGAAAAACTGCACCTTGTATTGTTAGCTTTATCTAACAACTTCCGGGCAGCTTAATGCCGAATAATAAAGATCTTCATGTTCATATGTTAGCGGAATAATTTCTCCATTATCGTTTACAAAAACCATTTTATCATGATCTATTCTTCCGGTAATAATCGAGAGGAAATGTGTCCTATCTTGGGACATTGGCATTGTAAAATGAATAATATCATGAATATGCGTAGATAAATCATGATAATTTGTAAAAACGTAATAGTCGTTCATCATATAAGCCTTTATTACCATCACCTACTTTTATCAAATATAAAGCTTTCCGTTTGCTTGAATATAGATTTATATTGCTTTTAATAATCGTTTTTGAGCGGTATCTGAGTAGTGGTAATAGTCTGTTACTATAATTAAACTATAACTTCTGTACTTTTTCAACAATACTTTATACCTATTAATAATGTATGGGAAATAGATTAGATTAATGGTCTTTAGTATTTCGACAATAGGTATTTTCACACTTAAAAAACCTTTCCTGTACATTGAAAGTCCTCAACCATGTACAAAAAAGGTTTTTTATTTCCCCTTTAAATCAGAAAAAGTTTGTAGAAAAGCTACTAACGCTGTTTTATCGGCTTTTTTAAGTTCTCGACCTTGGAAGGTTACTGGCATCATCATAATATTCTCTAATGCAAATTGTTTGTCCGAATTAACGTATTCAACAAAATGACTTTCCTCCTGCGACCCTTTCATTCCAGTATGTTCCGGTAAAAATCCAGCAAGCATTAGCAACTCATTCACGTCCGCGTCTAAAGGGGGGCGAGAGAATGAATGGATTCCCTTGAAGGATTGTATCTCCCTTTTTCCAAAGAAGCGATAAATGAATAGCTTAAGTTGGACTGAGTCGCTAAACTTCGTAAGGTTAACCCTTTATTCTCCCGTAATTTACGTATACGAATTCCGAATTTGTTCATATAATCACTCACCTATTTTTATCTATTAGATTGCCATACAAAACAAGAAGGATGCTGTGCAGTGTAACTCTACAAATATAATAACCTAAATTGGCGAATAATAGTAGGACAAAACATCAGATAATGAGGAAAATTGTCAAATTAAGTCGTATGACCTATTTGGAGGTTTTTTAGTGTGTTTATCACTCATAAACCATGCGAAAAGTCATGAATGTGTGTTGACAAAATAAACAAAAAGAGGTATCATGTGTTGTACAGCGAAACAAATGGCGTTGATCGAAAGAGGAAATATAGTATTTCTTTTTTGGGAAAGATGTTTTGAAAGACGACACACTGGACATGCTTGGAAAGAATGGTTAATCAAATGGAAAGAGTAATGTTCTTAGGTTTCTATACATATCTTTTAACTATAATTGGACAAACAACTTTGGATAGTTTGGAACTGCGAGTTGTGAAGACAAGGGGGAGGAGGAATTATGAGTGCCATAGCAGGAATTTATCAATTAAATGGTGAGCCGGTGAAAATCGAGTATGGTCATGATGTGATGAAGGTCTTGAGGAGATATCCAGCGGATAAAGTTCAAACATGGCACTCAGATAATGTTTTTCTTGGTTGCCATGCACAGTGGATCACCCCCGAATCGGTCGGTGAGCAACTTCCGTTTTACGACTATGAAAGACAGTGTGCAATCACGGCAGATGCAATCATTGATAACAGGAAAGAGTTATTTGAAAAACTGCAAATTGAACCTGCGCATCAAAAACATATTACGGATAGTGAATTGATTTTGCGAGCTTACTATAAATGGAATGTTGATGCTCCGAAGTTTTTAGTTGGTGATTTCGCATTTATGATTTGGGATCGGAAACATCAGAGGTTATTTGGTGCAAGGGATTTCTCGGCAGTCGTACGCTGTATTACTACAGCGACAATGAAAAGTTTACTTTCTGTACAGTTATTGAGCCTTTGTTCTCTTTTCCTTTTATAGAAAAGAAGCCGAATGAAGATTGGTTGGCAGAGTATTTGGCAATTCCGGGGATGGTTGATTGGTAGATGCATCTTCCACGCCTTATAGGAATATAAGACAAGTACCTCCTTCACATAGCATTTTAATAGAAAAGAATAACGTTACGATGAGAAGATATTCTTTTATTATGCAAGGAAAAAGGCTGAAACTAAATAATGATGAATATGTTGAAGCATTTCAAGGTGTCTTTCATGAGTCTGTGTCCTCCCGTTTAAGGACGCATCGAAATGTTGGGTCGCATTTGAGTGGGGGACTGGATTCGGGGGCGGTTGTTGGATTTGCAGCAAAGCATTTACAAGTGGAAAACAAACAACTTCATTCATTTAGCATGATCCCAGCCAGTGATTTTGTTGACTTTTCACCAAACTATTTATTGGCAGATGAATCACCCTATATACAGTCCACTGCGAAATACGTAGGAGGTATAACCGAACATTATTGTAACTTTGACGGGAAAGATTCCTATTCAGAGATTGATGAATTTCTAGACATGTTGGAAATGCCTTATAAGTTTTTCGAGAATTCTTTTTGGCTCAGAGGGATATTTGAAAAAGCTCAAGAAAATGGCGTTGGTGTTTTGCTTAGTGGCGGTCGAGGGAACTTCTCGATTTCTTGGGGGGATGCCTATGAGTACTATGCTCTCCTATTAAAACAACTCAAATGGATTCGTTTATATCGTGAATTAACTAACTTTAATAATAGGGTCGGTGGGTCTAGAAAACGCAAACTGCGTATTATTACAAAGATTGGTTTTCCGATGATTAGTCAGGCACTTTCAGAAGGTACTGAATTTACACTGCCGACGTTGATTAATCCTTCGTTTGCAGCAAAGACTGATGTGTTTACAAGGCTAAACGAAGCTGGTATTAGTCATTTGGGAATGTACTCCAAAACCGATATTTTTGGGATAAGAAAAAAACATTTTGAAGATGTTTTTCATTGGAATGCGAGTAATACAGTATCGACAAAACTTTCGCTGCATACATCAGTATGGGAGCGTGATCCTACTAATGATATTCGAGTAATTCGCTTCTGCTTGTCATTGCCGGAAGAGCAATATGTACAAAATGGATTGGATCGTGCGCTTATTCGGAGGGCAACTCAAAACTACTTGCCGGATAATGTACGTTTAAATCAGAGGATTCATGGTGTTCAAGGAGCGGATTGGGTACACCGAATGATGCCACATTGGGATAGGTTCACTGATGAGCTCGTGGAAATGGGTAATGACGAGCATGCGAATAATGTTTTCCATCCTGAGGTTATTAGATTGGCAATAGAAAAGGCAAAACAACCACCCAAACCAGAGTTTTCAATAGATCCACATTATAAAGTTTTAATGCGCAGTCTAATTGTCTATCGATTTATGAAAAGATTCACTTGAAGGAGGTGATATACATATGAAAATGGAATGGAAAAAACCTGAATTGGAAGTTCTTGATGTGAATCAAACAATGCTTGGAAGAGGTGGACAATTCACGGATAAAGCTTTTGATGCGAAAACTCCTATTAGTGAAATCACTACAAGCTGACCAGTGTGGGACATCGTTTATAAGAAATCGGTGTATTGAAAAATAATAATTGCCCCCCTTTATTGTGGAATTAAAAGGGGGTTCGCCTTTAATGCTGGAAGAAATATATAGGGCATTAATCGTTCAGCAAGAAGAAGGGTGCTGTCTAATAAATATGCTAAAGAATTTTAAAAAAACAACTTACAAAGCATTTGGGTTAACAATTTCCAGTGATATTTTCCTTCGCGAATTACCTTTAATAAGTATAAATGAAAATGAAACTGATGTAGTGATTGAAAAATCTGAGGACTCTACATTCCTGGTTGAATTAGATCTAAAAGATGTCTATATCAGTGAGGAAGATAAGGTCATATTTCGTGTGCCTGAAGTCGGGGTTTTCTTGATACATGATGGTAAAAGAATTGTCTTTAGGAAGTATGAGGGGGCCGATGAAGATCAAATACGACTCTTTCTGTTAGGAACATGTATGGGTGCAATTTTATTACAACGAAAAATCCTTCCTCTTCATGGAAGTGCAATAGTTATAGATGGAAAGGCTTATGCCATTGTGGGTGAATCTGGCGCGGGGAAATCTACTCTTGCTTCCGCTTTTTTACAAAGGGGCTATCAATTGTTGAGCGATGATGTGATACCGGTTACCTTAGATCGGGCGAATACGCCAATTGTTACACCCGCTTATCCCCAGCAGAAACTATGGCTGGAAAGCCTGCAGCATTTCGGAATGGAGTCTTCCAATTTTGAGCCGCTCTTTGTTAGGGAAACAAAATTTGCCATTCCAGTAGAGTCACAGTTTGCTACCGAACCTCTTCCGCTTGCGGGGATATTTGAATTGGTGAAAGGGGGCTTTGAGGAGATTGCCATTCACCCAATCGAAAAGATGGAACGTTTTTTTACATTGTATTCCCATACGTACCGCAATTTTTTCATGCACGGTTCCGGTCTGATGGAATGGCATTTCGACATGTCTTCTAAAATGATGAATAAACTGCAATTCCAACGAATTTGTCGCCCGATTACTCATTTTACAGCAAATGAGTTAGTCGACCTTATCTTAACAACCCTAAGAGCGGAGGAGAACAGAGATGATCAAAACACAGATAGAGTTAAAGAATTCAGTATTTAATCGAAATCAAGGAAATATTGTTAGTGATATGGATGGGGAAACAGTGATGTTAAGTATTGAAAGCGGGAAATATTATAATCTTGGAAATTTAGGCGGAGTGATTTGGGATCTAATGGGTGAGCCTATATCATTTGAGAAATTGATTGAAAACCTATTATCAAACTATGACGTTGAACAATCGGAGTGTGAAGCACAAGTTAGTGCCTTTTTGAAGCAATTGCTTGGAGAAGGCTTGATAATCGCGAATTAGGTGGAGGGCCACAATGCGTATATTAAAACGCGTCCGTACGTTTTTGAGATTAAATTGGGAGAGCAAAATGCTTCTGTTGGAGGCGTACTTGCAATTGGCAAGAGGGCGGTATTTGAAGAGCATTCCGTTTTCAAAAGTGGCTTCCGGCCTTGGTGATGAAATGAAAGAGACCTCTTTTTCTCCTACTGCTTCAAATAATGCAGAGTTGGCACGAGTATCGAAAGCCATTCATCTCATGAGCCGCTATACATTGTGGGAAAGCCAATGTCTTGTCAAAGCGATTGCCGGGATGAAAATGCTTGAGAAACGAAATATCAGTAGCACCCTTTACTTAGGTACCGCAAAAGACACGGATGGAAAAATGGTCGCGCATGCTTGGTTACGTAGTGGTCCCTATTATGTATCGGGTGCTGAAGTGATGGACAGGTTCACGGTTGTTGCGAAGTTTGCTAAAGAAATGAAACATTGAAACACGGCTGTCGAATGGAGGATTTGGTCTTGAAGCATTTCTTGCACTTTACAAAGCAAATACATGGCTACTCTGGAAAAATACTATATATCAATCTGATTTGTATGATGTTAATCGGCCTATAGATAGTGCAAGTATTTTTTTGGTGATTCCTTTAATTGGATTGACAGGAATTATGGATCTAAATACGGACGGTCTTTCGTTTTTAAATTGGATGACGGACGTGTTTACGGGAATCCGAAAACGGCTAGCCTACTGATCATATTGGGAATCTACGTCCTTTTGATGGTTGGACAAGGTGTATTCAAACGTAGTCAAACAATTTTAGGCGCTAAAATCCAACAAGGGTTCATTCGAAAACTAAAAGAGGATACGTATAAGGGTTTGCTTCATGCGAATTGGGGATTTTACCTTAAGAAGAGGAAATCCGACATTATTAATATAATGACGAATGAAATGTATAACGTTAGTGCAGGCATTTATTTATTTCTGCAGTTTATGTCTTCGATTATTCTTACTTTCATTCAAATCGCGATAGCGTTTTATCTATCTGTAAAGATGACAAGTTTCATATTGTTTTTCGGACTCATACTTATTCTTTTTTCGAAAAAGTTTATACGAAAATCCCATTCGTTAGGTAAAGAAACATTTGGGTTGACGGAGACATACATGGCGGACGTCACGGATCACTTGAATGGGATGAAGGATATCAAAAGTAATTCGTTGGAGGAAAACCATTTACGGAAGTTTTTCTCACTTACCGAAAAGATGGAGAAAAATCGAATCAAATTAGTGACTGTCAATTCGACCTCACAAATGCTCTTTAAAATGGTTTCAGCTATACTCATTGCCGCTTTTATATTCTTTTCGATTGAAATGGTGCAAGCTCAAACGGCGCAAGTCATGTTGGTCGTCATTATTTTCGCCAAGCTATGGCCAAGGATTACAGGCATTCAATCCAATCTGGAGCAACTTGGATCCACGATGCCATCACTAAAAGCACTACTGGATTTGCAAAATGAATGTGCGGATTCAAGGGAGTTGCAAAGTCTGGAAGTTAACGATGTGAAGCCGATAGTGATGAAATTTGGATTGAATTGCCTGAATGTTCACTTTAAATATGATTCGCAAAAGGATACGTATGCGCTCCGGAAAGTGGATGTGCATATTCCATTTAATCGGATGACCGCGATAGTAGGGGCATCTGGGGCTGGAAAGAGTACATTAATTGACTTGCTAATGGGCCTAAACAAAGCGGATCGAGGGATGGTAACTATTGATAATGAACCGCTCACAAATGAGAATGTAACTTCGTTGAGGAGATCAATCAGTTATATTCCGCAGGACCCATTTTTGTTCAACGCAACGGTTAGGGAGAATTTGCTGATCATTGACCCGGATGCAACAGAAGATAGGATTTGGGAGGCCTTAGAATTTGCGGCAGCAGCGGAATTCATAAGAAAGCTTCCGCAAGGTCTTGATACACGTATAGGAGACCGGGGAATCCGACTGTCCGGTGGGGAAAGGCAGCGTCTTGTATTGGCCCGGGCTATTTTACGGCAACCATCTATTCTCATATTAGATGAAGCGACGAGTGCATTGGATGTGGAAAATGAAGCGAAAATCCAGGAGGCAATCGAAAGGTTAAAAGGAAAGATGACGATTATCGTAATTGCCCACCGCTTATCAACGATTCGTAATGCGGATCAAATAGTGGTAATGGACGCTGGAGAAATCATTCAAACCGGTGATTATAACCGATTGGCGAAAGAAAAGGAGGGGGTATTTGGAAACTTACTTGATATCCAAATGCAAACCATTGCTTAATGAATAAAAAAACGGGGGGAGGAGGCCATTCATGAAAAGGGGCTTAAAAATACTGATAATTTTTTCTCTGGTATTTTTAGCTATTATTGCGTCTGGCGCATTATATTGGCATGTCCAGTATAAGAGCGGATTAGCTGTCGCGACTGAAGATTTTGCCCAGATTGAATTGTTAGTGCCCCAAACAACATTTAAGCCATTCGAAGGTGTGAAGTCGGAAGATGATGATGTCTTGAATATTCTTTTGGTAGGAAGCGACGCCCGTGATAATGAAGTCGGAAGATCGGATGCGTTAATGATCCTTCATTATAATCAGTCAAAAAATGATTTGAAGTTAGTATCCATCATGCGCGACACATACGTCGATATACCGGAACACGGAAAACAAAAGATAAATGCCGCATTCGCTTTCGGCGGACCGGAGCTTGTCCGGGAAACATTAAAGCAAAACTTTGACATCGACATTCAATACTACGCAACCGTCAACTTATCCGGCTTTTCAAAGATAATGGATGTCGTTGCTCCTGACGGGATAGAAATCGACGTATCCCAGTCGATTCCTTATAGGGGGGCAAAATTCAACCTGGTAAACAACTTTTACATGGGGATGAGTTATTAGGATATGTCCGTTTCCGTAATGACAATCAAAATGACTTTGGTCGTGTGAAAAGGCAACAAGAAGTCATATCAAGAGTGAAGGAACAGGCTGTCGGCATGCATACACTTGTAAATTTCCCGAAGATACTTGGCATGGCAGACCCTTATATCGACACGAATATGAGCAAGAAAAAAATCTTCCAAATCGGGGAGGGAATATTTCGCGGGAAATCCGAAATGCAGACATTACGGATCCCACTTGAAGATTCCTATGAGCATAAACGCGTGGCAGCAGGAGCTGTTCTTAGTATTGATTTTGAGAAAAATAAACAGGCGCTGCAGGAGTTCCTATCACCCAATTTCAATGAAGAAATCGAAGAGGAAGCTGGGGAGCAGTAAAGCGTGACTTGTACTTTAGGTACTACTATAAATGACATAAAGGTGGAACCGGTTAAAAGAATAATAATGTGAGGAGAAAGCTTATGAGAAAATTATTCGGGAGATTGGTGTGTAAGCTAACGGGGTATCATCGCATTGGTTACTATTCTAGTTCATGTAGTCGTTGCGGCTATGTACGAAGGGGAGCACGTGAGCAGGTTAGGTTATAGGAGGTTGGAAGGAATTTAGGTTGCAAGGTTCTTGTTGAATTCCGAGTTGCCCAGGAACCTTGCACTCTAAATTGGATGGGGTATATCAATTTGCGCCCTTACTACAGTCATGGTGATTGTAGTTGGGGTGTTTTTGTTGCGAGCTGCGTTTGTTTGAATGCTCCGTTTGTTAAGGTACCTGTACATGGTTGAATTCAGTTTATTCACTATAATTGTATAAATGTAGAATTTAAAATATCTTTGATCGCAAGGAAATGTAATTTATTTATGACAACAGTTTATGAATATCAAGAGATGAATTGACAGGGAGGCAATCCATTTTTCAATTTCCTTAATTGTAATGTGTGTAAATCATACTTTTTATAAGTATCCTACTTGGTTCACACCAATGACGCCTCTTCGTAATAATGTAATCCCAAGAGTTTCGTAGGCAAATTGTTCATATTCAAAGGTGTGAAATTCAAAAGTAGAAGTTTCAAATAATTCTAATTGCGTTTGTTCGTATTCAAACGTAGATAATCCAATCTCATTTAGTAACTCATGTGGCATCTGATAATCTTGGTCGACGATACCAAACATGGTGAATCCAGAATCAATACAGAATGAGATATACGTTTTATATGAAGCGGTATAAGCAAAAGATCCGATGCTGGATCCGATAAAACTCCCTAACATAAATCCGAATACTGGGATTGCAATAAAACTTTGAGTAATGCCCCCAACAATTAGAGAACCTGCAGATACATACATGCCCCTAACCAAGTTGTCAATGAGTTCTCCTCTTGTCATTTTTTGTTGGCGACTAAAAATGAATTCTTCATCACATCTAAAACTATTACTGTGACAACACCAATTACAGCGGGATTGACAGATTTTAATGCTTCGCCCCATAATCCTGCTTTACAGGCAGTTGTCAGTGCGGCAGAGATTGTACCACGAACGAACCCTTCTGATCCACCTTCCAAAGCAGCAAACCCTATTTTTTGAAATTGTTTTTCATCTAGTTCTCCAGTTTTAATTAAGTAGTCGATTGCTCTATATATTTCTGGGGCGGCCTTTAAGACGATGGATATAGTTGCTGCAGTTAGGCCTGCTTTAAAAGCTTGCTCCATAACATATTTGTATTTTACGAGTTCTTCTGTAGCAAAACCGTGTTCGCCAGAGTCAAATTCACCTTTTTTGGCTAACCGCGCAAGTAATTCTGACTCTTCTCTTGAGAGAGGGGTGGATTCTGTTCCTTGCGGTGTTTCTATTTTATCTTTTAACATCTTTAACGTATCTTCATACCGTTTAACTTGGTCAGGTCTGATGATGCTTTCCTTAGCGATTTTACTCTCAAGCCAGTTAATTGCTTCTTGCATTTGATCCTTTGGAATGACCCGTACTTGCCCAGAATATATAGGGTCATTTAGGAGTTGTATGTCATCGTAACCTCGTACTTTCATAAACTCCTCTAATGAATCAAATGGCTTGCCTACATTGAGCGACCTAACTTTGTATTTGACATACCGTTCAAAGATACTTTCAGCTTGGGCTTTAGCACTCTTTATCCCAGTCTGGTAGTATTTCAAACCATATTCGGTTCCATTACTATCGATAACGTCAGCGGATGCAAAATCATGACTTCTATCCACTGTTGTTCGGACCGATTTTCCTTTTAAAACGGCATCAATATTATGCGTACCTGAATGCCAAAATTCTGCGACATCGCCTTGTAAATTGGAGGTGTTTGTTTCAAAGCCTTGGAACCGATTGATTTCCGATTGAAATTTTTCAATTTCACTACTAATTGAAGAAATATATTCATTGCCAGCATGAGCGCCTACAAACGCTGAGGCATTTTTCCCAAAGAAGTCGTATCCCTTTTTAAAAGAATCCATGTATTAATCCTCCAAAAATGGAGTTAATGCATTCATATAGAAATGGTACACGCCAGTGTGGTATTGTTGTTTCATTATTTTTTTCTTTGCCTTCATGCTTGATACAATACTGAAAATGGCAACTGGGTATACATAAGGTAATAATAAGGCGAAGCCTTTCACTATATTTGGGGTTGCGTGTAATAGGTTGAGCTCTACTTTTTCTTTAAATTCTCTTTGTTGCTGTTCACAAAAAGTAGTGAAACTGTCATACTCTTCCTTTTTGAGTAATCTATCTTCAATATAAATTACACCCTGATTCCCAAGCCATCCATAATGAATTCCATGCTCATTGAATTTCTCTGAGACATTCGGAATTACTGATTTTGCAGATTTGCTACTACCAATAAATAAAATATTCTGGTCAGAAGAGATATTCGCCTCATTCGCAAGAAAGTGCTTTTCCTCCCAAACACTGGCTATAACAGAACCATCCTTACTTCCAATAACTTCGTTTTCACTATCATCTTTGGCACTAATAAGCTGAGATAATAGATTTGCATATACCTTCGTTTTGTTATCACATACAATAAGTAGCTTCTTTTTTTCTTCTTTAAACATTTATTTAATCCTCCCATAGAACTCAGTTCATTTGTTGTATACTTCATTCTACCAAACTATCGTCAGAGTCATTTGATTTTTTAAAGCTATTTTAAATATTGTTTACCACCTGGTGTATTTCGCAATTGAAAACTGAGCAATTTGTCAAATTACCTCGAGTACCAGGTACTCATTGAATTCGGAATTGTTCCAGAACCCGGTACCGCTTTTAGCTTGCAGGTCGTCCGGTTAATTAGTTGCGGAAATGGAGAAGGGGAATGGAATATTCAGAAATCTATGATATAATTTAGAAAACTGGATTGGATATCAACGAATTTTAAGGATATAAAAGCATATAATAAGAAGAATCAGTTAGCAGTATTAACGGATGAAGCTGCACAGCATTTAGAACTATTGGAGGTGATAAAATGTTAAATACAAATAATACAAGCAGACTTCGCTATGAAGTTGATTTAATGGTTCAGCATATCACTACGGAATTGATAAATGAGTTTGGTAAAAGCAAAGAAGAAGCGATGAGAATAATTAAAGACTCTGACGTGGAGGATTCTTTAAGTAAAGATAAAATGGGTTTTCATGAATCCCCCTATAATTGGGCAATCAGCATATTAACTGATCAAAATGATTATGAAGCATTGGAAAAACATTTTTATCAATAGGAAAGGAGAGACCATGTTAAAATTGGTTATATCTCCTTTCCTTTTTTAAATCCAAGATTTAGCATATCCAGGTTCTCATTGAATTCTGAATTGTCCTGGAAACCAAGTCAACTCATTATGCCGCTGCTTAATGTCCAATGCTACCTATATTACCTGTCCCAATTCTGACGGATTGAGTGTCTAAATTCGGGCGGACTCTATTAACCTAATGATGAAAAAGAGAAGAGCTTACTGATTGTCCAGAAGGTTTTTTCTCCTCTTTTCGCATCGATTTTGAATCTGACGTATGACAAGCAGTTCGGCAGGTGGCACTAGAAGTATACATACAAATTCATTCATCCCACTCATAGTCATCATTTTCTTTATCGCCGTATCTTTCAACAATCTTTTTTAAATCTACAAATGCTTGGTTAAATTCAAGAATTTTATACGGTGTTATTGACTCTCCTTTGCTTATCATCGCATTAATGGCCCACTTTCTCTTTCTTATACCCGATACGAAAGCAATCTATATCCTCTTTTGCTTCAAGCAAAAAATTATTGGTATTTTTCAGCTTCTTATTATTAAACCAGTTCCCAAACCCCAGTGTGTCTTTAACACTTCTAGTAGTTACTCTAATGGGCTTTCCATCTCTTTGAAGGATTGTTTCTATAGCCTTCTTTGCAAGTGTCAGACATTCCATATCCCATTGTTCCCAATCAATGAAATCCGCACTCCTTTTTCTGGTTTGTTTCTTGGCGTAACCTTTTCATACCAATTACGATCATGTCTAAATATCCATTTGTGAAGACCCTTGGGACATTGGATGCTTCAATTCTTCTCTCTGTCCCCTTTTCTCCATTCAGGAAACCAACCAATCTCCATTAGGGAAGTTGAAAGTATCCATGAAATAAAAGCTATTCATCTGCAAAAAGTCGGTATCCACCCAATCTCACTCCCACACCTACCCCAAATCCTTGCAGCTCTAAGCCCCCCTTTTTCCACCCTGAATTGTATTGAGCATTCTATCAACATTAAATAGATTTTACCTACGAGGGAAAAAAATTAAGAGATAAGCAAGAGAAAGAAGCAACAATTATATAAATTAGAAAAATGAATAAAGAAGAAATATGTCACCCAATTCAAATCCCTTATTATGATTCAACTTAGGAACGGAACTCGCATTTTCAATTTTCACCTTTTGTCAAACCGTTTATCCACAACAGTGAAATAATTAGTTTCTTTCCAACTTCAAATCTACGTAACTTACATACATAATAGCCAAGAACCACAATTCAATTCCATTATTATATCGGGATAGAAACTGGCAATGGTAATAAAAGTTTCAGTTGATACTAAGATTTAATAATTATTTAAGAATTTTATAAGAAGTAATTTAGAATGCCCTTGTATTATGAATTTGTAAACACGATTTGAAATACAGGAGGTGAACAAATTGGAAGTAAATAATAGTAGAATTCGTGTTGGAAGAATCATTTTTTTCATCTTAACAATTCTTTTTACCCTATGTATTTTTGTACAGTTTTATCTAGGAGGAAAAGCAATTTTTGAGTATCCAGTTTATTGGTCAAAGCATATTAAGTTTGTTCATTTGTTTGGATTTAATTTACCAGTATTAATGCTTATCTTCGCTATATTAGGTTCCTTACCACGTTGGGCTTATTGGCAGTTAAGTGGAATTTTTCTTTCAATTTATTTGATGTATTTTACCGCAAATATTAGGTCTGTATTACCATGGGTGGGATCTATACATCCGGTAGTTGGCATTCTGCTTTTTGTCCTATCATTTTTATTACTTTCAAAATCATGGAAATTAATTTTTCGCAAGAATCTATGAAAGGAAGATTGATGAATGAAACTATTATTAGGCATATTAGCGGGAATATTTGGCGGCTTTATTCTCGGAATCATCTTATCTGAGTTCATTGGTATATTGGGAATGCTTATATTCCAGAAACCAATAGGCATCAAATTTTTACCATTTTATACTGCCATCCTTTGTACATTAGTCGTGCTGATTTATAATAAAAAATAAGGAGTAGAGTAAATATGTTTTTAGCATTTAAAGAGATGAAACAATCAAAATTACGATACACGTTAATTAGTGTCATCACAATTGCAGTCTTGTTTTTAGTGTTTTTCGTCACAGGATTAGCCAATGGATTGGGCTTCAGTGATAGTTCTGCCATTAAAAATATTCAAGCAGATTATATTGTGCTGAACAAAGAGGCTGATGGTGCCATTATAAAATCGAATTTAACCTTGAAAGACGTGGAAAATATTAGTGAACAGCTGGAACAAAACGCTACACCATTAGCTATTAACATGTCCACTTTAGAAAGAGAGAATGAAAAAGATGTGGATGTTGTTTATTTTTCAGTGAATGCTAATCAATATTCAGATTTAGAAATAGTAAAAGGAAAAGACTTTAGTGGGCTAAACAAAAATGAAGTAATTGCTGATGAAAGTATTCAAATATTTGGAATCAAATTAAATGATGAGATTACAGACAAGAATACAGGCAAAAAAATCGTTATTGCTGGTTTTACGAAAGATCATACTTATTCGATGATGCCTGTTGTCTATGCAGATTTTGAACTGGGTATGAATGCTTTATATCAAGATAAACTTTCTTATAATGCAGTTGTTTATACAGGTGATAAAGCCCCTATAACTGGGTACGATACAATGGAATCTAATGAAGCGGTAAAGACTATACCCGGGTACAAGGAAACACAAGGTTCATTAACGATGATTGTTGTCTTTCTATTTATCATCTCTGCTTTTGTTTCAACAGTATTTTTTTACGTTATTACATTACAAAAAACAAATCAATT
The DNA here is from genome assembly GCF_030067815.1 of Sporosarcina thermotolerans. GTDB lineage: Bacteria > Bacillota > Bacilli > Bacillales_A > Planococcaceae > Sporosarcina > Sporosarcina thermotolerans. The sequence goes on along the minus strand of NZ_CP125968.1, from coordinate 3,540,414 downwards.
TGGGATTTTAAAGGCAATAGGAGCAACTACATCTTATATTGCAAAGGGGATTATTATTCAAGTTACGTTGATTACAATGATTGGTGTCGTATTTAGTAGTTTATTCGTTTACGGTATGACTCAAGTAATCCCAGAAGGAGTGCCTTTTAGAACTTCACCTACTTTAGTATTAAGTACAGCGGCGTTATTTTTAGTTTTAAATTTATTAGGTTCGTTATTATCTGTCAATAAAGTTGCAAAAGTTGATGCACTAGAAGCAATTGGGAGGGTTGAATAATGGCAAAGGAAATATTGAGACTTGAGCATATTCAAAAAAGATTTGGTGACGGTGATTCGTCTATCACTATATTGAAAGACATTTCATTAACATTAAAAAAAGGAGAGTTTATTGCCATCGTTGGACCATCGGGTTCTGGTAAAAGTACACTTTTATCCATTATTGGTGCATTATTATCACCAAGCAGTGGAAATGTGATACCTAGATCAAGAGAATATAGCAGCCTATAAACCGTCTAAGTTAACTTCTGTAAGAAAGAACAAAATAGGATTTATTTTTCAATCATCCAACTTAGTATCTTATTTAACAGTTAAGGAACAATTAATGTTAATAAGTGATATTTCTAAAACAGGCAAAAAAGAAAATGTGAAAAAGGCTACTGATTTAATAAATCATTTGGGGCTAAGTCATAGATCAAAGTCTTATCCTGCTAAGTTATCTGGTGGGGAAAAGCAAAGGGTTGCTATTGCAAGGGCATTTATGAATGATCCTGATATCGTATTGGCAGATGAGCCGACTGCTAGTTTAGATTCGGAACGTGGAAAACAGGTTGTTGAAATGATATCTCATGAAGTAAAGACAAGGAATAAAGCAGCAATTATGGTGACACACGATGAAAGAATATTGCACCTCTGTGATCGGGTCTTGCGTATAGAAGATGGACAGATATTTGAAAAGATATAATTTAGTCAAATTGTGAGGGGCTGTTGATTTTGGCAGTCCCATTTGTTTCATTAAACGAGTCATTATGTCATGATTAAAAATAGCATAGCGAATTTCGCTAATGGGGGTGAGTGGTGTTGTCTATAAAAAAACGATTGATTTTATCCAATATAGGAATGATTATTATTCCAATTACTGGATTCTTACTAGCGGAAATAGTTTTGGGTTATTTACTCTTTTACGTTTTTAGAGGTAATTTACAAGATTCGGGCATGGGGTTGTTTTTAAGTTATCGTTTTATTGCTATGGTTTTTATTATCATCATAACAAATGGCCTACTAACTTATTATGTGTCAAAAAGCATCATATCTCCAATCAAGGAGCTATCTGTTGCTGCAAAGAAAATCAGTAATGGTAATTTGGAATACAGCATCAAGTCTGATCAAAAGGATGAATTAGGCGAGCTAACCAATACATTTGAAGCGATGCGTATAAAACTAAAAGAAGCCCAGTCCGCCCAACTTCAATATGAGCAAAACCGACAAGAGCTGATTGCAAGTATTTCTCATGATTTGAAAACACCACTGACATCCATCAAAGGTTATATAAAAGGCATTCAAGATGGCGTGGCTAATACTCCGGAAAAGTTAGAGCGATATATGGACACGATATATAAGACAGCAAATCATATGGATGGACTGATTGATGATTTGTTTTTATTCTCTAAGTTGGATTTACAACAAACCCCTTTTTACATCGAAGAAGTGAATTTATATACGTTTTTTGTTGATTTTGTTGAGGAATTATCGTTTGAATTGGCAAAAGAGCAAGGTTCAATAATTCTTTTGGCCAACAAGGAAGATTCCTATTTAGTAAAAGCAGACAGAGAAAAATTGCGACGTGTTGTAACAAACATTACCCAAAACAATTTGAAATATATGAATAAAAAACATAAGGAAATCCAAGTCCGTTTATCAGCTGGAATAGATGAAGTAACTGTAGAAATTAAAGATAATGGTAGTGGCATCGAAAAAAAAGATATCCCTTATATTTTCAATAGTTTTTATCGAACAGATCTTTCAAGAAATTCTTCTACAGGTGGGAGTGGACTTGGATTATCCATCGTTAAAAAGATTATTAATGAACATGGTGGCAATGTTTGGGTTGATAGTAAATTAGATGCGGGTACAAGTATTTATTTTAATATGAAAAGGTGATGTAAATGCAAAGAATTTTAATCATAGAAGATGAGATGAATATTGCAGTATTGGAACAGGATTATTTAGAGGTTAATGGGTTTGAAAGTGATATTGCAACAACCGGTGAAGAAGGTCTAAGACTCGCCACAACTAATTTATATAATCTTATTCTTTTAGATTTAATGCTTCCTGGGATGGATGGTTTCGAAATATGCAAAAAACTCAGGGAAACATTAGTCATACCTATCCTAATGGTAACAGCCCGAAAAGAAGACATAGATAAAATTCGGGGCTTTGACCGAGGTGCCGACGATTATATTTTGAAGCCGTTTAACCCCAATGAATTAGTTGCTAGGGTAAAAGCTCATATATCAAGATATGACCGCCTAATGAACCGTAAACATAAACAAAATGACATTCAAGCTGGGGGGCTACTTATACAAAGTGACTCAAGGCGTGTGTTTGTAAATGATGAAGAGAAAACACTTACTGCCAAGGAGTTTGATCTTTTAAAATTTTTAGCCACAAATCCAAACATCGTTTTTACCAAAGAACATTTGATGGAGCGAATCTGGGGCTATGATTCAATTGGGGATGTAAATACAGTTACCGTTCATATAAGGAAGATTAGGGAAAAGATTGAAAGGGACCCATCGAATCCACAATTTGTCGAAACAATTTGGGGAGTGGGTTATAGATTTAAAAAATGAGGGATGGATTAAACTTGAATGTCCACCCCTTAAACCCTTTATTTCCTCACCACATATCACTCTTACAGAATGGTATCCTCATGAAAAAATGAACCCCTATTCTATTCACTAATTCCGTTAAAGCCCCCGTTAGCTATATTCCTCCAACGCTTCCAAAATTAATTTTCTTACTTCTTTGTTGCTTCCGCCAAACCCCGCATACAATTGAATTTTATACGGTGTTAATTTCTGGTACCAGGTTCTCGTTGAATTCTGAATTGTCCCAGAACCTGAGTCAATTCATTATGCCGCTGCTTAATGTCCAATGCTGCCGATATTAATTTCGAGTACCAGGTTCTCATTGAATTCTGAATTGTTTTAGAACCTGGTACCTTTCACTATCTGACGTATGACAAGCAGTTCGGCAGGTGGCACTAGAAGTATACTTACAATTTTGGGTACCAGGTTCTCATTGAATTCGGAATTGTTCCAGAACCTGGTACCTTTTCTGGTTCAAAAAGCTCAGTACAAAGGAAAGACAGAACTTACATATACTCTCCAAAATCGTCCCAAAAGAGAAAAGACAGCAATTAGCTTTAAAGGGCATGAGATCGAGGAGGGCTTTGAAATTTCGGTTGTTACAATTACTTTAGAAAACGTTAAAAAAGACTTAATGCAACCTCTCTTCCCAGATGACTTAAGAGAACAAATGTTGAAGATAGCAAAGTCCAAACAAAACAATAATGATTGAATAAGTTACTAATAGGGTATAAAATGCAACATAATAGTTAAACTGTAACTTAGACGTACAAATATACATATTTAGGGGTGAAAAAGAATGGTATCATCTACATTGGGGGTTAGTGCTATGGTTGGCAATAAACCTGTATACACACAAGACTATGAGTTTTTGGATAGTGATCAGAAATACGTTGTAAAGAACGTACCTTGTAAAGTTTTTAATAATAACTTTGAAGAGCCAGTTTTTAGTGCTAAAGTTTCCATGAAAGTAGCCACTCTAATTGACCTTATGAGATCTCGTGAAATTGACGTAAATGAACTCGACTATCAAGACTTTGCACATATAGAAGTTTCTTTGTAACAACTAAGAGAGTCCTCATTTGAGGGCCCTTTTTCATAGATTTCGGATACCAGGTTCTCATTGAATTCGGAATTGTTCCCGAACCCTGGTACCGTTTTTAATTTTAAATACTTTTGTTGAAGGAGTTCCACTTTAAAGAAGCACTTATTAAGACATACATCATAACAACCGCTCCTGGCGCGAAAGCTAAGAAAACTAATAAAGATTCGGAAACACCCGCTCATTGGTAAAATGTGAATAAGTATCATTGTAGTAAACTTGGGTTAAATACATACAACTTATATAAGCGGACAGAAGTGTTTTGTATTGTGATTTACTAATTAATTTTATATGATTCTGTACTTCCAATTTATTTAAAGAGTCTAATGAAAAAAGGCCGATGAGTAAGACGATAAAGGAAATGACAGCTAATATTGTTACAATATGGCTTGAAATAAATATTAATATAGATATTAATACAATACCTATTATAATAATAAAGAATAAATTTTTCATAACATATAAATCCCCCTAAGAATTTAAATTATTTGACGGGTCTCCGTCCGGATTCGTTCTTATGTATCCTCCGCCATCTTCTTTTGATAAATTGATGTCAGTATTACCGTCTCCGTCCCTGTAATAGCCCTCAACAACAGTTCCATCACCTCGAGTGTAGCCACTTACATCGTGTGGATTAACGAAATGGCTGTTTACTATATCGTCTTCCCCTACACTGATTCCAAGATCAGCACTCTCACCAAAAATTATATCACCCATTAATGCGTCAATAGCTAAAGTAAAAGGAATTAATATAATGGCGAATCTTAGTATGAATAAAGGTATGTACCTAATAGTACGGTTCCAAATTAGTAGATTGAGCCATAAAAGGTTCCAAACCGTTGAAATCCACCCATCTAAATTCATAATTAAAGTGAAAGCTAATGTAGTAAATACTATGCTGATGATTAAACCTAATCTATTAACACTCCATATTTTTGCAAAATCTTCTATTATCTTTGTAGCTCGATAAAATTTAAATATTATACCCAATACAATTAATATTGATATGCCAGCAAACATCTTGTGTCACCTCTTTTTCTTTGTTAGTTCCTAACATTTTTCTATACTATCAAAATCTTACCATAAAAGTCCCAACCTTAAATTATATTATTTTTCTAAATTCTTCGGGTACCAGCGTATAATGTAATATAAGTCAAGCCATCTAATTCAAGAAAAATGGCCGCACGAAACCAAAGCTTTCAAAGTTATTTTTTAAAAACTTCACCATCACAGAACGTTATAGGCGCGTGTTTCCGCGACGCGAAAGGATCTTGCGTTTCATCCTGCAGGGATACAGCCTATTCAATATAAACTCGTGATCGTTTCACGTATGATTTTCGGGTAACAGGTTCTCATTGAATTCGGAATTGTTCCGGAAACTGGTAGCCTACACTAAACTTATTGCTGTCATGGTGATTAAGTCTACTATGTTGGCTACACGGAATCGGTACGTCAGCGTTTTAAGACGGATAATATCCTTTTCTCTCCTGAGTTTCTTCGGGAGGGACGAGCTATCTATGATAATCTTTATCCGTCAAGAGTTATTGTAGGGAGCGTAAGCGTCAAATAGCCCCCAACTTACAATAGATGGGGGCTTGTATTATCATTTTGATAACTTATTAAAAACTATGCATGTAACGGGCAACGTAATTTCAAGTACCAGGTTCTCGTTGAATTCAGAATTGTTCCGGAACCTGGTACCGTTTTTTCTTAAAAAAGTTGCGGGCTTTTCAGATGGATCCGGATGCCTATCTAGAAAAAGCACAAGCAGCGTTATCATTCGAACTCAAGAAGAATTCCAATTAATTTCGGTACCAGGTTCTCGTTGAATTCTGAATTGTTCCAGAACCTGGTACCGTTTTTTACGTAACCCGATCGAAACGAAGAGGCCAATGGTCGTAGCAATGGATTACTACCCGTTTCATACCGTTTGTAATACTATGGACAGAAATTAATTTTTTTTTGTTCTATGGTAAAATAAAGCAAAGTGCCAACGTAAGGGCATTTTGCTTTATTTTGTTTAATTGATAGTGTTATATTTTTAAAGTTGTGTTTTTTAAAAAAGGGGGAGATTCGATGGAAGCACAAAATAGAGAAACCATCATTATTCAAAATCAATCAAATGGTGCAGCCACAACGGCATTGGTATTAGGAATTATCGGATTTATTGTAGGCTTAATACCCTATTTAGGCTGGTTTATGGCACCTGTTTGGTTACTCGCAGTTATTTTCGGATTAATAGGGATGAGAAAGAAATACAAAAGAGGCACGGCGATTATCGGACTTATATTTGGGTTACTAGGTGCAGCATATAAAATTGGTTTTTGGATTGTAGCTGCAGGGGGTATTCTAGCTGCCTCTTACACGCTTTCGGGCGGAACTGACGATGCAGATAGTGGAACTGTAAATTCTACTGAAGTAAAAGTCGGTGATGTCGCTCCCGATTTTACCCTTACGGATATCGACGGGAATCAACATCGTTTATCTGATTATAATGGCAAAGCTGTGTATCTGTATTTTTGGGGAACTTGGGCTGCGCCCAGCAAAAGTGAGATGCCTGATCTTAATAAACAATACCACCAATTTAAAGACCAGGGCGTTCAAGTTTTTGCTGTTAATATTGGACAATCGGAGTCTGCTGTCAATGAATTTGCCAGCAACTACAAGCTGGATTTCCCGATAATGATCGATACGGGCCGAGAAGTCATGGACTTATATAATATAGTCCCACTTCCGACGACGGTCTTGATTAACCCAGACGGAATAATTGTGGACATTGTTACAGGCCAATTAACAGAAAAGACGATTAAAGAACATATGAATGAAATAAAACCTTGATAAGAAATACCGAAGACATTTGTTCTTCATCGTATGGACTAAATACACCTCAGCAACTCTAAGTTCGGTGCCTGGCACCAACACAATTCAGATTACTTCTTTGCTATAGCTTCGTAGAGAGGAATCTCTGCGGGGCTTTTTCTGTGCGCCAGGCATGCGCTATAACTTGGTGGTGAAAGTCCACTACAGGCTTGGCAGTAGGAACTGTTAGCTGAAGGCAAGGGTGTCCACCGCCATCGCAGCACTATAGCAATCCATACAAAGCGGCTGTCCGTCGAACTGTACGCGCACCGGGCCGATTCCACAAATTGTACATTCCATCCAAATCACTCCGTTTTTATCTTCATCTTATCACATGACTTAGAGTGGATATAGGATACCAGGTTCACATTGAATTCGGAATTGTTTTAGAACCTGGTACCTGTTTTCACCTTCGGAATCTAGTTTGACGGTGGAGGAGCGGGATAGGGTAATAGGGGTTGTTAGTGGGGGTTTGTGTGGGCAGGGTGTTGTTGGAGATATGGGAATAGAATAGGATGATTTTGCCTCAGCTTTTATAGCTGGGGTTTTTCTTGGGGCCTGCTGTCATACTATTCGAATTTTCGATTCATTAAAAGATTAATACTTCGCGGAGCCAGCGCCGAAGAGTATCAATAGAAGTTTTATTCCCCTATCTTCCAAGACCCGCTATGGGCGAATGGCTAATTCTTACCTGAACGAATCCCCCTCGTTATATGCTGTTGATTAAAACGCTTATGCTTGTTAAGATTGTTATAGTATTTCCAAATATAGGGGGAATTGGAATGAAGGGAACATTCAGTTTAATAATGTCACTTGCTTTGGTAATTTCTATGTTTACGGTATCGGTTTTTGCAGAAGAATACACAACCGAAAAGAATGAACAAAGTTTGCAGAAAGGGACAGATTCAGGTTTAGAGACAACTTTTGAAGAGATTGTATATGAAGCAGCAGGAATAGTAAAAGATTTTTCTAAAAAGACTGTAACGACAGGGGTACATACAGTTATTAGGATACCTTACTACCAAGATGGTTTAACATATATCCCAACTTTCACTTTAGTTCACAGAACTAAAACAGGGAAAGATATAAGCCTTATTGAAATCGGGCCTAAACAATTCGATAGAGAGACTGGGGAATATCATGTAATCTTTAAAAACCCAGGATTCAAACTAGGAGAAGAGTATCAGATTTACCTTTCAAAAGCGGATAGCTCTGTGAATGAGCTTTCTTTGGAAGAGCGATATTTTCAAGGAGATAATTTAATTTATAACACTACAAAACTCAAAGTAGGTAACTATGCTTCCTTTAAAGTACGTAAAGTAGAATACAGCGAAGGAGAGTATAGTGAGATAGGGGTATTAGACCTACAACCATCTGAGTATTTCCCAATAAGAGGTGATTTGATAACTGATAGTTCCAAAATTGCTATCAAACTTCAGAATGAAGCAGGAGTACCTTTAAAGAACGAAAAAGTTATATTAAAGTTTACAAATGACAAAAAGATGTCAGTAACATCCGACAATACAGGTATTGCGTGGGTAGACAAAAAGGATATAACCCAAGAATTCCAAATATACTCTGAAACAAGAGACGGTTGACAATAATGGGGAAGCGATTTTCAGAGATCCGGGGATGACATTAGGAACAATGGAATTTACGGTTCTATTTAAAGGTAAAGAAAAGGAACAGCTTACGTACAATGATTATCAGGAGAATCAATATTGGTCACAAGACATGTTATGGTCTATAGAAAAAGGCTATATACGGGGGTATAATAACACGACACACCCGACAAACGGGATTATTATGACGATTGGTAACTGGTTAGACCCACAAGGGAACCTGACTGAAGCTCAGATGCTAACTATTTTATTGAGACATTCAAAACCGCAGGAACTAAACACAACAAAACCCACACAACCAAACTACTTTGCATCTGTCCCGTATCAAATAGCTGAAAAGTACAAAATACCAGTAAAAGGTTCGCTTACAAATAAAGCGCTTGCCGACCAAGTAGTGACAAGGGGCGACTTAGCAAGAGCGATGGCTTCACTCCACTATGGTAAGTCGGTATCTTTACAAGAAGCGGTCAAATTCATGTATGATGCCAACATCTCATCAGGTTTAGTAGTAAACGGCAAATCACCGAAAACTTATCAATCTTATGGGGTAAACGACCCATTAAAGCGAGCTCACATCGTATCTTTCGTAAAACGCTACGATGACTTTTTAAACAGTGGAGGGCAAGTACAAAATCCATCCAATCCGTAGTTCAAAAATCATTTCGGGTACCAGGTTCTCATTGAATTCGGAATTGTTCCAGGACCTGGTACCTTTCAATTTTCTCCTCTTTCGCATCGATTTTGAATCTGACGTATGACAAGCAGTTCGGCAGGTTGCACTAGAAGTATACATACAATTTCATTCCTCCCACTCATCCGCCAAATCCTTCATTTCGATCTTCACCTGAAAGCCTTCAAATGCCTGCAAAAGACGGCCGACTTCTTTCCATGTATATGGTTTGCCGTCTATGATGACGAGCGGTGCTTCGCTGTTAGTTTCACTATAGGACAGCACGCCTTTCAAGTGATCGCCTTTGACAGTGATGTACGGCTCGCCACTTGGATACTCTCCTGTTTCGAGATAAGTCTTCGACAGCCCCCGTTTGGTCTTTTCTTTGAGTTGGTTGAACAGTGTATGTTGATCGGCAACTAACTCTCCATCCACTGCAAATTCATAGCAGTGCTCCCATCGTTCGCGGGCTGTCAGCAAAATTCCTGTACCCATGATCCGGCGTTCGACTTCAAAAATTCGATGAATACCATTTTCATCGTCCACGGAAAATGTTGTGGGTAGTTTGGGAAGGTCCACCCCGAACTCCTCCGCCATTGCAGCATTATAGCAATCCATACAAAACGGCTGTCCGTCGAACTGTACGCGCACCGGGGCGATTCCACAAATTGTACATTCCATCCAAATCACTCCGTTTTATCTTCATCTTATCACAAGGTCTTTGATTCACTAATCATAGTTTTAACAAGCAAATCTAAAGTTACTTTCAAAATAAGTATTTCGGGTTCTCATTGAACTCGGAATTTTCCTGTGCCCTGTACCGATTTTAGCATGTTGGTCGTCCGGTTAAATAGTTGCGTAAATGGAGAAGAGAAATGAAATATTCAGAAACTCATGATATAATTTAGAAAACTGGAATGGAGTCAATATGATTGTTAATTAATTATGATCCTAATTTACCCTTATATCATGGGACGATAGATTTATACTCTGATAGCGTTATTAAACATGGGGTGAAGATATTTCCAAGGAAAAAAGGCGGAGTTGATTTTGGACCAGGTTTTTACTTGACAAGTAATTTTGTACAAGCCGAGAATTGGGCAAAACGGCGTACAGAAAAACCGATTCCTATTAAATCAATTCTGGAATTGTCTAGTATAACAATCGGTGATTTTCTCGGCATGAAAAAGGATTTTCAACCCACTGTTCTCAAGTTTAGGATTAAGGATGCTGCCGAATGGGAAGAGTTAAACTATAAGGTATTCGGGGCTGAAGATTCGGTGTGGAAAGAATTTGTATGGAATATGCGCCAAGGGAATCAAGATCCCGTAAAATCTAAAGATTGGATTTATGGCCCTGTTGCTGACGGTGGTTTATTGTCAACGAATTTTAAGGATATAAAAGCATATCATAATAAGAATCAGTTAGCGGTATTAACGGATGAAGATGCACAGCAGTTAGAACTATTGGAGGTGATAAAATGTTAAATACAAATAATACAAATAAACTTCGCTATGAAGTTGATTTAATGGTTCAGCATATCACTACGGAATTGATAAATGAGTTTGGTAAAAGCAAAGAGGAAGCGATGCGAATAATTATAGACTCTCACGTGGAGGATTCTTTAATTAAAGATAAACTGGGTTTTCATGAATCCCCCTATAATTGGGCACTCAGCATATTAACTGATCAAAATGATTATGAAGCGTTGGAAAAACATTTTTATCAATAGGAAAGGAGAGGCCATGTGAAATATGGTTATATCTCCTTTCCTTTTTTGATACCGGTTTCTGAACTTCAAGTACCAGGTTCTCATTAAATTCGGAATTGTTCCGGAACCTAACACCTTTTTACTACTGAATACGAAATTGGACAAGAACCGAAAAAGAAAAGTCTTCGACAGCCCCCGTTTGGAAGCGAGTCAGATCTTTCGTGATAAAGTGAAATATGCTTCGTTCCGAGAGCGATTAATCCAACAGGAAATGGATATCGGAAACTATGATGAGGTCATCAGGTTGGCTTTCGATGGTGAAAGAATGGATAGGGATTATTTAGGTTTGTTGACGGGTTGGATAAAATAGCGCTACGATGCGTACAAGAAATTTAATTCACCGAATGTGCAATCGAAGTTAGGACGCGAATTGCTCATGGAAGGGCATTTTGAATATTATTGGGACTTGAAAGAACTTGCTATGGAAGATTACACAGTATTTTACAACCAATTGAAACGGGAATTAGAGGTTGGAAATAGAAGTATGTACCTCTAACTTATTGAGGCTGAAAAAGATGTTGATGCTTTACTTTCATACGTAAGAGCAAATCCTTCGCAGATCGAGAAGTACTTGGAGTACATAGTGGTTTCTCATAAAGATGAAGCCTCCCTCTTATTTAAAAGCCATATAAAAACAATGGCGGATGCTACTTCCAACAGAAATCGGTATAGGGATGTGTTAGGACGATTCCGTAAGATTGCTGGTCGAGAAGACGAAATGCTTTTGTTGGATGAGTTGAAAGTAACATACCATAGACGCCCCGCCTTTATGGATGAATTAAGCAAGTTTTAACTTCGTGGGATGTCTGCCCATACAACCTCCCTCATAAGTCTGATTACTTATCAAGAGATTACTGAAAGGGGCTATTTTTATGGAGAAACAGATCAAGGAATTGACATTATTGCTGCTTTATTTGACATCATGGGAAGAGGATGAATATCCAGACGGGATAAGAAGGAGCTGGAAAAGCTATCCTTTTGACGCGTTGGATGCATTGTCCGAGGAAGATTGGTTACGAAGAAGCAAGCGCTCCAAATCCGTCTATTTGACCGATACAGGAATAAAAGAGGCTGAAGCATTGATGAAGAAATATAGATTATAGAAGAATTTTGATGCCAGGTTCTCATTGAATTCGGAATTGTTCCGAAACTGGTTTCGTCTTTAAAAAATCCTATTCCAATGACTGTAAATGAGAAAAAAAGCCTTCTAACCGCTGTCGGTTAGAAGGCTTTTGCCATATCAGGAAACAAAATTGAATCGAATATAAAAAAGTATTCAACACATTGTGTATTAGTAGTTAATCTATAAGTTACAACGTGGGTTGAACTAACTTAATGAAAAATAACCCTATTAAAAAATAGGAGTATAAGAGTACAATAGGAATGGTTCCTGCAAGTCTGGTATGGTTCTAAGTCACATCCCGGCCTTAATTGTATTCGGGATTGTTCTTATTACCTTTTTAAATGTTTTTTATTATTTAAGCGACAAGTTTAAGTTTGGCCGGATGATTTGTTTTCTGGAACTAAAGGAACATAGAACCTTCTGCCATAATATCTTAAACACAATAGAAAACTGTGTATACGTTTGTGGTATAAACTCACCAGTAGCACCAATAATGAAAATCAATAGATCCATTTTTATCATATCCTCTCTAAGCTATCTTTCCAAACATAGAGCGACAGAACTTCTAAATAAATAGTACCCTAAAATCCTTTCTGCCCAACTTCTTAAATTAGCCCCCCTTCACCTTTAAGATAATCAAAAAGAGATCCAATCCTTTCTGAAATTGATGTTTTATAACCATCATCGTATCTGTCCTTAAAGTAAACCTCATATTTGTCCCGTATCTCGACAGTCAATATTTTCATATTCTCAATCTCGCCGCTTGATAAAAAATAATATAAGATAAGTAAATACATTTGTTCATACATATCGCTTTCCTATCATTCTATTCAAGCTAATGGTTGTCTTATGTTTCTAAAGGAATTTAGGATACCAGGTTCTCGCTGAATTCCGAATTGCTCCATAATACGGTGCCGTTTTTACCGTTTTTAATATGAAAAAGATTCCGGGGCGAATTACGCTTATGGAATCTTTTTTTGATGCTAAGTTCAGAATGAATATGGAAAAATACAAAAAACCTTCTACCCAAAAAAGAAATTTTGCATAACCCTCATTTAATTCAATAAACCGCATGTTTATTGGATTTGTCGTTAATTTTGAATCTGTCGATATAAATAATTATTCCCCAAAACCCCTCAAATCCTCATTATTCTCCTTTTTAGAAAGTTTACGTAAAAGTCAGTTTACTGTATGGTGTGGGAAAAGATATGGGGTGAGGTTGTGGGCTATGTATTGAGCGTTGGGCTGGAGGGGATGAAAGGGCATAGAGTGATGGTGGAGGCGAATGTACGGGATGAGAAAGAGGCTTGTGTTATTATCGGATTGCCGGATGCTCCGATGAAAGAATCGAAGGACCGGATATTGATGGTTGTTGGTGGCTAATAAGAAGAGGGATTGGCATCCGAACGGCTTTTATCACATCATTGTCCGGGCAACAATCGACAGAACATATTCAATACTGAACGAGATATGTATGAATATTTTAGGAACCTGAACTTTGTAAATAGCAAATACCCATTCGAATTGTATGCGTATTGTATCATGTCCAACCACGTCCACTTGCTGATGCGTTCACCTATCGTTCCACTTGGGAAAATCATGATGCGTCTTAATCGTCGGTACAGTGACTATTACCGTAAAAAATACAACTATGTTGGTCAAATCTATCAAAACAGGTATTACTCAAAAGAGATTGTCGATCCAATTGGTTTATTGAATGTTGGATCGTATATACATAGGAACCCGATTGAAACGAAAGAGCCGATGGTTGATTCGATGGAACAATATCGCTACTCATCTTATCAATATTATTTTTATGAACAGAAAAGCCCCCATGCGTTTTTGGATCTGAAGTTATTGCCGTCCTTATTGCCTGTTGGTTGGGAAAAGACGGGGAGGGAGTATGCGAGGTATTGTAGGGAAAGGGGGGAGGAGTTGTCAGAGTCTCGCTGAATTTTTGTCATATACTAGAAGGTGGTGTATGTTGTTGCCTAGAATAAGTAAATTTGGTGGCATTATAATAGTGCTATATTACAACGATCATGACCCGCCACATTTTCATATTGTTGGGGAGTATAAAACGAGAATTGAAATTGCAACTGGGCAATACCTAAAGGGGGATAGCCCACTACCTTCAAGTAAGGAAAAAGATGTGATAAAGTGGCTGGAAAAATAGCGAGATGATATTATGAAAGGGTGGAACGATTGCCGTGATGGGAAAGCACCCAACAAAATTCCACCACTCTACTGAGGAGGTGTTAAAATGGTTTTAGTCAAATCGGTAAAACCACTTCCTGACGGCTGGCTATATATCACCTTTGACAACGAAGAACAGAAAATTGTTGATATTAAGCCTCATATGAAAGGTATACTGGAAAAACTTAAGGACTCTGAGTTCTTTAAACAGGTGTTTGTTGACCCGGAGCTTGAAACAGTTAGCTGGCCAGAAGAACTTGACCTCGACCCGGACAATTTTTACAAGCAAGGTATTAACATAGGTGTAATTGAAAATTTATCTAAGATCTTGTCTAAAGAAAAATTGGCCGGAAAGATAAAGTTTGATGAAAATAATCATCGAGAAAAAGCATAATTATTTTATGGCTTGGGAGTCCTTTGTGTGCTGAAAGGGCTTTTTTGTTGGGTACCGGGCTCTTAGTAAACTTAGAATGAATTTCAAGTGCTAGGTTCTCATTGAATTCTGAATTGTTCCAGAACCTGGTACCGTTCACTGGCGTTGCATAGCTGTAAAAAATAGTAAAATAGCATAATAACTTGAAATTGAAAACTTGCAGAAAAACAAAAAAGCTCCTAATGTAGGTAAGGAAACGACGACTAAATCAGTTCCCTACACTATCAAAAGGAGCACTCTCATGAAAAGTGTAAACCAGAATTTAGTCTTTCGTCAACTATTATCAAATTTACCCGAAAATATTTTAGCATGTCCGATAATGAACTACGATGCAAAAAAGATTACTGATTTCTCGATTGTGAAAGTCTTTATCATGGCAAATGTTGCGCAGTGGAAAAGCCACCGCCAAATTGAGGCTGGGATTCAAGCAGAGCCAGAATTCCAAAAAGAAATTGAAACGGATTTCATTAGTCACTCCCAAATTAGTCGGCGACTTATTCAATTAAATACAGCACATTTAGTGGAACTTTTCTCTCGTTTGGCTGTACTATTTTGGCGGATAAAGGGCGATACCAAAGGTTTAAATGCGAATGTCGGACCAATTCGTATCATCGATGGTACCTATGTGAAACTGCCTTCAGATGCATTAAGTTGGACTGCAGTTTCCAAAGATTCCGCCGGAATCAAGTTACATGTCCGGATCGTTGTGGCATCAGCCAATAGCGTTTATCCCGAAAAAATGATTCCATCCACAGGAAATGTAGCGGACTCAGATGCAGTAAACCACATTATTGATGCGGATGGCGCTTTATACATCATGGATCGTGGCTATGCGCACAAAACGAAGATGGGCGGATGGATGGAAAGGAAAGTTCATTTCCTTGTTCGTGCAGGGAAGAATTTCAGTATGGAAACTTTGAAATCCTACGCACCAACCCAGGAAAACGTGTTGAGAAATGAATTGGTATCCATCTTGACTAGGGAAGAGCCTCTTCGATATATCGAGTTCGTTGATGACAAAGGAACACACTTTCATCTTCTAACAAATCGTTTGGATTTGTCTGAGGAAGAAATCATGGAAGCCTATAGAAACCGTTGTTATATCGAGCTTTTCTTCAAGTGGTTGAAGCAACATGTTAAGATAGATCATCTATTCAGCAAATCGCCTATAGGCATCTGGAACCAAATGTATATTGCGTTAATTACAGTCGCATTGACTGAAATTATGCGGCTTATCCATTTGCCGAAAAGGACCCTTTGGACCCTTTTCAGTAATTTAAAACCGTATCTTTTCAAATCGATAAGAAAGATTTTAAGCTACCTAAATCGAAAGAAAAGGAAGAGTAAAGGGCGTCAGAAAGTGCCTAAAACAAAGGAAAAATTACTTCAATATGGAGACGTTGCAATTGCCAGCCCAATAGATAAAGACCATTTCATTGAAAAAGAAGAAGAAAAAGGCATTAGAAAAGAACAAGAAACAACAACCAATAAAATAGTAAAAAAATGGGAACTGGTTTAGCTTAGGCTCCTGTTCCCTTTTTTAATTTTAGTTCGAAGACCAATATGGTAAAAAAAGTAATAAATGGAAGTCTTTGTATTCCACGCAACACCAGTGGGTACCGTTCACTGTGAACACATTCTTGACAAAAGATCATTAGCATTGAATTCGTATCGAATAACTATTCTAAAGTGATACCCGCACTTGCACTACCAAAAAAACTATTGGTTAAATCACCAGCTCCTGTTGCGCTAGCCGAGAACACCATTACTAATAGATCACCAGCTTCCACTAGGACTGGTGGAGTAACGATCTTAAGTGCTCTAGCAATAGTTCCCATAGCTATTGGGACTATATCAACAAATGCGTTTGTTGGGGTGAATACATTACTACCTTTAGCTGCACGGTAAACTTGTGCTCTAACTGTAACTGTTCCTGCAAGCGGCACGAAAATTGACACTGTAGTGAAGGCTGCAGAAATCGCTGTAATACTACCTGCTCGTGTTACAGAAAAAGCTTCTGTTATTAGATTTGAGGGAATATCACCGTCTGGAAGGGCCAATGTAAAATTCGAGTTACCAAATCCTATCTCATATAACTCGCCACTCACTCCTGCAGCGGTTGTTGTTAAAAAAACCCCTGTAACGCCGGAAGCGAATGGGATCATGGGTAATGAACCTGTGTTAACTGTTGGTGCGGGAATATTTTCTACGTCAATCGCTTCAAAAGGCCCAAGTGTGCCTTTTTTATTAAATTTTAAACAACCGCAATTTATATGATTATTGCTACACATTTTTACACCTCCTTTTTTTCAGTTTATTCAAGGACGGTAAGCATTAAAGGGCAATCATCTTTAAGTCGCAGTCAATTGAAAGTCTATTGATAAAATACACCTCGCAAGTATGGGTCAACTGCACGAAGAAAAAAAGACGCCTTACTAAGGGCATTGAAAAAGTTTATAAAGTAGTAGAGGGGACGTCCAATAAGTCTCCAAGTTATTGTTATTGTCACGGATTTTATACTTATCATATTTGCCGCAATACTATTTCATTTTGAAGACCTCCGAAACGGATAAAATCCACGGTATTGATTTTTATGCCTAACTACAGAAACTGTTGGAGGAACTTCCAAACCTGAACTTCCAGCAGGGTCCGACTCTACTCGACGACTACCTGCCATGATACAAAAACATCCGTCTCTCTTGAGAAAAAAAGTTAGCCTTACGACTCGATGAAAAAATTCGAACATCATTTAGGGTACCAGGTTCTCATTGGACTCGGAATTGTTCCGGAACCTGGTACCTTTTATAATTCAGCCTCATTGCTGCCTCTTTTTTAAATGGACCCGACATAATTTCAAGTACCAGGTTCTCATTGAATTCTAAATTGTTCCAGAACCTGGTATGGTACAGTTCACTCGGCCTCCCTCATATGTCTAACCACCCGCCAAGAGATTACTGAAAGGGGCTATTTTTATGGATAAACAAATCAAGGAATTGACATTATTGCTGCTTTATTTGACATCATGGGAAGAGGATGAATTTCCCGATGGGATGAGAAGGAGCTGGAAAGGCTATCCTTTTGACGCGTTGGATGCATTGTCCGAGGAAGATTGGTTACGAGGAAGCAAGCGCTCCAAATCCGTCTATTTGACGGATACAGGAATAAAAGAGGCTGAAGCGTTGATGAAGAAATATAATTTGATACCAGGTTCTCATTGAATTCGGAATTGATTTAGAACCTGGTACCGTTTTTTTTATTTCTGAACTATCTTCTGATGGTCATAACAATAGATCTTCCCTTTGAATCTATCGTTTGATAAACAATACGCTTTAACCTTATCTGAAACAGGTTTATTACAAACTAAACAAGTAGAGCTTGTGATAGTCTTTTTTTCTGAAACATGTGTAATTAATAGACGGTTATGATCCTCTCTCGCTTTTGGATCAGTAATATTTCCTTTTGAAAAGGCGTTGAAAATTGTTAAAATGTCACTTTCAGAGAGCAGAGGTTCTTTATGATGAATTTTCAACACCGAGACTTTCCGATGGATAAACTCTGATAACTCGATGTCATAAACAATAATTTCGTTAGATGCGATTTTACGATAATCTAAGTCGACTTTAAATGTGCTGCGTTTTGTAAAAGATACCATGGAAATAATTTCGGTACCAGGTTCTCATTGAATTCGGAATTGTTCCAGAACCTGGCACCTTTTTTTATTGAATTCGGAATCGTTCCGGAACCTGTTACTTTAAAAAACATCAGCTTAAATCCAGTGCTTCTTTCTTTCTTTTTAAAAAAATTTATACTTACCCTAATAGGGGTGATTCGGATGGACAAAGAACTGATGGATTTCTTAACAATGATGAAAAATAACATGGAAAAGGGTTTTGCAGATGTGAAAAAGCAACTTTCAGAAGTAAATAGAAAGTTGGATGTTTTAGAAGGACGGGTAACCCGTGGCTTCGATGAAACAGCTACTCTTTTTGAATCAGCAGATTGTCGGTACCAGATTCTCATTGAACTCCGAATTGTTCTGGACCCTGGTACCATTTTTTTACCAAGGGATTACTGAAAGGGGCTAATTTTATGGAGAAAAAGATTAAGGAATTGACATTATTGCTGCTTTATTTGACATCATGGGAAGAGGATGAATATCCGGATGGGTTGAGAAGGAGCTGGAAAGGCTATCCTTTTTACGCGATGGATGCATTGTCCGAGGAAGATTGGTTACGTAGAAGCAAGCGCTCCAAATCCGTCTATTTGACGGATGCAGGAATAAAAGAGGCTGAAGCGTTGATGAAGAAATATAATTTATAGAATAACCACGATCGATTTTGCAGTAATTTTACTTCCCGGAATTTCGGTACCATGTTCTCATTGAATTCGGAATTGCTCCAGAACCTGGTACCTTTCACAACGTAACCCTAAAGGGAACAAATATCAGAGGAACACTTACGTTTATGGGGTATTCGGAAACAAAAGATGCACCAGATAGTGGGCTATTGATAATGAGGATGGAGTTTAAGTTCTAATCCGGGTTAGTCATTTGCACCATAGTATGCAGGAGGATTTTCACCTTTTTTGGCGAAGTATATCAGATAGGGAGTGAAAATGATGAAATTGACGAAATTTGAAAGATTAATGCTGTCGAATCAATTTAAAATTTTAGAGGGGCTTTATCCAAAAGAGAAAAAGAACTACGAATTAAATCGAAAAGCTTTAGAGGAAGGGTATAGCCTTCATTATAACGGTGCATTTGAAAGTTTAAGCCCAGTTGAATTGACCGAAGATGAGTGCCGGGAAGTATTGGACATACTTAGCATGTACCGCGCACTAACCTACTCATTTGAAAAGTTAGAGGATAAAAGTGGAATAACTATGGAATCAATAAAATTTAATGGTTTCAGTGAGAATGATGAGGAAGAAAGTAAAAGATTATCTTACACTCATTATTTCATTATGGATTTGAACAGATTCGAAGAATTAAAATATGGCGAGGAGTGGGCTTTTTTCAATAGCTTCATACCAATGTTGGATTCCTATAGACGCATGCTGTCCGCCTGGACTACAGTAAACAGAAAACAAGAATTAAATCGTGATGAAATAATCCGTATTGTGGAAGAACGATAAAATGAATCTTGCCATTGGGATATGATTTCGGTACCAGGCTCTCACTGAGTTCGGAATTGCCTTAGAACCGTTTTATAGAAACGTTATAGCAGCATCGGTATTTAAGAAACGACCCAATGCGTAAAACATTGGGTTGTTTTTTTGATATAGTAAAAGGACAAATGACCAAAAGGAGATTTTGAAATTGAGTATCCAAATTAGACCCGCCTTACCGACAGATGCGGATAAAGTCGTCCCGCTAATTGTCGATGCAATTGGTGACATCGCCAATCGGCTAACAGGGGCAACTGAGGTAGAAATGGTTACAGATAGATTACGTGAGCTATTCATGCGAAATGACAACCGGCACTCCTATCTGTATACATATATTGCGGAGATTAACGCAGACATGGTGGGCATTATCGTCTTGTATCCAGGTGATGATGCTCCTGTCCTTGATCGTAATTTGACGAATTGGCTGATGGAAAAAGGTGCCCTAAATCCTGAAATCGATGCAGAATCATTACCGGGGGAATTGTATATCGACACCGTTTGTATCTCTCCAACTTTTCGTGGCAAAGGAATCGGAACTCAATTATTCATTTTCGTAGAAGAACTTGCGAAGCAGCAAGGTTACACCCGATTAGCCTTAAATGTCGAAACACAAAAAGATCCAGCAATCCGGCTTTACAAACGACTTGGCTACGAAATTGTTTCTCCCTGGACAATCATCGGCGAACCATTCCATCATATGGTGAAACATATCTGATTGGGTCTTATGCACTCAATGAATTCGAGGTTCTCCTTGAACCTGGGACCATTCACTATCAATATTCAGTAGGTACGAACCGGCAAAACGACATAGATATTAGCTTCAATTCCACTGTTTATAGGATGGAAATAATAAAACTTTTGAATTTAAGTTTTACCAGTGTCCTGATTGCCGGCTCACCGTTGCATTGATCTCCCTGTAGCTTCCTCAATCATCTTAAATCTCAATTTTGCACCCCCATATACCTATGAGTACCAGAGTTCTCATTGAATTCGGAGTGTTTGGGAACTTGGTACACTTATCCGCGCTCAAGAACACGTTATCCACGCTCAAGAAAATGGTCTTGCGCTCAAGAATTTCGAGTACCAAATCCATATATGTTTACTACTGCCATTTTAGACAGGCATCTCCATCGAAGCGAAGTAATCTAATACTGTCCGATCCAAGTCATCGTATGAAATATAGACAGACCCTATTTACCTAAAGGGTGGTCAAGCTAATTGTGGAAAATTGATCAATTCTACTTGACCGTTACAGTGTGAGGAAATTTGTTATTAGAAAGTTGATTTATTGGAGAATTATAACGTAAAAAGGCATTACAGACATACGTGGACTGTGAAGTGCACCCCAAAAGTTAGAGTCAAAAATCTAACTTTCGGGGTGTTTTATTATGGTTAAATATACAGATGATTTTAAGGCGATGGTGGTGCGGGAATATCTCGAAGGAACAATTGGATATGAGAGATTGGCGAAAAAACATGGTGTAAAGTCAAATAGACAGGTTAGGGATTGGGTAAACGCATATAAGAAGTTTGGTATGGAGGGATTGGTTCGTAAGAAAAGGGACGCGATTTATTCTGTTCAATTCAAGTTGGATGTATTAAACTTTATGAAAAGGACAGGCGCTTCACTGGCAGATACCGCTCTTCACTTCGGATTGACGAACACTCCGATGGTCGCTGTTTGGAAGAAGAAATTCCTCAATGGCGGTGCGGAAGCCCTGGACAATCCGAAAGGACGGCCGGTCATGTCTGATAAAGCGAAGAATGTTAAGAAGAACCAGAAGCCAACACAAGAGAATGAAATGACGCGTGAACAGAAACTAGAACGGGAAAATGAACTCCTCCGTTTGGAGGTGGAATACCTAAAAAAGTTGCGAGCTTTTCAGATGGATCCGGACGGCTATCTCGAAAAGCACAAGCAGCGTTATCATTCGAACTCAAAGAAGAATTCACACTGAAGGATGTGCTTCTAATTGTCGGAATTCCTGAGTCATCTTATCACTATCATGTAAAACAAATGAAACGGGAGAATCCCAACGAAGAGTTGGAGGAAACGATTCAAACCATTTTTGATAAGAACAATGAAAACTATGGATATCGCAGGATTCAACTTGAATTGAAGAATCGTGGTATCATAGTCAATCATAAAAAGGTGCAGCGCATTATGCGAAAGTTAGGATTAAAAGGCAGTAAGTTCACCAGAAAATCTCGTCGCTACAGTTCGTACAAGGGAAATATCGGCAAAGTGGCGAAAAACCGTATTCACCGCCGTTTCAAGACTACAATCCCGTATCAGAAGCTGACTACGGATATTACAGAATTCAAGTGTTCAGATGGCCTAAAACTCTATCTTAGTCCAATGATGGATATGTATAATGGGGAGATTCTTTCGTTTGGCATCGGTATGCGTCCGACGCTCGACTTTGTGATGAAACCTTTGGAGGAAGCCCTTGAAATCGTAAAGAACGCAAAATATCGGACTACCATCCATTCAGATCAAGGCTGGCACTATCAGCACGGAAAATGGGTTGCGACCTTAAAAACACATAAAGTGTTCCAGAGCATGTCTCGGAAGGGAAACTGTCTGGATAACGCCCCAATGGAAAATTTCTTTGGATTACTTAAGCAGGAGATGTATTATGGCGAACCACTGCGCACATACGAGGAACTTAAACGTGATATCGAGGCTTACATTCAGTATTACAACAACAAACGGATCAAACAGAAACTGGCTGGTATGAGTCCGGTTCAATACCGTCTTCACACCAGCCAATTAGCTGCGTAATATAAAACTCTAACTTTTAGGGGTCACATCACTGTAATGCCTTTTTTATATCTGTAATTACTTGATGTTGGGTATTTTTGTTGTCGGAGAAGAAAGAATTGGGGTCTCATATGATCTGTGTTTAACTACTTTTGTAATCTCCTCAAATCATGATGTAATGTTTAATCGGTGGATTCGGTATCATATTTTGTGTGTTCTTCCTTCACGCCGAACAAAGACTGTTCGGATATGTATTGGTTTTTGGAATATTGAACATGGCTGAGTAGCGTATGTAGACGCGTTTTCTGTTTAGTGACTGTGTAAAGAGATACCGGTACGTTAATGGTAATTTCATTGTTAAAGGTAAGTAATGTGTTCTTACTGTCCAGTCGTTTTGCATCGAAGAAGTGACTGAAAATCCAGATGCAATCGGGATTTTTTGAACCATTCGTTGGAAACACACCCACTTCATCAGAGATAAGAAATGGCGTTTTCTGACGGTACTTTAGAAGTTCCTTGGCTGCCTCCTTTCGCCCGGCTTTTGATGAGTGATGACGTAGGCATGCTTTGTTCAGTAAATCGATAGGTTTTAGTGTTGAAAAGTAGATTCCGTCCATTGTAATAATTTTGGAAAAGTACTTTCCTGAATGAACAGATTTCAAAGCTAAAGTTCGACTAATGAATAGAGAAATTTCGTCCTTCATGCAATATCCTCCTTTATAATCACTTCACATTCTATTTTATATCATTGTTTCTTAAAATAATAGTCTAAAAATAACGAAAAAACATATTTGTTTTAAAAATTGACTACAAAAGGTCATCTTTCTCCTACTCATATGCCATGTATAGTAAGCCAAACGTCATAAATGCGCATTGGTGTCTATAGTTCGTTCCCTCTATGATGAAATTACCCGGGAATAAACTGAATCGTGCACGATCGGAAAGGTCAACCAAGTGTTGAATTTTGAAGACGTGTTAGTTAAGTATGAAACAATGATTTTTGCATGTATGCGTCAATTGAATATTTATCGCGATTATGAGCAATTCCGGCAAACAGGTAGGGTGGCTCTCTGGCTTGCGTGGGAACGATTTGAATATGAAAAAGGGGATTTCGCACCGTTCGCTTATCGGTACATCCGGGTGCGATGATGGATGAAATGAAGAGGGCAAACCGCTTTGAGCAGCGTTTCATGCCAATTGAGGATGAGATTTTGACAAAATTAATCGAGGTAGATGACGCAGGAGACAAAGGGGAAGTGAACGTCTTCGATATGCGGTTGAATCGTTAACTGAAGATGATAGGAAATTGTTGCAATGGCTGTTGATAATGAGTAGGGAAAGAACAGGTGTTGAAATTGAATATAGTGGTTTGATATATCGGGATATTATTGAGGATGATAAAAAAACAAGTTTCACGATAACTATTAAGTAGTTTAAATTTAGGTGTTTCCGGACAGCGTTTCTTGACATTCCCGGATTAGATGCAATACCTCTTTGTGATCGTCCTTCAACCACTTTTTAATATTTTATACGATTGTTTTGAGCCATGTCGATTATCCTTTTATCTTCCCTGATAATTGGAAATCGCGTGGCTCATTTTATATGTTGGACCTATCCTTATTTTTCAAGATGTATAGTGTTTCTATTAGTTAATTACATAAAAGAAGTTATGAAGAAATTTAAATATTTTAGTTTGTATAACTTTGTAGCTTATTATCTGATAAAGTATTAGAATTTAACTGGTAGACTTTATAATTATTGGAAGATAGGGGAACGGCATATGGCATTGGCATTATTTTTCATATTTTTCCTACTATGGTGTGTGTCATTCGTTATGAATATAGTAGGACTTGTTAAACCGAAGTTGGTTTTGTATTGGGGCAGTCAAGAAAAAGAAAACTCGAGGAAAGGTCTTCCTTTACTATGGGGTATCGTCTTTTGTATTTTTCATTGTATTCATGGTCTCCTTAGGTACCTATGGAGCTTCGCTTCCTGACCCAACACCAAGTGAGGTGGCAGCTGCTCAGGCAGAACAAAAAGCCAAGAAGGAAGAGAAAGCTAAGAAAGAGGCTGAAGAGAAAGCGGAAAAAGAAGCCAAGGAAAAGGCTAAGAAAGAAGCCAAAGAAAAGGCAAAGCAAGAAGAAAAAGAAGCCGCAGAAAACGCGAAAGCAAAAGAAAAGGCTGAAGAAGCAGTAACAGAAAAGGAGAAGGCTGAATCCAAAGTTAGGAAGGAAGCAGAAGAAAAGGCTAAGAAAGAGGCCAAAGAAAAGGCGAAGCGAGAAGAAAAAGAAGCTGCAGAAAATGCGAAAGCAAATGAAAAGGCCGAAAAAGAAGCCCAAGCTAAAAAAGCAGCAGTAGAAAAAGCAGAAAAAGAAGCTCAAGCGAAGAAAGAAGCTGCAGAAAACGCTGCTTTAGCCGAAGAGAAATTTAAAACATCGGCTGTAGAAATAGATTATATCGAATTGGCAAGAGATCCTGACTCTTTTATAGGAACAAAAGTGTTGTTACATGCCAAGGTTATGCAAAATTTAGAGGATGGAAAAAAACTTACCCTTCTATTAAACGTAACGGATGTAGGATATGGTATTTGGGATGATACTATTTTAGTAAATTACACGATGACCGAAAAAGATAAAAGAATACTCGAAGATGATATCATTTTTTTATGGGGAACAGTTAAAGGATTGAGAACATACGGATCCATATTAGGAGAGCGAATTACCGTTCCGGAAGTGGACGGCGCCTACGTGGATATTCTATGGAACGATAAATAATAGTGTCAAGTACCAGGTTCTCATTGAATTCGGAATTGTTTTAGAACCTGGTACCTTTTCCAATTTATGAAGAATCCGGGGGGGTTACCCGTCTATTCTATAGTTGATGATGGGTTTATTACCAGACAACCCTGATTAGCTTTGAAGGATCTGATTATGAGGTTCAAATAGAAAATCATCCTTTTAAATACTGTTAACGGATGGATAGTCGGTGAGTTTCAGTATTTGTAAATCGAGTAAGGGCAAGTAATTAGCACCGACCTCTCGCACCACAGCGGTTGGTTTATTTTATAAATACTGGTGTTAAATTGGCATGCACAAGCACCGATACTAATAATTCGTACATAAGCAGTTAAAAATCGTACTGAGTCGTTGTCATAAATTGTCTGGTCATGGAAGGGGATGTATGTGAAGATAGTACCTATTATTAAACTAATTAATATGAGTTTGGGAGACTATTATGATAACAACCTATTGCACTAATTGCGGAGAAGAAGTAATTGCTAACTCGAATTTTTGTGGTAATTGTGGTAAACCAATTAAAGTAATAACAGACATTAATGATTCAAAAACTAAGCCGAAAACAAAGTCCAGATTATTGAAACAAGAAAAGCGCAAATTACTTTATGTTTTGCTTATTGTGTTTGGTGTTTTTATTATAGCTTTTTATTTAAATAATACGCCATCTAATGCAGTTGGAAAATACATGAAGTATGCGCGTGTATCAAATACTGGGGAAGCAATGAAGTACTTGAGTGTTGATGCAGATATTAGTTCGATTGAAGTTACACTAAGAAATGCAAGATACTATACACGAAATGAAATTAGATATGAGATTGATTCATTTACAATTATTTCCGAAGAGAGAGAGATGGGAACAAGGCAACAGTTCTTACACATGCTACTTACGAAAATGGTGGAGTAAAAAAAACCAAATACACTTTATCCAAAATAGAGGGAAAGTGGAAAATTACTGGTATCGAACGATTAAATTAAATTTAGGTAAAGTTAGTCACAAGTTGAACATGGATAAAAAAATGAATAGAAATTGGCATGCGAGGGCGATTACCATATAATCATGGGCAACAACCGACAATATCTTTTGCGGAAAAGAAGAAATGGATGAATACCTTTGATGAAGCAAGGGATATTCTTGGTTTAAAAAATCATTCTTATCAATAATCATCATCTAAAAAACCCAACCTTTAATTTAAAAATTAAGGGTTGGGTTAGTTTTTGGGTACCAGGCTCTCATTGAATTCGGAATTGTTTTAGAACCTTTTTTCTTTCCTACACAGGCACCTTTAAAAACGACAGGAAACTGCTTTTCCATTCAACACATCACTTTAGGCGAGTGAGTATGCAAGTTGTATGCTAATTTCTTTTAGTTGATCATTTCCTAAATCTGTAGGTGATTCTTCAATGGTCCAGTTTTTTGAGAGAATCTGATTCAGCGTTGTTAATTCTGTTTTTGTAACTTTTAACTGTTCCATGCCCTTGTCTGTCAAAGTATAATCTTCTTCAGCTATTTTTTTGAATTTCATTTCCAAAAGGGATTGTAGCCCTCTTATGGTAATGAATTTAACTTTATATCCATCCGTAAGAATAGATTTGAATGCACTTTTATCTTGATTGTAAAGTGCGATTAAATCATCATAATTATAATTCTTATTGATGGATTCCCAAGCACTTTTATTCTCTTTCTCAAGTTGGGTCAACAATTCCTGATTTGAAATGCCATTGCTTCGGATTGTTTCAATCATATACGCTTCCATTAATGTAACTTTATTAATGCCCATCGTGAACCCTCCAGTGTTAATGTAATTGGTGCGCCTCTCAAAAACGATTTTACAGGCATTGCCACTCAGTGCCCTTTTGAAATCTCTACAAACTCAGATTGTTGTAATCGGTATTTATCTGTCTCGTTTTGTTCTTCCATGGATTTAGGATACCATGTTCTCATTGAATTCGGAACTGTTCCAAAACCTGGTGCCGTTTTTAACTTTTTAGGCAGCCCCTCTTTCTCCATCCAACCAAATACCATCCCCCACGACAATCACCGTACCAACAAAACAAACTAAAATATGCAGTGGCGCGTGTCCAAGGCCCATAAGAATCCACCCGAATACCGCCATGCAACCGGCAATGATAAATGGAGGCACTCCAATTTTTATTTTCGATAAAAAGACCAATAGTATTACGGGCGCAACCGCTGCAAAAAAGGTTCCGAAGACGAAAAATAACTCCAATAGAGTAATTTGGGTTAAATGCAACGTAAACGGGACTCCGATAATGACTAAAATCGCGATGGCTTCCTTTATGTACGTTGCCTTTGCCTGAAGATCAGATGCAATCTTGAAAAGTGTCGTTACTTGACTTGAGAGGGATAGTAAAAATAGGAATAAAAATATCAAAGTCAACATAATACGAATGACTTCATTATCGTAGTTGGTAAATATTCCTGTGAACATCGTAATGGTTGTGTCGAACTTTCTGTTTTGAATGGCAGATAGTGTAATCATTGTAAAGGAAAGCGGAATCGTACTTAAAATAATTCCGCTAGTGAATAGCCCGATTTTTAACTTTTTTTTATCACTGAATAAAAGAATATCCCATGTTTTTCGATCCGAGAGTAGATGACCCAAAATGGCAAGCATAAAAGAGACGATTAATGTTGGTAACATACTTTTACCCATATAAATGATATATGGATGATAAAGGCGAACGCCTTGATAAACTGATTCTGTTCCTTTAATAAAGTATCCGTTAACTAACAGCATAATAATGGTAAGAAACAACAAGCCAACCTTAATCGTATCAATTTTTTCTGTGTAGCCCAATCGGATAAGAAAGTGGCTTGAAAAACCGGCTAATAGGAAGAATCCACAACCAATTGGAAAAGGGATATTGAATACATAAAGTACAATTGCTGCGGAATATGAAAGAATGACTAAACTTGCAAGTGTGCCGACAAATAAGACAATGTTAAATAGCCTGCGGGCACTCGTAGACAATTTCAATTCCAAAATATAATTAAAGGAGTGGTTGAAATGATTTTCGCGGACAATCAAAATAATAGGAACTAATAGTGTAAATGCTAATACAACCGCAATCGAGAAACTAATTGGGCCAACTATACCATAGGGAATGAAGCTTGATGGGGCGGTAAAAATGGCATTGCCCAACGCCCACCTAGATACAATAGATATCGCTAACAATCCCATACCGAAAGACAAATATCTAGTTTGCATAAAGCGTCATCTCTCTGAATTGTTTTGGGGTTATCTGTTCCTTCTTTTTAAACTGTGTTGAAAAGTAATGCAAACTGTTGAATCCGATTTGTTCCGCGATTTCAGAGATATTTTCATTTGTTGATGTCAATAGATATTTCGCCTTTTCAATTCGATAATCATTCAAGTAATTCATAATGGACGTCTAGCCTCATCACTGAACTTCCGGCTTAAATACGAGGGGCTTACATGGATCCCTTCGGCAATATCATTTAACGAGATTCGACTCCTGTAATTTTCTTGGATGTACGTAATGGCTGCATTCACAACACGGGAGTAGTTCCTTAAAAAGGTGTCGGGCGTTAACTTTAAAACAACGTCTATTAGTTCAGATTCGATAATGGGCTTCGTTAAATATTCTTTAACGCCAATTTGAATGGCTTTTTGTGCAAAGGAAAAGTCTTGGTGAGCGGATAAAATGACCACTTGCGTATGAGGTTGTTTAGAGATAATATCTTTGGCAAGTTCCAACCCGGATTTACCCGGCATTTCAATATCTAAAAACGCCAAATGTAAATAGGTTGAGTTCATAAAGGACTTTGCTTGTATACTGTCATTTGCTAAAAAAAGATTCCAAGACGGAAAAGCAGGTTTTAATATAAACTCCAATTGTTCGATGACAATCGGTTCATCATCCACGCATAATATATTCAATGCCGTCAATTCCTTTCTTAGTGAGACTTCGGAATTTGGATTCGAATAGATGTCTCCCCGCTTCTTCCCTTTACCAATTCCATTAAGCTGTTCGTAAAAAGCAAGTCCAAACGTTGTTTCAAGTTAAGTAAGCCATGTCCATTCTCCATAGCTTTTTCGAGACTGAGATGTTCAAACCCTAACCCATTATCCGTTATCGTAATAGAGAAATGGTCGTTCTCATTTTTGGTTTCAAGTTGTAACAAAAGTTGTCCTACTTTCTTCTCCAATCCATGTTTGAACGCGTTCTCTGTCAATGTTTGAATGAGATACGGGGGTATTAAGTAATCCAATGTGCTTGCATCAATTGACCATTCAATCGTTAAGCGATTGGAAAAGCGTAAACCTTGTATTCGTAAATAGGATTTTGTATATTCAATTTCGCTATGTAAAGGGATGAGTGGATCTTTATTCTGATACTTGAATTTCAATAATAGTGAAAGTGATTCCAATGACTTGATGAGCGTATCAAGGCGGTTTAAGCGGGCTAAACCGATTAATAAGGAAATCGTATTGAAAAGAAAATGAGGGTGTATTTGCTGATTCAACTGCATATAAGTACTTTGCTGCAGTGAATTTGTCAGTTCCATTTCCCTTTTTTCATGGGATAGGTCCGAGATTTGTTTCTCGAAGGAGATGACCATTAGCAATAGGAGCAATGCCGCCATTGTAACGAAAACGGACATAATGGAAAGAAATGAAAAGGTTTCGGATGAAATGATCATTTTTTGCTCATCCTTTCAAATGCTAGGTAAGTATAGTAAAAACATAGTGGGTAGATAGTAATAGTTTGATTGTTTAGAACCTTTAAAGTAGTATAGCATAATTCGAAATAAAAAAAGAGCAAAGATGAATATCTTTGCCCTTAAAAATGATAGTCGATTTTACATGAAGTCCGAACTAAAATGGCATGCGGATTGGTGGTCGGTAGCGATTTCGAGTAAAGGTGGTTCCGTAGTTCTACAAATTTCCTGTGCAAATGGGCACCTTGTTTGAAAGCGGCAACCTGTAGGCGGGTCGATAGGGGAGGGAATATCTCCTTGAAGAATGATGCGCTCCCGTTTTAATGCCCGATTTGTTTCAGGGATTGCTGACAGTAAAGCCCTTGTATACGGATGATTGGGTTTGTCGAATAACGTTTTTTTAGATGCGGTTTCAACAATTTTTCCAAGGTACATGACAATTATTCTGTCCGATATATGGCGAACAACGGCCAAATCATGCGAGATGAATAAATACGTAAGACCGTAAACTTTTTGCAGATGTTTAAGCAAATTTAATACTTGGGCCTGTACAGAAACATCCAAGGCAGAAACTGCTTCGTCACAAATGATTAATTTTGGTTCAACTGCCAACGCACGTGCAATTCCAATTCGCTGGCGTTGTCCGCCGCTAAATTCATGTGGATACCGGTCAATATGTTCTTTTCGCATCCCTACTTGCTCCAATAATTCGATTGCTCTCTCTTTTCGTTCATTCTTCGGAACAACATTTAAAAGCCTCATTGCTTCCTCAAGTGTTTCCCCAATTTTTTGTCTCGGATTTAGTGAGGCGTATGGATCTTGGAAAATGGCTTGTATATCTTTTCGAATGAGACGCATCTCTTTTTTACTTTTTCGTAACAAATTTGAATTTCGGAACAGTACTTCTCCATCTGTAGCCATCTCCAACCGTAAAATCGACCGGCCTGTCGTTGATTTCCCACACCCGGATTCCCCGACAAGGCTTACTGTTTCACCCTCGTTGATTTTAAAGCTAATGCCATCCACGGCTTTTACATGATTGACGGTTCTTCCGAATATGCCCCCTTTTATGGGGAAGTATTGTTTTAAGTTGTTTACTTCAAGAAGGACGTTGTCTTCATCATACAGGTATGTCAATTTTCATAGCCTCCTCACGTGATGAATGATCATATCTGTCCGAATACATCCAACATCTTATTTTATCGTCATTTTCCACTAGTAAAGGCGGTGCTTCCTGTATGCATAGTTCTTTCGCGAAAGGGCAACGTGGTGCAAAATTACACCCAACGGGAAGGTCTGTCGGACTTGGTACCGTACCTAAAATCGTTTCCAGCTCGTCCACGTCTTCGTGGATCGTTGGGATGCTTTTCAGTAAGCCTTGTGTATAAGGATGCTTTGGATTATTGAACAATGTGTCGACGTCTGTATGCTCCACAACTTGTCCACAATACATGACAACAACTTCATCACAAGTTTCCGCTACAACCCCTAAATCATGGGTGATGAGCATGACAGCCAATCCAAGATTATTCTGTAATTCTTTTAGTAAAGATAAAATTTGTGCTTGAATCGTTACATCAAGAGCTGTCGTAGGCTCATCGGCAATGAGTAGTTCGGGATTACAAGCAATTGCCATCGCAATCATACTCGTTGCCTCATGCCTCCACTTAATTCGTGCGGCTCTTGTTTTGCCCGTTTTTCGGGTGAAGGGATGCCGACTAATTTTAGCATTTCAATTGCTTTTGCCCATGCTTGTTTCCGAGGGAGTTTTTCGTGAATCCGGTATGCTTCAGCGATTTGTTCACCTACTGAAAAAACAGGATTGAGTGATGTCATTGGTTCTTGGAAGATCATTGAGATTTTATTCCCCCGGATTTTCCGCATGCTTTCTTCGGACTTTTGAAGGAGGTCATCTCCGTGCAGCAATATTTGTCCGTCCACAACTTTTCCGGCAGTTGGATCTACAAGGCGCATGATGGACAGGGAAGTTACGCTTTTTCCACTTCCAGACTCCCCGACGATTCCGATCGTTTGTCCCTTCCGTAAGTCAAAATCCACTCCATCTACCGCTTTTATAACTTGCGAACCCGAAAAGAAATGTGTTTTCAAGTTCCGTACTTGCAAAACGATCTCGTTACCCATTGCCCTACCTCCTTTTTGATTAATTCAAATCAACCTTTTTATTGAGCATCCGATAGGAAATGTCGACGACTAAATTGACTAAGACGAAAATAACGGAAACAAATAAAATCGTCCCTTGCACTAACGGAATATCACGTGACCGGATGGCGTCAATGATGAGACGGCCGACTCCGTTTATGGCAAATACTGATTCGATGAGGACAGTTCCCCTAACAATGCCCCGAATTGCAACCCTACGACTGTGACGACTGGAATAAGTGCATTTTTTAGCGCATGTTTATAAATAATAATGCTCCGCTTAACCCCTTTGGCCTTCGCCGTTCGGATATAATCTTGGTTTAAAACGTCCAACATACTGGAACGTGTCATCCTCGCTACAATTGCTGCGCCACCGATTCCAAGCGCAATTGACGGCAATACGACATGCTTGAATGTCCCCCATCCAGCGACCGGAAACCATCCAAACCCGACAGAGAAATAAATGATTAAGAGAAGTCCGAGCCAAAAACTTGGAAGGGAAACGCCAATCAGTGCAATGATCATGAGCCCCAAGTCGATGAAGGAGTTTTGTTTATTCGCTGCCGTGATGCCGATGAAAATCCCAAGGATGATCGTGATTAATATACTCCAAAATGCCAATTCGATTGTTATAGGCAGCCGTACTAAGATTTCCTCCAATACGGGTCTGCCCGTGCGAAGGGAAATGCCCAAATCCCCCTGTACGATCTTGCCAACATAGTCGACGTATTGGACGATGACGGACCGATCCAATCCAAGTTCGCTGCGAATACTATTGATTTTCTCATCACTGGCCCCTTCGCCTGCAATTAAGAGCGCAGGATCACCCGGTACCATTTGCATAATGAGAAATACAACGAGGCTGACGCCCAAAAGTACTGGAATGATTTGGATGAACCTTCTTAAGATAAATATGATCATACAATCCCCTCCTTATCGTTTCATTTTAGGATCCAACACATCTCGTAGGCCATCGCCAAAAATATTGAATGCCAATACGATGATTGCGATTGCCATGCCGGGGTAGAGCGCGAGGTGTGGTGCTGTCATGATGAAATCCCGCCCTTTGCTTAACATTGCCCCCATTCGGGTGAAGGTGGCTGCGCTCCCATTCCTAAAAATGAAAGCCCGGCAACCGAAAGGATAGAGGTAGCTAATCGCAACGTCCCTTGTACGATAATCGGACTGAGAATGTTCGGCAGTATATGTCTAAAAATGATTGTTGAATCATGAGCCCCTAATACTTTTACCGCATCGATGTATTCGCTTTTTTTGATGTCTAGCGTAGAGCCTCTCACAATCCTTGCGAACGTAGGGATGGAAAAGATTCCGACTGCAATAACGACATTAATGAGGTTTGGTCCTAAGGCACTTACGATTGCCAACGCCAACAATAGCCCTGGAAACGCTAATAGAACATCGACAAATCGCATGATGACCGTGTCAATCATTTTGCCGTAGTAACCTGAGATCAGGCCTAAAATAATTCCGAAAAATGCTCCGATAAAAACAGAAAGAAAGCCGACCCCTAACGAAATTCTTGCGCCATAAAGAATTCTGGTGAAAACATCCCGCCCTTTGTCGTCGGTTCCCATGAAATGTTCAAATGAAGGCGGTTTTAGCTTATCTTGAAGCATGACCTCATATGGGTCGTAGGGGGCAATGACTGGCGCAAATAGTGCAATGAGAATGTACAAAAGTACGACGATGCCACCAAATAAAGACATTTTATTGGCGAGCAGTCTTCTTAAAATGGTCGCTCCCTTGTCTGGTTTTATTTTGGCTTCTTTTTCAGTTAACGTTATCCCAATTGGCGATTTCATTTGATCACTCCTTGGCTTTAATTTCGATAAACTTACCTTAACAAAAATCCGATGAATATTTAATTGAATATTGCGAAATGGTAAAAATCCAGTAAACAATGAACAATATTTTATAAACATGCCATCTGATATTTTTCTATAATTGAGGTAGAAATAAGAGAAAAGGGGTTGGTAAAGATGAATGAGCGTCTCTAAATTGACGGATAGGTTGATAGGTAGAGAGTGGCAAGGGGTAATCATTTATTCACCAGAGAACAGATACTACTTTTCAAAGTATCGTGGGACGGCGGGGATGTTAGTTATCCAATCGGGTAGTCAAAAACTGATTACAGATTTTCGCTATGTAGACCAAGCCAAGGCCCAAGCTTCAGACTTTGACGTATTGCAACATCAACAAAACATGGTAGAGCTAGTTTGCGATCAATTTTCACATCTGAAGCGTGGAGTGGTGGGGCTCGAATTTGGCGCTGTACCTGTCGAAATCTATTTGGAGCTGAAAGAAAGGCTCCCGCAAATTGAATTTGTAGATTGCAGTGAAGTTACAAATGCAATTCGTTCGATTAAGGACGAGGAAGAAATCGAAAGTATCGCAAAAGGAATTGAAATTTGCGATCAGGCGTTTGCACATATTTTGACCTTCATCGAACCAGGAAAAACAGAGAAAGAAATCGGGCTTGAGCTTGAATTATTCATGAAAAAAGCGGGGGCGGAAGGAATTAAGGCAAATCACGTGATCGCCTCGGGTCCTCGTGCCAGTTTGCCCCATGGACAGGCAACCGACAGAGTACTCGAAGTAGGGACTTTCTCAAAATGGATTATGGGGCAATCGTTAACGGGTACATTTCGGATTTTACCCGTACAGTTGTATTGGGACCTCCAACTGAAAAGCAACTAAAAATCTATTCGATTGTTAGGAAAGCCCAGGAAGAAAGCTTGAAAATCATTGGTCCAGGCGTAAGATGCTGCGATGTTGACGATGTTGGACGAAGTATCATTGCGGACGCAGGGTACGGTCCTAATTTTGGCCATAGTTTAGGGCATTCATTAGGCTTATTTATCCATGAAAGTCCGGCCCTACGCTTAACCGATCAAACGATTTTACAACCGGGCATGGTCATTACAGTAGAACCAGGAATTTATATTCCGGGCTGGGGTGGCGTGCGTATTGAAGATCTACTCGTCATTACGGAAGATGGGTATCGAAATTTAACAACTTCCACTAAAGATTTGCAAATTATCAATGTAAGGGAGGAAGTTCATTGAAAAAGAATAGTTTGCTTGTCATAATTATCGGGCTTGTATTGGTGTTAAGCGCATGTATGAGTGGAAATGCGGGTGACACAGGCAAAAGCGAAGGCGGCGGAAAGTCCAGCGAAACAAAGGATCTGATTGTCGCGACTTTATCGGACGCAACGAAGTTAGACCCACATTTGGGGACGGACATCCCTTCAGCAAATATTTACCATGGAAGAATCTATGAAGGACTTGTCTATCAAGATAAAAACATGGAAATTCAGCCATTGTTAGCAACATCATGGGAGAAACTTGACGATTTAACTTGGGAATTTACACTTAGGGAAAATG
Source organism: Sporosarcina thermotolerans (assembly GCF_030067815.1). GTDB lineage: Bacteria > Bacillota > Bacilli > Bacillales_A > Planococcaceae > Sporosarcina > Sporosarcina thermotolerans. The sequence goes on along the minus strand of NZ_CP125968.1, from coordinate 3,504,774 downwards.
TTAAATTCCATGATGGCACAGATTTTACTGCAGAAGCTGTAAAACGAACGATTGAACGTGTATTAGATGAAAAGACAGCATCCGCACGCGCAAATCTTTTTGAAATGATTACGGAAGTTAAAGTGATTAACGACCATAAAGTACAGTTAATAACTGAATATCCGTATGCTCCATTGTTGGCGAACCTATCGCATTACGCTTCAGGAATTATCAGTCCAACTGCAATTGACTCAGGAAAAGAAATCGCGCAAAATCCAGTTGGTACAGGACCATACAAATTGGCAAACTGGAAAATCGGACAAGAGATTAAGTTAGAACAATTCGATAAGTACTGGGGCAAACAATCGGGACTAAAAACAATTACATTTAAAGTGATTCCGGAAGATTCAACGCGAGTGGCAATGGTTGAAACGGGGAGGCCCACATTGCAGACCCGGTTCCAGTGACAGAAGTTGACCGTATCACGAATAGCGATTCGATGAAGTTAGTTCGAAGTGACTCATTAGGCAATGACTATATCGGATTCAACTTAAATAAGGAACCATTCAACAATGTCAAAGTGAGACAGGCAATCAGCTACGCCATCGACACGGAATCAATCATTTCAGGCGTCTATAATAACGTCGGCACATTGGCCACCTCAACAATGGGACCAGCCATTTGGGGATTCAATGACAAGCTGAAAGGCTATTCATACGACCTTGAAAAAGCAAAAGCATTGATGGCCGAAGCAGGCTATAAAGATGGATTCAAAACAACAATCTGGACAAACGACAACAAAGCAAGAATGGACGTCGCAGAAGTCGTCCAGTCCCAACTGAAAGGGCTTGGCATAGACCTTGAGATTAAAGTTGTGGAATGGGGCGCCTACCTCGAAGGCACTGGAAAAGGGGAACACGACATGTTCATCTTAGGCTGGTCCAACATGACCGGCGACGCGGATTACAACCAATACTTCCTGTTCCATTCCGCTGCCCATGGCAATACAGGGAACCGCGCATTTTACAGCAACCCTAAGGTCGATGATCTGATCAACAAAGGACGCCAAGAAACAGATCCTGAAAAACGCCTCGCCATTTACGCAGAAGCACAAGAAATAGAAATGAACGACGCACCGATGATTTTCTTTAGGAATAGTGAATATATCTCAGCAATCGGGAAAAATGTTCAAGGATTCTGGATCCATCCGTCGGGTGTTTATATGTTGGATGATGTGACGGTGAAGTGAGTAAATAAAGTCGAATGAAAACAGCGATTTATTTCCTTTTTAAGAGGGAATGGGTCGCTGTTTTGCTAAAAATAGTCATAGGTATGAACCGGCAAAACGACATAAATATTAGCTTCAATTCCACCGTTGATAGGATGGAAATAATAAAAAAAGTGATGTTCGTTTGCTTTATGCCCCTAATTCAATTGATCCATAGGCTTTTTTTATTTCTGCCTCCCAATAATTTTTATTAACACATTTAAAAATGAAAGATTATAGAATTATCCCACTAAGATTGCTAAATGCTGAACGCACATGTACAATAAACAACAAATACGTGCTATTACTATCCATATAAGAAAGGGGGTTCCCAAGATAAAGTAACAAAAGCGTAATAAATCGTTAAACACAGGTGCAATCGGCTTCGTGCTATAATTGGAATCCTTTTTATTTAATTCCTGTATTTGGGATGAATACATAGTAAATAATTCAGAAGTTGTCGCATTAAATGTTGTAGAAGGGCCGCTGGGCGTGGGATATGTCATAAGGGAAAATTAGGAGGTAGCAATAATCTTCAAACAGCGAACCTATTCATTTGAAGATTTTTTATACAAATATTATTGAAATCGTTTTCAATGTGAGAGATAATAAAGTGGAAATCAGGAGCTATTATATTATTTTTTTTACAAAAATAATTGAAATCGTTTTCAAAGAAGGAGGAATATATCCAACAAATGAAAAATAAAGTGACAATCAAGGACGTAGCGAAGTATGCAGGGGTTTCGCCTTCAACTGTTTCACGGGTCCTTAATAATTATCTCCATATTAAGCCAGACAAAAGACAAAAGGTAGAAGAAGCAATTAAGGAACTTAATTTTGAGCCTAATGAGATTGCCAGAAGTTTGATAACAAACAAATCAAAGACAATTGGCTTAGTAGTTGACGATATTTCAAATCCCTTTTTCTCAGAAACTTCCAAGGTAATCATATTGAAAGCTAGGCAATTAGGTTATGAAATTCTTATCTATGACACTAGTGGAGAAGAAGACTTAAAGAAAACGTTGAAGTTTTTATTGAGTAGAAATTTATCAGGTATCATTGTTGGTTCAGTGAGTAGGTACGATCAGAACTTTGAGGAATTAGTAGGTGAGAGTATTCCAGTAGTGTATTTTAATCGAAAACCAGAGAAATCAAATTTTTTCTCTGTCACGATGGATAATAAAAAAGGTTCTAAAATGACCATTAGTCACCTAATTCAAAAGGGTCATTCCAGGATAGCATTTATTGGAGGACCATTTGAATACTCTACTTATTACGATCGCTACTTAGGATATTATGAATCTATAAACGAATTCGGTCTAACCATCGATGAAGAATTGATCTTAAAAGGAAAACCCACAAATGATTATATCCAAAATTTTGTAACAAGAATTCTTAGTAAACCAGATAGACCGACAGCAATTGTTGCTTCAACGGATCAGATTGCTATTACAGTTTTAGATGCTATCGAAAAGAATAATTTCAGGGTTCCAAATGATGTTGCTGTAATAGGTTTCGATAATATCCAGGTTTCTAGTAATCCCTATATTGGATTAACAACAATCTCTCAGCAGAAAAGTAAAATGGCGGAATTAGCATTGAATACATTGATACTTTTGATTGAAAAGAATCTAAAAGAGACTCCTGAAGATGTGGTAATATCGCCCAAGTTGATCACTAGAAAAACAACCTAACAAACTGGTTTATTAGTTTTTGTGAAATGAGTAAACAAGAAAGAAAGGAAAGTGGAGAATGGAATTTCTTACAGAACTATTTGGATTAAATGGTAAAGTTGCCATTGTCACTGGTTCGAGTAGAGGTATAGGTAAAGAGGTAGCCATATCTTTAGCTAAAGCTGGAGCAGACATAGCTTTGATTGCTAGAAATGAAGAGGATTTAAATGAAGTTGCTCGTGAAATCGAGAAACATGGAAGAAAAGCACTCAGTGTTCCAATGGACTTACTAAATATTAATGAGATGGAAGATAAAATAAAAAAAATCCATACGCATTTCGGGAAAATCGATATATTAGTAAATAATGCTGGTATTAATATTCCTAAACCTGCTTTAGAAGTAACGGAGGAAGACTGGGATAAAGTATTAGACATTAATCTGAAAAGTGTTTTCTTTCTATGTAAAACAGTAGCTAAATATATGATTCCAAATAATGAGGGTAAAATCATCAATATGTCTTCGCAGATGGCCTTTGTCGGTTATTATAAACGAGCTGCTTATAGTTCCAGTAAAGGTGGATTATTACAACTTACTAAAAGTTTAGCAATCGAATGGTCAAAATATAATATCAATGTGAATTCGATTGCACCGACATTTATAGAGACTCCAATGACAAAACCGATGTTTGAAGACAAGGCGTTCCTAGAAGAAGTTTTAAACAGAATTCCACTGGGGAGATTAGGGAAAATAGAAGATTTATTCGGAGCTGTAATTTATCTATCTTCATCGTCTTCTGATATGGTAACAGGTCATACAGTAATGGTTGATGGTGGATGGACAGTTTGGTAATCCAAAATTAGATTAATAGGAGTGATGACAATGATAGGAGCATTAAATTATAAAACAGTAGCAAAAACTCACGATTTTAGAATGCCTGAAAATGTAAAAATTGGTCGCAATTCTTTTTTTTTCGATTCATGAAGATATTAGAAATCTAAATCCTACCAAAATTATTTTTGTAAGTGATAAGGGTTTAAAGAATGCTGGAGTAGTTGAAGAGGTTATTAATGAGTTAAGTATTCATAATATCCCAATTGAAGAATTCACAAATATTGTTGGTGAACCAGATTTTGAAATTGTTCAAGAAGCCATTGATTTCATACAGAAACATCATGGTGATCTTGTGATTGGACTAGGTGGTGGCAGTGCATTAGATGTCGCCAAAGCCTCTGCAGCATTAGTTAATAAGGAGCCTATTATTGTTGAGAAGATCTTAGCTGGAGAAGCGGTTCCTGAAGCAAAAGGGGTAACCTGTATTTTAGTTCCTACGACTTCAGGTACAGGGTCAGAAGTTACCATGAATGCCATATTTGGGGACCATAAAAATGATGTAAAAAGGGGGATTGTAAGTCCATATTATTTGCCTGATATTGCAATTATAGACCCGGTACTAACTGTAAGTTGTCCGCCAATGGTAAGTGCTGCATCGGGAGTAGATGCCTTTACACATGCCATTGAATCTTATGTTTCTAAGAAAGCTACTCCTTTAACGAAAATGTATGCTGAAGCTGCGATGAAACGATTCTCCAAAAATATTTCTAAAGTTGTTTTTAATGGAAGTGACCTAGATGCAAGAGAGGAAATGAGTTGGGTTAGTTTCTTAGCGGGAGTATCGCTTGCTAATGCAGGGGTTGGTGCAGTTCATGCTTTGGCTTATCCACTTGGTGGAAAGTATAACATTGCTCATGGAGTAGCAAATGCATTGTTGCTACCTTATGTATTTAACGTAACAGGAAAAACATGTATCGATGAAATGGTACAAATTGCAGACTTCTTACATTTAGGAGACTTTAGAGATGAGCCACATCAAGCGCAAAATGCCGTTGTTGATTATCTGTACGGGTTATTAGAAGCTTTAAATCTACCAAAAAGCTTAAAAGAATTACATGTGGTTGAAGATGATCTTAGGAATCTAGCAATTGAAGCATCGAAAGTGAGTCGTTTACTGGACAATACACCGTTTAAATTAAACATGGAGTCTATTCATGAGATTTACCAAAATGCTTATGATGGAACATTAAACTAAGGGAGGATGAAATAGATGAAAAAAAAGCTATATATTGGTGGCAACTGGGTGGAGACAAGTGAATATTATGAGTTGCGCTCCCCTTATAGTCAAGAAGTTATCGCTGAAGTACCATTAGCAGACAAGACTCACGTGGAAGAGGCTATTCGTGCTGCGAGTGAAAATGTACATGTGATGAGAACTATGCCTGCCCATGAAAGAGCTGATATCCTATTACGAGTAGCCACTCTATTAGAAGAGAATCTTGAGGAAGCTGTTAGAATACTAGTGTTTAGAAAATGCCAAGCCTATTAAAGCTGCAAGGGCAGAAATTGGTAGAACAGTACAGACATATCGATTTGCTTCAGAAGAGGCCAAGAGACTATATGGAGAAACTATTCCAATGGATGCGGCTATCGGTTCTGAAGAAAAATTTGGATTTACCGTTAGAGAACCATTAGGGGTTATTGCAGCAATTACGCCATTTAATTTTCCTTATAATTTAGCTGCACATAAACTTGGTCCTGCCATTGCAGCAGGGAATACAATTGTTTTAAAACCAGCTAGTCAAACACCATTAAGCTCTTTGTTTATTGCTGAGTTATTCGAAAAAGCTGGATTACCGAAGGGTGTACTTAATGTCATTACAGGTAGTGGGGCAGTTATAGGGGATTTACTAGTAACAGATGAAAGAGTTAAGATGGTAACCTTTACAGGTAGTTTAGAAGTCGGACAGAGAATTAAGAAATTAGCAGGATTAAAACGGGTTACATTAGAATTAGGTTCCAATTCACCCGTTATTATTGATAAAGTTCAAGATTTAGATAGAGCGGTCAACAAATGTGTTATGGGATCATTTGCTTATTCTGGACAAGTATGTATCTCTGTTCAACGAATTTATGTTCATGAAGATATATACGATGCCTTCTTAGAAAAGTTTACCCAAGTAGCACAAACATTGAAAATCGGAGATCCGTTAAATGAAGGCACAGATATTTCAGCTTTAATTCATCCAAATGAAATTACAAGAATACAGGAATGGATTGAAGAAGCAGAAAGTGAAGGAGCAACAAAGGTTTTGGGTGGCGATTTATTCAATGAAACTATACTCTCGCCTACTATTTTAACAAATGTACCCCATCATGTATCTTTATGTACATTAGAGGCATTTGCTCCAGTTGTGTTTGTTAATAAATTTAAAGATATTGATGAGGCGATTAAAGATGCAAACAACTCCCAATACGGGCTACAGGCTGGTATTTTTACAGATTCTATCCAAACGGCACTAAAAGCAGTAAAAGAAATTGAATCCGGTGGTATTAATGTAAATGATGTACCTACTTTTAGAGTGGATCATATGCCATATGGCGGTGTGAAAAATAGTGGTACAGGTAAAGAAGGTATAAAATATTCTACGGAAGAAATGACGGAGATAAAATTTATTTCATTCTCATCTTAAAAGTAAGAATAATAGACTGCTAAACAACCTTTTATTGGTGATAGAAATCTAAAAATTTAAAACATCAGTTGACTTAATAATTCATATGATGTATATTCTGGGTATCAAAATATTCCATTTAGGTAATATAATTTCAACATTTAATATTTACTAAATGCAGTATCACAAAGAAATGCCCTTTGGATTTACAAGTAATTATTGAAGTAATATAACTTCTGTACTCTGTTACTTATTTTTTTTACCAGGATTGAAATCGATTTCAAAGGGCGATTAGTTTAGAGGGTATATGCAGTAGGTAACCTTACTCTCTTTTTTTACAAGACTTGAAAACGCTTACTATCTAAGGGGTTAGGAGGGAACTATGAAAAAAAAGGTTATTTTATATAGAGCAATAGCAGATGATCTTTTACAAATCTTAAAAGAACAATTTGAAGTGAAGTATCATTTGTTTGCTTCTGAAATGACCCCTGAGTTTTATAAGGATTTAGAAAGTGCAGAGGGGTTAATAGGTAACAAGTTAAGTATAGACCGTACTTTACTAAAAAAAGCACCGAATTTAAAAATAGTAACTAACATTTCGGCGGGGTATGACAATTTAGATTTAAATGCCCTTGCTGAACGTGGGATTATGGCAACAAATACACCTGATGTATTAACAGATACGGTTGCCGATACTATGTTTGGATTAATATTATCTACAGCTAGACGAATTCCTGAGCTACATAATTATGTAAGGTCTGGACAATGGAATGAGAAAAATATTGGTGAAGAATTATTTGGAGTAGATGTTCATCACAAAACCTTGGGGATTATTGGAATGGGAAGAATCGGGACAGCGGTAGCTGAAATTGCCCACTATGGATTTAAAATGGATATACTTTACAATAATCGTTCAAACAATGCTTTTGCTGATGAAAAACTACACGCAAAAAATGTATCACTAAATCATCTTCTTGGAGAATCTGATTTTGTATAGTATTGGTACCACTATCTGATTCAACCTATAAACTTATTGGAGAGTCGGAATTTAACTTAATGAAAAAATCAGCAATATTTATCAATGGCTCCCGTGGTGAGGTAGTAGATGAACAAGCATTAATTTCTTCATTAAAAAACAAAGAAATTTTAGCGGCAGGGCTTGATGTCTATGAGAAAGAGCCAATTTCAAAAGACAGTCCCCTATTAAGTTTAGACAATGTTGTTACACTCCCTCACGTCGGCTCAGCAACTAGGGATACAAGATATCAAATGGCGAAGCTGGCAGTGAAAAATTTGATCATGGGGTTGAATGGGGAGGTTCCACCATCACTAATAAATCGTGAAGTACTTACACACCAAGGGAAATAAAATATATTTGGTGCTCATCTTCTATTGAGTATATTGAAAACGATTTCAATAAAATTGAGTTGATCCTACGTAACATTGGTGTGTATCGAAAATGGAAGTTTGTTGCTACATGAGAATTATTAATACTAAAGTGAAAGTAGGGATAATATTGTTTGAGTACGACATATTTGTCCAAGGGTTTCCTGGTAAGTCCCCAACCCATGGAGGACTTGGTTGGAGTTCGATAGCCCTGTTGTCCCAGAATGACCAAAATATCATTATTGATGTTGGTAGTTTTGGTGTCAGGAAACTTCTATTTCAAAAACTTCATGAAAAAGGATTAACGCCAAATGACATAACGATGGTTTTGTTGACCCATACTCATTGGGATCATAGTGTGAACTGGAATTTGTTCCCTAATGCCACTATTGTTGTGGGTGAAGTGGATATGAATTGGGCATTAAACGAACCAACCGGACATTCAGATGTGCCAGAACTATATATTAAGGAATTAGATCGTTCTCCGCAAAAAAGGTTAGTTGGCCATTTAGAAGAAATTGTTCCAGGAATTGTTGCTCATCAAACGAAGGGCCATACACCGGGGCATTTAGCTTACAGTGTAGACAATGGTGATTTCGATATAATTTTCAGTGGGGATGCAGCAAAAAATAGGGCAGAACTTTTATCCCGCAATGTAGATATGACATTAAGTCTATCAGATAGCCTGGATTCCATTGATTATTTATGGAATTTATGGAGAAGAAGAAAGACAACATCATGGTACCTGGGCACGATATTCCTATGAAACTTGTTGATGGGAAGCCAGTATATCTTCAAAAAAGAGAAGCTGAATTGCAATGTTGGTTTTCTGATAATCTGGAAGATCTCACCGACGTCAAATTGGTAGATTAATAGACTTTAAATAAAAACCTAACCAAACACATTAATTACAGAAGAAAATGGAGTGTGAATTCAATTGAGTAACAGACAAAAGCAACGGGTTATCGTAACAGGTGGCTCAAAGGGACTTGGACGGGGTATTTCACTAGCTTTCGCTAAGTCAGGTGCCTCAGTAGTCATTGCTGATGTAGACTCGGATGCCGGTGAGAGATGCGCGAGAGAGATCAACGACTTAGGAGGAAATGCACTCTTCGTATATACCGATGTGTCGTCTATTGATGATGTGAAAAATCTATTTGAGCAATCTCATCAGTTCCATGGTGGCGTTGATGTACTAGTTAACAATGCGGGCATCGCCCACGGGCCTAATTCGGAACGACACTTTCTTAAAACGGACTATGTAATGTGGGATAACCTTATGAAAGTGCATCTCTATGGCCTTTACTACTGCAGTCAGGAGGCTGCCAAATCCATGGTTCGCCAAGGCGATGGAGGAGTAATTATTAATATGAGTTCAGGAGGGGCAACAAAAGCTCATCGAAACCGCGTAGCTTATGATGCAACAAAGGGTGCGATTGAGGCTGCTACTCGAGCAATGGCACTTGACCTTGCTCCACGAAAAATCCGTGTTAATGCTGTGATGCCAGGAGCTATGGAAGTTGAAAGCCGTACTTCTGTCGGGGAAGAAACATCTCCTGCAGATGTAATCCCACTAGGGAGGTTAGGGACCCCACAAGATGTAGGTCAAGCTGTTCATTTCTTGGCTTCACCAGAAGCTTCCTATATTACAGGGCATGTACTAGTTGTTGACGGGGGGCTTACCTCACAACTTCGACCACCAAAAATGGATGCGAATGTTGAAGTACACTTTGATGAGGTTGAACTATAGGCGCTTGAATAAATCCAATAAACTTGGATCCAAGGGACAGTAATACGATAAGACGCTAAGTTAACTTTTTTTAAAAAAATTATATGAAACTACTAATAAGGGGTGCAAGACATGTTAAATAAAAAAATACTATTTTTATTAATTTCAATACTTACTTTAGGAGTAATTCTTGCTGGTTGTGGAGACACAAAAGCTTCAAAGTCTTCTGACGGAGATAAAGTTATCGAATTCAATGCAGGTCATACGCTATCACCAGGTAGTGCTAGAGATGAAATATTACACAAATTTAAAGAGGCATTAGAAGAAAAATCTGACGGTAAAATGACAATCAATATTTTCCCTCAATCACAACTAGGTGGGGAAGTACAAATGCAAGAAGCTGCGCAATCCGGAAATCAGGACATTGTTTTTACATCATCATCAACTCTTGCAAATCTTGCACCGGAATTTGGAATTATTGATTTACCATTTCTATTTGACAGTTTGGATGAAGCAAATCAAGTATTAAGATCTGATGCGGGAACTCAACTGTTAGAATTGCTTCCTGAAAAAGGTCTAATTGGATTAGGATATTCCGAAACTGTAGATAGAAACGTCTTTGCAAATAAACCTATTCATACAGCAAAAGATTTAGCTGGGCTTAAGATTCGTATTATTGAGGCTCCGGGTTATGTTGAAACATATAAGGCAGTAAAGGCCCAGCCAACACCAATGGCTTACTCTGAATTGTATACTTCTTTACAGCAAGGAGTGATTGATGGAGGAGATACTTCTGCTGACCAATTTGTAATGGATAAGTTCATGGAAGTATCTGATTACTTCAGTCTAACTCAAATGAACTATATTGCTATTGTTGCTATCATGTCAAAAGATGTTTGGGATGGATTAACTCCCGAGCAACAAACTATCGTTCAGGAAGCTTTTAATGAAGCTTCAGATTTTGCACCGGAAGAATTTAAGAGACAGAGAGCACAATACTTAGAAGAAATGAAAGCAAAAGGTATAGAAGTTGTAGAGCCAGATTTAGATTCGTTAAAAGAAGCAACGAAAGGCGTACAATCGAAAATTATAGGAAGCATTCCGAATGGACAAAAATTGTTTGATACCTTCCAAAAGGAAAAGGAAAATTTAAAATAACCTACTAATAATTAATGGTAAGGTTGTAAAATTATGTGGAATCTCGGTTGGTATCGGGATTCCATATTGTTTCCATTAGTTATCTACTAAATAAATAAGACTATATTGTCTATAGCTCGGATTATATAGATTCATGAAAGTGATAACTTTTTGACGAAATATCAATGATTCAAATTGGGTTTTGAAAATTTGAATAAGGAGGTAAAAATATGTTTTTTTTAAAGTGGATAGACAGAATAAATAAGTTTTTTGAAGTGTTAGTAGCAATAGCATTTTTACTGATGACTGTTTTTATAGCTTTACAGGTAATAGTACGATTTGTTTTTACAAGTTTTGATCTTAATATTTCTGTACCTTGGACAGAAGAACTCTCAAGATACCTTATGATATGGGCTGTTTTTCTTGGAGGGGCTTTAGCCATGCGTAGAGATAGTATGATTCAAGTGGATCCTTTTGTAAATGCACTTCCTGGGGCTATAGGAAAAACAATAAAAGTTGTTTCCTTACTATTGACCGCTTCCTTCTTTATGTTTTTATTTATCTTAGGCTATCAATATGTCATACAAGGAATGGGGCAGATGTCTCCTGTTATGAGAATTCCTATGGCGGTAACCTATTTAGCAATTCCAGTCGGATCATTTGTAATGATACTGAATATAATTGCTTTATTCATTGAAGCCCATGTAACTAAAAAAGACATTCGCTATTTGTCTACTGTTGACGAAGAAAAATATTTAGATGATATAAAAGAAAATTAAGCGTTAGTAGGAGGCTTCAAAGATGATAGTATACTTATTTATTTTTATGGGTGTATTAATTTTAATTAGTGCCCCGATTGCTGTGGCTCTTGGATTTTCATCCTTGCTTGTTTTAGAAATAGGAGGAGTGCCTCTAGGAATCGTTGTCCAAAGAGCATTTTCAGGTATAAATAGCTTTTCTCTAATGGCCGTTCCATTCTTTATTTTAGCAGGAAATATTATGCAAGGAGGAGGTATAGCCAAGCGATTAATGAGTTTTGCTAATGTACTTGTTGGGTGGTTTAAGGGCGGGATCGCAGCTGCCACTGTATTAGGTACCATGTTTTTTTCTACCATGTCTGGATCATCAGCAGCTACTACAGCAGCAATTGGTTCGATAACTATACCTAATATGACCAAAAAAGGATACCCCAAACCATTTGCGGCTGCGGTAATAGCATCCTCGGGGGAACTTGGTGTTATTCTACCACCATCGCTTGCCCTGATTATGTATGGCCTAGCAGCTAACGTGTCCATTGGGGATTTGTTTTTAGCTGGAATTCTCCCTGGCATCTTTGTTGCTTTATCGATGCTAGCGACTGTCATTATTGTGGTTAAAAGAAAAGGATATGATGAAGGTGAAGGTATAGCCAAGGGACAATGGTTGAGACAAGCATGGCTTACCTTTAAGAGTGCGATATGGACTCTTATCATGCCTTTAATTATTCTTGGGGGAATTTATTCCGGTTATTTCACACCTACAGAGGCAGCAGTAGTGGCTGTTGTTTACGGTATTTTTATTGGTTTTGTCGTACACAAAGAGTTAACGTTCAAAAAATTAATGAATATTTTTGCTGAGTCCGCTATTACATCGGGAATTATATTATTAATTGTAGCGTTTTCTACCGTTTTTGGACATATTTTGACTATTAATCGCGTGCCCCATATGATAGCTGATTTTATGTTAAACATCACTGAGAGTGCTATTGTATTCCTGATTATTGTGAATATCATGATACTCATCACTGGTATGTTTATGGAAGCGCTTGCGGCTATTATTATTTTGGCTCCTATTTTAGTTCCAGTTGCTATGCAATTTGGGGTTGACCCGGTTCATTTCGGTATTATTATGACTGTGAACTTTGCTATTGGGATGATTACCCCTCCATTAGCAGTTAATCTGTTCGTTGCCTGTCAGATTGCTAGAATACGGTTAGCGGAAATCATACCGCCTGTATTGATCTTTTTATTTGTTTTACTTGTTGACCTTGTAATAATCACATACGTACCTGCTATGTCTACTTGGATTCCTTCACTTCAGTGATAACCATGCTTAATACATGATTGATATCGATAAGGAAGGAATATTCTCAAAGAAAACAAGTGGAGTAAAAGTATAGATTCTATGTTTTTCATTTTTTGGGAAATAAGTTTATCTACTTTTCTATTAAGTTATATAAGGAGAGAACAAATTGAAAATTGGTATTATCCATGCAACATGTAATGCGGTGCCACCATTAAATGATGCTTTTAAAGAACTGGCTCCTGATGTAACCGTTCTCAATTTTGTTGATGAACATCTTCAATACTATGCCAATCAAATCAAAGGTATTGATGATAAAATATTTCGAGATTTTGTCAATATGGCTACTACGGCACAAGAAGCAAATGTTGATGCCATTATTGTAGCATGTACTGTTTTAACACCTGTTGTTGATACTGTTAAGCCATTCATAAAGGTTCCGATATTAGCGGTGGATGGGCCTATGTTAGAAAAAGCTGTTAAAGACTATAAGAAGATAGGTGTTGTTGCAACGAATGCACCATCTGGTCCAGCTACAAAAGCCCAATTGGAAAAAATAGCCAAAGAATTCGGTAAGGAAATTGAGGTAGAGACAGAAATAAATACAGAGGCAATGACAAAACTGAAAGCTGGGAATGTAGAAGAACATAATCGTTTGAATGCTCTTGCAGCAGAGCAATTAAAAAATAGAGGCTGTGAGGTCATCGTTCTAGCGCAAATTACACAGGCATCTGCAAAAGAGCAAACAGAAAAAATAGGACTTCCTGTTTTAACTAGTCCGAACGAAGCCGTAAAAACAATCTTAGAGTTAACAACTATTTAATAGATGAAGTCGAAAAAATAATTTCATTATACTAACCCAAAAAACTATTCCATTTATGGAGATAACGAATACTTAAAATAATGTGTATCAGTGGTCAGGTGTATCTCGTAGATATACTTGACCCAATAAGTACAAATTCATCAGATGAATTTGTAAGGTACCATATTATGGAGGAATTTAATGTCTAAGATTCAATACCACGAGCTTTTAGAAATAATGGAAAATAAGATTAAAAGTGAAGAATGGAAAATTGGCTCTAGGCTACCAACCATGAATGAATTAGCTGCAAAATACGATGTGGCAAATTGTAGAGGCAACACATAATGAATATGCCTTAATAGTATATGACAATTTACAAATAGAATTAAAAAGAATGCGTGCTTATACGAGACGCCCAGACATGATTGAAAAGGCAGTTCATTACCATGAAATGATAGCGAATGCAATTGCCAATAGAGATTCTCATAATGCAAAAATGCTAATGGAGTCTCATCTTCAAAATAATAGTGAACTAGCAATGTATGAATGGCTGTATTGTCTACTAGTAAGCAAGATTGAAATATTACTGGATTAAAGCTATAGAGGTAATAACATAGTTAAATAGTGTACTAAAAAAATATATAAATGGTAATTAAAATAAAAAGATATGTCTAACAAGGAGAGATTGATAATGAAGGTAAGCTATATTGGATTAGGTGTAATGGGTGCAGGGATGGCATTAAATCTTGGGAATGGTGAAGCAGAAGGACTCTATGAGTTTCTTGCGTGTGATGCAAATGAAGCCTCTCTAGAACAGTTCAAAGAAAGAGGGCTGAAAACATCAACAATATTGTAGATACAACAGACAGTGATTATATCTTCTTATGTCTACCAAACTTAGAAATCGTAAAATCGGTTGTTTTAGGAGAAAATGGACTACTTAACCATTTGAAGCCAGGTCAAACAATTGTTGACTTCAGTACGATTAGTTATTTAGGTGCGGTAGAAATTGCAGAAGCATGTAAGTCAGAGGGAATTGAATTCCTGGATTGCCCTATTTCTGGTCAACAAGCAAAAGCTTTAGATGGAACACTAAGCATTATGTGTGGTGGTAATGAAGAAGTATTCCATACGATAAAGCCTATGCTGGATCGAATGGGCACCCAAGTTCTTTATATGGGTGAAAATGGGGCTGGACAGTTAACGAAAATGATTAATAACTGTGCATTAAATATTTGTGTTGCAAGCTTTAGTGAACTATTACCAGTTGGTGTGAAACTTGGATTAGATGCAGAAAAATTAGGTGATGTATTAATGACAGCTACTGGATCAAGCTTTGCATCGAAAACATTAATTCCTAAAGTATTAGAAGGAAACTTTGAACATGGATTTTCACTAGGTAGAGCGTACAAAGATATGGAAAGTATGTATGAAGTATTAATTAAATCTGAGATTCCACTACCAACATTAAATGGAACCATGCAATCCTACCAATTAGCACTACAAAGTGGACATCGTGATGATTATAAGCAAGGAATGATCAAATTCTATGAAGACATGCTTGATGTTAAAGTTCGTAAAGAAGGATTTAAATAAACAAAACAAAAGTAATGGGCTGAGCAATATTCCCATTACTTTTGTTGTTAATCAATTTTCAAAAAATAATGCGTTCTATAGGAATTAGTGAATTATGTCGTAAGGGGGAATAACTAGTGATTTTTGGTTGTATTGCAGACGATTTTACAGGTGGTAGTGACATAGCATCTTTTTTTGTTAAAGGCGGACTTCGAACGGTTTTATTCAATGGAGTGCCTAGTGACCAAACTATTCCAGAAGTAGATGTTTGTGTAATCGCCTTAAAAACCCGTACACAGGATACACAAGAAGCTGTAAAGGTTTCTCTGGATGCCATCAAATGGTTGAAAGAACAGGGGGCACAGCAGTTTTATGTAAAATATTGTTCGACGTTCGATTCCACTCCTGAGGGAAATATTGGACCAATTAGTGATGCAGTGATGGAAGAATTAGATGCGCCTTATACGATTCTTTGCCCAGCTCTTCCTGTGAATGGACGTACTGTAAAAAATGGCTGTTTATATGTCCACGGTGTTCCTTTACATGAAAGTTCGATGAAAGATCACCCGTTAACACCAATGTGGGATTATGATTTAGCACGTATAATGGAACCGCAAAGTAAGTTCACTAGCATGAAATTACCGAAAGGGCTAACAAAGGAAGAGGCAGAGGAATTTATCGTAAAGGTTCAACAAGAAAACGCTTCTTCTCCTTTTTATATCATTCCAGATTTTGAAAAGGAAGAAGATGCGGAACAAATCGTTCAGTTATTTGGCAATCTGATACTACTTACCGGAGGCAGTGGGTTGGCAGAACCCCTTGCTAAAATGTATCAACAAAATGTAGAAACGGATGAATTTGGACGTTCTAATTCGAAGGTTATACTCTTATCGGGGAGTTGTAGTGAAACAACCCGAAAACAGATTGAAGCCTATTCACAATCTGGAGGAGAAAGCTACTTCATTGATCCAATGAAATTGTTATCTGGTGAGGAGTCGGTTGAAAAGATTTGGAATGTCATTAAAAACACAGATGAATCAATCTTAGTCTATAGTAGTGATACACCAGAAAATGTGAAACTAATCCAAGAGCAAGGAAAAGAAGAGGTTGCTGAGTTGTTAGAAAAAACAACGGCAGAACTAGCTGCACTTGCTGCAGAAGCAGGTTATCATCGCATAATTGTTGCTGGTGGGGAAACAAGTGGCGCCGTAACAAAAAGACTAGGCTTTACCAGTTATCATATTGGAGAAAGTATTGCACCTGGAGTTCCTATTATGATTCCTACACAGGATACTAGCATCAGACTTGTATTAAAGAGTGGAAACTTTGGAGATACAGACTTTTTCTTACAGGCATTGTCAAGAACATAATAGAAAGTAGGGTTACATTGAATAAAACATTAGATGAAAAGTTTGATGATGCAATTTGGGTCGCCCACAGCCTCTTTAATCGTGGAAAGGCAAGTGGCAGTATTGCTAATCTAAGCTTCAAGCATGAGGATAAAATTTATATTACAGCTACTGGAACATGTTTCGGCACCCTGAAACGAGATGAGTTTGCTGTAATTGATTTGGAAGGCAATCCGTTTAATGAATTAAAACCTAGTAAAGAATTGCCGATGCATTTAGCAATATTTAAAGCAAAGCCTGATGTTGAAGCTGTCGTTCATGTACATAGTACGTACAGTGTACTTTGGAGTTTTGTTCCTGGTTTAGATGAGGAAGATTGTATTCCAGATCACACCCCATACTTGAAAATGAAGTTAGGCACAGTTGGACTTGTTCCTTATGAAAAACCAGGAAGTAAAGAATTATTTCATGAGTTTGACAAACGTGTAAACACAAGTGATGGGTGGCTCTTGGCACAACATGGTCCCGTTGCACCAGGTAAGAGTATCCTGGAAGCCTTTTTTGCATTAGAAGAATTGGAAGAGAGTGCACAGATAGCTTGGGAGTTACGAAATAGATTGTAATGAATTAGTTAAAAAGTTTACCAATAAATAATTGTTATTTTAGGAGGGAATTGAATGAGTAAGAAGATTGGCCTTGTGCATGCTACAATGAATTCCGTCGAACCAATATTACACGCATTTCGAACACTTCATCCAGAAGTAGATTTAATAAACGTGATGGATGAGGGACTAATTTGGGAATTAAATGAAACCAATCAAATAACACATAGTATGACTCGTAGATTAATAGATATTGCATCCAAAGCAGAGGAAGCAGGTGCGGATGCCATTTTACTGACATGCTCTTCCTTTTCTCCATACGTTCCTGGATTTAAGCATTTATTCAAAGTACCTATATTAAGTTCAGATGAAAGCATGTTAAATGAAGCAGTGAAATTCGGTGGGAAGATTGGTGTGATTGCAACTGTGGAAAAGGCAGGCCCAACTACGACGAATTTACTTTATGAAACTGCAAAAGAGCAAGGGAAAACAATAGAAGTGGAAACGGTTGTCATCAAAGAGGTTCCAAGCATTACAGAAAGGAAATCAAACGGAACATAATGAATTGATTCATGCAGAGATTAATAGGTTATCTAATTCTTGTGATGTTATTCTACTAGCCCAGTATTCTATGGCACGTGCACTTGATACATATGAAAGAGGAGAAATTCCAATTTTGACAGGTCCAGAAGTCAGTGCGAATGCAATAGTTGCGTTAGCGGGGGAATAGCATATAGAGTGCTTGGTACTTCCCTAATAAATAAAATTACTAAATAGAAATCCGGGTGAAGTGACCAGTGAAAAAAATTAACGGGTTCGGTTGATGGGGAGAAAACCGTCATTAACAAGTCAAATAACAAACATTTTCGCATAATGTTTTAGACACGAATTGACGATAGAAAAAGCAAGCAAAAACGCACAGTATGCGTGTTTTTGCTTGCTTTACTTTTTCAATAAGGTTTCGTATTAAGCTAGTGATACAGCTTCGAAACCGTTGATTTCCGTTCCAGGCGGACGCTTTCCGCGGGGCGCGGGTGAGCCTCCTCGTCGCTTCGCTCCTGCGGGGTCTCACCATTCGCGCTTAATCCCGCAGGAGTCGCCGCCTTCCACTCCAATCAACTTAAAGTGTGTTATTCCATTAAAGCGCCCGATTGCTTGAATTTCATTTCAATTAATTCTTGTCCAAACCATCTACCTCAATCAATTTAATATCTTTGATAAAATCATACTTTTGCTTATTAAAATCTGATTGATTTAGAGGACCCGTCACTTCCCAATTATCGACTTGGATTATCCAGAAATAATTCTTTCCATTATCAATTTGCTTCGCAACGATATATTCCTCATTCCAACCGACCTCTACGACTTCAGAAGGAACGATATTAGCCCCCAATGACCCTCTTCAAATTTTGGAGCAATTGTTATATTATACGCCGATGTCCTAACAACAGACATACTACCTGGCAAATCTATATCATAGTCAGACGCTCCTGCGCATCCAGCTAAAAGTAATAAATTTGTAATTACTAAATATATAAATGTTTTTTTAATCATAACATCCTTGTCACCTCACGAATTTCATAATAGGCTCCGTTTGTTGAATAATCAATTTAACTGTAATCTATTTTACCATAAAAAACTCTTTTCCCTTCAGTAGTTTCAATACTTTGAAATTCGTTTTTATACGATTTCCCTTCAATAAATTAACAGGTGTTTTAACAGCGCAATTAGCACTGCAATCCCAATGCCACATAAATTTATGTGATGTTGTGAATTATTATGCTAAAAGCTGTACCAATTCATTCACATTACGTGTCATAAGGTTGATATAACAACGAAAACAGGGACACCAATTCATATGCGAATTGAGTCCCCAGTTGGTATGTTATTTAATGTTTTCTCCCCACGTTCCGAACCCGTTAGAAAAAAATATATGTCTCTTTATTTCTCATTATGATGGTTTGGGGCTTTAATGTGTCAGCTGACTGTTGGGTAAGCATACACCTGTAGGTAAAAGTTATACGTCATTCGAATTTACTTCATTAAGGCAATTAGGCTATATATCATCTTCTTTTGCTGTTAAGTCTATACTCAACAGTTTGGTCCTTCTGTTGTATGGCGGTTAGTCTACTTCAAACTAATACTTGCTGTCAGATGACACGAAGTACAGTAATGAACTCCAAACTTGGATTGTTTTTTTGATATAATAAAAGGAACAATGACTAAAAGGAGATTTTATAATTGAGTATCCAAATTAGACCCGCACAACCGACAGATGCGGATAAAGCCGTCCCGCTAATTATCGACGCAATTGGTGACATCGCCAATCGGCTAACAGGAGCAACCGAAGAAGAAATTGTCACAGAAAGATTGCGCGAGCTATTCATGCGAACCGACAACCGGCACTCCTATCTGTATACATATATTGCGGAGATAAACGACGACATGGTGGGCGTTATCGTCTTGTATCCAGGGGAAGATGCCCCTGACCTTGATCGTAATTTGACGAATTGGCTGATGGAAAAGGTGTTCCAACTCCAGAAATCGATGCAGAATCATTATTAGGTGAATTGTATATCGACACAGTTTGTATCGATCCAACTTTCCGTGGCAAAGGAATCGGAACTCAATTATTCACTTTCGTAGAAGAGCTTGCAAAGCGAAAAGGGTACACACAATTAGCCTTAAATGTCGAAACTCAAAAAGATTCAGCAATCCGACTTTACAAACGACTCGGCTACGAAATTGTCTCTCCCTGGACAATCATCGGCGAACCATTCCATCATATGGTGAAACATATCTGATTTTAAGAGTCTGAGTGTCTTAGGTTCTCATTGATATAACATGAGGAAATTTATTTTTAGAAAGCTGTTTTCCGGACCTTATAACACGAATTTCAAAATGAAAGCAGTTTCCCTTTGACAGGAAACTGCTTATCCATTTCAATTCATCACTTTAGGCAAGTTGGCAAGTTGTATGCTAATTTCTTTTAGTTGATCATTGTCTATATCTGTAGGTAATTCTTCAATTGTCCAGTTTTTTGAGAGAAGCTGATTCAGCATTGTTAATTCTTTTTCTGTAACTGTTAAATGTTCCATGCCCTTATCTGTCGAAATGTAATCTTCTCCAGCCGTTTTTTTGAATTTCATTTCCAAAAGCGCTTGTAGCCCTCTTATGGTAATGAATTTCACTTTATATCCATCCGTAAGGATTGATTTGAATGCACTTTTATCTTGATTGTAAAGTACGATTAAATCATCGTAATTATAATTTGGGTTAATGGATTCCCAAGCCCTTTTATTCCCTTGCTCAAGTTGGGTCAACAATTCCTGAATTGAAATGCCATTGCTTCGGATTGTTTCAATCATATACGCTTCCATTAATGTAACTTTATTAATGCCCATCGTGAACCCTCCAAAGTTATAGTAATAACTGCGGGACCTAACACCGTATGGTTATCTTCGGAAAATAGAATCGCCAAGTTTAAGGACATTGGTTTGTCCTTCATCAGGTATTGTCAAAGCATAAGTAGTCTCATCCGAGATGAATGTGAAAGGATTGTCTTGTGATACCTCGGCTGTCCATGAGTTTTTTACATCCAATCCAGACAAAATAGAGGCATTGATCTGATTGGAATCTATTCGAATAGTAATTTGACCGTTTTGGTCAACTTCCGAAACATGTAATTTTACAGTAACATAATAACCATCGGCGGAGGTAGTCTTGTAAGTCCAACTTCCAGCAATATCATATGTACGTTTCCAATCATCCATCCTAACTTCTTCCGTCTGTTCCCATTTACTCGTATCTTTGTTAAATATGAAAGTATATTTAACTGTACCGCTTTCCTCTAACATCCTATTTTCGGCTTCTTTATAAATGAATATAGTATGAATTCCATTTTCAAGATCCAAATTTTCTTCAACCATTTCATTTTTCCAAGTTCTTACCTTTGGCGCACCTTCAACGTATACTTTCCCTGGAGGGTGTACAAGAGCTGAAGCGTTTATTCCTTCTTTTGGGGTGACACTACTATCATTGACTTTTAATAAGTCTGTCAATCTCCATTGTTTATCCTCATACAAAAATTCTCCCGGTAAACGGAATCCATTCGCAAAGGAGGTCTATCTTGAAGATTTACACCAAAACTTAGTCCCTCGACTTGTTCATCAATCAGTACGCTCACTTCTACAGTATCGGAATTGCCATCTGTTTCTCGGTTAGTGAGTTCTTGGACAGTAATTTCTGTGTCTGCACCGAACTCTTGCTTGAGTCTTTCTTCGATTTGCAATTTTATGCTTTGTTCATCCTGAGGTTCGGGAGAACTTAGCGAGCAACCGGCCAGTAGAATGGTAAGAATGAAAACTGTGAACTTTACTACAGGATAATTACTCGTAATACTTTTTATCATATGGTTACCCCTCTCAAAATCAACCTTTATATCAATACTTGTTCTCAAATTTAACGGAATTCATCACTCAGTACTCTAGCCATAAATACAGAGAACTGAGCTCTGTTCAAACTTACCGTTGGGATCGAAAGCTCCCTTGCCTACACCGACAGTTATTTTATTAGCTGCCAAAGCTTGAATGTGACTATAGGCAATGTGTTTTTTGGGCACGTCCGAAAATTCAATTCCCGAATGTCCTTTAAGTTTATACGCCTTTTGAAGCATCATTGCCATTTCGGAACGTAGCAAAGTTGCATCCGGATTGAATTTAGATCCGCCACTTACTATTCCTTCATCTACTAACGCTGCAACTTCCTTATAGGCCCTATGAGATTTCGGTAGATCGCTATATTTGGGATCGGGACGGTTTGAAACGTCTAACTTTAACGCTCTTACTAACATCATCGCAGCTTGGGCTTTTGTCACTTCTGCATCCGGCTTGAAATCCCCACCTTCGAATCCGTTAATTATTCCTAAGTTTGCAAGGAAACCAATTTCCTTTGCTGCCCAGAAATTAGTAGCAACGTCCTTGAATTCTTTATCCGGGTTAGCTGAGGATTCCGTATAGGCAAGAATATGCCTGGCTAAGATTTCGGATTGATCATTAAATAAGTAATTCGCTTGTTTAGCAAATAATGCTTGTTTGCTTGTTTTAGTAATCATACTTTTCGAATTGGATGTGCGGTAAAGATTGGGCATGATGTCCATGAGTATTAATTCTCTAACCCTGATAACTGAGGTGATAACACTTCCATATTCTTCAAAATTGTACTCTACGATAATTGTGGCTAACTCGTTTGCAAGCTCGTTAGAAAGTTCTTTGCTGGATATATAGGAGGAAAAGTATCCGCTAAATTCATTTTCAATCGATTTTATAAGGAGTGCCCTAGGAATTATGGAAAGATCGATCGGCTTCTTCTCTACAAAGATTTTTTTTAGATCCTCAGCAGTGCTAACTTGCGCAAAAAAGGTATCTACTGCATAGGTTAAAGATTTCAATTCGTCTTCTTCTTTAAGAAATAAAAAATAGTTACCCGTTTGCATATTTACAAATTGAGTACCTAACGCCTTAAACTCTGCATTCACTTTTACTAACATTGAGTCATCCGCGTTTTTCTTATAAAAATCTTTCAGATTATCAATGATTGAGTTATGACTTTTGGCCACGAAGGATAAATAGTCTTCGAATTGCTCTTTATTCTTTTTATTAACACAAGTACCTAATTCTTTTAAGTTACCAAATAGCTTTTCATTAGCATCAGCCAATTTAGCCTTTGTACCATTTCCCTGATCAAACATATTCATGACCGATTGTAGACTAATTGTTTTTGGCCACGTTAAGCCGCCACTTTCATCTAATTCCCCAAGCAATTCCGGTATTACTTTAGTCTGTAATCTTGTAATCTCATCTTTTAGCGCTTGATAAGAACATGTTGTCTCACTCTGGGCTTGTCCTTGTGCATGCACTTGAAAAGGTGAAAAAAGTGTTGAGGAAAATAGTAGGGCAAGAATGCAGCATATCAGCGCCTTTTTACACATCCAAATCTCTCCTTATTTACTGTATTTTTACTATTTTGGCTACACCTAATAGTAGGTAAAAAGTGGAATGTTGTCAAACTACCGACACATCGTTTGAGTACCTGTGCAATATTGAATTTCTTTTGTAAAGGTACCTGTGCGAGAATGAATTCAGTTAACTCACTACAATTGCATAAATATAAATGAGAATTGTATAGATTCAAGGTTTGTGTTGAAAAAATGTATATATATTCAAATTGTATGAATTGTCATGAATGTTTGCTGCACAGGTACCCTCAAAAAGAACCAGGCACCTTCAAGAAAAACATATTGACAACGCTTTCAATGGAGATTAAAGTTAGATTAGAAATAAGGAACACTGTTCCGTAATGCGGAACAGATAGAGAGGAGGAATAATACAGGTGGTTCAGTCCGTTGATCGTGCTTTACGCATACTTGAACTACTAAAGGAGAACCCGAGTGGCCAGGGAGTTACTGAAGTCGCGAATGCTTTGGAAGTCGCAAAAAGTACTGCCCATCGGCTTTTGCTTTCATTAGAAAGGCACGGGTATGTCCAGAAGGTAGGTAGAGAAAGTACTTATCGCTTGGGCTTGAAATTTATTGAAATGAATTATTTTGTTGTTAAGCATTTAAATATTGTTGAGATTGCTAAACCGATTATCGAAAAGCTTAGTAAGGATACTGGTGAGATTGTTCATCTGGTCATGCTTGATAACCAACAGGTTGTTTACATAGACAAAGTGGACAACCAATCATCTATTCGAATTTATTCACAAGTTGGCAGAAGGGCTCCATTGTATTGCACAGCAGTAGGTAAAAGTATTTTAGCTTATAGAAATGAAGAAGAGGTTCTTGAATATATTGATCAAGTTTCTTTCAAAAGGTTTACTGAACATACTTTTGTTAACGGTGAGGACCTAATTAAGGAACTTCATGCGATTAAAAAAAGAGGATTTTCCTATGATAATGAAGAGCATGAATTAGGAATCCGTTGCGTTGCGGCGCCTATCTTTGACTATACGGGTGAGGTTCAATACGCAATCAGCGTTACGGGTCCAGAAAATAGAATGACTGATGAAATATTGAAGAGCACAATTCCCAAACTGCTTGAAACCGTTGAAGAGATTTCTATCAAAATGGGTTTTCAAAAAAACATATAAATGAGGAGGATTTATTGTGAAGAAATTTAAGGGATTAAACGTATTGGCCATGTTAACTGTTCTCGTTTTAGTATTAGCTGCTTGTGGTTCAAAAGAGGGGGACAAAGGTGCTTCATCGTCCGCTGACTTTCCTAACAAGAAATTTGAGTTAATCGTTCCTTACTCCGCAGGTGGTGGTACGGATACAGTTGCCCGATCTTTTGCAGATTTAGCTAAAGATGATTTAGGCCAACCAATCGGAGTCGTTAACCGTGAAGGCGGTGGTGGAGCCGTAGGCATGCAAAATGGTGCAAATGCAAAGGCTGATGGTTATACTCTATCAATGGTAACAGTTGAATTACTAACATTACCGCATACAGGTTTAGCGCAATTTACATATGAAGATTTCAAATTGGTTTCCCTTTTGAATGAGGATCCAGCTGCTATTACAGTTCGCGCAGATGCTCCTTGGAATACAATTGAAGAATTTATTGAAGCCGCAAAAACAGAAAAATTAAAGGTTGGTAACTCGGGAACTGGCGCTATCTGGCACCTCGCTGCAGCTGCTTTTGAAAAAGAAACGGGTACTACGTTAAACCACGTGCCATTTGAGGGGGCTGCTCCAGCAGTAACTGCTCTTTTAGGTGGACATATTGATGCTGTATCAGTAAGTCCTGCTGAAGTTCAAACTCATGTAGAATCTGGCGATTTTAAGGTTCTTGCTGTAATGGCAGACGAGAGAGTAGAAAAGTTGTCTGACGTTCCAACTCTTAAAGAACAAGGTATTGATCTATCAATCGGTACATGGAGAGGTATAGCTGTACCGAAAGAGACTCCTGACGAAATCGTAAAAGTGTTGGAAGAAAAATTCGCTACAACGATTCAAAGTGAAGAATTCAAGGCTACCCTTGAGAAATTAAACTTAGGCCATCGTTATGAAAACGGAGAAGGTTTCTTGAATTTAGTTAAATCACAAGATGAATTGTTTACAGACCTGATTCCCGCAATCGGCTTGGGAAAATAATAAAATAAGTTGGTAAAAGGCTAACGATGTTTAGCCTTTTCCTACATTCATTTATAAGTTTAGTAAGCCCACGTGGGATGCTCTCACACCACAAACTTTATTATCGGAGGTGTCATCATGACGCTGGCGAATCGGATCATCGGTATTGGTTTACTTCTATTTTCCATTTACGTTTGGTTGTCCGCAAACGCATTCCCACCATCAAATTCAATCGGCCCCGGAGCTGACTTTTTCCCTAAGGTAACAGCGACTATTCTTGGCATTTTATCAGTTTTCTTAGCATTTAAAAAAGAAGAAGATGCTGAAGGTATTTTCACTTTACAACGTAGCAACGTTCCTAAATTTATCGGTGGGTTTATCTCATTAATTATTTACGTGATCTTAGTGCCTTTTCTCGGATTTTTCGTTTCAACGGTACTTGTAGCATTTGTATGGATGCTGTTAATGGGAATCCGTAAATGGGTTGTCCTAATTTCTGTATCAATAGTATTTAGTGTACTCGTTGTGATTCTTTTTGAATATGTCATGAATGTTCCAATTCCACACGGAGTTTTATATTAAAGGAGGTCTAAAAAATGGATTTACTCCTGAATGGTTTTGCCCAAGTATTTCATCCTAGTATTTTCATCTTAATTATGCTTGGGGTTATCGCCGGTATCGTCATTGGTGCCTTACCCGGTTTGACAGCAACTATGGGTGTAGCCCTCTTCTTGCCGATAACATTTGGTATGGATCCAGTCGCGGGTCTCTTACTTTTAGTAGGCGTTTACTTCGGAGGGGTTTATGGTGGTTCGATTGCATCGATTTTGCTGAACACTCCAGGAACACCTGCATCCGCAGCAACAGCTCTTGACGGTTATCCATTTACGAAACAAGGAAAAGCGGGCAAGGCTTTAGGCATTTCCGTTATTGCTGCAAGTACTGGTGGAATATTTAGTGTAATCATGCTGATCTTCATATCTCCACAGCTTGCACAAATCGCATTGGATTTTAGTGCGCCTGAAATGTTCGGATTAGCCCTCTTCGGTTTAAGTATTATCTCGAGTATTTCAGGAGGTTCCGTCCTGAAAGGGTTAATTTCCGGAGTGTTTGGTCTTGTCATTTGTACAGTCGGTATGGACCCGATGACAAGCTACCCGCGTTTTACATATGACAATATTTCATTATTAAACGGATTGAACTTTATCCCAGTTATGATTGGTTTATTCGCAATTTCAGAAGCACTTGTCATTATGGAAGAACAATTAACGGGTGGACAAGGGTTCAAAAAAATCATTGCAAGCTACGCACTTCCAAAGTGGAATGAGTTAAAGAAGCTTTGGGGAACGATTCTTCGTTCAAGTGGTATCGGAACGTTCATCGGGATTATTCCTGGTGCCGGAGCCGATATAGCAGCATTCGTTGCTTACAATGAAGCAAAGCGCTTTTCGAAGAAAGAAGAAAAAGAGACGTTTGGTAAAGGTAATCCGAAAGGGATTGCAGCACCGGAAGCAGCAGGTAACGCTTTAACAGGCGGTGCATTTGTACCGTTATTAACGCTTGGTATTCCTGGGGATGCCGTTACTGCGATCATGTTAGGGGCTTTAGTCGTCCAAGGGATTCAACCTGGACCACAATTATTCGAAACAAGCGGCGATTTAGTGTATACACTTTTTAGTGGTATGTTAGTGGCCAACGTTTTGATGTTGATCTTTGGATTACTTGGTATCCGCCTATTTACAACAATCCTAAAGGTGCCTAAAAATATAATTGCACCTGTCATCATTGTATTATCAGTTGTTGGATCTTTTGCAATTGCGAACAACTACTTTGATGTATTTACAATGCTTGGTGCGGGTATTATCGGTTACTTTATGAAGAAGTTTGGTTTCCCTGCATCACCAATTGTCCTTGCACTTATCCTTGGTCCAATGGCAGAAAGTGAAATGAGACGTGCACTTGTCATGTCAGAAGGAAGCTATATGATTTTCCTGCAAAGACCGATTTCTTTAACATTTATCATTTTAGCGATCGTTTCACTGGTAGTGCCGCTAATAATGGGGAAAATTAAGTCTAAAAAAGCAATGAGCAAGTAATTATTTGGAGGTCATTCGTCATGTTTCCTGAACTTGTGACAATTGGAGAAACAATGGTTGTATTAGAAGCAGCAGAAGAAGGCCGCTTGAGATATGTTCCTCGGTTCAATAAAAAGCAAGGAGGAGCAGAATCCAATGTGGCTATTGGTGTAGCACGGCTTGGTCATACCTCTGGATGGATCAGTAAGGTAGGAGATGACGAGCTTGGTAAGTACATCGTTTCTTCTATTCGCGGGGAGGGTGTTGATACCTCTCGTGTTCTGTACAATCAGGATTATCCAACAGGACTTTATATTAAAGAACGAGTCACTCCTGAAAAAACGCAAGTGTATTACTACCGCAGCAATTCAGCTGCAAGCCAACTGACAAAAGAGGATATCGATTGGAATTATTTGAAGGAAGCTAAAATAATCCATATCTCAGGAATTACACCTTTCTTAAGTGAAAGTTGTCTTGAAGTCACTCAAGCAGTTGCGGATTTTGCTAAGAAGAATAATATATTCCTATCATTTGATCCGAATCTCCGTTTCAAATTAATGGCTAATGTAGAGAACGCTAAAGAAATTCTATTACAACTTGCTAAACAAGCGGATCTTTTCATGCCGGGTATTGACGAGGCGGAATATTTAGTCGGTACGAGAGACTATGAGGAAATCGCCGAGTATTTCCTGAGTGCGGGCGTTTCTAAAATTGTCATTAAAAATGGAGAAAAAGAGACGTTTTATGCTTCTAAAAACGGAGTGGCCGGCACTGTTCCAAGCTTTAAAGTAGAGCGTGTAGTCGATCCGGTCGGTGCAGGTGATGGTTTTGCAGCAGGTTTATTAACAGGTTTATTAGAAGATAAATCATTGCAGGAATCTGTTGAAATCGGCGCGAAGGTTGGCGCTATGGTCGTTACCGCAAGAGGAGATATTGAGGGATTACCAGAAAGAAGCGAATTGGAAAACTTCCATAACAAGATTTTAGATGTACTAAGATAGGAGATGGTTAACGTGAAACAGGAATTACTAAGTAAAACATTGGAGTCTGGTGCAGTCGCTGTTGTCCGTCGAATTGAAGAAGAAAAAGTCATCAAAGCAATCGAAGCACTTGTAGAAGGCGGCATTACTGGGATAGAAGTAACCTTAGATTCCCCTAATGCACTTCAAACCATCAAAGAAGCAAAACGATTATTTGGCGACAAAGCCGTTATCGGTGCTGGAACAGTATTGGATGGAAATGCTGCAAATTTAGCCATTCAACACGGAGCAGATTTCATCTTCGCACCTACTCTAAGTCAAGAAACAATTGCTGTTGCCAACCGTTACGGAAAAATTGCTATTCCAGGAGTATTCACTCCTACAGAAATTTTGCAAGCATACGAATGGGGTGCCGACGTAGTAAAAGTATTCCCAGCGAGCGTATTAGGCAGCCAATTTATCAAAGATGTTAGAGGTCCACTCGGCCACATCCCAATGATGCCAACTGGTGGCATTAATCTCGATAACGTCAGCGAATATATCAAAGCCGGCGCAGTAGCTGCCGGAATCGGCGGTTCCCTTTTAGACAAAAACTTCATCGCCAATAACGAATGGGACAAGCTTGCCGATTTGGCGCGCCAGTATGTTGCGAAAATAGCAGAAGCACGAAATTCTGTTAGTTGATGTGAAGTTCCCTTTTTGGAGTAAACGAGAACTCTTTGCGCCAGAACGAGAACTCTTTACGCAAAAAAGAGAACTCTTCTATTAAGAATGAGAACTCATTTGGTGTAAACGAGAACTCTTTGCGCAAGAATGAGAACTCTTCTATCAAGAATGAGAACTCGTTTGGTGTAAACGAGAACTTTTTGCGCAAGATCGAGAACTCTTCTATTAAGAATGAGAACTCATTTGGTCTAAACGAGAACTCTATGAACATAATCGATTCACTACACAATGAAACCAGCATAAAAGACAGAGTCACGTCATCACAAAAAAGGGTATCCACGTAAAACATTAAAAATTGTTTTACGTGGATACCCTTATCTTTTTTATTTCACTACAATTGCACAGTTACCTTCAAACAGAATAGACGATTGTCCAAGGAAATGAAAAATGATAGAATGGTCTTAATTAACTATAAAATTGAGGTGTAGTGATGACGTCAGTCATGTCAGAATCAACCTATAAATCCACCCACTCAAAATCAGGTCTTCATAGAGGGGCTGTATTGGGGTTTGCTTTATTAGTCTTATTATCCTATCAAAGCCCTATATTTTTGGTAGGTGGTTTTATCTTGTTTTTGTTAGTAACCTCGCTTCATATGGTATGGAAGATGCTTATTTTCATTGCCTTGTTAAGTATCGTATTATTTATCCTTCCATTTCTTGCTCCGTTGGCTATTATATTAATGATCATTTTATTTATTCTTAGAATCGGTTATGTCATAAATAACTGGCGGCCGATCGTTCTTGGGCTCCTTCTATACGGTTCGTCCATTCCGTTGTTTTTCAGTACACAAGCGTATAGTTACCTCTATTCGAATACGATGGAACCGTTCATTGTTTCTATTATCGGTGCTGCATTTTTGCATTTTGGACTAAAATGGGTGTACGGCTATGGATATAGTACGAAAATGGCACTCGGAATCATGGGAAGTGTACCGCTCGTTATATTGGCATTCATCTTACCATTTTTGAAATTGCATCTACCTACTCCAGAAGTATTCTTCGAAGCAGCACCCAATGCAGTACCAGCCGGAGAGCCGGTTATCATTGCAAACGAAGTTAGGCCAGTGCCCGTTGGACAGATTGTGTCTACAGAACCTGTCATAAGTGCGGTCGAACCAAGGTTGGCATTAACAGGGCATACGGCACCTGCTGAACCGGTGCTATATCAGCCAGCTGAAGTACGTTCTGTAATTGGAGCACACACACAGACTGATCTTAATGACCAGCCTAAACCAGTCCAATATCCAATTGTCAACCAGCCGGTACATGAAGTACCTACTGGAATATTGCCGATGCTCAATGGATTCGTGCAAATTAATCCGAATATTTTCGCGGGAATTGATGTCGTGCAAGATGGGGTTGTCCAAATGAAAACCCATTCTAATATATTTGGTGGACAAGATATATACGGCACATCTGGACAAAAAATGGCATTCACCCAGCCAAATCTGTTCGGTGGGGAAACACTCGTCAATACTGAAAACCAAACCCTACTAAATACGCAGAAAAATGTATTAGGAGGCCATGATATTTTCGATACTCACAATCAGAAGTTAGGATACACCACGTCCACAGTAAATGGAACCATAGAAATGTACGATAAAAATGGAAAACATATCGGAACAATGCGAGATAATACACTAAGCATGAAATGATATAAAACTATTCACAACCAGGGTACCTGTGTAAAACATAATTCATTTGAGGAAAGATGCTATGAAGTTGTCGAACTTTATGTGAAATAAAAAAACCGCTCAAAGCAATGAGCGGTTTTTACATTTGCTTATAAGTAATCCATTAGTTCTCCTATAGCGGAGTCTGCGATAAGGAGTCCAATGATAACGCCAAAAATTACATTCAGAACCAAATAGAACATATATGCATAGAAGCTATCAATACCCTTGGATTTAAGGCTAAGTTCCCTGATAAGAACAAATACCGGGATCAGACCGAATGCAATGATTAAGCCTAAATAGATGCTTATTGTTGCAATATTTATGGATTTCAGCAGTCCAAGTAGTATTCCAAGCACCGAAAGGACAATTGGTACAACAAAGTAGCCCCCAATTTAGTTAGTACTTCAGAGAACTTAAGGTTTTCCGAAAAAAATTTCGACGTCAAGAAAACGGCCGTAGTGTTGACTCCAATTAATATGAGGAAGAAAATGGTTGCATAGAAGAATATCTGGAAAAATGACGGTCCGATATAACTAATATAGGGATTACTTAAAAATCCTTTTAGCAAGATATATACCGCCAAAACTGTAAGCAGTATATACAACCCTATGCTAATAAGGCTGTTTCTACTATCTGATTGAACAGATGGAGATTTCAATTGCTTGGCGAAATAACTGAGATACATTTTCGATTGTTCTTTGACTTTCTCTAATTGTTCACTCTTCTCTATAACGGGTTGGACTGATTGAGTTGTAGCCGCTGTCTGTCCTCCCGCCTGACCATCAAGCTTTCCACCGCATTTTCCGCAAAAGTTCCCTTCACTTTGCGCATTTCCACAAACTGTACAAGTTTTCATTTCCAACACTCCTTACTATTCATTTTTAGTCTTTTTTGTATCCAAATCTGTTATCTCGGTGATATAAAACTTGTCATCTATATAAGAGAAGACATATTTCTTTTTTCGTTCATAATATAGACTCTCGTTATCCGTCTGGAAATTAAATGTCTCGAAAGTATAAAGCTCGAATTCTGTTTCTGAGATTACTTTTATATCCGTGATGTCATTTAGAATGAACTCATAATAGTAGTATCCTTCAATATCATCATGATCTGTTACAAACTTTGCATAGTCCTGTTTTATTTTACTTCCATCTATGAAATAGTCTTCTATATAACTGAAATTAGTATAGTAAATAGCAGTTGAATAATCGGATCGGAAACTTTTGTATAGATCTTGAATTTCCCATTCCCTTTCGGCAATTCTTTGTTCTCTTTGGTAATGTTCAAAAGGTAAATAAACATAGGTACTATCCAATGTAAGAATATCTGACTTCACTTCATTGCCGTCTTTATCCTTTGCCACTGCGAAAACCTCAACAGTTGGATTCAGTTGTGCCGGGTAAAGGGAATATAACTCACTTACCTTTTTGCCTGTTGATTTACCACCAACATAGACAATTGCATCTTCCAAATCAGATTCCAATGTTATGTACCTAAAATCCCAGTCAACATCAACCATTTCTGTATTGTCCCAATAATTATGTAGTGAATAAGCCCCTTTTCCGGACAATGGCATAATCCCCTCGTCATATTCATAAGACCATTCGTAAGTTCCTGGGATGAAATTCCCAATAATTATCTGTTCCTCATTCGCTTTACTAATTACTTCCTTGCCGCCGAAATTAAATTTCATATTCTCATATGGTGCCCACACACTAACCTCGACAGGAATGATTGTAAATTCGATGTCATTGTATAATCCCAACAAAACAGGTTTCTTTTGTACATTGATAAATTCACCATCGTTATAAATGATATCTGTATGTTCTTTTCGTTTAATTTTCTCGATTTCATTAGTTAGGTCATTACGTAGATTTATCCACCCATACTCACTGACCGTAGCGTAGAAATTTTGCGGATTTGCAACCGTTCCTTCTTTAAAATGAAATGCATTAAAGAACGTGTCTTTATCCTTGTTATTATAGGCAATATTCATTGCCTCAATTTTTTTAATAGGATCATACACGTTTGTTAAAACTATGTTAGCAACAATGCATGCAAAAATGATAATGGCAATAATGAAGATGAGAGCCTTTTGCATTTTGCTCATTGGCTTTCTTGAAGTTGGCGGCGATGGTGGATTTGTAACTGCTTTGGGTAGTTCTACAGTATTAGGAGTACTAACTTCATTTTCAAATCCCTGTCCACAGCTCGTACAAAAAACAACTTCATTACTCATTTCCTTTCCACAGTTTTTACAAAATTTCATGAATCCAGCTCCTTCCAAATTGTTCAGTAATAGTATACCTGTTTGAATTCTGAAAAAATAGACTGGGTATATTCACATATTTGTCAATAGTTATTTTTAATTCTAATTAACTATATAAACAAGTAAAGGTACCTATGAAAGGTACCTGGGCAAGGGGTATTCAGTTAATTCACTACAGATGTATTTGTTTTCTCTTAGAGTCATGCGAGCTTCAAACTATTCCAAGATAGATAAATACATAAGATCATTAGAGCAAAGAAGAGGACGGAAACCTTTGTGTTATTCCGAAATTTGAATCCATACGTACAAAAAAAGATTGCGGCGGCTAATTTGGCACAGGATTGATAATAACCATTGTTAAAACTGCTAAATATAATCGAAATAAGCAAAGTAGTTAAGGTAAGGATTTTAAACCACAAAGGCTCGGACAAGTAATGTTTATACATAAATTTCATTTGCTTCATTAAAGGCACCTCCTTATGAATAGTAATAATATGCATGATTGAAGATTGATATCCCGATTGCAAGAATTATAAAAAGCTCTATTATAAATAAGTGGGAAGTAAAGAAAAGAGAGTGAGTATTCATCCAAAGTTAAGGAGGACTTCATGGGATTTAAAGATGAAATTAAGCGTGAAATGCGCAACGTGATGAAAGATGTAGAAAAAGAGTACGAAAATCGTGGGAGTTTGATTATAAAGGGCATCGTATTGAAATTAGAAACGAGATGAAAGAAGAGCTGCTGATCATTGACGGGATGATAGTGGCTCGGAATAAACGAAAGTCAATACTCTCCATATTATTCCGTATTCTAAATTATCGGGAACACTTGAAATGAAAGATGGAAAAAAGCATAAGGTTTCCGTTAAACTTGGTGGGTACGTACAGCTAAATTGTATTGTAAAAATCGACAACAAAAAGATCTTAGATGACTCATTGAAGCTGGAATTTCTTCCATGGGATCATAAAGAAAAGATTGTTCCCTTTATTCAGCAACAAGTTCAAGAGCATAATAAAATAATCGATGAACGTTTACCGGATGAAGAATACTTATATGATGAAAATCAACCGCGATTGGCTGCAGGTTTGGCCGATAACTTCGCGGATGGCATACCCACCCCATTTTACGTGAAAAAACTGCTGAAACTTTTTGAAGAACAATTATCAAATCCAACGATCAAAACGCGGAAAGCGACATACGAAAAAATTATCTTTGACACTATCGCGAGCTATGGCGACGAATTTATTGTTCAATTCAGGCAAGCTCAATTGGACGAAAACCTTGTACAGGAAGAGGCAATTTGGCTTCTTAATCATGCGGCACATAGAGAGGTTGTGAAATTCGCAATCACAATACTTGGTTGTACTAATTGTGAAAAATATAAAGAGCTCTTATATACATTAGGTTTGCATGAGGAATTCACGTCATATGTCATATTCGCCATGAAAAATGGTACAATTCGGGCAAATGATCAAATTTGGCAACTTGCACAGTCAGTTCGTGGATGGGGGAAAATCAACGCGGTTGAACAACTGGACGCGACAACGCCAGAGATTAAACATTGGCTACTCACAAAAGGCTGTGAGAATAACATTGGAAACGAATATTTAGCTTATACATGTGCCGTAAAAGGTGAATTGGACGTAGCCCTATACGAAGAAACAATTTCAAAAGAACTATATGATGGAGCGGGTCTAATCATCCAAGCACTGCTCAATGAAGATGCTCCCCAGGAATCGATGATTATCCGTATGCAAGCGTAGTTCTCTCCCGTTTCGTTCACCATGCTCAGAAATACTGTCAAACACTAAAAGATTTTTATCCACTTTTGGCAATAAATGAGTTTATAAATGCTGATCCAAAAGTTTGGGAAGAGCGCTTTACAAACCAATGGAAACAACATGAATACAAATCTATTCAGGAAACGGTTCAACTGTTCATAAATGACCCTAAATGGTCTTTGGCAACAACAAAAAAGTTTTCGAATTGATAAAGCCTAAGAGACTGTCCCTAAATGAGATTCAGTATATTCACTACAATTGTATAATAGTAGGTGGAAATATTGTAAGGCCAGCGTGTGTGATAGCTGGTCTTTGTTTTGGGTTGTAAGGAGCCCATTGTAAAGGTACCTGTGCAAGGTTGGATTCAGTTTATTCACTACAATTACATAAATATAAATTTGTAGAGTTGAGGTTTGTTTTATAATGATGTATTTATATTCAAATTGGTTGAATAATCATGAATGTTTCTTGCACAGGTACCTTCATAATTTGCACAGGTACCTTCAAAATTGAAGTTTGATATCCCGATTGAAGCGCATAATAAAGGAGGTGGTTCTTATCTGTGTTGCATTTCACTTCTTGGACCCCATCAACCTCTACTATTCCGAGTTCTTTAGTTTGACTTGAAATTGTTATAGGGGTATACTTTATTTAAAGGTATCTCGAATTCGAGATGTCTTAAGTTAAAATAATAGGGAGGCAATGTCGTATGAAATTACAAGACAAAGTAGCCATTATTACTGGTGCAGCTCAAGGAATGGGTGCAATGCATGCACGGAAATTCGTTGAAGAAGGTGCGAAGTAGCTATTACAGATATTAACTTAGAGGCAGCTCAACAATTGGCTGATGAACTTGGAGAGAATGCAATCGCATTGAAATTAGATGTTTCCAAAGAAGACAACTGGAAAGAAGTCGTGAACAAAACAGAAGAGGCTTTTGGAGACATAACAGTATTAGTGAATAATGCGGGTATTGGTATATTTAAACCTTTAGAGGAATTGACGGAAAAAGATTTCCGTTTAACATTTGAAATTGATGAGCTTGGGGTATTCTTTGGTATGAAGACCGTTCTACCATCAATGAAGAGAGCTGGCGTTGGTTCCATTGTAAACATTTCATCTGTAGATGGATTAGTCAGTGCTCCAACTGCAATTGCTTACAGTGCATCAAAACATGCTGTTACGGGAATGACAAAAGGTGCTGCTGCAGAACTTGGCCAATATAATATTCGTGTGAACTCAGTTCATCCGGGTGTAATTGAATCTCCAATGGCTGAACAAGGTGATGTCGCAGAGTTCATTAAAAAACTTGAACAAGACATTCCTTTACGTCGTCGTGCAAAAACAGAGGAAGTTTCAAACCTTGTCATTTACCTGGCATCAGATGACTCCAGCTATTCGACAGGTTCTCAGTTCGTTGTAGATGGCGGTATGATTTCAGATCTTTAATACAAAAAGAGAGGAAGTAGTCATCATGGGAAAACTACAAGATAAAGTAGCAGTCATCACAGGCGGGGCATCAGGAATTGGTGCAGCGACAGCTGAACTTTTCGTTAAAGAAGGCGCGAAAGTTGTACTTGTCGACTTGAATGAAGAAAAAGGGAAAGCTTTTGAAGCGGAACTAAAAGGACAAAATGCGGAAGCTTTGTTTGTAAAAGCAAATATTACAAGTGAAGAAGATGTACAAAACGTCTTCAAAGAAGCCGTCAAAGCGTTCGGAAAAGTCGATGTCGTCTTTAACAACGCAGGTATCGGCCGCGTTCATCCAACTGAAACATTGGAGTACTCTGAATGGCGCAATACAGTCAATGTCGACTTAGACGGCGTATTTTTAGTCGCACGTGAAGCACTCCGTGAAATGTTGAAATCGGGTGGCGGAACGATTGTAAACACTGCTTCAATGTATGGTTGGGTAGGATCACCAGGCTCAGCTGCATACAATGCTGCAAAAGGTGGCGTTATTAACTTGACGCGCTCACTTGCATTGGAATATGCAACGAAAAATATTCGTGTAAATGCATTGGCTCCTGGTTTCATTGACACACCTATCATTCCTGAAGAAAGCAAAGATGTTTTAAAATCTATGACACCAATGCAACGTCTTGGACAAGCTGAAGAGATGGCAAAAGCAGTATTGTTCATGGCTTCGGATGATTCTTCATTCATGACAGGGAACGTACTTACTGTTGATGGTGGGTATACTGCGCAGTAATTAGGGTGCAGGGGATTGTAAAGGTACCTGTGTGTGGTTGAATACAGTTAACTCGCTACAATTATAAATTAGAATAGATCATTTGTGAGGTCGGTGCTTTTCATAGCCGACCTTATTTTTATGCATTTTATTTACCCCACTACTTTTTAAACAGTTTCCTCAATCTGTTGTATAAGCAACGAAATCAATTTTCTATTGGTTTTTCCTCTGTCAATCATGGTCTACAATTTAGTTGTAAAGCAAATCAAACAAGTTTGCAAAAATCAAAGTAGACATCATTGGGAGGAATGGGAAATGGTTAAAATCGGTATTATTACAGGAAGTACTCGTGATTCACGGGTGAATTTACAAGTTGCAGAATGGGTGAAATCTATTGCAGATCGAAGAACGGACGTTGAATTTGAGTTGGTGGATATTAAGGATTACAACTTACCAAAATTCAATGAACCGATTCCAGCAATTATGTCACAGGATTATCAAGCGCCCGAAGCAAGAGTTTGGTCAGAAAAAATCAGTGAGCTTGACGGGTTTGTATTTGTCACTCCTGAATATAACAAATCAATTACTTCCGGGTTGAAAGATGCGATCGACTACCTATATATTGAGTGGAATAATAAAGCGGCAGGTATTGTAAGTTATGGTTCAACTCTCGGAGTCTCAGCAGCAAATAATTTACGACTGATTTTAACAGTACCGAAAGTCGCTACGGTAGGGACGCATCCCGCATTAAGTCTGTTTACTGATTTTGAAGAAATGAGAACGTTTAACCCAGCACCGTTCCATGAAGAAACTGTTCAAACGATGTTGAATGAAGTTGTTGCTTGGTCGACAGCGTTGAAGACGATTCGGGAGTAAGTTTTCTAAGAGGGAAAGAGCATCTGAGCTCTTTTCCTTTTTTTTGTATGTTCACTGTTCACAGGTATTACCCAAGTAATAAAAAGTAGTCATTTTATATCAGATGCTTCTATAGTATATTATTCATATGACTATATTGGAAAAGTTGGTACTTTAGTGACGAATAATCCTGTGGGGTGACTGAATGTATTGCAAACAGTGTGGCAGTGGAGTTAAAGAAACTGATAATTTTTGTGGGGCGTGTGGTAATTCATTGGAAGAGAAAAGTGGTGATTTATCCTCGGCTAAAGAGATAAACAATCATACCAATTACAATGAAGAGGAATTATTGGCAGGTTTCGTTGGAGGTGGAAAGAGTGACTTCTATTTGGGTAAATGGAAATCAGGCAAGATGCGTTCTTGGAATTGGCCGGCTGCTCTTTTTCCACCATTCTGGCTTGGCTATCGGAAAATGTATAAAACAGTGTTCTTATTGTTTGGAGCGTTTCTGTTAATTGATGTAATCGTGGCCTTCCTTGGTTTTGATAGTTTGAGAATCGACAGTTCACTGGGTATTGCAATGGGGGTTGCCTTTGGAATAAGTGGGAACCTTTTGTATAAAAACTATGCTCAAAGCGAAATCAAGCGGATTCTTGATTCGAATAAACATGGAAATGTTATGGATCGTATCAAACAAAGGGGTGGAACAAGCCAAAAGGGAATATGGATAGTCATTGCGGTGGTCATTTCTTACGCGATTATCAGCACCATCCTCACGGAATACATAATAGATCGCGAGGAAATCGTTGCAATCACTCCTATATCCGATGTCGAAGGGGTGCAGTCCGAGGAAACAATTAAACAGTCGATACTGGACTTAATCGCCCTTAATTTTCAAGCCCTTGAAGAAGAGGATCTGGAAATGTACATGACTATGATCTATATGGATGACGCAAATGAAATATATGAAGAAACACGAAATTTAGTAGAGATGTTGTTTACAGAATACGACTTGGAATATGAGTGGTATGATCCGAAATTTATCTTCATCAAACAGGATGAGGTAATCCTAAGTTTACGCCAAATTAGTAGAGTGGTTGAAGGGTCAGCTTACCGTGACAATGAAACAACGATTGTTCATACGTTTAAGTTTGATAATGGAGTATGGAAATTTGCGGAAAGTGAAGTTGAATCAGTTATCTATTTGGATGAAGTTGCGCTTGATATAAATGTCGAACGACGTAATGACCAGTTCTATATAAACGGGATAACGTTGGGGATGGAAGATGACATCGTATCAATTTTGGGAGATCCGGACGATGAAGGCTACAATACGGATACATGGTATTTGGATGGAAATGTGACTATGACAGCGTATTATGACGGCGAAAGGGACTTTTTGTTAGATGCTATACACGTAGACTTTCTTGATGAAATGATTGTGGAACAATTAATAAATATGCTTGGGCCTAATTTTACAAGGACTCAAGATGGCGTTGAATTTGCAACTTCAGATCAAGTAATTGGTATTTATAAACACGAAGGCGGATTTGAAGTCTTCTTACGGAGTGCATTAGTGTATGTCGAGGAGACGGAGTTAACCGAGGAATTCATTCCATCCTTAAATATAGATCTCGATGGATTCAGTCATTTATTTGTACAATCCTATAATGAAACGTTGGCAGCTTTAAGTAATGAAAATACCATTGATGAACTTGACTTTACGGTACTTCAAGACGGATATTTCTTTACCAAACTTTACAAAGGAATTCAGCTCATTGGTACACTAAATCCCAATAAAGAAATAAGGTGGATTGGTGTTCGTTCAGAAAATGGAAAATCCAGCGGGGATATGGAAGAGTCGTTTGTTGAAGTGGAAATAGGTATGGCTGCAAATATCGCATTGATTACCGCCTTGGGGGATGAAGATGTGCAGGAAGAGATTTTCCAAAACATTGTTCATCAACAATACAATCAGTTCAAAGAAATTGGTGAATATTCAACAGGGATAGTTCGATATATTGACTCAGATTCTGAATACTATTCCATTTTACATGCGGAATCGGTCGACGATAGTGTGGATTTGGGGGATTATTACTGAGTTGTAAAGGTACCTGTGCGTGGTTGAATTCAGTTAATTTACTACATATAAATAATGATATTTCTGTGAACGGATCCGTGAGCACTCTAAAAGTTAAAAACTTTTGGGGTGTTTTATTTATCTCCTTTAAATCAAACGGGTCTCCTCGGAGAATACATTCATCATAGAGAACATATATAGAAAAGAAATCTACAAAAGCAGTGTCTCAGAAAGGGAGAAACCTAATGGATAAGTCGGTATTTTGAACATTTGCATGAAACGAGAAGTAACCTCGAAATGGAAATTGCATTCTTAACCGATGCTCAATTTAATAGTAAGCCTGATATGAATTGTTGGAGTATCTCACAAGTTTGTCATCATTTAGTGCTTGTAGAACAGTCGACTATAAAGGCTATTGCATGGGGATTAAAAGGGGAGGATAATTCTTCGAAAGAACGCAAGAAAATCGAGCTTTTCATTTTGGACAGAA
Source organism: Sporosarcina thermotolerans (assembly GCF_030067815.1). GTDB lineage: Bacteria > Bacillota > Bacilli > Bacillales_A > Planococcaceae > Sporosarcina > Sporosarcina thermotolerans. The sequence goes on along the minus strand of NZ_CP125968.1, from coordinate 3,464,453 downwards.
CGAGGAAAATAAAAGCTCCCCAAATTGTTGAACCAGGAATAGAGCCATTTGAAGTTCAAGAAATCATTGATTTGTTAAACGAATCGAGAAAGAAATTAATGATATTCCTTAATGGAATCGAAGACCAATCCATTTTGAAGGAGAAATCAGTTAAACATCCTGCTTTAGGTGATTTGCCCCTTGATCAATGGATTGAACAGATCTATTTGCATGAACAGCGACATATTGAACAAGTAAAAGAGATTAAAAACCTATTAGATGTGAGGCAATAGCTTGCTGTACCGGCACCAAATAAGAGGAGGTTAAGATACTGACACAGGATAGAATGAATGGATTGATAATAGGGATTTTATATATAGTAGCTGCGGTCACATCAATCATCGCTGTTGTCTTTTATCAGCCAGTACTGTCAGAACAATGGTATATGGCCGTGGCTAACGGACTTGAGACGAAGGTTTTGATCGGAGTTCTAAATGATATTCTTCTTGTCTCCGCGGCTGTTGGAACAGCAGTCATGCTGTTTCCGTATATCCGTCGTTGGAATGAACAAATAGCATTAGGATATCTATGTTTTCGATTTATGGAAGCAGTTATTATTGCAATAGGTTTGGTAAGTATTTTAGGTCTATTGCATCTCAGTATGAATTTTGAAAGGGGCAGCTTAGGAGATGGGGATCTCCATGCTGCAGGTTTACTATTGCAAGCTTTTCATCGTTGGACCTTTATGTTAGGTCCAAATTTAATGTTAGGTTTAAATACTCTCATGTACAGTTATTTACTATTTAGGACTGGATTGGTGCCGAAAAAATTAGCGCTATTTGGGATGGTTACAGCAGTTATGGTATTCATAGCTGGTTTAATAGACATGTTTGGTATCGTGGAACCTAACTCTACAGCAAAAGGACTCATTGCTTTGCCTGTAGGCGTTTATGAGATGAGTTTGGCTGTCTGGTTAATTGTGAAGGGATTTCATATGCAAAATCTTGAAAAACTAAATAGAGGTAATCTTGTAAAGGTACGTGTGCGTGGTTGAATTCAGTTAATTCAAGACAATTTCATACTTGGTCAGCTTTTATAATGGCTGACCTTTTCTATGTTTGATTCATCGTACTGCTCTAATAAATATTTCAATATTATAAAGGAATTTCTCCATTTTGATAGAATTCTATTAATAAATACAATGAAAGGTGGAATGTTTATGAATTCAGTTTCTTCTCCCCTCGCTTGTAAAGTAAATAATGTTTTTATCCATGTTAGTAACTTAGAGAAATCGTCTGAATGGTATAGTGAGCTACTTGGACTCCCATTCAAGAAGGACAAGGTTCAATCACCTGTTTACAACATTCCTGTTACTTCTAAGACTGGACTTACTTTGGACGACCACACTTTTGATCCGGAGTTCATACTAAATCCTTCTGACCATGTTTTATTTAACTTTTTAGTTGAGGATATTGACGAAGCGTATGATTTTATTAAAAGCAAAGGGATTACAATTGTTCGAGAAATAGAGCGCATTGCCGATTTCGCTTATTTTAACTTTGAAGATTTGGATGGAAATGTATTAATGATTTGTAATTGTTAAAAGTATGTAGATGGTCATAGAAAAGGAAAGGCTGTCCAGAAAGATGTCGGAAACCGACTTTCTGTGACAGCCATTAATTCCTTTATTTTACTTGGCATTCTCGTCAGGTTGATGAATCCCAATCACATTGCCTTCTGTGTCGATATAATATCCTTGCCAAGCCATGCCTGGCAGGGCGTATTTAGGCAAAGCGACGGTACCGCCATTTGCTAAAATCTTCTCTTCCGTTACATCGTAATTCTCCACACCCATTGTACAAGCGAAACCGTTCATGGCTTGTCCTGGTATAGGTGGAGCACTTTGCCTTTGCATTAACGCGCCATTAATGCCAAGTTCACTATCATCGCCTGTCACTGCTCCGAAGTAAGGCATACCGGCAAAATCACTCCAATCCTGGAAGGACCACCCAAAAACTTCCCCATAAAACCCCTTTGCCCGCTCCATGTCATCAACATGGATTTCGAAATGAACTAATCTCCCCATAACTTCCTCCCGTTTCTTGTGGATTTTTATAAAAAATTTTACCTATTCGATTAATTATAGCATTACTGTTTTGGTTGTGTAAATAATGATTAGTTTGTTACTAACTATGCATCAAAAAGTAGTGAGTAGTTCCTCTGAACACTTTCTGGTTAATTTTTACTATTAAAAAGAAGGATTAGGTAAAGAACTGTCGAATAAAGTAATTAATATCGTTTTATTATAGGGAAAATCAACTAAAATCCTGATAACAAAATCCAAGAACGAAACATCCTGGTTGAATACAGTCTACACTCTAATGATGAAGGAGGATCCAAATGAAAGTATTTCGTACTGTCGGAAACGGAGTCAACTTAATAGCGGGAGGCATCGTCAAGGGCGGGGTTCATGTTACAAGTTCCATTGTATCTACAAAATTCCCCAAGACAGGGGCTTATCTAAAAGAAGTGGGAAATAGCGTCGTAGACTCGTCTGCGAAGGTCATCTCCAACACCGCTCATTTTGCGGACGGTGCAGCTAATGGGATATATGGCGCAGTAACTAAAGATCCGAGGCGGCTTGAGGAGGGCTGGGACGATATCAAATCTTCATCCAAAAATACGGTGAAGGGAATCGGCAGTGGAATTGTCTATACTGGTTCGGCACTAGGTCAGACACTCAAAGGCGCGGCTTTTCAGGACAAGGAATTAGTCATTGAAGGTATAAAAAAGGTTGGTAAGGTGGCAACTGTTGGTGCATTAGGTTTGGGCATAATTGATGTCCTTGTAGACGAAAATACCGTTCAAGCTGAGGAGTTAGTTACCCGAAATGGACATTTGGATGGTTCCGTACACGAATTATCAAATGTCCAGTTCGAGAAGAATATCTCTGTTCAGACAGATGGCACCGAGATTGAAGGCGTCTTCCCAGTCTTTGATACTCACTTTGAGGCAACCTTGCCGGAAGAAACTTATCTTATGTCAGATACAGTGCATATCGGAATTGCAAATATGCAACTTTATGAAGCGATTCAGGATAATCCTTCATTAGCCGATCAATTGGGATTCAATGAACAAGATATTGTGAACTTGAAATCCTCCGTCACCCCAGAAGGTTATGACTGGCATCATCATGAAGAACCCGGTCGGATTCAGCTTGTAAAGGAAGAGATTCATGGGATGACTGGTCACACTGGAGGAAGGGTAATTTGGGGTGGGGGTAGTGAGTTTAGGTAAGATATTCTGTGCCAAAAGAGTTTGTCCCGCTACCTATAGATGATATTAGAAATTGTTTGGATATACTCAACGTTCATAGGACTAATACCATTTTGGATAATTCTAAATGAGGGCAAATCGATTTATGGTTTTGATCCATCTGCGATGATGGTTGGCATAATTATAGGGGGCATATTTAAGTATATTTCACTTATTTTTTTGGCAAGAAAATATGGTAAAAGTTAATTTGTTAGCGATGGTTTATCGGTTTAAAAAGATAATGCACATAACAAATGGCCGTTTCTGCCGATTTAGAAAATCGGAGAAACGGCTTTACTTATGGATTTAAGGGTTAGGGTTAGGATCTAATAAATCTGCTCTTCGGAATATAGGAGGAATTCATAACTGCTTCGGAACAAGGGTGTTCCTCCAACCAAGTATGGTTCTTCTCTATAAATCGATAAGCTCTGCTCCAAGCTGGATAGGAAATGACACTATTTTCAAGGATTACTTTATCCATGAAGCTGCTAAATTCAATTGGGCCCCAACTGCCTCTAAAGACTTGGTCTAAACCATGATTTATATAAGGTAACGTTGAATTATCGAAGTCCGATAAGATTAAAGCTGCGACAAACTCCTTGCACCCGTTTATGCCAAAGCTGACTATTTTGTTATACTTTTCGCGTAGGGAGTTGAAGATACTATCTACAATGGCTGCAAGTTCATGCTGGTTGTATTTCATTACCTCCTCCAAAAAAGCAATGTCAATTGCCGACTTCAAATTCGCTCACTCCATTTGATATGTTTTTATTAGTAGTATTTATTTCATTAGTGTAATGTGAACAATTCGTATGAATTGATGTTATTGTACCATGACAATGATACTGAATCATAGAAAAGTAATGTGGAAATAATAAGATATTTAGTTCGAAAGTTATTTTATATGTATATTTATTACAAGTGAAAGACAGAGAGTATGATGTCTTGGATTTCCGGTGAGTAATTCATTGCTAATATAAACCGTCATGCAAAATTAAAAAGCCCAATTTCCATAGAGGGAATTGGACTACGTTTTTAAGCTCCTTGCACATTGCATTTTATATAGGGTATAAGATGAATATCAGTCATTATTAGAAGGATTTAGGTCAGTTGGAATAAACACTTCAAAGTTTTTACTGTTTTTATTCTTTTTATAAAAAACAATTGGAACGTCTATTTTTTCTCCTGACTTTACCATCTTATAGGTATCAGGTTTAATGGATATAGGCGTTTCTCCGATATATCCATCAATTCCTTTACTTTCATCCAAGGCTGAAGAAACCTTATAAGAGACATTAAAATGCGCACTAACCTTTTGTAAGACAGCTTTTTGTACATATAAGCCGTTGTAAGTCTTGTCTATTAATAAATCATCCAACCACTCATCCACAAGCGCATCATCGATTAACTGAATTGCCTCTTTTAACCGTTCGATTTGAGGAAGAATCTTTGCCTTTGCACGTGCTTTTGCCTCGGGTTCACGATCCGTATACCACTTTTCCCAATCATCAACGGTATGCTCTGGTACCTCAACCAAAAATTCGGGAAAGTACAATGTTGCCAGGGAACCAACGACATCTGGAACGGTTCCTTTTGCATTTCGATTTGCCAGATTTATGAGTTGTCTTGTATATTTCGGAAACTTCCTTTTCGCGGTTTTATTTGCTGATTCAATATACTTATTACTAATGTTCCCTATACTTTTCATTCAAACACTATCCCCTTCCACTTTTTAACTGCATACGACTATAATAATAAATGTTACTAAATTATACCAATTAAACTATCGTAAATTGGGTACCCACTGGCGTTGCATAGCTGTAAAAAATAGTAAAATAGCATAATAACTTGAAATTGAAAACTTGCAGAAAAACAAAAAAGCTCCTAATGTAGGTAAGGAAACGACGACTAAATCAGTTCCCTACACTATCAAAAGGAGCACTCTCATGAAAAGTGTAAACCAGAATTTAGTCTTTCGTCAACTATTATCAAATTTACCCGAAAATATTTTAGCATGTCCGATAATGAACTACGATGCAAAAAAGATTACTGATTTCTCGATTGTGAAAGTCTTTATCATGGCAAATGTTGCGCAGTGGAAAAGCCACCGCCAAATTGAGGCTGGGATTCAAGCAGAGCCAGAATTCCAAAAAGAAATTGAAACGGATTTCATTAGTCACTCCCAAATTAGTCGGCGACTTATTCAATTAAATACAGCACATTTAGTGGAACTTTTCTCGCGTTTGGCTGTACTATTTTGGCGGATAAAGGGCGATACCAAAGGTTTAAATGCGAATGTCGGACCAATTCGTATCATCGATGGTACCTATGTGAAACTGCCTTCAGATGCATTAAGTTGGACTGCAGTTTCCAAAGATTCCGCCGGAATCAAGTTACATGTCCGGATCGTTGTGGCATCAGCCAATAGCGTTTATCCCGAAAAAATGATTCCATCCACAGGAAATGTAGCGGACTCAGATGCAGTAAACCACATTATTGATGCGGATGGCGCTTTATACATCATGGATCGTGGCTATGCGCACAAAACGAAGATGGGCGGATGGATGGAAAGGAAAGTTCATTTCCTTGTTCGTGCAAGGAAGAATTTCAGTATGGAAACTTTGAAATCCTACGCACCAACCCAGGAAAACGTGTTGAGAAATGAATTGGTATCCATCTTGACTAGGGAAGAGCCTCTTCGATATATCGAGTTCGTTGATGACAAAGGAACACACTTTCATCTTCTAACAAATCGTTTGGATTTGTCTGAGGAAGAAATCATGGAAGCCTATAGAAACCGTTGGTATATCGAGCTTTTCTTCAAGTGGTTGAAGCAACATGTTAAGATAGATCATCTATTCAGCAAATCGCCTATAGGCATCTGGAACCAAATGTATATTGCGTTAATTACAGTCGCATTGACTGAAATTATGCGGCGTATCCATTTGCCGAAAAGGACCCTTTGGACCCTTTTCAGTAATTTAAAACCGTATCTTTTCAAATCGATAAGAAAGATTTTAAGCTACCTAAATCGAAAGAAAAGGAAGAGTAAAGGGCGTCAGAAAGTGCCTAAAACAAAGGAAAAATTACTTCAATATGGAGACGTTGCAATTGCCAGCCCAATAGATAAAGACCATTTCATTGAAAAAGAGAAGAAGAAAAAGGCATTAGAAAAGAACAAGAAACAACAACCAATAAAATAGTAAAAAAATGGGAACTGGTTTAGCTTAGGCTCCTGTTCCCTTTTTTAATTTTAGTTCGAAGACCAATATGGTAAAAAAAGTAACAAATGGAAGTCCTTGTATTCTATGCAACGCCAGTGTTGGGTACCTGTGCTGTAAACGATTCAGTAAATACGCTATAATTGAATAAATATACAATATCGACGCTGTAATTTGAAGTTTATTTTAAAATAATGTATTTATATTCATATTGGCTGAATAATCGTGAATGTTTCTTGCACAGGTACCTTTACAATTCCTGGACACAAAAAATTACTTTTGGATTTTCTCCGTCCAGCTTTCAGCAGGGGGTAGGATGGTATTAAGAAAAGGAACTGGATAGCAACTGACATTCAGTTTTGTTTCTAAACTAATCCGAAGAGGGGTCATTTATTATGAAAACAAAACAAATTATTCACCGCGATGCGATTGTGTACCATCTTGTCCAGGAATTGATGAGAAGAAAGGACCTGAATTTACCTGCTTTGCCATTGCAAGAAGCCTATCGTCTGCTTGCGAATCGATTTAATCTTTCAGATGCTGATCTATCGAAAGCGAACAAGTCGGATGGTAGTAATAAGTGGGAAACTGAAGTGCGCTTTGCTTGTGCATTTTTACGGGAACAACGGATTGTGCGTAAGTTGTATGGCAAGTTGGAGTTGACGGATGAGGGTTATGAAAAAATGGGAAAGTTGTTTTGGGTTTTGAAGGGACCGTCTAACAAACAGAATCAGTAAATTAGAAAGGGCTAATCTCTTTTGGGATTAGCCCTTTTGCTTAATCAATCAGTCTTTCTAACACTTTTAACACATCGTTTATCGTGGAAATTATGACACCGTCATCTTCATCTGCCTCGTCGTTGCCAACGCTTGGCAATTCGTATAGATTGATCAATTGACTGAAGAAATTAGTAAAGTCCAAAGTGCCATCAAAGGTTTCCATCAACACTTCAGGGGCTAGTCCTTCTTCTTCATCAACAGTAAAGACATGATAGGAATTATTTATATCCTTCACGAATACTGAAACGGAATAGTTCCCTTCGTCTGATAGGAATGTCAACGTTTGCGGATGGGCTTTCGATATGAAATATCGTTGTCCCGATACGAATTCCACGTCTTCCAATTCAATGTTATCGGACAGTTGGTAAGGCAGGTTTACGATTAGGGCCTCAAGTATATCGTCCGCTGTGACCAAATTATAGTTAGCTTCCATTGTTGTTTCGGAAGTTGAATCGAGAGCTTGTAGTTGTTCACCAACAGTTTTTCCCATTTTTTCTCTCGCAATCCTTTCTTGTTCCTCAAGCATATTGAAATTCTGAATAAGCGTTTTTCCTGTGGAAAATAGTTTTTGAATAAACTCTTCCTTTCGGGAAACGTCGATATGTGTAAAGAAATCATCTCTCATAATGCAATAGTTCAATAGAAAATAATACTCTCCGAAGAATTGAATATGGCCATGTAGAGAAGGGGATTTGTATCGGTCCCCTTGACGTTTCCTAAGCGAAAGCTGTTCATTTAATTCATAGTGTTTACGGTAGGATAAACTTCTAAGTCGGTCACCAATATAAAATGTATGTGGGTTAAAATACTTTTTCGGATTCTCTTTCTTTTTCTCGATTATTAACTTTGCATGGCCAAAAAATCCTTTATCTTCATGAACGAACTTATTGAACTCCAATAACACCTTTTCATCCTGTTTAACAGCGGGATAAATTATTTCAGCCATTCCCTCATAAAACTTCTTCTTCGATTCTTTCTCCTGAAATTTTATTAGATCCGACAGTGAATTATAGGCATTACGAAGAGCCGCTACGGCCTTCTCGGAAGGTGTCAGCTGCAATCCGACGAGATACTCCATGAACTTAACTCCATCTAACATTTTAGGTTTGGTCTCATACTAGTCACTAAATCCCCTCCATAAAATAGTTGGAATAAAAAAATCCAGCAGATTATTCCATTTATACTGATTGTAATACAAAGAGGAGGGATTTCAAATTGAATATTTTGAAACCAGAAATTAAATATACGGAAATGCGCCAAGGGGAGCGGGGAAGGATCGTTACCATTCCGGACAATAGTTATGAGGTCTTACAAAATGACTTTACCTTGGCAACGCATCTCAAAAGTATCACGGAACTAAATCTGAAGAAAGTCAAGGGCATCTATATTCAGGCGGATAGTGAAATCGATGCAGTGATTGCGGCGCTCTATTCCTATAAGAAATTTTCTTATGATAATGAAATGGGTAGTGAAAATGAAATCTACGATTATGATGATGATTTTGATTACGATGACTATGAAGATTATGAGGATATTGAATGGTTGCAGGAAAAGTGGGCGGACGGCACATTCTGCCACGTGCCAATTTTAACCGGAACTGAGTTTGTTCATGGCCATATTAAATCCCCTAACCCGTTTATGATGGATGCTCAATATGCTCAAAAAATACAGCTGACACCAAGTGAGCAGGATCCCTATTGGAAGAGTATTTTAAGTCCTCTCATTATCAACATCCATAACACTGGGTTGGAAGAGTTGAAGCGTGTGATGGAAATGGAAGATCGATTTTACATTCTTTTCGAAGCAAGGGCTGATCTGCTTAACGCCTTCTCGCTTTTCATGGATGTCGGGGATGGCGACGACAGGCAGGAGACCGTGTTGAATCAATTTCAGAAAGACTTTATTTTCGAGGCGGATATTGAATTTATCCAAGTATCAAAGGCGCCAATGCCTTATTTAACTGCACTTTTTAATCAAACTGCAAGTGAATTGGGCAAAAAAATCGCTCCGTCGGTCAATTGTGAGGAAGTTATTACGCAATTGGTTAATTACCGAAAGCAAAAGTTTGAAAGCATCCGTGATATTGAACGGATTATCCATAAGGCGTTACGTTATTCTGTCGGAAATTCAATCGGGAAAAGCGAATTCGAGAGAATCTTTTTAAAGGATAAAGTATCAATGGAAGATAAAGATCTTACAGGCAAAGCGATTAAAGAGTTGAATAAGCTGATTGGGTTAAAAGAGGTCAAACAGCAACTGCTGCGTATCGTCGATCGGATGAAACTCGCGGAAATGCGGAAACAAGCAGGATATCCCACTATCGATCATCATATGGCTGCAGTATTCATGGGCAATCCGGGACAGCGAAGACAACGGTTGCGAGGATTTTCGGGCAGTTATTATTTGATTCAAAAGTATTGACGAATAATGTTTTCATTGAAGTTAGCCGTAAAGATCTAATTGGACAATACGTCGGTTGGACTTCCCATAAGGTGCAGGAGGTTTTCGATAAGGGGAAAGGCGGCACGATTTTCGTTGATGAAGCTTACAGTTTGGTTAATAAAAAGGACGGATACTCGGACGAAGCGTTTTCAGCCATTATTCAACATATGGAGAATAATCCCGATACACTCGTTATTTTCGCCGGGTATACGGACGAAATGCTGATTTCATTCAAAGTGCTAACCCAGGGTTGCAGTCGCGTTTAACAAATATTATCCAGTTTGAGGATTACGAAGAGAAACAGTTACAGGAAATCTTCTATTACCATGTGGAGCGATCGGGCTATGAGTTGGAGAGTAAAAAAGCGGCAAGTAAGATTGTAGGTCTGTTCATAAAGAATTTGAACCGCTTGGACGGGCGTCAGTTTGGGAATGGCCGTATGATGCGTAAATTATTATCTTCATCTGTTGGTTATATGGCACAGCGAAAGCCGAAAAACATCAATTTATTGTTGGCGGAAGATATTCAATCCGCGAGTGACGAGTTGCTTGAAACGGAAGCGATCTTACAAATGAAGCAAAAGGAAAAAAGAGTAGGCTTTAAAACATATTAATTGGAGGGAAAATCAATGTTTATACCAAAAGTGGCTCATGCATACCGAAAGGAAAATGTACCATCTGTTGCATTGTTGCAAAACGATTGCGCAGTTGACGGCTTGAAATTCACTGTTTTAGGAAACGATTTATATTTCATCGAGGGGAACGAGATTTATTACGTAAATTGGAATGAGGGGAAGTCGGAGAAAACCCTCATATATGAGTCGGATCGCCCGCTTCGCCATTTGACGAGTAACAATCATTTCATCGCGGTCATTGAGGAAGGGAGCGGGTTAGTCTTCTTCGATTCGGAGAATAAAAGTAGAATGTATTCCTTCGAGGGAATTAAAGAGCATTATAGTTTTTGGGATAAAGTGATTCTGTACAATGAAGACCAAGATGTGTATTTCGTCAATATAGATGAGGATATGTCGGGCTATTACCTGACTGCAGACAAGCCTATCACACAATTGATACAGGATGAGCAAATGGTTGTCGTGCAATTGGAGGAGCCTCATTTCCACAATGCGTCAAAATTGCTTTATCACGAACTGGCTGATGTCACTGAACTGGTCGGAAAAGAAGTGAAGTTTGTCGCTGACTTTTTATCCAGTAAAGTGGTGCAGGAGGAAGATTCAAAGTTCATCAGAACAGACGCAATGGATGCTTTGGATTATGGGAATTACGGTAAAGCGTGGAGTGAACTGCAGCAAGAATCAATCGAAGTGTTGTCTTATTATCATGAAGATGATCATCATTTTGGATGCTTTTATGAGGAAGACGAATACAGGATTGCACTTTTGGATGATTCATTTAAGCATATTACAAAACTTGAAGTTGAAAGGGTTCCGGATTGGTTCGCGGTGATCGGCCAACTTGTCGTTTATTACGATGGCGAGGTCAAATGGACGAAGATTGCCGCTTGATAGGCTGGAGGAAAAAAATCGGAGGTTGGAAGATATGACAGTGAATTGGTACAAGGATAATCCGGCAATCGTTTTTGAATTTGAGGTCGTAGGTGAAATTGGTGGTGTAAAATCAATGAAACCGATGGATAGTGGATTGATAGGGAGAGATAAAATCCATCTTGAAATAATCGGAGATGAAAGGATTTCGTTAATCGCGGCGAACGAGGTGGTGGAATGGTTCGAGCACCAACTTCCGGATGCAGAGATTGAGTGGAATATTACACAATCGACAGTTATAAAACCGGGAATGATTATGGTGTGTTGTGTGAGGTTGTAGGTTGAGTGGATTGGGGTGCCTTTTTGGGTACCTCTTTTTGGTGCCTGTGCAGCGAACTATTCAGTAAATACACTACGATTGCATAAATATAAATGTACACGATTGTAGGTGTGGTTTTTACTTAAAATTTATGTATTTTTATTCAAAATGTATGAATTAACATGAATGTTTCCTGCACAGGTACCTTTACAAATCTTTTGCACAGGCACCTTTACAATTCTTTATTCCAAAGCGGAATGAACAATTTCACTCCTCTGCGGTTCATTGGTAAGAGCTTCATGTCTGCAATGAGGTGGCTGGCTTACCCGACTGTTCCCGAAACGAGCAGAACTTCGAACTCCCACTCTTGTTGTAGATGACTCAAAATGAATGCATAAAAAGCGTGCCCTAAAAGTAAATGGGTGTAAGATCGGTGCGGCAGGAACGAGGCGATGACGATATAGCTTCCGGCTAATAGGATACCGGTTGATTGATGCACCTCAATGCCAAGCCACATCACCATGACGCCGGTTAGCGTCAACATTCTTCGTTGTGTGATGAAACGCGATACGATGAAAAAGAGCAAGCCTATTCCCGCGTACAGAATAATGGAAGGGGTAAATCCGGTTGTGAAAAACTGGTATGCGATGGCGACTAAAATGCCAATTCCAACGAACTGCATCAGCCATAGAGTGAACTTCTTGGAAATGGTGATTCGATTGCTTGCCAACCCGTTCGTATCCAGGTCGGGGACGAGCGCTGACGCACCGCCAATTAATGAGGCATCTACAACTGTGTATAAATCAGGCTGAACTTGATATCCTGCAATTGCTCCGGCTGCGTGTGAACTTCCTGTTGCACAGGCTCCTTTACAATCCAACAACCAATGTCTCATAAATAATATAGTTTTGAATATTTACAAACAAAGGACGATAACTTATAATTGCAGCGAGAGAAATTGAATCAGGCGGGGTTAACGTGAATGACGTACCTACATTTAGAGTTGACCATATGCCATATGGCGGTGTGAAAAAAGTGATACTGGTAAAGAGGGAATTAGATATTCTACCGAAGAAATGACTGAAATTAAGTTTGTATCATTTATGTCCTAATGACTATAAACTATGGAATCATCTGTTGACTTGTAAAATCATATGATGTATATTCATTAATATCGGAATATTTAGCCTTACTAATTAAGTTTGAATATATTAAAAGGATTAAGAGGAATAGTGTTACAAATTGAAATCGATTTTAAAGGTATCGCTCGTTTTGAAATCGATTTCAATATCTGCAAGAATTAATGAAACCGCTTTCAATGGATGATTCTATTAAACTATTATTTCATTGAACAGTAGTTATTTAACTTGAAAGGGGTGAAGGAAGTATTAAATTTTTCACGGTGTTGTAAAAATAATGAACTAAGGGGATGGGAGTAAGATGAGAAAGTTATCTATCACGGCGCTGATTTGTGCACTTATGTTGGTGTTAGGGGCTTGTAGTGAAAAGGCTAGTGGGGAAGTCGATAAAAATTATCCAAGTAAACCAATTACAGTAATCCAAGGCTTTAACCCGGGAGGTGGAAGTGATCAACTGGCACAGTTAACACAGCCATATCTCAGTAAAATTCTTGATGCAACATTTACAAGTGAATATATTCCAGGTGCTGCAGGTGCAATTGGTTGGACTCGGGTAGCACAAAAGGAAAAAGCGGATGGTTATTCCATTAGTATTACAAATTCCCCGATGCTAATGACAAATTACATTATGAACTCTGATATTAGTTATACATTAGAAGATTTTGATCCGATTGCGAACATTGTTACGGATCCAGGAATCATTGTGGTTCCAAAAGATAGTAAATTAAATACTTATGAAGACTTTGCTAAATATTTAGAAGACAATCCCAATGGGTTGAACGTCTCCCACTCTGGTGTGGGTGGGGATGATTTCTTTACGGCACTTAAATGGATGAATGAAACAGGGTTATCAATCGAATTAATTCCTTATGATGGAGATGGGCCATCTTGGCAGGCAGCTGCTGGCGGGGATGTTGAGGTTAGCTTTAATAACTTAGGAGTTGTGTTTGCACAAGTAAAAGCCGGTAATTTAAAGGCATTGGCTGTATTTAGTGAAGAAAGAATAGAATTATTGCCTGATGTCCCAACTGCAAAGGAATTAGGTGTGAATGTAGTATCGGGATCATCACGAGGATATAGTGCACCAAAAGGTTTACCAGAAGAGATAAAACAAAAATTATATGATGCATTTAAACAATTGGAAAATGACCCGGAATTTGTAGCAGGTTTGGAGAAAGTAGCCCTTCCTATGGATATCAAAATTGGCGAGGATTATGCTGAATTCCTTAAAGAGGATGAGAAATTATCTGAAAAGCTGTGGGAAGAAGTAAAAGACCAGTATAAAGAGTAACCAAAATGTTAGGAGGAAGGTTTTTCATCCCCTTCCTCCTGATCTTAAGGAGGGATAAAAATGTCATCGATTGTAAAACATTCAATTGCGAGCGGGCTAGTTTTAATAATGTGCGTTGTTTTTTATATGCAATCTTTAAATTATCCAGTTAGTGCTGCGAGATTACCACAAATTTTAATTTTCATAATCGCTGGTTTGAGTCTTATGATGTTGATAGAAGCATTTAAAAAACGAAATGAAGCTAGTGCAAAGAGTGAAGGGGAAGCAGAAAATGGAAAACTACATATAAAGCGTGTGTCCATTTTCATTGCAATGATAGCGTTGTATATACTCCTAATGGATATCATTGGTTACTTCATCGTAACTCCACTTTTTGTTTTTGCGAGCTTGATGTATATGAAAGCAACGAATGTACTTACAGCCATTATCTTAGCAGTTGGTTTTACTGCCTTTATATATGGTTTATTTAGTTTGTTTCTGCACGTTCCTGTCCCAAAAGGGATCTTCTTTTAAAAAGATTTTGATATGGCAAGTGGAATCGTAAAATCGACGCTATATAATCGGAGGGAATTGAATGGAGGAAATGTTGACTGGTTTACTAAATGTTATGTCATTTAGTAACTTATTTTTTATTGCTGTAGGCATGACCTTAGGTATATTCATCGGTTCAATGCCGGGATTATCAGCTACCATGGGAATTGCAATCCTTCTTCCACTTACATATGGTATGGACCCAGCAACTGGGATTGCTATGCTTGCTGCTTTGTATATGGGTGCATCGTATGGGGGTCCATTACTGCGGTATTGATTAACACACCTGGAACACCTGCCGCGGCAGCAACTGTATTAGATGGATATCCAATGTCACAAAATGGTGAAGCGGGAAAGGCGTTAGGTATTTCTCTGGTCTCATCTTTTATTGGGGGGGTCGCTGGTGCAATTGTCCTTTTAACCATCGCGCCGTTTTTGGGGGAAGTAGCACTTAAAATAGGAGTAGTAGAGTTATTTGCAATTGCTGTTTTAGGGATTACGATTATCTCTTCTCTTTCAACTGGATCAGTTATTAAGGGTCTATTGTCCGGTACATTAGGCTTGTTAATTTCATTGATTGGAATGGATGCAATAACTGGTACTCCTAGGTTTACTTTTGGAAGTATTTATTTATTTGATGGTATTTCTTTTGTTGTTGCGTTAATCGGGCTTTTTTCTATACCTCAGGCTTTGAAATTAATTGAGCGAGACACTCAGGAAATAAAGGTAAGTAAGATAAATGACAAAATATTACCAAGTTGGAAAGAAATATTTAGACTTAGGTATACCTTACTCCGTTCAAGTGTAATTGGAGTCATTGTTGGGCTTATCCCGGGGACCGGTGGAGATACGGCCAGTTGGTTTAGTTACAATGAAGCCAAAAGGTTTTCTAAGGAAAAGGAAAAGTTTGGAACTGGACATGCGGAGGGAGTAGCTGCTCCTGAATCCGCAAATAACGCTGTAGTAGGAGGCGCGCTTGTTCCAACAATTACTTTAGGAGTTCCAGGGAGCTCTTCAACAGCAGTGCTTTTGGGTGGGCTGATGATTCATGGAATTATGCCAGGACCGACCTTAATGACAGAGCATGCAGATGTTGCTTACACATTACTTTGGGCAGTTCTAATTTCATGTTTCTTCATGTTAGGTCTTGGTATTTTGTACACAAGGGTAGCAGTAGGTGTTACGAAGGTTCCACCAAAAGTATTGGCACCGATTATTATCCTGTTATGTGTGATAGGAACCTTTGCGGTCCATAATAGTATGGTGGATGTCATGATCATGTTTGGCTTTGGGATTGCCGGTTATTTTATGGATAAATTAAAAATCCCCGTGGCACCAATGGTTGTAGGATTAATTCTTGGAATCATGTTGGACACCACTATGAATCAATCACTTAAAATTGGTCGCGGAGATTGGATGATCTTCCTCTCAAAACCTGTTGCTGCGATTCTTTTATTCATTGCATTAATTACAATTCTTCAATCAACACCTTTATTTGGTAAGTTGAAATCGTTAATTAAGAGGTAATTCCATTTGGTCAAGTGTATCTAAAGTGATTATACTTGACCAAAAAAATAAATAAATTCATCTGATGAATTTATCAGCGGTTTGTATATATTGGAGGTATTTTATGTCTAAGGTTCAATTTCACGATTTGTTGGGTGAAATGGAGAGAAAGATTGAAAGTGAAGTTTGGAAAAAGGGATCCAGGCTTCCAACTATGAATGAATTGGCCGCTCAATACAATGTTGCAATCTCAACTGTACGTGAAGTGTATCGTGCTTTAGAATCCAAAGGTTACGTTACTATCCAACAAGGTAGAGGAACATTTATAGAATATAATCGCTCAATGCAATTTACTAATGTAAGTCGTACATCCTTCATAGAACTATTAAAAATAACTGAATTTCGTACGATTATAGAGCCTTCATTTGCAGGATTAGCAGCCAGGGAGGCCTTCAATAACGAAATCGATTTAATAACAGAATCAGCTGAAATTATGCGTGGGATGGCCGAAAACAACCAGGTGACAATTAGTGAGGATTTACGTTTCCATAGATTAATAGTGGAAGCAACCCACAATGAGTATGCACTTAAAGTGTATGATAATTTACAAGAAGAGTTAAAGCGAATGCGTGCATATACGAGAAAGCCAGGAATGGTTGAGAAAGCGGTTCATTATCATCAAATGATTGCGAATGCGATTGCTAACAGAGATCCTCAAACTGCCAAATATTTAATGGAGTCACACTTGCAATCGAATAGTGAACTAGCAATGTATGAGTTATCTGGACTGGCTCTTGCTAATGGTGTATTAGAATAGTCCACTACAAAGAAGGATTTTAAAATATGTTGGAGGGATTTAAATATGAAAATTGGCGTTATCCATGCAACATGTAATGCTGTTCCCCACTTAATGATGCATTCAAAGAATTGGCACCCAAGGTTATAGTTCTAAACTTTGTGGATGAGCACATCCAATATTATGCGAATCAAGTAAAAAAAATAGATGATAAGATTCATCGTGATTTTGTTAATATGTCGATAAAAGCTCAGGAGGCTGGGGTTGATGCAATAATCGTGGCTTGTACGGTGCTAACCCCTATTGTAGACGCTGTAAAACCTTTTATAACTGTACCTATTACAGCTGTAGACAGGCCTGTGTTAGAGATGGCAGTAAAGAATTTTACCAAAATAGGCGTTGTAGTAACTAACGCCCCAACTGGTCCGGCAACAAAAGAACAATTAGAAAAAATTGCATTAGAACTTGGCAAGGGCATTGAAGTGGATATAGAAATTGAAACAAAAGCTATGACGGAATTGAAAGCTGGAAATGTAGAGAAGCATAATCGCCTTAATGCTAGTGCAGCAAGGAAATTGAAGGACAGAGGTTCTGAGGTTATTATACTTGCTCAGATTACTCAGGCATCGGCCGAGAAAGAAGTCAAAGAATTAGGATTGCCGGTACTAACAACTCCGAGAGAAGCAGTAAAAACTATTTTAGAACTTAGTAAGAACAAAAATCAGTAGAGTTTATAACAATATAACTGATAGTCTATCAAGAATAATTCATATTTGGATAGGGAGAGATTAATATGAAGGTAAGTTTTATCGGATTAGGCGTAATGGGAATGGGTATGGCTTTAAATTTATCAAAAGGTGAAGGTGAAGGACATTACGAATTTATAGCATGTGATCCAAACAAACAGGCTTTAGAACAATTTAAAAACAAGGGATTAAAAACAACGACAAATATTTTAGATACTACTGACAGCGATTATATTTTCTTATGCCTGCCAAATTTAGATATCGTTAAAACCGTGGTATTGGGGGAAAATGGTCTTCTAAAACACTTGAAGCCTGGTCAATCCATTGTGGACTTCAGTACGATTAGTTATTTAGGTGCTATGGAAATTGCTGAAGCATGCAAAGCGGATGGAATTGAATTTTTAGATTGCCCTATATCTGGTCAACAATCAAAGAGTTTGGATGGCACTCTTAGCTTAATGTGTGGTGGAAGCGAGGATATATTTAATACAATCAAACCGCTGCTTGATAGAATGGGTTCGCAGGTTATTTATATGGGTAATAATGGGGCTGGACAGTTAACGAAAATGATTAATAACTGTGCATTGAACATTTGTGTTGCAAGCTTTAGTGAACTATTGCCTGTTGGCGTTAAACTTGGTTTAGACCCTGAAAAGCTTGGTGACGTATTAATGACAGCCACTGGGTCCAGTTTTGCTTCCAAGGCATTATTCCAAAGATTTTGGAAGGGAATTTTGAACATGGATTTTCACTTGGAAGAGCATACAAAGATATGGAAAGCATGTATGAAGTCTTAATTAAATCTGAAATCCCATTACCGACTTTAAGTGGAACGATGCAATCTTACCAACTTGCATTACAAAGCGGACATCGTGATGACTACAAACATGCAATGGTCAAATTCTATGAAGATATGTTAGATGTAAGGGTTCGTAAAGAGGGTTTTTGAGAAAGTAAATAGTACATCAGGGGGAGATTACTTTGCTCATTGGTTGTATTGCAGACGACTTTACTGGTGGTAGTGACATTGCCTCTTTTTTTGCGAAAGGAGGCTTACGTACGATTTTATATAACGGAGTACCAATAGAAAATAGTACTCCAGAAGTTGATGTATGTGTAATTGCCTTGAAAACCCGTACACAAAATACAAAAGAAGCAATTAATATTGTGACGTAGTACTACTTGCACAATTTTCTATGGCACGTGCATTGGATAGTTATGACCGAGGATCAAAACCAATTTTAACTGGTCCAGAGGTAAGCGCAAACGCAATCGTATCACTTGTGATGTAGGCTACCCAGGTTCCTATACATGGTTGATTTCATTCAATTCACTAAAACTTTATAGTTATAGATTGAAAGTATGGTAGGGCTGGCATTTGTGATAGCTGGCCTTATTTTTTATTCATTTTTATTGAATAAACGGATACTTTTGTTGCGCATGCGGATATAATCAAAGCGCCGGACAGTGAGTCTGAGGGAATAGCTACACTCATTTCGAGGTACCCATTAGCGTTACATAACTTCCGTAAAAGGTAATTACTTTTTTACGAATAGGATTACTATAAATAAATTAAAAAAGGAAACAGGACTGTAAAAAATGACGAATTCAGTTCGCTCTTTTTTACATTTATTTCACTTTACTTGTTTTTTCATTTATTGATTAAATGCATGCTATTAATCGGTCTCACAATCGCAAAATCTTCTCCATAACGAAGTTGTATGAATATACAACCGTTATTCTGTAAATAAAAGGTTTACTTTTAAATCCTGTATTTTTATTCAAATTGCATGAATTATCATGAATGTTTCTTGCACAGGTACCTTTACAATGGACCTTCACAATATAAATTCGAATTATGGTAATATATAAATAGATAGTCTTGAGAAAAGGTGAGTATATGGGGAAAATTGCACTTATTCAAAGCCAGGTTTATATGTCCTACTCTACTAAATCGGATATTCGCCCATTGTTGGAGAGCTTTGATTTCATTGAATCTGAAGATATCATTTTATATACCGCTCATAATATTCCAAGATTGAAGTTCGATCTTACAGACATTGATATATCTATGGTTCTTTTCACTTCTAACTCATTAAGTGAAAAAACGATTAAGGAGGAAGTGGAATCCGAGTCATTTAAGCGATCCTTTGAAGAATTTCTTTCGAGAGGTAAGGGCTGCTTGATTCTACATCAATTAAATTCGATTCCCAAGGAGTTTTTCGAACCATTCACTGCCTATAATTTCTTACCAATCGAAGCACCAATGGCCGTTCGTCGAAAAGAGAATCCTTTAATTGGTGATCTTCGAAATTCCAAGTTGTCAGAAGCCCATCCACTTTTTCATTATCCTAATAATGTCTCCCTGAATGAACTGAAGCAATATTGTATGAAGAAAAAGGGTTTATACTGGCACTATTTAGATGACTCTTATTCTTCTGCTGAGTGGGAAACGTTATTACATGATGAAGACGAAACGCAAACAAGAAAAGCGTTGCTGATGGCTACAAGGGAAACATCCAAGTATCGTGTGGTCATTTCATCCCTTAATCTTGATTGGCAAAAAGAAACCGTTCTGCTTGAGAATATTATCAAATTTGTTATTGATGGGAAATGCAATACCGCCGTTTTATGGGATTCAACCTATAAAAGTATGGCATTTGAATTCTTCCTGGAAACATTAAATTCTCTAAATTACCGATACCAGGAAATATGACTTATCAACTATCGATCAGATGGATGAATTCAAAAAACAAATCATGCAAGGTACCCATTCGATTGTTGTTTTAGGTCCAACGCATTCAGACAGTGAGAATAAAAAACAGGGAAAGTTAGAGGAGATTGAAGAATTTCTTCAAAATTACATAGTTTCTGGGAATGTAAAGTATATTGGTATT
Organism: Sporosarcina thermotolerans; assembly: GCF_030067815.1. Lineage (GTDB taxonomy): Bacteria > Bacillota > Bacilli > Bacillales_A > Planococcaceae > Sporosarcina > Sporosarcina thermotolerans. The sequence continues at coordinate 3,443,991 of NZ_CP125968.1, read as the reverse complement.
GAGTCAAACGATCTCCGTTTAAAACAATTTTTTGTGGCAGGTCGGGAGAAATCTGCACTTAGGATTCTACAGGACACGGAACTTAAGATTCATGGCATTCTCAAAGAAGGAAAGTATATTGATGACAGCTTTTGGAGCACCTTCGATACGTTAAAGACCCACAAAGCGTTAGAAAAAAGCGATGTCAGCTATACAGAATTCACATCGGAATTAGTCAAACCAATCTTGGACAAGGAAAAGGAAAAAGACTCCTTTAACGGATTACTTGTACCCACTTCCGCTTTATTATGGTTGCGGGCTACCTATGGGGACGATCCGGAAAAACTTCAAAAAACAGTCGACTGGATGAAAAAGGCGCTGTTAAGCGGTGAAGAGGCAGAATCGGAATGTATTGTAGCCTATAATGCTTTTTTAGAATTAGGAATTGAGACGTCTTTTGCAACAAAGCAATTAAAAAGGTTAATTAAAGGTAAAGACTTAACTAAGAGTAATGAAATCGAAATCATTCATTACATTAAAGCCTCAATTCTCTTAAAGGATGTCCAACTAATTAAGCAATTTGTGATCACCTTGGAAGCAAAGAAGAATTCAGAAAATCTATGGATTGATATTTCTGTCTCAGCAAATATCTTGAACCTACTGTTGGAAGCATTAGTGATTTTAAAGCAAACAGAAGAGGATACAAAGGATATTGAAAATACGATAGAGGATTTAGTTTTTCCAACCATCATTTACATTCAAAAGCTTTCTAATCGAAATAATGGCGTACTGGAAAACTACTTCCACTGGGATAATAAAGCAAATACTACTTTGAATGCATCAGTGCGATATTAAATTTAGAGGATTTAATGGATATTCCCGTTACAGAAATGGTCCAATCGCTAATTAGCTACTCGCAAACAAGTAATCAAATCATAGATAATAAAACAGCTTTTAAGGTCATTGATGATTATAAAAATGATATTTCCGTTTTAACTGAGAAAAATAAACAGTTAGAGGATCAGGTCAAGACAGAGTTACAAAAGCAACAAGGTCTTGAGGAAGAAAAGGAAATTCTTCTGAAATCGAACAAAAAACTAACTGATACGAACATGGATTATGAAGAGCAAATAAGTAAAAGTGACTTCCAATTAAATTTCTGGAAGGGTGTTATCATTCTTGGGGTAACCTCCTTAATAACGTTAACGTTTACCGTGATCTACATGTTTAATTATCCTGAAGTTTATGTGGATATCATCAATTTTTATAAAAAATATGATATTAATTTACCGACAGTTATCGGAACCGTATTCACTTTATTAGTTGGTGTAACTACCACAAATTATTTTAGGAAGAAGCGAAAAATTACAGGCGTATAGGAGGGGAAACAATGAATTTAGGGAAACTGAATACTGAAAAAATCAATCCAAAAACCGTTGGCATTGATATGTGCTCTTCTCTTGAAATAGCCTGTTTAATGAATAAGGAAGATGAAACCGTTGCAAATGCAATCAGGCCAGAACTCCCGCAAATCTCTAAGTTGGTTGATGCTGCCTATCCTATCGTTCAGAAAAATGGGCGGATATTCTACATGGGAACAGGATCAAGTGGCCGTTTGGGTGTGTTAGATGCTTCAGAAATTCCTCCAACCTTCAATCTGATGCCGAACCAATTCATCGGAATCATTGCTGGTGGAGATGAGGCACTTCGGACTTCCAAGCCAACCGTTGAGGACAGTGAGTCTGAGGGAATGGCCGCACTAAAAGCCTATTCGATCACCTCGAATGACCTTGTGATCGGATTAACCGCAAGCGGAAGAACACCATTTGTAAAGGGGGCACTCCAATATGCCGCATCCCAACAAGCATTTACAGGATTAATCTGTTGTAATAAAAATGCGGAAATATCTCCGTTTGTCAATGTGGCCGTAGAGATTGATACGGGACCTGAAGTGATTGCAGGTTCAACCCGCTTAAAAGCAGGCACTGCCCAAAAGATGGCATTGAATATTTTCTCAACCGCCACGATGATTAAAGCAGGAAAAGTATATAAGAATTTAATGGTGGATTTAGTGGTAAGTAACGAAAAACTACAAGATCGGGCCATTCGGATTATCGTTGAGGCAACAGGTGCTACATATGAAGAAGCGGCGGAAGCCTTTAGAATCTCAAAGGAACAAGTCAAGACCGCTATTGTCTACCTGTTAACGGGTGAGCCAGTTGAAGAAATACTTGTAAAACTGGAAGAAAACAAAGGTAAAGTTCGAGATGTTTTGGACGGGCTTGGGTATGGTGGTTGATGAGGGGAACGGGACCTGTGAAGGGTACCCGTTTTTTGTGTCGGATTTTTTTGGTACCTGTGCAGCGGACTATTCAGTTTATACACTACAATTGAATAAATATAAAAACATGAAGCTGTAGGTTTAAGGTTAATTTCAAATCAGTGTATTTTTATTCAAATCGTTTGAATTATCATGAATGTTTCTTGCACAGGTACCTTCACAATTCTCTTGCACAGGCAACTTTACAATTCTTTATTCCATAGCGGAGCAAACCATTTTACGCCTCTGCGGTTCATTGGTAAGAGCTTCATGTCAGCGATGAGGTGGCTGGCGTACCCGGCTATTCCTGCAACGAACAGACCTTCGAATGCCCACTCTTGTTGTAGATGACTCAAAATGAATGCATAAAAAGCGAGCCCTAAAAGTGAATGGGTGTAAGAGCGGTGCGGCAGGAACGAGGCGATGACGATATAGCTTCCGGCTAACAGGATGCCGGTTGATTGGTGCATCACAATGCCGAGCCACATTACCATGATGCCGGTTAGCGTCAACATTCTTCGTTGTGTGATGAAACGCGATACGATGAAAAAGAGCAAGCCGATTCCCGCGTACAGAATAATGGAAGGGGTAAATCCTGTTGTGAAAAACTGGTATGCGATCGCGACTAAAATGCCAATTCCAACGAACTGCATCAGCCATTGAGTGAACTTTTTAGAAATGGTGATTCGATTGCTTGCCAACCCGTTCGTATCCAAGTCGGGGACTAATGCTGACGCACCGCCGACTAAAGATGAGACTATGACTGTGTATAGATCAGGCTGAACCTGATATCCTGCAATTGCACCGGCTGCGGCGCCGATAGCTGCGTGTGAACTTCCTTTCATCTGTAAACCTCTCTTGTTGTGTAATCTTCTTATTATCTCTTATTGGGAAGGGGCGTGGCAATGGGTGGATGTTAGCACTTGGGGGAGCTTTGGTGGGCATATGGGTAGAGGATGTTTTGATTCTTAAGGTACCTGTGCGTAGTTGAATTCAGTTTATACACTACAATTGCATGAATACAAATTCACGTAGTTATAGGTGTAACGTTTATTTTGAGTGAGTGTATTTTTATTCAAATTGGTTGAATTGTCATGAATGTTTCTTGCACAGGTACCTTTACAATTACTCCATTCTATAAATTTCTATTTGCTTATTTCTCGATATGATATATAATTACTTTATTAATTTTCGTAAATAGACCTAAAATAACTTTGAAGACAGATAAAAACTTTAAAGTTTACTCCTAAACACGAACTAATAATTTTTATTCAAATTAATTATTCGTGTTTCGGGTTTTGGTCGATAGATATTGGAGGAGGAGCGAAATGGAAAAGATTAATAATAAATGGATGCGTGCTGTGCTTCCAGCTTTGTTAATTCATTGTAGTATCGGTACGGTTTACTGTTGGTCGTTGTTTAAGGGTGATATTGCCACTTATATGGGGAGATCTGTCGGGGAAGTGGAGTGGGCGTTTAGTATAGCAATTTTTGTTCTTGGGATGTCGGCAGCTTTCGGTGGGAAGTTTGTTGAAAAGGATATACATAAGTCATCCCTGCTTTCGGCATTATTTTTTGTTGCTGGGATGGCGGGAACGGGTTTCTTTATTTACCAAAAGTCATTGCTTGGTGTTTATATTTCTTATGGCGTTGTCATGGGTATTGGGCTTGGAATTGGTTATTTAACGCCGGTCAAGACTTTGATGCTTTGGTTTGATAAGCAAAAGGGATTGGCAACGGGGCTTGCGGTTGCAGGTTTCGGATTAGCGAAGGTCATTGCAAGTCCATTAATGGTAAAGCTTTTAGGGGAAAGAAACGGCGAGGGGATTTTGGTGAATCCCTCCAACATTTTTACGATGTTTTATATTTTAGCTGGAATTTATTTAGTGATGATGTTTATTGGGCATGTACTTTTAAAGAAACCAGAGGGATATGAGGAAGAAAGCGTCCAAACGCAAAAATTTAGTTATAGATTGGCATTGAAAAATAAAACGTTCATCGGTATTTGGTTAATGTTTTATATTAATATTACTTGTGGATTGGCTTTGATTTCCCAGGAAAAAGGGATATTGGCGTTCATTGGATTTGGAGCGATTGGTTTGGTGAGTTCGTTAACCGCGATTTTCAATGCGGGCGGCCGGATCTTTTTCTCTTCATTGGGTGACCGAATGAAGGATCGTAACTCCATTTATAAGATCATCTTTATTTCATCTATTTCAGCCTTTTTATTAACGATTGTGTTTGATGGACTTAATAATTCGATCGTAATTCTTGTTATTGCTTTACTTTGTATCATAAATGCAGGTTATGGCGGAGGTTTTTCGTCTTTACCACCCCTTTTATCGGACCGCTTCGGTTTGGACAGTATTTCGACTGTGCATGGATTGGCGTTATCCGCTTGGGCAATTGCGGGACTGACAGGCAATCAGCTAAGTGCTTTTGTTTTGGACAAGACGCAATCGTATGACATGGTGTTGTATGTCATCATGGGGCTCTTTGCGGTTGCGACTTTGATAAGTATTTTCCTTGTGAAACCTGAGAAAGTCAGACTCCAAAGTGAAGCAAAAGAGCAGATTGTAGTAGACGTGAAGAAGGATGCGTTGATTTAAATGGTATCTTTTTATCCTTCATGGGTTGTTACTTGAATCTTATCTATGTATTTTGTGATAACATAGGGTGAGAAAACTATGAAGGCAGGTACAACCTTGACACTAATTTACGCTATAATTGATTTCATCCTGCATATTGATGAACATTTAGTTGAAATCATCAAAACTTTTGAAGGATGGTCATACGGTATCCTCTTTTTAATCGTATTTGTTGAAACAGGACTTGTGATTTTCCCTTTCTTACCCGGAGATTCTCTATTGTTTGCCAGTGGTGCGCTTGCCACGAGGGGGGCATTTAACTTTGCTCTCTTAGTCATTGTCTTTTTAACCGCAGCGGTACTTGGCGATACTGTGAATTACCATATCGGTAAGAAAGTGGGAACTACCATTTCTTCAAGGAGTTTCATGGGGAAATTAATTAACCAAGAAAAGATGGCGAAAGCTGAGGGCTTCTTTAATAAGCATGGTGGAAAAACGATTGTGATCGCTCGTTTTATGCCATTCATTCGCACGTTCATTCCTTTTGTCGCAGGTGCAAGCAGGATGAACTACCGTTATTTCTTAATCTATAACGTGGTTGGTGCAGTAATCTGGGTCGGGGTTTGTACAACTTTAGGCTATTTTTTCGGCAATATCCCGATTATCAAAGACAATTTTTCAACCGTACTTCTACTCATTATCTTCATTTCTGTGTTGCCGGCTATTATTGGTGTAGTCCGGGGGCGGATGGGGAAATGATTAAAGGCCAGCGTTTATTATAGCTGGCCTATTTTTTTGCGCTTTTATCGATCGATTAGTAAGGTACCTTTACACACTCCATATACATTTTATCTGCTATCTTAGATATCCTCATCGATCGAATTGCTAAATGTTATATAATAAATAACTTCTATAATAGGTAGAGATTCTTCTACTATTTTTATTTGTGATAGAATAATAAAGTATTATTCTTATTTAAATCTAATTATTCTAATTGTATTTATTGAACTAAAATCGCTTTATATAGCTATTAAATGAAGTTTTCACGAGGGTCAGTTTTATTACTGAACTCGTTTTTTTTGTTACCGTTTTGTAACTTACCGTTCATACCACTGTAATAATTCTTCTTTATACTAAGACACTTAGTGATAGCGATTTTGCTATACTAATATAATTTATTAGTGAAATATAGGAGTGATATTGAGTTGGAAAAACGTATTAGTTTACTATTTATGACAGCATTAATCTTCATGTCTTCGTTAGTTCCTGCTAATGCGATGACTGGTGGAACCGAAGGGGATCGTCCTTGGATGAACACCGAGCTCTCTGCTGAAGAACGCACAGAGCTACTAATCGATGCGATGACGATGGAGCAGAAAATCCAGCAAATTGCTATTTCGCGTTTCAATGAAAATGATACTGGCGAGACGGTTGTTATCAAGAAAGGTGGTATCGCAAGTACCAGAACGGAGAGTTCGCACCCCAAGGCACCCTGCCTGGATGTGAGTGGCAAGACACAGGCCGCCAGATCCAAGGGATCGATGAACTGGGAATCCCTACAATCCGCATGACCAATGGTGGTACGGGCGTTAAGGGAGGATCATGTGGTAATGACCCAGAAGCGACTGGCCTGCCATCCTCCCTGTCTATGGCCGCAACCTTCAACAGCGAGTTAAACTATGAAGCCGGCCGAATCCTCGGCGAGGAGACACGGGCGTTCGCGCATCACGTGTTGCTTGGACCGGGCATGAACCTCGTACGTCACCCGTACAATGGCCGGAACTATGAGTATTTCAGTGAAGACCCGTACTTGACGGGTATCATGGCGTCTGAGCAAGTTAAAGGTATCCAGGATCAAGGAGTTCAAGCACAACTTAAGCACCTTGCCGGCAACGAGCAAGAGACTGAACGTTGGACGATGGGGGTACAGGTTCCATCACAAGCTATGAACGAGTTGTACATGCTGCCATTCGAGATGGTCGTCAAGGATGCTAACCCGGCATCGGTGATGTGTTCATTCCCGGATGTTAACGGTACTTATGCATGTGACAGTTCTGAATTGCTCCAAGATGCCCTACGGAGAAACTGGGGCTTTGAAGGTTATGTCATGAGTGACCGTCGTGCAATTCACGACACAGTTGCTGCAATCAAAGCGGGCATGAATGTTGAGCTCGACTGGGCACCGCAATACTACACTCAAGAGAAAATTCAAGATGCTCTCGACTCTGGTCAAGTGACTGAGGACGACATCGACAATCTACTTCGTCCACGTTATATCAAGATGATTGAGTTCGGCCACATGGACGAGCCTTACGACAAGTTCATGCCGGAGATCGTAGATCCTATGCTTAACGGCGCTAGTGCACGGAAGATGGCTGAGGAAGGGTCCGTACTATTGAAGAACGAAGACGGCTTCCTACCACTTAACGGCGAGCCGAAGTCAATTGCGTTGATCGGCCTCGAGTGGTTCGCAAGTGAGGCTAAAATGTCCCCGCGTTCCGTACGTGATAACAATGAGAACGTTAATACACCTTACACTGTCACACCACAGCAAGGCTTAGAGAATGTTATCAAAGAATTGGGCTACGACACTAAAGTAACTTACAACAATGGCCGTGACCCGGAGGCTGCTGCGAAGCTTGCCGCTGAATCGGACGTCGTGCTTCTTATGGTCGGCGACAACCCACATGAGACCGCAGACCGTGATACGCTCGGATTCCCAGCAATCGACCTCGACAAGCACCCAGATCGAAAGAACTTGGTTGAGCAGGAGCCGCTAATCGACGCAGTTATGGAAGCTAACGCGGAGAATACTGTTGTGGTACTGAAAACATCCGGTACGGTGCTTATGCCGTGGTTGGATGATGTCCCTGCAGTTCTTCAGGCATGGTTCCCAGGAATGGAAGATGGCAATGCAGTTGCTAACTTGCTTTATGGTAAGGTTAATCCTTCAGGTAAGTTGCCAATGACGTTCGGCGCGACTGAGCGTGAAGCTGCATTCGCAACAGAGGAGCAGTACCCTGGAACACGTCAAGACACTGGCAAGGTAGGTGGCCCTGGCCCGTACGGTAACGGTTCCGATCAATTAATTGCCAAGTACACTGAAGGTCTTGAAATGGGTTACCGCTGGTACGAAGCAAACAACATGAAGCCGGTCTTCCCATTCGGGTACGGCTTATCATACACAACTTTTGAATATGACAAACTTAAAGTGAAGAAGATACAAGATAAAGGCTCAGTGTCCGGTATTGACGTGTCCTTCACAATCACGAACACTGGTGACGTTGCCGGTAAAGAAGCGGCACAGGTCTACCTAACACTTCCGGATGAAGCAGGACAGCCGACTAAGCGTCTTGTCAACTTCGAGAAGGTTTACCTTGAGATAGGTGAGAGCGAGCGTGTGACTGTACGTATTAACCACGATGACTCTAACCACCCGTTCTCCTATTTCGTTCCGGAAGAACCGGACAACCTTGCGAACTGGGCAGACGGCGAATGGAAAACTGCTAAAGGAAAGTACCGCGTACATGTCGGTGGTTCCTCAGCAGACACTCCGTTGGAAACAGATGTCCCGTTGAACTTCAAGCTCAGCAAGGACGACACAATTGGCAATACTAATGGCAACAACAATAGCAACAACGAGGACGAGAACGAAGGTAATATCAAAGGCAACAAGGACGACAACAAAGATAATAACAAAGGCAATAAAGACGAGAAAAAAGATAACAACAAAGGTAACAAAGACGACAACAAAGGTAACAAAGACGAGAAAAAAGATAACAACAAAGGTAACAACAAAGGTAACAACAAAGGCAATAATAAGGGTGACAACCAATGGCAATCCCAATGGCGATACCAATTGCGATACCAATTGCAATCCCAATGGCGATACCAATGGAAAAACCAATTGAAAAACCAATGGCAATACCAACAACTAGGACAACGCCAATGGCAATACCAACAACTAGGACAACGCCAATGGCAATACCAACAACAAGGACAACACCAATGGCAAAGGTAACTTCGAGTGGGAACTCAAAATAAACCTGCGGCCAAAAGATGACGGATGCGACTCGATAGAGGTCGTCCAGTCATCCCGAACATAGTGAGCCCGCGAGCCTCGGTGTGAATTTCCGAGCTCGCGGGCTCACTGCTTTTTTTCAACGACTTTAGAGCGACGATAGGGGAAGAAAAGCATCAAGAAAGGATGTGAGAAGTCTAATGAAAAAATCCATTCGTAACAATGAGCGCGTTTCAGCGCGTTTGTGGTGGGTAACCCTTGGCTTGGTGGTCCTCTTGACCGCATGCACTGTCAAGGAAAACGAGGTGCCGTTCGAGAAAGATGACGCAATTGAGGAATCTGATGGGATAGTCAAGAGAGATGACGCCGTGATCCCAAACCAGTCTGAGCACGGTGACTGGCAGGATCCTGGCTTAGTAGACCGTACCGGCGCGCCGATCGAAGTCCCGACGCCAGATCCAACCACGGGTAAGACCCTTGACGTCACGGACTTCGGGGCAGATCCAGATCCTGACTCACAAGACGATGCAGCAGCCATCAGAGCGGCCTTAGACGCAGCCGAATTAGGTGACGAGGTCTTCCTGCCGGCTGGCACGTATGACCTACACTCTACTGACCCGAACGATAAATCAGCGAATATCGTATTGCGCAGTGGCGTGGACTTGCGCGGAGAGGGCCAGGAACGCACTGTGTTGCTGACCTCACTCGACGGCGAGGATGACAGCCGGGTGATCCGCGGTTCCGGCATCCAGGACGTCATTATTGCTGACTTTACCATCACCTCCCGCCACGAGGGTCCACTCGGCGACGACCCCAAAGACGGCGACGCGGGTGGCGGGCCAATGTACGGGATCTATCTCGGAGCTCATAAAGGGCAGGCGAGCTCCAGGATCATAGTGGAGAATCTAAGCATCCGCAAGTTCGAGCGCCACGGCATCTCCGTCAAGGCCAGTCGTGAAGTGACTATCTCTGAAAACTACATCAGTGAAGCAACCGCCGTAGGTCCAGGTGGACAGGGCTATGGCATCGCTATCGAGGGCACAGTGGACCAGCACGACCCGAATGCCACTAATGATTCCCGGCACAATGTCGTCACCGGTAATACTTTCGACGGCAGGCATCTGCGGCACGCCATTCTGTTGCAGTTCCGCACGCATAATAATTTAGTAGCGGAAAACACCATCGTCGGCAGCATTCTCGACGCCATCGACTTGCACGGTGAGGGTGAATATTTGAATGAAATCAGGGACAACACGGTCATTGGTGGTCAACGGGCAGGCATCGCGCTCGGCAATCCCGGTGGCTCCAAGAACAAACACGACGCCTCAGGAACCGGAAACTGGGTACATTCCAATCACCTGATTGGGAACCGTGAAGGTATCCTCGTAATGTTAGGAACTCCCGACACCCTTATCGAGGACAATCGGATCACTGCGAAGGGAGATTCGAAAACAGGCATCGAGATCCGCAATGCGCCGGGCACGAAGTTATTCCGTAATTATATAACTGGAGGAAATAGTGGATTCTGGTCCATTAAGCTCGGTGAGGACCGAGGTAATAATGGGCGGGGGATCGGTATCCCAAAAGGTATCAGGATTGAGCACAATGTCATTCGACAAGCCGCAAATGGAATCAAAATCAATGCCGGGGAAGACCTTAGCGTGATTGAAAACGTCATGGATGGCATCGGCGGGGACAAGCTGAAGGTGGACGATGGGATAAAGTTGAGATTGGTTCCATAAGGTGCAGGAGACTATTCGTTTTTGTGACGATTGTTTGAAATTTATGTATTTTTATACGAATTGATTGAATTAACATGAATGTTTCTTGCACAGGTACCTTAACAACCACATATCCACAAAAAAAGTCCAATTTCCAGTAGAGGAAATTGGACTTTATTTTATTCACTCCTAAATATGAAACACCCATACAACAATTGGGCCAAGGACGGAGCCGATGATTGCACATAATGCCATTGTGATGGAACTCATTGAAAAGGCAAGTTCACCGTATTCGGCAGCTTTTGATGTCCCGATGGCGTGAGATGCACTGCCAAGAGCGATGCCTCTGCCGAGGGGGCTATGGATGCGTAATAGTTTAAAAATAGTAGGTGCGATGATTGCGCCGAAAACTCCAGCAATCATAACTCCGACGATCGCGAGTGACGGATTTCCGTTCAACCCTTTCGCTACTTCAATCGCGACGGGGGTAGTTAGGGATTTGGGGATAAGGGAAAGACTTAAGTTTTGATTGAGCCCGAATAGTTTAGCGATGAGTACAACGCTGACCATTCCGGAACTGACACCAACCAACACCCCTCCAATTATAGGAAGCAAGTGATCACGTAAGAAAAGGCGTTGCTTGTACAAAGGGTAGGCAAGTGCGACGACGGATGGACCTAATAGGGAACTGATCCATTGTCCCCCAACCATATACTTATCGTATGGAATTTGGATTAAAGACAACACAATTATAATCATTGTAGTTGCGGTTAAAACAGGTATTAAAAAAGAGTGTGAATACCGTTTATATAGTTTTGCCGCAGCAAGATAAGCAACGACGGTTAATAAAATCATGAAGAATGCGAGTGTTGCTTGCTGCATTCTTGATCATCCTCTCTTTTAATAGCCTTTTTCCCGAAAAATTGACCAACTGTTCCTGTAATTGCAATGGAAATAATCGTACTTGTGATGACGGCAAGGATGAACAATGCACCGTGAAAAGAAAGTAACGAAGCATAATTCATGATACCGACAGCTGCTGGAATGAAAAACAGCATCAATATACTGAGTACAAACCCCGCGCCATTTTCAATCCATTTTACGGGAACTATTTTGAAACATAGACAAGTGAAAAGTAATAAAAGTCCAATGATGCTTCCCGGGATGATCAAATGGAAAAAGTTCTGAATAACCGTTCCGATATATGAAAAAATGTATAGAAGACAAATCTGTAAAATAATGATGAGAATCCTCATGATGTGTTGTTCCTCCTTTATTTAGAAACAACTTCCCCAAGTTGCCAGACAACTAAGTTATTATATCATAATTGGATTGTGAAGGTACCTGTGTGCCGAACAATCGAGATTATTCATTGGATATGCACGAGACGTCTATAAGGATACACTAAAATTGGCGATTGATGAGATACTATTGTATTTATATACAACACTTCGAATTGTCATAAATGTGTTGCGCACAGGTACCTTTACAATGAGATACCCCACCAAAACACCGAGTCTTCAAGCATTTCGTCATTTATGCTATAATAGTACAGTTAGTTTTGTGCATCAAGGAGGTATTATCATAATGAAATTTAATAAGGGGATTGTGTTTGTTTTATTGGGTGCTGCGTGTTTTGGGTTTACGCCGATATTTGCCAAGTTGGGGTTTAGCTATGGCTATTCACTTGGCCAAATTACAATCGCTCAAATGTTAATTTCCTTTATATTAATATGGTCTATTACGTTATTTAGACGGTCGAGCTTCAAGGGGCTTACGAAAAAGAATATTTTACAAATCATGATGACAGGTTGCTTTATCGGTTTGACGACGGTATTTTATTACGCCTCGATGCAATATTTACCGGCCTCATTGGCGATCATTTTAATGTTCCAATTCATATGGATTGGCATCATTTTGGAATGGATTTTCAGCAAAGTAACACCAGCACCAGTGACGATTTTATCTATACTATTAATTCTGGTAGGGTCTTTTTCGCTTCGAATATCATTAACGGAGACATTCAGGGGCTTCCGATTAAAGGTTTTGTATTCGGTATTCTTTCTGCGTTCACGTATGCAGGTTTTATTTTCTTCAGTGGAAAAGTGGCGGTCAATGTGGATGCGTTGACTCGAAGTTCGGTGATGGTGACGGGTTCAACCATCATGGTTTTTATCCTATTCATGCGTGATATTCCGACTGTATTTCCATTGGAAGGAAACTTGATAACGGTAGGGATTGGGGTTTCATTATTCGGAGCGGTACTTCCACCTCTGTTTTACGCGGTAGGTGCCCCACTAATTTCGGGAGGAATCGCCAATATATTAACTTCTATTGAATTGCCGATCACCATCCTATTGGCGAGCGCCATCTTGTCGGAATTAGTGACACCGCTTCAATGGGTAGGGACCGTGATTATTTTAGTAGCAATCATTTTGAATGAACTTGGTTCAAATTTATTCCGGATAAAAAAGCATATATAAAACACCAGCCACACGTGGCTGGTGTTTATTAATTATCGTTAAATCTCGTCACTATTAGTTGGAACGGGCTCTTTATCGGTCACATCCAAAATGTCGAGCAGGAATATGAAAATTGGAATCCCGATGATCAGGCCCCATACGCCAAAGAAGTTTTGCGAAAAAATAAGAACGACGAATGTGTAAAAGATAGGCAGATCCGTTTTTGAAGACATCAGTTTAGGATTTAAAATGTATGCTTCAATCGCATGGATGATCATAATAGCAATTAGTAAGTAGAAGACCGTCAGGAATCCGCCGATTGTGAAGCCTATAATCGTAAGGGGAATCAGTGAAATGGCGACTCCTGCGACAGGTATCAGTCCCATGAAGAAAATCATGATGGCCAACCCGACAATCTGAGGATAGCCTAAAATCATTAAAACAATGACGGACAAAAACGTATTGACAAGTGCAATGATGAATTGCGCTTCAATTACTTTACCGAATGTACGTGAAAATTTCTTTCCGAAAAATTCAATTTCATGATAGAACGGGGCAATCTTACTGTTTTTAAATTTATTTGTAAACTCGACAAGTCGCGGTTTTTCAATAAGGAAAAACAAACTTAAAATCAATGCAAGCAGTACATGTATACTCACTTTACTTATATCTGAAAATGATTTAAGTAGGAACGATACGCCATTATCGATATAGGCCTTTATCTGTTCAGCGGAAATAAATGAATCAATAACGCCTAAAAGCGGATTATCTTGCGGGTGGGTGAAGAAATTTGTTATTTGCCTAATGAGCTGAGTGATTTCATAGGAGATAAGCGGCAAATATTTGACAAGAGCAACCGTCAAAATGCCGACAATCAATGTGTACAGCATAATGACAATAAGTTTATGATTCAAACGAACACGCTTCGCCGTAAATTCAACGAGTCGATTCATCAAGAATGAAAAAATAAAGGTGAGTAAGATTAAGTTCATCATACTTTTCACGCTAAATAGAACCACGATCATTAATGCGAAAATTATGACCCGTTTCACTTCTTTTCTTTGTAATAGCCGAATTATCGTTTCCATTTTAAACCCATACCCCTCATAACCTATTTTCTATTAAATTCCTTAAGTTTAGTATCCTCTTGTTTGCCATAGATTTCAAACAAGAACTTTTTATCTACTATCTTACTTTATTTTACACAAATAAGTGAATAGATATACTTAAATTGTTTAGGTATCTCTGATTAAGGGTGGAGGGTGGATTTTAGGAAAGAATTGTGAAGGTACCTGTGTGACAAACAATCGAGAATATTCATTGGATATGTATGAATTAATAATAGTAAATGCATAAGTGTCGGTATTTTGTTTCGATGTTATGTATTTATATTCATTTATTTGAATTACCATAAAAGTGTCTTGCACAGGCACCTTCACAAAATCTTTACAAATCATACCGTTACAATTCCCTATGAACATATGATACTAATGGTTTACAGAAAATATAGAGAACGCTTACATAGGCTTATTAATTAATCATAGTGCGGTTGTTATAATAGAGATGATTTGAAAAACCATATATTGGAGGTTCGTATATGCGGATGTGGAAAAATGTTTCGGCGTCGGTTCTTGCGCTATCTTTGGTAGCAGGCGGGTTAACCGGTGAAGGACAAGTTTCGGCTAACGGGAAAGCGAAGGCGGATACGGGTGTTACGCGTGGCGAGTTTGTGAAATCATTGATTGAACAGATGGACGTTGAATTAGGGTCTGGGAAGTCGGTCAAGTTCAAGGATGTGCCGGAGTCATTGAAGCCGTATATTGAAAAGGCGATTGAGCTGAAACTGATTGCCGGGAAGACGCCGACGAAGTTTGCTCCGAATGAAAAGATTTCACGTGAGCATGCGATTGTCATCGTAACACGTGGAATTGACACGGACAAAACGTTTTCCGATAAGGTGCTGAATCAATTCAAAGACGGCCATAAGATTGGCAAGTCAAGCCGTGAGATGCTGTCAAAGGCAGTCGGTTTAGGTCTTTTGAAAGGGCATCCAAACAAGACGATCCAACCTCAAAATATTATTAGCAAACATGAAATGCAAAAGGTGTTGGAGCGTTTCCTCTCAGAGTATCTTGCGTCGCAGTCCTTTGTTTCGCTGCGTATTTTGGGGACTTCTGATATCCATACGAATCTGATGAACTATGACTATTATAAGGACACGGAAACGAATAGCTTGGGACTTGCAAAAACGGCGACGTTGATTAAACAAGCCCGGAAAGAGAATCCGAATACGCTGCTGTTCGACAATGGCGATTCCATCCAAGGCACGCCACTTGGGTCCTATAAGCAAGCAGTTGATAAATTGAAGAAGGGTGAAACGCATCCATCCATTGGGGCGATGAACCTATTGGGCTACAATGCTGCGACACTTGGGAACCATGAGTTTAACTATGGTCTACCGTATTTGGACGAAGTCATTGACGATGCGGACTTCCCATATGTGAACGCGAATATCCGCGATGCAAAAAGCGGTAAATTGAAGTATGAACCATTTGTGATAATCAATAAAGAAGTGGTTGACTCGAAAGGGAAGAAGTCGACGATTAAGGTCGGCGTGACGGGGATTGTTCCGCCACAGATCCTGAAATGGGACAAGTCCCACTTGGAAGGGAAAGTGACGGTTGACGATTCCGTGAATGCTGTCAAAGCGGTCGTTCCACAAATGGAAAAAGCGGGGGCGGACGTGATCGTCGTACTGTCCCACTCCGGTTTTGGCGATGCGAAACATGAGGTCGGGGAAGAGGATGTTACTTATTTATTGTCCAAAGTGAAGGGCGTAGATGCAATCATCACGGGCCATGCGCACGCTGTATTCCCGGGTAAATTGGATGCGTCACTTACGGGAGTTGACTTGGAAAAAGGTACAGTGAATGGAGTTCCGATAGTGATGCCTGGCAAATATGGCAGCCATTTGGGAGTCATTGACCTGCGACTTGAGTTGAAGGGCAAACAGTGGAAGATTGTGAAGTCGAATGCGGAAGTTCGCGAAATTGTGAAGACAAGCAATTCCGACGTCGACCAATCTGTCGTGAAAGCGGTGAAGGAAGCGCATGAAGGCACGATCAAGTACGTCCGTCAGCCGGTCGGAGAAACGACTGCCGACATTCATAGCTACTTCTCGCAAGTCCAAGATGATCCTTCGATTCAAATCGTCACGAACGCGCAGACCATCTATGTGAAGGATAAATTGAAGGGCACTGTAAATGAAAAACTTCCAGTCCTATCAGCTGGTGCGCCGTTCAAAGCAGGGACGCGCAGCGATCCGGAGTACTATACCTTTGTTCCAAAAGGGCAATTGGCAATCAAAAACGTAGCGGACCTGTACTTATATGACAACACAGTGGCGATTGTGAAAGTGACGGGCGCCGATGTGAAAGAATGGCTTGAAATGTCTGCGGGACAATTCAACCAGATCGTTGCAGGGAAATCCGGTGAACAGCAATTGATCAATACAGATTTCCGTTCCTACAATTATGACGCGATTGATGGCGTCACGTACGAAATCGACGTCACGCAACCGGCGAAATACGATCCCGACGGCAACTTGGTCAACGGCAATGCATCGCGCATCAAAAACCTGACGTACAATGGAAAGCCGATTGACCTAAAACAGGAATTCATCGTCGCGACAAACAACTATCGGGCAAATGGAACATTCCCGGGTGTCCGTAACGCTTCCTATATTGAAGTGTACCCGGACGAAAACCGCCAAGCGATCATCGATTTCATACTTGCCGAGAAAGTGATTGATCCATCAGCGGACGGCAACTGGAAGTTCTCCACACTTCCAGCGAACGCGACTGTTGTCTTTGAAACATCGAAAAAAGCGGTCAACGTTTTGTCTGCCAATAGCAATATTAAGTATATTGGCGATGGAGCGGATGGGTTTGGGAAGTATTTGTTGAAGTGATCTTAGATAAAAATTCTGAAAGCCAATGACGCTTGGGTGTCATTGGCTTTTCATGTTTTTCGGGAAATGTATCAGGTACCTTCACAAACAAGTTGACCGTTGAACACGAGAGGGTGCTGTTAATATGAATCGTTTAAAAAACAGCATTAATGGATTAACGGTAGTTAAAGTTCTCATCTTTGCATTCTTTGGTCTATTCATGTTACTACCGCTCCTATCAGTTTTTGTTGTCGGCTTTACTGGAGAACCGACGGAGATGAATTTCGGTTGGCGATAGCCAACACCTCTTTTTTGATATAATAGGAACAGGTATTCCTGATTTTCTGAAATGAGGTGATTGAGTGGCAAATAAAGCATACAAATTTCGAATCTACCCGACAAAGGACCAGGAAGACTTTTTGGTCAAGACATTCGGATGTGTTCGCTTTGTCTACAATAAAATGCTTGCGGAACGCAAGGAAACCTATGAAAAACTAAAACACGACATGGTATTACTGAAGAAACAGAAGCTACCGACGCCCGCTAAATACAAGAAAGAATTTGAGTGGCTCAAGGAGGTTGATAGCCTTGCACTTGCTAACGCCCAGTTGAATCTGCAAACGGCGTTTTCCAATTTCTTCTCTGGCAAGACAAAGTATCCAAAGTTCAAGAATCGTAAGTCGAAACAATCCTACACGACAAATATGGTCAACGGAAACATCAAGATTCTGGATGCCCACATCAAACTACCGAAACTCAAACCCCTTAAAATGAAACAACATCGCGAAATCCCATCCCATCATGTCATCAAGTCATGCACCATTTCCCGTTCAGCCACTGGAAAGTACCATATTTCCATTCTCACAGAATACGAACACAATCCCGTCAAAAAAGAAATCAATCATGTAGTCGGATTGGATTTTGCCATGAATGGACTTTTTGTTGAGAGCGAAAAGGGTAAGAAAGCCAATTATCCACGATTCTATCGACAGACAGAAGAAAAACTGGCAAAGGAACAAAGAAAATTGTCCAAAATGATGAATGGCTCCTCCCGCTGGGAAAAACAACGGACCAAAGTCGCCAAACTCCACGAAAGAGTGGCAAACCAACGAAAGAACTACCTTCATCAAGAGTCAAGAAAATTGGTAAATAAATACGATTGTGTCGTCATCGAAGATCTTAATATGAAGGGGATGTCGAAGGCCTTCCGTTTCGGCAAAAGCGTTGCCGACAACGGATGGGGGATGTTCACGACATTCTTGCGGTATAAATTGGATGAACAAGGTAAGCGACTTATCAAAATTGACAAATGGTTCCCCTCGTCGAAAACGTGTTCGGCCTGTGGGCATGTCAATGCTGCCTTACGCCTCTCCGAACGGACTTTTGATTGCGATTGCGGATTCGTTATCGACCGAGATTGGAATGCCGCTATCAACATCAAGAATGAGGGACAGTTGATGCTGGACTTGTCCTGATGAAACGGAACTCTTGGAACAAGAGAGATAGCTCGGTCTGTTTTCGCCGGCTACTAGAAGCGGCGATAAGTCGAGAAGCCCCCACTTCAAACGCAAAGCGTTAAGTGGTGGGTAGTTCACTCATCGCTTATACAATTCGCCGACTTCCTTATATGGTCCGTTCGACTATGGGATCGATGCGGGCTATAAAAGCGGATATCGAAGAAGCAGCGGTGAACTTAGGGGCTACCCCATTGACAGCGGCGATTACAATCGTAGGCCCGTTGATGCTTCCGGGGATTGCTGCCGGATCCGTACTTGTTTTCATCACGGTTATTAAAGAGGCGAGTGTGTCCATCTTGCTTGCACCACCTGAATGGGCTCCAATGAGTTTGGCGATTTTCCAAAACATCCTGCGGGCAGAATATTATTCAGCAGCAGCGATGTCAGTTATCCTCGTTGCGCTGGTGTTGATATTGCAAGGGATTGCTAGCTTAATGGGTAAGAAACAACAGCTTTAATCCTTTGACAGCATACTGCAACCGGGCATCTAACATAACTGATTTGGAGTGAGCGTTTTGAAAGGTTTTATCTTTGATTTGGATGGAACGATTTATCTTGACGACCATATAATAGATGGTGCGGCGGATGGTATCAAAGCCCTTAAGGATCGCGGGGATAAAGTCGTGTTCCTTACGAATAAATCGATTGCAAGCCGTAAAGATTATGTCGTGAAGTTGAATGCGTTAGGGATTGAAGTGGAACTTGACGAGGTCATTAATTCCAATTATATTACAGCGCATTACTTGAAAACTGTTATGAAAACTGATGATACTGTTTACGTCATTGGTGAGGGGCCGTTATTCGACGAATTGGCGAGTGAAAACATAAAGCTGGCGGAAAATCCCGCCAGCGCATCTCATGTTGTATTAGGTTGGGATCGTGAATTCAATTATGAGAAATTGAACAATGCTTTCCAAGCTTGGCGAAATGGTGCAGAAATCATTGCAACGAACCCCAATCGGACTTGTCCAGTCAAAGACGGTGAAATCCCTGATTGTGGAGCCATGATTGGCGCGCTTGAAGGGGCGACTGGTGAACCGGTGAAGATGATTACTGGCAAGCCTTCACTTTTGATGGCCGAATAAGTCTTGAAAAATGTATTGGGCATGGAAGCTGGCCAATGCTATATGGTCGGTGACCGTTTGGAAACGGACATTAAAATGGCGAATGACGCAGGAATCCATTCCGTCTTAGTCATGTCAGGCATTACGAATGAAGAGATGTTGAAGGTAAGTGTTCATCAACCGGAATATGTACTTGATAGTGTAAAGGACATCGCAACCTTATAAATCAAATTTCCACATTTCCGGATCACCGGATGAAACGGCCAACGCGCCAACTTGAAGCGCTTCATAGACTTCTGAAAGATCAGTGATCAAACCGCCTGCGATGATGGGATAGTCAAGTTCCCTTGAAAGTTGATCAATCACTTTCGGGATAATGCCAGGCAGAATTTCAACAGCATCTGGTTGGCAGGATTTGACCATTTCAATCCCTTTCGTAATGGCGGCTTGGTCCAACAGAAAGATACGTTGAATCGTTCTTAGACCCAATTCCTTTGCAGCTTTAACAACATTGGTTTTTGTTGTAATGATGCCGGTCGGCTTCCAATATTCTGCAACATAGCTAAGTGCGCTTCGTGAATTGGATATTCCGTCAATAAAATCCATGTGAAGGAACACATGTTTATCGGCCTTGCGCAACTGTTCAATATAGTTGGCAATGGTCATCAGATAAAATTAATTCTTTCCAAAATTTCATCTCTTGGACTATTATAGTAGAGAGTAACCATTCCGTATTTATCGAAAGGATGAATAAACTTGAAATTAGTTGACATGGTGGAATCCCAAATGATTGCCTCCGTAAAAAGTGAGGAGGATTTACAACACGCACTTACTTCGAATGTCAATATTGTCTTCCTTCAAACCGGGAAGGTCAGAGATTATGAGAAAAGACCATTACAATTCCTGCACTCGGCGGGGTTATTGTAATGTTCTTTTCATTATAGGAGCGTGTAAAAAATGAAATCATTTTCATTTAAAGGCAGACAAGAATTATTAAGCGGGATTGAAAACGAGCACTATGACGTGATAATTATCGGGGGCGGAATTACCGGAACAGGAATTGCCCTTGATAGTGTAACAAGGGGTTTGAAGACTCTTTTGGTTGAAATGCAAGATTTTGCTGCTGGGACATCAAGCCGTTCCACGAAACTTGTCCACGGTGGATTGCGCTATTTAAAGCAATTTGAAGTGGGAATGGTTGCGGAAGTTGGGAAGGAAAGGGAAGTCGTCTATCGAAATGCGCCTCATGTTACTCACCCGGAGTGGATGTTACTGCCGATTTATCGTAAAGGGACATTCGGGAA
Source organism: Sporosarcina thermotolerans (assembly GCF_030067815.1). GTDB lineage: Bacteria > Bacillota > Bacilli > Bacillales_A > Planococcaceae > Sporosarcina > Sporosarcina thermotolerans. The sequence continues at coordinate 3,423,066 of NZ_CP125968.1, read as the reverse complement.
GTATTCCACGTCGCTTGGTTTAAAAGTCTATGATTTTTTGGCTGGAGTTAAAAGAAACGAGCGGCGTAAAATGCTGACAATGGAAGAAAGTTTACGGAAAGAGCCTTTATTAAAAAAGAAAGATCTCCAAGGTGCAGGCTATTACGTTGAATATCGGACAGACGACGCACGATTGACAATTGAAGTGGCGAAAACTGCTTATGCAAATGGCGTCGACTTGCTTAACTATGTGAAAGCTGAGTCGTTTAAATATGACGCGCACGGAAAGGTTGCAGGACTATATTTCCGGGATGTTTTGGATGAAGAGCGATATCTTGTTATGGGCAAAAAAATTATTAACGCCACTGGTCCATGGGTTGAAGAGACAATCGGTCAAGACCGGAAGATTGAAGGGAAAAGTCTTTTTCATTCAAAAGGCGTTCATATCGTCATCGACGGTTCGAAATTCCCATTACGTCAAGCAGTCTATTTCGACACACCTGACGGACGAATGGTATTTGCCATTCCGAGGAATGGGAAAACGTATGTAGGAACGACCGATACCGAGTACCACGGTGATTTGGTGAATCCCGAAATCACCGAGGAAGACAAACAATATATATTGAAAAGCATTGCATTCATGTTTCCGGACTTGCAACTTAGCATGCAGGATATCGAATCTGCGTGGGCAGGCGTGCGGCCGTTAATCCGCCAGGAAGGGAAAGGACCATCCGAAATTTCACGGAAAGATGAGATCTGGACATCTGAAACAGGTTTGATCACAATCGCTGGCGGCAAATTGACCGGCTACCGGAAAATGGCTGAAACCGTCACAGACATGATTTGCGAGCAATTAAAACAAGAAGGCAAGAATTGCACAGAGTCTGTAACTAAGCAAATGAAGTTATCAGGTGGGAATTTCAATAATCCTGAAGACTATGGGCGTTTCATAAACGATAGAGCTCAGGCTATTGCCGTAGAAACAGGCATTTCACTCGGTGACGCAACAAGCATCCTTGCAACATACGGTACAAACACGGATTCAGTATTAAGATATGCGGGCAAAGAATTACAAGAAACGAACTTGCCGCTGTCCATTAAGCTGACCCTCCACTACGCAATCGAAGAAGAAATGGCCATCACACCCGCCGACTACTTCATCAGAAGAACCGGCGCAGTCCTATTCGACATCGACTGGGTGAATAAATGGAAATACGAAGTTGTTGCGTATATGGCTATTGTAATGAAGTGGAGTTTTGAGGAAACGCAGAAGCGTATGGATGATTTGAATCAGCGGATTGAAGAGATAGTATGAGTCTTGATTGGAAATTAATGGGAGGACAACGATAATTTCGTTGTCCTCCTTTTTGTGTGAGGCCAAATTGTAAACGTGCCTGTGCAGCAAACAATCGAGAATTTTCATTTCGATGAATTGTCATAAACGTGTAATGCACAGGTACCTTCACAATGACCCCAAAAACTTCTCGTAAACTATTTACATATTCAGATTACTGTGATTAAATTGAAGATAGTTACATATGTAATATATATGAGCAAATGTAACGATGAAAAGAGGTGGCCTTTTGCCTAGAGGATAAGAGAGAACTCATTAAAATTGCGCATTATTATTATAAAGATGGGTTGACGCAACAGGAGATTGCGCAAAAGCTGTCCATTTCGCGTCAAAAAGTGAATCGATCTATTAAGAGATTGCATGAGGAAGGTATTGTGAAAATCGAGATTATGAAATTAGAGGACTCTTTCGAAGAATTGGAGAGTGCTTTGGAAAAGAAATTTAATCTTAGGCGTGTAATTGTTGCTCATGCAGATAGTAAAGAGGATATTACGAGGCAACTTGGTGTTGCGGGTGCAGAATTCCTGATGAGTCAACTGAATGATGATGTTAAAATCGGGGTTTCTTGGGGAAGACGCTGCATGAAGTGGGGGCTAATTTACGCAATGGCCAAAAAGGAAATGTTGAAGTCATTCAACTTGTTGGTGGGGTGAATTCTAATATAGCTGCCGATATGACGAATGAAATTACACGGCAATTCGCGTCAAGCCTTGGTGGAGTTCCACATTATATCTACGCTCCTGCCATTGTGAAAAGCAGGGAATTGAAGGAATCAATATTACAGGAGGACAGCATCCGTGTGGTGATGGAAGAAATCGACCATTGCGACATTGCCTTTGTCGGGATCGGTGAACTGAGTAGTGTATCGACGATTTACGAACAGAAGTATTTGGATAGTGATTACCTAAATTATTTGCATGGCAATAATGCGGTCGGCGATATTTGTCTGCATGTATTTGATAAGACAGGTAATTTCATCGAAGAAAATGTTGAGCATTTTTCAATTGGGCTGGATAGAGCTCAGCTTCTTAACATCCCGAATGTCGTGGCAATCGCAGGTGGAGCGGAAAAAGTGAATGCAATCATCGGGGCATTACGAACAGGGGCGGTTGACGTATTAATTACCGATTCCATCACTGCACATATGATTTCATCGGAAATATAGTAGGGGGGCTGGGTGTGAAGAAAAACTATATCGTAACGATTGACGCCGGTACGACTAACCTGAAAGTTTCCTTGTTCCATATCAATGGAACAATTATCAACTCAATTGTCCGGTCGGTACATATGATCCAATCCGGAAATGAACGGTTTGAATTAGATATGACACTGCTTTGGGAAAAGGTCGCTTCATCCATCCGCGAATTAATTGAACAAACTGCCATTCATCCGAGCTCGATTCTAAATATAGGAATCACGGGGCAGGGGGAAGGATGTTGGCTAGTCGATAGTCAATATATGCCTGTTCGGAATGCTATTCTTTGGATGGATAAAAGAGCAGCCAAACTACTCAGTGAAATTCCGATTGACGAACAATTGAACTACGAAGCCATCACTTATTCAGGCCTGGTTCCAGGTTCAACTATTGCTTTGCTCAAATGGTTGGATAAAAATGAGCCATCCTCGTTGAGCAAGGCGAAGTGGTGCCTAACGTGCAAGGATTGGATTCGGTTGAAATTAACAAGCGTAGCCCGTACCGATTATTCGGATATCTCAACTTCAATGTTAGATATGAAATTTGGAAAAGTATCATCGGAAGTATTCGATCTACTTGAAATTCCCCATTTAGGCCGGCTCATCCCGCCAATTCATTATGCGGGCGAAAATGGTGGAACAATTACGGAGGAGGCTGCCAGTCTCACGGGTCTCCTTGAAGGTACGCCTGTCGTGATTGGTTCACTCGATATCATAGCAAACGCATTAGGCAGCGGAGCTATAAATGAAGGGGAAATAAGTATTACGATTGGAACAACATGCAGCATTCAGAGGTTGATTGCCACACTACCACCGAATCATGATGGTAAAGGCAGCACCCAATTTGGTGCAAGCCCTGGTCAATACTTGAAAATGGCAGGTAGTATGGCAGGTACGCCAAATATCGATTGGATCACGAATGTTCTCTATGAGACGGATTTTAGAGACCAACAGGAAAAAGACGATTTCTTTGCTTTATTGGACGATGAAATGAAAGCGGTTCCAATTGGCGCAGGAGGTGTACTTTACCATCCATATATTATGGTGGGCGAAAGGGCTCCCTTCTATAATCCATACGCTTCAGCCCAGTTTTTCGGGATTCAACAGTCTACATCCAAAGCGCATCTAAGCCGCGCAGTATATGAAGGGATTGCTCTTTCGATAAGGGATTGTCTCGATTCTGCAATAGGGGTTAAACGGATCGTCTTGAATGGTGGCGGTTCAAACAGTGTTCTTCTGCCGCAAATTATTGCGGATTGTACCGGGACGGAAGTCGTTAAGTTGGTAGGCAAGGAAATCACCTCTAAAGGAGCATTTTTTCTGGCAGCAGTTCAATCGGGGGTTTATGAGTCCCTTGATAAGGCTGTACAGACAACAACAACAGTGGAGAAGTCTTATCTTCCCATTAAGGAGAATGCGGAACTGTATGATGACTTGTTCAAGCTATATAAGCAAATTCGAACGTCGAATATTGAAAACTGGGAACTAAGGCATCAGTTTATGAATAAGGTCAAAAACAGAGTGGAGGAAAAGGTATGCGAGCCCTACTGACAGCTGAAATGGATAAGACGCTTATAGAAGAAATAGAAGAGTTTCTTGAGGTGGAAAAGGGGGGATGGTTTACGTCAAATCGTTTGTTAGATGAGGATGAATTAATTGACAGATTGCGAGACAAAGAGGTTTTGATAACGAGCTACGATAAAGTTACACGGAAAGTCATTGAAAGCTGCCCTAATCTGAAACTGATCGCATGCACAAGATCGAATCCTGTAAATATCGACTATGATGCAGCTTTTGAGCATGGCATTCCAATAATTCATACGCCAGGAAGAAATGCGGACAGCGCTGCGGAGTATACCTTTTCGTTAATGTTGAATATTTCCCGTAATACTCCATTTGCGTATATGGCACTTAAGAATGGCAAGTATGTCCAGGAATCTGTGGAAAAGGGTAAGACTTCCGATATTGGTAAGGCGGATGTGACATGGGCACTTGGCGAGGGAAGCCCCTATTTGGTTTTCAAAGGATTTGAATTGAAAGGGAAAACATTGGGCATAGTCGGTTTCGGACAAATCGGTAAAAAGGTTGCGGAGCTTGCGAAAGCATTCGGTATGGACATTCTTGTTTATGATCCGAATTTCAAAATAGTAGATGGATCTAATAGGCAAGTAGACTTGAATGAATTGCTGCTGCAAAGCGATTTCATCACATTGCATGCGGCAGTCGTACCTGAAACGATCGGTCTTATGAATAAAAGGACATTTCAGCTGATGAAAAGATCTGCGTATTTAATCAACACGAGCCGCGGTGCCATTATAAATGAAGAAGATTTAATCGAGGCATTAAGGAATAAAGAAATTGCTGGGGCGGCGCTTGATGTATTTGCGAGTGAGCCATTGCAAGCCGATCATCCATTTTTAAATGAACTTGAAAACGTCATCATTACCCCTCATATAGCCGGGGCAACGTACGACGCCATAACTAATCATACTAAAATGATAATCTCTGATTTAAAGAAGTTCATGAACGGTGAATTACTTGAGTTTCAATATAAAGAAGAAAAAGGGGGAGTTCCTGTTGTTGAATGAAAAATGGGATTTTGAAACGAAAGCAGTCCATGTTGGTTCAGATCCTTGCCCGCATACCGGAGCCATTGTGTCGCCAATCTACCAAACTTCCACGTATACGTATAAAAGTACAGAGGAAGCAGGGAAAATCTTCTCCGGGGAACAATTTGGATACTTGTACGGCCGTGATCATAGTCCAACAGAGCTTGAGCTTGAAGCTAAAATTGCTGCTTTAGAGGGAGGGGAAGCGTGTAAGGCATTCGCGTCAGGGATGGCGGCAATTGCAGCGACTTGCACAGCATTGCTTGAAGCAGGTGATCATGTCGTATGTGATACCGTCGTTTACGGTGGCACGTATGGGCTGTTCGCAAAGATTTTTTCGAAATTTAATGTAAGCGCTTCATTTATTGATACATCAGATATTGAACTGTTGAAAAGTTCGATACGCCCCAATACGAAATTTGTCTATATCGAGACTCCCGCAAATCCTACCTTGAAAATTGTTGACATCAAAGAAACTGCTGAGTTGTGTAAGGAACATGGCATTAAATTAGTTGTTGACAACACATTTATGACTCCATATTTTCAAAGACCACTGAAATTAGGCGCGGATATTGTCGTCCATAGCGCAACTAAATATATGGGCGGGCACGGTGACCTCATTGCAGGCGCGGTTGTCGGTTCTGAGGAATTCATTAAAAAAGGATTACATGATCCGGTCACAAAGTTAGGTGGATTAATCTCCCCTTTCACTTGTTTTTTAGTGAAGCGCGGCTTGCAAACATTGGCATTAAGAATGGAAAAGCATAATTCCAATGCAATGGAAGTGGCAAGGTTTTTGGAAAATCATGAAAAGATCGAGTTGCTCGTCTACCCTGGTTTGGAATCATTTCCGCAGTATGAGCTAGTGAAAAAGCAAATGGGCGGTTATGGAGGTCTTATTTCATTCGAATTGAAAGGAGGGCTCGAGAAGGGCAGGCATTTTGCGATAATCTCAAAATGATTCAGTTGGCTGTAAGTTTAGGGGATGTTGGTTCCCTCGTGCAACACCCTGCCTCAATGACCCATAAGTCACTGCCGCTTGAAGAAAGGCGGAAGCACGGGATAACAGATAGTTTGATTAGGCTTTCTGTCGGAATAGAAAATGCGAAAGACATTATTGAGGACATCGCGCAGTCTTTGGAAAAAATTTAAAGGGGGGTATTTGATTGGCGAAATACAAGTATGCAGTCGGTGTTTGGGCTTACGGTTCCGTTTCGGACCGCTTTTGTGAGCAGGGTTATCAACAATCAAGAACCTTCAGGGAGAAATTGAAGGCCGCTTCCGAATCAAAAGGTATAAAAGGTGTTGAAATCCATTTCAATGGCGATTTTGACGAGTCGTCAGTTGATGAGACGAAGCAGATGATTGACGAGTTCGGCTTGGAGATTGCAGCCATTAACTGTGAAATATTCGGAAATAGGAAATTCCGTAAAGGCGCTCTTTCTGCAAACGATTTAGTTATCCGGGAAGACGCAATGGAAATCATTAGGGGAGCAGCGAGGGCTGCACGGCAACTTGGTGTTGAAGTCGTCAATATTTGGCCAGGTGCTGACGGTCATGATTATCCATTCCAAGTGAATTTCATCGACTTATGGAATCACTTAATCAGTTCCGTAAAAAGTGTTGTAGAGGAATTCCCGAATCAGAAGTTCGCCATTGAGTATAAAGGGAGAGAGCCGCGGGGAAGATCGGCGATTAGTACTGTTGGAACTTCATTGATGATGTTGCAAGAAATCGGTGCGGATAATTTTGGGGTAACGATCGATTTTGGCCATGCCTTACAAGTTAAGGAAAATCCAGCGGAATCTGCGGTGTTGCTGAACCGATACGGGAAGCTATTCCATGTGCATATGAATGACAATACGAGGGATTGGGACGATGATTTCATGGTCGGCTCCTATCATGTCTGGGAAACACTTGAATTCTTTTATTACTTGAAGAAAATCGGATATCAAGGATGGATCAGCCTTGATATAACGCCTGCAAGGGAAGATCAGATTGGCGTTGTTGAGCATTCGATTGAAGTGATGGAGCAAATGGGCCGATTTGTAGATGAGATGGATGATGCATTTATGGAGAAGTTATTAGCCGAACAGGATGCTTTGGCAGTACAAAAGCATCTATTCCAAGGAATATTCGCGGCGACAGTCAGGGGGTAGGAGAATGTATTGTATTGACTTAACAGGAAAAGTTGCAATTGTCACTGGGGGAACAAAAGGGATTGGTAAGGCGATAGTAGAGCTATTTGTTGAGAGTGGGGCGAAAGTGGCCATTGTCGGAAGGCGTCAAGAACTTTGTGATGAGGTCGCCGCGGAGTTTGGGGTGGATCATGTCTTTCCATTTGCTGCGGATGTTTCGAAAAAGCAGGACATCGAAAGAATGGTCAGCGCGACAAAGGAACATTTCGGCAGAATAGATATTTTGGTCAATAATGCTGGCTCCTCCACGATGGATTATGTGGAAGATATAAAGGAAGAAGATTGGGATAGCATTATGGATTTGAACGCAAAAGGGGTTTTTCTTGCAAGCCAAAATGTGATAAAGATGTTCAAGGAACAAGGGGAAGGGGGTAGAATCATAACGATTGCTTCGCAAGCGGGAAAGAATGGTTATCGATGCATGGGTAACTATGTCGCTTCGAAGCATGCTGTCCTTGGACTGACAAAGGTAATGGCATTGGAGCTTGCAAAGGAAAAGATTTTAGTGAACGCAGTTTGTCCTGGCATTATCGAAACGGATATGAAGAGGATTGAACGTGTATGGGGTGGAAATTTAAGGGGAATGAAGGCGGAGGAAGTCGAGCAGGAGGACAATTCCCAAGTGCCTTTAGGAAGGACCGGGCAACCTAGAGACGTCGCAAATGTTGTATTGTTTTTAGCTTCTGAACTTGCAAGCTATATGACGGGACAAAGTATTAATGTCACGGGCGGAATGACTATGAACTAGGGAGTGGGAGAAATGAAAACGAAGTTGAGTAAGGGGAACCCATGGGCTTTGCTGCCACTATTTGTATTTTTATTGCTATTCATCGGCACGGCCTTGATTACAAATGACTTTGGAAAGATGCCGGTAATCGTTGCATTTGTCATTGCTGGGGTAGTGGCATTGGCGATGAATCGGAAAGAAAAACTATCTACAAAGGTTGATATTTTCACAAAAGGCGGCGGTCATCCTAATATTATTTTAATGGCGATCATCTTTATCCTTGCCGGCGCATTTGCTTCTGTTGCTTGAGGGATGGGGGCAGTCGATTCCACGGTGAATCTCGGGTTATCTGTGATTCCCGCGAACCTATTGATTGTCGGGATTTTCGTCATTGGGTGTTTTATTTCATTATCAATGGGGACTTCAATGGGTACTGTTGTCGCATTGGCTCCAATTGCTTTCGGAGTTGCACAACAGGCTGGAATTTCTCCTGCGCTTGCAATGGGTGCTGTTATCGGTGGAGCGATGTTTGGGGACAATCTTTCCATGATATCAGATACGACGATTGCGGCTGTACGAACACAAGGTACCCAGATGAGTGATAAATTCAAGGTGAACTTCATCATCGTTTTACCTGCGGCTATTGTGACTGCCATCCTCCTTGGCATTGCAACTGCAGGAAGTTCTGCAAATATTGGAGGGGACCTTTCTTATAATTTAGTTAAGGTTCTTCCGTACTTGGCCGTACTTGTTGTCGCCTTGATGGGCGTGAATGTGATGTTAGTCTTGATTGGCGGGACAGTATTTGCAGGGATTATCGGGATAATTGACGGCTCATTTGGGGTTTATGGCTTTTTCGGGCTAATGGGCGAAGGGATTATGGGAATGGAAGACTTGGCAATGATTGCGATTTTGATAGGCGGTATCGTTGAAATCATAAAACATAACGGCGGAATCGACTATATGCTTTATACGATCACCAGCAAAATCAAATCCAAAAAGGGTGCCGAGTTTGGAATAGCTGGGTTAGTAAGTGTTGCGGATATTGCAACAGCAAATAATACAATTTCCATTGTTATGACGGGGCCGTTGGCGAAGGATATCGCGGATGAATATGATATCGACCCAGAAGGTCTGCGAGTATACTGGATATTTTCTCATGTGCATGGCAAGGCATGGTACCGTATGGCGGTCAGATGTTAGTTGCTGCGGGAATCGCTTCTATTTCGCCGCTAAGCATTATGCCGTATTCGATCTATCCATTCCTTATTTTGTTCTTCGGAATACTGGCAATCGTTTTCAACGTGCCACGTCTTGGGAAAAAAAAGTACCCCAAACAGCTATAGAAGTGAATAAGAATGTGTAAGGGGTTGTGAAAATGTTATTAGAAAAAGAACGGACTTTGGTCATGGAATATGGACAGAAGTTAATCGTGAATCAATTAACAACAGGAACTGGCGGGAATCTAAGTATCTTCAACAGGGAAAAACAATTGGTCGCAATTTCACCAAGTGGAATGAATTATTTCGATATTACTCCGGAAGATGTCGTCGTCATTGATTTGAATGGAAATGTCGTTGACGGAAACCGCACGCCTTCAAGTGAAGTATCGATGCACTTGATCTACTATAACAAAAGAGATGACATACAGGCGGTTGTCCATACACATTCTAACTATGCAACGACAATTTCCTGTATGAACTGGGAATTACCCGCGGTACATTATTTAGTCGCTTTCGCGGGAAATAATGTCCGATGTGCTAAGTATGCAACATACGGTTCTCCGGAACTTGCAGTCAACTCATTTGAGGCCATGCGAGATCGGCGTGCTGTCTTGCTTGCCAACCATGGATTGTTGGCAGGCGGCAATGATATCGACCATGCATTTAATATCGCGGAGGAGATAGAGTTCTGTGCAGAGCTTTATTATCGAACGAAAAGTATTGGGGAACCGGTTATTTTAGGTGAGAATGAAATGACGTTGATGCAGAAGAAATTTGAGACATATGGTCAGCGTGTGAGATAAGTGACAGGCACCCGAACGATTGTAATTGTTTGGGTGCTTGTTGCTTTTTTTGATTGTTTCACAATGTAGATTGGAATTGTGACGGTTGTGTAACGAACAATCGAGAATACAATACCATCAACGTTTCGTAGATCATTTATTACATGTATGCTCATATTGATGAATTGTCATATTAGTGTCTTACCTTACGATAGATTTGCATTTTTAATACAAAATTAGGAAGAAAGACAGGAAGGACTTTCCACTCCTTTGTCGAATATAAGTACTTAGAAGGGGATTAAGTAGAAATTTACCGGGAGTGGAAGTCAGATGATTAAGGAAATGTTGGATATGTATATTGAGCCGGCGACGGAGGATATACATCATCGATATAATTCATGGCATCATTGCCACAGCTTTTTTGCGAACAATCATCAGCGTTTGCATGAGGAATTTGTCCAGGATGTCGCTGCATTGCATATAGGTTTTTACTTAGCGAGTTGGGGGATGATGCGAGGAAGTTCCAAGCTGATACAAAAGGACTATAAGATTCACTTGGAATTTGTTAGGACGGTTGCTGGGAATACCAATTACACAGCTTTTTACTCAAGACAATTGACGGATGAGGAACATGTAGAGACTTTGATGGAGTTGGTGAACGAGACTCGTGCGTGTTATGAGGAGTTCAATGTTTCGGATACACTTGTTACTAAGATTCTGATGGGGGTGTTTGGTAATATTCCTGCATTCGACCGCTATTTCAGAAAAGGTTTAAGATTGCACAGCATGAAAAGTTCTCTTACCAAGGAATCTTTAATTGAAATAGTACGTTTTTATAATACGTATAAAATGGAGTTTGAGCCCTACTTGGATAGTGGTTTTACTCCTATGAAACTTATAGATATGTATTTTTGGCAATCGGCTATTTTTAATAAACAGGCCTCAAAAATTATCGCGACGGAACTCGCTTCGTTAAACGATGAAGATGATAAGGTTAGTTTGGTTCATTCTTAGAGACTTCAGTTTTTATAAAGTTAGATGACAGCTTCGAAGGTCACTTAATTTACATAAAAAAGGAAGTCAACCAAGCATCGTTTTGATTGACTTCCAAATCTCTTTTCATTAATGTGCTTTTTTGGACGCGTACTGCCACCCGTTTTCATCCATCGATCTCACGAAATCCTCTAATACATCGAGGACGACTTCCTCAAGTTTCTTACCTTTTTCCACTGTTGCAACACTTGGATCTCCGGATGCGCCAGTGTTGGTCAATTCTTCAAATCGCCATTTTATTTCAACGTGCTCAGGCAAGTCGGGGATAACCCCGACGGCATGTTCCATTTGTATTAAATCTTCGAAAAGAGCTAATCCCATCGATGTTTCACATTCTCCGGCATGCCCCAATCCATTCCATTTCTCGAAGAAATTCTCTGGCACCATTTTCCCGGCAGCAACCCACCAGTCATTAAATGAAGCAATCGTAACATCCGGATGCTCTACTTTAACAGCCCTCGCAGCTAATTCTATTGGCGCGATGTTGCCGTCATGCCCGTTTATAATCAATATTTTAGTAATTCCATTCCTCACGATTTCCTGCAAAACCTCTTTAATGACATTGACAATCGTATCCGGCTTAAGGCTGATTGTGAAGGGCAGGTCATTGTAATGCTCGCTTAATCCATAATTGATTGGCGGCAAAACCATCATTCCATCTACACGTTGCGCCAGTTTTTCAGAAAGGATATTGGAGATGAGGGCATCGGTTCCGAATGGCATATGGCTGCCATGAGTTTCGAATGCGCCGACACCAAAAACTACCTTATCGATTTTGGCTTGTTTAAATTGGTGATAGGTCATATTTGTTCCGATAGTTATCATGAGTAATTCCTCCATTCTTTTAGGCTTCTGCAGTGGGATTTTTTGAATCAGCTGTGAAACGGTAAATGATCGGATAGAGTGCTATTGTGATGAGCAAAGCAACGAGCCCTGAAGGTAAGCCGAATGGCAAAACGAGTGCGTACTCGAACACCAATCCTAAAACAGCGCCGATTAGGAATGAAATGATGCCTGCCATTTTATATTTCGCCTGAGAATTAAGTTCCTCGACCTTATAGGAACCTTTCTTAACGATGAAATAGTCCGCAATTAGTGGACCCGCCAATGGAAGGAAACCGGCACCAAGGATTGTGATGAAATCCGCGAAAAAGATCTGATAAAACGCCAATGAACCGATGATCGTACCGACCACTCCAGTAATCAAAACAATCTTCTGCCGGTTTGCTTTCTTCTTATAGGATGAAATAACAGGACCTACATAAAGCGAATTACAGTATAGTTCTGCATTATTTGTTGTCCATAAGGACGTAGTCCACGCAAAAACTCCAATAAGTGCGAACAGAATACCCTTATCAATCATCCATTCAACATAGTTGAATTGACCAACTGAAACAGCGCCGATATAGCCTACGATGTTGAGCAATGGATTTGTGAGGACGAAACAGGCGACTGCACCCGCAAATACCGCTTTTATGGATTTATTGAACCGGAAAAGATCGACTCCCATTACGACTCCGGCAATCCAGCTACCCATAACAATTGTGATGGCACTTCCCATTCCAAGACCACCGATTTTATTGGCCTCCGATAAAAAGCTTCCCATCCCACCGCCTTCATTCAACATACCAACTCCAACGATGACTGCGATGATTAGGATAACAGGAGCAACAGGAATTGCCACCGCTTCAATTGCCTTCATTCCCTTATAGGCGGTATAGGTGAAAATGAGTCCAAAAACAGCGCATGCCAAGAAATTTTCCAGTGTAATTGCAGGAATATCCTTATAGCCCAAAACGGCCGGATCGAATACAGTTATCCCTGTAGGATTACCAATCAATGAACTCCAAATTTGTCCAACCATACCTGTGATACTTGCAAACCAACCTAAAGTTAATAATGCCATGACGAACAGAGGTAAATTACTTCCCATCGAACCGTAAGAATATCGGCTGATCAAAGCCAAATTCAATCCTGTCTTTTGTGCCATGATGCCTAACAACGTCGTCAGAACAAGCAAAACGCCCATTCCAATTCCAATTGCCCATAATGCCATTCCTGGTGGCACCCCTGGTTGTCCTCCAAATCCCGCTAAAACACCACCGACAAATAGTCCGGTCACGACATACCCGAAACCTACCCATACCATGACCTGCTTCCAAGTCGGACGTCGCTCCGATTCGGGAACAGGAGAAAGCATATACTCGCCATCTTCGTGAGTGAGTACTTCGAAGTCTTCTTGTTTAGCCATTATGATCCCTCCCTTTTAATTGTATTAGTGCACAATATTCAGGGATGGGGTTTAATATGAAGGAAAGTTATTCGTGTTGCGAATTATTTCGGTGCCTGTGCATCAAACGACTACAATTGCACAGGACCCTTTACAAATGAAAAAACAGTCCAGAAGGTAGATTTTGCTTACCTTTCTGGACTGTTTTCTTCCCCATGTCCCAATTATTTTCTTAAGCCTTCCGTCTAACATGTCCGCAACGCTTGCATGTATTGGAATAGTAGTCCATCCGATGGTAACCGGAAAGCTTACATAACCATTTGCCTACCCATTTTGTCATAAGATCCCCCTTTTGAAACTTTGTTAGTAAAAATTATCTAAATTGGACACAGAATAAAGAATAAATAAAATAATTTCTACCCTTATTATACACCTTACATGATGTTTTACCTATAGCGCGTGATAAAAATTAGTAACTTTATTCCGACAGCGAATTTCGACCTATTTTATCACGAGTCGAAATTACTATCTTTGTTAGATGACATTGGCGCCTATTAATGCTGTGTAAAAGGTATATGGAGCGATGAATTTGTCGTTTATTGGAGCGGATTCCGGTGCCAATTTCATGTATTTGTCGAATCGTGGAAGTGTGGCATGCCTAAGTGTCGACAGAATAGGTATTATTAATTAGGATGTATTACTTTCTTCGTGTAATGGGTGTTTGAATGGTTCAATGGGAAGTTTAAAGCAGATTTGCCGTGATTAGAATTTATTAAATGTGGATTGGTTAATGTACAATTCTTTGTTCGCCATTCAGAAAAAAGGTTTTCAACAATTTTGTTTTTAAGGGAACCTATAGAAAGTAGATGCGTCAATACATAGTAGACAAATAAATATGACATATTTTAATAGTTTCCGTAGGAGTGTCTAATTAGTTATAAAGTATGTGATTACATTTTAGTATTTATAACTTATATTTATTTTGGCATAGAGTAGTTACTACAATAATAGGCCTAATAAACTAAAAAAAATGAAATTGCATTCCAATTCGACAAGAAGAATGATATAGTGACAATATGACTCTATCATCGTGAATATTAAATATTTTAAAATAAATAAAGGTGGCCGTAAGATAATTGGTAGGAGAGTAAAGTAGAGTGGAGGGACAATATGCTTGAGAAGATTTGGTGGAAGAAGACACCAGATATAGATGAAAAAACTTTATCTTTTCGTGTTAATGAGGCACGACAGAAAACTGTCCCCTCCATGTTGCCATCATAATGGATGGAAACGGACGTTGGGCAAAACAGCGTAATCTACCGCGTGTAATGGGCCATCATGAAGGTATGAAAACGGTACGGAAGATCACACGTTTTGCGAATCGGCTTGGAATTCGCGTGTTGACTTTATATGCATTTTCAACCGAAAACTGGAAGAGACCAAGATTTGAGGTCGATTTCCTTATGAAGCTTCCTGTTGAGTTTTTATCCACATATCTTCCCGAACTTATTGAGGAAAATGTAAGGGTAGAAATGATCGGTGATTTTTCAGCATTGCCTACCCATACTCAAAAAGCCATCAAGGATGCAATGGACGCAACCGCAAACAATGACGGGCTGATTTTGAACTTTGCAATGAACTACGGCAGTCGCCTGGAATTGTTAAATATGGTAAAAGCGATTGGGGAAATGGCAAGAAAAGGGGAGATTCTCCCAGAGGATATTGATGAATCACTTATTGAATCCAATCTTATGACCTCCCACTTGCCTGAACCGGATTTGTTGATCCGAACTAGCGGTGAAGTCCGACTCTCGAACTTCATGCTTTGGCAGCTCGCTTATACGGAGTTCAATTTTACGGATGTATATTGGCCAGATTTTAATGAAGAATGCCTTTTGAGTGCGATTGAAGATTTCCAAAGTCGGAACCGTCGTTATGGCGGTGTGGTTGAGGGAATTGGGGCGTTTAATAAATGATTTGATTTGGAGATACCGTTAATGGTGTCTCTTTTTTTGTGGAGTTTTATGTGGGTTGCGTTATGTTGTATCACAACGTAACCTCTTCGTATCGCAACGTAAAGTCATCGTATCGCAACGTAACCCCATCGTATCACAACGTAAATAGTATGTAGCATCCCAAATTCCACCAAAATGCGTATCCTTTTCCATACCCCGGCATAGTATACTTCGCACACCTATATGATAAAGGAGGTTGAAAATTGTTGCAGTCGAAGAAAATGTTCCTTTCTGCTATTGCTTCTGCCATGGTGATGGGGGCGGTTGTGGCCCCAGCGGCTGTGCAGGCGGATGGAATACCATTCAGTGATTTGGATGCGAAAGCTTATTACTATGGGTCTGTTATTGAGCTGAGTGAGAGGGGAATTGTGAATGGGTTCCCGGATGGTACGTTTAGGCCGGGGGAGTTTGTTACACGTGGGCAGGCGGCCGTGATGCTTGCTTCTGTGTTGGGGTTGGATACCTTGAACGTTAAGAACCCGAATTTTAGAGACTTGCCAACGACTCATCCATCTTATGGACAAATTGCGGCGCTGGTACAAGCAGGAGTAATTGGGGGCTTTGGAGATGGGACGTTTAAACCGAATGTTTTGATGACGCGGGCGCAGATGGCGAAAATTATTCACGATGGATTTGGGCTTATGGAAGGCTCGCTGAATGATTCTCCTTTCTCGGATGTTTCAAGTGGTGATTGGTTTGCACCCTATGTTGAATCACTTCGGGTGAATGGAATCACTTCCGGTACGTCGCCAACGACATATTCACCGAATTCATTTGTCACACGTGGTCAGTTTGCTTCATTTATTACAAGGAGCGAGGCGGCTGTATCGGTTTTGAAATTCGTGGGGAATGGCAAGTTTGACTTGGTGGATGGGAAGGCAGAAAGTGCTTCGTTCCGGGGCCGACCAGTATTGCCCTTCTTCCTGATGGTTCTATTCTTGTAGCGGACAGTAGAAATCATGTGATTCGGAAAATCCACAATGGCGTTGTGAGTACGTTTGCAGGAATGACTTTAGAATTAAACGAATTTGGGTTGCCGCAAGGTGGTTTCTACAATGGCGATAAGGAAAAGGCCTTCTTTGATGAACCTATTGATATTGCAGCGGATGACGCAGGGAATGTCTTTGTTGCTGATTCCCTAAACCATGCAATCCGCAAAATATCAAACAACGGCCAGGTTACCACTCTTGCTGGTAATGGGTTCATTGGAAAGGAAGACGGTGCCGGTGAAAGTGCCCGATTTTATTCTCCACAGTCAATCGTTGTAACTGCGAATGGAACGTTATATGTTGCGGATACATTGAATCATATAATCCGTAAAATAACGGCTGAAGGTGAAGTGTCGACATTGAACGCAGCATCTGAGCGGGTTGTGGAAGTATTTCCAGGTGAAGTCGAGTGGGCTGGTGATTATAAAGATGGCTTGCTGAACGATGCGAAATTCAATGAACCATCCGGGCTCGCACTTGATTCGAAAGGGAATTTATATGTGAGCGATTCGGGAAATCAATTAATCCGTTACATCGATTTCTCGACAAATACGGTTTCTACTGTTGTAGGGAGTTTCAAGGGGAACCCATTCTCTATATGCAGAAGGTGGTTTTTTGAATGGGTTTGCAGCCGATGCACAACTCAATTTTCCAAAAGGGCTGTACTATTCGGAGAAATATGGATTGTTCATTGCAGATAGCTTGAATAAATCTATTCGGGTATTGAAAGATGGAAAAATCCGTACGGTTGCACAAGGTTTCGAAAATCCGGCAGGCCTCGCGATAGATTCTGGCGGGAATTTATATGTAGCAGATAGCTACGATAACCTGATTTTACAAATTTCAGGAAGGGGAGGTAAATGAGTTCGTGAAGGCCACCAAGCCGATAAAGCAGCTGTTTGCCCTTTTTCTGGCGGCTATTCTTATGTTGTCGGGATTCGGGCAATCGGTTGGAGCGGTTGAAAATCGGACTGCGAAGATAGAAGATGTGGTTGGTACTGTTTGGGTAATGAAGGCCGGCGGGAATTTAGCGGTTAGGGCGTATTCAGGAATGCGTTTGCAGCAAGGCGATCGGGTGACAACCGAAGCTTTTTCAAGTGCCAAATTGGTTATCAGTGATACGGAAGATGAATTAACGATTACCAACAATGCCAATTTGGTGATATCAGATTTGCGCTTAAAGGCGGGTCATAACATTACCAAACTATTAGTTTGGTCCGGCACAGTATTGTCAAGTGTCAATCCTGATAGAAACCCGGAAGATGTCTTTGAAATTAATACACCAGGCCAGAAAATTGGTGCAAAAGGCACTCAATTTATAGTGGGTGTTGATCCATTGACTGGCATGGCCACGCTTTGGGTATTGACTGGTATCGTATCCTCTATTGAACCAAATCAACCCGCTCAAGACATGATTTATCCTGGAGGGGAATTTGTTAATGATTCACGTGACCCTATTGGATCTATAGGGGATATTAATTTTGATGATCTCATTGGACAGATCAACTTTAATATAATTGAACAGATTCTTCGAATGAAAGATGAAATTGATAAAGAGAATGCACAATTTCTTGAAGAAATGTTAAACCAATTACAGAACGATAGTACCGAAGGATTTCTTCAAATGGATTTAGAAGAACTGCAAAGAATGCAAGTGAATCTCCAATTTTTGGTCGAGCACATCATTAAAGCGGCTATGGGTGCAAATAATTTATCAGAAGAAGCAATTGCTGAGTTAATTCGAAACGTGAACGGTTCGTTGGAAAATCCAATCAATCTTGATAATCTTCCAGAATGGATAATGACCGAAAGGGAACGGGAGAGGCAGAGGCAGATTGAACAAGAAAGGAAACAAAGGGAAGCTGCGCAACAACAAGAAATGGAAGAAAGGCAAAAAAATAATGCTGCGTTGCTTCAAGAATTATTAAGAAGGAAAGAACAACAAGAAGAAGAGAAAAAAAAAGCCGCAGAGGAAGCCAAACGAAAAGCGGAAGAAAGATATAGGGAAGCGTTAGAACAAGAGGCTCGGGATAGATTTGATGAGATGCAACGTGAGAGAACGCGAAAGACAACGTCAGAAAGATGCGGAAAATAGGGAGAGAGAGAGAACAGCACGGCCTGTTGTTCAACCGCCAAGTCCGCCCCCAATACCGCCTATTTCTGAAGTAGATAGAAACCTTGCTTCAGCCAAAGCAGGCATTCCGATTTCTGCAGAGCCGTATACAGATGAGAGTTGGGAGAGAATTGAAGTTGCTTTGAGCTTAGAGGAGTCATCTGATGAAGAAAAGGTTGCAAAAACGGAAGCTATTCTGAATGCAATCAGTGGATTAGTGACGAGGGTTGATCAAAATCTGAGGGATGCGATGGATAATGTTCCTAAAGATTCGGGGCTATATACCGAAAAAAGCTGGCAATTGATAGAAAATGCTTTGCAGTTACCGGAAGAAACTGATGAAGAAAAGGTCGCGAAAACTGAGGCGATTTTAGATGCAATCAGCGGATTGGTGACACGAATTGATCAGAATCTGATGGATGCTAAGAATAGTGTTCCTGATGATTCAGGATTATACACAGATGAAAGCTGGTTGGTTTTAATAACTGCGTTGGAAATGGCTGAAGGCACCGATGAGGAAAAGATAGTGAAAACGGAAGCTATCTTAGAGGCGATCCGTGGACTGGTGACTATAATTGATTGGAATTTAGCAAGTGCAAAAAATAGCGTACCTTCAGATTCTGTTTTATATACTGAAGAAAGCTGGTTAATGGTAGAAGATGCTTTACAGTTACCGGAAGAAACTGATGAAGAAAGGATTGCGAAAACTGAAGCAATTTTAGATGCAATCAGCGAATTGGTGACACGAATTGATCAGAATCTGTGGGATGCTAAGAATAGTGTTCCTGATGATTCAGGATTATACACAGATGAAAGCTGGTTCGTTTTGATAAATGCGTTGGAATTGGCTGAAGGCACCGATGAGGAAAAGATAGTGAAAACGGAAGCTATTTTGGACGCAATTCGTGGACTGGTGACAATTGTTGATTGGAATTTGGCAAGCGCGAAAGGTAGCGTACCTTCAGATTCAGGGCTATACACAGATGAAAGCTGGTTAATGGTAGAAAATGCTTTGGAGTTACCAGAAGGAACGGATGAAGAAAAGGTCGCTAAAACTGAGGCTATTTTGGACGCAATCCGTGGACTGGTGACAATTGTTGATTGGAATTTGGCAAACGCGAAAGGTAGCGTACCCTCAAATTCAGGGCTATACACTGAGGAAAGCTGGTTAGTAGTAGAAAATGCTTTGGAGTTACCAGAGCGAACGGATGAAGAAAAGGTCGCTAAAACTGAGGCTATTTTGGACGCAATTCGTGGATTGGTGACACGAATTGATCAGAATCTGATGGATGCTAAGAATAGTGTTCCTGATGATTCAGGATTATACACTGATGAAAGCTGGTTGGTTTTGATAACTGCGTTGGAATTGGCTGAAGGTACCGATGAGGAAAAGATAGCGAAAACGGAAGCTATCTTAGAGGCGATCCTTGGACTGGTGACTATAATTGATTGGAATTTAGCAAGTGCAAAAAATAGAGTACCTTCAGATTCGGGTTTATATACTGAAGAGAGCTGGTTAATGGTAGAAAATGCTTTGCAGTTACCAGAAGGAACGGATGAAGAAAAGGTCGCGAAAATTGGTGCGATTTTAGATGCAATAAGCGGATTGGTGACACGAATTGATCAGAATCTGTGGGATGCTAAGAAAAGTGTTCCCGATGATTCGGGATTATACACCGTAGAAAGCTGGTTAATGGTAGAAAATGCTTTGCAGTTACCAGAAGAAACGGATGAAGAAAAGGTCGCGAAAACTGGTGCGATTTTAGATGCAATCAGCGGATTGGTGACACGAATTGATCAGAATCTGTGGGATGCTAAGAATAGTGTTCCTGATGATTCAGGATTATACACAGATGAAAGCTGGATGGTTTTGATAACTGCGTTGGAATTGGCTGAAGGCACCGATGAGGAAAAGATAGTGAAAACGGAAGCTATCTTGGAAGCGATCCATGGACTGGTGACAATTGTTGATTGGAATTTAGCAAGCGCGAAAGGTAGCGTACCTTCAGATTCAGGGCTATACACTGAGGAAAGCTGGCTAATGGTAGAGAGTGCTATGGAGTTACCGGAAGAAACGGATGAAGAAAAGGTCGCTAAAACTGAGGCTATTTTGGACGCAATTCGTGGACTGGTGACAATTGTTGATTGGAATTTAGCAAGCGCGAAAGGTAGCGTACCTTCAGATTCAGGGCTATACACTGAGGAAAGCTGGTTAATGGTAAAGAGTGCTTTGGAGTTACCGGAAGAAACGGATGAAGAAAAGGTCGCTAAAACTGAGGCTATTTTGGACGCAATTCGTGGATTGGTGACAATTGTTGATTGGAATTTAGCAAGCGCGAAAGGTAGCGTACCTTCAGATTCAGGGCTATACACCGTAGAAAGCTGGTTAATGGTAGAAAGCGCTTTAGAGTTACCAGAAGAAACGGATGAAGAAAGGTCGCTAAAACTGAGGCGATTTTAGATGCAATCAGCGGATTGGTGACACGGATTGAACAAAATCTGGTGGATGCTAAGAATAGTGTTCCTGATGATTCAGGATTATACACAGATGAAAGCTGGTTGGTTTTGATAACTGCGTTGGAATTGGCTGAAGGCACCGATGAGGAAAAGATACTGAAAACGGAAGCTATCTTGGAGTCAATCCGTGGATTGGTGACAATAGTTGATTGGAATTTGGCAAGCGCAAAAAATAGCGTACCTTCAGATTCAGGTTTATATACTGAAGAGAGCTGGTTAATGGTAGAAAATGCTTTGGAGTTACCAGAAGAAACGGATGAAGAAAAGGTTGTAAAGACCGATTGGATTTTGAATGCAATCAGCGGATTGGTGACAATAATTGATCAGAATCTGATGGATGCGATAAATAGTGTTCCTTGGAATTCTTGGTTGTACACTGAGGAAAGTTGGTTTAATTTAATGACAACTTTGGAGTTATCTGAAGAAACGGATGAAGAAAAGGTCGTGAAAACCGAGTTGATTTTGAATGCGATCAGTGGATTAGTGACAATAATTGATCAGAATCTGATGGATGCGATAAATAGTGTTCCTTCTGATTCAGGGTTGTACACTGATGAAAGCTGGTTTAATTTAATGGCGGCTTTGGAGTTGTCTGAAGAAACGGATGAAGAAAAGGTCGTGAAAACCGAGTTGATTTTGAATGCGATCAGTGGATTAGTGACAATAATTGATCAGAATCTAATGGATTCGATAAATAGTGTTCCTTCGGATTCCGAGTTGTACACTGAGGAAAGCTGGTTTAATTTAATGGCAGCTTTGGATTTACCTGAAGGTACGGATGAAGAAAAGGTTGTAAAAACCGAGTCGATTTTGAATGCGATCAGCGAATTAGTGACTCGAATTGATCAGAATCTGATGGATGCTAAGAGTAATGTTCCTGAAGATTCAGGACTATACACCGTAGAAAGCTGGTTAATGGTAGAAATGCCTTGGAGTTACCGGAAGAAACGGATGTAGAAAAGATTGTTAAAACTGAGGCGATTTTAGATGCAATCAGCGGATTGGTGACAGTGATTGATCAGAATCTGTGGGAAGCGATAAATAGTGTTCCATTGGATTCGGGGTTGTACACTGATGAAACCTGGTTTAATTTAATGGCGGCTTTGGATTTACCAGAAGATACGGATGAAGAAAAGGTTGTAAAAATCGAGTCTGTTTTGAATGCGATCAGTGGATTAGTGACACTAATTGATCAGAATCTGTGGGAAGCGATAAATAGTGTTCCATTGGATTCGGGGTTGTACACCGATGAAAGCTGGTTTAATTTAGTGGTGGCTTTGGATTTACCTGAAGGTACGGATGAAGATAAGGTTGTAAAAACCGAGTCGATTTTGAATGCGATCAGCGAATTAGTGACTCTAATTGATCAGAATCTAATGGATGCGAAAAATAATGTTCCTTGGGATTCTGGGGTGTACACGGAGGAAAGCTGGTTTAATTTATTGGCGGCTTTGAATTTACCGGAAGAAACAGATGGGGAAAAGGTTGCTAAAGCAGAAGCTATTTGGGTCGCAATTAGCAATTTAATAGAAAGAGAAAGTATGAATCCGGAAATGGTGTTGGCCGCATTAAACGATTTTGATCCAGAGGGATCTGAAGAGCCAATTGAATTTTTAACTTCCTATTCGTATATACTTGGCATTGATTTTTATGCCGTTGATGACGAATATGAAGAGTTTTATCCTTTTGCTGAATGGCTTGCATATAACCTGTTTTACTTAAGACCAGAAGAAGGTTTTTCAAGTATTGATGAATTCAAAGAAACTTTTGATATTCTGCTTCAAGAGATGATCGGCTATGTAGAAGGATTGCTACCTGACGTTAAAGAACTTAGCTATACCACAACAAATACTTCAATTATATTAACATGGGATAATGAAGAAGGGTACGAGGATATACGTGTGTTTGTGAATGGAGAAGAGTATTATATTAACGGTGGCAGTACTATAACTATAGGTTTAGACGCAGGCAACGTGTATGAAATTTATGTGGAATTCAGGTATTCAGGCTATGACTGGCCGCAGGCAGTTACGGAAACAATAATAGTAGAACTATAAATTTAGTTTTTAAAAAGTGGGGTCAATCATGCATGCGATGATTGGCCTCTTTTTGTTTTACGTACCTGCGTGATAGCTAATTGTGACGGTGCCTGTGTGACAAACAATCGCGAATATTCAACAAGTATACACAAAAGTAAAAGGACCTTCCATGTATTAGGTGATTCGTTTTTGGATTTGTGGATACTTATACACACAATTGAATTGTCATAAAATTGTCGTGCACAGGTACCTTAATAATTGTAAAGGTACCTGTGTGACAAACAATCAAGAATATTCATCGAATATACATAAAATTAAAAAGTGATTCAATGTAATACTAAATTCGTCTTCAATTTTCTTGAGTATTTATTCGTGTGGTTGAATTGTTATAATTGTATCGTGCACAGATACCTTAAAAGTGAGCCACCAATAAAACTACCCATCGAGCTCAACTACTAATATATTATTTATATTTATTTACTATTTTCTATTGACTGTACAATATAATTGTCTTACAATAAACCTAATTTAACAGAATCTTCGAAAGGGGGAGGGTGTTGTAATGGTTCCAAAAATTAGAGATGTCCAGTCGGGTATTTTTCTATTGGTTGTAAGCGTTATCATGTTTAGTGCGACTTTGAGTTTTAAAAAGTTGACGTCAACGGCGGTTGGTCCTGCTTTTATGCCGCAGATTATTGCGGGTTTAATTGCATTGATGGCTATTGCAATCATTATTCAGGGAATTAGGAGTGTAAAGGCGGAAAGGGAGAAAGAATCCTCTGCTGATGCTGTTGTTGAGAAGGATCCGAAAGATGAGGTTACCTATCGTCCGGTCATCTTGTCATTTATTCTGATGGCTGTGTATGTTGTAGTGCTGCCTTTCGTGGGTTTTCTAATAACTACTGCAGTGTATATGTTTACTCAGATGATGATCCTTTCTGATAAACCGGAGAGAAGGTGGCTGTTGTTCGCGGTTGTTTCGGTCGTTTCTTCTGCCACCATTTATTATGTATTCCGCAATGTGTTTTACGTCATGCTGCCAAACGGGTTTCTATAAGGGGGGTTGGATATGTTTGAACTACTGCTAAGCGGCTTTGCATCAATTCTTACTATTAAAGGCATTTTGCTCATCATGGGAGGAGTCACATTAGGTTTGATCTTTGGATCTATTCCGGGACTCACGGCGACGATGGCCATTGCAATCTGTTTGCCGATTACGTTCGGGATGAATCCAATCGATGGAATGGCGCTTTTGATGGGTCTTTATATTGGTGGGGTATCGGGTGGTTTGATACCGGCAATTTTGCTGAAGATTCCTGGGACACCATCGTCCATTGCGACTACATTTGATGGCTATCCGATGGCTCGGAATGGTGAAGCGGGCAAGGCGTTCAACTTTGCGATCGTCTCGTCTTTCATGGGAGGGCTGTTGAGCATTATCGTTTTGATTATGATCGCACCGCCACTCGGAAAGGTGGCGCTTCAGTTTGGACCATTTGAGTATTTTGCAATCATTATTTTTGCTCTTTCGCTGATTTCAAGCTTGTCTGGTGATTCATTGCCGAAGGGGTTAATGGCTGGGCTTCTTGGAATTGGGTTTGCGATGGTGGGTTCTGCTCCGATTGACGCGTTTCCGCGGTTTACATTTGGAGCGAAGACACTTGACGCTGGATTTTCTCTTTACCGGTACTGATTGGGTTATTCGCAATCTCTGAAATTCTCATCAATGCGGAGAAGAAGGTTAAGGATAATCTAAAAGTTAATATGAAGAAAATTAGTTACAAAGTGACTATTAAAGAGTATCTTGCGCAAGGCTGGAACTGGTTTAGATCCAGTTTGATAGGGATTGGAATTGGAATCCTGCCGGGTATCGGGGGCGGAACATCGAATCTCGTCGCCTATGCGGCTGCGAAAAACTCTTCTAAAAAGCCGGAGAAGTTTGGTACAGGAATTCCGGATGGCGTTGTTGCATCCGAATCATCGAATAATGCGGCTATCGGTGGGGCACTTGTTCCTTTGATATCACTTGGTATCCCGGGAGATACGGTAACTGCCCTACTATTAGGTGGGTTGGTTCTACATGGATTGCAGCCTGGACCACTTCTTCTTCAAAATAATGGAGATGTTGTTTACGCGATCTTCGCTGCGCTGTTAGTTGCAAACGTGTTCATGATTTTGTTCCTGTTCCTTGGTATGAGAGGGTTCGTCAAGATGTTGAGCGTTCCTCAGAATATTCTTATGCCAGTCGTCCTTGGACTTTGTGTGGTCGGAGCTTACGGTGAAAATGGTCGCGTATTCGACATTGGCGCACTTTTCTTCTTCGGTCTCCTTGGATACTTAATGATCAAGTTTGGATTCCCATTGACGCCGCTTGTTTTAGGTTTCATCCTTGGGCCGTTGCTTGAGACGAACTTGCGCCGTGGACTTATGCTGTCACAAGGGGACTTCATGCCATTCTTGACGTCACCGATTGCAGCAGTATTCCTTATATTCACTTTCGGTTCACTTGGATTAAAACTCTACAGTAACTGGAAGAAAAAGCGCAGTAAAGATAATCAGTCATTCAATTACCTTGAAGGGGAACAATGATTCATCAAAATAAAACAAAATTGAACTGGGGGAGTAACAGATGAAAGGTGTTTGGAAAAAAATAGCGTTCGGGGCAGGTGCAATTGCCCTTGCTGCAAGTCTTGCGGCATGTTCAGACTCGGATAAGGCGTCAGGTGATACGGCGTCTAATTATCCAACGAAACCAATTGAAATTGTCGTGCCGGCAGGAGCTGGTGGAGATACGGACTTGAATACGAGGATTTTGGCGAAGGCGATGGAAAAAGAACTTGGAAAGCCGCTTGTCGTTACAAACGTTACGGGTGCAGGTGGAACAACAGGTACTCAAAAGGTGATGGATGCAAAGGCGGATGGCTATACAGTCTTGGCATTCCACAACTCGATGATCTTGAACAAAGTCTATGGACTTGCGGATTACACGTACTCTGACATGAAAGTTGCGGGCGTTGGTGTACTTGACCAATCCAACACATTCCTTGTTTCCAAAGATTCGAAGTTCAAAACAGTTAAAGAGCTTGTTGAATTTGCAAAAGCCAATCCGAAAAAAGTTACGGTTGCAACGGAAATTGGTTCAATGACGTACATGCAAATTCTTCATTCCAAGAACAAACTGGTGTCGAATTTAACATTGCTGACGTCGGAGGTGCTTCAGATAAAATCACGGCACTTCTTGGCGGAAGAGTTGATATCGTACCGACTTCTCTTGGACTTGTAAAAGGCTATATTGAGTCTGGTGACTTTGTAGCTCTTGGCGTCATGGCTGATGAGCGATTGGAAGACGCTTCAGACATCCCAACATTCAAAGAGCAAGGTGTAGATCTTGTCGTTGATAAAGTTTTCTTATGGGCATTCCCAGCAGACACTCCTGACGATATCGTTACTGCCTTCACGAAAGCGATGGGCAAGGCGGTCGACAGTGAGGAGTATCAAGCAGAGATTAAGAAAAGTTGGTTGAATCCAGTCTATTTGAATCCGGAAGAAGCAAGCAAGAAACTCTCCGAGGTTGAGGCGGAATATGTTGAACTTAACAAATTGACCGGGGGCAAATAAATCACTGGATAACAGGAAGGACAGGCCCGGTACGGTTGATCTCAGATCGGCTTACCGGGCTTCTTTCATTAAATCGGAAGAAGTCGGAAGGAATCGGGGGAGTTCATGATGATGCATGTTTCAGTAACTGTAAATACCGCGGATCTTAGCGATTTGGATTTAAGGCAGATGTCTCAGCTTGGAATCGATTTTGTGGATTTCGGGAATGGCCAGTCATTCAAAGGTGTGAAGGAACAAGGTTATCCGGATCTCGATGAATTGTTGAAGCTGAAAAAACGTGTCCGCTCATATGGATTGGATATTAACCGGGTCACGCTTCCGAATATTTCACGTTCATTCATGGATGGCGTGGACGGAAGCGAACAGGAGCTTGAGAACTCACTCAACGCTGTGCGAGTTTTCGGCGAGGCGGGAATCAAGATTGTGCGCCAACGATTTGAGGGCGATGTCTTTTATGGAAGAGGACAGAGTTATGAGGCAATCCAGCGCGGGGGAGCTATTGCACGCGGGGAGAGCATTGGGTTATTGAAAGAGAAAACTGAAACGCCGGGCCAAGAAGAATTGCAGAATTGGTGGAAGTCTTTCCAAAGGGCTTACCGTGAAATTGTACCTCTTGCCCAGGACCACGATGTGAATGTTGCGATGCATCCATCCGACACACCACATCCGGATTCCCCGTTCGGCGGAATTGGGCTGAATCGGATCATTGATGACTTTCCGAATAAGAATGTCGGGTTCGTTTACTGCATCGGTACACGCGCGGAAGCTGGTGGTTCTTCACTAATAATGGATGAAATCAATCACTTCGGTAGAAAAGGACGTATCTTCCTCGTTCACTTCCGCAACGTGAGAGGAAGTTTGCCTACAGCGGGAGCGTTTGAAGAGGCACTGTTAGATGATGGTGATTTGAATATGTTTAAAATTCTTTTGGAGCTTCGGAAAGTCGGCTACAGCGGCTGCTTGAATCCCGATCATGTTCCGACGTTTGCGGGGGATGTTGCTGATTTACATGATAGTTGGAAGTACTCGAATATTGGCTGGAAGCCGTCAAGCCTCGGTTTTGCTTATTCAGTCGGGTATATCAAGGCACTTTTGAATGCGTTGAATGAATTTGAGGGGCGTTGAGAAGTAAACGAGCGGTTGTGTGGAATAAACGAGCGGTTTGTGGAATAAACGAGCGGTTTGTGGAATAAACGAGCGGATTTCGGAATAAACGAGCGGTTTCTGGAATAAACGAGCGGTTATCAGAATAAACGAGCGGTTATCGGAATAAACAAGCGGATTTCGGAATAAACGAGCGGATTCCGGAATAAACGAGCGGTTCCGGAAATAAACGAGCGGTTCCACGGAATAAACGAGCGCTAACCGAAAGGGGGAGTGATGATGACTAATCAGGAAGTGGGAATAAAACCAATCTCCGTCAAAATGAATGACCACGATAATGTAACGATTATCGGGAATGACAATGGTTTGCCCGCTGGAATGGTTCTTCAGGAAGGAGTGGAGCTCCTCCAAAGAACTCCACAAGGGCATAAAGTTGCATTAAAAGATTTTCAGGAAGGCGATGCGATTATCCGATACGGTGAAATCATCGGCTATGCCAACAGGGAAATCCTTAAAGGCGGCTGGATTCGCGAAACGATGATACGCATGCCGGAACCACCGAATCTATCGGAACTGCGTCACGGAGTAAATATAGAGCCACTTGAGCCGTTCGAGGAAACTTATACATTCATGGGCTATCCGAACCCTGACGGAACTTTTGGCACGAAAAACCTCATTGGCATCACGACAAGCGTTCAGTGCGTGACGGGAGTATTAGGCTTCGCCGTTGAAAAGATAAAAAAAGAACTTCTACCTGCTTATCCAAATGTAGATGATGTAGTGGCGATTGACCATGCATATGGGTGTGGGGTCGCAATCGATGGGCTTGGATCTGAGATTCCGATTCGTACAATCCGAAATCTTGCAAGCCATCCGAACTTTGGTGGAGAAATGCTGATCATTGGTTTAGGTTGCGAAAAGCTGACTTTAGACCGTCTAAATGCAGGGGAAAGTGAATCGGATGTTTTATTTCTGCAAGATCGTAATGGTTTTTCTGAAATGGTCGATTCCATTTTAGAAATGGCCAAAGAACGACTGGAACGGCTGAACAAGCGTCAGCGTGTGGAAGCGCCTTTATCAAAATTGACGGTTGGACTGCAATGCGGTGGAAGTGATGCGCTTTCGGGCGTGACAGCGAACCCGGCGGTCGGACATGCGGCGGATTTGCTCATTCGTGCGGGGGCATCTGTCATGTTTTCAGAAGTGACAGAAGTACGAGACGGTATTCATTTATTAGCTGCACGGGCGGAGACGGAAGAGGTCTGTAAGGCATTGATTCGCGAAATGGAATGGTATGACGCCTATTTGGCAAGAGGGCTTGCCGACAGGAGTGCGAACACAACTCCTGGAAATAAGAAAGGCGGTCTATCCAATATTGTCGAAAAGTCACTTGGCTCAATCGTCAAATCGGGAACTGCACCAATTGTGGATGTTCTTGCCCAGGTGAAAAAATTAGAAAGAATGGGCTGACTTTTGCTGCGACACCGGCTGGGGATTTTGTTTGCGGAACGCTTCAGTTGGCTTCAGGAATGCATATTGAGGTATTTACGACCGGGCGAGGGACGCCATACAACTTATCGATGGCGCCGGTACTCAAAGTTGCGACGAGAACGACACTCTCCGAGCAATGGCGTGACTTGATAGATGTTAATGCAGGCAAGATAATCGACGGCGGGGCGACGATTGAAGAGATTGGGGAAGAAATTTTCAAGGCCATTATAGATGTTGCAAGTGGTCGCCGTCAGACTTGGGCAGACCATTGGGGAATAAAAAATGATCTTGTTTTATTCAATCCTGCACCTATAACATAAAATGAAGTTGACAGATAAGTTTTATTGTCTTACAATAAAACAAACAAATCGAAAGGTGGAAGATTAAGAATGGTTAAACGAAATTGTCCGACTGGCATTTTGGGATTCCCGGTCGCACCACTTAAGGAAGATGGGCAGCTTGATTTAAATGGATTGGAGGCAAATCTTGAATTTCTGCTGAATAATGGTGTTCAATCCGTATTTGTAGCTTGCGGAGCTGGCGAACTACATGCATTGACTCAGGATGAATATAAACAAATGGTCGAAACAGCGATCAAAACAGTAGACGGGCGTGTTCAGGTTTACACGGGGGTAGGGGGCAACATCCAGCACGCATTGGAGCAGGCTAAAATTTCCGCAGAAGCAGGGGCGGATGGTTATCTGATCCTTCCACCATACTTAATCGATCCTTCGCAAGACGGTCTATTAAACTACTTGAAGGCAATTATTGAAAGTACGGACTTGAGCGCAATTCTCTATCAGCGCGACAAGTGCATTTTAACGAAAGAAAGTTTACTTGCACTTTGTGAACTTCCACAACTTGTAGGATTCAAGGACGGCGAAGGTGATATGGAATTCAATACGGAGGCTGTTCAATTGATTGGCGACCGCCTTGAGTGGATCAATGGTATGCCGCTTGCGGAAGTTACGATGGCATCCTATTACAATCTTGGATTCCGAACGTATTCTTCAGCCATTTCAAACTATATCCCGCATATTTCAGTGAAGTATTTCGAGGCGTTGCAACAGGGAGATCACAAGACGATGCATGATTTGCTTGAAGATGTCATCCTTCCGATTCATTCAATCCGCAAACGCAAGGCGGGCTACGCTGTATCGCTTATCAAAGCGGGCATGAATATCGTTGGATTGCCTGTCGGCACTACAGTCCGTCCACCAATCGCTCCAGTCGAGCAAGGGCATTATGATGAGATGAAAGAAATCCTGACTGCTGCATTAGAAAAGTATCCTGCACCAGTAGGAACTGAACAAGTGGAGGTGTCTTGAATGACGACAAGTACAGAAAAAACAGTCCAAACCGTTCTGAACTATATCGACGGACAGTGGGTGGAAGCAAGCACCGGCCAAACAGCGGAAAGCCTGAATCCGGCAAATGTAGATGATGTGGTCGGACGTTACCAGCTCTCCTCTTCTGAAGACTTGGATCAAGCAGTTGAAGCGGCTTGGAAAGCCCAGAAGGAATGGCGAAAACTCCCGGGTAGTGCACGGGGCGACATTCTTTTCAAAGCTGCTGACATTATGGAAAAACGAATCGATGAAATAGCACGGACGATGACTCGTGAGATGGGTAAAACCTTCCCGGAAGCAAAAGGGGAAACTGCACGCGGTGTTGCAATCCTCCGCTACTACGCTGGAGAAGGCATGCGCCCAGTTGGTGACGTCATCCCTTCAACTGACAGCAGTGCAATTATGTTCACGACAAGAACACCACTTGGAGTTGTCGGAGTCATCACGCCGTGGAACTTCCCGGTCGCAATTCCAATGTGGAAAGCTGCACCTGCTTTGATTTACGGAAATGCAGTTGTCATGAAGCCTGCGAGTGAGGCGGCAGTTACTTGCGCGAAAGTAATCGATTGCTTGCATGAAGCCGGTATTCCTGCTGGAGTCATCAATATGGTGACAGGATCGGGCTCCGTCGTCGGCCAAGGCCTTGCCGAGCACCCGAAAGTAAGTGGAATTACATTCACAGGTTCCAATGGCGTCGGTAAAAAGCTTGGTCAACTCGCACTCGAACGTGGTATCAAATACCAGCTTGAAATGGGTGGCAAAAACCCGGTAATCGTTGCGGAGGATGCTGATTTAGACCTTGCTGTTGACGCAACAATTAGCGGTGGGCTGAAATCGACAGGTCAGAAATGTACAGCGACAAGTCGTGTGATTGTCCATGAAGACGTTTATGAAGAGTTCCGTGAGAAGTTGTTGGCGAAAGTTGCAGAAATCACAGTAGGGGACGGCCTAAATGAAGGTAGCTGGATGGGCCCTTCTGTTAGTGAAAATCAATTGAATACGGTCCTATCTTATGTTCAAAAAGGTAAGGAAGAAGGGGCCAAATTGCTATACGGCGGTAATCGCTGTGAAAAAGGGGCGAATGCAAAAGGATTTTTCGTTGAGCCAGCAGTTTTCGATGAAGTGACTCCTGATATGGCAATCGCCCGTGAAGAGATTTTCGGGCCGGTCCTTGCGTTAATGAAAGTATCGTCGTTTGAAGAAGCACTTGACGTCGCAAATGATTCGGATTACGGACTGAGCGCTTCTGTTTTTACAACTAATATTTCGAAAGCCCTTTCCTTCATTAATGAAATGGACGCTGGTTTAGTCCGCATCAATGCGGAAAGTGCGGGCGTCGAACTTCAAGCACCATTTGGCGGGATGAAGCAGTCCAGCTCCCATTCGCGTGAACAAGGACGCGCAGCAATCGAATTCTTCACATCGATTAAGACCGTTTTTGTAAAGTGATTTGAGAAAAAGAGCCGGAGTAAAATCCGGCTCTTCTTTTGGCTATTAACCGAATTTCGGAAATGGAAGGAACTTGATGCATGGGCGTTTTTACTGCAATGCATAAGCAGCGTAGGATACAAGCGCGGCATGGCATTATGCTGATGCTTTTTTTCTTTTCCGCTGTCAGTTTTTCGGAGCGTTCAATTCTCTCGATTGCAGGGGCTCCAATCGCCGCGGATTTAGGCATTGGGGATGTAGCGATGGGCTTTCTGTTTTCAGCGTTTGGATGGGCATATGTAATCGGTCAAGTGCCGGGCGGACTGATATTAGATCGTTTCGGTTCAGGCAAGGTGTATGGTACGGTAATCCTTGTATGGACGGCTATTATAATCTTGCATGCACTAACGGGCTACTTGACGCCTATAGTGGCTTTCATCAGTTTATTCCTGCTAAGGATTTTATGTGGATTTATTACCGCTCCGGTATTCCCTGCAAATGCTCGGATCGTCAGTGAGTGGTTCCCCCCGTCAGAAAGGGGGAGAGCTTCCTCCGTATTCAGTTCTTCTCAATACTTCGCGATTGTCTTATTTGGGCCGGTAATTGGTTTTATTGCACAAGGATTTGGTTGGACGTATGTCTTTTTAGTGTTTGGGGTGATCGGCGTATTTTGTACGATCCTCTGGATGAAATTTTATAAGGATCCGGGTTCAGATGAAAAGAAGGTACAGAAGGAAACCGCTGATAAACTGAAAATCGGTGGTCAGAAAGTACCTATGAAGGAGCGGCCAATCATACAGCTGCTGACGAATCGAATGACTCTTGGAATCTACATTGGTCAATATTGCGTCACAGGGATTACGTACTTCTTTATGACTTGGTTTCCTATCTATTTAGTTAGTGAAAAGGGACTGTCCGTCTTGGAGGTTGGACTCGTT
Source organism: Sporosarcina thermotolerans (assembly GCF_030067815.1). GTDB lineage: Bacteria > Bacillota > Bacilli > Bacillales_A > Planococcaceae > Sporosarcina > Sporosarcina thermotolerans. The sequence goes on along the minus strand of NZ_CP125968.1, from coordinate 3,390,116 downwards.
TCGACAATCCCGGCTATGGCGGCATTTTTAGGTCAGCTTTGGGGCGGAAGGTTTTCTGACGGACTGATTGGAAGAGGCGTTCCTCTTTTCGAAAGCGAGGAAGATTCCAATTATAATTGGCATGCTTTGCTCGATGTCGATTGTCTTCGCGGAAATGGCCGAGTCGACAGTTCTCTTGATTGCCATCATGTCCTTCGCGTTTTTTGGCAGGGGATTCGGTGGAATGGGCTGGGCGATTGTTGCCGAAACATCGAATAAGGAAAATGCTGGACTGAACGGCGGGCTATTCAATATGTTTGGTAATTCGGCAGGCATTGTCACACCTATCTTTATCGGATTCCTTGTACAGTGGACGGGTTCATTCGAATTGGCCTTGCTGTACATAGGCATCCATGCAGTTTTTGCAATACTCTGCTATGTGTTTTTCGTTGGAGAAATTAAACAAGTTTCTATTAATTAGGGGGCGACGAAATGAAAACAGCAATTGAAGAAGCAAAGAAGACGGAAACACCGGTGATTACAAAAGTGACGGTAATACCTGTTGCAGGCCGGGACAGTATGTTGTTGAACTTGAGTGGTGCACATGCTCCATACTTTACACGAAATATCGTATTGCTTGAAGACAGTAGTGGAAATGTTGGTGCCGGGGAGGTGCCGGGCGGTGAGTCGATACGCCGGACACTCGAGGAAGCGATTCCATTTGTCAAAGGGCAATCCATCGGGAAATATAATTCTGTGCTCAATCAAGTACGCACGGCATTTGCACATAAAGATGCGGGTGGCCGAGGCAATCAGACATTCGATTTGCGCACGACGATCCATGCAGTAACTGCGCTTGAAGCTGCATTCTTAGACCTTTTAGGGAAGCATTTGAATGTGCCGGTAGCGGAGCTTTTAGGTGAAGGCCAACAGCGTGATAAGGTGAAAATGTTAGGGTACTTGTTTTATGTCGGTGACCGGAATAAGACTGATCTTGCCTACAATGACGGGACTGGGGAAGTAGATGGCTGGGACCGTATCCGGCATGAAGAGGCATTGACGCCTGAAAGTATCGTTCGTTTGGCAGAAGCGGCGTATGATAAATACGGTTTTGAAGATTTCAAGCTCAAAGGCGGCGTTTTAGCAGGCGAGCAAGAGATTGAAGCGGTTACTGCCCTTGCGAAACGATTCCCCGATGCTCGGATCACCCTTGACCCGAATGGCGGTTGGCTATTGAAGGATGCTATCCGTCTTTGTAAGGGGATGGGAGATGTTCTTGCTTACGCGGAAGACCCATGTGGTCCGGAAGAAGGCTATTCAGGTCGTGAAACAATGGCGGAATTCCGCCGGGCAACGGGTCTTCCAACTGCGACTAACATGATCGCAACGGATTGGCGCCAGATGGGGCATACCATACAATTGAATGCCGTCGACATCCCGCTTGCGGATCCTCATTTCTGGACAATGCAAGGCTCAGTTCGTGTTGCTCAAATGTGTAATGATTGGGGATTAACATGGGGCTCCCACTCAAATAATCACTTTGATATTTCCCTATCAATGTTCACACACGTTGCTGCAGCTGCACCAGGCACTATCACTGCAATTGACACACACTGGATCTGGCAGGATGGACAGCGCTTAACGAAAGAACCTTTTCAAATAAAAGGTGGAGAAGTTGAAGTTCCGAAAACGGGCGGACTTGGCATCGAAATCGATATGAACGAGATTGAAAAAGCGCATAAGTTGTATGTCGATATGAAGCTTGGAACTCGGGATGATTCGGTCGGGATGCAGTATTTGATCCCGGGTTGGAAATTCGATCCGAAAAAGCCTTGTCTCGTTCGATAATTAATTCCTTATAAGTACAGACTTACATTTTGTTTTTTGCATAGAGGTAGTATACTTAATGTAGATTTAATTGTAGTATTGTCCGTCAATATTAATGAGGAAAGGAGGAACCGCCTTGCAGTTATATAATGTTGATACGGTGAAACGCAACACCCTTGCCCAGCAGGTAATGGAACAGATTATCTCGCTCTTGTTCAGTGGGCAGTTGAGGCCGGGCGACAGGCTTCCGCCGGAGATGCAGCTGATGGAACAACTGGACGTCAGCCGCCCCGTCATCCGTGAAGCACTTAGTTCGCTTGAAACGCTCGAAGTCATTACGAGAAAGCCGCGTGGCGGAACGTTTGTGAATGAAAAAGTTGGAAGCAGCCCGTTCCGTGCAATGTTAGCAATTTCCATCAACAATCTTCCGGCCGTTATTGAAGCGAGGATGACACTTGAACTCGGACTTGTCACGATTGCTGCTGAAAAAATTACAGATAGTGAGCTTGCAGAACTTGCCGAGACGATTGAAAATATCCGGAAAAATGATGAAGACTATGGAATGTACGACAAGCAATTCCATAGAATCATCGCCTACAGCGCAAAAAATCCGATTGTGGAAGGTATGATCGAGTCTTTATTGATGGCCCACGAAAAGACCGACTCACTTATTAAAGTACGGGAGCCGGAATTAACGATTCAGTACCACACTGAGATTTATGAGGCCTTGAAAAAACGAGATCCAATCGAAGCATTTCAAAAGATGTACAATCACTTAAGTTATGTACGGGATAAAATATTGAGCGATCATAATAAGTCATAATGAAAACAGGACAGGAAATTGTCGATTTCCTGTCCTTTTTCAATAAGGGGGAATCCAAGATAATGGAGAAAGTATTAATTTATAGCCCGATTTCGGAAGAAGGGACAATCAAGCTTGAAGATAGATTCACTGTTGTTACGGCCGTTCCGGGAAGTGAGGAATTCAATAGGGAGATAGTGACGGCCACTGGCTTGATTGGCTCGAGTTTGAAAGTTAATGAGGCATTGTTGGAACGCGCGCCGTTGTTGAAGGTTGTATCTAATATTTCTGTCGGCTATGACAATCTCGATATTGAGGAATTAACAAAGCGGGGAATTTTGGCCACCAACACACCTGATGTCCTAACCGAAACAACCGCTGATACAATTTTTGGCTTATTGTTAGCGACAGCAAGAAGATCCCGGAACTCGACAAGTATGTCAAAGAAGGAAACTGGACTGGGAAATTAAGTCCAACCCTATTTGGCGTCGACGTTCATGGGAAGACGCTTGGCATTATAGGCATGGGTAAAATTGGACAAGCCATAGCCAAACGGGGGCGGTTCGGATTTGGGATGGATATCCTTTACCATAATCGTTCAAGAAAGCCGGAAGCTGAGACGAAGCTTGGCGCGAAATATGTGGAAATGGATGACCTATTGCAACAAGCCGATTTTGTTTGCTTGATGGCACCGCAAACTGCGGATACCATTCATCTAATCAGTGCCCGGGAATTTAGCTTAATGAAGGAAACCGCCATATTTGTTAATGGATCAAGAGGCGCGTTAGTGAATGAGGATGATTTGGCGGCTGCCCTGAAAGAGGGCGAGATCCTTGCAGCTGGACTGGATGTATACGAGCATGAGCCTCTTGCTGAGGACCACCCATTCCTTGGTATACCGAACCTTGTTACCCTCCCGCATATCGGGTCTGCAACCTCAGAAACCCGCGCGAAAATGGAGGAGTTAGCCTGCCGGAATTTGGTGGCGGGGTTGACTGGGGAGATACCACCTTCGTTGATTAATGAGAGTGTGGTTGGATTGAGGGTGAGGTAGCGGTTCCGCGTCCAAAGCGATAAGTTGTGCGTCCAAAGAATCGCTTTGCGCGTCCAAAGGATAACTTATCGCGTCCAAAGCCGCGTTGTGGATGGGGTAATTCGCGATATTGTGGGGGATGCGGATGGTGTTGTTGTGATTCCTCGTTCAATGGAGGATAAAGTATCCGGAAATAGGGAAGAAGTCATTGCATATTTAGATGAATGTTTATCATGAATGGCGGGCCTAAAAAGCCTGTCTTTTATTTTGTCCAAAATAGATTAAAAGTCCCCAATAAATTTAATGAACAAAATGCATTCAAATGTTTTAATTTATTTTAAGTAGTCAATCTATTATGTTAGTTCAGCTTATGATAAATTTCCATGTATACGAAAGATGGTTTCGTTGAAATGTAACCGCTCTCAAAAGGGGTGTTAAACATTTTGGTCGATCAGTTTTTTGTTTGGCTTGGAACTAATTAAAAAACAGGGGGAATTGGAATGAAATTCATTAAGTATGCCATATTTTTAGGTGTCCTGTTACTTGCACTCGCAGGTTGCTCGAAGGACGACAAGGCTGGGCGGATTCGCCGAAAAAGGGAACGACATCAGGGGGAGAATTGAAGGTAGCAGTTCCTTCTGAACCGCCTACATTGGATACACATGTCAATACGACAACGATTTCATCGAACATCGCAAGAAATATTTTTGAAACACTATTAACTTTCGACTCCAAAGGTGAAATTCAACCTATGCTTGCAGAGTCCTTTAAAGAAGATGGAAAAACGATTGAATTTAAATTACGTAAGGGTGTTAAATTCCATAATGGCGAAGAACTGAAGGCAAAGGACGTTGTCGCATCGATGAACCGATGGATACACGTTTCGAGCTCAGGAAAAGAAACATTCAAAGACGCTAACTTCTCTGAAGTGGATGAGTATACTGTCCTTCTTGAGATGGCACAACCAACTTCAACCGCAACACTTGTTTTAGCTTATTCTGGTGGAGAAGCACCGACGATCATGCCTGCTTCTATTCTTGAAGGTAAAGAAGAAAAGGAAAGAGTGACTGAATATATCGGTACGGGTCCTTTCCAATTTAAGGATTGGAAACAAAACCAACAAATTCACATGACGAAATTTGAAGACTACTCTCACCGTGATGAGCCTGGTGACGGTCTTGCAGGAAAACGTGAAGCATTGGTAGATGACCTTTATATTATTTTTGTTCCAGATTCATCAACACGGGTTGCTGGAATCTTATCAGGGGAATATGACGCTGGTATGGAGCTACCAATCGATAACGTTGAGCAGCTTAAAGCGAACAAGGATGTTGTATTAAAGAGTGTTCCTCGTGAACTACTATTATTGTATTTCAATAAAAAAGAAGGTCTTTTTACAAATCAAGCTGCACGTGATGCTGTGAATGCAGCAGTAAAGAAAGAAGATGTACTTAAAGCGGCTTTCGTTAATCCGGACTATTATAAAACAAATCACCATGTAATGTTAGCGAATCAGGAAGCACAGTGGTATAGCGATCTTGGAAAAGAAGAGTATGGCAAACAAGATGCCGAGTTGGCGAAAAAACTATTTGCGGAAGCAGGTTATAACGGCGAAGAAATCCGCCTGATGACTTCCCGCGACTATGACCATATGTACAACGCTTCAATTGTCGTACAAGAGCAATTGAAAAAAGCTGGGGTCAACGTAAAGCTTGAAGTGTATGACTGGCCGACATTCTCAGAACGCCGTAATGATCCATCAGCATTCGATATTACGATCATTACAAATAAAGGTAAAGTTGAGCCGACTTCACTTGTTTGGTCAAGACCGGACTATGTTGGCTGGACGAACAATGAGAAGTTAGCTCCAATTACATCTAAAATCCGTACAGCTCCTTCACTTGATGATGCACGTAAATACTATGATGAATTACAGGCGTTTTTCTTGGAATATAAACCTGCTATTAAAATGGGAGACGGGGATATGCTTTTTGCAGGTCGTACGTCACTTTCACAATTAGAAGATATTGATGGACTCGTTTTCTGGAACGTTTCAAATTCCAAGTAATTGAAGGGTTAAAATAACGCCAGGTTTATCATGTTTTTGTAAACATGGCGTTATTTTTTATTTTTATGCTTGAGGGAGGTAAACACGCATGTGGTCATACATTATTAAGCGGTTATTATCGTTAATACCCGTGTTATTCATTGTATCCATTGTTATTTTTTCAATCATCCATCTGACGCCCGGTGATCCGACGACCTATATGTTAGGGGAGGAAGCGACCCAGAACAAATTGCTGATGCGAAGAAACAGCTTGGATTGGATCAGCCGGTTTATAAGCAATATTTCAATTGGGTTAAAAAAGCGGCAGTCGGGGATCTTGGCTCTTCCTATCACATGAATATGTCGGTGAATGAAGCAATTATGAGCCATATCGGACCTACGTTATCGCTCGCGATATTAGCTGAAATTGTCGCGTTATGTATTGCGATACCATTAGGCATCATAGCGGCGATTAAGAGAGGAACCGCTACGGATCAAACCGTTATGGGGTTCTCATTACTTGGCATGGCAATCCCAAGTTTTTTACTTGCATTGTTTTTAGTTTTACTTATTGGAGTGAAGTTGCAATGGTTGCCCGTCGCGGGGTACCGGCCATTAGATAGTGGATTATGGAACCATATCAAGTATTTAATCATGCCGGCAATTTCGTTAGGATCTATCCAAGCGGCTTTGATTGCCCGGATGACGAGATCTTCTATGTTGGAAGTTTTAAATACGAACTATATTAAAATGGCGCGCGCCAAAGGAGTCGTCGAAAGAAGAATCATTTACGGCCATGCTTTGCAGAATGCCTTCCTACCAATCCTAACAGTTATCGGAATTACATTTGGTGGATTGGTAACAGGTGCGGTTGTAACGGAGACGATTTTTAATATACCAGGCATTGGATCGCTGATCATCAATTCAGTTGCCCGACGCGATTATACGGTTATCCAAGGAATTGTTCTATTTGTAACGTTTGTATATGTCATGCTGAACCTGATCATCGATATTCTTTACGGAGTCATTGATCCGCGGGTTCGATTGGAAGAAAAATAGACCCAATCCATTGTTAAGGCAAGGAGGAATAGTATGGAGAATATAGGGAGTACGTTAACGCTATCAGAAGCAAGAAGGAAACTGAAGAAAGAGCAACAGCAGCTACTGAAAAAACGTTTCTTTTCCAATTATTCGATGGTGATTGGATTAATTATCGTTATATTTTTAATGCTTTTAAGTTTTGTAGGTCCATATTTAACTAGCTTCGGCCCATTGGATTTGGAAGTGAACAACCGGCTTCAAGCCCCAAATGCAGAGCACTTATTGGGGACGGATAACTTTGGACGGGACTTGCTTACGCGAATTGTCTTTGGTGCGAGGGCTTCCATTAGTGTAGGTTTATCAATCGCAATCATCACGTCAATTGTAGGTCTGACAATCGGCCTTTACGCAAGTTTTTATAAACGATTGGATCAAATATTAATGAGGATTTGTGATGGACTGATGGCGATTCCTGGGATTCTTTTAGCAATTGCTTTAATGGCAGCTTTAGGTCCAAAAGTTGAAAACGTCATCATCGCGTTGAGCATCGTTTTCACTCCGTATGTAGCACGTATTGTCCGATCGGCAGCACTTGTCGTTCGCGAACAAACGTATATTGAAGCAATGAAAGCGCAAGGCGCAAGTTCCACTCGCATTATTTGGCTGCATGTTGCACCAAACATATTGTCACCATTGATCGTACAAGCGACGTTCATCTTTGCCGATTCAATTATTACAGAAGCCGCACTTAGCTTCCTGGGGGCGGGGATTCCTGCACCAGCACCAAGTTGGGGGAATATTTTATATGACGGAAAGCTTGTCATTTTCAATGCTTGGTGGATGACTGTCTTCCCGGGCCTTCTAATCATCATTGCCGTTATCGGGCTTAACTCTTTAGGTGATGGGTTACGGGATATTATGGATCCGCATTATAAAAAGGTCACGAAAAAGCGTACCAAGTCAATAAAAGGGAAGGAGGAAATTGTGGGATGACAGATGTACTCTTGGAAATAAAAAATCTTAAAACACATTTTTATACCGAAACAGGTCATGTGACAGCCGTGAATGGTGTATCCTTTGACGTCAAAAAAGGGGAAATCGTAGGCGTAGTAGGTGAATCCGGCTGTGGGAAAAGTGTTATGTCCCAAACGATTCTTCGCCTTTTCGAAGAAGGGACAGTCGAATATGAAGGAGAAATAAACTTTAACGGAAAGAATCTACTTTCCCTTAATAAAAGACAGATTAATGAAGTTCGAGGAAATGATATCTCCATGATCTTCCAAGACCCACTCAGTACGCTCAATCCAGTACATACAGTCGGTCGCCAAATTGCGGAGTCCATCATTTTACATCAAAATGCGAGTAAAAAAGAGGCCGAGGAAAAGGCAATTGAACTATTAAGACTTGTTGGTATTCCGTCGCCTGAAAAAAGAGCAAAGGAATATCCCCATAATCTTTCCGGCGGAATGAGACAACGGGCGATGATTGCAGTTGCTCTTGCCTGCCGACCAAAACTATTAATCGCAGATGAGCCTACAACTGCTCTTGATGTAACGATACAAGCTCAAATATTGGATCTGATGAATAATCTGAACGAAGAACTGGATATGGGCATCATTTTCATCACGCATGACCTTGGTGTGGTAGCTGACCTTTGTTCGAGGGTTGTTGTCATGTATTTAGGCGAAATAGTTGAGGAAGCAAGTATTGAAGAATTGTTCGAGCGACCTTTACATCCGTATACGCAAGGGTTGATCAAATCAATTCCTCAATTAGATGGAGATCGCTCAGCAATGCTACATACAATAGAAGGAACTGTGCCTCCGTTGACACGTGTACCGAAAGGATGCCGTTTTGCCGCGCGCTGTCCATTTGCGGATGAACAATGCATTGCATCTTCGCCTCCTGTCACCGAATATACAGCTACGCAAAAAGTGAAATGCTGGCATTTTGAAGAGATCCTTACGAAACAGGAGGGAACTGCCGATGTCCACACTTACAATTGAGTCAAGTAATGAACAACAGCTCGAGAGCAAAGAAACACTTTTGGAAATAAAAAATGTGAAGAAGTTTTTCCCTGTTAAAAAAGGCCTTTTGGAATTCAACAAAGAACAGACTTTTGTTCAAGCGGTAAATGACGTTTCGTTTTCCATTCTTAAAGGTGAAACGTATGGCCTCGTTGGGGAATCCGGTTGCGGAAAAAGCACAACAGGGCGTACTTTGCTGAAACTCATCGAGCCAACAGAGGGCCAAGCCATCTATAATGGTAAGGATATTTTCAAACTTTCAGGACAAGAGTTGCGCAAAGTACGACAAGATATTCAAATGGTTTTCCAGGATCCCTATTCATCCTTGAATCCTAGGAAAAGAATCGGTAAAACCCTTGAAGAGCCGCTGATCATCCATAACATCGGAACGCCGAAAGAGCGGACTGAGATTGTCATGGAGATATTAAGTAAAGTCGGATTGCAACTCGAGCATTATTATCGCTATCCACATGAATTTTCAGGGGGACAACGGCAACGGATCGGGCTTGCTCGAGCGCTTATCTTGAATCCTAAACTATTAATCATGGACGAGCCGGTTTCGGCATTGGACGTTTCGATTCAATCTCAAATCCTTAACTTGCTGAAAACAATACAGGCTGATTTGGATTTAAGTTATCTTTTCATTTCGCATGATATGAGTGTAGTTCGCCATGTTTCTGATCGGATTGGCGTCATGTACCTTGGAAAATTAGTGGAAGAGGCACCTACGGATGAACTATTTGCAAACCCATTACATCCTTATACACAGGCGCTTTTATCGGCAGTACCTGTTCCAAAATCGGGTGAAAAAAAGGAACGGATTATACTAAAAGGTGAATTGCCATCTCCGATGAACCCTCCTTCAGGCTGTGTATTCCACACCCGATGCCCTTTCGCAATGGACCGATGCAAATTGGAAGTTCCGGAGAAGAAAGCAGTTGCGAGCGGCCATCAGATTGCCTGTCATTTATATGATGAATAAACGGATAAAAGACTCCTTCAATTTTGAGGAAAGGAGTCTTTTACTGCATTCCAAGGTGGAACGTTTTAGTTAGTTAAATTGGCTATTACGGATCCGGAAGAATATGAGGCGAGCACCTATGGTATTAAGAAATGTGTTAATCATCGTGTTAGGTTTTCAAATCGTGATCAATGCAACCCGCCCGATACTCACATTGTCTGCATATGAAATGAATGCTTCAATGCTTGAAATTGGCATATTGACGGCATCATTTGCAGCACTCCCACTATTGATCGCCATCCAGGCGGGAAAGATTGCCGATAAAATCGGGACCGTCTTCCCGTCACTTTCGGGTTGTTAGGGATGGCTGTCGGAATGTTGTTCCCTTATTTATTCGAATCGATTTGGTCCTTATATGTAAGCCAAATCCTCGTTGGAACTTCCAATGTTTTTATTGCGCTTTCATTGCAAAATGTTCTTGGGAATGACGCGACAAAAGAAACACGCGATTATTATTTCAGCATGTTTGCATTAGCGGTTGCAGGCGGGGCATTGGTCGGTCCGGTGATGGGCGGCTATTTAGCCGATCATTTCTCCTATTCGGCAGGTTTTCTTGTATCAATGATCATTAGTATTCTGTTAATCGGTTTTGCATTTTTCATACCGGTCACGATAAAAGAACAGACGACTGAAAAAGTAAGCTTTGGTGCTTCACTGCAGTTAGTGAAGGATCCGCTGATTCAAAAAGCATTATTTTCAAGTGCACTCGTACTTTATTCGAAAGATATATTTGTTGCGTATTTTCCGCTCTATGGAACGGATATCGGACTCTCAACCACTACAATTGGTTGGATTCTTTCGATTCAAGGGCTCGCAATGATGATAATCCGATTTGTCTTGCCTAAATTATTGCAAGGATTGGGTCGAGAAGTCGTTTTATTTACCTCCATCCTCCTTGCGGGCGCATCGTTTTTAGGTTTTTCTATCTCGCATAATATCATTCTCTTTTTTATTTTCAGCTGTCTGATGGGATTTGGCTTAGGATGTGGACAACCGATTTCCATGACGACGACTTACAATGCTTCACCTAAATCGCGCACCGGTGAAGTGTTAGGTATTCGTTTAATGACCAATCGGCTTTCCCAATTCATCGCGCCTGTTCTGTTCGGTGCGGTCGGTGGATGGATTGGCGTAGTATCCGTCTTTTATGTGAGTGGTGCATTTTTAATTGGTGGTGCGATTATTATGAAACCACGTAAAAATCATGATGAAGAAGTCAGTACATAATTTGGGGAATAGAGGGGTTTTTATATGGAATTTGTTCTAATTTTTTTCATTGGGATTGTTGCCACGACATTAGGCACACTTGCTGGAGGTGGCGGTCTGATCAGCCTACCGTCCATGCTGTTAATGGGGCTCCCAATCCATTCGGCCATCGGGGCGAATAAAGTATCGAATACAGTAAGTGCATTTTCAAGTTTTTACGTTTTACTTAGACGGAAAGAGATTTCATTCAAAGAATCATTTTGGATCATCCCTGTAAGTCTTGCTGGAGGGTTAAGCGGCGGCTATATCGCTTCATTGATGTCTGCGGCAAACTTATATTGGGTAGCAATTTGTTTATTGATTTTCGCATTCATCACTTCGTTTTTATCCAAAGGAAGTTTTAATGGGGATGAACCTCTCCGTTTTTCCAAGAAAAGCGCTCCCGGCCTTTACGGAATTGGAATCTATGACGGGTTATTCGGTCCCGGTCAAGGAACATTAATGCTCTATTTATTTGGCTATTTAAATGTCGCCTATATTAAAGCCGTCGGATATGTGCGGCTTGCGACATTTTCAAGTTGCTTTGGGGCAGCTATCAGTTATATTTCGACAGGGATGATCATTTGGCCAATGACGATTGCTTTACTTCTTGGCTCAGTGACAGGGGCACAATTGGGCGTGCGAATCGCGCAGAAGTTGAATCCAAAATACGTGAAACCGATATTGCGCGTTGTAACTGTCGCTATTATCCTTCAGCTTGTCATTGAAAACTTAAAATGAAGAATTTTATCCAAAAAGAAAAGATTGAATACAAGATTCGACGGATATTGATATAATGGAATTGTAACTTAAGATAGAAATTGGTGATTGCATGTTTAAAGGAACATTGCAACGAAAGATTTTAATTGTAGTAGTTTTCCTTGTCTTTTTGATGGTCTTTTTGATGTTGAGCCTTTTTATATACACAGATTATAAACGGGTGTTCCAAAATGCAGCTGAAAAGGGCATACAAACAACGAAAATCCTGTCGCAAATGGATTCCGTTCAATGGGCAATGTCGGAAGGAAATACGGACGAATTGAAGCCGTTGATCGATTATTATGTGACTCAGTCAGAAGCAGCGTTTATCGTAATCAAGGACCGCGAAGGGAAAGTACTTGCCCATCCGGTTGACGATGAAATCGGTGAACTTTATCCAAGTAAGGATGAGACGAAGGCACTTGTTTTCGGTGGTAGTTATAATTTGATTTCTTACGATATCGTCGGATCTGCAGTTGTTGCTATTTCGCCAATATACGTAAATCGACAAATTGTCGGTACAGCAAGGGTTGGCTATTTAGTGAAAGACCTCCGGCATACCGTTATTGAGCGTACAAAAAAATTGGCATTTTTCTCGCTTTCAATTTTTGTCATTGGAATTCTCCTTAGTATTTGGCTTGCACGCCAAATCCGCAAAGATACGTTTGGTATGGAACCGCAGGAAATTGCAGTTTTTTACATGGAAAGACATGCTGTCCTCGCTTCCATTTCAGAAGGTCTCATTGCGACTGACGGTGAAGGGAAAATAACAATCATCAATACGGCAGCTAGGAAAATATTGAACATCTCAAGCGATTATAAGGGACAAGCAATTCAGTCAGTTTTTCCGAGTTTACAAGACTCTAAACTATTAAATATTCAACAAAAGCCATTAACCTTTGAATTAAAGTTTCAAAAGAAGACATTGATCATGACAATTGTACCGTTGCGTAAAAAAATTGCTATTTCCGGAACAGTCATCACATTCAGGGATAAGACGGAGATGAATGAACTCGTAAATACATTATTTGAAGTGACGAAGTACTCGGATGACTTACGCGCCCAAACGCATGAATATATGAATAAGCTATACGTTATCTCGGCTTTATTGCAACTTCAAAAATACAACGAAGCGGTCAAGATGATTCAAGAGGAAATTGATATTACTCAACATACGAATACATTTATACTTGAAAACATTAAAGACCCGAACGTTCAAGCAATTCTATTTGGAAAAATAGGAAAAGCATCGGAAAATAAGATCATTTTTAACATTGATGAAAATAGTAGTATCGCGGAACTTCCGAAATTCATCGGAACTGGATTGTTAACGATCATTATCGGCAATCTCATTGACAATGCCTTTGAAGAGGTCATTGATAAACCGAATGGAGAGGTGAATTTCTTCGCCTTGGATCTTGGCAAGGACGTTATCTTTGAAGTGTCCGATAACGGTAGGGGGATTGACCCGGTAATTGCGGATAAGATCTTCACGCAAGGTTTTTCGACAAAGGGAAAGAACGAGCATGGATATGGTTTATCGAATGTAATGAGTGCGATTCAGGATCTTGGTGGGGAAATTCAATGGACAAGCAATGAAAATGGAACCATCTTTACAGTTTACATCCCGAAAAACCGAAATAGTTGAAAGGGGATTCGAATGATAAATGTTTTAATCGTAGAAGACGATTTTAGAATTGCGGAGATCCATCAACAACTTTTGGAGAGTATTGAAGGCATTCAAGTAGTGGGGAAGGCATTACGAGCAGAAGAAGTTCACGGGTATTTTCAAAAGGAAAGAATTGATCTTCTGCTTGTTGATATTTACATGCCTGATCAGTTAGGGATCGACTTAGTGATGGATTTGAAAAAGACCTACACGGATCTAAGTTTCATCATGATCACCGCTGCGAAGGATATGGAAATCCTCGAAAGAAGTGTTAAGGCAGGTGCCTTCCATTATCTGATCAAACCATTGCAGTTACAGAAATTGCAAGAAGTCATTGAGCAATTTAAAAAGAGAAAGTCAATTCTTGAATCGGACAAACCAGTTGAACAGTCGTTGGTCGATCAGTTATTCAGTAAGCACTCTTTCGAGACACAACAACAAGAAACGTTGCCGAAAGGGGTCAATGCGCTAACACTTTCGAAGGTCATGGAAACGATGACGGATTTCTCAGAGGGCACGACCGTTGAAGAAATCGGGGAACAGATTGGTGTATCAAGAACAACGGCGCGAAGGTATATGGAATACCTTGTGTCGATTGGTAAAATGAAGGCTGAGTTAGAGTATGGGATTGTCGGACGCCCCGAAAGGAAATACTTTATGGTTTGAGCATCCTTGTAGGGGGATGCTCGTTTTTATCTAGAAAGAGGAGAGAGAACGATGAAAAGTGTCATTCAAGCATTTTTACTTGTTTTCGTATTGCTTTTGCCAGCCTGCTCCACCGGAAGCAAAGCCGGAATGGAAGAGAAGGATTTTCCGACAAAAACGATTGAAATCATAGCCCCAGCAACAATCGGCGGAGGATGGGACGCCGCAGCACGTGCAGTCCGACAAGTCTTGATAGAGGAGGGTTTAGTGGAACAGAACATTCTCGTTGTGAATAAGGCAGGCGGCAGTGGAGAAGTCGGTTGGCAGCACTTATCCAATCAAGATGCACATCATATTGCTTTTAATTCAAGTCTTCTGCTGACGAACCATCTCCTTGGACAAAGCAAAGTGGACTTCCGGGATTTCACACCACTTGCCATTCTCACAACAGAATGGATTGCCGTTGCGGTGCCAAACGATTCTCCTTTCAAAGACGCAAGAGAGTTGCTGGAAAAATTGAAAGAAGACCCGTCCTCACTGAAAATTGCTATCGCACCGGGACTCGCAAACAATGACCATATCTCTTTTCTTCTGGCAGCGAAATCCTACGGGTCGATGTGTTAAAGCTGAATTTTATTGTATACGATAGCGGCGGAGACATCGATAAGCGCCTTCTTGACAGTCAAATAGATGTAGCGATATCCTCCGTTTCCGAATTTATCGATGAACATCAGACGCATCAGTTCAAAGTCATAGCTGTCACATCGGACGAACGTCTTGAAGGGTTAGAGGATGTTGCCACTTGGAAAGAGCAAGGCGTCGACATGGTATTCCCGCACTGGAGAGGCATTATGGGGCCGCCTGGTATGACAGAAGAAGAAATTGCCTATTGGAATCAAACGATAAAAAAGATGACTGAAACCGAGGCGTGGGGGAAGTTGATAAGGAAAAACAAATGGGAGTCTTTTTATAAAGGAAGTAGTGAGGCGAAGAGATTTTTAGAGGAGCAGGAGAGGATGTATCGCCAGTTGTTGGAGGGATCAGGGTTGGTGGATTAAGAAGGGTGCTTGGTTTGTGTGATGGGGGTTTGTCGCGCGTCCAAAGAGATGGCCCGCGCGTCCAAAGAATAGGCTTGCGCGTCCAAAGAATAGGCTTGCGCGTCCAAAGAATCGGTTCGCGCGTCTAAAGGAGTGCGTCGCGCGTCCAAAGAAGTGGCTCGCGCGTCCAAAGGAGTGGCCTGCGCGTCCAAAGAAGTGGCTCGCGCGTCCAAAGAGATGGCTCACGCGTCCAAAGAGATGGCCCGCGCGTCCAAAGAATCGGCTTGCGCGTCCAAAGAGATGGCCCGCGCGACCAAAGAGTTGGTCCGCGCGTCCAAAGAGATGGCTCACGCGTCCAAAGAGATGGCCCGCGCGTCCAAAGAATCGGCTTGCGCGTCCAAAGAGATGGCTCGCGCGTCCAAAGAAATGGCCTGCGCGTCCAAAGCGAGCCCCAGACGCTGTCCCCTTCTTCGGATATGTCATGATTTTCCCCAATTAAAAAAGAAATTTCATAAATCACCTGGTATAAAACGCAGTACTCCGACTTCCTTTCATGACAAGACCTGACCTTTTCAATAATCTTTTTGCAATGGGTTGATGTTCGACCCGTGAAAAGTAACGGAATTGGCGATTAGTAATTTGATTATCCATTAAGTGGAACCAATCATTCAGTAACGAAAAGTGACAGTCAGCCGCATTATATTTGCATTCTGGGCACTGCCATTTTTTCTGAAACCAAATCATTCCCTTGTAACTGCACCCGGACAAATAACGCCTGTAATTATATCCTTTTTGTCTATGTTCATCGTTTTTGTTAAAGGAAATGGATTGTATTCCTGGTGCGATTCTGCAATATTGCGAGCAAGTGTATTGACTTTACCAAAATTGAATAACTCTTTTTCAATTTCAATGTTGTATAATCTAATTGGAATTTCACGGGTGAATGCAATTTCAGTGCCGGTATCTTCCTCGATAAATAATTCATTTGTAAAAGCCAGCGCGATCATTCCTTTGATCGGGATATTAATTCCGCGCTCCTTAAGCCATCTATCCAAAAATATCTTCTTTCGTTCAAGCTCAGTAATTGGACTTTGTAGAATCTTTCGTTCACCATTGATTTCTTGAATGAATTGTGTTGGATTTGTCTTTACAGTTAGTTTACCTCCCAGGTTTTTAATTTCAAAAATAATGATTCTGTCCGGCATGATCAGTACCGAATCCATTTGAAAGTACACACCGTTGTGGAAAAGACATACATCGTGAATCAACGCAAATGGGTATGAGGGCCGGAATTCCTTAATGTGCTTGTCAAAATTCAATTCACCACTATACCCAGCTTTCCTCCTTCTTAACTCTTCTTCTACTTTAAAGTAATACTGATGGTTGTTTCCAAGCCTATCGATTAATGACTGCAGTCCTATTAGCGACAACGGTTCATTCCTTTTTTTGATTAACATCTAATCACCTCAAGTGCATTCTATCAGTACTTCAAAATATTTCCAAAAGGGGTGATAATTAAAATTTGACCCCTTTTTACGGGTTTAAAATTTCTACAGGCGCCAAATCGCGTCTCAAATTCGAATTTTGGGGGATAAAAATAATTTTTTCTTATAAATGGACATAGTTTTTGATATAGGTAACTTCGAATATTTGTGCCTACATCTAAAACATTCCAGGCCACGTCCAAAGAAGTGGCTTCCGCGTCCAAGGAAGTGGTTTGCGCGTCCAAAGAAGTGGCGTGCACGTCCAAAGAAGTGGCTTCATCGTCCAAAGACAAGGCCAGCGCGTCCAAAGATGGAGCATCCACGTCCAAAGGGGACCTGTGCGCACACAAAGAATTGCAAGTACCGTACGCAATCAATCTATAAAAGTGCTATTCCTATACCACTCCAACATACCTTTCATTAGGGCAATCTAAAGGGAGGAATTGTTACATGGAAATCATTCGGTATAGTGCTGATCCTCATAGCACGGTGAGGTATATTAAAGCGAATTTGGATTTATTGGATGACGTGACGAGTTTTGAAGTATATTTCAACGATGAGGATATTCCGGAAATCTATCGAAATGTCCCGGATATCTATTTAGATAATGGGAAAAGGGAATTTCAATTAAGAAACTACACTTTTATCTTAAGGAATGAAGATAGTGAGCGGGAGATTTGGTTAAGTGGTGCGACTTGCGGATACAGTGGAAGCGGGCCGAGTGCAACGATTGAAATTTTGCAGCTGCTTGGCATCAAATTTAACTACGACAGAATCACGTCGGAAAAGAAGATTATTGAAAAGGATCTTGTCACTTACCATGATTTGAACATACACATCTATCGCCCAACGGAGCTGTGGAATTCACGTGGTGATAAGATATTCACAGCCAAAATGTCTTTTGAAACAGCCGCCCAGAAATACGAAGCAAAAAAGTTAATCGAACAAAAGGGGTATTTGCGGCCGTTAATAAGGCGATCTGACTATGAACGAATTGGCGAGATTGAAGCTTACTATTTTGTAAATACACCCTATTCCACACGAAAAGAATGGCCCGAATACGCCACTAATAATACGCTGACATTAAATCGGGCGTATTCACAAATTGGTGTGAAAACAGTAAAAGAGATTATTGAGAATATCGGGTATGCGTATAATGTTAAGCTTGGCATTGAAACGTATGAGAAGATGTGGTGATTATAATGAAGAATGCCAATGGCCTATGTTGCTATTGGTCTTTTTTTCGCCTATTAAACCATCAAAGGGAGTGTTAGAATT
Source organism: Sporosarcina thermotolerans (assembly GCF_030067815.1). GTDB lineage: Bacteria > Bacillota > Bacilli > Bacillales_A > Planococcaceae > Sporosarcina > Sporosarcina thermotolerans. The sequence goes on along the minus strand of NZ_CP125968.1, from coordinate 3,372,222 downwards.
AGTTAAATAAAAGAAAATTCTCAAATCGGAAGGAATGGTGCACGTGATTCAGTGGGGGGAGTTTGAGGGATATGTAAGGGAAATAATGGAGGCCGAAAAGGTTCCCGGTGTCGCGGTAGCGATTTCTGAGAATGGAAAGGTGGTCTACCAAAAAGGTTTTGGGATTAGAGATTTGGAAACGAAAGAGCCGATCACACCAGAGACGATTTTTGGGGTTGCTTCCATTACAAAGTCATTTACCGCACTTGCGATCATGAAATTGGTTGAGGAAGGCAAATTGCGACTTGAAGATCCGGTGAGTAAACACCTTCCTAATTTCAAGTTGAAAGATTGTAGATTTATCGATGAAATAACGATTCATCATCTTTTGTCGCATACAACTGGGCTTGGGACGATGGAGCGCCTGGAGCAACTGAGTGGGTTTGAAGAACATCTGCGTTATTTGAATGAAGCTGAGCATACCTATTTGGGTAGACCAGGTGAATTTATCTGCTATAACAACGATATGTTTTTATTGTTGGGTGCAGTTATTGAACAGATAACAGGCGAAAATTATCAGGACTTTATCCGGAAGTTAATTATCGAACCATTGGAGATGCAAAGAACTACATACAACCTTCAGGAATTGAAGGGCTTTGAAAATGTTACTGTGCCATACGTTTTGGAGAATGGCAAGCCAGAGCATTGTCCTTGGCCGATGTTAGGGAATTATGCGGTTGGTGGCGGCATTCGATCGACGGTATTGGATTTGCTGAAGTATGGGGAGGCGTATGTTGGAGGATTGGGAATGATTGTTGGCGATCAATACATTCGTAGGATGACTGAACCTGTACACTGGGTGAGCGGGAATAGCTATTATGGGTATGCACTTAAAATCACTCCCGACTATTCGGGTGTTACATTAGTTGAGCATGGCGGCGGGCAACCGGGTGTTTCATCCAATTTTGGGTTCATTCCTGAACGGGGAATTGCGGTTGCTGTGTTGACGAATTTGAGTAATGTTAGTGCAGACGCTATTTGGCTTGCAGCGATCAATACTGTGTTGGATCTTCCGACTGACCAAAAAAGATGTGTGGAACCGCAATATGAAATGAAGAACGAACAACTTCAACGAATGGTTGGAACGTATCGGTCGGGGGAGGGTGCCGAGGTGATCATCTCTTTGGATGGTGATGTAGCTACGGCTACCATTGGGAATGAAGTTTTTACTCTCCGTGCCAGTGCTGAATCCACCCTCGTCATTGAGTCGACTGAAAAACCGATACGATTCTTTTTTGATGATGAAAATAACGCGTGGGCGTTGTTTATGGGGCTTAGAATGCTGGTTAAAGAGTGACGATGCCCTCGAAAGGAGAGTAATGGTTGGATACTATTATTATAGTTTTTACAATTTCGCTTTTGGGAATAGGTTTAGTTGCAATTCGCCGTTTTGCTGTTAAAGTGGGCTTGGTTTTAGTTGCCGGAATCCTTGCAGGGTGCAGTGAGAAAGCACCGATTTCGCAACCTGAGAGTGAGATTGTCGATGAGGGAGTTTCGGAGCCGGAAGTTGATGTGAATGGTGAAGATGGAGTTTTTATTTCTCTAAAAGCGGCGAAGGAGCATGCCATTGCAACTATTAGAGTTCGGTCCGGTGAAGCGGTTGGAGATGTTTATATAATTTCAACTGAATCATTGTCTTCGATTACTGGAAAAGAGCAAGCACCTAAAGAAGGGTCGTATGCCCTGTTTTTGGCAGAGGATGGCGCAAAAGAAGCTGAGTTTCAAGTACAGGTTGACGGATTGTTGATTGATCCTGAGGAGGCGCTTGGTACTTATACATTTGGGGAGTATACAATTTTTAGTTTGGCGCGGCAGGAGACGACAAAACTGAATTTAATAACTGCATGGGCTTATGATGGAGAAAAATTGAAAGAGATTCAATTTGATGGCAAAGTCGAAGTGCAGGCTTCGCATCCAACATTTAGGGCAATCGAAGATAGTTATTTACAAATGTATTTGGATTCGGAAGACACGATGGATGCTGTTCCCGGATGGACGTTTACAACATGGAAATGGCATCCTGAAAAAATGAGTTTTGCTTTCCACTTTGAAAGGTCCTATACCGATCAGGAGGAATTCGGGCTTGCATCAGGTGAATATTTAGCGGGCAAGTGGCATGAATATCAGCACTTCTACTTGGCTTTTCCGCAATACACGTTTACAGATCAATCTACAGCCTTATTGTCGGAAGGCATGTTTATCAATCAGAATGTGCAACTTGGGCAACCAATTGACAAGTTGCTGCAGGAAAGAAATGACTGGGTTGGCCATGATTACTATGAGGGCGGTCCTTACTATGAATTTCCGGGCGGCTATACGTACTTTTATAATGAAGGGACGCAGGATGTTTCATTCATAGTGTATCGAAAATGGCATTGACCAATTCGACAGAAGAGCTGAGAGCACTATTAGGGGAGTCAGATAAGAAAGTGTTCGATGATATTTACAACGAATATATAGAGTATTATACATTTGGCGAGCACCGTCTATTAATCTACTCAAATATAGAAGATGAAATAACTTCCCTATGGTTGACGAGGAAGCAGTGATTGGGAATCAATTCGCTATAATTGAATTAAATAAAAGGGAAGTCAATCGTGTAATTAATGGTTGGCTTTCTTTTGCATGATGTGCAAGCTGGATATTTTCAGGATGAAGAATTAGTATAGATACTATTAGTAAGTTGAATTTGTGCAAAGCCGAGGTGTAACGATGAAAGCATATATTGTAAAACTGACATTTGAAGATATCGACCCGCCAATTTGGAGAAGGATAATCCTTCCTGCGGGAGCAACGTTTAATCGGCTACATGAAATGATTCAATACGTCACGAACTTTCAAAGTAGGTTTATTGATGAGCCGTATCATTATTTCGATATAGAAGTAGATGGGCTTTTCATTACAAATAACCCTTTTACACATGAAGAATATAAGAAAGAGTTTAATGGCTTGAAGCTTAAACGACCTTCCCATTTGAAAATCGATACGTATTTGGAGGAGAATGGAGAATTCTTGTATCGATATGATTCGGGAGATGACTGGCGTATCAGCGTAGAACTTGAGGAGGTCGTTGAGGATTACTATTTCGGTTATCCGACTGTTCTTGCCGGAGAGGGAACAGCTCCTCCTGAAGATGTTGGGGGGCCGCAGGGGTATATCGGATTTTTAGATATCTACCATGACCCGAAACATCCAGATTATTTGGCTATCCACGAGTGGGCTGAGGCGCAATACTATAAGCCTTTTGATATTGATGCCCTTAATAATATTTTAAAATATGTAAAGTACAAGAAAACCGAGTGGGACCTTATTGACCATGATAATTATAATGTGAAGTCGGATAAATATCGCGGACCTAAGCAATTAAAACAAGTGGAACTTTCGTCCAGAGATCTGATTCTTGATTATATTGTTGCTTGTACGAACTTATATGGAGTCGTCCCTCAAGAAAAAGTGCGGGAGATTTATAATGGGCAAAATGAATCGGTAATTTCGAGTGAAATGATGAAGGCAATGGTAACTGACCTTACGACTATTGAGTTGTTGAAAAATCGGCATGTGCATGTGGAAGGTTTGAATTTTTATCATGAAGCTATGGATTATGTGGATGAAGCACCATTGTCAGGGGAAATAAAAGGGAAGCCGTTTTATGTTCCCGAAAAGGACAAGCTCCTTAAATACGTTAAGGATGCATATTTTGAACAGACTCCACAGCAGTTAGGGCTTGGGCAATTGATGATGAAGGACGGTTTTCCGGCAAGGAAAATTAATAGTGAAATAGAAAATCTAGTGGAGAATTATCCGTTACTTTTTCAAATGTCCTTTCTGTATTTCAAGCATTTGCAAGTAGATTGGGGCTAAAAGATATGGCTCAGATCAACTCCTATTTACACTGTGTTACGGAAATTGCCAACACTACCCGACTCTGGGAAAATCGTGGACACACTCCTAATGAACTATTTCAACTGGAAAAGTCTAATCTTAGGCCACTTCCTAGTGGATATAAAATAGGGCGCAACGAACCTTGCCCTTGTGGAGTGGTAGGAAATACAAGAAGTGTTGTGGGAATTGAATGGAGTTGTGAATTGTTAGGGGTTAAGCACAGGGGATGATTATGTGCTCCATTTTCCGAATCGCACAATGAAGTCACGCGTTTGACAAATGTAAGCGCTTCGTCCATGACTGATTTGTGAAAACTGTAATTCTTGTCTGTTGTTTTGGTTTAAAGGTAGTACCATATGAAATAGGAAGGCGATTCGCCAAACAAAACCAAAACAAAAGGAGAATGCATCATGTGGGTACTTACTGTTTTTGAACAAAAAAGTTTTAGGATGTTCGAGTTTGCGACAAAAGTTGAAGCTCTGAAAGTTCTACGAAAATTCCCATCTGCTGTCCTTTCTTATACACGATAAAAGTAGTCTACGCCCCCGGTTGAATATTCGACCGGGGGTTTGAAATTAGGACCACCAACAATTGAATTTAGATTGGGCAAGCATATAGCGGTAAAGCATCCTCGCGTGCCGGCCTTCCAAGTTATTTAGGTTAATGTATTGTTCCAGGCGATCAAGAAATTCTATATCACATTCACAACGACTTTTGTACGAAAGATAGCATAAGTCGTGAGCTTTACATGCCGCATCCACTGCATTTACTGGGGCACCCGGACCACTACACCCGGACCGCACCAATTATATCCCGGAAACACACAGAATCTTGGGCTCCGAAATCGTCTACGTTCCATAATATAACCCTCCCCTCCCTATAAAATTCTCTTACTATATTTTATTCGAATAGGCTTAAAGTACCTGTGTAGGGGTGGAGGGAGAATAAAAGAGTTTATTGTGTTTTTGTAGCACAATGAAAATTGGATTGTATCAGGACGAAGTCAATTTTTATCTTCCCTATCAACTCAAATCTAATCTAATTCCAACTTGATTTAGTGTACTATAATAGTAGAATGGTATGGTTTTGAATGTGAATAAGGGGATGGTTACAATCGAGGGACAGTTGAATGGTGGAAAGCGATTGTTGAGTCGATGAATGATGGAGTGCTTGTGATTGACCAAGCCGGGATAGTAAGGACTATTAATCCGGAATATACAAGGATCACGGGTGTGACGCCGGATATAATTGGGAAGCCTTTGGTTTCGTATCGTCCGGGTGCGAGGTTGCCAGAAACGCTTGCGAGTGGAAAGAGCCAGGTTGGTGTTTATCGGAAGACGCATGATCGAGAATACGTTGTTGATATGGCGCCTGTCGTGGTTAATGATGAGATTGTGGGGGCAGTCTCGGTTTGTAAGAGTTTGAATGAGGTTCAGCTGCTTACGCTGGAACTTGAGAAGCAACGGCAAAAAGTGAAAGAATTGCAGGAGCGGATGAGCGCATTACATAGGGTAAGGTATACATTTGATGATATCATCAGGGCCGAGTCCAACATGCAGGACATCGTTTCAATTGCAAAGAAAACGGCAGCTACTGATTTGCCTGTACTGATCGGGGGGGAGAGCGGGACGGGAAAGGAATTGTTTGCACATGCAATCCATCATGCAAGCCTGCGTTCAGACAAGCCTTTCATAGCTGTGAATTGCTCAGCGATCCCTTCGGATTTGATTGAAAATGAATTGTTTGGCCATTTTGAAGGTGTGCTTTATAGTAAACCGGTAATCGGTAAAGCGGGTCTATTTGAAATGGCAGATGGTGGGACGTTATTTTTAGATGAAATAGGAGATCTTTCACTCGATGTTCAAGCAAAATTGTTACGTGTTTTGCAGGAAGGAGCAATCAGGCGAGTTGGTGAGGTTGAAGAGCGTAGGGTAGATGTGCGAATTATTGCCTCGACTCATCGGGACTTGCAACAACTAATAACTAAGGGGCTTTTTCGAAACGATTTATTGTATCGCTTGAATACCATTGATCTTCAAATTCCGCCACTACGCGAACGGAAAAGGAAATTCCCCTCATTGCACAATCTTTATTAGCGGATAGATTTGAGGTAGAAGAGAATGTTTTGAAGTTCTTAACGCAATACGATTGGCCGGGGAATAAGAGAGCTTCGAAATGTCTTAGATTACGCGAAGTGCTTGGTTGATGAAAATGAACGAATCTCAATTCGGCATTTCCCCGATTTTATGCAAAAACAACATACTTTATTGAATGAAGAAAAGGGGATCCTTCCATTGCATGAAGCTGTCGAAGTTGCTGAGAAACAAATTCTTGAAACCTCGCTTCAATCGTGTGGACCAACGGTAGGGGAGCGACAAGAAGTTGCGGATTTGTTAGGGATTTCACTTGCCACATTGTATAATAAAATGAAGAAATATAATATTAAATGACGATTCTAATTATTTGTAATAGCAGAAAACTATATTCTAACAACTTAGAATCACAATAGTATCAATAAGTTTGAAGTGGAAAAGCTTTTGTGAGTACACATTTCATTCCAGCTTATTAGAAGAAGAAATGCCAGATTTACAGGTATTTCTTCTTTTCTTTTTGATAAAATAGCAGGAGAAATAGAATTTAATCAACGAGGTGATTGCATGTTACGTATTGGGTCGGGAGCTGGATTTTCCGGTGATCGTCTTGAACCAGCAGTTGAACTTGCCGAAAAAGGTAAGATTGATTACTTGGTTTTGGAGTGCTTGGCGGAACGGACTATCGCGCTTGCGCAAAAACGGAAAAAAGCAGATGCGATGTTAGGGTATGACCCATTGCTTGAAAAGCGGCTTCGCTCTTTATTACCAACATTACTGAAAAACAAAGTTCGCTTAGTGACGAATATGGGGGCGGCCAACCCGATAGGAGGTGCACACAAAATTATTGAAATAGCGGAAGAATTAGGATTGAAGGTGAAAGTGGCAGCTGTTACGGGAGATGATGTGTTACCGTACATATTGGAAAATCAAGGTTCGCTGTCGTTCAATCCAGAACTTTTTGAAACCGCTTCCATACTTTCTGCGAATGCCTATATGGGTGTATCTTCGATTGTTCCGGCTATTGAAACGGGTGCCGATGTGATTATCACTGGAAGAGTTGCCGACCCTTCACTATTTTTGGCACCAATGATCCATCATTTTGGTTGGTCTGTGGATGATTATGATTTGATGGCAAAAGGGACGGTTATCGGTCACTTGCTTGAATGCGCCGGCCAATTGACAGGTGGATACTTTGCTGATCCAGGAAAGAAAGACGTTAGTGGACTTGCTTATCTTGGTTTCCCGATAGCTGAAATTCAGTCCGATGGTTCAGCTTTATTGACGAAAGTTCCGGGAACTGGAGGGTCGCTTACACTTCGCACGGTAAAAGAACAGCTATTGTATGAAGTAATGGATCCATCATCCTATATTACGCCAGACGTTGTTGCGGATTTTACAACAGTCAACTTAAAGGAGGATGGCGAGGATCGTATTTTATTAACTGGTGGAAAAGGGAAGGAAAGACCATCCGAGTTGAAAGTAAGCGTTGGGTTTGATGCCGGTTTTATAGGTGAAGGGGAAATCACTTACGCTGGTGAGAACGCCTATGGTCGTGCTGAACTGGCGGGTTCTATCGTAAAAGAACGCATTTCGGAAAACTATGAGGATTTTAAAGTTGATTACATAGGGGCTATTTCTGCACATCGTGGTTCTTTTGACTATAAGGGGACTCCATATGAAGTTCGTCTACGTGTTGCAGGAAAAACTTTTGAGGAAGATAAAGCGAGGAGGATTGGTGAAGAGGTTGAAGCCCTCTATACAAATGGACCTGCTGGGGGCGGAGGAGCGCGTAAATATGTGAATGAAGTGATCGGGATTGTCTCGACTATGGTGCCAAGGAAGGTAATCAAGTCGGACATTAAGGTTATGGAGGTGAGGTCAAATGGCAAGGAAACTGTATGAAATAGCGCACAGTCGAGCAGGAGATAAAGGCGATGTTCTCATGCTTTCGCTCATTCCTTTTGATGAAGAAATGTACGAAGACCTGCGAGAATATGTGACGGCGGATCGGGTTAAAAGCCATTTGAATCACATTGTAACAGGCGAAGTGACCCGATACGAGATGCCAAATATATCGGCTTTGCAGTTTGTATGCCAAGGTGCTCTTCTTGGTGGTGTTACGACGTCGCTTGGAGTGGATACACATGGAAAGACATTGAGTTATGCACTATTAGAAATGGAAGTAGATTTGTAGGTCAAACTTAAGGGGGAAAATGTATGTTAGCGTTATTAGGTTTCTTAACAATTTTTGTGTTCTTGGCTTTGATTTTGACGAAACGAGTGTCAGTTATTGTATCGTTAATCGTCGTTCCGATTGTGTTCGCCTTAATTGGGGGATTCGGCGCGCAAATGGGGGAATTTATGTTAGACGGAGTAAAAGGTGTTGCTCCAACAGGAATAATGCTTGGTTTTGCGATTCTCTTCTTCGGCGTGATGAATAATGCTGGCCTGTTCGATCCTGTTATTTCACGTGTGTTGCGTGTGGTAAAGGGAGATCCTCAAAAGATTGTTGTCGGAACAGCGATTATTGCGATGCTTGCACATTTGGATGGATCTGGGGCTTCAACATTCCTTATTGCTATTCCAGCCTTGTTGCCACTTTACGATAAATTAGGAATGAGTCGGATTGTATTGGCCGGTGTCGTGGCACTTGGTGCTGGGTCATGAATCTTCTTCCATGGGGCGGACCGACTGCACGTGCTGCAACAGCACTTAATGTCGATACGAGCGAAATATTCAATCCGGTCATCCCGGCAATGGTCGCGGGAATCGTTTGGGTACTTTTAGTATCATTTTGGATTGGAAGGAAGGAAAAGAAAAGAATTGGCGTTGCGGATATCGAGTATGACCTTCAAACGGAGCTGTCCGATGAAGAAAGAGCAATGCGAAGACCTAAGTTGTTTTGGTTCAATTTGATATTGACGATTATAACCATCGTCGCACTTGTAAAAGTGTGGCTACCACTTCCAATCATATTCATGATTGCATTCGCGGTTGCGGTAATCGTCAATTATCCTAGACCTGATGATCAAATGGAACAAGTGAAAAGCCAAGCCGTTGGTATGATCACAGTTGTTTCGATTATTTTCGCAGCTGGTATCTTCACAGGTATCCTATCGGGTACAGGTATGATCACGGAAATGGCGAATTCCCTAGTTAATGTAATTCCTGATGGTGCTGGGGGCATGATGGGAATTATCGTAGCAGTTACGGGCATGCCTCTCAGTTTGCTGTTCACGCCGGATGCTTATTATTTCGGGGTGTTGCCAATTATTAGTGAAACAGCGGCTGCATATGGTGTACTTCCTACGCATGTCGGCAGTGCGGCTATCTTGGGACAGATGACAACTGGCTTCCCGTTAAGTCCTTTGACAGCATCAACTTTTTTATTGATTGGATTAGCGGGTGTTGAATTAGCTGATCATCAGAAATTTGTATTTAAGTGGGCATTCGGGACAACAATTGTCATGACGATTGTGGCGATTATTACAGGCGTGATTATATAATTTTTATCGGTTATTCCGTAGTATACTAAAATGAGAAGTCAAGCGAATCTTTTGCGTTTGTTCATGTTAAATTCGCTTGCATCATAACGTAACCCGCGCATATCAATAAAACACCCAACCAAGGTCATCAGACCATAGATGGGGTGTTTTCGAATTAACTATTTGCATGAACCTGCGATCGCAATACATGCTTCAACACCTTACCCGACGCATTCCGAGGTAATTCATCTAAAAACTCCACTTCCATCGGGACTTTGAATTTGGCAAGATTGTTCATACAGTATTCCTTTATTTCGTCCTCCGTTAGGGTATGGTTTTCTTTTATGACGACGTATGCTTTAGGGACTTCCCCTAATACTTCATGTGGGACACCGACGACTGTTGCTTCGAGTAGGGATGGGATCTGGAAGAGCACTTCTTCGACTTCTACAGGATAGACATTTTCGCCACCGCGTATGATCATATCTTTTTTGCGGTCAACGATATAAAGAAGCCCTTCTTCGTCCAATTTCCCTAAATCGCCCGTGTAGAGCCAGCCGTTTCTGACAGTTCGTTTTGTCTCTTCTTCGTCCCGTAAATAGCCTTTCATCACTTGCGGTCCGCGCATGACAATTTCACCAACTGCGCCGATAGGCAGTGGAGCCCCGAATTCGTCTACAACCTGGATCTCGGTTTGCGGCAGAGCTTCGCCGACAGAGCCAATTTTCTCAAGTGCCAAATCGTCTTTCAAAGTTGAAGCCGCTGGTGAATTTTCCGTTTGTCCGTATAGGTTTTGAACCTTCACATTCGGGAAAGTGTCTTTTAGCTTCTTGACCATTTCGTAAGGCATTGGTGCGGCGCCGTAACCGAATAAGCGAAGCGATGGCAGTTCTAATTCTCGGATGTTCGGCAAATTCAAGATGATTGTATACATGGCAGGGACGCCGAAGAACATGGTTGGGTTGGACTTTTGTAGCAACTCCAACGTGCCTTTCGGAGAAAAGGCTTCCTCAATAATTATCGTCCCACCTTTATAAGTGACCGGAACCATGAATACATGGCACGCCGCACAGTGGAAAGGGGGGTGGAGATCAGCATGCGGTCAACGGAAGTGATCGACATTGCCTCCGCCCAAATTTACCCAGTTGAAATAATGTTTTGATGTGTCAACATGACGCCTTTTGGTTTCCCGGTCGTGCCTGATGTGTACATGACAACCGCGGTATCGTCTCCGTTGAAGTCGGGATATTCAAAAGCACCCGTTTCTTCCCCAAGCAGTTTGTCGATATCCCCGCCTTCCCCGATTGAGAGCTTTTCTTTAAATGGATGAGTCGTTTTTTCAATGACGTCCTTTAGACGTTTGTCGAATAAAAGAGCCTTCGCTTCTGAATGGTTGAAAATATACTCAACTTCACGCGCGGCAAGCTTCGTATTGACAGGCATCACTGTAAATCCACCAAGTTTCACACCAAAATAACAGGCGAGAAACAGATCGGAGTTCATTGAATAAAGCGCAATAATATCCCCTTTTTCATACCCTTGACGTTGCAAATAGGCTGCAATCTTTTCCGCCTTCCCAACAAATTCCCCATACGTCCACTCCCGCCCGTTAAAGGAAGTGTATACTTTATCCGGCGTTTCTTTTGCGTGCTTCAGCAAGACATCCACTATGAACATTTCGATTCCCCCTCGTCAACTATTCCCTTTCTTTAATATTATCAACAGACATTTCTGATTACAAGTTCAATATTAAATATTCAATTATATTGGTACCTGTGCCGGAAACCATTCCGACTATGCACTACAATTGCATAAAAAAACAATAAGGAAGTCAATAATATCGCTGTTTGATTGGCTTCGTTTTGTATGATTATAGCTTTTCTTGAATTGTCATAAATGTGTTGTGCACAGGTACCTTCATAATCCCTTTCTGCAACCAAAGACCTACTATATTTACTCTTTTTCTTTAATTACTTATAAAATCGCCACGTACAGCCACTTTCATGAGTTGACGGGACGGATATGCCGTGAGTAGGTGGTGGGGGATGAGGCATAATAAGTATTTTTTTTAGTGGAAAGGGAAATAGGAATCAGTGGTAGGTTATGAAAACAGTTATAAAGAATGAATAATTTAAATAGTTAGAAACCTATATTGCCAGTTTTTCTACACTTCATTACAATAGAGGAAGAAGATGGTTTTTATACCCAAAACCACATTACACCTCAGAAATTACCTCATTCCTTGAAATAATTCCACTTACTACTCACTATTTTTCTCCAAACAGTCACGTGCAAGTTGATAACCGTTCAAAACCGTCCCGCAAAAAAGTGACGGAAGCTATTATTATAGTTTTTCAACGACGATAAACAATAGAAATCATCCTGAAAAATGATAAGAGAGAGGTTGTCGTTATATGAATGTGATACTTGTCGATGATCACCCGTTAATAAGAAAAGGACTTTTTTCAGTTTTAGTTGGTGAAGAAGGGCTGAATATTGTAGGGGAGGCTTCGAATCGTAAGGAAGCGTTGGCCATCTTAAGGTCCAAGAAACCCGACATAGCGATTGTGGACCTATATTTAGGCGGCGAATGCGGATTGGACTTGATTGCCGAGGCGAAAAGCCAAGGCGTGGTATGCAAATTTATCGTATTGTCCTCTTCGCCAAATGAGGAAAACTTTAGGCAGGCGAAGAGGTTGGGGGTTTCCGGGTTTTTATTGAAGGAATCAGTGCTTGAAGAATTGGTACATGCCTTGCGAATGATTCGTAATGGCAGAAACTATTATGATCAAAGAATTCTTGAGGTTATTTTGAAATCCCCAAGCTCCTATTTAACAAGAGGGGAATTTGAAACGCTGACCCCTAAGGAAACAGAAGTGTTGATAGAACTTGGTAAAGGTCTATCGAATAAAGAAATCTCGGAAGTGTTATCAGTAACAGAGTACACTGTGAAAAAGCATGTTAGCCAAGTATTAGCGAAGTTGAATCTTGGGGATCGAACCCAGGCGGCTTTATATGCAAATGCGAAAGGATTAGTTCGTTACACTGTTACTGGACCTTAATTAAATATTGAATTACAATGCCAGATCCTGTTTTAAAAGGGTCTGGCATTTTTCACTTTAAATTACCGCTCCTCATTACACTTTTGTATACCAATGGAGACTAAGGTGGTAGGTCGTCTTACCACAATGAATAACACGATGTATCAAAAGAATAGTGGGAAAAGTAGACGGAATGGGGGCGAGAAGAAACAGCCTCGCTTTTATACTTAGGAATAGATGGAAAAGTGTATCTTTTCCAAACACAACGTTCGTTCAGCGAAATGAAAGGTGCTTCTCCGAAAATAGTAGGGGGTAGGTGATTATGAGAAGGATTGTATTTTTAATTGTAATGTGTTGTCTTCTTTTAATGGGCACTTCGATATATGCCCAATCCACGCAAGGAACGACTTTTTCGGACTGGTATAGGCATCAATTCCATTTACTTTCCAATCAATTAAGTGAAGAGATGAATATTTCTCTTACAACATTCGAGACATCCGTAAACACCTATCAAGAGCAGCTGCTTAAAAGAATGGAAAGTCGACTTGTGGATTACGTTCTTAATGCCTCCGAGGATGCAAATCACGATATCAAAAATTATAAAAACAACCATCTTCAGCAGTTGAATGAAACAAAAAAGTCTCTTATGGAAAAAGATCTTATTGAAATTGAAAAAGAGATGAAAAAAAGGCAAATGGAGATCGATCGTCGTACATTTGACATTTTATCAGAACTTCTTTCCGAGTATGGTTTTGACGGAATCACTAGTGATGTGAAGCTTGAAAATAATCATAACAAAACTGAGGGGGACAATTAAACATGAAGATGACATTTAAAAAGAAAATCGTTGCAGGAACAATTTCGGTTGGATTGCTATCTGGGGTGGGTCTTGCGTTTGCCAACACGGATGCTGGTGGAGCGTTGAAATCTTGGTATAGCGGCGTTTTTAATGGTGCGCAAGCCTCAGTTGCCCAAGAAGCGGACCAGTATTCTGCTGAAGAGTTTGGTAGTTTGGATGAAATGTTTGAAGGTCTGAGAGCTGGAGCAGAATTTGATGTCGATTTTACAAAGGATCGTGAAATTGGCAAAGCATCCGCCGCGATTCAAAGCGCAAGAGACTCCCATATTAGCTCATTGGGGGAGGCGGAAAATGAGATTTTGGCGGGAATGGATCTTGCTTTTAATAATGTGTACCAGGAAGGATGGCTGCAAATCCAAGCTGCTGGGAACGAGGCTACCCAAATCGCTTCTGATGATATGACTGCATTCGCGGGTGATACGGGAGCTGCGGCAATCGAAGAATTGACAACGCAATTGGATGCTGTTAAAGCTGAGGCACTTACTGGACTTGAAGAGGCAATTGTAGCTGCTAAGGCCGCAATTATGGCGGAAGTTGAAAGTGAAAAGACAATTACGGTTGCGAACTTGAAAACTGCAGTCGATTTTAAAGTCAATGAAGTCTTTAATCAAGTTGCCGATATTTTGGATGGATTAGTGGCGGAACAAGAAGCTTTAATAGAAGCAAAAGCATTGGAACTTGAAAATGAAGCGAAAGCTGCAATGGATGCGCTACTTTCGGATATCAATGACTAATTTATAGCTAAATAGGGCCTGCCCAACGCTGGCCCTACTATTATATTTGGAGGGTGTGCTGTGGATCAAAAAAGAAGAAGTAGTTTACAAAAATGTAAGTTTCTAATTGGAGCTCTTCTTTTAATCGGAATCATTGGAAGTGGTGTATCAATCACATTTGCGAATCAAGATATCCAATCATTGTTGATGAATTGGTTTGATACACAAAGGGGGCACGTACTTGATGAAATCAAGGAAGCAATTGATTTGGAACATGAGATTCAAACGGGACGCTTAAAAGAAGAGCTGCATTCGGAAATACAAATGGCAAATGAACGACTTCAAGCTTTCACAATGGAGGAAAAGGAAAGGCGAACAAGCGAATTGCGACGTTACGCCGACGAATTAATAAATGGATTCGTAAACGATAACTTGGAAAATGAAAATAGTGTAAGAGATGAATTGGATAGTATTTTCCAATCTGCAGTCAATGAAATGAACCGTGTAGTGAATGAGGGGAATATAGGTCAAACACCAATTGAGGAGCCTGAATCTCCGGAAGAGGAAGAGCCGGGGGAAGAGCCGGAACCTGAAACAGAACCAGATCCCGAACAGGATCCAGATCCAGATCCAGATTCAGACCCGAACCCAGACCCAAATCCGGAAACAGGGTCAGATTCTGATCCGAATCCAGTCCCTGTAGATCCTAACACAACCCCTGAATTTGATGAGAGGAAACGTGATGCGAAATGAATGTAAATGAACTGACAGCAAAAACAATTGAAGCTACGAAAGATAAGAAGAAGTCTCAGGATAGTGTACTCAGTTGGGTGAAATTCATTTTGCTCATCATTGGGCTTTTTCTTGTATTCCGATATGCAATTGGCATTACGGTCATTAGCGGGAACTCAATGGCTCCTACACTCGGAAACAAGGATATTATTGTGACGAATAATGTGTTTTTCACTCCTGACATAGATGATATCGTTCAATTTCGTGATGTACATGGTTTTGATGCCATTAAACGGATAATCGCTTTACCGAATGACACTGTTGAGATTGTTGATGGGGTCGTTTATGTGAATGGCGACAAAGTGAAAGAAGTTTATTCCACCGGTTTTCCGAACGATATGGAATTAGTTAAAGTCGCGGAGAACTCCTACTTTGTCATGGGAGACAACCGGACTCCTGGTGAGAGTTTGGATAGTAGAAATAGCGAATTCGGTTTCCTACCAAAAGAGCGAATTAAAGGGGAATTGGTTTTCTCTCTTTATCCACTTGGTTTTAAATAATTGTTACCCAAATTTGTATGGTGAATGAAACAACAAGATAAATCAAATGTATGCCATAAAAACCCGAATGTTGGAAGGAGGGGTACGATTAAACCTTTTGCAGTAAAGAAATGCGTTCTTTATAAAAAAAGGAGGAATGAAATTGAGGAAAAAACGTGGTCGAAGTCAGATGCGAATTTTTAGTATTGTAACGGCACTCCTTATGGTGTTTTCTATTTAACACCAGGAATGGCAACGGCGGAGCAACAGAACAAACTACATCAGTCGTTCAAAGACTCTGCTGTTAACGCTACATCAAAAGTTAGCAATGACTTAAATCAAATCTTTAAGGACGAAGAAACAGTTACATTCTTAGTTAAATTCAATGAGCAAGCAGATACAACGAAAGTAGCAAACAGGCTAGACAAGATGCAAATAAAGCTAGTCTTTCCGCAGTGACAACAGAGTTGATGGTGAGGTCTGCAGTAGTTTCCGAGCTAAAAGCAACTTCACTAGAAGCGCAAGCAAACGTTAAAGAATTCTTGGAAGGTCTCCTCTCGACAGGAGAAGTAAAAGACATTACCTCCTACTATATTGTAAACGGTATGGCTGTTACAGCAACGAAGGAAATTGCCGAGAAGATCGCTAGTTTCCCTGAAGTTGAAAAAATCCTTCCGAACGAAACGCGCGAACTATACACAGCAACGAAAACCGAAAATGCGGTTGCACCAGCATCCGGCCTTGCAAACGTTGAATGGAACGTTGAGCGAGTGAATGCGCCAGACGTGTGGGCAATGGGAATTGACGGTTCTGGAACAGTCGTTGCAAGTCTTGACACAGGTGTTCAATGGGATCACCCAGCATTGAAAGAAAAATATCGTGGCTATGATTCTTCTACGGGTCAAGTAAACCATGTGTACAACTTCTTTGATGCTACTCGTGCAGCTCGCGAAGCATCTTATGATGACCATGGGCATGGAACACACGTTACTGGAACAATGGTCGGAAGCGAGCCGAACGGTTCCAACCAAATTGGTGTTGCTCCAGGGGCGAAGTGGATTGCGGTTAAAGTATTCGATGCGGCTGGCAGTACATCAGACGCTATTTTACTAGCTGCAGCACAGTGGATTTTAGCGCCACATGATCGAGATGGAAACGTTCGTGTCGATCTTGCTCCAGATGTTGTTAATAACTCATGGGGCGGTGGTCGCGGTCTTGACGAGTGGTATCGTGACGTAGTTATTAACTGGAGAAACGCGGAAATTTTCCCTGAGTTCTCTGCAGGAAATACAACATTAACGAATCCGGGTGGACCTGGATCAATTGCAGTACCAGCAAACTATCCTGAATCGTTTGCAACTGGTGCAACAGATATCAACAACAAGGTAGCGAGTTTCTCTTTGCGCGGACCTTCGCCATATGGAGAAGTTAAGCCTGATATCATTGCTCCAGGGGTAAACATTCGCTCCTCTGTACCGGGTAGCGGTTATGAAGGTGGATGGAATGGAACTTCGATGTCTGGTCCAGCTGTCGCAGGGGTTGCGGCTTTGCTTCGCCAAGCGAATGCTACAATCACTGTCGATGAAATGGAACAGATCTTACTCAGTACTGCGGTTCCGTTAACAGATAGTCAATATCCAACAGTTCCTAATAACGGATATGGACACGGTCTTGTTGATGCGTATGCAGCAGTTTCAACAATTGCTAGTGGACTTGGAACACTTAGCGGCCAAGTTACTCAACACGGTGAAGATACTGAAGCACCAGTGTATGAGCACTCAGCGCCTCTTGAGACATATGCGGGTATGGACCTTGATTTAACAATCAAAGTGAGCGATAACATCAGTGTTTCTTCTGTTACTTTCCAATACCAAGACGCAGATGGAGCTTGGCAAACGATGGAAGCTACACGTAAATCCGGAGACTATAAGTCCGGTGTGTATGGTGTATCGGTTTCTGGTGATAAAATCGCTGGCAACGCATTCACATACAAATGGACAATGAATGACTTCGGTAATAATGAAGTGACAACTGAAGAGTATATAGTTGCTGTGAAGCAAGGAATCACAGTTGGCTATTTCGAAGACTTTGAAACAAATCCAGTCGGTTGGGCATCATTTGGAGCAAATGATACATGGGAGTGGGGTATTCCTACATCAGGGCCAAACAATGCGGCTTCTGGTGAAAAGGTATACGCTACGAATCTATCTGGTCTCTACTTGAATAACATGAACGCAACATTGGTTATGCCTCCGGTTGATTTACCTGAAGGAAATGCATATCTACAGTTTAAACATTGGCATGAGTTTGAGAAGTCTACACTTGGAACGACTTGGGATTACGGCCATATTGTAATTTCCACAGATCGTGAAAACTGGACGCGTCTACTGAAAGTTGATGGCTCTTCAGATGGTTGGGTTGACGTACAAGTCGACTTGTCTGAATATAGCGGACAACGCGTCTATCTCGGATTCAATGCATTTTCCGATGGAAGTGTAGGAAAACAAGGTTGGTATCTCGATGATGTCGCGTTAACTGATGTTGCACAACCAGCGAAAACATCAATCGGCATGCCGAAACCAGCGAAATTGACGGATGCTGAACTTGAAATGGAGAAAGAAAAAGAAGCAACTGAAAAACCAATGGATCCAAAAGATCTTGTGATTGATTTGACGAAAGAGGAAGTTGCAGCTCCGTTTGTGGACATGAACGGAAATAACCTTTCTGCATTGCCACTCGGTGCGAAAGTGACTGTTCTTGAAAACAATCGTACTGTCAATACAAATCCGGCAGACGGTTCGTACACAATGACACTTGGCGCAGGCACATACACTGTGAAAGCAGAAGCGTATGGATTCCAATCTACGGCACAAACTGTCACAATCACAGATAATGGAACAACTACTGCCAATTTCACATTGGAAGAAATCCAAAAGGGACGGCAAGTGGTAAAATCACAGATGCTGCAGGAATTCCGGTTGAAGGAGCAGTTATCATGCTTCTTGAAGATGCGAATATTACTCCTGTCGTATCAAACGCTGACGGAAGCTATTCAATCACAGCGTATTCCGGTGAATATACGATGAAAGTGATTGCAAATGGATTCCATAGTAAAGAGGAGTCTATTACAATCGGACCTAACGGGATTGTCAAAGATATTATCTTGGATCCTTTCTTCACATATCCTGGTGGAGAAATAGCGTATGACGATGGTACGGCTGAAAATGCTCGTGCATTTTATGACGCTGGAAATGGCTGGGCAGTTAAGATGTCCCTTCCGGAAGGCAAGAATTCCGCGATCGTCTCTGAAGGTATTTTCCGTTTCTGGACTTCAGAATGGCCAGTACCAGGCGGAACGAAATTTGCAGTTGAAGTTTGGGATGCAAAAGGAACAAATGGAGCGCCAGGCAAAAAACTTGCAGGCCCAATCGATGCGAATGCTAAACGGGATGGCGGGTGGACTGTCGTTGACTTGACAGAACATAACATCGCGGTTGACGGTGATTTCTACATGGTTTACATTCAGACTCATATCAACACGGCTTCACCAGGATTGGCGACGGATGAAAACGGTCCGAATGCTAAGAGAAGCTATGAGTATGTTGGCGGCGTTTGGGCTCCAGCACCTGCTGACGAAGGAAACTACATGATCCGTGCACGTGTAAACTATGAAGTCGATGGACCGGTAATCACGACTCCTGGCGCAGTAACAAACAATGCAAATGTTGTAGTTGAAGGTAAAGCATCTCCAACAACAACAATCACATTGAAGAACAATGGTAATAATGTTGGATCCGTCACAGTTGGCGAAGATGGCGCATTTGCATTCCCAATTGTTATGACTGAAGGTCAAAACGTATTCACGGCTGTTTCTTCACTGAATGGTAGAGTGACAGGTGAATCCGCACAAGTTACATTTGTGTTGGATACTGTGAAACCAGTATTGTCGATTACAAGCCCAAGAACTGGCACAAACACGAAAAGTGAAGTAGCAACTGTTACCGGTAAAGTTTCCGACGCCAACCTTAGCACCGTAACTGTCAACGGACAGAAGGCAAATGTTGCTGCGAATGGAACTTACTCAACGCGTATTCTTCTTGACGAAGGTGAGAACGTCATCACTGTAGTCGCGAAAGACGCTGCAGGTAACGAAGAAACAAAATCTGTAACTGTTTTTGCGAAATTCTCTGAACTTGAGATTTCTAACCTTACTCCGGCATCAGATCTTCATGTAGGGGTTGGCCAAACTGTAAAAATCGAGTTTGATAGCGAAGCAGGATTAGCTGCCACATTCTCAATCCACATGCCACTAACAAATCTTGGGTTGAGCAGTGAAAACGCGCTTGAGTTACCAATCAGAGAAGTCAGCCCTGGCCACTATGTAGGCTACTGGACTGTACCATCTGGCGTAGTCGCAGCAGGCGCTCGCATCGAAGTAAAAGTGAAAGACATTTACGGTAACGAAACAAGAGCATTTGCGAATGGTAAATTGTATATCAACGTGCAATGATGCATTGTAAAGGTACCTGTGCATGAAACGATTCAGATTATGCACTACAATTGCATAAAAAATAGTGAAGAAGCCGATCTGGTCAATGACCGATCGGCTTCTTTTTGAATTAATATTCACTATGTTGAATTGTCATAAATGTGTCGCGCGCAGGTACCTTTACAATCAGTTCGCAGATTTTAACTCGTTAAAAATGAAGTCCTTTGTGTCTTTAAAGCTGAATACGGTCTTAATAAGGCCGACTCCGGTGCATAATAATGGATTGTTTTTCCCTCTTTATCTTCTGGGATAACGCTTGTGATTTCAATTACTTCATTATACTTCCCAGCTGGGACTTCCATTGTTAAGCCAGTCGCAGTCATCATACCGACGGATTTGTTGGCATCGTTCTTGTCCCATTTCGGTTTGTTCGCAAGTTCGACGACAGCTGTCTCGTTATTCCCTAACGTATTGATGAGGTAGACGAGTTTAACTTCTTCGCTGCTAACTATGTATTCCTTGATTGTTTCGGTAGTCACTCCGCCTTTTTCATGGATGTATACTGAATCATTACCCTCAGAGTCGGTCGATACGTTCACTGTTTCAATTGATTCTACCGTTTGTCCTTCCGTATCGTAATGGATATACTCCCGCGTCATGCCAATAGACGGAAAGTACTCGGATATGTCAATTGCTTCGGCCGTTTTTTTATCTACCGTTTTATTGTCCGATGAGCAGCCGCTGAGAACAAAAACGAAAGCAAGCAGGGCAGCCATGAATACTAGTTGTTTTTTCAAATTAAATCCCCCTTTTCCAATCTTTATTTTAACATTGAGGCAGAAGGATGAACATACTTTTCGGATTAATAGTGCAATTGAGTAAGTATACAAACAGAAAAGACGCTATTTCGTTCAAATTCGAACAAAATAGCGTCTTTGACTGTCAGAAGGGCTCGGTTTTTGATTAACCTAAAATAAGCTGTTTCAGTTGATCGACTAATTCAGGGCGATACTTCTTACCGATTAATTCAAGTTGAATTTCATTGCCATTGATGTAAAGATTTCCTTTAAATTCGATGTCTTCAATGTCTGCGTAGGCGATTCGACCACTGTTGCTCCACATATTGTGATAGTAGATGGCTTCATTAGACAGTAGGAAACCGTCTTTGGCACTTCCGAATGCCGTATTATCGAAAAGTAGATAAGGTGTTTCTTCCGTTGAAAGTTTGGCATACGAGCCTAAAGCTCCTTTGAGCCTTTTTTGTGATTTGGTATCGTCTCTGTCGCAAGGGTAGAAGTACCCCTCTATGTTTTTATTTAAAGATTGATAGAATCCTTCAACCTTTTTTGCGAAGTTTTTTGTTTTTATCGGTTTTTCAACAATAGTTGCTGTATGAGCTATTGTCTCCAAAACGGATTCTTCGCGTGTGTCTATTACCGTCTCTTCATAGCCTATTTCTTCATTAGTTTCCGTTTCAGTTGGTTCCATTAATTCGATATTCTCAGGTTCATCGTTAATCATATCTGATAAATCAAAGATTGCATCTGCAATTGGTTCAAGTAAGTCATCCCAATAAACAGCTTCCAAAATGCTTGGTTTGCATATAACCTCTTCTCCGTTGCTCATTAATAAGACGATATGTTTGTTGTGGGACTCGCCTCTGCAGCCGACCTCTTCAATAGCTGTCAATGGGAAAGAGCGGTTATTTTCCTTTAAGTTAAGATGCAGGCGATGATTGGTTATTGCAAATCCTTTTTTTGCGGTACTCCAGATTGTGTCGTCAAAAAGAATAAGAATTTCTTCGTTCTGACTAAGTGTTACATATTCATGGATAGCATTTGCATAGGCCTTCGGATTTTCATTCGGTAGGAAAAGCTTTTCACGCACTTTCTTTTCCTTGATCGAAATGATTCTTTTCTTGATGGCGGCGTATTGATCCGATGCCGATTGCTCTTCGCGAATATTATACGTTTTGGAAATGAGAGCAACTACTTTGATAAGGAAACTGACGTAGTTAGATAACGTGTCTCGTTTAATAGATACAATCTGGATTTTATCATGATCATTGATGATGATTTCATCTTTGCTGTTTGTGATTTTTTCGATAGAACCTAATAGTATCTGCTTTGGTTTGCTAAAGGTATTTTTGTAATAAAGGTGGCGATTCGTCAATAAAATCCCGCCTTTACCGTTTCCAAATGGGCTGTCATCCATTTGGAAAATCCCCCATTCACCCTGTTCAAGTCCGTTTTCTGTCAAATGAGATAGAGCGTTTGAACATTTGGTAATCGCTTCGTCGAATAGAAGTGATAATTCTCGCTGTGCAGTTGGAAGGCTTTCCATTAATTCGTGGATAATCTCCCTAACATCACTTGATGAATGAGCGACTTCTCCAGCCTCGGCTTCGATAAGATAGTCAAAGTCGAGCCTTTTAAATTTCTCGATTCTGTTCTCTAACTCCTTGTAGATGGGTTCCAATTTTTCCTCGTCTATTCCGAAAGTAAAAGAGTGTTGTAAAATCTTTTGTTTAATAAATTCGGCGTCTTCTTCGTCTTCGATATCCGCTTGCTCGACGATATCAAAAAGTTGATTCATCTTATAATTAAAAAGCGGCACTCCGAAGTTATCGGCCATTTTCCCTAAACTACCGTCAGGATCTCCCGTAATCGAAAGGACTTTTAAATAGATTTCAAAGTCAGTCGGATCAATTTTCAATAAATCAATAAGAACTGATTTTTGTTCTTCCTCCGAAGAAATCCGCTCAATATTGGATAACAACCCTTTTTTACGTTGGTAATCGAGTTCTGTAAATTCTTCCTTCAGACCATATCCTAATTCTTCATTGATAATCTGAATAACTGGTTTGTATAAATCAAGAATATCTATGTACAGGCCATTGACTAAAGAATTGCATAACTCGGGATTCTTATAAAGCTTGCCCTTTTTAACACTATTCGCCATGGCAGAACCGATGCTTCCAATGATATTAAATGTGCCATGTAGCACACCCGTTGCCAAGTTCAGTGCACCGGCCGTAGCCATTCCTTTGACTGCCCCTTCCAGGCCAAAACCACCACCGGAAATTCTGCCGCGATATTCCCTGCGAGCCGTCCGGTACGCATTCAACTCCTTGGCGTTATCAATGATTTTTTCATACTCACCGCAGACAAAATCATAGCCATCCAATAAATTATCAATTGATATGTAGTGCTTGAAAAAAATTTCTTCATCAACCGTGTAGATCTTCCAATCCCGAAGCAGATCAGCTGTAAATTCAGCTACCTCCGCCATATAGTTCATCGCAGTATCCATTGAATGTTGAACTACATTTTCAATCGTTTTGAATTGAGCATAATCCTTTTCAAATTTGTCCGCGTACTCCATCGCCAACTGTTCGTATTGCGAACGTAATTCGTGAAATAGTATTTCCTCTGGAGAAAAGCTGATAGGTCTTTGCATGACAATGAATTCTTCCATTTCGACACACCTTTCAAATCAAAAGAGTCAATAACATGACTTTTGATTTATTATTTATATATAATAGTATATTCCTAAGATTAAAGGTGTTCAATGATATCTTTTTATGAAAAGTGGAATAAGAGTGTCTTTTTAAAAGGGATGGCGTTGTTATGTATCGCAACGTAAATGCGCTGCAATATTAATGTTTCGCATCACAATGTAAGACCCTGGCGAGATTCAACGATTGAAGTATCCTCTTCACTTCCATACACTTACAGTATGGCTAAATGAAAAGTGTGAAAGGCGTGAAGAAATGAGAATTCATTCGACGAAAAAGCTGTTTGACGAAATACCGTTTAAGCCGGAAGCGGATACGGGTGAAGAAGAAAATCCACTTTTTTCGTGGCATGCAAATTTGCTCGTCATTGATCGACGGAAAACCATTGTGCTGATGAATGACAACAACCGATACACGATTGTTTTGTATGGATTAAAAGCGAAGGACTTGAAAGTCTTGGATGGGTTGATTGTGGAAGCGATTCGGAAAACATTCAAGTCGGAGCGCTTAAGCGATGAGGTTATCGAACAATATATTAGTGCGGCAGGGGCTGTAACGTTTCATAAAACGAAAAACCGTTCACTGGTTGCAAGACTGAATAAAGCCGTTGATAATGTTTGGTTTTATTCTCGGGAAATGGACAAGGCGTTGCTAATCAATACGAATGTAAGCAAGAATGCGAGCCGGTTATTGGGCGGTGGTGGAAATTCACCATCCACTTACCCGTATAAGGAATTATTCAAGGACTTGAAATCTCTTGTTGAAGGCCCGGTTTTTAAAACAAGAGCTGCTGTCATGAAAGTCTCGATGCAATTGGGGGAACACTCCATTTGGAGAAGGCTGTTAGTACCGCTTGACACTTCATTTTATGAGATGCACCGGATTTTGCAAATTGCGTTCGACTGGCATGATTATCATTTGCATGAATTTTACTTATATGATGAATCAAAAACGGATGAACCTGAATTTGAACACTCGCCAACCTACACTTCGTATGGATACCGGCCGATGTTGAATATTGTAATGAATGAAGAGGCGGTTGCCTACTCGGGTGATGTTGAAGTGAAGTTAGAAAAGGGACTTCTGCTTACCGATTTCATTCCACCACATACTTATATGAAATATATCTACGACTATGGTGATGAATGGAAGCACGAAATTTTCATCGAAGAGATTGTGACAAGGGATGATCTCCAATCACCAGTTTGTTTAGAAGGTGAGGGAACAGCACCACCGGAAGATTGCGGAGGTGAGCCTGGATTTGATAATTTCCTGAAAATCATGAGCGATCCCTCAAATCCCGAATATGAGTCTATGAAGAGTTGGGCAAGGATGCAGTTGTACCGTGAGTTTGATATGGGATTGGTGAATGGGAGATTGAGGAGATATTAGGTTGTTAATGCTGGGTTCATTCAGGGGCTGGATGGAGAAATGGCTCAGTGTTTAATAATATGATCAGGAAAAAGCTCCGAGGAAAGGTGAATCCATATGGGGATTGAAGCAATTGAAAAAGGGCTTTATAAGTCTGATTTGGAGACCGCTACGTTTGGAATGGGTTGTTTTTGGGGACCAGAAGCCCGTTTGGAAGTTTACCAGGTGTAATTCGGACGCGGGTCGGTTATACGGGCGGGACAACGCCGTCCCCGACTTATCGGCAAATGGGCAATCATACGGAGACTGTGGAGATTGATTTTGACCCGAAGATTTTGCGGTATGAGGATGTCCTACGACACTTTTGGAGGAATCATTATCCGAATCGCGATCAATATAAAGGGCGGCAGTATTTATCTTTACTACGTTGTCATGACGATAAACAGCTTGAGCTTGCTGAGATAGTGAAGCGGGAAATGGAAGAGGAACTTGGTGAATCGATTGAAACAGATATAGCAGAGCTTACAGGCTTTACGTTAGCGGAAGAACGTCATCAGAAATATTATTTGAAGAGATATCCGAAGGCATTGGAGCAATTGGGAGGGCTTTATCGTGGGGCGGACGAGCTTTTAGACTCTACGTTTGCCGCCCGCTTGAATGGATTTGTTAAGGGTTTCCGATCTAAGGATAGTTTGCTGGAGGAGATTGCAGATTGGGAAATTGATGTGGAGGCTAAAAGGGTGTTGTCGGATCTATTCCGGCAAATGAAATGGTGACGGTAGATAAGATGAAGTGTTACTATGGGAAGTCTTCCATGTTTAATGGGAAGTTATAGCGCTTCTATGGGAAGTTCTCCGTGTTTAATGGGAAGTTATAGTGCTTCTATGGGAAGTTCTCCGTGTTTAATGGGAAGTTATAGTGCTTCTATGGGAAGTCACCCGTGTTTAATGGGAAGTTATAGCGATTCCATGGGAAGTCTTCGCCGTTCAATGGGAAGTCAAAGCGATTCTACGAGAACTAATCAAAAAAAAAAGACCCAATCAGGGTCTTTTTCCAATTTATTAAGGATTTGTCGACCAAAGTCCAGCCGATTTCAGTACGATTCTTGGATGTAGCTTTAATTGTGCAACCATTACTTCTGCAAGATCCTCAGGTTGCATGACTTTCTCAGGGTTTCCATCAGTGAGATTCCCTTCGATTGCCAAGTCAGTTGCCACTGTGCTTGGTGTTAATGCCGTCACGCGGATGTTGTGCTTTCTGACTTCAAGCATAAGTGATTCTGTGAGTCCCAATACACCAAATTTCGAAGCGCTGTATGCACTTGTAGCAGGCGCACCTTTTTGCCCAGCTGTTGAGGAGATATTGATAATATCGCCTGTTTGTCGTTCGATCATTTCTGGCAGCACTGCGCGTGTGACGTAGTACATGCCCATCAAGTTGACATCGATTATTTGTTTGAATTCCTCAGGAGTGAGTTCAAGGAACTTGCCGAATTTACCGATTCCGGCATTATTAATTAAAATATCAATTGGTCCAAGCTCCGATTTTACATGCTCGACAGCAGCGATTACGGATTCATTATCGGACACGTCTGCAGCAGCAAACGAAACTTTTACACCAAATTCACTTAGTTCTTCAGCGACCTTTTCAAGGTTGGCAGCAGTTTTCCCGATTAAACCTACGTTAATGCCTTCTTTCGCGAAGGCAATTGCTGTTGCACGACCGATTCCACGCCCAGCCCCAGTAATAATCGCATTTTTGCCAGATATATTTTGCATAATCAAATCTCCTTTCATTACATTGACATGTAGTATAACAAACAGCCACACTTCATCCTATAGAAACGATTTATGGGAAAGTTCGGTCAGAAGAAAAAAGAAGCCAAGTTTCCGATTGGAAATTGGCTCCTTCAAATCAATCCTTACTCCATAAAGTCCCATAATTCCTCATACGCTTTTTGATATGCATCATTTTTCATCGTGCCCATCCGATAGACCATTTCCGTCCCTTGGTAGAGAAGGAAGCCTTGTAAATCATAGCGTTTTGCAAACTCCAAATAGGTTTCGAAGTTTGGTAAGCCGGCTCCTATTTGATGTGGGGAATAGGTGTCAATTTCCAATGTGATGCTGCTTCCTTTGATTTGCGCTTCGAGAAAAGCTTTATGCAGCTTTGCTTTCGGATCACCGAGGTTTAGTCGGAAGGTGTTTGGCTGCAAGTATGCACCATCGAATCCGTAGTATTTCCAGTTACCGAAATTAGTCGTGCGTGCATGTGGCGCATAAATGAATTTCTTATTCAGTTTATGGATAGCTGCAGCTGTATCCGTAACTAACAGTTCGTCATCTGCATGAATTACGGTTTCATTCACCCAGTAATATCCAGTAAGTGTTAAGTTGGTCAATCCTGCGCGCTTCCACTGCTGCTCGACAGTTGAAATGTACCAGTTCACCATTTGTTTGCGATTATCGAGTGTGTTGGGCAGCTTTTTACCGTTTAGGTCAATCAAGTTACCATTGCGTTTTGGATATGGAATTCCGATATAGACTTTCGCTTTTCTATTTGCCTCCACGGCAGCTTCATTCAATGGGCGTAATGGGCCAGAAGGTGAGAAAAGTTTATCTGCAAACCATTTCCAGTCACTGTAATTCGCAAGGTTTTTAGGAGTTTCTTGAAATTCCCCATTAGGATATTGTCTACCCATAACTATAAATGTATCGAAAAAGGTCGAGTCCCCTTTGGCAAGGTAAGGTGCATAGAAGTCCTTGTCGAATGCCTCTTTTTCAGAACCGCTGTAAATCAAAACACCATTTTTATTCCCGTAGCCTTTAAGTTGACAGGCCTTTGCTCATATTTCATTAGTGAATTACTGACCGGATGAACTGTCGAACCGGCCTGGCTCACTGCATACGATATGGCGGCAGTCTCATCCGTGAAAGTTTTTAAAATGCGTCCATCTTTTTTCACACTATATTCATGTGGTTTATCGTAGACGCGTTTGAGGAATGTCGAAAACTGTGCCCGGTTAACGGCGACAGTCGGCTTAAATGTACCGTCTGAATAACCTGTCGTGATTCCATTTTCTGCAATCCCATCGATAAACTTGTAATATGGATTGCCCTTCGCCACATCTTTAAAGAAAGAAGTGCCTTTTCCGTTGTACCCATATGCAACGGCGAGCGCCTTAGCCATCTCATCGCGAGTGAGTGGCTGATTCGGGTTGAAACGGTTTCCTGTAACGGTGAAGAAACCTTTATTCGCCGCTATCATCATTTCCGAATACCCACCCATCGTCGGCTTCAAATCAGCGGGTTTTACTTGTGGCTGCTGGATAGTTGGCAGCTTTAGAGCACGCACAAGCATGACAGCCGCGTCTTTTCTCGTTAAAACAGTAAGTGGTTTGAATGAACCATCCGAAAATCCGCGTATGACTTGCTTATCCGTCAAAAAGCGAATTTCATCATGCGCCCAATGATCTGTTGGGACATCCTGAAAACTTTGAGCGGCTGCGGTATTTGCCAATAAAAAGAAGCTAAGTATGAATGCAGTAAAAAGTTTGAGTGGTTTCATTGTTTCTTCCTTTCTTGTTGCTATTTTAGTTGAAATTAGACCGCTTGCGCACAATCTTTTTTATCTCTATACATTGCCTCATCAGCTTTTTGTACTAATTCTTGGAAATTTTGTCCGTCTCCCGGATATATCGAAAATCCTATTGATGCCCTTACAGTTGGGAAACCGTCCAAGTGCTCTTCAAAAGCTTGGTGAAGATTTTTAATATATTCCGCTCTAAACCCATCTGTACAATTAGGTACAAGAATCAAGAATTCATCGCCGCCCCATCTTGCGACCAAATCCTTCTTATCAACTGACTTTTTCAGGCTTGTAGCGATTTCGGTCAACAGTTCATCGCCTTTATGGTGACCGTATGTATCGTTGATAGCTTTAAAATCATTAATATCGATTAAAATAACGCCTAACTTTTTACCATTCTTATCACATACTTTAGCGTTTCTTTGAAAAAACCGTTCAATCGTCCGCCGGTTAAAAGTATCTGTTAGAGGGTCTTTTTCAGAGAAATACTTAACCCGATCAAACTGTTTCCCACCCCACAAGGCTATGATTAAGAAAAATGTAGTTAAAATAAAAAAATCCGCTTTAAAAGGTAAATTTAGATACTGATGATAATAAAAATAACGCATTACATTAAATAAACCGACGACCCCAATCGCAATGATCCGACCATTAAATCTCAAGAATTTCACCTGTTTTCATATATTCATAAGGTATAATACCACAGAAAATATGGCTGTGTAGGAGTAAATAAGTATATTTAGGTAATGTAGGTTAATTGATGGTGGTATACGTTATAAGGTAGCCGGGACTATCCCCAAAAATAAATTCCCCTCTATATAAAACCCACTAAATTGGTCAATGCTGTTTTCAACGTTATCGTTGAAAGGAAGGTTCTTCTATTGTTTACACGGACACTGACGTTAATTTGGATATTCTTCATATTGGTCGCAGGTTGTACATATAGCGCTCATGCATTTTTGTATAATCAAGTTATTCACTTCACCCCATTATTCGACCCGACATTCGCAGATCTGTTGATCACAACCGACTTTAATTGGACGAGCAGGTTTTTTTGGATTCAGAAATTCGGCCATATGACTGCGTTTGGAATCATGTATATTTTAGTTCTCTCATCAATCCAAAAAGAAAAGAAATCATTGATCATATGTACGGTTTTTGCCTTGATTACAGAAATCATGCAGTTGTTTTTCGGGAGGAATGGAAGGTTTTATGATGTTGGGATAGATTTTATCGGGATATTTGTAAGTTTTGCGGTTTGTCATTTCCTATTAAGGGGATATATTATTACTAGGCAGAGTGAAGCGTAAACCCACTACGCCGTGGGGAAATAATTTGTAAATGATACTCCTTCTGCAAATGAAGGGGTTTTTTTATTGGGAGGGTATATTACCTTTTCATTCAAAATTCTACTATTTCCGACACTATTTGATGGTATACTATATTAATAGAAAACTAAATAGAAAGAGGAGACAAAATGAAAAATAGAGTACTGCGCAAGTTAGCGCTTTTACTGACGGTTTTTGCGCTGACGCTTTTGACCAATCATATTGCGAAAGCGAATGAGCAAGTTGTTTTTATTCCAAATAGCGCCGAAACAGGGAAAATTATTCCTGGTGGTAAAGAGAATACTTATTTGCTTCCTTTAGAAGAATCCGGGACATTGACACTCAGCGTAGATTCGCGTATCGATATTACGTTAATTACGCTGGAAGATATGTTAGGGAATATTATTTATCAAGATAAATCGTATGATGGAACGTTGCTTGAGGCTTCCAAATGGATCAAGTCGCTCGACTTGGAGAAGGGAACCTATCTTATAAAAATTAGTGACGGTGCGTATATTAAAAAAGAATCAGGTATTTTTACGGTGACGAATAAGTTTATTCCTGCTAAAAATCAGGAACTTGAGCCGAATAATGCGATTGAACTTGCAAAGGATTTAAAACTCGATGCCGAGCCCCTTCGTGGTTTCATTAGCTTGAATGATACTGCGGACTTCTTCAAAGTAGAGTTGAAGACAGCAGGTAAGCTGAAGTTGAATTTTAGCTCTTATTTAGATGAAGTGAATATTTCGTTATTCGATGGCAATGGAAAAGCATTGTTCAGTGAGCAGGTTAAAGGCGGTAAGAATGGCGAGCCTTCTAAGCTGAGTCAGCTTGCTAACTTGGAAAAAGGGACTTATTTTATCGGAGTAGAACAGGTTCGTTATAGCGATAGCACGGGAGTTTATACACTCCAAGCACTGTTCGGAACGGTAGATAATGAGACTGAACCGAAAGATAATGTTGGGCCGACACAGGCTCTTGCATTCTTAGATGTTGCGGATCGATACAAAGCAGCTGTCGATTACCTTGTGGCAAATAAAATTACACAAGGATTTTCCAAAACTGAATTTGGTGTTTATGCGAAAATTAAGCGAGTGGATGCTGCAGTCTTGGTCGTGAAGGCGTTGAATTTAGACACGACATTTGTAAAAGATGCAGGATTTAAAGATGTACCGGCACGTGCTGCGAATGCAGTAAATATACTCGTCGAAAAAGGAATTATGGAAGGCGAATCGAAAACGATTTTCGGTTCGGATGCCGAGCTAACACGAGGCGAAATGGCCTTGATTCTTTCGAAAGCTTACAAACTTGACGGAGCAGATACAACTATTCAATTCAATGATGTGTCAGACAAATATAGTGCTGCCGTAAAAGCACTTGTGAAGTACAATATCACCCAGGGAACAACTGAGACGCTATTTGGTACAAGCAACTCCATCACACGTGGAGATATGGCGATTTTCATTCACCGGGTGGAACAATTGAAAAAGTAATCAGGACAACCCCTTGCCGATGGCGAGGGGTTTTATGTTCTATGGGAAGTCATGATGCGTTAACGGGAAGTTAATGATGTTCTATGGGAAGTCATGATGCGTCAACGGGAAGTTAACGATGTTCTATGGGAAGTCATGATGCGTTAACGGGAAGTTAATGATGTTCTATGGGAAGTCATGATGCGTCAATGGGAAGTTATAGATGTTCTATGGGAAGTCATGATGCGTTAACGGGAAGTTAATGATGTTCTATGGGAAGTCATGATGCGTCAACGGGAAGTTATTGATGTTCTATGGGAAGTCATGGTGTGTCAACGGGAAGTTATAGATGTTCTATGGGAAGTCATGGTGCGTTAACGGGAAGTTATAGATGTTCTATGGGAAGTCATGGTGCGTTAACGGGAAGTTAATGATGTTCTATGGGAAGTCATGATGCGTCAACGGGAAGTTATTGATGTTCTATGGGAAGTCATGGTGTGTCAACGGGAAGTTATCGATGCTCTATGGGAAGTCACGGTGCGTTAACGGGAAGTTATCGATGTTTTATGGGAAGTCATGGTGCGTTAACGGGAAGTTATAGGTGTTCTATGGGAAGTCATGGTGTGTCAACGGGAAGTCATTATTAGCTGGCTCTTTTTTGTTTGTGGTGCTTTAGGTTGTGACTATCACCCCATGAATGGTAAACTATTATAGAATTGATAGACTCTTGAAATTATTTAGAAAGTGAATGGGGGAGAATACATGTCTGATGAAGAAAAGGTATTGTTGGATTTTCTGAAAGTTAATTCTGCGTATGAAGCGAAGGTTATTCCGGGAACGGGGACGTTTACATTTTTATCGAAACTCACGGGGATTCCGCAAGTTTGGAAGTTAGATTCAAATGGGGAGCCGGTTCAATTCATAGAGACGCATGACCGTGTTTTGAGCGTGTATCATTCGCCAACCGGTGATCGGACGGTAGTCGGGATTGACAGTAAGGGGAATGAAAAGCAGCAATTGTATATTGTGGGACCGACGGGTAAGGATCCGGAAGTTCTTGTGGAATCGAAGGATCATTTCCATTATGTTGGTGGTTGGTCGAAGGATGGTCGTTATCTTTCTTATTCCAGCAACCGTCGTCATCCTGGTCAGTTCGATGTGTTTATTATCGATGTGGAAACTCGGGAAGTGGAGCAGGTATTTACACATGATGCGAATTGCACCCCGCTTGGGTGGCTTGATAATGAATTCCTATTTGTCAGCATGATGGAGACAAATATTGATCGAATCATTTATCTCGTAAATACCCGGACAAAGAGAAAGTGCGCCTTGGCAATGAAGATGTGCTTGCTCGGATGAACTCGCCGAGGGTCGGGAATGACGAGGGATATGTCCTTACGGATACGAATGAAGATACACTTCATTTATGCAAGTTCACGCTGGATAACCCTGGACATCTTGAAAAGTTGCTTCATTGGGAGAAGTGGGATATGGAGGAAATTGCACTTTCACCTGATGGCGACTCGTTATCTTTTACACTTAATGAAGGCGGCATCACGAGGCTCGGGATTTATTACCCGAAAACCCAAACTTACGAACTGATTGATTCGCTTCCTGACGGTGTTATCGGTTCAATGTCGTGGCTGGCGAATGACTCATTTTTATTCACAATGAAAACTCCGACGAACCCGGGAGATATTTGGAAATATACAGTATCTACGAAAAAGGTGGAGCGCCAGACGTTCATCGGGCAATCGGAAACAGTCGGCGATTATTGGAGGGAGCCTGAACTTTATTCCTATAAATCCTTTGATGGTTTGGAGGTTCCTTACTTCTTCTATAACCAGGATGGCGATCAGTCAAAGCCTGCCGTAATTTACGTTCATGGCGGTCCAGAAGCGCAGTCGAGAGCCGAGTATAACCCTGTTTTGCAATATCTTGTTTACAAAGGATTCGCGGTGGCGGTTCCGAATATCCGCGGAAGCAACGGGTATGGTAGGACTTTTTTGAAATTGGATGATGCGGACAAGCGGCTTGATGCTGTGGCGGATTTGGCAAGTTTGGCGGGGGCTTTAGTTGATGCCCATCAAGTAGTGCCGGATAAAATTGGCATCATGGGTCGAAGTTACGGAGGATTCATGGTATTGTCCGCGTTGACTCAGTATCCGGATTTGTGGGCAGCGGGAGTAGATATCGTCGGTATGTCGAACTTAAAAACATTCCTAACGAATACTGGTGTATGGAGAAGGTACTTGCGCGAGTATGAGTACGGAACGCTAACAGAACATAGTGATTTCTTCGAAGAAAAACCGCGCCGATCAATCTAACGCATAAAATCACTGCCCCTTTATTAGTGTTCCATGGAAGGAATGATTCACGCGTTCCGGTCAGCGAGGCGGAGCAGATTGTTGCGGATCTGAAAAAACTGGACAGGGAAGTTGAGATGGTCATTTTCGAAGATGAAGGCCATCAGACGGAAAAGATAGAAAATCATATTACAATGCACACGAAGACAGTTGAGTTTTTTGAGCGGTATCTTTATGCGGGGCTGAAAGTTTAAGGGATTAGGCCGACCTTTATGGTTGGCTTTTTTTCATTAAAAGCATCCTGTTCATTAAAACAATAATAGGCTGCATCCAAGTTTTAAGAGCAGCCTAAGTATATTTCAATTACTGATTCATTGCCATTACCAAGGAGATTCGAAATTAATATTCTTTCAGCGATATCCTGGTTCATACTTTCTTGCAAAGTTATGTGGGTTTGATACAAGATAGATAATACCTTCTATAAGTCCTATTAAAGCCGGAATGTACGTCCAACAAAATAATAGATAGATAATCCCCATCCCCATCTACCCAAGTAAAATTTGTGGATTCCTAGTCCGCCGAAAAAGATTGCTAAAAGTCCTGCCGCTGTTTTACTTTTAGTATATCTCATATATCCACCATCATTACTAACAGCTGTGGCTGCACTTGAGCTAGAAGAGGATGAACCACCGCCAGCGTTCATAAATACCATTGGCTGTTTATTGTTCATATTATCTTCTAACCGTTCAATTTTTTTCTTATTATCGTCAAAAAGTTCATCTACACAACTTTTACAGTAATTTTTCCCTTTTAATTCAGTATTACAATTTGCACAGATGAATTTGCCACAACCAACACAAGTCCCCACTGACAATTCATCAGTATGTATATAACAATTTATCATAATTTATTCCCCCTTCAAAAATTATCCCATAGTTATAATTTATCATATCATTCAGTAATACAAAATACACTATAAATTCGGAAGAGTATGAAACAAAAAAGATGTGCGATTGTAAATTGAATTAGTATAATAGTAGAAACATCACCAAGAAATGAGGATATCGACTTGATTAAAAGACCTATGAAGCCTTTAATTGCACTACTTACACTCCTTTTTGTCATGATGCCGTTTACTCAGGCGGCAGCAGCGGAGCCGTTGGATGCGATTCGACAGCTGATTCAAGAATATTATGTTGACGAGGTTCCGGATGATGTTCTCTTAAAAGAATCAGCAAAAGAGATTGTTGATGGACTGGATCCGCATTCAATCTATATGACGAAACAGGAATATGAGGCTTTTATTAACGGAATCGAGCAGCGTATCGTTGGGATTGGCGTTGTGTTGGAGGAAAGTGATAAGGGCGTAAAGGTGATTTCGGTAATAAAGGATGGTCCCGCTTTCAAATCGGGTCTGCTTCCGGGCGATGTGATCACCAGAGTGAATGGAATATCGTTAACAGGGAAATCTGTCCAAGCCGTAGTTCCGTTGATTGGTGGAGAGGAAAATACGTCAGTCACTTTGACGATTGAACGCGGAAATAGCCTTCCAATTACAAAGACGATTAAACGTGCGGAAATCCATTTGCCGACGGTCGAATCGGAAATGCTTGGTGGGAATATCGGGTATATCCGGTTAAATAGTTTCGCGACTAATTCAGCGAAGGAGATGGCTGAGGCGATTAATACCCTTGGCGACACGGATGGTTTAATTTTAGATATCCGGAATAATGGTGGAGGCTATATTACGGCCGCACAGGAAATCGCGGGATTTTTCCCTAATGTGTCGCAGGCGTTCCAAATTCGAGAGAAAAATAAGACTCCGGCAATCTATCGTTCTGTTAATCAGGAAATAAAGATTAAGAGTCCCGTGTCATTGCTAATCAATGAATATAGTGCAAGTGCGTCGGAAATGCTTGCGGTTAATTTGAAAGAACAAAATGCTGCGAAGATTTTCGGACAAACTTCCTATGGTAAGGGCACAGCGCAATCAATGTTTGCTTTCCAGGACGGAAGCGTTTTGAAATTGACGACTGCCCGATTTTTTTCACCAAAGGGGATTGCCGTTGATAAAGTCGGTGTGACGCCAGACGTAGTGACGGCTACCAATGAAGAAGTGAATACAGCACATTATGACCAGCTTCTATATAAGTTTGCCGGCTATTCGCCATTTCCGGTAATGGAAAATGTGAAAACGACAAAGACATTTACCATTCGCATGAGCAAGGATATGGATTGGAGCCGTTTGGATGAACGTGCAATTCAATTGATTGAGCTTGGTGGAGAAGAAGCTGAAGTCCGTGTCGCCGTAAAGGACGGAAGAACAGTGGAAGTAACGCCCGTTTCACCGATGATTTCGGGTAAAGATTATTTATTGGTCGTACACCCTCTGTGGAAGGATAAGTCCGGGGTTATGATGGGAAATGGGATTTACTTGAAGGTAGTTGTTGAATAGGTGGTCAAGAAAATGGGAGGTCAACCTGGCAAGGCTTGGTTGACCTCCCGCTTTTATTATCCGATAGGTACGACGCTTAATCAAATGCTTGAAGTTCTCCGCAAAATTCACATGCTCGCCCCAAGTTCTCCTTAGTAAACGGATCACGATAATAAGCCTCAAACCCACCGCAAACAGCACATTCTACTTCATGGATGAGTTCACGTTGCCCTAAAAGTTTATCGAGTAAACTGTCAAAATTCAAATTACCCTCCCCCTGGAATTTTGTTGTTAGTTAATTTATTACAACTCATTGGGAATTATGAGGATGGTAGTATTCAAGGGCGTTATTTAATGTGTGGCGGAAAGGTAAACAGAAATATTGCAAATAGAACCCATCGTGCTTCAATTACTTGTCATTATTTTGTGAACGATATGTGAAGCTTGAGAAAATGCCTGTTAAATTAATAGTTTGTGAGATATTATTGGAGAGGTAATGATAACTGTTCTCATTGGAAGAGGTGAGGGGTTGGCTAATAGCAAAATAGTTAAGAATTTGGCGGTTATGTTACTGCTTTCTTTCTTTTTTATAGTGAATGGAACGAGCGCTTTTGCGGCTTCTTTGGATGATGGCCTTTATACGGTTGAATACGAGTTGTTGCAAGCCGATAGTGACTCCGTGTCCATTGCAAACGATTATTTTGTGAAACCTGCGTTGCTTAAAGTGAAGGACGGAGACGCATACATGCAGTTAACCGTGAATCATAGCAACTGGGTGAAGGAGTTAAAAGCGCAGAATGACGATGACTTCGTAGATGTAAATGTTATCGGTTGGGATGATGAAGCGGATTTACGCGTCGTTGAATTTAAGATTGATAGTGATCTTTCAGAGCCATTTCTGCTAAAAATGCGTGTTGAAATTGAGGAAATGGAGCCGGCTTACAACCATGCCTATACAGTCCGGGCTGCTATCAATCTTGATTCCGCTGAAATGACGGATACGGGTTGGTTAGGTGAAACCGAGTCCGAAGGCGATACAGGAAATACTTTTATTTACATAGCGATTGCAGTGGTTGCTGTTGTAGCATTCCGATTGTTGCGATCTAAGAAAAAGAACTCAAAGGAGAGTTAAAGAATGAAGAAAAATTTGATAATGCTTTTAACAGCTATTCTTGTACTGTTTACAGCAGTGCCTGCACTACCATCAGCCGCGGCTGAAGTGAATGCGCAAGACCAGCAAACATATGAACTTCCATTTACAGTACTTCAAGCAGATAAAGACGAAGTGTCGGCTGCTGGGCGACATGTGGAAAGTCCTGCACAAATCAAAATTGAGGATGGAAAGACAATTGCCTATATGACATTGTTGAATAGCCAATACTGGCAATCTATGAAAATCCAAGATGGCAATGAATTTGTTGCTGTTGAAGTTGTTAGTGAAGATGAAGAAGCAAAAACAAGACTTGTTAAGTTTGAAATTAAAGATGTTAAAAAGATACTGAGTGCGAAAGCTCATATTATCGTTACTGGAATTCCAGGAATGGGCACATATGACACAGTACATGATATCCGTTTCCAATTTGACGGAAGCAATGTACCTGCTGATAAAGAAAACGTGTCAAAGAGGAAGAAACAGATAAACCAGCAACTACTATAAAAGAAGGCAACTATACAATTGACTTCACGCCATTGCATGAAAAGGAAGATAAAGCTTCTAGCATGGCAAGACATATGGAAACAAATGCAACATTGACTGTGAAAGACGGTAAGAATATCGTTACTGTTAAATTGACGAATAATGAACAAGTTACAGGATTCCAAGTGGAACAAAACGGTGAATTCATTGATGCGAAAGTTGTAGCGGTGAATGTAGAAGAAAACATCCGCACGGTTTCATTTGAAGTGGCGGACCTTAATCAAATCATGAATGCGAAAGTGACTGTTCATGTTGCTTCAGCAAATTATACAGGTAATCATGTAGTGCGCCTTGCATTTGATACAAAAACAATCACGCCGGTAGGTGCTGAGAAAGCTCCTGTTTCATTTAAAGACATCAATAATTCTTTCGCAAAAGAATATATTGTAGCACTTGCTGAACAAGAAATCCTTAAAGGGAAAACAGCAGAAACTTTTGCTCCGGACGATAAGATTACAAGAGCTCAATTTGCAATGGTAATTGCTCGTGCCTTGAAACTTCCAACACAAGAAGCTACAGGTACATTCTCTGATGTTACTAAAGATATGAAAACGATTGTTCAAGAAATTGAAGCTGCAAACCGTGCAGGCATCGTTTTAGGGAAAAACGATGGCAAATTTAGTCCCAATGAAGAGATTACGCGTGAACAGATGGCGGCAATGATCATTCGCGCAATTGAATACAAAAATGCATCCGTTCTTAAGGATGTTAATACAAATGTAGTATTTGCAGACGCTGGTCGCATCAATGACTATGCTAAAACAGCTGTAACACTATCTGCTGGCCTTGGCATCATTGACGGAAGCACTGTAGACGGCAAGAAGGTGTTCCAACCTAAAGACAGCGCAACTCGTGCACATGCTTCTAAAATGGTCTACAAAATGCTTGAAGTAATTAAATAATTTTACATTCAATTGCCGGCGTCGCACCTACAGTGACAGCCGGCGTTGTCTGTATATGAATAAAGGAGTTTAAGATGAAAAAGAAAACACTCTTTTCGATGGTAATTGCGTTGCTGCTTGCACTATCAATTCCTATTACAGGTCAAATGCATGCAGCGGGCACGACATACGCTGATGGTGATTATACCCTTCCTTTCTCAGTCTTAAAGGCAAATTCGAATGAAGAATCGGCGACTGTTGACTATATGGTGAGTCCTGCAAAAGTGAAAATGCAGAATGGCAAGGCGACAGTAACTGTCACATTGAACAATAGTTCATGGTGGCAATACTTTAAGGTTCAGGGAAAAGATGTGCAGGTTGTGAGCGAAGCGAACGACAAACGAATCGTCAAATTTGATGTTGAAGACATTTCACAAACAGTAAACGCGAAAATTCACATCATTGTAACGGGGATTCCAGGATTAGAGGGATATGACAATAAATATGATATCCGACTTGTTTTCAACACATCTTCCATTCCACCGGCACCTGTTGAAAAGCCAGTGACGCAGCCTGCTAAGGAGACAAAACCGGAAACGAAACCGGAAACGAAGCCTGAAGCGAAACCCGAAGTGAAGAATGAAGTTAAGCCAGTGCAGAAGTCTACTGAACAGAAGACTGAAAAACCAGTCGAGAAAAAAGAAGTTTCCAAGAATGAACCAACTGTGAATAAAACCGAGACGGCAAATAAAACCGAGACTGAAAAAGACAAGAAGTCGGAGAAGCCTTTGACAAAGGAAGATGAAGTTGACTCGGAAGAATCTGATGATGTATTGAAAGACGAAGAAGATGAACTACTAACAGT
Organism: Sporosarcina thermotolerans; assembly: GCF_030067815.1. Classification (GTDB taxonomy): domain Bacteria; phylum Bacillota; class Bacilli; order Bacillales_A; family Planococcaceae; genus Sporosarcina; species Sporosarcina thermotolerans. Next base: position 3,332,892 of record NZ_CP125968.1, on the reverse strand, counting down.
GGAAGAAGAACTTGAAGAATCCGCGGATGAACTAAAAGAAGCTTCAATAGAGGAAACTGCGCAAGAAGAGGCTGTTGCAGACGAGGTTGTCGTTGAAAAGGATAGTTCGAACAAGTCCTTGTTCATCGTGCTTGTAGTGATATTCGCAGTTGTAGCAGGCGGCATTGCATTTGCAGTTATGAAGAAACGCGCTCGTAAATAAGTGCGCGCAAGGAGTTGTACAGAAATGAAAAAGGTAATCGGCTTAGTCGGATTGTTGTTCCTTGTAATTATAGCGGGCTGTTCATCTAACAACGACAAAGTTGTCGGACAGACGCCGCACGTAGGGAAGGCGATCGGATTGTTGCGACAACCGTCGCATTGACTGAAATTATGGATGCGCTTGAGATTGATTTAGTTGGCGTACCTTCGAGCTATAAAGAGTTGCCTGAAAGATATGCCGATGCGAAAGAGGTCGGCAATCCGATGAGCCCAGATATGGAGACACTTCTTTCATTGAAACCGACGGAAATCTTTTCAGTGACAACGTTGAAATATGATTTGCAAGAGATGTTTGATGAACGTGGTATCAATATGACGTATGCGAATTTAGAAAGTATCGACGCAATGCATGAAGAAATCTTGCGCATCGGTGAGAAATACGATCGCTTGCAGCAGGCAGAAGCCTTAGTAGCTCAGTTCGAGGAGAAGGTTGCTGAAATCGAAGCAGCTTCTGAAGGGAAAGAGAAGCCGACTGTATTGATTCTGCTTGGGATTCCTGGAAGTTATTTGGTTGCAACTGAGCATTCCTATATTGGTGACCTTGTGAAACGCGCTGGCGGCGTGAATGTGATTACTGGCGAGGATGTAGAGTTTTTATCCTCTAATACGGAATATTTACAGCAGTCGAATCCGGACATCATTTTGAGGGCCGCGCACGGAATGCCCGAGCAGGTAATAGATATGTTCGATAAGGAATTCAATTCGAATGATGTATGGAAGCATTTTAATGCCGTGAAGAATGGTCGTGTTTACGACCTGAAGGAGCAATTATTCGGTACGACAGGCAACTTGGCGGCGGTAGAGGCGCTTGGTGAGTTGCAGAAAATGCTTTTTCCTGAATGAAGAAGGCAGGTTGAAATATGTCTTGGTTAACTAAAAAAACGATCAGTTTTATAGCCGTTATTGCGTTGTTGGCAATTGTTTTCGTGAAATCGGCATTGACGGGAAGCATTACGGTTACGCCGTTTGAATTGATGCACGGATTGCTGACAGGTACAAATGATGACGTTGAAATCATTAAGGATCTGCGCTTCCCAAGAATTTTGATAGCGGTGTTTGCGGGTGCGGCTTTGTCGGTAGCTGGGGCGCTGCTGCAGGCGGTCATGCGCAATCCGCTTGCTGACCCCGGTATCATCGGGGTGTCTGCCGGTGCCAGTTTCATGTCCATTTTGCTCATTGCAGTTTTTCCGACATTGTTCTTTTTCGTGCCGTTATTTGCATTTTTAGGCGGGGCGCTTGCGTTTTTACTCGTCTATTCGTTGTCCTGGAAATCGGGACTTGATCCGCTACGGATGATCTTAATCGGTATTGCGATCAATGCGCTGTTCACTGGACTTAGCCAGGCGATTGGGTTTAGCGGAGGAGGGCTTACGCAGTCAATGAGCCAGGTGGCGACTTCGACGTTGACAATGAAGAAGTGGAGCGATGTAGACGTAATTATGCTCTATGGAAGTATCGGGATTTTCCTTTCCTTTTTGTTTATAAATGGTGCAATTACTTGGCGCTCGAGGATAAAACCGCAAAGAGTTTGGGAGTCAATGTGAATCTCGCAAGGTTCGTTATTGCGTTGATAGCCGTGTTGCTTGCATCTGTCGCGACGGCGGTTGCGGGTATGTTTGCGTTTGTCGGACTTCTCGTTCCGCATATCGGGAGGACGCTCGTTGGCAATGACCATAAGGTGCTCATTCCTTTTTCCGCATTGGCTGGAGCGCTTTTAGTCCTGCTTGCGGATACGCTTGGACGTGTATTGATTGCACCGAATGAAATCCCCGCATCAATCATCGTCGCGGTAATCGGTGGACCATTCCTCATATTCTTGTTGAGAAAGAGTGATCGTATTTATGGAAATTAAAGATGTCACGTTTTCCTACGATAAAAAGTTGAATACATTGCATGGTGTGAACGGCGCTATCGAAACTGGGAAAGTGACGACGATCATCGGTCCGAATGGATGCGGGAAATCAACATTGCTTGGTGTCCTGTCGAATCACCATCGCCCTCAAGAGGGGGAAATCGTTTTGGACGGCAAGTCGTTGACCGATTTCAAGCCAAAAGAACTTGCGAAAAGGCTTGCCGTCGTCCATCAGCAAAACAATGCCCCGTCCGATATGACTGTGGAGAAGCTGACAGCTTACGGCCGGATCCCTTATAAAAATCTCTTCTCTTCATCGACGAAAGAGGATGAAGAGGCGGTTGAATGGGCACTCACCAGCACCAACTTGCTTGATAAAAGGAAGACGCCGATTGACGAGTTATCCGGTGGACAGATGCAGCGCGTCTGGATCGCCATGGCGTTAACCCAGAAGACGCCCTATCTGTTTTTGGATGAACCAACGACGTATCTCGATATATATTATCAATATGAGCTGCTTGAACTCATTCGCTCGTTGAATAAACAGCACGGTATCACAATCGTCATGGTCTTGCATGATATTAACCAGGCAATCCAATTCAGCGATACAATCATCGCGATGAAAGACGGGAAGATTGCCGCGAAAGGTGCCCCTGCGGATGTTATAACTGCTGATGCGATTAATGAGATCTACGGCGTGCAAGTGGTCGTTAAGCATGATGAGCAAGCGGGGATGTATATCGTTCCAGTTGGGATTTAAGGTGAAAAAGGAAGCGAACAATATTTGGATCGCTTCCTTTTTCAATGGGATTGGACAATAAAAAAGGAACACCTGATACAGGTATTCCAAGTTGATCATTAGTTTTGGATGTTGAAAGTACTGAAAACCTTTGGCATTGTATCGCCAGATGACGTATTACCAGCCGGTGTTGCAGACGCATTGGATTGAATCGATAGCCCTAAGACAATTGCAAGTAACAGAATAGAAAGCACTTTCTTCATTATAAATCCTCCCATTTCACTATTTTTCTATAAATATTACCATAAGTATTAGCTTCACGGTAATAAATAGATGACAGCTTATATTTCCTATTGTAATAGTACCAGTCCGCTAAAGCAATGCAATACTTATGAGTTAATTTAAATTCCTGAATATCCTTAAAGTATTGAATTGCAGCTAAGGCTATTTCCTCGGATAATCCTTCTTCACTATGAAGTGATTTGTAAAACTTAAAGTGATGCAAATAGGATTGTCGACCTTCCACTTCTGATTCTTGGATTATATCTATGCCTATATTAGCCCACTTTAGCACGAGGGCTTTTTCTGCTCGCTTAGAATGTTCCATAATTAAGCATAATATCGAAATCAATTTTTCATTATCAACAACTTTGCTGTCATAACTTTTTTTGAAGTATAAAATGGCTTGTTCACTATTACCCATGATGCTGTTAAGATTGCCGATATTGTGATAGATAATACCTTTTTGATCGTCAAGATGGAATTCTTCACAAAGTTGCATTGCCTTTGAATAAGCCTCCAAGGATTCTTCGAACTGTTCATTTAGTTTTCTGGTAACTCCGATAATAATATAACATTCCAAAACTCGGTTCATTTGCAATGTTTCCATGAAATAATTAAGGGCTTTTCGTATATATTCGATAGCGACAAAAGTATTTTCATCTGAGGTATATAGAATAGCGATTACATAATAGAACTCTGCTTTTTCCCAATCCCCAAGAGGAATTTTATCCAAATCCTCTACAATTTCTTCAAAATATGATATTGCCTTCTTTCGTATACCTGAATTATAGTAAAACAATGCCTGATTCAGTAAAAATAAATACTTTTGATAAGTGTCAAAACCATCAACGGAATCACTTAAAGCTTCAATCTCCCTACTTATCTCTTCGAAGTTTTTCCCTAAAATAATTCGAAATCTTAGGGTGATCAATAAATATGTATAGTATAGGGAGTCGTTTTCAAATAACGGACTATTCTGTAGCAAGTAATCAAGTTTTTTCTCTGTAAGCTCAACACTCCTTGAAGTGATTACTAATTTATATGTTGAGAGTAGCAATTCCTTGAATTCTTTTTCAGTTTTAACATCTTTCTTCTGCAATTTCGCCGGATCTATCCCTAAACGATTAAATAACAGCTCCGCGATGTCTTCACTTGGTTCAATTAAATTTCGTTCAATCTTAGATAGGTATGAAGGCGTACAAATGCCTTTTGCAAGGACTATTTGTTTCATATCTTGACGTACACGTTCAGCACGAATCAAATGACCTATTTTCATATGCCTACCCCTCTCTTTATTATCATAGTACATTATCAGTATAAACCAAATCAAATCAATTTGAGAAATATTAATTGAAATCGGCAAAAAAATAGGCTTTTCTAACAAAAATGTCCCAACAGGAAAAACTTCAAACTGCAATCTAATCATGTTATGTTTAATACAGCAAGATTGAAGGGTATGCTATTAAGGACTTTTTGCTTACAGGTGCTGTGGATTTTTGTTTGTTACTAATGTATCTGGGTCTAATATATGAAGCATCAGAATTGAGACGATTAAAGAGGAGTGTGAAGGAATATGATGATTATGCCTACAGAAAACGAGAATACAGCAGAATTCCTGGACATCGAACTCATGGAGATGAAGTTGGAACTGCTACAATTTGTGAAGAACATGCAATCGAAGGGATTCTTGAAAACGGTTGACTATCATGAGTTGTCTAACACATTGGAAATGTAAATTAAATAAAAAATAGGAAAGGTGAAACGGATTTTGCAAAAAAGTTCCGTTTCACCTTTTTAATGTCTTGGGGCATATAATTTGATTCATATAAAAATTTCAAATACCCCGATCAAGATTAACAGTAGTCCGCCAATACGTTCCGCGTGTTTTCCGAAAAAGGTGTTTCCGATTGTATGGCCAAGCCTGACTCCGATAGCGATTGAAATGAATGAGAAGAAACCGACGGAAATTGATGTGGATAAAGGAGGAATTCCCGTAATTCCTGCACTGAATCCGATTGACAGACAATTGAGGGCCAAAATGAATCCTAAAACGACAGATTCCTTCCAATTGATGGATACAAGTTGTTTGGTTTCTTCCGTACAATTTGTTGATTTCAAGGTAACCCATAATCCGAGCCCAATCAGAAGAATGCCACCAATCAGATTGGAGAAGGAAAGCGTTAAATAGTTTGATAGGACATTTCCAGTAATAATCGAAAAATATGCAGCAGCCATCGAAATTATGGAGATGATGAGGTTGTAAATGAACGGAATACGGTTGGACCGTAAGCCGTATGCCATACTGATTCCCAAATTATCTATATTTGCAGCCACACCAATCGCAATAATAATGAACAAAAACACAATAAATCCCCCCGCGCTCTAAATGTATCTATTCATTATCTATATGGTTCGAGTGACGGGGAGGGTGGGCAATTGTTATCGGATATTGTGATATAACGCGAAAAAGCTGTTTTGAGGTCAGAAAATTGACTTCAAAACAGCTTTTTTATTCTTATAACGATTCCCTCGTTTTTTTGGCTCCAATAATCATAAGCCCAACTGAGCTTGTGATATTGAAAAGAACCGCGACAATCAGCAGGGTCATCTTTAAACCCTCCGAAAGCGAAAGTGTTAATGATAGTACAAGTGACACACTCCCAATCACTAACAGGATCAGTAAGATTGGCATTTTTGACGACATAAGGTTGTCTCCTCTTTAAGAACTGAATCTGTTCATTTCTTTATATTTATTTAATTAGTCATTTGGCGATCGGTGGCTTTAGAAGTGATTCTTTACTATTCTTTATGCATTCCCTCCACAGTATATCATAGGAATCGAGTTTCGATAAATTTACAAAGCGTATTGTACCCAATATTAAAAAGCAAAAAGCAGCCCATTGTGGCTGCTTTTTTGATGTCTAAGAAGACTAAAAATACTTCTGATTAAATTCTTTTATACCGGGAAGTATGTAATTTAAATGATATGTGGATTGCGAGTATCTATGTATACGCAAACGTTTGCGATCCATAAATTCCTTGGATACGCCAACAGTTATTGATATTCCATTTTTGAAATATACTTTGGTTCTATTTTTCTCCACAGCTTTTAATGTGAAACAATCGCTAAGAATCCAAACACAGTCACCAGTATTAGACGCGGCTGTTTGGATAAATGCCCTGTTTGTTGTTTGGCCGTTGGCTGGATAGAATCCTCCTTGTAAGGGGGTACCCTTTTTCTGTGAATGACCAAGTAGTTCTAAAGGGGTTTGCTCGGATAGAAAAATACCTTCAGGTGTGATGATCTCCGATACGGAACCATTCGAGTTTGCCCATCTTAATGCAAGTGCATCTTTGTCAAGACTCACACTTTTACAGTACATAAACGAATCCTCCTTTTTACATAAGTCTTATGTATTATAACATGTAAATTTTCTAAACAATAATAAAATTACTTCAATTTTTTCGGAATTCATAACATTACAGTATAACGTACATACATTGGCTTAATAACATTATAAATAATAATTTCTTGTTGATTTTTGACGCTTTTAACGCACATTTAATTTCAAAGATTATACCTCCCGCGAAAAATAAATGTTTCCCTATTCTTTATCAGCATCCGACAGCATAAACTGTCGATGCGGGTAACTTCAATTCGTTTGCTGACGATTTTCAAGGGCGAATGGCATATTTTATCAAAAACATTTAATTTTCTAAAAGGAATAAACGTCGTATAGTAATTGAAAAGGTCCCTTATAAGGAGGAATTGAACGTGGCTAAGAAGATTGTAGCGATAGTCCTTGCAGTTTCTGTTGTGGCATTCAGTTTTGCGATTTACGGAGGAGTTAAACCTGCTGTAGAACTGCTTGCTTCATTTGAAAAGCAATATGTGCAGCATAAAAGCGATGTCCAACTCGTGAAAATTGAGGTTGGAGAGGATCTGATAGGACAAGTTAAGAAGTAACCGGAGGAATAAAAAACGGCAAACCTAAGAAATGTCTGCCGTCTTTTGCGTTCTGTCTTGCAAGGCGGTCGGTTGCGAGGCCAATTGCAAATTACACCTTTTGGCTATTTATTCTATTAAATGAGTTATAATCACTACTCTGAGATAGAGTATGGTTTTTGTATTAATTAAAATATAAAATAGATCAAAACTTTAATGGAATGTCTATGAGATGTATGGATTATTATGATTCAGTACTGATTTTATGGCTTCTTTTATTTCTTCATATCCTGTACAACGACATATGTTTGATTGTAACCAGTTTTCAATTATATAATCATTAGCATCAGGATGAATTAGGCTAAGTGCATGACAATTCATAATAAAGCCAGATGTACAATACCCGCATTGAAAACCCCAATGCTCTAAAAATGCTTTTTGAATTGGTGCATTCTTCAACCCTTCAATTGTAGTGATTTTTTGATTTGCACTTTCACAAGTTAACATAAGACATGACTTCATTGGCCAATCGTTCACTAAAATTGTACAGGCACCACAATCACCATTTTCACATCCTGGTTTTGCCCCTGTTAGTCCTAGTTTATCACGAAGGGTGGTTAGAAGTGTTTCGGCTGACCTAACAATTACACTACTTTCCTCGTCATTGATAGTTAAATGTATATTCTGTTCCATGTTATTTCTTTTCTCCCTTAAGCTCCAAAATTGTCTCTTCCAATGTATTGTATAGGACAAATTGCCTATAATCTGCGGATCCATGTAAATCATTGAGGATCGGAGCAGGAATATTCTTGATAGCCCTCATAATTCGCTCTTCTATTGGCAACTCTTTTCTATTCAATTCTCTCTCAAAATTCGTGGAACGAAAAGGAAAATCACATAATCCGCTAATAGCTATTCTAATTTGGTCTTCTATTTTTATAGCAGAAACCGTTAGAAGAGGGTAACTGATTCGATCAATTCTCGTCTCTTTTTTACTGACAAATGGTAATTTGAGATAATTTTCAGAAACAAGAATTTGTGCGATGAACTCTCCAGGCATTAGATTGATTTTCCTATTGAAGGCTTCATGAATTGAAACTTGCCTTTGCCCATATTCTCCCCCTACTACTAACAAATCACTATCTGTAAGTAATAAAGGTAAGACTGCTTCCTTGTATTTAATATGTCCAGAGATATTTCCACCTAACGTAATTTTAACTCTAGCTGTATGATCTGCTATTCGACTACAGTTCTTACTTAACAATGGGAAATCATTCATTTCTTCGATTTTTGCTAAAGGAAGGGATGAACCCAAAACCAGTTGGTTATTCCTAAACACATATTCGTTACACTCTTTAATTTCTTTAATATCAATTACAGCCTTTGTCTCAATGCCATTTATTCTCGACATTGTAATTATTTCCGTACCGCCATTATAAAAAAGCGGTTTCTTTCCTTCTGTGTATAATTTTCGATAGATTTTAACCGCTTTTGAAATAGAAGAAGGCTTATGATATTCAAAATTAAATGGAATCAAATTTTGCCCTCCCTCTTCCTTTTCCATATTTCCTCCGGGACTAAGGGCAGTTGATTTAAAGGAATATCTGCTGCTTTAGATAGACTGTTTGCGAGTGCAGCCGGCATCCCTATTAATCCATGCTCTCCGCAACCTCTCGCGCCATATGGAGCGTTTAATTGTGGTGATTCAATAAATTCAACAACGTACTCTGGATTTTCTCCATAGCGAAATACTTTATAGGTGCGAAACTGATTATTTTGTAAAATACCAAATTCATTAAAAGAAAAAGCCTCTCTACTTGCCCAACTAAGGCCCATGCTCATTGCACCTGTTACTTGCCCTCGAGCCCCTTTAGGGTTTAATACTTTTCCGATATCAATGACTGATATAGCCTTAATAATCTTATACATATATGTTTTGGTATCAAATTCAACTTCTACAGCCTGGGCACCTACTGTCCAATCTGGTCCTGATTGGCCTTCTCCTGTTTCAGGGTTAATAGTCGTTAAATGTTGCATAATGTAACTTCCACGTCCTATTATGAGTCCTCCTATTGAATGTCCGTTCGGGTATTTATAACCATTTGCAATGTCCTTTACATGTACGAATTGTATTGGATTACTTTTCAAAAAAACCCTTTCATCCGCAACATCCAGATCTTCAGGAGAACAATGTAATACGATGGAAGCAATTCTACATAATTGCTGAATTGCATCTTCTGCTGCCTTTAAAACAGCATTTCCTACCATATTAATCGAGCTACTAGCAACAGTTTTCCAATGCTTGGGATTTACTTGCGTATCGACTTCCATCATGACATGTATTCTACTTGTATTCATTTTCATTCTTTCAGCTAAAATTTGTGCCAATACTGTTTTTGTTGCTTGTCCAATCTCTACTACACCACAACTAAGATTTATACTTCCATCTTTATTGAAAGTAATGATAGCACCAGAAGAAGCATCGGTTGGAGTTATAGATGTTTTCCAAAGACAGCTTATTCCCTTTGTTCTAATCAGTGGATCAGATAAGTGTACTTTTTGACCCTCGTCCCAGCTGATTAATTCTTTTAATCGATCGAGGCACTTAGAAAGATTGCCTATGTTACTCTGAGTAAGAAGTGTTTGTGAGGGTGTTGTATCGCCAGGTTTTAAAGCGTTTTTCATTCTCAATTCGATTGGATCCATTTGTAGCTTTTCAGCGAGAAGTTCCATTGTCCTCTCAATGGGAAAGGTAAGCTCTCCATGTCCAAACCCTCTAAAAGATGTAACATACGGGTGATTCGTATAGACACAAAAGGAATCACACCATACATTGTCTATTTTATAAGGTCCTGTACAATCCAATGCTGCGCTTTTCGTTATATCTGAGGCTTCGTCAACATAAGCACCAGAATCGAAAGAAAACATAATCTCAGCCAGCATTAATTTTCCTTCCTTAGTTGAACCAAGTTTTACTTTCGCATTTAGTCCGATATGCACAGGCGAAGTTGTCATGTCATCTTCTCTTGAATTAACTAATTTAACTAATCTTCCTTCTACGGCTTTCGAGGCTGCAAAAGCAATCAGTTCAAGCTGAACTGCAGCTTTCCCTCCAAAACCTCCTCCTACTAAAGGGGTATGAACAATTACTTCATTTTCATTAATTGAAAAATACTTGCTAATTTGTTGCTTTACTTTAAAAGGGGCTTGGCTAGAGGTGTGAATAATCACTTCTCCTGAGGGCAAGATTTCCGCTCGAACAGCACGAGTCTCCATCGCAGCATGATCAGATTGAGGTATTGAAAATTCTGCTTCTACCATTACCTCACTTTGTTCACGTCCTATTAAGATATTCCCTTTTCTGACTTTAGTTCGGTTAGCTATGTTTGTTTTTGCTTCTGGATATACTTGTTGAACTTGATAATACTCCATTAACCGTTCATGTACTAAAGTTGGTGTGCTTTTTAATGCCTCCGAAATTGAATTGACAACTGGAAGGGGCTCATACTTTACCTTGATGAATTGACAAGCATATTGTGCTTCATGTTCACTGTTAGCAACAACGATAGCAACGGCTTCTCCAAAATATCGAACTTTTTCATTGGCCAATATTGGGCGATCATGTATAATACTTCCCGTCAAAAAAGGCATATCCTGTCCAGTAATGACAGCTTTTACACCTGAACACTTTTTAGCATCTGCTGTACAAATAGATTCTATTTTGGCATGAGCATAGGAACTTGTCAGTACTTTTGCATATAACATACCAGGTGCTGTAAAATCCCCAGTATAATGAGCCGTTCCTGTAACCTTATTCATTCCTTCTTTTCTAAGAACACTCTTACCAATCACGTTTAGGATTATCTCCCTTCGAAAACATTCAAAAATATGGATTTGGTGGCATAATTTATTATTTGCGTCTTTGACTAGTTATAAACATAAATAATTTAGCATACTTTACTTTTTCAGTGCGTAGTCTTTAAACAATTCGCGAAATTCCGAGAGCGCCTGTAGTTAATTTCATTTGTTTAAAATTATCATGTGGGCATGGAAATATTTAAACTCGAAAAGCACTGTCGATAATAGTGGCGATTTAAATTGATCAAGTGTACGAATTAGGTCCTTCCGAATCAATCATGATTGATTCCACACGTCCGCATTATTGGTACAACTATACTGACAAAGAGGTCAGACTGCTTTGTGTTTCCTCAGAAGTGAAGGGTGAATAAAAGACAAGAAGCTTTGATATTCTCGTTCAAGGCTTCTTGTCTTTTTTATTTTTATCTTCTCGATGATATTCCGAAACCTGTACAACCCGTACTTTTCCAGTATGCAACTCATGATAAATTCCACGGCTGTCTGTAAATGAAACATAATGATCCCGCTCGTTTTGTACAAGTTTTTGAGCGCCTTCCATTGAGTCGGTGTGAATAAAACGTCTTATATAATGCTCTTCATCAAAGAAATATGTTATTTTAAATTCCTGCATGGGATGGGGCTCCTTTACTTACAATTTTCTACATTATTTCTTGGGAAATGAGAAACCGTTATTTTATATACCTTTCCCTCTTTAAAGTGGATTCATGCCGGATTATAAATGATGCATTCTGACAAAAAGCGACATATGGGAATAAAAAAACCGGAAGAAATAGAATTTCTCCCGGTTTAAAACACACCTTATTTTTCACATGCATAGCCATCTTTATCGCGGTCCATTTTTGCTTGGTAAGCAGGATGGCTTTGTGGAACGCCGCTTGGATATTTCTTCCGAAGTTCTGTACAGTTTTTGAAGATTTCCTTTCCTTCGGTGGTAGTGCTTAATGTTGTGTTAGGAGAAGTAGCCGGTTTAGACGCGGATCCTCCCGTTGATGCAGATACTTTCGAACTAACTGCGTCACTATTGAATCCAGAATCCGTCGCGTAGTTTTCAACCGACCAGATACCAAGCCCTTTTTTCTTTGCTACTGCTTGCGCTTCTTCGTAAGGTGTCAGATGACGTGTGTTTGGCGGATACACATACGCTACCCGAGCCAAACCTTCCGAAAGCAATGTCTCCTGAACACTTTTCCCGTCGACATAGATGTAAGCAAGCAATCTATCGTATTTATCATAACGTTCCCGACATCGAATTCGATTGATAGTTCACCGCTATTCACCAATTGCCGATTACGCTCCTTGGCTTCCTCGCCAAACGGCTGCTTGCCAAGCTGCGGGTGACTGGTTTCAGGCGTGTCAATCAATAAATATCTGACGTTTACCTCTTGCCCGTTATAGAGAATCTTAATCGTATCCCCGTCGATTGTTTTAACCAATTTGACTGGTATATGCGCTGTTGTACCCGCCGTTTCGGTCTTCTTCACGGGAGCGGGTTTAGCAGTGGTTTCCTTTTTCTCAGATGAAGCGTTAGCCACAGTGTTATTTTTTGGAGCTTCTGATTCGGTCACTATTGTTTTATCTTTTGAAATATCTTCTTTTGAAGTGTCTTCAATAGATTCATTTTCTTTTGGTGTTTCCTGATTCTTAGTTGTTTCAACCGTTGATTTTTCATTAATATCTACATCCGGTGCACTTGCGCACCCAGTTAGAATTAGCAATAATCCGACAATAACTGATAACCAAACTTTCAAATTTATAGGCCTCCAAGTATTTATAAAATCTATTCTAAACCATCAATTAGTATATCGGAAAAATAAGTAGAATGCGAGTAGAGAGTGCCTCCCCAAAATATCACAATGTCACCGCAACCAAGAAATTCCTACGACGACTCATCGATTTTCTAATTAATCCGAACCGGATTTTGTTGTATGATAGAACGTATGGTTTTAATTCGGAGAAGGATCAAAAGGAAAGGAGGGTGTCGTGGTGAAAAGCAATGAAATGATGAATGAAGTGATGAGATGTCGTCTCGATATGACACATCGGGCACGTAAGGAAATCGGGAACTGGGCAATTGACGAGAATGAGCTCTTTTCCATGCAGGAACATTTTGCTGTCTACATCGAAAAACTCCCCGCCAAACAAGAGAACATGACATTCTCCTTCTATTTCGACCCGGAAGCAAATGCACAGCTTGCCAACCACCTGAAAGAGCGGGTGGCGGTTATGGAATGCGTCTATAAAAATGAAGGTTTCCTTGCGACAAATTTCCGAGTGAAAGGTCGAAAAGAGCCTGTTCGGACGAATCGCCGGCTTGGCGTCCGCCTGAAATTCGCGGTCAACCAGCGTACGGGCAGTTCGATGCCAATCGAGTTGTATACGCGCCTTCGGGAGTTGCCTGTTGCGCAGGAACGTTCGGAATATGTTGAAAAACGCATTAAGAGCTGGGAAGGATACTTGCGGATTGAGGAGAAGAATGCGGACGTTGCTGATATAACTGCCCATTTTTCGCAGGCACACGTTAATGAATCCTTTAACCAGCTAACAATCACATGCAGTGGACTTGATGCGAAAGGTTGGGTGCAATCACGGGTTTCAGTGCGAAACTCAAAGGTTCGGGTGATGATCTCGGAAATGTGGTTGATGTGAATCGTGGAAAACGCACCGTTAAAATCGAGTTAAGCCGGAAGTATCAAGCGATAGCGCGACGAGGCTCTTTATTGCCGAAAGATGCACGGGAAATTGTTTTCAGCAATTTTGCGGAATTAAGCCAGATCCGGCGGCTGCGGAGAGGATTTAAGGATCTTCAGGACGGTTTCGCGGCAAATCCGAATTTGGAGAAAATCTTATTCGAAGAACGCCCAGTTGTCCAAATTACGAACAAGCGACTGGAGCTTGAGTTCCATCATGCGTTAAACGAATTCCAACAGGACGCTGTCATTGGCGCAATGTCGGCGAATGATTTATATGTCATTCAAGGACCTCCAGGAACAGGGAAGACAACGGTGATTTCGGAACTTTGCCATCAGTTGATGAAGGCGGGGCACCGGACGCTTGTCGCTTCTCAGTCGAATTTGGCTGTCGATAATGCGCTTGGGCGCTTGCTGTCCGATCCTGGTATCCGGATATTAAGGTATGGACGAACGGAAAGCATCGAGGAGGAAGGGAAGCGGTTCATCGAAGAGAATGTTGCCCTTCATTGGCGTGATGAAACATTGGCAGCAGTGAATGAACAGCGGGACAAACGCGATGACCGTAAACGACAAATTGAACTCGAACTGGAACAGAATAAGGTAGAGATCGAGCGTCTTAAGGCGGAATTGGAAGTTGCAGAACGGCAGATAGTCGAAAAACATGCAGCTGAAGTGGAAGCAAGTGATTTGTCGAAGCAGCTTGAACCATTGCGTCAAAGGGAAAAGGAACTAACCCGAGAACGGATTGAGATAGAGGAGCAACAGGCGGAGTTATCCCGATTGATAGAAAAACTCTTCATCGAAATACAAAGTAGTGAAAAGGCTGTAGCTGACGCTAAAATCAGTCCTGAGATTTATGAAAAAATGACGAAAACAGATCGTAGCCTGACGACACAGCGTAAAATGCTCCGCTATTTCCAAACGATTGAAGCCATTGATTATGCAGAAATGGCTTTCCGGAGGTTGAAAGAGGAGTCGGGCATAATTGAAGCGAAACGTGGACCGTTGACTCGGTTTTTGGAACAGCTGTCTTCAGTGAAGAGGCTTCAGGAGTTAGAGGAACTTTATGCAGCTCATCAAATCGAGCCATCACTTCCTGTAAAACTTGAAATCAATGCACTCCAGCGTTTACGTGTAGAAATTATTAATGGAACGTATCCGTATGCTCTTCTTGAATGGAATGAAGTGGCGGAACGTCTGTCGAACGGGATTGAATACGCGAAGAAGATTCTCAAAAAGTATTATTATCCCGTTGAAGAAGTGCGGAGCAAACAGAATGATAAATACAAGACGCCTGAAGAGATGCATGAAATGCTTGATAAAATCAGCCGTTTCTTCGTTTTGCCAGCTACTAAAAAAACATTGGCAATGCCTGCGAGCCCAGAGAAAGCTGCTTTATTGCATCGGCTTGCCGAGAATTTGGCTTATTTATATGGGAAAACTGAGGAAGTTAAAAAACATTCGGTAACTATAAAGACGTCATCTGATCGTGAGGCGGCGGGGCGATTCTCGTCGTTGAAATCAGAAATCATGGATGAAATGAGGGCTGAGCTTGCCGAATTGACGGATGTTGAGGAAAAGGCAAACCGGGAAATCCGCGAACATGTGGAACAACTACGCGGATTAAAGGATGAAAGTCTAACGCTTGCCGATCTTTTAGACGAGCATATTAATCGACATGATGTGGAAAAAATGATTGCGGAACATGAAAAGGAACTTGCTGAATTTGAGAAGCGGAAGGATTTATTCCAAAAGGCTGAACTTGCTTTAAAGGAGAACATCGAAAACAGAGAGTCTGCTGCAGATCAGTTGTCGAATTTACAGGAAACCTTGGAGGCACTTAGTAAGAATGAGTCCGAGTTGGCGATTGAGATTCAAAGATGTGAGGGTCGAATTCGGGATCTTCAGGAAATCATCGAATCTGAACCTGAAAAGCGTAAACAGGAAATCGGTGTGGAAATTGAAACAAAACAAACTACAGCTGCTGTGTTACATAAAGAGCTTGTGCAATTGCCTATTGCAGGTGCCTTGCAGGATGAATGGAGTAAGTTGTTAGGAAGTGCGAGTGAATTTGACTTGGATGAAATCCGAAAGCTGTATGTGAAGCATGCAAATGTTATCGGGACGACTTGTGTCGCTTCGGCTCGGCGTGATTTCATGGAAGACTATCCGAATTTCGATGTTGTCATCATCGATGAGGTGTCGAAAGCGACGCCTCCTGAGCTCCTACTGCCAATGCTGAAAGGGAAAAAGATTGTCCTTGTCGGGGATCATCATCAGTTGCCGCCACTTGTTGGCCGGGAAACGATGGATGAATTCATTGAGGAAATCAAGGATCTTGAAGAGAAGAATCAATTGCGCGGGATGCTGAAGGAATCGCTTTTTGAGCGGTTATTCAGAAGCTTGCCGAAGCAGAATAAGACGATGCTTGGTATTCAATATCGGATGCATGAGGAGATCATGGAGACAATCACTCCGTTTTATGTAGATGGGAATTATCGGCTACAATGCGGGTTAGAGGATTCTGACGTCGCGCGAGACCATCTACTTTCATCACGGTTCCTAAGTCGCGATGACCATCTGTTGTGGTTTGATATGCCGAATAATCCTTCCTATTTTGAGGCTCAAGTGAAGGGCGGAACGAGTCTTTATAATGAAGCGGAATTGCAAAGGGTTAGGGAGCTGCTTCTTGAAATTGAGGAAGCGACTGAAGTTGCGAAGAGCGAAGATCGACTAAAAGCAGATGCGAAGAAAAGCGTTGGTGTGATCAGTTTCTATGGTGAGCAGGTGAAGCGGATTGATCGGCTCATCGAACAGGAAATCATGCCGAAGCATTTGCATTGTAGGACTGGTACTGTTGATAAATTCCAAGGTATGGAAATGGATATTATCATTTTGAGTTTCGTTCGGAATCATAATCAGCCAAGTGGAACAATTGGATTTGCCGAGGATTACCGACGGTTGAATGTTGCGTTATCGCGTGCCAAGGAATTGCTGATCATCGTTGGCAGTTCGGAGATGTTCATGAACCGGCCGAAAAATGCGGAGACGAAGACCATGTATACAAGATTGGTGGAAAAGGTGAAATTAGGTGGAGGATTCAGGGAGTTCGATTCGGTGCTGGAAAGGAATGGGTAAATGGACGTGGAAAAACATCTTCGGAATGAAATACTAAGAGACCCGAACGTGAAACTGCTTGCCACGGAAAAATGGGCATTGCCGATTCAAGTGATTGATGTCGAATTCGAAACGGTGAAGAGGACGAAGATGGATGTCCTAATGAAGATGTTGTTAATTGCATTTAAGACTTCGGAGTTTTCTTCTGTCGAAGTTGTGAGCGACATATTGGTAGTGGAGCCGTTATTCGTCCAAGACATCACCGATCGAATGAGCCGGGCTGGATTGATTGTGAAAAATAGCGGTGTCTATTCCTTGACCGAAGCCGGAAGGCAACAATTGGATGCCGGGATTTTTGTCGAATCACCCGAGATGAGGAAGCGACAGTCTATTATAGTCCGTCGCATACCTGCTTTTTGACCGGCGAACCGGAAGATGCGGAAGGGAAGGCATACAGATATGCTGAGGAATTCCGCCATGTGAATAAAATTAGTGAAGCCGAATGGCGTGCTGCACTCGATCAGATAGATGCAACTTCTGTAGAAGGCGACGCGCAAAAGGTAGTCCATGCCATATCGTCGGTTAACGAGCTACAAAGGATTTCGGTCCCTTGCCTGGAGTTTCAATTACACCAAACTGCTGAGGACAGGTTGTTTGCGAGAGTATGGAACACGATGACGAGCCAGTGGGACGAAAAGCTTGAAGTGCAAGTCATGGAGAGGGAAATTACGGAATGGCGGGAAAAGTATTTAGGGGAATAGGAAAATGAAAAACACCCATGGTGAGAATCCATTGGGTGTTTTACTCTTTCAATTTTCGAGCCCCGCTTCTGATTCGTCCAAAGGGATCAGCTCGTAGCCTTCATACCCGTTTTCAATTAGAGGGCGATCCACATTCCGGGCCTTTTCAAATTTTCCATTCATGTAAAGTAATAGCGCACCTTCCTGAACAGCATGGAAATACTTTTTTGCCTCGCCATCCGTGAATCCGGAGTCATGCAGCATACTTCGGACATTTTTTTCTCCTGCCAGAAATCCCATGAAACGATTGAACAGATTAAACGGAGAATCCGGGTCAGATAGTGTAGCATGACGCCTGAGTTCATCCACTGCCTTTTCGTCTTTCATGACGATATACAAATCCTGCTCTTCAACGCCTTTATCCAACAGTTCTTGAATTTTGTAAATTAGGCGCTCCTGATTCGGAAAACTGCCAATGAATGTTTTTCTCATAGTTCAACCTCCTTGTCCATCGTTGTTTTCGAAAATACCCTTCTTGACGGAAAAGGAAACAATTGATTTATTTTAATAAATGGGGCAGTCTAAATAAAGTTGCGTTGTGATACGGTGTGTTTATGTTGTGATACGACGACTTTAGATTGTGATACACCGCATTGTGTTGTTCATCCTTACGTTACTCAACCCGTTTTTCTTATCCTCCAAATCACGCCTGTATTAGGCAATGCAGCCTCGTCGGAAAATAGTCCGAAATCGGCCACGTATAGAACATCTTCCTCACCGAAAACTGCATCGATTGGCCGTTCGAAACCACCGCTATTAGAGAGGGAGGCTGGAAGGCCACCTCGGTTAATGGCAAATGGAAACACTTCGCCTGTTTGCATATCAATGCGGGAAACGCGATGTCCGACAAGGGGAAGCAATCTACCACCCGTTGTTATCGGTTCGTCGGCTCCGAACTCGGCAATGTACACATCTCCGATCGGACCGAATGCAGATTTTTCATTGAAGCTGAACCCCATTGTGGCGGAGTGTGGCGGGAATACGGTTACAGGCATTGGTGGTTGCATCGGATGTTCCGCAAATAGGAATTCAGGTTGCTCTTCGTTTTCCGGCTTGAACTGTGGCATTGTCAGAGGAAGCCCACCCGTGTAATCAGGAAATCCATACCACATTCCTGGACGTATCCATTGGAATTCATCGGGGGAATTGGCAACGGGACGACTTCCACGGACATCCATTCCATGGTTCGCGGCGAATAGCCGATCATAACTATCAAAATGGATTCTGAATGGATTTCGCAAACCCCATGCGACGAGCTCTAAATCGGAGCCGTCCGGATTCGCTCGCAGAATGCTGCCGCTTGCGCGAACGATGCCGTTCACCTTTTCTCCGGGATAACTTGGAACGCCAAAAGGTGAGTATGCCCCGTATCGACTTCTTGATTGCCATCTGAAAATGTTGTAGTTGTGAAGTTTTGTCCTTTTAATGTAATGTCGCTGCCCGTGTAATCATGAAAGAACGGATGCTCTTTCACCCAGTCATTGTCTAATCCAACGACTCCACTATTGGTCGCAGTCCCTTGCCCGAAATACATTTTACCATCCCGGCCAAACACCACACGGTTATTATGGTGATCCCCGTTGCTCGGTAGCCCTTCAATAATGTCCTTTTTCGTTCCGTCAGGCAGGATCATCGTCACATAACGTCTATGCGCAACGTAAATATTGCCCTGATACACTGTAATTCCCGTCAAAGGTGGGTTAAATCCATCTGCTATGACTGAAAAGCCATTCTCCGTCTGTTTTAATACCTTTCCATTCCCATCCGCAACCCCTGAATCAGCGACAAGCATCTCGCCATTCTCCGTGAAAGTGATGTTAATGGGGGTCGTTAAATCCGTTGCAAACACATCAATTTCAAAGCCATGTGGTACTAAAATATCTTCCGGATTCAGCCTACGGGACAATGAATTAGTCGTCATTTCCTTGTTAATCAAAACGCAATGCCTCCCTTTCATACCTCTATCAATCTATTCAAGAATCGGGTAACAGGTACCTAATGTTAGGGAATATACTAAGGAGAAGAAGGCAAAAGGAGGAATGGTTTTCCGTATACTTAGATCCTTGCCCTTTATCCAAGGGCTGTTCATAAATCGATGACGTTGAAATGGTCGCAGAGTGAAAAGATGATGTTCGCTGCATTAATGTCAGCACTTGCGGCGGTGCTTCAATCGGCTGGTGGTTTTTTACCGGGTGTAGGATTTTTCATAAGTCCCTTTGCAACTGCACCGATATTTATGGCCACACTAATTTCTTTTCGATGGGGAAGTGTTTCTTATTTATTGACCATTTTCCTATTGGTTTTGATTCAACCAAGTGAATTAATGATATTCCCGTTCACAACTGGTGTTTTAGGTATCGCAGTGGGATGGGCGATACGTACTCAGGTGAACCGACTGAATGCGATTTTCATTGGCGAGATCGTCTTGTTCATTGGGATTTGTATTCCACTTTTTGTGCTTGGTTTCCCAGTGTTTGGCCCGGGAGTCTCTTCATTAAATTTGATTACGGTCCTAATGATTTTGGGTTTTTCATTATTTTACAGCTGGGTATGGATTGAATTCGGCTTGTTTTTAATACGCAGGCTGAGGCGGTTCTTAAGTTAGCATCAGATGAACACGTGACAGAAAATTGTTTAATAGAGGAGTTTGAAATTGGGAGAATCAAAAGTTCATTTGAATGGCTGGATGGATGATTATTTGACGAATCAGAACCGATTCGTTTGGACTCCGTATATGGCATTCATGAAAGAACAGCGGGAAACGAATGAGCATCTTGTCATTGTCGTCAACCGATTGGAACAGGTATGCGGGAGACTTCTTGATATCGTCAGTCGCCAACAGAATAGCCATAGGAATCGGTATTTTCAATTGCGCGACCGGATTTGGGAAGTCCAGGAAAAGCTGCATTCTGATTCCGTAAAACAAGATACGATACGTGAAGAGTTAGGCAAGCAAGGGGAGGCGGTGTTCCGTTTACGGAAAAGCCTTCAAAATCATCGGATGTCAATGCGCCAGTTCACAGTTAATCAGTTTGACGATATGCATGTGATTCTGGACATGCTTGATCGGATTGAATCTGATAACGCCAAGGTCATAGGGAAGTTGGAGGCGCAGGAAATTCAACAGTTGCAAGAAGCGGAGTCAGTGGAGAAGTCGATTGAAAAAATTTTGCATGCGAAAAAAAGTATCGGCAGATTGCTTTCCAAATTGCCGCCTACGTATCCCATTCAGCAAATCGTCGTAGAAGGCTCAGTCATTCCGGTGATAAATTTGTTAAATGTTGACGAAAAGAAGGGTTTCGCGTTTTTTACGGCTGATACCGGTGTCGTGACAGTTGCCATCGATAAATTGGATGCCATTCAGTGGTGAATATTGAAGGAAAAGCAGGCTTGCATAATGGCTTGCTTTTTTGGTTCTATAATATTTGTTGGGGTGTTCGTACAAATTCAATAAAAAAATGCACGTAAATCACCATTTCTTTTATACTTGAATTGTCGAGAAACAAGTAAACGAAAGGTGATACGTGCACATGAATTCTAACATGAATATTCCAGGATTAAAAGATGTAAACATTGAAAAGATAGAAGAGGTCGGAGAGCGGACTGCACTTCATGTTTCGCTTCCAAGGAAGCCCCACAAATGCCCTGCATGTGGGGCGATGACAACTAAGAAGATTCATGATTATCGCATTCAGAAGATCAAGCACCTCAAGTGGTTTGAACGTTTAACAGTTCTTTTTTATAAACGTCGTAGGTATGCCTGTTCATGCGGAAAGCGCTTCTCAGAGACATCCCCCTTCGTGGATAAGTATCAACGCTATACGAAAGAGTGGAATCAAGTTGTACAAGTCCGATCAGTCAAGGCGAAAACATTCAAAGAAGCAGGAGAAGTACTTGGTACCTCAGCTCGACAGTGATCCGCCGGTTCAAGGAAGTGGCGAAAAAGCAGATGAAAAGTGGTGTCCGATTACCAAAGGCCATTGCGATTGATGAATACAAGGGCGATACAGATGCCGGTACGTACCAACTGATTATTGCGGATGCAGAAACACACGAACCCCTGGATATCTTACCGAACCGAAGGAAAGAAACGATCAAGGATTATCTATGCCAATACGGGACTGACGTTGAGTTAGTGGTTATGGATATGAATCCAAGCTTTAAGGCAGCCGTAAAAAGGCTTTGGGTCGCCCCGTTATTGTCGCAGACCGTTTTCATTTTTGTCGCTATATCTACTGGGCGCTTGATGAAGTTCGGCGGAAAGTGCAGAAAGAATGGCATGCGTATGACCGCAAGAAATGTAAAAGGATGCGGCATGTGTTATATAAACGTATCGAGAAATTAACGGAAAAAAACCGTTGGTATTTAGATCGATATCTAGGCATGTCTGATGAATTGAAGAAGGCATACGAACTGAAAGAGGCGTACTGTGAGTGGTTTGATTGGGCAAAGAATGCAGAGGATTTGGTAGAAGTGAAAAACCGACTAGAAGCCTTTTACCGTAAGGTAGAGAAAGCCGGTATTCCAGCGTTTTCAAGAGCTATTCAAACGTTCAAAAACTGGCAAGTAGAGATTTTGAATAGTTTTGGATTTAAGTATTCCAACGGTTTCCTTGAGGGCATTAACAATAAAACAAAAGTGATGAAGCGCAATGCCTATGGTTTTAGGCGTTTTGATCACTTTAAAGCAAAGATCTTATTAAACATTCGATATAAAGAAATTGGAGTTCATTTAGGATAAGGAGGATTTTCTTATAACAATATTGGTATAAAAGAGATTCGTTGATTGGAGCGAAAGGCGGCGACTCCTGCCGGAATAGCATGAGCTGAAGACCCTGGACTGAGCGAAGCGAGGGAAGCGGCTGAAGCCATGCCGGCGGAAAGCGTCCGCCTGTAGTGCAAATCAACATTATTCATAGCAAAATTTAAGTTAAAGAAAGTTAAAGGGTGATGTGCAAATCACATCACCCAACATTTGATTTAGAACCGCTTTTTTTGATTCGTAAAGCGCATAAATTCGTGGAATCACGCATAAAACGCGCTAAAAACGCATAAAAAATTTTTATGAGTATTTATGTGAATTTATGAGCTTTTAGCGGAATTTATGCGTACTTCGTTCATTTTATGCATTTTTTCTTACAATTAATAAATTATTTTCTGGACAACCGTGGCGGCACCTAATCAGAGTAAGTTCACTGTAATACAGTATAGAGAACCCTTTTTCGAAGGGGTTTTTAAGGAATAGGGTGAAACATCTTATGAGTAACACAACTAGGACAAACAATGAACACATTTGCGAGTTGTAATCGACATTGCCTCCACCTCTACTTTGATATAAATAATTCGCGTACCATATGAAACAACAAACATCGTTGACTGCAACAGTACCTCCCAACTCAAAGTTTAGGCTTTTTAGGGACTTGCCATGGACAGGCAACTTATTCTAATTCCGCCTAATAGACTGTCGTCGCAGACAGCAATAAAATCTCTCTAATTTGAAATATGATATCCGAACAACCCGGGCTGAGGTAGCATCCAGCCAGCTTAATCCCTTCACTCTTATGGTTGAAAGTATCAACTTGTCAAAGTAATATCGTAAAAATGTTTGAAACTCATCTACCATTGGCAATGTGCAATCTCGTGATCTATTAGACTATCAATGCAAATTCACCCTAAACCTTAACGTGTCATCTCTGTCTCACCCCAAACGGACAGAGCGCGAAAAAGACCCGCAAAGCATGTCCAGCTTTGCGGGTCTTTCTTTCAACTTTTATTCATAATCTGTTTTCTTACGGCTTTCGTTGACAGTCGCTTCTCCGCCAACTCGTCCAAAATTCGTATCTGTTCCTTCGTGCAAATTCGAATCTTGGAAAGCCCCGGATGAATAGTTATTCGAAGAAAATTCATTCGACTCGAAATCTGAAATACGATTTGCGCCTAAATTCGGATCTGATCCTATATCCGACACACCAAAACTGTTACGGGAATAATTTGTATGAAATAGATTCACTTCGCCTTGGTCCACATATAATAGCTTCCCGCCGGTCTTAATTTCAGTATAATAATTTTCCATATCTCCTTCGGAAACACCAACCTCTTGGAGCATGCTTCGGACATGATCCTCACCAGTAAGAAAATCGATGAAACGATTGAACCAAGAATCAGGTGTTGTTTTCACATCACCATATTTCATCCCTTGAAACATTCTTATATCGTTTTCGTCCTCTGCAATCACGTAAATGTTCTCGCCTTCGAAACCTTGGGATTTTAATTGGTCTATTTTCGCCATCAATTCCGAATCGTCATGGTACATACCTACAAATTTCTTTTCCTTCATGTAGATTGCCTCCTTTTTTCGTGATGATTAATCAAATACCCGTATTGGAAAATATGAAAACATTTTTCGCTAATAGTAATGTGGATTTTTATTTCGAAATAATATGGACTTATTCATGACTCGTTGCGCCAATTCATCAATAGTAAGTTCTACATTGCGGTTCCAAATATTATAGTATAACAACGCCATGGGAGGGATGCTGTGTTAATAGATGGGGTGTTTGCTGGTGGCGGGTTGAAAGGTTTCGCTTTGGTCGGTGCGTACCAAGTGTTGGAGGAGCAAGGATATCGTTTTAAGCGATTGGCGGGAACGAGTGCCGGTGCAATTATTGCATGTTTCATAGCAGCAGGGTATTCGGGTAAGGAAATTGAGGCGATGATGCAGGAGGAAAATTTAGAGTCTCTGTTGGATCCCCGCAAGTCACTCCTTCCAATCCCTTTTATGAAATGGTTGGGATTGTATCGGCGGATGGGGCTTTATCAAGGAAAAGCTTTAGAGGATTGGTTTTTCGAAAAGCTGTCGGAGAAAGGGCTTTATACGTTTTCAGATTTGCCGCCTGGGTCATTAAAATTGGTTGCGTCGGATTTAACGCATGGCAAGATGATCGTTTTGCCGGATGATCTCGTTCATTACGGTATCGAGCCTGGGATGTTTCCAATCGCAAGAGCGCTTCGGATGAGTTGCAATATCCCTTTTTTCTTCGAGCCAGTACGTTTTAGGGCGCCAACGGGAGAAGCAATTGTTGTGGATGGCGGAGTTCTTAGCAATTTCCCGATGTGGATTTTCGACGACGCGGAAGGGAAGAAGGAACGTCCTCTAATCGGTATGAAATTGAGCTCAAACAGTAAGGAAATGGGTGGAAGGGAAATCACCAATGCACTCAACTTATTCGAAGCACTGTTCTCCACAATGAAAAACGCTCATGATGAACGATATATCTCACGTAAGCACGAGAAAGATATTATTTTCATTCCTGTTGAACAATACAGCGCCACCCAGTTCAATATGGAGGACGAACAAAAAGACGTACTCATGGAAATAGGGCGGTCACGAACGAACCAATTTCTGCAAACTTGGCCACATGCCAATGGGAGCAAGAGGAATTTTCGAGTAATATAAAAAAACGCTGGTACATATAACGTACCGGCGTTTTTTTATTTACGTCTAACTCCGGGCGCTGAAGGGGATGCCTTAATTTCTGCAAAGAGCGCAGAAATACGGCAAATCGAACCCTGCGCTGTTCGATTGGCTCGGGTCATAAGTCAAATCTGCTATGTGGCAAAAAGCGCCACGCCGCATCTTCGCCTTATGCCTGTCGCCTCTATGCAGGCGCCGCGCTTTTGTTCTTAAAGACGTTTAAAACTATGGAATTTTGATTTCCAATAACTATTGCTTAGGCTTACGATTTGTGATTGTTTACCGCCGGCATGAACGAATTTGTTATTCCCGATATAAATGCCGACATGTGAAATGCCTTTGCGGTATGTATTTTGGAAGAATACCAAGTCGCCTGGTTTTGGTTCACTCACTTTTTTAGATTGTGCGAATTGACCTAATGTGTCACGAGAAACCGATTTGCCAGATTGTTTGTAGACATATTGGACGAACCCGCTGCAATCGAATCCTTTTGTGGAAGTGCCTCCGAATCGATAAGGAATGCCTGTCAAAGACTTCGCTTTTTGAACAACTGATGCATTGTTTGCTGTTTTGGTAGCCGCACCATTCTTTGTTAATAAAGTGCTAAGTGCCCAGCCTGTTTTGCCATTCACCTTAACGTTATACCAAACTTCTTTTCCAACATTCTTTGTCCAACAACCGAAACCTCTGTACCTTTTTTCGCTAATAAAACAATTTTATTCCCAGTTCCTGCTCCGGAACGGATATTTACATTATGAGCTGTTGTATATGTGCCGTTATTTACTGATACTGATTGGGATGCCGGTGAACTAGCTTCTGCATCTCCAGTTGTAAATCCAAATGCCAATGAACCTGCTACGATTAACGATAAAGCAACTTTCTTCATGCTTTCCCCTATCTACCACTGATCTATATGGCTTTTTATTTTTATATAAGTTACTGATCACAGTAATCATTGTAAAGATTGAACATTACAGGACGGGGGCAATTAAATTACAAATATATTACAGGCGAGTTACATAGCGGAGATACATGATGTTTCTTGAGTTTGATTCATTGCAATTATCCATGATTTCAGAAAAGTATTATATTAAACCGATGTGTATCCTTTCTTTTTTCAGCACATACTATATAAGGAGTAATGAGAATTGGAGGGATTACACAATGATTCAAGTCATCTACATGATGAATGCTGCGGACGACCATAGGAGAAACGCAGAGACGATTCGCAAAACTACTGGGAAGATCAAGATAGAGGCGATGAAAGTAGAAGAAAAACGGCTGAATGGGCGATAAGATCCATTCGGTCGTTTTTTTTGTGGGAAATTGGAAAAGGGTTGCTCTCGTCTTGAGAAGCAACCCTTTGATTTATAGTAACTTTTTTAGTTGAAGTTTTGTGTTCATCTTTAGAATTCGTGATCCGAATTAAATTGAAAATGATCAATGCCGCGGTCATTTTCCACTGGATGTCTTCTATCCTTAAGCAACGCAAGCCCTGCCTACTCTTGCGTCCTTGCGACCCTTTAGCCGCGCCAGTGTGAATAAGTGTCCTCAAAAACAGTACGTAGAATGCCAAGTCAAATTATAAAGTTACTACGTTTGTTAACTGATTGATTATAGCATGGAATTGTGGATAAAGCAAGGGGAATAAAAGTATCCCCGCATTCCCATAAAAACTCCCCCAATCTTCCTATCAAAAAAAATATACTATTTTCATTGTGAAAACATTTTTTGGTATAACAGTAAATTAAATAAAAACCTTACAAGATAGTAAGTTAGCGAAATACAATTGTCATTAATTCCACCTATTCATATACTGTTTTTTATTATATAATAATAACATCATACAGAAGGAGTTGGGGATGGCTTGAAGCCTATTTCGAAATTTGCAACGAAGATTGTCGTCCTTGTTGTCTTAGTCATTGGGATTGTAGCAAGTGTCGGATGGTATGTTTCGGGTGCGAATAAGGGGATAAATGTATCGTTTTCAGAATTTGAGAAGACGATCCAGGCTCAAGATGACCAACAGTTAGCTTTAAGGGAAAAGGCTGATGGTACATTGTATTTGCAAACGGAAGGTGAACTGTACATTACACAGGTCCGTCCGCAAAGCCAATTAGCTGAACGATTAATGGAAAAATATAACCTTTCATATAAATTTGTTGATAATAGCCAATATAGTGGTTTGATCATTGGTGGTGGTTAATTATTGCGGCGTTTTTAACGCTGTTGGTCCTCCATAAAAAAGGGAAGTTGGGTGCTGGTATTTCTTCAATGAAGAATGGGGCATCTAAAGCGACTCCTCTTCCTGACATTACATTGGATGATATCGGTGGACTTCCTGAGGAAATGAAGGACGAGATTCACCAGACATTGTCAATTATTAAAGACCCAGTGCGCGCCACGCAATTAGGGATTCAGGCGCCAAAAGGGCTTTTATTATACGGGCCTCCTGGGACAGGGAAAACATTGCTTGCTCAAGCGATTGCCCATGAAATTGGGGCGACTTTCTATTCATCAAGCGGTTCCGCCTTCACGGAATTGTTTGTCGGAGTTGGTGCATCTCGTGTACGAACATTATTCCAAAATGCGCGGAAGCATCGCCCGGCAGTCATTTTCATCGATGAAGTCGATGCGCTTGCTGGTAAACGAAAAGAGCATGGTGGGGAAGAATCGGAGAAAACATTGACTGAGCTGCTTGTTCAATTGGATGGCGGCAATGACAATGAAGGGATTCTTTTCATCGCTGCGACGAACCGGAAAGATATGTTGGATGAAGCATTCCTTCGTCCAGGCCGTATCGACTATACATTCAATGTGCCGCTGCCGGATACGAATGGTCGCCGCGAAATCATTGATATTCATACGAAAGGCCGTCTGTTAGCTGATGAAGTGTATGCATCACTTGATGTATTGGCGGAAAGCACTTCCGGATTTTCGGGTGCTGAGCTTAGTTCTTTATTCGAAACGGCAAGTAAACGTGCGGTCCGTGATGGTCGCCAACAGATTGATAAGGGCGATCTCGATTTTGCGATTGACCGTACGATCCTTGGTAGTACATCACGTGCTTTGAATGATATTGACACGAAAAGAAGAGTCGCAATCCATGAATCAGGTCACGCGCTGATTGCTGCGTTAACAAAACCGGGATCTGTCCGTAAAGCGACAATTATTCCACGTGGACAAGCGCTTGGATATGTTGCCCCGATTCAGAAGGAACTTCATTTGCAGACTGCAAGTGAATTGATGGACCAAGTAAGCATGATCCTTGCGGGGGGAGTTGCCGAACGGCTTTACCTTGGCGAGCACAGCATCGGCGTCAGCGGCGATGTGCAGCAAGCGAAGGATATCATCGAACGGATGGTAGACACTGGCTTGTACCAAGATAGCTTCACGTTGACGTTTAATAAAGGCGAGAAAGAAATGAAAATGCAGGAGATTTTCGGTGAGGCAATTGGTAAAACTGAAACGCTTATCCG
Organism: Sporosarcina thermotolerans; assembly: GCF_030067815.1. Lineage (GTDB taxonomy): Bacteria > Bacillota > Bacilli > Bacillales_A > Planococcaceae > Sporosarcina > Sporosarcina thermotolerans. The sequence goes on along the minus strand of NZ_CP125968.1, from coordinate 3,304,374 downwards.
TGAAAATGCTGCGCAGTTTGAAGAGTTGGTCGAAGTTTTATTCCAAAAAGAAACTTTGGATGGAACTGAGATTCAAAAAATTGTGGACAGCAAAGTTGTGCAGCTTGATGAGTTAGTCGTCGTATAATTGGATAGATTAAAATCAACACTCCCAGGTTCAATTGGGAGTGTTTTTTAAATTCTCTCTGCAACTAACCTCACCCCTCCATTGGAATAAATATACTTCGAAAGCAATACATAGTAGTGGCGAAATCTTACAAAAAGTCGCATAGCCATTGGAAGTAGGCAATGTTAGTATGAATATGCAATTCTATTAATCTTGTAATGGAAGGAGCGGTTTTCTTACGATCTATGACGCGCAGCACCATAATTTTTAGTGTTGAGAGGAGAATGGTACCATGCGAAATAAGAGATGGAGAAAGCGTTTGAATAGTTTTTTGGCAGTTGGATTGGTGGCAAGTATGTTAGTGCCGTCAATACCGAATATTGCAAAGGCAGAGTCGGCTGTGTCCGATTTGTTCATTTCGGAGTACGTTGAGGGCAGCAGTTTTAATAAGGCGATTGAGCTTTATAACGGAACAAGACAGGCCGTGGATTTAAGTAAGTATTCAGTGGAGCTTTACGCGAATGGTGCGACTGTGGCGACTTCAAAACTGACGTTGTCGGGGACATTAGGTGCAAATGAGACATTTGTCATCTATCATCGCGATGCAGCTGCCGGAATTAAAAGATAAGGGTAATCTTGAAAATATGAGCGTCATCAATTTCAATGGGGATGATGCGCTTGTTCTTAAAAAAGAGGATAAGGTAATCGATTCATTTGGACAAGTCGGGGCAAGGAACAATTGGGGGACTGATGTCACACTCGTTCGAAAGGCTACGATTACAAGCGGGGATTCGGTTCCAAATGATGCGTTTAATCGGGATGATGAATGGAACGTTTATCCGAAGGACACATTCGATTATTTGGGGTCACATGAAATGGATGGCACCGAACCAGGTGAACCCGGAAACCCCGATGAATCCGGAGATATTTTAACAATAGCAGATGCGCGTTCTATGGCTCTTGGTGAAACGGTTACAATAAAAGGCATAGTTGCAGCTAACTTGAAAAACACCATTTCAATCCAGGACGAAACAGGAGGAATCGCAGTACGACCAATAAGTTTGCCTGCTTCAATTGGCGACGAAGTGACATTGACCGGCACACTTGCCGATTATCGGGGATTGCTGCAATTGGATGGTGCATCCATTGTTGAATTAAATAAGAATGCAGGAGACCCGGCACCTACAGTAATTACAGGGGCAGAAGTTGGCGAAGCGGTGGAATCACAGCTCGTCACTGTGCATAATGCAATCCTGTCAGATGTTCAAGCCGGAAGTGGCTGGGCAAATTATTTAGCGACGGACGGGCATGAATTCATCGTTCGTGATGAAACGGCATCACTCGGACTATCTGTCGGAACAACGTATGATTCGATTACAGGTATCGTTCAGCAGTTCGATAATGATTACCAGATCATCCCCCGTTCGACGGTGGATGTTGTCGTTGATAGTTCAGTCATTCAGCCGGTGATCGCGAATCCGGGCAGCGGTACATTTGTTGGTGGTGTGAAGGTTTCATTGACTACAGGAACACCTGATTCTGAAATTCTATATACATTGAACGGCATGAATCCGATTGAAAGTGGCGCAACATACGCTACGCCGATTGATGTAAGGGAAGACATGACAATCAAAGCTGTCGTGAAAACGAATGACGGCCGATATGGTGATGTGAAGACTTTCAATTACACAATTACAGAAAGTTTGCAAATCCATGATATACAAGGGGAGGGGCATGTATCTCCTTTTGACGGTCAAATCGTGGAAGGCGTCGAAGGAATTGTCACGTATAAATATGAACTGAACGGATCGGTTTATTATCATATCCAGTCACCGGACGATAAGCGCGACGGCAATTTGAACACTTCAGAAGCAATCGTCCTATATAGTGGGCGGGACGCTTGGAATCTCTCGATCGGGGACTTCGTTTCTGTAACGGGGGAAGTTAGTGAATATGCAATCGATGGATATGCGGATCGGCAGGAAACTGATTTGAAGACGACGCAGATCAATGTACGTGATGATCGTGGCGGCAATGTGCAAATCTTAGAGAGAAATGTGTCGCTTCCAACTCCATTCATTATTAATGAAAAGAATTTACCGAATGAGAAAATCGCAAGCTATCAGTTCGAAGAATTCGATCCTGCGACATATGCTGCCGATTTCTGGGAAAGCCGCGAAGCAATGCTTGTCCAGGTTGGCAATGTCAAGGCGGTAGGCCCCCAGGAGCATGGTGACCTTGTTACAGTATTTGAAAATGCCGCGACAGATACGCTAAATGGCGGAATTTTATTCAAGGAAGATGACGAGAACGCAGACCGTGTTCAATTCAGGTTGGAACCGAATGGGCCGGCACGTGATTTTGAAGTCGCGACGGGTGACCGTTTCACAGGGCCAATTACAGGTGTTGTCGGCTATTCGTTCCAAAACTATAAAATCTACGTGTCCTTGAATGAAATGCAACAAAGGCATACAAAAGGGGATGCAGTTCCTGAGAAGACAACGATTGTGAAATCGGAGGACAAGCTAACAATCGCTTCATATAACTTGGAAAACTTCTCGAACAATACAAAAACTACTTCGAATGATAAAACGAAAAAACTGGCACGGGCATTCGCAGTAGATATGCAGAGTCCGGATATTATCGGCGTGACCGAAGTGCAGGATAATAATGGCCCGGATGCAGGTGATTCGAAGGCGAATCAAAGTTATGAGCGACTAATCCAAGCGATTGTCGATGCAGGCGGTGTTAAGTATGAATACGTCAATATCGACCCGGTGAATAATGATGACGGCGGACAGCCGAATGCGAATATCCGTGTTGGATTCCTTTATAATCCAGCAAGGGTTTCATTGACGAATGGAATTCCGCATGGGGATGCGACAACAGCCGTGGGATATGAAAACGGAAAATTGACGCTAAATCCTGGACGGATTTCCCCGAATGACCAAGCATTCAACAGCAGTCGTAAGCCGTTGGCAGCGCAATTCGATTTCCAAGGGGAGTCCATTGTCGTAATTGCGAACCATTGGAACTCCAAAACGGGAGACACGCCATTATTCGGTTCGCAGCAGCCGCCGGTCTATGGAAGTGAAGTGCAGCGCAAGCAAATTGCGAAGCTCGTAGATGAGTTCATTTCCGACATTAAGGCCGATAATCCTGATGCGAATGTCGTTTCACTTGGAGATTTCAATGACTACCAATTTACAGATGCATTGAAAATCCATGAGGGTAACTTGATGACGAATTTGATCAATCAAGTCGAGATGGCTGACAGATATTCATACGTGTACCAAGGCAACTCGCAAGTGTTAGATCATATTTTAGTGTCGAATAATTTGGTTGATCAAACAGAAATTGATATTTTACACATCAATGCAGACTTCACGGATATGGCGGGACGTGCAAGCGATCATGATCCAGTCATGGTACAGATTGGTTTCGTTGCCCCTGTCGTTTGGGAGCCGGTTCCAATTAAGAAAGTGTATAACCTTGTTAATTATCATAAAAAGCAAGTGATGATTGCAGAACCAAGTGTTGCGGTCTATATGGACGCACAATCATCATTGAAGGATGGCATGTACCTGAAAGGGGACTATGCTGAGTTAACGGGCGAAGGGTTCAAGACGAATACCGTTATCTTACAGCCGAAGAAAAAGGGCTTAATCGTAGATATGAAAGGTACCGAGATGGGGCATGTAATCGTGGAAGGCAAACATCCACTCGAGATTAGAGGTGCCGAAAACATTGAGCGAATCGATTTTATTAAAGGGGCAGACCCTACTGAAGTCATCTTTTACAACTCGAAAGGGAAGCGCATCGGCGTTCCGAACGAGAACAATGCGCCAGTAATTTCGAAGCCGATCCCGAACAAGGATGCGAAAACCGGGGAGACAATTTCAATCGTACTCTCCGAGCATTTCAGTGATCCGGATGGTGATCAGCTGACGTATTCTGCAACAAAAGGGACAGTGAATAAAGGCGAACTTACACTGACACTTGAAGAAGGCAGCCATATCGTTGGGGTAACTGCAACGGACGGGGATAAGTCGGTTACAGCAAGCTTTACAGTGACTGTTATTAAAGAGGATGTTGACGTTCCTGGTGACGATTATTACAAATGCATTCGGAAAAGAAGGGCAGGCACTGAAAGATGCTCTTCACGAAATCATTTCAGATCACCGCCAGCTTTCCTATTCGGAAGTTTGGGATGCCTTAAAAGAAACCGACAAAGATCCAAATAATCCGGACAATGTCATCTTGTTCTATTCAGGCGAATCACGTTCAAAGGATCGTAACGGCGGAAATGTCGGCGATTGGAACAGAGAGCATGTTTGGGCAAAATCGCATGGCAATTTCGGTACAAGCAAAGGACCTGGGACTGATATCCATCATTTGCGTCCTACCGATGTCCAAGTGAACAGCTCACGTGGCAATCTCGATTTTGACTATGGCGGGAATGCGGTGAAAGGCTGTGATGGCTGCTTTAGAACAACAAATTCTTGGGAGCCACCTGATCGGGTAAAAGGCGATGTGGCGCGGATACTGTTCTATATGGCAACCCGTTACGAAGCCGGTGACCGTGTAGATTTGGAACTGAATGAACTGCTGAATAATGGCAGCAATCCATACCACGGTAAACTATCGGTGCTGTTAGAATGGCATGAAATGGATCCAGTCGATGCGTTTGAAATGAACCGTAATAATGTTATCGAAAAATGGCAAGGCAACCGCAATCCGTTTATCGACCATCCGGAGTGGGTTAATTCGATTTGGAAAAAAGGTAGTACTAACACAGATAATATAAGAAAAGCTTCGTAAGAAAAACGGCCTGGGGAGGTGACTTCCTGGGGCCGTTTTTTAAAATCGATATAGACGATTTAATGTTTTATGCGTGTCTGGTACGGGTTATGAGTGTCTGGGATGATTTATGAGTATTTGGAATGATTTTTGCTTTTTCCATGTCTTTATGCGTCTTTAATTAAATAATTTGGGGTAGGTGGCATTGTGCAATCCCGATAATTCGGTTACAATTTGTATGAATATTCGCCTAATATATATGTGCGTGTTCATTAGGAATGAAACTGGGAGAAGGGCAAGATATTATCCTTTAATTGTGGAGAATTGTTGTCCAGTCCGGTGGGGAAGGGATGGAATAAATTGAAGGAATTTTTGCAAACGAAGAAGAGGAAATGCTTTTATTGCTTGAAAAGCTTGTGAATATTGACTCCGGCTCATCTCATAAGGAAGGAATAGATGAAGTTGGCGGGATATTGAAGGAACTCTATGAAGAAATAGGATTTTCAGTAGAAGTAGTTCATGAGTCTGTGAGTGGAAATAATCTCGTGATCACCTATGGGGAAAATCCATCCATCATTGCTGTAGCTCATATGGATACTGTTTTCAAAGTTGGCACCGCGAAAGAAAGACCATTCACGATAGTTGGTGACCAGGCATATGGACCTGGTGTCATTGATATGAAAGGTAGCCAAGTCGCGCTTTTGTATGCGATTAAGGCGTTGAAAGAAAACAATCCGAAAGCACTTGAAAGTGTTCAAATCATATTGAATGGTGATGAAGAAACCGGATCCGAAACGTCAAGGCCGATAATTGAAAAGTATGCCAAGGGGAAAAAATATGCATTAATCATGGAGCCTGCCCGCAAGGACGGATCGTTAGTAACCGCTCGGCGTGGAGTGGGGCGTTATTCCGTTTACGTCAAAGGTAAAGCCACACACTCCGGCATCGAACCGCAAAACGGAATTAGCGCAATTGGTGAGCTCGCCCATAAGATCATTAAATTGCATGCACTGACTAATCATGACGAGGGGGTCAGTGTTAGCGTCGGTCTTATTGAAGGAGGCGAATCGGTAAACACGGTTGCCCCAACGGCTGCTGCACATGTCGACGTACGAATTAGATATGCTGAGCAAGCCGAATTAATAGACAGGAAGATTAGGGAAATCTGTTCAACATCTGATGTTCCGGGAACAAAGATTACACTCGAAGGTGGCATTAACCGTCCTCCAATGGTGAAGAATGAGCAAACGATCGAGTTGCTGGAAGTCATCAAGGAAATAGGAGACGGCTTGGGAATCAAAATCACCGATGTCTCAACCGGAGGCGGATCCGATGCGTCATTCACTTCAGCCATTGGAATTCCGACAATCGATGGGTTAGGGCCTATCGGCGGAAATACACATAGTGAGCAGGAATATTTGGAAATCCCATCACTTGTCGAAAGAACGAACTTATTGGCAGAATTGATTGGTAGACTTTCAGCGGAGGAATGATTGGATTTAGGGAGATTCCAAGAGGGGGAAGTGATCTTGGGATCTTTTTTTGTGGGAAGGAGCATGGGAGTTCCCGATTATCGCTGAAGAGTTCTCGTTAAAGTATCGTGAGTTCTCCTTTCTCGTCGAAGAGTTCTCATTAAAGTGTTAGGAGTTCTCCTTTCTCGTCGAAGAGTTCTCATTAAAGTGTTAGGAGTTCTCCTTTCTCGTAGAAGAGTTCCCATTAAAGTGTCAGGAGTTCTCCTTTATCGTTGAAGAGTTCTCATTAAAGTGCCTGGAGTTCTCCTTTATCGTTGAAAAGTTCTCATTAAAGTGCCTGGAGTTCTCCTTTCTCGTAGAAGAGTTCTCATTAAAGTGTAGGAGTTCTCCATTATCGTAGAAAAGTTCTCATTCACTATCAAAGTGTTCCCTCAAAAAAATAACCCCCTATAATCCATAGGGAGTTAAGTCCAATACTTCTTCCATTTGCTTTTTATCATAATAAAAACCTGTACGAGAAGAAGGAAAGTAAATGCCCCTGATACGTCAAGAACAACATCCTGCATTGTAGGGGTTCTTCCTCCTGTTAAGGATTGATGATATTCATCTATACCTGCGAGAATTGCGGTAAATAATAAGGCTAAGAAAAATCGGAGTACGCGGGAAGCTTTTTTCGACAGCATCCAATAAATTACGACAGCGAGGCAGCCGAAAATCAAAAAATGTGCGCTTTTTCTTAGAAGAAATTCGACAAAATGATAATAGCCCCTTTCTTCTATTGAAATGATCCTGCCCCAATAAGGGATTTGAAGTTTTTCAAGTAAGGAATGCATCGGTTGGTTTGGTAGCCATTTTTTTAGTGATGGGATAAGGGATTGTTGTTCATAGGTTTGACCGGATGAGACAAATAGAATTCCAATGATAATTAAAAACGCCACTAATTTTTTCATACATGAATTGTACCATAATTCTTTCAGATAGAAGAAAAAAACCTTCCATTTAAGAAGGTTTTTGTTGTTAGATCTGTTAGTTCAAGTTCAGTACATCATCACGGTAGTTCTTCTGCAAGTCATCTTCAAGAAAGTCGACGAATCTTTGGAGCATGGCGGATGCCTCGGCTCTTGTCAGGTGCTGCTGTGCGTTGAACCTACGATTGGCGTCCCCATGGATGATGCCGAGTTCATTTGCGACGTATGCGCTATTCCGTGCCCAAGCCGGAATGCTTCTATCATCAGCAAATTTACTATATGCGGAGGCCGGAGCCCGTCCTTCCATTCCAAGTGCCCTGACGAGAACTGCTGCTGCTTGTGCCCGTGTTAGTGGGTCGTCCGGTTTGAACAGTTCTGCTGTGAAACCGTTGATGATACCTTGGTTAACAGCGCTTTCGATATACATATATCCTTTATCTTTCGCTGATACATCTTTGAAAATGGACTTAGTGGATGTTTTTTTAGTCGTGCTTTCCGTCACCCTTGTATCGACAGCTTTTAAAACGCCAATTGTAAAATCGTAGCGTGTCATTATCTCGCCTGGCATGAACTTAACGGATGAATCATCAAATACACCGATGGAGTAAAGTTTTTCAATGGAGTCCTTAGCCCAATGATTCGTTAAGTCAAGGAACTTAGGGACGACCAATCTTTGTAGTGTAGGCGTATTTTGTTTGGAAAGATCAAAAGACCCGTTTCTAAGGTAATACGGATAGGAATACGTATATTTACTAACCATATCTGAATTTACAATGATGATATGTCCGCCTGTGAAGCTGGATAGCGTTGGATCATGCTGACGATATTCAAGTTTCTTCGTCGTGCTATCTGAAACTTTGCTTGTAACAAGTGTCGTGCCGTTATTCCCTATAATTTCGTAGTCGATGATTTGTGTTTCTGTCGCGCCCCAGAAATTTTCATATCCCACGTTCCGACCCGTCATATGAACAGTGATCAGTTCATCTGCAGCCAATGGAATTGAAGGCCGTGTTACGATATATCTTTTAGTTGCGATTAAATCCCCGGATAAAAATCGGAAGCTGCTCGATGATCGATTACTGTTGAGTGTGTAAATTGAATATCATCCAATGTGAATATCGTATTCGTTGTAGTCGTTACTTTTTCTGTATAGCTTTTTACAGTTGTCTGGGATGTTGTTTGCCCTTTATCTGTCCGATTGTCCAATGCAGTTTCGTAAACAACGTTGCGCACCAATTTGTCGCCGCTTTTACTAGTTAAATTGAAACGGTAGGTCGTTGTGATTTTATCTTTAGCGATTCGTTCTGTCACTACTGGCTTACCGCTGAATGTAATTGGGTAGCTCTCTAAAAAGAAAACTTCTTCATATGTATATTCATTCATAACGCCGCCATTATAATCGAGGGGCCTTGCTTCCACCCGATCCGTAAGTATTATGAATGAAATGAATGCGATGCATAAGAAAACTAGTAACTTGGATTTGTTGGAATTCATCATGTATGCTTGATCTCACCTTTTCCTCTTTATTTTGTAATATAAACGATGCTTGCATAGAGCTTTCCATCGATGTTGTCAGTTGCGATGAAAGCCTTATCGCCTTTCATAATGCTGACTGGATCGACAATTCGATTATTGCGAATGAAAATAGTACCTTCGTGGAAATTAACTTTTCCGGAAGACTTTAATTCAATGAATTGTTGACCTTCATTCAAAAAAGTGATTTCCTCTTGCAAGTCTTTTCCGCTGCTACGGTTAATGATGACACGTTGAACAATTTCATTCGTAAAGCTCATGCTTGTTACGAAAAAAGCATCAAACTTGGAATAGTAGCGGAACTGTGAGCTATCAAGCAGCTGGCCACCGTAATAGATTAATACATCATTAGATAATTGAAAAGTACTGTTTCTATTATAATAGGACTGGTAGCCCCATGAATAATGCGTGTATTTACTGCTGTCGCTCAACTTGATTTTCCCGATAAGGCATCTAACTGATGGATCTTTCCTTTCCGGATCGACTCTATTTCTTTTTCTTCATTTAACACTTCCACTTTGTCTATACGTGATGAACCGGTTTCGGTAAATTGAAGTCTGAGACGGTCTCCTTCTATTAGAGCGCTTAGTCCTGCTGCTCCCTTATCGTTAATAATTAATGTATGACGCTGGAAATAGTAGTTTTCCAGTCCCCCATTATCTCTTTTTATTGTAAGATATCTACCGTTTTTATCTAAATACTGTAAAGTACCGAAAATAATTCTGCTTTGTTCACTAATAGTTGCAGCTTCCGCGGAATGCATGGTACTGCCTAAAAAGAAAGCGATGACGAACAAGCTAAAGATTCTTTTAATCAATTTTAACACCTCCATAAATACTAATCCTTATTCTGTATATCGGTTGAAAGTTGTGATATTTAAGTGAAAATGAATCAAAAAAAAGAGCTTGTCCTTCATTGAAAGGATGAGCTCTTCAAGGTGCTTTGAGAGGGTTCTATGTCATGTTGTAATGAACGGCGTTGAATTTCTTTTTCCAATAATATTATAAACCCGGGACAGAGATTCAGTACGATTGCTTGTTCATAGGCTTCGACCAGTAAATCGTCCGACATTCTCGACATTGCATAGACTCCTTCATAAAAAAGTTTTTAATTGCATACGTTAAAGATTCGGTATGTATACAATATCAGAGTTTTATTTTAAGAACAATCGTTCTCTTATCCACAGTTAACCGTGGATAAGTTGTGGTTAACTTGTTTGTAAAGCTGTTAACGCGCATGGGTCAATGTGTATAACGTGGACAAAGTTATCCACAAGTAGAGAAACCGCGAAATTTGTCGAAAGATTTTTTTGAAACAGTTCAATTTTTAATGCATAAAGATAGAGACCCATTGTAATTGTATTCATGTCGCGAAATATTCTTACAAGTAAAATCCTTATGTAAATGGTTTTTGATTAAGTAGATTGGCGTATTTGATCCCAAAATTTCTCATACGTTTAAGTATCAGGGTCGTCAGGAGGTTGAGTGGTGGTAAATAAAAGAAAGTACGTTGCATTCATTTTGATGTTAGTGATTGTATTGTCCGCTTGTGGAAAAGATTCGACTAACCGAACTGCCTTAACACCGAAAAGTGCAATAGAATTGGCAACCGCTTGGGTGGAGATGGAAAACATTGTAATGGCCGGTGGTTTGTATAAGGAAAGCGAGTATACGACCTTTATGCATAAACACCTAAACTATCGCTACTTGGCAGGGCATTTGGATTCAAAGAAAAAACTGAATGCGGAAATACGGAAGTTCGTGACTAAGAAAAAAGCTAAAAGGTTCATCCGAAAAAACGGGATTATTAAGTACGAAAAGAAGTTGGCGCAGCCGGAAACTGAAGATGAAGAGGAATCACTTTTAATATGGGAAATCGCGACAGCGAGGGAAATGAAATCGAAGGGAAGAAAAATGACATTCGAATTGACAGTCCCTATCGGCGATACCCGGACTGCCGAGAAGTTTACGGTCAACTATATCTATGTGAAAAAGGCTGGCTGGCGGATTGATAAATTCAATGAATGAAGAATCAATTCTTACAGATCACATCATTGAATAAAAAATATTTTAAAAGTGTCATATTTTTAGCAAAAGGCAGACTGTCAATAATGTAAGCGGATACAAAATTAATCATAATTCACAATTGATAAATTATTTGAAAAAAGAGGGTTGACGCAAGTTATTATCCGATATATGATAGCAACAATCTATTTTGATTTGTGATTCATTTCACACACTTCTATCAAATTAATAGCTGATAGATGAATTGACAAGGAGAGATTGCCTTGAGAAGTGACATGATTAAAAAGGGGTCGACCGTGCCCCGCATCGAAGTCTGCTATATGCGACCGGTGTGAAGACCAGGGATTTGGAGAAGCCTTTCATCGGGGTTTGTAATTCATATATTGATATTATTCCAGGACATAAACATTTGAATAAATTTGCTGAAATCGTTAAAGAGGCGATTTGGGAAGCAGGCGGGGTTCCATTCGAATTCAATACGATCGGTGTCGATGATGGAATTGCGATGGGTCATATCGGAATGCGTTACTCGCTTCCGAGCCGCGAACTGATTGCCGATTCGGCGGAGACTGTTATCAATGCGCATTGGTTCGATGGTGTGTTCTACATCCCGAACTGTGACAAAATCACGCCGGGAATGCTCATGGCTGCGGTACGGACGAATGTCCCTTCCGTATTCGTCTCGGGCGGGCCGATGGAGGCGGGGTCTCTTCAACAGGGGCTCAGCTTTCCCTAACATCGGTGTTCGAAGGAGTCGGAGCATATAAATCTGGCAAGATGACTGCGGAAGAGCTTCTTGACATTGAAAACAATGCATGTCCAACATGCGGATCTTGCTCGGGAATGTTCACGGCGAACTCTATGAACTGCCTAATGGAAATGCTTGGAATGGCGTTGCCAGGCAATGGAACAATTGTCGCGACTTCGGAAGAGCGCCATAAACTGATAAAGGATGCGGCAAAGCACTTGATCCGCATGGTGAAAGAAAATGTCAAACCGCGGGACATCGTGACGAAGGAAGCCATCGATGATGCATTCGCACTCGACATGGCGATGGGCGGATCGACGAATACGGTTTTACATACATTGGCGATCGCACATGAAGCAGAAATCGAATATAGCGTACAAGACATTAATAAAGTGGCGGAACGGGTTCCGTATTTGGCGAAAATCATGCCAGCATCGGATATCTCGATGGATGACATATTCAAAGCGGGTGGCGTCAGTGCCATCATCAATGAACTTACGAAGATCCCGGCGCCATTCACCCCGATCGCATAACGATTACAGGCAAAACGATTGGTGAAGATGTGAAGGATCATCATATTACAAATGATCAAGTGATCCGTACAAAAGATAATCCATATAGTCCAGTCGGAGGTTTGTCGGTTTTATTCGGCAACATCGCACCGGACGGCGGAGTTATCAAAGTCGGTGCAGTCGACCCATCTATCAAGGAGTTTACTGGTGAAGCGATTGTCTTTGATTCCCAGGAAGCGGCGCAGGAGAACATTGATAACGGCAATGTCCGTGAAGGGCATGTCGTCGTCATCCGATATGAAGGTCCGAAAGGCGGGCCGGGAATGCCGGAAATGCTTGCTCCTACTTCTGCAATTCAAGGAAGAGGATTAGGAACGAAAGTGGCGCTCATTACGGATGGTCGATTCTCCGGAGCCTCCGTGGAATTTCCATCGGACATATTTCACCGGAAGCGGCAGAGGGCGGTCCGATTGCTTTAGTCGAAGATGGAGATATTATCGCCATTGATTTGACGAATCGAACGATTGAGTTGAAGGTAACTGACGAAGTGTTAGCGGAGCGTAAAAGTAAGCTGCAACCATTCGAGCCGAAAATCAAAAAAGGGTATTTAGCAAGATATTCAAAACTTGTTACGTCAGCCAGCACTGGCGGCGTGATGAAAATATAAAAATCGATGATGGGGTAAAAGTTGATAGATCCTTGCATTCACAGAGAGCCGGTCGTGCTGGAAGCCGGCAATGCAACTATCCGCGACATCTCCCCGGAGTGGATTGCTGAAAGTGTTAGCTAGTAGGCAGTCCCGGGCTTATGTAATATTGGGCTCGTTATCAATGAATGGACGGTTATTTTTGTTCATTCGCGAGGCGGCGGATGCTGCGAACAAGGGTGGTACCATGAAAAGCTTTTTCATCCCTTACATGAAGATAGGATTTCTTTGTGTGGGGAGAAAAGGCTTTTTTTATTTATACGTGACAGTTGATTTCCGCTACAGGCGGACGCTTTCCGGGGGGCATGGCTTCAGCTTACTACTTCCTGCTCGTAACGCTACGCTTTTACTCGCAAAAGCCGTTCTTCGTAACGGCTTTCGCTCCAATCAACGGAGCAAGCCACTTTCATAGTTGGGTTAATTAATAAAAATACAATAAAAAAGTAAGGAGGAGTTTGTTAATGAGTGCGGAAGTTCAGACGGAAGTACAAATCAAGCAAGCAGTTATGGAGATGGAGCCGGAGCCTGTGGAGCAACAAGGGATTCAACCGATGGATGGGTCAGCCGTCTTGATTCAAGGGTTGAAGGGTCAGGGTGTCGAAGTCATTTTCGGTTACCCCGGGGGTGCTGTCCTACCAATATACGACGCATTATATAAGGATCCGATTCCACATGTGCTTGCCCGTCATGAACAGGGAGCCATCCATGCGGCCGAAGGGTATGCACGAGTATCTGGAAAACCGGGAGTCGTCATTGCGACATCGGGCCCGGGCGCGACGAATCTTGTGACTGGAATCACTGATGCAATGATGGATTCATTGCCACTCGTCGTTTTCACAGGGCAGGTGGCAAGCACGGTCATCGGTACAGATGCATTCCAAGAAGCGGATATCGTTGGCATTACCCAACCGATCACGAAGCATAACTACCAAGTGCAGAATGTGGAGGACTTGCCAAGGATCATTAAGGAGGCATTCCATATTGCTTCAACAGGTCGCCGTGGTCCAGTCTTAGTTGATATTCCGAAAGACATTTCAACTGCGATGTTCGTAACTGCCGAGGATCGGAATGCCGAAGTAAATCTACCAGGCTACCAGCCAACAACAACTCCGAATTACTTACAAATACAGAAGGCAGCGGAAGCAATCGCTGTTGCTAAAAAACCACTTATCCTCGCAGGGGCCGGAGTCTTACACGGCCAGGCGATGGAAGAATTGAAGACACTATTGGAGAAGAACCGCATTCCAGTTACGAACACATTGTTAGGATTAGGCGGAATCGCGGGAGACCACGAACTGTTCCTTGGCATGGCCGGTATGCATGGGACGTATACCGCGAATATGGCGATTAGCGAATGTGATGTGCTTCTGAATATCGGCGCGCGATTCGATGATCGACTAACTGGCAATCTTAAAACGTTCGCACCAAATGCAAAAGTGATTCATATCGACATTGATCCTGCCGAGATCGGCAAGAACGTCCCAACAGAAATCCCGATTGTGGCAGACTCGAAAGAAGCTTTGAAGGCACTGCTCAATCAGGAGTTCGAAGCTCCGGATACTGCGGAGTGGTTGAACTACTTAAACGGGCTCACTGAAGAAGGTCCGTTATGGTACAACTTGGATGAACACGAACTGCTTCCGCAAGAGGCAATTCAAATGATTCACCGCATCACGAAAGGAAATGCAATTGTCACGACAGACGTCGGACAGCATCAAATGTGGGCGGCCCAATATTATTCATTGAACAACCCGGATCATTGGGTAACATCCGGAGGTCTTGGAACGATGGGATTCGGCTTCCCGGCAGCTATTGGTGCGCAAATTGCGAAACCGGAAGCGCGGGTCGTTGCTATTGTCGGAGACGGCGGATTCCAAATGACAGCACAAGAATTATCGCTTCTACAAGAGTTGAGGATTCCCGTGAAAGTCGTCATCTTGAACAACGGGGCGCTCGGAATGGTGCGTCAGTGGCAGCAGACATTTTACGATGAACGCTACTCACAGTCATTGATCCCCGTCCAACCGGATTTCGTCAAGCTTGCCGAAGCCTATGACATCAAGGGATATCGGGTTTCAAAGAAAGAGGATGCTGAAAAGATTTTTGAGGAAGCCCTTTTATCGGATGAACCAGTTCTTATCGATTGCCGAGTGAAAATGCTCGAAAACGTCTACCCGATGGTGGCGCCAGGAAAAGGTCTAAATGAAATGATTGGGGTGAAACGTGCATGAGAAGAGTCATAACAGTTACGGCTATCAATCAAAGCGGAGTGTTAAACCGGGTGACGGGATTGCTGATGAAGCGGCAATTCAATATCGAAAGCATTACCGTCGGACACACTGAACAGCCCGGAATGTCGAAAATGACATTCATCGTGCATGTGGAAGATGAACAGAAAATCGAACAGTTGGTAAAGCAACTTCAGAAGCAGATTGATGTGCTTAAAGTAAATGATATAACTGAGAAGGCAATTGTGATGCGTGAACTCGCTTTGGTGAAAGTTGTTTCCCCGCCACATGCACGTAGTGAAATCAATAGTATTATCGAGCCGTTCCGGGCGACGGTGATTGATTCTGGGAAGAATGTTGTCACGTATCAAGTGACCGGCGCACCTGAGAAGATTGAAGCTTTCATTGATCTGGTGAAACCTTATGGAATCAAGGAGTTAGCAAGGACCGGCGCAACAGCGTTCACTCGAGAGATTCAGAAGGTGAACTCACCGCAGTTATCGATTTTGAAATAAAACATAAAAATAAAACCCGAAAAACCAAAAAACCAAGGAGGAATTTACAATGGCTAAAATGTATTACAACCAGGATATCAATGAAGGACTATTACAAGGAAAGACAATCGCGGTGGTCGGATACGGTTCACAAGGCCACGCACATGCACAAAACCTGAAAGACTCAGGATTCAACGTAGTCGTCGGTGTTCGCCCGGGAAATCTTTCGATCAAGCAAAAGAAGATGGACTTGAAGTGAAAACAGTTCGCGAAGCAGCTGAACAAGCAGACATCATCATGGTTTTGCTCCCAGATGAAAGACAGAAAAAAGTATATGAAGAAGAAATCGAACCAGCACTAACAGCAGGTAAATCCCTCGTATTCGCGCATGGATTTAACGTTCATTTCAATCAAATCGTGCCGCCAGCAGATGTCGACGTATTCTTGGTCGCACCGAAAGGACCGGGGCATCTTGTGCGCAGAACGTATGAAGCGGGCGCTGGTGTACCAGCATTATTCGCTGTTCATCAAGACGTTTCCGGTCAAGCGAAGGATGTTGCTCTTGCTTATGCTAAAGGAATCGGGGCTGCACGTGCCGGAGTTCTTGAAACTTCATTCAAAGAAGAAACTGAAACAGATCTATTCGGAGAGCAAGCGGTACTTTGCGGTGGCTTGACTTCCCTCGTTAAAGCAGGCTTCGAAACATTGGTAGAAGCTGGCTATCAGCCTGAACTTGCCTATTTCGAAACAATGCATGAATTGAAACTGATCGTAGATTTGATGTATGAAGGCGGAATGTCCGGAATGCGCTATTCGATTTCGGATACGGCTGAGTGGGGAGATTTTGTATCGGGTCCACGGGTTGTCGATGCGGACACGAAAGCGCGCATGAAAGAAATTTTGACAGATATCCAGGAAGGCAAATTCGCAAAAGGATGGATTGAAGAAAATGAAAACGGTCGTCCGAATTTCAATGCATATGAAGAGTCGGAAGCGAAACATCAAATCGAAGAAGTTGGAGCAAAACTTCGCGCAATGATGCCGTTTGTGAATGAAGGTGCAAAATCCAAACAGAAAGAAGTGGTGGGCAGTGCGCAGAATTGACATCTTTGATACGACGCTACGTGATGGTGAACAGTCAGCCGGCATCAATTTGAACACGGCTGAAAAGATGGAAATCGCCCGTCAACTTGAACGGTTTGGCGCGACGGTGATAGAAGCGGGATTCCCTGCTTCTTCACCTGGTGATTTCGAGGCGGTGCAACGAATCGCGAATACAGTGAAGAACTCGACGGTAACAGGCCTTGCACGAGCAATGAAAAGTGATATCGACACATCATGGGAAGCGCTTAAAGGAGGAGAACAACCTCATCTTCATGTCTTCTTGGCAACATCGCCGATTCATATGGACTACAAATTGAAAAAGACTCCCGATCAGGTTGTCGATATTGCGGTAGAAGCCGTTAAATATGCGAAAAAATACTTTCCACTCGTTCAATGGTCAGCAGAAGACGCATTCCGTTCAGACCCGGAATTCTTGGTCCGTATTATCAATCAAGTGATCAAGGCCGGTGCAACGACGATCAATATTCCTGACACAGTCGGTTACGCAACACCTCAGGAATACGGTGCTTTATTCAAATTTTTGAAGGAGAATGTGATTGGAATTGATCGAGTGAAGCTATCCGCGCATTGTCATAATGATTTGGGAATGGCAGTTGCAAACTCAATTGCGGCAATTGAAAACGGCGCAGACCAAGTTGAAGGTACGATTAACGGGATCGGTGAACGGGCTGGAAATGCAGCACTCGAAGAAATCGCTGTAGCACTTCATATTCGGAAAGATATCTATGGTTTTGAAACTAACATCAATCTTCAGGAAATCAAACGCACAAGCCAGTTGGTTAGCCAATTGACAGGCGTCGTCATCCAACCGAATAAAGCAGTTGTCGGGAAAAATGCCTTTGCCCATGAATCCGGAATCCATCAGGACGGCATGCTGAAAAATCGGGAGACTTATGAAATCATCACTCCGGAATTGATTGGAGAAACGACGGCACCTCTTGCGCTTGGCAAACATTCGGACGCCATGCATTCAAGGATCGGGCAATAACGATGGGCTTTGAGTTGAACGATCAGCAGTTGAATGAAGCCTTTGCGGAGTTTAAGAAGTTAGCAGATCGCAAAAAGGAAATTACAGAAGATGATCTATTCGTCCTCTTCACTGGAAAGCAAATCGAAAGTGCGGACGCATCCATCTACGAATTGACGAATGTGCAAGTGCAATACGGAACTTCGAATGTACCGACAGCAACTGTCGCGGCAGACGTACCTTCCGGAGAAAACGTCGTCGTTGCAACTACTGGTGCTGGTTCCGTCGAAGCAATCTTCAATGCATTGGAACTGCTTGTGAAAGGGCATGTCAATATATTGGATTACCGCGTCACATCTATCGGCAAAGGACGTGATGCCCTCGGGGAGGCAGTCGTTAATCTACGATTTAACGGAGAAACGTATACAGGGCGCGATATTTCGCAGGACGTGTTGGAAGCGTCGGCTAAAGCATACTTGAATGCTATTAATAGAAAGTTAGTGAAGGATCAGGCGTTGTTGAAGGTGAAGGAAATGGTTGGGCAGTGAGTTTATGAGTGATTGTGGGAATTTATGCGTGATTGAGTGGCTTTATGCGTAAGTTTTAGGATTTATAATTAATTCCGCCGTTTTATGCGTTTCTGCAGAGATTTATGAGTAATTGTTTCTACCAACTACTAATTTCCGTTGATTGAAGCGTAAGGCGGCGACTCCAGCGGGAATAGCATGAGCTGAAGACCCCGCAGGAGCGTAGCGACGAGGAGGCTGAAGCCATGCCCGCGGAAAGCGTCCGCCTGAAGCGAAAATCAACAGTATTTTATACGTTTTTGAGACTGAATATTTTGTAAGTTAATGACAACAAAGGGGAGAATTGCTATGGAAAAAAGAGTGGCTGTATTACAAGGTGATGGAATTGGACCAGAAGTGACTGAAGCTGCAGTGCGAGTACTCGAGGTGGTTGCGAGAAGGTTTAATCATACATTCCATTTCAACTACGGTTCTATAGGTGGGGAAGCGATTGATAAGTTCAACAATCCACTTCCTGAAGAGACGATTGCTCTCTGCGAATCAAGTGATGCAGTCCTCTTAGGGGCAGTCGGGGGACCTAAATGGGACCAAAATCCATCTGATTTGCGACCTGAAAAAGGACTGCTTGCTATCCGAAAGCATTTTGATTTATTCGCAAACCTAAGGCCCGTGAAGGCTGTCCCTTCCTTGCTGCATGCTTCACCTTTAAAAGAAGAAGTCGTTCGTGACGTTGACATGGTAATCGTCCGAGAGTTGACAGGAGGCCTTTATTTTGGGCAACCGAGTCGGAAAACCGAATCGACCGCAGTCGATACACTCGTCTATACACGTGAGGAAATCGAGCGGATCGTCGATAAAGCGTTTGAACTTGCCCGCTTGCGGAAAGGAAAAGTGACATCCGTTGATAAGGCGAATGTACTTCAATCCAGTAAGCTTTGGCGGGAAGTCGTCGAGGAAAAACGAAAAAGTTATCCGGACATCGAAGTCGAGCATCAATTAGTCGATTCGGCAGCGATGAAATTAATTACAAATCCAGCTGCTTTCGATGTAGTCGTCACTGAAAATATGTTTGGTGATATTTTAAGTGATGAAGCATCCGTTATTACGGGATCACTTGGTTTATTGCCATCCGCAAGTGTCCGTTCCGACGGTTTTGGTCTATACGAGCCGGTACATGGATCTGCTCCGGATGTAGCCGGAAAAGGAGTTGCGAATCCAGTTGCTGCAATTTTGTCTGCTGCGATGATGCTTCGCTACTCATTCGGCATGGAGACGGAAGCGGCAGCGATTGAAAAAGCGGTTAACACAGTGTTTGAAGAAGGACATTTCACAGCGGATTTGAAGGGCGAACTTGACCGGTTTCATTCGACGAAAGAATGGACGGATAAGGTGATTAATGAACTGGACCTTCAGTTCGTTTCCAATAGCATTATGTTTTCTTACGTTTAATTTTATTCAGCCGGAATTCTTCACATAAGTGAATGGAAACATGTAGAAATATTTATGGCATAGTTGGGATTTAAAACACGGCAGAATAAAATAGCCTCCGGCGGATGTCACAGATTTTTGAAGGAGTTTATCGAGCAAGTTCGATAAAAATCTGGACGCAATTACGCCAAGGCGTAATTGATTGGAAGGGAAGGAGAAGCGCAATGGCCAAAACAATTATTGAAAAGATTTGGGATCAGCATATTGTCTATGAAGAACAGGGGAAGCCGGATTTGCTCTACATCGACCTTCATTTATTGCATGAAGTGACTTCTCCTCAGGCATTTGAAGGGTTGCGGATTGCGGGCCGGAAAGTGCGTCGTCCCGATCTATGTTTCGCAACGATGGATCATAATGTGCCGACCCGAAACTTACCGACTATCAACGACCCAATCGCGAAAAAGCAGATTACAACTTTGGAAAAGAACTGTACAGAATTCGGCATTCCACTTGCGGATATGGAGCATCCAGATCAGGGAATCGTTCATATTATCGGCCCAGAGCTTGGATTAACGCAGCCCGGCAAGACAATTGTCTGCGGGGATAGCCATACGTCAACGCATGGGCATTCGGTGCAATCGCGTTCGGTATCGGTACGAGTGAAGTTGAACATGTCCTTTCGACACAGACGTTATGGCAATCAAAACCGAAAACGATGGAAATCCACATTAATGGAAAGTTAGGTTATGGCGTTACCGCGAAGGACGTCATCCTTGCAATCATCGCGAAATTTGGAATCGACGTCGGTACAGGACATATCGTCGAATACACAGGTGAAGCGATTCGTGCAATGTCGATGGAAGAACGGATGACCATTTGCAATATGTCCATCGAAGCTGGGGCAAAAGCGGGCTTGATCAGCCCGGATGAAACGACGATCGACTATTTACGAGGCCGCCGACATGTCCCGAAGGTGAGGCGTTTGAGGAGGCAACGGAAAAATGGTTCGCTTTGGCAACGGATGAAGGAGCAGTTTATGATACTGTCCTTGAAGTGAATGCTGAAGAAATCGAGCCGTTTGTCACGTGGGGAACGAATCCTTCCATGGGATCGGGAATCAGCGCAACTGTTCCGACAGTAGCGGATTTCGTGAATGAATCCGATAAAGAGGCTTTGAAAAAAGCGCTTACCTACATGGGGCTTGAACAGGGGACGCCGCTATCTTTAATTGCAGTACAGCATGTATTCATCGGGTCTTGCACAAATGCCAGATTAAGCGATTTGCGGAATGCGGCAGAAGTGATTGCGGGACAAAAAGTGCATCCGGATGTCACGGCAATCGTCGTTCCAGGTTCCCGAACAGTGAAAAGGCAGGCGGAAGAGGAAGGTTTGGATAAAGTATTCCTTGAAGCAGGCTTTGAATGGCGCGAATCAGGCTGCAGCATGTGTCTTGCTATGAATGATGATGTCGTTCCAGCAGGCGAGAGATGTGCATCGACGTCGAATCGTAATTTTGAAGGCAGGCAAGGTGCGGATCAAGAACACATTTGATGAGCCCAGCTATGGCAGCCGCTGCCGCAATTACAGGTCATTTCACGGACGTGCGTACGATGAAACTTGCTCACGCATAAAGAAAGGATGATTTCATGGAACCGATTAATGAAGTGCAAAGCGTCATGACTCCACTTGACCGGAAAAATGTCGATACCGACCAGATCATTTCAAAGGAATTCCTTAAACGGATTGAACGGACCGGCTTCGGAAAATACCTTTTTATCATTGGAGAATTAACGCGGATGGCACGGAAAATAAAGATTTCGTTTTAAACGATGAACGTTTCAAGGGCTCAAAAATCCTCGTTGCCCAAGAGAATTTTGGCTGCGGTTCTTCAAGAGAGCACGCGCCGTGGGCTATTTTAGACTATGGATTCGAAGTTGTCATTGCACCGTCATTCGCGGATATTTTCCATAATAACTGCTTTAAAAACGGTTTACTTCCAATCCGACTTAAGGTGGATGAAATCGAAGAGTTGTTAACAAAAGGAAAATCCAAGCCATATGCTTTGGAAATTAATCTTGAGCAGCAAACTGTTACAGGTGAAGACGGGAAAGCCTATACGTTTGATATCGATCCATACTATAAGCAAATGTTGTTGAACGGCTGGGATGAAATCGCTTTGACCTTCCAATACGAAGAACAAATTTCGGAGTATGAAAAAAAGCATGCTTGATCATAAGACTGTAAACAAAATCGGGAGGGATGATTTTGTTTACAGTTTTTTTATTTGTGCTTATACGGTGGACTTCCCATAGAACGCCTCCGACTTCCCATAGAACACGGCGGACTTCCCGTAGAACGCTACCGACTTCCCGTAGAACACGATTGACTTCCCATAGAACACGGCGGACTTCCCGTAGAACACGATTGACTTCCCATAGAACACGGCGGACTTCCCATAGAACGCCTCCGACTTCCCATAGACCCCCTATTTGCCCGTACCCTGCCCTAACTTTCACCTTCTATAACCATTAGGGCATTTTCACAGCCTGATTTGTTACTTTCCTACTGTACCACAACAATCGAACGTGAAATACATTACTATATAACAGAATACAACGTAAATCACTGAAAGGTGTGGAATGGATTCATGAATCGTATTGAACAGGTAAAGCAGTTGGAGAATAGCTGGCGTGAGGATGGCAGATGGGCGGGAATTGAACGGGGCTATAGTGGGGAAGAGGTTGTGAAGCTCCGTGGTTCAGTTCAAATTGAACAGACATTGGCGAAAAAGGTGCGGAACGGCTTTGGAAATCACTGCATGAAGAGGATTTCATTAATGCGTTGGGCGCATTGACGGGGAATCAGGCTGTCCAGCAGGTGAAGGCTGGTCTTCAGGCAATTTACTTAAGCGGTTGGCAAGTGGCTGCGGATGCTAATATGGCGGGCCATATGTATCCCGATCAGAGCCTTTACCCGGTAAATAGTGTGCCGAATGTTGTGAAGCGCATCAATCAGGCGCTGCAACGTGCTGATCAAATCGATCATGTTGAGGGTAGAGAAGACGGATTTGATTGGTTTGCACCGATTGTGGCGGATGCGGAAGCCGGATTCGGCGGTCCGTTGAATGTGTTCGAATTAATGAAGGCGATGATTGAGGCGGGGGCGGCTGGTGTTCATTTTGAAGATCAGCTTGCTTCGGAAAAGAAATGTGGTCATCTTGGTGGGAAGGTGTTGCTTCCTACGCAAAATGCTGTCCGAAATTTGATATCCGCGAGGCTTGCTGCGGATGTGTTAGGTGTATCGACAGTCATCATTGCACGTACTGATGCGGATGCTGCGGACTTGATTACAAGTGATATTGACGAACGAGATCATACATTCATCACAGGGGAACGCACTCCGGAAGGATTTTTCCGGACGAAAGCTGGTATCGATCAGGCAATTGCTCGGGGCCTTGCCTATGCGCCATATGCCGATCTCATCTGGTGTGAAACATCCACTCCTGATCTCCAAGAAGCTAAGCGGTTTGCGGATGCGATCCATGAGAAATTTCCAGGGAAGATGCTTGCTTATAATTGCTCCCCTTCATTTAACTGGAAGGCGAATCTCAATGAAGAAACAATTGAAAAGTTCCAGCGTGAATTAGGCAAGATGGGGTACAAATTCCAATTCGTCACACTCGCAGGCTTCCATTCATTGAACCATAGCATGTTCGAGTTGGCGCATAGATATAAAGACCACGGAATGGCGGCGTACTCGAAGTTGCAGGAAGCGGAATTTGCGAATGAATCGAAAGGGTACACAGCGACCCGCCATCAGCGTGAAGTCGGTACAGGGTATTTCGACGAAGTGGCTCAAGTCATTTCAGGTGGCACTTCTTCTACAACTGCCATGAAGGGTTCAACTGAGAAAGCGCAGTTTATTTAATTAGCGAAAGGATGGTCGAACTGGCTTCTAAAAAAGTACGTTTCAATATCGATGTTGTCGGTGAAATGACTGCTTGGACGGAAGAAATCCTGACTCCGGAAGCGTTGGAATTCCTATATAGTCTGCATGATACGTTCAATGGAAGACGAAAGGAACTGTTGGATAAACGGAAACAACGCCAACAGCTCCTTAATGAAGGACAGAAGCTTGATTACCTTGAGGAAACGAAGCATATCCGGGAGGGGGATTGGAGTGTTGCACCGATCCCCATGATTTGCAGGATCGGCGGGTCGAAATTACAGGACCAGTGGATCGAAAAATGATCATCAATGCACTAAATTCGGGGGCGAAAGCTTTCATGGCGGACTTTGAGGATGCGACTTCTCCGACCTGGTCGAATATGATCAATGGGCAAGTCAATCTGAAAGATGCTGTCAGGCGGACAATTGAGTTTGAACAGCCGTCGAATGGAAAGACCTATTCATTGAATGACGAGACTGCTGTTTTACTCGTTAGGACGCGCGGACTGCATTTGGATGAAAAGCATCTTTTAATCGACGGTGAACCGATGGCAGGAGGGCTTTTCGATTTTGGACTCTACTTTTTTCATAATGCGAATGAGTTAATCGCAAAAGGGACGGCACCGTATTTTTATTTACCGAAGCTTGAAAGCCATTTGGAGGCAAGGTTTTGGAATGAAGTATTCCTTTTCGCGCAGGAAAGGCTTGAAATTCCGGTCGGGACGATACGTGCAACGGTATTGATCGAAACAATTACCGCTGCTTTTGAAATGGATGAAATCCTTTATGAATTGCGGGATCATGCAGCGGGGCTGAATTGTGGCCGCTGGGATTATATTTTTAGCTTCATTAAAAGACTTCGGAACGAGCTGGATGTAATTCTGCCAGATCGAGGGCAAGTGATGATGACATCACCATTCATGCGGGCTTATACACAGCTTTGCATCCAAACATGCCATAAGCGCAATGCTTTTGCTCTTGGAGGGATGGCCGCACAAATTCCGATTCGGAATAATCCTGAGGCGAATGAAGAAGCGTTCAGGAAAGTTGCAGAAGATAAACGCTGGGAAGTGACGGACGGACATGATGGGACGTGGGTTGCTCACCCGGGACTTGTCGCTATTGCGATGAAGGAATTCGACAAGCAAATGGAAGGGCCGAATCAGGTGCATCGGAAGCGTGAGGACGTTAAAGTGACGGCTGCAGATCTGCTTGAAGTGCCGACGGGGACGATTACAGAGGATGGATTGCGGATGAATTGCAGTGTCGGCGTTCAATATATTGCATCTTGGTTGAACGGAAATGGCGCTGTACCAATCAATCATCTGATGGAGGATGCTGCAACCGCTGAAATTTCTCGTTCCCAAGTTTGGCAATGGATTCGCCATCCAGAAGGGAAGCTTGAAGATGGAAGGGAAATCACTGTTGATTTATTCCATGAAGTTTTTGAAGAGGAAATGAGTAAGTTGAAAGCGTCGATTGGGGAAAAGGAATTTCGCTTTGGAAAGTATAAAGAAGCGAGCGAGTTGTTTGTTAAGTTGACGTTGCAAGAGGAGTTCGAAGAGTTTTTGACGCTTCCGGGATATGGGATTTTACATTAAAAGGAGGGATTCAATATGGAAACTCAAACAAAGTCAGCAAAGACCTGTGTGGAATGTGGGTGTGAAATTGTAGAGCAAGTGGAGTCTCTACTATATGAATGTGAGCGTTGCATCGGCAAGTATCTAGAATGATAAGAAGCCCGTTCCCGTTGTACATGGAAACGGGCTTTTGAAGTCAAGTCCTTAATCTTGTGTAAATTCCCTTTTAATGTTTTCATGGATTTCTTTCAACAAAATATATTAGGTAATACTGGATACGCCTACAATCTAACTGCTCGCAACTTTACTTGGAGAGGCGGGCATGATAGCCTTGGCGGGAAAAGCCAGCCCCATCGGCTGGATTTCCTGGCTTTGGACTCATGCCCGCAGAGGCTCCATGTCAAGTTGCATGACGATCAATTAAGTCTTACGACTTTTTATCTGTAAACAATCTTTTATTCCAGTATTTGTTTCCATCCACATAACTGATGAGCACGGCGCCAATTAATCTGAAAGCGGATTGGGTGTTGGGAAAGATCCGAATTACACGTTCTCTCCTGCGAATCTCCTCGTTTAACCTCTCGACACCGTTTGTGCTTCTAATAGACTTACGATGGGCAATCGGAAAGTTGATATATTGAATAGAATCCTCGAAGCCCTCATCGAGAATTCCCAATGCCTTTTGGTACTTGGAGTTGCCTTCGTACTTTTCAAAGAAAAGCCCTTTCAGATTCCGTACAGTATCCATATCTTCTGCGGCAAATATGCTTTTTAGGAGGCTAATCGCTTCCTGGTTGTCCTTCTTTGGAAAGGCTTCGACAATATTGCGTTTGAAATGAACATTGCATCGCTGCCAAGAAGTACCCACGAAATCTTGTTGAATTGCCTTTTTAAGACCTTCATGTGCATCGGAAACGACCAGTTTAGGTGATTGAAGACCTCTTGAAATAAGGTGTTGGAAAAAAGCAGACCAACTCTTGAAACTTTCATTATGATCCACTTTCAAACCAAGAATTTCTCGACGACCCTCTTTATCAACTCCAAGGGCGAGGTAGACAGCTTTATAAAACCACACGATTGTACTCCCTTACTTTAATGTACATGGCGTCCACAAATAAATAAGGAAAGTAGCTTGTATTCAAAGGTCGGTTAGCCCATTCGTTGACAATAGGATCTAACTTCGCCGTCAAGGATGAGACGAATGATTTTGAAACACTCTTACCACATAACTGTTCCACAACCTTTGTGACCTTACGTGTCGATACGCCATTCACTACCATCTCAAGCATAGAGAGGACAAGTGCCTGGTCGCATCTTGCGTATCTTTCAAAAACGGAAGGAGCGAAATCACCTTGGCGTGTGCGGGGGACCTTCAATGTGATTTTTCCGATACTCATGGTTAAATCTCGTTCGTAGTATCCGTTACGATAGTCAATACGGTCGACGGAACGCTCATAGGAAGCCGCCTTTAAGTACTCATCCCGCTCCATTTCCATGTATTCATTCAGAACGAGAACGATTGTGGATTTGACGACAGCATCAATGTTTGAATTCATTACAGAGTCTTTTAAAATATCCATATCTAGGTTAAAATTAAGTTGGGCCATTTTCCATTCCTCCAAATGTTTATCGTGGTTGAAAACATTTTATCACAAGGGATGGAAAAGGCCTTTTCCTATTTACACAATTATATGGACTTAATCGCTTTTGAGGTACACAGGGTCCATTGTTCCGTGTTCAAGGTCCATTAATCTCGTTTAGGGTCCATTGTTCCGTGTACAAGGTCCATTAATCTCGTCCAGGGTCCATTGTTCCATCTGCAAGGCCCATTATTCCGCAATCAGGTTCCATTAATCCATCATGGATCCACTATTTAAGTCTATAATAAGAGGGTACTGACGACCATATAGCGAATGAATGAATTAGAGCATAAAATAGGGAGGATGCAGTATGCGAAATGAAGAAATGCTTTTAATACCGGGACCGACTCCAGTTATTGACTCGATCTATGATGCTATGGCAAGTGAGACAAGGGGTCACACGGATCCGAGGTTTGTCGAGATTTATAAGCGTTCAGTCGAGAGGACACGCGAAATGTTCAAGACGGATGGTGAGGTGTTCGTCGTTTCCGGTTCCGGAACGATTGGGATGGAAATGGCTCTTGTCAATACGGTAGCTGCGGGCGAACGTTTATTGATTATCAGCCATGGCTATTTCGGGACCGGTTCATTCAATTGGGGAAGGCATTTGGCATTGAGATGGATGTTCTTCAGGCTGAATGGGGAAAACAGGTTTCGCCGGATGAAGTGGAACGGACACTATCGGAGCATACATACAAGGCGGTGACAATCACTCATGCTGATACGTCAACCGGTGTAGCGGCCGATTTGGATGCGTTAGTTCCGATTATTAAAAAACATGGTGCTCTTGTCATTTTGGATGGCGTCTGTGCGACGGCTGCAATGGAAGAGGATATGAGCAAAGAATATGGCAGTCCAAATAACAAGATTGACGTCATTCTGACCGGCTCACAAAAGGCGATTGGCGTTCCTCCGGGATTGGCGATTGTTGCTTTCAATCAAACCGCCCTAAACGCACGTGAAGAAATGGAGCATATTCCAGCATATTATTGCGATATTAAAAACTGGATCCCAATCATGCATGATCCTTCGAAATACTTTGCGACGCCTCCAGTGAACCTGATCTATGCTTATGATGAAGGCATGAAATTGGTCATGGAGGAAGGTTTAGAAAAACGATACGCAAGACATTCTGCATTCGGAAAAGGCGTTCGAGGTGCACTTCGTGAATATGGAATGACGCCATTGGCGGAGGAAGATGTTGCTGCATCTACATTGAGCTGTATCCTTTATCCTGACAGTGTGAATGACGCGGAATTCCGTAGTGTATTGGGGAAAAAGGAGTAATCGTCGCGGGTTCCTTGGCACATTTAGCCGGCAAAGCGTTCCGAATCGGGCATATGGGGAACACGACGGAGGAAATGCTTATTTCAGCAATCGGAAAAATTGGCGAAACGCTGAATGAAATCGGTCATACTGTGATAATTGAAAATGCTGTAAAACGCTTCAAAGAAGAAGTTTCCGCGGGCGTATAATTGAGAAAAGCCATCCTATTCGCAAGTTGAATAGGATGTTTTTTTATTTCATACCTTCTAAAATTCCTTCAACCTTATCCGGAACATCTGTAAAAACTCCATCCACCCCAAGTTCAATCATGCGCCGAATCGCTTCTTCCTCGTTCACGGTATACGGATGAAGATGCAGTTTCTCGCCGTGCACAAGCTTCACAAACTCCGCTGTTACAAGGTTTTCGTTGATACCGATGCCTGATGCATACGTAGCAATTTTCCGCAATTTCCTTTTTGTTGGTATCGTTTCATTTTTGACCGAATACAGTTGTATAAGTGGAATAGATGGCTCCAATTTATGCACCTTTTTCAATGAATCCGCATCGAATGATTGCAAAATCACTTGTGGAACCGTTCCTTTATCGAATAAAAGCCCGTAATCTCTCAGTTGCTTAAGTAATACCTCTTCTATACCGGGATAAGATTGTGGAGATTTAATTTCAATATAATAATTAACTTCGTCACGGAAATGCGAAAAGATCTCTTCCGTACTGACTATGCGTATTAGGTCAGTTTCGGACGGAAAAAAGACCGGTATTGGTCCTTTAAAAGTAGATTCTCTCGGTACTAATTTCAACTCATTGAAGGTAATATCTTTAATCGCTTTTTTACTATCTAACCCATCAATAAAACTGTCGTGAATGGAAACAAGTTCCCCATCTTTTGTCATATGTACATCAAGTTCAATGTAGTCGGCGCGCATCTTTACTGCCAATTCATAGGCCAGTAATGAATGCTCCGGTGCGTATGCCGAGGCGCCGCGGTGTGCGATGATCAGGAAATCGTCATCAGGCAACTTGGCAGGTTGGGGGGAACATGCTGATAGGAGGGCAAGAAGGATGACGAGGAATAGTTTATTCATAGTTTTGCCCTCCTAAATCGTAATGTGTCTAACAATTATTTAAAAAATAGCGGAAAGGAAGGAATTCGCTTCGATGAAACGAGTGGAACTGATTGATGTCTCTAAATCATACGATAAGCAGGTCGATGTTATTTCAAATATAAACGTAACGATTGAACCGGGCGAGTTTTTTGTATTGGTTGGACCGTCGGGCTGCGGAAAAAGTACAATGCTGCGAATGATTGCGGGTCTTGAGGAGATTACGGGTGGAACTCTTAAAATTGGTGACACGGTAGCGAATCATTTAACGCCGAATAAACGGGACCTTTCAATGGTGTTCCAAAACTACGCCCTGCTTCCACATATATCCGTACAGCAAAATATTACGTTCGGTCTTGACGTGAAACGTATGAAGAAAGAGGATCAGCGAAAGAAAGCGGCTGATGTAGCGGAAATGCTTGGATTGACGGACTACCTTGACCGGAAACCCCGTGAACTTTCCGGGGGGCAACGCCAACGTGTCGCGCTTGCCAGAGCTATCGTCAATGAAAAACCAATTTGTCTAATGGATGAACCGTTGTCCAATCTCGATGCAAAACTGCGTGCGCAAATGCGTTCGGAAATTAGAAGAATCCAAAGAAGCCTTGGTATTACGATGATCTACGTCACCCACGACCAAGTGGAAGCGATGACAATGGGGGACCGGATCATGATCTTGCATGAAGGGAAAATCCAGCAGATTGGAAAGCCGATTGATATTTACAATTATCCCGCCAATCCATTCGTTGCGACATTCATTGGTTCTCCTCCGATGAATTTGGCTAAAGCTGAATTTAATGAAGCGGATCAACAACTTGTATTAGGGGATAAATTCAAGATAAGTGTCCCAGTAGAGGAAATCGGGAAACTTCCCCGAACGTCCATGACAGTCGGTCTGAGACCGGAAAATCTTTACCGAAGACATCTGACAAAAAGGAAGGCGACGTCTTCGAGGTTGAAGTGACAAATGTAGAAATCTTGGGTAATGAAACGATCTTTTCATTTAAATTGGGCAAGGAGGAATGGATGGCGAAATGGAGCGGTCAATGGCATATCGACATCGGCGACCGTCTGTCTGTCCACATAGATTTTGAATCATTATCCATATTCGAGGAGAAAAGCGGCGAATTAATCAAGAAAACAATCGATTACGGAAATTATGTTGCGAATAAAGAGGTGTCGTCATGACATTTTGGAGGAAATCAGTCGATGGACGGACCGCGATTCTTTATCTACTTCCATCTGTCATTCTATTTTCTGTTTTCGTATTCTATCCGATGTTCCGTACTATCTATTTAAGTTTTTTCCTGACGGATCAGAATGGGACTCCTGCCATCAATGTCGGTTTCGAAAACTATCTCTATTTGTTAGGCTCGTCGGAATTCCAAAACAGTATGAAAGCAACTGGGTTATTCGTTTTTTATACCGTACCACTCACAATCATTTTAGCCCTTTTCTTTGCCTTATTGGCGAATGAAAAATTAAAAGGAGTCGGTTTCTTCAGGACGATGTACTCTTCAACGATGGGAATTTCGGTGGCAGCTTCCTCTGTCATTTGGTTATTCATGTTTAATCCAAGTATTGGCATGTTCAACCGTTTACTTAGCCTCTTTACTATTCAACAGGTTCAGTGGCTTTTAGATCCGGAGTGGGCATTGATTTCTGTTTCGATTTCAACGATTTGGATGAATATCGGTTTTTCCTTCCTTATTTTATTAGGCGGACTACAGAACATAGATGAACATCTTTACGAGAGTGCAAGAATAGATGGCGCGGGTTATCTTTACCGATTAAGAAGGATTACATTGCCGATGCTGTCGCCGACATTATTCTTTATTATTACGATTTCACTGATCAATTCGTTTCAGACATTTGGGCAAATCGATATTTTGACGAAGGGCGGACCTTCACAGTCAACGAACTTGATCGTGTATTCGATTTACCGTGAGGCGTTTATTAATTACCAGTTCGGGACCGCAAGTGCTCAGGCCGTTATTTTATTCATCATCATCCTTGTTGTCACAATCCTTCAGTTCAAGTTGGGCGAGAGGAGAGTGCATTATCAATGAGAATGGGCCTTTTGTCGAAGATATGGATCTATTTCCTATTGCTTGTGACGTCAGCATTCGTTTTCTTTCCCGTACTGTATGCCTTCCTTATTTCATTCATGACGGGGCCGGAGATAATTCAGGGGAAGTTTTTGCCGGAGTCCATAAGTTTTGAAAACTACATTAAAGTGTTCAGTCGACTACCTTGATGAATTATTTGCTGAACAGCTTCATTGTCTCTGCAAGTGTGATGCTTGGCCAACTGCTTGTTTGCAGTTTGGCGGCGTATGCGTTTGTGTTTTTAAAATTCAAAGGACGGGATTTCATTTTCTTCCTGTTCATCTCAACGATGATGATTCCATGGGAGGCGACGATGATTCCGAACGTCTTCACGATTCGGAAGTTAGATTGGTTCAATACGTATCAAGGGTTAACAGTGCCGTTTTTCGCTCTTGCATTCGGTACGTTCCTGCTACGTCAGCATTACTTGACGATACCGAAGGAATTGCACGAAGCATCTCAAATTGCGGGTCTGAGCCGGTTCGTGTTTTTCTGGCGGGTCGTCCTACCGGTTTCGAAAACAAGTCTTGTCACATTAGGTGCCTATGGCTTCCTAACGACTTGGAATATGTATTTATGGCCTTTGCTCATTACGACAAACAAGTCAGTTCGGACGGTGCAAATCGGTTTGAAGCAGCTACAGTCCCAGGAAATTGCGACAGAATGGGGGGTGGTCATGGCCGGAGTTATTGTAGTCATTATACCGACGCTAATTTTGCTGTTCCTTGGACAGAAGCAATTGCAAAAAGGGTTATCCCAAGGTGCTTTGAAATGATTAGTTTAACTAACAAATCAAAAGGGGTGCTTGAATTGAGGAAAATGGTTAAGTCATCTTTGTTTTGGATGCTGATTTTGACAGTTGCGATTTTGACAGCCTGTTCAAATAGCGATTCGAAAACCGATGAATCATCGTCTTCTACGAATAATTCATCTTCCAGTTCGGAAGGGAATAACGAGACCAATGCCACGGTGGAAGAAAAGGTCACAATCGAGTTCTGGCATGCGATGTCGGGAACTGGTCAGGAATCAATTGAGAAAATCGTAAAAGGGTTCAATGAATCCCAGGATAAATACGAAGTAATAGCGGAGTTCCAAGGTTCTTATGAGGAATCCTTGACGAAGCTGCGAGGGGTTGGCGGTACAAAGGATGCTCCTGCGATCACGCAAGTATTTGAAGTCGGTACGAAATATATGATCGACAGTGGCTACATCGAACCAATGCAGAAATTCATCGACAAGGATAATTACGATCTTTCCCAGTTGGAAGGGAACATCCTGAATTATTATAAGGTGGACGGCGAACTTTATTCCATGCCGTTCAATTCGTCAACGCCGGTCATGATTTATAATAAAGACGCATTTAGAGCTGCTGGATTGGATCCGGAAAAAGCGCCGGAAACGTTCGCAGAGGTAATTGACGTTGCTGCGAAACTGAAAACTGCTGATATGTATGGCTTCTCCATGCTGACATACGGCTGGTTCTTCGAACAACTTGTTGCGACGCAAGGCGGACTGTATGTGAATGAAGACAATGGTAGATCGGGTGACGCAACGGAAGCTTTATTCAACGGGCCTGAAGGGCTGAACGTATTCCGCTTCCTCGATACGATGAATAAAGCAGGCACATTTGGCAACTTCGGTACGCTTTGGGATGATATCCGTTCGGCGTTTGCAACGGAGAAAGTAGCAATGTATATGGATTCCTCCGCGGGTGTTGCTGGCGCCATCAAAAACGCACCTTTCGAAGTCGGTGTAGCGTATATTCCGCATGCGGATGAGGTGAAACGGAATGGCGTCGTCATCGGGGGTGCATCTTTGTGGATGTCAAAAGGGATAGCGGAAGAAAAACAGGAAGCAGCTTGGGAGTTCATGAAATACTTGGCGACGCCTGAAGTCCAAGCAAAATGGCATCTCGACACAGGCTACTTCGCCATCAACCCGAAAGCTTATGATGAACAGAATGTAAAAGACAAGTGGGCAGAATTCCCGCAATTCAAAGTGACTGTCGACCAGCTTCAGGATACGGTACCAGGCCTCGCCACACAAGGCGCGCTTATCTCCGTTTTCCCGGAATCAAGACAGCAAATTGTAACGGCTTTAGAGGAGCTCTACCAAGGAAAGGATCCTCAGGAAGTGCTTGATAAAGCTGCAGAAGGAACTAATCGGGCGATGGAAATTGCCAATAAGACGAAAAAGTAACTGACGGAACCCCTATTTGTGAGAATAGGGGTTTTTGGTGTGCAATTACCAGAAACTATTGAACTGTGTAAATAGTATGGTAGAATATGGTTGATGATTTCAAAAAATAAAAAAAATTATAGTATGGAAATAAAGGAGGGGAAGCTGCGGTGAATCGATATTATTTAAAGCATGAATTTTTAATCACAGCAAGAAGCAGACGGACGATTCCTTTTGTTTTCTTCATCACCATTTTTATTGTTTAGCTATTGTTTTATTATATGGCCGTATGCGGATACGAAGGAAGCCTTTAATAAAAAGGAGACAGAGGAGTACTTAACTTATTTGAAAGAACAGCAAAATCTATGGGAAAGTATCGGGAATACCGGTCTTGTTTTTAATAGGAGAAGCATTGATGTTTATTTTCAGATAGGTAATCCTGTTTATGCAAAAAATGACTATAATTATAATTTATTTTTGGCAATGTCGCAGTCTTTTGAAGATCGAAACTTCGAGCGCATGCTTCAATTAAGAGTTTTTTATTTACAAAATAATCCAAGTGAGTATTTAGAGGATCGCTTTCTATTTCCGAAAGCGCCATCTCCTAGAAAAGATCGAGAGCATGCGTATTACCAAACGATGATGAAGTATGAGGATTATCTCAAAAAGGATCACCCCGTTACTTTCGGTTTGATGTATGAGAAAACTGGGTTGCAAACATTGCAGAATCTCCTTCAAAACTACGGGATTTACTTCCTATTATTTTGTGTCATTTATTTTAGTAGTGATATTCTTTCAAGGGATCGAAAACATCAGGCGATCCTCCAGGGCCTACCATTATCTTGGTATCGTCAACTGAATTTGAAATCACTGTCGGCATTTCTTTATTCAATGGCATTCATTGGTAGCGTGATTGTTGTTGGAGTGCTCCTCATGACGATTCAGTTCGGATTTGGGTATTTCGATTTGAATGTTCCGATCATGATTAAGCAAGAAACGTTCGCACCCGAGGATTACAGTGTCATTTCAATTGCGGCTTATTTAGGGAAGACACTCGTTGTCCTACCGTTGTTAGTCATCCTATTCGTACGGTTGAATGTCGTTTTAAGCTTACTTTTTAAAAATGAATGGATTGTCTTATTTTTAAGCAGTTTGTTACTGTTCTCAGAACGACTTTATTTTACGCGCTCGACAAGGGAATTATTCGGCAAGGACATTAGCCTATTTCCGCAGACTTATTTTGATTTCGGAAAAATCATTAATGGGGAAAAGAATTTTTTGTTGAACACGGAAACCATTACCTATGCAAAGGGCATCATCGTCCTATTTATTACATATCTCGTCATCGAGGTCATTCTGTATTTCGTTTCCCTTATCATTAATAAACGCCGATTCTATCTAACAAGTTAAAAGCGGGAAAGGAGGAAGGACAAAATGTTCCGGAAATATTTACTGTTTGAAACGAAGTTATTATTATTAAGTAAAAAAAATTGGTTGTTAGGACTTGCGTTAATTCTCTTTTTTCCACTTTATTATTCACATTATAGTCAATTGGAAATTGTGGATATTCAAGATGAGATAACCGAAAACTCGGAGCAATTCTATGAGATTTTCGATTCATTTCCTGCTTCTGTTTGGCAAACTCAAGAAGGCAAAGAAACCTACGCAAATTTATTAGAACAAGTAGGATTGATATTCTGGCAAAGGCTTTACTTAAGTAAAGAGGTAAAGGTAAACAACCCTGAGAGTTTTTTTAGTGCAGGACCTAATTTTCATAAGTTTTTTGATGCAGGACTTAGGCTGAATGAGTTGCGTCTAGAATTGCATCAAAAAGGAAATAAAGGGATTCGGCGGGATCATATTGTCCCAGTTGATGAAATACTCAAAGAAAATGCGCTCTACCAGTATCACAAAGAGCATGAACTCTCCCTCGTCCAGGATCCATTTAAAGCGAGCAATTTTATAAAGGCCGCATTGAATTTCATAAGTGGAACGTTGTTTTGCATTCTCGTATTGTTAGTGGGAAGTAGCATGCTTGTGAATGATCAACTTCATCCTTCCGTCTTATTCGGGTTCCCGATTTCGTTCATGGGGAAAGCAATTAGTAAGGTAGGCGTCCATTTTGTTCAAATTATGCTTTTTCTCTGTGTAGCTATATTGATAGGCAGTTATTATGTAGCGGGAAAAGCGGGATGGGGAGATTTTAGAACTCCTGTACTCATTTATCAAGACGCAGATTTTATCGCAATATCCATGCTGCGCTATTTGTTTTACATGCTCGTAGCATTTGGTTTAATTGCCCTATTACTTTTATTCACGTTCCTATTAGTTAATCTCGTGACGAAAAACTTGTACGCCGCAATTGTCATTATCCTATTTGTATTGCTGTCTCCACAACTTCTTCAAGCTGCCGGAGTGGAGACAAATTGGCTCTACCCACTAAAATTCATTGATATCAGCGCTGTTTTAAGCGGGGATGCAGCTAAAGAATATGGGATTGAAAAACTTGATTTCAAGCATGCGTATAGTTGGCTTGTCGTTCTTAATTTGATTGTGATTGCAATTTTATATGGTAGGAATAAGCTCATGCATATTCGAAAAGTTGAAACCATCCCATTAAAATATAGTTGAAAGGTTAGGGGAAGATGATGATAAAATTATCAAATGTAACGATAGCCTATAATGATAAAATCGTGTTGGATTCATTGGATTTAACAGCGAGTAAAGGGGAAATCATCGGAGTTGCGGCACCGAATGGAACAGGTAAGACGACGATGTTCAATGTAATGGCGAATTTTGTGAAACCCGATTCCGGACATGTGTTTTTTGATGGGAAATATACGTACCGCAATGAGAAAGAAGAATTGCACATTCACCGGATGTTGGCGACATTCCCGAACAAAAGGATCTATTTGAGGAATTATCCGGCGTCGATCACATGAAACTTTACGCAAATATGTGGAAAGGGTCGACGAAGCATATACGTTCAATCATCGACCGTCTTCACATGGGACATTATGTGAAACGGAAAGTCCGCACGTATTCATTAGGGATGCGACAACGATTATGCTTCGCGATGATGATGGCAGCCGACACGCCTATTATGTTGATGGATGAAGTCATGAATGGTCTAGATGTCGAGAATGTTGCTCTCATATCAGAATGTTTAATGGAAATGAAGCAGGATAAGCTCATATTTGTCGCATCGCACTTGTTGTCAAACTTGGACCTTTACGCCGATCGAGTTCTTTTTTTGAAAGACGGAAAGTTTGTTCACGAACAGAAATTTACGGATGAAAATGAGGACTTCCTTAAAGTGGAAGTAAGTTTCGAACAGTATGAAACGCTTCAAGCAGTGTTAGGTTTGCCTGCAGGCCATATGTTTATAGCCAATTATTTATTATGCATTCCATTAGGTGGAATGAGTGAGTCAGAACAAACGAAATGGATGGCGCAGATGCTCAAATATAATAATGAAATGACAATCGGGCCATTGGGGACGGTGGAATATTATGAAAAATATTATGCTAAGTCGGTTTAAAGCCAAGGGGATAATAATTGGAATTTTTGTTAGCATTCTTGTTTTGTCTGGTTGTCATAATTTACAAGGAAAGAAGTCGGAAATGATAAGCGTATATGCCGACAATTTCGAAATAAGCGGAACTACAAGAGATACAATCACTGGAAAAATTCATCCCACAATTTTTACCACAGTGGATCGAAGTAATAAAGGGGCGAAAAAAACGTACGGACCGATGCCTACAAAAAAGGGAGCTAAGGTAACTATCGAGGCTGGGAGGTACGTATTGACTGGTAATCCATCAGGGAATATTTATATTTACGATAAAGATGATAACTTGCTCGTTCGAGAAATCGTAGGGGATAAAGCCGGGGGTGCCTACATTAACGGCTGACATCGATTCAACGTTTTCGATTGTATTTGACGGTGGATATAATACGGTAACGATACAACCTGTAAAGACAGAGCTTTCCACAGAGCTGACTACAGGCATATGGGATGTCGGGTTGGATATTGAACCGGGGGACTATACAATAAGCATCCCAGCTGGATATGGCTTTGTACAAATTTTAGAAGAAGATAAAGACCCTCGCCTATTTGAATTGATGGCAGGTGGATTAACAAACTCCAAAAGTCT
The DNA here is from genome assembly GCF_030067815.1 of Sporosarcina thermotolerans. GTDB lineage: Bacteria > Bacillota > Bacilli > Bacillales_A > Planococcaceae > Sporosarcina > Sporosarcina thermotolerans. The sequence continues at coordinate 3,266,738 of NZ_CP125968.1, read as the reverse complement.
GGTTCAGTTGAAAGAAGGGCAAAAGGTGCGTGTGTCAAAAGTTGCGGTTGTTTACTTTGAACCGGTAAGTGAATGAGATGGTGGAAGTGATGTTGGGGTCCAGTGGCTGAAATGGCTGCTGGGCTTTTTAAATTGGAAATGCCCGCAAACAGGTGAAGTGCCCTTGGAATAGCAACTTTCGTAGTTAAGTTATTAGAAACTATTGAACTATTAATTTATATATGTATAGTAAGATGTAATGGAAAAATTTGAAAAAATGAACAAACTTTTTATATACAAATAAGGGAGGGGGAGCTGAGATGAATCGAAATTATTTAAAGCATGAATTTTTAATTACAGCAAGAAGCAGACGTACGATTCCATTTGTTTTCTTCATCGCTGTTTTATTGTTTTGTTTTTGTTTAATTTTATGGCCGTATGCGAATACGAAGGAAGCATTTAATAAAAAGGAGACAGAGGAGTATCTAACTTATTTGGGAGACCAGCAAAAACTATGGAGAAGTATCGGTAATACCGGCATTGTTTTTGAGTGGATTAGTGTTAACTATTATCGTCAGGATGGTCATCCCGTTTATGCGGCGAATGCCCGTAATTATGAATTGTTTTCTGGAATGCTGAAGTCTTTTGAGGATCGTGATTTTGCACGCCTGCTCAATTTAAGGACATTTTATTTGTTACATAATCCAGATGAATATTTAGAAGACAGGTATTTATTTCAGACCGTACCATTTCCTAGTAAGGATCGGAAGCATGCATATTACCAAACGATGATGAAGTATGAGGATTATCACAATAAGGATTACCCAGTGACTTTTGGGTTGATGTATGAGAAAACCGGGTTGCAAACATTACAGAATTTCCTTCAAAACTATGGGGTTTACTTCCTATTATTTTGTGTCATTTATTTTAGCAGCGATATTCTTGCAAGGGATCGAAAACATCAGGCTGTTCTTCAAGGCTTGCCATTATCTTGGTATCGCCAACTGAATTTGAAATCATTGTCTGCATTCCTTTATTCAATGGCGTTCATTATTAGTTTTATCGTTGTCGGAGTGTTAGCCATGACAATTCAGTTTGGGTTCGGATATTTCGATTTGAATGTTCCCATCATGATTCAGCAAAAAACGTTTACACCCGATGACTATAGTGTCATTTCTTTAGGTTCCTATTTAGGAAAGACACTCGTCATCATACCGCTATTAGTCATCCTATTCGTACGGTTAAATATCGTTTTAAGCCTGATTTTTAAAAATGAATGGATAGTCCTTTTCACAAGCAGTTTGCTATTGTTCTCTGAACGTCTTTATTTTAGTCGTTCGACAAAAGAATTGTTCGGCATGGACATCAGCCTGTTTCCACAAACTTATTTTGATTTTGGAAAAATCATTGATGGGGAAAAGAATTTTTTATTGAACACAGAAACGATTACCTATGCAAAGGGTATTCTCGTGATACTTATTACATACCTCGTCATCGAGGTCATGCTGTATATCGTTTCCCTTATCATTAATAAACGCCGATTCTATTTAGCCAATTAAAAGTGGGAGAGGGGGAAGGACAAGTATATGTTCTGGAAATATTTATTATTTGAAACAAAGTTATTACTATTAAATAAGAAAAATTGGTTATTAGGAATTGCACTGATCCTCTTTTTCCGCTTTATTATTCATATTATAGTCAATTGGATTTGGTTGACGTAAGGGATGAAATGGATGAAGAAGTCGATAAACTTCATAAGGCTTTCGATAAATTTCCAGGTTCTGTTTGGCAAACTGAAGAAGGAAAAGAAATTCGCGGCATTTTGATACAACAATCTTCATTGCTAAGCCAGCAAAGGTATGCGTTATGGAAAGATGATGATTTTCATGAGTTTTTTGATGCCGGTCTAGAGTTGAATGAATTGCGTCTTGAGATGCATCGACGAGGGAATAAAGGGATACAAAAGGAGTATATTATTCCAGTTGACGAAATACTAAAAGAAAATGCTCTTTACCGGTATCACAAAGAGCATGAACTTCCCTTCATCCAAAATCAGTTTAAGGCGAGCAATTACATACCCGCCGCATTGCCTCTTATAAGCGGAGTCATGTTCTGCCTGTTCGTATTGTTAGCGGGAAGTACTATGCTTGTAAATGATCAACAGCATCCTTCTGTCGTGTACGGGTTTCCCATTTCCTTTATGCAAAAAGCGGCTAATAAAGTAGGGGTTCATCTCGTGCAAGTAATGTTCTTTCTTTCTGCAAGTATATTGATAGGCGGTTATTATGTATCTAGAAAAACAGGGTGGGGAGACTTTAGAACTCCTGTAGTCATTTATCAGAACGCAGATTATATTGCAGTATCGATGCTACGTTATTTGTTACTCATGTCCATCGCATTTGGTTTGATTGCTCTATTGCTGTTATTTGCTTTCCTGTTAATTAATATCGTGACAAAAAACTTGTACGCGACAATTTTGATTCTATTATTTGTGTTGCTGTCTCCTCAACTTCTGTTGGTTGCCGGAGTAGAAACGAATTGGCTATATCCACTGGAAATTATTGATATCGGTGCCGTTTTAAGCGGGGAAGCTGCTAAGGAATTCGGCATAGAAAAACTTGATTTCAAGCATGCTTTTAGTTGGCTTGTGGTCCTGAATTTGATTATCATCTCCGTTTTATATGGAAGAAATAAGTTAGCCCAAATTCAAAAAGTGGAAACAGTACCAATAAAATCGAGTTGAAAGGTTAGGGACGGTGGAATATTATGAGAAGCATTATGCAAAATCGGTTTGATGCCAAGGGAGTATTAATTGGGATTTTTATTTGCATGTTAGTCTTATCCGGTTGTCATAATTTACAAGGAACCAAGTCGGAAAAAAGAATCGTATATGCAGACAACTATGAAATTACTGGAACTACAAAAGATGAAATGATTGGAAAGGTTCATCCGGCAATTTTCACGACGGTCGATCGAAGTAATATAGAAGCAAAAAGAACGTTTGGACCGATGCCGACAAAAAGGGGAGCAATGCTAAAAATCGAAACAGGAAGATATAAAATGACTGGCCATCCATCAGGGAATATTTATATTTACGATAAAGATAATAACTTGCTCGTTCAGGAAATCGTGGGAGAAAAAGCCGGCGTGCCTACTTTAACCGTTGATATCGATTCAACGTATTCGATTCTTTTTGACGGTGGTTATAATACAGTAACCATCGAACCTGTAGGAACAATGCTTTCCACAGAGTTGACCGCGGGTATATGGGATGTCGGGTTGGACATTGAACCGGGGGATTATACAATCAGCATCCCTGATGGATATGGATTTGTACAAATTTTGGAACAAGGAGCAGACCCTCGCCTTTTTGAATTGATGGGAAGCGAATTGAAAAGCTCCAAAAGTAGAGTTCAGTTGCAAGAAGGGCAGAAGGTGCGTGTGTCGAGAGTTTCGGTTGTTTACTTTGAACCGGTAAGTGAATGAGGTGGTGGATGTGATGATAGAGTCCAGTGGCTGAGAATGGCTGCTGGGCTTTTTTATGGATTGTTTTATTTACAACGCGGAGGGGGGGTTCTCGTTTATGTGGAAGGAGTTCTCCTTTAATAGCGAAGAGTTCTCGTTCATGCTGTAAGAGTTCTCCTTTAACAGTGAGGAGTTCTCGTTCATGCTGTAGGAGTTCTCCTTTAACAGCGAAGAGTTCTCGTTTATGCTGTAAGAGTTCTCCTTTAACAGTGAAGAGTTCTCGTTCATGCTGTAAGAGTTCTCCTTTAACAGCGAAGAGTTCTCGTTCATGCTGTAAGAGTTCTCCTTTAATAGCGAAGAGTTCTCGTTCTCACAGAAAGAGTTCTCATTAAGGCACTCAGCTGTTCATTCCTTCGATTAAAAGAAAGTTTTCAGGGAACTGTAATAGGGAGACTAATCGAAGGAGTTGTTCAACATGAAAGACAACCGTTTCCAAACAAATACCGATAAGGAAGACAACGGATTTACGGGAATGCCTAATGCGAAATTTCCCGATTTTGAACCTGAACAAGACGGCAAGAAACAAGTAATGCAATTTCAAAATTCCACGGAAGCAAGGAAAAAGCCATGTACAAATGACAAAAAATAACAACAGAAAAGAAAAGCTATACACATCGTCCATCGATGCGTATAGCTTTTTTGATTTAATCAATAATTAGTGCAAATTTTATAGATAAGCCCTAATGAGTACTTCCGTAAAGCAATTCCCTGGAGTATAGTGGAAATATATGTTCTTTTATATGAAGGCAGACAGGGGATAGTTAGTTGAGAAGAATCATTATGCTGATCTTAATTACGGGGTGTTTTTTAACGGGGTGTTCGCAAAAGGAAAAGATTATTGTTCCGGATGATTTTGCTGCAATTCAAGCGAATCCGCTGGAGATTGAGTTGCAAATGGAATACTCGGAAATCACGGTCGGTATGATCGGTGACATTCTTTTACATCATCCCTTATATACATACGACAACTATGATGCTTCATTTAGTGCCGTCAAGGATAAAATGACAGGAATCGATTTTCTGATAGCCAATCAGGAATCATTGCCGGGTGGTGTGGAGTTAGGGTTGTCTGGCTATCCGCGGTTTAATAGTCCGAAACATATTATCCGAGATTTAAAAGCGAATGGCGTAGATTTGCTGTCCATCGCGAATAACCATACGATGGATAAATCGGAACGCGGGCTATTGAATGCAATCAATTACATGAATGAATACGGGATGCCTTACATTGGCGCCTATGAATCCGCCGAGGATCGGAATGAAAAGCGAATTTTTGACGTGAAAGGAATTCGCGTTGGTGTTTTAAATTACACATATGGTCTGAATGGGTTGCCTGTTCCGAGAGGGAAAGATTATATGGTTTCATTGATTGATAGGGAACAGATGGAGATTGATATACGGGAAATAAGAAAAGAGACGGATGTAACGGTCGTTTCAATCCATTGGGGAAATGAATATGCATTGCAGCCTTCTGAGTACCAGCAGGAACTTGCCGACTGGCTTGCTGCACAACAAGTGGATATAGTTTTTGGCCATCACCCACATGTTCTTCAACCGTATGCTGAAATTGGCAAGACAAAGATCTTTTATTCATTGGGCAACTTTTACTCAGCCCAGCAATTTGATTCCACATATATCGGCGGAATTGCTGAAGTGACCGTTTCTAAGGGGCAATATGCGGCAAGGAGTTTTGTCGAAGTGGGGAATTCAACATTCTATCCGACGGCTGTTGTTCGCGATGAGAATAGAAGATTTGTAGTTGTTCCTCTACAGGAGGATGGGGTTGGGTTCGATGCGCAGTGGGTGGAGATGCATGTTGGTCTACCGAAGTGAATTTAAAGCAAAATCACTCACTTTTAGCCATTAAATCTTACAGAAAAACGCAGAGGTTTTAACATCATCTGCGTTTTCAGCTTTTATTAACTTGTTCTTTCACTAAAGCACCCGATTCTTTACGATTTTTTCAACTTCAGGAATTGAGTTAATCCACTATTGATAAACGCACGTTAATGGAAGATACTTTAATCTTCATGATTTCATAGACATGGCAAGTTGCATCACCAGCCGTACAGGAGTCGCTGGGTTTTCCATTTGATTGACATCTCCAACAAAAAACATGTCCTTTTCGGGATAGTAAAATGCAAAGGAACCTGTTGAACCGGAATGGCCAACTACCTCACCTTTTCCCATGAATAGTGTTGCAAACCCATTTAGTGGAATTCTCATATATCCAGGACCGTAATGAATGGGAAGCATAGAAACCTGCAACCTGTTGTTTACTTGTAGGTCTTGAAAAACAAAAGTTGTAAATAACTTTCCTTTAAAGAAAGCCTTGATAAAGACCATTAAATCATGAGCCGTAGAAATACATCCGCCACTCGCGCGAACGCTCCTTAGTAATTTTGGACGGTGTACGGCAGTGTCCTTATAATAAAGATGCGGGATGAAATCTTCTTCATCTACAGGAAGATACGTATCTTTTAGTCCTAACGGATCGAAAATTAATTGTCTAAACACGTCTTCCAATGATGAATTCGTAACGATTTCAATTACTTTTCCAAGGAGTTCAAAGTTTATATTTGCGTAATGAGCTCTTTTTCCCATATCCGGTGCAAAATGTGGCTTGATGTCCTTTGTCTTTAGTAGGGTTTCATTAAAATCAATTTGCACATCATCGAAAAATATCGCACGTTTTTTCGACTTGTTGCTACCTTCCTCAATCCCATCCCGCAATCCACTTGTATGAAACAATAAGTTCGAGAGGGTAAGTCTATTAGAATAATCGCGACCTTTGTAAACATGAAGGTTCTTTAATGTATCTTTTTTTAAATAGCTTGTTAGTTCATCATCTAATGTAAGTTTACCCTGCTCTCTCAACATAAAAATACAACAGGTTGTGAACAGCTTTGTGATACTTGCAATAAAGAATGGTGTATCTGTATGCTTATCCCCGTGCCCAAAACTGTATGAAACATCGCCATTGGAGTTTTCAACTAGAAGAACAGATTCATGTATGTGCTTTTTCTTTGTGATGTTGTCGAAAACTTTTCGGAACTTTTGTTCTTGAATTTCCATATGGCTAACCTCCCCCTTGTTATATTAGCGATTTTGACTAATACCATTGAACTACATGTTAATTTTAACACTAAATTCTATAATCCTCAAAATATTTGAAAAAGATAAAGGGGATGAGGACAACACTCGGTTCATCTTAAATAGATAATGACATTCAAAAATTAAAACTTTATCGGTAATGCTGACCCTCTAGGAATAGCCTAAAAACTTCGTAATTGCCATACAAAAAAAGAACGAATTCTTATGCGAATTCGTCCTCTGGGATTCCCCACTTTTTTCTATTATTTTGAAAGTCTATTAATAAATAGTTTAAATTCATTTGAAGTTACATTTTTAGTTGTGCCATAAGTTCCATCAGTATAGCCTGAAGTTAACTCATTAACGTAGAGTGTGTTGATGTAGTCATTTGCCCAGTTTGATGTTGAGACGTCCGTGAAAGGGGTGGTCCCAGATACGATTGGGATGTCAAATGCCCCGACCAAAACTTTTGCCAGCTCACTTCTTGTCAAATAGTCATCCGGCATGAACTGTCCTGCTGAATTTCCAGAGAAGATTTTAGCTTCTGCGACTGCAGCAATATCATCATATTGTGGATGTGACGTTGAAATATCAGTGAATGTGACTTCGTTTGTAGTACTTGAAAGATCCAATTCCTTTACAAGGATTTCAGCTATTTCAGCTCTTGTAGCGTATTGTACTTGGGAGATGGATGCAATTTGTGTTTCTGCCGAGAAATCTTTCACTCGACGTGCTCCAATATATCGTTTTCCCCAATATGCAGGGTCGTTGATGGAAGAAATCATTACGCCTCTACTTGTTGAAGCATGAATGAATTTGCTGGATCCGATATAGATTCCGACATGTGAAACTCCGCGTCCTGATGTGTTGAAGAATACAAGATCACCAGTTTGCAAATTACTTTTTGAGACGGCTTTTCCAGTGGAATATTGTTGATCTGTAGATCTTGGAATCGAAACCCCTTCTTTTTCCAATACGAATTGTGTATATCCCGAACAATCGAATCCGGAAGTTGTCGTCCCACCATATCTATAAGGCGTTCCCATATGAGCTTTTGCGCTCGTTATAAGAGATGCAGACGTGCTTGCAGAGGCCGTGGATTGGGCGGACGTTGAGATTAATAGGCATGCAAAAACCGCAAATACAAGTCTTTTCATATGTTTCTCAATTTCCCCTTTCGCACATTTCTATAGGTGTGCTTTGTCTGTGAACTCATCCTAACACTTTTAAACCCCTGTTTTGGTTACAGTCACATTACGTTAGGATTACAGCTGACAAAGTACACTAAAAACCCCTATTACCAACGTTTTTAGAGGCAAATAAATTTATGGAATCAATTAAAATAGCTTTTTCGACATAATAATATAGAAAAACTGTAATTCTATTAAGCTTCCTGTAATATGCCAGTAATAATGTTGGAAAAGATATGCAAATTACTCAGAGATTTGTTGTATATGGTATAATTGTCGATAATTCATCGTGAAAACTGACTATGGAATTTAAAGATGGGATGAAAATAGATGCAAAAAATAATGATATTCAGCAATATGTACCCGACTCAAAAACACCCGACATACGGTATTTTTGTGAAGAATCAAGTGGAGCTTCTGCGATCCAAAGGCTTGGATGTAGAGATTATTGCAATTACAGATCCTGCTAAAGGAAAAATAGCGAATTTGAAGAAATACCTCATCTGGTTTATGAGGTCAATGATGCACATGTTGGGGGATAACCGTAGGACTACATTGACACATGCCCATTATGCCTTTCCAACAGGCGTTCTTTCTTTGATAGGAAAAAAGCTGTTTCGTTTGCCATATGTCGTCACAGTACATGGCGGAGACATCGACAAAATGGCAGCCAAGAATGAAAAGATTCGGTCAGCTACGAAGAAAATTCTTCAAGGCGCGGACGCTGTCATCGTAGTAGGGGAACGACTGAAAAAGGATATCGTCGAGGGATTTGGTGTGGACCAAGGGCGTGTCCACGTGATGAGCATGGGGGTTGATACAGAAGTGTTCAAGCCGATGCCAAAATCTGAAGCAAGACAAGAACTCGATATTCCGGAGAGTGAAAAAACGCTTTTATTCGTCGGAAATATGATTGAGGCAAAAGGCGTTCTTGACCTAGTGGACGCTTTCAAAGTTATCCAAGAAAAGTATCCTGATGCAAAACTCCATATGATTGGGTCTGATAAAGATGAGGCATTCATGCGTATTTTTGCCAAGCGTTTGCTTGATAATGATGTACGAATCATTCATCATCTGCCAATGCCGCAAAAGGAAATTGCCAAATGGATAGCGGCGGCCGATGTTTTCGTCCTCCCTTCCCATCATGAGGGGTTCGGTCTCGTGGCACTCGAAGCAATGTCAGTAGGTACACCTGTTGTCGGCACGGATGTTGGCGGGCTATCCTATCTCCTCGCGGAAGGAGCAGGAATATTAGTTGAACCGAAAAATCCACAATCACTTGCAGAAGGCATAGTACAGGCTTTATCCGAATCAGGGGAAAACAGAAGTAGTGTGATGCAGAGTACTGCTGCGAGCCACTCCTATGATGTTATCTCAAAACGATTAATGAAGATTTATGAAGAGATTGAAAAGACAAGAAAAAAGAAATCCTAAAGCCGGAAAAATCCGGCTTTTTTTCTTTGCCAAGGTAAGCTATTCTTTATATAGAAGGTAGACGGTGATTGGAGAGATTATGATGTTGATCAATAAACAAATCGGAGAGTGGTTCGACCACTTCCATAAACATCCTGAAATCAGTTGGAAGGAAGTCGAAACGACTAAAAAGATAGCAGAAATCCTTACGGAAATGAATGTGAAACATCATACATTCGATGACGTAACAGGTGTCGTGGCGGAAATCGGTGAAGGGGATCGAATTATTGCCGTTCGTGCCGATATTGACGCCCTATGGCAAGAGGTTGATGGCGTTTTTCGCGCTAACCATTCTTGCGGACATGACGCAAATATTTCGATGGTGATAGGTGCGCTCGCTTATTTGAAGGAACAGGAACTCGGAGGACGCATCCGCTTTATCTTCCAACCTGCAGAGGAAAAGGGCAATGGTGCTATTTCGATGATCGAGAGAGGAGCAGTTGACGGAGTATCCATCTGTTCGGCGTTCATCTCCGACCAAAAGAAGAAATTCCGTTCGGGAAAGTATCACCCGCCATTCATCATGGGGCGGCGATTTTCCTCGAAGCAAAAGTGAGTGGAGAGGATGCTCATGGGGCGCGTCCACAGCAGGGAAGAAATGCGCTCGATCCGATATTTGCCATTGCGTCATTTATTAAAACAATACACTTTTCACCGTACGAAGCCTATTCAGCAAAATTGACTAAGATCCAAGCGGGTGGGAAAGTTTGAATATCATCCCCGGTAACGCAGTGTTTGCAATCGATGTACGGGCACAGTCTAATTCCGTTTTAAAAGCATTGAGGGAACGAATCGACACAGGTATCCAAACGATAGCAGACTTGCATAATGTTAAAATCGAGGTGAATTGGTCAGATTACACACCTGCTGCGGAAGTGTCGGAAGAGGCGTCAGCATTGGCGAGGGACGGAATATTGGAAGCGGTCGGTGAAGAGGGGTATGCACCTGCTATCATCACGTCCGGTAGCGATGACTTCCATTTCTATACGATTCATCGTCCGGAGATAAAGGCGGCGATGATCGGGGTGGGGGCGGACCTCGGTCCGGGACTCCATCATCCGAATATGACGTTTAATCATGATGCGCTTGATGTTGGCGCAAGGGTGTTAGCTACGACATTGGCGAAGGCTTCGTGTTTGGATTAATTAATAATGAAAAAAGCCGCCACACTTGAAAGTAAGTGTGGCGGCTTTTTATTAATTTGCACAAGATCCATTTTCCCGTGTCCAGGGTCCATTCTTTTTCACAAAGGCCCATTCTTCCGCGTTCAGGGTCCATTCTTTTTCACAAAGGCCCATTCTCCCGCGTTCAGGGTCCATTCTTTTTCACAAAGGCCCATTCTTCCACGCTCAAGGTCCATTCCACGTTCACATAAAGAAATTCTCTTCTCCAATTCGATCATACAATCCGCTCTTTTTAAACATTGCGAGCTTCTGCTTTGGCAATTTCTTTATGATGATTTTCACATTCTTTTTCTTCGCCTCACCCAATAATGTGAATAGCGCGGCCTCGCCCGTGGCGTCAATCATTGAGAGATGTTCAAAATCCAAAATGATCGTACCAGTTCCTTTCGAGAGTATACCTGGCATTTTATCCTCAAACGTCTTTGCACTGCCGAAAAATAAAGGACCATCAAAGATAAACTTTGTCACATCTTCCCGAATTTATGAATTTCTACATCGGAAAGTTTACCCACTGAAATGTTCAGTTTGCCACTCATTTTCCGCAAGAATGACAATGCTGCTAAAAGGATACCGATTTGTACGGCAACAGTCAGATTGATGAAAATCGTTAGCAAGAATGTTGTGACGAGTACGATTGAATCGCTTGATCGAACGGATAAAATATGAACAAATGACTTCCTTGCGCTCATATTCCAAGCGACAAACATTAGAATTGGAGCCATCGCTGCCAATGGAATATAAGAAGCGTAAGGCGCGAACAGTAATAGGAATAATAGCACGAATACACTTTGAACGATGCCGGAAACAGGGCCGACTGCACCGGAACGGATATTGGTCGCTGTCCGGGCGATTGCCCCGGTTGCCGGAATGCCGCCGAATAATGGTGAAACGATATTGGCGATTCCCTGACCGAATAATTCACGCTTGGAATCATGCTTCGGTCCTTCTTTCATTCCATCCGCAACAACCGCGGACAATAGCGATTCGATTGCGCCCAATGCGGCAATGATTAGTGCCGGCTGCCATAAGTTCAATAACTTTGTAAGTGTAATCTGGGGAAAATGGAAACCCGGTAACGTTTGCGGAATTCCGCCGAATGCCGTACCGATTGTCTCTACTTTTCCTGGAAATAAAAGGACAGATATAATCGTCGGGATTAAAAGCGCTACAAGCAACACCGGCAACTTTGGAGCTAATTTTGGCAATATGAAAATTATAGAAAGGCCGATGACCGCTGTAAGGACTGCAAAAATATTAATTGTATGAAGGTGTTTCGCCACATCAATCATATTCTCATGGAAGAATTCCTTGCTTTCCAATCCTGACAGTCCGAGGAAATTCCCGAACTGGCCTGTGAATATAATGATTGCTATTCCTGAAGTGAACCCAATCGTGACGGATCGGGGCACGAAATGAATTAGATTGCTGACACCTAAGTAGCTCATAATGACAAGGAAAATACCTGCAAGAAAACCGGCAATCAAAAGATCCTCATAGCCGTACTGAAGAACGATTGCCAGAAGAATGGGGATGAACGCGCCGGTAGGTCCCGCGATTTGAAAACGCGAACCTCCAAATAACGCAACGAGGAACCCTGCAATGATTGTTGTGTACAATCCATATTCGGGTTTAACACCTGAAGCAATTGCAAAAGCCATCCCTAGTGGAATGGCTACGATACCTACAGTGATCCCTGAAAGTAAATCTTTCCGAAATCCAGCTGCATTATAATCAACAAACCGCTGATCTTTGAACAATTTGGTCCCTTCTTCCACCGTATTTTTATAAAATACATTCTATCTTTATTATAAGTCAAAAGTAATAGGTTGACAAGGGGGCCAGCCGCCGATTTTAAAAACTGCCACTCTTCATGACAGTGTGGCAGTTCCTAACTCTAATTCCTTCAATATAATTTCCTCATAGCCCAACTTACGAACGAGCTGCGTAATATGTGGCTGTTCGACACGTGCATCTTGCAATGCTTTTTCTTGTGCGAACGCATCACGGGTTGAACCGTCAAAAAGCATTTGCCCCTTGCTGAATATGATTGTCCTACCAAATGTATCTGCAACAAAATCCATGTCATGCAAAATGCAAATGACGAGTTTTCCTTTTTCATACAATGAATGGATGATTTCCTTTACTTTCGACTTGCCTTTAGAATCCTGTCCCATTGTCGGTTCGTCGAAAATGACGATATCTGTATCCATTGCAAGAATGGATGCCATTGCAACCATTTTACGTTCCGCGAGGCTAAGATCATATGGATTTTCTTCCTCTTTACCAGTTAGCCCTACAAGTTCAAGCATAGCTTTGGCATTGGCTAATGCAGTTTCTTTGGATTGGCCAATATTCAATGGACCAAACATCACTTCATCAAGCACTTTATTTTTAAAAATCTGGTCGTTCGGATTCTGGAAGATGAGACCGATATGCCTTGCCAATTTTGCGGCTGTTGAATCAGAAGTACGAGTGCCATTGACGTGGATTTCACCTTGTCGTGGGTTCAACAATCCCTTCAATAATTTCACAAACGTCGTTTTCCCAGCCCCGTTTTGGCCGATAATTGCGATAGGTTCGCCGCTCAACGTAACGTTCAAACCTTTAATGACATCATCCTCTTTACCATATCCGAAGTGGAGATTGCGGACGATTAATTCAGAAGTCTTTTGCGTACACTCAATGGGCTCTTCGTCGGCTTGAAATTGCAAATCCAGTTCCGTAGGCATCTCTTCCAATGTAGTCGGGTAAAGTCCCGTCTTTTCATTCCTCAAACCAAGAGCACGAGCAACCTTAACATACATAGGCGGTTCTACACCATAACTATCCAGATCGTCTCTGGAAAAGACTTCTGAAGGGGCTCCATCCTGGATTAACTTCCCTTCATGCATTAATAAAATCCGATCCGCATACGCGGCTAATTTCTCAAGTTTCTGTTCTACCATAATGATTGTCATTCCGCCCTCTGCAAGCTTTTCGACAACGCGGAACACTTCCTCGGCACCTTCGGGATCTAATTGTGAAGTCGGTTCGTCAAGGATGAGAATATCTGGATACATGGCAATGACACTTGCAATCGCCACCCGTTGCATTTGTCCCCCCACAATGAAAACGGGTTTTTATTCTGCAAATGATCAATATCAAGCAACTGCATCGTTTTTTCAATTCGCTTACGCATTTCATCACGTGGGACGCCATAATTCTCTAACCCGAATGCGATTTCATCATAGACCGTGAACTTGGCCCCGGTCATCTGGGAGAATGGGTTTTCAAAAACAAGTCCTACTTTTGCCGCGATATCGCTTATTTCATGCGATAAAATATCCATATCGCCAATTAAAACATCACCGCCATAAGCCCCTTTGAAAAAGTGGGGGACAAAGTCCGCAGAGTGCATAACATAATGTCGACTTGCCAGCTGTATTCATACCTGCAATCCCTATGAATTCTCCTTTTTGCACAGAAAATGAAACATCGTTCAACGCTAAATTGGAGCTATCAGGGTACTTATACTTCAAATTCCTAACGGTTAATGCATTCATAGAACGAACCTCCAAACGATTACAGATATAAAAATGACTGTCATTAAAATTTTCAACGACAGGCTATGACGATAGATTTCAGTTTCACGTAAATACGTTCTCTTTCCTTTTGCATTGAAACCACGTATTTCAAGCGCGATGGATCGCTCACGTGTTTCATTCAATGAATTTAAGACGACTGGTCCTAAAAGGGGAATGAACGATTTGAATCGTAACCATAATGTACCTTCTGTTTCCATGCCGCGGGCCCGTTGAGCATCTGTAATTTTACCGGTTAACGAGACCATTTGAGGAATGATTTGTAGTACGGAAAGCAGTACGTAGCCGAATCTTGGAGACAATCCTTTATGTAGCAACGCGTTAACTAAGTCATCCGGCTTCGTCGTTAAGATAAGAACTCCGAAAGCAGCGACCATATTGATAACGCGGAGGGCGATTAGAAATGCAATTGAAAAGCCTTCCTTATAGATGGAAATGGGACCAACTTCAAAGAGGACCGTAGCTCTGCTAGGATGAAAAAATCCTTGGACAATGATAATGGAAATGATCAATAGAAAACTAACACCAATAACCGGCAAAATGTATTTAAACACTTTGCCGGTAAGTAAAATAATGAATGTCGTTAAAAGGATCATTAAAACGGGTAGGTGGTTTGAAAGGATGTACGTCAATGTGATGGAAAAAAATGCGAATAATAGCTTTGTTAGTGGATCGACCGTATGAATCGGTGATTCCTTTTTCACATATAGAGTCATGTTGTTCATTTCAAAACCTCCTACATTCATTGATTAAAGCCGTTCAATTTCACCTGTATTGTCGTACATGTTTTTTACGTTTTTCGGTAACCCTTTAAAGATTAGGAAACTGAGTAGTACAGTAACGACTTTGTCCGGGACATCGACAACAACGCTATCCGCGAAGGATGCAAGCCAAAGGGGCATATCTTTTGCAAGCATTGTAGCGAATAATGCATCTCCCCAAACGTTTCCAGTCGTCCCTTCCCAGAACATGATGTTAAGTGGTGTTGATACTATTGCGGCAATGAAACCGACGACCAGACCAAGGACGATTGCTTTACCAGCATTCGAAATCCAACCTTTGTACGCCATGATTCCCGCGATTAACCCGATGACGGCTGAGGTGATCGCATAAACAAAAGAAACGGGACTTGTCGTAAATCCATAGACAACGTTATTTACAATACCTGATAGGGCGCCGACAATTGGACCCGCTAACATACTGGATAAGACGGTCCCAATGGAATCGACCCATAATGGCAGTTTAAGCAAGTCTGCAAATAATTTTCCTAAGTAATTGATACCGACCGCTGCTGGGATTAGGACTAACGCAGCAGTTGAGAGTTTAAATGACCACATACTTTTGCTCTTCATTCTCTTTTCTCCTTTGTAATCATGATAGTTGTCAAGACACATGTTAATACTAATCTATAATTAGGAATTAAGGAAGACGTTTTTGAAAAAAAAAAGACTAAGATCACCATTTGGGAGAAAATTCTTAGTCGTAAATTATATAGTTCTGCATTAGCCTATTAAAATTGGTATTCCTTCAATACGTTTTCAAGTTTCAATGCAAGTCCGATATTGCCTTTTACCTTTAATTTTCCCATCATAAATGACGCTGTCGAATTCAAGTTGCCGGCAAGCAATTTCTTGAAATCCCCAACTCTCATTTTTAAGGAGCAATCAACCTCGCCTGGATCCCCATTGATGATTTCGGCTTGACCGTCAGCGAATTTAAGTCCATACACGCCACCTTCATCCCCGGTTAATTCCAAAGAATAAGTTGTGTTCATCTCTTCGATGGGACCACGGTTTTCATTCAATTGATTGTCGATTTCAGTCCAAATTTCTTCCATGCTCATTTTTAGTAGATCCATACCAAACACCATCCCTTGAGTATAAGTGAGTGATTATTCATTCACTATACCATACACGTAACTTTCTGATAAGTATTTATGAATAAAAAAGCCTCGGGCATCATAGACCCGAGGCTTGAAAATTACCTTCCGATCGGCCAATCAAATGGCAATGATCCAGGAGGGGAGTGTTTTATAATATCAATTACTGGAATCGTATACGCGAATAGAATAAGAGCGATTGTGATTCCAATCCATAAATACCAGTTTTCAAGTATTTTAGGTGTCGGTTCTGCATCGACTTCCTCTTCAGCAACCGGGAATTCCTGAACTCCTTTTGGTGCGAAAAATGCAAGTTGGATGAAGATGTAAATCATTAGGATGATGCCGATGAAAAGAATCGTACCACCAACCGCCTGAGCTATTTGATAGCTGATCCATGATTCAACTTGTTCGCCTCCCATATAATTCGAGAAGTTGGAACGACGTGGACCGCCAAGGAGACCTTGGATATGCATGGCCGTCGACATAATTGTCATACCGACCGTCCAAATAATCGTTTGGACAATCCCTAATTTATTCAACTTTGGAGTCAATCTACGACCTGTCAAATGTGGAACAAGCCAGTATGCCATACCGAAATACGTTAGAATAACAGTTGTTGCAACAGTTAAGTGGAAATGCCCTGTAACCCAGATTGTATTATGAATAAGTGCGTTCATTTGGTGAGATGCGTTGACGATACCGCCTGCGCCACCCGGGATGAAAGCGACCATTCCGATGAACGGAGCAAGGAAACGTACATCTTTCCATGGTAAATGCTTTAACCAGCCGAATAGCCCTTTGTGACCTAATTTACGTCCTCTTGTTTCAAACGTACCGAAAATCGAGAAAGCTGTCATCAATGAAGGAATAACAACCATGAATGTTAGGACAACTTGGATGAATTTCCATGTTGGTCAATACCTGGTTCCGTTAATTGGTGATGGAACCCAACCGGAATCGAGAACAATAGTAATAGGATGAATGCCATTCTTGCAAGAGAATCACTGAATAACTTTCCACCAATAATTTTCGGGAGGATTGCATACCATGCCATGTAAGCAGGAAGCAACCAGAAATAAACAAGTGGGTGACCGAAATACCAGAATAATGTACGGCTAAGCAAGACATTGATCGTTGCAGCATATCCGAGTGACCAAGGGATGAATTGGACCAATACAGAAGTTGCTACACCAAGTGATGCGATAAACCACATTGCCATATTGATAGTGACCATGAATGCAAGCAATGGAGATTTCTGACCAGGATTGGCTTTTTTCCATACGTATAGCTGACGGAAATTAACGAATACAGCAATCCAGCTTCCGACTATAACCAATGCAAGACCAACGTAAAACGCAGGATGTGCCCGAAGTGGAGCATAGAATGTGTATAAAACATTCGCTTGACCGACTAAAATCGTAATTGCAGCCATAATTGTACCGACGAGCATTGTCCAGAACGCGATCCATGCCCATTTTTGCTGTTTTTCAGAGATGCCGACTGTTTTTCCATAAGCGCAAATTGGAAGCCGATGATGAAAAATGTTGTCATTACGAGACCTAAAATGACGCCGTGCACCGTTAGGATCGTGTAATAATTGATGCCGAACGGCAATTGAAATTGCCCTGACCTTGAAAGTGTCTGTAAAAGACCCATGAGGCCGCCAATAAGAAGCGATGCAAATGTCACATGCATGTATGACATGTAAAGACGGGATTCCTTCTTCGAGAAATTATAGTTTTTCAGCATCATTCATACACCTCCACGATTGCGAACATCTGATGATGACCGACTCCGCAATATTCATTACATACAACCGTGAACTCTCCTGCATTTTTCATGACAGTTTCAAGCCTACTCACGTGGCCCGGTTCTACCATCATGTTGACGTTCGTTCCTGCAACTTGGAATCCGTGAACGACGTCTTTAGTAGTAACCTGGAAAAGTACAGTGGAACCTTTTGGTACACGGATTCGTTTAACTGCTTTTCCGTCCGCGTCTGTTCCAAAATCATAGTTGAATGCTGAAGCAACGAGGTTAACAGTGTATTTTCCGTCCGCTACTTCACGAAGACCGAGGTTCTCTGGTTTAAATGCTTCATGTGCTTCGACATTTTGTGGATCGATAGTTTCAATATGGCTCTGCGGGTGTGTCCCTTTCCAGAATGCAGCAAATCCGATAACAAGTAAGAAAATGACGAGTGAAGCCATTCCGAATGTGAGCCAAATCTTTTCATATTTATGCAAATGCATCGATTTTCCTCCTAACTGATTTTATTATCTTGATAAAAACAACGCATAAGAGCCAAACCATAAAACAAGGATAAAGACACCAAGAAGCATGACGGATATAAAAGTACCTTTTAGATTAATTTCAGATTCTTTTTGTGTTGGCTGATTCTGCTTTTTATTTTTGTTAGTCATAGATTTCCACCCCCTACGCAGAAATTCGTTTTGCTCGTTGATACTTTCATCATAGACGCACGCCAAAAAGAAGGAATTAGGGAAATCCCTATGTATCTCGTATAGTGAAAAAGTTTCACACTTTGTACAAATGGAATTCAAAAAGTTGCCATAGTTATGGTATAGTGGTTTAAATTCGTGGGAGGAAGGAAAAGGAAGTCGTAGAGTGGTTCCAAAGGTTGAAAGTTGACCATACTGTTTCTGGAAATTACAATAAATAGGTAACAGCAAATTTATAATGAAAGTCGGTTGAGAACAAATGGTAAACTACAAACTTATTCAAGTTGAAAATCCTGAAAAGGGTGCTGATCAATTTTATCAGTTGATAAAAGAAGAACTTGAAAACGATCGACTTCATGTCCTTGGTTTAGCGACAGGAAGTACGATGATCCCTGTATATAAAAAGTTGACTGAATCCCAATTGGATTTTTCAAATGTAACGACGTTTAACTTAGATGAATATGTTGGCCTACAAGCCACAAGTCCGAATAGCTATGCGTTTTTTATGAACGATCATTTGTTTAGCAAAAAAGAATTCAAAGAAACGAATATTCCTAATGGGATGGCAGAAAACCTGGAAGAAGAGTGCAAGCGATATGAAGAGGCTTTGCAAAAAGCAGGTCTTGACATTCAATTATTGGGTGTAGGAGAAAATGGCCATATCGCATTCAATGAGCCGGGAACTTCTGCTGATTCTGTCACTCATGTTGCAGAATTGACTGACTCTACATTAGGTGTCAATAGCCAATACTTCGAAAACGATGAAAAAATCCCGAACACTGCACTGACAATGGGAATCGCATCGATTCTTAGTGCGAAGAAATTAGTGCTTCTTGCATTCGGAGAGAAGAAGCGTCCGGCGATTACAAAGTTCCTTG
This sequence comes from Sporosarcina thermotolerans, assembly GCF_030067815.1. GTDB lineage: Bacteria > Bacillota > Bacilli > Bacillales_A > Planococcaceae > Sporosarcina > Sporosarcina thermotolerans. Next base: position 3,247,491 of record NZ_CP125968.1, on the reverse strand, counting down.
AGGGCAAAGTGGATCCTGACTGGACAATTACTTATTTACATGATCATAAAGATGTTACGATTATTACAGATTTAACTATCTAATTCTAACAGTAAAGCCGCATCTCCCCGTGGAGAATGCGGCTTTTTAGGCTTTTTAATCAAATATGACAAGCGTGTTGCAAATGTAAGTTTACATTATTTTTTGTAACTATACTGTTACGTAATTGTAATATAGGACGAGCATAGTTCATGGTAAAGTTATCTTAGATGATTATTCAGATAAATATAAAAAAACCTGGGGAACATATGAGAATCTTAACACGCATGCAAAAGCATTGTGCTATTTTTGCATTGTCATTTCTATTACTCGTCTCACCTTTCACTGGTCAAGCTGAAGCATCATCAATTGATTCAGCTGCGATATCACAAACGGCCACAAGTCTTAAAGGAATCAGATATGTATACGGCGGAACTACAAAAGCCGGTTTTGATTGCTCAGGCTATGTTCATTTCGTATTCAAGCAGCATGGAGTCAATCTATCTCGTTCGTCTTCAGCTCAGTACGCAACAGGAACAAAAGTTGAGAAAAGCGATCTTGTTGTTGGCGATTTGGTTTTCTTTAACACAACTGGCAAAGGCGTTTCGCATGTCGGCATCTATATCGGTGATGGAAAGTTTGCGCATGCTTCATCTTCCAAAGGCGTTCGTGTTGATAAGCTTAATGACCCGGCTTATTGGGGCAAAAAATATGTAGGCGCTAAACGCATTACTGGTGTCACAGATGTCGCGTCTAAATAATATATAACTAAACTTACCTATACGGCAGGTTCCTACGCGGAATCTGCTTTTTGTTTTGCTTACTAATATTGATTGCTTCGGTGAAAGAACGAGCGCATATGCGAAAGAACGAGCGGTTATGCGAAAGAACGAGCGGTTATACGAAAGAACGAGCGGTTATGCGAAAGAACGAGCGGTTATGCGAAAGAACGAGCGGTTATAGGAAAGAACGAGCGGTTATAGGAAAGAACGAGCGAATCGATAGCATAACAAACGGGTGAAGGAATATTTTCCTTCACCCGCTGTCATAGAGGGCAAATCAGACTGCCCTTTCTCTATAATTATTGCTCTGGTACACGAATAACCCACTTTGTGAAATCTGGATCCTCTTTTTGAACCATTTCCTTCGGATAGATGAACGTCCACGGTTTTGAAGTGTTTGCTTTCACTTCAAGCGGCGACAAATTGAACGAGCCGCGTGCTACGAGGTCACCTGTTGCGTCCAATAGCTCAAGTGGCAGCTTTTCAATGCTGATCTGCTTTGAATGACCGTTACGGATGAAGAGGGAGACTGCAATGCTGCCGTCATCCTGTTTCTTCACTTGGAAGCCCGCAAAGTTCACTTCACGAGGTTTTAACTTCGGCATCCGTTCAACGACTTTTTCAAGTGCGTCTTTCTGTTCAGCCGAGAGCCCATCTTCCCATGCTTGTTCAAGTTCAAGTTTATGTGGCACCATGGATTGTACGTTGAAAGCAAGCTTCCAATTCTCCTTAGGCGGTTCTTCCATGAATGTATTTTGCTTGGTGAAAACGAATACCCAAGGTCGTGCACTACGAGCCTGGATTTCACCTAATTCACTTAAATTGAATTCCTGGGAAGCAATCACTTCACCTTTATCATCCAATAAAAGCAATTCGACAGGTCCCATTGAAATCGCCTGATCCAGTGATGATCTGAAAAACGCCTTAACCAACCAGCTGCCGTCCGCTTTTTCGACATCGATATCGACGCCAGCGAGGGAAATCTGGTTTGGTTTTAATGGTTCAAGTTCATTGGATAGGAAACGGAATACATATTCCTGCTCTTGAGACAAAGCCCATTCTGGATGAAATGATAATTGCGTTTCGATATCATCCGTTTCATCAGATTGGACAGCGTTCTCTAAAATTTCCCCTGAATTGACAGTGCTGTCTGCCCCTGTTTTTTCAGTTTTCTTGAACATGGAAAAAAGTTTCATGATTCATCGGCCTCCTGTTGTTGTGAAATAAGCTTCATAAATCCGATTACCTCGGATGCGATACTGCGGCGCAGCTTTTGGTAATGTGTGGCGAATAGTTGCAGGCCTTCACGCTGATAAATCCGCATCGGGTCTTCTTGTCCGTAAGATCGTAAACCAATCCCTTCTTTCAGACGGGTCATCACTTCAAGATGTTTCACCCACATACTATCGATATGGCTCAACATTACTTGAGGGATGAGGTTGACGACTTCCTCATTATCAGCGAAAGAATCGACATAGGCAAACAGTTCATCAATCGGCTCTTTGTATAATTTCAGGATATCAGAAGGCTTTTCTACATTACGCGGCAGCGTAAGCGGCTTCAGTAAAAGGCTGTTCATCGTCCTTTCGATTCTATCGAAATCATAGTTGTCGACAGTTTCATTTTCAGGGCAACTGTCGTAAACGACAAATTCCACCGCTTCAGACACCATTGTTTTTAACTGGCTGAAAAGGTCTTCTTGTTCAAGAACTTTATCCCGTAATGAATAAAGAACACCGCGTTGGTCATTGATGACATCATCCAACTTCAAATTGTATTCGCGCATGGAGAAGTGGGCGCCTTCGACAATTCGTTGCGTACGCTCTGTCAATTCATTCACTTCCGGATTTTGAACAAGGCCATTTTCACCGGTTTTGACTTTTTTATTGAATTTCTCCAAATCATCTTTTGCGAAACGAGTAAACATTTCATCTTCAAGTGAGAGGAAGAACTGGCTTTCACCGTGGTCACCTTGACGTCCGGAACGACCGCGTAATTGGTTGTCGATTCGACGGCTTTCGTGCTTTTCCGTACCTAAGACGAAAAGTCCACCGATTTCCTCGACACCGTCACCAAGCACAATGTCAGTTCCGCGTCCAGCCATGTTCGTAGCTACCGTAATATGACCATATTGTCCTGCTTGTGAAATGAGGTCGACTTCCTGTTCAACGCTTTTTGCATTCAAAAGGTTATAGTCAAGCTTAAAGCGATCCAAATAATCGGCCACTTTTTCAGATTGCAAAATAGATGTAGTACCAACAAGAACGGGTTGTCCTTTTTCATGTCGCTTGGCAACTTCTTTTGCAACCGCTTCGTACTTCTGCTCAATCGTTTGGTACACCATATCTGGTGAATCAATACGAGCGCGCGGACGATTCGTTGGAATTTGGATAACTTCCATATTATATACTTCACGGAATTCTTTTTCCTGAGTCTTCGCAGTTCCTGTCATTCCGCTTAGCGTTGGGTACATCCGGAAATAGTTCTGAATCGTAATTTGGGCTTGTGCTTTATTTTCATCGGTGATGGGCAGACCCTCTTTTGCTTCAATCGCCTGGTGAAGGCCGTCCGAAAGCGTCCTTCCTTCCATAATTCGGCCAGTGAACATATCGACAAGCTCTACTTTTTCATCTTTCACGATATAATCGACATCGCGTTTGAAAATGACATATGCGCGAACTGCTTGGATCATGTAATGATAGAGTGTTTGGTGTTCCAAATCATATAGATTATCGATGCCAAACGCCTTTTCAACCTTCTCGATGCCTTCCTCAGTCAATGAAGTAGCTTTTGTTTCATCGTCGAATTCAAAATCCACGCCCTTTTTGAAACGCTTAGCAAGTCTTGCGGCGATAAAATGAAGATCCGCATCTGCCTGCATTTTGCCGGCGACAATCAAAGGTGTTTTCGCTTCATCAATCAGAACGCTGTCGACTTCATCGATAATCGCAAAATGGTATGGACGCTGAACTTTATCTGCCGTATGACGCACCATATTATCGCGAAGATAGTCGAATCCAAACTCCGTGCCGACTCCGTATGTGATGTCGGACATATACGCATCCTGCTTTTCGGGCCCTTGCATCATCGGTACATTTAAACCGACAGTCAGTCCAAGGAAGCGATGAATTTGACCGATTTGATCATAATCTCGTTTAGCAAGATAATCATTGACGGTAATAACGTGGACACCTTTTCCTTCGAGAGCTCTTAAATAGGAAGGAAGTGAAGCAACAAGTGTCTTTCCTTCACCTGTCGGCATCTCTGCTATATTTCCTTCGGCTAATACCATTCCGCCGATTAGTTGCACATCGAAGTGGCGCATGTCCAAGATTCGTTTCGAGGCTTCACGCACAACTGCAAAAGCCTCTGGAAGGATATCATGGACGGTTTCACCGTTTTGAAGTTGCTCTTTAAATACTGTAGTCATATTTGCAAGTTCTTCGTCAGTGAAGCCTTCGTATTTTGATTCTAAATTATTTATGTGTTGAACAACTTTACGGTATTTGCGAAGCTGTCTTTCACTAGTTTGATTTGAACGCTTAAAAAATGATAACATGTAATGGATGCTCCTTTGTCTAATCCCTCTTTAAGGATACGTCTATTTTATCAAAGTATATCTGAAATGACTACCACAAGGGAGAAATCAAACATTACGCACGATACGAAGCCGCTTAAATGTTCGTTTATAGTTTGAGTTAAATTAAAATAGGGTATGGAAGTCTATGTTTTTGCAAACTTGGATGCTTTCCCTATCTAAACGTGCTATAATACGTTTGGCTATCTAAATTTGTTTTATTCGGGGAGGAAGGACATGTTATTCCTTGCAATGGCTGCTGCATTCGTAGCTTCCATCATACTAACTCCACTTGTCATAAAGTTTGCATTCCGAATCGGGGCAGTCGATCATCCCAATTATAGGAAAGTGCATGCGTCCGTCATGCCGCGTATCGGCGGGGTCGCAATTTTTGGCGCTTTCGCTGTCGGCTATTTATTATTACGTCCTGAAGATGAGCATGCAATTGGAATTCTTGTTGGAGCACTTATCATTATCATAACTGGATTTTTGGATGATATGCTTGATATCACCGCTAAGGCTAAGTTACTTGGCCAATTGGCTGCTTCTATTGTAGTTGTCGCTTGGGGCGGTTTACAAATCGAATTCATTAACTTACCATTTTTCGGTCCTTTTGATTTTGGATACTTAAGTATTCCAATTACAATCATTTGGATTGTTGGCATAACTAACGCTATTAATCTAATTGATGGCTTGGATGGTCTTGCTGCTGGCGTTTCTACGATTGCTCTCATATCTATTACTGTGATGGCTGTAATCATGGGAGACATGTTCGTTGTCGCGACTGCTGCTATCTTGGCTGCAAGCTCACTTGGCTTCCTGTTCTATAATTTCCAGCCCGCGAAAATTTTTATGGGGGATACAGGGGCATTATTCCTTGGTTACATGATTGCAGTATTAGCATTATTAGGGTTTAAGAATGTTGCAGTCGTTTCGTTGGTCATCCCAATCATCATGTTAGGTGTACCAATTTCGGACACATTCTTTGCGATTGTTCGTCGTTTAAGGATGAAACAACCGATTTCAGCACCAGATAAATCGCATTTACATCATTGTCTGTTGAGAGCAGGGTTCTCCCACAGACAGACTGTTCTTATTATTTACGGACTTGCTATTCTATTCGGTGTTGCGGCTGTACTTTTCTCACAGGCAACGGTCTGGGGCGCAATCGTACTTATCGCCGTCATGCTCCTTGCAATTGAGCTTTTCGTCGAAGTCATTGGCCTGGCCGGAACAAATTATCGTCCTATATTGAACCTTGTTCGTATGATTGGAAAATAAATAATACTATATAGAACGGTGGTATGCGAATGATGCATATCATCGTTCTTTTTTATTGGAATGAAACAAAAATGGGGATCGATTGTTTGTCGCGGGTGGTTATCTGTCACTTTCACAAATTTATCGGTCACTTGCCGGGGGTTATCGGTCACTATCGCAAAGATATCGGTCACTTGCTGCGAGTTATCGGTCACTTCACGAAATATCGTCGTTTCATGACCTTCGACCTATCTGGATTATATTTTGTTCCAACAAAAAACACCCAGCTGAATAGAATCAGCGGGATGTTTTTTCATTTTATATCTTCACTGCCATCAGCACTTTCATCTGTTGCCCCGTAAATGTCTGAACTGCCATCAGTTAAATTCGAAGAATCCGGGATGAGTCCAAGATGGGCTTTCAATAACTGTTTTACATTTTCCAGGTCGGTTTGATCCAACTGATAATAATAGGGACCTTTTGAATAATCATCATAGCCTTTTAAGTTAATCGTATCGATTTTGGGCATACCACCTTTTGCATATTCCCAGAACGATGTCATCACACCAAAGGTCATGTCAGTTTTCATATTATCTCCGACAGCCTCGATGACATCTCCATACTTCCCGATCGATTTCACTGAAGCCGTTTCTTTGATGATTGCTTGCAAAATCATTTGTTGGCGCTTTCCACGTTCAAGATCGCTATCAAGCTTACGTGTGCAGCTAATGCAAGAGCATGTCGACCGTCAAGCACATGAAGTCCTTTTTTCAATTGAATGGTGTTTTTATCATTTTCGTCTTTTTCCAGTCTGTTATATGGTACTTCGACTTCAATACCGCCTAATGCATCAACAACTTCGATAAACGCATTGAAATTCATCTTCACATAATAATCGATTGGAATGTCTAACAATTCCTCGACTGTTTCGATTGCTGCATGAGTTCCTCCGAAAGCATGAGCATGGTTGATCCGATCTTTATATCCGACTTTCGGGATGTAGACGTAAGAGTCCCGAGGGATGCTTAATAATTTTACGGATTTTTCTTCCACATTGAAGGTTGCAACAAGAAGTGCATCGGAGCGGCCTCTTGCTTCCATCCGAGTATCATTTTCATCTACACCGATTAATAAAATGGATACGTTATCCCTCGACGGCTTAACCTTGGAATTACCTCTTAATTCGGATTTCGATGTAGTAGGAACCGCTTCATATGCATTTTCGACGGCTTGTTCAGCCTTCTGACGCAATGAAAGCGCGTAGGAAGCTATTACAAGCAATGCGGTCAACGAAACTAATAGACCTATTTTGACGGCAATACGAGTCTTTGACGTCGCTTTCTTCATTTTTTTAAATTCTTTTCTTTTCATATTTAAGCCTCCACCGGGCTAAGGAATTTTCTTAGCAATTTTAATCTTTTAGTTAGTATGCGCAAAAGTCTACGTGTAACTTAGTTGCAATAAATGTAATCATTCGTCAACTTTCACCATTATACTATTAAATTCGGTTGTCGTATACTATTATCAGACTTCAAATTCAAGGAATGTATTAGATTCAGTGGATATCTCGGCTTGGCCGTTTGTTAAATCTGTTATCCATTCGATAAATTCATTGGAATGATCAGTCGGTACGTATAGCAGTAAGCTGACGTCTTCCTCATATAGAATCTCTTTTAATGGATAAGGAGATTGCCTAACTTCATTCTCAACTTTTCCAAGCCAAGTGTAATCGATGGAAACTTTCATTAACTGATGCAGCTTTCGTTCAACTACACCGGTTGCGGCTATTCCTTCGGTTGTGGCCCGGCCATACGCCCGAATTAGTCCGCCGCCGCCTAATTTGATGCCTCCGAAATAGCGAGTTACTACAACTGCAGTATCTTTCAATCCTTGTTTTTTCAGGACTTCAAGCATCGGAAAACCAGCTGTTCCTGATGGTTCTCCGTCATCATTCGCTTTTTGAATCTGGTCATGCTCCCCGATAATATAGGCTGAACAGTTGTGTGTCGCTGTATGGTGCATCTTTTTGATCTCTTGTATGAAATCCAATGCTTCCTCTTCCGTCTCTACCCGTCTGACATATGTGAGGAATTTAGATTTTTGTATGACGAGTTCACTTTCGCCGGACAATTTGACTGTTTTGTAATCCGCTCTCATTTGCAGCACCCCTATCACTTGTAATACAATCTTAATATGTATTCAGTTTTATGATGATATAATAATAAAGTGTATTCGTTATTAAAGAATACTGCAACATTGCTACATAGTGGCCTGGATGGGAGTGTTAAAATTGGCAGAGAATACCATGGATATCCAACGTTTGGAAAGTATCTTCGATAATATGGTTAATGTGATGGATAAATCCAAAAATGATATTTTCTCTATTAGCGAGCAAAGCCGCCTAACCTTCCAGGAGATGCAGACTGAAATTGCACTTATTAAAGAAGAGATTTCCCGGGTAATCGATGAAGGAGATAATTTAGAGGATTTGACACGGCATTCTCGGAGAAGACTTGCGGATGTATCGAAGAACTTTATGAATTACTCCGAGGAAGAAGTGCGAAAGGCTTATGAGACTGCGAATGATCTGCTTGTAAGGTTATCTATCAACCGGATGGAGGAAAAGCAATTACGTGCACGCCGGGACGATCTTGATCGGCGAATAGCAGCTCTATTAGAGACAATTGATAAAGCTGATCACCTTATTAATCAGGTAACTACAGTCATTTCGTATTTGACTTCCGATTTGAAAAAGGTTGGTGAAGCGTTAGAAACGGCACGAAAGAAACAGGAGTTCGCTGTTCAGATTATCCAGGCACAAGAGGAAGAACGAAAACGCCTTTCCCGGGATATTCACGACGGTCCAGCTCAGATGCTCGCCAATGTTCTGCTTCGTTCTGGACTTATTGAAAAGACCTTTACCGAAAGAGGTCCCAATGAAGCGATATCCGAGCTTCACTCATTAAAGGAAATGGTAAGAAATGCCCTTCTTGAAGTGCGTCGTATCATTTATGACCTACGTCCCATGGCGCTTGATGATTTAGGGTTAATACCGACACTACGAAAGTATTCCCAAACGACCATGGAATATGAGAAAGGTACTACAATTCACTTCGTGAATAATGGCAGCGAGCGGCGCTTGGAGCCGAATTTTGAAGTGTCGACTTTTCGACTTGTTCAGGAATGCATTACCAACGCCCTTAAACATGGTAAATCAAGGGATGTATGGGTGAAAGTTGAATGGCTTCGTGATACAATGAACATTGTAGTGAAAGATAATGGAAAAGGCTTTGACGTAAATCAATCTAAAGAGAAATCATTCGGTATTATTGGGATGCGGGAGCGCATTGAATTGCTGAAAGGTGAAATGAAAATTATTTCAAGCGTAGGCAATGGTACTACAGTGTTATTCCGTATTCCGTTACAGGAAAATATAATTGTTGAAAAGGGTATTGGGAGGGAATGAAAATGACCAAAATTTTAATTGTGGATGACCATCAGCTTTTCCGAGAAGGTGTTAAGCGTATTCTCGATTTCGAAGACTCATTCGAAGTAGTGGGAGAGGGGGACGATGGCTCTGAAGTGGCTGAACTTTACAGACGCTTTGAACCAGACGTCGTATTAATGGATATCAACATGCCGGGAATGAATGGCGTAGAGGCAACAGAAAAGGTTAAAAACGAATTCCCGGACGCGAAAATTATCATTCTCTCCATCCATGATGATGTTCATATGTATCGCATGCGTTGAAGTCAGGCGCACTTGGCTATATGCTGAAGGAAATGGACGCTGACGCTATCGTCCAAGCCATCAAGGTCGTAGCGGCTGGAGGTTCATACCTACATCCGAAAGTGACTCGCAATCTTGTTGCGGAATACCGTCGTCTCAGCGAACGAGAACATAAAGGATACTTCCATCAAAATGACATTCGCCGTCCGCTTCATTTATTGACAAGACGTGAATGTGAAGTATTACAATTGTTGACGGATGGACAAAGCAACCGTACAATTGGGGAAACGCTTTTCATCTCTGAAAAAACTGTGAAAAACCACGTATCCAGCATCTTGCAAAAGATGAGTGTCAACGACCGTACTCAGGCAGTTGTCACTGCAATCAAAAACGGCTGGGTTGAAGTTAAGTAATATTAATTGGTATGATAAAGGGGCCTTTTAAAGGGTCCCTTTTTTAATGTTAGGAGGAGTAGTATGAAGAAAAATGTACTGATTTACTTGGCTTTAGCGCTTGTTCTTATTCTTGGGGCATGTTCTAATAAGGAAAATTCCACTGGTGGTTCTGTAAGTGATGGTGAAACGGTTGGTGGCTTTGGTTCGATTGATCACGGGGTAGATGAAAATAAGGTTGGTTTTAATATGTTGGGCGGTTCGATTGAAGAGGCGACGAATGTTCCTTCTGCGGAGAAGGATCTTATTATAAAGTCTTTTGAGACGTATATGCATGCTTTTAATAATCAGGATGTTGATGAATATATGAGTGTTCTTTCTAAAAATCCTAAGAGTTTTACAATTGATGAAGAGCGGGTTTATATTGAGGGTGTTTTTAAGGAGTACGCATTGAGCCGTGAAGCGTCGGATATTACGGTTGTTAAGTATGATGAGGATACGAATGAGGCTCAAGTTTTTGCGAATTTGTTTACTTCGATGAAGCAGAAGTCGACGGGTCTTGAGACGAAGCGTAATGGTCGTCAGGTGACTGTTTTCGCGAAAGAGGATGGGGAATGGAAGGTCACTTCAGTTTATTATATGGAGGATCAGAAGTAAGCAATAAGTTGATTTGCGCTTCGGGCGGACGCTTTCCGTGGGGCGCGGGTGAGCCTCCTCGTCCGCGACGCTTCGCTTTGCTCCCTGCGGGGTCTCACCATTCGCGCTTAATCCCACAGGAGTCGCCGCCCTACGCTTCAATCAACGGTGACTGCTTTTAATAAATTATTTTTTTGAATAAAACATAAGAACGAGTCCATCATTAAATTAAATGGTGGGCTCGTTTTTTATTTCCAAAATCGCATAAATTCCTTTAAATACTCATAAAACAATTGAAACACGCTTTAACGCTGTTAAAAGCTTATAAATCGCGCAAAATACGCACAAATCCCCGCAAAAGTCCATAAATCTCCCGAAACACGCATAAAGCGCGCAGCTACCTCACTCATTCTCCGCTGCGGATAAAATTACCTTCCGGCCTGTGTTGCATTTTCCGAATTTAAGTCATATAATAAGAACAAACGTTCCTTTTGAGAGGAGGAGAAAGTGATGCCTTTAATTCCTGGGAAGGCATTGCCTTATTTTGAAAATATGATTTATCTGCCGATGCTTTTAATTGTATTGCAACGTGATCGGGAGCTGCTTGAAAAGGGCCCGTTCAAATTGAAGGGCCCTTATCTTAAAATTATTGATGCTACGATGACACAGGTTCAAAGCGAGTTGCAAGAAACGAAATTTTATCTGAGACGCCATGATATGAAAGTAATCCGTAAGGACAGGGATAGTATGTTTACGGAATACATTTTTATCAATGGTGGCTATGAAGATCATCGCCGGTATTTGAATGTCCGTCTAAGAAACAGGACGGAAGAATTATTGGATTCGTATTTCACAAGGATGGGAAATTATTCGGCCTCTCATTAGCCGGGAAAAAGAAAAATGAACGGTTTGCCATTTCTCGTTTCTTTAGGAAATCTTTTTCGATCATTCTTGCCAAGGCGAATTGGCGATACAGGGTGGGGCTGAGATTTCCGTTTTGAATTTTTGTCCATTATCAAAATAAACGGAAGTGCCTAAGCCGTCAGTGCTGAAAAGATCGATTGCATGGTACGCAATCCATACATTTTGGTCTGACTGAGGTGATAGTGTTGGTAGGAAGATGTATGGTAAGCCATAAGAGTTTGCCAACAAAATGGGCGATTTTTGTCTGTTATTCCCGAATAACACTTTAGATGCCTTCAAGGTGGTTTCATAATCAGAACCATATTCGGCGCAAGAACGGCTCACAATATGTAACGGTTTTTTCGGAACGATCAACGTCTTCTCCCGCTCGATGACTCTTGTGAAGATTTTGTTGCCTGCATTTTCGGTGCCAATACGAAGGTCTTTTCTGTAATGATGTATCTCGTGGTTAACTCATTATTGATCGGTAATTCCCCCTTTTTCGTCAAAATCTCTGTCTATCCCGTCCACTTTATAGTATAGGATAAATAAAATAATAGCAATCAATTGGTGCGATAATTTGAATTATTTATTCAAAACTAACAATTACGCAGTGAAAAAGGACACCCTTCTCAAATTGGGGTGTCCTTGTAGATGTTAATTATCCAATTTTTCTTAAACAGTTTGATAGTCTAATGCGGCCGCGCCGAGTGTCTTCGCTGCAAGTAACATCGCTTGTTCATCAAAATCGAATTTCGGATGATGGTGTGGGTAAGGGGTAGCCGGTTGTGCTCCTGTGAAGAAGAATGTTCCGGGAACCTTTTCCAAATAATATGCGAAATCCTCTCCGCCCATATGTGGCTTGCTTTCGATGACCGCGTCAACACCTGGGATTTGCTCAGCAACTTCTTTTAGGAATTCAGTCTCCGCTTTATGGTTCACGACGGCAGGGTAGCCGCGGAAATAGTCGAATTTGATTTCACAGTCGTGGGTGATAGCAGTTCCTTCTACGACACGCTTCATTTCCCGTTCCATCAAATCACGAATTTCCGGGTTGAAGGAACGGACGGTACCGCCAAGTTTGGCAGAGTCCGCGATTACGTTGAAGGCATTGTCGGCGATGAAAGAGCCAACGGAAAGTACAGCGGACTCAATCGGATTGACACGTCTCGACACAAGCTGCTGAAGGTTTATGACAAGCTGCGCTCCAATAACTACCGCGTCTTTCGTCTGATGAGGAGATGCCCCGTGTCCACCTGCCCCTTGGATTGTTATTTCGAATCGGTCGGCAGCCGCCATGACTGGTCCTGTTAAGTATTCAATCGTTCTTAATGGAGTACCCGACCAGAGATGGGTACCGAAGATTGCATCGACGCCTTCGAGACATCCGTCCTCAATCATTGAAATGGCGCCACCTGGAGCATATTCCTCTGCGTGTTGGTGGATAAACACATATTCCCCTGCAAGATCTTCCTGCATTTCATGGATGGCTTTCGCCAATTGCAATAATGCAGCGGTATGTCCATCGTGGCCGCACGCATGCATGACGCCTGGTACTGTGGATTTATAAGGAACATCTTTTTCATCCTGGATTGGCAATGCATCAAAATCAGCACGCAATGCAACCGTCTTTCCTGGACGAGCCCCTTTGATGCGAGCCACTACTCCGTTGCCGCCAACACCTGTTTGAACATCGACCCCAAGATCGGTGTAGAAATCATGGATATATTGTGCAGTTTTCTCTTCCTGAAATGATAATTCCGGATGCATATGCAGATGTCTGCGGATGATCACCATATCTTCAAAGCTACGGTCCAGCTTTTCGAACAATCGCCCATTCATTCGATAACCCCTCTCAAAAACGTATTTTCTATACATTCGTAATTATAACAATACGTTTCGGGACCCGCAATATGTCTAACTGCTCCGCTTTTGCTGATAGATGCTTATCGTTCGCCGCTATCCTCTTTCTTTGCAATAAATGTAGTAATATAGGGAGCGCTTGAAAAAATATGCGTCGTACTATTTGCAAACTCCTTATTATCAATCATTTGATGGGAATTCTTATACGACGATGTGTTTTTCCAAAGGTCGAAGTCCGAAGCCTCTTCCCATTCCGTCATAATGACATATGTGTCCGAACCAATCGGGCGAAGTAGGCGGAAGGCAACGAACCCCGGTTGGGACTCGATTTCTTCATTTAAAGAAGAGAAACGATGTTCGAAAACAGGACGCCCCTCATCAGTGATTGTGACATTATTGCAGACAAAAAAGCCTTCATCTTTAAGATTGCCGGTTGAACTGATGACTTCATAACGTCTTGGTGTTTGGAATAATGACTTCGCCTCTGTTTCATGTAAAAGTAGCGACTGTCCGCCACCGTGCATGAGGATCATTCCCTTATCTTTATAGCGTTGTTGAAGTTTCTCCATAAAGTCCTTCGTTCCGGATGTCAAATACAAATTCATTCCCAAATCCTCCTCTACTATAGATACTACTCATATTTTCCCTTATCAGAAGAATTAAAACAAACAATGGCGATATGGTGGCAGAAATGACAGAGAAAGCAGTACAAATTCATGACAAAACGAGGCAAATACTATACTTTACGCTAGGAAACGTCTATATTTGAAAGCGAATAAAGAAAAACGTTTGCTAATACTTTAAGAAGGTGGGAATCGATTTATGACAACATTTAACGATACACTGCTTCGTGCTGCTAAAGGCGAAAAAATTGACCATACACCGGTTTGGTACATGAGACAAGCTGGCCGTTCACAACCGGAATACCGTAAAATAAAAGAAAAATACTCCCTTGAAGAGATTACACACCAGCCGGAACTTTGTGCATATGTAACAAAGCTGCCTGTTGATAACTACAATGTAGACGCTGCAATTTTGTATAAGGATATCGTAACGCCTTTGCCAGGAATCGGGGTCGATGTGAAAATTAAAGCGGGCGTTGGCCCTGTTATTTCTAATCCAATCCGTTCTGTGCAAGATGTTCATAATCTTGGAGAACTGTCTCCAGAAGATCATATTCCATTTGTTCTCGACACGATTAAAATATTGAAAGAACAACTGACTGTACCATTGATCGGTTTCGCTGGTGCGCCATTCACGTTGGCAAGCTATATGATTGAAGGCGGCCCGTCAAAAAGCTATAATCTGACAAAATCCTTCATGGTGTCGGAACCGGAAGCATGGTTTGCCCTTATGAATAAATTGGGTGATACAATCATCACTTCCATCAAGGCACAAGTTAATGCAGGAGCTGCAGCAATCCAAGTATTTGACTCATGGGTCGGAGCTTTGAATGTATCTGACTATAGAACATTCATCAAACCTGTCATGAACCGAATCTTCTCAGAGCTGCGCGAATTAAATGTACCGCTAATCACGTTTGGAGTCGGTGCAAGCCATTTGGCAAACGAGTGGCATGACCTTCCTGTAGACGTCGTCGGTCTTGATTGGCGTTTAAGCATCAAAGAAGCCGGGAAAGAGGTTTGACGAAGACATTACAAGGGAATTTAGATCCTTCATTGCTCCTTGCTGATTGGAACATCATAGAAGAACGTGCAAAAGTAATCGTCGAACAAGGCGTAGAGCACGGCAGCCATATCTTCAACTTGGGCCACGGAGTTTTCCCAGAAGTCCAACCAGCAACTTTGAAGAGATTGACTGAATTCGTACATGAGTACAGTGCACAACTACGAAAATAAGTAAAACTATAATCAGATTAAAACGAGGTGCAACTAATGACAAGGAAGAAAATGGGGCTTTTAGTCATGGCGTACGGAACTCCGTACAAAGACGAAGACATAGAACCGTACTACACGCATATTCGACGCGGTCGTCCACCAGCACCGGAACAACTACAAAACCTTCGTGACCGCTACCAAGCAATCGGCGGAATTTCTCCACTTGCGAAAATCACGGAAAACCAAGCAAACGCGCTTTGTGATCACTTGAATAAAACACAAGATGAAATCGAATTTAGCGTATATGTCGGACTAAAACATATTACGCCTTTCATTGAAGAAGCGGTTGAAAAAATGGACGCAGATGGAATCAAAGAAGTAGTTTCCATCGTACTTGCACCACATTACTCAACATTCTCCGTAAAATCATACAATGAACGTGCGAAAGAAGAAGCAGAAAAATACGGTATTTCGATTACTTCAGTTGATAGCTGGTACAAACAACCGAAATTCATCCAGTATTGGACAGAAAAAATCCGGGGTTCATTCGATAGCATGAACGAAGCGGAACGGGAAAAAGCATGTCTGATCGTTTCAGCACACTCTTTGCCTGAGAAAATCAAGCAGTTCGGAGATCCATATCCTGAACAATTGGAAGAAACGGCGAAAATGATCGCTGAAGCTGCTGAAGTGAAAAACTATGCAGTCGGTTGGCAAAGTGAAGGACAGACGGGAGAGCCTTGGTTAGGGCCGGACGTACAAGACTTGACGCGTGAATTGCATGAAAAAGACGGATATGAAGCATTCGTTTATACGCCGGTTGGCTTCGTTTCGGACCATTTGGAAGTTCTATACGACAATGATTACGAATGTAAAGTTGTTTGTGATGAAATTGGTGCTTCTTATTACCGTCTGGAAATGCCGAATACAGATCCGCTATTCATTAGTGCCATGTCTGATGCTGTTCTTGAACAACTGAAGGCGTGAAACAGTGAGGAAGTGATGATGGACATGAATGAACAGAAGAAAAAAGTTGTCATTGTCGGTGGGGAATCACTGGGCTCTCTGCGGCGTTTTATATGCAAAAGGCGGCACAGGAACAGAATTTGCCAATCGAAGTAATGCTCATCGAAGCGACCAAACGCCTCGGTGGTAAAATTCAAACGGTTCGCCGCGACGGATTTGTGATTGAACGTGGTCCTGACAGCTTCCTGATTCGTAAGAAAAGCATGGAGGAATTCGCCAAAGACCTCGGTATTGACGGGGAGTTAGTGCGAAATGCAACCGGGCAAGCGCATATCCTCGTGAATGGCCGGCTTCAACCGATTCCTCCAGGCTCTGTCATGGGAATTCCGACGAAGATGAGTCCATTCTTAGGATCAGGTCTGTTTTCATTGACCGGAAAACTGAGGGCAGCTGGAGATTTGTTCTTACCGCGCTCCAGAGTCGAGGGAGATCAGTCACTCGGTCAATTCTTCCGCCGTCGTTTCGGCAGGGAGATTGTGGATAACCTAATTGAACCACTTCTTTCCGGTGTCTATGCAGGGGATATCGATCATATGAGTTTGCAATCGACTTACCCTCAATTTTACCAAGTGGAAAAGAAGCACCGGAGCCTTATCCTTGGGATGAAGAGAACGACTCCGAAGCAAGTGCCGCAGAAGGATGGACACGGGGCTTCGAAAGAGGGTGCATTCCATTCATTCCGGAATGGTCTTGAATCAATCGTAGAAGCTGCGGAACAGCAACTATTTCCGGGGACTGTGAAGAAAGGGGTCCGCATCGAAAACATTTCGAAACAGGGGAACCAAACTATCCTTGAGTTGAATAACGGGGAAGTCGTTTTGGCAGACGCGGTCATCGTAACGACGGGCCATATGGCTGCCCACCAACTATTCGCTTCTCACGGACTGCTTAAAGGCTTGAAGGAAATCCAGACGACTTCTGTTGCGACTGTCGCCCTTGCATTTCCTGCAGATGCCGTCGTCCAGGACAAGGAAGGCACGGGTTTCCTTGTTTCAAGAAGCAACGATTATTCCATAACGGCATGTACATGGGTCCATCGGAAATGGCCGACAACGACGCCGGAAGGAAAAATTCTGCTACGTGCTTTCGTCGGACGGATCGGGGAAGAAGCGATCGTCGATTTGCCGGATGGTGAAATTGAGAAAATCGTACTTGAGGACCTTGGTAAAGTTCTTACGATCAAAGGCAAACCCGATTTCTCAGTCATCACACGATTCAAGGAAGATCGTCCTCAATATAGGGTCGGTCATCGCCAACGTGTTGACGAGGCACGTGCTGAATTGAAACAAGAGTTTCCGAACGTCAAATTAGCGGGCGCCTCCTATGACGGGGTCGGCTTGCCGGACTGTGTCAACCAAGGAAAAGCAGCTGTGGAAGAAGTACTTCAAGAGCTGTTTCATAATTAAAAGAAAAATCCGCCTAGTGCGGGCTTTTTGACTTAGAGGGGGAGATATGATGAAGAAAATAATCGGTATATGTATTGCGCTTATTTTATTGTCGGCTTGCTCCCTTGGGTCGGATTGGGATAATCCCATGCCTGAAGATGGGTTCATTATGATCGCTCATCGTGGGGCTTCGGCTTATGAACCGGAAAATACACTGCCGTCATTCGAGCTTGCGGAGAAATTAGACGCTGATTATATTGAGCTTGATGTTCATTTGACAAAAGACGGAGAGCTTATCGTCATGCATGATGACGAAGTAGACCGCACGACTGAATCCATGGGTAAAATAAAGGACTATACTCTTAGGGAACTGAAAGAGTTAGACGCCAATGAGGAAGAGGGCGAAATAGTTGCAGTCACGGGTCGTGACAAGGATGCCTATGAAATTCCGATATTGAGTGAAGTCTTTGATGAGATGGCGGATGATATCCATTATGTCATCGAATTGAAGGATACGGAGCAATACGTGGGAATTGAAAAGAAGATAATCGATCTGATGAAGGAATATGAATTGATTAGTGAGAACAGTAATGGTTATCCGAGAGCCATTATCCATTCATTTGATAAAGAGGCACTGAAGGAAGTGCATAGGCTAAATCCAGCAATTCCATTACTGCAATTGATTTCCTTTGATGAAGATGAGGAGGCTAAAATTCCGAAGAAGGAGTTGAAGGATATGCTATCCTATGCATCCGGAGTCGGAGTGAGTTATGAAGCGATAACCCCTTCATTTGTGAATAAAATGCATAAAGAAGGGCTTGTCGTCCATGCATATACAGTGGATGATGCGGAAGCGGCATTGCGTTTGAAGGCGATGGGGGTAAATGGAATTCATACGAATGAACCGGATTTATTGGATGAATAAAAGCAGCTGAGTTTGCGTTCTCAGCTGCTTTTATGTTGACTAAATTATATTGCATTCATCGCATTTATTGCTATAGCATTCATGCTGTTCCTCTATTTCTTTTCCGCAAGTAATACAGGTTTTCGGTGGCAGGTTTTTGAAAAACTCAATGACATTCTCCATCATAACAATCCCTCCGATCTATTCTGTAGTAACACTAAATGAATATAGTTATTTGTAATATAACAGTTTAGATAAAAAAATTAGATGACATTGCACTCTTCGCATTTATTACTGTAGCATTCGTGCTGTTCCTCAATTTCTTTTCCGCATGTAGTACAGGATTTAGCAGGTAGGTTCTTGAAAAACTCGATGACATTCTCGATCATATTGTTCTCTCCAATCTATTCTGTATTAATACTACTTGAATAATATGTGTTTGTAGTATAACAGTATTGATAAAAAAATAGTATACTACGGTATTTTCACAATTGGCTAATGGGGCGATTCTATGATTCTATACTCCCGGTCAACATATTCATCATCTCTTGTTCTATAACTAAGATTAATATTGTCAGTGTATTATAACAACCGAACAAATGTCAAGACTTATTTTGCTATTTCGTATAAAATAGAGATGAATTCAATTACATAGGGGGCAATTAGTGTGTTCTTCGTTGATAATAAAGGCATAACAGACCCACGTATCAACCTCGCGATCGAGGAGTATGTACTGAAAAACATGGACGTCGATAAAGATTCGTTTTTGCTGTTCTATATTAACGGACCTTCAATCATCATCGGGAAAAATCAAAACACCGTCGAGGAAATCAATACAGAGTATGTCGATGCAAACGGTATTCATGTCGTCCGCCGACTTTCCGGGGGCGGTGCTGTGTACCATGATTTAGGAAACCTCAACTACAGTTTCATAACGAAGGATGATGGAGAATCTTTCCGTAACTTCAAAAAGTTCACGGAGCCGGTCATCAAAGCGTTGGCAGATATGGGAGTAAAGGCGGAATTGTTAGGCCGAAATGACATACTTGTCGAAGGGCGTAAAGTTTCGGGCAACGCGCAGTTTGCTACACATGGCCGTATGTTCACCCATGGAACTCTTATGTTCAACACTGAAATTGAGCGGGTCGTTTCCGCGTTGCGTGTCAGGAAGGACAAGATTGAATCAAAAGGGATCAAGTCCATCCGTAGCCGTGTCGCGAATATCTCGGAATTCATCGAAGAACCGATGACAATCGAACAGTTCCGAATGAACATTTTGAACTCGATTTTCGGGGGCGAAGAAAATATTCAATACATGGAGTTGACCGAGCAGGATTGGGAAAATATCCATGCGTTGTCAGCTGAGCGTTACGGCAACTGGAACTGGAATTACGGCAAATCGCCTAAATTCAACGTACAGCATTCACATCGTTTCCCTGTTGGTGGCATCGATGTGCGCCTTCAAGTAGAAAACGGAAATATCCAAGACGTGAATATATACGGGGATTTCTTCGGTGTAGGTGAGGTTCAGGTTGTTGAAGAAAGTTTGAAAAATGTCCAATACGATCGTGAATCCATTAGCAATGCGATTGAAGGAGTAGACATTCCAACGATCCTTGGTGGTATTACGAAAGAAGAATTCATTAATTTAATTTATTGATTGAAAGAAAACCGGTGCATGCCGGTTTTTTTCTTTTGGTTTAGTATATGTGGGGTTTGAGGAAAGGGTGTTGGCGGATTTGTTGGTTCGAGGATGTGGAATTTGGGCGAGTTGGTGATAAAGTGCGGAGAGTCGGTGATAAACTGCGGAGAGTCGGTGATAAACTCCCCAGAGTCGGTGATAACAGGCCGAGAGTCGGTGATAACGCCCCAAAAGTCGGTGGTAATGCATTTTCATTGGTGCGCGTTTCTAAGTGAAGTGCAACTTTTCAGGTGGAAAACGGGTGTATTTGAGTGATTCGGTGATAAAGTGGCAAGAGTTGGTGATAAACTCCCCCAAGTCGGTGATAACGCTCCAAGAGTCGGTGATAACTCCTGCTTAAGCGGTGATAAACTTCCTCTAAGTGGTGATAAAGTCTGCCTAAGCGGTGATAAACTTCCTCTAAGCGGTGATAAACTCCACCCAAGTGGTGATAACCGCCCCTGGGCGATTGTGATCACTGATGCCGAGCGAATTTTTCAATGATACGATATAATATAGGAACTGGTAAGGGGGGAATTGGCATTGGCGAATCACCGTATTTTTATTGTGGAAGATGATAAGAAAATCTCACATTTATTGGCGGAGACGCTTCGGAAGTATCAGTATGATGTGGCGATTGTGGAGGATTTTGATAATGTGGACACGGAGTGTTTGGCGTTTGATCCGCATTTGATTTTGCTTGATATAAATTTGCCTTCTTATGATGGGTATTATTGGTGCCGTCAATTGCGGCAGCATACACGATGCCCGATCATTTATATTTCGGCTCGATCCGGGGATATGGATCAAGTGTTTGCGCTTGAGAATGGTGGGGATGATTTCATTACGAAACCTTTTCATTACGAGATCGTCCTTGCGAAGATCAGGAGTCATTTGAGAAGGGCGTTCGGGGAGTATGCGCCGAGTCAGGGGGAGCGGACTGTGAAGTTAGGTGCGCTTGAGTTGTTCATCGAACGGATGGAACTTCATTTACGTGATGAGGCGATTCCGCTTCAGAAAAAAGAAGCCATCATTCTTGAACTGCTAATGGAGGCGTCGCCGAAAGTGGTGTCGCGCGAGACGCTTCTTGAGGAGTTATGGGATGATCAGTCTTTTGTCGATGAGAATACGTTGAATGTGAATATGACGCGTGTGCGGAAGAAACTCACTGATTATGGTGTGAAGTCGACTATTGAGACAGTTCGTGGCTCGGGCTATCGGCTATTAGCGGCGCCGGAGGAATCATGAGGCAGATCCGTTTATTCATAAATGAATACTTGTCATGGGTCATCTTCGAAATGTTCCTTATATCGTTCATAATCGTTTTGTATTGGCTGGATGGATTCACCGGCATCAACACGATGATCTACTCGATCATCATCAGCATGCTGTTGTTAGGTGCATTCCTTGGGGCGAAATTCATCACAAGAAGATCGTATTACAATGCGATTATCCGCAAACCGACGAAGATGGAGGATGCGCTCATCAGGAATGTGCGAACGTCTGAACAGAAAAGGTCTTCGGATTTTATGCGTGATTTGTATAGTCTGCACCAGAATGAAGTGCAGACCCTTTATGCGACACAGCATCGGCAACTCAATTTCATGAATCAATGGGTGCATCAGATGAAGACGCCGATTTCTGTCATTAATTTACTCCTTCAAGAAGAAGGGGAGCTTGATAAAAGAAGTGTCCGGGAAGAAGTGGATAAAATACAACGCGGGCTGGATGCTGTGCTTGTCAATGCAAGGCTTGGGACGTTCGAAGAAGATATGCATATCGAACGGGTCGGTTTGAAAAGTCTTACCCAACAAATTGTGACGGATCATAAGCGGTTGTTCATTACAAACGGTGTGTTTCCGGTTATTTCAATCGATGAGCGGTTGGTCGTTGCGACCGATCCGAAATGGATGAAGATCGTCATCGGGCAATTCATCACAAATGCTGTGAAATATACGTTCGGCGAAGGAAAGCGAGTGTATTTATCCGCGGAGCATACGAAAAAAGGATTTGAATTGACGATACGTGACGAAGGGGTAGGCATCCCGGCATCCGATCTGAAGCGGGTGACAAGGGCGTTTTTTACTGGTGAGAACGGAAGGCTCACGGGTGAGTCGACAGGGATGGGCCTTTATATTGCAGATGAAGTGTGCGGGAAGTTAGGACACCCATTGGCGATTAAATCGGAAGTTGGAAAAGGTACGGCTGTGAAGATCTTGTTTACAAATGGAGAGATGGGTGAGGCGGATGCCGAAGAACGCAATCCTAAAACTGAAGCAGATAACGAAAATCTATGAAGGTAAGGTGATCCATCGTGCGCTAAACCGGCTGGATTTCGAAGCGGACGAAGGGGAATTCATC
Organism: Sporosarcina thermotolerans; assembly: GCF_030067815.1. Classification (GTDB taxonomy): domain Bacteria; phylum Bacillota; class Bacilli; order Bacillales_A; family Planococcaceae; genus Sporosarcina; species Sporosarcina thermotolerans. The sequence goes on along the minus strand of NZ_CP125968.1, from coordinate 3,225,136 downwards.
GCAATTATGGGGCCGTCCGGCAGTGGCAAAACGACATTGTTGAACATCATTTCGACAATCGATATGCCCACTTACGGACAGGTCCTAATCGACGGAATTGAGCCCGAGTCGTTGAATGGCAATGAATTGGCGCTCTTCAGGAGACGTAATTTCGGCTTTGTCTTCCAGGACATCAATTTGCTCCAAATGCTGACTGTTGAAGAGAACATTGTTCTGCCTCTCACATTGGATGGGCTGCCTATTTCGGAAATGAAAAGACGGATCGCTCGATTGGCAGATCAACTCACATTAACTGAAATTCTTAATCGCCGACCGGATGAGTTATCAGGCGGACAAGCGCAGCGGACAGCTGTCGGCAGAGCGCTAATCCATAAACCGAAACTTATCCTTGCGGACGAACCGACAGGGAACCTTGATTCCAAATCTGCAAAGGAAGTATTGGAATTGCTCAGCCATATCAATCAAACCGAGGGGACGACTATCATTATGGTGACGCATGATCCGATTGCAGCAAGCTATTGCGATCGTGTGTTGTTCATCAAGGATGGGGAGATTTTCAATGAAATTTATAAGGATGAAAGACGACAGACGTTTTTCCAACGGATATTGAATGTGCTTAGTTTGCTTGGAGGAAATGTCCATGATTTGCGATAGATGTGATTCATTCCAAATAGGGAGGTCTGCTGCATGACGTTTCGCCAGTTTGCCTATCGGAATGTTGTGCGGAATCGGCGAATTTACGCGGCCTTTTTCATGGCGAGTGTTTTTTCGGTAATGGTTTTTTTCCTTTATTCCATGCTGCTTTTCCATCCATCCATTGAGGGGGCTCCTTACGGGATATTGCGTTGTTGGGCATGGGTGCAGCGGAACTCATCCTTTACATATTTACAATGTTTTTCTTGTTTTATTCGATGCGTGCATTTTTGCAGGCGAGGACGAAGGAGTTTGGCATCCTCCTTCATTTAGGTATGGAAAAACGGCAATTGCATCGGCTCATTTTCATCGAGACGATATGATTGGTGCGGGCTCAATCGGAGTGGGGACGTTTTTAGGGTATATGTTCTCGAAGTTTTTCTTCATGGTCGTTAAACGGATTGTCCTATTGCCTGCGTTGCCATTGTATTTATCATGGGAACCATTTGCATTAACCGTAGGTGCATTTTTTAGCCTTTTCATCATCATTTCGCTTGTCGCTCCCGTATTCATCCGGACTGACGGATTGCATGAACTAATCCGCGGGGACGGCAGTGGAAAAGAAAAGGAAGGCTTTTCGAAAATCCGTGGTTCTCTTGGATTAATCCTTTTAGTGCTTTCCTATACGTTGGCTTCACTTACATCCAATAATATTGTCATCGGGCTCATTTTCCTTCTACCACCACTTGCAACACTTGGAACGTATTTCTTTTTTACGGATTCCTTGCCATTCCTTCTTCATCTTTTCAAAGGGAGGAAGGAATTGTATTGGCGTCACTTCCGGTTGTTGGCCATATCCGAAGGGGTAATCCGTTTGAAGGAAAATGCGAGGATGTTTTTCATCGTCACAATCGTATCTACGGTCGCGTTCATGTCGGTAGGTATTCTTGCTTCATTAACTTCATTCGCCTCGCAGTACCGGGAAGTGAACCCTCTTGGCCTTGTCTATGTCAGCTATCCGGGTGACAAGATGGAGGAACAGAACATTAAACGGCTTCGTGATGAATTAAGGAGAAATGGGCTTGAGTACACATATGTAGATTTTCCAGTCTTGAAACAACGCTCTTCCTATACGGAATTCACAGTATCCATCGTTAAACTCTCAAGTATTAATGAGTTAGCGACGGCTTTTGGCAATACAGCGTTTGAATTGGACGAAGGAGAGGCACTATTCCTGCCACCGACGATTTCTACATTCGAGCAATTGAACAGTCAAATTGTCGAAACGGTATTGGAGGAAAGCGGAGTTTCCATACGGATCAACGGCGCGTACCCTCACCAATTATTCCCGGCACATGCGATTGGAACGAATGCAATCATTTTGAATGATACGGATTTTGACCGGATTGCCGCTTTCGTTAAAACTCCATCGGTTGTTTATCATGCTTTCGACATCCCGGAGTGGCAGATGACGAAGAATATCGGCATGACGATTGAGCATTCGATGACGGAATCGATTTTGGCGGGAACATCCCATGAACTTAATTACACGTTTGATAATCCAGGGCGGAACTATTCCATCATACGGACAACATTCACCTTATTGCTTTTCATCGGTTTATTGTTAGCAGGAGTATTTCTACTTGCTGCGGGAAGTTTTATTTACTTCAGGTTGTACACTTCCCTTGACAGTGACCGGAAGCAATTCGATGTGCTGCGGCGTATGGGCATTACCGATAGGGAGTTCAAGAAAATCATCAATCGACAGCTTATTCCACAATTCTTTGTCCCTTGGGGAGTGGCGCTGTTGCATAGTTCCTTTGCATTTTTAACATTGCAAGTCATTTGGGATGCACTCGCCGAGATTTCGATTGTGCGTGAACTAATCTTCGTCTTGCTTGGGTTTACAATTTTACAGGTCATCTATTTCTATCTGATCCGCTGGCGCTATCTTGCGCATATCCGAACATCGAGCTGATGCTGAAAAGGCATGGGCTCGATGTTTTTCTTTACTAATTTTCCGAAATAAAGAATACGCTTTTAGCATTCGGACTATTACTATTTGAGTAGATTTTCAAAAATCATTGTTAACTATAAACTTTTCTTATATAATAATAGAGAGAATTATGAATGGTTGTTCATTTTTTGGGAAAGGGGATGTTATGTATGAATTTGGTCACACAGGTTTATGAAACATCGAAACTGAAGCCGGAAAAGACGGCTTATCATTTCATGGGCAAAGATACGAAATACGGCGAGTTCGACAAGCATGTGTCCACGTTTGCTCAAGGACTTGAAGATTTAGGGGTTAAAAAGGGAGACCATGTTGCATTTTTATTAGGGAATACGCCGCATTTCATCGTTTCACTTTACGCAACGATGCGGATTGGGGCTACTGCAATTCCAATCAATCCGATTTATTCACCAAGTGAAATCTCGTATATCCTACATAATAGTGATGCGAAGGTTGTCATTGCGCTTGATCAGCTATTGCCGCTCGTCGAAAAGGCTGCTACCTCGTTCCCGACAATCGAACATTATATTATTTGTGAGACAAGTACATTAACCGGAAGTTCAATTTCGGAATTACCGGAAGATGTGAGAAAGAAAGTGAGCCAGTTTACACATTTCTTTGCGAAGGACAGGCCTAACAAAGCTCCAATTGAAGTTGATGAAAATGAAACCGCTGTCATTCTATACACATCGGGTACAACTGGACATCCGAAAGGCGCGATGTTGACGCATAAGAATTTGTATTCGAATGCACGAGATACCGCGGATTACCTAAGTTTTTCAGAGGAAGACCGCGTTATTGCGACATTGCCGGTATTTCATGTGTTCGCGCTTACAGTTGTTGTCAATGCACCATTATTAAAAGGTGCAACGATTTTACTGCTGCCGAAGTTCAGTCCCGCAGAAGTATTTGAAACAATTAAGGCGCAGCAGGCTACCATTTTTGCAGGCGTTCCGACGATGTTCAATTTCCTTTATCAGTTCCCTGAAGGGGCGGCGGAGGATTTTAAAAATATTAGGATAGCTATTTCGGGCGGGGCTTCATTGCCTGTGGCGCTTTTAACAAATTTCGAATCTAAATTCAATGTAAGGATTTCGGAAGGATACGGCCTTTCCGAAGCGTCTCCTGTCACTTGCTTCAATCCATTAGACCGAGAACGCGTACCGGGTTCGATTGGAAGAAGTATTGTGAATGTGGAAAATAAAGTCGTCGATGAGTTCGGGATGAAGTGTCGGTTGGTGAAGTAGGTGAGCTTGTAGTCCGAGGGCCGAATGTGATGAAGGGTTATTATAAGATGCCTGAGGATACAGCTGCCGCAATCCGCGATGGTTGGCTATATACTGGGGATATGGCGCGACAGGATGAAAATGGCTATTTCTATATTGTAGACCGCAAGAAGGATATGATTATTGTTGGCGGATATAATGTGTATCCGCGTGAAGTTGAAGAAGTGTTGTTTGAGCATCGCGATATTGTTGAAGCTGCGGTGATTGGTGTGCCGGATGCTGATTTTGGCGATGAAGTTCAAGCCTTTGTTGTTTTGAAGGAAGGCGCAGAACGAAATGCCGAGAAGTTGAAGGCGTATTGTGCGAAGCGCTTGGCAAAGTATAAGGTTCCGAAGTCGATCGAGTTTTTGAGTGAACTGCCTAAGAATACAACAGGTAAAATTCTTAGACGGTCATTGAAGGATATAGTGAAGCAATAACAGTACAAACATTGATTTCCGCTTCAGGCGGACGCTTTCCGCGGGGCGCGGGCGAGCCTCCTCGTCCGCTTCGCTACCTGCGGGGTCTCGCCATTCGCGCTAAATCCCGCAGGAGTCGCCGCCTTCCGCTTCAATCAATAGAGAGTATTTAACATGAAAATAGTATCTCACCTTCGAAATACGCATAAACCCTCCTAAACACGCATAAATCCATACAAAAGTTTATAAACTCCGGAACTCACGCATAAATCCATTCAAAACCTCATAAATCCCCCGCAATCACGCATAACCGCCGCATCTGCTACATTTTTAAAACCTTAATTTGTCAAAAACACTTTTCACGACTATTAGAACAATAATACACTATTCTTCTCCGCGATATCGGTAATTCATCCAAAGTAGAATCCGGAGATGTCTCGGATGAATTCTTCTTCCAGATCTCCCTTCTTTTTCAACAGGATGAAAGTGGCGACGGAGGGGAGGGGGAATAGGTCGAAGTGGGGTCTCATGAGTCTTCCTTCCAATAATTCACGGCGTACAATTGAGTGGGGGAGGAATGAGACGCCGATTCCTTCTTGGATGAACCGTTTGGCTATATGGGCTTGCGTTACTTTCATCGTCCGAATGCCCGGGATCTGCTTGTTTAATGTGAAAAGCAATTCATCCCAATAGACGGGGTGATGGTGGGTAAGTAAATAATTAATCATCAATGCCTCTTTTACATCAATTTGTGGTCCGCTTTCTTCGTCATAGCTGTCGGTCGGCATGACAAAGATAATTGGATCCTCGTAAATGCGCTGGGATTCAATATTTTTTAGTGTCGCGTCGAGTGCTGAAATGCCTAAATTTACTTCGCCACTGTCGACAAGGCGTTCGATCAATTCCGACTCCTCAACTCGAATCGTCAATTCGACTTCCTCGTGCCGTTCCATGAAGGTCCTCAAAAAATATGGCAAAATCGTTTCCGCCATTAATGGTGAAATTGCAATTGTCCAGTTCCGTCTGTATCCTTGCGCAAATGCATGCATTCGATCTACGCTATCATCTAACTTCTGTATTAATCCTACTGCCTCATCGTAAAACAATCTTCCTGCCTCAGTCAGCGATACACGTCGATTGATCCGATCAAAAAGCTGTATCCCTAAATGCTCTTCCAATAGCCGGATTTGTACAGTCACACTTGGTTGGGACAGCATCAGTTTTTCCGCGGCTTTCCGGAAGTTCAGTTCTTCTGCCGCTATGATAAATGTTCGTAGCCATTGAGTATCCATTCAACCCCTCCTGATTGATTAATAAATTTAATTAAGTCAATAGTAATTATTCAATTTAATTAATTATATCTTTACTTTATACTAAAAGAAAAGGAGGAATGAACATGTTTAATAGAGGTTTGAAGGATGTTGTGGCAGTCCATACGAAGATCGCATCAGTTGACGGTGAGTTGGGGGAGCTCAGATATAGGGGGATTTTAGTGGGCGAGTTAGTCCCGGATCATTCATTCGAAGAATTGGCTTACCTTTTATGGCATGGTAAATTCCCGGACGAAGAGGAACTGAATTCATTGAAGTCGAAGATGCGAGCAGGCAGAAGACTTCCACAGCATATTGCATCCATTATCGATATCCTACCGAAAGATATTCCACTAATGGATGCGATCCGGACCGCAATTTCTGCATATGGTCAGGTTGAATTCAAGCAAAAACCGATAGATGAACAGGCGATTGTTCTCACCGCTGCGTTACCCGTTATCATCGCAAGGCATTACAGGAATGTGAATCAATTGCCCATCGTTGAGCCGGACGAAAATCTTTCGCATACTGCCAATTTCCTCTGGATGCTAAATTACGAAAAACCTACTGATGTACACGTTGAAGCGCTTGAGACCTACTTGAAACTGACGATGGAGCATGGCATGAATGCCTCTACTTTCGCTGGGCGGGTCACGATTTCTACTGAATCCGATTTGACGGCGGCCGTTACTTCAGCGCTCGGAACGATGAAAGGTCCATTACATGGAGGTGCCCCTTCAGGAGTCATCGATCTGCTTGAGGAAATAGGTACTCAAAATAATATCCGTCCAGTAATCGAGCAAAGATTAAAAAACGGTGAGCGAATTATGGGATTCGGCCATCGGGTTTATAAAACAGAAGATCCGCGCTCAATTCTACTTAGGAAGAAATGTGAAAGCATGGCAGGTAAAGATGAGTGGTTAGATCTTGCGACGACAGCCGAAAAAGAAATTATCGACTTACTCAAGACGTATAAACCAGGCAGAGAATTATACACAAATGTCGAATACTATGCGGCAGCCATCATGCGTGCCATCAACATGCCGCCTGAACTGTTCACTCCGGCATTCAGCGCCGCAAGAATTGTCGGATGGACGGCCCATGCAATCGAACAACAAGGTGATAACACCATTTTCCGACCACAATCTTTATATGTCGGAAATAAATTTTAATAAATTTAAAAATGAAGAAGGGATAACTGTTACGGGTGTCGAAATATGTAGAATAGAAAAAGAAGGGGGAATTCCATATGAGAAACCTACAAGTAGACGACCTATTTAAACTACAATCCGTCACAAACCCACAGTTATCACCAGACGGGAAAGAAGCGCTGTTCATCAAAACGCATATCGACGAAGAGGATAATAAATACATTTCAAACTTGTACCATATTGACCTTTCTACAAACGAAGTGACGCAATGGACGCACGGAAAACACCGTGTCAGCTCACCTAAATGGTCAGTGGACGGAAAGCAAATCGCTTTTTTGTCGAATCGCGACGATAAAAATCAGCTGTATATTCTGCCTGTACGTGGTGGAGAAGCAAAAAAAGCAACGTCTTTTGATAAAGGCGTTTCAAGCTTCCAATGGTCTCCTTGCGGTACAAAAATCTGGTTTGACGCATCGCTAAAAGAAGGCAGGGACTTCAGTTTCAAAGAAGAAAAGAACGATAAAAAGAAGCCTGAACCAGTACGCGTTACGAAAATGAAGTACAAAATGGATGGCGTCGGTTTATTGCCACAGGATTCATACAAGCAAATCGGTTTCGTCAATCTTGAAACTGAGGAGGTCACTCAATTTACTGAAGGAAATTTCCAGCATTCATTACAGGCGGTTTCAAATGATGGCCAACATCTTGTCATCGGTGTGAACCGGAAGGAAAACTTGGACCATGAATTCCGTCAGCCACTCTTTTTGGTGAATGTGGAAACGAAGGAAGAAACGGTAATCATTGAAGAAGAGGGCTATTATGGTGGCGCACGCTTTTCATTGGATGACAATTATATTGCGTTCGTAGGTTCGGACCGTGCATACCAAAACGCTTCACACGGCCATTTATATGTGTACGACACGAAAAGGGGCAATACAATTAATATCACTGAAAGCATCGATGCACCTGTCGGGGATTATACTGCCGCGGATCATCAGCAATCGGCAAGCGCACCAAGCGCCGTGTGGACGAAAGACAATGACCTGTACTTCCAACTTTCAACGATGGGAGATGTCCGTCTCTATTTCGCAACACTTGAAGGAGAGCTGTATCCAGCTACGCCGGAAAACGAGCATGTCTATGGATATGATGTGAATGCAGAGGGTGATTTTGCGTTAGTCGCTATTAGTGACCCTGTACATCCTGGTGAAATCTATCAAATGTATTGCAACCGGAGAAAGGAAAGCTCTCACTTCATTCAATGATAATTATTTGAAGGAAGTAGAGCTTGTTCATCCGGAAGCAATAACGTTTAAAGGTCCTAAAGATTGGGATGTACATGGTTGGCTTATGAAACCGGCAGGATTCGAAGAAGGGGAGAAATACCCATTAATCGTCAATATCCATGGCGGTCCGCACGCAATGTACGGCAACACATTCTTCCATGAAATGCAGCTGTTTGCGGCAAGTGGATATGGTGTCCTGTACATCAACCCACGCGGGAGCCATGGGTACAGCCAAGAATTCGTTGACGCTGTACGTGGTGATTACGGTGGCGGCGACTATGAGGACATCATGGCAGCTGTCGACTCTGCACTTTCCGAGAATGTTTGGATTGACGCAGACCGTCTCGGCGTGACAGGTGGCAGCTATGGCGGATTCATGACGAACTGGATTGTCGGCCATACGAACCGTTTCAAAGCAGCAGTTACACAACGTTCGATCTGTAACTGGATCAGCTTCTTCGGTGTTTCCGATATCGGATATTACTTCAGCGAATGGCAAATCGCGGCGGATATGAAGGATGTAGAGACATTATGGAAGCATTCTCCGTTGAAATATGCGGAAAATGTGGAGACTCCATTATTGATCCTCCACTCTGAAAGAGATTTCCGTTGCCCGATTGAACAGGCTGAACAGCTTTATATTACGTTAAAGAGCATGGGGAAAGAGACGGAATTCGTCAGATTCCCTGATGCAGACCATAATCTATCGCGGACCGGTGCACCGAATCTGCGAATCGAAAGACTAAATGAGATGACGGGCTGGTTCGCGAAATACCTATAATTTCGGAGGACACAGTTTGACGTATACACTTGAAGGCGTAACCATTCGCCCTATTAAAGAAGATGACTTGCGACGTATGTGGGAACTTACTTTCAAAGAGGAAAATCCAGAATGGAAGAAATGGGATGCTCCTTATTATCCGCATATGACAATGTCGTATGAAGTCTATTTAGAACGTAAAGACAAATTAATAGCACAAGATGATTATTGGGGTATCGAAGTGGACGGCGAACTTATCGGCATGCTCAGCTATTACTGGGAGCACAAGCCGTCCCTTTGGCTCGAAATGGGCATCCTCATATACGAGCCGAAATATTGGAGTGGCGGCTTTGGAACGAAAGCCCTCACAATGTGGATCGATCATTTATTCAATGAAATGCCGCTTGTCCGCGTCGGTCTTACGACTTGGTCCGGGAACATGAGGATGATCCGAGTAGCTGAAAAATTAGGCATGACAATGGAAGCGCGTATCCGCAAAGTACGTTTCTGGAACGGTGTCTACTACGACTCCATCCGTATGGGCGTGTTGCGAGAAGAGTGGGAAGAGCATAAAGCGAAATGAGATGGTCGAAGTTAAAGCAATTGGCGGAAGGATTTCTATGTGAACCGCTTCAGGGGAGAGTCCAATACCATTGGATTATCCATCGGAAAAGCCATGACCAAACAGGCACTTTTCGCATAACATTTGACGGAGATGAAATTTTTCGCGCTTCCGATATACCCTATAACCTCGCAGCCACATCCCGGGGTCAGGAACTAACTGTAGAAAGGGCGATCGACCCGTTGAAATGGGATTCCGATTGGCGGAAGATGTGGGAATCAAATGAACTTAAACAGCTTCACGCAGCGTATGATGATGCTGAAACTGAAGTTAGAGAGAGTGGCTTATATCCGGCAGGTGAAATCATCGGGCTACTGTTTGATTACATCCACATGCCCTTTGACAAAGCGCTTACCCATGAGCATCCTTTCATTCGGGCAATTGCCTTATTCGATCGGAGACTTGGGAAGCGAAGGCGGAAGGATATTAATGTAACAGATGAAAAAGAGATTGTCCGTAGTTTTTATAAACTTCGCGATGAAATAGAAGGTTGATATGAATAGACAAAAATCCTCCTGAAATCGGGAGGATTTTTGTTGTTCCATATTATCTTCTATATTTTAGGAAGGTGAAACTTGCGCAGGGTAACTTGACCACATTTAATTAACGGAAATGAGTGATTACTCACTTTACAATCTTCTTATTATCTATTAATCTAAAGTGAGTAATCACTCACTGTAGAAAGAGGTGACTTTCCATGAATGAAAAGCAAGCTTGCGTCTCGATTCGAAATGTCTCCAAAAGTTTTGGCAAGCATGTCGTCTTACAAGACATTAGTCTGGAGATCAATGAAGGGGAAATTTTCGGCTTATTAGGTCCATCTGGAGCGGGAAAGACAACATTGGTGAAGGAATTGGCTGGCCTTGACGAACCGACCAAGGGTGAGAATTATTTATTCCAGGAAAAAATGCCTTCCTTGCAACTGATCAAACGGATTGGTTATATGGCCCAATCGGACGCCCTTTACGAAGACTTATCGGCAAAAGAAAATCTTCAATTCTTCTCCGAACTATACGGATTAAAAGGACAGAAACAATCGCAGCGTATCAAGGAAGTGATGGAACTCGTCAAGCTTTCCGGAGACGTCACAAAATTAGTGTCCAATTATTCCGGAGGGATGAAAAGAAGATTATCGCTTGCCATTGCGCTACTTCATGAACCTGAATTGTTGATCCTTGACGAGCCGACTGTTGGCATCGACCCTGTCCTACGAAAAAGCATTTGGAAAGCATTCACTGATTTGAAAGCACAAGGCAAAACACTTATCGTCACAACGCATGTAATGGATGAGGCCGATAAATGCGATCGCCTTGGGTTAATGCGTGACGGGAAATTAATCGCGGTCGGCACGCCTGAAGAGCTGAAAAAGCAGACAAATACAGCAACAATCGAAGAGGCATTCCTTGTTTTCGGAGGTGTTGAACGATGAGAGTGATGGCACTGGTAAAAAGGATTCTTCGTCAACTTGTCAGAGATAAACGGACAATCGGGCTGCTTATCTTTGCACCTATATTGGTTTTGACAATGCTGTATTTTGTCTTCAATGGTTCCGATTACATCCCTAAGATTGGATTGGTCGATGTCCCGGAGATACTTGTGGATCAAATCGATACAAGTGGTGCGGAAGTGAAAACTTTCAGCAATGAGAATGAAGCGAAAGAAAAACTTGCCGCTCAGGAGTTGGACGGTTACTTGAAAATCGAGGGAATGTCACCGACCATCGTCCTTGAAGGAAGTGACCCGAGTGTCACAGGAGCTACGATGAGATGGCTTCAAAACGCTTTGCCGATACCTTCGCACGTAGAAGAAAGCAATTTGAATATCCACTATTTGCATGGCTCAAGCGACATGGGGCAGTTCGATTATTTCGGTCCGGTTCTCCTTGGATTTTTCGTATTCTTTTTCGTTTTCCTAATCGCAGGCGTTTCATTCCTACGTGAACGCACAACTGGCACACTTGAAAGGCTGCTCGCAAGTCCGCTCAAGAAATGGGAAATCGTCGCTGGATACGTTATCGGCTTTGGACTTTTCACGATGATCCAGTCAACAATCATAACAGCATATGCAATTTACGTATTAGACATGGTGATGGAGGGGGCATTTTTTTATGTGCTGCTGATCATCCTGATGCTTGCATTGACAGCACTCACGCTTGGCATCCTACTTCTTCATTCGCACATAATGAACTGCAAATGATGCAATTCATCCCGATTGTTGTCGTCCCGCAAGTCTTTTTCTCGGGCCTATTCAACTTAGAGACGATTGCCGAATGGCTAAGCTGGATCGGTATTCTGACCCCTCTTTATTACGCCGCTGAAGCACTCCGCGACGTCATGGTAAGGGGATATGGGTGGGGCGACATCTATCCGAATTTGCTTGCTCTATTAGGATTCTGTCTATTGTTCATCGCCGTAAATATTATGGTCCTACGAAAATATCGTAAAATATAAGGAGTCCATCATGACTGAACAAAATAAACATCTACTTGAAGAAATGCTGCAGGAAGACGAAAGCCTAACAGAAAAACAAAAGCAAATCCTCGTTGCAGCTACCGAAATGTTCGCGGAAAAAGGCTTCGCTGCTACATCGACAAATGAAATCGCCAAAAAAGCGGGTGTCGCTGAAGGCACCATTTTCCGCCATTACAAAACGAAAAAAGAACTGTTACTTTCCATCGTCACCCCAATGATGGTCAAAATGCTGGCACCATTCATCATCAAAGACTTGAACAAAGTGTTAGATAAGGAATTCGAGCACTTCGAAGATTTCCTACGTGCCATGATAAAAAACAGGCAGGAATTCCTTGAGAAAAACCTGAAAGTCGTCCAGATCTTCCTCCAGGAAATTCCGTTCCATTACGAATTAAGGGAGCAATTCATCGAACACGTCGGAAAAAAAGTCCTCGGACGCTTCACTCAAATCGTGGAGCATTACCAAATAAAGGGGCAGATCACCAACATGCCTCCAACGACGGTCATCCGCCTCACCGCTTCCACAATCATGGGCTATTTCGTCACAAAACACGTCATTGGCGCGAACTGGAATGATGTAGAAGAGATAAATCAAATGATCACATTCCTTATGAAAGGACTAACAGCAGAGAATTGAGTAATTTCTTAATGGAAATCAATCAATAAACGCATAAATCCTTGCAAAAGCGCATAAATCCTTACAAAAACGCATAAATGTATTCAAAAGTCCATAACATCTCCCAAACACGCATAAATCCGCAATACAAAAACGGGTAGGAATAGGAAAATCCCTATACCTACCCGTTATCTATCTAAAATTACTTCCCTTTAAACTCCGGATTCCGCTTCTCCGCAAACGCAGCAAGCGCCTCAAGTCGATCCTCCGTCGGAATCGTAATCTCATACGCCTTGCGCTCAATCGCAAGTCCAGTCTGTAAATCCGCATTCATCCCATGCTTGATAGCAAATTTCGCCTGCTGTAACGCAATTGGTCCATTGCCAAGCAATTCACCTGTGAATCGGTCCAACAACTCTATCATGTCCGCAGCAGAAGCAACATAAGTCAAAATACCATATTGCAATGCCGATTTCGAATCCAACCTTCTTGCCGTCAAAATGAGCTCAAGCGCTTTTGCTTCGCCAATCAATCTTGGCAAGCGCTGCGTTCCGCCAGCTCCCGGAATAATTGCAAGTCCCGTTTCCGTCAATCCCATGACTGCCGTATCGACCGCAAACCTGAAATCGCAAGATAGGGCAAGCTCCATGCCCCCACCGAATGCATATCCGTTCAATACCGCAATCGTTGGCTGAGGTAAGTTTTCAATCATCGTAAACACTTCACCAATTTTGTAAATATTGCGCTTCACCTGCTCATCGGTCAACAGCTTCCGTTCCTTCAAATCAGCCCCCACACTGAACGCACGAACTCCGCCCCGTAAAAATAACGACACGGATATCAGGATTAATGCGAATTGACTCGACAACCATTCCAAGTTCAGACAGCATATCGTAATTAAATGCATTCATCGCATCCGGTCTATGAAGCGTCACACGCGCAATATGCCCCTCTTGTTCATATAAAAGCGTATCCATTTTAAAACCCCCATTTGTAAAAACTTACTACAAACATATCATTTATTAGTAGATGTCGCTATGAAAGTAACTAAAAAATTAGTATACTCGTAGTATTAGCTGGAGGTAAATTCGACATTCTTCGAGCCGCTCTAAGCTTTTGTCCCATCCAGCTTCGGGCGCTAACTGCTCGGGTCATAAGTCAAAGCTGCTCTGTGGCAAAAAACGCCACTACGCATCTTCGCCTTATGCCTGTCGCAGTTGGGCAAGCGCCCTCAGCTTTTGTTCTTTCTGCTTGTTTCGAGTAGAATGTTATTCGGGAGTGATACAAGTGAACACAGCAATAGTTACGGATAGTACGGCATATTTGCCTTCTAACATAGTAAAAGAATTGGATATCAACGTCATCCCTTTGACGGTGACAATCGATGGACAAGCATATGAAGAGGAAGTCGACCTAAAGTCGGCGGAATTCTACGATAAGGTACGTGGTGACGGACCGCTTCCAAAAACTTCCCAGCCACCTGTCGGGAAATTCGCACAGTTGTTCACTCATTGAAAAAGGACCATGAGACAATCATTTCAATCCATCTATCAAGCGGAATTAGCGGAACTTTCGCAGGAGCAGTACAGGCTGGAGAAATGACAGAGGGCGTGGATGTGCGCGCATTCGACTCCGAATTGTCATGTTATCTTCAAGGATTCTATGTAATCAGAGCCGCCAAAATGGCTAAGGAAGGCGCTACGCCAGATGAAATTATGGCGGAGCTTAATGAAATGAAAAAGACGATGCGTGCTTATTTCATGGTGGACGATCTCGCGCATTTACAACGTGGCGGAAGGTTATCCGGTGCGCAAGCATTGATTGGGGGACTGCTCCAAGTTAAACCGATCCTTCATTTCCACGACAAAGTGATTGTGCCATTCGAAAAGATCCGAACACGTAAAAAAGCAATGAAACGAATCGCGGACATGCTTGCGGAAGACGCGGGGAAAATGCCCCTTGAAGCGGCAATCATCCATGCAAACCGTCCGGAAGAGGCAGAAGCTTGGAAAGAAGAACTGTCAGAACTCTTACCTGACGTCGAATTCACAATTAGCCATTTCGGCCCCGTGATCGGCACACATTTAGGCGAAGGATCAATGGGACTCGGATGGGTGAAACGGAAGGCTTAATGTGAATAAACGCATAAATTGCTGAAAGTAAGCATAAAATGCCGTAAATACGCATAAAGCGTTGAAAAACCGCATAAATCGGGCCAGAAACGCATAAAAGGACTCAATTACGCATAAACGCAATCATACATCAATAATAATAAGAAAAGGGGTGTACACATGACAAAGCCTTTCAATTCGGCAATCAGGGATTTCCTGCATGGTCGTATTTGGTTGCGCATGCACACCCCTTTTCCACCTGAAGAAATAACCGCACAGATCGAAATGGGTCATATTCAGATTATCGAAGGCATCCAAACAAAACCTTCATTCATGAATCAAAAACAGCATCTGCAACCGATGCGAAAATAATAATCCGGCCCTTTTCACAACATTTAACTGTGCCAAATGCGAAGGACCTTGTACATATTGCAGGCACTGCCTCAAAATGGGGCGAGTTTCCTCATGCACGGAATTGGTCGTCTGGAGCGGTGATAAACCTGAATACCCGACAAACCACACTTTGGCTTGGCAAGGGAAACTTACGCCGCATCAGCAAAAGGCATCTGAGGATCTTATCAGAAGCCAGGAACAGCAAATTTCCCATCTCATTTACGCAGTTTGCGGAGCGGGAAAACGGAAATTTTATTCCCGCCAATCCATAAGCTTTTATCCGAAGGAAAGCGTGTCTGCATCGCGGCTCCAAGAGTTGATGTCATTCTCGAACTCGAACCACGTCTGCGCACAGCGTTTCCGCATTCGAAAATCGAAGCATTATACGGCGGCGCGAAACCAACGATGGAAGCGTCCCAGCTTGTGCTTGCCACGACTCATCAGCTATACAGATTCCAACATGCCTTTGATGCCATCTTCGTCGATGAAGCGGATGCCTTCCCATATAAGGCAGATGAAACGCTGCAAAGAGCCGTCCAAAAAGCATTGAAACCCGGTGCTCCTGCCCATTACGTTACGGCAACCCCCTCAGATAAGCTCATTTCCAACATGAAACGATCGGGTTCCATCTCTACTATTAATCGTCGCTATCATGGCCATCCATTACCCGTTCCGACGTATGAATCCCTTTGGAACTATGAAAAACAAATACGTAAAGGAAAACTTCCAAAAAAACTGGTACAATGGACTAAGCAAAGGTTCACGAAAAATGAACCATTCCTGATATTCTTCCATCATATCGGCTTAATGGAGGAAGCAAGGCCTTTATTCCAACTACTCAATCCACATATCCAATCCGTCCATGCATCGCATCCAGACAGGAAGGAACACGTACAGGCACTTCGGAATAAAGAACTTCCTGGCCTATTGACGACTACCATCCTTGAACGGGGGATAACAATCCCGAACGTCCAAGTAGCAGTAGTTGGAGCGGAACAGCAAATCTTCGATAAAGGCGCCCTTATTCAGATCGGTGGTCGAGTCGGACGTTCAGCAGAATTCCCGACAGGCGATTTCACGTTCTTCCATAACGGAATCACCTACGCGATGGATGACGCGAAAAACGAAATTATGAAGTTGAATAAAGGAGGTCCCCAAAAATGAACTGTCTCCTTTGTGAACAAAAACTTGCGAGTACACCAAGCTGGCAATCTCTCCTTGCCATCGAAAAGACTTTATTAATATGCGAAATCTGTTCAAATAGCTTCGAACGTGTCGATACTAGTGAGAGGGGATGTTCTACATCACGTCAAATCCCTTTATACGTACAATGAAGCAATGCGCGAATATCTCCATCAATACAAATTCCTCCAAGATGTCGCACTCTCTGGCGTCTTTGCGAATGAGTTAAGAAATGAACTCAAACGGAAAAACGCAATTATTGTGCCGATCCCAATGCATTTAGATAAAAAAATTGAAAGAACTTTTTCACATGTCGAAGAGCTGTTGCATGCGGCGAACATCCCTTTCGAAGACTTGCTCGTAAAAACGAACACCGAAGTGATGGGGGAGAAGACGAGGGAAGAACGGCTTGCGATGCGCCATTTATTTTCAATCAAAGAAGGTACAGTCATCCAACAAACTACATATATACTTGTCGACGATATATACACAACCGGCACGACACTCCAACATGCAGCCACCGCTTTACTTGAAGCAGGTGCTGAAAGAGTGGAAGCGGTCACGCTCATACGTGCAGAAAGATAGGAGAAAAAAACATTATGACGGAAATACGAAATTGTTCAACCTGCAAAGGAATATTCGAATATAACGGACTAAGTGATATCTGTCCATTGTGTACAAAAGAAGAGGAAAAAATGTTCGATATAGTGCATCAGTTTTTAAGAAGACGAGAAAATCGCGCCTCAACCGTTCAAAGAATTGTCCAAGAAACGGGAGTAACTACAACATTGCTATTTAAATGGGTGCGCAAAGGCCATCTTCACCCCTCACGGTTCCCCGGCCTTGGCTACCCATGTGAGAACTGTGGAGAATTAATCACAACAGGAAAAATATGCGAAAGTTGCACCAACAAACTTAAAAGCCAGTTAGACGCATACGAAGCATCACAAGAAACCATTATTGAAATGAATGAAACGTATTTGGCACATGGAAAGATGACGAGAGAAGATAAATTCAACACATAAATTTCTACAAAAACGCATAAATCCTTCCAAAATTCCATAACTCGTAGGAAACACGCATATTTCATTCCAAAAAAGCATAAACAGCCGTAAACACGCATAAATCACCCCAAAAGCGCATAAACGAAAAACCGACTCCATAAAAAGTCGGTTTTTTCTATGCTAATTAAGGAAACACTATCTCCAAGAACGTATTCATACACAAATCTTTCACATTAAGCTAAACCTCAGCTCAAAAATGCCGAAATAAAGCATAAGGATATAAATACTCCAAGAAAGGAGCCAAATCATGAAAATAAATAGAGTCAACATCACGCCCATCAACCCATACCGCGCCAACCAAATGAAAGTTGAACAGGCAAAGGAAAACCACCAAATCAAAACCGACAAGATTGAAATCTCATCCGAAGCAAAACAACTTTCCGAAACATCACCAATCACAATCGAACGAAACGAACGTGTTCAATCACTGAAGGCGCAAATCGAATCGGGAAATTACAAAGTAGACCCCAAAAATTGGCCCAAAGCCTACTCAACTACTACAAAAAATAAGTTAGATG
Source organism: Sporosarcina thermotolerans (assembly GCF_030067815.1). Classification (GTDB taxonomy): domain Bacteria; phylum Bacillota; class Bacilli; order Bacillales_A; family Planococcaceae; genus Sporosarcina; species Sporosarcina thermotolerans. Next base: position 3,207,321 of record NZ_CP125968.1, on the reverse strand, counting down.
AAAGCAGGGACTATGATGACAATCGAAACAATACTTTCCATACTCGACAATCTGGAAAAATTGCATAAGAGCCTGCTTCGCATCGCAAAAGAAAAATCGGAACTCATTAAAAATGGCGATATTCAAGGCATTGACCAACTCCTAAAAGATGAGCAGGCACATCTCGCTGCAATCGTCCAAATGGACCAAAGCAGGCAGAATGCGGTCAGCAACTATCTTGAAGGAAAAGGTATTTCTATGCCGATGAATCCAACAATCACCGACCTGATTGAAGCAACTCCCATTCCGGATACTGAACAACTTACGGAGGCGAGGGACCGTCTCCTGCATGCGATTCATGAATTGAAATGGCAAAATGATCTCAACCAAAAACTGACCTACCAATCCCTTCAATTTGTGAATCTGTCGCTGGACATGGTTCGACCACGTACGGAATCGGTCACTTACTCAAAAACAGGCATTAACGGCAAAAAAGCGTCGAGGGATATACCAAACTTCGACTCTCAAGCATAGGAGGAACAGTATGCGCTCCACATTCATGGGACTTGAAACAAATAAACGCGGACTCTACGCACAACAAACCGGCCTTTACACGACCGGCAATAACATAAGCAACGCCAACTCACTCGGCTACACAAGAACACGCGTCAATATGCAGGCAACACAGGGCCTCACGTCGTCGCCTGGATTATTAGGGACCGGTGTCGAAGCAAGCTCAATCCAACGCATCCGCGATTCCTTCGTCGACAACCAATTCAGACAGGAATCCAACACACTTGGCTATTGGGAATCAAGATCCAATGCAATTTCACAAATTGAAGACATTATAGGTGAACCTTCAGAATTCGGTTTACAAAAATCACTAAGCGAATTTTGGTCTTCACTACAAACGCTTGCGACAAGCCCTTCAAGCAGCGGCGCAAGAGCTATCGTCATTCAGCGAGGTCAGGATGTAGCCGAGTCATTCAATCATTTACACAGTTCATTGACCGAAGCCCAGACAAACTTAGGAAAAGAAATCAGTTTTTCAACAGATAACGTCAACTTCCTATTGGAGGAAGTTGCGAGATTGAATGGCCAAATCTCCGGAATGGAGTCAGGCGGTTATCTACCGAATGAATTGTATGATCAAAGAGATTTGTTGTTAGACGAGTTGTCGACCTATTTACCGATCGAAACTAAGTTTGAAAAAACAGGTGGAGGTACATCGGCGATTGCTCAAGGGACAGTAACTGTGTCTTTGAAAATGAACGACGGTGTAAGGGTCGAGCTTGTGAAAGGCAAGGAATTTGGGGAGGTAGAGGTAAACCCTACAAATCAATTAATTCAGGGCATTTCTATAAAGGCGGTAGGCGATACTGATTCCACTAATCACGTACTTTCCGAATTCTTAGATTCTGGAAAATTGAAGTCACTAATTAATTCATATGGATATGGCACGGGTGATGGAAATGGCCTTTATCCAGATATGATTAATAATTTGAATAAGATGGCTGAGGCTTTAGCAAATGAATTTAACAGAGTTCATGGAGAAGGAATAGATCTTGATGGTAATGATGGAGAAGCATTCTTTGTTATTACAACAGCTGGTAATCTATCAGTGAATCAAGATCTGATCGACGATCCAAGAAAACTTGCAGCATCAGGTTCAGCTGATGAAATAGCTAACGCGGATAACGCCAAAGCCCTTTTAGCCATTCAAACAAGTCCATTGGACGATTTAAATAAATCCACAATTCAAGATTTCTTTTCAGGTATTATCGGAAAACTTGGAGTTAACGGCCAACAAGCACAGCGCATGGCATTTAACACAGCATCACTACAAGGTGCCGCTGCCAATCGCCGCGACTCCATCAGCGCCGTTTCACTGGACGAGGAAATGACAGATATGATCCGATTCCAGCAAGCCTACAATGCCTCCGCCCGTATGATTACGGTCATTGATGAAACACTCGACAAAATCATTAACGGAATGGGCTTATCTGGCAGATAATAAAGGGGGTACTAATCAATGCGCGTAACACAATCCATGCTTTCTAACAATACAGTTCGAAACTTGATGACAAGCTATAGTAAAATGGGTAAGCTGCAAGAACAGGCAGTCTCTGGAAAAAGAATTAACCGTCCATCAGACGATCCTGGAGCCGCCATGAAAAGCATAGGCTTCCGCAATCAAGTGGACAAAATCGACCAATACAAGAAAAACCTTATCGAAGTGAATAACTGGCTCGACAGCTCGGAAGATGCACTTGATGGCGTTGGGCAAGTCTTGCAACGTGCCAAGTATCTTGTCACAAATGCCGCAAATACCGGAGCAATGAATCCCGAAGAACGTGAGTTTATTAAAATCGAACTAAGGCAACTTCAGGAAACGATTCAAGACTTTGCAAACACACAAGTAATGGATAAATATATTTTCAGCGGGACCAAAACGGACACGCCTCTATTCAATAAACAAACTAAAGAATTCACGCCAGATACAGATGGATTTTCCAAAGACATTGAAATTGAAATATTCAATGGCGTGAATTTGAAAGTCAATACTAATGCAAGAGACCTTTTCGAAGAGTTAAATACTTTCTTTAATGAAATTACAGAAGCCGGAGAAGATGTCAAATTCGATAAAGCTCTGACGGATCTTGATAAACAGATGGATGATGTCCTTGCACTCCGAATGGACATCGGCGGCCGCTCCAACCGCGCAGAACTCATGCAAAATCGACTTGATGTACAAGAAGCATCAGCCAAAAAACTACAATCCGAAAACGAAGACATAGACTTCGAAAAAGTGATAACCGAAATGCTTACCCAAGAAGCCGTCTATCGTGCATCCCTCTCAGTAGGCGCAAGAGTTATCCAACCTTCATTAGTCGACTTTCTAAGATAAAAAAGGACGTTTATACGTTCTTTTTTTATGCAAATCAACAAAAGGAAAAGGAGCGATCACCATTATGCAAATCCAAACAAAATTCCACGGCGAAATCGATATACAAACGGACCAACTATGGAAATTTCCAAAAGGCATCCCTGGCTTCGAAACTGAAAAGCAATTCGCACTGCTTCCAATCGAAGGAAACCCTAATTTCCAAGTATTACAATCAACAACAACCGAAGCAGTAGCATTTATTGTCTCGAATCCATATTCACTTATCGAAGACTATTCATTCGACATCGACGAACCAACAATTGAACTACTTAACATCGAAAAACCAGAAGACGTATTCGTGTTAGCCATCCTAACACTCAAACAACCATTCGAAACATCAACCATCAACCTACAAGCACCACTCATCTTTCAAATGAATAACAAAACAGCAAAACAAATGATTATAAACGACAACCGATTCAAAACACGCCACATCATCGGCCAAGTCAAGGAGGAAGTCTAAATGCTAGTCCTCTCACGCAAACCGAATGAAACAATTAAAATTGGTGACGATATTGAAATACGCATTCTCGAAGTCAAAGGAGAAACCATTCGCATTGGCATTGAAGCACCAAAAACAGTGGATATTCTCCGTGGTGAACTCGTTCAATCAATAACAGAAACGAACACGGAAGCTCTTACACTGGATACTGCATTATTTTCACAGCTTACAAAAAAAGATTAAATCTCCGAAATAAAAGCCTGGCTCTCTTCCGAAAAAGCGCCAGGCCATCCGTTTAGGTAAAATCCGCTATTTTTCCACTAAATAAACCAAAATCTCACGAAATCTTTTATTAAACACTAAACTACTTGGCAACCAAACCGATATTAACAATGTAAGCGACAGTAACGAGTTCGGCCGGCTCTTACTTCGCAAACAAATTAATTGATTCACAGGGACGTGAATCTACAAACACTCAAGGAGGAAAAAATCATGAGAATTAACCACAACATTGCTGCACTTAATACGTTTAACCAACTAGGTGCTAACAACACAAACGCAGCTAAAAACTTGGAAAAGCTATCTTCTGGTCAAAGAATCAACCGTGGAGGAGACGACGCAGCGGGTCTTGCAATCTCCGAAAAAATGCGTGCACAAATCCGTGGATTGGATATGGCTTCTAAAAACGCTCAAGACGGTATTTCTTTGATCCAAACAGCTGAAGGTGCAATGAACGAAACCCATGCAATTCTTCAACGTATGCGTGAGCTTGCAGTACAATCAGCGAATGATACAAATACTGATTCAGAGCGGGCAAACCTTCAGAACGAAGTGGATCAATTAGCTCAAGAAATTACTCGTATTTCAACTGATACTGAGTTCAACAATAAGAAATTGATTAATGGCAGCTTAGCTACAAGCGGAGTGACCTTCCACATAGGTGCAAACGCTTCACAGAGTATTAAACTAACAATTGGCAATATGGGGGCAAGCGCGCTGGAGTTGAAGGCGCATCTGCAGCTTTAGGAATTAAAATTTCTACTCAAGCTTCCGCAAATGATGCTATTAAGACAATCCAGTCGGCGATTGATGCAGTTTCATCTGAGCGTTCCAAACTAGGTGCATACCAAAATAGACTAGAACACACAATCAATAACCTTGGAGCTTCTTCCGAAAATCTAACAGCTGCTGAATCTCGCATTAGAGATGTCGATATGGCCAAAGAGATGATGGACTTTACAAAGAACAATATTTTAACTCAAGCTGCTCAAGCTATGCTAGCTCAAGCAAATCAACAACCGCAAGGCGTACTTCAATTACTTCGATATAATAAATAATAAAACGGACCTGTCTCAATCATGATGACAGGTTCATAAAAAAAGTCGTACATAGACTGTACGATTTTTTTTATGAACCTATAATCTATCAAATTTTAAGGGAAGTGCTATACATGCAACCTATACTTTCTGTATGCATAATTATGAAAAATGAGGAAAAGGTTATTGGAAGATGTCTTGAATCAATTAGCGGAATCGCTGATGAAATTATAATTGTAGACACGGGCTCTAAGGATCAGTCAAAAGAAATTGCGCTTCAATTCACTGATAAAGTGTTTGACTTTCAATGGGTAAATGATTTCTCAAAAGCAAGAAATTTTGCGGCCTCAAAAGCAAGAGGAGAATGGATTCTTGCTATTGACGCTGATGAGTATGTAGATAGAGATAGCTTCGAAAAGTTTAAAAATGATCTTCTATCTAAACCACCAGTCTTCAATATAATAGGTGTTCAGATTGTTAGTTTTATTGGACAAAACGGACAGAATACTTCACTAACCACCATGAACGTTTATATAAAAATGATGGATCTATTGCTTATCGAAGAAGTATTCACGAAGTTTTGGAACATAATGATCCAGATAAGGCCAAACACGGTATTATTGACTTTCAGCTCTACCATTCGGGCTATTTGACAAGTACAGTTCAGGAGAAAGAAAAGTCAAATAGAAATTTGGAATTATTGTTGGATAATGAACATAAAGAAGCGATAGATTACTTTTTTATTGGAAATGAATATAAAAATATCGATGACAATAATAGGGCTATTCAATACTACCAGAAGGCATATAGTTTTAAGCCCGATTTAAACTTAGAATGGGTTCAAAAACTTCTTTTGTATTTATCAGATGCACTGCATCGAAGTAATAGAAACGAAGAGTCGTTAGATATCATAGAAACTTGCATAGAAGCTTTTCCTAATGTTGTTGATTTCAAATATTATAAAGGAATTATATCTTTTAATAAAAAACAGTATAAACAAGCAAAAAAAATATTTGAAGAAATAATATCTAAAAAAGAAATATTGAGAAGTGATTCAAGTGATGATTTTTTAGAGTTCTTGCCACTAAAACACCTTGGTGAAATATATGAGATAGAGAACGATTTGCATAAATCTGTAAAAAGTTATTCAAGGGCATTGTCCATAAATGACTCGGACGATAAAGTATGGGTGAAATTAATTTCTATTCTTGCAAAGCATTCATCTTTAGAAGAATTGTCAATCTTCTTGAATAATAATATGGTAAACAAAAAAACAATGACACCTTTAAGGGTTGTGAAGATCCTACTTTCTGTTCCAAATCTTAATGTACAAAAACTTAGCCGCTCTCTATTAGATAATCCAGACCTAACATCAAACGAGAATGAGGCATTATTCATAAAGAATTTGCAACTTGATGGATTTGAATCTGAAATAAGCGAGTCTTTAAAAAAGAAAAGTGATCAAGAAGTTATTTCACTACTTGCAACTGGCATATTTAGTTTAGTTGATTATATCCTATTGACTGTTAGGCTGGAATCCGAAGAATTTATTGATTTTCTATATAATATAAAATATGATCAGCCTTTAGTGAATTTATATAACATGATATTTAAGAAGAAAAATAAGAAACTAACTGCAATTGAAGAGAGTTTTTTTGAAGCAATATATAAACAGACTGAAGTTTTGGAGTCAACAGAGGTGTTAACCATTTTGAAGGGGAAAAGAGCATTTTTAAGTAAAAAACTTAAAAATAAATTGAAACTTATTGGTTGATTAAGTTGAATATCTTTGATTTGAAAAACAGAGGTTATTTTCAACAAAACTCTTTGAAATAGGTTTTCGTATTAAAGACAGGGATTTTTGTATCTATGATTCTGTCTATCGAATTACAAAGTTTCAGTATTAAAATAATTTCAGCCTAAAGGTGGGATTTTGTGCGTTATGCATTACATAAATATATTCAAGAAATGTTAGTTACATTATTAGAAGCCGCAGATTATATTCACAATGAAAAAAATAATGATGAGGTAATTTATAATCAGTTATTATTAAACAGTAAAGAGTTTCTCCAGGGAATAAAAAAAGTAATTAGTGAAAATCATAAAGATACCAATAACCAAAAAATTTTTGGTCAAATAAAACTATGCGAAAAAAAAGTTGTTGAACTTTTAATTCAAAATAAAGAAGATCGCATTCTTGAATTAACAACTGATTTAAGGGAGGATATAAAAGATTTAACGGTCATATTTGAAAAAGAAATTAGTGCTATCTACCATATTGTGTTTTTTGCAGAGCTTGGTCAAAAATGGGATTCTATGCAAAGTGTATATGAAGCTTTTAGCCAAAGAAGTGACTGCGAAGTCAGTGTGGTATTAACACCAATTTTTCGTACAGTAGAAACCAACGGAAAAATAGAAACTGATTTTATTTATGAAGATTATCTTACAAGTTTAGGAATAAACTTTATACCATATAACAAATATGATATTACCAAGCATTTACCTGACCTTGTATTAATTAGTAATCCTTATGAAAGTGTAACCCTCCCTCAGTTTTGGCCTGAAAACATTGCGAAATATACAAAACTTGTTTATCTACCATACTATACCACTTTGATATCTGACGATGCCAGTATCCAGGTTAATTGCCAGTTTCCAGTTACTAAATATGCGTGGAGGATAATTGCACAATCAGAAAAAGTAAAAGAGTTGCATAAAGAGTTTTCACCTAAGAAGGGAAGTAATGTTTTAGTAACAGGTTTGCCAAAATGGGATGAGGGATTTTTAAGTACCACACATAGAAATATAGAATGGGATAGTAAACTGAAGGGGAAAAAAGTCTTTTTATGGAACACTCATTATAATATTACTTCAAATAATGGAACACTTTTAGAATACGGAACCTCTTTAATAGAGCATTTTTTTGACAGAGATGACATTAGTTTAATATGGCGACCACATCCTATGACCGATACTATATTTAAACTGTATCAACCCCAGTATCTTAATAAGTGGGAATACATGAAAGAGATAATTAATAAATCAAGTAATATAGTTCTTGATAATAATGCTTCTTCCTATATGTCATTTAATTACTCTGATGCTTTAATTAGTGACTATAGCTCTTTGTTAGCACAATATTTATTAACTGAAAAACCAATTATTTGGGTTAAGAAAAATAAAGAAGAAATTGTTTCAGACGAAACTCAGTATATATTCCCTATCAATCATCTTGAACAAGCAACGTCTTTAAGAGAAATTCAGGACTTTATTGATAGGGTTAAAAGCGGAGTGGATACGACAAAAAATAAGAGACTACAGATAATTCAAGAAGAAATGTCAGGAGCCGATGGAAGAATTGGTGAAAGAGTAAGTGAACTATTAATGAAAAATTTACAATTGGGGCTACCATGATTAAACATCTTTACAATTAGATTTAATTCCTAATTTTAAGCAATAAAATCAATGCCACCTTTAGGGAATTTCTAACAGAAATGAGATGCACCCCAAAAGTTAGAGTCGAAAATCTAACTGTTGGGGTGTATTATTATGGTTAATAATGCAGCTAATTTTGAGGTGATTGTGTGTGGGGATCACAATAAGAGGTTTTCCGGGACAATGCTGGTATAAGCTATAATAAGTTATTGAACATTTGAAGGGATGCAGGCAAATTATGACAAGTGCAATTATTTTAGCAGCTGGACAGGGGACTAGATTGTGTCCTTTGACAGAAAAAACTCATAAATCGCTTTTGACTATTAATAAAGAGCCGTTTTTAGAAAGAACGATAAAGTTTTTAATAGCGGAAAAAGTTGAAGAAATCATCATTGTAACAGGCTATTTAAACCAACAATTTGAGTATTTGGCGGAAAAGTTTAAAGAAGTGAGATTAGTTTTTAATGATAAGTATGTTGAATTAAATAATGCGTATTCATTATATATAGTACGAGATTTTTTAGCGGATAGTTATATACTTGAAGGTGATTTGTTTATTAAGGAATCTGTATTTAAGGATATCTCAACTGATACGTCAAATTATTTTGTGAAAAGATTAGACACAACAAAAGAAGAGTGGCTTGTTACAACGGATTTAAATTCTAAGATAGTCGATATTAGGGTAGGACAGGTTTGTGGTAGCGATTATATTTCTGCTGGAATTACGTATTTAAATGATGCAGACGGTCATACTTTGAAAAATGTATTTGAAGGCTTGGATTTTGTTTCACTTTCACCGAATTTATATTGGGATACGATTTTGAAAAATAACCTTGAGAATTTAAATGTTTATGTAAAGATCATTCCAGAAAATTTAGTTTATGAAATTGACGATTTAGAGGATTATAAAAGCTTATTAGAAGAATTTAATGAATAGGTATGGTGTTTTTATGAAACGAACTGTTTATGAAACAATTATTTGTGGCGGTGGTCCAGCCGGTATGTCTCAATTAATTTATTTTGATGCTCAAGGTCAATTGGCAGAAGAATTAAATCGAGGAATTTGTGTCATTGAAAACAGACGAATTGTTGTCAGGAAACATTAAGAAATACAAAATATCTGCAAACTCTAAAGGAGGGGCTTTGTTTGAATTTTTATCTGAACATTCTTTAGTACAACAGTATTTAAATAAAGAAAAGCTTAGTGAGCAAATACAAAGCTATTGTGATATTGCCCTAGTTTGCATGATATCGGAGTACTTTATGGGAAAATCGGTAACTTTTTAGAACAGTGTATTAAGCAAAACCCAAATAGTGATGTATATAAATGCGCAACAGTTGAGCAGATACATATTTGTGAAGAGGGACTTTTCAAAGTAGTATTTAAGCAATTCGGGTGTGTAAAGGAAGTTTGGGCAAAAAATGTTCATGTCAATTTAGGTGGGGTGCCGAAAACTTTAAATCTGGATGAAGATGACCGTTATGTGCATTCTCATTATATATTGACGGAACAAAACGAGCATTTAGAAGAACTATTTACGTCAAATGATAGTCTTAAAATTGCGATTGTCGGTAATTCACATAGTGCTATGTCAGTTTTGAGTAAATTAAATGAGCGTTATAGCGTCATTAATTCATCAAAATATAGCTTTGATCTATATGGAAAATCAAATTTGAAATTATACTATTCAAGTATGGAAGATGCACTATTAGATGGATATAACTTCACAGAGGATGATATATGTCCTGTTACACAAAGGGTTAATCGTTATTCAGGAATGCGTGAAGAATCTTTCTTAGTAGCAAAGGCTATTTTGAACGAGACCATTAATAATGTTACGTTAAAAAGAGTTTATTTCAAAGACAATGCAGATTATGATTTAATTATTGAATGTCTTGGATATAAAACAAATTTAATTCCGGTTTATAAGAATGGTAAGCAGATTCAGTTTGAAGTGAATAATGGAATTTTAAAAACAGATACCCACTTTAGACCTGTTATGAAAAATCAAGAGTCCATTGACTGCTTTTACAGCTACGGTTTAGGTGTTGGAATCGGTTTAACTGAGGTTAGTGGTGGTGAAAAATCCTTTACGGGAAATATCGATGGGATATGGTTATATCAGCATTATGTTGCTGAAATTATCACAGAACTCAATAAAAAAGTTTTGGAAGTAATATAAAGTCATTTACAACTCAAACACTGGAATCGGCCAACCGTCAAGCAAATACGGTATGTCAGAAGTAATTAAACTGTATTACCCATTCGAAGAAGAGTTCTAATGGGTTGAAGGGTAACGCTGCTAAATCGTTATTTGCACATTTGAGATGGGAGCAGCACCTCCTAAAAATGTATACATCAATTATACTTAGGAGATACTGCATTTGTTTGAGGGTGCTTAAACAGTGTGATATTAACTATTAGTCCTTTTGGTTTTTCTGCTTAGTTCATAAGATTTTGGGATTACTATTTGTAACGATGCTAATCAATTTCAATACTCAATTAGTTAATTACCTTATTTGTAAGTGAATGGTACTCACGTAAAAAGTTTTTCGCACGACTGTATCGTGTTGCTGCATATGATCCGAAATCAGCTCCGCCGGCTTCCTTCATTAATCCCCAAATTGTCCATAAGAAGTCAATGAAAATTTTATTCATTAAGACTCTTGCTGTATCTTCATCTGTAACTATGCCATTAAAATAAATTGTTAAGAATAGCTCTTCTTCAGCTGAAGTTAACCCAGCTTCTATCGCATACATAGCGATATCCCACAAAGGATCGTTCATTCCCGCGTACTCCCAGTCGATTAAATACATTTTATCCTCGCTACTTTTTACAAAATTTTCTGTGAGGGGATCGATATGGCAAGGTGCTAATTTAAAATCAAGAGATAGATATTTATCTTTTAAATCTAAAACTTGCCGTTTTACTTCTTCGTAGTCTTCTGGAAGTTGACCTTTTAATTCTTTTAATACTGTTTCATATTCAGTAATCTTTTCAAACACATTAAATACTTCTACAAACTCCTCCCCGGACATATGAACTTTGCGAAAAGATTGAGCAACTAAGATAATATTGTCTTCACGTCTCCCGGTTTTCGGATTAAGGGTTTCTCCATTTTGAATATATTCAACAATTTTCAATCCATTCTCTTCATTAAAATAAAGAATATTTGGGTTCACACCCAAAGCACTAACAATTTCAGTGTTCACTTTTTCGGCGTATCTATTTAAGTACCTTTCAGTGCCTTTTCCAGGGAATCGAACTGCATAATCCTTTGAGTCAATCGATACTTTATAATTTCGATTTGTTAAGCCTCCAAGTGGCTCCATGGAAATGACACGCTTTACATCAATCGATAAAGCGTCCGCAATTATATGCTTTAATTTATCTTCTTTAAACTTTTCCTCTTTTACTTTTAGCAACGTATAGATTTTATCAGTGACTTTAAAATAATGCTCTTTGTTGTCAATTTCCGACCAAATCAATTCAGGAAGCTTTAAATACCCTAAATTAACCTTGCGGGAGACATTCAGAAGTGTATATTCATAATTGATAAAAGGGTTTTTGTTCTCCTTATAAATTTCAAGCATTTCAATAAATACTTCATAGGAAATCTTAGTGATTCCAACCATTTCACCATCTATTTGATTTAGACGATGTTTATCCTTTGAAATTTCATAAACATAACCATTTCGTAATTCAATTAACGCCTCATCACCTGAACCGCTTTCTTTTGTGATAAGCATGCAATCACGATCTTTATGATTCAATAATTCAACAAATGCTTTTTCTTCAATTAAAATATCATCTTCCACAAGTATAAAATCGTCCGTAATATATTCCGCAGCATATGCCAATGATGCCATGCTGCCTGTCCATAAATATCGAGGATTCTCAATAAAGATAATGTTTTCTTTTCCTTTAAGGCCTTCATAGTTTTCAATTTTTTCTTTTTTGAAACCTGTAATAATAATGATCTTTTCGACATCATTTTCTTCTAAGCACGAAACAGTTCGTTCAATCAGGTTTGTACCTTGAATATCAAGTAAGCATACAGGCATATCAAAATCTTTTCTTTCTCCAGCTACTAAAATAACAGCTTGAGTGACTTTCTTTCTTTCATTAGAATGAAGCAATACTTTTGTTTCCTGATATTGTTCAAGCTCGTTCAATAAATAATTTTTACCCAATTTAGTAACTTGGTAATGGTGTTTTATTCCTGATTTTCCAGTTTCAATAAACCCGTCTTTAGTCAACTCATTTAACGTATAATTCACTTTTCCAATTGAAAGATTGCACTCATCTGCCAAATGCCTTTGATTAACATCAGCATTCTTTGATAAAATCTCTAAAATTTTAAACTTATGCATATGTAAATCTCCTATCCTTGTTCAATATTTGAACAAGGATAATTGTAGTAGAATAATCAAATAATGTAAATAACAAACTTCAACTTTTATTACTAAATGGGAGGAGTGAAAGATTTCGCTTTCGTGGTGGATGGAAGAAGCATCCAAGTAATTGATCAATGACCCAAAAAAGAATCTAACATTTAATGCGAAGATTGGAAAGAGAGTTCGACTTTGCGGGTTGATTTAAACAATTTTTATGTAATTGATATTCACCAAGAAGTCAATTAGTCTGACCATTGCTTATTTTAACTGGAAAATTATGATATCATTAGTATTAATTCGGGTGGCGTTAAATATTGGACATGGCGTTAAATTATCATGAATTCAGCTTGCATAGGTACTAACAAATAAAAATAAGAAGTAGTATTTTGGAATAACCTCAAAGGAGTGGAAATATTACCAGGTTCCCATTGAAATCGGAATTGTTTTAGAACCTGGAACCTAAACCTATATTGCTGGAACCTCCTGAGAGCTCTTCTGCCACAGCGGAACTGGAAACGGTAAACGTGACGGCTTGAAAAACGAAGAGATTGGACAATCAGCTGCGAAGCCCCTGTCGGGAAACCGTGGGGAACGTTCAACGACTAGGATATACCGTCTAAGGCAATCGCTATGACGATGAAATCCGTAGGGTGTTACGAGTCGTAACATTCGAAGTGCCCAGCCCCTACAAGGTAACTTGAGGGTGAAGATATAGTCTATACCATGATTGAAAGACATGGAGGCATAGCAAGCCAATTAACAACCACAAGGCGTACTTCAACTTCTACGTTAATCTGGTTAATAAAACGCGGTCCGGGATTATTCGGATTGCGTTTTTTAATTGAATTGATTTAAGACAGAGTGAATTGTACAATGAAGTCCTTGTTTATATATTTCAAACTGGTGAAATTTATATTAATGGTTGACATCTTAGTATCCATTTAGCGTACTAATCAGAAAGGACGTTTTATATGGCTATATATGAAATAACAATGATGTACGGAATAGTTCCAATTTTGGTTACTTTAGTAGGTGGGCTTTTACTTAAAAATTATTTGCCTAATTACATGAATGAAAAAGGTAAAAACCATGCAACTAAAGAGGATATTGCTGATATTACGAGGAGAACAGAAGAAGTAAAATCTGAATTTCTTTCGAAATTGGAAGTAGAGAAAAAAGAAATAAATATTGAAATTGAAAAAATGAAATTGGAACAAGGTCAGATACTAAAGAATTTTGAGCTTTACACTCAGAAACGGCACGAGTGTTATCCGGAACTGTATAAGTTGTTAGAGATTGCAACGGTCAAATTAGGCAGTTAAGAGGTCAAAGAAGAATATTGACATTTGCCAACGCCACGGTCGCCGACGTTGAACAATTTATGAGGGAAAAAGATTTTACGGGGTATGATATAGAATTTGTTGTAAATCACTGGGATAATAATAATACCGCTGCCCTTGAAAGATTAAACTATAGATTAATAAGAATAGAATATGAGAAGGCAAGGGAAGACTTTATTACGGCAAATGATTTCTTTTTCTATAATCAAATTTATTTATCCGATGATGTTGAACAAATTGCTGATGAGTTAAGAGAAAAATTACATGACTTGTGGGTAAATTACGATTTAGATATAGGTTCATCAATTTCATTAGAAAAGAATGAGAGATTGATTCAACAAATTGATTTGAAAAGAAATGAATTAAAGATTACCATGAGGGAAGAGCTTAAAAGTATATAAAAGTGTCGGAATGTAGGGAATAATATCCGATTCCGAAAAGCTTATAATTATTCCCACAAGACAGTCGGATAGTGAAACTGAAAAATACTAGTCTCTTTAAAACACTTAAGGATTTGGGAGTCGCAGTTTCAACGGGCCCTGTTGTTGGATTCAGGGTAAAGGAACACTTGCGTATGACGTCCGAAGAGGGGACAGTACCGCTTCTTTATCCAATTCACATCGAACGCCAAGGTGTAAAATGGGTTAAAGATTCCGCATGGATAGAACCAGTTTATCTGACAAGTAATCGTTATTTACACCAAAAACTAGGAGAAATGACACTTCAAATAGAATTTGAATATCTTGCCAAAAGAATGATTAAGTATAAACAAGCATTAAATTTAGCTACACTTTGAAGCTACCATTAAGAAAAGGTGCTAAGGAATATATTGACTTTGACTCTTTGTGTAAAGAGCATTCACCTAATACAGCAGTATCACTAGAAAAGTATTACATATAAAGTAAATGTAAAAGAAAAATAAAATTATAATAAACCCGGTATACACTAGGTTAAATTAGGAAGGAAGAGGGTCCCTTATGATCTTAAAGTCCAATATACCGGCAATAAATACGTTAAACAGAATGAAGATCAATAATAACAAAGTAATGGCTGGCACAGAAAAATTATCATCCGGATTAAAAATAAACAGGGCTGGTGATGATGCCGCTGGTCTAGCCATATCCGAAAAAATGAGGGCGCAGATCCGCGGTTTAGAAAAGGCACAACAAAATATTCAGGATGGCATATCTCTTATCCAAGTAGCAGATAGCGGAATGGCAGAAATTCAAAGCATGTTGCAACGGATCAGAGAATTATCAGTCAAGTCTTCAAGTGACACGCTCACAAACGAAGATAGGGATCCGATACAAAACGAAGTAACAGAATTGGTAAAAGGGATAGATACAATAGCGAATAATACTGAATACAACGGCTTGGTATTGCTTACCGGGGAAAATGCAAAAGAGGGAAGTTCGGCAACATCGGATTCTTTAGCCCAATATGTTCACCAGATAACAGACACCAATGGTATAAATGACAAATATTCTTTTAAAGGCACTAATTACGCTAGTGCTATAATAGACTTTAGTAATATAAAATCAGCAAGTGAAGTTTCCAATCTAGTTGGAAAGGGAGTTCATTATACATGTGCTACCTGTACAAAAGCTTATAGTATTAAATTTGTAAATGGCAATCCGGATACGTCTAGACTGAATGATTTCAATCCTGTAATGGAAGTAGATGTGAGTGCAGTTATATATGGAGTTGACTTGGTGGGCAGTATTATAGAAAATGCGTATGGTCAATCAGGTTTTCAATATGACCCGATAACGAAAAATATACCTAGTTCTGCTACAGGATTTGTTGATCACTATTCACAGTTAGCCGTTAATGGAGGAAAGATATATATATATGATAATAGACCGGGACATGCAGAAGAAAAATGGCCTGCCGCTGATGGTCGGGGAGTATTCAATCATAGTGTGTACGGTGAGACTGAAGTAGCTAAAGGAAAGTTTTTATATGTGGATATTCAGGCAGGCAGTAATACGGGGCAGAGTATGAGGTTGGAAATTCCAAATGTAACAAGTCAGGAATTGGGCATAGAAAATTTGTTAGTAAATTATAGAGACAGTGCGATTTCGGCAATAACTCAAATTGACAATGCGATAAGCAAAGTTTCAAGCGCCAGGGTAACGGTAGGTGGATATCAAAACAGATTGGAACATGCTTTTAATAATATTTCTTGTTGCAAATTAAACTTATCAGATGCTGAGTCTCGGATCCGTGATGCTGACATGGCCAGCGAAATTATGAAGCTTAGTAAAGACCGAGTCATTTTACAAGCATCTCAAGCCATGATGGTGCAGGCAAATCAAATCACGCAAGGGATATTGCAACTTTTGAAATAGTGAAAGTGAATTTCAGGTCCCAGGTCTCATTGAATTCGGAATTGTTTTAGAACCTGGTACCTAAACCTTACTTTAAATGGGCTGAAGTATCCTTGCCATTAGGGAGTAGATATAGTCTGACCTTTTAGTAATAACGAGAGAAGTCGCAATCAAGCCAACAACCACAAGGCGTATTACAACTTCTACGTTAATCGTACCCTTGATATATTTTAAAAGAGACTTCTTCGCGGAAGTCTCTTTTTTATTTGCTTTATAGCTTTTTTTTGCAGAGTTCGTCTGCTTTGTTTACGTTGATCCGAAAATAAATGGTGATATTTCAGAGTTTCTATAACCTATACAAAAAATATTCCACCACCCTGTATCCTTTCCGAAAAAAACACTCTATATAGTAAGTGAAAGGACTGTTCATAAAATCTTAATTTGAGGTGAAGGGAAAATGGATCAAGGTTGGTTTAAAACTCATCGGTCACTGTGGGATAAGCCCATTTGGACGGAGGCGACGTCGGATCAGAAAGTGATTCTATTAACTTTATTGAAGATGGCTACATACAAGGAGCGGCAGTGGGAATGGAAAGGGAATCAGTATTCATTGCAGCCGGGACAGATGATAACGTCACTCCCGTCTCTCGTCTTACAATGCGGGAAGGGTATAACTGTACAGAAAATCCGTACGGCTCTCAAACGTTTTGCAAGATACGGATTTCTAACAGACGAATCAACGAATCAAAATCGGCTTATAACCATTGTAAATTGGGACGTTTATCAACAGAATGATAGCTTGGAAACAGCCGTTTCAACAGGCAGTCAACAGCCGGAGAACAGGCAGGTAACATCTAACAAGAAAGGTAAGAAAGAAAAGAATATAAGAACTAATTATCCAGCTGTTGTTTTTGATGAATCGTCCGATTACTATCAACTGGCATTGGCACTACATGAAACGATCAGTAGGAATCATCCTGACAACAGGAGACCCGATTTAGGGAGATGGGCAAACGATATGGAGCACATCGTTGAAAACGATCAACGGACAATTGAGCAGATTCAACATCTTATCAATTGGTCCCAGCAGCATCATTTTTGGCAGACGGTTATCCTATCCCCGGCAGCATTACGAAGAAATTGGGATCAGATGGTGGCACAAGTTAAACAGGAAGGCGAGCGTCGAAACGGACAAGTTTATCACCTCCCGAAAAGGCCAGTGGAAGAATTCCAGTTGGACTTGACGAAAGGGGAAGATTGGTTTTATCAAGAAGAAAACACTTCTGTTTAGCTGAAATAATGCCCATACTAACCGATATAAACAACAGCATCATAAACTTGGATTCGATGGAGGCAGTTATTTTGAAATTAATTATCGGTGAACAACAGATTGAGTATAAAGAGGTACCGTCAGTGGATGAAGTGATTGAGCTGATTAACGAAAGCGTGACAGAAGGGCGTTATTTCAGCCATTTTATTTCCGACGGTGAAGAAGTTTACGACGAGCATGAGGAGTATTTGGAGAGCAACTTAGACGAAATCAAGGAGCTACAGGTTGTCATTAAGACCGAAAAGGAATTTATGAATGATGTCCTTCTATCGGCTGAGGAATATTTGCAGCGTGCAATTCCTGATATGAGCGTGCTTGTCGAGGGCTTTAATCGTGTTCCGACAAGTGATACGTGGGACAGGTTTGAAATGCTACTTGGCGGGATGGAGTGGCTGAATGATATGCTGAAAGTAGTGACCACTAGTAAAGAACGTCCTTCAAACTGGGAACTATTCAATCAGCTGAAGTCCAACATGCAAGCGGAGCTGTTAAAGATTCGAAAAGCGATGGAAAAGAAAAACACCAATCAAATTTCAACAATAATCAAGAATAGTGTGTTACCGATTTTTACTCGTCTAAAAGAGGAATTTGGGAAGACGATCGATTCGGAGTTTGTTCGGAAGGATTTGAATTAATGATGAATCAAGATCCAATGTATTACGTATCAAAACTTGAACTAAAACCGCATCCGGAAGGCGGGTATTATAAGCAGACGTTTGTTTCGAATGAACAGGTAACCGATGAGGAATTATCGGTTACGTATGATGGGAAGAGAAAGCTTTATACGAGCATTTATTTTCTTTTAACGTCTACGGATGTGTCGCATTTTCATCGGTTGAAGTCAGATGAGTTGTGGTATTACCACGCGGGAAGTTCATTAACCGTACATATACTCCACGAAAATGGGACATATGAAGAGATTAAGCTTGGGCTGAACCTTGAGCAAGGGGAAGTCCCCCAGGCACTCGTTCCGAAAAACTCAATCTTTGGATCATCTGTTATGGAAGAAGATGCATTTTCTTTAGTCGGGTGCATGGTGTCTCCGGCTTTGAATTCCAAGATTTTGAGATGTTTACACGGGAAGAGCTGCTGTCAAAGTATCCAGAGCAAGAGGAAATCATTATGAAATTAGCTTATGAAGTGCTTCCGGAATAAAGGGCGTACTTTGAGAGATGTCTACCTAAAATTGGGTAGGTGTTTTATTATTGCAATTTCTTCTGTCACAAATCCGCTAACATAATTTGAAATTAGTTCAAATTCCTACGAACAAACTTATAAGTATTAACAAAACACGAACCTGCCAGTATCCATCAAAACTGGCAAGTTGGTGTTTTTTATTTACTTTCCCTAAATGTAACCCAATTCAGAACCTTCTTATGATAAACTAACTACTAAGAGAAATTAACGGGAGTATGGTGACAAAACCCATATTTCATCACAAGGGAATGTTTCTATGAATTACGAGATTCGCAAAGTAGATGAGCAGAATAGTAAGGATGTGTTAGAACTCTGCGTTTCTGAAGGACAGCGGGGATTCATTGAGTCTCCAGCAGAGTGTTTGAAAGATGCAGAGGAATGGCCGGAATTTCGACCTGTCGGGTTGTATGTTGATGGTCGGTTAGTTGGCTTTGCGATGTATGGAGCGCTGCTGGATAGCGGGGGTGGACGCAATTTGTGGATGGATCGGCTACTTATAGATGTACGTTTTCAGCGTCAAGGGTATGGCCGACGTTTCACGGAGCTACTGATTGAGCGCATGCTGTCGGAATACGGCGAGCAACCTATCTATTTGAGTGTGTATGCGGATAACATCGGAGCGATTCGTCTTTATGAAAACTTGGGGTTTGTGTTTATTCACGAGTATGATTCGGATGGAGAGATGATTTTCCGGAAGTCGTTTTAGTTTAAAGAAGGCAGCATTGTGAGTTAATTGTTTGCCGTAAAAATAGAAAAAATAATGTAACTGGGGATTGTTTAAAATGACCGAAATGCATAAAAAACCGACCATACTTATGTTAGGTACATTTCATATGGGTGAGACTGCGGACGTCTACGTCACAGAAACGGATGACTTATTTTCAGAGACGAGACAAAAGGAAATCAAGGAGGTCGTAGAACGGTTATCTGCATTCAAACCGACGAAAGTTGCTGTTGAGGTGGAGAAGAAGTGGGATGCAGCGCTTAATGAAAAGTATGATGCGTACATAAACGGCGAATATGAGTTGGAAATGAACGAAGTGTTTCAGCTTGGTTTTAGGGTTGCGAAAGATGCGGGACTTCCGAAAGTGGATGCAATCGACTGGATGGAGAAGGGCTGGGGAGAAGGAGTTCAGGGGAGGTCTACGAATGGGCGAAGGCGAATCAGCCGGAGTTATTCCAAGAAACTTTTGGATGGCTGGAGGACGGCCATGATTTACTTGCAATTGGGGACCGTACTATGAAAGAATGGCTAACTAATGCCAACCACCCGGATGTGATTAGCCAACACCATCGCATGAACCTGAACATCGCCCGAATAAAAGAAGCGAATTCATATGTCGGCATCGACTGGTTGGTCTGGTGGTATGAGCGGAATTTGATTATGTTCTCTAATTTAATGGACTTAGCATCTTCGGGTGATGAACGGATTTTGTTCATTGTTGGATCGGGCCATGTTGAGATTGTTGGGAATTTCCTACGTGAAAGCGGGGAGGTTGTACTTGAGCCTGTGCATCCGTATTTAGTTTGAAGGGTGCCGTAATGATAATTAAATTTATAAGATGCCTTCCTACCCCTGCAATTTTAGGTAGTGAAGGTGTCTTTTTGATTTGAAGCTTGAGCATTTTTGCTTTATAAATAAAAGCGATAGCACAAACTAACAATCCCTTATTTTCATCAACGTTGCCTTATTCCCCCGAAGAGTATATAATTGAAGTGAGAACAAATGTTTCCATTTTCCCTGATTATGCCAATGAATGTTAACTTGAATTTTGATATGATTACAGTAAATATTATTGAACATCTTTGATTGAACAAATAGACCGATTAAATAGGATAGGAGGGTGAAATATGGAAGAAAAGATAAGCCAACAAATGATCTTGCAAGCGATTATGGACCTTTCAAGTCAGGTTGTAGATCTTTCAAGTCAATTGAAAGATACGAAGGATGAATTGAAAAGTGAAATTGCAGAAGTTAAGGCTGATGTAACGATCTTGAAAGAAGATGTTTCAGTCATTAAAGAAGATATTAAAAGCTTGAAAGAAGATATCGAACGGCTCGATGATAAAGTCTCACTGTTCGATGGAAAGCTGGAAGTATTAGCAGATGACATCATAACGATGAGATCTGATGTGAAGCGGCTTAAAAAGGCTAAATAAACTTTGAATTAAAAACCACCTTTCGAATTTTCTTGTGAAAATTGGAAAGGTGGTTTTTTGGATAGCAAATGAATTAAGGAATTTTTGTTTCTTCTTGTGGGTATGAACCTTGATGTTTAAGGGTATAGAGGAGGTAAACAGCGAAAAGAGTGATGCGGTTATGTTTGGGAATGAAGACAAGTATATAGCGCCGGATGAAGCGGTCGATGCGATTGAAGATTTTGCGGGAAGGTACCCAGGCTATCGGCGGGCGCATGCGAAGGGAATTGCTTTTGACGCAGAATTTGTGCCGAACGGGAATGTGGCATCCTTGACTAAAGCGCAACATTTGCAAGATGAAAAAGTTCAAGCTGTTGTACGGTTTTCCCATAGCACCGTGAAGCCTGATCCGCCTGAATGGCTTGTGCCGATCAAGGGGATGGCGGTCCGGTTTTCATTGCCGAATGGCGGAGTTACGAACTTGACGATGGCGAATGTACCAGTGTTCATCACGAAGACGCCTGAAGCGTTTGTCAGGTTGCTAAAGATGATGACGAAAGGTGAGCTGTCGTGGCGTGAAAAATGGCGTGTCCTTCGGAAAGATCCTGAATATCGGACGGTGCCAACCCTCTTGAAGCAATTGAAGCCAACTGCGAGTTTTGCGGAGGAGACGTACAATGCGCTCCATTCGTATTACTTGGTGAACGAGCAAGACAAGCGGCAGGCTGTACGGTTCAGGTGGGTGCCCGTCCTTGAAGAGGATAAGGGATTGCCGGCCGGGCGCATGGATGATTTGGAGGCTGAGCTGATAGAGCGTATGAAAAGCGGTGATGTGCAATTTCGCCTGATGGTTAGGGTAGCAGGAGAGGGTGACCTCGTAGATGATCCAAGTGTCAGGTGGCCGGATGAACGGCCGATGATCGAAGCAGGAATTGTGACACTGAAATCAGTAAGGGAAGACGCAGCGGAGTCCCTCGTTTTTGATCCAACGATGGAAGTGGAAGGGCTTGAATGCTCGGATGATCCGATTCTCCGATATCGGTCACCAGTTTATGCGGAATCGTCGGATAGGCGATTACGGGAGGAACGGTTGCCTAAATAATAGTGGTTCAGTAAGACAGCCTAAAAAGTCTGCAGTTTACGGATTTTTGGGCTGTTGATGCTTCTTAAAATGAAACCAATTTTAAATTTACGTGTGGATTTCAGGTGGGAAGGGCATTTCTTATAGCGACAATTCTCTTCCATCACCAAGCAGTAGGGTGGTGTTTTTTTATTACGATCCAAACATGTCATTCAATTCAGAACCTTCCTATGATAAAATAGTTAGAAAGAGATATTAATAGGGTAGGTGAGAATCGATGCAGACAAAACCTATATTGCTTTCTAAACTAATGCCTCCGACCCCGTCCGCGACGTATATGCGTAGGGCTTCGTTCGTAAAAAAGATGAAGATGGCTGAAAAGGTGAAGCTGACGTTGTTGCATAGTGGTGCGGGTTACGGGAAGAGTTCCGGGTTAGCCGCTTACTTTCATGACACGCGGGCGTTATATAGCTGGTTTTCTGTCACGGAAGCGGATGACGATATCCTCCCATTCATTACTTATTTGACTGAAAGTATCCGGCGGGTTTGTCCGCATTTCGGAGACTCCCTATCCGAGTGGGATGACCCTGATATCTATCCGAGGGAACTATATCTTGAGCGCTGGCTTGCTTTGTTCATGAATGAGCTTTTTGAATTGGAAAAGCCATTTTTTATCGTTATCGATGACTTCCATTATGTAGACCACGTTTTTCAGATCAATTATTTAATCGAAAAGATGATTGGCTTATTGCCGCCACAAATCCATCTTGTCGTTGCCACGCGGAATCGTCCGCGCTGGTCGGGTTTGGTGAAATTGAAACTGACGGGCCAGTTAACCGAATTGGTGGAAGAAGATTTCCTATTTTCCGAGGAAGAAGTTTCGGTTTTCTTTGAGGATTATTTCGATCAGGTTTTGACGTCTGAAGAGGCGGCTTCCATTATCCAACTGACGGAAGGCTGGGCAATCGCAGTCAACCTGCTTGCGATCCATGTCACTGATGCGGAAGGTGATTTATCTGTTGAAATGAAACCTGCATTACAGGATCTGTTCGCTTATCTTTCGGAAGAAGTTTTCAATCGGATGATGCCGGAAGAACAGGAGTGGGCATTGGCGTTTTCCATGTTCCCGATGTTTTCAGAGGAATTAATTAAAGACTTTTATGGAGAGCAAGCCGCATTGATTCTCAAGGAACTCGCGGGTAGACATGTGTTTATCCAGTCAATCGGTGAAGGCATCTATCGCTACCATGCACTTTTTCAACAATTTTTGGAGCGGAAATGGCTGACGGTTGATAAGCAGCAATATGAAGTGAATCAAAAGAAAGCAGCGGAACTATACCTCCATCGGAAGGAGCAGATTCCAGCTATATCTCACGCACTCAAAAGCGGTGACACAAATTTCATCGGCAAAACCATTTTGGAAAATGGCGCTGCATTGATCAAATCTGGGCAGTTCGAATGGCTACTGGAAATCCTGAAGGGGCTCAGTTTCGAAATGCGGGAGATTTATTATCCCCTTTACTATTTTGAGGGAGAGGCCCATCGGTACCGTGCTTTTTACGAGAAAGCAAGGGAGGCTTATTCGAAATGCATCCAGATTGCCGAAAAGCTCGGCGATGATTATTATGCGGGCAGGGCGAATGCGGGTATTGCGCATATTTACTTGGACACGATCCAACCAGGATTGGCTGAATCTTATTTAATGAATGCGATTCTTTTGGCGGAAAAAAGTGAGAAGACCACGCCTCTCGAAATGGAGTTATTGAAACGGCAATTTGCGGAGAATCTGGTCAACTTGGGCAGAGCATCGGCGGCGGCGGAATGGGTTGAACGGGAAATTCACGATAAAAGCATTTTGCGAGAAGGAAATTTGGATGCACGGATTGCGTTGAGAAGGGGCAAGTTAATTGAAACTCAAGCTATATTGTCTTCAAGGGTCGACGATTCCACACTACCCGATGCACATCGCGAAACAGACGTCTTGCTTTCTTTGATTTACGTGATGACAGGCCAAACAGAGCAGGCTATGGAAAGTGCTGCGAAGGGAATCCGGTTAGGTGTCGCGGAAAAGTCCGGATTCATCGAAGCTGTTGGCCGCATTCGAATGGGGCATGCGAAAATACTTGCCGACCCTACCGATTTGATCACACCTAAAGAGTTTTACATACAGGCGATAGAGCGAATGGACGAGTTGAATGTATCACGCGGCAACGCGGAAGCTTATATGGGTTTATCCATATTGACTACAAGGGAAGGGAATTATTCCGAAGCGATCCAATACGGAAAAGCAGGTTTGCATGAAACGGAACGTGTAAATGATGGTTGGTTGTCTGGATTAATACATGTCGGTTTGTCGATCGTCTACTTTTACGCGCGGAATGAAAAGGAAAGCGAGAGTCATTTACAGGAAGCGGAGCGAATATTTAAGGAATGCGGGGATCACTATGGGGAGATGGTCGTTGCATTTTGGTTCATGGCCATTTATGACCGATTGGATAATGATGATTTATTCAGAGCGTATTCAAAACAATGCTTCTCCCTAATGATGACCCATCATTACTCATTCTTTTTATCATCAGATACTATATTTGGCCCGTTCGATCGCCAATCCATCCATCCATTGGTGCTTAAGGCGGCGCGCCTGCTACCAACAGAAGCAGGTATCCAACAAGTAGTCCACTTCCTGCAACTTGATGAGGTCGTTTCTCATCCCGGCTACAAATTAGATGTACGCGTCTTAGGACCTTTTACAATGTATCTTGGATTCGACGAGGTTGATGAGCGGAAATGGCAGCGGGATAAAGCGAAAGAACTTTTCCTTTATTTACTTTTAAATAAAAATCGATATGTCCCGAAAGAAGAAATCATGCAGGCATTATGGATGGATGCCGATGAAAAAAGCGCTGACCGAGACTTTAAAGTAGCATTGAATGCTTTATTAAAAGTAATCGAACCGGTACGAAGCGCAAGAGAACCGTCATTTTTTATCTTACGTAAACAAACAATGTACCGGTTGAATCCAAGAGCCGAAATCCGAAGCGACTTGGATCAATTCAATCAGTTCATGGAAAAAGGACTTTCAGAAAAAGACGCAAAACAAACGGTCGAATCCTTAATGAAAGCAGCTTCACTGTATAAAGGAAAACTATTCGAAGAAAAATTATCGGTCGAGTGGATCGCCCATCAACGCGATCAAACCGAACAGCACTTCATCCAAGTAATCGAGAGGCTCGCCCAATCCTTCACCCGACTACGCGAGTATGGCAAAACAATCGAATGGGCAGAGCGGCTATTGCATATCGAACCAACATGGGAAGAAGCCTACCGCTTACTTATGTACGCACACTACCAACTCCAAAACCGTCCACAATCAATAAAGTGGTACATGAAATGTAAGGCCGTTTTACAAGAAGAATTCGCAATTGAACCAATGGAAACAACCGAGCAGATGTATCGAATGATTATGAACGAATTATGAGGAAGCAGATTATGTCGCTTCCTTTTTTTGATAGATCCTATAATTAGGGGAAGTTAATGGGAAGTTATTGTCTGTCTATGGGAAAACTTCAAGGTTTTACGGGAAGTCATCCCCGTTCTATGGGAAGTTGTTACGGGTCTATAGGAGGTTTCTGGTGTTCAATGGGAAGTCATCTACATTCTACGGGAAGTCCCAAGTAATTTCATTCACGCAGGTCTTTGTATGAAATTGGGGACCTACTGATGCGCCAAGTGCCTTTTACTGATAAAGCCCTTAAATAAAGAAGTTACTAATTGATTAGAATTAGTTGATTGCAGCGGAGGGCGGCGAAGTGCAAAGATGTGCTCTCAACGCTTCGCTTTTGTTCGCAAAAGCCGTTCTTCGTAACGGCTTTTCCTGCGGGATTTAGCGCGAATGGTGAGACCCGCAGTGGAGCGAAGCGACCGAGGAGGATCACCCGCGCCCCGCGGAAAGCGTCCGCCGAAGCGAAAATCAACGACCAATTTTAACCTTTGCCTTAATTTCTGCAAAGAGCGCAGAAATACGGCAAATCGAACTCTTCGTGGTTCGATTTGCAACTGATTTGCAACTATCATCGAATAGAGTAATAGACAGAAAGAAAGCGGTTACAAAAACAGATGGAGAGAGGAGTTGCAGTATGAAGAAGAAATCATGGTTGTATTTATTGGTCGCAATGATGCTGGTCATTATGGCGGCTTGCAGCAAATCCGATGGAGGGGAAGCATCCACAAAGACGGATGACGACGAAAAAGCAACAAACCAGTCAAATCAAAACGAAGAAGAAGAGGAAGAGGAAGAATTAGGCACAATCAAAATCGGTGTCCTCGCATCCCTTACTGGCGCCCTTGAATCATACGGAAAGCAAACTAAGCAAGGCTTTGAACTTGGTCTTGAGTATGCAACAGGCGGAACAATGATAGTCGCAGGCAAGAAAATTGAAGTCGTCTACGAAGACACAGAAACAAAACCAGAAGTCGCAGTACAAAAAGCAACAAAACTACTTGAAGAAGATGAAGTCGACTTCCTTGTCGGATCATCCAGCTCTGGTGACACACTCGCCGTTCTTCCACTTGCTGAAGAATACGAGAAAATCATGATCGTCGAGCCGGCAGTTGCGGATAGCATTACAGGTTCAGAGTTCAACCCATACATTTTCCGTACGGGACGTAACTCATCGCAGGATGCTGTCGCTGGAGCTGCGGCGATTGCTGGACCAGGAGTGAAAATTGCTACATTTGCACCGGACTATTCATTTGGATGGGATGGAATTGCAGCATTCAAAAAAGCGGCTGAAGCTTTAGGAGCAGAAGTCATCATCGAGGAATTCGCTGATCCAGCTGCAACTGACTTCACTTCGAACTTGCAAAAGGTCATTGAAGCAAAACCGGATTATATGTTTGTCGTTTGGGCAGGTGCAAACTCGCCTTGGAACCAAATTGCTGATTTGAAGATGCAAGAAAAAGGCATCAAGATTTCGACTGGTGCACCGGATATCCCGGCACTATCCATCATGGAGCCACTTGTAGGCATGGAAGGATTCTCAGTTTACTACCACACGCTTCCTAACAACCCAATCAATGATTGGCTAGTGAAGGAACATAAAGCAAGATACAACGGTGAAGTTCCGGATCTATTCACACCGGGTGGTATGTCAGCAGCAATCGCGATTGTAGAAGCATTGAAGAAATCAGATGGCGATGCTAACGGCAAAACGTTGATAAAAGTAATGGAAGGCATGTCTTTCGAAACACCGAAAGGGAAGATGACTTTCCGTGCGGAAGACCACCAAGCATTGCAAACACTTTACTCTATTAAACTTGAAAAGCAAGAAGGCATTCCGTATCCAGTGCCTGTACTTCTCAGAGAATTGTCACCTGAGGAGACTGAGCCACCAATCCAGAATAAGTAAAAGAAAGAAGGACAGTTTGTACTGTCCTTCTCAATTGGATGAAATCCCCCTGTTTCATCCAATCGAGAAGGGCTGAACAGGTGGAAGGAGGAAACAATATGGAACCGATCATTAAAACAGAAAATTTGACGATTCGCTTCGGTGGACATACGGCAGTTTCCAAAGTGAATTTTGAAATGCCTGCCAAACAGTTGAAGTCTATCATCGGTCCGAATGGGGCAGGTAAGACTACATTTTTTAATTTGCTAAGCGGAGAACTGAAGGCAACAGAAGGCGATGTCTATTTCAAAGGGGAAAATATTACTTCAATGTCTTCCGTCGCACGAGCGCGGTTAGGTCTTGGACGTTCATTCCAAATTACGAACGTATTCCCGAATTTGACTGTACTTGAAAATGTACGCCTTGCGGTCCAATCAAAGGAAAAGATCCGGTATCAGATGTACCGGCATTTCACTCATTATAAAAAGCTGTTGGAAGAGTCGCAAAGGCTGATTGGGGTTGTCTTGCTACAAGGGAAGGAACACGCAATCGCGAGCCAGTTATCCCACGGAGAAAAAAGGAAGTTAGAGATCGCGATGCTTTTGGCGCTTGATACGGAAGTACTTTTATTAGATGAACCGACTGCTGGGATGTCGCTTGAGGAAGTGCCAGCCATCCTTGATGTCATAAAAGCGATCAAACAGACGGGCGATAAGACGATTCTTTTAATCGAACATAAAATGGATATGATTCTCGACCTATCGGATTCGATTATGGTGCTTTTCAACGGCAAACTCCTTGCAGACGGAAGCCCTGAGGAAATCATGAACAACGAGACGGTTCAAAAACGCGTACCTGGGAGGCTTATATGATGAAAACCTTGCTGAAAGTTGAGGGAATCCATACGTTTATCGGGCAATATCATATCCTTCAAGGTGTTTCATTTGAAGCGCGTGAAGGGGAAGTGAGTGTGCTGTTAGGGCGTAACGGGGCTGGGAAAACGACGACATTGAAAACAATTATGGGATTGACACCCGCTTCGAAAGGGACAATTTTTTTTGAGGACAAGGACATCAAAAAACAGCCTACATATACAATAGCCAATACAGGCATCGGGTATGTTCCGGAAGACCAAGGGATTTTCGCCGATTTGACCGTCGAGGAAAATATGAAAGTAGCAATGCGTAAAGAGGATGATGCAACACTTGCCCGACAGGAATATGTGTTGGATCTCTTTCCTGATTTGAAGACGTTTTGGAAAAAAGATGGAGGGCATCTGTCGGGTGGACAAAAACAGATGTTGGCGATGGCGAGGGCTTTCGTCCATGAAAGCAAGTTGCTGTTGATCGACGAACCTTCGAAAGGTCTTGCTCCTATTGTCATCGAGAAAGTGATGGAAGCTATTACGGAAATGAAAAAAAGCACGACGATTGTGCTTGTTGAACAGAATTTCATCATGGCAAGCAGGATTGGGGACCGGTACACACTTATCGATGACGGTGCGACGGTGCATGCGGGTGAGATGAAAGATTTGATAGGGAATGAAGAATTGAAACGAAAATATTTGGGAATCGGGTGAAGGGGGTTGCACGATGGAATTACTTATCAATTTGACGGTCAATGGCTTGGCAACGGGCATGCTCATCTTTCTACTTGCTTCCGGATTGACCCTTATTTTCGGTTTGATGAGCGTGTTGAACTTTGCGCATGGTGGATTGTTTGCCTGGGTGCCTATTCCGCGGTCTGGTTTTATTCGCTTACCGGTAGTTTTATTCTTGGTATTTTAGGTGCTATCGTAACGGGGGCAGTCCTTGGATTCATTACAGAGAAGCTTATCATCACGCCGGTTTACGGGAATCACGTTCAGCAGATTCTTATAACGCTTGGATTCATGCTTGTGTTGGCGGAGCTGTTGAAAGTTGTTTGGGGGCCCAATCAAATACGGGCGATAGTGCCACCGAAATTGGAAGGTAGCTGGGAATTTGGGGATGTCCTTATTATTAAGTACCGATTATTCATCATTATCGTCGGGTTTGTTATCTTCGGCATTTTTCAATACATGTTGCAAAAAACGAAAATCGGTCTTGTTGTCCGTGCGGGCGTTATGAATAAAGAAATGGTGCAGGCACTTGGCATTAACATTAAACGCGTATTCCTATATGTATTCATGACTGGTGCGGCACTTGCAGCACTCGGTGGTGCACTGTTTGCCCCGTATTCCGGTGTCATCTATGCAGAAATGGGATTTGAATTTGCGATTTTGGCGTTCATCGTTGTTGTTATCGGTGGAATGGGCAGTTTTTCTGGATCGCTATTAGCCGCTATCCTTGTAGGGTTAGCGGGAAGTTATATGGCCTATTACGTTCCGGCACTTTCACTTGCGGTCAATATGATGCTAATGGCAATCGTATTAATCTTCCGTCCGCAAGGGCTATTTAGGGCAAAGGGGTGACGGCATGAAAAGAAAATTTCAATTGAATCATTACTTACTTGTCGTTATTGTAATCGCGCTTGCGATCTTCCCATTCGTATCGGATTCAAGGACTTGGACTATTTTATTGACGCAAATATTCATCTTTTCGATCCTTGCGATGAGCTATGATATTTTGCTTGGGTATACGGGTATTGTCTCATTCGGGCATGCGATGTTCTTCGGGATGGTGCATATACGACCGCAGTCATGCTGAAGAGGATTGAGCCGACTATGGGGACGTTCATCGTTTCAATCGGTGTCGGCATGCTACTTGCAGGATTGATCAGTTTCTTCATCGGCTTACTTACATTGCGATTGAAAAGCCACTTCTATGCGATGTTGACACTCGCTGTGTCTGGATTGTTTTTAGTGTTAGCGGAGAAATGGCGGACATTGACTCAGGGGAATGACGGATTTACTTTTAAAGCACCGGAGTTTTTCAAAGATCGTGTCATGTTTTATCTTGTCGTTCTTGCTTGCCTTGTACTCGTTTATGTATTCCTAAGAAGATTTGTGAATTCTCCTTTCGGAAGAGTGCTTGTTGCCGTCAGGGAGAATGAACAGCGAACAAGTTCCCTTGGCTTCAATCCACTGCATTATAAAGTGATTGCCTCAGTCGTTGCGGGTGTTATTGCGAGCTTGGCAGGTTCGTTGTATGCCGTATCGCTTCGGTTTGTCAATACGAGTGTGCTGACGATGGATATCACTTTGGATGCGTTACTTATGACGATCATCGGCGGTGTGGGGACATTGATCGGCCCGATTGTGGGTGCAGGGGTAATTGAATTAGCGCAGTATTATTTATCAGGCTTGGCAAAAGAATATCCGATTTTCGAACGGTGGATCATTTTCTTCGGAATCGTATACATTTTAGCGGTCGTCTTCTTCCCGAGAGGTGTTGTCGGAACAATACGGGAGCAATTCTGGAAACGGAAGATGAAAAAGGATGGAGCAAAAACTGTACCTAAGAAGGAGGTTTCATAATGGTCGTCGGGATTGTCAGCACTGGTGTTTATATTCCTGAAACAAAAATGACTGCGGCAGAAATCGCAGAACGTGCTAATTTACCCGTCGACGTTGTGAAACAGAAGATGGGTATTACGGAAAAGCCAATTCCCGGTGAGCATGATCATACCGTTGCGATGGGGATCTGGGCGGCTCGTGAAGCGATGAGGAAAGGGCAGATCGAGCCGAAGGAAATTGATGTCATCATCTATATCGGTGAGGAGCATAAGGAATATCCATTATGGACGGCTGCTATAAAGATGCAGGAGGAAATTGGTGCCTATCATGCATGGGCATTCGATGTGGCGCTCCGCTGCGGCACGACGATAATGGCGATAAAAGTGGCGAAAAGTCTTATGGTGGCTGATCCTTCCATTCGGACGGTTCTTTTAGCCGGCGACCGTAATGGCGACTTCATCGATTATGAAAATGAACGGACACGCTTCATGTTCAACCTTGGGGCAGGCGGCGCGGCGATGATTTTACGTCGTGATCATATGGAGAACATCATACTTGAAACGGAACTTATTACGGATGGCTCATTCTCGGAAGATGTCGTCGTTCCTGTCGGGGGAACAAAGAGGCCGCTGACAACCGAGGATTTGGATAATGGTTTATATCGCCTTGATGTACTTGATCCAGTTGGAATGAAAACAAGGCTTGAACAGAAATCGATGCAAAACTTCCTTCAAGTCATCCGGGGTTCATTGCAAAAAAGTGGATATACCGAAAAGGAAATCGACTATTTAGCTATTTTGCATATGAAAAGGTCAGCGCATGATTATGTGTTGCGCGAGCTTGGTCTAACTGATGATCAATCTATTTACTTGCATGAATTCGGTCATATTGGCCAAATGGATCAAATCCTTTCATTGGAGTTGGCTCAATCAGCAGGGAAATTGAAAGACGGTGATCTCGCAGTCCTTGTCAGCGCTGGAATCGGCTATGCATGGGGTGCGGTGACCGTGAAATGGGAAAATGTGAGGAGGAATAACGGATGGAACTAAAAACAGGATTAAAAAAAGTCGTGTTGCAGAACAACGAAGAGATTGCATATCGGGAGCGGGATGGCGGCGACAAAAACGTCGTTCTCGTCCATGGGAATATGACCTCGTCTAAGCATTGGGACGTCCTGATTGACAAGATGGATTCGAAGTATAAAATCTATGCACTCGATATGCGCGGGTTCGGAGAGTCTACATATTTTGAGAGAGTTACAGGTATACGGGACTTCTCCGAGGACTTGCACGGTTTCATCGAGGCGTTAGGGTTGAAGGAATTTTCCTTAATCGGCTGGTCGACGGGCGGGGCTGTTTGCATGCAGTATGTTGCTGATCATCCGGGTAAATGCGAAAAACTTGTCCTCAATGCTTCGGCATCCACAAGGGGCTATCCGTTTTTCGGTACGAAGACGGACGGTACCCCTGACATTGAGCATCGTTTGCAAACAATCGAAGACGTTGAGCAGGATCCTGGAAAGACGTTGGCGATGCAAGGATTGTATGACTCAAAAAATCGGGATGGCTTAAAAGCAGTTTGGAATGCGTTGATCTACACTCATCAGCAACCTCTTACGGATAAATACGAAGAGTATGTTGACGACATGCTAACCCAACGGAATTTGGCTGATGTCTACCATTCATTGAACACATTCAATATAAGTCCAATTCATAACGGCGTCAATGAAGGCAGTGACCAGGCAAAAGATATTACGATTCCCGTACTTGTCCTTCGCGGTGACCGTGACTATGTTGTGACAGAGCAAATGACCAAAGAAATCATGGAAGACCTTGGCGACAATGCGACGTTTGTATCGCTCGAGGATATGGGGCATTCCCCGCTTGTGGATAACTTGGAAAAACTGAATTCGACGATTGAAACGTTTTTGGCGTAAGGAGCTGACATAATGAGACTAAAAGGGAAAGTAGCAATTATTACTGGAGGAGCGAACGGCATCGGTTTGGCTGCATGCGAGCGTTTTGCTGAAGAAGGGGCAGCTGTTATCATGGCCGATTTTGATGAAGCCGCGGGCAAGGAGCAAGAGGTTTTATTCAAAGAAAAAGGGTATGAAATCACTTTCTGTCAAGTGAATGTCGTCGACCGTGAGAGCGTTGCTCAGGTAGCGGAAAAAACAATTGAACTCTATGGCAAGATTGATATTTTAATAAATAATGCAGGGATTACGAAGGATGCTACATTGCTGAAGATGGAGCCGGAAGATTTCCAGCGTGTCTTGGATGTGAATCTTACTGGCGTCTTCAATTGCACGCAAGCAGTCGTACCACATATGATTGCTGCTGGAGCAGGGAAAATCATCAACACGTCTTCAGTAAGTGGTGTTTACGGGAATTTCGGGCAGACGAATTATGCCGCGACGAAAGCGGCTGTAATCGGTATGACGAAGACTTGGGCAAAAGAGTTCGGACGTAAAGGCATCAACATAAATGCGGTAGCGCCAGGATTCACGGCGACTGCGATGGTTCGTAAAATGCCTGAAAAAGTCATACACCAGATGGAATCGGCGGTTTCATTGCAACGGCTTGGAAAACCGGAAGATATCGCCAATGCGTATTTGTTTTTAGCAAGCGGAGAATCCGACTATGTACACGGACATGTCCTGCATGTCGACGGCGGAATAATGATGTAATGGAGGGAGGGGGACTACCGTGTTCCATGAGCAAGGCTGGATATTGAAAAGGGCCGCACTATCTCCTGATCGGATTGCGTTAATCGATATCCATACGGATGTGCGCTGGTCATACAAGGATTTGCGAAATCGGATAATTCGGTGGGCTTCCTTTTTCCGGGAAAGAGGGTTTGCGAAAGGGGAACGGATTGCCGTTTATTCCCCGAACAAACCTGAGCTGTTTGCCATTCTATTCGCGTGCGAGCAAGTCGGGCTGATGTATGTTCCGTTGAACTGGAGGATGAGCCGCCCGGAATTGCAGGCGTTGTTAGAGGACTGTACGCCGGTGTTAGTTGTTTACGATGACAGTTTTAAAGAATCGATATTTGGGTTGAAAGTTGCCGATTCCGTCTCACTTACAGTCATCGAGTCGTTAGGGATGCCCGAAAATTCGGCGTTTGAGGAAAAGGTGAATCATACGGATCCTTGGATGATTATCTATACTGGCGGCACGACCGGTATGCCGAAAGGTGTCATGCTGTCGTATGATGCGGTGAATTGGAACGCGTTGAATACGATTATAAGTTGGGGGTTATCCGAAGATGATACGACCGTCAACTACATGCCGCTTTTTCATACGGGCGGATTAAATGCATTAAGCATCCCATTACTGATGGCAGGTGGAACAGTTGCTATCGGACATCAATTTGACCCGGAAGAAGCTTTGAAAGTAACAGATAAATACGAAGCGACGATTTCATTATTCGTCCCGACGATGTATCAGATGATGATTCAGACGGAGTGCTTCCGCCAATCTTCGTTTCCTTCAATGAAAGTATTCTTATCCGGAGGAGCTCCATGTCCAGCGACGGTTTATCGTTCTTTCAGGAAAAAAGGGTTGCGGTTCAAGGAAGGATACGGATTGACGGAGGCAGGGCCGAATAACTTTTTCATACGCCCTGAAGATTCGGAACGTAAAGTCGGTTCTGTTGGGAAAAGTATGTTATTCAATGAAATCCAGGTGTTGGACGAAGAAGGAAACCGTTGTGAAAAAGGCGAAATTGGCGAGCTTTTGGTGAAGGGGCCCCATGTATTTTCAGGATATTGGAATAAACCACGTGAAACATCAGAAGTCGTACAGGATGGATGGCTCCGCACAGGTGATTTGGCTAAAATCGATGAGGACGGTGATACATTCATCGTCGGAAGAAAGAAAGACATGATCATTACTGGCGGGGAAAACGTCTATCCGCAAGAAGTAGAGCAATGTCTGATCAATTATTCCGGAATCCGCGAAGCAGCCGTTGTCGGTATGGCGGATGATAAATGGGGAGAAATTGTAGTTGCTTTCGTGGTAGCTGTTGAAAGTGATTTGTATCATGACGCTGTCATTGCGCATTGCAAAGCCACACTTGCTTCCTATAAGATTCCAAAGAAAATTGTTATTTTAGATGAGCTACCGAAAACACATGTCGGCAAAATCGATAGTGGGTATTTATGCAAGATGCTGATTTAATCAAGAGCGCCTCAAAAGTCGGAATTTGACTTGGAGACGCTTTTTTTTGTGGGGGTAACGGGAGAGGTTTTTTTAGTAAAGGAGAAGTCTTTGACGATGAATGAGAAGTTAATGGGAGTTAATGAGAACTCTTTGGTATTGAATGAGAACTCTTCAGCGCTAAACGAGAAGTCATCGGTGATTAATGAGAAGTCATCGACGTTAAATGAGAAGTCCCGGCGTTCTACGGGAAGTCTTCGGCGTTCTATGGGAACTCCCCTGCGTTCTACGGGAAGTCTTCGGCGTTCTATGGGAACTCCCCTGCGTTCTACGGGAAGTCTTCGGCGTTCTATGGGAAGTTCTCGGTGTTCTACGGGAAGTCCCCGGTGTTCTATGGGAAGTCTTCGTCGTTCTATGGGAAGTTCTCGGTGTTCTACGGGAAGTTTTCTGCATTTAATGGGAAGTCAACATCGTTCTACGGGAAGTCCCATGCATTCTACGGGAACTCCTAACAATAAAAAAACGCAGCCCGATATGGCCGCGTTTTTCACTATCAGATTATAAATTATAGGCACAGGGTTAACCCAATCCCAGTATATTTATCAAGGATCATACCTATTTAACAGACGGTTTCGGCGTTCTCTTGTATTATTTGCTTCTGCATCCCTTGCCATCTGATCTTTTCGTAATTGGCCATTTATCCGGGGGTCTTGTAATCTCATACTTCCCCACATCTTGCTACCGACTTTATTCTTCACTTTTTCGATTTCATCTTCAAAAAATAACATGTCCATTCCTCCCTTCTCCTGAAGTGGATTTGAGAGAAAGGTAACTAAAAATTCCCCTCTCATTACAATACGCAAGTAACATTGACGTATGGAGGTTTATGCACAGGGGAGATCACTTTAAAATAGAAAATTTTGATGTTGTAGTTATAAAAAATGAGATTTCTTAATAATACTTAGGGAATCTAAATAATTTTTGAACTATTTATAGCAATCTTCCATTATAATAGAATTTATAATAATCATTTATCTATAATGGGGGAATTGAAATGGACTACCTGTACAATCCGTATGCAACAATTCGTCATACCGCGTTCGCAAGAAAGGGAATGGTGGCAACCTCTCAACCACTTGCTGCACAAGCGGGTATCGAGGTAATGCAAAAAGGGGGCAACGCGGTGGACGCGGCAATCGCAACGGCTGCTGCACTGACAGTTGTTGAGCCTACTTCGAACGGAATCGGGGGAGACGCGTTTGCACTTGTCTGGATGAAGGATACACTATACGGATTAAATGCATCCGGACAGGCGCCGGAAGCAATGACGATAGATGCATTTAAAGAAGACGGACATGAGAAAATTCCAACTTGGGGATTCAAACCAATTACAATACCCGGGGTGCCGGCAGCTTGGGCTGAGCTATCAAAACGGTTTGGTAAGCTTCCTTTAATTGAAGCTTTAACACCTGCAATACGTTATGCAGAAGAAGGTTATCCGTTAACACCTATTTTAGGAAAGTATTGGCGAATTGCATATAATCGCTTCAAATCACTTGATTCCTCGGAATTTGACGAATGGTTCAAAACGTTCGCACCCGATGGGAGAGCACCAGCAACAGGGGAAATGTGGAAGTCTCCAGGGCACGCGAAAACATTGAGGGAAATTGGCGAAACGAATGCCGAGTCCTTTTACAAAGGTGAATTAGCAGATGCGATTCACGAACATGTGGCAGCGAACAATGGTTATTTACGAAAGTCGGATCTTGAAAATTTCAAAGTCGAATGGGTCAATCCAATCTCGACAAATTATAAAGGCTATGATGTTTGGGAAATCCCTCCGAACGGTCAAGGCATGATTACGCTAATGGCATTAAACATCTATGCTGAGATGAACCCGCCGGTCCCGAATGATGTACGTACATTACACGAACAGATTGAAGCGATGAAACTGGCATTTACAGACGGTAAAGCATTCATTACCGAAGAAAAAGATATGCCAATAGACGTTGCCCACTTGCTGTCGAAGGAATATGCAAAGCAGCGTGCGTCTAAACTTACGGACAGGGCAACAATTCCAGATCCATATGAATTACCGAAAAGCGGAACGGTCTATTTGGCGACTGCAGACGAGGAAGGTAATATGGTTTCATTCATCCAATCGAATTATATGGGCTTCGGCTCGGGAATCGTCGTGCCGGGAACTGGAATTGCACTTCAAAACCGGGGGGTGGACTTCTCATTGGACCCATCGCATCCAAATGCGTTGAAACCAGGGAAACGTACGTACAACACAATCATCCCTGGATTCCTGACGAAAGACGGAAAGGCTGTCGGACCATTCGGAATCATGGGTGGCTTCATGCAACCTCAAGGCCATTTCCAAGTTGTCGTCAATACGATCGACTATCACTTGAATCCGCAAGCTACATTGGATGCTCCGCGTTGGCAATGGATCGAGGGGAATAAAGTGCATGTCGAACCAAATTTCCCGAATCACCTTGCACAGGCACTAACAAGATTAGGGCATCAGATCGTGCCTACACTGGATAACGGTTCGTTCGGTAGAGGTCAAATCATTTGGCGCAATCCGGAAACTGGCGTCCTTGCGGGCGGAACCGAATCAAGAACAGATGGAACAATAGTCGCTTGGTAAATAAATAACATAGGCAGCACCTCCTCAACCGGTTTCATATGAAATCCGGTTGGGGAGGTGTTTTTATGTTTACAAAGTATGCATGTTATTTTTTAGCTGTTTACTCAACTTATAGTTAGTTTAGCCGATACAAAGGGTAATGAATTTCTTATTCACAGGAGGTTGGGAAGATGGTCGGACGCATTGGGGATGCAAGTGGCACACAACAAATAAGGGCGAAATTGGAAAGTGCGGCACCTGAAAAGAATTCGAAAGTCGCGGAAGTACAAGCTATATCTGTAAATGTTCAGGAGCAATCACAAGAAGGGCAGCAGCTGCCAATCGAAAAAGCTCGGCAAGTGACCGATAGCATGAATAAATTCCTTGAAAGTGCAAACACACAGTTACGCTTTAAATTACATGATAAATTAAATGAATATTACGTCGTAATTATAGACCAGAAAACAGACGAAGTCGTCCGAGAAATTCCTTCAAAAAAGCTAATGGATACCTACGCGGCCATGAGGGAATTTGTCGGAGTACTCATCGACCGGAAAATCTGAGGAGGTTGAAACAGTATGCGAATTAGCGGTTTAGCAACAGGCATGGATACGGAACAAATCATAAGGGATATGATGAAGGCACATCGAATCCCACTCGAGAAAATCACTCAGAAGAAGCAATATACGGAGTGGCAGATGGATGATTATCGGAGTGTGAATAGAAATATAACGGACCTGAAATATAAAGTAACCGATACAATGGGGCGTCAGTCGACGTTTATGCAGAAGACGGTTAATATATCGAATCCGAATGCTGTGGGGATTAAGGGACTAAGTGCGATTAGTGAGTTTGCGGGGACGATTAAAGTAGACAAGTTGGCAACTCAGGCGAGTTTGCAAGGGGGCATGCTTACGAACGTAAAAGGCTCAACAAGGTTAGAACAGTTAGAAGGCTATGATGGAGAAAAGATTATTAAAGTAAGAGCGATAGATAAGAATGGTGAATTGGGAGAAGTAAAGGAATTAAAGTTTTCCGCAACAGATACAATTGACTCTGTAATTAAGAAAATCAATAGTGAAACTGGCGTTAATGCTTTTTTTGATGAATATACAGGTAAAATAGCAATGACTGCTAAAAACAGCGGTGCGCTTAAAGGTGATGTTGGTACTCCGAGTATAGTCATTGAAGGTAAATTAGGTGATGTTTTAAAGCTAACTGGCACCCATGATCCAGATGATGACAATTCACCTAAATTTACCGCCGGTAATAATGCTGAATTTATATTTAATGGGCTTAAAACACAACGTGCATCTAATACCTTTACAATCAATGGTTTTGAAGTGAATCTAAAACAAGTAACTACTGATGAAGTCACCTTCAGCTCCGCCGGATACCGATAAAATCGTAGAATCCGTCGTCAAATTCGTTGATGACTATAATAAATTGATCGAAGAATTGAATGAGAAAATCCGTGAACCAAAGTATCGAAACTTCCAACCTCTTTCGGATGAACAGAAGAAAGATATGAAGGAAAAAGAAATTGAACTTTGGGAAGAAAAGGCGATGAGCGGTACGCTACGGAATGATCCTACGATAGCAAGTTTATTAACAAATCTTAGGCAATTGATGAGTAGTCAAGTGGAAACTTCAAATGGTGAATTTATCAGTTTGAAAAAGATTGGAATAGAACCAATCAAGGACTTCAAAGAAAATGGAAAGCTGGCAATCAATGAAGATGATTTAAGAAAAGCAATCACTGAAAATCCGAACCAAGTCTACGAATTGTTTGCGAAATCTGCTACAGATACAGACAAGGGTGGAATTGCTATTCAGTTCCGTAAAACTATGGATGGTTTCAATGCAGTTATTTCAGAAAAAGCGGGCACAACCGGTACAGTGAGTGATAACTTCGCAATGGGACGCAGCTTGAAAAGCATGAACCAGCAAATCGACCGCTTCGAAGATCGTCTGAAAATGATGGAGGATCGATATTGGAGGCAGTTCACTGCAATGGAAAAAGCGATTCAAAAGGCCAATGCCCAATCCGCTAACATGATGAATATGTTTGGTCAGTAATTATAAATGGGGTAAAGATGTCCGTAACAGTGGAAACCTTTAAAGGAGAATAAAACCAATGGCAATTAATAATCCATATGCAATGTATCAGAACAATTCAGTGAATACATCGACGCCTGGTGAATTGACGCTTATGTTATACAACGGATGTTTGAAATTCATCCATCAGGCAAAAAGGGCTTTGGAACAAGGAAATATCGAGGAAAAGAATATAGCGACGCAGAAGGCGCAGGCAATCGTAAACGAGTTAGTGGTGACGCTTGATCGGTCAGTACCGATTTCAGAGAATATGACGGTGTTGTATGAGTTCGTCAATCACCGACTTATTGAAGGAAATATTAAAAACGACAATAAGATGTATGATGAAGCGGCAGAAATCATCACGGAGTTTCGCGATACGTGGAAGCAAGTCATTCAAATAAATCGTTCGAAGCAATACGCGAATATGGATGGAATATGATCCGGTCGTCAATGATACGTTGGCAGGAAACGGCGCAGCAACTCCTGTCATTAACGAGTCGAACAGATGAAGAAAATCGAGACGCTGTAATTGAGGAAATCGATCGGCTATTGGATGAAAGAGATTTATTACAAATGGATATTGT
Source organism: Sporosarcina thermotolerans (assembly GCF_030067815.1). Classification (GTDB taxonomy): domain Bacteria; phylum Bacillota; class Bacilli; order Bacillales_A; family Planococcaceae; genus Sporosarcina; species Sporosarcina thermotolerans. The sequence goes on along the minus strand of NZ_CP125968.1, from coordinate 3,167,081 downwards.
CGCTCCTTTCACAGCGGAAGAAGAAGAATTGGGAAGGGTTATAGTCGGATTGGAACAGCAGGTTGTGAAGGGACTTTCTACATTCACAAAGCATATCCGCACCGATATAACCGCTGCACAGTCCAAGAAAGATCATATGAAAAGTTACATTAACCCATATGCCAATGTGGCGAGGGATGGAACATTTTACGACACGAAGCGATGAAGGGCTAATCAGTTCACACTGATTGGCTTTTTTTGTCGGTACTCTACTAAAAACAACACCATTACGTCAAAACTCCCACTTTTCATCTACAACTATTTCACTATTCATGGTACATTGAAAATAACATAATGGGGTTAACAATAACTTAAAAGGGGGAATGAAAAAAATGGGAGTAGGAGATGTGGAAAAGCTCATGTATGAGCAATTTTCTAAGAAAAATTTTATTTTATTCGTAACGCTTGGTGCTTCAAGTTTAATAGGGGCAATTTATTATTATCTAACCGGTCAGGATGCATTAAAAACGATTAGCATGACAATTCCTCTGACGACGTCAATCATCGTATTTCTTTTATCCAAAAAAATCTTGTTTTTCGAGAAACTGTTTCCATGGATCATCATTGGCATCACAGCGTTTGCAACGATTTTCAATGGTGTAGTTGGTGATCCTTCCATCGTAACCGCTGGAATCGCATTTTTCATCGCTGGCATTGCCAGTGTGCATGTGTCCATGCGGATTATGACATATGGTTTTGCCCTATCGATTGCTGTAATGATTATTTTTTTAATGAATTATCCATATCAGGAACAGATTGCGTCAAGCAAAGGAAGTCTCATGTTGCCACTTATTTTGCTCGCGGCAGGTTTTTTCATTCAAATTAAGCAGACAAAAAAGCTTGAGGAGCAAGTGAATGTATTTACAGTGGAGCAGGAGAAACGTGCAAAGAGGAAGAATATAAGCATCTAACTCTGAATGAAAACGTAGAGAAAGTGGCGGATGATTTAGTCTCAATCGCACATACTGCAAAGCGGCACTGGACTTCTCAAAAAGAATTATTAGAAATTATGGATGACATCGCAGCAAGTGTTGAACGGGAAGCCGAGCAGATTAGCAGGATTGCGCAAAATACAGAACGGGTGCAAAACGATGTGGCAAATATGCAAATCGAAACGCAGTCGATGTTTAAAGATGCGGCAGAATTGCGATCTGAGTCGGATGAAATCGTAAGCCTGATGCGTAGCGTTCGAAATGGAATGGAAGAAGTGGAGCAGCTTTTGAATGAATTGAATGGATCATTCGGCCTGCTAACTCGAAATATCGAAAAAACAAATGCATTAGCAAAATCGATTGCCTCCATTACCGAACAGACGAATTTATTGGCATTGAATGCGTCAATTGAAGCGGCACGGGCCGGAGATCATGGAAGAGGGTTCGCCGTCGTAGCCGAGGAAATACGGAAACTTGCACAAACTACAGCTGAAACGCTAAATGAAATTAATAACAACCTGACAGATGTAAATAAAATGAATAGACAATCTCAAAAGAATTTAACAGCAAGCACCGATAAATTAAAGTCGCAAGGCCTGATAACAATCGATGCTGAATCAAAAATCGAGTCCATGCATCAAACGTTAGGTCTTTTGCACGAGAATCTTTTGATGTTTGATACAAAAACTAAGATGATTTCAATTGATACTTCGGAAATCGGTAACACCACCGGAACGTTTGCCGATTTACTAGGACAATCAAGCGCATCACTTGAAGAAGTCAATGCCACAGTGCATACGACGGTTGCAGATAATGAACAAATCGTGCTAACGCTTGAAGGAACGATGAAGAGGACAAAAGAGTTGGCTGAAAGTCGATAAAAATCAGTTCATTTGGTATAATGAATATAAGGAAAGGAAATGGAACGGGGTGGGGACATGCAATACAAACGTCATGAATATTTCAGGCATACTTTCGACAACCCCCTATCAGCAACTTTTCGCATCTTAGTCGAGGGATCATCGAATGAATCCAATCCAGGCAATTGCATGCTTTTGGATATCAGCACTGGCGGTACGAAACTTATTTCGAGTTTAGATATACCGACGGATACTGGGCCTGTACGTCTACGACTTAACTTCGTGATTTATGAAGCGAATATTAATGTCATCGGAGAAATAGTATGGAAAAGGCGGGGTATCGATGGAATCCGTTACGGCATCAAATTTATTGAAGACGCTTCAACTGAAAAACTAATTCTTGATGAACTAAAGCTGCGCAGACGGACGGAAATCGGAGCGGCTATTGAAAAAAGAGGCGAAAATCCTCCAACAAGATGATTTTCGCCACAATTGACAAGATTTTAATTTTTCCTTCGAATAAAAGAAGGAAATTAAAATATAGATGTAGAAGTATATAGTATCGGTTAATCAAAGGAGGAGTTCATATGTTAGACTTTAACATCCGGGGGGAAACCGAGGTAACTCCAGCAATTCGTGAGTACGTCGAGAAAAAAGTACAAAAGCTCGAAAGATATTTCACAGAAGGTGCAAATGCAACCGCTAATGTCAATTTGAAAGTGTATAATGACAGACAGACAAAAGTGGAAATCACAATTCCTATGAAAAACTTGACACTGCGTGCTGAAGAACGGCACGAAGATATGTACGCTGCAATCGACTTGATCGTAGACAAATTAGAACGTCAAATTCGAAAATACAAAACAAAAGTGAACCGTAAGTTCCGCGAAAAAGAAGGCGTAGCAGCTTTCTTACAATCCGTCGGAAAAGAGAAAAATAACAACGAAGAAGAGACTGTGAATGAAGACTTCGAGTTCCAAGTCGTCCGCACAAAACAATTCGACTTGAAACCGATGGACCAAGAAGAAGCAATCCTTCAGATGAACATGCTTGGCCATAATTTCTTCATCTTCACTGATTCCGAATCAGAAGATACTAATATCGTTTACAAACGAAAAGACGGGAAATACGGTTTGATCGAAACAAACTGAATTAAATAAATCTCGACCCCCGGAGAAATGCGGGGGTCTTTTGAATATTTCGTGGGGAAACTTGCCCCATTTTTAGAACCGTCCAATATATGTAGACAGAAATTAGTTGCTTGGAGTGGAAGGCGGCGACTCCAGGGGGAACAGCGCGAGCTGAAAGCCCCGCAGGAGCGAAGCGACGAGGAGATTGAAGCCGTGCCCCGGAAAGCGTCCGCCTGAAACGGAAAGCAACGGTTTATTTATATGTTAATCTATTGATATATTTAAAATAAACCCTTTACAAATTGCTCCGACTATTTGCACGGTGCTTTTTACAATGTTAAAATGAAGGGTGAACTTAATGAGGATGTGACCTAAATGCTTGGCGTATTGAATAAAATGTTTGATCCGAATAAAAGAGATTTAAAACGTCTTGAAAAAATTGCAGATAACGTTGAATCCCATGCTGCGGAAATGGAACAACTTTCCGATGAGCAGTTAAAAGAGAAAACGGCAGAATTCCAAGAGCGAGTTGCAAATGGTGAAACAATTGAAGAAATCCAGCCAGAAGCATTTGCAGTCGTCCGTGAAGCTTCACGACGCGTCCTTGGCATGTATCCGTTCCGTGTACAAATCATGGGTGCTGCCGCGTTGAATGAAGGAAATATCGCGGAGATGAAGACCGGTGAAGGTAAAACATTGACTTCAACACTCTCCGTTTATTTAAATGCACTTGAAGGAAAAGGCGTCCATGTCGTAACGGTGAACGAATACCTTGCAAGCCGTGATGCGAATGAAATGGGAGAGCTATTTGAATTCCTTGGACTGACTGTAGGCTTGAACTTGAACAGCTTGTCAAAAGAGGAAAAGCGCGAAGCATATACTGCTGACATTACGTATACAACGAATAATGAGCTTGGATTCGACTATTTACGTGACAACATGGTTTTATATGATGAACATAAAGTGCAACGGCCGCTTCATTATGCGGTCATTGACGAAGTTGACTCAATTTTGATCGATGAAGCGCGTACGCCTTTGATCATTTCAGGACAGGCGGCTAAATCGGCCGAGCTTTACCGTTTGGCTAACCGTTTTGTCATGACGTTGAAAAAAGAAGAGGATTATTCCTATGACGAATCAACGAAGGGCGTCGTACTGACGGAATCCGGTGTTGATAAAGCCGAAAAAGCTTTCGGCATCGAAAACTTGTTTGATTTGCAGCATGTTACGTTAAACCATGCGATCAACCAATCATTGAAAGCCCATGCAAGTATGCATATTGACGTCGATTATGTCGTCCAGGAAGGCGAAGTAGTTATCGTCGATTCATTCACAGGTCGTTTGATGAGCGGCCGTCGTTACAGTGATGGCTTGCATCAGGCAATCGAAGCGAAGGAAGGCTTGGAAGTTCAAAATGAAACGATGACGCTTGCGACAATCACTTTCCAGAACTTCTTCAGAATGTATGACAAGCTCTCCGGGATGACGGGTACTGCAAAAACGGAAGAGGAAGAATTCCGTAATATTTACAATATGAATGTCATTGCCATTCCGACGAACCGACCAATCGCGCGTGATGACCGTCCGGATTTGATCTATGCATCGATGGATGGAAAATACAAGGCTGTTGCTGAGGATATTCGGGAGCGCCATAAAAAAGGGCAACCGGTTCTCGTTGGTACAGTAGCGATTGAAACATCTGAAATCATCTCGAATTACTTGAAAAAGTACGGTATTCCACATAATGTATTGAATGCGAAAAACCATGGTCGTGAAGCGGATATCATTTTGGAAGCAGGTCAAAAAGGCGCCGTTACAATTGCAACGAACATGGCGGGCCGTGGTACGGACATCAAGCTTGGTGAAGGTGTTCAAGACCTTGGTGGACTCGCAGTAATCGGTACAGAGCGACATGAATCACGACGGATCGATAACCAGCTTCGTGGTCGTTCAGGCCGTCAAGGAGATCCAGGTGTCACTCAGTTCTACCTTTCCCTTGAAGATGAATTGATGCGCCGTTTTGGTTCTGAGCAAATGAAAGGCATGATGACGAAGCTTGGTATGGACGATACGACGCCAATCCAATCAAAAATGGTGTCACGTTCAGTTGAATCTGCACAAAAACGTGTGGAAGGGAATAACTTCGATTCCCGGAAACGTTTGCTGCAATATGATGATGTATTGCGCCAACAACGTGAAATCATTTATAAAGAACGTAATGAAGTTCTTGCATCCGAAAATATCCGTGAAATACTCGAAGGCATGTTATCAAATGTCATCGATCGAGTCATTGCAATGCATGCACCGGATGAAAAAGATGCTGAATGGAATTTGAAAGGACTTGAAGATTTCCTTGGGGCAAACCTTTTGCCGGAAGGTCGTCTAACTGTCGCTCAATTGGAAGGGAAATCCGCGGAAGAATTGAAAACTTTAATTCACGATGCGGTCATTGAACGATATAATGAGAAGGAAGCCGAAATGTCGGATGACCGCATGCGTGAGTTCGAGAAGGTCATCCTACTCCGCGCAATCGATTCGAAGTGGACGGATCATATTGACGCAATGGACCAATTACGTCACGGAATCCACTTACGTGCTTACGGTCAAACTGATCCACTACGTGAGTACCAGGCTGAAGGTTTCTCCATGTTTGAGGATATGGTAGCATCTATTGAAAATGATGCATCAAAATATGTGATGAAAGCTGAAATCCGCAACAACTTAGAGCGTGAAGAAGTTGTAAAAGGTCAGGCCGTCAATCCAAAAGAGGATGGCGAAAAAGTTACTAAAAAACCTGTCCGCCGCGCAGTCAACATCGGCCGTAACGACCCATGCCCTTGCGGAAGCGGCAAAAAGTACAAAAACTGCCATGGCAAAGGCTGACAAATAGTCATATAACATGTAATATTAACTTCCCATCGGTATTACGCAGATTGCGTTTTACTGATGGAAGTTTTCATTTTATTTACTTTCAGGAGGAAACAACTATGATGGAATTATCCGATGTTCGGAACGAGCTTGACAAAACAGCTAAGAAATTAGCGGACTTCAGGGGGTCTCTTTGACTTAGAAAACAAAGAGGCACGTATGCAAGAACTCGACGAAATCATGCTTGAGCCAGGCTTCTGGGATAACCAGGATTCCGCGCAAAAAGTCATTTCCGAATCGAATGCATTGAAAGATACAGTCGGTGAATTTAACGAACTCAACGACACGCAAGAAAATCTTGAAATGACATTGGAATTGCTTCGTGAAGAAGCCGATGAAGAGTTACAAGAAGAGCTCTTTGCCGAACTAAAAGAATTCAAGAAAAAAATGGAAGACTTCGATCTCCAAATGCTTTTGAGTGATGAATACGATAGAAGCAATGCAGTCCTTGAAATCCATTCAGGCGCAGGCGGAACGGAATCCCAGGACTGGGCATCCATGCTGCTTCGCATGTACACACGTTGGGCCGAGCACCAAGGCTTCAAAGTAGAAACGCTTGATTATCAGGCGGGTGATGAAGCGGGTGTCAAATCGGTCACACTATCGATTAAAGGACATAATGCATATGGCTATTTGAAAGCCGAAAAAGGCGTTCACCGTCTTGTACGTATTTCGCCTTTTGATTCGTCAGGTAGACGTCATACGTCATTTTCATCAATCGAAGTCATGCCTGAATTTGACGGTGACGTCGATATTGACTTGAAAATGGAAGACGTAAAAGTCGACACATACCGTTCAAGTGGAGCGGGCGGACAGCACGTCAACACGACTGATTCAGCAGTCCGTATGACGCATATCCCGACAGGTGCAATCGTTACCTGTCAAACAGAACGGTCACAAATCAAAAACCGTGAACGCGCCATCAACTTGTTGAAAGCGAAAATTTATCAAATCAAACGCGAGGAAGAAGAGGCAAGACTTCTTGAAATCCGTGGAGAGCAAAAAGAAATCGGTTGGGGAAGCCAAATCCGTTCTTATGTATTCCACCCATATTCCATGGTTAAAGATCACCGTACGAATGAGGAAACAGGTAACGTTGGTGCTGTCATGGACGGAGAAATCGACCTGTTCATCAATGCGTATTTACGCTCTAGAATTTCATAAGACAGACAAAAAAGTGCACTTCGGTGCGCTTTTTTATTTTGAGTTTAAAATTTTCATTTAGGTGTATAGTAAAAGGTAAAGGGAAGTATGAAGCTTGAGAAAAACCTTCCAATTTGTCATAAATTTGATAAATATGAACAGGTTGGACGGAAGTTTACGATCCGGTTCCTTTGGTATACTAAGGAATGTAGCAGAGCTTTTAATGACAGGAGGAAAAACAATGAAGAACAAGCTTTTAGGAGTTATGTTTGGAGCAGCACTTGTACTTGGTGCATGTGGCGGTGGAAACAATGCGAGCAACAATGGCAATGGCAGTACTGCCGGTGTAGACGCAGATAAAGTTTTCCAAGCAAGCTGCGCAAGCTGTCATGGTGGGAATCTTGAAGGACGCGGAACAGCCCCGGCTTTAGCGAATATCGGTTCTGAGTTATCAGAAGCTGAAATTCACGATATTATCCAAAACGGTAGAAATGGTATGCCTGGCGGTCTAATCAAAGGCGAAGATTTGGATGCTGTTGCAAAGTGGCTATCTGAAAAGAAATAATACGTTAAGTAACAAACGCAATGGGCAAACCTGCCTATTGCGTTTTTTTATAGCTAAAATTATTTACCAAAATAATCCAAACAATGAACTTTATTTACAGATTGAAAAAAATGTGGTACTCTGTCGAACCAAATGAAATAAATCTGTAATACTCGCAGTGCTTATGCATGTTATAATGTGGTTGTCGGGAAAAAAATGTGGAATACAATAATATTCAGGTGGTTTTCAAATGATTGTGATGAAAGATGTATATAAAAAATATCCAAACGGTGTTGTTGCTGCTAATGGCATCAATGTCGAAATCGGTCGTGGGGAGTTTGTTTACGTCGTCGGGCCAAGTGGGGCGGGGAAATCAACGTTCATCAAAATGATGTACAGAGAGGAAAGTCCTACAAAAGGTGACATACTAGTCAATGGCATTAATCTTGCAACATTAAGGAACAAAAGAGTCCCTTATTTAAGAAGGCAGATTGGTGTTGTTTTCCAAGACTTTAAACTACTTCCTAAGTTGAATGTTTACGAGAATGTAGCTTTTGCGTTGGAAGTAATAGAGGAATCTCCTAAACAAATTCGCAAAAAAGTGAATGACGTTTTGGCGCTTGTCGGATTGACGCAAAAAGCCAGAATGTTTCCGAATGAATTGTCTGGTGGAGAACAGCAGAGGGTATCCATTGCACGTTCCATCGTCAATGTTCCGAAGGTCGTCATTGCGGACGAGCCTACAGGAAACTTGGATCCAGATACTTCTTGGGAAATCATGAAGATCTTTGAACAAATTAATGCGCGGGGCACGACAATTGTCATGGCCACGCATAATAAGGAAATAGTGAATACAATCAGACACCGTGTACTCGTCGTCGATGGCGGGATGATCACGAGAGATGAATATGAAGGGGTTTACGGTTATGAAAGCTAGGACATTGGGGCGACATATCAGGGAAAGCCTTAAAAGCCTCGGACGTAACAGCTGGATGACCTTCGCCTCTGTCAGTGCAGTAACTGTTACACTTCTGTTAGTCGGGGTGTTCATCGTCATTATGATGAACTTGAATCAATTGGCGGATAATCTTGAGAATGACGTTGAAATAAAAGTAATTGCGGAACCTGCAGCAGATGCCGAAGCGGTTAAACAGTTGGAAAAAGAGATCAAAGCAACCTCGGGCGTGGCAAGTATTATTTACGCCACGCGGGATGAAGAGTTAGACAAGATGATCAAGTCTTTTGGTGATGAACTTAATTTATATAAGCAAAGCAATCCTTTAGGAGATGCGTTTTACGTCAAAGCGACGGACCCTCATAGAACTGCCGAGATTGCCTTGAAAATCGATAAATATAACAACACGTATAAGGTCGTTTATGGGGAAGGAAAAGTCGAGAAGCTTTTCAATGTACTTACTATAAGTAGGAATATTGGAATGGGGCTCATTCTCGCATTATTGTTCACAGCTATGTTTTTAATTTCAAATACTATCCGACTTACCATTGTGGCGAGAGGTAGGGAAATTGAGATTATGAAATTAGTAGGTGCAACAAATAGTTTTGTACGAGTCCCATTCGTGTTGGAAGGAATTTGGCTTGGCGTACTTGGTTCAATCATTCCGATGATAGTCATTTCAGTTTCGTATTATGAACTGTACCAACAATGGGAACCGAGATTACAAAACGAGCTATTCCAATTATTGAACGCTACACCGTTCATCTACCAGGTAAATGGACTTCTTCTATTCATGGGAATCTTTATCGGAGTATGGGTAGTTTTATGTCTGTTCGTAAATTTCTTAGAGCCTAATAGATTGGGAATGTTGTTGTCTACCAGCATAGCCTAAAGGGGGAAAATGAAAATTTGATGAAGCGCAGATGGTTTTTGGTGAGTATTATTGCGGTATTCATGTTTACATCATTTATCGGGGAAACAGGAGTCCTGGCAAGTAAGTTAAATGAATTAAAGAAAGAACAAAAGCAGAATGAGATAAAAAAGAATGACCTTAAATCTGACATTCAAACGAAAGAAAACGAGATTAAAAAGATTGAAGCTAAAATTGAAGACTTTATGAAACAAATTCTTTCATTGAATAAAGAAATCGAAGAAACAAATGCGAATATGAACAAAGTCATCGATAGTATCAATCAAACGAATGAAGAGATTGATATATTAAAAGAATCTATTGCAGATTTGGAAAAGAAAATTGAAGAGCGTGATGTGGTGCTTCGTGAACGCGTTCGTGCAATGCAGGTAAAGGGAAGCCAAGTGAGTTACTTGGATGTCCTGCTTGGTGCAAATAGCTTTGCGGACTTCATTGACCGTTTTTCTGCGGTTACAACATTGATGGATGCTGACCGTGATATTATGCGCAGGCAACAGGAAGATATCGACCAGCTTGAAGTAGAGAAAGCGCTTGTAGAAAAGAAACTAGGAGAGTTGGAAGAAAGCAAAGCGCAATTGGAAAAATTGAAAGCTTCACTTGAGGCACAGAAAAAAGAGAAAAGCCAATTGATTGATCAATTGGAAGCTGAACAGGAAAAGCTTTCTTTAGAAAAGAAAGATCTTGAAGAAGAGTACCATGATACGATTGAAGTTGAGGCAGAGCTTGAAAAAGCAGTGATTGCCGAACAGAAGCGTATCGCAGAATTAGCCCGACAAGAGGAAGAGCGTAAACGGAAAGCTGCGGCGGCTGCAGCTGCGAATAAACCGGGAGCATTGCCCAACGTGTCCAGCGGTTTTTGGACAAGACCGGCAAACGGTAGGGTCTCTTCACACTTCGGATGGCGAGTGCATCCGATTTTCAAAACTAAACGTCAACATCGTGGAACTGATGTTGCCAATTCAATTGGAACACCAGTTGTATCTGCAGCGGACGGAGTCGTTTCCTATGCAGGGCAAATGGGCGGTTATGGAAATGTGATCATGGTCACCCACTCATCGAATGGTAGCATTTTCACAACAGTGTACGGACATTTATCGAAAATCAATGTGAGTGTAGGACAGGTTGTCGATAAAGGTACCCGCATTGGTGCACTTGGCAATTCCGGGAACTCAACAGGCCCACATCTTCATTTCGAAGTGCATATAGGTAACTGGACAGCGTCCGGTCCAAGTGCAGTAAATCCATTACGATATGTATCGTTTTAATTGAAATCCGCCCTTTCCCGGCGGATTTTTTATGGAGTTTGGAAGTGGGGAGGTTGCGGGTAGACCTTTCGAATTCGCGATGAGACTTTCTTGTTTTCCGGGGACACTAACGACTTATGGCTAAAACTTCACAAATATTTACCTTTTCTTCTTTAAACTACAAGTTAGCCTCTCGCAATTTGTTGGTCTTTCATCTACCATAGGTGGTATAAGGATAAAGGAGTTTTCCGGATGCTTGTTACGAAACTTTACGTAATTGGTAATATCACGGTGCCATCCAACTGGATTGCACTCATTGTTGCCTTTATAATTGCATATAGTATTATTCGCTTAAGGCTTGGAAAAGTTTCAGCCACGCTGTTTAGTGATGCGGTGTTTTATATAATTATCATTTGGAAGTTATCGGTGATCATTACTGATTTCAGTACGGTGATCCGGGCGCCTATTTCCATTGTTTATTTCAATGGGGGATTTACTGGGTTCTGTCTTGGACTGCTTTTCGTTGCCGGTCGAATTTGGTTTGATTGGATAAGGGGAAAAGTGGATAAGGAATCTCTCGTTGCTTTATTCACAGGGGCCGTTACGGTGCAGACTATATTTCAGGTAATGATGGTGTTGTTGAATAAAGGAAGTTTGATCGCTGGAATTGGTACTGTAGTTATCTTTATTGCCCTAACATTTTTTGTCTGGAGAATTGAACAAATAGGGGATCATATTGCCCTGATATCAATGTTATTTATGGCGGCGCATATTTTTGTGGCCACGATTCAGCCAAAAGGATTGCTGAATCCACCACTTTTCATAACGCTTATTATCGGCGTATTTTTTATAGCGATTTTCAAGGTTACAAAAGTCCAAACAGAACGGGGGAGCGGATTTGAATAAGAAAGTGATTGGATACATAATTGCTGCGTTGCTCATTGGCTCGATGGTTGTGATCATGATCAGTACGAATTTGAAGAAGGTAGACCCGATTGCTACAGCCGGCGTTTTGGTTGAGTCCGGAGTAGGATCCGAAGTCGCGATGGAAGATGTCGGTTTAAGGCAGGGGGACTTGCCTCCCGATTTTGAATTGACGACAGTGACTGGAGATATGGTTAAGCTTTCTGACTTGAAAGGGAAGAAGGTCATCCTGAATTTCTGGGCGACTTGGTGTCCGCCATGTAAAGCGGAAATGCCGCATATGCAGAACTACTACAAGAATTCTGCCGAAAAGGATAATGTGGAAATTTTGGCAGTCAATTTGACGACTGATGAACATCGTGGAGTGAAAGCTGTTCAGGAATTTGTGGATTCATACGGATTGACATTTCCAATTCCGTTGGACGAATTAGGTGTGGTCGGGGAATCTTATCAGGCATTCAGGATTCCAACGACATATATTCTGAATACGGACGGTACGATTGCGCATGTGCTTGTCGGACCAATGGATGAATCGATGATGGAAAGACTTGTCCAAGACCTTGATTGACAAAATACGGTTTTCTGTTGTCGTAACAGCCCCGCTTCGTTCATATAGTAAACGGAGGAGGGAAGTTATCGATGCGCAGAAGCCGTTTTTTTGTGTTCGCATTATTAGCTGTGATAGCAACAGGTCTATTTTTGGTGCTGGACGGCTGTTCATCTGAAAAAGGGAAAAATGCGGACGTGGCAATGAAGGAAATGTTCCCTGTTATTAATGAGGCGTATAACATCATCCAGGAGAATACGGTGTACCAGGTCGAAGGGGACAGGCTAATTGAGGGTGCATTGCGAGGAATGGCGGATACAATCGGTGATCCGTATTCGACGTATCTTCTAAGGAAGAGGCCGCTTCGCATCGGGAATCGTTAGCTGGTGAAAAGTTGGGAATCGGAGCTGAAATTACTCGGTCGGGTGGAAAGTATATCATTGTTGCTCCAGTTAAAGGATCTCCGGCAGAAAAGGCGGGCCTACAACCTTACGATGAGATTGTACGTATTAACGGCGAGCCGTTAGGCGGGATGACACTTCAAGATGTCGTCAAAAAAATCAAAGGCAAGGAAGGGACTACCGTCAGTTTGACGATCTACCGGCCGGATTTAGGCAAGCATCTTGAGTTGAAAGTGATGCGTGATGTAATTCCGGTTAAGACCGTATCGGCTGAGTTAATGGAAGAGCGGGGCAAGAAATTCGGTTACATAGCATTGACAATGTTTGGCGATGAAACGGCCGCTGAATGGAAAAAAGCGACCGATGATATGATTGCCGGCGGTGCAGAGGCTCTTATTATTGACGTTAGAGGTAATCCTGGTGGGTATTTACGTGCTGTTGCCAAAGTGGCGGGAAGTTTGTTGCCTGATGATTCAATCTTTGCTTATATGCAGAACGCTCAAGGTCAACTCACACCTCTTGTTGTCGAGCCGTCTGAAAAGTTTTCCTATGATAAAAAACTGAAAAATATACCGGTTGTTCTACTGCAGGACAAAGGGAGCGCCTCGGCCAGTGAAGTGTTAAGTGGTGCCTTGAAGGATTTACGCCGTGGCTTTATCATCGGTAAGGTGAGTTTCGGAAAAGGGACTGTACAGGATACGATGGAACTATCAAATGGCGGTGAGATGAAACTTACCACTCATAAATGGTTGACACCGAAAGAAACATGGATACATGGCAAAGGTGTCAATGTCGACCTTGAATCGGAACAGGATAAGCTATTTACGGAACATATCCGTTTCTCGACGGAGGTGTATGCAGAAGGCGATTACCATGAGGACATTTCATATGCCCAAAAACTGTTGGTCGGACTTGGTTATGCGGTTGACAGGGAAGACGGCTACTTTGATGAATCAACAGCCCTCGCAGTGCACGCATTTCGAGTGGATTCCAAGATCCCGACAGAAAACATAATGGATCGAAAGTTCTTTGCATCACTAAGGGAAAGAGTGGAAAATTATCGTAAAGATAAAAAGAATGATGTCCAGCTGCAGGTTGCTATTGGGTATGTCCATCATTTATTAAGCAATTAATTAATTAATTAATCAAGCTGAAAGGCCCTTTGTTTCTGACAAGGGCCTTTTTTGTTGTTAAACACGTAGTTTCATAGAAAATTTTTGGGCTTCTCACACGTATGACGATTCTTTTGATACAATAAAGAATAATCATGTTTTGGGGATGGGAAGGTGACAGTTGATGAGTGAAAACGTAATAGTGGATTTGTTAAAAGCGGTTGGACTATTTTTCTTGAATCCTGTTTGGTTGATAGCCCTTGGTGTGGCGGTCGGGTTAGGGTATTTTCGCGTGAAAAGGGAACGGCGTAGCTTCCTAGTACGCTTACTTCCAGGCTTGACGGAAATGAAACGGCTGTTAGCTGAATCATGGATGCCCGCTCTGATTCTATCGATTCTTATATCAGGCGTAGGTTTGACTGTAGAAGTTTCTTGGATCGTCCTATTTTCAGCAATCGCTATTTTGTCTATGATTTCGTTTCTTTATCAAACTGCATCGCCGATTTACTTTGCAACGATCGCGTTTTTCGGTTTATATGCATTGGAACGATTCATGCCTGATTTTACATTTCGTGGATGGACTATAGGAAACGTGGATCTATTAGGTGACATGGCGTTAACAGTAGCTGTCATTGCAGGACTTTTCCTCGTTGCAGAAGGTTTCCTCATTCGCCGACATACTGTTCACTATGCATCCCCTTTCCTGACATCTACGAATCGGGGATTGCGGGCTGCTGCTTATAAGTCGAAACGGCTATGGCTTTTACCGATTGTATTTCTTGTGCCTGGAGATTTCTTGTCAGCTATCACACCATATTGGCCGCAGTTTACACTTGGAGGAACGACTTTTAGCTTTCTTCCTGTGCCAATTATTATCGGATTCTCCCAGGTTGCACGGGCAAGCTTCTCAGATATCATGTTCCCTAAAATTGGACGAGCTGTTACAATAATTGGATTGATTGTCGTCATTATCGGTATATCTGCCTATTGGCTGCCGATTTTAGGTTGGGTTGCTCTGTTAGTCGGTTTTATCGGCAGGGCAGCGATTACCATCTTTTTCGCAATACGTGAACGGAAAAGTGGATTTGCTGCAGTTCCGAAACCAACTGGAGTTATCATTGCGGGGATCTTGCCGGAATCTCCTGGTGAAAAGCTTGGTCTTATTCCCGGTGAATGCATCAGAACTGTAAATGGCATCCAGGTTACGAATGAAAAGGAATTATATGATGCCATCCAGGTGAATGCTGCACATTGCCGTTTGCAAGTGATAGGCCGTGACGGGGAAGTTCGGCTTATGCAGCAAGTGCTGTATCGCCACGATCATCATCGATTGGGACTGTTAGTCGTCCGTTAATCCATTCGGAAGGATAGGTGGAAAATGGATATTGCCACATTGGAAACGAAATTGATACTTGCACTATTACTTCCAGGGTTGCTCGTTGTATTTTTTACAAGGGTTACCTTCCATCACATTGTCGGGCTTGCGTTAACAATTGCGCTTATTGCAGCTTCGGTTTACGCGGGTTATACGCATAACTGGATCCTTTATGTCGCGGATGCGCTTTCGCTGACGGTCGGTTTTTGGTATGCGACGCGAATGGTGAATAGGGCAAAACAGAAAGGCCAAGAGGTTGATGAAGGCTAATAAATTATATAAATAAAAAGAGGCATATTCTATTCTTAATTGAATAGAGTATGCCTGTTTTTGTATAAATTGAACTAATAAACCTTATTATATAAACAGGCCATAAATTGCGAGGACTCCGATTGTTCCAAGGACGACTGACATGACGCCACCACCAAGGAACGCGATAAGGAATGCTGTTGCGGCTCCGATTATACCGAAGAGGATATTGCCTTCCTGCACGAAAAGAATCGCAGGGAAGATTAGGGCTCCCAATACTGCATAAGGGATGTTTCTAAGTACGCCACTGATTATTGGAGGCAATTCTTTTCCGTCAAGGAATGTGAGCGGCACCATCCTTGGGAGATACGTCACGATTGCCATCCCAGCTAACATCCACCAGTATGTTGTTCCCATTAGTCAACCTCCTATTCTATGTAGTCGCTGTCAGTATTTTTTCCTCGTCGGGAATAAATAACTTCAACTAAAATTGCCGAGCTAAGTGTTGAGACAAGAATCGCCCATCCGGTTGAAAGAAGTTCACCGAAATAGATGATACTGTGAATGGCTGCTGCAAGTGAGGCAAGCATGACTACTTTACGATTGCCTTTCATTGCCGGGACAAGCAGTCCGATGAACATAGCATACAAGGCAATGGACATGGCAACTTGTAGGAAATCAGGCAAGTTGGCGCCGATGACGTAGCCAACTACGGTGAAAATCACCCAGCTCCCATAGGCGATAGTTGTAACTCCGAAGGCGAAAGCCGTAGTGATTTTCTCCTCTTTCCTTATGGCGAGGACTGAAAAGGACTCGTCTGTAATGCCGAATGCGTAAATCGATTTTATCCATTTTGGTGCTCGATGCATCTTTTCATTCAAGGAAGCCGTCATAAGAAAGTGCCGGATGTTGACGATGAATGTGTTAACAACAATTGTGAATGGGTCGACTCCTGAATTGATGAGGCTGAGTGACATGTATTGCGCGGCACCTGCGTAGACGAACATACTCATGGCAGTAGCCTCGATGAGTGAAAGTCCAGGCATTTCACTTGTCCCAGTGTTGGCAAGCAATCCGAACGTTAAAGCAATCGGAAAATAGCCGATTGCGATGCTAAGTCCGGATTTCAGTCCGGATAAGAACTGATTATTCATCAAATAGTCACATCTTTCTTGTATGTATATTTGAAATTATACTATAAATTTTGTGTTTTGGTGGTATTCTATAAGGGAAAAGGGAATAGTTGAACTAATAGTCTATTAATGGAAGTTTGTTTAGGGAATTGTATATATGACGAGGGTGTTGTGAATGAGTGAATGGTTAGATGTTGATAAAATAAGTGAGTTGGCTGCACAATATAAGGCGCTTGGACCGTTAATCGGACTTTTGCTGCCTTTCATAGAATCATTTTTGCCGTTTTTACCGCTTTTCGTATTTGTCATAGCGAATACGGTTGCCTATGGAATTTGGTATGGCTTCATTTTATCATGGGCAGGAACGGTTGTAGGCTCTTATGTTGTATTTCTGATTATCAGAAAGTACGGTAGAAATCGTTTGTTGAGTTTTTTGACTAAGCATGAGCGCGTGCAACGATTGATCGGCTGGGTGGAGAGGAATGGCTTCGGGCCGTTGTTCATATTGCTTTGCTTTCCGTTTACGCCGTCCGCACTTGTGAATCTTGTGGCAGGCTTGTCGAATATGAAGAAGAAAAGTTATTTGTTGGTTCTTCTTGCTGGGAAATTCGTTATGATTTTCACGATTGGATTTATCGGGTATGATTTGAAGGCGTTGTTGACGCAGCCGATTCGTACTGCGATTGTTGTGGGGATTATCGTGTTGTTATGGGTGGTAGGAAAGTATTTTGAGAAGCGTCTTGATAAGAAAGTGGAAGAGGAATCGAGTACGATGTTTTATGATGAGGATGAAGATTGATGGCGGTTGCGTTTATGCGTGTTTGGCATGATTTATGCGTGAGTAGGCAGATTTATGCGTTTTTGGCGTGATATATGCGTGAGTAGGCGGATTTATGAGTTTTTGACGTGATTTATGCGTGTATAGGCGAGTTTATAAGTTTTTGGATGATTTTATAAGTTTTTTGATGGTAGGCATACCTTAAAAAGGTATGATGCAAATAGTTCCTGTCGTCCTATTCTTTCGGTACAATGAAAGATAGGGAGATAGGGATTTTTATTTTGATAGGAGGGATGAGGGCGATGACTTTACGCTTTGTAACCGGCAGGGCCGGGACGGGGAAGACGACGTTGATAGAGCGGGAGATTGCAGCTGAGCTTGAACGGGACCCGCTTGGATCTGCGATTATTTTAATTGTCCCGGATCAGATGTCGTATTCGATGGAACATAGTTTGTCGGTTAACTTCGGTTTGAATGGAATAATTCGAGCGCAAGTGTCGACATTTAAGCGGCTTGCGTGGCGGGTTCTGCAGGAAACGGGAGGCATCACGCGCAAGGAAGTTGATGGGTTCGGTTATCGGATGCTTGTGCGAAGTGTTTTGGAAGAGAATCGTGATGAGTTGAAATTGTTCAGGCAGGCGGCCAATAAAAGAGGGTTCACCGAAAAAATTGGAGACCTTATGAAAGAGTTCAGCAGGTATTGCTTGGATCATGAATCCTTAATCGGTTTGCAGCAGGAATTGTCCGCGGGCGATGCACCACGTACGCTGCAAGATAAGGTAAGTGATTTGACTTTACTTCTTACGAAAATAGAGGAGCGTCTTGGGACAGCGTATGTGGATAGTGAAGGGCATCTCACTTTATTGACTTCGCAAATTAAGCATTCGGAACTGATAAAAGGCGCGGATATTTATATAGATGGTTTTGAGAGTTTTACGGCAAGAGAGTATGAAATAATTACTGAATTGCTGAAGTACGGGCATCGGGTGACTGTTGTCCTTCCGATGGAATCTGATCTATCGGGGCATGCAGATCATGAGCTGTTTTTTAATCCTGTTAGGACTTCCTTAAGACTTAGGGAGATTGCGCGTAATGAATCGGTCGATATTGAAGAAGGCGTTCATCTTGGACAAGCACTACGGTTTAAAAACGAGGAACTTAGACATTTCGAAAGGGAATTTGAGTTGTATCCTCCGAAGGAAAGACCGTCCGAAGGTGCAATAACTTTAATCGAAGCGACGGATCGTCGGGCGGAAATTCATGCAGTGGCAAGGAAAATCCGTGAGCAAGTGATGCGGGGCGAACGATATAAAGGAATTTCGATTTTGTACAGACAGCCGGAAAAATATGATGAATTAATCGAAACGATCTTTTCGCAATACGATATCCCTGTATTCATCAGTAGGAAAAAGCCGATGCTCCACCATCCTCTAATTGAGTTCTCACGTTCTGTTTTGGAGGCCGTGACATCGGGGTGGACGTATGAGACCATATTCCGGGCTGTAAAAACGGATTTGTTCTTTCCGCATAGGGAAGATAAGCTGATTTGGCGTGAACGTGCGGATCGTCTTGAAAACTATGTGATTGCGAATGGAATTTACGGGAAGCGGTGGATGGATGAAGTTCGCTGGAAGGTGAAGCGATATCGTGGTTTGGAATTGCATACGACAGTGCAAACCGATGAGGAATTGCAGCTGAGCGGGAGTTGCATGCGATAAGGGATTTGATCCGTGAGCCGTTGAATAATTTTGAAGCTGACTTGAAACGGGCTAAAAATGGACGGGATTTCGCAGCGGCGATGTTTTCATTCTTGGAATCTATGCATGTATTTGATAAAATCATCGATTTGCGGGCGGAAGAAGAGCGTGCCGGTAGGCTATTGAATGCGACAGAGCATGAGCAGGCATGGAATTCGTGGATTAATGTCCTTGATCAGTTCGTTCTTATGTTTGGAGATAAAGAAATGGAGCTGAAAGAGGCAGCCCGGATTTTGGATGAAGGGTTTGATACGCTCGAATTCACCCGGATTCCACCGTCCCTCGATCAAGTGACCGTAACGACGATTGAACTTGCAAGTTTGATGGAAATCGAAGTCGGGTTCATCATCGGGGTCAATGATGGCGTTCTTCCACAACGAGTCGATGCTGAAGGACTTCTGTCCGATTCAGACAGGGAATGGTTCTCGAAAAGCGGACTTGAGCTTGCACCGTCATCCAAGATGAAACTAATGGATGAATCATATATGGCGTACAGAGCGTTCACGTCGGCAAGGGAGAAGCTTTTCATCTCCTATCCGATTGCGGATGAGGAAGGGAAATCACTTTTACCGTCGCTTTATATTCAACGGATTGGGCAGTTATTGCCTAATATAGGGTTACAGTTGGCAGTTTCGGATCCATCTGAGCTATTAGATAATGGTGAGCAAATCGATTACATCATTCATCCAAGAACGGCTCTACCATATGTATCAATGAGGGTTAAGGAAGCCGAGAAAACGGGACAGCTTCAGGCGGAATGGAAGGCTGTTCTTGATTATTATGAGGATGATCCGTTATGGTCTTCCGTGCTTCAACATATAACGAAATCGAGGAATAGCCGTAATGAGACTGAACGGCTCGCGCCGGAAATGACGGAAGGTCTGTATGGCAAGTCGTTCGTTTCAAGTGTTTCAAGGGTGGAATCGTATTACAGCTGTCCATTCCAGCATTTCGCGTCCTATGGGCTCGGGCTGCAGGAACGGATGGAATATACATTGGAAGCCCCGTCTATCGGGGATCTATTTCACGCTGCATTGAAATGGATTTCGGATGAAATGAATCGGACAGGGAAGTCTTGGACGGAATTGTCGAAAGAGCAATGCTGGCAACTGTCGAGAGATGCAATGGAATTCATTACACCAATGTTTTTCAATCGTATCTTGTTATCGACAAGCCGCTATCATTATATCCGACGGAAACTGACCCATATCCTAACAAGGACAATTTTCGCCCTTGGGAAGCAGGCGACGAAAAGTGTGTTCAGACCGGTCGCCATCGAAGCTGCCTTCGGACCTAATGAACAGTTGCCGCCTTTAGAGATTCCGCTTCGCCGTGGTAATAAAATGAATCTCCGTGGGCGGATAGATCGCATCGACGCGACTGAAATTGATGGGAAGAATTATTTGAGGATTGTAGATTACAAATCTTCTGCCAAACAACTGGATTTGACGGATGTCTATTATGGCGTATCTTTACAGATGTTGACGTATTTAGATGTCGCGGTCGAACATGCGGAAGAATGGATTGGATTCAAGGCGGATCCCGCAGGAGTCCTTTACTTGCATATCCATAATCCGATGATCAGAACAGAGTTGGAGCTCACCGAGGATTTGGTTGAGCAGGAAATCATAAAGTCCTATAAAATGCGTGGGTACTTATTAGATGACACGGAAGTTGTCATGGGAATGGATGCGCAACTTGGCAAAACATCGACCGTTATTCCGGCTGCTTTGAAGACGGACGGAACGTTTTCAAAGACTTCAAGGGTACTTGCATCGGATGATCTGCAAGTTGTACGAAAGTTCGTCAGACAACGCCATCAACAGGCTGGCGACGGGATGCTTGCCGGCGATACACGGGTCTATCCGTATAAATTGAAGGATAAGATGCCTTGCCAATATTGCTCGTATCGATCGGTTTGCCAATTCGATCCGACTAATCCAGAGCAATTGTACCGCCAATATGAAGATATGAAACCTGAGGAAACATTAGAGAAAATGAGAAAGGAAGTGATGGATGATGGACATTCCAGTTAAACCGGCTGATGTGACGTTTACAGATGCGCAATGGAAGGCGATTTGGGCAACAGGCAAAGACATTCTTGTGTCGGCAGCTGCTGGTTCGGGAAAAACGAAAGTGTTGATAACACGGATGATTGAAAAAGTGTTGAGCAGTTCTAATCCAATTGATGTTGATGAATTGCTAGTCGTCACGTTTACGAACGCTGCTGCGGCTGAAATGCGCCACCGGATGGCTGAGGCCCTCGAAGAAGCGATTGCAGTCAACCCGGATTCAATCCATCTTCGCAGGCAATTAAACCTTTTGAATAAAGCTCAGATTTCCACTTTGCACTCCTTCTGTCTCAATGTTGTTAAACAGTATGCCTATCTTCTTGACATCGATCCGGGGTTTCGTATCGCGGATAGCACGGAAGCGGCGTTGCTACGCGATGATACAATCGGGGATGTGCTTGAAGACGCATATAATGCAGAAAATCCCGAAGCGATGTACCGTCTTGCGGACAGTTTCACATCAGACCGCAATGACCAGTCAATCGAGACGTTAATCGATAAGCTCTATGATTATTCAAGGGTTCATCCTTCTCCTGAAAGATGGCTCCGGATGATTCCGATGCAATATGAGATTGGGGAAGATATAACGATAGATGAACTCGATTTCGTTGGACCGTTGAAAACGGCAATTCGTCATACGCTTGAAGAAGCGATTGCCCTGACTGAGGATATGAAACGCATTGCACTGATGCCAGAAGGTCCCGAGCCACTTGCAGTAACCGCAGATGCTGATTTGCAATGGATTAGGGAGGCGAAGCGGCGAATTGAGGAAGGTACTTGGGAGGAAACATATTCATTCTTCGGTTCATTGACTTGGGTCAAGGCAGGTACAATCAGGAAAAACACATGTGATGAGGAGTTGGCGAAACGAGCAAAAGCGATAAGGGATTCAGTGAAGAAAATCATCAATACATTGAAAGAGTCCTATTTTGCCCGTACACCTGCACGTCTATTGAATGAAATACGTCTCATGGCCCCAGCGATGCATACGCTTGTCGGGTTAGTCATAGATTTTGGTGAACGCTATGGACGAGTCAAAATGGATAGAGGACTTGTGGATTTTTCGGATTTGGAGCATTTCGCCTTGCAAATTCTTGCGAGGGAAGTGGACGGTGAACTTGTGCCCTCGGATATCGCGACAGATTATTTGGATCGATTCGCGGAAGTTCTTGTTGATGAGTACCAGGACGTCAACTTGTTGCAAGAAGCGATTATCCAATTGGTTAAGCGTGGCAGCGAAGCGGACGGGAATTTATTCATGGTGGGAGATGTGAAACAGTCGATTTATCGTTTTCGTTTGGCAGAACCAGGGTTATTTCTTGGGAAATATACTCGATTTACGTCGAATGATGGCGAAAATGGGTTAAAAATCGATTTGAACGCTAACTTCAGAAGCCGAAAAGAAGTGTTGGATGCAACGAATTTCATCTTCTCTCAAGTGATGGGGAAACGTGTAGGAGAAGTTGACTATGACGATGCAGCCGCCTTGAAATACGGTGCTCGTTATCCGGAAAAGGAGTCGGCCACAGCGTTGACCTTGCTTTACGCGGATGATGGAGAAGATATCGGTACTGAGGACGACAATGAGGCAACAGAGTTAACTGGACAGAGCTTGAAAAGTTCACAGGTGGAAGCACGGTATATGATTAAACGAATTAAGGATCTAATGGCAACTGGCGCAGAAGTGACAGATGCATTCACTGAAAAGCGTCGACCTCTTGAATACAGAGATATTGTCATTCTAATGCGCTCAATGAGCTGGTCAGGAGAAATTGCGGAAGAATTTAAGCTTGCTAACATACCGATTTACGCGGAATTATCACATGGTTACTTTGACGCTATTGAAGTGATGATTATGCTCAATACATTACGTGTCATCGATAATCCCTATCAAGATATTCCGCTTGCGTCCGTACTTCGGGCGCCATTTGTCGGTATGACAGAAAATGAGTTATCCCAAGTCCGACTTGCTGCGAAGAACAAGCCGTTCTATGAGGCATTGAAGCTATTCATGGCAACCGGCGGGGCGGGAATCGCTTCGGAAACACAAGTGAAACTACAACGCTTTTTCCTAATGTTCGAGGACTGGCGCAATCAGGCAAGGCGGG
The DNA here is from genome assembly GCF_030067815.1 of Sporosarcina thermotolerans. Lineage (GTDB taxonomy): Bacteria > Bacillota > Bacilli > Bacillales_A > Planococcaceae > Sporosarcina > Sporosarcina thermotolerans. The sequence continues at coordinate 3,143,919 of NZ_CP125968.1, read as the reverse complement.
GTTCATTAGCCGAGCTTATATGGCAAGTGTTTTCGGATACCCATTATTATGAAATGGTTGGGGCCATGCCGAACGGAAAGCAACGACAAGCTAACTTGAGGGCGCTGCATGACCGTGCAATTGACTATGAAAAGACATCATTCCGGGGCCTGTTCCGCTTTTTACGTTTCATCGACAGGATGCAGAAGCGTGGAGATGATCTTGGGGCAGCTCGTTACGTCAGCGATACGGAGGATGTCGTCCGTATCATGACAATCCATTCGTCAAAGGGTCTGGAGTTCCCTTATGTTTTCATAGCAGGGGCCGGCCGGCAGTTCAATAAGATGGATTTCAACGAACCGTATTTATTCGACCAGCATTTCGGTCTTGCCGTAAAAGCGATTGATCCAGATCTTCGTATTACGTATACATCGTTGCCTTTCCTCGCGATGAAAGAGAAGAAGGAACTTGAAATGCGTGCGGAGGAGATGCGGGTCCTATACGTAGCAATGACGAGGGCGAAGGAGCATCTCGAACTCATTGCATCTGTTAAGGATATCGAAAAGGCAATCGGTAAATGGCAGGATGCACAGCTGTTGGAATCGGGTGCTATGTTGCCGGAATACACAAGATCCCGGGCGAACGGTTATTTGGATTGGATCGGACCTGCGATTGCAAGACATTCAGATTTCGAAAAGTTTGGTGTTATGTACGGCGGTAGTTTGACCGCTGATGCATCCAAATGGGAAATTTTCGCATATCCAGTTTCTTCATTTGTAGATACCGAAGTCAATTCAGTGGAAACTGCTGAAATACAGGAACTGATTCCCGTAGATGAAGCAGTAGACGCGGATTGGTCTTCTGAAGTAAAGCGAAGATTTGACTATGTTTACCCGTATATGGCTTCTGTTTCAAAAAGATCCAAACAGACGGTAAGTGAGTTGAAAAGGGTGTCACTGCTTGAGCGGGAGGACGATTTCGATGATTTCTTTGCTTCAAAGGATGATGAAGTAAGTACTCCATATTTGCATGCCCGTCCTTCGTTCTTGCAATCAAGGGCATTATCAGGTGCGGAAATCGGGACTGCAATGCATACAATCATGCAGCATATCGAAATGACTAATTCCCATTCGGTACAAGAGATTGAACGATTTATTACCGAATTAACGGCACGTCAATTACTTACGGAGGACGAAGCGAAAGCAGTCGATGTGAATATGGTCTTTCATTTTTTTGAAACGCCGATATTCAAGCGATTATCGCAATCGAATCGTATTCTTCGGGAAGTTCCATTTACGTATGCATTCGATGGAAAAGACGGAGATCATCAGATTTTACAAGGGATTGCCGATTGCTTATTCGAAGAAGCGGATGGCTGGGTGCTTTTAGATTATAAGACAGACCGGATTCGTGGGCTTTATAAAAATGAAGCTGACCTTGTCGATGAAATGCAGAAACGCTATGGCATCCAGTTGAGCCTATACAAGAAGGCTGTAGAGTCAATTGCAAAAATACAAATAAAAGAAATGGTCCTCTATTTGTTCGACGGGGAGAGGATTATGCAAGTTCAGGAGGAGTCTGTTTGAGAGTATCACCTACGATTGGCAGCAGAATAGATTCATTAGATATGCTAAGGGGCTTTGCGCTTCTTGGAATTCTCATTGCAAATATGCTAATTTTCCATTCACCATATTTCTACATCGATGCACAAACCTATTTCGGGACGCCGGGTGATCAGGAGTCTTACAAGCTAATCAATATTTTTATAGAGGCAAGCTTTTATCCATCTTTGCGATGCTGTTCGGTTATGGGTTGAATATGCAGTATGATAAGGCAAACGCGAACGGGGCGAATTATGCTCCGATGATGGCAAAGCGACTTGCTATACTCTTGGCTTTCGGTTTGGTTCATGCACTATTCGTTTGGTCGGGGGACGTGCTCTTTACGTACGCGATAATGGGCTTCATAATGATTGCAGCTGTAAGAATACCGAAAAAGTGGCTTTTATGGATTGCAGCCTTAGTCTATTTGATTCCTTCGCTATTACTGATTGGTGTCATTTATTTAATGACAATATACGACCCCAATCAGCTGATGGAAGGTTTCTCGGATATCCAACAGATTGAAAGGGCTATAACTGCCTATGGGCATGGGACATATGTAGAAGTGCTTGCGTTCAGGATTTCAGAATGGTTATTGTTCGGAATGACAGGCACATTTATGGGAGTTTTCATGATTCTTCCGCTTATTATGATTGGCGCGGCTTTCTCCAAAATGAAGTTATTTGAACGTGCCTCTGAATGGAAAGGGCGAATTGCCCTCGTTACTATTTTAAGCCTAACAATCGGGATTTTCATTAAATCATGGCCATATATGGACACCCACACGTCCTACAATACGTTGATCCAGCAACTAATTGGAGGTCCAATATTGGCAATCGGATATGCGGGAATCATTATCCTTTTATGTCAATTGCCTATTTTCATGACCATTTTCCGACCTGTTTCAAAAGCGGGACGTATGTCATTGACGACGTACTTGATGCAATCTGTCATTGGAACACTGCTATTTTACAATTACGGATTGGGACTATACGGGAAAGTGGATATAGAGACAGGAACAATGATAGCTGTAGGGATTTTTGCCATTCAAGTGATTTTTGCGGAACTATGGCTTATGAAGTTCAGGATGGGGCCGTTTGAATGGTTATGGCGCAAAGGGACCTACGGCAGAGATGCCTTCGGTAGAAATTTGCCGAAAAAAGAGGAGAACGGGAAAGTTTTGTAGAATTAATGGATATATAAGCGTAGGTGCTTATATGATTGATTAAATGAAGTGTTATCCAAATTATGAGGAAGGATGGGCTTGTACATGAAACTTTTATCGTTCCGGTTTGAAGGCAAAACATTATTCGGTCCGAAAGTGAAAAAAGAGGAAGCGGTCTGGGATGTGAAATCAATTGCCGAGACATTCGGTGAAAAGGATTTCCCTTCAACAATCATCGAGGGAATCGCAGGAGGTTTGGAGTTTGTTGAAAAGGTGAGGAAACTTGCCGAACAGGCTCGGAATAGTGAAAATCCGGAACAATTCAAACATGCTTTTACGGATATCGAATGGCTTTCTCCAATTCCACGGACGCCAAAGAATGTACTGTGCGTCGGCAGAAACTACGCCGAACATGCAGCGGAAATGGGCGCGGACACACCACCTGAAAAATTGATGATCTTCACAAAATCACCGACTTCGATTGCTGCTGACGAACAGGACCTTCCAATTCACGCAGACCTCACGGAGAACATGGACTATGAAGGCGAATTGGCTATTGTGATTGGTAAGAAAGGGAGTAAAATTCCGAAACAACTTGCCTATGACCACGTTTTCGGCTATACAATTGCAAACGACGTGACTGCACGGGATATACAATATGGCCATAAACAGTTCTTCCTTGGGAAAAGCTTGGATGGTACTTGTCCAATGGGTCCGTATATCGTGACGAAGGATGAAATTCCGAATCCGCATCAGCTTTCGATTGCAACAAAGGTGAATGGTGAATTACGCCAAAATGGAAATACAGCTGATATGATTTTCAAAATAGATGAGTTGATCTCTGAAATCTCGAAATTTGTCACGCTGGAGATAGGCGATGTCATTCTGACCGGAACACCTGCAGGGGTCGGAAAGGGAATGAACCCACCGAAATACCTGAAGGCGGGAGATACAGTGAAGATTTCCATCGAGAATATCGGTACGCTTGTTAATCGTTTCGTGTAAACCATTTTTCTATATTGGCAAGCCCTTCTATGATAGGATAAATAGGAATTATAATAGATGAGGTGAACAGTTTGGGATTTTTGTCGGATACAACCCATTTTCATATTTTCACATGGGTCGTTGGTATAATCGTTTTTCTCGTCGCAGCTGTAATGGCTAACGGGACGAAAGGCAAGAAAATTACGCATATGATCGCACGCCTATTCTATGTGCTGATCCTTATTTCAGGCGTTGCGCTTTTCATCAAAGGTATGGATTATGGCAGAGGTGCTGAATACGGTATCAAATTCCTTCTTGGTTTAGTGACAATCGGGATGATGGAAATGGTATTGGTTCGTTCTACAAAAGGAAAGCCTGTAACAATGTTCTGGATTTTGTTCTTCGTTTTCTTTTTCGTGACAATGTTCTTCGGCTTCAAATTGCCGATGGGCTTTGAATTCTTTTAATCATGATATGAAAAGGTTTGGGCCTCCGGCAAATGATGCCGGAGGTTTTATTTTTGTGAAGGTGTCCTTGCAAAAACACGCCTCCCATTCACAAATTAGACTCATTTTACCAGTGGCAATTCATTTTTTATTTCATTACATGGCGGGGAGCGTTCTGTTTTGATAAAATGGCTACAGATAGCTCGGGTAGGGAGGCTTTTTTTGTGAAAAGAAAACGTTTTACTGGCTTTGTTGCATGTTTTTTACTGTTCATCTCAACAGTTTTACCGGCAAATGCTTCAGCCAAAGTAGATACAAGCATTGCTGATGAAAGCATATATGATTTATTGGTGGATCGCTATAATAACGGTGATCGCAAGAATGATTTGGATGCTGATATTCATGATGACTATGCATTCCATGGTGGGGATTTTGTTGGAATCCATGCCCGATTGCAGCATATTATTGAAATGGGCTTCACGATGATTTCCATCGGGCCGGTATTTAAGTCCGAGTCCTATGATGGAAAAAAAGCGTTGTCTTACTCCGAATTGGATCCGCATTTTGGAACAGATGACGAGCTTAAGGATTTGGTTGAGGAAGTCCATAAACAGAAGATGAAAGTGATTGCGGATTTTCCGTTAGGCAAAGTGGGTGCAGATCATGAGTGGACCAAAGATCGTACGTATAAATTCACGCATTCCGCGGATGGTACAGTCGATTGGAATACTTCTGATCCAAAAGTTCGTGAGGATTTGATCAGGGCAGTAGTTGATTTTGTAATAACATATGATTTGGATGGTATTCGTCTTACGCAATTGGACGGATTTGACGATGCTTATTTGAATGAAATGATTAACGCTATCCACGGTGCTCAGGAAGGTTCATATGTTTTGACGAATGAGGAAAGCGCTGCGAATTTCGATTCTACTCCAAGTGGCACGAAGATGGATATCCTTCGTGAAACATTCATGACGATAGATCCGGATTCATCGAATATGGAAACTTTCAAAGACAATGACGAAACTAGATTGATTCAATTCGATGATCTAACAGGACCACGTCTCACGTATGATATGGTTGAATTGAGGATGTTCCCGCCGACCCGATGGAAAGTGGCAGCAACGGCACTCTTCACGCTTCCTGGCGTTCCGCTTATGACGTATGGGACTGAAATCGCGGTGAACGGAAAAGAAGCTCCTGAAAGCCATCCGTTATTCAATTTCAAGACAGATATGGAGTTCAAGGAATTGATCGGCAATCTGAATCTGTTGCGTAATAAATCGGATACACTTCGTAATGGTGAATTTGAATTGCTTCACAACAAAGATGGATTCATCGTTTACAAACGTTCTTCCGAAGACGAGACATGGCTCATTGCTGTTAACAATACATCGAAGACTGCCAACGTGGAAATTCCGATTGAAAAGATTGGCGAAAATAAAAAGTTACGCGGCCTCTTAGACGGCGATCTGATCCGTGAATCGGATGATGGTGTTTTCCGAGTCGTTTTAGATAGGGAAATCGCGGAAGTGTATATCGCTGATGATGATAAAGGATTCAATACTCCTTACTTAATCGCATCGATTCTTGTCTATGTAATTTTCCTTGGATTCCTGTTCATTATGATAAAAAAAGGACGAGAACGAAGAAAAGTAGAAAGTAAAAAAGCTTAATCATTTATTACAAAATGCCTTTTCATGACACGGACAAAACCGTGTTTGAAAAGGCATTTTATTAGTAAGTCATTAATTTAATTTATTCAAAAAGAAAATTGCGATTGTTCCAGGGCCGGCATGTGATCCTATAACGGAACCAATCATATGGACTTCCACATTTTTCGGTTTGAACTTCTCTTCGATCATCGTCTTCACTTCATTTGCTGTAGCCTCATCATCCCCGTGACTAATTGCAATTGTTTGTTCAGACAATTCGCTTCCGCGCTCTTCCATTAAATCTAAAATTCGGCGGAACACTTTTTACGGCCACGGTGTTTCTCGATTGGTACAAGCTTACCATTTTCGACATGCAGTAAAGGTTTGATGTTCAATAAACCTCCGATGAATGCACTCGCCTTGGAAACTCGACCGCCTTTTGCCAAATAATCAAGATCTTCAACAGTGAAAAGATGCTCCATATGGGCAGCCATACTACGGATTTTCCGCTCGATTGTCCGGACATCATCACCCGAATCACGTAAACGGACTGCCTCCTTCACTAATAAGCCGTGTCCAAGTGAAGCGCAACGAGAGTCAATAATGACTAAATTAAAGTTCGGATTTCCTTCCTTTACTTGGTCTCTCATCATGACGGCAGTGTTGTACGTACCCGAAAGTTCCGAGGAAAAAGCGATATATAAGCCTTCTTCGTCAGATTCCGCAAGCTCCTTCCAAAAGGAAAGTAGTGACTCTGGAGATGCTTGTGATGTTTTCGGATGCTTACCATTACGGATTGCATCGAAAACCTCTTTGAGTCGATTTCAATGACATCATCATATTCCTTGTCATCGATCAAAACACTTAATGGGATCAATGTTACATCATTTTCATCAAAAAATGATTTTGGTAAATCTGAACCGCTATCCGCAAAAATTCTCATTAGGGACCCCTCACATTCTTTTTATATTTTATTCTGTAAAAACAGTCGTTCTTTCAATACTTCTGCGATACCGTCTTCGTTATTTGAAAGCGTCACTTCATCCGCAATAGATTTTAGTCGGTCAATACCATTGCCCATTGCAACCCCGACTCCAGCGTAATCAATCATTTCCAAATCATTGTCTTCATCTCCGAAAGCGATAATTCGCTCGCGAGGAATACCGAGCCACTTGGAAACATGTGAGATACCGACTGCTTTATTCAACCCATGACGGACGATTTCAATGACATCCACGGTGCTCCCCAGTTCCTATGGTCTATCACTTCGGCATGCACTTCGGCGAGATGTCTTCGTATCGGGTCGACAGAATCAGATTCAGCCTGGATAAGCAAACTTGTAGGATCGACCTCTAACATTGTTCTGATATCGCCTTCCTTGATGACTGGATTTCCAAAATTGAATATATCCAAAAGTTTTGTGTCATGATACTGCAAGTACACATCATCCATCACTTCGGCCACAATATTATGAAGTCGGAAATCCTGCATCGCATCGACTACATCTTTTACGACAGGAAGTGAAATCGTTTCATGGATTGTTTTCCAAGAGCGGTCGGTTGGATGGTGAACGAATGCACCGTTGAAATTGACTATTGGCGTCTTTAATCCAAGTTCGCGGTAGTACATTGCACTTGCGCGATATGGACGACCCGTTGCAATCATTATTTGGTGGCCTTGTTCCTCTGCTTGTTTCAATGTATTTGCTGTTTTTTCGATATGATTTTTTCATCTGTTAGCAATGTCCCGTCAAGGTCAAGGACGATTAAATGCGGTTCCATCGTTCCGCCCCCCTTTTTTAAAGAATTCGTTATCTATCTTGTCTTATACCCTATTTTCAGTTTATCGTTCATAGAGGTGGTGAGTCAAAAAATTCCATCACGTAACCGTACCTTTTGTTTTTCTACGAAAACTTTGATACGATTTAAGGAAAAGTACAGAAGGTGTTTGAATGCTTGTCAAAGAAGAACTGGAGCAATATACCATTACTGCATATTGTGGACGAAACATTGGAAGATAGCAACATTCCAGCAGTCATTTTCCTACATGGGTTCACGAGTGCCAAGGAGCACAACCTTCATTATGCATACAATATCGCGAAGAAGGGGTTACGTGTCATATTACCGGAAGCCCATCTTCATGGCGTTCGTGATGAAGGTCTGGATGAAGTTCAGCTAAGCTTGCGGTTCTGGGAAATCGTTCTCACATCAATTGAAGAAATGGGTATTCTCCATAGGGAATTGATTGAAAAAGGTGTTCATAAAATTGGAATGGGTGGGACCTCGATGGGTGGCATTACGACACTCGGATGCATGACTGCCTATCCTTGGATTGACGCGGCTACAGTCATGATGGGGGCGCCTGGATACGTAGAACTAGCAAAAGCTCAAATTGCCCAATTTGAAAATAGAGGTTTTAAATTACCGATATCTGATGAGGAAAGAAAATCCCTGCTTGAAACATTGGCTATATTTGATATGACGAAACATAGGCAGAAACTTAATAAGCGACCGGTATTCTTTTGGCATGGTGAACAAGATACAACGGTTCCATTCGAACCCACATTTAACTTCTTCAATGCAGCAAAAAAGATTATAAAGAGACGCCTGAGCGTTTTGAATTCATCTCCGACCCAACAGCAGGACATGCCGTTTCAAGAACGGGCATGTTGCGCGCTACGGATTGGTTCGCGAGTTATTTGAATGAATAGGTCCATCTTTGATATGATGAAAGAAGAACAAATACGGAAAGGGGAATTTACAATGAATGATGATATGAAGGGCAGCCTAATGGGCGCTCTCGAAAACGTAATCGATCCAGAGTTAGGTATTGATATTGTCAATTTAGGACTCGTCTACGATGCTGAAATGGTGGATGAAGGTACTGCAAAGGTCACAATGACATTGACATCAATGGGTTGTCCAATGGGACCTCAGATAGTTTCGAATATCAAGCAGGAACTTATGGAACTGCCAGAAGTGAAGGACGTTGACGTTAACATCGTCTGGAATCCACCATGGTCCCGTGATAATATGTCCCGCTACGCAAAAATGGCGTTAGGCGTACGATAATAGAAGAAAATCAAGGCTGTTTGACTATTTGTCATGCAGTCTTTTTTTTATGGGAATAGCGCTTGTTTCATGTGTTTTGAGAAAGGTACGGATAGAAATGAGGAAGTGCAATACACTTTACTTATATGAAAAATCAGCTTATAATTTAATTAATCAAAGATAGTCAAAGTCAAACTAATGAGGTGAATGTATATGAGAATGGGCGGCATGCAAGAAGATCAACGTACACCACTTGAGCAATTTGGTCGAAATCTTGTTGAAGATGTGAAGAACGGAAAGATGGATCCCGTTATTGGACGTGACGAAGAAATCCGAAATGTCATCCGAATTTTATCTAGGAAAACAAAAAACAATCCTGTCCTTATTGGGGAGCCCGGAGTAGGGAAGACGGCAATTGTCGAAGGCCTTGCTCAACGAATCGTCAAAGGCGATGTGCCTGAGGGATTGAAAGATCGGCAAATTTTTGAATTGGATATGAGCTCCCTCATCGCAGGTGCCAAATACCGTGGCGAGTTCGAAGAGCGTTTAAAGGGTGTCTTGAAGCAGGTGAAGGATAGTGATGGGGAAATTATTCTTTTCATCGACGAAATCCATACGATTGTAGGCGCCGGAAAACTGAAGGTGCGATGGATGCGGGGAATATGTTGAAACCGATGCTTGCACGCGGTGAGTTGTATTGCATCGGAGCGACGACACTTGACGAGTACCGAATGTATATAGAAAAGGATCCCGCACTCGAACGCCGTTTCCAACAGGTGCTCGTGCGTGAACCGTCGGTGGAAGATACAATTTCGATTTTACGCGGTTTGAAAGAAAGATTTGAGCTACACCATGGTGTTCGTATCCATGACCGTGCAATAGTCGCTGCAGCTACATTGTCGGATCGTTATTTAACAGAACGTTTCATGCCGGACAAGGCAATCGACCTCATTGATGAGGCGAGCGCCATGATTCGGACGGAAATTGACTCGATGCCTCAGGAGCTCGATTCGGTCACACGTCGGATTATGCAGCTTGAAATTGAGGAACAGGCATTGCGGAAAGAGAAGGATGCAATCAGCCAAACCCGCTTGGAAGCATTACGTACGGAGTTACAGGAATTAAAGGATTCGTCATCCGATATGCGTCAGCAATGGAATAAAGAAAAGGAAACACTGCGCGAAATCCAATCGAAACGCGAGGAGCTGGACAGATATCGCCGAGAGTTGGAAGATGCGCAGAACCGCTTCGATTTGAATAAAGCTGCAGAGTTGCAGTACGGCAAGATTCCTGAATTGGAAAAAGAACTGCAGGCAATGGAAGGACCGTTAGCCAACAGTTCTGAAAATCGTTTGCTTCGCGAAGAAGTGACGGAAGATGAAATCGCGATGATCGTTGCCCGCTGGACAGGAATTCCGGTTACGAAACTTGTTGAAGGTGAAAGGGAGAAATTGCTACGTCTTGGTGAAACGTTGGAAAAACGGGTTATCGGACAAGATAATGCTGTTCAGCTTGTCACAGAAGCTGTTTGGCGTGCGAGGGCAGGCATTAAGGATCCGGATAAACCAATAGGATCATTTCTATTTCTTGGACCGACTGGAGTCGGAAAGACAGAACTGGCGAAGACTCTCGCTGCGTGCATTTTCGATTCAGAAGATCATTTTATCCGAATCGACATGTCTGAGTATATGGAGAAACACAGTGTATCCCGACTCGTCGGTGCACCTCCTGGTTATATAGGCTATGAAGAGGGAGGCCAGTTGACGGAAGCGGTGCGCCGGAACCCGTATTCAGTCGTACTGCTTGATGAAATCGAGAAGGCGCATCCTGATGTATCGAATATTTTGCTTCAAGTCCTGGATGATGGCCGTATTACCGATAGCCAGGGAAGACTCGTTAATTTTACGAATACAGTTGTAATCATGACATCTAATATTGGTTCAGCCTTCTTGTTGGGGGGAAAATTCGATTCGGAAGATCATGCGGCGGAAGACTTAGTTATGGCTGAATTGCGCCGCCACTTTAAACCTGAGCTGTTGAATCGGATGGACGATATTATCATCTTCCATTCTTTATCAGGGGACTCATTCCGTTTGATAGCGAAAAAAATGTTAGAGAATCTCGTCAAACGGTTGGATGAGCAGGAAGTTGGCTTGGAATATAACGATGATGTCCTTGATTGGATTGTAAAGGAAGGGACAGACGCGGACTTCGGGGCAAGACCGTTGAAACGGTTTATCCAACGCCATGTTGAAACAGTAGTCGCCAAGGAGATCATTAAAGGTGAGCTGAAAGATGGGGAGAGATTAGTGTTATCAATGGATGATGGGAAACTATTGGTTGAGAAGAAGTGAATTTATAGAATTAAAAAAGCCGCGTCACCGATTTGAATCGATGGCGTGGCTTTTTTGTTGAATCAATGATCCGCTACTTCCCCTTCAGGAATAGCTGTTGTCATAAGAAGAATAATAACTGATAGGACCACTGATGCGATAATACCGGTCATGAAGTCAAACGATGCGATTCCAGCGATTGAACCAGCAACATAGTTCAACATCGACACTAAAAGAAAGGACCAGAAAAAAGTCATAATATATTTCATCGAAATCACCTCAATAAACTATTTCACCATTCATCATACCATAGCAGGCACAATCATCAAACAAAATAATTTTTAGATTTCACATTCTTTGGCGAAATCGTGTCCAGATATTGAAAAGTGAGCTCAGTTATCTTATAATTAATACCAGGTACTAATAATAGATGATAAGGAACGGGGTATGTGCTATGAATGCAGGGTTGATTGGTATAGGAAAGTTTGTCCCATCAAAAGTAGTGACAAATAAGGATCTTGAAGCTCGTATAGATACTTCTGATGAATGGATCCGCACACGCACCGGCATTGAAGAAAGACGCATTGCGGACGAAAATACAGATACATCCGACATGGCATATGAAGCTGCATTGGATGCTATAAAAAATGCAGGTATCAATGCGGAAGAGATTGGTATGATCATTGTTGCTACAGTAACTCCTGATCGTCCTTTCCCTTCTGTCGCTACGATGCTTCAAGAGCGGTTAGGTGCAAAAAATGCAGCAGCCATGGATGTTTCCGCTGCATGTGCAGGTTTCATGTACGGAGTTGTTATGGCGAAGCATTTTGTTGAAGCTGATACGTATAAGCATGTCTTAGTCGTCGGTGTTGAGAAATTATCGAAGGTAACAGATTGGGAAGATCGTAACACTGCAGTACTTTTCGGAGACGGTGCAGGAGCTGCAATCGTCAGTAAAGTGAGCGAAGGTCGAGGAATTCTTTCGTTCGAATTAGGAGCAGACGGTACAGGTGGCAAGCATTTATACCAAGACAGATACATTCGGATGAATGGACGTGAAGTATTCAAGTTTGCGGTAAGGCAAATGGGCGAATCTGCTGTCAATGTTACGGAAAAAGCAGGTTTGACTACTGAAGACGTGGATTATTTGGTACCTCACCAAGCAAATATCCGAATCATGGAATCTTCACGTGAACGTCTTGGATTGCCAGTAGAAAAGATGTCCAAATCCGTCCATAAATACGGAAACACCTCAGCTGCCTCTATTCCGATTTCATTAGTTGATGATTTACAGGAAGGCAGAGTCAAAGATGACGACATCGTTGTATTGGTAGGTTTCGGCGGAGGCCTCACATGGGGCGCTTTATGTATTAAATGGGGAAAATAATCACGGATTACTATATACTTGATAAAGAATATTGTTATTGATTGCAAACTATAGGATTGTAGCGAAAGGCGGCGACTCCTGCGGGAAAAGCGTCAGCAGAAGACCCCGCAACGAAGCGTAGCGAAGTGAGGAGGCTGAAGCGACGCCCGCGGAAAGCGTCCGCCTGTAGCGTAAATCCGATTTAAATTACTTGTAATGATGAAAGGGAGTTTTCAGGAATGGAAAAACGTCGTGTCGTTGTTACTGGAATAGGTGCTGTTTCTCCAGTAGGAAATTCCGCGGAAGAATCGTGGGAAGCGGTATTGAATGGAAAGTCGGGAATCGGCCTGCTAACAAGATTAGACAGTGATCAATTCCCTGTTAAGGTTGCAGCGGAAGTAAAAGATTTTGATATTGAAGAATATATCCCTAGAAAAGACGCCCGGAAAATGGACAGATTTACACATTATGCAATGGCAGCGTCCATCATGGCAATGAAAGATGCAAACCTCGAATTAGACGAAGAGACCGCTCTACGTACAGGAGTCTGGATTGGATCTGGAATCGGTGGCATGGAAACCCATGAACAGCAATTCAAAACATTCCTTGAAAAAGGATATCGCCGAGTAAGTCCATTCTTCGTACCGATGATGATCCCGGACATGGCTTCTGGTCAAGTATCCATCCACTTCGGAGCGAAGGGCATTAACTCATGTACAGTTACAGCATGTGCATCAGGTACGAACTCTATTGGAGACGCATTTGAAGTCATTAAACGCGGCGACGCAGATGTAATGATCACAGGAGGCGCAGAAGCACCAATTACAACTATGGCTGTTGCTGGCTTCTGTTCAAACACTGCATTGTCATTGAACCCGGACCCTGCATCCGCATCTCGTCCGTTCGATAAAGAACGGGATGGCTTCGTCATTGGCGAAGGAGCAGGAATCCTAATCTTGGAAGAATATGAACATGCGGTGAAACGCGGAGCGAAAATCTACGCGGAAATCGTTGGGTACGGCTCAACTGGAGACGCGCACCATATTACAGCTCCTGCACCGGAAGGCGAAGGCGGCGCGCGTGCGATGGTACAGGCACTCGACGAAGCAGAAATCAGCCCGGATAAAATCGACTATATTAATGCACACGGTACAAGCACGCCATATAACGATCTATTCGAAACGATGGCAGCGAAAACTGTATTCGGTGAGCATGCTTATAAGCTTGCGATAAGCTCAACTAAATCGATGACAGGTCACTTGTTAGGCGCGGCTGGTGGATTGGAAGCAATCTTCACAGTGAAAGCATTACAAGAAGGGATCCTGCCTCCAACAATGAATTATGTGAGCACAGACCCTGAATGTGATCTTGACTATGTTCCGAATACTGCCCGTAAAGCGGACATCAATTATGCGATGAGCAACTCATTAGGCTTCGGCGGACATAACGCTTCACTTGTGTTTAAGAAAATATAAATAAGAAAAGCTCCCTATTTAGAGGTCATCTTCTAAATGGGGAGCTTATTTTCATATGATAAGAAAAAGCAAAAGGGCGATGTTCATGACACGTATATTCCTCTTCCTTCTCAGCTACGGACTTATAGTAGTTTCCGTATCACATATGATTTTTTATTTTAATTATATTTCACTTGGCTATAGTTGGACGCAGATATTTTTATTCATTATCCGGACCTTTGATTTCACCCTATTTGTAATAGCGTCCGTTTTACTTCTGCTTACCGTCTTCTTCCAATTCCCATCGCGGACTCCATCTTCTTAAGTGTGGCGGTTGCGATTTTATTCGCTTTTTCAGCACCTCTGTCTAAATGTACATCCAGCTCGGAGGAATTTAAAAGATCCGCATAGCGTTCTTGAATAGGTGTCAGATGTCCGATAATTGCTTCCGCAACTCCTGCCTTAAAAGCGCCGTATCCGAGACCTTCATATTTTACTTCAAGATCAGGAATTAAAATGCCGCTTAATGCGGATTCGATTGTTAGTAGATTCGAGACACCAGGTTTATTTGTTTCGTCGAATTTAACAATTCCGTCAGAATCCGTTACCGCACTTTTAACTTTCTTCTCAATTTCTTTCGGTGTATCCAAAATCGCAACTGTTCCCTTTTTATTTGGGTCGGATTTGCTCATTTTCTTCAAAGGGTCTTGAAGTGATTTAATGCGAGCACCGACTTTAGGTATGCGGATTTCTGGTATCGTTAGGACATTACCGTACCTTTTGTTGAAACGTTCTGCCAGGTCGCGTGTTAATTCAACGTGTTGCTTTTGGTCTTCACCGACAGGGACGACATGCGTATTATAGATAAGGATATCCGCCGCCATTAATGGGGGATATGTTAGTAATGCTGCGGATACACCTTCTTTTCCTTCAGACTTATCTTTGAATTGAGTCATTCGTTCGAGTTCACCAATATACGAAATACATTGCATCATCCATCCAGCTTGGGCATGTGCGGGTACTTCTGATTGGATGAATAGTGTGGATTTTTCCGGGTCAATTCCACTGGCTATGTAGATGGCTGCAAGCGAGCGGATTGTTTTTGATAGTTCGTCTGGATCTTGTTGTACAGTGATGGCATGTTGGTCTACGATACAGAACCTGCAGTCGAAGTCGTTTTGAAGTTCTGTAAATTGTTTAATAGCCCCGATATAGTTCCCTAATGTTACTGTACCTGTCGGCTGCACACCTGAAAAAATAGTTTTCATTCTTACTCCTCCTTAAAATAGACTTCCGCTACAGACGGACGCTTTCCGGGGGGCGGGCGGTGAGCCTCCTCGGTCGCTACGCGACACTGCGGGGTCTCACCTGTCCCGCTAATCCCCCAGGAGTCGCCGCCTTTCGCTCCAGTCAAATAAATACCAATACCTAATGAAAATAAATAATAATATAAAACAAAAAAACACCAGTCATCCCTAAAAAGGGACGACTGATGTTGATCAACCGTGGTACCACCCGAATTAGCCCGTAAAAGGCCACTCAAATCCCATAACGCGGGAGACGTGATTGACTACTGGGAGACAAAGCAAACCCTCATTCGCCAATCAAGCTCAGGAATCCAATTCTTCTTGTACGTCTTGCCTGTTTACACCAGCCACAGGCTCTCTGATAAGTCGATACAAGAGTACTCTTTCCGTCTTTGCTTTTTAAAAGTATTAGTGTCAAAAGTATAGTACGACTTTGTACAGAATGCAATAGGGAAAACTTGAATAGACAAAAAAACAGAGGAACTGAGGTTTTTCGACAATTAATTACGGGAATAGGAGACTTGCTCTATTCAATAGATTTTTGCTTTGGTAGAATAAATGAAAGAGAGGATGTGCCCTATGAAGAAAATGAAGTTTTTGAGTTCGCTAATGCTTGCGGCTGCAGTTGCGATTCCAACGATTGTCTATGCCGATGAAACTATAAAAGATATTGACTTTGCGGAACGTACATATGGATTTGAAGAAATGGATGAAGCGATTGTAGCGAGCTCAAAATTATACCGTTTTGATTCCGGGTTAGTCTTTGAATACCCGGATGCGGTTAGAGGAATTTACGTCACTGGACATTCTGCCGGGGGAGCCCGATTCGAAAGATTGTTGAATCTGATTGGTTCAACGGATTTGAATGCAATGGTTATTGACATCAAAGACGATTTCGGGAATTTGACATATAAGCCTCAGGAAGTTTCCCCGTTGTTTGATCTCGGAATTGGAAAACCGTATATTAAGGACCCTCAAAATATGCTCAAGACGCTTGAAGCGGAGGGGGTGTACCCAATTGCAAGAATTGTTGTGTTCAAAGATAGTGTCCTCGCAGAACAACGACCGGATCTATCCTTCATGGATGGGGATCAGGTATGGAAGAACGGAAGGAAAGAATCATTTGTCAATCCGTTTATGAAAGAAGTCTGGGATCATAACGTTGAAATTGCGATAGAAGCTGCGAAGATGGGGTTCCAAGAGATCCAGTTTGACTATGTTCGTTTCCCGGAAGGCTTTGAAAATAGAGCTGATATACTTGGATATACGATGGAAGACTACGAGGATTCGGAGCTTGACACTGTGCAACGAAGGGTTGAGGCAGTTACGGATTTTGTTGCCTATGCACGTGAAAAGTTAAAGCCGTACGACGTTGATGTATCGGTAGATATTTTCGGCTACTCTGCAACATTGCCGGAAGCACCAGGTATCGGACAAAACTTTTCTAAGATTTCCGAGAATGTGGATGTCATTTCGTCTATGATTTACCCAAGCCACTGGACCTCCTATTTCGGAATTTCGAAACCCGACCTTGAACCATATCGCCTTGTGACTGAATATGCGAAGGTTGAAAATGCTAAATTAGGGGAACTTGAGAATCCACCTATTTCTCGTCCTTGGCTTCAAGATTTCAGTGCACCTTGGTTAGGTGCAGGGAATTATCTTCGTTATGGTAAAAATGAGGTCGAGGCACAGATTAAAGCCTTGAATGAGAACGGTATTAACGAATTCCTACTATGGAATGCCGGTAATTCATATACAGAAGGCGTAGATTATACGCCGTAAACAAAAACGTAGGGGGTAAGTTTTTATTAAAAGTCAAGAGATAACATGTTCCTCTTGATACATCAGCATCCTTCATAGAATGTGCAACATTATATGAGCTATATTAATTGAACAACAGGAGATTGTCATTGACGATCTCTTTTATGTCGTATCGGGCCATAACATGTAGTAGAAACATCTAGTATGTAGCACTTTTTTGATGCCTACTAAATGGGTAAATGTGGTACTATGATATAGATAGCTCTTCAAGAAACGGGCCATATTGCGGAATTGTATTTGAACTAAAGGACAATCTAGTAAGATGATTAAAAAGTTGTTGAATTCTGATTGTTAATGTGGTATTATTTTCTTAATGTATGGAAAGGGAGTGAGATTATGCAATTCATAAACTTAATGAAGTTAACCTTGGGAATTGAATTTTTGCGTCTCACTCATTCGGATTTATATTGAAAAATGGTTTACCATCACATCATGATGTGCGACTTGTTAGAAGCATTTCTATTTTGAATTAACACTTAAGCCACAGGGTTATTTTATATAACCCTGTGGCTTTTTGTTATTTTATACAGCTATGCTAACAAATATTTGATTCCCTTGGTTACTTCAAAAATGGAGGTGACCAAATGGATTAATTATGGTGGAATAATTTTTATCAAAACACTTTATTCATTATCAATTGTTGGACTTTAAAGAAGGCAAGATCAAAAAATTAAGTTATAGAGAGGGAAGTTCTATGTTTGAACAAAAAAACTTTGGAATTAAGAAGTATGTAAATGAAAACCCTATAAATTCACATAGCGACATTGCTCGTGTCATTCAAAAAAATAATCATTTATATACAATTGCTACAATCGATAAAATAATACCTCGAGTCAAAGTTGCACATAAACTTACAGATAAGGATTTTTATGTCGGTGACTTTGTTATGTTTAATTGGCAAGATGATGATTATTATTTGGAAGAGCTACTACAACGAAAAAATGTTATTTCTAAAGCTTCCAGTCATGCTGCTAAGAGCTACCATGTAAAATCATATGAACAGATTCTTGCGACAAACGTTGATCAACTCTATATTTTAATAGCTGCTGACCAACGATTTACTTTATCAAAATTAGAACGTTATCTGATGACATTTAATCAAGAGAAACTAGAATTGAATATTTTAATATCAAAAGCAGATTACATTGAAGAGACAAAAGAAATCATTGAGACGATTCATTCAAATTACCCAAAAGTAAAAATAACATCAGTCAGTATGCATCAAGGAGAATCGATACAACTGGTTAAAGATACTTTATATAGCGGGAAAACAGCGATGTTTATCGGGGCATCAGGAGTAGGAAAATCTACATTAATAAACTATCTTACAAATAATCGCAGTGAAGATACAAATTCAGTCAGAACTGATGGGAAAGGTAAGCATACAACAACGGTAACTAAGATGTTGTATTTAGAAGAAACTGATTCACTTTTAATTGACAGTCCTGGGTTTAAAACGATTAGTACAACTAATGAGGTTGATGGGAACATTCTATTCGCAGAAATTCAAGATCTCGCTAAGTATTGCAAGTTTAACGATTGTACTCACAATCATGAATCAGGATGTGCTGTTATTCGTGCTGTTGAGGATGGAGAATTATCTACAGAACAACTATCAAGATACTCTCTTTATGAAAAAAAGTTAAGAGGTCAACTGAAATATGAGAATATGAAGCAATTGAAAAAGCAAAAAAAGTTTTACTCGAAAAATTAATCAAGGCGAGTAAAGTTAGTAAGCTTCTCTTCAAAATGTTCAATGGTTAAATCATTAGTTATAAAAAATAATTAGAATAATTGCGGGAAATACCAAAACCGCAACATTCATAGAAGGAAGATAAAATGGGAAATCAAAGGTTATTTTTAATCGATAAAAAAGAGGGTTTAAGTTTGGAATTCAGCAAGCTAATATCTATGATGAATTATACAAGAGAGACAACATTAGCGGAAATAATGAATTTATCAGTCGAGCAATTAGATTTTTTAATTAACGAAAAAGCAAATTCCATCGGCATGCTGATCGCTCATATGGCGTCACTTGAAAAAGCATATCAAATCGATACATTTGAGAAACGTGAATTTACGGAAGAGGATATACAAATGCTGAATCCGGCAATGGATCTCGGAAAGGCAGCACAAGAACAAATTAAAGGGAATTCGATTGAATTCTACTTGGAGCAATTGGAACAAACAAGAAAAAAGACAATTGAGGAATTCCGAACATTGCAGGATTCATGGTTGTTCGAACAAACTCCATTTTGGGGAGGAAAACCTACGAATAACTATTTCAAATGGTTCCATGTATTTGAGGATGAATTAAATCACCGAGGTCAAATAAGATTAATTAAGAAAATAATAAATCTCTCAGCGAAATAATTCAGGTTTCAGTAGCGCACATAATCGTTCTTTTGCCAAAGAATATTGCAAAAGCAATGGTTTGTGCCTATAATTTTATTGATATGAGCAGAAAGTGAACTCACGGGTATCTATGATTTTAAAACAACAAAATGTTGTCATCTAGTTTCTAAAATAGCCTTGTTAAAAGTAGTTTAACAAGGCTATTTTTTGTATCTTATTAATTATCTATTTGAACTGCTTAAATTGATTAGTTACCCATCGCTCTTGGTTTTCTGCAACGTATTTTTCAACCGCTATTAATCTATTCACCAAGTCCTCTTTCGAAAGCTGCATATACCTCTTTTTGGCGATGTTTACATCACGTTCAGACGAATTCCTTCTTAAAGATGCTTCGTCAAATGTAGAGGGCATTACAGGTTTTTTACGCGTATTTTTTACTTTATACGTTCTGCTATGCTTTTGATAATAAGAATGTAGTTCCTCATTGCGTTTAATCGTATTTTGATGGATGCCTTTTCCTTTTTCATCAAATGCTTTTGAATGCTCACTAATGTTGTGATAGGTTACGGGAATCCCTTGTTCTACGAGAAAATCAATCGTTTGAATACCAATAGTAAGTGAACGGTCTTTACGTTGCTGATGCACTTTATCAAGCCATTTCCGCTTATCTGAATGGATTGAGCTTGGTGGTTGGTTCATAATGACGTTCCTCTCTATATTGTTTTATCAAGTCAATCTCTTTTAGTTCGATCTTAGCTTGCTTCGCCATTTCTTTTGCTTTACGAACTTCAACCTCTAACCCCATTTGCTTGAAGCGTTTCTCCATATCCTTTGATAATTGAATAACTTCTAAAAGTTCATCCTCTTGGTCTGGTTCAGGTACTTTTGCTTTACAACCTAGACATTGCATTTTAGTTGGACACACGAAATCGGTCACGCAAGTACCACCTAATACTTTGTTGTATACCCCAACTTTTTCAGCGTGTCCATCAAATTGCTGTTGCAACTCTTTGGGGCTTCTTAAATACGCATCATCAATATCGACATAGCTTGAAATGACATCATGTAATTCACTTATTGATTCAGATATTTGTGATGGGGTTGGTGCGGAGTAATAAGCCGTTACATTCAAATCCCTTTGATGTAACAGCTTGGCGACAATATCAACATTCACGTTTTGTCGCTGGACTGCTTCTGTTGCAAAAGCATGACGTAAAAGATGCGTCTTGATTGTTACAGGCTTACCGCTTTGTGTTTCCAAAATCAATCCATGAAGGAGGAATCGAATGGAACTGTATATAGAATCCACTTTCATTGCCTTACCTTCGTATTGAAAATAATAGGGCAAAGGCTTAGTGAAAAGATGCTTTCTCTCATATCTATATAAATTACTCGGAATTTTCTTGACAGCATAATGCTCTTTTAACAGCCTTGCTACGGTTTGAAGATGCTCCATAGTCTGCTTGCTTATATAAAACTCTTCTAAAGAATCTCGTCCTTTAGGGATAGCTTTAAATGAGAAATGCAACTTCTCTTTAACTTTTTTTATAAGGATACATTCTTTCGTATTATTAATTTGAAGTAATTCATTAATTCTTGCACCAGTGGTTGTTAGAATGTCGATAGCTAATAAACCAAATGTACAAGCAGCGTAAAATGGCTCAACATCAATTAATAAACCTTGTGCTTTGTCTTTGTGCAAAGTAACAAAAGTTGTCGGTGTTAAAATACCTTTATGTTGAGAAAAAAATGGTTTGGGCTTTTGCTCATATTTTTGTTCGTAGCCCCATAAAGATAAAAACTTTAAAATACGCTCATGTTCTTCAATTGGTCTATTTTTATTCCAATTTCCGAGAACATTAAATCCAATCAATTCATTAAACCAAAGACCTTCTCCTTCTGAATTGTCCTCTATTGATTCCGTACGAATAAACTCAAGGAAATAAGCATTTTTCTCGTCAGAATAAGTTACTTTCTTCTGTGTTGCTTGTTTTATTATAGCTTCTGAAAATTGTGTTTGGTGATGCAATACAAAGGATGGTTTATCCCATAAACGAAAATGAAATCTTTCTCCGATGCGTTCGGGTTCATCATAAAAAAATTCAATTGGTAGTGATAACGATTTAGTTTCTACCTCCTGTATTTGTTGATGAAAGGCATCACGTAGTCTTTTCATCTGATTCCATCGTAAATTTGCTTCTGCACGTATCGTTGGAAGCATTGGAACAATAGCATCTGTTTCATCTTTACGAATAGTTTGAGCTTGTTCTATTGCTAACCTTTGAAATGAAAAATCGCATGAATCAAACGGAATAGGTTGCAGTAGGAACTGTTTATAATAATCTTGTTCTTCAAAAGATAAGTTGTTATGAACCCATTTTTTTGTAGTGCACTCGGCTCCACTATAATTTCCCAATAATCTTCTTCTTTTGTTGTTGGAATCGTTAGGAAAAATCTCACCTTTTAAATATCCATATAAATGAACATTCGGATCGAAGTCTAAAAATCTAGTAATGTTAAAATGATTGAAAATATCTTTAAGACGTGTGCTTAAGGTCCCGATGATTACTTTAATAGTTCCGGCATCTTTATTTTGAGCTGTTTCGATTAATATAATCAATAAAAGGTGATTCTTCCAATCAAAATTTAAGCAATTATTATTAATGTATTTAAGAATCCGTTCATCTACTTTGTCGATTAAAAACTCACTTCGACCATTTTTCAGGCACATTAGCTTTGTATCCATTTTTCCAAGCCATTTATCATACCATACCGTTGCTGGTCTTTGTTGTGTTGCGTCAGGCAAATTCATTCCAACCCTTCTAATAACTCTTGTAAATCTTCATCGACTAGTTCAATCTTGGTTGTTTCAATGACTGCCAACTTTGATTTTCCAGAAGATTTATACTGCTTAGTGTAATCTTCCTCTCTTTGTGCCATTTGTACCAGCATGTTTTCATGGGCTTCTCGATGTTTTGCTTCGTCAAAATGATGTTCATATATATTCATGGTATCGGGATTTTTCCATTTCATATATTTAATTAATTCATTTTTACGCTGTTGAATTTCAGCTTCACTTTTGGATATATTATAAATTTCTCTTAGGCGAGAAGTAACAAACCAATGTCTTGCTTTATGCGGGTTTAAACTTAATTCATTAACTTTCATTGCTCGATTCCAATGATAATACCAAGCATGATAAGTAAATGCTTTTCCATTTGCAGATAAAAAGATTGGTGCATCGTCAGGCAATTGTTCAAATCCTAAATGATTTTCATCATAGGATTTTCTCTCGGTGTCTATATAGTGAAACAATCGCTTGACAGTATCTTTACTAAAGCGTAAGAACTTGATCTTCCTACCATGACTCCCTTTGTTAAACGTACTAACCTCTTGGTGACTTCTACGCTAACGATAATCTCCAATGGTGAGTTCAATAATTTCCGATGCCCTTGCTCCTGTTTCGAATAACATACGAGCTATAATCATTTCACGTTGCGACCAATTTACCTTTTTCCCTGCTTGATAAACTTGATAAGGTAAATTCATATCATCAATAATTTGAGGTTGCCATTCTTCATTGATGATTTTAAAATAGGAATCTGTTAATCTTCGGTGAGTGACAGGATCTTCTGTTCCTGCAACTGAGGGCATTCTAGGTTTATCTTCTCGAACACCTCTTACTTCTTCTTTATAGCTATGTAGAATAGCTTGCCCATCAATTAAAGGGTTATGATGTGGATAGTAGTTTAAGCGAACCATAGACTTATAAAATGACTTTAGTGCCGATAAAAAACGACTAATGGTAGTAGGGCTTTTATTTGTTAAATTCACAAAACGAAATGAATCTTTATCTCAAACTTTACAGCTCATTTCATGCTGTAAATAATCCTCAACAGCTACGCGTATCTTTCCTTCCGATTCATTCCATTGCACTCGATTTCCCTGATAGTTACTTTTTTCCTCTATCCACTTAAAAAAGGGTAATAAGCACTTTAAATAAGATGTTGCAGAACTCTTATCAATTCTCCCTAAACAATCTTGGTAATAATCTGTCAAAGGTAGAAAGGGCTTGTTATCTTTAAATACTAACAGTTGATATTTACTTTCAACATGTTTCGGACAATACTCATACCAATACAATTATTAACCCCTCCAATAAGGAACGTTAGTTCTAATCTAATACTTTTCTTCGTAAGTGTAAAATGTTTAACTTTTTAATAAAACTATGAGGAAATGTTAGCCAAAATAAAAATGCACATTACTAAAATTTACTTTTAGTAATGTGCATTTTTATAATGTGTGTAACATTATAAACAAGCCACGACGAGATAAGTCATCATGTACAATTACTTGTCTTTAATATTACAGGGTACCTCTACGTTTTTGTTTGAAAAAATGCCTGGATTTTGAAACCTTTTTGGGGTGAGTTCGTACTATTAGTAAAGGAATTTGTTTTTCAATCAAGCATTCCTAAATGAGAAATGGATTTTTTTATGTGAATGATGTTTAAACTTTTATGCTATCGGGTATAACAGTATAGAAGTGTGAAAGTACAAATCCAAAGGAGCTGTAACCCTTACATTATTGCGGAACTGTGACAAAGAAACAATCTGTATTACTTTTTTTTGAAAAAGTGTATTCATTGAGAATGAATATGTGTATAATAGAAGATAGCAAATTACTTTAAAATCATTCTAATTTAAATAAAACAAGCAAGCCGACTGAAAGGAAGTGTCAGCGAATGGGAGTTACATTATTTACCTCACCTAGTTGCACATCATGTAGAAAAGCTAAGGCGTGGCTGGAAGAGCATGAAATACCGTATACGGAACGTAATATTTTCTCGGAGCCATTGAATATTGGTGAAATCAAACAAATTCTCCGAATGACAGAAGACGGGACAGATGAAATTATTTCAACCCGATCAAAAATCTTCCAAAAACTTAATGTAGATGTGGAAAGCCTTCCACTTCAACGCTTATACGAATTAATACAGGAACATCCAGGCCTCTTAAGAAGACCAATCATTCTTGATGAAAAAAGGCTTCAGGTAGGGTATAATGAAGATGAAATCAGACGTTTCCTACCTCGTAAAGTAAGGGCCTATCAGCTGCTTGAAGCGCGGCGCATGGTTAACTAATTTAAGACATAGTAAAGCTGATAGGGAGATAACGGGCATTCGCCAAATCCTATCGGCTTTTTAATTTCCCTTCAGGGTTTAGCATCCAGCTACGGGCGCCAGAGGCTCGGGTCATAAGTCAAATCTGCTATGTGGCAAAAAACGCCACTTCGCAGCTTCGCCTTATGCCTGTCGCCTCTAAGAAGGCGCCCTACGCTTTTGTCTCATCCAGCTACGGGCGCCAGTCCCTCGAGTCGCTTCAGACATGCCAAAAAGGCAAAAAGCGCCTTTGTTGTGGCATGTCTCCCAGCGAAAGCCGTTACGAAGAACGGCTTTTGCGAGTAATAGCGCAGCGTTACGAGCACGTCTTCTTTTCCCAAACTGTCGGGACTAAGAAGGCGCCCTACGCTTTTGTCTATTGCAATATGTGCTGATGTTCCCTACAATGCTATTATCAATAGAAGTCTTGAGCGGTAACCCTTTCAAAACTTCGTAGACGCTCATATAGTAAGTATAAGCATTGCAGGTTAATCGCGAAAATAAAAAAATAGGCATATACCTATTTGTAAGGAAGGGAGAGAAAAGGGATGGAAATAGAACGTATCAATGATAATACAGTAAAG
Organism: Sporosarcina thermotolerans; assembly: GCF_030067815.1. Lineage (GTDB taxonomy): Bacteria > Bacillota > Bacilli > Bacillales_A > Planococcaceae > Sporosarcina > Sporosarcina thermotolerans. The sequence goes on along the minus strand of NZ_CP125968.1, from coordinate 3,118,655 downwards.
TTTTATTTATCGTATATAGACATAGAAGAACGTGGCTTTACTCGTGAAGAAGTCTGGTATAATCGAGATAAAAGTGAAGAGCTCTTCTGGGAGATGATGGATGAAATCAATGATGAGACCGAATTTGAAGTTGAAGGTCCATTGTGGATTCAAGTCCATGCGATGAATAATGGAATCGAAGTTACAGTGACACGTGCACAAATGGAAAATAACGAAATTGATTTTGGTGTGGATGAGTCTGATAAGCACTTTGACCCTGATCCCAGTTTATTCACAAACCCTGAACAGCTCATGAATGAATTAAACGATGAGCCGGTAGTATGGACTTCCGATATGTTCGTGTTTGATGATTTCGAAAATCTCATTCCGTTAGCTAAGAAAATTCCCGCTTATGCAGTTCAATCATCTCTCTATTCATTCGAAAATAAATTCTACATGCATGTGATCTATGATGAATCTGAAATGGATGACGATGCTAAATTGGATTATTGTAGTATCGTTTCGGAATACGGTTCATTATCCCAAGTAACCATCCATCGTTTGGAAGAGTATGGAAAAGTTATAATGGAATCAGATGTTTTGAAGACTGTTGATAAATATTTTGGCGAATAAAAATAATCAGCTGCTCCCCATTGGTAAATATAGGGGAAGCAGCTTTTTTTCTTATTGTTAGATATATAAACTCATAATAGTTGCAATTGTAAATGAAGATTCCTACAATTACTCTGAAAGGAGTGAGGAGAATTTTAACAGCCTGTTCGGAGGATGGACGGATGGTCGTTTTAACAGCAGATCTAAAAAGGGACGAGCTCAGAAGTTGGAAAGAGACTCGTAGTTTTTTCTGTCCCCAATGTAGAAGTCCGGTCCATTTAAAAGTCGGTGATATTGTTATTCCCCATTTTGCTCATCGAAAGGCGACCGCCTGCCGTGCATCCTTTTCAGAGGGGGAATCGCCACAACATTTAACTGGTAAATTATTATTACATCAGTTGCTTTCAACGCATTCGGAAGATGCGATATTGGAACCGTTGTTAAAAAATTTCACAGCGACCTGACCTGCTTATTGCTTCCAATGACGTAAAAGTTCCAATCGAGTTTCAGTGCAGTACAATTCCGATCCCCCTGTTGGAAAAGCGGACCCAGGGGTATCAAAAGGTCGGTATGACCCCAATTTGGATATTGCATACGCCTCAAAAGTTTACGAATATCCCGAGGGCGTAGGGACTTTTCAGTTTTCAAAGTTCGAGGAATGGTTTATCGTCAGCACCCCACCTGAAGGAGATGTCCTCCTTACTTTTAACCCCCAAACGAAAACATTTCACTATTTTACGAGTTTGTTGCATATTGCAGGCCAGAGATATATTGGCATGCACCACAACCTTCCAATTACCTTTCAATTTTTCCCTTTTATTCGCCCGAAAGTACCGTCAAATGAGGATCTTATTCGATATGTAAATCTATATAGTTCAAAGCGCCGTGAAGACCTTGAACGGTGGGTAATGCTAAATAGAAAAGGCATTAACGATCCATTTTTAAGATGCTGTTATGAAATGCGAATCTTGCCAGTTAACCTGCCAACCTGGATTGGTGTGCCGATTTCAGGGAATGATGCATTCCGTGAAGCCGATTTTGAATGGCAGTTAAGACTTCTCCATTTTTTGAAGCGAAAAAATTTGAGCTTCAATAAAGTTACTTCATATAATCTGCAACAATTCGTATGGGGTTTTGATCATCCTTCTGCTGAAAAAACGTCGGCTTGTAAAAAATATATCGAATTCCTTATTAGGAATGGATTAAAAAACCCTTCGGATAAAACAGATTTCAGTGAAAAGGGAATTTTGTATATAATTTCAGAAAGATTTCTTGCAAATGAAGCACAAAATTGAGAGAATGATAATGATTCGATTTACGAAGAAAGTTTGGGGGAGGAATTTGAATGACGACGGAAGTTAAAAACAAAGTGTTAACTCGTGACCAAGTCAAAGTGGAAGAAACTTGGCGCTTGGAAGATATTTTCCCTACGGATGAAGCGTGGGAAGAGGAGTTTAAAGCAATCGATGAGCTTTTAGCTAGTGCGGAAAGCTATAAAGGTACATTGAACAACGGTCCGGAAGCACTATCCGAAGCTCTATCTTACCGTGATACTGTTTACCAAAGAATGGGCAAATTATATACGTACTCCCATTTGAAAGCTGATCAAGACACGACGAATGGCTTCTATCAAGCGATGGATAGTCGTGCGAAATCTTTATACTCCAAAGTATCTACAGCACTTTCATTCTTCACACCGGAATTGTTAACGATTTCTGAGGAAGAATTGAACAGTCTTGCTGAGAATAATGAAAGCTTGAAAGTGTACAAGTATGAATTTGAAAAAATGAACTCCCGCCGTGCTCACATCCTTGCTGCAGAACAAGAGTCAATCCTTGCACAATTGGGCGAAGTGACAGGCAACGCTGCAGAAACGTTCAGCATGCTGAACAATGCCGATTTGACTTTCCCAATGGTGAAAGACGAAAACGGTGAAGAAGCGGAACTTTCACACGGACGTTATATCCGTTTCCTTGAAAGCCAAGATCCGAAAGTACGTGAAGAAGCATTCAAAGCAATGTACAGCAAATATGGCGAGTTCAAAAATACTTTTGCATCTACATTGAGCGGAAATGTTAAAAAGAATAATGTCAATGCGCGAATCCGTAAGTATGATTCTGCTCGTAATGCTGCATTATCGGCAAACCATATTCCGGAACAAGTATATGACAACCTTGTTAACACGATTAATAGTAACCTTGGATTGCATCATCGCTACGTTGCATTACGCAAAAAGGTACTTGGTCTAAAGGAACTTCATATGTGGGACATGTTCGCGCCGATGGTAAAAGATGTGGAAATGAAAGTTCCTTATGAGGAAGCAACAGGAACTATGCTTGAAAGTTTCCATCCACTAGGTGAAGAATATAAATCCATTGTTAAAGAAGGACTTGAAAACCGTTGGGTTGACGTACGTGAAAACAAAGGGAAGCGTTCAGGAGCTTATTCCTCTGGATCATATGGTACGAATCCATATATCTTGATGAACTGGCAGGATAACGTGAATAACTTGTTTACATTGGCTCATGAATTCGGCCATAGTGTTCACAGCTATTATTCACGTCAAACGCAACCATACAACTACAGCGGCTATTCAATTTTCGTAGCTGAAGTTGCATCGACAGTTAATGAAGCAATCTTAAACGACCATCTTCTAAAAACAATTGATGATGAGCAAAAACGAATTTACTTGTTAAATCATTGGCTCGAAGGATTCCGTGGTACAGTATTCCGTCAGACAATGTTCGCTGAATTCGAACATAGAATTTACCAGCTTGACCAACAAGGTGTTGCATTGACTGCTGATAAACTAACAGAAGAATATGGTGCACTAAACAAGAAGTACTTTGGTGATGCTGTTGAGGTGGATCCGGAAATCGCTCTTGAATGGGCACGTATTCCACACTTCTACTATAATTATTATGTGTACCAATACGCGACTGGTTTCAGTGCAGCTGTTGCATTAAGCCATCAGATTCTTACTGAAGGCCAACCAGCTGTCGACCGTTACATCAATAACTTCTTGAAAGCCGGTTCATCAGACTATCCCATTGAAGTTCTTAAAAAAGCAGGAGTCGATATGACTTCTACAGCACCAATCGAAGAGGCATGCCGTGTGTTCGAAGAGAGATTGAACGAGTTGGAAGAATTGCTTAACAAGCAATAAAAGAGATACTGACTTGGCGTTTTTAAAAGCCAAGTCAGTTTTTTGATGCTTTGAATCATCAATATACTTCTATAACAAATAGTAAAGCGCTTACATTCTGTTTGTTTACAAAAATATTAATAGATGATAGTCTTTAAGTCTTTAGGTAAGGGATTTGTAGATGGTTTTATTTGTGACAGAGATGTGAAACTTCTTGTGAAATGTTGCATTAACTACTATTTCATGATAAATTATAGATGTGAAATAAATCACATACCAAACATACACCCCTTTTGTTTGAACGTGAACATTTCTCCCATTCCCTTTGTAAAAGAGCATCCCTCTCCCCAGGAGCGGATGCTCTTTTCTTTTTAATTGAGTGGTTCTGAGAATAAACGAGCGGTTATGAGAATAAACGAGCGGTTATGAGAATAAACGAGCGGTTATGAGAATAAACGAGCGGTTATGAGAATAAACGAGCGGTTATGAGATTAAACGAGCGGTTATGAGATTAAACGAGCGGTTATGAGAATAAACGAGCGGATATGAGAATAAACGAGCGGTTATGAGATTAAACGAGCGGTTATGAGAATAAACGAGCGGATATGAGAATAAACGAGCGGATATGGGAATAAACGAGCGGTTGTTGGAATAAACGAGCGGATATGAGGATGAACGAGCGGTTACGACAATAAACGAGCGGTTATACGAAAAAGCAGACGTCCCAATTTTACTGGGACGCCTGCTTTTTATCTATTTTCGTTTTCGCCAAAGCGTTACATTATTGAACGGCTGTCTTTCTAAATTTTGCAGGAGAAGCTGCTTTTTTAATTCGCGTTCAGCTAATTTCTCCGAGATGTGATAAATCTCAGCAACTTCTTTTGTTGCGAGTGAATCAAAACGTTTGAAAAGATCATCAAGTAGTGGGGGAGTATCCGGATCGATTGGATAACCGACCATTTCTTCTAAAATCTGTTCATAGATTTCATAAGAGTGAAGTCCATTTACCTTGAGTCCTTCGTCTTCAATATTTTCATTGAAAAACACAAAGGATGGTGCATCATCCACTTCCATTTCATTCGCAAGATACAAATCCACCTGCAAGGATCGCAATACATTATGTGATGAGAAGTCGAGGATGAATTCATCGACGTCCAAGCCTAATTTTTCGGCAATCTCAACAAGTACTGAAAACGATAAGACGTTTCTCGATTTCAAATAAGTGTACTCAAAAAGTTTTGAGAGGAAACGGAAACCGGCCCGTTTTCCTTGAAATTCCGCCGCTTTCATTGCGATGCTTGGAAAGGACGGATGGGTTTTATCGCAAGATTTAACATCATCACATCGATTACTCAAGTTTGTTACATTCATCTTTGGCAATGATGAGCGAAGAACTATTCTTAATGTGAAATAACGTTCATATTCAATCTGTAATTTACGGAGCAAGGGCTGAAGTGACCAGCATTTGCTGCATAAAGGATCAACGAATGCATAAATCTCAATGGGTTTTGATAAGGTTGCTGACGAAGTGACACTGTTTTCCATAATGGTATCACGGTTCACAGCTCATCCTCCTCGCTTCTGTTGACCATATGATTGGCAGTCATAACGAGCCGTTGATAATACACGTCACGGATAGTACCTTCAAGCCCTACATCATCCATCGCTTCGTACATGCATGCGAGCCATGCTTTCGCTGGAGTCGGAGTTATAGGAAAAGGCATATGACGCGCTCTCATCATCGGATGTCCATGTTCCTCCGTGAATAAATTCGGTCCGCCTAAAAATTGTGTTTGAAATTGCTTCTGTTTACGAGCTGTTTCCGTCAAGTCATTAGGGAAAATCGGATATAAATCCGGATGGACAGCCACTTTTTCATAAAAACGGTCGACTAACTCAGATAATTTTTCAGCACCGATTTCTTCATAAGGAATCAAAGGTCTACGAATCATGTATGTCAATCTCCTTTGTTCTGACTGGTATGGATATTTTAACAACCAAACAAATCTTTCACAAATATATTGCCTTCCGAGGAATTAATATTGTCAGGTTTTATAGTAGTTTAATACTTTGGAAACGTAATTTTGAGTTTCTTTGAAAGGAGGAATTCCGTCGTATTTTTCACATTTCCTGGTCCTGCGTTATAGGCAGCCAAAGCCAGTTCGATATTGCCGAATTGGTCAAGCATTTGCCTTAAGTATTTTGCACCGCCCATAATATTTTGCTCTGGGTCGAAGCTATCTTGTACACCCAAAAATTTTGCGGTGCCCGGCATAAGTTGCATTAAACCCATCGCCCCGGCGCCGCTTACAGCAGTGTTGTTGAAATCGGATTCCTGTTTAATAACGGATGTAATTAGGTTTACAGGAAGTCCATATGTTTCCGCGGCTCGTTTAATAAACCCGCTGAAATTAGTATTTCCACTTGAATCATCGGTAGAACTGAAATCATTTTTCTGTAACACGAATTCCAGTCCTTTTGGAAGATAGACGTTACTCGACCCTTTATATAGTAGACTTTCCATCGACCGAAGCCCGTCAAGCATTCCAAATGATTGATTCATAACTGAATTGGGATTAAAAGATTTGTTATTTATATCATCTAAAGCAATAGTCATCATATCACTGAACAAGGTCGAGGTTGTCTCCTGCACACTTGAAAAAGACTGTACGGAGCCCAATGTTTGCATAGCTTGGATATCCATTAATGTTCGAACTGTTCGTGCATCCATTCAGTGCCACCCCTCCCTTGAAGAAACTAATAGCCCATATTCATTAAGTATATCAAGTTAGTTGCGAAAACGCATGTTACAAACTGCATCAAAGCCATTCATATGGTAGACTGATCGTATGACTAAGAATTGAATGAGATGTAAAAGAGCATTCTACTGACGTATGGGCCAGTGTTAATTGTAACAGCAATTAGGCTATCACAAACTTACCAATTTGGGGTAAAATATCAATTGGCGTTTTACTCTATGTGGATCCCTAAAACTACATAACACAAAAAACATAAGCTATAAAAGCATCAACTACCAGTCGGGAGGGCTACTGATGAAGGAATGGAAGCAATTTCTTGAGCCGTATAAACAAGCAGTTTCGGAATTGAAAGTGAAACTGAAAGGGTTACGGACACAATATGAACTCGAAGGCGTACATATGCCGGTGGAATTTGTAACGGGGCGTGTGAAACCTTTAGCCAGCATCTATGATAAAACCCTTGAAAAAGGAATTCCATTCAAACCTTCGGCTGAGCTTGCAGAAGAATTACCTGATATTGCAGGACTACGAATCATGTGCCAGTTCGTGGATGATATCGGCAAAGTTGTCGATACGTTAAGAAAGCGAACCGATATGCACGTTATTGAGGAAAGAGATTATATTTCCAATAAAAAACCGAGCGGATACAGATCATTCCATATGATCATTGGCTATCCAGTACAAACGATTCACGGTGTAAAGACAATTTTGGCAGAAATTCAAATCAGGACATTGGCGATGAATTTTTGGGCGTCCATTGAACATTCATTGAATTACAAATACCAGAGTGAATTGCCAGATGAAATCATGCATCGTCTTGAACGGGCTGCGGAGGCTGCCTTTAGACTTGATGAGGAGATGTCGCTCATCCGTGATGAAATCCATGATGCACAACAATACTTTACTGCCTATAAAGAATCAGCAGACAGAGGGTACGGCGAAAAACGGAGGAAAGGGGAGTGAATGTTGATGAAGTTTGCCATTCAAACAAGGAATGATTCACTTTCAAACCGATTAAGAGATGAAGCCGTCGAGTATTTAACTGATTTCGGACTTATTTTTGATGAAGAATCACCTGATATTGTTTTATCGGTTGGTGGAGATGGAACGTTGCTTCATGCTTTTCATAAATATATTCATCGATTGAAGGACACGGCATTCATCGGAATCCATACAGGGCATCTTGGTTTTTATGCCGACTGGAAACCGTCCGAAATGGAAAAATTGGTCCTGTCGATTGCACGTAAAGAATACAATGTGATTGAATATCCATTACTTGAAGTGACGATTTCTTATCGTAATTCGGATCAGGAGGCTAAATACCTGGCGTTGAATGAATCGACAGTCAAATCTCCTGAAGTAACATTGGTCATGGATGTGGAACTGAACGGTGTGTTATTTGAAAGATTCCGGGGGGATGGTTTATGCATGTCGACACCTTCCGGCTCCACTGCATATAATAAAGCTCTTGGCGGGGCGATCATCCACCCATCCCTGGATGCCATTCAACTGACCGAAATGGCGTCCATAAATAATCGGGTATTCAGAACGGTCGGCTCCCCTCTAATTTTGCCATCACATCATTCCTGTGTGTTAACGCCAGTAAATGGACCGGATTTTATGGTGACTGTGGACCATTTGCAGTTATTGCATAAAGATGTGAAATCGATAGAATATAAGGTTGCGGATGAGAAAGTGAGATTTGGAAGATTCCGTCCTTTCCATTTTGGACAAGGGTCCATGATTCATTCATAGCAAGTGAAGAGTGATGAAGACGCAATCTAACCGGTTTACGTTAAATTTTATTGTAGAAGAACAAGTTCTATTAAGGGAATTTTTACATGCAAAAGGAATTTCAAAACGAACATTAACCGCCGTGAAGTATGACGGCGGTCAGTTGTTAGTAAATGAGACGGAGCAAACGGTTCGGCATATAGTAAGGGCAGGGGATACGGTTACGGTTCAATTTCCAGAAGAACAGCCAAGCGATGGACTTATTCCCGAATCAGGAACGCTTAATATCCTATATGAAGATGAAGCGATTATAATTATCGATAAACCTGCGGGACAAGGAACAATCCCGTCCGTGATCATCCGGCAGGAACAATTGCAAATTATATTGCCGGTAAGTTCCTGAAAGAGAAAGTTCCTTCAACCGTGCATATTGTAACCAGATTGGATACGGATACGTCGGGACTTATATGCATTGCCAAAAACCGGCATATCCATCATCTATTAAGTGAGCAGATTCAGGAGACAGGCTTTTACCGCAATTATATCGCATTTGCGGAGGGACATATTGTTGAGAATGAATTTGTCATAGAACAACCTATCGGCGGAAGGACGGCAGTATTATCGAGAGGATCGTCCGACAAGACGGTCAATATGCAAGAACTGATGGGAAAACACTTGGACATTATGAGCTGCATGGATCCAGGTTTACTTCTGTTTCCCTTGAGCTTCATACAGGACGGACGCATCAGATCAGGGTTCATATGCAATGGCTTGGACATCCGCTTGTAGGTGATGATCTGTACGGCGGTTCCCGTAAACTTGTCAACAGACAGGCGTTGCATTGTGCAACCATCGGCTTCAGGCATCCTCTAACGGGAACGAAATTAGTGTTCAACAGTGAACTTCCTATAGACCTCAAAAAACTAACGCAGAGCTAGTCAATCAAATTGAGTGAACTTTTCAGGGATGAACGGTTGTGAGGATGGTACCGAAACAACGTCCATTTCAGGATAACGAATAGCGGTCAGCTTTCCTCCAAACACACATCCAGTATCCACATTGACGGTTCGGTGCATAAACCTTGCCTCAAGTACTGGAGTATGGCCATAAACAATCCATGCATCTCCATGGTATTTCTTTGCCCAATCCCTTCTCACGGGCCGCCCATCTGGAAGTGTTTCACCTGTAGTGTCACCGTAAAGGACAAAGGACTTTATTTTTTTTGAAAAAGGTTCTCCAATCATCTGTTCACGGATTCCGGCGTGTGCGATAATGATTTTCCCGTCATCTAAATTTGCGTATAAGGGAAGGGCTTCGTAAAATCGTTTGTATCGATTCAAGAAACGACGTTTTTCTTTAGGTGGTAAAGCATTCAATTCAGCCACGGTTGTTTCGAGACCATGTGTTTGTTGAACATTTCTCCCTATCGATAATCGATAAAGTTTATTGCAATGGTTACCGGGGGAATAGATAAGTCTATCCTTATCCTGTAATTTGAACATCAGTTCAAGTGTCTTTACAGATGAGGGTCCACGATCCATAGCATCACCAACGAATGCAAGCTGCCTTTCCTTATGAACGGGTATATCGGATTCAAATGTATAGCCAAGCTTGTTTATAAGTGTAAGCAACTCGTCGTAGCAACCATGAATATCCCCAATAATATCCAGTTTCATCAGAAAATCTCCTTTTGATAGATCGGTTATATATATTATTTTGCCTTGAATGGAAACAAACATGCATGCTGGGATGGAAAGGAAGGTGCAACCATGACTGTTAATGAAGAAGTTCATGACGATATCATCATTGATGAAGAAAAATTGATTGATGCCCTTGAGAGGCAGGATATCAAAGCTTTTCGCGAAGAATATTTAATCCTTCACCCTTATGATCGTGCAATTTTCTACGAAAAGGTCGATGAGGAACATAGGAAAACAATGTATTTCTTTCTGTCTCCAAAAGAGTTGGCCGAAATCTTTGAGACGAGTGAAATCGACGATGGTGAATATAAGCAGTTCCTTCAGGAGATGGACACGACATATGCAGCGGACATGATTTCATACATGTTTGTCGATAATGCGGTAGATGTCCTGAAAGAACTTGATAAATCACAAATCGCTAGTTATTTGACGTTAATGAATAAGGACGCAGCTACTGAGATAAAGTCTCTCTTACATTACGAAGAATACACAGCCGGTTCAATTATGACGACGGAGTATGTTTCCATTCCTCAGAATTCTACCGTACGATCTGCGATGACAATATTAAAAAATGAAGCCCCTTCCGCGGAAACAATCTATTATATATTCGTTGTTGATGAAGATAATCGTCTAACGGGGGTTGTTTCACTTCGTGATTTGATCATCGCAGATGAAGACACATTGATCCAATCCATCATGAATGAGCGTGTTGTCAGCGTCTTAGTTTTCGGATGACCAGGAAGACGTCGCCAGGACGACGCAGGATTATAATTTACTTGCAGTACCGGTTGTTGACTTTCAATATCACATGCTTGGAATTATTACAGTCGACGACATTATTGACGTCATCGATGAAGAAGCTTCGGACGACTATTCGAAACTTGCAGCTGTTTCGAATATGGATTCCATTGATAAGAACTCTCTTTCTGCAGCAAAGAAAAGGATTCCTTGGTTAATTATCCTTTTAATCCTTGGTATGTTGACCGCTAATTTGATTGATTTATTTACCGAAACGATTTCGCAAGTTGCTTTACTTGCAGCTTTCATTCCGTTGATTGCCGGAACGGCGGGGAATAGCGGTACTCAAGCGCTTGCGGTTGCGGTCCGGGTATTGCAACTCGGGACATTGAGGATGTAAATAAATTCAAGCTTCTTTTGCGAGAGGCGGGAACTGGTTTAATCACTGGATTGGTTTGTGCTGTCTTTGTTGTTGGACTTATTTTCATTTGGAAGCATGAGTTTATCATCGCTTTGTTGGTTGGTGCAGCTATTTTAGTTTCGATTTTCGTCGCTACTATATCAGGTTCATTCATACCATTGTTCATGCATCGGATGAAAGTTGACCCCGCAGTAGCATCGGGACCGTTCATCACTACATTGAATGACGTGATTAGTATTATTATTTACCTTGGTTTGGCGACTACGTTCATAAGTAGTCTTTCATAAACCCAAATGAACTTCGTTGTTCATAGGCGCATATACTACGGAAAAGGGGGGATCAACATTTCCTACAAAGATCCGTTGATATTCGTGTCTGGGCCGCCACCGGTTTATATGAAGAGAATCGTTGTTGAAGAAGAGAGTACATCGGTATTTGTACTGAATGAAGAATCGGTTAAGGAAACAATAGAAATTGCGTCTTCATCCCAGGTTGAGCAATCTAAAGTTGTCGACCCCATTATTTTAGGTAAAATTTTATATTTAAGTGGGCCGTTTCAAAGGGCAGCGTACAAACCGTTGCAGTTTTTGGTGGATGGTAAGAGTGTGAAGGGCACTATTCAGAGGGTTGAAGATGATTTGTTGTGGATTGATGCGGATGATGAGGTTACGAAGTTAGAGATTGGGAAGATTGATGATGTGTTGTGGAGAGGCCAGTCGTTTGAGACGGAATAAATAAAAACAGGACTGTTCAGAATGTCAGTGTGATTGACATTCTGAAACAGTCCTTTTTTAAATAAAGCCATACATAGAAATCAAAGGGATTTCCGTTTCGGGCGGACGCTTTCCGGGGGGCGGGCGGTGAGCCCCCTCGGTCGCTAACGCGACACTGCGGGGTCTCACCTGTCCCGCTTATCCCCCAGGAGTCGCCGCCCTTCACTCCAATCCTATATGTAGAATGTAGAAATCAAATTGTTTATGCATGAAAATTTTCCATAATACTATCTTAAATTTTAGTAGACAAAAACAAATCCACCCGATCTTTTGGATCGGGCAGAGTTAGCATCACAGGTTATTCCCTCAGTCTTCGTCGCAATCAATAAAAACGTCCTTAACGCATTGGATACCACAGAAGCAAGTTAAGTCAACAGTTACGCAAGTACCTGTTGCTTCGAAGCGTTCAACTTCGCAAACTGCGTCAAGGTCCAGCCTGCCGCCTTTGAATAAGTCGACTCTTCTGCCTCTAATATCACGAGGTTCAAGTACTTGTAAAGTAGCGCAGCAGTTATCAAAAACATTTTGCACCCTGAAGAAAATCGAGAAACATGAAGCACAATCCCTACGACCACCTTTTTCGGAGGCTGGCGCTGTTTCCTCAATTTCATCGAACCTTCTTCTTCTTCTGTTGAACATTGCTTTGAATGGATTACCTTTTCGTCCAAAAGCATGAATACACGCGTATTGGCACGTTGCCGCGAAGGGCTAACAAGGCTACCAAGCGGAGTCAGGAAACAGTCAGTTCTGCAGTCGTCACAGTCAATATCTTCACGGATGTTTTGTACGCGCCTTATGGCACGAACCACCTCGCAAATGCAATTGTTGTGGCGATTTTCATGATTTTCTTTTTCATGTCTGACATCTTCATCTCTTCCACATCCCATTCATTCCACCTCCTTTTCTCAACTCCCTATACATTATGCGCATCGATACTTGGGGACAGGGCAAACATCACGCTATGAATAAAAAACAAGATCAATGCCATACTTTTTAAAAAAGGGGATGATGACTATTCGTCGATTACTACCCATTTTCGGTATAATCCTTCTGCTTTCGGGTTGTATTCCAAATGAGTTTACTGTTGAAAACCATACAGGGGAGGATGCGAAGGAAGCGGAAGATTTAATTAAGAAAGACGATCGTATTAAGGGCGCAGCAACACTCTTTCATGATGATCATCTTATTGTCGGTATCCGAGTTAAAACCTTTGATAGGTTCAATAAGAGAAAGATTGCAAAGGAATTGGAAAAGAAGTTGACGGAAATTTACCCCATCTCTCGGTGTTAGTATCAGCGGACAGCAAGGTTTTAACGGAAATAAATAACCTTATTTTAAAAGACGATGAAAAAAGGATGAAGAAAAAGATTCACGAATTGATTTCTCTAACGGAGGAAGAGACATAATGGATAAAAAAAAATATGCGAAACTGGAACAAAGCATTTCTCCAAAGCCACCGGTACTTAAAAATGTCATCAAAGCATTCTTGGTAGGTGGCACTATTTGTCTAATCGCCCAATTCATCGCCCTTTTCTATATGACTTTCTTTAACTTTACTGAAAGAACGGCAAACAATCCGACAGTTGCAACTATGATTTTCATCTCCATGCTTTTGACGGGATTTGGGCTATATAAGAAAATCGGTCAGTTAGGTGGAGCAGGTGCATCTGTTCCGATTACTGGATTCGGAAATGCTGTTGTGTCTGCAGCCATTGAACATAAGTCAGAAGGATACGTCCTTGGAGTCGGTGGAAATATATTTAAATTGGCAGGCTCCGTTATTCTATTCGGTGTTTTTTCCGCTTTTCTCGTTGCTCTTATTAAGACAATCCTTGTGAAGTTAGGTGTCGCATCATGGTGAACAAAGGTTTAATTACATTTCCTTCAACCCCATCCATAGCGGCAACCGGTGTAACGGCGGGTCCACTTGAGAAAAAAAGCCCGTTTCATGTCAATTTCGACAAAATGTTTGATGACGAACGATGCGGAATGGAGACCAATGAACAAGGGCATGCAAAATTGATGGAAGATGCCATAATGATTGCATTAAGCAAGGTTGATAAAGTTCCGAGCGATGCAGATTATTTATTGACAGGAGATCTTGTCAATCAAATGACGCCATCCAATTTTACTGCTACGACAGTTGGTATTCCGTACATCGGCTTGTTTTCGGCATGTGCGACATCAGTTTCTTCTGTATTATTGGCGGCCTTGCTTACAGAGTCGGGCATGTCGAAACTTGCTGTTGCGGGTTCCTCCAGCCAGCATAATGCAATCGAGAGGCAATTTCGATATCCAATCGAATATGGCGCCCAAAAGGGAGATACTGCCCAATGGACAGTTACAGCAGCAGGTGCAGCGGCCATCACGCCTTATCAAAAAGGCGTACCATGCATAGAGCGAGGCACCTTTGGTAAAGTCGTAGATATGGGCATGACTGATCCATTGAATATGGGAGCAGCCATGGCGCCTGCAGCAGCAGATACATTAATGCGACATTTAGCAGGTCATAATACATCTGCAAGCGACTATGACATGATCATGACAGGCGATTTAAGCAAGGTCGGCTTTGCGATTTACAAAGAGTTGGCTAAAAATCAAGGAATTAAGGCTTTCAACAACTTTAGCGATGCGGGTGAGGGATTTTACGGTAATCACTCGGAATTCATGGCAGGTGCAAGCGGTTCCGGATGTTCTGCGGCAGTTTATTTTTCCGAAATATATAAAAAAATTATGGAAAAGGAATATAAAAGGGTTCTCCTCATTGCGACGGGTGCATTATTATCGCCGTTATCTTACCAGCAAGGAGATACGATTCCGTGTATAGCACACGCGGTCGAATTAACGATGAAATGAGTGGTTTGAATGTTCTCGATTTACATTACTTCCTTTATAGTGGGCGGTTTAATATGCGTCATTGGGCAGCTGATGTTTGATGTAGCAAAAATGACCCCTGCACATACACTTTGTACATTGGTCGTTGCGGGATCCATTTTGGATGGTTTTGGTCTTTATGAACCGTTAATCGATTTTGCCGGAACAGGTGCCACGATTCCAATCACCTCATTCGGTAACGCATTAACGCATGGAGCGCTTGCTGAAGCTGAAAAACACGGTCTAATCGGCGTCTTAACTGGGATGTTTGAAGTGACGAGTTCTGGGATAAGTGCAGCCATTCTTTTTGGATTCATCGCATCATTTATTTTTAAACCGAAGGGCAATATATAAAAATGATTGTGCAAACGCCCCCTCATTCTCTCCGCTATCTGCATAGGATAGACGGAAGGGAAGGAGGGATTTTTATGTTTGGTGGATGCTATTCTGGCGGCGGATACGGCTGCGGTGGATATGGCGGGTATGGAAAAGGTTCCTATGGCGGTTCCACTTTTGTTCTAATTGTAGTTCTCTTCATCTTGCTAATCATTGTTGGCAGCAGCTTTATCTGCTAAGGGGGAGGTAAAAGGGTATGAATGACTCGTTTTTTAAGAAAATTGAATCCAAAACAGGTGTACCAATGGAAGAAGTTTTTGCTTTAGCAAACGCTATCCAGTATGCAGACTTCAGCGACGAGCGGCAAGTCCGTAAAATCGTAAAAAAAGTCGGCAGGCTTGCAAACAAAAACGTCCCACAGCATATGGAAGACGAATTGGTAAGATCAATCGTCAACAATGGAAACTCTGTAAACTTCAACGACATACAACGAATGATGAATAACTAAACAAAAGCGGAGGGTGGTGTTTAGCTGCGACCGGCGCTGGAAGGTTTGAAATAAAGGCGTTCTTTGCCTTTACTTTCAAACCTGAAGCGACCCGAGCAGCTGCCACCCGCAGCTGGATGAAACAAAAGCGGAGGGTGGCGTTTAGTGCCACCCTTTTTCATATACATACAATTAGCCAAGTGTTTCATACAATCTACAAACGGGGATAGTCATATAAAAGAGGTGAGGAAATGGGCTATCAACTGCCGATTCAGCCAATTCAATCGGAAATGTATGCAAATCGTATGAATGTGGAGTTTAAAAACTTTGCTTATATCAATCGAGTACAAAAAGTGAAATTGGACACCGAATTAATGAGTAAATTCCAAAACTCCCTTGAACAAGAAATGGAAAGAATATCCGAGAATGATAAATTGGGAACGACTGTCCCAAATTCTCGAGAGACGAGTGGTTTCATCCCGAATCCAACCAATCTATCACCTGTAATCGCAAGCCTTGTAGGGAAAGGCCTTGTGGTGAATCAATACGTATAAGAATAAGAGCAGGGGCAGTCCGAAATAACATAGCGAACATAAAAAGGGATAGGAAACTTCATGCCTTAGTTAGGTCTTAAGTAATAAAATGACCGATAACTATCTCAAAGTGACCGATAACTTGCATCAAGTGACCGATAACTCGCGACAAGTGACCGATATCTCGCCAACAGCCCATTTTCCATACGAAAAACCGCTTCAGTCACCTTGACTGAAGCGGTTTTTCAATTACTGATATCTTTTTCCATAGCCCGATGGGGGATATCGGCATCCATGAATTCCGGAGAGGTGACCGTAAATCCAAGTTTCTCATAGAAAGGTACTGCATAAGACTGTGCGTTCAAAATGATTTTCTTCATGCCTGTGGACTTAGCATGTTTTTCGAGTTCAAGCATAATAAGATTACCAAGATGCTTGCCACGCAATTCTTTTAAAACGCAAACCCTTTCCACTTTGCCGATGCCGCTATCAATTTCCCGGATACGCCCGGCCCCAATCGGTAGATCATCATCATAGACGATGAAATGTGCGGCTGTTTTATCAAATTCGTCCATTTCTAGACTGAGGGGAACTCCTTGCTCTTCCACAAAAACTTTTTTCCGAACATCATACGCTGCTTCACGCTCCCGATCGGATCGGCAATTTTAACTTCAATCAATCTTCAATTTTCCTCATCAAGACGGAAAGTTTCATAAACTGTCCAAGATCCGTCTTCAAGTTGGTAAAGAAGGTGTATACGATCAATTATTTCGGTGTGATCGACTCCCACCATCTTAATTTGACCGATAATATCATCATGTTCACCTGAAGTGAGTTTTTGAGCGATTGTAATATGTGGAACGAAGGAGAATTCCGGCGTTACACCGAAGAAATCTTCATTCAGGTCTTTATGGAGTGCAAGTATATCCTCATTAGGTGTTACTTTGAAGAAAATCGTATTTGTAATAGGAGCAAACGTGCTTACTTTTGAGACGTTTAATTCAAAAGGCTTATGCTTATTTGCTACCTCACGAATCGCTACAGCCACTTGCTCAATTTCTTTGTCATCAGCTTCGAATACACCCTTAACAGTCATGTGGGGCGTAATAAGTGCATAATGTGGGTCATAACGCTTCCTGTAACCGTTTGCTATGTCTTGGAGTTTCTTTGATGGAAATGCGACTACACCATATTTCATCCTAAACGACCTCCTCGTAAAATGTTTTTAATACACTACTTCATATCGTTAATTATAGCAGAATCGCCCACACTTTGCCTAAATTGGCATCATTCATATTGAAAGGATTTTCTGATAGCTCGTGGAACGTCCTTTTGCCAATACTTCCACGTATGGTCCCCTTTAAATTCTTCATAGAAGTATGAAAACCCTTTACTTTTTATTAAATTATTTAAATTCCTGTTAGGAGTAAGAAAATCTTGAATGCCATCCACAGTCGTTTTTACTTCCGTCTCTTCGGTGCCAATCACGTGATAGATGGAGAAACTGGATGGATCTTTTAAGGTTTCCACTTGTTCGAGTACATATTCATCCACATAAGGCGAATGAAGAATGACCTTCCCAAAGCAATTCGGATATTTCAATGCGGTAAGCAATGAAATCGTTGCGGCTAAAGAATCTCCTATCAATCCTCTTCCTGCCCCGACTTGATAGGTTGGGTAGTTTTCGTCAATATAAGGAACTAACTCATGCGCAAGAAAACGGATATAATCTTTGTGTCGATCACCGGCTGGATGATACATTCTTCTTCGCTCTTTGACACTTTTATATGGTATTCCAACTACGATCATATTATCGATTTCGCCCTCATTAACTAATTCATCGGCGACGCGTCCAATTCTACCGTATTGAAAATAGTCCTTGCCGTCCGAAGCAATGAGAACGGAATACTTATATAGCGGTGAATACTGATATGGTAAATGGATGAGAAGTTGCATTTCCTCACCAAGTGCTTCGCTGTAAAAGTTGACCTCTTCGATTTTTCCATATTCCATAAGTTAGTCCTCCCTTGTTGTTTATGTATCAAGATTGTATCATATGGTACCTACAGGTATAATCCTTAAAAAGCTTATTAGGTTGAGGATGTTGACAATGCTTTAGAATCAATTGAAAGGCAACGGTCATATTATATCTGATAAGCACGGATTAGAAAAAGGAGGTAATAATTAATGTTCACTGGTAAAAATATAGTCCATAGCGATGTTGTTACTAAAGCTACAAAGGAAGCCCTTCTACGGCGAGGTGTCACATTGGAAGATGTGGCGAAAATTGTCTACGAAATGCAAGTTCCTTATAATGAAGGCCTTGATCTTGCAGAATGTGTAGACTCTGTAGAAAAGGTATTACGTAAGAGGGAACTTCAGCATGCAATCCTTGTCGGAATCGAGTTAGATGAACTTGCGGAGCAAGGGAAATTATCAGCCCCTTTACAACAGATTGTTGATTCTGATGAAGGACTGTTCGGTGTGGATGAAACGATTGCATTAGGTGCAGTTTTTACGTATGGGTCCATTGCCGTAACTACATTTGGTCACTTGGATAAAAATAAAATCGGTATTATTAATGATCTTGATACGAAAAAAGGAATCGGTGTCCATACATTTTTAGATGACCTCGTCGCAAGCATCGCTTCATGTGCTGCTTCCCGGTTGGCGCACCGGAAAAGAGATTTGGATGAAGCTGGAATAACTTACCTTGATTTAAACAAAAAAGAAAATGAAAAGAATAGTATTGAATAAAGCGTTCCTGGAAGATGAAGAAGTTTAGCTTCATCTTCTTTTTTTTTATTAATTCGGAATGAAAACGCTTGCGATTTACAGACTATTCACAAGAAACGTTGACAAGTGAATGATTATTTGTGTTAGAATAGGTGATAAGTTGCAAAACTATAATAATACAAAGGGGAGAGAGATTGTATGAATAAGAGAGTAGGACGCATTCTTGCATTGATGTCAGTGCTTACATTGCTACTTCTATCAGCATGCGGTAAAAAAGACGTTGAATATCTAAGTATTTTGACAGGTGGTACGCAAGGTACTTATTACGCACTTGGGGGAGCACTTGCAGAAAACATCGGCCAGGATACTGGTATTAAAACAACAGCTGAAGTTTCACAAGCATCGGCAGCGAATATGACTGCCCTTAAGGACGGAAAAGCTGAACTTGCTTTCGTGCAGACGGATATCGCTTATTATGCGTCTAAAGGAGAAATGATGTTTGATGGTGAAATCATCGACACTGTTTCTGCAATCGGTTTCCTATATCCTGAAACAGTTCAATTAGTTACTCTTGAAAAGTCTGGAATTAAATCATTTGCTGACTTAAAAGGTAAAAAAGTATCTGTAGGAGCTCCAGGTTCAGGTACGTATGCGAATGCTGAACAGCTTCTTGAAATCCATGGTTTGACAATGGATGATATCCAAGCACAAGATTTGGACTTCGGTGAGTCTACAGAGAGCTTGCAAGCTGGTCAAATCGATGCAGCATTCATCACTGCTGGTACTCCAACAGCTGCTGTTGAAGGTTTGAACGCAACAGCGCAAGTATTTATCGTTCCAGTTGAAGATGCCAAAGCTGACGAATTGATCGCAAAATATGGTTACTATGCAAAAGAAGTTATCCCAGCAGGAACTTACGGAATTGCTAATGACACACCTACAGTATCAGTTGGTGCAATGTTAGTAATCCAAAATGATATTCCAGAAGATGTGGCTTATAAAATCACAAAATCGATTTATGACAACGCATCTAAATTGACGCATCCGAAAGCTGCGTTGATTAAAGCAGAAACTGGACTTGACGGTATCGGTATTCCAGTTCACCCAGGTGCAAAAAAGTACTTCGACGAACAAAAATAATTTAATCTTGGTAAATTCGGAATCGGGGCGGTGAAGCGACATGCTTCATCCGTCCCATTCTTAATTGCCACCCAGAAAGGAAGAAGGCGGATGAAATGGAAGAAAGTATTTCCGCCCGTCATTCTGCTATTCACGCTCCTTGTTGTCCTCGCCTTTATTTTCCTGCCGATACATAAGGTGTTCTCGTTCACAGAATATCGGGCAAATCATCCAGAAATCTATTATGTAAAGATGAAAAATGAGCAGGAATTTCAAATAAGGTATGTTCACTCCATCTTTTTAACTGATGTAATTGAGTCCTATAAGGTGACCGATCAAAATGCCATACAGTTATTATCTATGCAATATGAAGATGTTGGAATTGGTTTGCCGGGATATGCGGAAAAAGGCCAGACCCTATCTGTCAAAGATGGTTTGTATACGCTGTCTTTTGAGCATAACATTATCCAATCATTCGTCCTTTTTGTTGGCGATGTCGACGCGGATCTCGCTTTCCGCTATGAGGGATTTGAAACAGATTTAAAAAAACATTTAATAAGAGGAAAATCGTACTCTTTTAGAGTGCAACGCCTATCATTTTACCAAATGATGAAAGGAGTAAAGATAAATGGCTAAAGATAAAAAACAGAAAGAAAAAATACAACTTAATTCAGAAGTAGAAAGTAATGAAATGTTAACAGAAGAACAGCAGTTGGAAATTTTACAGAAGTATGATCCGGAGTCAAATACTCGGAATGTTAAAGGGGTTTTCAAGATAATCGTGTTCGTTGGATTACTTGCATTTTCGCTTTTCCAATTATACACATCCATCGGAACTCCGTACACTGCCTATATTCAGCGTTCCATTCACTTAGGTTTCGCATTGTCACTTATTTTTATTTTATTCCCAGCAAGAAAGAAACCGGGAGTTAAAAAAGATAAGGTTCCTTTCTATGACATAATCCTATCCTTGGTTGCGATTGCAGTTGGATTGTATTGGCCGTTATTCTATGGTGATTTAATTGGCCGTGTTGGGCGGGTTTCCGACTGGGATCTCCTTATCGGAATCGCAGCTGTACTATTAACATTGGAAGCTGCACGACGGGCCGTCGGATTACCAATTACTATTATTGCAAGCGTTTTCTTGGTATATGCATTTTTCGGACGGTATTTTCCAGGGTTCCTTGCGCATCGTGGTCAAGATATAAAAAGTATTGTCCAATTAATGTTCTATACAACAGATGGTATTTTAGGGACGCCAATCAGTGTTTCTGCGACATTCATCTTCGTGTTCTTATTATTCGGGGCTTTCCTCGTAAAAACAGGTGTAGGGAACTATTTCAATGATTTAGCAGTTGTCCTTGCGGGTCGTTTAACCGGTGGACCTGCCAAAGTAGCGATCTTCTCAAGTGCATTGCAAGGAACGATTTCAGGAAGTTCCGTTGCAAACGTTGTTGGTTCAGGTTCATATACAATTCCTATGATGAAAAAGTTAGGGTATCGCAAGGAGTTTGCAGGTGGGGTTGAGGCAGCTGCTTCAACTGGAGGACAAATCATGCCACCTATCATGGGGGCCGCTGCATTCCTGATGGTTGAATTCATCGGAGGCGTAACTTATTGGGAAATTGCCAAAGCGGCAGCTATTCCTGCTTTGCTTTACTTTACTGGGATTTGGATTATGACGCATTTTGAGGCGAAGCGTGTCGGTCTAAAAGGCATGTCCGAGGATCAAATGCCGGATCGGAAGGCGACGTTGAAAAAGATTTATCTATTATTGCCGATTTTAGGGATTATCCTATTCCTATTGCTTGGAATTCCGACGATGAAAGCGGCATTATTAGGTATAGTTCTTACTTTAGTCGTCAGTTTCTTCGATAAATCTACACGTCTTGGATTTAAAGATATTATTATGGCACTTGTTGATGGTGCGCGTACTGCATTGGCTGTTGCAGCAGCAACCGCGTGTGCCGGTATTATCGTTGGGGTTGTTGTTAAGACAGGGTTAGGGTTAAGTCTTGCAAATGGACTCGTTTCAGCTGCAGGGGGGAATATTTTATTAACGCTTATCTTTACGATGCTTGCGGCTTTAGTACTTGGAATGGGGTCGCCGACAACTGCAAACTATGTTATTACATCGACAATCGCAGCTCCTGCCATCATTTTACTCCTAATGGGCGGTGAAATGGGACCAGGAACGACAGTACCACTTGTTGTAGCGATTTCAGCTCACTTATTCGTGTTCTATTTCGGGATTATCGCAGATATTACGCCGCCTGTTGCACTTGCTGCATTTGCTGCGTCAGGTATATCCGGGGGAGATCCGATTAAAACTGGTGTTGTATCTTCAAAACTTGCGATTGCAGCATTCATCATTCCATATATGTTTGTATTCAATCCGGCAATGCTTATGATTGATGCATCCTTCTTGGAAATTATTTGGGTCGTCTTCACGGCCATAGTAGGTATGATTGCAATAGGGGCAGGTATGATAGGTTATTGGTATCGAAAATGTAATTGGTTGGAGCGAATTATTATTGTAGCAACCGGGTTATTGCTAATTTTCCCGGAAACAATTACGGATATTGTCGGTCTAATTCTTTTCGTTATCCTTTGGGCAATTCAATGGAAAACGAAAGGGAATGACGATAAAAATAAAGTAGCAGTTGCTTCATAATTAAAAAAGCTGTCATGGAAGGTGTTTTAACTTCTGTGGCAGCTTTTTATTAAATTATGAAATATATAATAAATTGAACCTATTTGAGAATGGTGATATTTAATACTATTGAATTAATTGACTCTTATGTATATAGTAGAAAGTATCAAGAAATTACCAAATAAGAGCGTTAGGCAAGAACAAGCTGAAGGGTGGAAGAATAGATGTTGAAATTATCAAATGTGTCAATTACCTATAATGATAAAGCCGTTTTGGATAAATTGGAGTTAACGGCTAATATAGGGGAAATCATAGGTGTGGCGGCTCCAAACGGAACCGGGAAATCAACGATGTTCAATGTGATGGCGAATTTTGTAAAGCCTGATTCGGGGCATGTAGTATTTGATGGTAAATACGCTTACCGAAATGAAAAGGAAGAGTTATTGATTCATAAGCAGTTATGTACATTCCCTGAACAAAAAGACCTGTTTGGGGAGTTGTCCGGAGTGGATCACCTGAAACTCTTCGCGAATATGTGGAAGGGATCGACAAAACATGTACCGGCAGTCATTGAGCGTCTTCAAATGGGGAACTACGTGAAAAGGAAAGTTCGCACATATTCATTAGGGATGAGGCAGCGCCTTTGCTTTGCAATGATGATGGCAGCTGACACGCCTGTCATCCTTTTGGATGAAGTGATGAATGGACTCGATGTGGACAATGTGGCTTTATTATCGGAATGCTTAATGGAAATGAAGAAGGATAAGCTCATCTTTGTCGCATCTCACTTACTATCAAATTTAGATTTGTATGCTGATAGAGTGCTTTTCCTGAAAAACGGAAAGTTTGTGCATGAACATAGATTTACCGGCGAAAATGATGTCTACTTAAAAATCGAAGTGAATCCGGAACAGTTTGAAATGCTAAAAGAAAAGGAGACATTGCCAGAGGGCCATATTTATTTGGCGAACCACTTATTATGCATTCCACTAAACGGAATGAGTGCGGTGGATCAAACAAAGTGGATTGAACGTATGCTTGATTATAATGAAAAGGAAATGACAGTTGGACCGTTAGGGACGGTTGAATACTATGATAAGTTTTATTCGAAAAATGCATGAAAAGTGTACAGAAATGAGTAAAGACTTTTCTACTAAAAGGGGAAGTTAGGATGAATCGAAATTATTTGAAGCATGAATTTCTAATTACATCAAGAAGCAGGCGGAACATTCCTTTTGTATTATTTATAGGAGTCCTGCTATTGAGTTATTGTTTAATTCTATTGCCGAATGAAGAAACAAAAGAAACCTATTATCCCGAAGAGGTTAGAGATTATTTGATAACCCTTGAAGTGGAGCAGAAGTTCAGGGAGGAAAAAGGAAATACAGGAATTGTTTTAAGGTCAGGCGAGTTTGTGTACGCCAACAATGCATACTATTACATGCTAAATAATGCAATGCTTAATGCGTATGAGGAAATGGACTACACACGTTTCCTTTATTTAAGGAACTATACCCTTTTAGGAAATGTGTGGGAATACACAGCAGATCCGAATCTTTTTTCACTTTCACCATTCCCAGGCAAAGACAGGGCACATTTATATCAGCAAACAATGATGCGCTATGAGGATTATTTCAAAAATAATTACCCGATTACATATGGCCTGATATATGAAAAGACAGGTTTGCAGGCTTTACAAAAATTCCTACAGACAAACGGTATTCTATTCATTCTGTTCTGTGCAATCTATTTTAGCAGTGATATTTTGTCAAGGGATCGTAAATACCGGACGGTTCTGCAAGGGATGCCGTTGTCCTGGTATCGGCAATTGAATTTGAAATCCTTATCGACATTCCTTTATTCACTGCTCATAGTCGCTGCCGTACTTGTTGCAGGGGTCGTTGTAATGGGCTTGCAGTTCGGTTTTGGCTACTTCGATTTGGAAGTACCTATCATGATCGCTCAGCAATTGTTTACAGCTAAAGATTATGATGTCATTTCGATTGCAACTTTTGTTGCGAAAACATTAATCGGGGTGCCATTATTAATCTTCCTTTTCATCCGATTGAATGTCGTTTTAGGCTTAATAGTAAAAAACGAATGGGTTGTCTTGTTAATAAGTACTTTAATCCTCTTTTCGGATCGCCTATTTGCTACTAGAACGACAAGGGAACTATTCGGAGTAGATATTAGCTTTTTCCCTCATATATATTTTGACTTTGGAAAGATTGTCGACGGAGAGAAGAATTTTCTGTTAAATGTGGAGACGATTACATTTACGAAAGGGCTTGTTGTGTTGCTTGCCACAATCGCGGTTATTGAAATTCTTCTATTCATTTGTTCAAAAGCTATTAATAAAAGACGTTTCTATCAAACATAAAAATAATGAATAGGAAAGGATACGATTATGTTTTGGAAGTATTTATTATTTGAGACAAAATTATTGCTGCATAATCGGAAAAACTGGTTGTTAGGAATCGCTATTATCGTGTTTTTCCCATTGTATTATTCCAGTTATAGTCTAACAGAAATTAAGGATATGCATAGAATGAAAAAGAGGAAGCAGAGCAATTCAATACCATCTTCAATGCTTTCCCGGAAGAGCTTCGGGAGACGACAGAAGGGGAAGCGGCCTACAATAATTTAACACAGCAATCCTCTTTACTTAACATGCAGAGATTTTATTTGTGGAAGAAAAGTGATTATGACAAATATATAGATGATGGTATCAAGTTGAGTGAATTGCGACTTGAATTGCATGCGATGGGGAACATTGGGCTGCATCCGAAGTATGTCGTTCCTATAGAAGAAATTCAAAAGGAAATTGCGCTTTTACAATACTATAAAGATCATGAGCTTTCGATTGTTCCGAATCCATTTGCGGCAAGCAACTATCTACCGGTCGCTTTAAGCTTGATCAGCGGATTATTGTTTTGCCTATTCATATTAATAAGCGGAAGTAGCATGTTGGTCGTCGATCAGCACAATCAATCCGTTGTTAGTGGTTTTCCGATTTCCTTCATGCAAAGGGTTACTGGCAAACTAACTATCCATTTAGTTCAGGCGATGATGTTCCTATTAGGGGGCATCATTGTTGGGCATATTATGTTGCAGGTAAAACCGAGTGGGGGAACTTTCTTAAGCCAGTACTTGTTTACCAAGATGCAGATTTTATTGCAGTGTCGACAATTCGCTATATCGTGTACATGTTTATCGCATTTGCTTTAATTGCACTGTTCCTGTATATAGCTTTTGTTTTGATTAATGTACTGACAAAGAATCTGTATGCGACAATTTTGATTTTGATTGTTATCCTTCTTGCCCCGATTTATTAAGTGTGGCAGGTGTTGAATCCAATTGGCTATTTCCGTTGAAATTTATCGATATTGCCTCCGTTTTAAGTGGGGAAGCTGCAATGGAATTTGGCAATAAAAAAATGGACTTCAAACATTCGTACATTTGGCTAATAGGATTAAATCTGATGGCTTTCGTCATTTTATATTTGCGGAATATGCTTCTATATATTCGTAGAAGGGAATTTGCATTAAAAGTTAGCTGATGCAGAGGAGTTGGCGATGCACAAGGAGAAAATCGGGGATGGTGGATTGGTATGGAATTTAAACTACGGAATTGGTTTGAATATAGAGCCGGGAAAATAGGGTCAGTTTTTTTGGTGGCCTTATGCCTCTTAATTATGACGGGTTGCCATCCATTACAAGGATCGGTGACAGAAAAAATTGCTAACTATGAAAAAAACTTTGAAATCATTGGATCCGAAAAAGATGAATTGATCGGGAAGATAAATCCTGAAATTTTCTCTACAGCTGATCGGAGCAATGAAGGAATTGAACAAATCGGACAAGGTGTGTTTACGAAGGAAGGTATAAAAATCTCCTCCAGGAGGGAAGATACTTAATCTCGGGTTATCCAGCAGGAAATATCTTCATTTATGATGAAAATGGTGATCTCATCATAAGGGAAATTGTAGGATATGCTGGGGTCGCCAGTCTTACTGTCGATATTAAGGATTCCTATACCATTTTTGCGGATGGTGGATATGATTTTGTCAATTTCACGCCAGTGTCGACATTTTTGGCTACCGAGCTGACAGCCGGTATTTGGGAAGTTGGATTGGATATTGAAGCTGGAGAGTACATCGTTAGTATGGATTATGGATTAGGATATTTGGAAATACATGAAAAGGATAAAGAGCCTATTCTGTATGAAATAATCGGGGGGCCCCAATATCTCAGTCAACTAGTCATGTGAGTTTAAAAGATGGACAAAAGCTCCGCGTCACGAAAGTTTCCAAAGTTCTATTCACACCGGTGGATGATTAAACTTCAGTAAGTATGTTCACAGAAAAGTGCCTAATAAAAGGGCACTTTTTTCCTGTCTGTACTAAAATAGAGATAATAATAGTGGGAAGGGAACGGGTGAAGTGCAACTGATACTAACTTTTATCATTTTAGGAATTACCGTTGTTTTATTTATGACGAATAAAATTAGGGCGGATCTTGTTGCGATACTTGCTTTGCTTGCATTTGTATTGACTGGTATTCTATCTCCATTAGAGGCATTGTCGGGGTTCTCGAACTCAGTAGTGATCATGATAGCGGCCTTATTTGTAATTGGCGCAGGGATTTTAAGGACAGGACTTGCGCAAATGGCTGGATCACTTTTATTGAAGTATTCCGGTGAAAGTGAGAAAAGGTTATTCATACTTTTGCTTGTCATCGTTGCCTCAGTCGGGGCTTTTATGAGTAATACTGGCACGGTTGCACTTATGTTGCCGATTGTTGTAAGCATTGCGATTAGCATTAAAAGCAGTCCTTCAAAATATTTAATTCCGCTATCTTATATGGCCAGTTTTTCCGGCTTGCTGACATTGATCGCTTCTCCACCGAATTTGATCGTCAGTCAAATCCTTGTCGACAATGGTTATGAGAGATTGAGTTTCTTCCAAATCACACCGATTGGAATAATTGGTGTTGTTGTCGGGATCATTTATTTATACCTTGTTCGGAACAAATTGTTGCCGAAAAGAAAAACCACTGCTTCCAATTTGAATAATAAATTATCGGCAAAACAACTTGCCACTGACTATCAGCTTGGAGGTAACCTGTTTCTTGTCAAAGTACCGGTAGGATCCGATCTTGTAGGGAAACGACTTGCACAGCTAAAGATACCTGCCAATTATCATCTATGTATTTTAAAAATCAGCAGGAAATCAACGGAAGGCATGAATTTATTGCCGATGAACTTTCATGAAATGGCGGGGCCGAATAGCATCCTACAAGAGAAAGACCGACTATATATCCAAGGTTCACTGTCAAATGTGGAAAAGTTTGCGGAAGACTATGGTTTATCTGTAGAACAAAGCACGTCCGAAGCGGATGAACTTGTCTCGAAACAATTGGGCATTGCGGAAGTTCTCCTTACACCTCATTCGAGTCTTATCAATGAGACGCTTCGAACAATCGGATTTAGGGAGAAATATAATTTAAACATTTTGGGCATTAATAGACAGGGTGAATATGTTGAGAAAGACATGTCCAAGCAGAAGCTTCGATTCGGGGACGCCCTTCTTGTGCAAGGTTCGTGGGATTCAATTGAATTGCTTTCAAGGGACACACGGAATGTAGTCGTCATCGGGCAGCCGAAGGAGCATGCAAGTATGGCAGCGGCAAGCGGGAAGGCTTCTATCGCGGGTGTGATTATGATTTTAATGGTACTTCTAATGGTTCTTGAAATCTTCCCTGCGGTAATTTCGGTATTGATTGGTGCTGCATTGATGATATTGACGGGCTGTGTACGGAATATGGACGATGCATACGGTCAAATTAACTGGGAGAGTGTCGTCCTGATCGGAGCTATGTTGCCAATGGCTACTGCGCTTGAGAAGACGGTGGAATGATACTTATATCAGAAGGAATCATTCAATTTATGGGTGGCCTTGGACCATTGGGAGTTTTAGGAGGAATTTTCTTCATTACAATGCTGTTTGGCCAATTTATTAGCAATACAGCGACAGCGGTTTTATTCGCACCTATCGGGTTAAGCGCAGCGTTAAGCATAGGGGTTAGCCCATATCCATTTTTAATAGCAGTTGCAGTTGGGGCGAGCATGGCATTTTCCACGCCAGTCGCTTCGCCGACAAATGCGCTTGTCATGACAGCGGGGGGTTATCAATTAAGGATTTTGTTAAAATCGGCGTTCCCTTGCAATTTATCATGTTTATCGTCATGATGATTGCTATTCCGATTTCTTTCCGTTATGATGAGTAATAGGTTAGAAACTATTGAATAGGAGTGGATGAAATGGCTATCGATGTATATCTTACTTTTAACGGAAATTGCAGGCAGGCGGCTGAGTTTTATGCGGAAGTATTCAATACAGAAAAACCCCAAATCATGACATTTGGTGAAGCGCCAAAAGACCCGAATTACTCGCTGCCGGAAGAAGCAAAGGATCTGGTCCTGCACACTCGGTTGGATATTAACGGAAGTAATGTTATGTTCTCCGATACATTCCCGGGTTCGCATTTTGTTCAGGGGAATAATGTAAGCTTGGCTTTTGTTAGTAATGATATGGAAGAAATCAAAAGAGTATTTGGCAGGTTGAAAGAAGGCGGTAAAGTAGCAATGGATCTACAGGAGACCTTCTGGAGCAAGAGCTATGGCTCATTGCGAGATCAATTCGGCATTGAGTGGCAGCTTAGCTACGAAGAGTGACTATAGAAAAACGGCAAGGATAAGTAATTCCTTAGCCGTTTTTGTTTTGGCTCGCTAATATTAAAAAGTGGCGCTCAAGAATTCATGTTCAGCGTTCAAGAAGTCTTGCCCCGCGCTCAAGAGTGACCAACGATTAAAACGGGTGTTACAATATCCTATGACATTCGCCTATTGAAAGGAAGAAACAATAATGAAAATCAAAGAAATTGATATCTATGCAATCCATCTGCCATTGCATGAACCGTTTATAATTAGCTATGCAAGCTTTGACTATATGCCTTCGATTATTGTCAAAATCACTACTGATACGGGTCATATAGGATATGGAGAAGCAGTTGCAGATGAACATGTAACAGGAGAAAGTTGGGAAAGTACATATGCAGTATTGAAAAATACGCTCGGACCGAAACTAATCGGTATGAATCCAGCTCAAATGGAAAAAATTCATGCAACCATGGATGCAGAAATATATGGAGTTCCTGCAGCTAAGGCCGCAATGGACATCGCTTGCTATGATGTCATAGGAAAAGCACTTGGTGTTCCTGTCTATGATTTACTTGGCGGGAGATTCCACGATGAATTCCCGGTCACACATGTGCTTAGCATTGCAACTCCCGAGCATATGGCAGATGAGGCTGCGCAACGTGTTGCTGAAGGATACCGTTCACTGAAGATGAAAGTCGGGAAAAATGTTTGGGATGACGTGGAGAGAATAAAAGCAGTTCGTGAGCGTGTCGGAGAAACGATTGCAATCCGTGTCGATGTCAACCAAGGTTGGGTGAACAGCTCAACAACATTGCAAGCGTTAAAGAAACTTGAAGATTATTCACTCGATTGGCTGGAACAACCAGTGAAAGCCGATGATATCGATGCAATGGTGGAGATCAAATCGAAGACTTCCGTTCCAATGATGATTGATGAAGGACTCAGGGGATTCCGTGAAATGAGGGAAATCATCGCAAAGCGTGCTACAGATAAGGTGAATATAAAGCTGATGAAATGTGGGGGGATTTATCCAGCTATGAAGCTTGCCCATATGGCGGAAATGGCAGGAATCGAATGTCAAGTCGGATCCATGGTGGAATCCTCAATCGGATCAGCTGCCGGATTCCATGTTGCATTTTCAAAGAAAATCATGACAAGTGTCGAATTGACTGGACCGCTGAAGTTTAGTGAGGACATTGGTGATTTGAAATATGATATACCTTTCATCCGTTTGACAGAAAAAGCAGGTCTTGGTGTTACTGTCAACGAGGATATATTGAATAAGTTGACCGTCTTTTCGGAGAAAGTAGTCTAATGGAAAAAGAACTTACGTTGAAAAGCGGTCAAACAGTATTTATTAGGACGTTGCAAATAGAAGACTTGAATCCCATTATGAAATTACAGAGGAAAGTGATTGCTACATTAGCGGATTCTTCATTCCTACAACCACTATCCGAAGAGGAATTTCTTAATATCCTCCACGGTAACGGATCCATGATCGGTGCATTTCACGACGATGAGTTGATTGGCTTTAGGGCAATGCTTGAACCGGAAATTGATGGGGATCATCTCGGGTTGGACGCTGGATTGGGCGAGTCCAAATTGTCGTATGTCCTTTATTCTGAAGTTTCAACTGTCGATCCCGATTACAGGGGGAACGGCCTACAACAGATTCTTGGGAAACTATTAGTAGATGCTATTGACATACATCGTCATCGTTATGTTTTTGCGACGGTTGCTCCATTTAATATTGCCAGTCTAAAGGATAAATTTGCATTAGGGATGCACATTGTATCCTTGAAAGAAAAATACGGAAACCTGCTCCGTTACACATTGATGAAAGAACTTGGTTGTAAAGTTAACGAAAATCGGGTCAGTACCGTGGTTGACATGTCTGATATAGCAAAGCAACAATCATTGTTAAGTGAAGGTTGGATCGGTGTCGGTATAGAACAGAATAATGGATCCTGGATTGTGAAATATCAAAAATGAAAACAGAACCGTTCCAGTCAATATGACTTGGAGCGGTTTTCTTATGCTATCCCCTACTCCTTGTACTATACGAAAAATAGTTAGTAGATTATAATTAAATTGTTTACTATTTTAGGAGGATACTAATGAAATATTCAGTTGGTAAGAAATTATGGACAGGTTTTCTATCCTTATTAGTTTTGATGATAATTTCCGGGTCATTTAGTTACTTGACCATTCCGAACATAAGTGGGAACTACAAATCGCTTCTTCACGATCAAATGGAAAAAATTATATTGTTGGAACAGCTTTCATCCAATCAAAAAGACCTTTCATATGATTTACGGGGCTACTTTTTACGAAATGATAAGGACTATTTGGGGAATCGATTTAAGTTGCTTCGAGTGATTGACGAAAAAATTGAGGAATTGGATTTGTCTTTTAAATCCAAAGAAAACAAAGCCTTGCTTGAAGAACTAAAAATTGCATCCAAGCAATATCGTGATCTAACCGACAATGCGATTGCTGCCTTCGATATAGGTAAAGATGTGCAGGCGAGGAAATACGCAGAAGACGCAGAACCGTATCAAATACTTGTTATAGATAAAGCGAATAAATTAATAAGCAACCAACGTGCGCAAATTTATGATGCCGAAGAAAAAATGGAACAAAGGATACAATCGACAGGCTACTTTATAATAGGTGTAATGGCAATTGTCCTGATTTTGAGCATGATTATCTCCTATTTCATTAGTAAAAACATAACGGGTCCAGTGAAAAAAATGACAAGTGGATTAACAAGGCTTGCACAGGGGGATTTTGCCATAGATCCATTGAATATTAAAAATAAGGATGAAATTGGCGAAATGGCAATAGCCTTCAATGAGATGAAAACAGATCTACGAGTGATTATCGCAAATACAAGAGATTCAGCACACCAGCTTGCAGCACAGGCACAGCAATTGACAGCCAGTTCTGAAGAGGGCCTTGCAGCCTCGGAGCTGGTAGCAGAAATTGCCGAAAAGAACTTATTGGCAAGCGATATGCAAGTGAATCTTGTAAATTCTTCGAATGATGCAATGGGCGAAATGGTGAATGATATTAATCAAATCACGACTGATAATGCAGCGATGCTGAAGTCATCAGAGCAAGTATTACAACTTGTGGGGGATGGCGCCGATTTGATGAAGGAAGTAACAAATCAAATGACAAGCATATCCAATTCCTTCAGTCAATCAGCTGACATCATTACTGATCTTGCCGTCCATTCGGAAAGAATTCGGAAAGTCACCGAAATTATTACTGGAATTGCAGAGCAGACAAACCTCTTGGCATTGAATGCTGCAATAGAAGCCGCTCGTGTGGGAGAACAAGGAAGAGGGTTTGCAGTAGTTGCTAATGAAGTACGGAATTTGGCGGAGCAATCGAAAAAGTCGGCAGAAGAAATTGGTCGAATGATTGACGCCGTCATTCGAAATGTTTCACTTGCAGTGAACAGTTCGGAAGTTGGAAACAGTTTAGTAAAAGAAGGACTAACAATTACCTACAAGACGAATAATGTGTTCAACGAGATAAAATTGGCGACAAATGATGTAAGTGCAAAAGTTGAAACGGTTTCTGCAGCAATCGAGAAGATCCGTTCTATGACCAATAGTGTAACGCTTGGGGCTGAAAAAGTTGAGGAGCTCGCGATGCAAACATCGGCGGAGGCCCAGTCAACAAGTGCAGCAACTGAAGAGCAATTGGCATCACACCAGGAAATCGCTTCGAGTGCCCAAACACTTTCAGAAGTTGCCGAAAAACTACAAAATGATATGAGACGTTTTACAGTATAACAATTTCTCCACACCTATAGCGGGTGTGGGGATTTTTTTACGCGTTCCAACGATTCTGAATAAATTGTATTGCCTAAAACATGTTGTAATGATACAATCAATTTCTGTTTCCTAAAAACCCCAACATCTCTACAGAAAGCAGGACGCAAAATACGCAAAATGGAGGACTGTATATGCAGAAACATCCCGATTTTGAGTTTGAATTGCAGCGCCTTGACTACACGAAGCACTATATGCAGAAGCTCCTTGAGGAGTCGATGCGTGATGTGCAATCCTCACAAGATGAAATCCGTCATGCGATGGCCGACTTGGATTATTTAGATTCAAGTTTGAGCTACATTAACATTTTGACGAATACCCGATTTTTTGAAATGGCACGAACCCAAAAAGAAGGATTAGAGGCGATCCAGCAAAAGCCTTATTTTGCCGAATCCATTTTAGTGCAAGTGGGGAGAAAGATGAATTCCTTTATATTGGAAAAACCTCCGTCTTCCATCAAGAAACACAAGAGCCGATTATCGTCGATTGGCGTTCCCCAGTTGCGAATGTTTACTATGATGGTAGACTCGGAGACTTGACGTATAAAGTGCGTGACGAAGAAATCAGTGGACATCTTTATTCGAAAAGGCAATACAAAATTGAAGAAGGCGAATTGCTCGATATCCTTGATATTGATCTAACGACGAATGACGAATTGCTACAGGAAGCATTGGCCGGAAAGGCGGATGTCCGCCTAACAGAAATCGTTTCGACAATACAAGCCGAGCAGAATGAAATCATTCGTGCGAATCTGAAATCGCCTATTATCGTTCAAGGAGCAGCGGGAAGTGGGAAAACGACAATCGCCCTTCACCGTATTTCCTATTTTCTCTATACGATGGGTACGGATTTTCCTTCGGAGAAATTAATGATCTTAGCTCCAAGCAAGCTGTTCATGGAATATATCGGCGATGTGCTACCGGAATTAGGCGTAGGCAGGATATGCCAAACTACATTCGCCGAATATGTATTGAACGCCACTGGATTGAAGCTGAAGTTGGCTGATCCGAACGAAAAGTTGGAGATGTTAACTGCGGAGTCCGCTTTGAATGAAGAAACAATTTCTATTGCGAAAATGAAAGGAACGCTTCAGTACCGTGAAATTATGCAGAAATATGTCGAAAAATTGGAGCTTATGACCGCGGAACTATTTGAAGACGTCTATATTGAGAAGTATCGCATTATGCGAGCCACTCGACTAAAAAAGCTGTTCCTTGAAGACTTCAACTATATGCCACTTGAGAAGCGAATTGAGCGGATTCGCGTTATTATGCAAAGCGAAGTGAATCGGAAGAGGAAACAACTTTATAAAATTTTGTCCGATAAATACGAGGAAGCGCTCGATAAAGCACTGTACGGTATTCGTGACGATGAAAAGCGCAGATTACGGATTACAAGGATCATGGATGAGCGCGACGAACGTCTTCCTTCTATTGAAAAAGAAGGGAAACAAAAAGTCGCTTCCTATATGCGGAAATTTAAAAAGTTTAATTGTAAAAAGCTATACAGGGACTGGCTTACAGATCCTCAATTACATAATGAACTGGCATGCCACTGGTCCGATTCGGAAAGGGATGCTTTTTTTGCCGCGCACGTTAGTGTTGCTTGGGAGACTGAGGATTTAGCAGCCCTCTATTTTCTGCATGCAAAACTGAAAGGCGTGGAGGATAAATGGAAAATGCGTGTCGTCTTCATCGATGAAGTACAAGATTACAGTGAATTCCAACTTGCAGCTCTCCAAGACGGACTCGAAACAGATATGTTCACAATGGTGGGGGACTTGGCGCAAGGTATCCATAGCTACAGGGCGTTGACCTCGTGGGAACCCGTACAGGAAATGTTCCCTCGAGCTACCTATACAACGCTGCAGAAAAGTTACCGAACAACAATCGAAATCATGCAACTCGCAAACAAAGTCCTTGCCCAGATGGACGAAGACTTGCCGTTGGTCGAACCGGTTGTTCGTCATGGCCGGGAGCCGGAGTTTTATAATTTGCAAGAACTTGATGCCTCCGAGGTAAATGATATCTATGAAGCAATACTTGGCAGGGGACACCGCTCATTGCATTAATTTGCAAAACGCGGAAAGAAGCAACAGCCATCCACAAACAACTCGAAAAGTCGGGCATGCCCGTCCAATTATTGGGAGAAAACTCTGATATAAACGGAGATTGCCTGTTGATCGTGCCGAGCCATTTGTCAAAAGGACTCGAGTTCGACGCAGTCATTATTGCAGCATTCGATGAACCGTTCAGAGATCATCCGATCGATCGAAAGCTGTTATACGTCGCAATGACAAGGCCAATGCATGAATTGCATCTGCTTTCCGACTCATTACTACCATTGATTTCACCGAAAAACGCATAAATCGCTAAAATCACGCATAAATCGGACGAAAAGCTCATAAAAGCAGATAAGGGCGCATAAATCCATACAGAAACGCATAAATCACTTCAAAAGCTCATAAACACATAATAAGGGGGAGAATTAGTTGACGAATCCGTTCCATCATTTAGCAAGAGGGATTTTCATAAAAGATAATCAAGTTTTGCTTGCCCAAGCCATTGGAGAAAAAAACACATTTTTACCGGGCGGCCATATTGAATTTTGCGAAAGTGCAAAAGATGCACTGGCCAGGGAGGTTGAAGAAGAATTAGGAATAAGTTGCACAGTGGGTAATTTCCTTGGTTTAGTAGAACATAAGTGGGAGAAAAAAGGCATTTTGAATTGCGAAGTAAATCAGGTGTTTGAGGTTACAAGCAAAAGTCTAACAGCAGGTATTAACCCGCAATCAAGTGAACCACATCTCCAGTTTTTCTGGTGTAAGGAAGAGGATCTGGATAATTGTAACCTACAACCCTATCCTTTTAGACAACTTATACAAAAGTATATGAACGGAAAAAAGAACATCTGGTGGGAAAGTACACTAAATTATGAAATTGAAGACTCGAATAGAAGTTAGAGTATTGGGTGCTTCATCTAAGAAAAATAGTAAATGGGAAAACGCATGGATTTATATAAATCCATGCGTTTTTAATATGCCTAACCTATAGTAGAACGACAGCCTATGAAATAATTTTCAAGTCCCTCAAACTTTTTCAATATGAATCTCGAATATACTTATAGGCAATGATATCGGAAAGCATGTGATGAATGAATGGATAACGACCTACGCTGGATCAAACAGATAAAAAAGAATGCAAGTGAGTCTGCGGCAAATAATCTTGTCTCGAAATATTACAAGGAAATGTATGCTTTTCATTATAAGCAGACACTCGACGCAGACCTGTCGTTGGATGTAACTCAAGAGCTATTCATAGCTATTTGCAATCCATCCATGCGTACGACCCGAAAAAAGCATCTTTTCGGACATGGCTATACAGGATTGCCTCAAACCGTATTGTCGATTATTTCCGCTCTAAGCATTATCGGTATGCACAATTTACACAGCCAATCGAGGACATCCATCAGGAAGTTGAAGATGATTACAATTTGGAGATCGAGCTTGAGCATAAAGAACAATTTGAACTTGTTAATTCAGTGGTGAATCGGCTTGACGCATATTCTCAGCAAATCATCCGATTGAAGCTATTTGGCGATTATACATTGAAAGAGATTGCGTCCATTGAAGCAATCCCTTTATCTACAGTCAAAACAAGATACTACGCAGCATTGAAGTGGATCCGTAAAGAAATGGAGGTGGAGAACATTGAAGAAAGATAAATTCAATATCCCAATGCCAGACGACAGCACTATTGACAAGCAAATCAGTCAAATTGTTACCCACGGGTTAGTGAAAAAGGAAAGATTCACTTCCTATTTGCGTTCTATGGTTCACCAAGTCGGATGGCGGCATCTGTTTTCGGACCGATTGGAGCTAAGCTTCATTGTAATGATTGCAATCGGATTATACAGCCTATTTCTCATTGTGCCGATTCATGGTGACTTGCTAAATCTGTATGCCTATATCTTCCTGTTTTCACCGATTTTGTTCCTTGTCTTTTCGATCTATACGTATATGAATAAAATACAAAATGCCACCTATGACGTAGAAATGGCGTGTAAATACAATGTCTATCAGGTAATTGCCTTCCGGATGCTTGCATTTAGTATTTCAACAATGTTCCTGAATACGTTGGCGATAGCATTCATTGCCATGAAATATGAAGAAATATATTTTGTTCGTGCGTTTATGATTTCCGGTACATCTCTATTTCTGTTCTCGATCATTCTTTTGATTGCTCTTATGAACCGAAGGACAAAAGGAATTGTCATAGTGACGATTACAGTATGGCTGATAGGAAACAACATCTTAAGATCAGTAAATAACGAGTTTTACAACGGCATGCTCCTCCATTTGCCGGTATTCATTTATGCAGTTGTTCTTCTTAGTTTCTGATCATGTATATGAATTACTTAAAAAAGTTAGTCAGTTTCAAACAGACGGAAGGGGTATTTTAATATGTTAGTCGTGAAAGATGTAGGCAAACGCTACGGGGATTTCACCGCGTTGCAGCAAATCAATTTGGAATTCAACACGGGTCTTTATGGATTGCTTGCTCCGAATGGCGCGGGAAAACAACGCTGATCAAAATGTTGGCGACCTTGATTACGCCGAGCGAAGGTGAAATCCAATTTAAAGGGAAAAACATTATAGATATGGATGAGCAGTATCGTGAGCTGTTAGGTTTTTTGCCACAGCAATTCGGTTATTACAAAAACTATTCGCCTAAGCAATATATGTTGTATTTGGCAGCGTTAAAAGGGATCGGAAAAAAAGAGGCACTCCAAAAAATCGATGAATTACTGGAAAAAGTAGCTTTAGGTGATGTAGTGAATAAAAAAATGAAGAAATTTTCTGGTGGAATGATCCAGCGAGTTGGCATTGCACAAGCATTGCTGAACGACCCGAAAATTCTCATTCTGGATGAGCCGACAGCCGGCCTTGATCCGAAAGAAAGGGCGCGATTCCGTCACATACTCACTGAACTCGCCCGCGATAGGCTCGTTATTATTTCAACCCATATCGTATCGGATATTGAATCAATTGCGAATGAAATCATTATGATCAAAAAAAAGCAGCTGCTTTATAAGGATTCGGTTGAGCAAATTTGTGCTACGTTGAACGGAAATGTGTTCGAAACAACCGTCGACTTTGAACTGTTGGAAGCTTTCCGGAAGAAATATGTTCTTCTTTCTGAAAAGCAGGAGTATGGCAAGATGATTGTTCGTTTCATCCATAAAAGCGTGCCGGAAGCAGAATGGAAGCAAGTAGTGCCGCAGTTGGAGGATGTATTCCTTTACGAATACCGCGATGAAATCGAAGGGGAAGTATGATGCGTATTATCTTCCATGAATGTAAGAAAGTATTGACATCGCCTATCTTGATTTCACTGATCATCGTTTTTTCTGCTTTTAATATATTTGTCATCGTCAGTTCATCCGACCATAAGGAAGAATTAAAGATAATTAATGAAATTATCGAGACGTACGGATTGGATATAACAGATGAATCTTTAGACGAATTCAAGAGTGATGTACAAATCGACGTAGCTGAATTAAATAGGATGACAGCGTCCGAATTTACAAGCGTCTATGAATTTCTTGACGGATTGCGCTATGAGGATCAAGAGAAATATAACGATGAACAATGGGAGTTCATTCACCGGCTGCAACTTAAAGAAATGTATTTGAACATGGCGAAGTCAATTGATGAAAGTTATAAAAAAATTGACATACAGAAAATGGCTGAAGTGGAAATTGAGAAATACGGTCTTAGTGGCAAAGCTGCCGAAACATTTCTGAATGAAAACGAGAAGTTCTCTGAACGATTCGAGGAAATGGTTAATAAAGGGGAACAAAAGCGGTGGTTTTTCGCTGGGAAAGCATATTTCATGCATACCTTTCTCTTCAAGACGGTCTTCCTGCAAATCATTATCGAATCTCTTCTATTGATCGTCTTGACGACAGCATTGATTACGACGTATGAGTTTGAAAACAGGACTCATCTACTTACATACTCCACAAAACGCGGCAGAAAACTGATGAAGAACAAGCTTCTGTCATCTTTAGCAATGGCGACAACTATTGTGTTCTTACTATTCGCGATAACACTCGGAACGTTTTTCGCTGTTTTTGATTACTCGCATGTCTGGGGAACATCCATTAGCAGCGCATTCAACTGGGAATATAATTTCCCGTATGTCGCTTGGTGGGATATATCTGTAGGAGCCTTTCTAATAGGGGTAATTGCACTTGTTTTTGTAACTCTATTGCTATTTTCGGGTTTGACATTTGCATTATCCGTCACGGTGAAAAACAGTTATATCACTTTCTTTCTCATGGCAGCACTATTCGTCCTTATTTGGCTATTACCAGGCTTTATGCCAAAGTCTTCAATTCTGTTATTCGTCTCTGCGTATACATTACCGACATTGATCCTAACTGTCACATCCTCGTTCATGGGAAGCAGCGGATTGATCCTATTCGAAAACTTTGAATGGATTACAATCAGCTTTTGGACGGTAATCACGCTTGCAGTTTGTTTCTGGTCGTATAAACGTTTCCTTAAAATCGATATACAGTGAGGGGGGTAACAATGAGGGTTTTATGGAATGAAATAAAGAAAATTTTCACGTGGAAGACAATGTTATTATTGTTATTGATCAATAGCTTACTTTATTTCTTTATGATTGAATTTGATATTAAATATTTCCCCAATGGCAGTGAGGTTTATTCGTATAACATCGGAGTTGGAATGGTAGAGAAATACGGTGCTACTATGGATGATGACGAGTTTAGTGACTTCGAAAAAGTATACGAGGAAACAGTGGAAGAAACAAATCGGTATTTGCAGTCCAGGGAGGATTTCGTAGCAGAGGGTTTAGATACAGTTGAAAAATTCCATGCATACGATTGGTGGAATCCATCCCAAGAAGCACGCGATCTTCGAGATGACGTTTTTTTCGGAAATAAAACTGATCTCTTTTGGGATTTGCAAGAGCGTGAAAGGCTAATTGAGTTTTATAACTTCAGAAAAACTATTCCTGAAGTACTTACTGATAACCAGAGAGACCGTTTAATCGAATTAATTGCAGAAGAAAAATTCGGAGTATACACGGAAATAGTTATCCAAAACTTTAAAACGTTTATTACACATGTCGGGGTCGCTATTTTGTTCAGTGTTGTGTTAGTTATTTCGCCAACAATTTTGAAGGACCGTTCAAGAGGTATTCTTACGTTGCAGTACACGTCGAAAAAGGGAAGGAATCTTTTCAAGACGAAACTCTTGGCAGGATACATCTCAACATTCACTATTATTACTGGATTGTTGACCGTCTATTTAGGTTTGTATTCATTGAATAATACGTCCATGTTTTTTAAAGTCCGTGTTAACACCTTTATTGGGAATGAATCTTGGTACGACCCCACGTTCTTCCAATTCATCATGCTATGTGTCGCCGCAATTTACTTAATCGGATTCATTTTCGTAACCCTATCTATGAGCTTCTCAAACGTAGTACCAAACATGGTGTCCTTAATTGGCATCCAAATTCCTTTCATAGTCGGATTTCTCATCATTGGCCTGAATCGATTATTACCGAATATGATTCTTATCTGGAGTCCGAAATGGCTACCCCCTCTATCTTACGGCAGCATGATTATTGTAAGCTCAATCATTATTTATTGTCTTGTAAAGCGTGAGAAAAAGATGGATGTTTTGATGTGAAAATAGAGGGGACTTCCATTAAAGAACCAAGGTTTTAATCAATAAACAATTATAAGTACATGAGGTAAATCAATATGACGGGTGAAAGATAGCAAAACGCTATTTTTCACCCGTCTTTTACATTAAAGTTCTCATTCATCACTGAGGAGTTCTCTTTCCTGTCCAAAGAGTTCTCATTCTCTCTTGCAAGTCAAAGATATATGAATATTAGAATATGAATTAATAGTATTTGTAGTATAATCAGATTAAGGGGGAGAGGTAAGATATGCCACAGATCCACCATTATTGGGGAATGCCTGATAAACATGTTTTGCACGGGATTTTACAATTACATAATGAAGTTTTCGACAATGCCGATGAGTTACTTGAGAAAGCTGTGAAACGACAGAAAATCCTATTCGTAGCCGCAACTAAAGAAAATCGGCTAATTGGTTATAAAATCGGCTATGAGCTTTCCGCCGACCGATATTATAGTTGGTACGGTGCTGTTCAAGAAGATTACAGGGGACAAGGAATTGGCTCCATGCTTATGGATTTCCAACATCGTATTGTTAAAGAAGCGGGATATAAAGAGATTGAAACAAAGACGAGAAACATGTGGCGGAATATGTTGATATTGAATATTAAACATGGGTTCGATATAACAGAAACTTTTTATGATAATGAAGGAATCATCGAATATCATTGATGAAAAGCTTAATAGATAATAAGGAAGTGACCTGAATTGAATTTGAAAAAAGCATTAGTTGGAATTTTTATATTGATGTTGATATTGAGTGGTTGTGGTAAAGGATACTGGGTAATGAAGAAAGCGAAATTGGATGAAGAGACTGGGGTCAGAGCATATGTCAATTATCTGCAAAATGAAAAGCCGGATAGGAGAGGCTTTAAAGTCATTGACATTTCAGAAGGGTTAAAAATGGTGGTAGTGTCCACAGGAACAACTAAACGTGAGTTAGAAGCAGTAAGTGTCGAATACTTGGAAAATCAAACTGTCGTCACAGTGAAAGAATTTGATGCGGAAAGTGACGAATTAAATCCTTACATCCTTATTGGACTTAAAAAACCCGTGAGTAAATTTAAGGTGGTCAATGAAGATGGAGAAGAGTATGAAATTGGATTTTAATTTTGCCTATCCCGTAAAGTTGCCTGTACTTCCCATAGAATGGCGAAGATTTCTCATAGAACGGCTGGGACTTCCCATAGAATGGCGAAGAGTTCCCATAGAACGGCTGGGACTTCCCGTAGAATGGCGAAGAGTTCCCATAGAACCGGCGGAACTTCCCATAGCTCTATCTAAAATCCCACCAATCAAGGAGGACCGCTCTCGCCGGTCCTCCTTCGCTTCTGTCGATAAGTAAAACCTATAAGTAGTTATAATAACTATCGAATTTTCTTATCACCCTCGAAGGAGTATACTTGAGTTATCAACAGGGGGTGATTGTTTTGGAGTATTTCTTCATGTTTTTTATTGGGGCTATTGCAACAACACTTGGAACATTAGCGGGAGGCGGGGGATTAATAAGTCTTCCAGCAATGTTGCTTTTGGGGGTACCAATTCATTCAGCAATCGGAGCGAATAAAGTTTCAAATACAGTAAGTTCTTTTTCAAGTTTTCTATTCCTTTTGAAACACAAACAAATCTCTTTACGTGAATCATTTTGGATCATTCCTGTTAGCTTGATCGGCGGCGTAAGTGGGGGATACATTGCAACAATGCTTTCCGAAGATCGCTTATATATATTTGCGATCATTCTCCTTTCTTTTGCATTTATCACTTCCTTCATTGGAAAAGGGGATTTTGGTGGACAGGAAAAATTGAAAGTCTCGAAAATTAGTATTCCAGGGTTATACGGAATCGGAATCTATGATGGACTATTCGGACCGGGACAAGGAACGTTGATGCTTTACTTATTCGGGCATTTGAAAGTTGCTTATATCCGTGCAGTCGCCTATGTCCGTCTCGCAACATTTTCCAGCTGCTTCGGGGCGGCTATCACCTATATTCTTGCTGGGAAAATCATCTGGCCGTTAACGCTTATGCTAATGTTGGGTCGATTACTGGGGCGCAAACCGGAGTTCGGATTGCTGAAAAATTGAAACCGAAATTTGTGAAGCCGTTATTACGAGTTGTTACGGTAGCTTTGATCATCCAGATTGTTATCGATAATATATGAGTTGTAAAAAATGCCTCGGGGGATCGGTTAGGTCCTTCGAGGCTTTATTTATGCTTAAAAGGGGAACACTTATTAATGAACGCTCCGAAATGTAGGTGAAAAAATGCTGCGGACAATCGGAATGACAACTGAAGATGAAATGATTTTCGATTTTAGACTTGAGGAGATCAAGTCACTTTCACTTGAATGGTATTGGGTGGATTTTGACCGACCTTCAGAAGAGGAAAGTGAACTTTTGCTGAGCTATTTCGACTTCCATCCTTTAGCCATCGAAGATTGCTTGGGCCGACTGCAAAGGCCGAAAATGGATTATTATGATGGATACACATTCTTCGTGCTGCATTCAATTTGTAGTAATGACCTTGAGGCCGAAGAGCTTAATATGTTCCTTGGGGAAAATTTCATCGTAACATTTCATAGGGGAAGGCTTCAGGAAATGGATAAGGCCCGTGAATTGATTATGAAACAATCGAAAACATGGGATCAGGGACATAAATTTGTTACCTATCAAATCATCGATAAAGTGGTCGACCAGTATTTTCCGATTCTTTATAATATCGAGGATCATTTGGACGAAATTGAAGAAGAACTTTCACCAAGGACGGTTCATCTATCTATGGATTATGTGTTTGAAGTGCGCAGTGATTTACTACGTTTACGAAGAACGATTTTTCCAATGAGGGAATTGCTATACAGAATGCTAAATTCGGGACGGCTACATTTTAGCCAACAGGAACAGGCCTATTTTTCCGATGTCTATGATCATTTGATCCGACTTGGAGAAATGATCGACTCCAACCGTGAGCTGACAGCGGACATCCGGGATAGTCAATTGTCCATTAATTCAAATCGCATGAACAGTATCATGACAACATTGACAATTATCTCTTCAATTTTTATCCCGTTGACATTCATCGTAGGCGTCTACGGGATGAACTTTGACCGCATGCCAGAATTACATTGGCAGCATGGTTATCTGATCGTCATTATAGTCATGGCTTTGATAGCACTCTCCATGATTTTTTGGTTCAAAAAGAAAGGTTGGT
The DNA here is from genome assembly GCF_030067815.1 of Sporosarcina thermotolerans. Taxonomy (GTDB): domain Bacteria; phylum Bacillota; class Bacilli; order Bacillales_A; family Planococcaceae; genus Sporosarcina; species Sporosarcina thermotolerans. Next base: position 3,074,540 of record NZ_CP125968.1, on the reverse strand, counting down.
TCGGTATTGATAAAACCTAATAAAGAAAACAGCGGCCCCCAGTATTGGGGGGCGGTTTTCATTTGAATGAAAAATGTTCAATGATCTCGTATTTTGGTGTTTTCGAAGGATGAATGGTGAAAAGTGAAAATCCATCCACATTAAATTCAATGGAGTTATATGATTCCTTAGGAATGGTAAAATCGCTTGTAAGTTTTCGTTTTTTCGCAATTGTAATATGTGGTGTAAAGCGTTTATCACTTTCAATGCCAAGGTCTTTTCTTCCAATCGCAGCGATTGACTCCTGTAATGCTTCAAGTTCGGAAGAAGGTTCTACAGACAAATAGACGACTCTTGGACCTTTTGGAGATCCAAAATACGAAAGTCCACTTACTGATAAATTGAATTTCGTATGCTGGCTTGCCACAGTGGTAAGTCCATGTACCAAATCTGCGATTCTTTCCTCAGACAATGCACCGATGAACAGTAAGGTGATATGTAAGTCATCTGTATGCGGAATCGCCTTGTACATAGTGGAAAGATTGTATTTCTCCCTGAAAAAACGGACTGTATCTTCAATAGAAGATGGGGTTTTAATCCCGATAAAGTAATGGTTATTCATAAATGTTCTCCTTATAAGTTTCTTTCCCCTTATTGTATCCCAACAAGTTAAAATTTTTACTTGATTAACTGGTGCCTCTTTTCAGAAGAATGTGGTAATATATATTGGAAGTTCTTTTAAAGGGGGAGAAAGAATGGTAGTTTTTACAAAAAAAGAAGTTGTTATTGATAATTTCCATGGAACTGATATTGCCGATCCATACCGGTGGTTGGAAGATTCAAAAAATCCGGAAGTGCAGCAATGGGTGGATTTACAAAATGAGAAGACACAGGCATTCCTAGCTACTTTCCCAAATAGGGATAAAGTAAAGGCGAAATTGACGGAAACATGGAATTTTCCAAAGTACACAGTTCCTCGTAAAGAAGGGGATTATTATTACTTCCATAAAAATGACGGTTTGCAAAATCAGGCAGTATTTTATCGAGCTAAGGACCTTAATTCTGATCAGTTAGATGTAATTCTCATCCGAACACGATGAATGAGGAAGGAACTGCGGCGATTACGAATTTATCATTTACGAAAAACGGTAAACGTTTGGCGTATGGTATTTCGTTGAATGGAAGTGACTGGCAAGAAATTAAAGTGCGAAATTTGGAGACAGGCGAAGATGATTCTGACCTAATCCAATTTTGCAAGTTCAGTAATATTGCGTGGAATGAGGAAGGAACAGGATTTTACTACAATCGTTTTCCAGACCCATCCACTGTTCCCGCAGATGAGCAAAGCTTTAACAATAAAGTGTACTGGCATGAATTAGGTACAACTCAAGACGAGGATGTTTTGATATACGAGGATCCGGAAAATAAGGAGTTCTCATTCAACCCGATCTTTTCGGATGATTATCGCTACTTGCTTTTAAATGTTTGGAAGGGCACAGAAAATAAAAGCCGAATTTATTATAAAGATCTTGAAAATGGTGGGGAATTTATTCATTTGTTTGGCAAGGGCGATGGGCAGTATTCTTTTATTGGCAATGAAGGTCGCACATTCTATTTCATTACAAATGTTGATGCACCTAAAGAAAAGATTATTGCAGTCGATTTGGACAACCCTGCGAAAGAAAATTGGGTGGATGTCATCCCGGAAAGTGAAGATGTCCTATCGTTCGGAAAAATCATCAATCAACAATTCGTCGTTTCATATCTACATAATGCACATGATGAATTGAAGATTTACGGTATGGATGGCAAACATGTAAAGGACATTCCATTGTCGGGATTCAACTCGTTGACTGGATTGACAGGAAAGAAAGATGACGAAACGATGTTCATTGGGTATACGTCCTACCTTGCGCCAAATTCGATCGGAAGCTATGACTTCAACTCAGGAGAGCTTGTTCAGGTCTTCCAACAGAATAATAAGTTTGATACCGAAGGATTTGAAACAACTCAAGTCTTTTATCCATCCAAGGACGGAACGAAGATTCCGATGTACTTGACTCATAAGAAAGGCCTAAAACTGAATAGTGAAAATCCAGTTTTACTATATGGATATGGCGGTTTCAATGTAAGTCTAACTCCTGCCTTTTCTCCGGCTGTTCGGATGTGTATTGAAGAGGGTGGAGTTTATGCAGTTGCCAACCTAAGGGGTGGAGGCGAATTCGGAGAAGAATGGTATAAGGCAGGAACGTTGGAGCGGAAACAAAATGTATTCGATGATTTCGCTGCAGCGGCAGAATGGCTTATTGAACAGAAATACACAAAAACGAGCAAACTTGCAATAATGGGGGGAAGTAACGGTGGGCTGCTTGTCGCGACATCCATCACACAACGTCCAGACCTATTCGGAGCGGCAATATGCCAAGTTCCAGTAACAGATATGCTTCGCTATCATAAATTTACGGTTGGTCGCTATTGGGTGACGGATTATGGCAATGCGGAAAAGAATGCTGAGGACTTTGAATTTATGATAAAGTATTCACCGCTGCATAATGTCAAGGAAGGCGTCGAATATCCACCGACTCTAATCACAACTGCGGATACAGATGACCGTGTTGTACCGGCTCATGCAAAGAAATTTGCTGCTACATTACAGGCGGGACATGAAGGGGAAAACCCGATCTTGCTTCGAGTGGAAAAAAATGCGGGCCACGGACTCGGAAAGCCAACCGCCAAAATAATTGAAGAACTAACAGATATCTATTCATTCCTATTTAAAACATTAGGAGTGGAAATTAATTAAAATGGGACAGGTGACGATAAACATGTTGTTTGTCGTCACCTGTTTTAAGTGTTTTACCTCTTTTGCCGCTCCCAATTCATTAGAGCAGGATACGGATCGAATGCCCATTCAGTTTTACCATTATATTTATACACACCATAATGAAGATGTGGTGGGAATTTTCCGGATGTCCCTTCTTTTCCATAGCCTGAGCTTCCAACTGTTCCAAGAAGTGTTCCTGGCTTAACAACATCGCCTTCCTTGATACCTTTATCAAAGTAAGCCAAATGTGCGAAATAATGATACGTATTATGATTATCACGAATTCCAACACGCCAGCCGCCATATTCATTCCATCCCATCACTTCAATGACGCCATATGAAGTAGCCACAACTGGCACACCATAACCCGCAAAAATATCAGTTCCTTCGTGAATCCTACGTCCGCCCCATCCCCTACTCGAACCCCATGTGCCCCGATACGAATAGTCGTATCCTTTCGGAATAGGGAAAACATGTTCATCCAATTCAATCGTCTCAAAGTGCTTATAAAGTTTGGCGATGGTTGCAATCTGATTGACTGTCTGTTCCCGTTTGTAATAATGCCATAACGCTGCCTTAAAATCTTCTTCGGCTGGCCCGTATAAGGATAAATGTGCACTCATTGTCATTAAAATATCCCCAACATCATTCAAGTCAGCAATCCCGTCGCCATTTCCGTCCAACCCACTTCCTCCGAAAAATGCAATTGAATTAGGTTCAGTGTCAGTTGGATCTGGATTCAATAAACCTGACCAATCGTGTGACGGAAAAATAATGGAAATAGGACCATCCGGTTTAGGTAAATCAGTACGTACTTGTCGGATATTCCGCTCGTACTGATCGATAGCAGCCAAATGATACCAAGGTACAAGCTCGTTTGAATACCGTAAATAATGACCCATCCTCTCGGCTTCAATATTTACTTCCGGTTGACTTTCAGAGGCTAACGATAAATGGAAAGGCAAAATAAAGCACATCAATAAACAAAATGAAACAATTTTAAAATGGATACGCAAGGGGAAACCTCCTTTGTATGATTATAGAATTCCCGATCTTTATTTTTCATGAATATATTGTCGAAATGTCAGTCTTTTTCGTAGGATGGATTTGTTTTTTAGTGCTATACTCAAGTTGATTAAAAAAGGGGGTATTTCAAATGGAAAAACTTCAGTCAGTTGAACAATTTGAGGAATTAAAAGTTAGGGAACGTACGATGTTTATGTTTTCAGCGGATTGGTGTCCGGATTGTAGGGTGATTGAGCCGATTTTGCCTGGTCTTGAGGCGGATTATCCGGAATATGAGTTTGTTTATGTGGATCGTGATGAGTTTATTGATGTTTGTCAGCAGTTGGATGTTTTTGGGATACCAAGTTTTATTGCGTTTCACGAAGGGAAAGAAGTGGGGCGTTTTGTAAGTAAGGACCGGAAGACTCGCGAGGAAATTGAAGAGTTTATTAATGGATTGGCTTAAGAAATAAGTAATTGGCACGGATTTCCGCTACAGGCGGACGCTTTCCGTGGGGCGCGGGTGAGCCAATCGAACCACGAAGAGTTCGATTTGCCGTATTTCTGTGCCTTTTGCAGAAATTAAGGCATCCGTTTCGGCATTCCTGCTCGTAACGCTTCGCTTTTACTCGCAAAAGCCGTTCTTCGTTACGGCTTTTCCTGCGGGGTCTCACCATTCGCGCTTAACCCCACAGGAGTCGCCGCCTTCCGCTTCAATCCAATAAATTTCTTCTATTTTGTTATTGATTATTAAGGAGAGAAGCCATTTTTTCTGGGAAGTCGGTGAAGATTGCTTGGACGCCGGCTTGTTTTAATGTTTTGGCTTGCTCGGGTTCATTAACTGTAAATGCTCGTACAGGCACTTCTGCTTCATAAATTTCTTTTAATGACGGTCGAACTGCAGTGGGGAAGAATACATGAAGTGCATTCGTAGGTAAACTTCGAATGTAATCCAATGGATGGACAAGCACTTCCATGAACAAGGCAGCGGTCTCGATTTGTGGAGCTAATTTCTTCACTAATTGGATGGCGCTGTGATCGAAAGAGGAAAGAATAACACATTCTTCCATTTGCTTTTTCGATATCATGGCAAGTACCTTTTCGACCATCCCGTTGTAGGGAAACACATCAGATTTTAACTCGATATTTAGTATGAGTTCAGTTGGTTGGAATATATCAAGGACTTCAGAAAGGGTTGGAATCGTCTCTCCTCTAAATTCAGGTGAAAACCATCCGCCGTAATCGAATTGCTTCAAATCCTCCAGAGTCATATCTTTTATAAAACCCATTCCATTGGATGTTCTATCGATGGTTTCATCATGGATAACGACAAGTTCTCCATCCGATGACATATGGACATCGAATTCTACACCGAAAATGGGAAGGCGAGCCGCTTCCTTGAATGAGCTTACTGTGTTTTGGGGAATGATCCTGACGCGCCCCTGTGTGCAAAAATATCCAAATTACTCACCTTTCTTTTGTTTAATCCTAAAAGAAAGGGCTACGGAGAAAAAATCCGTTGCCCATGTTGTTATTCCCAAGTTTTATAATCTTCAATTTCCTTTTTTAGAAGTTCTGCTCCTCCTCAGGGCTGATATACATTCCATTAGAAAGCTTTTTATTTTGAAGTGATATTTCTCCAGTTATGACGCATGCTTCGTCAACAACATATTTTCGCAAGATGATTTTGTCATTGTCAACAAAGATCTCCAAAGGTACCCCTTGATCTAATCCCAAACTTCTCCTTAGTTCCTTCGGGATAACAATCCGACCAAGGTGATCGACTTTCCGTACAATTCCCAGACTTTGCATTTTTCTCCTCCCTAACATTGGAATATTTAGTATATTGGTACTTATATCATATCAGATAATAATAGAAAATACAAAAATATGAATATATTATCCAATAGATATAACTATGCCCTTTTTACAAGCTTTAAAACTATTCTAAACAAGTTTATCTGTTAAAATAGTTAAGGCTTTTATAAGAGGGGGGAATTGAATACACATGTCTTTTATCCATAAAAAGTCGGTTGTTTTTGACTATGTCCAAATCATATTCGGCTCCGCATTGGTTGCCCTTGCTTTTAATATATTTTTATTGCCTTCCAGAATTGCAGCGGGAGGAATTTCTGGTGTAAGTACGATTCTTTACGAGTTATTTGGGTATAATCCCGCGATTGTTCAATGGTTAATTAATATTCCGTTGATTGTATTAGGACTAATTATTGCTGGAAAAGAGTTTAGTGCAAAAACGATTGTTGGTACATTTTGTGTTCCTCTTGTCATTTATTTGACGGCGGGTCTCGAGGTTCCTATTGATAATCCGTTGTTGAGCTCTATTTATGGTGGAATTGTTCTTGGGATTGGCCTTGGAATTGTTTATCGTGGAAACGGATCGACTGGTGGTACAGCGTTAATCGCTCAATTATTAAAGAAATATACGGGTATATCGAGTGGCTTCTCGCAATTGATTGTGGATGGTGTGGTTGTGGTTACGTCCGCATTTGTCTTCAATTTTGAACTTGCGTTATATGCGCTAATGTCGATTTATGTAACGAGTAAAGTAATAGACTTTGTTCAATTGCAAACATCGCCAACGAAGTTAGTGCTTATTATTACGGAGAATGAGGAGAAAATCCAATCGATTATTAAGAATGAGATTGACCGTGGTTTAACTAAGGTGAAGTCGACTGGTGGTTTTTCGAATGATGAAAAGACGATGATTTTTTGTGTTGTGGAGCAATCAGAGGCAGTTTATTTGAAAAAGGTATTACAAGCAGCAGAGCCTTCATCTTTTGTCATTTTCCTTAACGCTTCGGAAATATTAGGACTGGGATTCTCAAAGTCGAAGATTCATCAATAAAGGTATACAATTTTAAAAAGAATGATATAATAGTTCACAATTGAATAATTCTTATCAAGAGAAGCTGAGGGATTTGGCCCGATGACGCTTCAGCAACCTCTGCAATTGCAGGAAGGTGCTACCTCCAACAAGATGTAAATCTTGAAAGATAAGAACGAAGAAAATTTCGATGTATCCTCGTTCCTATCCTTGGGAACGGGGATTTTTTAAATTTTAAGGGGGAATCCTAATGCCAATTAATATACCAGAACATTTACCTGCGCGGGAAGTTTTGAAAGAGGAAAAGATTTTTGTAATGGATGAGGGTCGGGCATCAAGTCAAGATATTAGGCCGTTGAATATTCTTATTTTAAATTTAATGCCTGAGAAGGAAAAAACGGAGCTTCAATTACTTCGTTTGCTTGGCAATACACCGTTACAAGTGAATATAACCTTTTTGAACACAGCTTCGTATGAATCTAAAAACGTTAGTAAAAATCACTTGGATTCATTTTACACGACATTTGAATATGTGAAAAATCGTCGTTTTGATGGGCTGATTATTACAGGTGCGCCGATTGAACATCTTGAGTTTGAAGATGTCCTCTATTGGGATGAGTTAAAAGAGATTATGGATTGGTCTAAGACGAACGTTACTTCCGTTTTACATATTTGTTGGGGTGCTCAGGCTGCATTATATCACCATTTTGGGCTAAATAAATTTAAGTTGTCGAAGAAGCTATCCGGTGTGTTCCAACATACATTAACAGATCCAACAATTCGATTGGTTAGAGGCTTCAATGATGTTTTCGAAGCACCTCATTCCCGTTACACTTCCGTTTCAATTGACGAGATTGAGCAAAATGACGATTTGAAGTTATTGGCGGTATCCGATGATGCAGGTGCGTTTATTATCCTATCCAAGGATGAAAAACATATTATGATTACTGGGCATTTGGAATATGATGCTTGTACACTTGGGGAAGAATATGAACGTGATTTAAAAAAGGGGATCGATATTGAAATGCCACAAAATTATTTTCCAAATAACGACACAACCAAGCAACCACTAAATACATGGCGGTCCCATACACATTTGTTATTCTCGAATTGGCTAAACTACTACGTTTACCAAGAAACCCCTTACGAGTGGGAGTAAAATCCAATACTGTAATAGTTGGCTAATTTTTGTTTTCTCCGTATATTGTCCGTGTTCAGTTACACACTACCTTCTAATGGAGGTGTGTGGAATTGCATGACATGATTGAAAAAATCGATTTCTGGGAAATGATACTTAGAACTACACTGTCATTCATAATTCTTATGATAGTTGCAAGGGCGATGGGAAAAAAACAGATTTCACAACTTACATTTTTCCATTATGTCACGGGAATTACAATAGGTTCAATTGCAGCGGAAATTGCAGGGCAAACAGAAACCCCATTTGTAAGTGGTGCGATTGCATTAGTTTGGTGGGGTGTACTAGTAATTTTAGTGAATTTCTTAACTGTGAAATCGAAGAAAGCAAGGGTTCTTTTCGATGACTCACCGACGATTATTATCCATAGAGGTAAAATTAGTGAAAAAGGCATGAAAAAGTCGCGACTCACTTTGAATGATTTAAATATGATGCTACGTGAGCAAAGTATATTTGCAGTTGCGGATGTGAATTATGCAATCCTTGAGACGAATGGTCAATTAAGTGTCATGAAGAAGGCGAACAAGGAGTCTGCAACACGCCAAGATGTAAAAGCTCCAGGTAAAGATCCTAAATTTATTCCTACAGAAATTATATCTGATGGGAAATTGATAAAGGAAAATCTGACGGAACTTAACTTGACCGAGGAATGGGTATACGAACAGCTGAAGAAGAATGGAATTAATAAAGTGGAGCATGTCTATTATGCTGAGATCCTTGAAAACGGGACCCTCCATATCGATCAGCGTACGGAGGATAAATGATTTATTAATATAAGCCTGTTTTCAATATAAAAAGGCCCGGAATGATTATTTTTCTCATTTCGGGCCTTTTCATTTGTATATTAGTTAAAGGATTGCCCAGTCCCTTTCAATTGCAACCCGTTCAAGCCTTTCTTCAGGCTTTACTGCCACTGGTTTACCGACAAGTTCAAGGACAGGTAAATCGGACAAACTATCACCGTAAGCGAAGCTATTTGCCCAGTCAATCTCATTCCCGGCAAGCGATTCCATGATCTTTTCGTTTTTTCGTTTACCTTGTATATGATAAATGGAAATATCTTTATTAAAAGTTCCATCTTTGGTGAAAGGGATATCCGTTCCTATAATTGTATCAAAGCCCAACCCTTTTGTAACCGCATGCAGTAAGGAAGTATAGGCTCCTGAAACAAGCATGACATGGACGCCTTCATCTTTATGTTGCTTCAGACGGTTAATGACGTCTACGTTAAAACCTTCACGCATGCTATCTTTCATTTCTAAAAAATAGTCGTCCAACTCTTTTTTGATAAAGTATGTAAAGCACCGGCATATATTTGCATGGAACGTTCCTTCATCGTTGGTTCTGGAACAATTTTTAATTTATACCCTATGTATAAAGGTAGGATCTTGCGGAAAAAAGGCTTATATTTTGGACCATGTACCGGGTGGTCCTTCAAATGGTCCATTAATAATTGGAATGTTTCTTTTGAATACAAAGTACCATCGAAATCGAATATTGCTATACGCATGAAATTCCCCCTTTAGTTTAGAGCTTGTATAAGATAATACAGTGTTTGTTTTCAGAGTACAAATTATGGATAATGAAGAAGTAGAGAGAGGAGAATGGCAGGAATATGAATCACAAGAAAACGCGGGAAGGGTCCTACCTTTTTCAGGTGGCTGAAGAAGCGGAACTTTTACCTTTTTTACTCGAAAATATGAAAAAGAATAGCCGTAACTCCATTAAGTCCATGTTGACAAGGGGACAAGTATCGGTAAATGGCCAAACTGTAACGAAACATAATTATAAATTAGTTGCGGGACAGAAGGTCGAAATTCTTAATAATAAATCGGCCCCGGAATGAAAGCTCACTGACGGGACTTTCAATCATCTATGAGGACGAATCGATTATTGTTATTGACAAGGAAGCCGGCCTCTTATCGATGGCTGCGAAAGATAAAAATGAAAAAACAGCATTCAGTGAAGTTTCATCTTATGTAAAGAAGCAAAATCCCGGGCAACGAATTTTCATTGTCCATCGATTGGATAGGGATACATCCGGTGTACTTCTATTCGCGAAAAGTGAAATGGTGAAAATGCAATTGCAAGACAACTGGGATGAATTTGTGAAGGAGAGAATTTATACTACGTTAGTCCAAGGAAATGTTAAGAAGAAAAAGATACGATCAAGTCTTGGTTGAAGGAGACAAGGACGTATAAGGTCTATTCTAATCCGACAGATAATGGGGGTCAGCTTGCCATTACCCATTACCGTAAAATCCGATCGAATCGCCAATATTCATTGTTGGAAGTTTGTTTGGAAACCGGTCGGAAAAATCAAATACGTGTTCATATGGAGGAAATTGGCCATCCGGTTGTGGGCGATAAAAAATATGGTTCAACCGTTAATCCTATAAAGCGCCTTGGACTTCATGCCACTGCGTTAACGATTGTACATCCGATATCGAAAGAGATCATGAAATTCGAATCGGAAATTCCTTCTTCGATCCTTAATAAATCATTGTAATGAAAGCCGCCACGACAACTATATCGTGGCGGCTTTTACTTTCATCCACTGTCGAGGCAAAACCGTTGCACTACGCTTTAGTTTACTGTAGTTGTTGGTTCGGCGGCAAAGCTGGTTGCCCTTGAGCGGATGCGTATGAATTTACGAGTTGCTGCATGTCTTGTTGAGCAAGTTGTGGTACTTGGTAATAATGATGCTTGTTCTGATAGAGGGCAAGCTCGTAAGCCATTTCAATGCAATTCGGTATAGAATCTTGTAGAACGCGTCTTACGACAGGGTTGCAAGTCTCAAGTGCTGCCGCAGTTTTCCCAGTTGCATTTGCTTTTGCACTACCAAGAAGAAAGCCTGAAATCATTTCATCCGTTATTTCATTCGAATTTTGCATTGGCTTTTTCGGTTGTGATTGTTTCATCCCATAAATGAAATCGTTGCTTTGTTTCATTTTATAGCTTCCTGTCGGATGGGAAGGGTCCTGTCCTGTTTTAAAGCACTCAACGGTAATATTATATTCATCCATTGCAAACCGATATTGCCTATCCAGAATGTCCAATAACTCGGGGTCTTTTACATGAGGTCGTAAAATCATCGCCTGATTCAACCCTGCGATTGCGCTTGAAAGGACTTCATGGACGTCGAATAATTCATGGCCACCATGATTCATAGTCGGGGAACGGATCCAGTGTGCATATTTTGGTGCATTTCGCCGCCAAGTTGATTTTGTGTCAATTAATTTCCTCCTTTTGTTGGTGATATCAATCGAAGGTAGTATGGCTTTGACAGAGTTGTGTATGCGTGAAAAAAATTAAAATCACGCATAAACATAAGCCTTAAAAAATAACATGGGAGAAAGGACATTTTGTCAACGAAAGGCAGAGGATGAATTTGCAAATCCATGTTGTGCAACAAGGACAAAGTTTATATGGAATCGGTCAGGTATATGGAATACCCTATGAGGAAATTGCAAAGGCGAACGAACTAACTGACCCTTCTCGGCTTGCGGTTGGTCAAGCATTGGTCATTCCGATTACGGGAAGTTATCATTGGGTTCAATCGGGTCAAACGCTTTATACCATTTCACATTTGTATGGAACGACTGTAGAAGAACTTGCAAGAATTAACGGAATTTCGCCGAATAGCGTTTTATATGTAGGACAAAGACTGTATATTCCGCAGAGAAGAAAGACGATAGCTGAGGTCTTCCTCTATGTCGAGCCAAGGGAAGCGACACTTACGTCGACTGTCGCCGAAGTAAGAAGAAGGGTTAGGGATCTAACCTATTTAGCGATGTTCAGTTACGAAGCACAACGGGATGGATCATTAAAAGCTCCACCTATTGACAATATGCCAGAAATCGCCGCACAAGCAGGCGTACTGAATGCAATGGTTGTCACTAACTTGGAAGAATTTAAATTCAGTCCGGAGTTGGCGCATGTCCTATTAACAGACCAACAAGTTCAAAATCGTCTATTTGAAAATATCGTCCAAACTGCAAAAAGATTGGGTTTTAGCGACATCCACTTCGACTTTGAATTTATAAGACCATCAGACAGGGAATTATATAATCAATTCATGCGCAATGCCCGTGCCCGCTTTCATGCTGTCGGTCTAACGTTATCTGTAGCATTGCCACCAAAAATGACGGATGCCAGAAGTGGCATGTATGGGGGAATCGATTTTAAATCTCTCGGTGAAATAGTCGATTTCGTCACGCTAATGACGTATGAATGGGGATATTCGTATAGTGACCCACAAGCTGTCAGTCCGATCAATCAGGTTCGACGGGTTGTGGAATTTGCTGTTAGTCAAATACCAAGCGGAAAAATCTTCCTTGGGCAGAATTTGTATGGGTACGATTGGACCTATCCATATCCACCAAAAACCGGGGTAGCTGCAAAAGCGCTTAGTCCTCAACAGGCGGTAAATTTAGCGATTAGCAGAAATGCTGAGATCCAATACGATACGACTGCGCAGGCACCATTCTTCCTATATTGGGTTGACGGTGTGCGTCACGATGTTTGGTTTGAAGATGCACGAAGCATTCAAGCAAAGTTCAACTTGATAAAGGAATTTAATTTAAGGGGAATCATGTACTGGAAGTTAGGGTTAGCGTTCCCTCAAAATTGGTTGTTACTCACGGATAACTTTATTATTAGAAAGCGATGATAAAACGAACCATATGTGCATCGTTGCACATATGGTTCATTTTATCCTCGCTTACATTTAATTTAGTCGCCTGAGATATAGTTTACTATGTTTTGGAAAATATCCACGTTCGGATTGATCAACAGAGCAGGTAGGAATGCGAAAGCCATAATGATAATTACATTGGCTCCGATGACTGCACGCAAAAATTTGGTGAATTTCATAAAGCATCTCCTCTTTCTCCTTGAATTTGTTTTCCAATCCTATGAAGGCCTAATAATAATCTATGTTTTAAAACGGATAAATGATTTTATTTTCAACAAATACCTTTCGACATTATTTTTATAATCCGACACAATTATGTTAAGAAATTATCTATTTTTGAAGAAATTGTTGAATGGGTTCATATTTTCAGTAATAATATGAAGAATGGAAATAATTTTTGGAATATTGATTATTTGTATTGCGATATTGATGCAGCTGCTCTTCGAAAGGGATGATGGAATTGAAAAATGTAGAAATTAGCCATAATAACAGAAGTCGTGCAAATGATTATGTGCATGAAGTATACGAGTTAGTTAAAAAACGAAACCCGGATGAAAAGGAATTTTTACAAGCCATTAGGGAGATTTTCGTCTCGCTACGGCCGGTCTTTGCCAAACATCCCGAATACATTCGAGACGGAATTTTAGAACGTATTACCGAGCCAGAGAGAATCATCTCATTTCGGGTAGCTTGGGAGGACGATCAGGGAAGGGTGCATGTTAACCGTGGATTCCGTGTGCAATTTAATAGTGAATTAGGTCCGTACAAAGGTGGTATCCGCTTTCATCCATCCGTAAACAATAGCATTATGAAATTTCTTGCGTTTGAACAAATCTTTAAAAACGCATTGACTGGACAACCGATAGGTGCCGGAAAAGGTGGATCTGACTTCGATCCAAAAGGGAAATCGGAGCGAGAAATTATGCGTTTCACTCAAAGCTTCATGACCGAATTAAGCAAACATATAGGGTCCGATATGGACGTTCCGCAGGTGATATTGGTGTAGGGAAACGGGAAATCGGTTATATGTTCGGCCAATATAATCGCTTGAAGGGCGGTTTTGAAGCGGGTGTCCTTACTGGAAAGGACCCTAGTCTTGGCGGATCTCTTGGGCGCAAGGAAGCAACGGGATATGGCACCGTGTATTTTGTTGAGGAAATGTTGAATGAGAATGGAATGTCATTCAAAGATAGTACGGTTATTGTGTCGGGTCGGGCAATGTATCTACTTATGCCATGGAAAAAGCACAGCAATTAGGTGCGAAAGTTGTTGCCTGCAGTGATTCAGGTGGCTATATATACGACAAGAATGGTATTGACCTTGAAACCGTAAAACGTTTAAAAGAAGTTGAGAACAAGCGGATTTGGGAATACCGGAAAACCCATCCACACGCTGAGTACCATGAAGACTGTTCGAAAATCTGGACGATCCCTTGTGATATAGCACTTCCATGCGCTACTCAGAACGAAATCGATGAAGTATCGGCAAATATGCTTATCAAAAATGGTCTGAAGGCGATTGGTGAAGGGGCAAATATGCCATGCACGATTGAAGCGATTGAATTATTCCTTAAGAACGGAACTCTATTCGCACCTGCAAAAGCCGCAAATGCTGGGGGAGTTGCAGTTTCAGCTATGGAAATGTCTCAAAATAGTATGCGCCTTGCTTGGACAGCGGAAGAAGTCGACCAGCGATTGAAAACAGTTATGAAAAATATCTATGGAAGCTGTAAGGATGCCGCGGAGCGCTTTGGCAAGCCAGGCAATCTTGTAATGGGTGCCAATATCGCGGATTCTTGAAAGTCGCTAATGCAATGGTCGCACACGGAATTCGATAATCTAAAAACTACCTCTGGGTAGTTTTTTTTACGCTTATAATCGTGCGGTTCCGTAGATAAACGAGCGTTTCTAGTGTTTATTTAATAATTCCACTTGAAATTCAAAATATCTGTGATATCATAAAAATACATTATGGTGAATAAAGATACATATATATGAATAAGGAGGATGAGATTATGGGGAATAAAAAAGTGGTTTTAGCTTATTCAGGTGGTTTGGACACTTCAGTGGCTGTTCAATGGTTAACAGATAAAGGGTACGACGTTGTAGCTTGTTGTTTGGATGTAGGGGAAGGGAAAGACTTGAACTTTATCCAGCAAAAGGCTTTACAGGTTGGTGCTGTAAATAGTTATGTTATCGATGCGAAAGAGGAATTTGCCCAAGAATATGCACTCCTTGCATTGCAGGCGAGAACCTATTATGAAGATAAATATCCGCTTGTCTCCGCATTGTCTCGTCCTTTGATCTCGAAAAAATTGGTCGAAGTTGCGCATAAGGAAAACGCGACAGCCGTGGCGCATGGCTGCACTGGTAAAGGAAATGATCAAGTCCGATTTGAAGTAGCCATAAAGGCGTTAGATCCGACACTTGAAGTCATTGCTCCTGTTCGCGAATGGAGCTGGTCCCGTGAAGAAGAAATCGCTTATGCAAAAGAAAAAAACATTCCTATACCGGTTGATCTCGACAGTCCGTATTCCATTGATCAAAATTTATGGGGTCGAAGCAATGAATGTGGAATCTTAGAGGATCCTTGGGCAGCACCGCCAGAAGAGGCATTTGGGCTAACAACTTCCATCGAAAACTCTCCAGACCAACCGGATATTATTGAAATTGAATTTGAAAAGGGCGTACCGGTGAGTATTGACGGAAAGCATTACCCTTTAAGCGAACTTATTTTGAAATTAAATGAAATTGCCGGCAAACATGGAGTCGGAAGAATCGATCATGTGGAGAATCGTCTTGTCGGTATAAAATCCCGTGAAGTGTATGAATGTCCGGGTGCCGTGACTTTATTGAAAGCACATAAAGAGTTGGAAGATTTGACACTTGTCAAGGACATCGCCCACTTCAAACCAATTGTTTCACAAAAACTGAGCGAATTGATCTATAACGGTCTTTGGTTCTCCCCATTGCGAAATGCACTGGAAGCTTTTGTGAAGGAGACGCAGCAATACGTCAACGGCGTTGTTCGCGTGAAATTATTCAAGGGGCATGCAATTGTTGAAGGAAGAAAGTCTGCAAACTCCCTGTATGATGAAAAACTTGCAACTTATACATCCGATGATCAATTTGACCAATCGGCCGCAGTCGGGTTCATTCAACTTTGGGGATTGCCGACTGAAGTGCATAGTACCGTAAATAAACTACAAAAAGTCAAAAACTGATTCAATTCACCTTCTACAGACAATGTAGAAGGTTTTTTGTCTTTTATTCTGCAGAAAAAGGGTATTCGTAATTTGTATAGAATAGAAAAAAGATAGCAGCTTGTATAGATTGGGAGAGTGTGGAATTTTGAATCCATTTGTTTTTTCATGTATCGCCCCTCATGGCGGAGAAATAATACCAGAACTTCAAGGAAGCATTCCTGAACGAATGTCAAAAACTCGTGAAAGTTTAACAGAATTAGGAATGGAAATGAAGCAGGCGAAGCCGGATGTGATCATCGTATTAACGCCACATGGTACACGCATAAATGGGCAGTTTTCGATAACGGATTCGGAGAGAATGGAAGGGTCGCTCAATGAGAATGGAGCCACCTTTGTGATGGAACGGATTGTAGATAGGGAGTTAGCGAGAAATATAGTTGGAGCCTCATCAAAAGCGGGTATACCCGTCGGTGCTATCAACTATGGTACGGCGGCCGGTCCGATTTCTTGTTTGCCACTTGATTGGGGTGTGATGGTACCTCTACGGTTCATGCCGGATGTACCTATTGTCGTAATAAATCCATCGAGAGAACTTTCATATGAAAAGCATCTTGCCTTTGGAAAAGTGTTACGTGAAACAGTATTGTCCGGGACAAAACGGGTAGGGCTAATCGCGAGTTGTGACTGGTCACATACTCATGACGCGACGGGACCCTATGGGTATGATCCCGCAGCGGAAAAGCTTGATGCGGAAGTAGTGGAATTGATCAAGCAGAATGAGTTGGAGAAAATGGCTGATTTTGATGCCGATTATATCGAAGCCGCGAAACCTGATGGCATTTGGCAAACCCTTATATTGGCCGGCGCAATTCCAGCGAATGATAGGAAAGTGAAATTCTTGTCCTATGAAGCACCAACTTATTTTGGATTGATTTGTGCTGCTATTGAATAAGTTAACCGAAACAGGTGATGTAGTGAAAAAATCAAAGAAAATGGGGATTGTAATAGGGATAGTTATTATCTTAGGCTTATCAGTTTGGTTTTTATTAGGAATGTGGATTGCTCAAGGACAAAAACCCGTGGCGGGCGGTACGAATGAATTCGCTATTATCCTTGGTGCGAAAGTGAACGGGGAGACGCCATCACTTACTTTGCACTATCGACTAAAAGCGGCACTATCCTATGCAGAAACTCACCCATGTACGATTCATTTATCGGGTGGACAGGGACCTGATGAAGAAATTTCGGAAGCGGAAGCAATGAGAAGATATTTGACGGAGCACGGAATTGACGAAGGTCGGTTGCTGATGGAATCTCAGTCAACATCAACATATGAAAATCTCCTTTATTCAAAAAAGCTTTTACCGGAAGATATTGATTCGATAACAATTATAACAAGCGACTTCCATTTGGCGCGGGCACGGATGCTCGCAGATAGCCTTGGGCTAAAGACAGATGCCTTGGCGGCAAAAACACCTGAATCGGTGAAGATTCAACAACATATTCGTGAGAGGCTTGCTATTATTAAAACTTATATCGTAGGCAAATGAAAAAGCTGTATTTCCATTAATTTGGAGAATACAGCTTTATTTCTGTTCATAATAATTTGTCAATCGGATGAAAAACGGGTTCCTGGTTGTTGAATGATGTGATGTATGAAAACCCGATTGACTTTACTAACTCAAGTGACTCCTTGAATTGAAAAGCGATGTGCTCGGGTTTATGGGCATCTGATCCTAAAGTGATAATTTCGCCACCGCATTGTTTGTAAAGCTTGAGAATATCATCACTTGGCAAGCCGTTTGACAAACCATAACGAACACCCGATGTATTTAATTCGATCCCTTTACCTGCAGGAATGATGTGATTGAAGATTTCGGTTAAAATAGCATGGAAATCATTTTGGACAATCTCTGGAGCATATCGCTTTATCAAATCAATATGTCCTAAAACCGAATAGTTATCGAAGTTTTTCACGCAGTGAAGCAATTCATTATAATAACTAATGGATGCTTCTTCCGCTGTTTTTCCTTTGAAAATCTCTCCGTAATGCAAACCTTTTCGTTCAACAGTATGCATTGAGCAGATTATGAAATCGAAGGATTCAGCGTTCAGCATTTCGTCATATCGTTGCAGTATATGAGGCTGAACGCCGATTTCAACACCTTTTCGAATAATGATTTGTCCATCGTAAAGCTGCCGTAGCTCCTCGATTCGCTCCGTATATTTTTGTTTATCAAAATCAAATTCGATT
The DNA here is from genome assembly GCF_030067815.1 of Sporosarcina thermotolerans. GTDB lineage: Bacteria > Bacillota > Bacilli > Bacillales_A > Planococcaceae > Sporosarcina > Sporosarcina thermotolerans. Next base: position 3,056,534 of record NZ_CP125968.1, on the reverse strand, counting down.
GCATCATCTGGAAAATCATAGTCGATATGCTCGGTAAAGCAGATTTCCGTGAGGCCTTTTGCAATAGCACCTTTAACCATATCTTCCATTTCAACAGTGCAATCCTTTGAAAACGAGCTATGCATATGGTAATCAAACATTGTTTATTCCTCCAAAATGACATTGTATTGTTATCATATCATTGATGAAATCTTTAATCTAAGGAAGCTTAAAATAGGATACAATGCAAACAGGAAAACTGTTATACTTATGTAAAAAGTATAGGGTAAGGGAAGGCAGGCATTTAAATGACTACTCCAAAATATATCGATATTGCGCTCATCATTTTCTTAGGCTATTTTGCAATTGACCGTTTTTCAAAAGGCCAGACAGGCATTGCAATCATGTTCACTGTTCTATCTTTGATGAATATTTTTGTTTTAATTATGAAAATAAAGCAGGATAAAAAACAGGTGAAAGATCCAAAATGAGTAAGAGGCTGCAATTTTTAAAATGCAGCTTTTTTTCTTCCGCTTTGTCCGTTATTATGGTATAATGACTGAATGCCAAGCTTAGAGGTGAGGAATTGACATGAAAAAATCAATTTATGGATTAACATTGGAGCAGCTAACTGCTTTTATTGTAGAAAATGGACAAAAGAAATTCCGTGCTGCACAAGTATGGGACTGGCTTTATAAAAAGCGTGTCATCAACTTTGCAGACATGACAAATATAAATAAAGAATGCCTTCAATTATTAGATGAGAATTTTGCGATTCAGACTCTTGAGGAGTCTGTGAAACAAGTTTCGGATGATGGAACCATCAAGTTCCTTTTCAAAATGCAGGACGGGAACCTGATTGAAACAGTCCTGATGAAATTTCCTTATGGCCAATCGGTATGTGTAACGACACAAGTCGGATGTAATATCGGCTGTAGTTTCTGCGCAAGTGGTCTATTGCGGAAAAACCGAGATTTGGAAGCTGGAGAAATCGTTGGACAAATTATGAAAGTGCAAGAGCATCTTGATAATTTGGGCGGCGGTGAACGCGTCAGCCATATCGTTGTCATGGGAATTGGTGAACCGTTTGATAATTACACGAACTTGATGAATTTCCTTCGTGTCGTAAATGACCAAGAAGGTCTGTCAATCGGTGCACGTCATATCACAGTTTCAACAAGTGGATTAACGCCGAAAATCCGTGAATTCGCGGAAGAAGATATTCAAATCAATTTAGCTGTATCATTACACGCACCAAATAATGATTTGCGCAGTCAAATTATGAAAATCAATAAAGCTTACCCGATCGAGAAGTTGATGGATGCCATTGATTACTATTTGGAAGCGAAGAATCGTCGGATAACATTCGAGTACATCCTATTGGATGATGTGAATGATCATGTAGTGGAAGCGGAACAATTGGCGAAACTGCTTTATAATAAACGCCATCTGTCCTATGTAAACTTAATTCCATACAATCCAGTCGATGAACACGGCCAGTATCAGCGAAGCAAGTCCGAGGCGATTAAAGCGTTTTACGAAACATTGAAAAAGCGCGGAATCAACTGCGGTGTCCGTCTTGAACACGGTACAGACATCGACGCAGCTTGTGGTCAATTGCGTAGTAAGCAAATTAAGAAAGATAAAGTCAAAGCAAATTAATATATAAGGAAACGCATGCTTTTAACGGCATGCGTTTTTTTGTGTGAATTTAAGCGTTGATCGCATTATTCTCCTGGCTCATTTAAATTAAGCGCGTTTATTTATTTTTCATCTTTCGAATAGCGATAACGATAAATTGAACGATCACTGCAATCCCAAATCCGAATGTCGTGATGATGAAAAGGGAAAGAATACCGATCAAATCGCCAAACCCGTTTTTATCCATAAGAAAACTTCTAAAGAACTCAGCGAATCCTAAAATAAGGGCTGCCATGAAAATTCTGAAGGCAATTTTAAACTTATAAAATAGTAATGATGCCGCTAAGATTCCGACTGTTAAGCTAAAAACACCAAATGTAAAGTAGTTTTTCAGAACCAAGTCCGTACCCAAAATCGTTCGAATTCCTAATATTAATAGACAGAAGGAAGTCAAACCCGTGAAAAATCCTATTTTCCATAACTTTTTATCCATTGTCCTGCACCCACTTTCAGTACATATCATAACGGAAAAAGTGAGTAAAGTGTAGGAAAAGAAGAAAAGCTGTTCCATCGGAAACATCTTCGGATGGAACAGCCATAATCGATTTATTATTTTTTAGCGATGAGGACAAGCTTCCCGTGGTCGAGTTCGCGCTCCGCATCTGCCGCATCTTCGGCTGTTAGGCCCGCAGCTTCCATTTTGCTTCGGAGTTCATCTCCACGTGAAGTGAACATGTTTTTCATGCTGTCAAGGAATCCTTGCTCCTTCATGCCCACCTTTTCCGTATCAAGTGCTTCAGTAATATCATCGGATCTTTTTTATCATGTGCGAAAATATAAATGTCATCATGCGTATACCCTTGACTTGTCAAAACCTCAATCTCATTTTTAGCTTGAACAGCATTTTCCACGATTTTCTTCATTACCATTTTAAATTACCTCCCAAACGTATTTGTTTTTATATACCTCTAATCGGGCATAATTAAACAAATGACATAAGCCGGATATTTAAAATGGATAATAATCCCCTTTTAACTTGCGATACGATTCGATGAACTCATTTGGATCGGTTTTCACTTCGAAAGTGAAAACCCCTCTGTTTGTATGAAGGTAAAACAAGCCTGTTCCATTTGAAAAAGGTCGATAGGATAGATCAAGTACATGTTCGAGAGAAAAAGTGTTCTGCTCGGTTTTGATCGAGTCCTGAAATAGCAGAATGGTATTGGATGATTGCTGATGTTTTTGCTGAAACCATTCGATAGATCGCTCTACTGTGAAATAAGGTAGAGAAGCAATGGATTCGTTTATTGACTCTTTCAAGTGCATCCTCCTTGAAATTCATATTGCTCTAATCGTATCAGTTTTGTTTTATGGCGCCAATTATTTCAGCATCATTTCAGAAGTTTAGTTACCTGATCCACTACTTGCTCAACAAAATTTTCTTCTACATAATTAAATTCATTGACGATTAGTCCGTCTTGATTGACGATATAAAAGTTTGTTCCGTGAATGACTTGGCTCGAAGTCTTTGGTTTTTGGACAATAGTCTGGAATTGATTCAACGCTAAACTCTCAATTGTTTCCTGTGAATAGCCAGTCAAAAGATGCCAATTCGATTCATCGTCTGTAAATTGACTAATATAATCTTTCAAAATCGTTGGAGAATCGATATTCGGATTTACCGTAAATGAGACAAATTCAACTTCAAGGCCTTTCTCTTTGAAAGCCGTTTGCAAATTTGCCATTTCACTTGTCATCTGTGGGCAAACTGTTGTACAGCCGATGAAGATGAAATCCGCGATCCACACTTTTCCGTCTAATTGTTCCGTACCGAAAGAATTTCCGTTTTGATCTGTAAATGAAAAAGAAGTGACTTGTCTCCCAGTCTGTTGTGAAGTGCCACATGCGGACAGGAGAAGAATTAAAACAAGGAAATGAACTAGGTTAATTGGCCTCATTTTTCGACCTCTCTTTCAAATGGATTTTAACAGAAGTTCCTGTAGATGGATCGCTTTGTATGGAAAATGTGCCACCATGAAGTCTTATAATTTCCTTCACAATCGAAAGCCCAAGACCAGTTCCGCCGGTCGTTCGATTTCTTGCTTTATCTGTTCTGAAAAAGCGTTCACCAATTCGATTAATGTCTTCTTTCGGGATGTGGATTCCCTGGTTGTCGACTTGAAATTCGATATTTTCCCCGGATTTTTTCAATGTGATCGTTAAATTTCCACCATCAGATGAGTATTTAATGGCGTTGTCGATAACATTATAGAAGACTTGCTGAATCCTTTGCGAATCCCCTGTAATGATGCTGTTTTCTTCAATATTTAGATGAAGCTGTAATCCTTTTTCAGCGATCAATATTTTGAATAAGTCGACAGTATCCAATATGAGTTGCGCAATCGCAATTGGTTCATTATGAAGGACATACAGATTCTCCTGTAGATGATTTAATTCGACGAGATCATTAACAAGCTTATTTAAACGGACTGTTTCTTTTTCAATGGTCGTTAAATAACCCTCGGCTTCTGCAGGGGAAGAATAGATTTTTGCTTTTAAGGCATGTGTGTATCCGCCTATATACGTCAACGGCGTTCGGAGCTCGTGAACGATATTGGAGGTGAATTCCTTCTTCCTTATTTCCTGCTCCTCAAGCGATAGACTCATTGAATTAAAGGCATTCGTCAACTGTCCGACTTCATCCTCCCGAACTGTTTCGATTCGGCTGCTATAGTTTCCTTTGGATACTTCAGAGGACAGCCTTTGTAAATCACGCAACGGATTGAACATAGAGTTTATTATTTTATTCATAACAAGGAAAAGGATGAAGAAGAACAGTGTGCCGACAGTTACCATTAGTGGTATGCTTTCACGGAATACGTCTTGTATCGCGGCCAATGGAACATAAATATAAATAAATCCGATTAAACCCGTCTCTCCTTTAATAGGGAAAATGGCACCTATGATTTCACGGCCAAGCTCCTCGACATATCCTTTTTTAAGCAAATAAGCTCCATTTTCGAGTCTTTTCTGGTCGGCGTTGTCAACTAAATTTTCATAATTGATCTTATATGGAAAATAGGAGGAAAGGTCATCCAATTGATCGACAACGATGATTTCATATTCGGAAACAATATTATACCATTGGATTTTCTCGATGATTTCATCACTTAGTTCGCCATAATGGTAATGGGAGGCGGTTCGCTTCCCTTGATAGACTATCGATTCCTCGATACTTGAAATATAAAGCTGTGAATAAAGGAGGTGAATAAAGAAAAACGAAAATAGAATCGTGAATGCAATACTTGATAGAAAAACGGTAAATAGTTTTTTACTTAAGGTGAGCCTCTTCATCATTTGGCCTCAAATTTATAGCCGATTCCCCATACGGTTTCAATCATGCTTCCAGCTTCACCCATCTTCAGGCGCAATGTTTTGATATGCGTGTCGACTGTCCGATCAGTACTATGATGGTTATTCCCCCACACTAATTCAAGTAGTTGCTCACGTGAATAGACCCGTCCTTTGTTTTTGGCCAATGTTTCAAGGACGCCAAATTCTTTAAGTGTTAATGGTAGCGGCTTATTATCCAACGTGACTGTATGCGCATCGGAATCGATGACAAGGGGGCCGATGACAAGAGCCTGTCTCATTGGGGTGTTTTGATACGATCTTCTAAGCACGGATTCTACCCTTGCCAACAATTCACCGGGCATGAAAGGTTTGACGATATAATCATCACCGCCAAGTTTCAAACCTTCGATTTTATCCCATTCCTCACCTTTCGCAGATAAAAAAATAAGGGGAATATTTGCGGTTTGTTTCAATTCTTTGGCGAATTTGAAGCCATCCATATAGGGCATCATGACATCGACAATACATAAATGCGGTTGCTGCATATTAATCTTAGAAAGAGCATCAAGCCCATCGGTAGCTTCTTCGACTGAATAGCCATCACGAGTAAGAAATGTGCGTATTAACCTTCTCATTTGCGGCTCATCATCTATTATTAATATTGTATAGGGATTCATCGAAAAACCTCATTTCGAATGTTTATAACTTTATAATAGAAAACTGTTGTGAAATACTAATGAAGAAGTACTTCATAGTTACTTCTTAATTAATTGATACTATCATACTGGACAAAATCCGAAACGTTAAGTATTAAAAATGGAGGCACGAAGATGAAGAAGAAGTTTAGTGCACTATTAGTTATTTTTGGGTTACTGGTTTTATCGGCCTGTGGAAAAGAAGTAGACGACGGGTCTTCAGTGGAAGTCCTACCGCTTCTTGTCGATCTTTCCGTCACTGAGCATGCTGAAGTGGGGGAGACTGTGAAAATGGAGGCTCTTGTCACATACGGCGATGAAAAAGTTGAGGATGCAGATAAAGTCGTATATGAAGTGTGGGAAGATGGGAAGAAAGACGATTCTATCATGATTGATTCAGTTAATGAAAAGAATGGTTTATATACCGCTGAAACTTCATTTGAGAAGGATGGACTTTATCATATCCAAGTTCATGTCGATGCAAAACGTTTGCATTCAATGCCTTTTAAAGAAGTGACAATTGGAAAAGGTCCTAATGTAGAAAGTCATGATGATGAACACGCGGACCAGGGTCATGAACATGGCCATACAGAAGGTTTTTCCCTTCATTTCGTAAAGCCTGAAAATGCGGAAGCTGGAGCTGAAACTGAATTGATGACGCATTTGCAAATTGACGGACAACCTCTTGAAAAAGCAAACGTGCGTTACCAAGTATGGGGCGATAGCCTTGGCGAAAAGCATTTATGGATTGATACGATTGAATTGAAAGCCGGTGAATACACGGCTGCTCATAGTTTCGATAAAACAGGTACTTATACGGTGAAAATTCATGTGAAAGATGACAATGGTCTACATGAACATGAAGAGTTTACTTTTGAGGTTCATTAAGCTAACAAAAGTGTGACTGAAATGTGAAATGATATAGGAAGCACCGGTTTTCATTGGATAAAAAAGCATGAAATCGCTATGATAGTAGTAGATTAAGAATAGGGGCGATGCAGTATGAATGAACTACCAGAAAAGTCTTGCTCGATCGAACGTCTTGTTACAATTCCTGAAGATGTACAGAAGGTTTTAAGAGGAGAAAAAACAGCTACGAGACGAAATGGCGTCTATGCATATCCGGACGAGATCATGATTTTGGATGGGAAGAAGTTCAAAATTGATAAGCTCTACAAACAAACACTCGGCGAGATAACTGATGAGCATGCAGTTAAGGAAGGGTATGCAAATATGGAAGAATATAAACAATCCATTTTAGCTTTACACCCGAAAATGCCTTGGCTTCCTCAAATGAGCGTGTGGGTCCACGAATTCAGCCCAGTTACTGACTAATGTTATGAAATACATGTACGGGACAATCGTTTTTGTCCACGTCTTCTCCGCAGTCCTTTCCATCGGACCATTATTCCTATTAATGCCTTCGATTAAGAGGCTGCGGAATGTCGACGAATCATCCGAAAGTGCATTTTTATCGGTCATCCATGTCATTATTAGAATTGTCATGCACGCAGGACATGTGTTAGTCATTTCAGGTGTGCTGCTTATTCTGACTGGGCCATGGCCTTGGTATACTTCATGGGTGATTGCAACACTTGCCATCATGCTGTTATCGGCGTTTTTCTTTCGACTGGCTTTACGAAAGTGCTTAAAAGGTATCATCTTCCTGAAAGTAATAAAGGAGAAATCCTGACCGTACTAAATAGGACTTCGTGGATTTATATTGGGCTTTTGCTCATCATGCTTTGGTTAATGGTTCAAAAGCCGTTGCTGTGGTGAAGCGAATAGTGATTTACATATTGAAAAGGACATGCTATTCTGCATGTCTTTTTTTGCTATTTCTGGACCTAAGATATTAAAAGACATGGATGACAAATCTGTCAATTGTCTGTATAATACTGGAAAAGAAATGGGGATGGGGAATGGAATTTATTCGATTTGAGAACGCAAAGCAATTTGCAACGGTTGCCGAACCGATCGTTGAGAAGCAAGAGGATGTCTTCAGCTTGTTTTATGGTGTTTTACAGGCAATTAAGGCGGGGAAGTATGAGAATCCATTCATGGCAGCAGTGGTGGAAGGGGATGAGGTACTTGCACTTCTTCAAATGACACCCCCACATCCAGTAAATCTTGTCATTGTGGATGAAAGTAAAATTGATGAAGTGATAGATTTCATTATCCGTGAAATTAACGAAACTGCAGTCACTGTCACATCAGTTATTAGCTTGAAGCAATGGGCTGAGTTGTTTGCAGACAAATGGGTGGCACATACAGGAGAAAAGCAAAAACTTTTGATGGATCAAGGGCTTTATCGATTGGAAAATGTCGATAAAACGATTGATATGAGTCCGGGAAGTTGGCGGTATGCGACGATGGATGATCATTCATTGATTGTAAGCTGGTATTCGTTTTTTGAAGATGATGCGAATTTGGAAAGGACTCCTATTGAACTTGTGAAAGATAGAGTCACACAATTCATTGAAGCACAGGAAGTATTCTTGTGGGAAGATGAAGGGAAAGTTGTTTCAATGATGAAGAAATCAAGGCCGACAAGGAATGGAGTCACGGTCTCATTGGTCTTTACACCGAAAGAGGAACGAAGGAAAGGATATGCTCGGACGATGGTGGCATACGGCTCCATGGAGCTTTTAAAAGAGTATGATTTCTGTGTTCTATATACTGATATGATGAATCCTACTTCAAATAAGATTTATAAGGAAATTGGATATAAGCATATTGCGGATTCGATTCATATTGGATTTGAGAAATAAGGGGAGGGCGTGGGTCGCGCTCAAGAAGTGTGTCCCGCGCTCAAGAATTACGTTCCGCGCTCAAGAATTACGTTCCGCGCTCAAGTAAGTGCGTCCGCGCTCAAGAATTGCATGCCGCGCTCAAGTAAGTGTGTGCCACGCTCAAGAAGTGCGTGCCGCGCTCAAGAAGTATATGCCGTTCCCAAAGCCTGCCCATGAGCATACAAAAAGGCCGCCATCATTGGCGGCCTCATTGCAAGTTAAGCTTCACTCGCCGTAAATATCCCCAACGCCTCAATTCTTCCAACGGCCTCTGCAATCCGCTCTTCACTCTCTAACAATCCCACACGTACATAACCCTCCCCATGTTTGCCGAAGCCGTTGCCTGGAGCAACAACGACTCCTGCTTTTTGAAGAAGGATATCCGCAAATGATTCACTCGTATAGCCTTCCGGAACAGGCAACCAAGCGAAGAATGAGGCTTTCGGTGCTTCTACGTCCCATCCGATACGCTGACATTCGCTTATCAATACATTTCTACGACTCTCATATAGTGCCGTCAGTTCACCCACACATGATTGATCTGCACCTAAAGCCGCGATTGCAGCGTGTTGGATTCCGGGGAACATGCCGATAAACAGCTGGCTTTGCAATCTGCTTATGGCTTCAATCATTTTTGCATTTCCTACTGCAAAGGCGACCCTCCAACCAGCCATATTATATGTTTTCGACAACGTATACAGTTCGATTCCGAGTTCCTTTGCTCCATCCGCTTGAAGGAAACTTACCGGCTTAACTCCATCAAAACCGATTCCTCCATACGCCATATCATGCACGATAAATATTCCATTGTCCCTTGCATAGAAAATCGTTTCTTCGAAAAAGGAATGTTTGCAACGGCACTCGTCGGGTTGTTCGGATAGTTCAAATACATGATCTTTGCTTTTTGCTTCGCCTCATCTGAAATTGAAGCAAAGTCTGGCATGTACCCATTTTCCTTAAGAAGCGGCATCGTTTCATACTTGATGTTTGCAAGACTAACACCTGATAGATAATCAGGATACCCTGGATCAGGCAATAAGAGAAGATCACCTTCATTCATCATCGCAAGGGGAATTTCCACTAACCCAATTTTTGAACCGCCTAAAATGGCGACCTCTGTATCAGGGTCCACCTCCACACCGTATTCCCGATTATAAAAATCTGCAACTGCCTTTCGTAGTTCTGGAATACCGTTAAATGGCGAGTAGCCATGATTTTCCGGACGTTCCGCGGCTAACTGCAAAGCTTTAATAATGTGATCAGGTGTCGGTTGATCGGGATTTCCTCTTCCAAGATTGATAATGTCCAGACCGGATTGCTTCGCTGCTTCAACTTTTTTAACTAACCCGGAAAAAAAGTGGAGGCATGTTATTTAATCGATTTGAAATCATATGAACAACCCCGTTTTCGTATTTTTTAGACTCATCAGAATACCGATTGCTATCATTCTACTATATGCGATAGGGCGAACTCAACATGATTTTAGTCATATGAAAAAAGCCGCCCCACATAATAAGGGCGGCATCATGAATTCATTAATATTTTCGATTTTGATCCATAATAAACGTTAATAGTGTAATCCAATGACTCATTTTGCGATATACCTCTATATATTCAGGAGACTCCTTTTTAAGCCGTTTATCAAGATTTGAATAAAAACGAATAATATGGAATGGCTTTGTTTCATCATCCACTATAATTTTCATTTCAATCGTGACGGTTTTTCGAAGGATTGCTTTTCTCGCCAATGACATTTTTTCATTAATAACGGGATCGAGGGATTGTCCAATCGCCTCGAGTCTATCGGTTGTCCCCTCGACCTCGCTAAAGACCACTTTTTTCCGAATACCATTTTCGTATGTTTCAATAGCCAATAACTGTTCATATGAATAATCAAATATTTCATAAGGCATTTTTAAATAGGCCTTGGATACGCGCTTACCGTCAGCAAGCAAAGAGGGTTCCCAAAAATGAATTCTCCTGTTTCGTTCATCAATGGCGATTTTTGAAAGTAGGTCATCAGAAACGAATGCATGTGTTTCATGATAAGTTGATTTTTTGGGCTTATATGTTTCAAGATGCTCAAGTTGTTTTGCTTTTAGTTTATTTTCTGTACGTGTTGCTAAAGTCAGGAAAAGGGCTGCGAATCCGAAAAAGATTGCGAAAAAAATAAATCCGTATAGAAATTGATCTTGCCTGACAAGGGTAAAAAGGGCAATGGTTCCTATAATCGGTGCCAGGCAGCCAAAGCGTACATACCAATTGGATTGTGTGGAAGGCAAAAGAACCCCTCATTTCAGTAGAATAATATATGTATTATCATATCTGAAGGTTACATGAATGACAATGAAACAATGAAAAAGCTGTCCCTAAAAAAAGGCGGGGACAGCTTTTAATGAACTTATTGAACGTTTGCTGCTTCGATCTCGTCAGTCAATTCTACAAGCTGATCGATCAATTCGCCGATATAAGCGATTGTATCCTTCAATGGCTGTTCAGTTGTAATATCAACGCCCGCCATTTTCGAAAGTTCAGCAGGAGATTTTGTACCACCTGCTTGGAGTACTTTCAACCAATCATCTACAGCCGGTTGACCTTCTGAAAGGATTCGTTTCGATACTTGTGTTGAAATCGTCAAACCTGCGCTGTATGTGTAAGGGTATAAGCCCATATAGTAGTGAGGTTGACGCATCCAAGTCAATTCTGCACCTTCATTGATTTTTACGTCATCGCCCCAGAATTCTTCCAATACGCCGCGCTTCAAGCTATTCAATACATTGGCATTGACGCTGCCGCCTGCATCGATACGCTCATACACTTTACGTTGGTAAGCTGCTTCAAGTAAATGTGTAACGAAGTTATGGTAATACGTACGTGCTACGATGGACGAGATTACCCAACGCTTGAATTTCGGATCATCCGAATTGGAAAGCAGGTGGTTCGCCACAAGCATTTCATTCATCGTCGATGGTGCTTCGATGAAATACATGGAAGGACGTGAATTGAAAATGTTTTGATGCTGATGGGCGTTATAGAAATGTCCTGCGTGTCCAAGCTCATGCGCTAAAACGAAGACATCTTCCATACTGCCTGTCCAAGAAATTAAGATATAAGGGTGTACGCCATAAGGGCTTGAACAGAATGCTCCTGTAGATTTACCTACGTTTTGCGCAAAGTCTGTCCAGCGCTCTTTATAAGAACGATCCACCATGTTCACATAATCTTCACCCATAATTGATAGGGCATCATCAATGTATTTCTTTGAATCTTCAATTGTAATCTTTGGCTCGTAATTTGGATCCAAAGGAATTTTTAAATCAGAGAATGTCATCTCGTCAAGTCCGTGAACTTTTTGAAGAAGTTTTGCATATTTGCGCATATGCGGTGCAAGGCCTTCCGTGATCAAATCGATTTGACGGTTATACATAGAGCGGTCAACTTCTTGGTTGAAAAGAAGAAAATCGAAAACATTGTCATGTCCTCTTAAGTCTGAAGTTGTTTTTTCCTTTTGCAAATGCGTGTCATATGCTTTTGCAGTTGTATGCTGATATTCTCTTAATTTGGCATGGAATGAGTCATATGCAGCTCTTCTTTTCTCCGTGTCGACTTCGGACTCCCAGCCGCCTTCGAAAGTTGTATAGCTTAGAGGGAATTCTTCCCCGTTTACTTCGAAATTGTCGAATTTCATATCGACTAATTTTGTCGTATTGTAAATGCCGTATGGCGCATTCAGTACGGAAGAGAATGCAGCTAATGTCTTTTCCACTTCTGGGTGCAGTTTGTGTGGCTTTTGGCGAATCAATTCCTCAAGATAATTTTTGTAATCGTCGGATTGGTTCATTGCTTTTTCAAGGATTTCACTGGATACTTCGGAAAGCTCACTTGTGAAGAATGAAAGTTTGCTTCCAAGCTTTGAAGAGATAGAGCTGTATTTGCTTGATCGCATTTGTGCTTCGTCGTTTGTTTGGTCCACGCTAAGTGATAGGCTTTGATATGTGCCAATCGGTGTCATTTTGCCCATGATGGATGCGTAGCCGTCTAACGCTTCAAGAACTGCAGTTTCATCAGTCATTTTACCTTTGAAACGTTCTTCAAATGAAGCGACTTCACTTTCAAGTTGGACGAGTGCAGCATTGTAGTCGTCTTCGGTTTTAAAGAGATCTTGCAAATTCCATGTTTCTTCGATTTTTACTTCAGAACGTGGTGGTAAGCTTTTAACCAATTCTCATCTCTCCCTTTTAATATTACGGTAGTCGAACTAATTATAGTATATAGCAAACTAATAGAAAAGTAAAAATGATTCAGCAAACTTATTTTTGTTGCTGAAAGATACGGTTTACCGTAAGGCGATTCTTCGCTATTTTACCCAGACAACGTATAATAAAAGAAACAGAAGAAGAATTCATTTTTCCTTTAGTTAAAAAAAGAGGTGCAATTACTTGAAACAATTTGAAACAGCTTTACCTGAGCAGTATGAAACATTAAAAAAACAGGCCAATTATACGTCTAGCTGGCGAGAGCGTTTAGATGCAGTCCAAACGTTATCGGCTTATCAACATGACAAAGTCATTGATTTATTAAAAAATCGTATGCAGAATGATACTGTCAACAAGGTGCAATTAGCAGCCTATGAAGCACTTGTGGCGTTTGGCGAGAATGTAGAGAAGCCATTACCTGCGCGTTTTGATATTATCAAAGACACAGACAAAATTTTCCTACGGATTAAAAAGAGCTTACCGAAGGACCATACAGTGGCAGACTTTGCGGATAAGCTAAAACGTATGCGTTTAGATGTCTTTGATGCGTATGAAGGCGACAAGGGTGTACAATTTATGAACTGGTTAGAGGAACGTTGGGCAAAACTGTAATTATTAGTTTGGTGATTTATAAAGGAAAGTCATTCTCTCCGCATGTGGAGAGGATGGCTTTTTCTTATCCTACCGGTAAGGTTCATCGAAGAAATAATAGTTAATCTTGTTGAAGTTTGGAGAGCTGTTGAATTTCCTCTGATACAACAAAAGCCAAATCTTCATTGCCGAAGAGTTGGAGGACGTCAAGCATTGTTTCATTGTCTATGTGAAATTCGTCAAAGCCATCATCATTCTCAATTACTTTCTTTAAGGCTTCGTTTTCCAGTTGGTATGGATATGCTTTTTTATAAAGGGCTTGCGGATCTAAATCGTGATTGGTGCACCATTGGACGAATAGGCGAATCATGAGCGTTTCGTCCTCTCTGTATTTTTGTATAATTTGTTCACTGATATTTTTGAATTCCATTGTTCGACCTCCATCGATAGGCTATTATTTTAGTATAAACGAAATGGGGGATTAAACTAATGAATCGAGTAGATGTTGTGTATGCAGTCATATTAAAAGAGGGAAAAGTTCTTATGGTGAAGAACAAGAAATATAATAATTGGACGTTGCCGGGAGGGGGAGTGGAGAAAGGGAGACATTGGAACAAGCGGCAATCCGTGAAGTGTGGGAAGAAACCGGATTGACGGTTGAAATCGGAAACTGCTTGCTGTAAATGAGACATTTAGGCAAAAAGAAAATAATCATGTTTTATTTTTCACCTTCAATACGGGTGTGATTGGTGGAGAAATTGCCATTCAAGATAGAGATGGGATTTTAGATGTTCAGTGGAAGGATCTCAATGAAGCGGTTGAAGAGCTGCCTTATTATGAGGGAGGGATAAAAAAATTACTAAAAACATCGATTCCGTATGTCTATCAGGGAGTGCAGGTTTGAAGCAATACCCGAGGGCCAAAGTGATTGGTGTCTTACAATCCGGCAGTAGAATATTGGTCGAAGAATTTACAGGGAAGCACTCTAAAGGCGTAGGAGCCTATTATCGACCGATTGGCGGGTCGATTGAATTCGGTGAAAGATCCACGGACGCTCTTTTAAGGGAATTTGAAGAAGAGCTCCAAGTTACAGTGGAAATTAAGGGATATATGGGATGTATGGAAAATATCTTTGCAATAAATGAACAAATAGGTCATGAAATAATTCAGGTGTATCGTGTTGGTTTTATAGAAGAGAAAAATTACAGTAAAGAGAAATTTGAAGTTTTAGAAGGTAAACATATGTCATTTGCGAATTGGGTTAAGATAGCGGATTTTATTGTCGGGGATAAAATACTGTATCCGGATAGCTTGATTAATAAGCTAAAAGGAGAGAAGTTATGAACCAGAGGCAAATGAGTGAGAAAAATAGAATTGGTTGGAACCAAAACGCATATCAGGCATGGGAATCTCGCCATGGTCCTCCAAGTCACTATGCAGAAAAACTGAAGGCTAATCCAATAAAAAAAGTAAGTTATTATTTGGATGAAGTTGGAGATGTAAATGGAAAAAGAGTTCTAAACTTATTGGGCTCCAATGGAAATAAGGCTGTCTGTTTTGCGCTTCTTGGAGCAGATGTCACAGTTGTAGATATATCTGAAGATAATAAACGATATGCCGTGGAATTGGCGGAAGCCGCAGGTGTTTCCATTAATTACATCGTTAAAGATGTTCTTGATATAAAAACGGGAGAACTTTCTGCTTTCGATATTATTATCCTTGAGATGGGAGTATTACATTATTTTATTGATTTAGCTCCTTTATTCCAAATGGTTTCGAACCATTTGAAAGAAGGTGGTTTATTTATTGTAAGAGATTATCACCCATTCGTTTCAAAAGTGCTTCGCTATGTGGATGGGGAGCTAAAACTTGATGGCGACTATTTTAGTGAAGAGTGTAATGGGGTTGATGTTGCTTATTCAACTTTGTTACCAGAAGATAAGCGGGAGAATTTAACTAAAAACGTCATTAGGAGATGGACGATATCAGAAGTAATAAATGCCTTGATCAATGCAGGATTGACGATAAGAAAAATGAAAGAAGATAAAGGGATTCATTGGGCTTTTCCTGAAGGTTCACCTGGGGGGATATCCAATAGAATTCCGGGGACATTTATGATCTGTTCAACATTGAAACAGATATAAATCAAAGTGAATAAAGGGGGAAATGGGAAATGGGATATATAGAGGATATTAGGGAAGTGGTCGGGAATCGACCATTATTGCTTACAGGTGTTGGAGTAGGTGTGTTCAATGAAAAAGGGGAAATCCTTTTACAGAAAAATTTAGACGGACGATGGGGAATTCCTGGAGGCTTCATGGAACTTGGCGAATCCGCTGAGGAAACTGGTCGAAGGGAAGTGCTTGAGGAGACGGGGATTGAAATCGGGAAGCTTGACCTTGTAACTGTAGTCTCGGGGTCGCACACACATACGGTATTAAAAAATGGACATGAGTATTATTCTGTTACAATCGTGTTCGTGTCAAAAGACATTCAAGGCGGCGCATTAAAAGCCGATGGTGTTGAGACAACGGAAGCTTGTTTTTTCAAACTTCAAGAACTACCCGAAAATCTTAATCCGATGATTAAATCGATGATTTTTCAATACGTTTCAAAATAAATTCTAAACGGATTTCAAGCATAGGCGACCTTTTCGTATCCGCCGTAGCGATAAGTCGTGCAGATCGGTTTCTGTTTGACTTATCGCGGGAGGCATACACAAATCATTTATTACTAACAATAAAACGAACAATCCAGTTCATATCAAGTGGTCCATCAATAATTTCATAATAAAAGGCCGAATTTTGGATAATAAGATTTTCTGCAACCATAATTGTCAGACTGTTGCCTTGCGAATCTTGTAAACTAATTGACAACTCATCCATAGAACCGTAAAGATCAACATCCTCAGATTTGATTTTTTTAACACTATATTGTTGCAGGAATTTAAGCAACTCATCCACTTCAACTTCATCAATGATTTTCCAGGTTTCCGCAGGGGATCCGTTCATGGGTGGTTTATTGAAAGTGAGCGAATCGAATTCAGCATTCATTGATTCGAATAATTCATCAAAACTTTTTTCATTATAATCGTTGATAGTCTCGAGCATCGCATAAATTCCTCCGATTAATAGCGCAATGAGCAAGACGGCTCGCATTTTCATATTCAATTCCTCCTGTCACTGTTTGTATAGTATACGCTGGCGTCGCTCATGTGGAATAGTACTCATGTTATGTTTCAGGGGAAAGAAAAATTAACAATGAAGTATTTGATGTTATAATAGAATTCAAACTACAAAGAATTCAGGGAGGCTGAGCGTTATGACAACTAAAATGGTAAATGCAATACAAGATGGATATGCTGATGATTTTGCTTGGTGTTATGGATGTGGACGATTAAATGAAGATGGACATCATTTCCGAACTGGTTGGGATGGAGAAAAAACGGTTACATATTATGAGCCTTCAGAAAAGCACACAGCGATTCCAGGATTCGTATACGGAGGAGTTATTGCATCCCTAGTAGATTGTCATGGAACTGGATCTTGCGCATTGGCATTACATCGTAAGAACGGACATGAACCTGGAGACGGAGCTGAGGTTCCACGTTTTGTAACCGCTTCCTTGAATGTGAATTATTTGAAGCCGACACCACAGGGGATTGTGTTAAAGGCAGTAGGTACAGTTGAAGAGATTCATCCGAAGAAATGGAAAGTGAATGTAGAGGTATTTGCTGGAGACGTTCTATGCGTTAGCGGTGAAGTTGTTGGGGTTGTAATGCCATCGACATTTATAACAAAGTAAAAGAAGACGAAACCTTTAGAAAGTAATTCCGTATAAGTATGTATGGGAGCTGCGATGGACTGAAAGATGAAAGGAAAGGTGGAAAACGATGATCGGATTCTGGATAGTAGCGGTCGTAATGTGTGTTCCAATAGTAGCGATCATAACTGAACATCGGGAAAAGACATTAAGATACAAAACTGAATTGGTTCGGGAAGAGCTTGAACTGGAGAAATTGAAGCAGCAGAATTTCATTATTGAAACGGAAAAAATGAAACTTGAATTGGAACAGATGAAACTTGATTATACATCTGATAAAAATGATGTCATGAAAGCTTAATAATTGAAATGGGTCAGATCTGAGAGAAGGGTAGGGAAGTATGGGAATGGGATACATTACAGGTATTTTAATTGTCGGGATCGTCATGTGTGTTCCGATCACTGCTATTATCACGGATTACAAGCGGAAAACAATGAAGTTCAAAGCGGATATGGTTCGTGAAGAGATTGAACTGGAAAGATTAAAGCAGCAGAATTTCATCATTGAGACAGAAAAAATGAAGCTTGAACTTGAACAGATGAAACTCGATTATACATCCGGTAAAAATGAAATCATGAAAATCTGATGAAAGAGTGGGATCAAGATGTCAGATAATAATTCAATGCCTCCCTATAACGACCTGATCGGTGATATTCTAAAAAAGAAGTCTGATGAAGGTGGAATGGAAAACCTGAAAGGCTTCGGAAAACCGTTGCCGAAGGATTATTTTTCAGGTGATACCTTCCAACATTTTCAACGCATCGCGAAAGACGCAGGATATAAACCGCATTGGTTGAAATTACAGCATGAAATTCGTGATATGTTGTATGAAATCGACAGGTTTATAATGAATGAAGAACGGGTAGAATTGGAAAAAAGAGTCGATAAAGTGAATGAAAAAATTGCGGAACATAATAAACATTGTCCGCCCCCAATGTTAAAAGGGCGCATTTCAATAGACACGCTTGATCGTGCGAAGGAAATTTGGAAATAGATAGGAGGGAATGACGATGAAGCAAGTAGGCTGGTTAATCGTCCTTTCCCTTTTTCTTTTTACAGGCTGTTCTAAAATGAATATTGAAAAGGACCATCATCAGGTTCCAGACTTCACTGAAAGACATTCAGTCGCAGACACAATTACAGTGGAGTTTTCCGGTATCGATTTAATGATGGAAGAAATGTCCGTAGAGGAAAAAATAGGGCAATTATTAATTGTTGGTATGTCGGGGAAAACATTCAATGGCGAAATTGACCGTCTTATCCGACAAAACAAAGTCGGAGGAATTATTTTATTAGGCAAAAATATATCTACACCATCCGGCATCGTACAATTATTAAACGATAGTAAAAAGGCGAATGAAGGAAATGATATCCAGTTATTATTGTCGGTTGATGAAGAGGGTGGACGAGTTTCCCGAATACCAGCAGGGATGAAGAAATTACCCGCAGCCTCATTGATTGGACAAAAGAATAAGGAATCATTTGCTTATGAAACAGGGATTTATCTTGCCGAGCTTCTTCACTCATTCGGTTACAATATGAACTTTGCCCCGGTATTAGATGTTAATAGTAATCCACAGAACCCGGTAATCGGGGATCGATCCTTCTCTTCCGACCCTTATAAAGTTGCTTCTTTGGGTATGTCTGTTATGAAAGGAATGACCGATAATGGGATCATTTCCGTCGTTAAGCATTTTCCGGGCCATGGTGACACACATATCGACTCCCATAAAGCATTGCCTATTATTCAAAAGAGCTTACAGGAGCTTAAACAAACCGAGTTAGTACCTTTTCAAAAGGCAATCGATGAAAATGTGGATATGATCATGGTAGCCCATATACTATTTCCGGAATTGGACAAGGAGTATCCCTCTTCATTATCGAAGAAAATCATTACGGATCTTTTACGGAATGAAATGCATTATAATGGGGTTGTCATAACCGATGATTTAACAATGGGTGCAATCGTCAATGAGTATACAGTGGCTGAAGCGGCCATTCAATCTTTTTTGGCAGGTAGTGATTTACTTTTAATTGCCGGGGATTACCAAAATCAAGTAGATACGTTTGACACATTGGTGGCAGCTGTGGAATCAGGAATTATATCCATGGAAAGGCTCGATGAAAGTGTAAAACGTATTTTAGAGCTAAAGAATCGTTACGAATTAGACGATAAAGTTATTGAAGAGATTGACGTGAAAAAACTTAATCAAAAATATGACGAATTAATGAGCTGAAAAACGAAACTTCCTAAACACTCATCCGTAAAATAGAGTAGAAACGCATAAAAGGAGGTTTCAATCATGGAAAAAACCGGCCTAAAAGTATTGGTACATGCAAGCGCATTTTTTGCTCCTTTTTTAGTCCCTTTCGTACTCTATTTAGTTATTGATGATTCGGAGATAAAAAGACTATCCATCCAGGCATTATTGTTCCAATTGGTGATGGGTGCATTAATATTCATATCGGCAATATTAATTATTTTCCTTATTGGTATTCCGATGCTGATTGTATTCATATTGATGACGATAATTGTTCCTATTATTGGAATTGTAAAAGCCCTTGGTGGCGAGACATACAATTACCCGATTGTCGGCAGATGGATCTGATTGCTACAAACCCCTTCTCACAAATGTGAGAAGGGGTTTTTAAATACATAGACTATTCATTCATGTTAACTCCCTGAAATGTATATGTTGGTATAAGGATTTATAAGAAAGGGGAGAAGAATGAAGATAAAGTTCAATCTTGTCACGCAGATTTTCATTGCCTTTGTTTTAGCAATCATTTTAGGAAGTGTGTTTGGCAGTTCCATCGATTTTCTAAAACCGTTTGGGGATTTGTTTTTAAGGCTTATCAAGTTCATTATTGCACCACTCATTTTATCTACACTAGTAGTTGGTGTAGCGAGTACTTCTGATCCTAAGCAGTTAGGTAGGATTGGATTGAAAACTGTCTCGTATTATTTAGTGACGACCGCAATTGCAATTGTCATTGGCCTTACTGTTGCATTTATCATTTCACCTGGAAAAGGTGTGGATGTTTCTTCGGAGGGGCTTGTGGCGCCTGAAGCTGCGACTAAAGAGCCGCAAAGTGCCATTACGACGATACTAAATATCGTACCCGAGAATCCATTCACTGCATTATCTTCCGGGAATGTATTGCAAATCATTTTCTTCGCTTTATTCATTGGCCTTGCCATCACATTGGTCGGTGAAAAAGCACGTCCGGTTTACACGTTCTTCGAAGGCTTTGCTGAAATCATGTATAAAATAACGGGTATTGTCATGAAAGTGGCGCCAATCGGTATTTTAGGTTTGTTGGCACCGGTTGTCGGCCAATACGGATTATCCGTGCTATTGCCGTTAGTGAAGGTGATTCTTGCTGTATATATCGCTTGTATCCTGCATGCTGTACTTGTCTATTCATCTGCTGTAAAAACATTTGCTGGGATGAATCCTAAAACATTTTTCAAAGGAATCTCTCCTGCTGCATTTGTTGCGTTCAGTACGTGCAGTAGCTCCGGGACATTGCCTGTAACGATTAAGAACACGAATGAAAACTTGAAAGTGCCTAATAAGATATCAAGCTTTGTTCTTCCGTTGGGGGCAACCGTCAATATGGACGGAACTGCGATTTACCAAGGGGTCGCCGTCATATTCATCGCCCAGTTCTATAGTTTGGAACTATCGTTCATGCAACTACTGACTGTCGTTCTAATTACAATTTTAGCGTCGATTGGAACAGCGGGAGTTCCTGGGGCAGGAATGATCATGCTTGCAATGGTTCTCACATCTGTGAACATGCCACTTGAAGGGATTGCATTAATTGCAGGGATTGACCGAATTTTAGACATGATGAGAACTTCCGTCAACGTTGTTGGGGATGCTTCCGCGGCGGTTGTTGTCGCAGGAACGGAAAAGGGTAGAGTGGAATAATTTAAAAAGAGATTGGATTCTTTCGGGAATCCAATCTCTTTTTCATATGTTATTTAAATAACTGTTTAATTCTTTCCGTCCTGAGATGTTTGAACCCCATGAATGAGTCAATAATAGTCGTTGCAATAGAGCTGAGTCCCACGCCCATGATGATTAGGGAAACTTGGGTAGTGATATCTTCGGGTGATCTTTGAAAAACCTTTGCCAAAGATTCCGCAAGATATGGACGAATTAGATTAGGATTGAGAAGCAAATAGACAATCAGAAGCATCCATAATATATTAAGAAACAAATTACTAATAGCAAGCTTGGTTGTCCACTGAGGATAAAGGGCTTTGTATGAGCCTAATACAATTTCTAACGTCAACAATAAAAGTGTTGCGGGGAATAAAACAATCAATGATACATTAGTGAAAATTGACATATTAACGTCAATCCTTTCGAATACTTTACCCTCAATCTACCCGGAAATTTCATATCCTAAAACGATAATTGAAATGGAATAAATGAAGAAAGGACTCGCGCTGGAAAATTGTTGCTGTATACTATACATATATTGTCGAATTTTATGAAAAAAGCGGGGATACATATGACTTCAAATAAAGAGACGCAAAATCTCGCAAACCCAGTATATCCAATCATGTTTGCAATTGGCGCGTGTCATTTACTAAATGACACGCTTCAAGCCGTTATTCCGGCTATGTTTCCTGTCTTGGAAAAAGAAAGAGGATTAAGTTTCACCCAACTTGGCTTTATTTTCTTTGCATTAAATATGGTTGCTTCAGTTCTTCAACCGGTTGTTGGATATTTTAGTGACAAGAAACCGATGCCTTATGCACTTCCGATTGGAATGACGTTTTCTCTTATCGGTATGGCCGGTTTGGCAATTGCCCCAAGCTATTGGCTGATCCTAGTAGCTGTCATTTTATTAGGCCTTGGCTCAGCTGTCTTCCATCCGGAGGGCTCTCGAGTATCTTTCCTTGCCGCAGGTACAAAAGAGGGCTTTCTCAATCGATCTATCAAGTCGGCGGAAATTCTGGACAAGCTTTAGCTCCTTTGATCAGTGCATTTGTCCTTGTGCCCCTTGGACAGAAGGGTGCAGCTATTTTCATCGTTGTAGCGGCACTTGGGATAATAATACTATCAAGAATTTCCGCCTGGTATAAACAACAGTTGGACTTAGAGAAGAAAAATAATCGCAAAAAAGTTTTACTATCTTCTATCGGGGATCTGACGAAAAAACAAATTGGCATTGCATTGACGTTGTTGTTAATCATTATTTTTGCCAGATCATTCTACGTAACAAATGTTACAAGCTTTTACATTTTTTATTTAATGGATGACTATGGATTAAAGATTGAACAAGGGCAGCTATACATCTTCTTATTCATGGCATTAGGTGCGGCGGGTACATTTTTCGGTGGACCGATGGCGGATCGAATCGGTCGTAAAAACGTAATTGTGTTGTCCCTAATCGTTCCTTTGCCTTTATGTATCATGCTTCCATATATGCCATTATGGGCAGTCGGTGTATTATTGACTTTGATAGGATTCTTTATCATGCTTAGCTTTTCGGTTACTGTCATTTACGCCCAAGAGCTTGTGCCAAGTAAAATTGGGACGATGGCTGGTCTGACAGTAGGATTAGCATTCGGAATGGGCGCCATTGGGGCAGTCGTTCTGGGTGCATTAATGGATACCATCGGAATTTTCCCTACAATGGTCATCGCCTCCTTCTTACCGTTCATCGGTTTGGTTGGACTCGGTTTGCCGAAGGATCAAAAGATTACTGCATCTGCAAATTAATATTTAACCGCTCCGTGCCATATAACGGTTGCGGTTTTTTATTTTCGTATTTTAGTATAATTCTTTACATATTTCGGACCGCGAAGTATACTATATTAGTTACCTAAGTAAATAAAAAGGCGTGAGGAAATGAATCCATTAATACATGAATTGTTCCAGAAATCGAGATTATTGAGTAAAGAGCTGAATAATGCATTGAAACAGTATGATTTATATGCCGCTCAATGGTCTGTTATTTATTGTGTGAATGGACATGGAGAAATGACTTTGACACAGATTTGGAAGTATTTGAATGTGGAAGCGCCGACCATCACCAGAACCGTCAACCGTTTGGAACAGATGGGTTGGTTGGAAACAAGTGTAGGCAAGGATCGTCGTGAGAAAATTGTTAGACTTTCTGGGAAGGCTATAGATAGGATGGCCGAGATTGAACAAACCATCATTCAGTTTGAAGAAATTTCCTTGAGAAACCTAACAAAAGACGAAGAGGAACTTTTAGGCAAGTTGTTAAAAAAACTTGGATAAGAAGGGGAGTTTTTAATTGAATAAAGAACCGATTTGGACAAAATCATTTATAAGTTTATTCTTAACGAATTTATCCGTTTTCATAGTGTTTTATGGTTTGGTATCTACGTTACCGCTTTATGCAAAAGACGCTTTAAGTCGAACGGATGAAGAAGCAGGTCTACTGATGACCATTTTCTTATTATCTGCTATCATTGTCCGTCCGTTTACAGGCAAGTTACTCGATATAGCTGGGAAACGAAGGATGCTTTGGATTAGTTTAATCTTTTACCTCATTTGTACCGTCCTCTACTATTTCATTACTCCGTTTGAAGGTTTGCTTGCGTTGCGTTTCTTCCAAGGTATTTGGTTTAGTATTGTTACAACCGCAGCAGGATCTATCGCGGCTGATATCGTTCCAGTGACAAGACGGGGTGCGGGTCTTGGATATTTTGTCATGTCGACCAATTTGGCCGTTGTAGTCGGTCCTTTTATCGCATTGTTCATCATCCAAACTTATTCGTACGATGCTCTGTTCATCTTAATGAGCATTCTTATGCTGATTGGTGCAGTTGTGGCTGTTCTTATTCCGGATGTGAAAGTGGAAGGAGCCGTAACACCATCGAAACGATTTACTTGGAATGATCTATTCGAGAAAAAGGCTATTCCAATTGCATTATTAGCAAGTTTAATCGCTTTTTCGTATGCAAGTGTTCTTTCCTATTTATCGATTTATGCTCTTGAAAAAGAATTACTAGCATTTGCAAGCTTCTTTTTCGTCGTTTTCGCTGCTGTCATGCTAATAACGAGGCCATTAACTGGGAAAATTTTCGATGAAAAAGGACCCGTGTATATCCTGATTCCAGGGTTCATATTGTTTTTCATTGGATTTTTCATACTGGCGTTCATGAACTCTGCAGGGTTATTCCTTCTCGCAGGGGCGTGTGTTGGACTGGGTTATGGGGCACTTGTTCCGAGTTTGCAGACACTTGCCATTCAGTCAACATCGCATAATCGAAGTGGATATGCGACTGCAACATTTTTTACGTTGTTTGACACAGGACTAGCTATCGGTTCATTTATATTAGGAGTTATTGCTTCTCAATTTGGATATCAAAATGTTTATTTGTTATCAGGTCTGCTTGTTCTTGTAGTGCTTGCATTATATATAATGACTTTCCGAAAACGTCGTGTAAATTGATTGGAATATGCAAAGCCGGATTCAAATGGAATCCGGCTTTCGTCATTTTACTTGTATATCCTTTTTAAAGCTTCCTTAAATGCAGGCTTTATATTGGTTTCCGGTCGGATGGCTGTACTCATCATTTCGGCTTCTTCGATGTTTTCCGCTTTCCCTAACTCAAGCAAGGTTGCTGCAGCGAGAGTGCCGCCGCGCCCTCTGCCTGTATTACAATGGAAGTAGATGTTTTTACCTTCCTTGTAAGCCTCCATCACTTTACTTACAGCCTCGCGGATAGAATCGTCTTGTGATTCGGCATCATCCAACAAAGGTTGGTGGACACTGATTTCACTTGGCAAATCGCCGTTTACAGTTGCTCGTAAGTCGTAAATCACATCAATCTTTTCGTTAGCCATTACCTCTTCAATTGCATCGACACCTCCGAAAAAGATTCGATCTGTCACCAATGCTTTATATGGTTTGTTTGTCATGAATATCTCCCTCTTTCATCGCTTTCAACTTATCGGATTCTACACAATACACCGTTCTGCTTGGTAGTTCCAAGCAATTTAATTGGCCTCCATAGACAGCCGCTCCATCTATACCAATAATACGATTCTCACCGAAGTATACGGAGTAGTCCTGCTTGTCCTTATCCTTATGTAGATTCTTTGTCGGCGTATGGCCGAAAATAACGGTTTTCTCCCCACAATATCCATTATGGAAAATATCTCTGATCCAAATAAGTTCATAGGGATCTGTATCTGTAATGGATTTTTCCGGATGCACGCCTGCATGCACGAATATCACATCGTCTGTTTCAACGAAATAGTCAAGACTTTGTATGAATTGAATATGTTCATTTAGCTTTTCTGAATGGATGGATGGTTTTTCGAACGGTTCATCTTCTTTTATGATAAACTGCTCTTCTGAAAATCCATAGCTTTGCAATGTCTGGCTTCCCCATTACGGTTTGTCCAGTTTTTCCAAGCCCTTTCTTCATCTGTCAACATTGCTTTGACCATCATATCCTCATGGTTACCTTTTAATACAATTGCACCAGCTTCCTTCAACTGGATTACTTTCTCGAGAACCCCTTTGGAATCAGGTCCACGATCGATATAGTCTCCTAATAAGATTAGTTGATCTTCATCAGAATCATAGTTAACTTGTTTAAGTAGCTCTTCAAATAAGTTTAGTTCTCCGTGAATATCACTAATGACCAAAGTTCTTTTCAATTAGATCATCCTTTCATAACGCCTATCATGATTCTATCGCATTTTCATGATACGATTAACAAAATAGTCTCAAAAGAAAGGAAGAATTCTTATGTGTGGTCGTTTTACTTTATTTGCCCCGTACTATGAAATCATGGAACGATTCCGTATTGAAGCCGCTTTTGAAGAAAGCGATTATGTTCCAAGCTATAATATTTCTCCATCGCAACAAGTTGTAGCAATCATTAATGATGGAGAAAAGAATCGCTTGGGGCATTTACGATGGGGCCTCATTCCGCCATGGGCGAAGGACGAGAAGATTGGGTACAAAATGATCAATGCCCGAGCAGAGACACTAGCGGAAAAACCGAGCTATCGAAATGCCTTCAGTAAAAAACGTTGTATCATTCCAGCGGATTCATTTTATGAATGGCAAAGAAAAGACGGCGAGAAAGTGCCGATGCGCATCAAGCTGAAAACCGATGAACTTTTTGCAATCGCTGGACTCTGGGAAACGTGGAAATCGCCAGACGGCAAACTGATCCATACATGCACTGCCATTACGACGGAACCAAATGAGTTGGTGAAACCGATTCATAATCGGATGCCTGTCATTTTGAAAAAAGAGGATGAGGGAATTTGGCTGGACCCGAAAAATACGGATATTCAAACGTTAGGGAATCTGCTGAAGCCATTTGATAAAAACCAAATGAATGCGTACAGTGTCTCCTCAGCTGTCAACTCTCCGAAGAATAATGAAGAATCTCTAATTCTTCCAGTTTGTTAATTAACATTGAAACGAAACACTTGCGTTAGCGTTTACTCATTAAATGGGAGGGGTCGCCATGAAAGTAAGATATTTATTGTCATTTGGTTTATTGTTCATACTGTTTTTGTGGTGGAAACCGTTAGATGCTTCGGCCTGCTCATGCGTCGCTCTGCCACCACCGAAAAAAGCACTCACTGAGGCGGATGCTGTATTTAGCGGCGAAGTGGTGGAGATTATTGAAAATGGTAAACACATCGTTCGAGGGAAAGGTAAAACAATTCACTTTAAGGTTGATGAAGTATGGAAGGGGATTGACGAGTCAGAAGCCGTCGTTACAACAGGACTTGATACTGAAGGCTGCGGATTTCCGTTTGAAAAGGGCAAGAAGTATCTCGTTTACGCTTCGATGGGCGATATGTATGTGGCGAATACATTGACTACAACGATTTGCCGCAGAACAACGGAATTTGCCTATGCAACAGAGGATTTAACCGTATTAGGTGAGGGACAGGAAGTAAGTAGTTTGAAAGAAGATAAAGGTGAAACCACACTACCAATTTGGCCGTTTGTGCTATTCATTTTAGGGTTAGTCGCCATATTCATCGGCTTCCGATATAAAAAATCACAAAAAAACGCGTGCAGATAAATTCCACGGCACGCGTTTTTTATCAATATCCGACAGCAGACTCCCACTTCAAGGAATGCGAAGGGTACAGCGTCTCTTCGGCAGTCAACTCGCCGAAGAATAATGAAGAATCTCTAATTCTTCCAGTTTGTTAATTAATATTGAAACGAAACACTTATGCCAACGTCTACTCTTTAAAGGGGAGGAGTCGGCTTGAAAGTAAGATACTTATTGTCATTTGGACTATTATTCATACTGTTTTTATGGTGGAAGCCGTTAGACGCATCTGCTTGCTCATGTGCAATGCTACCGCCGCCTGAAGATGCCTTGGATATGGCGGATGCTGTTTTCACCGGCGAAGTCGTCGAGATTATTGAAAACGGTAAACTTATTCGGGGGTATGGAAAGACAATTCACTTCAAGGTTAATGAAGTATGGAAGGGGATTGAAGGGTCAGAAGCGGTAGTTACAACGGGACTTCATGATGGAGATTGCGGACTTCCTTTTGAAAAGGGCAAGAAATATCTTGTTTACGCCACGATGAGTGGTATGTATGTGGCGAATACATTATCTACCACGATTTGCCACAGAACAACCGAACTTGCCTATGCAACAGAAGACTTGAATGCATTAGGTGAGGGACAGGAAGTGAGTAGTCCGCATGAAGAAACTGAAACAGAGGATGAAGAAAGCCTTCCATTATGGCCTTTTGCATTATTCATTTTAGGGTTAGTCGCCATATTCATCGGCTTCCGATATAAGAAATCACCAAAAAACGCGGACAGTTAAATTCCACTGCCCGCGTTTTTCATTGTTAAGTAAAAGCCATCATCCGATCCAGGGGGGTATCAGGTTTTATAATATCCCTTAAATCTAAAAGTGGAATTGGGAAATACGGGAATCCCCAATAATAAGGAGTGATTTCATACAGTTGGAAAAAGATAACGATTGAAGTGTCCGCTATATAGAAATCCTGGTCTTTACGGATCTCTTTGAAAGGGGGTTCGAGTAATTCGATTTTCCACTTCTTGATATCTTCACGAATAATATCGGATATCTTTTTCACATAGTCGCTATTCTCTTTGAACAACTCTTCCAATTCATATTGTTTGCCTGTTCTTGTATCAAACGTCAAGGCTCTGGTGAATGTTATCCCATGCGCCCCGCCAGTAAATGAATAGACGATGAGAATTAAGCTAAGAACCCCTCGCTCATTTGTTTTTATTTCAAAATTGGCAACCATCTCCACGAGATTATCATCATAGAAATTTTGATTCACAAGCATTTCATTTAATGTATGGATAATCGTATGATTTAGGCTCCTTTGAATGGCCGCATCTTCCATATCCGAGATAACTGGGTAATAAACCTTCACTTTTGATGAGGTGTGCGGGAGCATCTTCGTATGAATTATTAATGGAACGTCCTCCAAAGTATAACTTCCTTCCTCTTAGGTAGTTATATAGTGTATGAGTAGGATGCATAGGGAAATCACCAAAGATATAACTTTTCGCTTTCCATCCCGTTTTGTGGTAGGATAAAACTTCACAAAAGAAGAGGACGTGAGCGTAAATTGATTTCAATTACAATACCAAAACCGGATGTTACGATCATCCAGCGTGAGCAAAAAATAACTGGTGACGAAGCGCCAATCAAGCCAATCAATGGCTTCATCGATATCCATGAAATCCCGCGTGACAAAGGTGGACTTATCCTTTTTTACAATAAAAGTGATGAACTACTTTTCGCAGGTAAAGCACGCAAGCTTCGCCAACGCGTAAAAAAACATCTTGAAGATACTGTTTCACCAGTGAAAAATCACCGAAACGAAATCAATAAAATTTCTGTGATCATTGTCGAGGATCCAATGGAACGCGAAATTTATGAGACATACATCATCAACACTTTACGCGCGAAATACAATACGGATAAAGTGTTTTACCAAGACTGACAGAAGAAAACCCGCATTCAGGCTATGAAGCCTTGAATGCGGGTTTTGTGTATCAAATCGATGTTTTTTCAAACTGAAATCAGGCTTAATGAAATTATAATATTTCTATTTTAACGGATGTAATGCCTATTCAAGCAAGTTTCCTGTAAAATAAGAGGTAATAGAAGAAACGGGAGGCGGGGGAATTGAAGTTTTTCCATACGGCGGATTGGCATTTAGGCAAACTGGTAAAAGGTGTATACATGACGGAGGGACAGCGTCATGTGCTTCGGCAATTCATCGACGCCATTAAAGAAGAAAAACCCGATGTGATACTTATTGCAGGAGATTTGTATGATCGGGCAGTTCCACCAACGGATGCAGTTACATTACTTGACGAAGTATTGCGGGAAATTGTTGTGGATTTGAAAACTCCTGTCATTGCGGTAGCTGGTAATCACGACAGTCCGAGTCGACTGGACTTTGGCAGTGAATTAATGAGAAGAAACGGATACTTCATTGAAGGCCGGCTAAAACATAAGGTGAAACCGGTCGTATTCAATGATTCATTCGGTGAGGTCCATTTTCATCTTGTCCCATATGCTGACCCTTCCATATGCAGACAAGTTTATGAAGATGAAAATATAATAGATTTTAATAGTGCTATGAAACGTGTAATTCAGAAAATCGAATTTAAGGAAGATGCACGACATGTATTTGTAGGACATGCTTTCGTCACCCCTCACGGCGAGGAGGAGGAGAATACAAGTGATTCGGAGCGCCCGTTGGCAATTGGAGGTGCGGAATATGTGTCTGCACAACTTTTCAAACCGTTCCATTACACAGCTCTCGGCCATCTGCACCAGGCACATCATGTGTCGAATGAAACGATTAGATATTCGGGATCACCTATGAAATATTCAATATCTGAAGAGAATCATAAAAAAGGTTTCTACATTGTGGAAATGGATGGAGAAGGTAATATCGATGTTCAAAAGAGGTTGCTTGCGCCAAAACATGATATGCGAACCGTCGAAGGAGAGATGGATGAAATTCTCACCCATCCACCAAGTGATGACTACGTTTTTGTGAAATTACATGATGCTACACCTGTCTTATTTCCAATGGAAAAAGTGAAGTCAATTTATCCGAATGCCATGCATATTGAAAGAAATGTGGGTCGGACTGCCGCAACACTTGAACGCCACGATTCAGCAGTCCAGGAAAAACCGGATGATATGACCCTGTTTCGATATTTTTACACGCAAATGAATGATATAGAACCCGATGCCGAGACAGAACGGATCTTTGATGAGGTATTGCGGGAAGTGAAAGGGGGAACCGACGTATGAAACCCATTCAATTGACAATGACGGCATTTGGGCCTTACAAGGGAACGGAAATTGTGGATTTTCGACTCCTTGAAGATCATAGATTATTCGTTGTCTCGGGAGCTACTGGAGCAGGGAAAACAACAATTTTCGATGCGATTTGTTTCGCGTTATATGGACAAGCGAGTGGTGAAGACCGATCAGAATCCCGCTCGATGCGAAGTGACTTTGCTGACGATTCCACTCAAACGGCGGTCGAATTAATTTTCGAAATCAATCGGCGCACATATCGAATCATGCGGCAAATCCCATACTTGAAAGCTGGGAATAAAACTGAAACAACTGCAAGATGTGAGTTTTTTGAGCTAACTGCTGACGGGGAAATCCCATTTGTCGACCGTCAAATCGTTTCTGAAATTAATCGGAAGATCGAAGAACTTGTTGGTTTTACGCAAGCTCAATTTAGTCAGATTGTAATGCTTCCACAAGGGGAATTCAGGAAATTCTTGACGTCCGACACGGAGAATAAAGAAACAATCATGCGAAAAATCTTCAAGACGGAAGAGTACCGTGAAGTCGTCAACCGATTGAAGATGAAACGAGATGAGGCCCAAAACCGTTTGGTCGAAGAAAAAAGTAAGATTGAAGGGTTTATTCGGCAAATTCCTACTGTCATACCAGAAAGAGAATCCCTGATTTTCGAAGTCCTTTCCAATGAATATAGAAACGTGTCGCAAGTGCTTGACGGCATAGTAAACGAAGCCGAATTTTATTCGGAAAAAATGGTGGAAGATGAAAAGAAATATAAACTCACATATGAAAAACATGCTGAGATGCTTTCTAACTATCATGTAGCGAAAAATCTCAATGAACAATTTGATCAACTTGAACAGTTGAATAAGGATATGGAGACTTTAACGGCAGAAATTCCATCAGTCACGTTAAAAGAACAACGTATATCCAATGCAGAGCGGGCAGCAGTCATCCATGAAATCGAAGGCCATTTCCAACAGTTGCATAATGAAGCTGAAGTAAGGTTGAAAGAATGGAATCATGCGGTAAAGGAAGCGCAAGAAGCAAAACTGTCATTGGATTCGATCGAAGTATTGTATAAACAAGAAGAGTCTAAACAAGAAGAAAGGGCGCAAGTGACAGAACGGCTTATCCGTTTACGTGACCATCTTCCAGCAGTAAAGGAATTGGCAATTAAGGAATCGACCGTGAAAAGCTTAGAGCAACGCCTTCTGGTTTCGCATGAAGAATTCATCGTTTCGACGAAAAGGTCTGAAGTTGAAAAAGAGAAATTAAATCTGATGAAGGCTCAAATTGAAAAGATGGAATTTGATGTAATCCCATTGGACGAAATTACTGAAAAAATGAGCCGAGTTGAATCTGAATTAAAAATTATGCAAGACCATATGAAAATTACTGCCGAAGTGATGAAGTGGAAGCAGCAGAAGGAAAAGGGATCCGTTGTTGTACGTAAGCTGAGAGATGACTTTACATTAATGCAAAATTTATGGTTGAATAATCAGGCCGCGCTTTTAGCTGATTCGTTGCAGGACGGGGAGCCATGTCCGGTTTGCGGTAGTGAGCACCACCCGACAAAGATCCATAGACATAGTGAAGAATCGGTAACACGTGAAGAACTTGATCGAAGCCAAATCGAATTAACAAAAATAGAAGGTTCTTACCAGGCGGTTTGCGCTAAATACGAGAACTACCTCGAACAATTGGAAGCGAAAGAGCTGGAAATGAAGGAGCTTCAAATTGAAGGCAATCTTGAAGATCTGTCGGCGATCAAAAAGGAATTAACAGAACAAGCAGCCCGCTTACGTGCAACAAGGGATAAACTGCCTGGCTTAAGAAAGGCGCTAAAGTCACAGGAAGAGACCGCTGCGGCTACGCAGATTGCTCAAATTGAGAACGAAAAAAAGGTTTTAGAACAAAAATCGCTTATAGATAAAGAGACAACTTTATTGCAAAGGGAAATAGCCCAAATACCTGAAGAAATGCGTAGCTTGCCTGCCTTGCAAATGAAAATTACTGAAGTTGAATCAAATAAAACTCGTTTGGATATTGCGTGGCAGTCTGTACAAAAATCACGTGAGGAGGCAAGAGGGAAACTAACAAAGGCAGAATCGGCAGAGTATCATTGTAAAAAAACATTTGATGAATGTTCCGATAAAAAGGCAAATGCCGAAGCCAGATTCAAAGAAGCTTTAGAGTTATCCGAATTCACTTCAGAAACGGAATATCGGGAAGCGAAATTGTCGGAATCAGAAAGACGTATTTTGAAAGACCAAGTGATGGATTTCAAACAAAGGCTTCATTCGACAAAGGAAAAGATTGTGGACCTAAATGCCCGTTTGCTTGGAAAAGAAAAAGTGGACTTGATAGAGATGCACGAAACTGTACAAAGTTTGAAAGCAGCGTATGAAGCTGCCTGGACAGAAATGAATAAATCAACAGAATATAAAACTGCTTTGGTTTCATTGGAAGCAAGTATTAAAAGAACTGGTGAAGGTATCGATGAGCTTGAAAGAAGGGTAGGCAAAATTGCCAACCTTTATGATACGATCAGAGGTCAAAATGAATTGAAGCTCTCATTCGAACGATTCATCCAAATCGATTATTTGGAGCGTATCATTCAATCCGCGAATGAGAGACTTAAAGACTTATCGAACGGACAATTTCAGCTATTGCGAAGTGATCGTCAGGAAACAAGGGGAAAACAGAGCGGTTTAGGGTTGGATGTGCATGATGGGTATACCGGTCAAAATCGGGATGTTAAGACATTATCGGGTGGCGAGAAATTTAATGCGTCCCTCAGTCTTGCGTTAGGGATGGCTGATGTTATCCAGAGCTTCCAAGGGTCTGTCTCGATTGACACGATGTTCATCGATGAAGGGTTTGGGACATTGGATGAGGAGTCTTTGCAGAAGGCAATCGATACGCTTGTTGACTTGCAAAAGTCTGGAAGGATGATTGGTGTCATTTCTCACGTTGAAGAGTTAAAAGCTGCATTACCTGCAATTCTTGAAGTCAAGAAGACAAGAGAAGGACATAGTGAAACCAAATTTATCCTTAAATAAACTAAGTAGACGGCCCAAAAAGCCGTCTATTTTTCTATTGTAAAATAATAACATCGTAAAAAATGTGAAATCTTTTTATTTTCTGTTGCAATTTAAGAGAGCAGAGAGTATTATAAATTTCTACAGTAAATGTACACAATAATTTGCATATTAACATCATGAAGGGAGCAGTATACACATGCAAAAAAAGTTGTCATTTTCTTCATATTTAGCTATCGGCGTCATGTTATTTGCCCTCTTTTTGGTGCTGGTAATCTTATATTTCCTGCTCAGTTAGGACAATATTCAGGCGAAAACCTCTGGCCGGCAACAGTCGGATTTCTTATTACAGGAGCTGGACTTCCACTTTTAGGGATTTTGGCAATGGGTTTCTCGGGAAGTAGGAACTTGCAAGAACTCGCAAGCAGGGTACATCCAATTTACGGTTTGATATTTACCTCTTTACTTTATTTAACGATAGGTCCATTTTTTGCTGCACCTCGTACTGGGGCAGTTGCATTCGAAATCGGAATCGCGTCTTCTATTCCTGAAGGCTATACGAAAATTGCGCTGTTTATATTTACATTGTTATTTTTCGGTATAACATTATGGCTTTCCTTGAATCCTGCTAAAATTGTAGATCGTGTCGGGAAACTCATGTCTCCGATTATCATAGTATTGCTGCTTGTCCTATTAATAGTTGCATTTTTGAATCCTATGGGGGAGTTTCAGAGTCCCGTTGATGCTTATGCAAAAGGAGCTTTTGTAAAAGGATTAACTGAAGGCTATAATACAATGGATGCTTTAGCTTCACTTGTATTTGGAATTATCGTCATTAATGTATTACGTTCATATGGACTAAAGAATAAGATGCAGATCTTTTCTGCAACTGTGAAAACCGGCGTCGTAGCTTCAGGTATCCTTGCATTAATCTATGTTGGGATCGCGTATCTTGGGGCGACGACGACTGAGCGCTTAGGATTATTTGAAACCGGAGGCCCTGTTTTAAGTGAGACGGCTTCTTATTACTTTGGAACAATTGGAACTGTTATGCTTGCAATTGTAATTATTCTTGCCTGCTTGACAACAAGTATCGGACTTATGACCGCATGTGGAGAATATTTCAATACAATCATCCCGAAAGTTGGATACAAAACATTCGTTACGGGTTTTACAATCTTTTGTTTTGTTGTTTCGAACTTTGGTTTAGCCAATATTATTACCTATTCAATCCCGGTCCTAATGTTGCTTTACCCACTGGCCGTTGTACTAATGTTACTAACATTCACCTCACCACTATTCGGTCATGCGAGAATCGTTTATGTTGGTGCGACAGCTACTGCATTATTAATCAGCCTCTTCGATGGGATTAAAACATTATATTCCACGTTAGGTTACGAAAAAACGGAATGGCCAAGCTGGCTCACTTCTATTGATTCGTTCTATAATACGATACTTCCGTTTTACAGCGATGGTCTAGGCTGGATCCTTCCAGTACTGATTGTTATGATCTTCACAGCCCTCATCGCCCTTATTATGAAACCAGCACCGGCCCATAGATAGTTGAAAGGAGCACTCCTTGTTAATAGGAATGCTCCTTTTTTTCATTGATTTGTCTAGAATAAACTAGGGAAATATCCTGGTCCTCATCTGT
Organism: Sporosarcina thermotolerans; assembly: GCF_030067815.1. Taxonomy (GTDB): domain Bacteria; phylum Bacillota; class Bacilli; order Bacillales_A; family Planococcaceae; genus Sporosarcina; species Sporosarcina thermotolerans. Next base: position 3,021,375 of record NZ_CP125968.1, on the reverse strand, counting down.
TGAACCGTATGCAATCTCCTCACGTTTAAATGAAAATCCCTTTGCCTCATAAAAAGGAATGCCGTACAGATTTCCTTTGCAACCGAAACCCATTGGCGCTCAGCACCATATGTATACTTTTGAATCTTTGTATAGAATTCCAATAGTCTTGTACCAATCCCCATCCCCCTATAATCGGGGTCCATATAGAAGACATAAATTTCACCATCTGAATCATCTGCCATCCCTCCTCCGATTACTCCAAGGAGTTTTCCATCCTTTTCAGCAACAAAATACCCGTGCCAACTTTTGTCGATTGTTGTGATTTCGCGCTGGATGCGTTCGGCATTGTAATATTTGTTAATCAGGCGTTGAATATATATGTCTGAATAGAGGTTGCGATAAGTGAACCATTGGCATTTTGAAAGCAGATGGGATATGGGTTTTGCTTCATCCTGTCGGGCTGATCTAACTAAAATTTCGGTCATTTTAATTCCTTCCTTTCCTGTAACAATTGACTGACTTTTGTAATCAGAATAAATGCAATTTGTAACATTGCTGTAATACTGTACTGATAATCTATAAATAGACTAAAAGGCGGGGAGTAGAAAACTTGAGAAAACATATTGTAACGATTCTATTTGCAGTAATGTTATTGTTCGGCAGTACGACCGAAAGTTTTGCGGCTTCTTCAACGTATAAAGTCAAAAAAGGTGATACGCTTTACAAAATTGCGGCAATGCATAATATCACCGTCAATGAAATAGTTTCTTGGAATGGTTTGAAGTCAACGGTTATAAAGCCGAATCAGAATTTGATAGTTACTAAATCCGATACAAGTAAAAAGAATTCATCGAAAACTCCATCGCGATCTGATGACGATACCGTTGTGGAGGAAATAACTGTTTCAGCAAGTGCCTATACTGCTAATTGTAACGGTTGTTCAGGAATTACTTCAACAGGGATTAATCTAAAACGAAATCCTGATCTAAAAGTGATTGCCGTGGACCCTTCAGTCATCCCACTTGGAACAAAAGTGTATGTTGAAGGGTATGGTTATGCGATTGCGGGCGATACAGGCGGGTCTATTAAAGGGAATAAAATTGATGTGTTCTTCCCAACAAAAGGCGAAGCATATAAATGGGGAAGAAAAAACGTGAAAATCAAAATACTAAAATAAGAAATTAGGCCGATTCCTTCAAAAAATGGGAATCGGCTTTTAATATTTTTTTGGGTAGTCCCATAGATATGATGACATGGTAAACTATATGGAAAGAAGAGGAATGGGGAGATGGGATGGAAAAAGGAGATTGATCTTGGGGCTGATCTTAGTTATTGCAATTGCATTGTATATCTGGATTGCTTATTTTGAGATCCCTAATAAAGCGAAAATTGGGGAGGCAATCCAACAACAAGTTCCACTGGAAGGGGAAGAACGATGAACATTTATATTATTACTGGTGCGTCAAAAGGCATTGGCCTTGAATTGATGAATCAGTTGAATGAAAAAGGGGAAAAAGTGATTGGGATTGCAAGAACCAATCCGGGCCATGAAGGATTTGAAACTGCGGATTTATTGGAAACAAGTGGATTGGCTGAATTGATGAACCGAATTATTGAAGAAAATCTGTCATCGGCAAGCTCATTTACTTTAATCAATAACGCCGGAACGGTTGAACCGATTGGATTAATCGGCAGCGTTAACGAGAACGAATTAGTTAGGGCTATGTCGATCAATCTAACTGCACCGATGATTTTATCCAATACGTTTATCGGAAGCTTGATAAATTTTGAGGGTGAAAAAAGAATAATTAATATATCATCAGGTGCGGGAAGGAATCCATATGAAGGATGGGGTGTGTACTGCACAACGAAAGCGGGCCTTGATCATTTTTCCCGTGTTGTTTCTCTTGAACAGGAGAAAGCCCAATATCCTGTCGATATTGTCTCAATTGCGCCAGGAATCATCGATACAGGCATGCAGGAAACAATCCGGTCAAGTGAAGCGGAAGATTTCCCGTTACTTGAGCGATTTATTGACTATAAAGAACAAGGCCTTTTAAGCACGGCCTCTGAAACAGCAAGAAAACTGATCGCAGTAATGGAAAGGGAAGATTTTAAGGAGATTGGACCGATTGCTGATTTACGGCAATTAGGGGAATGAATTAGTCAGAAACCGTTGATTTCCGCTACAGGCGGACGCTTTCCGTGGGGCGCGGGTGAGCCTCCTCGTCGCTACGCTCCTGCGGGGTCTCACCATTCGCGCAAGACCCCACAGGAGTCGCCGCCTTTCGCTCCAATCAACTGAAATATACCTCACTTTAGGCTATTCTTTCAACACAAAATTCCTATTTACTTATTTGTACAACCTCATCAAAATCCCTCACTTTTTCGATTGCGATTAAAAATGGGGGTTATTTCTTTGGTTTAGGAGCTCGTAGCGGATCACGTGAACGTCTGCCTGATGAAGTGTTTTCACATAGTCGAGCAACGCGTCACGCTCTTCCTTCCCGCCGTCATGTCCATCATAGACGGATATCGTGATGATTCCACCTTTTTTAAGCATCCCTAATAGCTTATGGATAGCCGTGATTGTTGAATCCGGTTTAGTGACAATCGACTTATCATTGGCATAAGGCAGATACCCAAGGTTGAACATCGCTCCGCCAATCGGTTCGTCTACATACTGATCCACATTCGCATGACTATCCAGTATTAAAGTCGTTCGCGCTGTTAAGTCACCAAGTCTTTCCGCAGTTGCTAAAATGGCGGCCTCCTGAATATCGAATGCGAAAACCTTACCTTCTGTACCGACTTGCTCAGCTAAAAACAACGTATCATTCCCATTGCCGGCAGTTGCGTCAACAACCGTTTCCCCGGGAAAAACAGTCTCGCTAATCAATCGCTTTGAAAACGGGAGGACGCGATGTAATAGAATTTTACTCAAATGAGTTCAACCATCCTTTCAAAAAACTTTCCTTGATAGCTATTACGACGTTCCATTTCTTTATCAATGCCGTTCAGTACATCCCACTTCGTAACACTCCACATTGGTCCGATCATCAAATCAATCGGTCCGTCCCCTGTAATTCGGTGGACAATCATCTCTGGTGGCAGTATTTCAAGTTGATCGACTACAAGGTTGATGTATTCGTCCATCTTTAAGAACTCGACCATTCCTTTTTCATACTGTTTTACCATTGGCGTACCTTTTAATAAATGAAGCAAATGGATTTTTATCCCCTGTACATCAAGCTTGGCGACTTGTCTCGCTGTTTCCATCATCATGTCATAATCCTCTAATGGCAGACCGTTAATAATATGTGTACAGACGCGTATCCCGTGTTTTCTTAGCTTTTCAACACCTTCTACATATGTTGAGAAATCATGTGCCCGGTTTACTAATTGTGCGGTTTTTTCATGTACGGTTTGCAATCCTAATTCAACCCATAAATAGGTCCGTTCATTTAATTCCGCCAAGTATTCAACAACATCATCAGGCAAACAATCCGGTCGAGTTGCGATTGACATGCCGACTACCCCGTCTTGCGCAAGTGCAGCCTCGAATTTCTCCTTTAATACGGGAAGGGGTGCATGGGTGTTTGTATAGGCCTGGAAATAGGCAAGATACTTTCCATCCTTCCATTTACGATGCATTTTATCACGAACTTGTGCGAATTGGACCTCTATTGGATCTACCCGATCTCCGGCGAAATCTCCTGATCCGGCAACACTGCAAAAAGTACAGCCCCCGAATGCAACAGTCCCATCGCGATTGGGGCAATCGAAACCTGCATCTAATGCAACTTTAAATACTTTGCATCCAAACTCGTCTTTCAAATGGCGTGACCATGTATGATAACGTTTCCCTTCAGAGGGAAACGGGTAATTGAATTTCTGCATTGTGATTCAGCTCCTCAACAGTAGATTGTATCACGATAGTTGGGAATGGTGTCATCTGAATTATAGAACATATTTAGTATGTCTTGTATGAATGTGTGAAAAGGAATACACTCGAAATATCCTGCCAGAAGGCTGGATTTTATTTTGCATAAAATCATGATTGAATTAGAATTTACTTGAAGAACGGAGGCAGCAGGTATGCCGAAAAAAGTTTGGCTGCTTGTCATCGGGATGTTTGTCAATGTCATCGGGAATTCATTTCTATGGCCATTGAATACAATTTACATGCATGAATACCTCGGAAAATCATTGGCAGTAGCAGGACTTGTGCTAATGGCGAATTCAGCTGCAGGTGTTGTGGGCAACTTACTTGGCGGCTATTTATTCGACCGGATAGGTGGATTCCGATCCATTATTAGCGGCATTGTCATCTCAATTCTTGCACTTGCATATCTTGTCTATGATCATAATTGGTATCCTTATATAATATTCCTTACAGTTTTAGGATTTAGTGGTGGTATTATTTTTCCAAGTATGTATGCAATGGTTGGTACAGTATGGCCTGAAGGCGGTCGAAAAGCATTTAACTCGATTTATCTTGCGCAGAATGTCGGAGTTGCCATTGGTCCTGCAATGGCTGGTTTCATTGCATCCGTTCATATCGACTACATCTTCTCAGCGAATCTTGCGTTCTATATCCTGTTTTTAGTGATCGCTTACTTCGGATATAAGAAATTGGAAATTGCTCCTGAACGACATACGGATATCATTAGGGAGACTACACCTATTAAGTATAAGGCACCTTTTTACGCCCTTCTTATCCTAGTTACAGGCTATTTGATCACTTGGCTTGTCTACTCACAATGGTCAACAACTATATCCACACATGCTTTGTCAATCGGAGTAACATTACGCGAATACAGTTTAATTTGGACAATCAATGGATTACTAATTGTGCTCGGTCAACCAATCATCAAACCACTTATCAAACGTATTGAAAAACAGCTGAAAACACAAATGCTTATCGGTACTTCCATTTTTATCATCTCGTTTATTGTTGTTAGCTTTGCGGGCTCGTTCAAGATGTTCGTCGTTTCGATGGTTATTCTTACTTTCGGCGAAATGATTGTATGGCCAGTTATCCCAACGATAGCGAGTCAACTGGCTCCGAAAGGAAAAGATGGATTTTATCAAGGAGTTGTGAACTCCGCCGCCACAATCGGTCGTATGATAGGACCATTAGCGGGTGGTGTCTTGGTAGAGATTCATGGAATGAAAATGATGTTATTGCTGCTTACAAGCCTTATGGTGATTACAATCTTAACTACAATCCTATATGACCGACCACTAAAGTCGTCCAATCAAAAACCGGAGATCCAATAAGGATTTCCGGTTTTTTAACAAGGATGATTGCGTCAATCAAAATAGTTTGATTAAATATAGGTAGGCTAGTAGCAATTATTCAAGTAATTGAAGGGGCAGGCGAAATGAAACCGATTTATTCAACAGCGATGGAAGCGATTTCACAAATTGAAGATGGTTCAACTTTAATGGTAGGTGGCTTTGGTTTAGTTGGAATTCCTGAGCAGCTCATTTTGGCTTTGGTCGAAAAGGGTGTTAAGGATTTGACGATTATATCGAATAACTGTGGCGTAGATGAATGGGGATTAGGTCTTTTATTGAAGGAAAAGCAGATTAAAAAGATGATAGGTTCATATGTTGGGAAAACAAAGAATTTGAACGTCAGGTCCTATCCGGCGAAATTGAAGTTGAGCTGACTCCTCAAGGAACGCTTGCGGAAAAGATACGAGCCGGTGGTGCTGGAATTCCTGCTTTTTACACTCCAGCAGGGGTTGGAACGACTGTAGCCGATGGTAAGGAAACAAGAATTTTTGATGGCAAAGAATATGTCCTTGAAGAAGCGTTGGTTGCCGATTTTGCATTGATCCGCGCAGCAAAGGCGGATAAGCTTGGGAACTTGATCTACAACAAGACAGCACAAAACTTCAACCCGATGATGGCGGCAGCAGGACGCGTGACGATTGCTGAAGTGGAGGAGATCGTAGAAACGGGGCAACTAAGTCCTGCAACAATCCACACGCCAAGCATCTATGTACAAGGGTTATTGCAAGCGGATCAGGAAAAACGAATTGAGCGGTTAACTACGCGATAAGGAAGGGGAATGTTCACCATGACGACAATTAATTACAGAGAAAGAATTGCTAGACGCGCGGAAAAGGAAATTAACAATGGCGATTACGTAAATCTTGGAATCGGCATGCCAACACTGGTCGCTAACTATATTTCGGATGATAAGACTGTTGTGCTTCAATCGGAAAATGGTCTTCTTGGAATCGGACCGTACCCGACGGAGGATGAAGTTGATCCTGATCTGATAAACGCAGGAAAAGAAACAGTTACGACAATCCCAGGATCGGCATTCTTCAATAGCGCGGAATCATTCGCAATGATCCGTGGCGGACATGTCGATGTTGCAATCCTTGGTGGAATGGAAGTGTCCGAAAAAGGGGATCTCGCGAACTGGATGATTCCTGGAAAGATGATCAAAGGCATGGGCGGCGCGATGGATCTTGTGCATGGCGCAAAGAAGATCATCGTCATCATGGATCATGTTGCAAAAGACGGATCAGCTAAGATTAAAAAAGAATGCTCACTTCCTTTGACAGGAAAAGGCGTTGTCCATAAAATCATCACGGAAAGAGCTTTAATTGACGTGACACCGGAAGGCTTGGAACTGAAGGAAGTTTTCGAGGGGTTCACTGTCGAAGACGTCATTAACTCGACAGAAGCTGAATTAAAAGTGAATATTGGTTGATCACTAAATGCCAAATCCTCGTTAATGAGCTTGGCATTATTTTTATCTATTGAATCAGACAACATATCTATCGAATCGAAAGAGTTATCTATTGAATATGCATAGTTATCTATTGAATCCGGAAATTTATTACCAAAAAAGGACCTTGGACTCACCTGCTTTGTAGCGGCTTCCATCAAATTATTAGACATCTAGTTTGTAAATTGGAACAATTTCGGGTACACTACAATAAACTGAATTCAAATAGCGTTGGCAGTGAAGAGGAACTAGTAATCGGTACGGTCGATTGAAGAGAGCAGGCGGTTGGTGCGAGCCTGTACGACTACGATGAACTCGCCTATGAGCCTGTATCGGTGAACGAAAAGTAACCGGTGCCGTTTTCCGCGTTAAGGAAACAAGTTGGGCGGCATTGCCGTCAATTTGGGTGGCACCGCGGGAGTATACATACCTCTCGTCCCTTATCTTTAAGGGACGGGAGTTTTTTAATTCCCGCAAAACGCGATTTTGTTTGTAATGGAAAGGAATGAATCAGAATGAGTTATCAACATGTACAAATCGAGAAGAAGTGGCAACAGTATTGGAAAGACAATAAGACATACAAAATGGTCAACGATGAATCAAAGCCGAAATTCTACGCCCTTGATATGTTCCCATATCCGTCAGGTGCAGGACTTCACGTCGGACATCCACTTGGCTATATCGCAACGGATATTTTAAGTTCATTCAAAAGAAAGCAAGGTCATAATGTCCTTCACCCGATGGGATGGGATGCATTTGGTCTTCCAGCCGAGCAATATGCAATTGATACGGGTAATGACCCTGCTGAGTTCACCGCGAAAAATATTGCGACGTTCAAACGCCAAATGGATGATCTTGGGTTCTCTTATGACTGGGATCGTGAAGTGAATACAACAGATCCGAAGTACTACAAATGGACGCAATGGATTTCATCCAACTGTTTAAAAAAGGCTTGGCGTATATTGATGAAGTGCCTGTAAACTGGTGTCCTGCACTTGGAACTGTCCTTGCGAATGAAGAAGTAATCGACGGGAAATCGGAACGTGGTGGCCATCCAGTAGAACGTCGTCCGATGCGTCAATGGGTATTGCGTATTACGGAATATGCGGATCGCCTACTTGAAGATTTGGATGATCTTGACTGGCCGGATAGCTTGAAGGATATGCAACGGAACTGGATCGGTCGTTCTGAAGGTGCTCAGTTGACATTCGAAATTGGCGGAACAGATCTTTCATTCGAAGCTTTCACAACTCGTCCGGATACGATTTTCGGTGCGACATATGCGGTACTTGCTCCTGAGCATAAGCTTGTTAAGCAAATTACGACTGCTGAACAACAGGCAGCAGTTGACGCTTATTTGGATAAAGTGAAAACGAAGAGTGACTTAGAACGTACAGATCTTGCGAAAGAGAAGACGGGCGTATTCACAGGCTCTTATGCAATCAACCCAGCAAGCGGCGAGAAGATGCCGATCTGGATTGCGGATTATGTGCTTGCTTCATATGGTACGGGTGCGATCATGGCAGTTCCTGCACATGACGAGAGGGATTATGAGTTTGCGGTTGAATTCAAATTGCCAATCGTAGAAGTCGTTGCCGGTGGCGATGTTACGAAGGAAGCTTATGTTGGCGACGGCGAGCATATCAATTCTGGTTTCTTGGATGGGTTGGGCAAAGAAGAAGCAATCGAAAAGGCAATTGCTTGGTTCGTTGAAAACGGAAAAGGCGAGAAGAAGATCACGTACCGTCTTCGCGATTGGCTATTCTCAAGACAACGTTATTGGGGTGAACCAATCCCAGTCATTCATTGGGAAGACGGTTCCATGACTACGGTCGATGAATCCGAACTTCCGTTAATGCTACCGAAGACGGATAATATCAAGCCAAGTGGAACAGGTGAATCTCCGCTTGCAAATATCGAAGAGTGGGTTAACGTCGTTGATCCGGAAACTGGCATGAAAGGCCGCCGTGAAACGAATACAATGCCGCAATGGGCAGGAAGCTGCTGGTACTATCTGCGTTATATCGACCCGGATAATGATGAAATGCTGATTGATCCGAAGCTTGCAGAACGCTGGTTGCCGGTTGACATTTACGTCGGCGGAGCGGAGCATGCGGTACTTCACCTTCTATATGCTCGTTTCTGGCATAAAGTGCTTTATGATATCGGTGTCGTTCCAACGAAGGAGCCATTCCAAAAGCTGTTCAACCAAGGAATGATCCTTGGAGAAGGACATGTGAAAATGTCTAAGTCTCTTGGCAACGTCATCAATCCTGACGATATCGTCCATTCGCATGGAGCGGATACACTTCGCCTATACGAAATGTTCATGGGTCCACTTGACGCATCAAAAGAATGGTCAACGAACGGCCTTGATGGAGCGCGCCGTTTCTTGGATCGCATCTGGCGACTATTCGTCAATGAAGATGGAACGCTTAGCTCGAAAATCGGAGGCACGCCGGGTGGCGCACTTGAAAAGGTGTATCACCAAACTGTGAAAAAAGTGACTGAGGACTTCGAAGGAATGCGCAATAACACTGCAATTTCGCAGATGATGGTGTTCATCAATGAAGGCTATAAAGTCGACTCGATTCCTAAAGAATTTGTTGAAGGCTTCGTCATCATGATTTCACCGATCACTCCGCATCTTGCGGAAGAGCTATGGGAGAAGTTAGGTCATAGCGAATCGATTTGCTATGTTGCATGGCCGTCCTTCGATGAATCGAAACTATTCGATGATACAGTGGAAGTAGCTGTACAAATCAACGGTAAAGTCCGTGCGAAGATCAATGTTGCTAAAGATATTACAAAGGAAGAATTAGAGAAAGTCGCGCTTGAAGATGATCAAGTGAAGCAATGGATCGATGGGAAGGAATTGAAGAAAGTTATTGCAATTCCTGGTAGATTGGTCAATATTGTTGCTGTTTAATAAATGAAAAATCCACGGGAAAGAGTAAATTCTTTTTCCGTGGATTTTTTTGTTGAAATCTTATCGGTGAGAGATACTATTGTTCAAAGGAATCCATCCCAGCCCAAGAACTGTCATCCTCGCTCGAGAATCGTCTTTCCGCGCTCAAGAATCGGATTCTGCACCGAATAATCTGCCGCCTACATTACAAACTCAATCCCTCGCAAACGCTCCGGCACTCATCCCCGCAATCCGTCCTGTAACAAGCGCAGATGTAATATTATATCCACCTGTATAACCATGGATATCCAATATCTCTCCGCAGAAGAAAAGTCCGTCTTTTTTACGTGAAGCCATCGTCTTCGGTTCGATCTCCTTCGTGGATATCCCCCACCTGTGACGAATGCCTTTTCAATCGGCTGCGTACCATTAACCGTCATTGGAAAGCCCTTTAACAAGCCAGCCAACTTACGGATTTTTTCATTTGATATTCCTGCGCCAGTATCAGCTGCATCAATTTCTGCCCTTTCGAATAAAAACAGAAGCCAACGTTCAGGGGCGACACCCTTCAAACTATTCTTAATCGCTTTCTTCGGATCTTCCTTCAACATAGCGTAAATCATTTGAAATGCCTTTTCTTCATTCATCGATGGCAAGGAATCAATCCGCATCTCAACAGGCTTCGCACCGTTTTTCATCCGTTCCTTCACGACAAACTGGCTGCACCGTAATATCGCAGGACCGCTTAATCCGAAGTGGGTGAATAACATATCCATCTGATGTGTAACCAATGTTTTTCCCTTGGCGTTCAATACGGATACAGCGACGTCGCGTAGTGCAAGTCCTTGTAATTCTTTTGATTGGATAAATGGTTCGCCGGACAATAAAGGGACTTCAGTTGGATACAATTCAGTCACAGTATGACCTGCTTTTTCAGCCCAAGGATATCCGTCCCCTGTACTGCCGGTTTGTGGGACTGCTTTTCCACCAACAGCAACCACTACCGCATTTGCACGGATTTCTTCCCCATCTTCAAGACGAACGCCTAAAATCCTCTCATCATCCATCAATAGTTTCTTAACACGAGTAGATAACCGCACTTCGACATTCAGACGATCCATCTCACTAAGCAATGCATTCACGACATCCTTAGCGTTATTTGAGACGGGAAACATCCTGCCGTGATCTTCCTCTTTCAAAGGAACGCCAAGCCCTTCGAAGAATGCGATTATATCCTCATTGTTGAAAACGGAAAATGGGCCGTATAAAAATCTCCCGTTTCCAGGGATGTTCTTAACGATTTCTTCGAGTGGCAAACGGTTTGTAACGTTACACCGTCCGCCCCCTGAAATGGATAGTTTATTGCCAAGTTTTTTTCCTTTATCCAAAAGAAGGACCTTGCCTCCCTTTTCGGCTGCAGCGATGGAGGCCATTAACCCTGAGGGACCCCCACCGATGATAATAACGTCATACATAAATGGAACCACACTTTCAGTTTTTCTCCATTATACATGAACTGTCCAATCAATTCCGCCTTGGCGGAATTGTGTCCAGATTTTTTCGAGCTTGCTCGAAAAGCTCCTTTGAAAATCTGTGACATCCCCCGGAGGGTTAACTTAATTCAGCCTGGATTTGCATTTTTATCCTATTAGGAGTAACTATTCGATCCGTCAATTTTTGTAGGGGTGGAACATAGGCTGAATTCAGTTAATCATTGTGAAAAGTGTCGGCTGGGGTTAAACTGATAAGTAGCTTTGTCAAGTAGTTCTTAAGATTGGAAGGATCAAATATGTCATCAAACCTTGTAAAAGGCACGGCCATTTTAACAATCGGGCTCTTTTTATCCAAGGCGCTCGGTCTTTTATATGTTATTCCGTTTTATGCCATTGTTGGTGAGGAGAATGTTGGTTTATATCAATATGCATACATTCCTTATAATTTGGCGTTAGCTGTTGCGATTTCAGGTGCACCACTGGCCATTTCAAAATTTGTATCAAAATATAATGCTGTAGGGGATTACGCTACCGGTCGGAAACTGATGAAATCCGGAATGCTTGTCATGGTTGTGACGGGGGTATTATCGTTCTTAGTATTATTTTTCATGGCAGAACCGATAGCGCATCTCGTCATAGATGCTGACGACAAAAATTTTACAATCGCAGAGATCACATCCGTCATTCGCTGGGTGAGCTACGCATTGCTTGTCGTCCCGCTTATGAGTATCGTCCGTGGTTACTTGCAAGGAAATCAGAAGTTTGAGCCGACTTCCGTTTCACAGCTTATTGAACAAATTGTTAGGATTATTGTCGTGCTTCTTGGGCGTTCATCGTAGTGAATGTTTTAGATCTCTCGCCAAGGATAGCTGTTAAATTTGCTGTGTTTGCAGCTTTCATCGGTGCGTTGGCGGGGCTGGTTGTTTTGTATAAATACTGGTTGAAATACAAACCCGAGTTCAAGCAACTGTATGAGAGCAGTCCACCGGCAAGTGATATTACTTTTTTCGATATGTACAAAGAAGTTATCGGTTATACAATACCTTTCGTTCTTGTTGGCGTTATCAATCCCTTATATCAATTCGTGGATATGATCACATTCAAAGATGCGATGAAATCAATTGGTTTAAAAGACGTCACGACTATGTATTTTACGATGCTCAACTTTTTGACACATAAGGTTGTCATGATACCCGTAATGGTTGCGACAGGGTTTTCAATGGCATTAATTCCTGTCATAACAGGTTTCTACACGAAAAAAGATCAGAAGGGAATCAGCAGGTCACTCGACCAAACATACCAGATCATGCTGTTTCTGACAGTTCCGATGGTCCTCGGACTGATAATCCTTTCAAATGAAATATATACATTTTTCTATAGCGAAAATTCAATCGGTGCCGATGTGCTGGCTACATATGCACCAGTCGCAATCCTGTTTGGACTCTTCACCGTAACAGCTGCCATCCTTCAAGGGATCGATAAACATAAATGGATTGTCTTTACATCGCTTACGGGCTTACTGGTTAAAATGATTTTGAATATCCCTCTTATCAAGCTTTTCGAAGTGAACGGCGCGATAGCTGCAACAACAATCGGATATGGAATAGCAGTTTCCATTAATCTGTTTGTGATATCGAAGGTGCTCAATTACCATTCGAGAATGGTGTTCAGGCGATTGATCCTTATCGGGATTTTCAACGTTATTATGTTTATTGCAGTCCACTTTACTTTAAAAGGATTACTTGCAATCAGTCCAGTTGGTGGTAAAATGCAAGCGCTGCTTTACGTTCTGATTTGTGCTTTTGTTGGGGCAACTGTGTATGGAGCCTTGGCGTTAAAATCAGGTCTTGCTCAAAAGTTATTTGGTGATCGTTTAACGAGAATTACGAAGAAGTTAGGGTTTGGAGGATAATCAATGCGTTTGGATAAATTACTCGCGAATATGGGATTCGGCTCGCGTAAAGAAGTGCGCCAGCTTCTGAAGAAAGGCGCAATACAGGTGAATAGTGAACAGGTGAAGGACCCTGCGCTTCACGTTGATCCAGAATTGGATGAAGTAACGATCCTTGGTGAGCGGATCGTATATAGGGAATTCATATACTTAATGATGCATAAACCGCAAGGGGTTATATCGGCGACAGAAGACCTTCGGGATCGGACTGTCATTGATTTATTGGATAATGAGTACAGACATTTTGAGCCTTTCCCGGTTGGCCGTCTTGATAAGGACACGGAAGGCCTGTTGTTAATCACCAATGACGGAAAGCTGACCCATGAATTATTATCACCGAAGAAAGAAGTTCCGAAAACGTATTATGCGCATATTGAAGGAGTCGTCACTGAAGAAGATATTGCGAGGTTTTCTGAAGGGGTGACGCTTGACGACGGTTATTTCACCAAACCTGGCAAGCTTCGGATTTTAAAATCTGCCGATGTATCCGAAATCGAACTGACAATTACTGAAGGGAAATTCCATCAGGTTAAGCGTATGTTCGAGGCTGTGGGTAAGCGGGTTATCTATCTTAAACGCCTATCGATGGGACCGTTGCAGTTAGATGAAGGGTTGAAGCTTGGGGAATATCGTGAATTAAAGGAAGATGAATTGGCTTTACTTCGCAATGAAAAAGCTGAACTGGATTGACAGTTCAGCTTTTTCAATTTCTCGCATGTGTTAACGTCTAGCTCCGGGCGGCAGCCTCTCGGGTCGCTTCGCCCTTGAAAGAAAAGGCAAAGAGCGCCTTTTCTTTCAAGTCCTCCAGCGCCTGTCGAGGCTAAACGCCGCCCTACGCTTTTGAGTGTCGTCTAGCTCCGGGCGCCAGTCCCTCGAGTCGCTGGAAGAAAAACCAAAAAGGCAAAGACCGCCTTTCCGGTTTTTCTTCCAGCGCTTGTCGGGCCTAAGCAGGCGCCCTACGCTTTTGAGTCGTCTAGCTCCGGGCGCCAGAGGCTCGGGTCATAAGTCAAAGCTACTGCGTGGCAAAGACCGCCACTCCGTATCTTCGCCTTATGCCTGTCGCCTCTAAGCAGGCGCCCTACGCTTTTGAGTTGAGTGTTGTCATAAGGGTAATTTAACTTTTTTCTGAGTTGTTGTCCATTTTCCGCGGGTTGGGCTTGTTATGAGTTCATTATATTCAAGAACGTTCAAATCCCGTTGTGCGGTGCGGCTTGTGATGCCGAATTCTTCTACTACGTTTTCGGTTGTAACCATGCCCCGATCAAGAATGTACAAGTAGACATCCTTAATACGGATAAGCATACGATCAGTAGCGGTATTCAACTGTGGAACCACTCCTTCATCTTCATTTTCCAAATCTATGGGCATGAGACTATTGAATGTTACCTATGCAAGTTGAAATTGGCCCCTGACAATGCACTCCTTTCAGCAGAACGCTGTATCGGATAAATGTTCCGATAATATAATTATAGCTTATTTTCGGCGATAGTAAAAGAATTTTTTGTTAATTCAATGTAAATTTTGCTTGGTACTTTATTTTCCAAGCTGAACATGTGAAAATAAGATAATAGGAAAGAGGGTGCCTAAGTTGGTAAATTGGAAAGAACAAGCATTGGAAAAACAGGATTTTGTAATTGATGATTTAAAGCAGTTGATTTCTATTCCTTCTGTATTAGATGAAGGTTTGTCCAGAGAGGAAGCGCCGTTCGGTCCGAGCCAAAGCGTGCGCTGGATTGGCTTTTAGAGGAAGGTAGGAAAGCTGGTTTTACCGTCAAAAATATCGACAATATGGCAGGGCATATCGAAATGGGCGAAGGCGATGAACTATTAGGGATCCTTTGTCACGTAGATGTCGTACCGGCCGGAAGTAACTGGACTTACGGGCCGTTCGAGGGTAGTGTAGCTGATGGGAAGTTGTTTGGACGTGGCGCAATCGATGATAAAGGCCCGACAATTGCTGCTTGGCATGCCATGAAAATGGTGAAAGAAGCCGGCATCCCTCTGAATAAACGGGTACGTCTCATTATTGGAACTGATGAGGAAAGTGGATTCCGTTGTGTTAGACGCTATTTTGAAAAAGAAGAGATGCCGACAATCGGGTTTGCACCGGATGCAGATTTCCCGATTATCAATGCCGAAAAGGGAATTTCATCATTGGTCTTTTCACAAAAAACGAATACGCCAGATGGACAATTACTTGACTTCAAATCAGGAAATCGGACGAATATGGTGCCTGACCATGCTCAAGCAGTCATTGGTATTGGATTCGCTGAAATTAAGGATCGGTTTGAAAGCTTTATGGATTCCTATGATTACGGTGCAACAGCAAACGGAAATGATCACGACAACGATAAGTGTCAACGGGAAATCCGCTCATGCGATGGAGCCCAATAAGGGTGTGAATGCAGCTGTTGTGTTGGCCTCCTTCCTGAATGAAATCTTCACAGATGGAGCATCAAAGGAATTCACACAATTCATTGTGGATGCATTTGGAAATGAAACACGTGGACGCTATCTTGGCCTAGATTTCAATGATGAAATATCAGGTGATACGACTTTGAATGCAGGTATCGTTTCTTATACACCTGAAGAAGGTGGACGAGTTAACGTAAGCATGCGCTATTCGGTTACGTATCCGTTTGAGGAGAAAGTTGACAAATGTACTGATGTGCTTGTAGATTCTCCTTTCAACTTAGAGGTGAAATCCAATTCAAAACCACATCATGTGGATGCAAATGACCCGTTCATTAAAACATTGCAGGAAGTTTATACAGCATACACAGGTGAAGAGGCTGAACTTTTATCAATCGGTGGCGGTACGTACGCACGTGTGTTGGATAAAGGAGTCGCTTTCGGCATGCTTTTCCCGGGTAGGGAAGATGTTGCCCACCAAGCGGATGAATATGTATATATAGAGGACCTTATAAAGGCGACAGCCATATACGCGGCGGCAATCAGCCGTTTAGTGTCTAATGAGGAAGGGGAAAGATAATGATTCACTTTATCGACGGGCAATTTTTAGCGAAGGATAGTATTAACGTTTCCATTGACGATAGAGGCTATTATTTTGGAGACGGTGTTTACGAAGTCGTAAAAGTATATGATGGTGAATTATATACTGCAGAGGAGCATATCGAGCGTCTATTTCAAAGTGCTTCAAAAGTTAAAATGACCGTTCCTTATTCCGAACAGCAGTTAATTGACATTGCCAAGGAATTGGTTAAGGTTAATGGAATCGTGACAGGGCATATTTATATGCAAGTGACCCGCGGAGTTGCTGCGAGGGTACATCAGTTCCCGAACCCCGGAACTGCACCTGTTGTAACAGCGTATGCGGTCCATAATCCAAGACCGATGAAAACTATCGAAAATGGAGTACGGACGATAATTGTTGACGATATTCGATGGCTCCGTTGTGATATTAAGAGCTTGAACTTATTAGGGAATGTCCTTGCTAAACAGGAAGCTTATGAAGCAGGATGTGCCGAAGCGATTTTCGTACGGGATGGTATTGTGACAGAAGGATCTTCTTCTAATATGTTTGGTATCAAAGATGGTGTTGTTTACACACATCCTGCATCAAATCTCATTCTAAATGGAATCACCCGTCGAGTTGTATTAAAATTATGCGAACAAAACGGAATAACTGTAAAAGAAGAAACATTCTCACCTGACGAAGCTCTTGAAATGGATGAGTTTTTCATGACTTCTACGACAGCAGAAATTACACCAGTTATTATGATTGATGGGAAAGCGATTGGGTCAGGCGAACCTGGTCCTATAACAAAGAAATTACAAGAGGCTTTTACCCGTCAGATTCCTGTTTCAGTAGTAGGAGAATGATTATTGTCAATTGAACGGAGTTGATGGATTTGGCGCAGCTCGTCAAACTGCTTGATTATATTTCCCGCTATGAAAATGATTTATCACATTATCCTACACAATATATCAGGCTTAAAAAGTCCCAATGGGAAAGGATGAAGCTCCAATGGCAGAACGGAGCGGAATTCCCGGGCAGGGAAGAAATTCCTGAAGTGGAGGAGGAGCAGCTGAGGGAGGGGAATTGGCTTACCCCTCTTTTCAGTTTGTTTGGAAGGAGAAAGGAAAGAGAGTTTGAGGCTGAGACTGATGAAATGGATGTCGTGACGGATGAAGTGAGTGAGTTGGAAAATTTCGGATTTAATCCTTACGTCTTATCAAACCCCGGCAATCTTGAACATCTTCGCAAGCTCTTTTTAGATCAGCTATTTCATTTCCAGTTGAAATGGGCAAGCTCTACATTGCGGGAAACATCTCACCTAAGTGCGAGGTTCATGGGAGATAATTTGCTTAGAAGCTTTACCCAGCAACTGCCCGACAGTTTTCTGCTATTCTATTATCCAATCCTTCAAGTGAAGAAAGCCCCGGTTGAAGTGGATATTATATTGGTAACCCCACTCGAATGTCTGTGCATCACAATAGTGGAACAGGAAGATATTGCAGCGTATGTTGCTAATGGAGATCGTTTTTGGACGAAAAAGGTTGGTACCAAGGAATCAAGGATCCTTAATCCTCTAATTGGGCTTAATCGAATGGAGAAAATCATCTCGGGGATTTTCAGTACCCAAGGAATTGACTTCCCTATTAAGAAATTCGTACTATCAAGAAACGGGTACATCGATTATCCCGGATCCCCGTTTGATATTAAAATTATAGACCGCCGGACGTATAATGAATGGTTCACATCACTCCAACAATCCACTTTTCCAATGAAGTTCAACCAATTCAAGGCGGCCCAGTCGATTTTGGATAATGTCCAGACTACAGCATTCAGCAGGCTGGATTAAATGAATGACAACGATAAAAACGAAAAGAAATGAGTGTAAATAAAATGAGGCTGCGCAATAAACCATGGGCAAAAGACTTCATGGCAGAACATCCAGATGTACTAATCAACGAAGAAGAAGGAGCAGTGAAGGATTGGAAGGCGATTTTCAACAATGAAAACCCAATCCATGTAGAAGTAGGTACTGGTAAAGGTCAATTCGTCATCGGAATGGCATTAGCGAATCCGGACATTAACTATATCGGTATTGAACATTTTGATAATGTTATTGTATCCGCTTTGGAAAAGGCCATAGAGGCGGGAAAACCATCGAACCTGAGATTACTTCGGGGAAATGGTGCTAATATGGAGGACTTATTTAAGGCTCGAGAGTTGGATCGTATTTATCTAAACTTTTCAGATCCATGGCCAAAAACCCGACATGCAAAAAGAAGACTTACGCATGAATCATTTTTGGCAAGATATGAGGAGGTTTTGAAGAAAAAAGGTGAAATCCACTTCAAAACGGATAACCGCAAACTATTTGAATACTCACTTGTTTCCATGTCTTCTTATGGCATGATATTGAAAGATGTCTCCTTAGATCTACACGCAGAAATGCCTGAGGATAACATCATGACGGAATACGAAGAGAAATTCTCGGCAAAGGGACAACCTATTTATCGGTTGGAGGCAATGTTTAACAATTAGGGAAATGCAAGAAAGGGGATGTTTTGGTTGGATACATATATATTTCACGATATGAAAATTACTTGGCTTGATGGTGGTGTGAACTTTCTTGATGGAGGTACCATGTTCGGAGTGGTTCCTAAGGCATTATGGTCCCGGAAATATGAAGTGGATGAGAATAACTTGATCGAACTCAGAACAGATCCTATTCTCATCTCCTATGAAGGGAAAAACATCCTGATAGATAGTGGAATAGGTAAAGGGAAGCTATCTGAAAAAATGAAGCGTAATCTTGGTGTGCGTGAGGAGACGAAGCTTGAGGAAAGTCTAACGGAGCTTGGTTTGAAGCCTGAGGATATCGATATTATCTTAATGACGCATCTTCATAACGACCACGCCGCAGGCTTAACAGGCTGGGTGGATGAAAAGCTTGTCTCGGTTTTTCCGAACGCAGAAATTCATGTTTCAGCAGTCGAATGGGATGAAATGAGAAACCCGAATATCCGCTCAAGAAACACATATTGGAAAGAGAATTGGGAGCCTATCCAGCATCAGGTGAAAACATTCAATGAACATACAACTATAGTTCCTGGGATTGAAATGATTCATACTGGAGGCCATAGTGACGGCCATAGCGTCATCAAACTAACCCAAAACAATGAAACGATCTTGCATATGGGAGATATCATGCCAACACATGCACACAGCAATCCGCTATGGGTGCTTGCTTATGACGACTATCCAATGACGTCAATCTTTGCGAAGGAAAAACTGATGAAAGAAGCCTTGGCAAACCATTATCGATTCATCTTTTATCATGATGCAGTTTACCGTCTTGTCCAATGGGATGAAAGCGGCAAGGAAATTACAGAATCAGTTGCCCGGACTAAATAAAAAATACCGTCACATGGAAAATGTGTGACGGTATTTTTTACTTCATTTTACTTCTGAATCAATTCTACAACAGTGCCTGTTTCTGCATTTGCTGCGAATTCAAATTGTTCAAGTTCGCCATTTCTAATCCGCGAAATGCCGCCCCTATATACTTCCATCGATAAGACATTGTTCGTAAACGGTTCTGGTTTCATGACAATCCATGATCCATCAATAGGCCCCTCTTTTTGAAAGCTTCCTTTACATCATTTAAGACACGTTCTGCTGGAGTTTTCGGGTTCAGCTTTTCAAAAGCCTGATTAACAATCAGTCCAGCTGCTACACCTGTTAAGACTCCTGATACGAAATCTTTCACTTTCATAGTTTGAAACCCCCTCATCAATCTCAATCAATCTTACCCAAGTGTACCATATTTCAGTGGTGATTTTACATTCGATTCGGTGAAAAGCATTAAAATCCTGCTTCGGTAAAATTAATTCGCAAAGCTAAATATTCGTGATGGATAGTTTTTGACTCCTGCATTATACTTAAGGGAGTACATAATGAATTGGGGGAAACTTTTCATGAATAACGAAACATTAACAATGTTTAAAACACTTACTGAATTACCTGGTGCACCAGGCAATGAACACCTTGTTCGTGCTTACATGCGTGAAGAACTTGGGAAGTATTCTGATGAACTCATTCAAGATAATCTTGGAGGAGTGTTCGGTGTCCGTAAAGGTCCAGAAGACGGTCCAAGAATCATGGTAGCAGGGCATATGGATGAAGTTGGCTTCATGGTATCAAGTATCACAGATAACGGAATGCTCCGCTTCCAGCCACTTGGTGGTTGGTGGAGTCAAGTATTACTTGCACAACGTGTTCAAATTATTACAGACGCTGGTCCAGTTGTCGGTGTTATCGGATCAATCCCACCTCACCTACTAAGTGATGAAGTTCGAAATAAACCAATGGATATTAAAAATATGCTTATCGACATTGGTGCCGATGATAAAGCCGATGCTTTGAAAATTGGTATTCGTCCTGGACAGCAAATCGTTCCAATCTGCCCGTTTACACCGATGGCAAACGAAAAGAAAATTTTGGCAAAAGCATGGGACAACCGCTATGGCTGCGGTTTGGCAATTGAACTTTTGAAAGAGGTTCATGGCGAAAAGCTTCCGAATACTCTTTACTCAGGAGCAAACGTTATGGAAGAAGTAGGTCTTCGTGGAGCTCAAGCAGCTGCAAGAATGATCAATCCAGATCTTTTCTTCGCATTGGATGCAAGCCCAGCAAACGACGCTTCTGGCAATAAAAACGAATTTGGCCAGCTTGGAAAAGGTACGCTTCTTCGTATTTTTGACCGTTCAATGGTGACGCATCGTGGAATGAGAGAGTTCATCCTCGATACAGCTGAAACGCATAAAATCCCTTATCAGTACTTCATTTCCCAAGGTGGAACGGATGCCGGTCAAGTTCACGTTTCAAATGAAGGCGTACCAAGTGCTGTCATTGGTATTTGTTCAAGATACATTCACACAGCTGCATCCATCATTCACACGGATGATTATGCTGCGGCAAAAGAGCTTCTTGTAAAACTTGTCAAAGCTTGCGATAAAACAACAGTTGAAACGATTAAGAGCAACGTCTAATAATAAACAAAAGACCATCCTTCATGACAGGATGGTCTTTCGTTTACTAAATTCCGCAGATGCCGTTTATTTCCGGAAGCGCTCGTTAATTTCGGAAACCGCTCGTTTATTCCGGAAACCGCTCGTTTAATCTCAGAAGCGCTCGTTTATTCCGGAAACCGCTCGTTTAATTTCAGAAGCGCTCGTTTATTTCCGGAAGCGCTCGTTTATTCCAGGAAGCGCTCGTTTAATCCGGAAACCGCTCGTTTAATCCCAGAATCGCTCATTTATTCCCGCAACGAAAGGAGAATCGCATGAAATTCATCATTGGATCGACTAACCGGGCAAAAGTTAAGGCGGCTCGTACAATTATAGCTAAACATTTCCCAACTTCTGAACTCCATGAAGTGAAGGTATCATCCGGAGTGAAGATCAGCCCATCGGAGATGAAGAAACACGAACAGGTGCATTAAATCGAGCAATAAATGCTGCAAATGAACACGTTGGGGCAATCGGAATTGGTCTCGAAGGCGGCGTCCGAATGCTCGATAACGAAATGTTCCTTTGCAACTGGGGTGCACTCGTTTTACCTTCCGGTGAAAAATTCACAGCTGCCGGTGCCCAAATCCCTTTGCCAAATAGCATTGCTGCAGAAATACATAAAGGAAAAGAATTAGGAGTCGTCGTCGACGAATATTTCCAAGCGAGCGGCATTCGCCATAGTGAAGGTGCAATTGGCATGTTCACAGCCCACTCAGTCACCCGCGACCTGCTTTTCGAACATATCATGCAGTTATTAATAGGCCAGTTGAAGTTCCACCAAACATCACGCTGAACTGCTATATTTGCATATGTCGATTATTATCTTTAAAATAGATATCGGCTATTTAAATAGATTGGAGGAAGCCGAATGTTCCGCATATGGAAATTCCTATTCCTGACACTACTCTCAATAACAGTACTTAGCGCTTGTGGGAAAACCCTCGAAGAAAAGGCTCTGGACGGAATTGCAGCCGCAAAAACTGCATTCGAACTAAATGACAAAGCCGTTAATGCTGAAGTTGAGAATGTTTCCTTGTATAAGCCAGCCGGTTTTACGATTTCTAAAAGTTCCAATGGACAAAATATTATCATGAAAAAAGGTGATGAAACCTTTCTTCTTTTCATCAATCCAAATGAAAACAGGGAGAGCCGCCTGTTTTACGACCTATTGGAAAGAAACGATAAATCTGTCCGCTATGAAGAAATATTCACTGATGATGGCTATTTTGGCTTTGCATCCATTTTGAACAAAGGTGAAGATCAAGTCGAACTTATAACAAGTGTCGGTGGGATTAAACTAACAACAATTACTAAAAAGAAGAACATAGAAAGCAAGATGGCCAATATGATGGAAATTGTACGTTCCATTGAGCAAGGCTTGCAATAATTTTATAATATAGGCGGTCACACGGCGCAACATGCGAAGCGGCGAGCGGCCGCTTATTTTTAGAAAGGATGATGAATATGAATTCATCTAAGCTTGTAGAGTTATTGAAAGAACGTCTTCCGTCAAAAGAATTAGAATGGCGTTTCGATAGAAAAACGGACAAAGTAAGGTTGGAGCATAGCGTTTTGAAAAAGGGAATGGATATTTCATTACCAGAAATCCTTGCGAAATATGAAACGAAACAAGAATCCGCAATTAATGAAGTGATTTACACCATTAAAGAAACATTTAATGCAATGGAAATCGAACAGTCAGAAGGATTCAGTAAAGAAGGTGCGATTTACCCGGTAATCCGGTCCACTTCTTTTCCTCAAACCTCCAAAGCTGGGAATAGATTTATCGTCAAAGACCATACGGCAGAGACAAGGATCTTTTACGCACTGGATTTAGGCACTACTTATCGATTGATAGATGAAACAATGTTGGATGCTCTTGGTATGTCAGAGCAAGAAATAATGGAGTCAGCCATGTTCAAGGTAAGATCATTGCCGACGAATATGAAGAAAGATGAAGTGGCAGATAATGTGTTTTACTTTGTTAATAATAATGATGGTTATGACGCAAGCCGTATATTGAACCAGGCCTTCCTAAAAGAAATGGAAGGGGAAATCGAAGGTCATATGACTGTTTCCGTCCCCCATCAAGATGTGCTTATCATCGGCGATATTAGAAATGACACGGGTTATGATGTACTTGCACAGATGACAATGCAGTTCTTTACAGTGGGGGCTGTTCCAGTTACATCATTGTCATTTATTTATGAAGATGGTAAATTAGAACCTATCTTTATAATGGCGAAAAATCGGGTCGCGAGAAAGGAAAGAAAAAAGAAATGAATATCTTTTACAATCAAAAAAGTGTTGGGGACGTCCTTTTAGTACAAGTTACGACTGATCGTCCGAAAGAGACAGAAATTACTTCTGTGAATGATATCACATTAATAAAGGATGCATCTTCTAAAGAAGTTGCTGCATTTAACGTTTTCAATGCTTCAAAATACGTTGAAATCAACGGAAATGGACAAGTTGAAACGACAGAGGAAATTGTAGGAAAGCTGAATGAGGCATTAAAAACAAATGGTGTCGATCTTGAGCTTGATGTGGATCTATCACCGAAATTCGTTGTTGGGTTTGTAATTGAGAAGGATAAGCATCCAAATGCAGATAAATTAAGTGTTTGCACTGTAGACGTTGGAAACGAAAAACTCCAAATCGTCTGTGGAGCCCCGAATGTTGATAAGGGCCAAAAAGTGGTCGTTGCAAAAGTTGGAGCTGTAATGCCTTCGGGATGATCATTCGTGATGCAGAATTAAGGGGAATTGCATCATCAGGGATGATTTGTTCTGCAAAAGAACTTAATTTGCCGGATGCCCCAACAGAAAAAGGTATCTTAGTCCTTCCAGAGGATTCTCGAATTGGTGAGCCATTCAGTATCTAACTTGCTGATCTTAAGTTAGCAACTTGGTTATTTTTGGCAGGAAGTGATCCCGAATTGCCGTCAATATCCGTCCAACGTACTGTGAAAAACAGTACGTTTTTCTTATTTTGGGCCCCAGATTGATTTAACCGACAAAAACCTGCTAAAATAGAATGATCGACTTGAAAAGAGTGATAGATTTGACTTGGTTTAAAAAAGTTATGAACAAAATATTTGAATCCGAAAAAGATGAAAGACCCGAAGATACATATACTATAGAAGATATCGATGTTGATGATAAAGTAGAAGACGCGAAAGAAAAACCGGCTTTTCGTTTTCCAATAATAACTGACGCTGAAATATATGGCTGGGAACCAGACTCTGAAAATGATAGTAACGAAATAGGAACACTTACGACAAAATTGGATGATGAAGAAGATTTTAAACCTATTCCTTTATATAAAAATGAAAGATGGCCAAGTGAAAAGGAAAAAGGGAAGATTCATAGGGCGACTACATCATCTAAGTACCTTACTAATAGAGTGATTGAAACTGATCTGAATCAAGTAAACTCAATTACTGAAAAAGAGGAAAGCAGAAAAACGACCGTAATCAAACAGAATAAGCGACCATTTACACCAACTACTGTTCCTTCTCCTGTGTACGGCTATATGAAACCTACCAAACGGCGGGAAAGTACTTTGGAAATTGAAGATGAGGATTTGGCTTTGAGTTCTTCCTCGATTAAAACGGCAGTTAATGAATATGAAGAAAAAGTTAGTAAAGACATACAGGTGGTGGATGAAATTGACCGCATTGAATCGGAAAATCATGCACATACTTCCAATAATGATATTGAAGTAAATGAACGATTTAATGAGGTACCACATCTAAATGATAGTCAAGTTAAAGATCAGATGCCAATCGACGACAATGACCAGTCTGAAGCAATTCAAGAAACGATTGTTTCGATTGAAGAAGACAATGTTCTTGAGGGAAAAAGCGAAGCGATTGAACTTGAATCTACCGATGCATCGCCTACTCAAAGTGACTCTACTGAAACCGATGATTTAGATTCAACCCAAGTAATTACGGAATCAGAAGAAGTGGAGCCGCAGAAAAAGGAACGAATTGTCCCTTTCAATGTATTGATGTTGAAAAACGATAAACAAAAGTTAATGGAACGTGAAGCGAAAGAAAGTATTTCTGAAAATAAGGAAACGGAGACTAATCTTCATAGTCAGGTGCCGGAATCTAATTTGGATGAAGAAATGAGTTTGCCACATTACGCATTCCCTTCAAAAGATTTCCTTATACAGCCCGAAGCGCATATCGAGGATACAGAATGGCTTCAGACTCAATCAGCGAAATTGGAAGAGGCACTTTCCTATTTCTCCATTCAAGCAAATGTTATTGAAGCGGTACAGGGTCCCACAGTTACGCGATTTGAATTGACTGTCGGACATGGAACGAAAGTGAGCAAGGTTAGAAATCTAACCGATGATTTGAAACTTGCTTTAGCAGCAGAAGATATCCGAATTCAGGCACCGATCCCTGGAACCAGTTCAATTGGCATTGAAATTCCGAATCGAAAACCAAGGGCTGTTCGAATATCTGAGGTCATAGAAACAAAAAGGTTTCA
Organism: Sporosarcina thermotolerans; assembly: GCF_030067815.1. Classification (GTDB taxonomy): domain Bacteria; phylum Bacillota; class Bacilli; order Bacillales_A; family Planococcaceae; genus Sporosarcina; species Sporosarcina thermotolerans. Next base: position 2,995,736 of record NZ_CP125968.1, on the reverse strand, counting down.
AGACTCTGAATCACCGTTGGAAGCTGTACTTGGACTTAGCTTGACCGGCGAACCGGTTACGATTGACTTACGTAAAATGCCACATGGGATGATTGCAGGGGCTACTGGTCCGGAAAATCCGTGTGTATAAATTCAATTTTAGTTAGTTTACTTTATAAATCATCACCGACAGACTTGAAAATGCTTTTAATTGACCGAAAATGGTTGAGCTTGCTCCTTTCAATGGCATTCCACACTTAATCAGTCCAGTTATTACTGATGTGAAGGCTGCTACAGCTGCCTTAAAGTGGGCTGTTGGCGAAATGGAACGGCGATATGAACTATTTGCGCATGTTGGTGCAAGAAATATTGAACGGTACAACGAGATGGTTGAAAAGGATCGTAAATTCTCATTGAAACTGCCATACTTGTTAATCGTAATTGACGAGCTTGCGGACTTGATGATGATGGCACCGGCGGATGTTGAAGTTTCAATTGGACGGATCACACAGAAGGCAAGAGCCTGTGGTATCCATCTAATCATTGCGACACAACGGCCATCCGTCGATGTTATTACGGGTACAATAAAGGCGAATGTACCGACGCGTATTGCTTTTTCGGTTTCATCCCAAATAGATTCCCGAACGATCATTGATACACCTGGGCAGAAAGGCTTTTAGGTAAAGGTGATATGCTATATCTTGGAAACGGCCAATCTTCAGCGATTCGATTACAGGGTACATTTGTCACGGATGCCGAAATTGAACGTATAATAGAACACGTTCAGAACGAGGCGGCTCCCGAATACCTATTTGGTCAGGAAGATCTTTTAGCCAATGCAATGGAGGAAGAGGAATCCGACCCACTTTTTGTTGAAGCATGCCAATTTATTATCAATCAGGGAAGTGCTTCGACATCCCTTTTGCAGCGGAATTTTAGCATCGGCTATAACCGTGCGGCTAAATTGATGGATCGTATGGAAGAATTAGGTTTCATATCAGAGCAAAAGGGAAGTAAACCACGAGATGTTTTTTTAACGGAAAATGATTTTGATCAATTCCTTAATAGAACCGATAAATCCCAAGTTTAAATTTAAATTTATAGAATAACGCATTACTTTATGTTTGAGAATATAGGAACAGAAACGATCCCGGGAGGTTGCAATATGACATTGTTCCATTTTACGGGAATCAAAGGATCGGGAATGAGTTCCCTTGCACAGATTCTTCATGATTCCTCCCATACAGTACAAGGTTCGGATGTAGAGAAGTATTTCTTTCCGGAAGACCCGTTGCATGAAAGAAAAATAACGATTTTACCATTCGATGAAAATAATATAAAACCGGGGATGACAGTAATTGCAGGGAATGCTTTCCCTGATAGTCATCCTGAAATTGTGAAAGCTAAAGAAACAGGCGTTGACGTAATTCGCTATCATGAATTTTTAGGCAATTATATGAAAAACTTCATCTCAATTGCTATAACAGGATCACACGGTAAGACTTCGACAACTGGATTGTTGGCGCATGTCTTGTCCGGCAATTCACCTACTTCTTATCTGATTGGTGATGGCACTGGCAGGGGGATTGAGAATAGCGAGTACTTCGTTTTTGAAGCATGTGAATACAAGCGGCATTTTCTTGCCTATGAACCTGATTACGCCATAATGACTAATATTGATTTTGACCATCCGGATTATTTTAAAGACCTTGCTGATGTACTGGATGCATTCGGGGAAATGGCTTTAAAGGTAAAAAAGGCGATTATTGCTTGTGGAGATGATATTCATCTACAACAAATACAAGCGAATGTCCCTGTAGTGTATTATGGATTTGATGAAGGAAATGATTTTTCAGCGAAAAATATTAAGAAATCCGAAAAGGGTACCATGTTCGATGTATATGTGAGAAATGAGTTCTATGATACGTTTACGATTTTCTTGCCTGGTGACCATGCCATTTTAAATGCCCTTGGCGTCATTGCCCTTTGCCATTATGAAGGGATTGCGGCTTCTGGTATTAAGGAAAGACTTGCAACATTTAACGGTGTGAAAAGACGCTTTTCTGTTACAGAATCACATGGTAGGGTAATTGTGGATGACTATGCACATCATCCGACTGAGATAAAGGCTACATTGCAATCGGCGAGGCAGAAATATCCTAACAAGGAAATCATTGCGATATTCCAGCCTCATACTTTCACACGTACTGCAGCGTTACTCCAACAGTTTGCGGAAAGTTTACAGACAGCGGATCACGTATATCTATGTGATATATTCGGTTCCGCGCGCGAGCAATCCGGTAACTTATCAATTAATGATCTAATCGATAAAATTCCAGGAGCTAATCACCTATCTCTTGAAAATATTGATGTACTTGATGTGCACGGAAATGCAGTTTTCTTGTTCATGGGTGCTGGTGATATTCAAAAATACATGAATGTTTTTTCGGAGCATACCGAAAAAGAGGAAACAGCCTAATCCGTTTGGATTGGCTGTTTTTTATTTTTGTAAATCCCGGATTAGTCTCATTAGATGAAAAACAATTTCTTTAATAAAAAATAAAGGGGATTTGAAAAGTTTGTCGAAAAAGGTTAAAGATGGCTGAGTTTATTTACCTACTTTAAAGGGTAGAAATTATTTATGTATGTATATCGGAAGGAGGAAGTGCTATGCAAGTATTATTGTATATTGCGGCCATCGTCGCTGCAGTGGCTTTTTTGATTTTATGTATTAGCCTGGCGATGACCCTAAGTTCATTAAAAAAGACACTAAAAAGCGTTTCGGAAACTATGGATAATTTGACGAACCAGTTGGAGGGTATTACATCGGAGACAACTGAACTCCTTCATAAGACAAATGCCCTTGCGGAGGATATTCAACAGAAATCCGAAAAATTGAACACTGTTGTGGACGCAGTAAAAGGGATGGGTGACTCTGTCAGTAATTTGAACAGCTCAGTTCATCGAATTACCAACTCAATTACTGTTGAAGCTGAAAAGAACAGTGATAAAATAGCCCAAGCAGTGCAGTGGAGTAACGTTGCTTTTGGAATCATTGGTAAAGTAAGGGAAATGAAAGAAGAGCGGTCATCAGGTTGGACAGTCTATAAGTCGGATCCAAATCAAAAAAGATTGCCAAGCCCAAAGTAATTGTTATCTATCTAAAACTGAGTAGTGACCAAAATATATTTAGGAGGAATTAACATGACTGAAAAACTAAAGGACGCACAAAACCAGCAATATTATGGAAATCAGGAATATAAAAATACTTTTGGGGAACCATCACATCTACCTGTAAATTATCCGTATCGCTCCAATACTGACGACTTCTATGAGGAGGATAATTCAGGAGCTGGAAGCTTCCTACTTGGCGCTTTAGTAGGCGGAGTGATTGGTGCGGCTGCAGCATTATTCCTCGCTCCTAAGACGGGCAAAGAGATGCGTGACGACTTTTCAGACCAAGCTGTCCACATTAAAAACAAAAGTATTGAGTTAAGTACAGTTGCAAAGGACAAGGCAACTGAGATTTCTGCTGTTGCCAAAGAAAAGACAGATGAATTAGCTAAAACAATCCAAGAGCAATCTGGTCAGATCGTTGATAAAGTAAAGTCGATGACAAATAAAACATCTGTCCCGATGCACGATGGTACAGTTTCGTCTGAAGGCGAAGAACAAATTGAGTTTGTTGAAAATAAAACCGAAGAAAACAAAGAGTCTGCGGATCATCAATCAACAAAAAACAGTACTGTTGCATACGATAATAGCGAGAATATCGGTGAAGAAAAGAATGTAAATCAAAATCATATCTCAGTTGAAAAAGAGAAATAATAAGTTTTTTATGAAGGTAGAGGGAAACTGAAAAAGTTCCCTTCTGCTTTTTAAATTAGGCCGATTCACATCAAACTCCGTGAATTAGTGACAATTTACAGAAATGACGTGACATTTCGAATGCATTTCATTATACTTGGACTATTATACAAAAATGCAACATAGAATTCCTTCTTCGAAAAGGGAATGATGTGTATGGGGAGGAGACATAATGATGAGACAAAATGGGTTGGATGAACTTCGCAGACAGGTTGATGGGCTGAATAACCAAATACTGAACTTGATCAATGAACGCACATCTGTTGTTCAGGAAATTGGCAGGGTCAAGGAAAAGCAAGGTGTGAACAGATACGATCCGATTCGTGAAAGAGAGATGCTAAACGCACTAGTCCAGTCAAACAAAGGTCCGATCCCAAATGGTATTTTAGAACAGATTTTTAAAGGGATATTCATGTCAGCTTTAGAAATTCAAGAGGACGAGCAACGTAATGCGCTGCTTGTTTCACGTAAACGTAAACCCGAGGATACGATTGTAAATGTAAACGGTGAAGAAATTGGAAACGGTTCTCCTACATTCGTCTTTGGGCCATGTGCTGTTGAATCGTATGAACAAGTTTTGGCAGTCGCTCAATCGATTAAAGCTAAAGGATTGACGATGCTAAGGGGCGGTGCATATAAACCGCGTACGTCTCCTTATGACTTCCAAGGACTTGGTCTTGAAGGATTGAAAATCCTAAAGCGCGTATCAGACGAAACGGGATTGTCCATTGTAACTGAAATTATCACACCATCCCATTTGGAAGAGGCTTTGGATTATATAGATGTTATCCAAATAGGTGCCCGTAACATGCAGACTTCGAATTGTTGAAGGAAGCAGGTATGGCGAATAAACCAGTTCTATTAAAACGAGGCTTAGCTGCAACGATTGATGAATTCATTCATGCGGCTGAATATATCATTTCTAAAGGGAATAGCCAAATTATGCTATGCGAACGTGGTATCCGTACGTACGAACGTGCGACGCGTAACACATTGGACATCTCAGCTGTTCCAATCTTAAAACAAGAAACCCATTTACCAGTATTCGTTGATGTTACTCATTCAACTGGAAGGAAGGACTTATTGCTTCCAACTGCAAAGGCGGCTATCGCTGTAGGTGCAGATGGAGTTATGGCTGAAGTGCATCCTGATCCAGCAGTTGCATTATCCGATGCTGCACAGCAAATGGATATTAAACAGTTCGACGAGTTCTATGCGGAGCTACAAAGGTTTATGAATACACATCAAACCATTTGAAAAGTGGAAATGCAGTAGGAACTTTCTGTAAAAAGCGCCGGACCTTTTAAGGTACCGTGCTTTGATTATAATAAGAGTAAACGAATACATAATCATAATGAAGGGAAGGAGATTCGATAATGTCAGTAACAATTTATGATGTAGCAAGAGAAGCGAATGTTTCGATGGCGACAGTATCTCGTGTTGTGAACGGCAACCAAAATGTAAAGCCGGCAACGCGTAAAAAGGTGTTAGATTGCATCGAGCGCCTTGGTTATCGACCAAACGCAGTGGCAAGAGGACTTGCCAGTAAAAAAACAACAACTATAGGTGTCATCGTCCCGGACATTTCGAAAAGCTACTATGCAGAACTTTCCCGCGGTATTGCGGATATAGCAACGATGTATGAATACAATATTATCCTTTCCAATTCAGATAAACGTCCAACAAGGGAAGTTGAACTTTTTGAAGATCATCTTGGAAAACAAGTTGATGGTGTAATTTTCATGAGTGACTCCCTGTCTGACGAAATTCGGAAAGAAATGGCGACAGCAAATGTTCCAGTTGTGTTAGCCGGTACTCTTGACGCTGGCACGAATTTGCCGACAGTGAATATCGATCATGAAGATGCAGCCTATCAAGCGGTTAAGAAATTGATTGAAAATGGACATAAACGAATTGCTTATGTATCCGGACCTCTATCCAGGGATATCAATCGTCTTTGCAAGAAGGTAGGTTACGAAAAGGCATTGAAAGAAGCTAATTTACCACTTATTGATGAGTATTTCATAGAAACGAATAATACGTATGATGATGCGTATGAAAAGTGGAAGTTGATTCGTGATTTGGATGAGAGGCCGACAGGTATTTTTGCTGGGAATGATGAAATTGCTGTTGGTATTATGAATGGGCTAAGAGATGATGGTTTATCGGTGCCTGATGATATTGAGATGATTTGTTTCCAACATACACTATTGTCGAGAGTAGTTAGACCGCAGCTGTCTGCAGTTGTTGTTCCTTTGTACGATTTAGGGGCAGTTTCGATGCGGTTGTTGACGAAGTTGATGAATGGTGAAGAGGTTGATGATGTTAGTGTTATTTTGCCGCACCGTATAGAGGAACGTCAATCGACGAAGTGATAAAAGCTGTTCTGGGGAAACGAAAAGCGGAAGGCGCTTGCCCAGATGCGACAGGCATAAGGCAAAGATGCGGCGTGGCGCTCTTTGCCACATAGCAGCTTTGCCTTATGACCCGAGCATCTAACGCCTGGAGCTGGACAAAATAACCGGAACAGCTTTTATTTATGGAAGTTACTAAAGACTCGTTTATGAAGATTTCTCAACTGAAAAACCGTGCAGCACGTTGATTTGCGCTTCAGACGGCACGCTTTCCGGAGGGCGTGCGGTGAACCAACCCGTTCGCTTCGCTGCCGTTGGTTGTTTCACCTGTCAGAGCAAAGACGTGCTCCTTTTCGCTACGCTTCACTCGCAAGAGCCGTTCTTCGTTACGGCTCTCGCTAATCCTCCCGGAGTCGGCCGTCTTCCGCTACAATCAACTACGAGTCTGCTTCTGTACTACAAACGCGCCAAATCGTAAAAAGAGTAACACACAATATCGTTATTTTGGATATGGTATGCCATAAACACTGACAAATTCTCCTCAGATTGGCATTTTTAAACCAGAAAAGCGGTTATCACCACTCAAGCCGACTTTATCACCACTTAGGGTATGTTTATCACCACTCAGAGGACTGTTATCACCACTTGTACGAGGTTTATCACCACTAAGCTTCAAAAATGATGAAATATCAATGATTCTTCAATGTCCTTTACATACAGCTCAATCCTAAAAAGAACACTCACTTTCTATCCTAACTTTTAGCTAAAGAATAATTGTCACCGAAAAGTCCAACTGAAACGCATAGCAACAGTTTATAGAACTATTGTTGATTCCGAATGATGTGTAGTGCTTTGATTAGCATTTGGGTGTTTTTTTCTGTTATTTCGGCCTTTCTTGGAATTGGGTCGTATAATGGTTTTGGGTCTTGCCATGTTTTGATAAGTGGGACAGGGGATTGGTTCCCCCAAGCGTTGAGCCAATCCTCGGGTAGGTTGCCGGTTGGGGCAGGGATTTGTTTCATGGCTAACCAAATTTGTGACCATGCTCTTGGCACGACTCGCCAAATATCGTATCCACCACCGCCAACGGCAATCCATCGGCCCTCACAATATCGCTCTGCAATTTCTCTTGCAATCCTTGGTATTTGTTCAAAGATTTCCGTCGTCCCGTATAAATGTGTTAATGGGTCGAAGTAATGCGCGTCAGCTCCGTTTTGTGTCAGAATGACATCGGGTTTGAAGAAAGCTGCTACTTCCTCGATGGCGGTTTTATAAATTTCAAGAAATGATTCGTCCTCGGTGAATGCATCAATCGGGAAGTTGAATGAAGTCCCATATCCTTTTCCATTGCCGCGTTCCGTGACACTGCCTGTGCCGGGAAAAGGTATCTGCCTGTTTCATGAATGGAAAGTGTGCAAACGTCTGGGTCATCGTAAAAGGTCCATTGGACTCCATCGCCGTGATGTGCATCGGTGTCTATGTAAAGTACCCGTGCTCCGTATTTTTTTTGCATGTATTTAATGGCGACCGAACTGTCGTTATAGACGCAAAATCCCGATGCTTTGCCACTGAACCCGTGATGAAGCCCGCCGCCGAGGTTCACAGCATATTTTGACCTGCCTTCCATCACTTCATCAACTGCAGTCAAAGTTCCCCCTACAAGCATTGCACTTGCTTCGTGCATATTTGGGAAGATGGGAGTGTCTTCTGTGCCGATACCATAAACAGAGCCGATATCATCACTAACTTGTCCTTTGCCAGCCCTTTTTACAATATCTATAAATCGCTGATCGTGCACCAATAAAAGTTCTTCGTCCGTTGCAATCCTTGGAGCGATGATATCTTCATCGTTTATTGCGTTTATTTTCTTTAACAGATCCAAAGTTAGCACAAGTCTTTTTTGATTGAAAGGATGGGATTCGGAAAATGTGTATCCAAGTTGTTCTTTTGAATAGATGAATACCGCTTCTTTTTTCATAAGTCCATGCCTGGAACATTCGGCCATAAAACCTCAAATCCATTATTCTTTAACCCTTTAATAACATTAAGTGGATTCATTGTTTTAAGTCGAATAACGAGAATTTTATTATCTTCATTTTCTTTATCCGGATAGACGAGTATACTTTGGACGTTTATTTTATGCTCGTAAAACACTTTGGATACTTCAAACAGAATGCCTGGAATGTTAGGGACACGCACTTCGATTTGTGAGCCCGGTTGATGGGCACCTGTTAATTCAATATATTTATACAGAAGGTCGGTCTCTGTTAAGATGCCGACCAATTTGTTGTTTGACACAATTGGAAGACAACCGATTTGATTATCATAAAAAACAACCGCTGCCTCCTCGACAAAGTCCATGGGATGCCCGGTAATCGGATTCTTTGTCATTATTTCGGATAAAGTTTTTTTGTAAACGGTTACATCCGTCGTATCAGAATAAAGGGAGGGTAACACTTCTTTCATATCTCGATCAGTTATGATTCCAAGCAGTTCCGTCGTTTCTGAAACGATTGGAAGATGCCGGATTTTCTTTTCCTGCATAATTGACAATGCGTCTTTGACGGTATGGTGGGGTGAAAGTGAAAAGACGTTCCTCTTCATAATTTCCTCGATAAGCATTCTTAACTACCTCCTATCAATACATGAAACGATTCATGAATCGCAAACTATCAAATTCCTGAACCGATTCCTGATCTACTCGCTTTCCAATTTTGGCCATTAAGCAATTTGCAGGATGTGAACTTATTTCGGGGTCGTCAGTTGCGTAGTATACGAGACCGCCGTGATTCATCATCTTTTCCATCACTTTTCGATATTCCCATACATTCAATTTTGTTCCTTTTAAATCCCAATGCCAATAGTACTCTGTTGTCAGGATTATATAATCCTCCATCGCATCATCCATCATTGAGACTTCAAGTAAGGTTTTTCCAACGCCACCACTGCGATATTTGGGAATGACTTCGATTGCTCCTAATTCGATAAGGTTTTCCATTTTCCCGTGTGACCATCTTTCGAGGGGATCCGGATACAAATAGGTAACATAGCCGACTATCTCATTATTATCACGAGCAACAATGATTCTGCCTTCAGGAAGATCAGCAATTTCAATTAACGCTTTGTGTTGCTGTTCTGGAGGTCTGAATGCTATTAGGTCCTTATGGAAATCGAGACTTGCTAATTCCTTTCCGGGAATTGGGCCTTCGATTATAAGGTTTCCGTTCTTATGTTTGATTTCCATTGCATTATACGTTTTGACATGTTCCAAATTTATCACCGTCCTAATCAATAGACCTTATTTAAGTATACAACAAATAATGACTATGGTAATTGGAATTCATTAAAAAAACTAATAATGATGATGGGCCACGTTGATTTCCGCTCCGGGAGGGCAGTCGACGAATCTACGGGAAGTCGTTTCGAGTCTATGGGAAGTCCGCATCGGTCTACGGGAAGTCTGCTGCATTCTATGGGAAGTCCGCGTCGGTCTATGGGAAGTTGGGGCCGGTCTATGGAAAGTTGCACTCACTCTACGGGAAGTCATAGAATTTCGAATTGCTTCAGAACCTGGAACCATACACTACTTCAAGACGGATGATAAGCTTTCAAAAGATTTAGGTAAATCTATGGTAAAATAAGTTAAAAGGTTGTTTTGTTTGTTGAAGAGTAGAAAGGAAAGGAGGGTGAGTATGCTAAAAAGGAACATTTTAACTCTGACTTTTGCCTCGTTGTTATCAATCTTACTTATTGCTGCTTGGTTTGTATATGCAGACGGAGAAGAACTGTTAGCCGTTTTTCCAATGGCGTTCTTTATAAGTTGGTTTGCAATTCCCGTTATATTACTGAACGGACTTCCTGTGTCACTTCTATCAGAAAAATTAACTAAGCGGTTTTCAAATAATCAGCGGATATGTTGGTCTTTTGTTATCCACGCTATCTTTGGTTTGGGATTTATATTTATCGTAGGACTTTTATTTGAGTCCCAAACATTAATACGGGATTTTAGCCAATTCTGGAGAAGTTATGAAATGTTTTTTATTGCATCGATCATAACTTCTATATGCTTTTGGGTTATAGATGAATGTTTAAGATTTTGTCTAGGAAAAAAGGCGGAGGTATTTTGAAGATGTCCAGAGGCAAGTACTATTGGCTATTAGATAGTATATTGTTTTAAATGAGCTATCTACAGCAAACCGAAAGGTGGATTATAATATGGGTTTAGCATTGGATTTTGCGCGTGCTGTATTGCCCTTGTAATAATGGGAGGAATTTCAGTATTTGTAATTCTAAGAATGAAACATAAATATGAGGATGGCACCCTGGGTAAGAAAAAAACAAAAGGCGCTCAAAATTTATTGGATAGTTTAATACCATTCGGAATGATGATTGGTATTGCTGTTGCTGTACTATTAAGCATATTTTCAGCAATTTCCTTACTATCTGCAATGACCTGGGGACCTGGGATAGGTTTTTTATTTGGATATTTTGCTTATGAAATTTATAGCAAAGAAGATGAGAGTCATTCGTAATAACTGTATTCCTGAAAGTGGTGCAATTCTAGGAAAAGGCTTTAAGCCTGTTCGGTTAAATGAGATTGTTGACCGATAGTTTTGGTTATTTATTTTTTAGGGGGAATAAAACGATGACTGATCGACGTGAAATTGTTAATGTTGAATTTACACAGAAGACATATGATAAAAGTAAAATGGATACGTGGTCTAAAGAACAGTGGAAAGAATGGGCTGGGGAGCCGGATGACAATACAGGTATCCAAATACCGTTAATTAATGATAATAGATTTTACTTGAAAATAATGGGGATTTATTATAATGAAGAAACGAAAGAAATGTTTTTTGGTTTTGACTCACAAAATAAACTTGACCGAAACATAAATATTCAATTCGGTGAGTGGAAAATTGATGAAAGTACTTTTAATTTATCAATTTCCGACAGAAGACTCCCACTTCAAGGAATGTGAAGGGCAAAGCCCAATGAGTAAGTGGGAGATGAATGTCGGTTAGGCATAAGCCTAAAGATTAATTTGTTTGAATACTTAGTATTTTAATAGTATAATTAGTGTTAAGCAATAGAAAGGCTGACACTACAATGAAATTAGATAGCAACAACCATTCAGTGTTCTTACTGTATTATCATCTTGTTTTGGTCGTTAAATACAGAAAAAAAGTTTTCAATGATGAAATGTCTGACTACGCAAAGGACATGTTTGTAAAATTTGGTGAGAAATATAATATATCATTAGTTGAATGGAATCACGATTCCGACCATATTCATATTCTATTCAAGGCCCATCCAAACACAGAAATGTCCAAGTTCATCAATGCTTATAAGAGTGCAAGTTCTCGAATGATCAAAAAGGAATTTCCACATGTTAGAGAAAAACTGTGGAAGGAAATGTTTTGGACAAGAAGTTTTTGCTTGCTAACCGCTGGTGGTTCTCCTATCGAAGTAGTAAAACGGTATATTGAAAATCAAGGTTTGAAGTGAGGTGAGGTCAATGCTGGTCAATAAAGCGTATAAATTCCGTATCTATCCAAACAAAGAACAGGAAATACTGATTGCTAAAACCATCGGTTGCTCACGCTTTGTATTCAATCATTTCTTGGCGCGTTGGAATGACACCTACAAAGAAACAGGCAAAGGATTGACATACAATTCCTGTTCTGCCGCATTAACACGGCTGAAAAAGGAACTGACGTGGTTAAAGGAAGTTGACAGCATTGCCCTCCAATCTTCACTTAGGAATCTCGCAGATTCATATGGACGCTTTTTTAAACGGCAAAATAAAGCACCCCGATTCAAATCGAAAAAGAATAAAGTACAATCCTATACAACAAAACATACGAATGGAAATATTGCGGTTGAAGGAAATAAAATCAAACTTCCTAAACTTGGGTTTGTCCGTTTTGCCAAAAGTCGCGAAGTTGAAGGCCGCATTCTTAATGCAACGGTCAGACGAAATCCATCTGGGAAATATTTTGTATCCATTCTGGCTGAAGTGGAAATACAGCAGTTAGCAAAGACCGGCTCTTCCATCGGCATCGATGTCGGTCTGAAGGAATTTGCAATCCTGTCAGATGGGACGCTATACAAAAACCCCAAGTTTTTTCGAACGATGGAGAAAAGGCTCGCTGATGCACAGCGCATCCTCTCCAGAAGGCAACGATTAGCTTTAAAGAGAAACTGTAAACTTGATGAAGCAAAAAACTATCAAAAACAAAAACGGAAAGTCGCCCTCCTGCATGAAAAAATCACAAACACACGAGTGGACTACTTGCATAAAATTTCTACCGAGATTGTCAAAAACCACGATGTCATCGGTGTTGAGGATCTGCAAGTATCAAACATGTTAAAGAACCGTAAATTAGCAAAAGCGATTAGTGAAGCATCCTGGTCCCAATTTAGAACAATGCTTGAATACAAAGCGAAATGGTATGGCAAGCAAGTTGTTGCTGTTTCTAAGACATTCGCAAGTTCCCAACTTTGTTCATCTTGTGGATACCAAAATAAAGACGTTAAGCATCTCGCACTGCGCGAATGGTGCTGCCCCTCTTGTGGTGCGCATCACGATAGGGATATTAACGCAAGTAAAAATATTAAAAACGAAGCCGGAAGGCTTCTAACCGTAGGGACTGCGGGGATAGCCTAATCAATAACTGACGGTTACGTCAGTGTTCTTAGGAATCTCCACTTCAAACAAACTGCAAGTTTGTTAAGTGGCGAGAGGTTCAACTCATGAAAAACCTTACTATTTGAAAAAGCGTTCCGAAGTAAGAGGTTTTCAAAAATCCGTGGAACGCACTTATTTAGAAAGCTGGGACTCCATATCAATTGAGATCAATCTTCTCGATGCTGAAACTAACCTATGCATTAGAGAATTTGAATTTCAAATTGAAAAGCGTTTAGTTCGGTTATTTATATAATGATGGGTAGAAGATCCGAAGGGAAAGTTTTATTTGGACAAAACTCAAGTAATGGTATATTTCAGTATATATGGTGAAGATTTTCCAATCGACTTAGTGACAGAAACATTGGGAATTGAACCTACAAAAACCTATAAAAAGGGTGATGCTATTAAAAGACCCTTTAATCAAAACGTTACTTCAACAGGCATTCATTACCGAAAAGAAACAGCTTGGGAATTAAGCACAGGATATCAGGAGTCTATTGACGTGAAAAACCAAATGGATCCAGTATTAGGACAGTTGATAGGTAAAAGGGAATTAATAAATCAATTGAAAGCGGAGTTTAAGTTAGAGTGCCACTTTTCAATTGTCATAGTAATGGAAAATGGGTATACACCTGGTTTGCATATTGATAATGAACAGGTTGAATTTGCAAATAGTATAAAAGCTGAATTTGATATTGATTTGTATGCGAACCCTTATGATGAAAACCTTAGCGGATTACACTAACAATCCATATTCAATATAAGCATGCAATGGAAGCGTCCCACGGGCGCTTTTTTTCTTGCATAAGAAGAGAAGCAAACTTATAAAACAATCAAAATATACCAAAATGTTAGCTAATATAGAAGAATTACTGTAAAATAGTAGGGGTCAAATGTTCTTTGAAAGGGTGATAGGAATGGAGAGTAAAATGTTACCTGTAATGCAGGGGGATTATCAATTGCAGGATTATGACCAAACAGCGAAGGAATTTCAATGGTCAGAGGCAGAGAAGGAATTCAGCTGGCATAAGACCGGGCTCATTAACATCGCGTATGAGGCTGTGGATCGACATGCCGATTCCTATCGAAAAAATAAAGTGGCGCTTTATTACAAAGATGCAAATCGTAAAGAGGCCTATACTTTTAATGAGATGAAGAGAATGTCAAATAAAGCTGCCAATGTGTTACGAAATCATTCAACATTGGAAAAAGGAGATCGTCTTTTTGTATTCATGCCAAGATCTCCAGAATTGTATTTTTCAATACTTGGTGCCCTTAAAATGGGTACGATTGTTGGGCCGTTGTTCGAGGCGTTCATGGAGGGGGCAGTATACGATCGCCTATCTGATAGTGAAGCAAAAGCGATTGTTACAACACCCGAATTGGTCGGCAGGATACCTGTTGAAAAATTACCTCACTTAAAAACAATATTTCTTGTGGGAGAGAATATTGAAGAGGATACATTGCATGTTGACTTCATGAAACATTTTAAAGAAGCGTCCCCATACTTTCAGGTCGAATGGATGGAACGAGAATCTCCGACGTTGCTTCATTATACTTCGGGATCGACGGGGAAACCGAAGGGTGTGCTTCATGTACAAGAGGCGATGGTGCAACAATTGCAGACGACAAAATGGGTTATGGATTTAAAGGATGAAGATATCTTCTGGTGTACAGCGGATCCTGGATGGGTTACTGGGACAGCCTATGGAATCTTTGGACCAATGCTTGCTGGAGCAACATCGCTGATCCTTGGAGGAAGGTTTTCAACGGATAGCTGGTATGAAGCCATTCAAGACTATGGTGTAACTGTTTGGTACAGTGCGCCTACAGCATTTCGCATGCTGATGGGAGCAGGAGCGGGACCATTGGAAAAGTATGATCTCTCATCCTTAAGACATATTTTATCAGTTGGTGAGCCACTCAATCCAGAAGTAATTCGTTGGGGGATGGAAGTTTTCAAACTGAGAATCCATGATACATGGTGGATGACAGAAACTGGTGCCCAAACAATATGTAATTTCGGGTCTTTGCCTATAAAGCCCGGGTCGATGGGGAAACCGGTTCCTGGAATTGAAGCTGCTATAGTAGATGATCGTGGACAAGTATTACCTCCAAATCGAATGGGGAATTTGGCGATTAAAAAAGGCTGGCCAGCTATGATGCGTGCTATTTGGAATAACCCGGAGAAATATGATTCTTATTTCATGAATAATGAGTGGTATGTATCAGGCGACTCTGCTTATATGGATGAAGATGGCTATTTCTTCTTCCAAGGTCGTGTTGATGACGTCATCATGACAAGTGGAGAGCGAGTAGGTCCTTTTGAAGTGGAAAGCAAGTTACTTGAACATCCTGCGATTGTCGAGGCTGGAGTGATTGGGAAGCCGGATCCGGTCCGTGGAGAAATCATTAAAGCTTTTGTTGCACTTCATGAAGGATATGAACCATCTGAAGAACTTTCCGATGATATTAAGCAGTTCGTCAAGAAAGAGCTTGCAGCACATGCGGCTCCGCGTGAAATCGAATTTAAAGATAAACTACCTAAGACACGAAGCGGAAAAATCATGCGCCGTGTATTGAAGGCTTGGGAACTGAACTTGCCTGAAGGTGATTTGTCTACAATGGAAGATTAATAAAACCAATATAAAAGGGACCCCATGAAGTTATGGGGTCCCATTTTCTTAATCGTCGTCATCATTTCCGGATGGCGGCTTTTTATTACCGTTATTTCCGTTGTTTCCATTTCCTTTGTTACCCTTATTATCGCTATTCCCATTATTTCCAGTTTCATCGCCATCATCGCCTTCATCATTACCTGGAGGAGGGGTTGGTTCTGTTTTATCATCTTCTTTGTCCTCGTCAGGCTCAGTTGCTGGTGGTTCTGGTGGCTCTGGGCTTTCAACTGTAATACTATTCGATGCTTCAGATAAAAGACCAGTTATATCTACAGCTTTGACATGGTAAGTGCCAGGTCCTACAGATATAGAATTAGCCGATCCATCGAACACTGTAGCTATCTTAGTGTTATTTTGGAAAACATAATAACCGATAATATCGTTCGATGAAGATTCAGTCCAAACTAAATTTGAACCTTCGATTGACGCGCTTACCCCGCTGGAGCAACATCGTCGGCTGGGAATTCCGCCCCCATACAACACCTGATGAGAATATGGACGAGGACGGGAATAGTTTTGAGGCATCGCCGCCCCAAGATCCAAGCATCCTGTCAATATAGCTTTGGCTTACTCCAGTACCACCTGCAACAATGAATTCAGAAGGGGTAGATGGAAGTGACATATACCGGCTGCCTTTGACAGAAACATAGGAGGCATCGATTATGCTGTCATCAGGCTCAGTTGGTAACATTACTTTCGAATTGAATAGGTCAGATCTGATTAAACCAGCATTTGAACAAGCCTCAGACGGGGCCAGTCCCGAAATCGCACAGAATGGTTTAGAAACTACTCCTTCAGGTTGCTTAAATGAGTCGCCAGCACCTATAATGTCAGGTTTCACTTCATTTGCCTTGTTCAATAATCGACTAAATAGCATTGTCGTTCGGGTCGTCGGATGCATTTGCCCGGTTCCCCTCGTGTACAATTTTCGCGTATGGTCTTTATATCCAAACCATAGACCAAGCGAAACATTAGGATTATAACCGACCAACCAAGCATCCCCATATCCATTTGTTGTACCTGTTTTTGCAGCAAGATCTGTATTGAAGTTCATAAAGCCAGGCACTTGTTGTCCTGTACCTCCAGGCTTTACGACATCTCTTAGCATATCGGTGATGATATAGGCAGTCTCAGGGCTAAATACATCAACCGGTTTTACTTCATGTTGATAAACGATGTTGCCGTTCATATCCTCGATTCGGTCAATGATATACGATTTGATAAACTTCCCACCGTTTGCAAAAGTTGCAAAAGCATTTGTATTTTCCTCGACACTTACCCCAATCTTCATCCCACCATATGATGTGGAATAGTTCACATAATCTTCGGCGTGTAGTTTCGTAAAATTCATTTTCTTTAGAAATTCAGCAGGCCGCTTATCAATAATTTCATTGTATAACCGCGCTGTAGGAAGGTTCAGTGATTCGGAAAGTGCCTTTCTTGCTGGGATTATCCCGTTTTCCAAATCAGCGTAATAGTTTGATGGACTCCAATCATCATTGCCAACTTTTATATCAAATTTGACATCGACTACTGGACTGCCCGCTCCGATAACCCCATATTCGATTGCGGGAGCATAGACAAGAAGTGGTTTCATCGAGGAACCGTTTTGTCTAAATGCTTGTGTGGCATGGTTCAGTGCCATCAACTGATGATCACGTCCGCCTACGAAGGATAGTATACGACCTGTATTGTTTTCAAGCATGATGGCCCCAACTTGAACGGGGTCATCTTTCAATACGACTTCCCCTGTACTGAGGTCCTTTTCTTCGCGAGTATATGTAAACCCGTAATATTCGAATTCCTCAGCAACTTTATTCATTTCATCATAGAGAGTCTTATCGATTGTTGAATAGATTCGGTATCCGCCTGTACGCATTTCACGTTCAGCAAGTATCTTATATTTTCCTTTGACTTTATCATCTTCTTCAAAGCGTTCTGGATCGATTCCGTCTTTTTTAGCAAGCATTTCCGCAAAAATATCTTTAGTTCTTTCTTGGATTTCCTGCGTTAAATAAGGGTATCTTTCTGTTGCTCGCAACGTTTTTTCCCTAAAGTCCTTTGTAATATCGTAATTGATTGCTTCTTCATATTGTTTTTCTGTAATATAACCTGTTTCTTTCATCCTGAAAAGGACAGTTTTCATCCGATCAATTCCAGGTTTGATATTTTTTTCGTTTTTCTTTCCACCACCATAATAACTGCTAAGAAATGGTGTATAGGCAAAAGGTGCTTGCGGTATTCCAGCGATGTACGCCGCTTGGGGAAGATTAAGATTTTTTGCTGGAATGCCGAAAATCCCTTCAGCAGCAGTTTCGATTCCTGCAATATTTTGCCCCATAGCGTTTCTACCATATGGAATGATATTTAAATAGGCTTCCATTATCTCCTCTTATCCATAAAATGCTCAATTCGCATGGCAAGAAGAATTTCTTTCGCCTTCCGTTCATATGAAACTTCATTCGTCAGTATTTGGTTCTTTATTAACTGCTGTGTTAAGGTCGAACCACCCGTCTGACTCGAAGAGTTTGTAACGTCTTGGAAAAGTCCACGGAAAATCGCTTTTGGAACAATTCCATTATGTGTTTCAAAGTATTCATCTTCCGTTGCCAATACGGCATCAATGACGAATGGAGAAACATCTTTTAAAGTAGTTAGTTTCCGTTCAATATCAGAGTTTACTTTACCCAAGTATATATCATTTGAAAAATAGATTTCTGATGTCTCTTCGTAGTTGAAAATGGCGTTACGCATTTCAGTTTTGGATCGAAGGGGCTCTTTCGCAACAAGTGAAGCAAAGTAACCGGCTCCAACGGAAGTTGCAAAAACTCCGAGTGTCAACCCAAAGATAAGGAATAGAAGGAAGAGATTCCAAACTACCCCAGAAGTAATACGAACACCTTTTGCCCACCCTTTATTCTTCAACGCTTCAAATTTTTCTTCTATTAAGTCAATCCTGTTTTTACGTTTTTTGTTCAAAATTTCATCCCCCCAAAATCCTTCCTATTATAGCACATTTCGGGCAAATCAATATAAAATGTTTGACAATCGGATATTTTAGATTACAATAAGGATTATATAATTTTTCGATGGTGAAGGAGCCGAAGTAGCGGCGATAAATCCGTTTAGAGAGGCAACGGTTGGTGAAAGTTGTCCGGGGTATCGTTGACGAATTACAGCTTTGGAGTGCGACGCGTACGCGGCGATAATGCGTCTTTGAGCGGAGAATTATTTTGATATTCTCAAGCCGGGTGGTACCGCGTTAAATGAACTATTTCATAACGTCCCTGCATGATTTCCAGTGGAATCGTGTAGGGGCTTTTTTATTTTATTGGAGGGATTAGGATGACGAACGAGTTAATAGAGGACTTGAAATGGAGAGGCCTCTTATACCAGTCGACTGATGAAGAGGGTCTTGAAAAGGTATTGAATGAAGAAAAGATTTCATTATATTGCGGAACAGATCCAACGGCGGACAGCTTGCACATTGGGCATATCGTTCCATTTCTAACGCTTAGTCGTTTTCAAAAACATGGCCACCGTCCGATTGTTCTTGTCGGTGGAGCGACAGGAATGATTGGTGATCCATCATTCAAAGCTGACGAGCGCCAACTACTTTCTGAAGAACAAATTGCGAAAAACGTGGCGGGTATCCGTAAACAGTTAGAGAATATTTTTGATTTCGGCAATGAAAACGAAAACGCGGCTATTTTAGTCGATAATAAAGACTGGTTCGGAGAAATGTCCGCTATTAGCTTCCTCCGTGATTATGGAAAGCTGTTAAGCATCAATTATATGTTAGCTAAGGAGAACGTTGCATCCCGTTTGGAAACAGGTATTTCCTTTACCGAATTTTCGTATATGCTCGTTCAAGGTTCTGACTTCAGCCATCTTTACGATAAGTATAATTGCCGTTTGCAAATTGGTGGTTCAGACCAATGGGGCAATATTACAACAGGGCTTGAAATTATAAGAAAAACACATAATGATGAAGCGAAAGCATTCGGAATCACTATGCCACTTGTAACGAAAGCGGATGGCACGAAGTTTGGTAAAACAGCGGGCGGATCTGTTTGGTTGGATCCTGAAAAGACATCTCCATATGAGTTCTATCAATTCTGGATCAACACAGCCGATTCAGACGTTATCAAGTATTTGAAAATCTTTACGTTTGTTGAAAGAGAAGCAATTGAGGTACTGGAAGTTTCCGTTCAAGAGGAACCGCATCTACGAAAAGCGCAACAAACATTGGCGGAAGAAATGACGCGTCTTATCCATGGTCAAGATGCTTTGGATCAAGCAATTCGTATTTCGAAAGCATTGTTCAGCGGAGATTTGAAGGCGCTGACGGTCGAGGAAATGAGAGATGCATTCAAGGATGTTCCGACATTTGAAATGGAGTTGGCTGATAAGAATATCGTCGAATTCATCGTAGAAGCGGGTGTGTCACCTTCTAAACGCCAAGCGAGGGAAGACGTGACGAATGGTGCGATATCGTTGAATGGTGAAAAGGTGACAGATACAGCATATGAAGTGACAGCTGCTGATCGTTTAGACAATGCGTTTACAATTGTCCGCCGTGGTAAGAAAAATTATAAAATGGTGAAGTTTATTTAATGCATAATGGCCAATCCTGTGGGGGATTGGCCTTTTTTTTGAAAGGAAGTCGGTGATAAACGCTCGAGAGTCGGTGATAACGCATAAACCCCTCACATTTTCATGCATTCTTCTTCGCGGTCGTCCGTTTTTCTAGACGCGGGTTTCTTCTTTTTAGTCTTATCAAGAGACGCTTGCAATGCAGCCATTAAATCGGTTGTATTCGATGGCGAAATTGGCTGTTTCTCTTTCGCAGCAACAGTAGCATTGCCTGACTTTTTCTCCTCAATCAATTCCATCAATGCCGTTCTGTACTCATCAGTATATTTTGTCGGGTCAAATACAGTCGTCAGTTGATCGACCAATAAAAGTGCGGTATCCAGTTCTTTTTGCACGACTGTATCCTCGCTCGGAATATTCCCGACATCCTCTACATTTCTGACTTCGTCAGGAAAGTGGATTGTATTCATCAATAATGCCTCTTCATAAACCCTCAACACAGCCAATTGCTCTTTCGAACGGATAATGATTTTGGCTACACCAATTTTACCGGAGTCCTTTAAGGCCTTGCGCAATAAAGCGTATGCCTTTCCGCCGTTCGCATCGGGTGCCATGAAATAGCTTTTTTCAAAATAAATTGGATCAATCTCCTCCAACTTCACAAAATCAATAATTTCCACAGCTTTATCTTCATTTTCTTTCTTCAACTTCTCTAACTCTTCATCATCCAGTACGACGAACTTATTTTTTGTATACTCATATGCCTTCACGATATCTTCATTCTGAACTTCTCTATCACAAACAGGGCATACCTTTTGATAACTAATCGGTGAATTGCACTCCTTGTGAAGTTGGCGCAATTTAATATCATTATTTTCCGTAGCTGCATGGAGTTTGATTGGAATATTGACTAATCCGAAACTGATGCTGCCTTTCCATACTGTGTGCATAAAGTCACCTGCTTTTATTTTTAGTATGAGAGCATCTTTCATTCCTATGTATACGAAATGAAATCGGTCTAACACTAAGAAAAACAGTGGAGAGCGATGTAATGAAACCAATGTTAATGTCTGATGCAAATGAAATACCAGTAGGGAAAGAATGGATTTATGAAACGAAATACGACGGTTTCCGAGCAATTCTTCATTGGAATAAAGAAGGAATCCAACTATTCAGTAGGAATGAAAAACGGCTAAATGATATGTTTCCAGAAATTATAGAAGCTTGCCGTCGAATTGAACATTTGATCAAACCATTCCTGCCTATTGTTTTTGACGGGGAATTGGTCTGTTTGCAAAACGATTTCAGAAGCGAATTCTCCTTCGTGCAAACGAGGGGGAGGATGCGGAAGAAAGAAGTGATCGCTCAACATTCGATGGCCTTCCCATGCCAATATATCGTCTTCGATCTTATCACTTTCAAGGGGAAGGATATGGCCAAGTCCGCACTTGAAAAGAGAAAAATGGAACTTAAAAAGTGCTTCGAAAAAATGGAGCTGCCATGCCAGGTTCAGTATCGGCACGAAAGCCTCCTTCAATTGATAGAAACATTCACTGAGGAGAAGGTATTGTGGAATCACGTCAGAATCAGCAATGGGGAAGGGATCATTGCCAAGCAAAAGAAAAGCATTTGGAGCAACGAAAAACGGACGAATCAATGGTTGAAAGTGAAAAACTGGCGGCAAGTTTCAATTATTATAACGAAATATGAACAGGTGAATGGATTCTTTACGGGTGCTGTCTATCATGAAGGCAAGGTCATTGAGGTGGTAACATTCAAGCATGGTATGACAGACGAGGAAATGAAAACGTTAAGCGAATTATTTCTCTCGAATGGGATAAACATTGGCGATTCCGTTTATGAAATTGCACCTTCTATCTGTGCGAACATAAATTGCATCAGCTTTGACGGGAAGCATTTGCGTGAGCCAAGGTTCCACTCTTTTGCATTTGAAATGAACCCAGAAGAATGTGAGTGGCGGCATATGCTAAGACAGTTGAATCCGATTCCAGAGAAAGTCCAAGTCACGCATCCCGACAAGCCGGTTTGGCCTAAGAGTGGCATAGAGAAGGACGACTACTTACTATATTTGCAAATGGCGGCACCATTCATGCTTCCGTTCCTTCAAGAACGGCATCTCACACTAATACGTTTTCCTCACGGTGTTCCCGGTGAAAAATTCTATCAAAAAAGCGTTCCTGATTATGCTCCCGATTTTGTGAAAACTTCAAGGGATGAAGATATTGACTACATCGTTTGCAATGATATCACGACATTACTTTGGTTAGGAACCAACTTGCGCTCGAATTCCATATTCCCTTTCAAACAATCGATACAAAAATGCCGACAGAAATCGTCTTCGATTTGGACCCACCCTCCGTCGAAGAATTTTCCCTATCCGTTGAGGCAGCAGTACGTTTAAAAGCGATATTCGATCAATTCCAACTAACTTCCTTCGTCAAAACATCTGGCGGTAAAGGGTTGCAACTATATATTCCGATCCCATTCAACACCTTCACCTATGATGAAACCCGCATCTTTACAAAATTCGTCTCGGACTTCCTATGCGACCAAGAACCGGAATGGTTTACGACGGAGCGGTTGAAGAAAAACAGAGGAAACAAACTTTACCTGGATTATGTCCAACACCACGAAGGAAAAACGATTGTAGCTCCTTATTCGCCGAGGGGTACCGAAATAGGGACAATCGCTACGCCGTTGAAGTGGGAAGAGGTAGGGGAATCATTAAGACCTGAGCAATTTACAATAAATACCGTGATGGAACGGATGAAAACAATCGGTGACCTATTTAGGGAATTCAGGAAAGTGGGGGAGGCGCAGCCGTTTGCAGTCGTACTTGAGCAGTTGAAAGAGTTGTTAGAGGAAAAATAACCCCTTGATATTGCAAAAGCAATATCGGAGGAAATTTTAAGAAAAACGGCGTTGGAAAAAGCAAAAAAAATAACGCAAGAATGCTGTTATATCAGTATCTTGCGTTATAAATGAACAGTTTTGATTTAAACTTGATGGTAAAGCACCTTTTTTATTACTCTAATTCCTTCCATTCATCAGTGAAGTGTCTTTTAACTCTGTCATTACCCTTCAAATGCATTTAATGCATTAACGCTAAGGGCTAGCAGAACCTGCTTTTAATGCTGTGGCTACAAAAATCGCCTCAGTAATCTCCTCCATGGAAATATCTAACTCTTTCGCTTTTTTTGTGTGTAGTTCAATACAATAGGCACAACCAGTAACATGAGCAACTGCAATTGCCATAAGTTCTTTATCTTTTCTACTTATTAATCCCGGTTTCATGGCTTCCATATCAAATTTATTGAAGGATTTAAATGTTTCGGGGTTTAACGCGCCGAATTCCTTAAATCGCAACATATTTGATCTACTATATAGATCATAGTCCTCTTCAGCTCCATCATAAGCGTTTAGTCCGTTTAAGCCATGGGCTAGTGCGGAACCAGCTTTTAAAGCCGTAGCAACCATAATTGCTTCTTGGATTTCCTCTTTAGAAGCTTCTAATTTTTTAGCTGCTGTTACATGTGCTTCAATGCAGTAAGGACAGCCCGTTACATGCGCAATTGCTACAGCAATTAGTTCCTTAGTTCTCTTCGGAATAAGACCTTCTGCTAAAGCTAATCGATCAAATGCAATAAATGCTTTGAATGTGTCCGGGGCAAGTTTTCCTAACTCCATTAATCTACTAGCATTTGATTTTTGAAATAAACTATTGTTTGTCAATTTATAGCCTCCAGTTAAAAAAACATAGTCAATCTTCTTCGTAGCTTATTTCCATTTGAACTTTACCAGATTTGTATTTCCAAATTGCATATGAACTTGCAAGAGCAAGTATTACAATGTTTCCCAGAACCAAATTTATGCTTAAATCCTTAGATAATAAGTAAACTTGGAAGCCAGATGTCAATGTGGCTAAAATACTTATGATCCAAAGGGTTGTTTTTGAAGTGCGAAACTTCGATTTTGCCCACAAATCAGGAACTACTTTCGGTAATCTAACTGTAGCGATTGAAAGTACTAGGAGTAAAACATTATTTAGAATTAGTGCAAAACTTGCTATTCCACCTATATTCCAGCCGGTAATAATCGGGATTAACCCCAAAATGTAAAAGATGGTTAACAGTATATGTGGAGTTTTATATTTTTCATTAATTGCTCCTAACCGTTTTGGAAGCCATCCGTCAATACTAGCTTGAAGCACCGGTTTCGTTACCCATCCTAATGTCGCATTTAGAGTTGTGGCCAAAGCAAACATGGCGCCGCCAACAATAAAGAATACATATATTGGATAAGGTAAAATTTCAAAGGCTACAACAGTTAGCGGTTTATTTGCAACTTCGCTAATAGGCAATACACCTGCAGCAACTGTAGCGATAAAAGCATAGATTATTGCAACTAAAACCGTTGAAACGATCAAAACGAATGGGATATCTTTTGTTGGATTTTTTGCTTCTGCACCAAAGTTTATAACAACAGAAGCTCCACCTGTCGCAAAAGTCAACAAGGCAGCAGCAGCAAACAATCCTGTAATTCCTCCTGGCATGAACTCTGCACCTGAAAAATAACCAGGCTGAATATGCGGCATCCCGAAAACAACGAATAACGTTAATGCTAAAGCCATAACAATAACCATAATCGTTTGTACCTTAGCTGCTTCTTTTACACCAAATAAATTCGCTAAATAAAAAATGGTCAGGATTGTAACAGCAATTAATGTAGAATTTATTCCAGGAATTAGCGCTAAGAAATAGTCTGCAAAGGATAAAGCATACATTGCTATTGAAATATTAGTTATTATATAGATAATTGTATAGAATCCAGCAAATCGATTCCCAACAAGAAGTGCTGCTTGTGTATAAAACCCACCCCTCAATCGAACCGTTCCAGCAACTACAATCTGGGTAAATGCCATAATGATAACAAACACTGCGGCAATCATGAACGCAATGTTTACAGACTTTCCAGTCATGCCAATGGCTACTCCAGCCAATGCGAATAGCCCAGCCCCAATAATTTGTCCGATTGCAATGGACATTAGGTCCCCTCTACCTAAAACTCTTTTTAGATCTTTAGTTGAAGATTGTTTTTGCTCTGTTATCGGAATATTTTCGGTTACGACAGCTTGTGTATGTGTATGTTCCATGTTTTTCCCCCATTTGTGTTCCCAATGTAATTGTTTATTATACTTCCTATGCTTTTATAAGATTTATAGCTTCTACATCCTGAAATTCCAAAGCGATTCTTTCAAGTGCTTCTTTTATGAGTGGACGAGGTGATGGAATGCAAATTCTTTGAAAACCTTCTCCACCATCTCCGAACATATCCCCATCCTCAAGTAAGACATTCGCTTTATTGTAAATACGATCATGAACCTCTTTAGATGAGAGTCCATAACCCCTAAAATCCAGCCACATAACGTAGGTTCCTTCGGGAATGTTCACTTTTACTGTAGGCAAGTTCTCTGCTAAGAAACTCTTCACATAATCCATGGTGTCATCAATATATTGATTTAATTGCTCTAGCCATTCTTCTCCTTCGTTGTAGACAGCAATAAGAGCTGAAACTGTAAACGGAGATGGTAGCTGCATACCCATTGCTTCAGTAAAGGTGTTTCTCATCTCTGTATTTGAGATGATGACATTTGTACAATGAAGCCCAGCGACATTAAAAGTTTTATTAATTGCTGTACAAGTAATAATATGATCTGTATTGTCCGCAATCTTTGCTAAAGGAGTAAAGGTTTGATTCTTTCTTATAAGATCCCCATGAATTTCATCAGCAACAATGATGACATCATTTTCTGCACAAATATCAGAGAGCTTTTTCAATTCTTCTACAGTAAAAATTCTTCCGGTAGGATTATGGGGATTACATAGAATAAACATTTTTGTGTTTTCTTCTTTGGCTTTTGCTTCAAAATCCTCAAAATCAATTGAGTAATAGCCTTCAGAATCACATTTCATGGCGTTATGTCTTACAACCCTGCCATTCCCTTCTACAGCTGTTGTAAATGGAGGATAAACAGGTGGTTGAATAATGACGCCATCCCCAGGATTGGTTAATGCTTTTACAGCTATATTCAATGCATGAACTGTTCCAGGGCTATATACGATTTCCTCCTTTTTGATTGTCCAGTCATGTCTCTTTCTAAACCAATGCTGAATAGAATCATAGTACTCATCAGGAAAAACGGAATACCCAAAA
Source organism: Sporosarcina thermotolerans (assembly GCF_030067815.1). Classification (GTDB taxonomy): domain Bacteria; phylum Bacillota; class Bacilli; order Bacillales_A; family Planococcaceae; genus Sporosarcina; species Sporosarcina thermotolerans. The sequence continues at coordinate 2,969,337 of NZ_CP125968.1, read as the reverse complement.
ATACGATGCTCAACAGTTTTGTGAAGCGCATCTATCAATGGTTGCGGGACAGGTAAATCCATATCAGCTGTAAATAATGGAATTGTCTCATTATCATACCTCTCTGTTAAACCAACCTGTTTAATTAAGTCACCACCATCCCATTTTAAAGAATAAGTATTTCTTCGATCTACCATTTCATCAAAATTGTATTTCATCCTCTTTCTCCCCCTTGGTTTGATAATCGATACTCGTAATGAATAAAAGCGCTTACATTTTGTTTCAAAAACAGTTTAGCACCTAAACCATTTTATTGTCAACAGTATTTTCGATATCTTTTAAATAATGTAAATCGTATCTTAATAAAGCGTTATAGAATGAAATACAACTCTTAATCTATGCTACAATCAGTTATAATGATAAGCTTCACAATGAAAGTAGGTGGAAATTTGGAAAGAGAGGAAGTTTTTTTTGAACTTATGGAAACGCTTTATGAGGTGTCTCGATTTATTAGTTCCTACGAAAGTGTCCCAAGGAAATATGGAACTGAGGATGAACTTTATATGGTGGAGGTTCATACGCTTAATTTAATTGGAGACAAAATAAAAACAACTACTTCAGAGATTGCTACTATTACTAATCGCACGAAAGGTGCCGTTTCCCAAATGGTTGATAAACTCGTTAATAAAGGGTTAGCCGTTAAATATAAAAACCCTAATAATAATCGAGAGGTTATTATTGAATTAACAGCCAAGGGGAGTGTGGTTTATGATTATCATAAAGAGCTTGATAAAGAGGAATATGAATATCATTTAAGTAAACTAAATCAATTTACAACCGATGATTTTAAGAATTACATTATGATATCCAGATCAATTATTGATCAGGCAAAATGGAATAGTGGTTTCAAATGATGGCTGAAGGATTCAGATTGATTTCATTCCGAATCCATTATTTATCAGCAGAAAAAAAGCTTTAGAAACCTTGACGGATCAAGGTTTCTAAAGCTTTTATGATTCTTAATATTAACGAGAGTAGAACTCAACGATAAGAGCTTCGTTAATTTCAGCAGCAAGTTCGCTGCGCTCAGGCATACGTACGAATGAACCGACTTTAGTGTCAGCATTGAAAGTAACGTACTCAGGAACATAGCTGTTCACTTCAAGAGCTTCGTTAACAACATCAAGGTTTTGAGATTTTTCACGAAGAGAGATCTCTTGACCAATTTTTACGCTGTAAGATGGGATATCAACGCGCTTGCCGTCAACCATGATGTGACCGTGGTTAACAAGTTGGCGTGCTGCACGACGAGTGCGTGCAAGACCCATGCGGTATACAAGGTTGTCAAGGCGAGTTTCAAGAAGAATCATGAAGTTTTCACCGTGTTTACCAGGCATTTTACCAGCTTTGTTGAAAACAGTTTTAAATTGACGTTCGTTCACGCCGAACATGAAACGAAGTTTTTGTTTTTCTTGTAATTGCATTCCGTATTCGGAAAGTTTTTTACGTTGAGTAGGACCGTGTTGTCCTGGTGCGTAGGGCGTTTTTCGATTTCTTTTCCTGTACCGCTTAGCGAAACGCCAAGACGACGGGAAAGTTTCCAAGATGGACCTGTATAACGAGCCATAAGAGACTCCTCCTCTATTTTGGTTTTATTTTGTTGTAAAATAAGAACCAGATGTATTCAATCCTTGTGCCATTCTATTTCTTGCATCCTCGCCTCAGCAGCCTCGAGGTTACACGATGCACCTTGTTGAAAGGAATAGACTGGACAGCATGGATCATACAACTGCTGCAACTATTTTACACAAGTTCCATCTTAACAATTATTAGAATGACAGTCAAGTTATTTTCCTTTTTTATAATTGGAAGACCCAATAGTAAACACTGGTTAATAAAGGATAGTTGAATTACAATATGTTTATAGATATCGGTGAACGGTAGATGAGGGGATAGTATGTATAATCATGAACTTACGGTTATTGAAATGAAATGTGCTGTTTTCGATTTGTTTTCAAGTAAGATTGATGAACTATCAATGGAAGAAATGCTTCATGAATGCAAAAGGATGTTTATGAGTCATTTTGAAATTATGAATGCAGATATTCTTTTATATGATAATAATCGTTTTATTCCATTGATAGAAGGTAAAATTATGGGAAATGGGAGTAAATCCCGTACAACAAAGGATTATCCAATTGTTAACATTTCGCTGTTAGCTCATACGGGTGATATAAATGAGGATTCACTTATTATTCGTGATAACAGGCTAAATCCGCTTGCAGCCCTAATCTTTACAGCGACTGACAAATGGCATTCATTTGCTGAATCACCTTATTTGAAAGATGTAAAGAAGGTGCTTGGCACTTTTGTTGGTCAAGTCGTGAAAGTTCATCAGCTATCTGACAATGAGTCGATGTATAGACGCTTGTTTGAAGTGACGGAACACTTTAATTCGACAATGGACAGCGATGTGATCATTGAGGAAATGATGAGGGCGGTACTCAAGTCCTTTTCCGGATATGAAGTGCAACTCCTGCTTTCTCAGGAATATAACGATAAGACAAAGGGTTATCGTTTATTCGATTATGTGAATGAACGTGCTTCGGCTGTTGATGCATTTTTATCTGGCGATTTAACGATCGAGAAAAACGCGGAAGATCTTAATGGCATCTTGATGAATGCTGCAATTGGGGGAAGACAAGGTACTTATGGGGTTTTGCAAATCGTAGCAGTTAATGGGACTGACTTTACAGCTACTCAAAAAAACTTTATAAAATTGATAACAAATGTTGCGGGAAGTGCCCTTGAAAACGCAAATTTATACGAACAATCATACCGTCTTGTAAGTGATTTGCAATTGGTCGATGAAACTTCCAAGGAATTGAATAGTAATTTGGATATAGAGGATATGTATGACTATCTTGACGTGCAGTTCAGGAATGCTTTCAGTCCAGATGAAATGGCGTTTGTTACAATACAGGGGAAGCCGTCGATTCAATTGCTCTAACTTCCAATACCTCCTTTTTTAAACAGGAGGAAGGTCTGAAGGTAGTCGAAAACATTCTTTCACGTTTACAGAATGGGGAAGATTCGATTTTTGATGTAAATAGTAAAAGTGATGAAGAAATCTCTGGTTTTACTTCGCTTGTAGCACTTCCAATCACAAATAACGTGAATATGATTGGGTTTGTCATCCTTTTACATAAGGATGATTCCTTCTCATTTGATAATTTCAAGCTTCTACGTTCGCTCATTGGTCATTCCTCATTGGCGATTTCGAACGTTATGCTTCGTGACCAATTGCAAGATCTTGTTAACAAGGATAATCTGACTAAGTTATTTACCAGAACGTATTTTGATCAGTATGTAGCTTCATCGATAGAAAATGGGGAATCAGGTATATTTCTGTTGATGGATATTGATGATTTCAAATTGGTAAATGACACATTCGGCCATTATATTGGTGACATTGTCTTACAGCAAATGGCATCCTTTATTAGTTTAAAATTGGATGGAATAGGTTTTGCAAGCAGATGGGGTGGAGAAGAGATAGCAATTTTCCTACCTAATGTTTCGTTCGAAAGCGGCGTGGAATTTGCCCAATTACTTGTTAAAGAAATACCCGCTATTACAGAACCAAGCGTGACAGTATCTATTGGTATGGGCGAATGGTTACCAAACGAAGGTACCTCTTTTAACGAACTGTTTCAATCAATCGACAAAGCCTTATATCAGGCAAAAGGAAATGGGAAAAACCAATTCATCATACATGGAGTGGCTTCAGCAAATGGACTTTGCTGAAGTTACTCCTTTTCTCTTTTTCTTTTAAGATAAAAAGTGTAGAATGAAATCAGGGAATGTAAGTGCTTACATTTGAAGAAAGGCGGGATTGGGATGAAAAAGAACAAATTACACAAAGACACACTTGTAGTGCATGAAGGTTATGACGATACGAAACATCATGGTAGTCTAGCGGTACCACTTTATCAGACATCGACATATTCTTTTGATACTGCCGAACAGGGGGAAAAACGTTTTTCGGGGGAAGAGGCGGGCAATATCTATTCCAGAATTGGAAATCCGACCGTCCGTGTTTTAGAGGAAAGAATGACTGCACTTGAGGAGGGCGGTGGTGCGCTTGCATTCGGTTCTGGGATGGCTGCAGTAAGCTCCATTCTGGTCCACTTGACTAAGGCTGGGGACCATATACTTTGTTCAAGGGGAATTTACGGCTGTACGTTTGGCTTATTAAATATAATGAAAGAAAAATACAACATTACACATAGTTTGATCAGCATGACAAGCGAAGAGGAGATTGAACAGGCGATCACACCTGAAACGGTATGTATTTACGTTGAAACGCCTATTAATCCAACAATGGAATTGGTAGATTTGCATTTAATCGTGAAGGTTGCAAAGAAACATGGTCTCCGTGTTGTTGTTGACAATACATTCACCTCTCCATATTTACAAAATCCGTTGGCCATTGGAGCCGACTTCGTTCTCCACAGCGCAACGAAGTATATTAATGGTCATGGAGATGTTATCGCAGGATTGCTTGTAGGAAAAGATGCTGACGAGATGGAGAAGCTCAGATATAGCGTTCAAAAGGACTATGGAGCCATTATGTCGCCATTCGATGCATGGTTATTGATCCGTGGGTTAAAAACATTACCAGTCCGAATGGAAAGACATACAGCCAACGCGGAAAAGCTCTTAGTCTATTTAAAAGGCCAAAGTTTAGTTGAAGATATTTACTACCCATTTGACAAGGGGAATCCTCAATATGAAATTGCTGAACGTCAAATGAAGGCAGGCGGGGGATTGATATCATTTACAGTGAAAGGCGGTAAAAAGGGTGCCCAGTTATTCATGGATAGCCTTTCGTTGATAAAAATCGCTGTAAGCCTTGGTGATGCTGAGACGCTTATTCAACACCCTGCCACAATGACACATTCATCCGTACCTGAGGAAGAGCGTGGCAAAATGGGGATATCGGATTCTTTACTCCGTTTATCGGTAGGACTTGAACATCCAGAAGATTTGATTGCCGATCTAAAATCGGCGTTTACCATATTGGAGAAAACCAACTCATTGCATGCTAATTAAAAACATGGCCCGTAGCTTTTTTCGGGCCATGTTTTTTCATATATGTTTAACTAAAACTTTTACAAGCTCTTCTAAACCTTCTCGGTCATCATCGTTAAAACGGTCAAGCTCAGGGCTGTCAATATCAAGTACTCCAAGCAAGTTGCCGTCCTTTATAAGTGGAACGACAATCTCCGAACGAGAAGCGGAATCACAAGCGATATGGCCAGGGAACTGATCGACATCCGGAACTAAAATCGTTTCTCGGTTCAATGCGGACGTTCCGCAAACGCCCCTTCCAAGCGGAATTCTAATACAAGCCGGAAGCCCTTGAAATGGCCCAAGGACAAGTTCGTCCTCACCGTCTAATAAATAGAAGCCCACCCAATTGATACGGTCAAAGAACTGATTCAATAAAGCAGATGCATTGCTTAAATTTGCGAAGCGATTTGGCTCACCAGAAAGCAAGGCGTCAAGCTGACTTGTCAACTGGCTGTATTTTTCTTTCGGTTTATCAGAATAAGTCATAGCAGTAAACAAAAAAACACCCCCAAAAATAATACTTCAAGTATACGTTTCTTTCATACATTCTACAAATTTCGCGCATTTTGACGGAAAAACACCTTTTTCCCTATAATTCGTCCGTTTTCGATACGAAAACACTTTAAACATGTTACTATATAAGATAATATTATTTTACAGTGGTTGAAGTATGTTTAAACTGAGAAACGAAAATTTACGTTATTTAACTTTATATAAGTGACTTCGGAATAGGGGGATCACAATGATGAAATACTTCATCATTCCAATAATAGTTTTACTTGTACTTATGAGCATCGCCTTTTTATTCAGGCGAAAACATATACGAGAAATTGGTAGGCTTGAACATGAAAAAATGCAAATCCAGAACAAGCCGATTTTTGAAGAAATGATGAAAGTCAAACAGTTGAATATGACTGGTGAAACAGAGGAGAAGTTTGAACGGTGGCGCAGTGAATGGACAGAAGTCATCGACGTACATATGCCTAAAATTGATACCTTACTATTTGATGCGGAAGATATGGTTGATCGGTTCCGATTTAAAAAGGCTACATCCTTCGAAAAAGAGATCCAGGAAAAAATCCGACAATGCGACAAGAAGAAAAATGAAATTTTAGATGAGCTGAATGAATTGATTGGCAGCGAAGAAAAGAACCGCATTGAAATAGAGAAACTTCGTGAACAATATCGCCAAGCGCGTAAAACAATTTTAGCCCATCAACACGCATTCGGGATGACTGTTGGACCTTTGGAAAAGGAACTTGAGGCATTCACACCGAAATTTCAAGAGTATGATGAGTTGACCGCAAATGGAAACTATTTATTAGCGCGTGAAATTGTATTAACACTCACATCAAGAGGAGAGCAACTTTCAATTCTGATTCATGATATTCCATCATTGCTTATAGAACTTCAAAGCAAAATACCGGCAGCTATCAGGGAATTACGGAACGGGATCAGGGAAATGGAAGGTCAATCGTATTCATTGAAGCATCTTGAGCTGACAAAGCAATTAACTGAAATTGAAGAAGGCATTGAAGGGCAGTTAGCCAAAATGGCCGATTTGGAAATCGATTCAGTTAGACAGCAAGTTACGGAAATGCATGACCGGATTGACTCGTTCTATGATGCGCTTGAAAATGAAGTGAACGCTAGACATTACGTCGAATTATATTTTAATGAAATCGAAGAAAGTCTTGCTGCTATCACCCAATTGACAAAAGAAACTTCTGATGAAGCAACTTACGTTCAGCAAAGTTATCGCTTGGATGAAAAGGAAGCAAAGATACCCCAGTTAAGTTTGAAAAAGCTTGAAACTTTACAGAAACGCTATGATACTTTAACGATTTTGCTACAGGATGAAGAATCCGCCTATTCTTCATTGCAAACGGAGCTAAAGGAAATCTCGGATGAACTTGAAGGAATTGAAGAGGAACGGGAAAGACTTGCAAACCGTATGAAAAACCTTCGGATTGACGAAAATAACGTTAGAAACAAGTTGAATAATCTTTCTAAGGAACTGCAAAATGTAGATCGGAAATTACATCGGGGGAACATTCCTGGTATTCCTGATGAGATGGATGCCCGTCTTGAAGAAGCGGAAGAGCAATTGTATTTGGTTAGCCAAAGCTTACAGGAAGTTCCATTGAATATGGCAGTTGTTGACGGCTATTTGGCAAATGCGACGGTTGTGGTGGAAGATGTAAAGGGTAAAGTAGAGGAGCTATTGGAAAATGTCATGCTCATCGAACGAATTATCCAATATGGAAATAGGTATCGTGCCGCAAATCCTGCGATGAATGAGCGTTTGCTGATGGCGGAGGAGTCATTCAGGCAATTCCGTTATGCGAAGGCATTAGAGGAAGCGGCGACAGCGGTTGAGGAAGTTGAGCCGGGTTCGATGAAACGGATAGAAGAGATGTTGAAAGAGCATGTGTAAGAAAAAAAGCCACCGGCATTAGTGCAGGTGGCTTTGTCACGTAAATGTGTAATGAAATATTAGCAGTTACTATATCGTTGATTGAAGCGGAGGGCGGCGACTCCTGCGGGAACAGCACGAGCTGAAAGCCCCGCAGGAGCAAAGCGACGAGGAGATTGAAGCCGTGCCCGCGGAAAGCGTCCGCCGAAGCGGAAATCCTTGCCAATTCATGCAAGATTTTTTTATAGAGAGGGTAGTTATTTATGATTTATTTTGATAATAGTGCAACGACACAGCCGAATGAAAGTGTGCTTGAGTCTTTTATAGCAGCCAACATGCGCTTTTACGCGAATCCTGCATCTCTTCATCGAATGGGAAGGGAAGCGGAGGTTTTGTTAAAGCGTTCAAAAGAACAGATGCTTACTCTTATTGACAATGAAGATGGAGAAGTTGTCATCACATCTGGAGGAACGGAAGCGAATAACTTGGCGATAATTGGGTTTGCCCAAGCTTATAAAACAAGGGGCAATCATATTATTACGACCGAGATTGAACATCCTTCGATTTTAAATGCATGTCGCCAATTAGAAGGAGAAGGATTTGAAATCGATTATCTTCCGGTCGACGATTCTGGCATGATTTCATTAAAAGAATTGGAAAGTAAGTTGAAAAAAGAAACAATACTTGTCAGTATCATGCATGTTAATAATGAAATTGGAACGATACAACCGATTTCTCAATGTGCAGAGTTAATAAAAAGAAATGGACGAGCCATTTTCCATTCGGATTGTGTACAAAGTTTTGGAAAACTCCCAGTAAGTATGGAGTCATTGGGTGTTGACGCTATTACAATTTCAGCTCATAAAATTAATGGACTAAAAGGTTCTGGTGCATTGTTTTTGAAAAAACCTATTAAACCAAATGCTATAAATTTCGGTGGCGGCCAAGAAAATGGTTTAAGAAGCGGGACAGTATCCGTTCCAAATGCTGTTTCCATGGCAAAAGCAATGAGAATAAGCGCTGTGAATAATGAGAGCAAACATTTTAGGGAATGGAGAAATAAAATTATTAATGTTTGTGATGAAATTGAACTTGTTGAAGTCCTTTCTCCACAAAATGCAGCTCCTCATATAATATCGTTAGCGTTCAAGTCCATTAAAGGAGAAGTCGCCATCAATTATTTTCAAGAACAAGGCATTATTATTTCCACATCAAGTGCCTGCTTCTCGAAAAATAAAAGTGCAAGTCATGTCATTGAAGCAATCGGCTTGGATAAAAACTTTAAAAACGGTGTCATCCGTGTAAGTTTCGGCAACACTAACACTGAGGCGGAAATAGAGACATTCATAAAGGTTTTACGACAATTCGTGGAATTGATTGAGAGGGGAATTTAATAAATGGAATGGAATGAAATTTTAATACGGTACGGTGAAATATCTTTGAAAGGTCGGAATCGGAACGTATTTGTACGTAAATTGAAAAACAATATACATGCTGCAATACGGGATTTACGCACAACTCGTATTAATGCTGAACGAGATCGAATGTTTTTAATCGCAGATGATCAGGATGATATGAAAAATGCGATGGAAAGGCTCTCCGCTATTTTTGGCATCCAATCATTTAGTCCGGTTGCAAAATGCGAAGCGGATTTAGATGCTATCAAGGCGAAAGCATTGGAAGTAATCGGTTCTGATGAAACAGATGGCCGTACATTTAAAGTGGAGATTAAACGCGCTGATAAAGACTTTCCATATGTAACCGGGGAACTACAACAAGAAATCGGCGGACATGTATTGCGCCATTATCCAGAGCTTGTCGTCCAAATGAAAAAGCCGGATATCATTTTGTTGGTAGATATCCGAAAAGAAGGTGCGTTCCTAACGTCAAAAGTATATAAAGGTGCTGGTGGAATGCCAGTGGGGTCAAATGGACATTCATTATTAATGTTGTCAGGTGGAATTGATAGTCCGGTCGCTGGTTTCCAACTTATGAAGCGCGGTGTATCCATCGACGCAATCCATTTTGCAAGCCCGCCATATACGAGTGAATTGGCAAAAAGAAAAGTATTGGATTTAACAGAACAACTAAGCTCATTCGGTGCATCTGTCCGCCTTCATATAATCCCATTTACGGAGCTTCAACAAGCTGTCGTTCAACAAGTACCGGATAATCTGTCTATGACGACTACAAGAAGAATGATGCTTCAAATCGCGGATAAGGTACGGGAAGAGATTGGTGCATTGGCAATTGTTACAGGGAGAGTCTTGGCAGGTTGCTAGTCAAACGCTTGAAAGTTTAACGGCCATTAATGAAGTAACGACGACTCCAATTTTAAGACCGCTTATTGCAATGGATAAGCTTGAAATTATTGAGATCTCTCAAAAAATTGGAACGTACGATATTTCAATTAGACCATTCGAGGATTGCTGTACAATCTTTACACCTTCAAATCCGAAAACAAAACCAAAACTTGAAAAGGTACATCATTATGAAAGCTTTTTTGATTTTCAGCCTTTAATCGATGAAGCGGTTAAAAACAGAACGGTAATCGAAGCTGATTCAGAGGAAAAGAACCATTATGATTTTGAAGACCTCCTATGAGTTGGATGAAATTACCAATAAAAATCCTCGCATGAAAATCCGCATCCGGTCCATTCTATAGTCACAAGGAGGTGACAACAACATGGCTAACAACAACAGCGGTAACTCAAACCAACTTCTTGTTCCAGGAGTACAACAAGCTATAGACCAAATGAAGAACGAAATCGCAGCAGAATTTGGTGTTAACCTTGGACCGGACTCCACATCGCGTGCCAACGGATCCGTCGGCGGAGAAATCACTAAGCGATTAGTGCGTCAAGCCCAATCACAAATGCAAGGCTACCAAAAATAAAACAAATGAAACTGTCCCGGATCTCCCCGGGGCAGTTTTTTTCAAAAAAAAAACTGCGATAAATTAAAAATTTATCTGCATGATTTTCCGGATACAGTCCATTCTATAGTTACAAGGAGGTGACAACGACATGCCAAACAGCGGAAATTCAAACCAACTACTTGTTCCTGGAGTACAACAAGCCATTGACCAAATGAAGAACGAAATCGCAGCAGAATTTGGTGTTAACCTTGGACCGGACTCCACATCGCGTGCCAACGGATCCGTCGGCGGAGAAATCACTAAGCGATTAGTGCGTCAAGCCCAACAACAAATGAATGGTTACCAACAATAATTTATGGCTGTCCCAGTTTTTCTGGGGCAGTTTTTTTGTGGTGTTTGAGTTATCTATAGCCGAGTATTCACAAAAGATTTGATAATTATTCAAATTTCCAGAAAGAAAAGAAGTATGTTTTGAACTATTACTGCTGAGTTTGTATAATTGAACTATACAAAAAGGAGGAGAAACGAATGAATCGCGAGCAATTAGTGGCACCTGAGAAGTATAATCTTGTTTCTGAATTCGAAAAGTACGCAACTGGTGATGGAAAGCGCGCGCTCATTTATGTGAATTCAAATGGCGATGAAAAAGAAATTACATACGATGATTTGATGGTATCTGCCAATAAAGTCGCTAATGTTTTCATCGAAAACGGCCTGGGTAAAGGCGATGTAATCCTTGTGATGGTACCACGTTTAATCGAAGCCTATATAACATATATCGGCGCTTTGAAGGCAGGTATTGTAGTCATTCCAAGTTCGGAAATGCTACGCTCCTCCGATATAGAATACAGATTGGAACATAGCGGTGCAAAGGCAATCGTTGCTTATGAAGCATTTATGGATCAGTTTGAATCTGTTAATAATATGAATGATGTTAAACTATTCGTTATTGGAAATTCGGAAAATGGTCAGCATTCATTGACCGAATTGATGAAAGATGCCTCTTCTGAGTTCGATGCATCCGAGACGGAAGGGTCCGATATGGCTTTTCTTTCTTATACTTCAGGCACAACGGGGAAACCGAAGGGTGTCGTTCATACCCATGCTTGGGGCTATGCACATCTGAGAACTGCGGGACCTAACTGGTTGGGCATTAACGAAGGAGACATTGTGTGGGCGACAGCAGCTCCAGGTTGGCAGAAGTGGATCTGGACGCCATTCCTTTCTGTTTTAGGAAGCGGGGCAACAGGTATAGTTTATAACGGACGTTTCGACGTGCAAACATATTTGGAAATGATTAAGAAATATAACGTAAATGTCTTATGCTGTACCCCTACAGAATATCGTTTCATGGCCAAGGCTGAAAATTTGCAGGACTACGACTTGTCCTCTTTAAAAAGTGCAGTTTCCGCTGGCGAACCGTTGAACAGGGAAGTAATTGATACGTTCAACAAAATCTTCAATCTTCAAGTTAGAGATGGATACGGCCAAACCGAAAATACATTACTGGTCGGAACGATGCTTGGAATGCAAGCACGGCCAGGATCGATGGGAAAACCGACCCCGGGTAATCGTGTTGAAATTATTAATGAAGACGGAATTCCAGTTTCAGCAGGAGAAGTCGGGGATATAGCTGTACATATTTCCACACCAGCACTATTCAAAGAATATTTGAATGATCCGGAACGCACGAAGATGCAGTTCAGAGGAGACTATTATGTAACGGGTGACCGTGCGAAACTTGACGAAGATGGGTACTTCTGGTTTGAGGGGCGAGGTGATGATATCATTATCAGTTCCGGTTATACAATAGGCCCATTTGAGGTGGAGGATGCATTGACAAAGCACTCAGCTGTAAGAGAATGTGCTGTTGTAGGCAGCCCTGATGAAGTTCGCGGTGCAGTCGTCAAAGCATTTATCGTATTACGCGACCCGGAAATGGAACACGAGGAAAACTTAATAAAGGAACTACAAGATCATGTGAAGTCATTAACAGCACCTTATAAATATCCACGTAAAATTGAATTCGTTAAAGAATTGCCAAAGACAGCATCTGGTAAAATCATGCGTGTTGAGTTAAGAAAAGCCGAGCTAAATAAAGGATGAATTAAAACCGGCCATCCATTTATAGGAGGCCGGTTTTTAATAATAATATTGTCATTTTAGAGAGAGAGTAGGCAACCTTTATGCAGAATGAAAAAAGCGGTGTACTTTGGGTCGTAGCATCTTTTTTAATATGGGGGATTATGCCCGTTTATTGGAAACATTTATCTCATGTGCAAAGCGATGAAATACTAACGGGACGTATCGTGTGGGCATTCTTTTCCACGCTTCTTTTAATTCTTATTTTAAAGAACGGAAAACAATTGCTTCAGGATGTAAGTGAGCTTTGGAAAAAACAGTTTCAATTCTGGAGTCTTTTTATAGCTTCCATACTCGTTACATCCAACTGGTTTATTTACATATGGGCTGTTAATCATAATTATATTGTGCAAACTAGTTTAGGCTATTACATTAATCCGTTAGTTTCTGTATTGCTTGGTATCTTTTTTCTAAAGGAAAAATTATCTTCACTACAAAAGATTGCCTTCCTGTTGGCGGCATCGGCTGTTGTGATTCTGACATTTTCATATGGGAAATTCCCTTGGATTGCCTTAACCCTTGCGGTCACTTTTGCTGTATACGGGTTTATTAAGAAAAGAATTCAATTGGATTCACTCCGTGGATTGGCGATAGAAACCTTGTTCATGACACCATTTGCAATAGGATATTATATTTATCTGTTCATGAAAGGGCAGGCTGTCTTTTTGCATTCGGATGTAAAAACGGACATACTTCTTGTACTGACTGGAGTAGCAACCGCGCTTCCGCTCGTCTTGTATGCGAAGGGTGTGCAAATGATTCCTTTAAATGTGTCGGGCTTCTTCCAATATATCGCGCCAACGATGATGTTGTTTTTGGCAGTAGTGGTTTATAAGGAGTCATTCTCCTCAATTGAAATGCTTTCGTTTTCAATTATATGGGCAGCCCTAATCCTTTTCACCATTTCCAAAGTATATGAGACAATATCAATGAAAAGAAATGCGCATTAATTTACTGGGAATATCTAATAATGTTGATCTGCGCTTCAGGCGGACGGTTTCCAATCGAACCACGAAGAGTTCGATTTGCCGTATTTCTGCGCCTTTTGCAGAAATTAAGGCAGGGGTTTCCCCCAGGAAAAGCCGTTACGAAGCACGGCTTTTGCGAACAAAAGCGAAGCGTTGAGAGCATTATCGTTGCACTTCGCCGCCTTCCGCTCCAATCAACAGAAATACCTTATACATAAATATTAGTTAATAAAATTTTATAAAAGACAATATTGGACAGAAAATTTAAAGGGATTTCTAATTGATTGTAGTGGAGATTGGCGACTCCTGCGGGAATAGCATGAGCTGAAGACCCCGCAGAAGCGTAGCGCCGAGGAGGCTGAAGCCATGCCCGCGGAAAGCGTCCAATCGGAACGGAAATCAATGGTATAGTATTTACTAATATTAAATGAAACATTTTATGAGGGTTGGACGTATATAGTGGTGGAGAATAGAAGGAGGAAGTAACCTATGACAATGAAACGGTGGATCGCGATCATAGTAGCGGCGGTTCTGATATTTATTTCAGTGGGCGTCAATTCGCTATCGTACATATTCACAAGGGATGTTAACGGTTTTTTAGAACAAATGGGTGCAACAAACAATGCATATAGTGAAAAAGTAATCGAGCAAGGCACTAACAGAGATCGGATCGCTGTCCTCAAATTAGACGGCGTCATTCAAGACGTTGGAAGCTCCATTTTCGCAACAACGGGATACAACCATCAATTTTTCATGTCCCAGCTAAATGACGTACTTAACGACCAATCAGTGAAAGGAGTAATCCTTTCTGTCAATACACCAGGTGGAGGTGTAGTTGAATCATCCGATATTTACGATTCAATCCGGGAAATTCAAATTGAAAAGGAAATTCCCATCTACGTGGCGATGGGTGGAATGGCTGCGTCGGGCGGATATTATGTCTCCGCACCAGCAGAAAAGATCTTCGTACATCCGGAAACAATTACAGGCTCAATCGGAGTCATCATGGAAAGCATAAATTACTCCAAATTGGCCGAGAAATACGGCATTGATTTTAATACGATTAAGACAGGTCCTTATAAGGACATTATGAGTGGTTCACGTGAAATGACTAAAGAAGAACATAATATGCTTCAGGAAATGGTTAATGATTCCTATGAGCGCTTTGTAGGGATTGTAGCTGAAGGTCGTAATATGTCAACTGAAGCTGTGAAGAAAGTAGCCGATGGCCGAATTATGAATGGCAGACAAGCAATAGAATCGGGTCTTGCAGATGAAGTCGGCAAGTTGGGTGATGTGATCGATGCAATAAAAGCGGATTATAAACTGGAAGGTGCAACAGTATTTGAGTATGCACCTATGGACAGTTTCGCATCGATTTTCGGAGTGAATGTAGGGAATCTATTTGGCCGTAATGTGGAGTCGGAACTGATTGGTAAGTTACTTTCAGATTATGACGCCCCAAGAATGATGTATTTGTATGGTGAAAAATAAGGGAGGGGAACTGACATGACGGATGATGTAAATCAAAATCAATCGATGGCGGATGTTACCGGGCAAAGTCACCTTCCACAATATGAAATTATAAGAACAGAACAATTCAGGCCGAAATTGGCGGGTTTCTGGACCCGTTTCTGGGCTTATGTAATTGACTTGATGATGGTGTCAGCAGTAAGTGGAATTCTCATCAAACCGATATTTAGAATTTTTGACATCAAAATTTCCAATCCGGGCTTTCTGCTTTTCAGTTCGTACAAGGTGGTAATCTTTGTAGTATTCCTAACTTACTTTGCCCTAATGACGAAATTTTTCAGTCAAACAATCGGGAAAATGATAATAGGCATTAAAGTTGTTCAAAAAGACGGTGGGGAGCTTTCTTGGGGAACAATTCTTTTTAGAGAGGTTATCGGACGTTTCATATCGAAACTTTTGACTATTCCTTACCTATTGGTGATTTTTATGCCTAAAAAAGAAGCATTGCATGATCTGTTTGCGGATACCTATGTCATCCATGAGCAGTCATTCGAAAAAGAAGTGGTTGAGACAAAGCGTTTGCAAAAGGGCGAAGAGTTGCAAGCGGGAACAATTGTTTAGTAGAATGAAATGAAATGATATAGGAGGCGTCTTCATGGCTAATGTTACTTTTAAACAAAATCCCGTTACATTGCTTGGTAAAGAAGTTGCGGTAGGCGACAAAGCTCCAGATTTCACAGTTCTTTCGAATGATTTACAGCCAGTTACATTGAACGATTCAAAAGGAAAAATTCGCTTGATCAGCGTTGTTCCTTCACTTGACACAGGTGTCTGTTCTTTGCAAACGAAAAAATTCAACGAAGAGGCCTATTCACTTGGAGATGATGTTGAAGTTTTGACAATCTCCGTTGATCTTCCTTTTGCTCAAGCAAGATGGGTCAATGCGGAAGATGCTATGAACGTCAAGACGTTGTCAGACCATCGTGATCTTTCATTTGGTGAAGCATTTGGCGTCGCTATAAATGAATTGCGTTTATTAACTCGGTCTATCTTTGTCATCGACAAAGATGATACTGTCACTTACGTAGAATATGTAAATGAAGTAACGGATCATCCGGATTACGAAAAAGCGATTAAAGCTGTAAAAGAATTAACCAAATAATAATTGGCCCACTCGGAAACGGGTGGGCTTTTAACAGCAATATATTTTTGAGAATTGATAAGAGGGATAAAAATGGTAACAAATACTGAACATATCTTTAAGTTTTTAGACGAGTTTGCTACTTCCAATAAGGAAAATCTTTATTTAGAGTCCATAATTGAGGCGTGCAATCAATGGTTATCTGGCGAAGTTATGCCAAGGTTAAATGCGTCAGTTACAAAGGAAGAAATTCGTAGAGGCATTCAGCTCGCGGTTTTAAAAGGAATGAAGGAGCACGCGCAACCGAATCATCAGATGACGCCTGACGCGATTGGCATGCTGATCGGGCACTTTGCAAGTCGACTGATGGATAAAAAAGATCAAGTGACATTATTAGATCCCGCTGCGGGCACAGGAAATCTCTTGTTTACTGTTATGAATGCGATGGGTGAGAAAACGGTAGCTACATCCGTAGAAATCGATGAGCTATTAGTAAGACTTTCAGCGGTTTCCTCAAATTTACTTGAACAGCCTGTACAGTTTTTTGTACAGGATGCGTTGCGTCCATTAATGGTTGACCCGGTTGATTTAGTTGTTTGTGATCTACCAGTTGGGTTTTATCCTGATGATGACAATGCACTCAATTTTGAAATGATGCCAGCCGAAGGACATGCTTATTCGCATCATCTATTCATCGAACAATCCATGAATCATTTGAAGGGTGGGGGATATGGCATTTTCCTTGTCCCGGCTTCCCTATTTGAATCGGACCAATCATCCTTGCTTCACCGATATGTGAAAAAGAATGCACTGGTACGTGCGGTTATTCAACTGCCGGAGTCATTATTTAGAAGTACGGTTCATGAGAAAAGCATCCTTGTGCTTCAGAAGCCTGAAGCGAACATGAAAGGCACACCTGATGTCCTTTTAACGAAAGTACCGACTATGTCGGATAAACATGCAATGGCATCATTCTTGCGTAAGATTGATGAATGGGTCGATGAACAATAAAAGTAAGTACAAAAAAAGCGACATGCTGTTCCTATTCGGAATGGCATGTCGCTTTTTTAATTAAACTTGAATTAATAAATAATTACTTCTTCGTTAACAGTCAAGGCTTTTTGTACGATAAGCAGTTGTTCGTCATTCAATGGAATCATAGGTAAGCGGACTCCGCCGACGGAGACCCCTGTTAAATTCAACGCGGCTTTTACACCGGATGGGTTTGGTGCGACGAAAAGAGCTTTCATCATTGGCAACAGTCTGCGATGTTCTTTTGCGGCCTGTTGAATATCGCCAAGTTTAAAGTTTCGAATCATAGATTGCATTTCGTTTCCTATTATATGTGATGAGACGGAAACAACACCTACCCCACCAATAGACAAAACTGGAATTGTTAAAGCATCATCGCCGCTATACAGTGAAAAACCGACAGGCGTCCGGTCGATGACCTCGGACATCGCGTCTAAATTACCGTTAGCTTCTTTGAGGGCCACGATATTTGGAATTGCCGATAGGCGGACGATTGTGTCTACCGTGATGTTGACGACACTGCGTCCAGGAATATTGTAAAGCATTACTGGTAGGGAAGTGGCTTCTGCAATTGTCTTAAAGTGCTGATATAAGCCTTCTTGACAAGGATTATTATAATAAGCTGCGACAAGCATTACTGCATCTACACCAATATTTTCTGCTTGAATAGTCAGCTCCACGGATTCTCTTGTGTTGTTTGAACCAGTACCGGCAATAACCGGAACCCTTCCGGCAACGACATCTACAGTAAACTTGAATAACGTAATTTTTTCTTCTGTCGTCAATGTAGGTGATTCACCTGTAGTACCAGCCACTACTAAAGCGTCAGTTCCGTTCGCAAGTAAATGATTGATCAAGTTTCTTGTTGCAGGGAAGTCAATTTCCCCATGCTCGTTAAAAGGTGTCACCATAGCTGTTACAATTTGTCCGAAATTCATAATCTCCACGTCCTATCATTTATTTTTTAAAAAATAAATAGAGGGTGGAGGGCGGTTTGTTGATGAACGCAAAAAGCAACAACGAGGGCTCGTTGTTGCTTTGAAATAATAAATAAATTATTTCTCTGCATAAGATAGCCCTCCATATAGTTTCCTATATGACAATCCTGGACTTATTCAACCCAGAACCAGCTTCAAGAAGAATGAGATTCTCTCCACTTCGGCAAATTCCCCTTTCCACACTCATCACAGGATCTCATTATCCTCCGAATGTGTACTGATGGTCTTTGCGCCTCTATCCTTACTTCAAAACTTTCGAAATAAGTAAGTATTAAATTACTAAAACCTTAACCCTTATTGATAATAAATGCAAGCAAAAGTTATTAGATTGGACTAAAGTAATGTATATTATTAAAAATAGTCTGCAAAAATGGTGATTTCCGCTTTGGGAGGACGCTTCAATCATCAGAAATATCAATGGAATAAAATAGAGAAAAATTAGAAGTTCATGTATTCTTTTCCTTATAGAACCATCGGGGTTTGTAATAATGATTGGAATGAATTTATTCCCTATCCTTTTGCTCTATGGGTTGCCAAGTTCCGTACTATCCGATTTTGTCACTAAAAAATTAAAGGGGATAGGAAGAGTGGGAGCTGCATTAGTAATTCATTTAATTCTTGCTACTGCATTTATCATGATTATACATAGAAATGAAGAGGGTTGGGAACCAATGAAATTTCTTTTATTGCTCTCTCTTCTATCTTCTTTCCTTTTTTGGAGTGTTGATGAGTTACTTAAGATTTATAAGGCCAAACAAATTCGTATGAAGAATGGTGATTTGAAAATTCATTAGAAAAATCATTTTGATGATAGTGCATTCGTAATCGATGGTGCAGATTGCAATGTTTCATAAAGTAGTTCAATTGAAATTGGGAGAGGGAATTTATGAAGTTTCTAAGTTCTGTCTTTTTTGCGCTTGAAGTATAGAAACAAACACTTAGTTGATTGGAGCGGAAGACGGCCGACTCCGGGAGGATCAGCGGGACAGGTGAAACAACCAATGGAAGCGAAGCGAACGGGTTGGTTCACCGCACGCCCTCCGGAAAGCGTGCCGTCTGGAGCGCAAATCAACAGTACCCATAGCATAATTGATAAAGGGCTGTCACAGACAATCAGTTTTTACTGACTATCTAGACAGCCCTTTCTGCAATATGTTTTATTCTTCAGGTGTTCTTACAACAAGCACATCACATGAAGAGGATCGTACGATGTTTTCAGATACGCTACCAATCAAGAAGCGTTCGACTTTGTTTAGTCCAGTTGCTCCGCAGATAATAAGGTCAGCCTCGACTTTTTTTGAAATGTCACGGGAAATCATTGTTTTAGGGGAGCCATATTCTACAATGATGTTCACATTTTGCAAACCTGCAGTTTCAGCTTCTTGCTTATATTCATTAAGTAATTCTTCGGCAAATTTCTGTGCCCGTTCGGCGATGGAACGATCGTATGCCTCTACAGCCGCATATGAACGTGTGTCGATGATATTCACCAAATTCAGTGTAGCATTGTTCCGCTCTGCTATGCCAACTGCTTTTTTGAAAGCCCATTTAGATTCCTTGGATCCATCAACAGCCACAATAATTTGGTCATATTTTAGTACCATGTTCTTCACTCCATCCTGTAGATTTTACTTACATATTAATTATATTCTACAAAAATCACAAAAACCCTTCCAATTTCCTGACAAATTCGACGAAATTGTCACAGTGGGGAAAGTGTATTCACTTAATATAAATCTGAAAATTCGATTGTATAATTAAAATGCGGCAATCTAATAACAAATCTGATAGAATTGATTGTACATTGGTCCTTTCATATTATGTGTCGAATCGGCCAACTTATTATCAATATTTAGGGGGATTGGAAATGCGCATAGGTGTTCCAAAAGAAATCAAGAATAATGAAAATCGGGTTGCAATGACGCCTGCTGGGGCTTTCAATTTGAAATCTGCAGGACATGAGGTGTTGATCGAAACAGGAGCGGGTCTTGGATCGAGCTTCACTGATGAAGATTATGTCAATGCAGGCGCGGAAATTGTCGAGACGGCAGGTGAAGCTTGGGAAGCGGATATGGTCATGAAAGTTAAGGAACCGCTTGCATCTGAGTATGGTTATTTCCGCGAAGGGCTTATTTTATTCACATATCTACATCTTGCTCCTGAATTGGAATTGACTAAAGCATTACTTGATAATAAAGTAATTGGAATCGCTTACGAAACTGTACAAGTCAATAATTCTTTGCCATTATTAGCTCCTATGAGTGAAGTGGCTGGAAGAATGGCTACTCAAATCGGTGCGCAATACCTTGAGAAAATCAATGGGGGTAAAGGAATCCTTCTGTCAGGTGTTCCTGGAGTATCACGCGGTAAAGTAACTGTAATTGGTGGGGACAAGCGGGTACAAATGCCGCTAAAATTGCAGTTGGGATGGGTGCACAAGTAACTGTCTTGGATTTATCAGTTGATCGTCTTCGCCAATTAGATGAAATGTTCGGAAACGACATCCAGACTCTTGTTTCCAATCCATTCAATATTGCCGAATCAGTCAAGGAATCTGATCTTGTTATAGGATGTGTATTAGTTCCGGGTGCAAAGGCTCCGAAATTGGTTTCTGAAGAAATGGTTAAATCGATGAAGCCGGGCTCTGTACTTGTCGATATCGCTATCGACCAAGGTGGAATCTTTGAAACATCCGACCGTGTAACTACTCACGACAATCCAACGTATGAGAAGCATGGAATCGTCCATTATGCTGTCTCAAATATGCCAGGTGCTGTTCCACGCACGTCAACAATGGCATTGACAAACGTAACGGTGCCATATGCATTGCAAATTGCAAATAAGGGATATAAGCAAGCGTGCTTGGATAACCCTGCCTTGCAAAAGGGGATCAATACATTGGAAGGCCATGTCACATACAAAGCTGTTGCTGAAGCGCAAGGCATTGAGTATGTGCCTGCAGAAACTTTATTGGGGTAATGAAAACGCTGTCCGGAAAACCGGACAGCATTTTTTATGCTTCTATGATTTTTAATTCTTTAGGGAACTTAGTTAAAACTTCAACTCCGTCAGCTGTGACGACGACATCATCTTCAATACGCACACCTGTGATTTCTGGATTATAAATTCCTGGTTCTATCGTAAAGACCATGCCCTCTTGAAGTTCAAGATCATTTGTCCCGGTGATGGATGGGAATTCATGTACAGAAATGCCGAGTCCATGCCCGAGGCGGTGGGTGAAGTACTCACCATATCCGGCTTCCGTTATGACATCTCAGAACCTTGTCCAATTCACGTGCCTTCACTCCAGGACGGACTAAATCCATTGCCGCCTGTTCGGCTTTTCTAACTGTTTCATAAATCTCACGCTGTTTTTCGGATGGCTCTCCAAATGCCACTGTTCTTGTAATGTCGGAGCAATATCCTTCATAAACAACACCGAGGTCAAATAGAATGAAATCGCCTTTTTGGATTTTCCGGGAACCTGGTTTGCCATGAGGAGATGCAGTTTTTGGACCAGACAATACCATCGTATCGAATGACATCTTTTCTGCGCCTTTTCCCTTCATTTCAAACTCGATTGCCATAAGGATTTCGAGTTCTGTTTTTCCTTCAGCAATCTCCTTACAACCTACTTCTATTGCATAATCAGCTAATTCTGCCGCCTTTCGCAGCTTTATAAGCTCGTCTTCGCTTTTTATATTTCTTAAGGAATTCAACTTTTCATCAATACGGGAAATTGTTACACCTTCGAAGAGCTCTTCCATTCGTTCCATTCGCTCAACTGTCAAATGAGATTTTTCGATAGCGATTTTCTCTAACGAAACATTTCTCTTCCGTGCGGCTGCAGCAAGTACTTCCCAAGCATCTTCCGTATCTTGGTGTCCGACGGCTTCAAAATTCCAACCGGAAGCCTTCAAATCAGGCACTTCCATTAATGGGCAGATGACGAATGGTTCAGCTTCCTTGAATACCATTACGCCTAAAAGTCTTTCATGTGGTTCACTTTTAAAACCGGATACATAGAAAACATTGTCTGGAGTTGTAATGAGCGCTGCATCTAAATTTTCATCTTGCAAGAATTGCTGAATGTCCTGAATTTTATTCATATTGACCCTCCTCTTTGGATAATTTTATCATACCAAAAAAGAGGGTTTTGTGTTTGATTATCGAAACAAGTAAGTATGAACGTATATGGAGGGGGATTTTAAATGAAGATTTCTTATCATGGACATTCTGTCGTGAAGATTGAAACGGCGGGAAAGACGATATTAATAGACCCATTCATCACGGGAAATGAATTGACTGACCTAAAGGCATCCGATCAGACGCCTGATGTTATTTTGCTAACGCACGGACATAATGACCATGTTGGAGATACGATTGAAATTGCTAAAAGATACAACCCGTTAATCGTAGCTCCTAATGAACTTGCCGTTTACCTCGGTTGGCAGGGACTCAATACTCATGGCATGAATATTGGTGGAATGAATGAGTTTGAGTTCGGGAGCGTTAAATTAACGCAGGCATTCCATAGTTCTTCTTACACAACGGATGAAAATGAAATCATCTATACGGGAATGCCTTCAGGGATCTTATTTACCGCAGAAGGAAAAACGGTTTACCATGCCGGAGATACTTCGCTATTTGGTGATATGGCTTTAATAGGGAAGCGTCAGACAATCGACGTAGCATTCCTTCCGATTGGGGATAATTTCACAATGGGACCTGAAGACGCTGCGGTCGCTGTAGAACTGTTGAATCCCAAACTTGTTGTGCCAATTCATTACAATACATTCCCTCCAATCAGGCAAAATCCGCAACAATTTAAAAATCTTGTATCAACTCACGAAGTGAACATCATGCAGGCTGGAGACTCAATAGAAATTTGAATATTGACCGATTCGAACAGTGGAATTATGTTCTGAATCGGTTTTTCAATTAATTCGAAATCTAACAATGCCTTGGTAAACGCTATTCTTTTTGATATATGATAAAATGGGAATAGGTAAATAGAGAAAAAAGGTGAAAAGATGTCGACTAAACATGAATTGATCTTACGTTATATCGAAGGGTTAGCGGTCGGCGAAAAAATTTCCGTCCGGCAAGTTGCAAAGGCCTTGTCAGTTAGTGAAGGCACAGCATATCGGGCAATTAAGGAAGCTGAAAACCAAAAGCTCGTCAATACGATTGAGCGAGTGGGAACAATACGTATTGAAAAGAAAAAGAAGGAGAATATTGAGCGACTGACTTATGCTGAAGTCGTCAATATTGTTGATGGGGTAGTTTTAGGAGGTCGTGATGGACTTCATAAAACACTAACCAAATTTGTCATTGGAGCCATGAAACTTGAGGATATGAGACGATACATAGACGCGGGCAGCTTACTGATTGTCGGAAACAGGCTAAGGGCACATGAGCTTGCATTAAGCGCAGGTGCAGCTGTCCTAGTCACAGGAGGTTTCGATGTTGCCGATGAAGCAAAAAAGCTAGCAAATGAATTGAATTTACCTATCATCTCATCCAGCTATGATTCATTTACGGTTGCGACTATGTTGAACCGGGCGATTTACGACCAATTAATAGAAAAGGAAATCCTGCTTGTAGAAGACATTGTGACACCCCTTGAGAAAACAATCACTTTCTTCCCGAAGGACAATGTCGGTTATTTTAACGAAGTGAACCGTAAAACGGCACATTCCGGGTATCCGGTCATAGAAAAGAACGGTAGGCTGATTGGAATTGTTACATCACGGGATGCAGTAGGAAAGAATGAAACGGATCTGATTGAAAAAGTGATGACCCAACATCCAATAACAGTAAGTGGTAAAACAAGTGTTGCATCCGCTGGTCATAGCATGATTTGGGAGGGCATCGATTTAATGCCGGTAGTGAGTGATACTAACATTTTAGAAGGTATCATTAGTCGGCAAGATGTACTGAAGGCATTGCAAATGACGCAAAGGCAACCACAACAGGGCGAGAAAATAGATGATATCGTTAAAGGACAGATGAAAGCGGTGCCGGATCACCCGCAGAATGTCGAATTCTCTGTTGTCCCTCAAATGACAAATCAATTTGGATCATTATCCTATGGGGCATTGACGACGCTTTTGACAGACGTTGGCAACCGGGCGATTAAAATGCGTAAGCGCGGTGAAAGTGTACCTGAAAACATGACAATCTACTTCATTAAACACGTACAGCTTGGAAGTGTAGTCACCGTTGAACCAAGAATCCTCCAGATGAGCCGTAGGTTCGTTAAAGTGGACTTCGACCTTTTCTCAGATTCGGAACTCATTGCCAAAGCGATGGTCATGTATCAGTTGTTTGAGAGATAACGACAAAAGCGGAGGGTGGCGGTTAGCTGCGACAGGCATAAGGCAGATCTGCGAAAAGGCGCCCTTTGCCTTACAGCAGAGCTGACTTATGACCCGAGCAGCTGCCACCTGGAGCTAGACGAAAAACAAAAAAAACTGATGCAATGTGCATCAGTTTTCGTTCAACCTTGTCTCTTCGTCAACATACTGCTTATAATGCTTTGTTGCTTTCGTATTGAAATAGATGATGTATGCACCAAAGGCGATGAATAACCCGGAAACCAAATAGGTGACAATGCCTTGAAAAAGAATAAGCTGGTTTATGCCAAAGAAAAGCAGAAGTCCGCCTAAGAAAGATCCAGCTTTACTCGCAAACATTTTTTTACGGATTGGAAATACATAACTTGTCCTAAATTGACGAGTTTTAAAATAAAAATAGAAAACACCAGATGCTACGATGAAAAAGACTAAAAAGAAATTTATTGTTTTCATAAAAAGGCCTCCATCAAAGAACTTCTTCCATTGTAGCGGCTTTATTTTGGGATTGCGACTAAAAATCATTGAAACGTGGAGGAAACTGAAATTGAAAAGACAAATCATCGACACAATTGAGAAATATGACAAGATCATTATCCATCGACATGTCAGACCGGATCCAGATGCATATGGATCTCAGGTAGGGTTAAAGGAATTGATAAAAACAAACTATCCTACTAAACAAGTATATGCATCGGGAACGCATGATGAAATGCTTTCTTATTTAGCTACTCAGGATGTAGTAACTGCATCCGACTATGATAACGCACTTGTGATTATTACAGATACTGGGAACACTGAGCGGATTGATGCGGAGAATTACTTGAATGGCGCTTTTATACTGAAAATAGATCATCATCCTAATGTCGATCCGTATGGTGATCTGAGATGGGTTGATACAGAATCCAGTTCTACTTCTGAAATGATTTATCTCTTATTCGAAGAAGGACAGGAGCATTACGGCTGGAAGATGTCTGATGATTGCGCGCGCTTACTCTATGCAGGGATTGTAGGGGATACTGGTCGCTTTCTCTTCCCAAGTGCAACAGTAAGAACTTTTGAAATTGCAAGCAGCCTTATTAAATATGATTTCGATCGAACTCGTCTTTTTGCTGAAATGTACGAAGAAGATCGTAGACTGCTTCATTTGAAAGGGTATATGTATCAAAATTTTACAATCGATGAAAATGGCTCGGCTTTCATTAAAATCGATAAGTCGATATTAAAGGAATTTAATGTAACTGCTAGCGAAACCTCTCAGCTTGTCGGGGCCCTTGGCGATGTAAAAGGAATATGTGCCTGGGTGATTTTTGTTGAAGAAGATGATCAAATTCGAGTGCGTTTACGTTCGAAAGGCCCTGTGATCAACAAGTTAGCGGCTGAGTATGACGGCGGAGGACATCCTTTGGCTTCAGGAGCATCTGTTTACACATGGGAAAAAGCAGATGAGATCATTGCCAAATTGAAAGTATTATGCACGGTGAAATAACGGGTCGGAGGGGTTGAAATTGGTTCTTGTCTATCCACAAATTGTAACCGGCGCCGATCTATTGCGCGGAATTATAAAACTCGACCACTTAGCCCCCCTTCTGAAAAGGAGAGGGGCTAAATCCGTAGGAATCGTCAATTCAAAAATGTACGGAGTACGTTCATTTTATAATGTAATGAAGAAATACGATATCCACCCGGTTATCGGTCTATCGATCCGTCTTGATATTACTGAAGGAAAGGATGTGCTCCCTTTCGCCTATGCAAAGGATGATAAGGGATATGGCAACTTACTTAAAATCAGTAGTGCTATGGCGACAAGGGAACAGGAGACGCTGCCATTAAAATGGCTGCAAGCTTACAGTGAGGGCTGTGTCCTTATTTGCCCTTTGACCGATAAATCATGGGAAGAGTGGCGGCTAACCGACACCATTGAAAAAATAGGAAATGCTTGCCAAACGGTTTACATCGGAGTTTCCAGACCAGGCGGTGTAAGACATCCTTCCGAGGAAGAGATTCAAAGAATTAGTGAGGCGAACGGAATAGAGATAACAGCCTTCCATGAGTCAAGATATCTTATGGAAGAGGATGCGTTCGCATTTGAAGTCGCCACTGCCATTCGATCCGGATATAAGTTAAATGACCCTTCTCGACCCAAAATCGAAGTTTACGATGCTTTTCTTCCTGAAGAAGAACAATTTCAGAACTGGTTTTCAGATCAGCCTGAATGGCTTGAAAATATGTCAGGTATAATGCTGTCCTGCAATGCGGAATTACCGCCGAGTCAATTTCAGATGCCTGCTTTTCCGGTTCCAGTAGGTGAAACCTCAGCTACGCTATTAAAGGAACATTGTGAGGAAGGGTTGGTAAGACGACTTGGTTCCGTAACCCCGACCTATTTTGAAAGAATACAATATGAGCTAAAAATAATAGAATCCATGGGGTTCTCCGATTATTTTTTAATCGTAGAGGACTTCATGCGTTTCTCGAGAGAACAGGGTATTCTTACAGGACCAGGAAGGGGTTCTTCCGCGGGGTCACTTGTCGCTTATTCACTCGGTATTACAGACGTAGATCCTATCAAATACGGACTTATCTTTGAGCGTTTCCTGAACCCGGGAAGAATTACAATGCCCGATATCGATATCGATTTTGCAGATAATCGACGCTCTGAAGTTATTGAGTATGTTGCCAAAAAGTATGGGAAATCACATGTAGCTCAAATCATTACGTTCGGCACTTTGTCGGCTAAATCTGTTGCTCGAAATGTTGCCCGGGTATTCGATTTTAGTAATGAAGAAATGGGATTTCTGTCAAAACAAATACAAGAAGGTCATAGCAGAAAACTGGAAGACTCTGTTAAACACTCAAAGGCGCTTCAGGATTGGATTGCTTTGGACCCTATCCGAAACAAATGGTACCAAGCAGCGAGGGCTTTGGAAGGATTGCCAAGAAATGCCTCAACGCACGCGGCAGGCGTCATTCTTTCCCCAGTCCCACTTGTGGAAACAGTTCCCCTACAAAACGGGACAGACGATATTTACTTAACGCAATGGGCCATGGGAGACGTTGAAGAAGTCGGCTTATTGAAAATGGACTTTCTTGGGTTACGGAACCTAACATTGATGGATCGTATCAAATCCATGATTGAGCATGACAAAGAAGTCGTGTTGAATTTCGAAGAAATACCTTTAAATGATCAGAAGACTTTTGAGTTGTTCAGGGAAGGGGATATGACAGGGGTATTCCAGTTCGAATCAGACGGAATGAGAGACGCCTTAAGACTTATTAAACCTGACGAATTCAGTGATATCTATGCCATAAATGCATTATATCGTCCGGTCCGATGGAAAACATTCCTCTATACAGCAGAAGGAAAAATAATAATGAAAAAGTCCATTATATTCACCCTCAGCTTGAACCGATTTTGAAAGAGACGGAAGGCATCATCGTCTATCAGGAGCAAATCATGCAAATAGCCGTGCGAATTGCAGGATTTTCAATGGCTGAAGCGGATCTTTTGCGAAGGGCAGTAAGTAAGAAGAAAAGAGAAATATTGCGACAAGAAAGGGAGCATTTTGTTAAGAGTGCAGTAAACAATAACTTCCCAGAAAAATCGGCGAGTGAAATCTATGATTTGATCGTTAAATTTGCGGATTATGGATTCCCGAAAAGCCATGCCGTGGCGTATTCCTTGATCTCCTACCAATTAGCCTTCATCAAAGCGAATGAACCTGCATATTTTTACGCAGCTCTCTTATCGTTAGCGACGGGCAACCAAGATAAAATAATGGAATACATCCATGAAATAAGGAGTAAAGGGATTACAATTCTGCCGCCATCAATCCAAAAAAGTAAATTTTCACATATCGTTGAAAATGGTTCGATTCGTGTTGGACTTGGCGCCATTAAGGGCGTGACCCCTTCATTTTATAACGTTGTAAAGTCAGCGCGAACAAAGGTTGGTTGGAAATCATTATTCGATTTTTCTGCTGCCATCGGCGGAACAAATTTCACGGAAAAAGCTATTATTCCATTAATAAAAGCAGGTGCACTTGATGAATTTAGAGAAAACAGATCTGTTCTGTTAGCATCTATCGAAGCTGCCGGAATCATGCAATGTTTATCGGTTCCGAAGGGGAAGATGACTTACTCCATGACGTCATTTATTCCATAGCAAAACCGAAATACACCCCAGGTGGAACAATGCCCAGATTCGCTATGTTGGAATACGAACGGGAAGTGTTGGGTTTCTATTTATCTGAACATCCAGCATTGGAAATGAAAAAGAATTTAGGCGGCAATATCATTGACCTTGTAGATGTCCCTAATGTTAGGGAACGTAGCATATTGAAAGTCGCCGGCTTAATTCGCGAAATCAAACGCATACGCACCAAGAAAGGTGAAGCAATGGCTTTCCTAACTCTACAAGACGAAACTGGCGAACTATCCTGCACACTATTTCCTAAGCAATACGCTGTAAGCAATGTTCACCTACAAGAACTCGCAATGGTACAACTTGAAGGAACGATGGAAAAACGCAACGGCCAAACCCAGTTGATCGTTCAAAAAGTTAATAAAATTTAATTTCAGGGGTAAACAGGTGAAGGAATGCAAATGCTATCCTTTACCTGTTTTATTATTTTTGCTGGACATAATTATGGGCTAACCAGTATTTCCGATATTTTTCCTTAAAATCGCTTTACGCAACTCCCATTTTTCTGTATGCTATTAGACATGAGTGGTCAGACCACTTTTCGGAAGATGAATTACCTAAAGGGGCGGGGCCCAATGCAAAATACAAAACCATCATCTAAGATGTTTCTTGACATAGTTGGAGAACTAAGGCTCATGATTAAGGCAGAAGGTATAGAAATTGGTGATAAATTACCGTCTGAACGTGTACTGGCGGAACGTCTACAAGTAGGAAGATCAACAATCCGCGAAGCACTTCGAAGCCTTGAGTTATTAGGACTAATTGAAACACGCCGTGGAGAAGGTACATTTTTGGGGGATTTCAAAAAACATCAGCTTGTTGAGGTTTTATCTACATTCATTATGCAACAGCCTGATTCTGCCAAAGATGCAAGAGAAACTCGCATTATCCACGAGAAGGCTGCAATCCAATCTATTTGTAAAGACCCACAAAAACAACAGCTCCCGGTTTGGAAAAGCCTATTAGTAAGGTTGGAAGAAGAAGGTTCCATATTAAGAGAAGATATTGTCCGGGAAATGATTGTAGCAACGGACAACCGCTTATCATTGAAAATCTGGTTTCTATTGAAGCAATATAGCAGAGTGCCTTATGGAAAAATGACAGAAACGAATGAAAGCCAAATTATGAATGCATTGCTTGAAAACTTGCTTGGTGGGCACGTTTTCGAAGCATTGGAATCTTACGAAAAATGGATAGAAAAAATTGAGGGGGAAGAATTACTATGATCCGAGATCTTTTTACAAAACATAAAAAGAAGCAAGCGATAACGATACCTTCAGCAGAAGCGAAAAATGATGTGCCTGAAGGGATTATGACCAAATGTCCGGAATGTAAAGAAATCATATTGACTAAAGATCTTTTGAAAACTGCAAAGGTTTGTCAGAAATGTGGTCATCATTTTAAGATGACTGCATGGGAGCGGGTGGAATGCTTATTTGACGAGGACACCTTTGAGTCAATGGATAATCATTTGAAGACGGAGAATCCATTGAATTTTCCATCTTATATGGAAAAAGTGGCATCTGATAAAGAGCAGACTGGATTGAATGAAGCTGTATTGACCGGAACTGGAAAAATTGGTGGAAGTAAGGTTGCGGTTGCCATTATGGATTCCCATTTCCGCATGGGTTCTATGGGTTCTGTTGTTGGTGAAAAAATAACTCGTGCAGTTGAACATGCAACTGAATCAGGTCTTCCTGTCATTATCTTTTCAGCAAGTGGCGGTGCAAGGATGCAGGAAGGTATCTTATCGTTAATGCAGATGGCAAAAACAAGTGTGGCACTGAAACGCCATTCCGAAAAAGGTTTATTATATATTTCCGTGATGACATATCCGACAACTGGTGGTGTTTCGGCAAGCTTTGCATCTGTTGGGGATATTAATATTGCCGAACCAAAAGCTTTGATTGGTTTTGCCGGTAGACGTGTTATTGAACAGACTGTTAGGGAAAAGTTGCCGAATGATTTCCAAACAGCGGAATTCCAATTGAACCATGGTCAACTGGACGCTGTCGTTCATAGGGAAGATATGAAAGAGACTCTTTCCAAAATCATTCGACTTCATGTTAGGGAGGAAAATGCACATGAGTAAGACACTAACGTTTGAAGAACCAATCATTAAACTTCGTGAGAAAATTAAAGAATTAGAGGAATTTACAAATTCGTCTGAGGTTGATTTATCAACAGAAATTGAAAACCTTAAAGTGCGATTAAAGAATCTTGAAGAAGAAATTTATGAAAATATGGATCCGTGGGATCGTGTACAGGTTGCAAGACATCCAGAACGTCCTACATCGCTCGATTACATTAGTGATTTATTCGAAGATTTCATGGAGTTTCATGGGGATCGGGTATTCGGAGATGATGCTGCGATTGTGGGCGGGATTGGTTTTTTTGAAAATCAACCAGTTACCATTATTGGCCAACAGCGTGGTAGGGATACAAAGGAAAACCTAAAAAGGAACTTTGGTATGCCACATCCTGATGGGTACAGAAAGGCATTACGCTTAATGAAACAGGCTGAGAAATTCGGTCCACCAATCATATGCTTAATCGATACAAAAGGAGCATATCCAGGAAAAGCTGCTGAGGAACGTGGGCAAAGTGAAGCCATTGCCCGAAATCTTGTTGAGATGGCGGGACTTAAAGTGCCTGTTATTTCAATCGTAATTGGTGAAGGAGCAAGTGGTGGTGCACTTGCAATTGGCGTCGCTAATCATTTCCTGATGCTTGAGAATTCATGGTGTTCGGTTATTTCACCTGAAGGGGCGGCTTCCATTCTTTGGAGAGATGCGTCGCTCGCAAAGCAGATGGCTGAGGCGATGAAAATCACTGCACCACATCTGTTGGAAATGGGTATAATTGATGATATCGTCCCTGAAGTAATGGGAGGGGCCCATAGAGATCCTAAGAAGCAATCTGAATTTATACGTGAGGCGCTTAGAAAATCTCTTGATGCCTTTAAGGGAATGGATGGGGAAAGCTTGATAGAGAATCGGTATTCTAAATATAGAAACTTAGGCGTATTTACTGAGTAAGGAAGGATGCGAGGTTTTTTCGCATCTTTTCGCCTTTTTTGAAATACATACCAAGGAGTGTTCTTGTTGAAAAAAATCGGTGTTCTAACAAGTGGAGGAGATGCTCCGGGCATGAATGCAGCAGTTCGTGCAGTTGTCCGTAAGGCCATACATGATGGTCTTGAAGTTTCTGGTATATTCAATGGATATCAAGGGCTTATTCAAGGGAAAATCGAACAATTACAACTTGGCTCCGTCGGTGATATTATTCAACGGGGGGAACAATGCTAAGATCTGCCCGTTCAGAGGAGTTTATGACTGAGGAAGGTCGAAAGAAAGCGGTTCATCAATTAAAATTGAACGGCATCGAAGGTCTTGTCATTATTGGTGGCGATGGATCATTCAGAGGGGCATTAGAATTGGTCAAATTAGGTATTCCATGTGCTTGTGTTCCAGCTACTATAGATAACGATATTAATGGAACCCAATTTACAATCGGTTTTGATTCGGCATTAAATACAGTCATTGATGCAATTGATAAAATACGAGATACCGCCACATCTCATGAACGTACATTCATCATCGAAGTGATGGGCCGAGATGCTGGTGACCTTGCACTTTGGGCTGGATTGGCTGGTGGAGCGGAAACAATTCTCATTCCTGAAGCAGGTTTTGATATGGATGAAATTGTCAATCGATTACAAAGTGGAACAGGGCGTGGCAAAAAGCATAGTATTATCATTGTTGCTGAAGGTGTCATGTCTGGCTCAGGCTTGTCGGATTTATTAAAAGAAAAGGCGAATATTGAAACAAGGGTTTCCGTATTAGGGCATATTCAACGGGGCGGCTCGCCTTCTGCAAGGGATCGCGTCATTGCAAGCCAATATGGTGCGAGGGCTGTAGAAGTGCTGCGTGAAGGGCGAAGTAGTGTTGCAATTGGTATGCAAAACAATGTGGTGGTAGACTATGATTTAGAAGTGGTATTTAAACCAACAGACCACTCCTTAGATATGGAATTATACAAATTATCAAAAGAATTGTCGATTTAAAAAGCACAATATGAAAGGGCGTATTGTAATGAGAAAGACAAAGATTGTTTGTACCATCGGACCGGCGAGTGAATCACCAGAAATACTTGAACAGTTAATGGAAGCAGGTATGAACGTAGCACGATTGAACTTTTCACATGGATCGCATGAAGAGCACAGAGCCCGAATTTCGGCTATCCGGGAAGCTTCGAATAAGACAGGGAAAGTTGTAGGAATTCTGCTTGACACGAAAGGCCCCGAGATTCGTACACATTCCATGAAAAATGGACAAGTAGAATTGATAACTGGCCAACATATCGATATCTCGATGGCTGAAGTGGAAGGTACAGACGAAGCCTTTTCAGTCACATATGATAAATTGATTGAAGACGTTGACAAAGGTTCTGTCATTCTTTTGGATGATGGACTTATTCAGCTTGAAGTTCTTGGTTTGGATAAAGAAAATGGACTGATCCATACGATTGTTGTAAATTCTGGTATTTTGAAGGATAAAAAAGGTGTCAATGTTCCGGGTGTATCCGTGCAACTACCTGGCATAACAGAGAAAGATCAGGAGGATATTTTATTCGGCATTGAAGAAGGTGTTGATTTTATCGCGGCATCTTTCGTCCGTCGTGCTTCTGATGTTATGGAAATCCGGGAGTTACTTGAAAACAACGGCGGTGCAGCTATTCATATCATACCTAAGATTGAAAACCAGGAGGGCGTTGACAATTTAGATGAAATTCTGAATGTCTCGGATGGCTTAATGGTTGCAAGGGGAGATCTTGGCGTGGAAATCCCTGCCGAAGAGGTTCCCCTTGTTCAAAAAAATATGATTGAAAAATGCAATCAAGTTGGAAAACCAGTCATTACAGCTACGCAAATGTTAGATTCGATGCAACGCAATCCGCGTCCTACAAGAGCAGAAGCAAGTGACGTAGCAAACGCTATTTTGGATGGTTCTGATGCAATCATGCTTTCTGGTGAAACAGCAGCAGGACTCTATCCGTAGAATCGGTCCGTACAATGGATCGAATTGCTCGGACAGCGGAAGGTGCAGTAGATTATCATTCAGTGGTATCAACTCGTCGACGTGAAAAACAAGGAAATATGACGGAATCAATTGGTCAAGCAGCTGCCTATACAGCTATTAATCTAAAAGTTAAGGCTGTATTGGCACCGACTGAAAGTGGTCAAACGGCAAAAATGATTGCTAAATATAGACCTGGTTGTCCTATTATCGCTATTACTGCATCTGATGAATGTTCAAGAAAATTAACTCTTGTATGGGGAATTTACCCGATTATTGGAGAAAGAGTCCATTCCATAGACGCGATTTTACAAGAGTCAGTTGAGGAAAGCGTAAAGCATCAATATGTTACTCATGGCGATGTTGTCATTATTACTGCAGGTGTTCCTGTTGGTGAGGCAGGTACGACGAATTTAATGAAAATCCATGTCATCGGTGATATGCTTGCGCGAGGACAGGGGATTGGGAAAACAGTTGCATTTGGCGAAGCGATTGTTGCCAAAAATGCAAATGAAGCCTTGAACCATAATTTGGAAGGAAAAATCCTTGTCACATATGCATCTGATCGAGATATGATGCCTGCGATTGAAAAATGTGCAGGACTCATAACAGAAGAATCTGGTTTGACGAGTCATGCGGCAGTAGTTGGATTGAGTTTGGGAATCCCGGTTATCGTTGGCGTGGATAAAGCGACTGAAGTAATTGCAAGTGGTCAAGAAATTACAATGGATGCGGAATCCGGCGTAATTTACAATGGGCATGCAAGAGTTTTATAATAATATTAGTATACAAAAGGCTGACTTTCGAATCTTTTCGAAAGCAGCCTTTTTAGGAATGGAGTGGATGTATTGAGAAAACGCTGGTGCTTACTTTTATTTTATTGCCTACTGCGGAAATCGCGTTACTCCTTTATTCGGGAAAAACATTTGGTGTTCTGCCAACGATTTTTATCATCATCGCAACGGGTGTAGGAGGAGCCTACTTGGCGAAGACCCAAGGACTCAGAGCTTGGACCGATTTGCGGAATAGAATGGCATCCATGGAAACCCCGGGCAACGCTGTCATTGATGGCGTTTGTATTTTCCTTGGCGGAATTCTTTTGATCATGCCCGGCTTTATCACAGATTTAGCCGGTCTTTTACTTTTGTTTAAATGGCCAAGAAATATTATACGTCCTTTTATCATCAAATGGATTTATGAAAAAATGAAAAAAGGTCAGATTGTTATCCGGTAAAATACGGATTCATTTTCAGCTTCAGGGCAGCAAATAGCAGGAATGGCGTTAATAGTATGCCAGGAAGACCGAAAAGATAAAAAGAGCAGACCGTTATGAAGAAGGCATGGATCGGTTTTACGCGAAAAGCCGAAGCCCACATATAGGATTCCGCCAATTGTCTAGTCGTAAGAACGAAGATATATAGAAGGATAAGCGAAACACCGATGAAAAATTGGTTTGAATAGAAAAAGAAAGCTGACATAGGAAGCAAAAACAGACCAATTCCAAGTAATGGCAAACTGTCTACAAGTGAGACAAGGAATGCATTTCCGATCGGGGATTCGAAGCCTAATAATGAAAATCCAATACTCAGAACGATAAATGTCAGAAGGAATAGTCTTGCCTCTACAAAAAAGAATGTGCCTATTAATTCACCTGATTTAGTGAAAATCCTTTTAGAGGATTTTCGCATCTTAATCGGGAAATAAATAAGAAACCAATAACGGTTCTTGCCAGACTCACGTAATGCAAAAAAATAGGCAACTAAGAAAATGAATAGACTGAAAATACGTTGGAAAAAGGTAGCTGTAAATGTAATGGCATATTCTAACAATGCATGTCCATATTCGATAAATTTCCCTTCAAGGAACGAAAAAACTTTTCCGGATAAATCGGTTTTACCTGTGTACTGAGCAAGATGACGCTCCACAATTGGAATTGTATCCATCAACCCGTGCAAAGCTATAAATGAAAACGTACTAATTATGAACAAGATGGAGAGCATCACACATAGTGTAGCGATTGTTAAAGGAAGTCGTGTCATCGTTCGTATGGCTGTTAAAATTGGAGCGGTAAAGTAAGCGATAATGATTGCAATTCCAACTGGAGGAACCATAAAGATTAATATTGCGGCGATAATTGCAGGAGTCCATTGCAAAACCAAAGATTGGTAAGGCTGTTGTAAGACGCGGTTTTTCAACAATAATTCATCCTTCTAAAATTATTTTACTACTAAAACAAGCGTTTCCATTCACAAAGCTGTAATATTTGCTTATAATAGTCATGTAAGCGTTTCAGGCAGTACTAAATAAAAATATAGATTTGCCTAGATTCACAATATTTTGTTGTAGATAGTAGGCAAAATTGACTGAAGGAGCGATTTAAATGACAGCATCAAAAGGTTTGGAAGGAATCGTAGCTACACAGTCCGCCATCAGTTCTATTATTGATGACACCCTTACATATGTCGGTTACGATATCGACGACCTGGCAGAGAATGCAAGCTTTGAGGAAGTTGTTTATCTATTATGGCACCAACGTTTACCAAAAGAGGACGAGCTTGCTGTGCTAAAGCAGCAACTTGCAGACAATATGTCTATTCCTCAAGAAGTACTTGATCATTTCAAAACATATCCAATTGCTGATGTACACCCAATGGCTGCATTGCGTACAGCAATCTCCCTTCTTGGATTATACGATGAAAAAGCAGAAGATATGTCTGATGAAGCAAACTATGAAAAAGCGATAAAATTACAAGCGAAAGTTGCAACTGTTGTAACCGCATTTTCACGCATCCGTAAAGGACAAGAGCCTGTTGCTCCTAAAACAGAGCTTGGTTACGCAGCAAATTTCCTTTATATGTTGAATGGTGAAGAACCTGAAGAAATTGCAATCGAAGCATTCGACAAAGCTTTAGTTCTTCATGCAGACCACGAATTGAACGCTTCCACATTTACGGCACGTGTTTGTGTGGCAACTCTTGCAGATATCTATTCCGGTGTTACTGCGGCAATTGGAGCTCTAAAAGGCCCACTTCATGGCGGTGCAAATGAGCAAGTTATGAAGATGCTGATGGAAATCGGATCAGAAGAAAATGTAGAAACATACATTAGAGAAAAACTTGACAATAAAGAAAAAATTATGGGCTTCGGCCACCGTGTATACCGAAAAGGTGACCCGCGTGCAAAACATCTTCGTGCAATGTCGAAGAAGTTGACAACACTTCGCGGTGAAGAAAAATGGTATAACATGTCCGAAAAAATTGAGTCCATTGTGACAGGTGAGAAGAACTTGCCTCCGAACGTTGATTTCTATTCAGCTTCGGTATATCATTCACTTGGTATCGATCATGATTTGTTTACACCAATTTTTGCGGTTTCCCGTATGTCCGGTTGGACAGCACATATTTTGGAGCAATACTCCAATAATAGACTAATTCGTCCACGTGCGGATTACATCGGACCAGATCTGCAAAAATATGTACCTATCAATGAGAGATAACAAAGTTGTAAACTCCCCGATAGAAAATTTATCGGAAAGCTGAAAAGTAATCCATGGGGCGGTGCAGAAATGTACAAGCCCCCTCATCATGAAACGGAGGAATTCAAAATGGCAAAAATCACAGTAACTGACGGCGTTCTAAACGTTCCAGACAAAGCGACAATCCCTTTCATCATCGGTGACGGTACAGGTCCTGATATTTGGCATGCTGCTTCACGCGTATTGGAAGCTGCTGTTAAAAAAGCATATGACGGTCAAAAGGAAATCGAATGGAAAGAAGTTCTTGCAGGAGAAAAAGCATTCAATGAAACAGGCGAATGGCTACCACAAGAAACACTTGACACAATCGATGAATACCTAATTGCGATTAAAGGACCGTTGACTACACCAATCGGTGGTGGATTCCGTTCATTGAACGTTGCTCTTCGTCAAGAATTGGATCTATATACTTGCCTACGTCCTGTACGTTACTTCGAAGGTGTACCTTCTCCAGTTAAGCGCCCTGAAGACTGCGATATGGTCATCTTCCGCGAAAATACGGAAGACATTTATGCAGGTATCGAGTACAAAGAAGGTTCTGATGAAGTTAAGAAATTAATTTCATTCCTTCAAGATGAGATGGGTGTTGATAAAATCCGTTTCCCTGAAACTTCAGGAATCGGTATCAAACCAGTTTCTGAAGACGGTACAAAACGCCTTGTTCGTGGTGCACTCAACTATGCACTTAAAGAAGGCCGCAAATCTTTAACACTTGTACACAAAGGAAACATCATGAAATTCACTGAAGGTGCTTTCAAAAACTGGGGCTACGAAGTTGCAGAGCAAGAATTCGGCGACAAAGTATTCACTTGGAACCAATACGATCAAATCAAAGAAGCAGAAGGTACAGACGCTGCGAACAAAGCACAAGCTGACGCAGAAGCTGCTGGCAAAATCATCGTAAAAGATTCGATTGCTGATATCTTCCTTCAACAAATCTTGACTCGTCCGAAAGAGTTCGAAGTTGTTGCTACAATGAACTTGAACGGTGACTATATCTCCGACGCACTTGC
The DNA here is from genome assembly GCF_030067815.1 of Sporosarcina thermotolerans. Lineage (GTDB taxonomy): Bacteria > Bacillota > Bacilli > Bacillales_A > Planococcaceae > Sporosarcina > Sporosarcina thermotolerans. The sequence goes on along the minus strand of NZ_CP125968.1, from coordinate 2,930,991 downwards.
AGCACAAGTCGGCGGAATCGGTATCGCTCCAGGAGCTAACATCAACTATTTAACTGGACATGCGATTTTCGAAGCAACTCACGGCACAGCACCAAAATATGCTGGTCTTGACAAAGTAAACCCTTCTTCCGTATTGCTTTCCGGCGTTATGATGCTTGAGCATATGGGATGGAATGAAGCGGCTCAAATGATTACTGAATCTATCGAGAAGACAATTGCATCTAAAGTTGTAACGTATGACTTTGCACGTCTAATGGATGGAGCAACAGAAGTAAAAACATCCGAATTCGCAGATGAATTAATCAAAAACCTATAAGAGAAACAATAGACCGGGAAGCCTAAGTGCTTTCCGGTTTTTTAATAAACAGATAAAGGTTAACAAATCACTTGCTCGCAACGCTTCGCTTGTGCTCCCTTAGGGTCGCAGAAAACATTGCTCGCAAACAAACGCCGTTTTTCGTAACGGCGTTTGCTTGCCCTTTCCCAGTGAAAATTGATACACTTTCAATAACAACAATTATTGCTCTATAAATAAAGGAGGAAAAAAGTTGATATTAGGGAAAAAGAGGCGGATTGGTAGGGATATTGAAAAGATCGTCATCGGGGAAAAATTAAAACTAACCGAAAAAATCGAAGACAAAGACCTTCTCCTTTATCTTGGCTTAACAAATGACGCAAACCCGCTCTACATCCAACATGATTATGCTTCTCAAACGAAGTTTGAAAAACCAGTTGTTCCACCAATCATGTTAACCGGTTTCGTCACTTCGGCAATCTCGAAATACTTGCCAGGGCCAGGCTCTCACGTTACAGAGCAACATTTACGATTCCCAAACCCTGTCTTTCATTATGAAACTATAGAATTCCTATTCGAAGTAATCAAAGTAGAAATCGATAAAAAATCGATTGTTATTATGATAGAAGCAACAAATGAAAACAAACAAACCGTTATTTCGGGGAATGTGACAGTAATTCCTCCATCCACAGAGAAAAACCTCACCGCGCAAGCAATGGAGAACTTTTAAATTCCAGAAAAATATTATCAATTTTTAGGGGGATGACGGGTATCGTGAACAAGATATTGATAGTCGATGATGAACAGCCAATTCGTACGTTACTCGATTATAATCTTAAACAATCCAACTTTGAAACTATTATGGCGGCAGACGGTGCACAAGCCATTCAGCAAGTTGAAGAAGAAAAACCAGATTTAATTTTACTTGATCTTATGTTGCCCATTATTGATGGAATTGAAGTTTGCAAAATCCTTAGAAGTCGCAATATAAATACTCCGATTATTATGCTCACTGCAAAAGGCGAGGAACCTGACAAGGTTTTAGGATTAGAAATCGGTGCAGATGACTATATGACAAAACCGTTTAGCCCAAGGGAGGTCATAGCGCGTGTTAAGGCTGTCCTGCGTCGCAGTCAAGAGAGTACTGGTGTTAAGGTGACGGATGATCGTGACCATATAATTACGTCAGGTCCGCTCACTGTACATCCTGAACAGTATGAGGCTTATCTACGGGAACAATCATTGGAGTTTACGCCGAAAGAATTTGAGTTACTCGTCTACTTCATGCAAAATAAAAACCGTGTACTTACCCGTGAACAACTATTAAGTGCAGTTTGGAACTATGACTTTGTTGGGGATACACGAATCGTTGACGTGCATGTCAGTCACCTGAGAGAAAAAATTGAAGAGAATACAAAAAAACCGCTATTCATTAAGACGGTCAGGGGAATCGGATATAAATTCGAGGAGCAAAAGGTCAAATGAAAAGTTATTATTATAGGCTTCTTCTTGCTTTCACTGTTATTTTTTTAATTCAATTGACTGGTCTTGGTATCGTCCTTGGCCAGTTTTTTTATCTGATTGACCATCCAATTTCAACACAAGTACAGCATAAGTATTTGCTTTTCCTTGCTGTTACTTTTTCTATTGTATTTTTCATATCCATATTCATAGCATCCCGTGTCATTCGCCAATATACGAAACCCATTGACTTTATGACAAGAACAGCAAGAAAACTTGCAGAAGGGGATTATTTGGCAAGAACTCCAATCGAGGAAATAGGGATTGACAATGAGCTTGGGCTTGCTTTAAATCAAATTGCTAAAACTTACAGGAAACTTCAATTTTACGGACGATGGAAAAGGAACGATTAAAGACGTTGATTGAAAGTATGGGAAGTGGACTTTTAATCTTTGGAAGGGAAGGCACTGTAAATTTACAGAACGGTGTTTTTGAAAAGACTTTTGGATTTTCAAGCGATTCTTTGATAGGAAAGAGTATTAAAGAAATAGGTTTTCCTGAAGAAATTGAAGTCTTAATAGAGGATGTGTTCCTGACGGAAAAAGTCACGGAACGTCAAATTAGGAGAGATGAATCGTATTTCAATGTTTATGGAGCACCGGTTATCGGGCGACATGGCAATTGGCTTGGCATTATCATTGTCTTCCACGACATAACAAAGTTAATACGCTTGGAAGAAGTACGAAAGGATTTCGTTGCAAACGTATCACATGAATTGCGAACCCCAATTACATCCATTAAGGGCTTTACGGAAACCTTATTGGACGGGGCGATGAATGAACCTCAACTATTGAAGGATTTCCTCGAAATCATACAAAAGGAAAGTGACCGTCTGGATGTGCTTATTGATGATCTTCTCGAATTGTCACGAATCGAAAGAGAGGGCTTCTATTTACACTATGGATCCGTGCATATTTCTGATGTGATAGACGATGCGATGAAAATCGTCTCAGGGCCACTTGATAAAAAGGGAATGAAGATCATTTTAGAAGGTCAGTCAAGGATTGGTGTGGAAGCTGATAAGGATAGACTTATCCAAGTGATGGTCAATCTATTGATAAACTCCATTAATTATTCAAAAGAAGGTACCACAATTTTTATTACGACTTCTCAAACCGCAAAGGAGGTCATTATTCAAGTAAAGGACGAGGGCATTGGTATAAAACAAGATCAATTACCAAGGCTGTTTGAACGTTTTTACAGAGTCGACCGTGGCCGGAGCAGAGAATCCGGTGGTACTGGACTTGGCTTAGCCATCGTAAAACACTTGATTGAAGCACATGCTGGAAAGGTTACTGTTGAAAGCGAATTGGGTGTTGGAACTGCATTTACCATAACTCTACCAAAAAAAGCCGCATAATGCGGTTTCTTTTTTTGAAACTTATTTGAAGTATGTCCGTATGATTAATAGATACATATGAGAAGGGGGAATTACAAATATGAGCACACGCCGAGCATCGATAGCGACAGGACTTATTATCGCTGGGATTCTTTTAGTTGTTATCGCATTTACTACTTGGTACACCGTGGATGAATCTGAGCAGGCAGTTGTTATCACCTTCGGTAAGGCGGATACGCCCGTAACCGAATCAGGTTTGCATTTCAAATTACCATGGCCAATCCAAGAGGTTGAAAAACTTTCAAAAGAAACTTTCAGTCTTCAATTCGGGTACAAACAAGACGCGAGTGGAGAGCTTGTCTCTTTTGACAAAGAAACAAAAATGATTACAGGGGATGAATATATCGTCCTCGCAGATCTCGTAGTTCAATGGAAAATTACGGATCCGCAAAAGTTTTTATTCAATTCCCAAAAACCGGAACAAATTTTGCATGACGCTACTTCTGCCTCAATTAGATCTGTTATCGGAAGCTCGACGATAGATGCAGCGTTGACGGATGGAAAGGCGGAAATTGAAGGGAAAACACGGGAGTTACTACTACCCTTGTAGGAAATTATGATATCGGTATTTCAATTCAAGGTGTCAAATTACAAGACGTTGAGCTTCCGAACGCGGAGGTACGTGCGGCTTTCACTGCTGTAACGGACGCAAGGGAAACTAAAAACACAAAAATTAATGAAGCCCAAAAGTATAAAAACAAACGGGAAAACGAAGCAATCGGTGAGAAGAATGCAATTCGGTCACGTGCATTAGGTCAAAAAACAGCGCGTATTGAGCAGGCCCTCGGAGACGTCGCCCTCTTTAACGATCTTCATGCGGAATACTCAAAAAACGTAGCGATTACACGACAACGTCTAATCATCGAAACATTAGAACAAGTATTACCAAAAGCTAAAATCTATATTATGAATGATGATGGAGAAACATTGAAGTATTTACCATTACAGCAGTTAGAGAATCAAACACCACCACCGGCTACTAAAACGGAAGGGGGAGGCAACTGATGTCGAATGAAAATCCATTTAAAGGCATTGAAGAGAAATTTATGGAACGTCAACGAGCAAAACAGAATAAAGCGGGAGATCCCCAAAAGGTCATAACGCCAAAACGCCCATTCAATATGAGAAAAACTGTGAAAACAGCAATCACGCTTACGGTACTATTTGCATTGGCAATTATCCTATTAGCGAATGTATTTATCGTTAAGCAAGATGAATACCGCGTTGTACGACAGTTTGGAGAGATTACAAGAACCATTGACGAACCAGGTTTGAATATGAAAATCCCATTCATTCAAACCGTCTCCACTTTACCAAAAAACCAAATGATCTATAACGTTTCTGAAGCGGAAATTACAACAAAGGATAAAAAACGGATCATTATTGACAACTATGCTGTATGGAAAATAACAAATGCGCAAAAAATGATCTCCAACGCCCGAAATATCGTCAACGCTGAATCCAGAATGGAAGAGTTCATCTATTCGGTTATTCGGAACGAAATGGGTCAGTTGAATTATGTCGATGTTGTTAATGATGAAAACTCCGAGCGGGGGAGCTTAAATGACCGCGTCACAGCAAAAGTGAATCAATTCCTTGACGAAGGGAATTACGGAATTGAAGTGATAGATGTTCGTATGAAACGAATTGACCTTCCTGAAGAAAACGAGCATTCCATCTACACAAGGATGATTTCTGAACGGGAATCAACCGCTCAGGCTTATCTCTCTGAGGGGGATGCGGAAAAGCAAAGAATTGAAGCGGAAACAGACCGTGAAGTGCAAGAGTTATTGGCGACAGCCCAAAAAGAAGGAGCAATCATCCATGCAGAGGGAGAGGCAGAAGCAGCAAAAATATACAACGATGCCTTCTCCAAGGACCCAGAGTTCTATAATCTATATCGAACACTGCAGTCTTACTCACGCACTATTGGTAACGATACAATGATCATCATGCCTGCTGACTCGCCATACGCGAAAATCTTAACAGGTTACCTCGAATAACAGAAGACGTCATTTTCATTTCTCCTTACCAACATGGTAAGATAAATGGAGATGACGTTTTTTTATCAAGGGAGTGAGCGGATTTGTCAAAAGAGAAAATTGTACTTTTGGATGGGAACAGCTTGGCGTATCGAGCATTTTTTGCCCTACCGTTATTAACGAACGACACAGGAATCCATACGAACGCTATCTATGGATTTACAATGATGCTACAAAACATCCTAAAAGAGGAAAAGCCAACACATATACTCGTCGCTTGGGATGCAGGTAAAACAACATTCAGGCATTCAACATTCAGCGAATACAAAGGTGGACGCCAAAAAACACCACCGGAACTTTCTGAGCAATTCCCGTATTTACGGAAATTACTTGATGCATTCCAAATCCCACAATACGAACTCGATCAGTACGAAGCCGATGACATTATTGGAACATTGAGCAAAACTGGGGACGCGGAAGGCATGGAAGTCATCGTCATTTCTGGTGATAAAGACTTGACTCAACTTGCAAGCGACAATACAACAGTTTGTATTACACGAAAAGGTATAACAGATCTTGAGAAATACACACCTGCACATGTGATGGACAAGTACGGACTTTCACCATTACAAATCATTGATATGAAAGGCCTTATGGGAGACCCTTCAGACAATATTCCTGGTGTGCCTGGAGTTGGAGAAAAAACTGCCATTAAACTATTGAAGGAATACGGTTCAGTCGAGAAAGTTTACGAATCATTGGATAAGGTTTCTGGTAAAAAACTGAAAGAGAATTTGACTGAGAATGAAGAAAAAGCATTCATGAGCAAAAGACTCGCTACGATTGAAGTGAATGCACCCATTACCATTTCGATTAAGAATTTGGATTATCCTGGACCTGACGAGGAAAACGTAAAAGCACTTTATGAAGAATTGCAGTTTAAAACGCTGCTTGAAAAAATGGCTCCACAAACTGAAAGTGAACCGATTAAGGAAATCAACGTTCATATCGTAACTGATCCGGATACCATTGAACTTGCAGACGAAATGGCACTTCATGTTGAAATGATCGATGAGAATTATTTAGCCTCTGAAATTTCAGGCATCGGTATGACCGACGGTGAAACCATCATCTTTATTCCGTTTGAAGTCGTCATTAAGTCGGATAAGTTGAAAAAATGGTTCCAGGACGAACAAAAGAGAAAGTTCGCAACTGATTCAAAAGCATCATATGCATCTTTGCTAAGACATGGTATCGAAGTGAATGGTTTTGAATTTGATTTATTATTGGCGACCTATATTGCAAACCCTTCTTCCAGTTACACAGATGTTGCATCTGTTGCCAAAGAATTCAACTACTTCGATATCCAATCAGACGAGGTTGTTTATGGAAAAGGTGCCAAAAAGGCATTACCGGGAGAAGAAACACTTGCAGATCACGCCGGAAGGAAAGCCCAAGCTGTCTGGAAACTGAAGCCGATACTGGAAGACAAGCTTCGTGATAATGAGCAATTTGAGTTGTACCGTGAGCTTGAAATGCCATTAGCTAAAATCCTTGGGAAGGTGGAAACAACGGGAGTCAAGACTGACTTAGGCATCCTGCGTCAAATCGGAATTGATTTATCTGCGAGGCTTTTAGAGTTGGAATCGATCATCTATGAAATGGCGGGACAAAAATTCAATATTAATTCGCCCAAGCAACTTGGTGAAATTCTGTTCGAAAAAATCGGTCTGACACCAATTAAGAAAACAAAGACGGGATATTCTACTGCTGCTGATGTATTGGAGAAACTTGAAAGCGAACACGAAATTATCGGTTTCATCTTGACGTACAGACAGCTTGGAAAGCTGAATTCAACTTATATTGAAGGACTAACTAAGGAAATCCACGAAGATGGTAAAATTCATACTCGTTTTCAACAAGCCTTAACCCAAACAGGTCGTTTGAGCTCGATTAATCCAAATCTGCAAAACATCCCAATCCGTTTGGAGGAAGGCAGGAAAATACGAGCAGCATTTGTTCCATCCGAACCAGGCTGGCTAATGTTTGCAGCGGATTATTCGCAAATTGAACTGCGTGTCCTTGCCCATATGTCTCAAGACGAAAAAATGATAGCAGCTTTCCAAGAAGGCGAGGATATTCATACAAAAACAGCGATGGATGTGTTCGGCGTAGATAAGGATGGAGTTTCCTCAGATATGAGACGGACTGCTAAGGCGGTCAACTTCGGCATTGTCTATGGCATCAGTGACTATGGCCTTTCTCAAAGTTTGAATATAACCCGTAAAGAAGCAGGGAAATTCATCGATACGTATTTGGAGACGTTCCCTGGAGTTAAACAATATATGGAAGATATTGTTGCAGATGCGAAAATGAAAGGTTATGTCGTTACAATGATGAATAGAAGACGCTATTTACCTGACATAACAAGTTCTAATTTTAATCTAAGAAGTTTTGCAGAAAGAACGGCGATGAATACGCCAATCCAAGGAACAGCCGCAGACATCATCAAAAAAGCGATGATTGACATGGATGCAAGATTGAAAGAAGAAGGCCTTCAAACAAGGATGCTTCTTCAAGTACATGATGAATTGATTTTTGAAGCACCAGAAGATGAAATAGAGAAATTAAAGGAAATTGTACCTGAAGTGATGGAATTCGCGTTAACACTTGATGTTCCTTTGAAAGTCGAGTGGGCGTATGGACTATCCTGGTATGAAACGAAGTGAGGAATTAGTATGCCGGAACTACCTGAGGTTGAAGGTGTTGTCCGTGAATTGGCACCTGCGTCAAAAGGTCGTACCATTTCTGAAGTGAAGGTTTCAGATGTGATCCGAAGTTCTAAGGAATTGGGTAAAGAAGCAATTGTCAAAGGAAAGACGCTTGATGATTTTATAGAAGAACTTTCCCAAATGACGATTATGGATATTACAAGAAGAAGTAAATATATTTATTTCCATCTTAAAAAAGAAGGTCAGCCACATTTGTTGGTGAGCCATTTGGGAATGTCAGGTGCGTGGTTTGTCGTGGATTCTTTAGATGAGGTGACGGAACGAAAGTTCAGAAACCATATCCATGTCATTTTCACGATGGACGATGGCGGAATGTTAGTCTATTCCGATATACGCAGATTTGGGGAACTGCGCCTATTAGGTAAGGAAGAGGACTATTCTCCGTTGTTGAAAATGGCACCGGAACCTTTCTCTAAGGAAGCTATAGATCACTTTCTGACTATGGCTTCCACTCCTAAATATGCACGGAAACCGATAAAGGAAGTCATTATGGATGGGCATATTATTTCGGGATGCGGTAATATTTATGCAACTGAGGCTCTTTTTCGAATGAATATACATCCGAATCGAACGACCGAACGGATCAGTGAAAAAAGGAAAAAGGAATTATTCGAAGTGATTGTTGAGGTTTTACAGGAAAGTATTGATGCTGGTGGAAGCTCCATTTCTGATTATCGAAATATTAATGGAGAAGCAGGTACAATGCAGACTCGACTTAAAATGTATGGAAAAAAAGTTTGTGGTCAATGTGGTAGTTCGACGAAAAGCCTAAAGATAGCCGGAAGAACTTCCGTCTATTGTCCAAAATGCCAAAGGTGAGAGGGTGAATCCAATGATCATTGGTTTGACAGGAAGCATCGCGACCGGTAAAAGCACCGTTTCACGTATGTTAAAAGAAAAAGGCTATCCGATTGTCGATGCGGATGAAATTTCAAGGCAGGTTGTAGAGCCGGGAAGTAGTGTGTTGGAAAAAATAGCCGATGCATTCGGAAAAGAGATTATTGATCAAGATGGTCGGCTTAACCGTGAAAAGTTAGGCGGCCTTATATTCAATGACCAACTTGAACGTGAAAAACTGAATGCGATTATGCATCCTGCTGTCCGCCAAGAAATGATTCGTCAAAAGGAATTATGGCTTGAAAAAGGGTTTAATACGGTCATAATGGATATTCCATTACTCTTTGAAAGTAAGCTTCAATCCTATGTCGAGAAAATCATTGTCGTCTCTGCAACTCCTTCTATTCAACGAAAGCGTTTAATGGCAAGAAATAATTTAACTGGCGAAGAAGCGGATGCTCGAATCAATTCACAACTCCCAATTCCCGAAAAGGAAAAAGGGGCGGATGCCGTTATTAATAATAACGACACTTTGGAAGAAACTGAACGACAGCTTGATGCGATTTTAGCAAAATGGTTCGTATCACCATAAGTATATTCTCTGAAAAGTGGAACATTTTCAATTGCCTCACAAACTCTTTCCACATAAGTAAAATGTGCTATACTAATTATCGGATAAATGATAAAAAGTATAACATAAAGCAGGGGGATATTTTTACATGACTACTTCGATAGCGATAAATGGATTTGGTAGAATTGGACGTATGGTTTTCCGCCAAATTATCACAGAGGACGACGTGAATGTAGTTGCGGTAAACGCATCATATCCGGCTGAAACTTTGGCCCATCTGATTAAGTATGACACAAATCATGGAGTGTTTGACGGAGACATCGTCGTTGAGGAAGATGCTCTGATTGTTAATGGGAAACGTGTCCAATTATTAGCAGAACGTGATCCATCCAAGTTGCCATGGACTGACCTTGGTGTCGATATCGTAATTGAAGCAACTGGAGTATTCAACTCCCGTGAAAAAGCTGTTCTTCATCTTGAAGCTGGTGCGAAAAAAGTTATTTTAACTGCACCTGGTAAGAATGAAGATATTACAATTGTTTTGGGTGTGAATGACGATCAGCTCGATATTGAAAAACACGATGTCATTTCAAATGCAAGCTGCACGACAAACTGTCTTGCTCCTGTAGCGAAAGTGCTTAATGATACATTCGGCATTGAAAACGGATTGATGACTACTGTACATGCTTATACAAATGACCAAAAGAATTTGGATAATCCTCATAAGGATCTTCGTCGTGCACGTGCATGTGCCCAATCGATTATTCCAACTTCAACAGGTGCTGCAAAAGCGTTATCACTTGTATTGCCTGAGCTTGAAGGAAAAATTCATGGTATGGCACTTCGCGTTCCGACTCCAAATGTATCGTTAGTTGACTTAGTTGTAGATGTAAAAAGAGATGTAACGGTTGAAGAAGTGAATGAGGCATTTAAAGAGGCGGCAAATGGCGCACTTTCAGGAATCCTTCGTTTCACAACTGAACCTTTAGTTTCTGTCGATTTCAATACAACAACCGAATCTGCAACAATTGATGGGTTGTCTACAATTGTTATGGGTGACCGTAAGGTGAAAGTTCTTGCTTGGTACGACAACGAGTGGGGTTATTCTGCACGTGTTGTCGAATTAACTCAAAAAGTTGCAAAAGCACTCAATGCTTAATTGAATCTATTAAAATAATGAAAAGCCGTCCAAGTTCTTGTATGACTTGGACGGCATTTTTATTTCTTTCATCCCTCTCAAAAACCACATCAGTAATTTCTTTAGGATCCCCTTCGATTTTTTCGACAAACTTCTGTTATAATCAATATACTATAGGGAAATTCGGAGGAAGACGAAATGATATGTCCAGCTTGTCATTACAATGGCACAAGGGTAGTCGATTCCAGACCGGCTGAAGAGAATCGATCCATTCGAAGACGCCGTGAATGTGAAAAATGCGCGTTTCGGTTCACAACTTTTGAGAAAGTGGAAGAAATGCCACTTATCGTCGTGAAAAAAGATGGGTCCCGGGAAGAATTCAATGGAGAAAAATTGCTTAGAGGATTAATAAGAGCGTGTGAGAAAAGGCCTGTTGAGTTAGAGGCATTAAAAAACATTGTTTATTTAATAGAAAAAGAATTAAGAAGTTCTGGGATTGTTGAGATCAATTCCGAAGATGTCGGTGAAATGGTGATGGGAAAATTGGCCGATGTCGATGAAGTTGCCTATGTACGATTCGCTTCGGTTTACAGACAATATAAAGACATAACAGTTTTCATCGAAGAGTTAAAAAACCTCCAAAACAAAAAAGATGAAACAAATCTTTGATATATATTTTAAAGGAACTTGTTGGTATTCAAGAGGCTCCGATGATTGGAGCAGTAGGCGGCGATACCCGCGGAAAGCGTCCGCCTGAGCGAAAAACAACAAATTTACAATTGATGATGAAAGAGGGGTTCCGAATTGCTTTATCAAGAACTGCAACCAGTAGATTCATTCAAACTAAAGATGGCAAGTCCATTTTCGGACTATGACCGGCAACTCCTCACACTATTTTACCAACCGTTAATCGGCCCACAAGCAATGAGTCTTTTCATGTCTTTTTGGGCTGACGCGGAACGAGAAAAAGAAAATGAGTTTAACCATTATTACTTAATGAATTTATTAACCATGCCATTGGGACAAGTTTTCGAAGCTAGGATTTCACTCGAAGCAATCGGCTTGCTACGCACATATTGCAGGACTGTTGGCGATGATCGCTCCTTCGTGTACGAACTGCTTGCACCAATGGATGCAAAATCCTTTTTCGATGATCCGCTCTTATCTACATTCCTTTTTAGTAAAATTGGAGAGCAAGCGTACCGCGGATTAAGGAATCGTTTTTTGGATGAAAATTTAGTTGAGGGTACTTATAAAGAAGTATCACGTACTTTTTTAGATGTTTACAAACCGATTCGTTCTGGGGCATCTGAACAAGTGGATGAAACAGGTGATATAAAAGGACGAAATGAATCGAAAGGTATTCAGATTGCTCATTCTGATTTCGATTTTAACTTATTACGTTCTGGCCTTTCTGAACAAATGGTTCCAAAATCATCCCTTGCTTCGGTTTCCAAGGAATTGATCGAGAAATTGGCTTTTCTTTACTCCCTTACACCGATTGATATGCAAAAAGTTATCATGATGGCTTTAGACGAAAATTTAAGGTTACCTGAAAACAGAGTACGAAAAGCCGCTGTCGATTATTACAAGACGAACATTTCGCAAAACGTCCCAACGATTGAAAAAGTCTTTACGAAAGAACGAGCTATACCAATTGAGGAGCCGAAATCGCGTGAAGATAAATTCATCTTCTATATGGAAAATACTGCGCCTCGGGAGATGCTGAAAGACTACACTGGAAATGAACCGCTTCCTGTAGACGTTGAACTTGCTGAAAGACTAGTGACTGTTCACGGATTTCCGATTGGCGTCGTAAATGTATTACTTCACTATATAATTATTCGCAACGACGGTAAAATTACAAAAAACTATGCGGAAAGAATCGCTTCGCATTGGGCGAATAAAAAAATTGCGACAGCAAAAGAAGCGATGGAAATATCGCGGAAAGAACATGACCAGTACATTAAATGGCAAAATGAAGGAAGTAAGAAATCCACTTCCAAAAGGAAACCGACAAGGGTAGAGAAGGTACCAGAATGGTTTTATCAAAATGATGAGGAAAAAGTGCAGCAACCGGTATCCGATGTAGATCCGTCTATTGACGAAAAACGCCGTCAACTGCTTGAAAAACTCGATGCTATGAGAAGTGGGGTGAAATGAGTTGGAGCGAATTGGAAATACATTGAAGCGAGTTTTTAACGCCTCAGAACTAACCGCAAGGTACGAGCAATTGAAGAATGAAGTAATGGAGTCTCCGGGCGTCCAACAGTTCATCACCGATCATTCAGATCAAGTCGATAAATCGGTCGTCGACAAAAGTTTGGGGAAATTATATGAATATACAACGGCTTCCCACCATTGTGAGAAATGCCCGAATATCGAAGGGTGCGTCAATGTGATGAAAGGATTTGAGCCGAAACTTGTGCTCAGCCAAGGATTCATTGATCTCGACTATGTAAAATGTCCGAATAAACTTGTCGATGATGAACGCCGAAATGTGTCTAATATGATTGAAAGCATGTACATGCCGAAAGACGTCATGGAAGCACGTCTACATGACGTGGATCTCGAGCATGATAATAGCAGAATCATTGTCGTTGAGGCTGCAGCTCAATTTTTAAGTGAAATTAGCGAAACAGGAGAGTTACCCGAAAGAGGCCTTTACATTTACGGACCATTCGGAACAGGAAAGTCCTTTATTTTAGGTGCGCTCGCAAATGAGCTTGCCAATCTTCGCATCCGGACGGTTGTCGTTTATATTCCAGAATTCCTAAGAGAAATGAAGCAATCAATCCAGGATCAGACATTGAATGAAAAAATCGATTTCGTAAAAAGAGCGAAAGTGCTCATGTTAGACGATTTTGGTGCGGAATCTATGTCCGCTTGGGCACGTGATGAAGTAATCGGAACCATATTGCAATACCGCATGGCGGAGAAGCTTCCTACGTTCATCACGTCGAATTTCAATTTCGATGAACTGCAGCACCATTTGACGTATACACAACGTGGCGAGAAGGAAGAAGTCAAAGCCGCGCGGATTATGGAACGCATCAAAACGGTTGCGAAACCTGTCCAGTTGAAGGGGAAAAATCGAAGAAACATGTAGGTTGAATTATCCACTTGCAAATTTCTTAAACATTCCTTATACTAATGGATATTATATTCGAAAATGTGTTGAAGAGGACATGAGTCGGTTAATCCACTACCAGAGAACAGGGTCGCTTGGCTGGAAGCCCTGAAGTGAAGATGATCGATTTACCACCTCGGAGCAGCATCGGCGAACCCTTTTAGTAACCGATGACGGACCCGGCCCGTTAGCCGTTTCGAGCTTCATCTTTCCAGTTTTCTTTTTGTATGACTGGATAGAAGGAAGAAGGGTGGAACCACGAGCAACAGCCTCGTCCCTTTATTGGGATGGGGCTTTTTTGTGTTTTTTTATTGATTAAAAGGAGATCCGTTGATTGAAGCGGAAAGCGGCGACTCCTGCGAACGCCGTAACGAAGAACGGCGTTTGCGAGCAAAAGCGCAGCGTTGCGAGCAGGAATGACAAGACGGCTGCCTTAATTTCTGCAAAAAGCGCAGAAATACGGCAAATCGAACTCTTCGTGGTTCGATTGGCTGAAGCCGTGCCCGCGGAAAGCGTCCGCCTGGAGCGGAAATCAACATTTTATAAAATAATGAGGAGTGTTTGCAATGGCAGAAAATATTCATTTTAAATTTCCAGATGGTGCGATAAAGGAGTTCCCAACAGGTACAACAACAGAAGAAGTAGCAGGCTCCATCAGTCCAGGCCTTCGTAAAAGCGCATTGGCAGGTAAAATTGGCGACAAATTAGTAGACCTGAAAACACCAATTCACGAAGATGGAGATATTGCAATCATTACACCGCAATCTCCTGAAGCCCTTGAAATTCTACGTCACAGTACAGCTCATTTACTGGCACAAGCCGTAAAACGCAAATTCCCGGACGCGAAATTAGGAATTGGCCCAGTAATCGACAGCGGTTTCTATTATGACATTGATTCTCCAACACCGATTACAGCTGAGGATCTGCCTGAACTTGAAAAAGAAATGAAACGAATCATTGGTGAAAACCAAGCTGTAACACGTGTGGAAGTATCGCGCGAAGAAGCAGAAAAACGTTTCAAAGAAATTGATGACCCATATAAAATTGAACTGTTGGAAGCAATTCCAGAAGGGGAACAAGTATCCATTTATGAGCAAGGAGAATTCTTCGACCTTTGCCGTGGTATACACGTACCGTCTACAGGCAAACTAAAGGAATTCAAACTGCTAAGCATCGCAGGTGCTTATTGGCGCGGGGATTCCAAAAATAAAATGCTTCAAAGGATTTACGGAACAGCTTTCTTCAAAAAAGAAGAACTTCAAGAACATCTTCGCATGTTAGAAGAAGCCAAAGAACGTGACCACCGTAAGATCGGGAAAGAATTGAATTTATTCACGAACTCCCAAAAAGTAGGTCAAGGTCTTCCACTTTGGCTACCAAAAGGTGCAACAATCCGCCGCATCATCGAAAGATATATCGTAGACAAAGAAGTGAAACTTGGTTATGACCATGTTTACACACCGGTTTTGGGAAGCGTAGAACTATACAAAACTTCAGGACACTGGGGACACTACCAAGATGGCATGTTCCCTGTAATGAGCATGGACAATGAAGACCTTGTTCTTCGTCCAATGAACTGCCCGCACCATATGATGATCTACAAAAACGGCATCCACTCGTACAGAAACTTGCCAATACGTATCGCTGAGTTAGGAACGATGCACCGTTATGAAATGTCAGGGGCACTTTCTGGACTTCAACGTGTTCGTGGAATGACACTAAACGATGCACATATTTTCGTCCGTCCTGATCAAATCAAAGAAGAGTTCAAACGTGTTGTTCAACTCATCATCGACGTGTACAAAGACTTCGGTATTGAGGATTATTCCTTCCGTCTTTCATACCGTGATCCGGAAGATACTGAGAAGTACTTCGACGACGACGAGATGTGGGAACGTGCACAAAGCATGTTAAAAGAAACAATGGATGAATCTGGACTTCCATACGTAGAAGCAGACGGTGAAGCTGCATTCTATGGTCCGAAACTCGATGTACAAGTGAAAACAGCAATCGGAATGGAAGAGACATTATCGACAGTCCAACTCGACTTCCTTCTACCTGAACGTTTCGACCTCACTTACGTCGGAGAAGACGGCAAACAGCATCGCCCAGTCGTCATTCACAGAGGCGTTGTATCAACAATGGAACGTTTCGTAGCATTCCTGATCGAAGAATACAAAGGCGCATTCCCGACTTGGCTTGCACCAGTTCAAGTTGAAGTTATTCCAGTTTCGCCTGAAGCTCACTTCGACTATGCAAATGAAGTTCGCGAAAAGTTAGTCGCAGCTGGATTCCGTATCGACCTTGACAGCCGTGACGAAAAAATCGGATATAAAATCCGCGAAGCACAAGTGCAAAAAATCCCGTACATGCTTGTACTTGGAGATAAAGAAGTAGAATCCGGCGAAGTAAACGTACGAAAATACGGAGAACAAAAATCCGAAAGCATGCCATTCAATGACTTCTTGAAACTAATACAAGCAGACGTATCCCACGAAAACTAATACTAGTGGACGCGGGAATAAATAAGTAAATCAACACTCCATATCGCGCCAAGTGCCTTTAAACAAATAAAAAACCCTTCAAAATATGCGTTTATGCGTATTTGCAGGCATTTATAAGCGTTTGAACCGCTTTATGCGTATCTGGCCAAACTTATGCGTGTTTATGGTGATTTATAAGCTTTTCAATCGTTTTATGCGTCTTTAAAGAAATTATTAACTGCGACACTTAATACTAATACTCTCCGTTGATTGAAGCGAAAGGCGGCGACTCCTGTGGGGTTAAGCGCGAATGGTGAGACCCCGCAGGAGCGAAGCGACGAGGAGGCTCACCCGCGCCCCACGGAAAGCGTCCGCCTGCAGCGTAAATCAACTGTGAAATTTTTATGTTGACAATGAATAAATCAGGTGGTAGACTTAATAAGGTTAATGAATACAGTTTGTGGTATAAGAAGGAGCTGCCCGCTTCTCACCTGATCGACGCATAACGTTGTTGACAGGTTAGCACATGAGTGAACGTGCCGTGCATTTAATGCATGTACACATAAGCGGGTAGACAAAAGTTACTTTTGTCTACTTTTTTTATTGTCCGGCTCTTATTAACGAATGAACTATGGGACCGTCGGAATGCCTGACGGTATACCCAAACCGTGTATTCGCGAGACAACATTCGGAGGTGGATTACTATTAGCAAAGACATGTACGTAAATGAGGGCATCCGTGCCCGCGAGCTTCGCCTGATTGACCACAACGGCGACCAGCTTGGAATCAAATCCCGCATCGAGGCACTTGAAATTGCAGCCCGCGCGAATTTGGATCTTGTCCTTGTCGCTCCAACAGCAAAGCCACCAGTAGCCCGTGTCATGGACTATGGTAAATTCAAGTTTGAGCAACAGAAGAAAGAACGCGAAGTAAGAAAGAATCAGAAAATCATCAACCTCAAAGAAGTCCGCTTAAGCCCGACGATCGACGAGCATGATTTCCAAACAAAACTTCGCAACGCTATTAAATTCCTGCAAGCAGGCGACAAAGTAAAAGCGTCTATCCGTTTCCGTGGTCGTGCAATTACGCACAAGGAAATTGGACAACGTGTGTTGGACCGCTTCGCAGAACTATGCAAAGAAGTCTCAACGGTTGAAGTGAAACCGAAAATGGAAGGCCGGAGCATGTTCCTAATACTTGCCCCGACTGCCGAAAAAAAGTAACACGAACGATTTAGGAGGAACAGATCATGCCAAAAATGAAAACTCACCGCGGATCCGCGAAACGTTTCAAAAAAACTGCCACTGGTAAAGTGAAACGCGGCCGTGCTTATACAAGTCACCTTTTTGCTAACAAGTCAACAAAAGCGAAACGCCACTTGCGTAAAGCTTCACTTGTTTCTTCAGGCGACTACAAACGTATCCGTGAAATGATCACATACATGAAATAATCTTTAAACAATTAAAACATTCTTTAGGAATAGCAGGAGGTAATGAACTATGCCACGCGTAAAAGGTGGAACAGCGTCGCGCAAGCGCCGTAATCGAGTATTGAAATTAGCTAAAGGCTATTTTGGATCAAAACATAGACTTTACAAAGTAGCAAACCAACAGGTCATGAAATCATTCAACTATGCATACCGTGACCGCCGTAATAAAAAACGTGATTTCCGTAAACTTTGGATCACACGTATCAACGCGGCTGCACGTATGAATGGTCTTTCATACAGCACAATGATGCACGGTCTTAAATTGGCTGGCATCGAAGTGAACCGTAAAATGCTTGCTGACCTTGCAGTAACAGATGCGCAAGCATTTGCACAACTTGCAGAAACAGCAAAAAAATCAGTTGCAAAATAATTGATTTAACCTCAAAACCTCGCGCCGAATTATCGGATGCGAGGTTTTTTAGCGTCTTAATAATAAAAATAAAAGTAATAATAGTTCTTCTTCCTTTGTCTATTCAATAAAGTGTAGAATAGGGGTAGGGGAGTTGAGAATGATGCAGGCAGTGATAATTAGTTGGATTATATTCCTATCCGTATGGACATTTGCAGCAATGGGCTATGATAAAAGACAGGCAAAAAGAAAAGGAAGAAGAATTCCGGAGAAAAACCTTTGGCTGCTGGCAATCTTTGGAGGAGGCATTGGTGCGTATATCGGAATGATGGTTTTCAATCATAAAACGAGACATACAAATTTTCGCATCGGATTTTTAGTATTAGCGATTATCTACATAAGCATCATCGTTTATAGCCTGGGCATCGATCTATTTGGAATGGATAATCGAAACTTATAACATTAAAAAAGCCCGTCACTACTCAACGGGCCTTCATTAACTTTTCAATTGGATTTTTCCAGCTGATATCTGCTTTCGGATAATTCGAATTGATTTCAGAGGACAAAAAATGGAAGTCATCTTTAGAAAATCCTTGTAACTTTGTTTCATCCTTTACCCAGACAAAGATTGAAACGACTTCAAAGGAATCTTCTGTAGTCCCTAAATACTTTTCACCTTCAAAGAGGGCACCCTTATATGTGATAAAGAAGTTCTTCCTTACATTTTTAACATCATCATAAAAATAATATTGCTCTTGTTCATACGCCTCGTCCAGTTTCCGCTTGGGGTCGATTAAATAACGAATGCCCCGGTAGAATAGATAGACAATGAATGCAATGATGACAAAACGGATTATCAAGGCCATAACAGTATCCCCTCACAAATAGATATAGTCTCATACCTATACGGATGAGAATCAGATTGGTTTCAAGATATTTTTATTTTGGAGGATTTAAATGAACTTTTCAACCTTATTCACGATGCAGCGAGAATTAGATCGTTTCATACAAACAAATCAGAACATTAAACAGGATGTATTTAGGGAAAAAGGGCTTGCGCTTGTTGTAGAGCTTGCGGAGTTAGCAAATGAAACAAGATGTTTTAAATTCTGGAGCACAAAAGGTCCATCCGAGCGAGCGGTAATCTTAGAGGAATATGTGGATTCCATCCATTTTATTTTATCACTTGGCATAGAAAAGGGTTTTGATTCTCTGGAAGAATGGCCAGAGGGTGAAGTGAATGGCGAACTAACGGAAGTTTTTATCCGTACGATAACATCAATTCAGACATTCATCAATGAGCCTACAATTGGTAACTATGAAAATGTATGGATTCATTATGGTTCAATAGCTTCAAAGATCGGTTTTTCTTATGCTGAAATAATTAATGCTTATATAGAGAAGAATGAAGAAAATTATAAACGGCAGCGAACAGGCTATTAATTATTTAATAGAAAAATAATTAATATTGACATGGCGACCTGTGGAAAATATTATAGAGATAAGTAAATAGGAGGAGGCATTACCGTGAATGATTGGAGTAAAGAAGACTTTGGAGTAAGACTAAAGGCCCTTAGGGAGCAAAGAGGCTTATCAATGATGGCCTTTGGCGCGGCAATTGGTACATCAGCAAGTAGGATTAAAGATTGGGAGAAAGGTAAGAATGCCCCTCAGCTGCCTGGATTGCAAAAATCTCAGACAGGTTTAATATTTCAACTGATGAACTGATTTTAGGGGACCCAAATACATCCCGTGCATTTACTACAAATAGTACTTCAAATGTGGATATGCTCTATGAACGATTACGTGAAAATCTAAGCATTGGAAATGTTGAAGATGAGCAAGATGGAAACTTAACAGAATTATATAGTTCAGTCGATGCGATGAATAAGGATCGGTATCGAAGCGGTAGAGGTAGACGGCTGGCAGAGCGTGAACTACTTACAATCTTGACAGAATTACCTAAAAAAGATGTTTTAGAATTATTGGAGCTTGCCAAGATTAAGAAGCGTTGGATTTAAAGATTAGTGATACGAGGGAAATTAAAAGCAATACTTATTATTTTCATACTTACATTGTTAGTTGGCCTATATCTATATAAAGAAAATTCCTCGATAGGAGTCACCTTCCTCGAAATAGAGTCATTGAGGATACCAACGTCCTTCGATAATTATCGAATCGTTCAATTGTCGGATATTCACGACTCGGAATTCGGTGAAGACAACTCGAAGCTTGTGAATAAAGTGAAACAACTATCTCCAAACGCAATATTTATCACTGGAGATTTTATCGATGGAAATCGATATGATCTGGAACAAAGCCTAAAAATCATTAGACAGTTACAAGCTGTTGCACCTTTCTTTTATGTGACAGGTAATCACGAAATTTCCACGAATGATGTCGAGTTTATCAAAGGAAAGTTAGACGAGTTAGGTGTACATGTATTGACCAATGAATCCATAATAATTGGTGACGAAGTAAAAATTGCCATTGGAGGCATAGATGATCCGTTATCCAGTTCGTTAGCTGAGGAGCAGTATGTGGAAGAGGCATTGGAGAAAGCTTTTGAAGATGTCCCGGAAGATATGTTTAAAATGCTACTATCACACCGTCCTTATGAATTAGATAGCTATGTGACTAAAAGAATTGATCTTGTTTTCAGTGGCCATGCACATGGAGGGCAGATTAGAATTCCGGGGATTGGTGCTCTTATTGCCCCCGGACAAGGATGGTTCCCTGAATATACTTCAGGTATTCATGAAAAAAGCGGAACCCATTTGGTAATTAGCCGTGGCCTTGGAAATAGTATTATTCCAATACGGGTATTCAATCAACCTGAAATAGTGGTTGTTACATTAAAGTCGCTTTCAACTGAATAAGCATAATCATAGTCATAAGCGCAAAGAATAGTCTTTGCGTTTTTTGTTATTAGTATGAAAATAATTCGGTAATGTTGTATGATAGAATTGCAGACAATTTAATGAATAATATATATTTGAATTGTCATGATTAAGTTAATAGAATAAGGGTCAAAGTTAAGAATTTAATCTATACTGAGAGTAAAAGGGAAGGGTTGGGTCATTTTGACGGAAAAAGCAAAACCATTGACAGATTTAGCAATTGCAAACGCAGCAGTCATGAAGCCTATTCTAGAAATCGCAGAAAATGCGGGTATTCCTGAAGAGGCAGTGGAACAATATGGCCGCTACAAAGCGAAAATCGATGTAAACAAATTGCCTGTTACCCAATCGTTTGGGAAGGTGGTTTTAGTGACGGCAACAAGTCCGACACCGGCGGGTGAAGGGAAGTCCACTGTAACTGTCGGCTTGGCTGATGCATTGTCAAGATTAGGTGAGAAGTCGATGATTGCTTTGCGTGAGCCATCACTTGGACCAGTCATGGGCATGAAAGGCGGCGCAGCAGGGGGTGGGTATGCACAAGTATTGCCAATGGAGGAAATCAACCTTCATTTCAACGGCGATATTCATGCAATTACAACGGCAAATAATGCACTTAGTGCACTTATAGATAATCATATTCATCAGGGGAATACACTGGGATTGACCCAAGAAGGATCACTTGGAAACGTGCACTTGATATGAACGATCGTGCATTGAGGCATATTACAATTGGTCTTGGCGGTCCTACACAGGGAGTTCCGAGGGAAGACGGATTTGATATTACGGTAGCTTCAGAAATCATGGCTGTATTCTGTTTGGCAACAAGCCTGCCAGATTTGAAAGAACGTCTATCACAAATGGTGATCGGATATACCTATCAGAAAGAGGCAGTAACGGTTAGGGACCTCGGTGTTGAAGGAGCTCTTACATTATTGTTGAAGGAGGCCTTCAAACCGAATCTCGTACAAACAATTGAAGGAACTCCTGCTTTAATCCATGGAGGTCCATTCGCAAATATCGCACATGGTTGTAACTCGTTGATGGCTACAAACACTGCAAGGCAACTCGCAGATATCGTTGTGACGGAAGCTGGCTTCGGATCGGATTTAGGTGCCGAGAAGTTCATGGATATTAAAGCCCGTAAAGGTGGATTTGCACCAGATGCAGTCGTAGTTGTAACGACAATCCGTGCATTGAAAATGCATGGCGGGGTAGCTAAATCGGATCTTGGTGCAGAAAATGTCCAAGCAGTAATGGATGGAATCGTCAACTTGGAAAAACATTTGGAAACAGTTAGGGCTTTCGGGGTTCAACCAGTTGTTGCATTGAATCGCTTTATCACTGATTCTTCAGCGGAACTTGATTATGTTCTAAAATGGTGTAAGGATAAGGGCGTACGTGCGGCATTGACAGATGTATGGGGACTTGGAGGCGAAGGTGGGTTAGACCTCGCTAAACAAGTTTTAGAGCTTATCGATGAACCAAATGACTTTGCGCCACTTTATAATGTCGAACAGTCCGTAGTGAAAAAATTACGACTATCGTTCAAAAAGTGTATGGTGGTAAAGGAATTGTCTTGACGGATAAAGCGCGAAAAGACCTTATACAGATAGAACAAAATGGGTGGGATATCCTTCCCGTCTGCATGGCAAAGACGCAATACTCATTTTCAGATGACCCTAAAAAGCTTGGAAGACCTGAAGATTTCACGATTACAATTCGTGAAATCATCCCAAAACTTGGAGCTGGATTCCTTGTTTGCCTAACGGGGGATATTATGACTATGCCTGGCTTGCCGAAAACTCCGGCGGCACTTAACATGGATATAGATGAAAAAGGAAATGCAGTAGGATTAATGTAATAGGGATACCAACTTAATAAACAAGGAGAACCGCTTTTTTTTAAAAAAAGGCGGTTCTTTTCTATTCGTCATATAAGCGGAATTTCCTGGATGGTAGGATTGGAATGGTATATAATGATACAAAAGGCATAATTCAATTGTCATGGAAAGGAAACTCTAAGTTGTTAAATAACTTCAGATTAAAACTTACGATTATCCTGATCGTTTTTTCACTTATTATTTCTATCATTATCGCAGTGTTTGATTATACGAAATTACGTAAAACGATAATGACTGCCCAGGAAACACAAATTTCTATGGCAGAAGATAAAATCATTGGTAATTTATCAACGATTGACAAGATCTACGAACTATTTGACGAACAAACCTCTGAAGTGATGCAAGCCAACACGATGGAATTACTTGAACGATATGAGGATAATCCCGATTTTAGAAATTGGGATTTCGAAATGTTGAAAGAAGAATTTGAGATGGATGTATTCATTCTCGATCATACAAATACGATTATACATAGCAGTTTTGTCGAAGATGTTGGCACGAACTTCGAAGAGTGTTGCCCTAGGTTTTCAAATCTATTGGATGAGCGTCGGCAATGTACACTGTTTACCACTGACGGCATGGACATTCAGTCAAGAACCGGCGAGGTTAAAAAGTTCAGTTATATGCCAACGCCAGACAATAAATACCTTATCGAGTTAGGCTTCCTGTTAGAGGACCAAGACATTTTTAATCAGTTTAATTTTCTCGATACAATCGACGAACTTGTGAAAGAGAATGATACCATCAATTCGATAACAGTATACAACTCAGGTGGAACCCCAATTGGTGTTAAAACGGAAAACTTTGAACAAAGGTTTATTCAATCGCCACATAAGGAAGTGTTTGAAAAAGTACGGGGAAGCGCCAAACCTGACGAACTTGTTTTGCACGAAGATGGCGGTCGGGTGACGTATATACATCCCTTATTCGGCAGATGAGAAAAAGGGATTTTCAACTGAGCGTGTTGTCGAAATTGCCTATAATAATCAAGAAATGGCAGGACTGCTTAAAGAATATAAGAATCAATTTATTCTACAGTTGTTAGTTATCCTATTCGGTTCTGTCGGCTTGTCATTCTTTATCGCACGACTTGTATCTCAACCAATCCATATGGCCTTCCATGATAGTTTGACGGGCCTGAATAATCGTCATGCGTTTGAAGATGAAATTAGTAGGCGGCTTGAACAGAAGGATAGAAGTTTTGGTCTGATGATGATTGACTTGGATAATTTCAAATGTGTAAATGATGAATTGGGGCATGGGGAAGGCGATCGGATATTGAAAATTGCCGCCGCGACAATCGATGAAGTAATCGGAGCAGATAATTTTGCGGCGAGAGTCGGAGGAGATGAATTTGTGGTGTTGGTTGATATGAAAAACAGTCCCAACGTGGAAGCCATTGCAAATCATCTACTTCAAACAATGAATGAACGCATGGATGCTCAACTATCGGATGAAAAAATCCGAACTTCCATTAGTATTGGTGTAGTAGTTGCAACTGAAACCGATACATTTGAGTCATTGTACAAAAAGGCGGATATGGCATTATACGAATCAAAAGATAGAGGTAAAAATCAATTCAATTTTTATGAATCTGCTTTTAGTTAAAACGTAAAGGGCTGCCAGAAAAATGGCAGCCCTTTAGTATTATAATGCTTTATCATCAACTTGGTTGAGCCAGTCTTCGATGGAACCGACTACCGATTCGACACAGCCGTCTTCAAATGGTGAAATGAGGTTTGCTTCTGCAACAAGCTCAGTGAATTTTTTTGAACCGCCTAACTTGCAGAGGTGCAAGTAATCATTCCATGCTTCCTCGCGATTTTCGAATGAACGCTTCCAGAATTGGAAAGCACATATTTGAGCCAATGTATAATCAATATAATAGAATGGCGATTCATAAATATGTGATTGACGTTGCCAAATTGAACCTGCTTCAAGATATGGATTGCCGTCGTAATCTCGCATTGGCAAGTACGTTTTCTCGATTTTTTTCCATGCAGCCTTACGTTCAGCAGGCGTCATTTCTGGGTTTTCATAAACGATGTGCTGGAATTCATCAACTGCAACTCCGTACGGTAAAAATAACAGTCCACTGCTTAAGTGTGCGAACTTGTATTTTTCCGTTTCATCTTCAAAGAACAGCTCCATCCATGGCCATGTGAAGAACTCCATACTCATGGAATGGATTTCTGCGCCTTCGTGAGTTGGCCAAACATATTCCGGAATCCCGATATTACGGCTGGAATATACTTGGAAAGCGTGACCGGCTTCGTGCGTTAGAACATCGATGTCACCGGATGTTCCATTGAAGTTCGAAAAGATGAATGGAGAATCATAATCATCGATGAATGTGCAATAACCGCCTGTCTCTTTTCCTTTCTTTGCTTCAAGGTCAAGAAGATGCTTGTCCGTCATATAGGTGAAGAATTCATTGGTTTCAGTAGAAAGCTCAGCATACATCTTTTTGCCGTTTTCTATGATCCACTCAGGCGTGCCCTTCGGTGTTGCATTTCCGCTTAGGAAGTTAAGGGATTGGTCGTAGAACTTTAATTCATCTACGCCGATACGGTCCGCTTGGCGCTTATACAACTTTGTTGCAAGTGGCACAATATGGTCTCGGACTTGGTCACGGAAATTCTTTACCATTTCGGCATTATAACCAATTCTGTTCATACGTGCATAACCTAACTCAACAAAGTTATCAAATCCAAGCTTCGTTGCAATTTCATGTCTGACTTTGACGAGATCGTCATAAATACGGTCGAACGCTTCACCGTTTTCAGCGTAGAACGAGTAGGACGCTGTCATTGCTGCTTTCCTTACATCCCGATCTGTGGATTCCGCATAAGGTCCGATTTGTGCAAGGGTTAATGTTTTCCCATCGAATTCTATTTGAGCAGATGCAACAAGTTTCGCATACTCAGTAGTCAGCTTATTTTCCTTTTGAAGTAATGGGAGGACCTCAGGTGAGAAAGATTTGATTGCATTGTCTGCCAGTGCAAATAATTGCGATCCCCATTTATCTTCAAGTTGCTTACGGAAAGGAGTGGCGACCAACTCTTTGTAGAAGGATGTTCCAAGCTCCTGGAATTTTGGTCCGATTTCATCAAAGAATTCACGTTCTTTTTGATAGAACTCGTCATTCGTGTTGATGGACGAGCGGATATAGGCCAGGTTTGCATGTGTGGAATAATTACTTCCGATGGCATTTAGCTTTGCGATAACTTCGTTCTGTTCTTCAAACGAACTTGCGGAACGGAAATGTTCAAGCAATCCATTAAATTCACTTTT
The DNA here is from genome assembly GCF_030067815.1 of Sporosarcina thermotolerans. GTDB lineage: Bacteria > Bacillota > Bacilli > Bacillales_A > Planococcaceae > Sporosarcina > Sporosarcina thermotolerans. The sequence goes on along the minus strand of NZ_CP125968.1, from coordinate 2,904,911 downwards.
GATGCTTTCCATGTCCGGTCTTGTGTACTGGTACTCTTCAAATTTCAGCATACTCCTACCCCCGTTTAATTAATGTGAAAATTTTTCACTATCTTCATTGTTCAACAATCAATCAGAAAATGCAAAAGAAATATTGGTAAAGTAGGATTTAATTAATGAATGGGAGATCGGAGAGGGAGGTATGCATCGTTCTATGGGAGGTCATGGCGGTTCTACGGGAAGTCATGGCGGTTCTACGGGAAGTCGTGGCGGTTCTATGGGAAGTCGTGGCGGTTCTATGGGAAGTCGTGGCGGTTCTATGGGAAGTCGTGGCGGTTCAACGGGAAGTTGCTGTGGTTCAATGGGAAGTCGCGCGTGCTCTAATGGGAAGTTTCGCGTGTTCAATGGGAAGTCGTGGCGGTTCAATGGGAAGTCGTGGCGGTTCAATGGGAAGTTGCTGTGGTTCAATGGGAAGTCGCGCGTGCTCTAATGGGAAGTTTCGCGTGTTCAATGGGAAGTCGTGGCGGTTCTATGGGAAGTCGTGTTGGTTCAATGGGAAGTCGTGGTGGTTCTATGGGAAGTCGCGGCATTTCTACGGATGTCACTTGAAAAGACATTAGTTGTGCTCCGCATTCCAGTTTGATGTAAAATAAGGGGAATAAATAATGTAAGGGTGAGCGAAATGGAAGTTATTGAATACAGCATGAATGAACTAATCGATCCGACAGGGATACTTTCAGGAAGACGTTTTGAATTCCGTATTTATGTTAAGTTCGATGAGGAAGATGAGCTTTACACAGAGCAAGGGACAGGTATCAGAGTTATCTATGCAATGGAAGGTGAGGAAGGGAAAGTTGTATCCTACAATCTGTTTGAACGGGCAAACGATAAGGTACTCGACTTTGCACTTGAGGAAGACGAAGAAGCCGAAATTGCAGCTTTCTGTGTAGAACATTTAACGGAAGATTAAATAGTGGAGGAGGAGTTCAAATCTTGGCTCATCCTCCATTTTAGATAAAACAAATAGTAACTCCTAAATCAATAAAATAGTAGTATATTATATAATGATTTGAACTAATAATTAATATATTTTAGTGACAAATTATAATAAATGACCCTTGTTACTTAATCAAATTGCGTGTTTTTATTTGAAAAATAGTAGATAATGTGTAGAGTAGATAGGTGAGGATACACCAAAACAGTTTTCGCATGCATCCTAAGTCAAAGAAAATTGGAGTGTTTATAGATGAACAATGAAATTGTCGATATTACAATTATAGGCGGAGGACCTACGGGGCTTTTTGCTTCTTTTTATGCAGGCATGAGGGAAATGTCCGTTAAAATTATCGATAGTCTTCCTCAACTTGGTGGCAGCTTATCGAACTTTATCCAGACAAATATATTTATGATGTAGGTGGTTTTCCAAAAATCCTTGCAAAGGACTTAGTTGCAAATCTTGTAACGCAAGCACATTATTCTAAACCTGAAATCCTTCTTGGGGAAACTGCAATTTCCGCAGAGCGTGATGGGGATCATTTCATCCTCAAAACTGATAAAGGAACTCATTTAACACGTACAATTCTATTAACTGCAGGGATTGGTGCTTTCCAACCACGTAAAATTGGTTTGGCAGAAGAAAGTGACTTTGAAGGAAGCACTTTGCATTACGGCATCAAAGACCTTTCATTATTTAAAGATAAAGAAGTACTTATTTGCGGTGGAGGAGACTCAGCGGTAGATTGGGCGTTAATGCTTGAAGATATCGCTTCAAACGTGTCCCTTGTCCATAGACGCGAACGGTTTACTGCTCATGAAACGAGTGTCAACCAACTGATGTCTTCAAAAGTGAATGTGCTTACTTCGCGCGCTGTTAAATCGATTGTTGGCGAAGACGGTATTGTAAAGGAAGTCGTTCTTGCACAAAAGGATGGTCAAGAAGCGACTGTGGCGGTCGATCATGTAATCGTCAATTACGGTAACATTTCATCCCTTGGTGCGATAAAAGAATGGGGACTTGACATGGATCGTAACTCGATTATTGTCAACTCAAGAATGGAAACGAATATTGAAGGGATCTATGCTGCGGGTGACGTTACAAGCTATGATGGCAAGGTGAAACTAATTGCTGTTGGATTAGGGGAAGCACCTACTGCCATAAACCATGCCAAAGCATTCATCGACCCGAAAGCAAGACTTCAACCATTGCATAGTACTAGTGTATTTAACTAAAAAAACCGGCAAATGCCGGTTTTTTGTTTGGGTTATAATAAAAATGAGATTACAAATATAATTAGAAGTGGTCCAATCATAACCAAATATCCTATCGGATTGCCAAAGTTAATCGTCCAACCGACCCGAACCTTTTTTCAACAAAGATGGAAGGGTCGTTTTTATTTACATAAAATACACCGGCCTTCCAGTATTGGTCATCATCTAAATCTGTAATGCCCGGTGTCTCCTCATCGATAACTTCGGTTTTAATACGAGAACCTCCCTGACCGACTTTGAATGCGTAAAATGCTGTTGCAAGTAAGATGATAAGGAAGAAACCAAGTGGCAATACCATCATCATCATTGAGCCTGCAAATTCACCATGGATTGTTGTCAGTTGAAGGAAGCCGAAAAGGATTGTTAATAATACAGTCGTTAAAAACATAAACCAACTTGTATACTTCCTAAAGGATAATTGTTGGATGCGGGACGAATTTCTTCTTGCAGCATTTAACTTCACCCCGGATTTCTTCGTGAACGTATTGATGGCTACCATCATCCCCTGCACGACAAGTAAGATTAGTAAAAGTGCAATGACGGAGAATGGACTTTTTTCACTGAAAGCATCGGGTTGCCCATTAGGTCCCCAGTGTGTGGGAATCATGTCTGGCATTGCTGAATATTGGCTAACTGTATAAACGATCAAACCTATCGTAATCGCCATAGGCAATGCGAAAATGAATGAAGGAAGCATTTCATCATTGGACCGGCTGGCTAAATCAGCAACCCTAACCTTTTTAAGATTTTCTCCCCATTTCATCTCTCGTTTTCTTTTAGTCGTTTGTATATGGAAATACAAATATAGAATCATGCTTGTAATAAGAATACTGAACTGGATAATCAGTCCGATAATGACGAACGTTTCTTCTCGTAATTGGCTGCCAAAACCCCAAAATGCTAATAGAAGTATACCAAGCAAACCAACTAATAGTGTAATTGTCGAATAGATTTTTTTATAGCTGGACAGTTTCTCATCTTCAACATACAATTCTGGAATCGTCACACCGAAAACAATAGTTTTTTTAAGCAATCGTGGAATTGCGGCTTGAATCAGTGTTAAGAAAATAATGATTGCAAGAAATATGGATACTATCATTCTTCTTCCCTCCGAATATCTGAAATGATTGATGTTGCCATTGATAAAATTTGTTTCTCATCCATTCCGTAGACAATCGATTCTGCAATTAGGGGCTTCATGAATTGTTTAATAAGTTCGACTTGGGACACGCTTGGTCCAGTGTTTGAAATTGAATTAATGACTGCTCCCGACTTAGGAATGATTTGAATGATGTTTTTCCGTTCAAGTTCATGATATGCCTTATTCACTGTATGCATGTTAACGCCGAGGTCTGCCGCCAGGGAACGGACCGATGGCAAAGCTTCGGAAGGTTGTAATGTTCCAGTTGCTATCAACTCGATTAATTGATTAGCCAATTGAGTATATATCGGGATTTCCGATGTCGGTTCAATTTGAATGAACAATTTCATCCCTCCAATCTGTTCTAACTTCATTATAACAGAGGTTTTCCGGAAAAGATAGAAAAACCCTTGAACGAATTGTTCAAGGGTAGGGACTCATAAATCTGATACAGTAACGAATTGATAGCCTTCATCCTCTAAGAAAGTGAGTATAGCGTCAAGGCCGTCCGCTGTCGATTGGTGGATGTCATGCATAAGAATGATGCTGCCGTCTTTTGTGTTTTGTTTAACATTCTGAATCAGTTTTTGTGAATTGCGATGTTCCCAGTCGCGTGTGTCAACATCCCATAAAATGATGGGGAGATCGGATTGCTTACGAACCTTTTCATTCACAGCACCGTATGGAGGTCTGTATGCTTTGACTTTTGCTCCAGTCACCTCTTCAATAATCGCAGATGTATCGTTAATTTCTTTTGCAATACGTTCAGGAGTCAATTTTGTTAAATCAGCATGATTCCAAGTATGGCCTGCCAACTCATGGCCTGCGTCGAAGATTTCCTTCGTAAGCTCTGGGTAATATTCCACTCGACTGCCTAACATGAAAAATGTTGCTTTTGCATTGTGCTTTTCGAGTATATTTAGGATCTGTATAGTTACCTTCGGATCAGGACCGTCATCAAACGTTAAAGCTACTTTTTTACCATTAGTGATAGTTTCCGTTGATTCTTCAGAATCTCCATCTTCAATCGGGTCATCAGATTCAGTATCGTCAGTTGAATCTTCCTTTTTTTCATCAATAATGGGCGTTTCAGTTTTCGGAATTTCAATATCTTCAACTTGCGGTTTAAAAGCATCCATCAGAAGGTTGGCTGTTTTCACCATAGATATAGAGATGATAGGAGGTCCTACGGAATCATCGGCTATTGTATTTTCATCGAAGTAAAAGATCAGTGAATCGTCGGTAATTGCGTAGTTCTGGAAATTTTTCCAATTTGGTTCTGTATATAGCTCAACTTCGTGAAGGTGAAGATGACCTGTTAACGTTTCGTCTTTTTGGATTTCCATTATCACCAATGAAGATAATTGGCTTAATCGATCAATATCTCCCTCTAATAAATCAGATATGGAATAGCTATCTCCCGTTTCGGGATTAACATGGAAGGTACGGATTTCCGTAGATCCTTTAGGTGAATCACTGAAATTACTGTTGTTTACAAGTACAAAAGAATAGTTTCCTGAAGAATGCGCAAGTGTTTCATAGGATATATTCAATTCACCTTTTGTATTTTCATCGAGAAGACTTTTGTTGTTCATTGTTTCCTTATATTCTTCTTGAACGTTCATTACATAATTTAGAACTCTTTCATTAAAAGAATCAATTGTACTTTGGGGATATTGGATAGCAAAAGGGGCTTTTTTGTCATTTGATGTTTTGGTTACAATTTTAATACCTGGATAATTGGAATCTATCACTTCTGTTTCTATTGATGAAGCCACAGTTGGTTCTTCTTCATTAACAATGGGAGTTGAAGCAGTGTGATTTTTATTTGATGATAAGATTAAAAGAATCGCAGTAACGGTTAATAGAATTATCGTCGAGGAAAAGATAATATCAATCCAAATGGACCGAGTTTTGTGGCGTAGCTTTTTCATAATGCGGGACTCCCTTTATCATTATTTCAATGGAACCTAATTAATCAGGCCTTCTATTTTGTTAGACGTGAAGATATGATAGATAGTTTCAGACTCTCAAAAAAAATGTCGAATCTTCGATACTCATAGTATACACCATCCTTGCTATGAAACAATTAGATTTAAAAGGAAAAGATTATGATTTTATAAAAAAAGTAGTTGCTTTCCGCGGGCATCCGTTCTGGCATTCCTGCTCCCTTGGGGTCGCAATAAACATTGCTCGCAACGCTGCGCTTTTGCTCGCAAACGCCGTCCTTCGTTACGGCGTTCGCAGGAGTCGCCGCCCTACACTTCAAGCAACAAGAAATACCTTTAACATATAATCAGATGTATTAATTAAATACTTTTTCAATATCGGGTTTTGTGATATAATGTCTGAGGCCCGGATCTTGCAAATACGGGCGAGCTGTCATGTGTTTACAATTAAATAGTTGTAAAACCGATCAGGCTGTTAATTCTACTGCAAAGAAAACAAACAGAAGGTGGTCGAAGAAATGGAAAAAGGAGCATATCGGGTATTGTTGTACTATAAATACGTACACATCGAAGACCCAGAAACATTTGCTGCCGAACATTTGGCGTTTTGTAAAGAAAATGGATTGAAAGGTCGTATTCTTGTCGGAACCGAAGGCATAAACGGAACTTGTTCAGGCACTATTGAACAAACCGATGCGTATATGGCTATGATGCATAGCGATGAGCGCTTCAAAGATCTTTGGTTCAAAATCATGAGACTGACGGACATGCATTCAAAAAAATGCACGTGCGTCATAGAGATGAAATTGTGAACTTAAGCCTTGAAGAGGATGTCAATCCTCTGGAATTGACAGGACAATATTTGAAGCCTGAAGAATTCTTAAAAGCTATGCAAGACGAAAACACAGTTGTGTTTGACACAAGAAATGATTATGAATATGATCTTGGACATTTCAGAGGGGCGATTCGTCCTGATATTGAAAATTTCCGCGATCTTCCTGAATGGGTTCGTGAAAATAAAGAACTTTTTGAAGGTAAAAAAGTCCTTGCCTATTGCACGGGTGGAATCAGATGTGAGAAATTCACAGGCTGGATGAAGCGTGAAGGGTTTGAAGACGTTGCGCACTTGGAAGGCGGAATCGTAACGTACGGTAAAGACCCTGTGGCGAAAGGCCAACTATGGGACGGTCAATGTTATGTATTTGACGAAAGGATTGCTGTACCTGTGAACCAGGTTGAGCATGTTATCGTCGGCCGCGATCATTTTGACGGTACACCTTGCGAACGCTATGTGAACTGTGCGAATCCTGAATGTAATAAGAAGATCCTTAGCTCTGAAGAAAATGAGCGTTTGTATATGCGCAGTTGTTCGGACGAGTGTCGTGTCCATCCGCGCAACCGCTATTTTGTTGAGCTGAATATGACGGTGGAAGAGTTCGATGCACGTATGGAAGAAATCGAAAAACGTCGTAATGAAGAAAAGATTGCAAATTAATGGGACTGTTCATAAAGTCGATATAACGACTTTATGGACAGTTTTTTTGTAATAAACGAGCGGATTCAGAAATAAACGAGCGGATTCAAGAATAAACGAGCGGATTCAGAAATAAACGAGCGGATTCAGGAATAAACGAGCGGATTCAGGAATAAACGAGCGGATTCAAGAATTAACGAGCGGATTCAAGAATAAACAAGCGGTTTCAGAAACTCCCACGTCCAAAGCAAGCCCCGATTATTTTTTATAATGATGCCGGTAGGAGAAGAAGTACGCGAGCAAGCCAGATATCGGAATAAAGCCGATACTTAAAAATATGAAGAGCGGCTGCAATATACCATCAAATATTTGAAAGAAGGCAACGCTCGAAATGACGACAACAGAGATAACAAGCATTGTAGAAAAGGCGATTTTATAAGCGTCTCCGCTAATTTGTTGTTCCCGTTCATCTTTCGGATTGAATTCCGGGATGAGATGCCCGTAGAAGGCGATTCTTCCGCCATTTTTCTTGATATGTTTCCTTTGATGGAAATAGATTAATAACAAGGAAAGTAGGACAAATGCTTGAAAGTAAAGATGAGAACTATTATGGTTTGCACCTGTATTATGAAGAACACTAAACATAAGCAGGCAGAATGCTACGATTAACATGATTCGCAGTACAATCGCAATTGTTAAGTCTCTCATAGAAACCTCACCTTTCACTTGTATTGCAGTACTTTATAAACAATGAGATACGAAATCAATCCGACAATAGGGATTGATGCAGTTGTAAAGAGTGGGTACCAAATATGGTCGACGAAATAATTTGGGATGTACATATATGATCCAATCATTAATAGTGAATAGATAAGTAGAATAGAAAACGCATGACTAACTGCTTTTCTTGTATTGCCGACAGCCCTTTCGTCAGAAACATCATATTCGAAGGTGAGAAATGAACGTTTATCGGCATTTTTATTTCTCCAAACGATAATCACTAGGACAATGTTGGCGACTAAAAAGTATGGTGGTTATTATGACAAATAGACCAGGCCATGGGGAGATGTACAAGCTGAATCCATCAATAAACCCTCGTTCCATCTGAATAAAACTTTGCTCTAACTTTAAATAATCGTAAACCATTACAGATAGTGAAATGAACAACATAATCCGTAAAAAAACAGCGATATTCATTTTCATTTTTCAACTCTCCTCCTTCGAAAATATTTCCTCGATCGGCAGTTTGAAAACTTCAGCCAGGTTCATAGCTAAAAGCAGGGAAGGGGTGTAACTCCCTTTTTCCAACGCGACAATTGTTTGTCTCGTCACACCAACTAAATCTGCCAATTCACCTTGCGTAATATCAAAACGTGCCCGTAGCTCTTTCACACGATTTTTAATCAAATCGAAGCCTCCTCTGCTGAATGGAAACTATCACTTGTGTGTATAGTACACTTTACAATATGTAAAGTCAACCATACATATGTGAGAAAAATAAAAATAGTCCTACTGTACTTTAAATGGTTGTCGACAATGGGTAAATGGTATACTACTATCACAGAAATAATACTGGAGGAAATGGATTTATGGAATGGAAAAATATTTATCGTGGATTCTTAATGGGAATCAGCGACTTGATTCCAGGCGTGAGCGGAGGAACAATAGCGTTCATACTTGGTATATATGATCGGTTATTAACCGCGATCAGCGGATTTTTCAGCCGGGACTGGAAAAAACATATTGGATTTTTAATGCCGCTTGCTATTGGCATTGGTCTTACATTATTGCTCTTTAGTCGGGTAATCGACTTCTTATTAAAAAATTATCATCAGCCTACGCAATTCTTCTTTCTTGGACTGATCATCGGTGTTATTCCGTTCATCTCGAAACAGGCGGGTATGAAAAAGAATTTTAAGTTTGGACATTATATCTTGTTGCTTGTTGTTGGGGCAGCTCTTGCTTCGACTTCTTTATAAGTCCGGCTGATTCTACAGTAATTACTTCATTGACGTTGAAAAATGTGTTGGGCCTTTTCTTTGCAGGATGGTTAGGTAGCATGGCAATGCTCTTACCTGGTGTTAGCGGCTCTTTTATCTTACTCCTGCTTGGTGTATATTCGACTGCGATCAATGCGCTTTCTACGCTCAACATCCCCATTATCATTGTCATTGGGACTGGTGTTATAGTTGGTTTTATTGTCAGCAGTAAAGTAATTCGTTTTCTGTTGGAAAACTATACCTATGCAACATTCGCAAGCATTATTGGTTTGATCATTGGATCAATATTTGTCATCTATCCTGGGATACCGGAAAGCGGAACCCCGTTCGTGATGAGCATTATTGCACTCATCACGGGGCTGATTGTTGCCAATATCTTCAATTCAGCAAGTCCTTCATCTAAATGAAAGCTGTCATAATTACAATCCAGGAAATATGAATGCTAATTACCACAACATAGACGATAATCGCTATGACGATTAAGTTTTTCAAATTAGATGATGGTTTTACGAAACGCATTAATGTGAATAAGAAAAATGGCAGACTTAATTTTACAAAATAAAAAAGAACAATGCTTAAATCGTATATGTATCTAACGAATGGATTCGATTCTTGGATATGACCATTGCGCAATCCAAGATCAGTGAAGAGGGCATCCATCAAACATAAACAAAAAAGAAGAAAACATGTATTCAATAATCGATCCTTGGATTGTGGAAGAGTTTTTGCTGTTTCCATCTTCATCATCTCTCCTGTTTTGTAACTTTCTATAACTGTTAGGATATGAAGTGGAAGAGGGTTTTATTCCATGCGGGCCAATTATTTGGCAAGAAGATAATTAAAGAAAACGCCAACGATAGGGGAGAGGCTCCCCGTACGTTGGCGTTTTCTTATTTTACAGTTTCTTGTTCTAAAACATCACTCATCGGAATGCCTAATGCATTCGCGACTCCTTCTCCGTAAGCCGGATCAGCAAGATAGCAGTGTCGAATATGTTTGTACTTAATTTCCTTAGGTGCATCACCTAAATTACGTGCAGTATTTCCGAAAAGTCTTTCCTTCTGATCATCGTCCATCAAGTTGAACAATTTACCAGGTTGTGTGAAGTAGTCATCATCGTCTTCACGGAAATCCCAATGTGCGGCATCTCCATATACTTTAAGTGGTGGCTCTTTGAAGTCCGGTTGCTCTCTCCATTCGCCGAAGCTATTTGGCTCATAAGAAGTTCTGCCTCCGTGATTTCCGTCAACACGCATTGCTCCATCGCGGTGGAAACTATGGAATGGGCACTTCGGTGCGTTTACAGGAATTTGGTGATGGTTTACACCAAGACGGTATCTTTGTGCGTCGCCATATGAGAACAATCTTGCTTGCAACATCTTATCTGGTGAGAAACCGATCCCAGGCACGATAGCTGCAGGAGTAAATGCTGCTTGTTCAACTTCTGCAAAGTAGTTGTTAGGATTACGATTCAATTCGAACTCACCAACTTCAATAAGAGGGAAGTCACCTTTATACCAAACTTTAGTTAAGTCAAATGGATTATAAGGCATGTTCAATGCTTCGTCCTCTGTCATTACTTGGATATACATCTTCCATTTCGGGAAGTCCCCATTGTCGATTGCTTCAAGCAGGTCGCGTTGGTGTGTTTCACGGTCAGTACCGATCAACTCTGTAGCTTGTTCGTCAGTCAGATTTTCAATTCCTTGTTGGGAACGGAAATGGAACTTGATCCATACACGCTCGTTATCAGCATTGATCATACTGTATGTGTGGCTGCCGAATCCATGCATATGACGATATGTTTGTGGAATTCCGCGGTCACTCATGACGATTGTAATTTGGTGTAGTGCCTCAGGCAGGGATGTCCAGAAATCCCAGTTGTTTGTTGCACTACGCATATTTGTACGTGGATCCCGTTTAACGGCATGGTTCAAGTCAGGGAATTGAAGTGGATCCCTGAAGAAAAAAACCGGTGTGTTGTTTCCGACTAAATCCCAGTTACCTTCTTCTGTATAGAACTTAAGAGCGAAACCACGGATATCACGTTCAGCATCAGCCGCACCACGTTCGCCGGCTACAGTAGAGAAGCGGGCAAACATCTCTGTTTGTTTTCCAACTTCAGAGAAGAGCTTGGCCTTTGTATATTTAGAAATATCATTAGTTACCGTAAATGTTCCATATGCACCTGAACCTTTTGCGTGCATGCGGCGCTCAGGAATGACTTCGCGATCAAAGTGGGCAAGTTTTTCAAGTAGCCATACATCCTGTAAAAGGACTGGACCGCGTGGACCTGCTGTCATAGAGTTTTGGTTGTCGACTACTGGAGCACCAGCTGCGGTAGTCAACCTTCTTTGAGAATGATTATCATTATTCGTCATTGATAATGCCTCCTTGACTAATAGTCTTGTATCTTCACCTCCAACTATAGCATATGTAGTATATGAATACTACAGTTATTTATAATAATTATCGATAAAGAATGGCTATTTATATCTGAATAATAGGAAGTCCAAGAGTTATCAATTATAGGATGATAAAAAATGAAGGTACCCAACCAAAGGGTACCTTCGCTAAATCGCTTCTTTATTTACTGAAATGGAAATTTGATCCAATAACCAATTGATAAACAAATAACCGTTGAAACACCAGTACCAATTGATGCGAAAATCAAATATCGCCGCATATCCATTTCAGCACTTCCTGATAAATAACAGATGATATGTCTCATCCCAGGTACAAAATACCCCAAAGTTACTGCCCATGGTCCATATTTTTCAAACCATCGATCCACACGCTGAAGCCGGTTAGGGGATAGTCTGAACCATTTTCCATATTTAGTCAATAAAGGCTTTCCTAGATTTCTACCCAAAGCATAGGTGAAAACTGTTCCTGTCATCACACCTAAAATGGTAATAATTAATGCGGCAGGATAATTTAATGTCCCAATCGAAGTTAAATGTCCAATGAATGCAACTACGAGTTCGTCGGGAAGGGGTAATCCGAATATGCCTAAAGCTAAAAAGAAGTAAACAGCAAAATAACCATAATGAAGAATAAAATCATTGAATTGTAGCATATCTTTCCCCTTCTTGTGAAGATTTCCGTGATTCTTAGGTGCGGGGAGTAAGCTTCCATTCTCCAATCGACTGTCCCAATCTTACCTCAGAATTTGTCGAGATGGTAGATTGGAATGCGTTTTTATTCTCAAGTAATAAAATGACTGTAGAACCAAAAGAAAAGTAACCGAACTCCTCTCCTTTTCGGCATTCCTTCGATGAATCATTTATGTGGATGCTATTGACATTAAGGGCACCCACCTTAATCATTGCGATTTTGCCGTGCGAAGTCGATAGTTCAGAAATGAGCCGATAATTTGTAGCGAAAGGTTGATTGCCAAGACGCAGCCCTAAATCATTTACTGGAAATGAAGTTGTGCCAAGAGCGTATCGAGATAACAATTTGCCGTCGTATGGATAGTGGAAATGATGATAATCTCTTGGTGAAAGGTAAAATACATAAAAGAATCCACCTTCATAGACATTTGCTATCTGGTCATCTCCCAAAATTTGTTTTATACTATATAGATAATCTTTGATCATGAAAGTCTGATCTCGCTCGATTGTACCGGAAGCACTCAGAATTCCATCTACCGGGGATATCAATATTTCATCTTGAAAGTCGATTGGACGTGCACCTTGTTTTAAATTTCGCGTAAAATAGGCTTGAAGGCTATCATAATGTTCAATAGGAAACTCAGCTTCTTCCTCATTGATAGTATATGTCCGAGCGAAAGGTTTTATCAGCTTTCGACTAAACCGAGAGCTTGTCACGGACTTTAATAGCGAAGAAGAAACAGGATGCCCGGTTAGTTCTACAAAGTATTTGAACAATGCTTTTTTCATTCCATCAGTCTCCAATGCTTTAAATAAATCAACCATACTAAGATGGAGGAATCATTATGTTTTTATCGAGATACTTAGATTATACTAAAATTAAAGGTCAATTGGCTAATGCAATTACTGTTATAAATCTCAGCTTTGGAATAATAGCGATTATCCTTATTGCACGTGAACTTAGTCATATGAGTTTAGTTTTCATCTTCCTCGCTGCTCTTTTCGATCGTTTCGATGGAATGGTCGCACGTCATTTCCATTCCGAGTCTTTGTTCGGTAAAGAACTTGATTCGTTAAGCGATTTAGTTTCTTTTGGTGTTGCCCGGCGCTTCTAATCTATATGACTGACTTATCCGAGATGCTATGGGTAGGGATTGCAGCTACTGTATTTTATATTGTTGCGGGTGCTATCAGATTAGCTCGATATAACGTCAAGGAATTCGACGGTGCGTTTTATGGTGTGCCGATTACAGTGGCGGGTGTACTCTTAACATTATGTTACTTCCTGAGTCCATACATCGGACCTCAGTTTTTCGTAATCATCATGGTCGTTCTTGGATTTGCGATGATAAGTAATATCCGTATTGCTAAAGTATAACATTGACAGGCGGAGGGAATTTCCTTCGCCTGTTTTTTTGTGTACTCGTATACCTAATTTTAAATGACGATATCAACTAACCGTCAAAAAACTTGCGCTAGGGAAATCCGAGAGTAGGTTCAGGAATCGTTGCTGCTCGTCCCATTGTTGATCGAAATGAGCATTTAGGCCTGTTTTAAAAAACATTCCAAGTTGAGTATCCCTTTTGATCTTTTCTATCTATATAGATGGTGAAGGGGGAGTCATGAATGACATACTATCTAAAGGAATACGCACGCTTCTCAACAATTGAAGAAATGGACGCAGCTACCGAACAGCATTTAATGAAACATTGGGATGAACTGACGAAATCAGATCGTCAGGTTCTCGAAGTGATTCGTCGGTATTCGGTAAAATATGGCGCAGCACATTTGAAACACAGAACAATCGAGGAGATTATCGGTAAAGCGAACGTGACGGTGAGGCGCGCCATAAGCAAGCTTGTAAGCTTAGGCATCATTGATAAAATCCACTTTATCCGCCCAGTAATGAGCGGACTCGGCGCTAACATTTACATCATTTTGCCTTTCGATGAACAGGGGAAAATGGACGACCGTGACCATGACGACAAACCGCATGAGGACGAGGAAACCAAGGGGATTTCAGAGGGTCAAGCTCTTCTTTCTAAATCTCTATTAAAATCTAAAGATCTTAACTACACGTCTCAGCAAGAACCGTCAAGGTTATCCACAAGTCTATTTGGTCGGATGAAAGATTTGCTTGCTGGAACAATTGGTGAAAGTAAATTAGCCCGTGAGTTCTTCGGAATTCACAGGGCTATCTCCGGACGGATGATGAAATATGAAATTTATCAAGAAGATGGACATGTATTCGAAGACCTTGCTTATCGTGCATTGATGATCACAGTGATGGCAACGAAGAAGAAAGTAATCCATAATTTGCCGGGGTATTTCAAGGGTGTTTTAGATAAATTGATCGATGAAACATATTTCAAGGACATTTTCATGCTATATGATAAGCCGGTATGGAACTGAAAAGGATATAGCTTAGCCTCTGCTGAATGACTGGGTAGCCGTAATGTCTTCCATCCTTGGTTTAGAAAGTATATTTATTGCTTTTGACTGAACCTTTTGAAATTGAAAGGTTGATTCATGTTATAATAAATGACTAATGGATTTTTAAGGTAGTGGTAATCGGCATCAATATCAGCTCTAAAAAAGATGTTGCTACCTTAATTAAAGTTTACAGGTTGGATATATTGTGGTAATTCAAAGGGGATTTGTACAGTGAAGAAAATAATAATAATACTTGTATTTATTGTTAGTGTTGTAGGTATTTATCTTTTAAATGTAGCATCCAAAGACGATATGGTTGAAATTAGAAAAGTTGTTGTTTCATTAGAGAAACCAGAGTTAAGGGTAGCCCATATTGAACTACTTGAAAAAAATAGCGCGGTAGCGTTTTATGAATGGGGTCGTGGTGAAGAATCTTCATTTGGGAGTGTACTCTTAAAAAAAGGACTTTTAGGTTGGGAGATAATTAACGGAGGAAGTTTGTATCTGTTAGAGGAATCAAAGGTAAATTGGGGACATTTAGATCTGCGAGATAATTTATCGAATTATACAGATTTACTAAGAGGGAAAATAACCGACCCTAAGATAGAAAGAGTTAATGTTATTACAAAGAACGGAATAAAATATCAAGCTACAGTAAGAAAATATAATAATGATGATGATAGTTTTTGGTTCCTAATTTCAAATGGAGAGGAACTTTTAGGTGCTACCATCATGGCGATTTCTTTTGAAGGGGATGTAATTGAGGAAATTCAAACAAGTAATTGACTTTTAACAAACGGACCAGTAGCTGAATAAATGTACATAATATCAAGGATTGTCCAACCGGGACTTTGGAGGTTTTATAATGGATATTTTATTGCCTATTGGTTTTGGAATTGCTGTAAATTTAGTTGTCTTTTTAGTATCTAAAAGTTTAAGACAAAAAAATGAACGGTCATTATTAATTTGCTTAATTGCCTTTTTAGTGGTTTTATTTGTCTCTATTATTATAGGTTCTTGGGTGGGAATGGGGATAGGGGTTGTTAGTTTAGGAATGTTAATTTTTGTGATTCTTACTGGTATCATTATTGCTCTAAAAAGTGACAGGGAATATCAAATTATTAGGCGAGATAACTGAAGATGAATTGCGCCCCATTTTCACTAACCGCGGAAGTTGAAATTCTCCTCTCAGTAAGTGTGAGGTGCAAGATCCTCGTTGAATTTCGAATTGTTTCAGAGATGGTTTAATTACAAGGTATATAGAAATAGGAATACTTGCAATAAGACATCAGAAATCATATTCGAAATAGCTTTTCACGAATTTAGACATGCGGTTTCTGTCATCTGGTTCGCCAATTTGGTCCAAATCAAAATCATAGAAGTACAAATACGCGATACGTTGGTGTTCATCGGAAGTACCAATCATCCCAAAGGATTTCAGATAGCCGTTTCCTTCCAACACTCGGAACACATAGCTGTTTAGTGAGAAATCAACATCCGGACTACTTGTATCAACGCTCGTTTCAGACGTGGCTTTTAGGTTGGAGATCACGTAGTCTTCTGCGAGTTTCCCTTTTTCTCTTTCATAGGTTTGCATGTCATATTCGATCACAAGCACTACCGAGTTGGCCTCGAAGAAGAATATCTTTTTTTGCGTATGTCGGTATTCGATGTCCTTGTATGTTGGCAATTCGTCAAGAGCGGGCATCACGTCTTTTGCTTCCGCATCCATTGCGGTACCCGTGTTCAGGTACTCATCGATATCCGTACTTGTCTTGCTGCAGCCCGTCAGCAGGAGTACAATGGTCATCATGATCAAGAGTCTAATAAGCAAAACAGATTGTCGTTTCAAAACTCCCATCCCCCTTCAATTTTGCTTTTGATAACAATTCCGTTCTTCTTATAGAACAATCCTACTCCAATAGTTGAACAAGAAAAGTACCGTCTAACAGCTATAATATGCTTTTTTAATTTTTATGAAAACAATTTGGCACTTCATGTAACGAATTCGATTTCCATTCTATAGATTAGTGTACCAGCCATCATCAAAAGATAGGAGGAATTTAGCAGGGTTGTTGTAACTTTTGAATATTGAGTTGCGGTAGTCATGCATCTTCTTTGGTTTGTGAAGGTGTGTTTTTTTGTTTTAAATGAAGATTTTGAAATCAGGTGTAACACTCATGATATAATAGCTTAAAGGAATTTTAAGGGAGCGTTACCTATGCATAATTCGCACATTATTTGAGGGAACCATCCTTCCAATCAATAAAAATAAAAAGACGCGATTCTTGAATTAGAATCAGCGCCTATAGCCACTTACTTCATGGCATTTTTCGTTAACTCCTCAAATTCCTTGTCCGAGATAATCCGATGAGAATACGATATAACACTATAATTGGCATTCCCCCCGTTACCAGGGAAACGAATCGTCATGCGAATTAACTTGTAGGGTGGACTATGTGCACCTTCGAATCCGATGACCCGTAATGTGACATCGTATTGGCCATTATTTTGGGATATTTTTTCAATTCTTTCGTTTTCGAATAACTGAGTATCGCCGTGAGCTTCCATAATATCAAGGATTGTCCAACCAAGACTTCTCAGAAATGCCCCTTCCAATAAACTTGGAAATTGATCTTGAGGGATTATTTCAGTATCTGCAGTTGCTTTTGGAGTCCCACCGAAACTGAGCAGAAGAAATGTAAGAATTATTGCGGGGAGCATAGTTTTATTCATCCGGAACACCACCTTTTGAGATATAATTCCCTAAATGACGGCGCTTATGCTTATCGGGTGAATATCGTAATCAGAGGTTACTAAATTAAGAGGAAGTGTTCATATGCAAACAATAGACTATACAATCGAACCCCCTGAAGATTTCAAGCAAATGCAATCCCTATATGAATCACTGGGATGGAACTCAATTAATTTGACGATTAGCGAGCTAAAACAAATGTGTCTCGGAAGTTGGTATACAATTTATGCCTTTGAAGGGGAACAATTAGTGGGGACGGGACGCGTCATATCGGATGGTGTGATTACTGGAATCATCTGTGGATTAGGCGTTCTACCGAAATATCAGCGCAATGGTATAGGCAAAGCAATATTGAATCGTCTAATTCAACATTGTGAATGTAATCGGGTTATTCCCCAACTCATGTGTGAAGAGCATTTAGAGTCCTATTATGAAAATTTTGGATTTGAGAAGTTTACTGTTGGTATGTCGCGAAAAATAAATCGATAGTAGGGGGACGTTAAGATGGCAAAACGTGGTGCTGGAATTGCATTTATTGCGATATCTGCTTTTTTAATATCGGTTAAGTATATAAGTGCTGCAATTTTTGGTTCTGGAGTTGCAAGTTGGGATAAGGGGTTATTTGATGCGATGCTCTCTTATGTTGGAAATACTTTAAACATTTTTAGTCTATTGTCTTTACTTGTAGGTATTTTATATATCGCATGGGGAGAGTATGAGGAATTAAAACGTAAAAAGGAAACTACTATCTAATCTTTATATAATCAGTCCATATTGCGGTAATGACATAAATTTCATAGTATTCTTGTGGAAATTCACGGCGAAATAATTCAAAAGGAGTTTACGATGAATTATAAGATTATATTTTTTGATGTTGATGGAACACTTATAAATTATGAAGATGGTTGTATTTCTACAAGTACAAAGAACGCTATACGAACGCTGAAAAGTAAAGGAATCAAATTAGTAGCAGCAACCGGTAGACCATTATCGATGTGTCAGGAGTTAAAAACTTTAGGAATAGAAACCTTTATCACAGCGAATGGTGCGTATACTAAACACCAAGATGAAGTGATTCATAAAATACCATTACCAAAACACATTGTTCATTCCGTAAAAGAAATCGCGGAAGAAAATAAACAAAGTCTTTCTTTTTTTACAGAAGAATTAACAATGAACGGAATACAGAGTCCTCTTACCTTCCAAGCGATGAGTGAGACACTTTCATTAACGGAATATCCTAAGCTAAATGAAGAAAATCATAATGAAGAGATATACTTAATGTGTTTATATGCCGGAGAAGAAATCATCCGAGATTATGAAATACAATTCCCAAATTTAATATTTCAACGCTGGCATCCACATATCGTCAATGTTTTGCATGAGGATGTGTCAAAATCAATTGCCATTAAAGAGGTGTTGAAGTATTTCAATATACATTATAGCGAGGCAATCGCATTTGGTGATGGGGATAACGATATCGATATGTTAGAAATGGTAGGCTATGGTATTTCCATGGGAAATGGAAGTGATAAATTAAAAAAGAGTGCTGACTTCGTAACGAAAAAGTCAAATGAAGATGGAATTGAATTTGCATTACGCTATCTTCAATTAATCTAATATCGGGGGATTGGATCAATGTTATATGAATTGTTTAAATATAATTGGCAAGTTAGAGACGAATGGATTGAATGGTCTGATAAATGCTGACTTTTCGTAAATCAAAGAAGTCTTGAGAGCGCATTCAATATCAATAAAATAAAACGAGGTAGGCCGCTCGGTTAGTTTGAATCTTATTCAACTCGATTCTTCTATAAATGATAAATAGATGGGGGAATGAATATGAGTCCAATCGTCAATATTTTTATTTTTGTTTTAATAGTAATACCTATGTTTATCTATTCAGCTTACCTGATTTTTGTAATGTTGAAGAACACTGATTCAGGGAAAAAGTATATTCTGTTCGGAATACAAGTTTCATTGATTGGTGGAATATTAGTTCTCGATGACAATATAGACTTTAATGGATATGAGTACAGTATTGTTATTTTAGGTCTAATTCTTTCAATCGTGGGAATGAGCAAGAATAAATATTCTTCATAAAACATAATTAAGCAAACGGGTGCAGTTGTCGCAAATCAGTTGCGCCTCATGCGGGCCATTTTGTCAGGAGTGTTTGTCAGTTGAAATTTAAATTAGTCGTGACTCTATTGATGCTCAGCATAGCTCTGAATTTGTTTATTTTAGGAAAATGGTTACTAATTGAGCAATGGTATACACCATCTTCAGAGGAAAAGATTATTTTAAGCGAAATGATCCAAAAGACAGTCGAGAGCGAAGACTTTAAGAGGATTGCTGAAGATGAGAATATAGTGGCTATAGAAGCGAGTATGGACAAGAGAAAAGGTGGGAAGTTCCCTTATTATTTCGGTGTTAGTGTCCGGACTGATAAACAAACATTCATATTCTCTTGTAGCAGTAAGGAATGCGAGACAATGGAAAATGGTGAATGGACATACTCCAGATATAAAGATGAAAAACCGCGCCTTCCTTTTAGTGAATAAAAGGCCAATAATATATTGCAATATGGCCAAAAGTTAAAATGCTGATGTAACCTAATTGTGAAAACAACTGTAGGATGATACACGGGGATTAGAACAAGTTGCAGGGATAATTATTACAGCAAATATGGTGTATTTGAAGGGAAAGTATGAAATCTATAGGGGATTTATGTATTCTATTGGGGATAGTATTAAGTTTGGTAGGTTTACTTTATAAGCTCGGAGTATCTGATTCAATTTATTTCCAATACGCATTCGCGATAGGCATCATCTTGTTTGGCATTGGCATTCTATTAGATGGAATAGCTAAAAGAAAAATATAACCTGTATTTATGACTGGCTTTCGCGAAACGGGCGCAATTCCGGAACAAGGATGTGCGGCCCTACTACAATAGGGGGATAGTATATGAAAACAAAATTAACTGTTTTATTTTTGCTATTAATGACTTTCATTATTTTCATTTACTATAAGGTAAACTATAAGGATTTTGATGAAGCTATCAGCGAATCGAATGTTCAAGTTGATGAGGTTTTCCATACTATTGACTTTGATGATTACAAGATTATTTTTTATGGCGATGGTGATGTTTTATCTGTGGCATCAATTGAAAAGACCCTTCTCGGCTATCGGTGGGTGTTTGGGGCGGGAAGTAAGCTATTCAATGAAGAGGATAGAATGTTGACAAGGGCGTTTAGTAACATAGAGTCCACTAATCAAAAATCGAATAAAGAACTAATATCCCTGACTTTCGGGGTAATTAATGATCCTTTGATAGAGTCACTTGAGATTAAATATAAAGACAAAGATTTTGCCGAGGCTACAATCATAGAAACAAGTAAGGGACGAATTTGGTATTGCTTTTCGAAGCTCCCAATTAATTATGATCCCGAAGTAAAAGTCAATTATATGGACGGAACAGAAAAGAATGGTTGGCATTGAACGGGCGCTTTAAAAGGAAAACGAAAGGCACTGGAGGAAGGACATGGGTAGAGATAACGAAACTCCTGAAAAAAGAAGAGAGAGGCTAAGGCAAAAAGAATTAAAGCATCCCTCCAGTAGTATTCGCGGAAGTAACCTGTCTGATCTTGTTGGTGGTTTAGGGTTGAAGGGTACTGGAATAATGATTCTTGTATTAATAGTTGGTTTTGTAATGTACTCCATATTTTTCCGTTAACAAGGATACTTTTTAAAGAAAGGAGGAAGAATGTGTTTTTACTTTTTTGGCCTTTCATGCTCGCTTCAATTGTCTTTTCATTAATTGCCTTAAGTAAGAAAAAGCCGTTGTTTCTCGTTATTTCTTTCTTGTTAATCATACCATTTTCACTTTACTTAGCTGCAACACCGCTATTTAAATGGTGGGGGTTAATCCTGCCGTTTTTTTATCTTGGTTCAGCTTTATCGCTTAGGAAAAATATTATGTGGTTATCGGTTTTGTTAATCCTGCCAGTACTATTAGTATTTGGCTGGCTTGGTTACGTTGTAATAACTCAATAAAATACATTTTAATAGAGAGATATTGCGGTTCTTCATTAAGAAGGATTGCTTTTTTATTTGCAAACATCTTTAAAAGCTAACCTTTTCCAATGAAAATTAAAGTTTTTATTGCCTAAAACTTCCTACGTAATCCATAGTTTCTTAAAAGAAACTACGCCACCTTAAAGTGCGTACTTAACATTCTGAGGGTTAGGGTAGATAATAGGTTCCATAGACACAAACAAATTAAAGGGAGGAATTAATGTTGAATAGCAAAATTTACAATAGAACAATTAGTCATAAATACACCCCTGAATTCCAACGTAATAGTGATATTCATACAATGGCTTGGGTAATTGAACCAGAACAATGGGAGCAACATGATCCCTTTTTGGTTATGGCACATGACCAGATGCGAAGCGGTGTCTTCGGAGTACACCCCCACCGTGGAATTGAAACAGTAACATATATGATTGACGGTAACCTAAATCATTATGATAGCAAACACGGTACAGGGGTCCTTCATCCTGGGGATGCACAATGGATGACAGCAGGACGAGGCGTTGAGCATGTTGAAGATGCTGCTCCTGGGGAATTGGTTAACCTGCTTCAACTCTGGGTCAACATTCCAGCAAAGCAAAAAATGACGGCAGCTCGGTATCAAGACCTTCGAAAAGACTCCATGCCACAAAAAGTGGAAAATGGTGTATCTACTAAGGTGTTTTCAGGCTCAGTAAATGGTTTAACTGCACCAACATTGAATATAACACCAGTTACGATGGTTGAATTTAAAATTGCAGCAGGAAGTGAAAGTACCCAGAAATTCCAGGGTCTTATAATGGATTCTTATATGTTGTAAAAGGTTCAGGCACTTTTGGTTCAGAGCATACACCTGGTAAAGCTGGTGAGGTATTGTGGCTTGGTTTAGGTAAATCTGCAGAAATAAGTGATATTAAAATCAAAGCTGAAGAAGATATGCATGTCATGCTGTATGCAGGAGAACCGATTGGCGAACCTGTTGCAGCAAGAGGTCCATTCGTTATGAATACAGAAGAAGAAATTCTTCAAGCCTTCGCTGATTATAGAAATGGGACATTCCTGGACTAATGCAGGGAATTAAAGGCAAAAGGGTCTAAAAATACTAATTCGCGCTTCCCGTTACAACAATTGGGTCGGATTGTTGAAAATCATGGGGGGGAGAGGGGGCTATAAATGTACAATGATTTCTATGGTAGTTTCAGTTCGATAGTTTTAGGTTGGTTGTTTTGGTGGATAGCTTTGCTATTTTTTCAACGGCTTGCGAATCGCTACCCCAAAAATACTTGGAGGAAGGATATAATCTTAACTTTTTTCCAAAGTATATTCGTCATAATTTTACTTCCAACCATAGCCTATTTCATTCGACCTGACTAAATCTTGTGTAGCATAATCAACTGAGTATCGCCGTGAGCTTCCATAATATCAAGATAGTCCAACCAAGTCTTCTCAGAAATACCCTTCAGCGGTGTTTAGGACATCGTGAGCAAGCCGCCGGCGACGTTCGAATGGGAGTAATGAAAGAAACTCCAAAAACCCACTACAATTTAGGGTTTTTGGAGTTTCTTTTTTAGAAGTCAAACCTGCACAGAGATGGCCTTCATTTCATTAATTTTTTGGAGCGTAGTAACAAGATTTGTCTTCTCGTCTTCGTCCTCTGCGTAAAGGTACCATTCCACAAGCCTGTATCCGAATATGAGAAGGATCATCTCGTAGACGCAATGATCAGCGATATGGGATACATCTACATACTCCGAAAAGCCTTTATAATACGCGGGAACGCATCGCTGGTAGTATTCAACCATGTGATTGATATCCGCTTCATCCGCAATCAAGCTCGCGAGATCCTCTCCCAAGTACCCCCATCCAGATGTGTCCCAATCAATAAGTGCAATTTTCCCGTCGGCATAGATCAGATTGGTCACCCAGAAGTCCCGGTGGCAAAGCACGAGGGGCAGTCTCTCGATGCGGGATAGTATCTCGTCTGCGTACTTATCGATGTCAATGAGCATTTGCCGCAAGTGCTGCGGCAATTCGCAGTCTTCCGAGCGTATATAATTGTAGACGACCGGCCATGACCGGTAATGCAGATACGTATTCTTCATCAGATCTGCATGGCTCAGGTTGTTCAGACTTTGTAGTGCAGCGGGCTGTTCCGCATACAGTTTACCTTGGTAGCGTCCTAACTCAAGTGCTGCTTGTTCATACATGTCACCGGTCAAGTCTAAACCGGTTACGCCGTCGATATATTCCAGCCACAGCTGAAATTCATTTTCTTCGGCATTCATCTTGGCGTGATAACAAAGTGGCCAGCGGAAGGAATCCGAGAACGTCGCTTCTAAGTCGGACTCATATAGATCATATTCCCGTCGCCATGAACCTAAATCTCCGTAACGCTCCCATTTCTTCTGGATTTTCAGTACTGTACTGTACGGCGATTTTTCACCATCCGCGGTTTCGGCGATCCCCGTTATTAGATATACATTTCCCACAGTTCCGCCCTGTAACTGTGTGGTTTGATAGTCGGCATAAACGATTTCCTTTTTGAATTGTTGGCTTAAGGCATAGATCAGCGTTTCGTATTTAATAATCATTTCTTCTATTCCCCCGTTTTCTTCGTTTGCTCGCTCCACATGGTGAACATTTTGTTTGGACCCCTCTTGTCGATAAAGTAGCTCATTTAATGTTGATTTTCGGACGCAAAAATGCCACGGACAAGCAGCCTCTATAGAAGCTGTGTCGCGCGGCATCAGGACGCAAAAAAGATACGACCTATATCGTATCTCGCAAACAGCAATATTCACGAAAGGTTACTTTGGATGGCATACCAAATAATACGGGCGTTTCCCGCATTTTCGCGAATGCCTACTATTCAGTTTTAAGACCAAACCACCATATAAGTAGTTGCCATTTAAACACATCTCCCTTCGTGTCAGGAACTTGGCTTTTGCTAAGCTATCTATAGAATAACTCGTTTTGAAAAGTAAATCAATTCCCGACGGCGCAGGTATTTAGTTGAATCAGTTATGTAACCTTCTTGTATAGAATTCGTTTGAATTTATGTAAAGATTCCACTGCTTTGATAATGAAAGGGGTAACCAAATGACAAGAAGAAAAACTATTATAGTAGTTGCCGCGATTATGTTATCAATTATTTTAATGAAAGTATTAAAAAAAGACGTATGGGATGCTAATGAAGAACTTTTGAAACAAGAGGTAATGAATATTGGTGTTTCCAACGAGTTAGTAAATTTATCCGATGTCACTCCATTTGAGTGGGATTTAGTGTATTCTTTTGACCCGTACACATCTAAAGATACAATTTATCGAACCGTTGGCTATAAGTGGGATTCAATTAGTGAAACGATAAACGGTGGTATGAATCAATTAGTTTTTATGAAAGATAAAAAAGTGGTTTGCTATGTATATGGTTATCCCGCAAATAATGGTTATGGAATTTTCTTTCACAGCAAAAGTAAAGACGTTTCGACTTCTGCTTCTGTACTTAGTTTTGAAGATGATTTGATTTTTCAGGTTATAAGAGGGGATAACGTTATTCTTCTAACGAAAAATGAATGACTCTTCTGCAACAACAATAATCTTTAAGGAATAAGCGAAGCGCATTCGATTAATAATTGTTATCCAATTGCAGTCAAAATTTGGAGTGAAATTAAAAACAGTTAACAGAACTTAGCGCTGTACACTTTTGGCAAGGGGTATCCTTATTTAAATTGAAAAGTTCTAAAAAGATATGATAGGAAAGTGGGGAGATATATGGAAAGGAGTGTACTTGTTTCAAATATAGCAAATAGAATCTTAAGTTTAAAAAGGCTCCATCCAATTAGAGTAGGAGTAAGTGGAATAACGGCATCTGGAAAGACAACGTTTGCTAATGAGCTTATGGAAGAACTTCGAAGTAGAAAGGTGGATGTAATTAGGATTAGCATAGACAATTTTCATAATCCAAGAATTATTCGATACAGACAAGGAAGGGAATCAGCTATTGGTTATTACGAAGATGCTCACGATTATGATTCCTTTAAACAGAAACTCTTAATACCTTTAGGTCCCGGAGGAAACCTTCATTATCAAATAAAATCTTTAGATTTGGCAACGGATGAATATGTGAACCCAGAAATAAAAACAGCAAATATAGATATGATTTTTATTATTGATGGAACTTTCTTATTTAAAAAGGATTTATATAACCTATTCGATGTTAAAATATTTGTTGAAACTGACTTTGAGTTAGCCAGAAAAAGAGGAGCTAAGAGAGAAGAACAGGCATTTGGAAGTTTTACAAAAGCAGAGGAAATGTTCCTAAATAGGTATCACGTTGCTTCGAAACTCTATTTAGAACAACACACACCGCAACTTGATGCAGATATAGTTATAAATAATAATGATTTAGATAACCCATTTATTGTTTAAAAGAAATTTATACTTCAACAGGTGCTTTAGTTGAAGAAGGAATGTCTATTATTAATGGTGAATTATTATCCAATAGATGTTTTTAAGGATGGTGATAAATAGATGTGGAAGGACTATATAAGTTCAATATCAAAAGATTATTCTTTCAAACCACCGGCAACTAAGGCTGAAATAATTCAAATTACAAAGGAACTAAACGTGGAAATATCAAAAAAAATGTTTGAATTATATAATGAAACAAATGGAGTGTTGGATAGTTTCGACTGTCCTTTAATATGGTCAACTTCACAAATAGTAAAAGATAATTTGTTTTTTAGGAATTTTGGTGACTATAAAGATATTTATATGCCATTTGACCACTTGTTATTTTTTTCAGATAACGGCTGTGGTGACCTATTTGGCTTTAAAATATTAAATGGTAGCATTCAAACAGAAGATATTTATGTATGGAACCACGAAGATGACAGCAGAACGTGGGTTGCTTCATCATTGGAAGTATTTATAAAAGGTTGGATTACTGGTGAAATTACTACTTAGATAAAGGTATTTGCTTATTATAGTAACAAGGTGCTTTACCTGAAGATCGTAGGGCTTAGTCGGCTCTTTTTTCTTCAACCAAGGGAGGGAAAATAATGTCCAATGAAGTAAGGTCAAGGAAAATAATTTTAGATTTAGCAGTAACCTTAGATGGATTTATTGAAGGGAAAAATGGTGAAGTTGATTGGTGCATAATGGACTCTGAGATGGGGTTTACTAATTTCCTAAATCAAATAGATACTATTTTATATGGAAGAAAAAGTTACGATTTGTGGGGACAATATACTCCGACAATTGAAGATACTGAAGCTGAAAAAGAAATGTGGGGATTAGTTCACAGTAAAGTTAAATATGTTTTTTCAAAAACGCAAAAAGGGACTGACGAAAAAGCAGTATTCATAAATGAAGATATTCTTGAAGAAGTAAATAAAATAAAGAATAAGCCCGGTAAAGACATCTGGTTATATGGTGGAGCAAATCTTATATCCACCTTTATCAATTTAGACCTTGTTGATGAATTTAGACTATCTGTACATCCTGTGGTTTTGGGAGAGGGAAGACCGATGTTTATTGATATTAAACAGAGATTGAATTTGGAATTAATTAATACAAGAACTTTCTCCTCCGGAGTTGTTCAACTAATCTACCATTTGAAAAGAAATTAAATTGTACTACACGATAGATTAAATTAAGATGATTATAAAGCCGAATACACTCAAATATTCAGCTTTATAATCTATGAAGGGCTAAACTACTTCCATATATCCATATATTTTTTTTTGTATTTTTTGTCGTCAACTATATCAATTAAATCCAGTGCCGTTTGTTTAATAAACTCATCATTGTAATAGTCAAATAAATTTTTCATGTTTTGAATAATGTCATTACGAATTAAAGTGAAATTTTTTTCATCTTCACATTTTTTAAAGCGCTCAACCATAAATTCCATAACCATTTTTAGTTGGGCTGTACCTGCAATTCCGACTTTCCATATAGATTGGAGACTATGTCTAGCTGTAACAAATTTTTCATCTTTAGTTACCTTCCACAATTCAGGGAAATCCTTCATAATTCTCATCTCGGGGTCGCTTTTAGCTAGATTGGCTAAATATTGTGCTGCACGAGAGCGTTGATGGTTATCTTTATGAGTTAAGTCCTTTATTAGTTGATTCCATACTTCGTAAGCCCAATCAACTTGTTGATCAGTTGCTTTTAAAATAATTTGATAGGCTTCATAACGCTCATCTTTATCGCCCGATTTAGATTTATTAAATGCCAATTTTATTTGATTATCCACTTTCCCACCACCTTATTTATGTTATAACGCTGAAATATGTTAACCTGCCCCGTTGGGTGTTGGGCATCGTTTCTCAAACTTTAATTTATTTTAGCATAGATTCCTCATCTAATATGGTATTGCATAATCAGGCGTAATTACATTTAGAAGCGCTCACTTAGTTGATTGTAGTGGAAGGCGGCGACTCCGCCCGCCCTGGGAAAGCGTCCGCCTAAAACGAAAATCAACGATTTCACCCGATTAATTCATTCCCTTGGTGCCTTTAGCAAATCTCTGTTATTCTATAGGAAAAGCATCTAGTTGAAAGGAGAAGCGATCATCCAACTTACGAGAGATCATGATTTAATCAGGATAATTGTAAAAGATATAGAAGAGCTACGTGAACCAGAGAAAATCAGCCCAACTGTTCTGCAGAAATTCTATGCATTATTAGTTGTCAATGAAATACATAGCCGCGACGAAGAACGATTGCTGCTTGAAAAATAAAAATGAAAAGCGCCAGCGAAGGTGCTTTTTTCTTTGATGAATTGAAAGAGGTGATCCCGATCGATAAAGCATTGTCCATATTATCTTCTTATTTTGGATATACTTCCTTTCGGACAGGCCAGGAAAATGCCATTAATAATGTTTTGGAAGGAAAGGATACACTTTGCGTCATGCCGACAGGCGGTGGAAAATCCGTTTGTTATCAAGTTCCGGCTTTGGTTATGGAGGGAACTGTTTTAGTCGTATCCCCTTTAATTTCATTGATGAAGGACCAAGTCGATGCGCTCCATCAAATTGGAATCCCTGCAGCATATATAAATAGCACATTATCAACAGAGGAATATTTCGGTACGATGGAAATTGCTGCGGAGGGTGGATATCGTCTGCTATACGTTGCTCCTGAACGGTTTGAGTCCCAATCCTTCGTACAGCAAATTAACAGAATGAAAATTCCTATGATCGCGATTGACGAGGCACACTGTATTTCTCAATGGGGTCATGATTTCAGACCAAGTTATCGGATGATGAGCAGAGTCATTCAATCATTTGAAAAAAGACCAGTTGTTTTAGCGCTGACTGCTACAGCGACACCAGCCGTCCGTGACGATATTTGCGAACAGTTGCATATCGAAAGCGATCATACTGTAATGACCGGATTTGAACGGAGCAATCTTACCTTTTCCGTCATTAAGGGTCAAGATCGAGAAAAGTTTGTTAAAGACTATGTGAAGAAAAATGAAGGGGAAGCGGGTATTATTTACGCCGCCACTCGTAAAGCCGTAGACCAAGTTCATGCGATGCTCGAACGGACCGGGGTGAAGGTGGCAAGGTATCATGCTGGCCTCTCGGATGTTTTCCGGCAAACGGAGCAGGATCGGTTCTTAATGGATGAAGCGACTGTCATGGTAGCGACAAATGCCTTTGGGATGGGAATTGACAAAAGTAATATAAGATATGTCATTCATTATCAAATGCCAAAAAATATGGAAAGCTACTATCAGGAAGCAGGTCGTGCCGGTAGGGATGGACTTGATAGTGAATGTACGCTCTTATTTTCTTCACAAGACGTTATAACACAGCGTTTTCTGATTGACCAATCGCAGGATAGCCAACGAATCCCCGCGGAACTTGAAAAACTACAGTCGATGATCGACTATTGCCATACTGAATCCTGCTTGCAAAAATTCATCATCGCCTATTTTGGTGAAAGCGAAATTGAAGATTGCGGCCGCTGTGCAAATTGTACGGATACACGGGAACGCTTCGAAGTGACTGTTGAGGTTCAGAAAGTACTCTCATGTGTGATACGAATGGGGCAGCGATTCGGTAAGACGATGATTGCTCAAGTGTTGACTGGCTCCCGTAACAAGAAAGTGTTGGAATTCGGTTTTGACAAACTGACAACATATGGTTTGATGAAAGAACGGAATGCAAAGGATGTTTCCGATTTTATCGAATTCATCATCTCCGAAAACTTTTTAGGCGTGGAGAATGGTCAATTTCCGATTATATACGTCACTGAGCAAGGGAAGGATGTATTGACCGGCAAAGTGAAGGTTTTCCGTAAAGGATCCGTTGAAACTAAACAGATTACAAAGGAAGATCCGTTGTTCAATCAATTGCGCGCACTTCGCATGAAACTTGCCCAAGAAGCAGGGGTACCTCCTTTTGTTGTCTTTTCCGATAAGACATTACGTGATATGGCTGCAAAAATGCCTGTCACAGAAGAAGCGTTTTTGGAAGTCAACGGAGTAGGGGCTGCAAAACTCGAAAGATATGGGGAAGTATTCATGGAGGAGATCAAATCCTATTCTGCAGAACTGGTATAATATGAAAAAGAAAAAACAGGTGAAGGGAATAGTTCCCTCCACCTGTTTTTTAGATTAATCAAGTTAAGCCTATCATTCTGATGTCAATTGTAGGTTTCTTTTCATACCAAGTATCGTATACAGTGCCACGGCCAATAGGATTATGCCAGTAAGCATGAACGCGCCTTTGAACGTTAAATCCAAGTAACCGATTAAACTTGAGCCTGCAACGACGCCGATCGAAAAGAATGCATAAAAATAGCCATAGGCTTTCCCGCGGAATTCGGCGGAAGATGAGTCGATCAGTAAGGAATTAATCGATGGGAATAGGAAAGAAAAACCGATTCCGTATAGCATCATAGCTACATAGTGAAGTGAAAGTTCCGTAATCTGACTTAGGAATAGCATGCTCAAGCCCATCATGGAAATTCCGAATGCCAATGTGATCATTGGACGTACTTTGTCAAAAATACGGTTAATCGGCAATAGGAAAATCAGTATAGCAACGACACCGAACGTACTAAGCAGCATACCTGTCGTTTTTGTATCAAATCCAAGCGCTTCAACTTTCAAGGGAAGTATCAATGCCAATACCCCTTGCGAAAACATCAGGAAGAAGGCTCCTGCAAATGCTCTTACCATTCCTGGATGTTTGAATAGATACCGCACCCTGAAATGCTTCGTCGACTTTGAATGCTGTTTTTTCTCGTATGTAAATGAACGTAATAGGAAAAAAGCTGCAATGGCAAGAATGAACATAATAACACCATTCACTGACATGATGAAAGGAGCACTTGTTTTCGTAGCAACAATTCCACTATAAGCTGGTCCGAAAATCGCCGCCATTCCAACAAACGCACCAGAAATTGCAACACTTCTACCTCTCTTAGATTCTTCTGCACGATTTGCAAGAAATGTAAAAGCTGCAGGAACGATTAACCCTTCCATAAATCCATGGACAAATCGGATACCTAAAAGCGAGGTAGGTCCGATGGCAAATGTATATAGTAGCAGCGATGCTCCCGACGCAAACAAACCGACCAAAAGGATGATGAAAGGTCCTCTTTTATCTGTCAGAAAACCTGAAATGACATTTCCGATTGTATTTGAAAATGAATACATACCCACTGCGAGACCGGTCATGAAAGACGATGCGCCTAACGAAAACGCGAATGGACTCATTATCGGAAGCTGTGAAAACAAATCAAAAAATGAGAAGAAAACGATTAAATAAACAAACGCACGCATATGAAATCCTCATTCCATTTAGTTATATCTACCCTACTACTGTACCATTTAAATCGAAATAGATAAAAGGATAGATTTTGACAAAAGAAAAATTAGCAAATTAATAGGAGTAACGTTAAAATGTAAGAATACTTTGGGCGAAAGGGATGTTGTTAAAAATGGATACAAAAACAAGAATTGGAATTGTTGGATACGGCAATTTAGGTAAAGGTGTAGAATCAGCGATTTCTCAAAATGATGATTTAACACTTACAGCTGTTTTTACAAGAAGGAATCCTGCAGAGCTGAAAGTGCATAGCGGTGTCCCAGTTCTCCCATTGGATGACATTGAAAGCTATGTAAATGACATCGATGTATTAATTCTTTGCGGTGGATCTAAAAATGATTTGCCGGAACAAGGTCCTGCGCTTTCTAAATTATTTAATACAGTTGATAGCTTCGACACGCATGCGAAAATTCCTGAGTATTTTGAAGCAGTCGACGCTTCAGCCAAACCGAACGGAAAAACTGCAATCATTTCTGTTGGTTGGGATCCAGGATTATTTTCCATCAATCGCCTATATGGTGAATCAATTCTTCCAGAGGGTGCAACCTACACATTCTGGGGTAAAGGTTTAAGCCAAGGTCATTCGGATGCTGTCAGAAGGATTAAAGGAGTTAAAGGAGCTGTCCAGTATACAATCCCTGTAGAGGCAGCGGTGGATAAAGTGAGAAGTGGCTCCCAACCTGAACTCTCCACTCGTGAAAAACATACACGTGAATGCTTTGTTGTTCTTGAAGAAGGGGCGGATGCTGCTCAAGTTGAACAGGCCATCGTGACAATGCCTGATTACTTTGCGGACTATGACACAACAGTGAATTTCATAAGCGAAGCGCAATTGAAAGAGGAGCATGCAGCAATGCCACATGGCGGTTTTGTCATTCGAAGCGGCAAAACAGGCGAGTCTAACAATCAGGTAATGGAATTTTCCCTAACGTTGGAAAGTAATCCTGAATTCACTTCGAGTGTCCTTGTTGCTTATGCACGTGCGGCTTATAAGATGAATAAAAACGGAGAAACCGGCGCAAGAACTGTGTTCGACGTTGCACCCGGATTACTATCACCGAAGAGTGCTCACGAACTTCGAAAAGAGTTGCTATAAATTTCTTTCAAATATCTGTTATTTCATCTATACTGAAAATGTGGTTTTTATTTAGGAGGGCGAAATGAATGGGGAAACTTGACGAAACATTAGTGATGTTAAAAGACTTGACGGACGCGAAAGGAATTCCTGGGAATGAACGCGAGCCTCGCGAAGTAATGAAGAAATATATCGAGCCGTTTGCTGATGAAATCGAATATGATGGACTTGGTTCTTTAATTGCTAAAAAAACAGGTGTTGCCGAAGGTCCAAAAGTAATGGTTACAGGTCATTTGGATGAAGTTGGTTTTATGATTTCTAAGATTGACGACAAAGGATTCCTTTCCTTCCAAACTGTTGGCGGATGGTGGTCCCAAGTTATGCTTGCTCAACGGGTTACAATCGTGACGCGTAAAGGAGATACGGTGACTGGTATTATCGGTTCGAAGCCACCACATATCCTTTCTCCGGAAGCGCGTAAGAAGCCGGTTGATATTAAGGACATGTTCATCGATATCGGTGCCACTTCCAAAGAGGAAGTTATGGAGTGGGGAGTAATGCCTGGAGACATGGTCGTTCCTTACTTTGAATTCACAGTCATGAACAATGACAAATATTTGCTTGCAAAAGCATGGGATAACCGAATCGGCTGTGCAATTGCAATTGATGTCATGAAAGCATTGAAAGACGAGAACCACCCGAATGTCGTATTCGGTGTTGGCGCTGTCCAAGAGGAAATCGGATTGCGTGGCGCGAAAACAGCCGCTGCGAAAGTCAAGCCGGATATTGCGTTTGCAGTTGATGTTGGTGTTGCTGGAGATACACCTGGAGTGACTTCTAAAGAAGCGTCAAGTAAAATGGGCGATGGTCCTCAGATTCTTCTTTTTGACGCTTCAATGGTATCCCATAAAGGTTTACGTGATCTTGTCGTTGACACAGCGGAAGAGCACGGCATCCCTTATCAATTCGACGTGATCCCTGGCGGCGGAACAGATGCTGGGTCAATCCATGTGAGCGGAAACGGAGTTCCTTCACTCGCAATCTGTATCGCTACACGGTATATCCACTCTCATGCGGCAATGTTGCATAGAGATGATTACGAAAATGCAGTGAAACTGATTGTTGAAGTCATTAAAAAGCTTGATAAGGACACTGTACACCGTATTACATTTGAATAAGTTTTTTAAAAGACCGCACCCTTTTGACGAGGGTGCGGTTTTTTGTATTGTGTCGTTTTAGTTTTTACTTCCCGTAGAACTGGGTGGACTTCCCATAGAAGTGTTTGGAGTTCCCGTAGAACCGGGTGGACTTCCCATAGAAGTGTTTGGAGTTCCCGTAGAACCGGGTGGACTTCCCATAGATGCATGTTGAGTTCCCATAGAACTGTGTTGACTTCCTGTAGATGCATGAAGAGTTCCAATAGGACCGCATGAAACATTTATGCTTAAAATTTCATAAAAATTCATTTGACTTTATATTTATGCATGAATATACTATTTCTAACATCACATTATAAGGAATGGAGATGATCAAATTGGTGAAAATGCATTTATCGGCAGTGAATATCGGGCACAATATAGAAGATCAGCTTAAAGGACGCGACATGTTAACGTTGTTAGATTATACGAATGAGGAAATCACTTATTTATTGCACAAAGCATTAGTCATGAAAAAAGAAACACTATCAGGCAAAATGCCCCCCATTTTACCGGGGAAAACTCTCGGCATGATTTTTGAAAAACATTCCACAAGAACAAGGATTTCTTTCGAAGTCGGTATGGTTCAGCTTGGCGGGCATGCAATGTACATGAATGCAAGAGATTTACAAATTGGCCGTGGCGAGTCGATACATGACACAGGAAAAGTATTATCCGAATTCCTCGATGGGGTTATGATACGTGCAAATTCCCATGAATCCGTTGAGGAACTTGCGAAGCATGCATCTATTCCAATCATCAATGGATTAACGGATCTTTTCCATCCATGTCAGGCACTTGCGGATTTATTGACAATGATTGAAGTGAAAGGCTCAATTGTCGGTAAAAGAATCGCTTACGTAGGAGACGGAAATAATGTGGCACACTCATTAGTCATCGGCGCAGCGAACATGGGAATGCATATTGCGGTTGCAACACCTGCTGGATACGAGTTCAATCAAAAGCTTTTCGCAATGGTGCAAAAAATAGCGGCCGCAAACGGTGGGTCGGTTTCAAACTTACGATCCGGTTGAGGCTGTCGAAAATGCGGATGTTGTTTATACGGACGTCTGGACCAGCATGGGGCAAGAAGAAGAGTCGGCTCATCGACTGGAGGTCTTTAAGGATTTTCAAATTAATGACAAACTGGTCGGTCATGCGAAAAAGGATTACATGTTTTTACACTGCCTACCTGCACATCGTGAGGAAGAGGTTTCCGCTTCCGTAATCGACGGCCCGAATTCCTATGTTTTCCAACAGGCAGGCAATCGGTTGCATGCACAGAAGGCTGTATTAGCTACGCTTTTGAAATAAAAGAGAAGTGACCGGAATGTGGAGGAACCTGTAGTAGCGTGGGAGTTCTCGTTTACACGATTAGAGTTCTCATTAATTCGTGAAGAGTTCTCGTTTAAGCGCTTGGAGTTCTCATTAATTCGTAAAGAGTTCTCGTTTAAGCGCTTGGAGTTCTCATTAATTCGTGAAGAGTTCTCGTTTAAGCGCTTGGAGTTCTCATTAATTCGTGAAGAGTTCTCGTTTAAGCGCTTGAAGTTCTCATTTATTCGTGAAGAGTTCTCGTTTAAGCGCTTGGAGTTGTCATTCTTCATTAAAGAGTTCTCGTTTACAAGCTTTGAGTTCTCGTTCTTCGATGAAAAGTTCTCGTTCATGAATTAAGAGTTCTCATTCTTCATTGTAAAGTTCTCATTAACACAAGATAGGACAAAAAAAGCTGTCCAGTCGACTACCTGGACAGCTCTTTTATCATTACATATTCATCGTCCTGCAAATGCTTGTGCAAGTTCGCCGGTAATTTTAGTTTTCTCTTGCTCATCCGCATTGACCCACAACTTTTCAAAAAACACACCAAGACCTGGCAGTAAATGCTCTTCTCCACGCTGCAGTGCATCTTCCACGACGTTGCGTATATCAGTCGCTGAGTTATTCGTCATGTTTGCAGTAATTGCGTCGCGTATTTGAAAATTCATGATATCATCCTCCTGCACTCATTTTGGACACAATGATCGCCAACTATACGGACATTTGTTACACTGAAAAGAAAAAGGATGTCTTGAAATAAATGAAAAGAATCGAATCGACTCAAAACGCACTTGTTAAGCATTGGAAAAAACTTGCAACCTCTAAAAAAGACCGAGATAAATCGGAAGAATTCCTCGTTGAAGGATTTCATCTCGTCGAAGAAGCTATTAAATCCGAAGGCACTGTGATTCATTTGATCGTAAGGGAGGACGTTGAACTTCCGACCAATTGGAAAACTGATAACCTTCAAATGATTGAAGTGACTAAGGCGGTTGCGAAAGAATTAGTGGAAACAGAACAATCGCAAGGAGTTTTCGCTCATTGCCGCCAACCTAACTATTCAGAAGCTACAACGGATTCATGGAAAAAATATTTGTTCATCGATGCTGTCCAAGATCCTGGCAATATAGGGACAATGATCAGAACTGCCGATGCTGCAGGGATTGATGCCGTAATTTTAGGGAAAGGTTGTGCGGATCCTTACAATCCGAAAACCGTCCGCTCTGCCCAGGGATCCCATTTCCATCTTCCAATCGTAAAAGGAGAACTCGGCGATTGGATAGAAATAGTGAAATCAGCCAATATTAAACTTATCGGCACTGGTTTGCAAAACGCCGTTGACCATTATAGCGTTGGGCCATTAGATGAATTTGCGATAATCGTTGGAAATGAAGGAAGTGGCGTCTCTGCTGACTATTTGTCGAAATCAGATGAGATCGTTAAAATCCCGATTTACGGTAAAGCTGAATCATTAAATGTAGCCATCGCTACAGGAATTCTTCTCTACGCTTATGGCAAGAAATGATTTTGGCAAGTTGAAGTATTGAAGGAAATCGGGTATAGTAATGCTGTAAATAAAATTAAAAGCTGTGACCGGGAAAAGTAGACAGTTTGCAACCAACAGGAAATTTGCACCGTGACTGAGAGTGCAGATAGGCGAATGACCGTTGAAGTTCACCCCGAGAGCTGCCGCTTGGACCAGTTTTTACTGTAAAGGCGTGCCGGTAGAGGGCCGTTAATCCAAATGAAGTGATTATGCATATTCTTGCATAATAATCAGGGTGGTACCGCGAACTCGTCCTCGTCCCTTTTTAGGGGGCGGGGTTTTTTTATTTCGAAAGGAGAATGAAAATGGAACAACAATTACAGCAGTTGAAAGAAGAAGCGTTGAATAAAATTCAAGACGCTTCAACTGTCAAGGACTTAAACGACGTCCGTGTCGCTTATCTTGGCAAAAAAGGACCTATCACTGACTTACTAAAAGGGATGGGGAAACTTCCAGCCGAAGAGCGCCCTAAAATGGGAGCATTGGTAAACGTCATCCGTGAAGCAGTGACCGAATCACTCGAAGCACGCATGACACTGCTTGAAGAAGAGGCCATCAACGCCCAATTGGAAAAAGAGGCAATTGACGTCACGTTACCTGGACGTCCGATTCAAACGGGCAATCACCATCCATTGACAAGAGTCGTTGAGGAAATCGAAGACTTCTTCATCAGCATGGGCTATGAAATTGCAGAAGGTCCTGAAGTTGAGAAAGACTACTACAATTTCGAAGCGCTTAACTTGCCGAAAGGTCACCCAGCTCGAGACATGCAGGACTCCTTCTATATTTCTGAAGATGTTCTACTGCGTACTCATACTTCACCAGTCCAAGCACGGACAATGGAAACTAAAGGCGGGGAAGCAATCAAAATCATCTGCCCGGGTAAAGTGTATCGTAGGGATAATGACGACGCGACACATTCCCATCAATTCACACAGATTGAAGGACTTGTCGTAGGTGAAAATATTAAAATGAGTGATTTAAAAGGGACGCTTGATCTGTTCGCGAAGAAGATGTTCGGTGCAGATCGAGAAATTCGCTTGCGCCCAAGCTTCTTCCCGTTCACTGAGCCATCCGTCGAAATGGATATTTCTTGCTTCAAATGTGGTGGAGATGGATGTAATGTATGTAAAAAAACTGGCTGGATTGAGATATTAGGTGCTGGAATGGTGCATCCATGTCTTGCGCATGGCAGGATACGACCCAGAGGCTGTAACTGGCTTTGCATTTGGAATGGGGCCGGAACGGATTGCAATGTTGAAATACGGTGTTGAAGACATCCGTCATTTCTATACGAATGATGTTCGGTTCATATCACAATTCCATCGGTCAGAAGCGTAAGGAGGAGAAGACAGACATGTTAGTATCTACAAAATGGTTGAATGAATATGTAAATATAAAGGGCATTAAGCCGGAAGATCTTGCAGAAAGAATAACGCGTTCAGGGATTGAAGTCGATTCCATTATTGACCGGTCTCAGTCAATGACGAATGTAGTTGTCGGTTATGTAAAGGAATGTGTAAAACATCCTGAAGCGGATAAATTGAACATTTGCCAAGTTGACGTTGGGGAAGAAACGACGCAAATCATTTGCGGAGCGCCAAACGTCGCCCAAGGCCAGAAAGTTATCGTTGCACGCCCTGGCGCAGTTCTACCGGGTGGGATGAAAATTAAAAAAGCAAAACTTCGCGGTGAAGAATCGAACGGGATGATCTGTTCATTACAGGAGCTTGGCATCGAAGGGAAGCTTGT
The DNA here is from genome assembly GCF_030067815.1 of Sporosarcina thermotolerans. Lineage (GTDB taxonomy): Bacteria > Bacillota > Bacilli > Bacillales_A > Planococcaceae > Sporosarcina > Sporosarcina thermotolerans. The sequence continues at coordinate 2,866,989 of NZ_CP125968.1, read as the reverse complement.
AGCAAAAGCGTATGCTGAAGGCATCTATGTATTGCCACAAGATACGGTTCCCGGTGAGAATGCACTTCCATTGCTTGGACTTGACGATACGGTACTTGAATTCGACTTGACGCCAAACCGCTCGGATGCTTTAAGCATGTTAGGTGTCGCTTATGAAGTAGGCGCAATTTTATCACAAGGGATTGCACTTCCGAAAATTGATTATAAAGAGTCTGCCGAAAAAGCGGAGGATATGTTGAAACTACGCGTTGATGCATCTACCGATAATCCGATGTATGTAGCAAAAGTTGTGAAAAATATCAAGATTGCCGAGTCTCCACTTTGGCTTCAAAATTATTTGATGGCTGCAGGCGTTCGTCCTCATAATAACGTCGTCGATATTACGAATTATGTACTAATGGAATACGGGCAACCACTTCACGCATTCGACTACGACCGCCTTGAGTCTGGCGAAATCGTCGTCCGTCATGCTGAAGAAGGGGAATTGATCACGACGTTGGACGATGCAGAGCGTAAGCTTAATTCCCATAACTTAGTCATTACGAATGGTAAAGAGCCAGTAGCGATTGCTGGTGTCATGGGTGGAGCGAATTCAGAAGTCCATGACGGGACGACAACTGTTGTAATTGAATCAGCTTATTTTGCACCATCTTCTGTCAGAAGGACGTCAAAAGAAGTTGGACTTCGAAGCGACGCAAGTACTCGCTTTGAAAAAGGTGTTGACCCGAACCGGGTGCAGGAAGCGGCGGAACGCGCTGTGCAACTATTGGCGGAGCTTGCTAACGGTGAAGTCCTCTCCGGATCAGTAACATTTGACGAGCTTGATAAGACGGCTGAGCGCATTACAATCTCACCGGACTATATCAATAATAGACTTGGCATGAAGATATCAATGGATGACATGCTTACTATATTGGAACGTCTTCGTATCCCGACACAAGCGGTCAACGGCCAATTAGTAATTGATGCACCAACACGTAGACAAGACTTACGGATTAAAGAAGATATTATTGAGGAAATCGCTCGTATGTATGGATACGATGAAATTCCAAAAACTCTTCCTGTATCGGAATCCACTCCGGGTGGACTCACTCCATATCAGGCAAAACGTCGAATCGTCCGTCAATACCTTGAAGGTGCAGGTCTATACCAAGCAATCACATATTCATTGACTTCTAAAGAACATGCACAGGCTTATGCTTTGGAAACAGCACCGGTAACGGAATTGCTAATGCCGATGAGTGAGGACCGTAGTACTCTTCGCCAAAGCCTCATTCCTCATCTATTGGAAGCTACTACCTATAACGTCGCACGCCGAATCGATTCGGTGGCATTGTATGAAACAGGTTCTGTCTTCCTTGGTGAAGAAGAGGACGGATTGCCACGTGAGGTGGAACATGTCGCTGCTGTTCTGACTGGTAAATGGGTCGATCATGCATGGCAAGGCGAAACTAAAAAAGTGGATTTCTTTGTGGTGAAGGGAATTATTGAAGGAATGATGGAGCGACTTGGCCTTTCTGACGACTTATCATTCGAAAAGACTTCAATTGACGGAATGCATCCTGGACGTACAGCAAACATTCTTCTTAAAGGCGAGCGTATTGGTCTAATTGGTCAACTACACCCAACAGAGCAGAAGAAACGTGACCTAAAAGAGACGTTTGTGATGGAATTGAATCTTGAGCATATCCTGTCTGTCGACACAGAAGAGCTGTTATATTCACCTGTTCCACGTTTCCCATCGATTTCACGTGACATTGCACTCGTTGTGGAAAGCGGAACTTCTGCGGGTATTCTTGAAACAATCATCCGTCAAGCTGGCGGGAAGTTATTGAAAGACGTGAAACTCTTCGATCTATATGAAGGGGATAATGTCGAAAAAGGCAAGAAATCACTTGCATTCTCATTGACATATTTCGATCCTGAACGCACATTGACAGACGAAGAAGTCGTCAAAGCGCATGATAAAGTATTAAAAGCTTTAACTATGGAAGCAGACGCACAGCTTCGTGGTTAATCGAATATAAATAAATAAGACCGCCATTGGAGAGAACTTGACTCCAAGGCGGTCTTTTTCCATTAATCCCTAACATTAAAGCCGATATTCAAATTCAATTTATATGATTCAGGCTCAATGGTTTCATCAGCATTCTCGATAAAAAAAATTGCAAGTCCATTAACAACATAATTACCCTCAGGAAAGCCCTTATTAATAATCGTTTGAATAAATTCTATCGTCTCTTTATCATCATTATCACTATAACCGCCCGCGAAGCGATACTTTTCACGCAGTGGTTCCCCTTTGACCAACGTTGTTCTTATCAAGGGATCATCCATTGCATATTCGATTTCAATACCTCTTGATAGCTCCTTGATTGGAAATTCAAATGGTGATGCGGAGTGGGAGATTTCAACTGATTCCTGATTTCCTATATACGTTAATTCGGCAAATATGGCAGTATCTCCAAATTCGGAATAAACATCCTTCTCGGTATATAATCTGTAGATGAAGTCATCTGCTTCAACCTGCGCGTCTTGTGGATAGCTAATAGTGTTGTTAGACCCTTCATTGTTAGTAATGTCTTTCGATGAGCAAGCGGAAAGTAGTGCAAGAAGGAGAACAGAAAATACAACCCTTTTCAAACTTTTCATCGTTATAATTTCCTTTTAAGCGCAGCAATTTTCTTTGCCTTCTGTGCATTTGCAAAATGCCATTTGGTCATTGATTTCAACGTATCTTCGCCGCTCTTTAATAAAATCTTCGCTGCAGCTTCATCCACAATTTTTCCTGCCCCTTTAGGAAGTTGAACGCCAGCTAAATCACTCAACCGGTCCATCTCCTCTAAAAAAGCAACCCTTGCAATAATCGAAGCGGCAGCAACAGCGAGATGCAACCCTTCAGCTTTCGTCGAAAACAAGACATTCTCACGGACAATTTCCTGTTCATTTTTAATATGATTATAATAAATGCCACGTTCAGCGAACTGATCAATAAGAATGTAATCAGGCTTTTCGCCCTTCATTTTCCGTAAAACATGCTTAAGCGCCTGATTATGAAGCAGAGCTTTTATCTTTCCTTGCGACCATCCTTTTTCCTGCACTTTGTTGTACTTGTCATTAGTCAACGTGAGGACACTGTGGATAAGTGCTGCTTGCAAATCAGGGGCAATCTGCCGCATATAATCATCATTCAACTGCTTCGAATCCTTTACGCCCAATTCCCTTACCAGCTCTATTTGTTCAGAGCTAACGTAACAAGCCGCCACAGTAACAGGACCAAAGAAATCGCCTGTCCAGTTTCATCAGACCCGACGACCGATAACTCCGAAAACCGCTCAGGCAAAATCTCCCCTTTGGCAGTAGGTTTTGTAGGCGATTTCTGCCCATCAACACTTCCCCAAATCGCAGCCTCCCGCATCGCGCCTCCACCCTGAAAAAGCACCTTTCCCGATTTATAAGCCGTTATCGCTGCATCCGGCAACTTCGCAGCAAACACAACCCCAGGCGCATTCCGCGTCACTTTAAACGCAGCATAATGCGCCATCAACCCATCCAACTTAGCCTTATCCAATAGCAGCACACTATTACTCATAAACGTCTCCCTCTCCATAACCTTATATCCATATTGTACAATAATCCAAGAAGTAGATGCTTGTATGGATATGTATTTATTAAAAGTGATACTGAGTTGATTGGAGTGGAAGGCGGCGACTCCTGCGAGAGCCGTTACGAAGAACGGCTTTTGCGAGTAAAAGCGCAGCGTTACGAGCAGGGAGTTGTTAGCCGCTGCCTTAATTTCTGCAAAGGTCGCAGAAATACGGCAAATCGAACTCTTCGTGGTTCGATTGGAAAGCGTCCGCCTGAAACGGAAATCAATGGTATAAAACTATCCCTTCTCTTTCCAACTAAAACCGTTTCATGGTATGATTGGGTACATAGTTTTCACATTGGAGGTTAAGGCAGTGGCAGACCAACAAAAGACGCGCCTTACGGTTGACATTTATGGACAGACATATACAATTGTCGGCAGTGAATCAAGCAGTCATGTTCGGCTTGTCGCTTCGATGGTTGACGAAAAAATGAGGGAAATCAGCTCACGCAACCCTTATCTCGACAGTGCCAAAATTGCTGTCCTAACCGCAGTGAATAGTGTACACGATTATTTGAAATTAAAAGAACGAATTGAACAATTGGAAGAAGAATTGAATAAGCTGAAGGGTTGACGGGTGTATATGCTTGATTTACTTATAGTTTTCCTCCTGCTTGGAGGCTTGATTACCGGATTTAGACGGGGGCTTATCGTACAACTTATCCATATGACAGGCTTCTTTATAGCACTAATTATTGCTTACATATACTACAAACAGTTAGCGGATAAGTTTGTTTTATGGATACCATATCCAGGAGTCACAGCCAGCTCGAAATTAGCGTGGACTGTGGAACAATTAGATTTAGATCAGACGTTTTATAGGTTATTGGCGTTTGTACTCATATTCATCGTTGCAAAATTTGCATTGCAGTTAATTGCCTCGATGTTCGATTTCCTTAAGTATCTACCAGTCTTAGGTTTTGTTGCACGTTTTGCTGGTGCTGCTCTTGGATTTATTGAGTTTTATATTATTATATTCCTATTACTCTATCTATTGGTTATGTTGCCATTAGATTTCATCCAAGGATTTATAGGTAAGTCGATATTGGCGGGTGCAATGTTTGAACATACCCCATTATTTTCTGAGATGGTGAAAAACTGGTGGTATATTTACACCAAATAACAGATTACGGCTTCCCCTTGGTTGGAGGGAAGCCTTTTTCACAGAATAAGATTGGTTGAATGGAGGAGTGGTTTACGTGAATAAAAAAACGATCATTCGCACGTTCGAAAAAATTGCTCTATATATGGAACTGTTAGGGGAGAATCCGTTTAAAGTCGGAGCATTCCGTAAGGCGGCCAATGTTCTGGAACTGACCCCCGCAGCCTTTCCGAAATGGATGATATTTTATCTTTGAAAGGGATCGGCAAAGGGACAGGCGCTGTTATTATCGACCTAATTGAAAAGGGAGAATCCGATTTACTGAAGGAGCTTGAAAATGAAGTCCCAAGTGGGCTGATTCCATTGTTAAGGGTGCCTGGATTAGGCGGCAAGAAAATTGCGAAACTCAGAGAAACGCTTGGAATTGACTCCATCGAATCTCTTCGAAATGCATGCGAGTCAAATGAAGTGAGTAAGGTTCCGGGATTCGGCAAGAAAACCGAGGAAAAGATCTTGCACGAACTTGAAATCCTTGGGACACGAAAAGGGAAACTGCCGGTTTGGCAAATTGAATCCGTTGTACTTGCAGTTGAAGAGGTACTACGTAGTATACAGGAGATCACCCGCTTCTCGGTCGCAGGAAGTTTCCGTCGTGCTGAAGAAGAAAGTAGTGATGTCGATTTTATCGTTGTGACGGATGAACCGGCCATTGTTCGGGAAAAGCTGTTGGAGACCCTGCCGGTTGAAGAAACAGTCGCTGCTGGGGATGCCAAACTATCCATTGTCCTGGATATGGCTGACCTAGTCGATGCGGATTTCCGCTTTGTAACGGATGACCAATTTGCGACTGCATTGCATCACTTCACCGGTTCGAAGGATCATAATGTGAAAATGCGTCAACTTGCTAAAGCAAAAGGGATGAAAATAAGTGAATACGGTGTAGAACTAGAAGATGGTACTATGGAAACGTTCAAAACCGAAAAGGAATTTTTCGCTTATTTTGATTTGCCTTTCATCCCACCTTCCTTGCGTATGGACGGTCGTGAAATTGAACGTTCGGAAGAGATTGCACAATTGGTTACATTTGAAGATATCCGCAGCGATCTCCATATGCACACAACTTGGTCTGACGGAGGATATTCAATCCGCGAGATGGTGGAAGCATGTCGAAAAAAAGGCTATTCCCATATGGTTATCACAGACCACACTCAATATTTAAGAGTGGCGAACGGTCTGACGCCAGAAAGGCTCAGGGAGCAAATTGCGGAAATTCGTAAGTTGAATGATGAATACGATGATATCGAGATCTTTTGCGGTACTGAAATGGATATTTTGCCAGATGGTCGTCTTGACTTCGATGATGATTTATTGCAAGAGTTGGATTTTGTTATCGCATCCATCCATTCGAATTTTAATCAATCGCAAGAGCAGATCATGGAAAGATTACATTCAGCTATCAGCAACCCGTATGTTCACATGATTGCACATCCTACTGGCCGAATCATCGGACAAAGAGAAGGCTATAATCCGGATGTCCACCAACTGATTAAATGGGCGAAGGAATACGATAAAATCCTTGAATTCAATGCCAATCCGTATCGTTTCGATCTGGCAAAGGAATATTTAGAAGAAGCGCAAGAAGCTAACGTCAAGATTGCTATCAACACCGACGCGCATGCAATTGATCAATTGAAGCATATGGAAATAGGTGTTAAATATGCTCAAAAAGCTTGGTTGAAAAAAGAGACGGTCGTAAATACATGGCCGCTTGGCCGTTTCATCGAAGAAATTATACGGAAGTGAAAGGAAGTGTGAGACATTGGAAAACCGTGTCTTGAAAACACTTGAATTTGATAAGGTCCGGGATATTGTTGCGACATACTGCACATCGTCTGCAGGACGTGCATATATGGAGAAATTAGTGCCAGTCACTGATTTTAATGAAGTTGTTCGTTTACTTGAGGAGACGGATGAAGGCCTTGCCATTCTCCGTGTGCGAGGAAATGTCCCGATGGGGGGCATTAGCGACATTCGCCCACATGCAAAACGGGCACAAATTGGCGGGGTCCTTAGCGCTTATGAATTAATGGAAACCGCCAATACGATTCGTGCAAGCCGCATTCTAAGGCAGTTCATCGAATCAGTAGATGCTGATGAAGATATTAAGATTCCCCATTTTCTCGCGAAGAAAGAATCTTTGCCGATTCTGACAGGACTTGAACATGAGATTAATGCTGCAATCGATGATAACGGTCATGTTGTTGACAGTGCATCGGGTACGCTCCGTTCGATACGTCAAAGTCTGCGCATCCAAGAAGGCAGAGTACGTGAGAAATTGGAAGGATATACGCGTGGTCGAAATGCGACGAAGATGCTGTCAGATTCAATCGTGACCATCAGGAACGATCGATTTGTCATTCCGGTAAAGTCAGAGTACAGATCACATTTTGGTGGAGTCATCCACGATATGTCATCTTCTGGCCAAACATTATTCATTGAGCCGGATGCGATTGTGCAAGCGAACAATGAAATCCGAAACTTGAAGATGAAAGAGAAGGAAGAAATCGAAAAGATCTTGCAGGATTTATCGATAAAAGTTCAAGCAGTTGCACATGAACTATTTGTTCTTGTCGATGTGTTATCCGAAATCGATATTATCCTTGCTAAATCGAAATATGGGACTGCCCATAAATGTACGAAGCCTGAAGTGAACAATGAAGGGTATATCCGCTTGGCAAAAGCGCGTCACCCATTGTTGCCAATAGAGCAGGCAGTGGCGAATACGATTGAATTCGGCAAGGATATTACAACAATTGTTATTACCGGACCGAATACTGGTGGAAAGACAGTAACCTTGAAAACCGTAGGATTATGTACATTAATGGCACAGGCTGGACTTCCAATCCCAGCTTTGGACGGTTCGGAAATTGCCGTATTTGACTCCGTCTATGCTGATATTGGTGATGAACAATCTATCGAACAAAGCTTGAGTACGTTTTCTTCCCATATGGTGAACATCGTCGATATTCTGAAGAAATTCGACTCCCGTTCACTACTTATTTTCGATGAGTTGGGATCAGGAACCGATCCTCAAGAAGGTGCTGCATTGGCAATTTCTATTTTGGATGAAGTCCATGGTACGGGTGCCAGAGTTATGGCGACAACGCATTATCCGGAATTGAAGGCATACGGTTACAATCGACCGGGTGTAGCAAATGCAAGTGTGGAGTTTGATATCGATACGTTAAGCCCTACTTATCGTTTATTGATCGGTGTGCCAGGTCGGAGTAATGCTTTTGAAATTTCAAAAAGACTCGGCCTTCATGAACATGTCATTAATCGTGCTAAGAAATTTACAGGCACTGACCGTGGTGAGGTTGACTCAATGATTGCTTCCTTGGAGTCGAGCCGCGTTCAATCCGAAAAGGATGCGGAAAAGACGCATGCACTGCTAATTGAAACGGAAACCTTAAAACGTGAATTGGAAACGAAACTCTCAGAGTTCGAGGAAATGAAAGAAAAGCTTGTTGACAATGCAAAAGAGAAAGCCAAGAAAATTGTTGACGATGCTCGAGTTGAATCAGAAGCGGTCATCTCGGACTTAAGGGCTCTACGCCTAAACGCTGGAGCAAACGTTAAAGAACATGAATTAATCGAAGCCCGTAAACGATTGGAAGGCGCCGCTCCGGAAGATAAAAAGAAAAATATCAAAGCAAAAGTAGCACCACGCCCATTAGAGGTTGGCGATGAAGTCAAAGTCATCACATACGGCCAAAAAGGCACACTCATCGAAAAGGTATCCGAAAAGGAATGGATTGTCCAAATCGGCATCTTGAAGATGAAGTTGGACGAGTCTGTTTTAGAATATACAAAACCTGAAAAGATGAAGGATCCAGTAGTATCAGCATCTGTCCGAGGACGGGATTCCTACGTTAAATTGGAACTTGACCTACGTGGCGAACGATACGAAGATGCATTGCACCGAACAGAAAAATACTTGGATGACGCACTTTTATCCAATTACCACCAAGTCTCAATCATCCACGGAAAAGGGACAGGTGCCCTTCGTCAAGGTGTTCAAACCTATTTGAAAAACCACCCACGAGTAAAAAGCTACCGATACGGCGAAGCCGGTGAAGGCGGCCATGGCGTCACTGTTGTTGAATTGAAATAAATATTTATTGAAAACGAAACCTTTCTCGCTTTCATTCGTAAAAGTTAGATTAAACGAATGACAAAAGGAGTAATTTTAAAATGACAGAAACAGGATTTTGGAGCCATCCGCTCGTCGAAACAACAGGCTACTTTAGCGTCGTAGTCCTTTGTCTTATCGTTTCGATGGTACTATTCGAACTGGTCACCAAATATAAGAACTGGGAAGAAATCCGTAAGGGGAATGTGGCCGTTGCAATGGCCACCGGAGGAAGGATATTCGGGGTGACGAATATCTTCCGCTACTCCATCGAGCAGCACAACACGCTTCCACAAATGATTGGATGGGGATTATTCGGATTCATTCTACTAGTCATCGCCTATATTCTTTTCGAATTTCTCACACCGAAGTTTAATATCGATAAGGAAATCGAAGCTGATAATCGTTCGGTCGGATTTATCTCATTGACGATTTCGGTAGGACTTTCATTTGTAATTGGAGCAAGTATTTCATAGGAGTTAAACAATGGAGAAATTATCAAAAATATTACTCGTCGTTTGCGTTCTATTTATTCTTGTTGGAGTATATTGGATGTTTACAAATACGCCTTGACTGAAAAGTTATCAGTCAAGGCATTTTTTTCATAGTTGAAGTAATATTCTATTTGAAAGCGGATTCATTTATCGATATAATGAACTAAGAAGGAATTTTCAAAGAATTTGATTATGAAAAGGGGGTTATATAATGACGGAGAAACCATGGTTGAATTTGTATCCGAAGGAAATCCCGAAGACGATCGAGTATGATCGGATTCCGTTGCAGGAATTCCTAACAAGGTCCAAGGATAAATTTCCTGATAAAACAGCCATGCACTTCATGGGGAAGAATATCAGCTATAGCGAGTTCCATGATTCAGCATTGAAATTTGCAAACTACTTGAAGTCCCTCGGAGTTGAAAAAGGGGACCGCGTAGCCATCATGCTACCAAATTGTCCGCAAGGTGCAATTGCCTACTTCGGTATCCTCTATACAGGTGCTATTGTTGTTCAAACGAATCCGTTGTATACGGAAAGGGAATTAGCTTATCAAATGGTCGATTCAGGGGCTAAAGTAATCATTTCGCTTGATATTTTATTCGGCAGAATTTCTAAAGTCGTAAAAGAGACGAAGTTAGAGCATGTGATCATCACTGGTATTAAAGACTACTTACCTTTCCCAAAAAATCTCGTCTACCCATTCATTCAAAAGAAAGAACACGGCATCGTAGTGAAGGTTGAGCATCGGGGATGAATCATCTTTTTACTGAGATTATGAAAATATCAAAACCGGAATTAGTGTCATATGATTTCAATTTTGACGAAGATATTGCATTACTCCAATATACGGGTGGAACGACTGGTCCGCCAAAAGGGGTTATGTTGACACATGCAAATCTTATTAGCAATGTGCAAATGTGTAATGCATGGTTGTATAAAAGTGAAGAAGGCGAAGAGACTGTCTTAGGAATACTACCATTTTTCCACGTGTATGGAATGACGACGGTTTTAATCCTTTCTGTCATGCTTGGCAATAAAATGGTCTTAATGCCTAAACCTGATTATGACATGGCTTTAAAGCTGATCGATAAGCAAAAACCGACCTTATTCCCGGGTGCGCCGACACTTTATATTGGTTTATTGAACCATCCGCAATTATCGAAATATGATCTTTCATCTATCAAGGCATGTATTAGTGGATCCGCTGCATTGCCAGTCGAGCTACAGGAAAAGTTTGAAAGGGTTACTGGAGGGAAATTGGTTGAAGGGTACGGCTTGACCGAAACGTCTCCAGTTGCAATTGCTAACTTTGTCTGGGAAAAGAGGCGTGTTAAAGGTTCCATCGGTGTACCATGGCCTGATACGGATGCCTGTATACTTGGTCCGGATTCTTCTGAGCCATTGCCAAACGGTGAAGTTGGGGAAATTGCAGTGAAAGGTCCACAAGTAATGAAGGGCTATTGGGATAAACCGGAAGATACTGCAGAGACATTCCGCGATGGCTGGCTTTTGACGGGTGATTTAGGCTATATGGATGACGAAGGGCATTTCTATGTAGTTGATAGAAAGAAAGATATGATCATCGCCAGCGGTTTTAATATTTATCCGCGTGAAATCGAAGAGGTACTTTACGAGCATCCCGCAATAATGGAATGTGTTGTTGCAGGTATTCCTGATCCTTACCGTGGGGAGACTGTGAAAGCCTATATTGTTTTAAAAGAAGGAGAAACGGTATCAGAAGAAGAATTAGATAAGTATTGCAGGGAGCATTTGGCGTCGTATAAAGTGCCCAAGAAGTACGAATTCAGAAAAGAACTTCCAAAGACGGCAGTCGGTAAAATATTACGCCGCACATTAATCGACGAAGAAAAAAAGAAGATGGAACTCGAGTTAAAAACTTCGTGACGAAAGACTTGACGATAACCGAATAAACGATTATTATGAAAATATGAATGAACAGTCATTCATATTTTCTTCTTTTTGGTGGTGAGAACAAATGAAACGCGATAAACCCAAATATAAGCAAATAGTAGATGCAGCTGTCATCGCTATTGCTGAAAACGGCTATCACCAGGCGCAAGTATCAAAGATAGCGAAGGAAGCAGGCGTGGCGGACGGGACGATTTATCTTTATTTTAAGAATAAAGAGGATATCCTGGTTTCCGTTTTCAGGGAGAAGATGAGTGTCTTCGTTGAAAACGTGAAAGAGATCATTGCAACGGAAATAACTGCGAGAGAAAAGCTGTTTAAAATGATAGAAAACCATTTCCGTTTGCTATATAGCGATCGCCATCTTGCAATTGTAACCCAATTGGAATTGCGCCAGTCCAATAAGGACCTGCGTTACAGAATCAACGAGGTGCTTAAGGAATATTTGGTGTTGCTCGATTCCATTTTAAAAGAAGGAATTGAAAAAGGTGAATTTGACGGACAAATCGATATTCGCCTAACACGGCAAATGGTTTTTGGCACGATAGATGAAACAATTACCTCTTGGGTAATGAATGATCAAAAGTATGATTTATTGAAATTAGCACCTGAAGTACATCGCCTTATATTAAATGGCATGAAATCTTAATAGTACTCATGGCGAAAACATCGTCTTGTTGGGGAAGGGACGGGATAAAATGGAGTTCTTGAAAATTGTCAGGGAAGATGGCGTGGCGACTGTATCAATCAACAGACCGCCAGCCAATGCGTTATCAAGTGGTCTAATCCAAGAGATTGATAGAATGCTTGACTCAGTGGAGAATGATGATTCAGTAAGGGTCATCGTCTTTCATGGGGAAGGACGATTCTTCTCGGCAGGAGCAGATATTAAAGAATTTACGACTGTTTCATCTGGGGAAGAATTCACTAAGCTTTCAGCTGCGGGGCAAGACGTGTTCGAACGGCTGGAAAGCTTTAAAAAGCTGGTTATTGCAGCAATTCATGGAGCTGCCTTAGGTGGCGGACTGGAGCTTGCAATGGGCTGTCATATTCGGGTCGTAACAGAAAAGGCCAAGCTTGGTCTGCCTGAATTGCAACTTGGATTAATCCCTGGATTTGCCGGGACACAGCGCTTGCCTCGATATGTTGGAGTGGCAAGAGCTGCAGAAATGCTTTTAACAAGCGAACCGATTACGGGTGAGGAAGCTGTTCGCTTCGGACTAGCCAACCATGTGTTTTCGGAGGAGGAACTACTTGCGAAGACAATGGAAATGGCGAAGAAAATCGCAAAGAAAAGTCCGATCGCCATGAAAGCCGCTTTACAGATGCTTCAATTTACCAAGTCGGACTCCTTCTATGAAGGCGTTAAGGCAGAAGCCGATTCATTTGGTGAAGTATTTGTTTCAGAAGATGCCAAAGAAGGCATTCAGGCGTTCATTGAAAAAAGAGAACCACAGTTCAAAGGGAACTAAATAAGCCGAGGAGGTATGCAATATGAACATTTATGCATTGGTTAAGCGTACATTTGACACAGAGGAAAAGATCGCAGTATCAAACGGCAAGATTGTAGACGATGGCGCTGAATTCATTATTAACCCATATGACGAGTACGCTATCGAAGAAGCGATTCAAGTTCGTGATGCGAATGGCGGAGAAGTGACTGTCATTACGATCGGAGACGAAGAGGCTGAAAAACAGCTGCGTACGGCGCTAGCAATGGGTGCGGATAAAGCTGTTCTTATCAATACTGAAGATGACCTTGACGAAATGGATGAATTCACAGTAGCCAAAATCATCGCGGAGTACTTGAAGGATAAAGATGCAGATTTAATCATTGCTGGAAACGTTGCCATTGATGGTGGCTCTGGACAAGTTGGTCCACGTGTTGCAGAACTTTTAGGCATCAATTACGTAACAACAATCACAAATCTTGAAATAGATGGCACTTCAGTGAAAATTGTACGTGATGTAGAAGGGGATTCCGAGACAATTGAAACGTCCCTGCCGCTATTAGTCACTGCACAACAAGGCTTAAACGAGCCACGCTATCCTTCCCTCCCTGGCATCATGAAGGCGAAGAAAAAGCCGCTTGAAGAGCTTGAGTTGGATGATTTGGACATCGATGAAGATGATGTTGAAGCAAAAACTGAAACGATCGAAATCTATCTTCCACCTCAAAAAGCTGCTGGACGTGTCCTTGAAGGTGACTTAGCTGATCAAGTGAAAGAGCTTGTGGAACTTTTAAATAAAGAAGCAAAAGTGCTTTGATTGAAATTCATACAGTAATGGGAGGGACTCAATATGTCTAAAAAAGTATTAGTACTTGGTGAAGCTGAGAAGGAGCATTACGAAACGTTTCATTTGAAGCAATTGCTGCAGCGAAAACGGTATCAGGCGTCGGCGAAGTCGTCGGCGTATTATTTGGAGATGCTGTAGAATCTTTAGGCGCAGAAATGATCACATACGGTGCAGATCGTGTTCTCACGGTTGAACACCCACATTTGAAACACTATACATCAGATGGATTCGGCCAAGCTTTCATGGCTGTATATGAGCAAGAAAAGCCAGATGCAATCGTTTTCGGACACACATCATTAGGAAAAGACCTATCTCCAAAGATCGCAAGTAAGCTTGCTTCAGGTTTAATCTCTGATGTTACAGCTATCGAAGGAGAAGGGGACGATGCAGTATTCATCCGTCCAATCTATTCCGGAAAAGCATTCGAAAAAGTGAAAAACAAAGAAGGACTTCTTTTCATTTCAATCCGTCCGAACAATATCGCACCATTGGCTAAAGACGACAGCCGTTCAGGAGATGTATCTTCAGTTTCAGTTGATATTACAAATCTTCGCTCCGTCATTAGCGAAGTTGTCCGTAAATCTACTGAAGGTGTAGATTTGTCAGAGGCGAAAGTTGTTGTTGCTGGCGGACGCGGAGTGAAAAGCGCTGAAGGCTTCGCACCACTTGAAGAATTGGCAAAATTGCTTGGCGGTGCGGTAGGAGCATCCCGTGGAGCATGTGACGCTGACTACTGCGACTATTCATTGCAAATCGGTCAAACTGGTAAAGTCGTAACACCAGATCTTTATATCGCTGCAGGAATCTCCGGCGCTATCCAACATATGGCTGGAATGTCCAACTCCAAAGTAATCGTAGCGATCAACAAAGACCCAGAAGCGAACATTTTTAAAGTAGCAGACTATGGTATCGTAGGAGACTTGTTCGAAGTCATCCCTATGATGATTGAAGAGATTAAGAAGATTAAAACTAATTAATAGTAGAAGGGCTCCTATACTAATAGGGGCCTCACTACTGTAGACAAACACCTCGAATTTTGGTGTTTGCCTACAGTTTTTTTAATATAGATAAAGCTATAAATGGATATTATGACAAATTATCAAACCAGAATCCCGCCGCGCGCTCAAGACACCGCCTTCCGCGCTCAAGAATTCCACCCGCGCCCAAGACACCGCCTTCTGCGCTCTATTTATTCAATAATAGTGAGTATGTAACCATCTTCTTATTCAAGTAATGTGTGCTTTACTTGAAGATCGTTGAGCTTCTAGAGGCTCATTTTCTTATTGAACTAACGGAGGTTAGTTGAATAAGAAGAAAAACGAATAATGCGTATTTGACTCATATTAGTGAACGAACAGGTCATACTAAGATAAAAAGGTGTGGCTTTATGAAACAAGCATTTTTTGTTTTAACATTAATTTCTTTAATCATTCTTACAGGTTTTGTTAAGAAAGACCAAGACAAATGCCTTCATTGTAAAGAATGCTATGATACCGCTTGGGATGACGGGTATAGGACGGGTTATGGTACAGGAACTGTAAATGAAAGGTATCGAATCACAAGAAGCCTGATTCAATTAGGAAAAACGGATGAAGAACTTGTTCACATGATACCAACAAGCTATGTGGAATTAAAGGACGTAAGAGAGCAGCTCAAACTCTTACGTGGTTATTTTGAATTTGAGGTATCAAGCTACGAGAAAGCAAGAGAACTTTTAAAAGAAGGTAAATCAAACGAAGAGATTGTAGAAAAAACAAACTTAAGTTTCTATGAATTAGAATTGGTGAAACAACAACTGAAGCAAAATAATGGAAAATTCAAATGGGAAGTGAATAACTAAGGGACTTAAGCCAAAGTGATAAGTCTTTGTGAACTTAACTAAAATATTGTGAAGAAATGTACTTAAGCTAACGGGTGCTTAGTTGAAGAAGACTATACTGCGAAATAGAACTTCCATATTATTATGAGTTCTAATTCTTCCAACTTGCATCAACATTAAACTTTAACGGAGCCTATTAATTAATAGAAAACCTCTATCCTCAACTACCCCGTAAATGTTAGACACCAAACTATCATTTACGGGGTATATTTTACGTGCTTTCAAAAGAAATTTAGCCAAATGAAAAGCTCTAAAATAGGATATTTCTTCGTTATGCCGAAAAATCGTTTTTTATGTTTACTAAACTTTCTAACTACGGTAGTGTTAAGGGAATGATTATTGTGTTCCCTTTTTTTGGATGAGTAAAAAATTATGAAGGAATTAACAAGAGGGGGTTATGACTTGTTTTATTATATAAAAGCTACGCTTAGGGAGCGTTGGCCGATATTTCTTGTTGTGATGTTAATTTTAAGTTGTCTTGGAATGGGTTACGTAGGTGCTCAATCGGTGTCGGAGCGGATGGTTATCCAAACGAAAGATGACCTCGATAAAAATTGGCGCTATCAATACGATATTCTCGTTTTACCCGAATTATCAGACCAAACGAAAGGACTGGATGACGGTTGGATTGCACCACAAGCAAGTCTTTCAAGTTATGGCGGCATTTCGCTTGAGGATCTTGAAGTAATACGAAAAATACCTGGAGTTCAAGTTGCAGCTCCTCTCTCTCATATTGGTTATGTTGAAGTGTTTTCTATGTTAGCGTCATATCAAGATGATAAAGAAGGGGATTATTCGTACGTCGAACATTCAGCAGTCGCCTTTGATGGACTTTCCGATATTACAATCTCTGAATCAAATAGAATAAATGAATATAGTGCCTATTATGGCGGGAGTCCGGTTGGTTTTGACCCAGAGAAATACAGCCATCTATCGAATAAATTGTCAGAGGAGAATTCTGGTTGGAAAACGTTTATGCCGGCCGGTACAAATTTGAGACAACCGAACTATCTCATGCTCATTGCGATTGATCCGGAAGCGGAGGAACAATTATTTACATTGTCCGACAGTTTGGTCATTGGTAATTCACTTCAAGAGGCGGAGATTGGAAATTCAGGAAGTGCACGCCTCATTCCAATTATTGCATTGGCTGACGGTCAGGCTAAAATGACCGAAACGTTGAGAATTTCCAGAATTCATGTGCCGGAAGATGTTGATGAAAGTGATTTTATAGACGGGGCAACAGAGTATTTGCTTAATTTGCCTCGTACCGAAGTGGTTAACTTATCACTAGATACGTTTTCCGAGCAATGGAAGTATAAATATGGTGAACTTAGTCTGCTTGGAAAGGATCAAGTTAGATTGAAATCAGGTGGAATAGCTGCTTCTAGTGAGGCGTTACTCTATCGTTTTACTCCAATTCAGTTTGAATCTAATGGAAAAACAGACACTGGCATTCCTCTTATGAAAGCACTAACTGTAAAAAATACCGATCCATATGACATTCGCACGATTAATTTGTATAGAGGAGAAGCGGAAGAATATAGATCCGTAGGATATGGTTTAAAAATCATTGATTTATATGATTCAACGAAAATCGTTCCAAAATTTAAGGGAACTTGGAAAGATGGGGACCCAGCAGATGTTTACACGCCTCACCACAGCATGATTATCGAGGATGGTGCTGGAAATAAAATAAATCCAACTCCACTTTTCCCACTACCTTATAAAGATACCTATTACACGGGATCCCCTGATGCAATAACGACAATCGAAGCGGCGTCTATTTTCTATAGTCCCGAAGATATATTATCATCAATTCGTGTCGTTGTAGAAGGTGTAGAAGAGCGGACAGATTCAAGTCAGCACAAAGTGGAAGCAGTCGCTAAACAGATTATGGATCTAACAGGCCATCATGTTGAAATTATGCTCGGTTCATCTTCTTCGAAAGTTCATGTCGATCTCGATACAGATAAAGAAGGAGTAGCGGGAGTAGTCGAGGAAGGGTGGCAACAAGCAGGCGTTAGCTGGTCCATTCAAGAACATATAGAGAAATCAAATATCATTCTATTTTTCTATCTACTATTAGTTAGTTTTGTTTTCTGTTATACGGTTATTACGCACAGCTTACTACGTCGCTCCACTGAATTCGCGATGCTTCGTGCAATCGGATGGTCGAGACGGAAGATAGTAGGTATTCTTACGTTTGAAATCATCACACTAAGTGTATTTGCACTTATTCCGATTGCAGTCGCGAATATTTGGTTGAAGATTTTGCCGTCGTATGAGTTTTTCATCATCTTCTTGATCGTCATTCCAATTATCGCAATTGGTTATGTAACGGGTAGCCGAAAGGCATTGAAGTTATCCCCGCGGGCGGGCTTGGAAGGTGAAGGAACACAGTGGAGTTTCATGCGGCTATTCAAAATAAATGGCTTACTTTCGTATGTCGTGCATCAATTAATTAGACGCCCACTACGATTTGGGTTATTGGCAATCGTACTTGCATTGACCGCATTCATGTCGATCCTCTTCGTCGCAACCCAGCAAAGCTTGTCGGATTTCTTATTGCTTAGTTTTCTAGGTGAAACGATTGATTTGAACTTGAAAGGTTTTCAAACTGCTTTTCTTGTCGTAGGTTTGATTTTGACGATTGCAATCGTGTTTTTACTGCTATTCCTCAATATTACTGAGCGCAAAAAAGAGTTTTTTATTTTACGTTCTGTCGGTTGGTCTTTACGTAGAATACAAATGTATTTAAGTGTCGAAGTTACTTTAATTGCGCTATTGGGATCCGTTATAGGTGCCATTGGTGCGTACTTGTTGTTAACGATCTTCTCGTCACTATGGATTCCGGTTTGGATGCTTGTACTCATCATCGTAATGCCGGTTGTTCTATTGTTAGGTTTTTCTTTGGCGATTGTTCAAAGTATGAAAATGAGTGGTGTTGTAAAAGACCAACATGCTGCTTAACGAAGGGGTGGAATAATTGATTACATTAAAATCAATTCGAAAAAGCTATATCTCGGGTGGAGAAAAAGTAGAAGTATTAAAGGATGTCTCCTTATCAATTGATAAGGGGAAGTATGTTTCGATTACAGGTCCTTCTGGTTCCGGTAAATCAACGCTCTTACACTTAATTGGTGGATTGGAACCAATCGACGAAGGGGAAATCTGGGTTGGCGAGCAGCCCGTCCATAAAATGAAAGATAATGATCTTGCTAAACTTCGACTCAAGAAAATCGGGTATGTATTTCAACAATTTCAATTGCTCTCAACTGCGACAGCTCTTGAAAATGTAATGATGCCGTTATTGACGATGTTTTCATCTGCGGAAATCAAAAAAAACGCAGAAGAAGCATTAACACGAGTAGGTCTTGCACATCGACTTCATCATTTGCCGTCGCGTCTTTCTGGGGGAGAGCAACAGCGTGTCGCCATTGCAAGGGCACTTGTTACGAAACCGGAAATTATTTTAGCCGATGAACCAACAGGGAATTTGGATTCCGAAACGGGAAATAAAATTATCGAATTGCTCGAAGAAGTTCATGCAACGGATGGTGTGACAATTGTTCTTATCACACAGGATCCCGCCCTTGCAAAACGTGCGCAGGAAACAATTCATGTTCTTGACGGGGCGGTGAATAAAATTGAGTCGGAAAAAGTAGAGGTCGTCGTATGAAAAAATGGTTCACAGCTTGTGCGGTATCCATCCTTCTACTCGGCGGCTGCAATCCGAAGCCCCAACAGGAGGAAGAAAAGGTATAGAGGACGTAATTATTACAATTGAAAATGCAGAAAAGCTGAAAGACACTGACACCGTATACAAAACGGCAGATTTGCTCGAAGGACTAGAGCGTATTTACCGCTATTATGGAAATGAATTCCCTGCTGAAGAGCAGGCGAAAATTGATGTGTATGAGGACTTTGGAAGAATCTCTTATGTCGATTTCATGGGACTCATGGCTGAACGCGGGATCGATACATTGCCTTCTTACAAAAGTGCTAGGGATATTGAATTGGCTCTTAAAGAAGGGAAACCAGTATACGCTGAATTTATGTTAATTAGCGGGGAAGAGTGGAGAGTTCTCTTTTACGGTTATTCTGACGATGATTTCGCTTATTATAATTTGAAATCTGGAGCACTGAAGACGATTGACAAAAAGCGAATTGAAGCACTTGATGAATTTGAAACGATCATTCCGTATGAAATAGGAGAGCTGACCGAAGCGGAAAAAGAAAAATCCTTAGTATACGTTCGACAAAAAATAACAGATGCTTATTGGAAAGATGATTCAACTGGCTTCAAGAAATATCTCCCCATTGCTGAACAGAATGATTGGCTTGATAACGTTAACGTCGGGTATGGTTATTCCTATCACTATCTGTTCCACGATCCACAGCCGGAGCGTGTAGCGAAAATTGTGGATGCGGAATTGAAGAGGTGGCGAGAACCCTACACACTTGAAGTTGCCTTGAAGTATTTCTCCTTAACAAATGATGAAGTGGAAATAGAGCGAACGATACGAGACATTCAGATTATGCAGGGGCACCGGAGGGAAACCCTTCAATACATTATTGATAATGGTGCTAAATACGGCAATCCAGAAAAGGCGGCAGAAGCAGCAGAAATGTTGAAGAAAAAGAAGCAATAAAAAATGAATAACGGGTTCGGTTGATGGGGAGATAACATTAAAAAACACATCTTACAGGGATACAATTCACATATGAATTGGTGTCCCTGTTTTGTTGTTGCATCAATATTTAATGGCTTTATATTGACGAATTGGTACCACAATTGGTACAGGGATTAGTAGCAGCGCATAAATTTATGTACCATTGTTAATTCCGTTGTTAAAACACTTGCAATAGGATCTTGGAGAGAAAAATATAGAAGGAAGATGAGAAATCTATGCTAATAGATATTGAAGATTGTGAAATATTGTTCTTCAACTAACGGGGCAGGTTAGTTCAACAGGGAGGTATAATTGGGTGGATGTCGAATAGTTAACAAAATGGGTAACGGTTAAATAGAAGGGGGCATGAAATGGTTGGTATAATTATTACACTGATTTTCCTGTTTTGTTTTATTCTGTTTAGAAATGGTATCGCTTTAAATAACGTAACGATTGAATTTACAATCTTATTCATAGCATCCTCATTGATAATCCTCTTGTTTTGGAAATCACGAAATGAGCTTCCTAAAAAAATTGGAATTGGTATCTGTACCATATTAATTTTACAACTAGGGGTTATTAGTTTGTATGCATACGATAGGCAGTCGAATCAATTACTAAATGAACAAAATCGTTTATTAGTCATTTTAGGGAATTCCTCTGACTATCAACAATTAAACCTTAGTTTTCAAGATATTGATAAAGTCTATTTAGTTGGAGATGCGAAGAAAGGTAATTTTAACCATCCATTCGATTATAGGATTGAACTTAAAGTTAAAAATGAAGATAAAGTTTATCAATTTCAATGCAAGGGACAAGGACCTTGGTGCAAAGAATTGGGATTAATAAATGCAAAATAGGTTTATTGTTTTTTCCCATCAACCGAACCCGTTAGTAAAAGAAAAGGATTTCTTCTTCAACTAACGGGTGCTTGTGCGGCCGAGCCTAGGTCGTATCATATAGCGGGTGGGATTCCCGTCGAGAAAGAACTAGCCATTCACTCGTAGCGAGTCTTGGAGGGCTAATGGTAACAGTAGCCTTTAAGCGTAGACAGTTAGGTGGCGGGCCGAAAGCCAACTGGTTGAAGGGATTGAGCTCCATAATGTTAGTAAATCGAGAGGGCTGATGCTTTAAGCACGGCAGAAAGCTACATTTTATCCATCGTTAAAGGCAAGAAGGATAAAACCTCTCTGGAGTCAGAGACCTTGGCACGTCACACATTGATATGATACGGCAACTCGGGAGACCCTACCGGTCTTTTCTTCTTATAGAAGAGTATGGTGTACAAGCGATAATAAGCAAGGAAACCAAATGCCGTTGTAGGGAGTCGGATAGCAGCGTAGTACCAATGAAGTTGGGTAATGCCGATGGAGGAAAGGCTGCTACCAAGTGATCACCCTCACTAGGGACACATTTACTACACACAGCGGTAGAGATAATAAATGTAAACTAAACTATTGAGGATAGCAGAGTCAGTGTGAATGATGATTTGGAGGAGCCGTGTGCGTAAATAGCGCAAGCACGGTTCTGTGAGGGGGGAGAAACACAATCTACCGCAAGGTAGAGAGGTTCTCTTCTACTCGACTACTTAAGAACATTGGGCTACTAAGACAGATCAATGTTCTTATTGAACTAACGCAGCAGTTTAGTTGAAAAGTGTATAGAACAATTAAGTAACTTATTTTACCGTAGTCAGTCTAATGGTACGAGGAGGGATAACGTGAAAGTACCAAGATTATTTTTCAGTTTGGTTTTTTTCGTAATATTAACTGCTTATGGATGTTCCAGTTCATCAGGTTCTAGTTCATCAGGTACAGGTAAGTTAGAAGTTCATAGTCCTGGAAATCCTAGTGCCGAAGAAGTTCTAACATCAGACCCTGAAGCTGATATATTTCAATTCGAGGGTTTAATTTACGTTAATGGAATTGACTGGGTCGGGGAATTAACTTTAACAAAGGGCGCGCAAGTAGGGGAAATCAAAAAAAGAAATGATACAGATACAAACTTTGAAAATGAAATGTCAAATAAGCTACCTGTTGGTGCAAAGATTTTTTCACCTATCGAAAAGAAAGGTCCTATTTTACTCGTGGAATCCGAAGGAAAAATCTTGAAGTACCATGCACTTATAGAGGGTTAATGAATTTTCCTATATTCCGAAACGGGCGCAATTGTCGTTTATTTAACTAACGGGTGCTTTAGTTCGTGCGAAATGTTCCTGGCTCAAATGAAATGTGGTCACACAATTTCGGTAAAGGTCAGGCAGTTTTTAGATTTCTAAAATTGAAGGGTTATATCGAGGAGTCGAATGATGAGGTAACGCTCTGAAAGGCTCCCCCTGCGTCGAATAGCACGCTGCTTAGTAAGGAACAGCGTGTTATAAGCTCGGCTAATAGGCGTGAGAATTTACCGTAACAGTTCGGCTGACGAAATCCTACCCGATGGGGTGGTGTAAATCATGGTGCTTGGGTTGAACAGATATGGTGAGAATGCAATGTAAATACAATAAGATACTGTATTGCTGACGAACTTCTGAATGTACGGGTCTACAAGCACATTATATAGAAATGTATTTACTACCAAATGTAGGGTTAGCTGTGGATGAGTAAGAATTGACTATATAAAAATCCATCTTGTGTTATAGGCACATGTGATGCTAACAGGCTCATAGGAAGCACCTAAGTTTGTTCCATAATAGATGTAACTCAACGTGTAAGCCGATAACGTGGAGAGCTTACTCTCGGTGAAGCGTTGGAAAGGAAAATAGTCGTGAGAATAGCGACTATATAACTTTTCTTCATATCGGTGAAAGTGGTGGCACAGTACCATTGAAGCGTGTAATGAACGTGGAGGGATAGCCACTAGACTATTAAAAGATTCATTCACCATGCAAGACAGTTCTTCAACGATTAATGAGGTTCTTGTGAGACTAATAGAGGTTCAGCTCCGAAGGAGCCACCGACTTGTTAAAACGAAAGAAACTGAGGCACAACGAGTATTATGATATGCAGTTCCATTTTGATTCTTTATATGCTCAAAGTGCTAATGGTCAAAATTTTTATGGATTAATCGATTTAATGCAATCCGATGAAAACATTCGATTAGCTTATCGTAATATTAAACGAAATACCGGCAGTAGTACGGCAGGGTATGATGAATTAACGATTGAAGATATAAGTCAATTGTCCGTGGTGGAAGTTGTATCGACGATACAACGAATGTTTGAACGTTATGTACCCAAAGCTGTTCGACGGGTTTATATCCCGAAGACAAACGGAAAAACACGTCCTTTAGGGATTCCGACTATTTGGGACAGATTGTTCCAACAATGTATTCTCCAAGTGCTTGAGCCAATCTGTGAAGCAAGGTTTTATAAGCACAGCTATGGCTTTAGATCAATTCGCAGTACACATCATGCGAAAGCCAGGTTCGAGACTCTCATTAATCGGGCGTGTTTATATCACTTCATTTTGGAGAACATACCGTCCAATGCTCTTATCGCCGAAAGGGTATCCCGATTAGGAGATGTCCGATAGGACAGAATAACCTTCTTCGCTGCGTCAAAGAAGAAAAAGAGATAGTGCCAACGGCCGTTCACGCGGATGTAGGTCTCATCTCCACAGAATTGGTCTGACAACGCATAAGGAAAATGGTCAATGTAAGGCTTTACTGTTAATGCAACTCTGTTCATGTAATTGAGCACGCTTTGATAAACATACTTTTGCCAAATGAAGTGTTAAAAATGATACAGTTTTTAGATTTTAGAGTATTTGATAATTAATTTATTTACTTAATGAAACCCCTAATTCAACATAAGAACTAGGGTTTTTAGCAAGATGATCAGTTTTTTTCTAAATAGCTCCCCTTTATTTGTACAGTTTGCGCCTCTTCATGCGCTTATACTAAACAGCGAAAGCACTTATACAAGCTGAACTGTTTGAAGTTACCCTTTATTTAATGGGTATACGCATAGAATTGTGCATTAATCTAACTGGAAACGGAGTATCTGGTTTTTCTGTTGGTTCCCCTAATAATATAAATCTAATACTTTCTTTTGCTTTATGATTTTCTAGATTCACCGGGAGTACCGCTTTGGAATTGGCTGGTACTAGAATTTGTTCCAATTTTTCCGCATTATAATCTGAAAATAAATATAAATGCCCTTTCAATTCGAATTCCAGATAATTATTAATCAGTAAATAATATTTTTTTTCCTCGATAGAACTAACTTCGGTTGACAACTCCTGATCTTTGTATAAAAACAAAGAAATCATATCACCTTCATGAGATTCTTCAATTTTTGTAACGGGTTTAAAACTATCTTCAAATTTAGCTAAATTATTATTATTATTATTATTTTGTACATATAGTGAGAAATAACTATGTGCAAATATCTTTTGTGATTGTACCTTTTCTAATTCATCGAAAGTTTTATTATCAATATACTTTTCACTATATATATACACAACGTGCTTCCCTTTTGGCAATCCTGATAAAGTAAAATCTACTTTGACTTCGCCTTGTTTTGGAACTGTAAATATATGATACCTGGTTTTTTCACCATTAATCTCCATCATAAGTGGTGAAATATCTTCCTCAATTATTGCATACATTATTCTTTTTTCTTCTTTTTGTACATTATTGGTTAATATATATGTAGCTTGCAGCTGTCCCTCTTTATTTGTTTCAAAAGCTAATTGATCACGATCTATTTCAAACCTTTCGTCTATATTCACTTCAACTCTTCGTTCCTCAACTGTTCGTTCTACAGTAGTTATATTTGGTTCTTTATTCATAGAATCCCTCTTAATTTCTTTCTCTTGAAAGACCATATATAGGGTTATGATTAGAGATATAGCTACTATAAAAACAAAAAAATATTTTTTGTTTTTCACTTGAATTCATCCCTTCTTAATATTAAATATAAAAAACCATAAAGAAAAACTCTTTATGGTTAATAAAACTATTTCACTACAAGTTTATCAGTGGTTACTTTAGTCTCGGAGATTAATGGCATATTGATATAATGTACTCCTTCAGTAAGCATTGTAGTTCCAACAGGCTGACTTGGAGATGTAGTTTCAGCTACAACCATTCCTTTTGTATAAGATTTGGATTCAGAAGCTATATCTATAATAGTTAATCCCGTAGAACCTTTTGGTTGTTTATATAAAGTGCCGATAACTTGAAACAATACAACGATTGTATCAGCGTAAGTAGCGTTTATTGCATAGTAACCTGAACCTTCGTTCATTATATACGAAGAACCAGTTCCCCCAACCAAAGCTGTTTCACCTAAAGTGCTAATTTCATCAAGGTTTTTAAGTTGAAATTCTACTTTTGAAGGCGGTAAGTTTTCTAAATCAGGATTATTCGGATTAATTCTGTCAGCAGTCCAATACCAATCCGGTAAATTTTCCTGAAATTCTTTAACTCCATCCAAATCTTCCGCAAAAACTGTTGAAAATGATGTAGTAGTAGCAAGTATTACAGATGCTGCAAAAATTTTTAGTGACTTCATTTTTTTCCTCCTTTTATATTTACTACCTATATTTGTTAAATATTACAAATACATAATACCACATAAATAAAATAAAAGATACAGAATATTCAACTCGCATTGAATACCGATCTCGTGACGAATAAAAAGAAAAACTTAATTTTTATGTAGCAATTACTGCGACGTTTGTTTGCGTTACCGTTAATATACACTTTAGGGCTTCCTTCATTTGATGTTGTTCTGACAGCGTTGTTTGGAAAGGGAAGTAGTTTAGCAGTTATTCTGTCTGTAATATTGATTGCAGCAGTCCTTTTCGGAGTAGGAAAATCTCTTAAAGTACGCACATAACAAACGGGCGCGATTGTTGAAAAAAATAATTAAAGGGGTGGCAATCGCCGCCTCTTTTTAATTGGGCTAGTGCAATCCCTGTAGTGAGCAAGGAAAAAGGGTTCTTAATTTTCCCATTTCTGGTTAGTTGCAACTTCCGTTTCAATAGCAATAACAAAAAAACACCCAAAACCCATATACATCAAGGGTTTCAGGCGTTTGGTCGTTTGTCATTTAGTAGGGTTAGTCTGAATTTAGCTTATACTTAAAAACAGAATAAAAATGAAAGAAAAGTTCCCCTTCCGTGTATAAGGACACCAAAGCCCGAACTATTTGGACATCAAAGTTCGGACTGTTACTATCTTTTAAATTTCCCCCATATATAATTTTTCATTTAAACTTCCAATTTATCTTTACTTTTATTCAGCTTTTAAACATTCTGGTTACTTATAAATTTTTGCAGTCAAGCGCTATTGATCAAAAAATAACGCAATCCTTATCTCAGGTATGCGCTCTATATTCGTAAAGTCCACTGACTCTAGATAAGCATCGCTTAGATTAGCACTTAAATATCTTGCCATTCCAGTTTTGGCCTTTTTCAAACCGAGATTTTGATAAAACTCTTCATTCCCAGTTGTTGCTACCAAATGTACACAAGACACATTGCTTAGTGCTATTCCTTTTCTTTGATAATCCTGATAACTACATAAATTAGTTCAGGCATATAGACCAAGCTATATCTGCATAGTAGATTGATATTTAAATATTTGTAAAATAGAAATATTATAATATAGTTTGAATTGGATACCAATAAAAACCAAAATTGGAGGTCGTAAAATGAAGAAAGTGCTTTTTAGCGTTTTAGGGCTGTTTTTGTTTTTTTCAATTTGTAGTACCGTTTTTGCTTCTACAATCTATTGGCCTACCACATCTAAGGAAATTAATTCAGGGTTCGGAATGCGGATTCACCCTATATCTGGGGAATTAACAATGCACAATGGTATTGATATTGCTGCGTTAAAGAAAGATAGTCAGGGTAAAGGAATTGCAGGCGATCCAGTTAGAGCAATGCATAATGGAGTAATTTCACGGGCAGGTTTAATGTCAGGCTATGGACTTGTTGTGATGATTGACCACGTTGGTTCACATCAAATAAATTATAAAAATGTTCAAAGTGTTTATGCTCACTTAGATAGCCTAAACGCTAACACTAGAACTGGAGAAACAGTAAGTGGTGGGACAACTATTGGAACTATGGGGAAAAGCGGGGACGTAACTGGAGTACATTTACATTTTGAAACTAGAGACTGTGCTACTCCTGAATGCGTTTTTTCCAAATCTATTCCCCATAACCCTATGAGCTGGTATAGTGGTGGCATTACTACATTAATAGAGGAGAATCATGAATTATTAGATGAAAATTATGGGTTATATGATGTCGAATTAATTTTTGAGAAACCTTATTTTTATCCAATAGAAGAACTAGAAAAAATGACGCCTGAAGAGTTAATTGAAATAGGTTATCCAAACCCTTATGAATTTCAATAATTAAGCACAAAAAGGAAGGTATCCATTATTTTAAATTCACCTATAGAATAGACACTTAAAAAAAGTGCTATCTATAGGGTGCTTTTTGTGTAATGTGAAAATCAACCGAGATTATGTAGAGATGAAGAACCATGAACAAAAAATAATTTGTACAACAGGGATTGAAAGAAATTTTACCACAAAAAACCAATGGTGCTTGTCCCAATTTTGAATGCCAACTTTTTGGAAATCATCGGAAAAGATGTTTCCTATACAATACAGAAATCATCTTTTCCGGGTAGCTTAGGCCTTTATTAAAGTGTCATTTACAAAGGGTACATAATAATTTGGAGTGTCTTCCTTTTACATTAATTATCGTTATACTCTTTCCAGATATTAGGGATGTTTTTCATTTCTGGATTATCCCATAATTCTGGACCAGGATAACTTATATATAAATAAAGGTCGCTATTAGGAACATGGGTTGTTGCTTTTATACCTTGAGCCGTTTTCTCTGAATAGATAATACGATCGTAATAATCTTCAGGCCCTGAAGAAATAAATTTAAATCCATCGTATTGGGTAAACAATTCTTCAAAGTAGTCTTTATCTACTTTTATTAATACAATCGAACTTAATTTATTATTATAAAAATGGAACCTCGCTACCCCATCATAATTTATGAGGAAATCAGATGCAAATCCTCCATCCGTTTGACCTATTATATAGTTAACACTTAATCGTTCAATTACTTTTAATGGTGAGTCGCCTAATGTTACTCCTTGAATATATAAGTAGCCTTCTTCTTCCTTGAATGTAGGTTTGGCTAAATCTACATTCAAGTCGGTTGTAGAAGTTTGTTGACTTTTAATCTCCTGGTCCGTCTTATATAGATATTCTGCCTTTTTTTCCAAATGCGGTTCCGCAAAGGATAGTGTTACGATAAGATTTTCTTTAACAGGCTCCGTTGAAGCCTGTATTATTTGATTGGTCTCAATAGAGTAGAAAAAACGATCGTCATTAATGTGCAAAAATTCAAATTTAAATCCCGCATAATCTTTAAATAGTTCATCAAAGTAGGCTTCATTTACATTGACATAAACTATCGAATTTAATTTATCTTCAATAAAAGAGAATTTCGCCTGGCCATCATAATCCATTACAAAGTCTGCATCACTGCCATCCTCTTGCACTATTATAAAATTGTCGCCTAACGCTTCGATTACTTTTGATTGGGAGTCACCTAACGTTACGCGGTCAAGATAAAGTAAGCCTTGTTCTTCGGAGATTGTTGGTTTTGATAAATCTATGTCTAGTTCCGTTGGAGACGGTTGTTCGGCTACAGAAGGTTCATTTTCAGTCAATACTTCGTTTAAGACAAAAAACATTGCACTCATTGTTAATACAGCAGTAATTACTCCATATCTCCAATTACGTCTTGGTTTTTGTGGTCTGTTTTGAATATCATTTAAAACATTTCGCATAACCTTTTTTTTACTCTCAGTTAAATCCTTCACTTCAGAAGGAATGAATTTATTCATTTAACAGAACCTCCCATTCAATTCCTTTTAGTTGATTTCTTAAAATCTCTTTCCACGCCTTAATCTGCTTTTAACTGTACTTTCTGGAATGGATAAAAGACTTGCTACTGCAACAATCGTCATTTCATGAAAATAATAGTATATGAGGACCTCGCGTTGTTTCAATGGCAATTCAAGGATTGCATCTGCGATTATTGTTTGTTCGTCTATCCTAACTAATTCATCATGTATTATTTCAAATGCTGATAGAAACAATTTGTTTTGCAATTGGATTTTTCTATAAGCCCAGCTTTTTAAATAATCTTTACTTTTATTAACAGTCATTTTTGTTAGAAAAGCCTTTAATTCACCTCGATTTTCATACTTACTTTTATTGTTATAAAACTTTATGAAGACTTCCTGTACAATATCTTCTGCAACTTGAAGATCCTTCACGTAATAATAAGCAAGCCGAATTAGAAACTCCAAGTTTTGAAACATTACTTCTTCTATTTTTTTAGTGTTCACAGCTTCAACTCCTTTCGTTACATAGTAAACGATTCTCAACACTACAAAGTTTATATTTTTCGAAAATAAAACTCAGTTCGGACTTTGGTGTCCTTCTACATCCCTTGTTCGTTAACTATCAGACAAAAATATTAGTTATAAAATGTCGAATAGAAACTAATAAAAAGAGCCCAAAAAGCAAACCGAAAGTGAAGGTAGCAGTTGTTATTATATTCACACGTGAGCGATTAACACTTAATATTGAAACTGGTATGCTTATTAAAAGGGTAATAGCAACTATTACTTTTATCATTTCGGTTCCCAACAAGTATACCGGAATTAAAATTACACCAATAAGAAAATAAAAAAATGGGTCACTTCTTTTCGCGTTTTTTATTGCCTTCAAATCTAAACCTCCTATTCATCATCCATTGAAATAGAGGATGAGAACGGAGAACTTTTAAAGTTCGATTTGAAGGATTACGAACCCGCCTCCAAAAAGCTAGCACCCTCGATGGAGGAAGTTGATAAGGAGACGTTACGGATCACTTTACCAAGCTTCGTCAAAGTTGACGGGACTCTGGACTTCGTGAAGAACTATGAAGAAAAGCTGAAAGCATGTACAAATCTGATCATCGACGTACGAAACAATCATGGAGGAAACGGAAAATCTTTTTCGAACTTATTGCCATACATTTTCCCACCAGATGAACACCCGAGCACGGACGGTGAGTTGAAGGAGTTAAATTATACCGATCGAAACTCGGAGCTGTTCATCCAGCTCTGCCAGCAGCTGAGAAAAAACATCACTGATGAAGAGACACTGAAATTCTTTGACTCGATTGAAGAAGAATGTGAAAAATATCGCGGTCAAGGTTTTGTGACAATGGACTTTTCGGATGAATTGGAGGCGGAAGCCTTAAAGTTTGAAGGTACTGATTCCCCTTAGAACGTAATCGTGATGACGGATGTCTATTGCGCAAGTGCCGCTGAATACTTTGTGGAGATCTGCATGGAGTCTTCCAAAACTACCGTAATCGGACGCGCCACAATGGGCGTCAATGACTATAGCGATTTGCTCATCAAAGAATGGGATGACATGTACTCACTCTACTACCCGATGTCCCGCCGCGTCCACAAGACGTCGAACGATCCGTTGCACGGAAAAGGGGTTCGACCTGATCATTATATCCCTTGGACACCTAAGCATATAGATGACGATTTGGATCTTTTGTATGCGATGGACATGATAAGAGAAAGCAAGATGGCGGAAGGATGATTTGCAGGCGTTTCTAAGCGGATTGGGCGCGGGTTTTTTGGGCTTTATATCACTATGCTGATGTTTATAGATGGAATGGCAATACTACGAAAAAAACTATGAATTTCATTTTTCAGAAAAGACAAGAACGAATTTACAGGTGAGTAATTTCCACAAATGGGCGCGATTGTTGAACAAAATAATTAAAGGGATGGCGCCATCTCTTTTTATTTGGCCAGTGTAATCCTTGTACCAAGAACGGATGCGTCTTTCTTTCCCCATTTTAGGTTAGTTGCACTTTCCGATAGGAGGTCCACCGCGTTCTATGGGAAGTCCCGCCACTCCTATAGGAAGTCCGCCGAGTTCTATGGGAAGTCGAGGCACCTCAATGGGAAGTCCACCGCGTTCTATGGGAAGTCGAGGCACTTCAATGGGAAGTCCACCGCGTTCTATGGGGAGTCAATGCACTTCAATGGGAAGTCCACCGTGTTCTATGGGAAGTCGGGGCACTTCCATGGGAACAGTCTTATAATAGTAGAAGCAGATATTTCGCTCGCATTTCACCGTCATGCTATAATGCAGACATAGTTGATTTACTAAAGGAGGAAGATTTTAATGGCTATAGTTCACGCGACTGACCAAGATTTTAAAGATCAAACAAAAGAAGGACTTGTACTTGTTGACTTTTGGGCAACATGGTGCGGACCTTGTAAAATGATCGCTCCAGTATTGGAAGAGCTTGACGGCGACCTTAACGGAAAAGCAACTATCGTTAAAGTTGACGTTGACGAAAACCAAGCTACTGCAGGCGAATACGGAATCATGTCGATTCCAACTCTTGTTCTTTTCAAGGACGGAGAAATCGTCGATAAAGTTGTAGGTTTCCAACCGAAAGAGCAACTTGCATCATTGATCGAAAAACACGCGTAAGACTTTATTTAAACCGGGAACCTTTACAGGAACCCGGTTTTTTAGTAGGTGAGAACTATGAATGAAATAATTGAGAATAAACTGTCCTTATTGCCAGATTTACCCGGCTGTTACTTGATGAAGGATCGTCAAGGCACAATCATTTATGTGGGTAAAGCAAAAATCCTGAAAAACAGGGTCCGTAGCTATTTCACCGGAACCCATGATGCCAAGACACAACGGCTTGTCGGGGAAATCGAGGATTTTGAATATATCGTTACTGGATCCAATATAGAAGCACTTATACTTGAGCTAAATATGATCAAACAATATGATCCGAAATATAACATCATGTTAAAAGATGATAAAACATACCCTTATTTGAAAATAACCTCAGAACGTCACCCGAAGTTAATTGTAACAAGACAATTGAAAAAGGATAAAGGGAAGTATTTCGGCCCTTACCCGAATGCGACCGCGGCCCATGAAACAAAAAAACTATTAGATCGGCTATATCCCTATCGAAAATGTCATCAATTACCGGATAGAGTATGCCTCTATTATCATTTGGGACAATGCCTTGCCCCTTGTGTCAACGAAGTTTCTGAGGAAACGTATAAGGAAATGGTTGATGATATTAGCAAATTCCTAAATGGCGGCTATAAAAATGTGAAAAATGATTTGACTGAAAAGATGTCAGCCGCCGCGGAAAATTTAGAGTTTGAGCGGGCAAAGGAATTTCGGGACCAGATTGCAAATATAGAAGCCGTCATGGAAAAACAGACAATGATGATGAATGACTTCACTGACCGAGATGTTTTTGGATATGCAGTAGAAAAGGGTTGGATGTGCGTCCAAGTATTTTTCGTCCGCCAAGGGAAACTGATTGAAAGGGATGTTTCGATTTTTCCGCTTTATCAGGAGCCGGAGGAGGAAATGCTGACCTTTATCGGGCAGTTTTATGGAAAGTCAGGACATTTGACACCAAGGGAGATTTTATTGCCCGAAGGCATTGATCGGGAAATTGTCCAACAGCTATTAAATGTAAATGTGTTCATACCTCAACGGGGAAAGAAAAAGGATCTCGTGAAACTATCGATAAAAAATGCGGAAATTTCGTTAAGTGAAAAGTTCCAGCTCATCGAACGCCAAGAACAAAGGACAATCGGAGCTTGTGATGACCTCGGGAAGGCGATGCATATTGCCACTCCTCTACGAATTGAAGCATTTGACAACTCCCATACGGGTGGTGTTGACCCGGTATCTGCGATGGTATCTTTCATAGATGGGAAACCAAATCGCAAGGATTATCGGAAATACAAAACGAAGACTGCCGCTGCCCATGATGATTATGGTGCAATGCGCGAAGTGATTAGAAGACGGTATGTAAGAGTGTTAAGAGATAATCTCCCATTGCCAGATTTGATCATCATTGACGGTGGTAAAGGACAGATGGAGATTGCACGTGAAGTTATTGAGGATGAATTGGGGTTATCGATCCCGATAGCAGGACTTGCTAAAGATGAAAAGCATCAGACGGCACAATTGTTGTATGGGAATCCTATTGAAGTAGTCCCATTGAAACGAACAAGCGAAGCTTTTTATCTGCTTCAGCGAATTCAGGACGAAGTACATCGGTTCGTTATAACGTTCCATAGGCAACGAAGGGATTCGAATACATTGACTTCCGCGTTGGATGGGCTACCGGGTGTGGGTCCGAAAAGGAAAAAGCTTCTATTAAAGCATTTTGGTTCAATGAAAAAAATCCGCGAAGCCTCAGTAAATGAGTTGAATGATGCAGGTCTCCCCCTAAAAATTGCCGAAACCGTGAATCAGTATTTCAAGAAGGACGAGTAAAAGGAGCTACATCGCAAAAGATGAGCTCCTTCTTAATTCAAATTTTCGTTTTTGGATCCCATTTCACTTGAAATCGAATATGATTTTCTTTCGGAACTTTTTCACCATAACATTCAGTGAGGAAGCCGTTAAGCTTCTGGAACTGTTCAGCAATGAACCCAGCCTCAAGTTGATAGGACCTTTTTTCCAATACAGTCCGATCTTCTTGGTTCAATATGAAAATAGCTTCGTCTTTAGATGTTTTACCAGAGAAGGGAGTAAGGGTGCCCCATCCAGCTTCAATAAAGAAATCTGGCAGCTCGTTGACTGAAAAAATCGGGAATTTCCTTGCTACGTCTTTTCCTGCCCAGTAAAGGATGTCATCTTCATGTTTGCCAAGTATTTTGGGAAGGACATGATCTCGTAAGATTTCGTATCCAAGTCGTGTGTGGGTGTCGTATGTAAGATTATCCAAAACATGCAATCCTTTCGGGGAAGTCCAAATATTTGATGAACTTTTGAAGATGTCGATAAAAGTTCACATCGCCTTGACCTCCTCAAAAGCGAGGAGTACAATGGACATGTTATCATATTGTACCATGAAGAGACATGCCGTAACCGTTCCTCATTTGTACAAAAAGTGAAGACTTTTCCGGTCATATCTCATTCAAAAGGGAGGGTAAAAGACTTGTCGAGAGAATCAGATTTTTACTTGCGCCGACTGCATTCTTTGCTCGGAGTTATTCCGGTTGGGTTATTCGTAGCTCAGCACTTGGTTATCAACCATTTTGCAACGCGCGGTGAAGAGGCATTCAATACCGCATCCAACTTCATGGGGAGCTTGCCATTTGTCTTGTTCCTGGAGTGGTTCATTATTTATATTCCGTTAATGTTCCACGGTTTTTATGGGGTGTACATAGCTTTCACTGCGAAAAATAATGTTCAGCGCTACGGAACATTCCGTAACTGGATGTTCTTCTTGCAACGTGTGACAGGTGTATTCTTGGTTATATTCATTGCTTGGCATGTTTATGAAACAAGAATTCAAAAGGCACTTGGTGCAGAAGTGAATTTCGATATGATGGAAAACATTCTATCAAATCCATTCATGCTTGCGTTTTATATCGCTGGTGTATTGGCTGCGACATTCCACTTGGCTAATGGACTTTGGTCTTTCGCTGTCACATGGGGAATCACACAATCTCCACGCTCACAAACGATTGTTACATACATAACAATCCTCGCTTTCTTGGTTCTTTCTGTAATTGGTGTACAAGCTTTATTAGCATTCGTTGTTTGAATAACAGAATAGTATACGATAATTTTTAGAACATGTAAAATTTGAGGAGTGAAATATAATGGCAAAAGGCAGATTGATTGTCGTCGGCGGCGGACTTGCGGGCTTGATGGCAACTATCAAAGCTGCGGAAGAAGGAGTCGGGGTTGACTTATTCTCACTCGTTCCGGTTAAACGCTCCCACTCCGTTTGTGCACAAGGCGGCATTAACGGCGCAGTGAATACAAAAGGTGAAGGTGACTCTCCAGCAATCCACTTTGACGACTCAGTTTACGGCGGAGACTTCCTTGCGAACCAACCACCTGTTAAAGCGATGGCTGAAGCTGCACCAGGAATTATTCACTTGATGGACCGAATGGGTGTTATGTTCAACCGTACACCTGAAGGCTTACTAGATTTCCGCCGCTTTGGTGGTACGTTACATCACCGAACGGCTTTTGCTGGCGCAACGACTGGCCAACAGCTCTTATACGCATTGGATGAGCAAGTTCGCCGTCATGAAGTCGCTGGACTTGTTCAGAAATACGAACACTGGGAATTCCTCGGAATTATTATGGATGATGAAGGAATTTGCCGTGGGATCAAAGCACAAAATCTAAAAACTATGGAAATCAAAGCATTCCCTGGTGATGCGGTCATCATGGCTACAGGCGGACCTGGAATTATCTT
The DNA here is from genome assembly GCF_030067815.1 of Sporosarcina thermotolerans. Classification (GTDB taxonomy): domain Bacteria; phylum Bacillota; class Bacilli; order Bacillales_A; family Planococcaceae; genus Sporosarcina; species Sporosarcina thermotolerans. The sequence continues at coordinate 2,831,420 of NZ_CP125968.1, read as the reverse complement.
TGGTAAATCTACGAACTCAGTCATCAACACTGGTTCAGCGGCTTCCATCGTTTATCAGCAAGGTGCTAAATATGCAAATGGTGAATTCATTCAAATCCACCCGACTGCAATTCCTGGGGACGATAAACTTCGTCTGATGAGTGAATCAGCACGTGGTGAAGGTGGACGAATTTGGACATATAAAGACGGTAAACCTTGGTACTTCCTTGAAGAAAAATATCCTGATTACGGAAACCTCGTTCCGCGTGATATTGCGACGCGTGAGATTTTCGATGTGTGTGTCAATCAAAAATTGGGTGTTAACGGGGAAAACATGGTATACCTCGACCTTTCCCATAAGGATCCACACGAGCTTGATATCAAGCTTGGAGGAATCATCGAGATTTATGAGAAGTTTACAGGTGATGACCCACGCAAGTTGCCGATGAAAATCTTCCCGGCTGTTCACTATTCAATGGGTGGACTATGGGTCGACTACGAACAACATACAAGCATTCCTGGACTGTTTGCAGCTGGAGAATGTGACTACTCTCAACACGGCGCGAACCGTCTGGGGCTAACTCACTTCTTTCCGCTATTTATGGTGGAATGGTTGCGGGGCCGGAAGCTGTTAAATATATGCGCGGCGTAAAACGTACTGCTGACGAATTGCCATCCACAATTTTCGATACTGCTATTAAGGATGAGCAACAGAAGTGGGAAGCAACGTTGAAGATGGATGGAACCGAGAATGCTTATATGCTTCATAGAGAACTTGGCGAAATCATGACTGACAATGTAACGGTTGTTCGTTATAACGACAAGCTTCAACAAACGGATGATAAAATCCAAGAGCTTCTTGAGCGTTATGAAAATATTAGTGTTACAGATACACAACAATGGTCGAACCAAGGTGCAACTTTCACACGTCAATTGAAAAACATGCTGTACTTGGCTCGTGTTATCACTCTCGGAGCGCTTAACCGTAATGAAAGCCGTGGCGCGCATTACAAACCTGAGTTCCCGGAACGTGATGATGAAAACTTCTTGAAAACGACAATTGCAGAGTTTGACGGGAAATCTGCGCCGATCCTTTCTTATGAAGAAGTAGATGTTTCCTTGATTCCACCTCGTAAACGTGACTATTCTGCGAAGAAGGAGGATTGACACAAATGAGTGAGCAAACAGCTGTCTTAGATCAGCAAGTTGCAAGTAAAACAGTTAAGTTTGAAATTCAACGTCAAGATACACCTGATTCAAAACCATACTGGGAAAGTTTTGAAATCCCTTATAGACCTAATATGAACGTAATTTCCGCGTTGATGGAAATTCGTCGTAACCCAGTCAACGCAAAAGGGGACAAGACGACTCCCGTAAACTGGGACATGAACTGCCTTGAAGAAGTATGTGGTGCATGTTCAATGGTTATTAACGGGCGTCCGCGTCAATCATGTACAGCTTTAGTTGACCAGTTGACACAACCGATCAAACTTGAGCCTATGAGAACATTCCCTGTTGTCCGTGACCTTATTGTCGATCGTGAATTCATGTTCGACTCATTGAAACGGATCAAAGCGTGGGTTCCAATTGACGGAACGTATGACCTTGGTGAAGGTCCACGTATGCCTGAACGCAAGCGTCAATGGGCATATGAATTGTCTAAATGTATGACATGCGGTGTTTGTCTTGAAGCATGTCCAAACGTTAATGATAAGTCTAACTTCATCGGTCCTGCATTAATGTCACAAGTTCGTCTATTCAATGCGCATCCAACAGGCGCGATGAATAAAGACGAAAGACTTGCGACAATCATGTCAGACGGCGGTATCACTGAATGTGGTAACTCACAAAACTGTGTTGTCGCATGTCCGAAAGGCATTCCATTGACAACTTCAATCGCTGCGATGAACCGCGCGACAACTGTACAAATGTTTAAAAACTTCTTCGGAAGCGACCATATGGTTGATTGATTAGAAACTAAAACTGCCACAGAAAGTTGAAAACAACTTTCTGTGGCGGTTTTTTTTATTACAAAAGGCTCGCGCGTCCAAAGCGAGCCGCCCTGCGTCCAAAGCGGATCCCCGCGCGCTCAATACTTACGTTCCGCGCCCAAGAAGTGCCCGCGCGCGCTCAAGAAATCCGTTCCGCGCTCAAGAAGTGCCTCCGCGCGCTCAGGATTACGTTCCGCGCCCAAGAAGTGCCTCCGCACGCTCAAGAACTCCGTTCCGCGCCCAAGAAAGTCCCCCACGCGCTCATGAAGCCCCTTCGCACACCTGAACCCAATCACGGTCGTAGAAAATGAAATCCGTTAGCCGGGTTTGGTATTGTATTGGATACTACCCAACTATTTGATATAATAAAAGAATGAATGTTCATTCATTTAAAAGGGGGAGCAGTAACGATGAGGATTTCATATATTGAGGATATGGAGAAATGGATTGAAGAATTTACATTTTCAGTACCGGTATCTGTTCGTTTTTCGGAAACGGATATGTACGGGCATTTAAATAATACAGTGACATTCACTTATTTTGAATATGCCCGAATCGAATTTTTAAAGGAAGTCGGGCGTATGGCGGATTGGCTTGATCCAAAAGGAACGACTATTCCTGTCGTTGCGGATTTACAATGCTATTATATGAAACAAGTCTTTTTTGATGAAAAATTGTCGATTTTTGTTAAAGCAGCTTCAGTTGGTAATAGTTCGGTAGATATTCATTATATGGCGAAAAACAATAACAATGAATTGGTTTTTACAGGTAGAGGAACACTCGTACAAATTGATCGGAAAACTGGCAAATCAGTTCCTTGGGAAAGTCAGCAAAAAACTGCATTTTCCTTGTAGTTTTGGTACTCAAGCCGGCACAGCCTAAACCATCTTCACATATTGTAAAGTGAACGTGGATAGGAGGGGGCGCGTCTTGACAGGAGAAATGAAAAACCGTTCGTTGCTGACAGCAAGGGAGCGAGAAATCTTTCATCTATTAGTAGATGATCACACGACGAAAGAAATCGCGGGACGGCTCGGCATTAGCGAAAAAACCGTCCGGAATCATATTTCTAATACCATTCAGAAATTAGGAGTATCCGGAAGGGCACAAGCGATTGTCGAATTGTTGCGATTAGGGGAACTATCACTGAATTAAACCATTGTCTTGTTGTTCGATTTAATATGAACACCAAGTTGAAGCCAAGAGTATACCAAAATTGTTGAAATCCCCTGGTAATTTAAGTAAATACTACCGAATCTCTGTAAAACAGTTGCGTTATATGTAGAAAAAGGTGACAATGAGTAGATAGTAATTCGTTTTCAGGGAGCTGGTATACGTGGCAGAAAACAATGGAGTTAGTATTGACGGTGCCAATAATATTGCCCGGATGGAAAAGGAACTTCGATATATATCAGGGATAATTAAACAACAAGGCCGTAAAATCTTAAGTAATTATACAATTACCACTCCTCAATTCATTGCGCTGCAATGGTTATTTGAGCATGGTGATATGACCATTGGTGACCTATCCAATAAGATGTATCTTGCGTTCAGTACGACGACTGACTTGGTCGATCGAATGGAAAACAATAACCTTGTTAAGCGAGTTCGTGATGAACAGGATCGACGTGTTGTGCGCATCCACTTATTGGTTGAAGGTGAGCGTGTGATTGAGGAAGTAATTGACAAACGTAGACACTACTTGAATAACGTGTTAGAAGATTTTTCCGAAGTAGAAATCATCGAGTTCTCCCGATTGTTAACTAAATTGCATAAAGAGATGATCAAGGATTGAATATCTCGAATAATGCTCCAATCGGGGTTATCGATTCCGGTGTTGGCGGTTTAACCGTCGTAAAGGAAATGATGAGTTTTTTACCTGAGGAAAAAATAATTTATATTGGCGATGATGCGCGGTGTCCGTACGGGCCACGTTCAGTTGAAGAAGTGAAAAGATTCACAATGGAGATGGCTTTGGCACTTTCTGATATGGGGATTAAGATGCTCGTTGTTGCATGCAATACTGCAACCGCAGTTGCACTGGACGATTTGCGAAATCGGTTCCCTTTTCCTGTATTAGGTGTTATCGAACCGGGAGCAAGGGCTGCTTCTCAAGTTTCGCCAACCCGAAGAATAGTTGTTTTAGGAACGGTTGGAACCATTAAAAGCAGGGCATATGAACATGCAATCTCTGCAATCTCTGCAGAAACAGTAGTCTACCCCCTCGCTTGTCCAGAATTTGTTCCTCTTGTTGAAAGTGGTCAATATAAACAAACCGATATTCGCCCGATCATGAAAAAAACCTTGGAGCCAATCGCTCATTTGGATTTTGATACGGCGATTTTGGGATGCACGCATTATCCTCTTCTGCATAATCATATTCAAGAGCAATTACCAAGCGGGGTGACAATTGTATCCTCGGCTAATGAAACAGTCAAGGATGTCAAGAGGACTTTGTCCGAGCTTGGTATTGCAAACAACCTTGTTGAACATAAAAAACCAATCTTCTATACTACAGGAGGATTGGGAGAGTTTATCGAAATTACTTCCGATTGGCTTAAAATTGAAAATCCCGATGTAAGACATTTAATACTATAAAACCCGGAAGCCTAAAATGGCGACCGGGTTTTTGCTTTGGTGAAATTGTCTATGATAAGATGGATTCTGAATTCAACTAGTGGAGGTATTCAATATGAGACAAGATGGAAGAACTGCAGATATGGGAAGGCCGGTAACGATTGAAAGGGACTATTTGATCCATCCGGAAGGTTCGGTATTGATTTCAGTCGGGAACACAAAGGTGATTTGTACGGCTACCATTGAGGAAAGGGTCCCACCATTTCTAAGAGGAAGTGGACAAGGGTGGGTGACGGCAGAATATTCCATGCTTCCAAGGGCCACCGGTCAAAGGACTCAAAGGGAATCCTCAAGAGGTAAAGTGGGCGGAAGAACAATGGAAATCCAACGCCTAATTGGACGTGCAATGCGTGCTGTGGTGGATTTGGAAGCGCTTGGTGAGCGGACAGTATGGATTGACTGCGATGTTATTCAGGCAGATGGCGGTACACGAACAGCATCGATTACTGGGGCATTTGTTGCCATGTCTATAGCAGTTTCGAAATTAACATCAAAGAAGGAATTGAAGAAGTTCCCGATTCGTGACTATTTGGCGGCAATCAGCGTTGGGAAAACGGAAGAAGGAGTGCTTATCCTGGATCTTGACTACCCAGAAGATTCCGCGGCGGCTGTCGATATGAATGTCGTCATGACTGGTGCAGGTGAATTTGTGGAGTTACAAGGTACGGGTGAGGAAGCAACGTTCACAAGACAGGAAATGAATGATCTCGTTGAACTGGCAGAGTCTGGTATCCAGCGCCTGATTGGAATTCAAAGGGAAGTTTTAGCTGATGTCGGAACACAGATCGGTCGAAAGGAAGGCGAATAATACCATGAAAAAGATTTTGATCGCAACGAACAACAAAGGGAAGGCTAAGGATTTTGAAGCACTTTTCAATCCTTATAATATAGAAGTTCTCACTTTAAATGATTTAGAGCAGGACATTGATGTGGAAGAGACGGGTGTCACTTTTGAAGAGAATGCAATTCTTAAGGCTGAGACAGTATCCAAGCTTTTGGGAATCACAGTCATTTCGGACGACAGTGGACTTGAGATCGATAAGCTGAACGGCGCTCCAGGCGTCTATTCTGCTCGTTACGCAGGTGCAGTGAAGAGTGACGAGGCAAATATCGAAAAAGTCCTCACAGAGCTTCAGGGAGTGCCTGAGGCGAAACGTACGGCACGCTTCCGTTGTGTTCTTGCTGTCGCAGGTCCGGGTCAGGAGACTGTTACATTTTCAGGTAGCTGTGAAGGGGTTATTTTGGAAGAGAAACGAGGAACTAACGGTTTTGGTTATGATCCAATCTTTTTCAACCCGGAAATGGACCGGTCCATGGCGGAATTGTCCCCCGAGGAAAAAGGTCGTATATCACATCGTGGCGCAGCGCTAAGACAATTAGAGGAGCATTTGCCGCAGTTGTTAGACTCGATCGGTGAACAACAATGAAAATCGTTGTAATGAGCGATTCGCATGGTGATAAGGAAACGGTGTCTGCCGTTTCCGCATTGTCTGCGGATGCTAAATTCCATTGCGGAGATAGTGAGTTGTCTGCAGAAGATCCATTGCTGAGTAAAATGCATATAGTAAGAGGAAATTGTGATAGTGATTTAAGGTTTCAAAAGTCGCTTATAATTGAAATAGGCAACAAACGGATTTTAACGGTGCATGGTCACGAGCATGATTGCAAACGGACGTTATTGCCTTTATTTTATTCCGCGAAGGAACACGAGGCGGACATTGTCCTTTTTGGTCACTCCCATTTGTATGGTGCAGAACTGCAAGATGGGATCCTATTCGTTAATCCAGGAAGCACATTGCTTCCAAGGGCAGGCAAGGAGCCGACATTCGCAGAAATTGAATGGGATGATGTAGGTGGCTGCAAGGTTTCATTCAAAAATATGGATTTTGAGATAGTTGATTCGGTTGAATTAATAAATATCTAAAAAAAGCGTTGACTTTTTTTGCAAGCCTGCCTATAATAAGATTTGTCGTTGGCAAACGTTGGTTGTTAACAGCATGTCTCAGTAGCTCAGCTGGATAGAGCAATGCCCTTCTAAGGCATCGGTCGGGGGTTCGAATCCCTCCTGGGACGTTTTTAAACGCACGAAACCTTAAGAAATAGGTTTCGGGCGTTTTTTATTATAGAAGGATTTCAAATTTGGGATTTATGCGTGATTTAGCAGATTTATGAGTTTTTTAGGATGTTTATGCGTATGTCAGTTAGTTTATGAGCATTTGAAGTGATTTATGCTTGTTTAGTGCTGTGTATGCGTGTTTCGAGGATTTTATGGGCTTTGAGCAATTAATCTTATGCGATAGCTGTTTGTAACTGTCTAAAGCGGGTATGTGTTATTGAAATAAGCAAGATGACTGTAGTGCGTCCTATCCATCAATCGGATAAGGCGCTTTTTTTGATTTATGTATAATTTTTAATCTCCGGGAATAGAATGCAGAAAATATGCTTTTAGTTGCTTGCAGTTACTTGCAGTTCACTTGCAGTTAGAATAGAATGGGGTGTAAGAGGTGAAGATCATGCTAACGATGTATGAAAAAATGGCCTTCGATGAGAGAGCGGAAAAAATAACGGAACGAATATTTGAGGATAAAAGTGAAAGCATTTTATTTTTCAAAGTCTTGGTAAACTATTTAGACATGACTTCAAAAAACAAATTGGGATTGGACAAGTTGTCTGAATCTGTTCTTGAAAATTCAACAGAGATGAAAAGCTATTTCTCTAAAACCTTAAAAGTTATGGCTGATATTGCCGTACAAGCGGATGAAATTTTACCTGTATATACAACAGGGCAGCTATCTAAATTTTTCGGAGTTTCAATCACAACCATCAATAATTGGATAAATGAAGGAAAATTTATTGGAGTAGAGAGAAGCGAAAGGAATAGCCAAGCCCGAATCAGTGCGGATACCTTGTGGATGGCTAAAACAGGTAAACTTTACTCTGTAGCCCAAATCGTAAACGAATGGGAAGAAGAACAAGATGCATTAGGCAACAATAGATACGACAGCGAAGAAAAGAATTTTTTAGTCGATCAAATGGCTTTATATGAGAAAAAATACGGGGGAGATTTCGAGAGTACATTGGGAATGAAAGATGGTTTGTCTCCTGAAGAAGAGACAGATGCTGCTGCTTGGTCCTATTTTAGAAGAAAGTTTGACGCCATACGCGATGACAAATCTGCCGCCAACTAATTATTCTATATTAGAAAAGTAATTTGATGAAATAATTGAAATTCGAAATGGTGCTAATGGCTTTCCCTCCGCAACATCTTCCCATTGCATTCTCAATTATTTTTAGAACCTGTAGCCGGAGCCCCACCCGGTAGGACGCTTTCCGCAAAAGTAGCATCAGAAATAGCGAATATCTATGCACAAATCGATTCTCTATCGGGCCATATTATTTAGTTTAGCTTAATAATTAAACTGGATTCTTTAAACAAGATTGTCATAATAGAGATATTGTAATATATTTATAGAATAAGACTTTTAGGTTAGGAGAAAAGACATTAAGAAAATTTTATATTATGTTTCTATTACTGACTGCACTTGTACTAAATGCATGTAGTCAAACTGAAGAAAAAACAAGTAATTCGGCTGTACCTGAAGAAAACTCAGAATTAGGTGTTACAGATTCTGACACTACTAAATCGGAAGAAGTGGAAGAAGTTCAGTCTGTTGATTCAGATGTGTTATTTTTAGCAGATCAAAATGAGCAATTGGGTGGAGAAGCTTTTAGTGATAGTGGATTAAATGAAAAATCTCAAATTGTTGATAAAGATGGGTATACATACATTCTAACACCTTCTATAGACACGCGAAGTGAATCTGGTACTTTATACGTTTCTATATTAAAAGGTGATGAATTTATCGTTAAGGAAAAAGTTATAGATATTGAAATGCCTTCAAAAGATAGTGATGATAGGTATAGATATACAAAGACTGCTTTTTATGAAAATACACTTTTAATCGTTTCAAGAGATTCCACTAAGTACAGATCCCCTAATCAATTTATCTTTACTACTGTAACGGTTAATGAAAAAGGAGAGGCAGAAACGAAAGAAGTTAGAAGAAGCGTATCCGATGATAATAACTTGGAAGATTCATTGATTTCTGGATTAAAGGGATATTATTACTTTGAAAAAACAGATAGTAATCATGCAAATATAGTTGATAAGGATGGAAAATTATTATATAGCTTCAGCATGGATGGTACATATCCGGTGAATTCGGATGTAGTATTTCTTGACGAAGAAAATGGAAGAATCTATTTCTATGGTTCAGATGGAAATATAGCTTTCGATTTGAACCATAGCGAAATGATTTGGGATGCAAATGGCTCAGAAATGTTATATGATTTTCCAGCAGGGTATAGAGTAAGTCGTTTAGCGAGTAATAATGGAATGTATATTTTGCGATATAATAGCTCAACCCAAAACGCTTTATATTTTTATGAAATAAATAATGGTGAGCCTGCACTTGCTAGTAATGGGATTATGGAATCTGCTTTAGAAGCGAAATATGAATATAGCGACATCCTGTCTATAGATGATAAATTCGTAAATGTTTATAAAATCGTTATCTATAAAGGTGAACCAACTATTCAAAAATTCTCATTTACACGTGTTGACCTATAAATATAAGATGAAATTAGATGATCTTGGCGAAATGTCGAGGTCATCTTCTTAATTAGAAAAAGAGTATCTAAACCATTTATTAATTCCTTCAATTTGTTAAGTCGGAGTTCGTATGTAGATAGATTCCGCTAATACACCAACTTGAGAAATAACTTAATAATATGATGCCACTTAATATTTGTCAGACGTGTTTGTTATTCACTTAAATTCCCGAAGAAAGTTTGTTTACAAGAACAACACATCGTAGTGTTTGATTTCATCATTTCTAATTTATAGAGTTCTGTTTTTAATCCCGGCCTTTGGAGCCAGATTTGCTAATATCTCATAGCAATAAATAGCACGATATTCTCCATTGAGTGCTTTCGAAAGATCATTGATGATTTTCATGTTTGTAGAAGGTTGCCTGGAGTTACGGTTCATTAAATTTTCACCTCCAGTTTTTTGTAAGCCGAACTTTGTATTCGGCTTTTTATTTTGCCTGAACCCGAAATCTATAACTGGAAAGCACATTGTTAAAAAGTAGCATATAATAGTATATTATTTTGCGAAAGGGTTGAAAAGAATGTATTATCCTACATATGGGTATCCATATCAACACCCATATTACAGTAACGCATCGATGTATTATTATGGTGGGAACACAAATCAGTGGAACCCTCAAGGTCCTGTTCTTGTAAATCAACTTGATTCATATCAAGTATTAAATGGTAATAATAGTTTGGCAATCAGAGATTACGGAAGAAGTCCTTTTGTTATAAATATTAATGAGGCAACTAAACAAAATAATACGTATCGTACCGCTTTGTGGACTGGAAATCACCTGCAGACTACGTTAATGAGCTTGAATCCAGGAGAAGATATCGGTTTAGAAATGCATCCTGACGTTGATCAGTTTTTACGTATAGAACAAGGTCAAGGTGTTACACAAATGGGTAAAAATCAAAATCATTTAGACTTTAGAAGAAGTGTAGAGGATGATTCGGCTATTTTTGTACCTGCTGGAACATGGCACAACTTAAGGAATACCGGTAATGTTCCGTTAAAGCTATATTCTATCTATGCACCACCTAACCATCCATTTGGAACGATCCACTCAACAAAAGCAGATGCAATGTCTGCAGAGAAAGGGAACGCTCATCATAATGGAAGTCCCCTCATTGATGGTAAAACACCAGATGAATGGATACGATACACGGAGTTTTTAGTCAACGAAGGGTTAGAAGATGTTAAAAAAGGAATAAATGCTTTACACATTCTACAAGAATTTATACTTATGGGGGTTCTTGTAGGGAAAGGATATGCTCCTGAAAAAGCATATGAACTGGTGGAAGAATGGGAAAGAACAGGGGTATCGAAACTACTGCAACAAAGCAAAAATATGTAGAAGTAGAGAAAAATATGAAAAAGAATACATTTTAAGATAGCGTAATGGGTGTGTAGAGTTTGTTTGTAAAAGAAAATGCGTACACAAACTCTACACACAACTTTCAAAACCCCGTAATATCAACGTCCCAGTTAAAACTTATAAGTACTCCAGGGACGTACCTAAACGTGCGAAACCTTGAAAATTAGGTTTTGGGCTTTTTTTATTTTTACCTGCTGCTATTATGCGGGATTATAGACGTTTATGAGCGTTTAACGTGATTTATGCTTGTATAGAGCTATTTATGCGTGTTTAGGGAATTTTATGAGGGATTTGTGCTGTTTTATGGCCAGGGGAACGTATGAATCAATAGGCGACCATGTTCAAGAGATTATAACTTTTCCAAACGGGTATATGATGAAATAAATAAGTTAGATGACTGTAGCGCGTCCTATCCTTGAATTGGATAGGACGCACTTTTTGATTTAATTAACAATGGTTCTTGAACCCTCTCGACAATTTTGGTATAACGATATTTGCATTTGGTCTTATGAAAAATATTCCAACTTACACTATTTTAATATAACTAATAAAATAGGAACATTCTACATTATGTATGGTCCTATTTAATCAGTCCAAATTACGCAGATGAAAAGCGTTATCTTGATTAAGTGAATGGGAGGTAAGGGAATGAACAGATTTCGAAAAAAATTACGAGATAAGAAAAGCAGCCCTTACAGCATGGATACGCGTACGGCTTCCCACGGGGGCAGAATATATTTGCCAGCAGGGCTGGCAAAGCATCGGTTATGCAACGCCAGCCACGTTAGGTGCAAGCATTGCGGCACCACATAGACGTGTGCTTCTATTTACCGGGGAAGGCTCCTTGCAAGTGACATTCCAAGAAATCAGCACTTTGCTGGACAATGGCTGTCGTCCAATTCTGTTTATCCTTAACAATAGCGGCTACACAATTGAAAAATATTTGAACGTCAAGACATCAAATCAGAGATACAATCAAATTCCTGCCTGGCACTATACGCAACTGGCCGAAGCCTTCGGAGGCAAGGCATTCGCTGTTAAGGTGCGTACCAACCAGGAACTGGATGAGGCGATTGAGATGGCGGTGAAAGCGCAGATGGGTGAACTATGCGTAATTGAGATGATTGTCAACGATCCTCTGGACTCACCGGAATATTTGATCCGGCTCCGTAACCAATTGGAGAAGCAGTAGGAAATGTCGGGTGGTATGTAACCCCATCGATCGTTGATTTTTGGTGTGCCCATTGCATTCAGAATTGGTTAGAACCTGGCACCTAACACTTATTTTTGTGATGTCAGTAATAGTCTCTTCCCTGTATGTATATACTGTGACTATACGACGCGGAAAGGGGTATGGTACAATGAATCCAATACGAGGAGGGGTTGTTGTGAAGGTACAAAAATGGGGTAATAGTCTTGGTTTACGTATCCCGGCTACTATTGCACAACAAGTAAATATCTCAGAGGGGACTGAGGTTGTATTGAGCGTTGATACTAACCAAACACTTGTCGTAAAGCCGTTAAAAAAGAAACCTACTCTTGAAGAGTTATTAGCAAAAATCACACCCGAAAACAAGCATCATGAAATCGATTTTGGGACTGAGGGGAATGAACATATTTGACACAAGTACCTAATCGTGGGGATTTGGTGTATTTAAACTTCTCCCCCCAATCAGGGCATGAACAACGTGGCCGTCGCCCGGCCATCGTTTTATCCCCAAAGTCCTTTAACGATCTAACAGGATTTTCCGTTGTCTGCCCTATAACAACTCAACAAAAAGGCTACCCTTTTGAAGTTGAAATACCATATGGATTGGCAATAAACGGAGTTATATTAACGGATCAAGTAAAAAGCCTTGATTGGCGTTCAAGAGGATTGAACATCGAAGGCCAAGCCCCGGAAGAAACAATAATTGAATGCCTAAACTTGATTAGTACATTTTTACTTATAGAAGAGTAAGATCTACCGTAAGACTTCAAAGGAAATGTGGGGTGAACATTTAGGTGTTGGTATTTAAAGAATTATTTAAATGAAAACCGCTTCAGTCAAGTGTGACGGTAGCGTTTTTTTGCGTGGGGATTTTTCCGCAGGCAAGATATCGGTCAATCGGCACGAGTTATCGGTCACTTTCGCGAAGTTATCGGTCAAATTTCAATAGATATCGTCGTTTCGTTACTTTAGTCCCAACTGGGTCACGACGTCATAATAAATAATTAAGGATTAATCTCCTTAAATGTGGAACTTTCTTTTTCTTGCATGGCAGTTTATTTCTAAGTCATAAAGGAAATCTTATATAGAAGGAATTTTATTTAACGTAATTCAAATTAAAAACAATCTCCTAGGATTGCAGCGGAAAGCGTCCGCCTGAAGCGTAAATCCGTGATTAAACGTTTACCAAGTACGATTATTTCATTTCCAGTTAGAAAATCCTATGTGATATATTGGAAGGACGAAAGAAGGTGAGACCCGTGAGAAACAGACATAGATATGGAAAGCTTTTAAAAAAGGATAACGTCGTCATGTTCCCTGGTGCCCTGGAACAACTGATTGATAAAGGATTGGATGCCGTTGAAGACACCGACTTCAAAGGAGCAGTGGAAGCGTTTGAACAAGTATATCATTTCGATCCTGAAAACCCACGGCTACTTGCACCATACGCAATAGCCTTATACGAATCACAGAATTTCGATAGAGCTAAAAAAGTTGCCACCCAATTACTTCATAGCGGAACAACAGAATATCTCTACGCTATGGAATTATACCTGGCAATCAGCATTCAATTACAGCACTATGAAGAAGTTGAAATGACAATCGAAGCACTCCTTGATGAAGAAATTGTGCCGCCAGAAATGGTGAAGAAATTCAATTATTTACGAGAGCTGAACAGAAGACTTTCCCATAGATACGTCGACCATGACGAATCAGGAGACATCAACGAACACTTTACCATAGAGCAATTCATGGACTTATCAGTAGATGAACAACAAGAATTGCTTGTTGCATTTGAAAATGGTTCGTTCGATAATTCAATAAAAAAAGTTCTTGCAGAGGTTGTCCAAAAGGATGAAATACATCCAATCGTCATTACGTATGCCCTTGTCCTACTTTACGAATCCGGATATGACGAAGAAGTGTCCGTCAAAAAATTTGGGAACACTAAAAAAGTCATTCCTTCTAAGCTCAATCTTCCCGGACAGGATGAGCGTTCAATTGAGGTGGTTAATCGTATAGGTGAAATAGCGGAGAAGGACCGTCAAGGATGCAGATGGCGATCGATGCGAGTCAGCGCTATGGAATAATCGCATATCCATTTAACTGGGATGGCTATTCAACGGAAGAAGTCGCAAACGCTTATACACAATACATAGAAAGCATGTTTTTAGGGGAGCCTATGCCAGCCGCGGAATTGAATTCGTTGATAAAAAAAAATCGATGAGCAGACAGATAGATAACGCATTAAATCTGTTGAAAGATAGAAAGACTATGATATACTGTAAGGGTTGAAAATGGCGTATTCAATAACGAAAATATATTGGTCATAATGATTCGGAGGTTTTTTTAATGTCTGTTAAATGGGAAAAAGAAGAAGGTAATAAAGGTACACTAACAGTTGAGGTGCCTGCTGAAAAAGTGGACGCTGCAATTGATGAAGCATTCAAGAAGGTTGTAAAAACGGTTCAAGCACCAGGATTCCGTAAAGGGAAAATGCCACGTAAAATGTTCGAAAGAATGTACGGTGTGGAAGCACTTTACAATGACGCGCTTGACATCATCCTTCCGGAAGCATATTCAAACGCACTTGACGAATCAGGCGTAGAGCCGATTGCACAACCAGAAATCGAAATTGACGAAATGGAAAAAGGCAAAGCGCTTATCTTCAAAGCACATGTTACTTTGAAGCCAGAAGTTAAACTTGGTGACTATAAAGGCCTTGAAGTGAAACGTCAAGAAATTGAAGTTACTGACGAAGAAATCGAAGAGCAACTAAAAGAACGTCAACAAACATTTGCTGAAATGGTTATCAAAGAAGACGGCGCTGTAGAAAACGGCGACACAGTAAACCTTGATTTTGAAGGATTCGTTGATGGCGAAGCTTTTGAAGGCGGTAAAGCTGAAGGATATGACCTTGAAATCGGTTCAGGTTCATTCATTCCAGGATTTGAAGAGCAACTTGTTGGTTTAAAAGTAGGCGAAGAAAAAGACGTTGAGGTTTCTTTCCCAGAAGAATATCACGCTGCTGAATTAGCTGGAAAACCTGCTGTATTCAAAGTGAAAATTCACGAAATCAAATCAAAAGAAATTCCTGCACTTGACGATGATCTTGCAAAAGAAATCGACGAAGAAGTTGAAAGCCTTGAAGCTCTTCGTACAAAATTAAAAGAACAAAGTGCTGAAGAGAAAAAGGTGCTTCTGAAACAGCATTGCGTGATGATCTTGTAGAAGCTGCTGCAAGAAACGCTGAAATCGATATTCCAGAAGTAATGATCGATTCTGAAGTCGACCGTATGGTAGATGAGTTCGGTCAACGCCTTCAAATGCAAGGCATGAACCTTGAACTTTACTTCCAATTCTCTGGTCAAGACGAAGCGGCTTTACGTGGCCAAATGAGAGACGATGCACTTAATCGTGTTCGTGTTTCATTAACACTTGAGGCAATCGGTGCGGCTGAAAACCTTGAAGTAACTGAAGAGGAAATCAACGCTGAACTTGAAAAAATGGCTGAACAGTTTAAGATGGAAATTGATCAAATCAAACAAACTTTAGGCGGTACAAGAGTTCTTGAAAATGATTTGAAATTCAATAAAGCCGTTGAATTCTTAGTAGCAAACGCTAAAATCACTGAATAATTGTAGTTGAATAATACAAGGTGCGGTTTTCCGTACCTTGTTTTTCATAGCTAAAATTATCCCTTTTGGTAAATGATGAGCAGTTCGAATTAGTTGCTTAAAACGAGGGAATCTTGTAAGATTGTCACTTGAATAGGGGTGAGCTTGATGTTCAAATTTAATGATGAAAAAGATAATCTAAGCTGTTCTTTCTGTGGTAAAACCCAAGACCAAGTTAGAAAATTAGTTGCAGGTCAGGGTGTCTATATTTGTGATGAATGTGTTGAACTATGCGCGGAAATCGTTGAGGAGGAAGTAGGCCTCGATGAACATTTCGAGCTAAAAGACGTTCCAAAACCACGTGAAATCCAAGGCATTTTAGATGAATATATTATTGGCCAGGATCGTGCTAAAAAGTCATTAGCCGTTGCTGTATACAATCACTACAAACGTATCAACACGAATAGCAAGGTTGATGATGTTGAGATCGCTAAATCGAATATTGTTTTGATCGGTCCAACTGGTAGCGGTAAAACTCTATTGGCACAAACTTTGGCGCGTATATTGGATGTGCCTTTTGCAATCGCTGATGCTACTTCACTAACTGAAGCGGGATATGTCGGCGAGGATGTTGAGAATATTCTTTTGAAACTTATTCAAGCTGCGGATTTTGATATTGAGCGTGCTGAAAAAGGTATCATTTACATCGATGAAATCGATAAGGTCGCACGTAAATCGGAAAATGCATCCATTACTCGTGATGTCTCCGGTGAAGGGGTTCAGCAGGCGTTGCTGAAAATTCTTGAAGGTACGGTTGCGAGTGTTCCACCTCAAGGAGGACGTAAGCATCCACATCAAGAATTCCTTCAAATCGACACGACGAATATCTTATTCATCGTTGGCGGAGCATTCGATGGAATGGAAGAAATCATTAAGCGTCGTACTGGGCAAAAAGTGATTGGATTTGGAACGAATACGGAAGAAACTCCGACAGAAGAAGCTTCTTTGCTTTCGAAGCTAATTCCTGAAGATTTACAGCGTTTTGGCCTTATTCCAGAATTCATCGGCCGTTTGCCTGTAATTGCAACGCTTGAACAGTTAGATGAGCAGACGCTTTACCAAATCCTCACAGTCCCTAAAAATGCCATTGTAAAGCAATATCAAAAAATGGTTGAACTTGACGGGGTTGAATTGAAGTTTGAAGAGGATGCACTTTTAGAAATTGCTAAAGAAGCGATTGAACGGAAAACGGGTGCACGTGGCTTGCGTTCAATAATTGAAAACATAATGTTGGATATCATGTATGAACTTCCATCGCTTGATGAAGTTACAGAATGTATCATTACGAAAGAATCCGTCCTAAAGAAATCAAGCCCGATTCTTTATCGAGAAGATGGTACAATATTCGATCTCGATCAAGAGAAAAATACGGCATGATATTTGGAGGAATCAAGCTGACTCCGGCGATGCGATCTTTTCGCTCTTCGGTTGTCGGCTTTTTCCACCTTATATGACTGGCCAAATTGGATATACATATCTTATGGAGGTGACTTCCGCATGCCAAAGAAAAAAAAGCTACAAGTGCCTTTGTTGCCTTTGCGCGGGATGTTGGTTTACCCGACGATGGTTTTACATATTGACGTCGGGAGAGAGCGCTCCGTATTTGCGGTGGAGCATGCAATTGCAAATGGTAATCTAATCATGCTTGCTTCACAAAAAGATACAAGCGTTGAAAGCCCCGACGCGGATGACCTATATAAAATTGGTCTATTAGCTCACGTCAAATCATTGACTGAACTGAATAATGGAACATACCGGTTATATATCGAAGGCATTGAACGTGCAAAATGGACGAATTATGAGGAAGCCGATTTATATCCAGTTGTTGATATAGAAAGGATTCCAGAAGATACAGAAGCTGGCCCAGAAAGCATTGCGCTTATGCGTACATTGCTTCCGTATTTCAAGAACTTCGCCACTTATTCGGCGAAGGTGTCACAAGAGACGTTCGATTCAATCGCTACCATCGAAGAACCCGGAAGGCTTGCGGATATGATTGCTTCACATTTACCATTGAAGGTTTCCGCAAAACAGGAGATTCTTGAAATCATCGATGTGAAAGAGCGTCTAGAATTCCTTATTAATAAGCTACATAATGAACAGGAAATTCTTGAATTGGAACGGAAGATCAACAACCGTGTAAAAGAAGCAATGGAACGGACACAAAAAGAATTTTATCTGCGCGAACAGATGAAGGCTATTCAAAAAGAACTTGGGGACAAAGATGGAAAAAGCATCGAGGTTGTCGAGTTAACTGAGAAAATCGAAAATGCAGGAATGCCCGATCATGTTAAAGAAGCTGCATTCAGAGAACTTGATCGTTATGAAAAATCCATTCAGCATCAGCTGAAAGCGGGGTTATCCGGAATTACATCGATTGGTTGATTGCTTTACCTTGGTCAGATGCATCGGATGATCAGTTGGACATTAAACGTTCGGAAACAATCTTAAATCGCGACCATGAAGGGTTGGAATCTGTTAAGGAACGAATTTTGGAATATTTAGCCGTCCGTCAAATGACCAATTCATTGCGTGGTCCAATTCTTTGTCTTGACGGTCCTCCGGGTGTAGGGAAGACATCTCTTGCCCGTTCGATTGCGGAATCGTTAGGACGGACTTTTGTCAGAATTTCACTCGGTGGTGTAAGGGATGAATCCGAAATAAGAGGGCATCGTCGCACTTATGTCGGTGCAATGCCAGGACGGATCATACAAGGTATGAAAAAAGCAGGTAAGGTAAATCCGGTATTTCTGCTTGATGAGATTGATAAAATGTCTAACGACTTTAGGGGAGACCCTTCTGCTGCAATGCTTGAGGTTTTGGATCCAGAGCAAAACTCCACCTTCAGCGACCATTACATTGAGGAGCCGTATGATCTATCAAATGTCCTGTTCATCGCCACTTCGAATGATTTAGGCTCGATACCAGGTCCATTAAGGGATCGAATGGAAGTTATTTCAATTCCAGGCTATACAGAAATAGAGAAACAGGCAATTGCTAAAAATCATCTGATTCCAAAACAGTTAAAAGAACATGGCCTTACAAAGTCCCAAGTGCGTATAAATGATGAAGCAATCAAAAATATTGTTCGTTATTACACAAGGGAAGCAGGCGTCCGCGGTTTGGAACGTGAAATTGCGAGGATTTGCAGAAGAGCCGCAAAACAAATTGTTACTGGGGAAAAGAAAAGTGTTACCGTCAGTGCAAAGACCCTCGAAACACTTTTAGGCAAGAAAAAGCATAGCTATGGTCAGGCTGAAAAGAAAAACCAGATTGGTGTAGCGACAGGTCTTGCCTATACGACGGTTGGTGGGGATACTTTACAAATAGAGGTTTCACTGTCACCAGGCAAAGGGAAATTGATACTGACTGGAAAATTAGGGGATGTCATGAAAGAATCCGCCCAAACAGCACTTTCCTACGTTAGATCCAAGGCGGAGGAGTTCAAGATTGACCCCGAATTCCATGAAAAAAGCGACATTCACATCCACGTACCGGAAGGCGCAGTCCCTAAAGATGGCCCTTCTGCGGGTGTAACGATTGCAACTGCTTTAGTTTCGTCATTGACAAAGCGGCCAATCCGTCGGGAAGTTGGAATGACTGGTGAAATCACACTTCGGGGCAGAGTGTTGCCGATTGGCGGAGTGAAAGAGAAATCGTTGAGCGCTCATCGGGCGGGATTGACAACGATTATTTTGCCAGAAGCGAATGAACGTGATATTGAAGATATACCTGAAAGTGTACGTAGTGAGCTGACATTCAAGCTTGTTTCGGATGCTGAAGAAGTATTAGCAATTGCATTAGAGGAGGCATCCGAATGAAGGTCAACCAAGTTGAGATGATAATGAGTGCAGTAAAACCAGAACAATATCCAGATGATGGATTCCCGGAGTTTGCTTTAGCGGGACGTTCGAATGTAGGAAAGTCGTCATTTATCAATAAAATGATCGGCCGAAAAAGTTTAGCGAGGACTTCCTCCAAACCAGGTAAGACTCAGACCTTGAATTTTTATAAAATCGAGGAAAAGTTATTCTTTGTGGACGTACCCGGTTATGGGTATGCGAAGGTCGCGAAATCTGAACGTGAAGCATGGGGTGGTATGATTGATCGATATTTGACAGGCAGGGAACAGTTGCGTGCCGTTGTGCAAATCGTGGATTTGCGTCATCCGCCAAGTAAAGACGATTGCATTATGTATGATTTCCTTGGTCATTATAATATCCCAACAATTATCATCGCGACGAAAGCGGATAAAATACCTAAAGGTAAATGGGAGAAGCATAAGAAAATCATCCGAGATGAATTGTATTTGCGAGCTGGTGATCCGATAATTGTTTTTTCATCTGAAAAAGGGATTGGAATGGACGAGGCATGGCGTGAAATCGAAAAAAGAATGTAATGAAAATCCGGATGACGTATCATCCGGATTTTTTACCTATAGAGTCCTTCCTAAACCGTAGATTCTTCAATGTTTAGTCACATTATAAACCGATTAAAATAATGGAATATGTTATAATCGGATATGTAAAAATGAACGGGAGAGGTGTGGGCACCTTATGAATACAATCGTGGTCGGTGTTAACTACCGAACAGCTCCAGTTGAATTAAGGGAAAAATTATCTTTTGTGGAGGCAGAATTGCCGAAAGCTATGCAAGCACTGCAAAAGGAAAAAAGCATATTGGAGAACACAATCATTTCAACGTGCAATCGGACTGAAATTTATGCAGTTGCCGACCAAATTCACACTGGACGCTATTATGTTAAACGGTTTTTAGCCGATTGGTTCAATATGGATATAGAGGAATTATCTCCTCATTTACTTATATACGAAAATGATGCAGCGATTGAACATTTAATGAGAGTAACTGCCGGAATCGATTCTATGGTCCTTGGCGAAACACAGATTTTAGGACAAGTTAGGGACAGTTTCTTAAAGGCTCAGGAAATCGGTACGACAGGTACAGTCTTTAATGAATTGTTTAAACAGGCGGTAACGCTTGCGAAGCGGGCTCATTCTGAAACGGCGATTGCTGATAATGCAGTCTCTGTATCCTACGCTGCAGTAGAGCTTGGAAAGAAGATCTTCGGTTCATTGAAAGATAAACATATCGCAATCCTTGGAGCAGGTAAGATGGGTGAATTGGCGATTAAGAATCTTCATGGTAGCGGCGCAGGAAAGGTCACTGTAATAAATCGAACTTTGTCGAAGGCAGAAGAAATGGCGCGCCAATTCGGCGGAAATGCCAAATCAATGCAGGAATTGCAATGCACCTTGTTGGAAGCTGATATTTTAATTAGTTCTACAGGAGCAACAGATTTTGTCATCGATTTTGAATTGATGCAATTTGTTGAGAAACTTCGTAAAGGAAAGCCGATTTTCATGGTGGACATTGCCGTTCCACGTGACTTGGATCCAAGAATCGGTGATTTGCCTAACGTCTTCCTCTACGATATCGATGATTTACAAGGTATCGTTGAAGCAAATTTGGCAGAACGTAAACGTGCAGCTGAAGAGATCGGTTTGATGATTGAAGAGGAAATCGTCACCTTTAAAGAATGGATTGCAACCCTTGGCGTAGTTCCACTTATAGCGCAATTACGTGAAAAGGCACATCACATCCAATCTGAGACAATGGCCAGCATTGAAAACAAATTGCCAAGCCTAACAGAACGCGAAAAGAAAGTATTGAACAAACATACAAAGTCAATCATCAATCAATTATTAAAAGAACCAATCCTTCAGGCAAAGGAATTGGCCATGGACGACAACGCAGCAGAAAAATTAGCCTTGTTCAAACAAATCTTTGGGCTTGCAAATGAAGACGAGGCAGAGCAAATTGAATCACAAGCAACTAATCAGCAAAAGAAGCCTGTTAACATTGCAAAAAAGATTGCCCAGCCTGATTTATCATTTTAAAATATGGCTGAAATGACTATGGCAAGATTCCATGAAATAATAATAATCCTGTACGCGGTAAGTCTTGTATTTTACTTCATCGACTATTTGAATACGAATAAATTCGCACACCGCAGCGCATTTTGGATTTTATCACTTGTCTATATCATGCAAACAGGCTTCCTTATCGCTACCGTATTAGAAAAGAAACAATTTCCGATCCTTTCACTATACGAAGGGATTTATTTCTATGCGTGGCTACTCATCTCGTTATCAATGGTTTTACAGGTATTCTCAAAAGTCGGGTTTGCCGTATTCTTTTTAAACGTAATCGGCTTTATTTTCATGTCTATATACGCATTTGCACCAATGCAAATTGAACAATCACCGATTGGTGAGTCTTTACTCTCGGAGTTGCTATTTATCCATATAACGTTCGCTATTCTTTCTTATGCAGCATTCGCAATGTCCCTTGTATCTGCCATACTTTATCTACTTGTATATAAATTGCTGAAGGAAAAGAAATGGACAAAACAGTTTGGTCGATTACCTTCGCTTCATCAAACATTGACAGGTATGAAAGTATCAATCTATACAGGAATACCTGTTTTGTTAGTAAGCCTTATTTTAGGGATACAGTGGGCGTTTGTCGCGTTAGATGATTGGTTGTTAACCGATATGAAAATCATCGGGTCGTTTCTTATAATTATTCTTTATAGTTTAGTATTGTTTTTACAAAGAAGAGGAAAACTGACAGCGAACGATTTTGCTTGGGCGAACGTCTTCGCTTTTCTTTTTGTCATCATTAACTTTTTTCTTGGAAGCAGATTATCACAATTCCATTTTTGGATTTGAACCTGAAGAATATTTAACAGCGGAAGGAAGATTGTATTGAGGAAAATCATAGTTGGTTCACGACGGAGTAAACTTGCACTGACACAAACTAACTGGTTTATTGACCAACTGAAAGCAGCTGGAGCACCATTTGAATTTGAAGTGAAAGAAATTGTGACGAAAGGGGATAAAATTCTCGACGTCATGCTTTCAAAGGTAGGGGGCAAAGGTTTATTTGTTAAAGAGATTCAACAAGCCCTTTTCGATAAGGAGATTGACTTTGCTGTTCATAGTATGAAGGATATGCCAGCAGTTCTTCCGGAAGGATTAACGATTGGATGTATTCCTCCACGTGTAGATCCACGCGATGCCTTTATATCCAAGGATCATATTAAATTCATGGACTTGCCTGTTGGCGCAGTAGTTGGTACGTCAAGCTTACGTAGGAGTTCTCAACTACTTCTATTACGTCCAGATCTTGAAATTAAATGGATCCGAGGTAATATCGACACAAGACTGAAAAAAATGCAAGATGGCGAATATGATGCGATTCTCCTTGCTGCTGCTGGATTGAAGCGAATGGGATGGAGCGAGGATGTCGTTACTGAATATATGTCCATCGAAGACTGCATTCCCGCGGTTGGTCAAGGGGCACTTTCTATTGAATGCAGAAGCGAAGATGAAGAATTATTGGCGGAGCTTGCAAAAGTTTCTGATCCAAAGACATGGAAAGAAGTAGATGCGGAGCGGACGTTCCTTTCCGAAATGGATGGATCATGCCAAGTTCCGATTGCCGGATTTGCAGAATCAGTCGGAGATGAAGTCGAATTGACCGGATATATTGCTTCTCCTGATGCTAAGCAAGTATTTAAAAAGACGATACGCGGTAAAGATGCAATTGCAGTCGGAAAAGAAGTGGCGACCGCATTGCAGGCAGAAGGAGCTTCTGAAGTGATTGAGAAAGTGAAGGCGGAAATGGATGCCTGAACATGGGTCACTGCTTGGAGAAACCGTGATTTTCACAGGGACGCTCAAGACGCTTGAGGTTTTTGACCTTGTCCGGCACTATGGGGGCGTTCCTGTTTCCATTCCTCTTATCCAAGTGAATGAAGTTGAAGAGCAGACGGATGAAACAAAGATGAAAAACTGTGCAAACTTTGATTGGCTTATTTTCACAAGTCAAAATGCAGTAAGGGCATTCCAATCCAAAATGGAACGCTTTGCTATATCTGTGAATGAAATTCCTTCGAAGATTGCGGCTGTAGGCACACGTACTGCAGCAGCACTAGAGAAAATCGGATTTTCCGTTGAATTCATTCCATCTGTATTTAGTGCGGATGTATTTGTGAAGCAATTTAAGCCTACTAATGGAGAATTGAATGTACTTTTCCTGAAAGGAACTCTTGCAGGAAGTATAATTCGCGAAGAATTGCCATTCGAAGTCAAGGAATGGACGGTTTATGAAACCGGAGCAAAACGTGATTCGATCGATTCTCTTGTAGATTTATTGAAAAACAAGAGAAATTGTAGTGTTCTGTTTGCAAGCCCATCTGCTGTCCGAGTTTTTAAGGAAGATGCTGTACCTATCATCGGTTGGGAAGGCTATACAATTGGTGCGATAGGGCATATAACCGAAAGGGCGCTGATTGAGGCTGGAGCGACAGTGGATGTTAAGCCAGAAATTTATACTCTTAAAGAACTTGTTAAATCTTTGTCTAAAAGAAAGGATGAATTCCGATGACCCAATTACATTTCCGACGTAATCGCCGTTTGCGTACTTCTAATACGTTACGCTCGATGGTGAGGGAAACTATTTTGACGAAAGAAGATTTCATTTATCCCATTTTCGTAATTGAAGGGGAAAATGTGAAAAATGAAATCAGTTCGATGCCAGGCATATATCAATTATCAATTGATCGATTAATGGATGAGGTGGATGAAGTTGTTTCTCTTGGAATCCCATCGGTCATTCTTTTTGGAATTCCTGCAACGAAAGATTCAACCGGAACAGGGGCTTATGATGAGCAAGGGATTGTCCAGAAAGCGACAAGATTGATAAAAGAAAAGCATCCTGAACTTGTTGTTGTGGCGGACACTTGTCTATGTGAATATACGGATCACGGCCATTGCGGTGTTGTACATGGAGAGAAAGTATTGAACGATCCTTCATTGGATCTACTCGCGAAGACTGCGGTCAGCCAAGCTGAAGCAGGCGCCGATATCATTGCGCCTTCCAATATGATGGACGGTTTCGTTATTGCGATTCGCCAAGCATTGGATGAAGCTGGTTTCGAAGATATTCCAATCATGTCTTACTCGGTGAAATATTCTTCTGCTTACTACGGTCCATTCCGTGATGCGGCTGATTCAGCCCCACAATTTGGGGATAGAAAGACGTACCAAATGGATCCGGCTAACCGGATGGAAGCCCTTCGTGAAGCAGAGTCTGATGTTTTGGAAGGGGCTGACTTCCTTATCGTTAAGCCTGCACTTTCGTATTTGGACATTATGCGCGATGTGAAAAACAGTGTGCTGCTTCCTGTTGTTGCCTATAACGTTAGCGGAGAGTATTCAATGGTAAAGGCGGCCGCGCAAAATGGATGGATCAATGAAAAGGAAATCGTTTTGGAAACTTTGACAAGTATGAAACGCGCGGGTGCAGACCTCATTATGACATACCATGCAAAAGACGCTGCGCGTTGGCTGGAGGGAAAATAAATGGGAAGAAATTTTGAAAAGTCTAAGCAAGCGTTTGCGGAAGCAGTGAATTTAATGCCAGGAGGAGTTAACTCTCCCGTCCGTGCATTCAAATCGGTTAATATGGATCCGATTTTCATGGCTAGTGGGAAGGGCCCGATCATTACTGATATCGATGGTAATGATTATATTGACTACGTTCTGTCATGGGGACCCCTAATTTTGGGACATGCAGACCCGGATGTTGTAGAGGCTATCAAAAATGTAGCTGAAACTGGAACAAGCTTTGGGGCACCGACATTGTTGGAAAATGAATTGGCGAAAATCGTTATCGATCGTGTACCGTCTATCGAGGTTATCCGGATGGTTTCTTCAGGGACCGAAGCGACAATGAGCGCATTGCGTTTGGCACGTGGCTATACGGGGCGCAATAAGATTTTGAAGTTCGAAGGATGTTACCACGGTCATGGTGATTCATTGCTCATTAAAGCGGGTTCTGGGGTTGCTACACTTGGCTTGCCAGACAGCCCTGGTGTTCCGGAAGGTATTGCGAAGAACACGATTACAGTGCCTTATAATGATTTGGAAAGCGTCCGGGTCGCATTCGAACAATTCGGAGATGACCTTGCATGTGTAATCGTTGAACCTGTTGCCGGCAATATGGGTGTTGTTCCGCCGGAGCCTAAGTTCCTCGAAGGATTGCGTGAATTGACCGAGAAAAACGGCACATTACTGATCTTTGACGAAGTGATGACTGGTTTTCGTGTCGATTATAATTGTGCCCAAGGTTATTTCGGCATCACACCGGATTTGACTTGTCTTGGAAAGGTTATCGGAGGAGGACTTCCTGTCGGTGCCTACGGCGGAAAACGTGAAATTATGCAGCATATTGCACCTGCCGGGACTGTATATCAAGCAGGTACGCTATCCGGAAACCCATTGGCAATGACTGCGGGTATCTCAACGTTGAAAAAATTGACACCTGCTTCATATGATCATTTCAAGAAACTTGGTGATCAATTAGAGGCTGGATTCCGCGAAGCAGCAGAGAAATACAATATTCCACATACTGTAAATCGTGCTGGATCAATGATTGGCTTCTTCTTCACGAATGAAAAAGTGGTCAATTATGATAAAGCAAAGTCATCCGACCTACAATTGTTTGCTGAATATTTCCGTTTAATGGCGGAAGAGGGAATCTTCCTGCCACCTTCCCAATTTGAGGGCATGTTCCTTTCAGCAACACACACAGAAGAACATATCGCTCGAACTGTAGAAGCATTCCATAAAGTATTCTCTCAACTCGCACGCTAAATTTATCAAACCATCCATTGTCATTAAGCCGACGATGGATGGTTTTTGTGAATTAATCCTTTTTCTTCTACCTTTCGGGCTTGTTGCATATAATGCCAAGAGAATTGAGGGAGGGAAAAAGTATGACAAAATTACAATGGGATATGAAAGAGGTATTCTATTTCCCTACGGATGTTGGGGTACCAAGTTCTGCACGCGTTGTTAAAGTAAAAGCAGGATTTACAGAAAAACGTTCAGAAGATGCAGTGCGACTTTCAGGCATTTATCATATAGCTGCCAAAGTCGAATTTGGGGAAGGTCAGAGGGCTGAAATGATTCCTCAGGAAGTGGTTTATGTAGATGATGTAGAAATGGATGGTCAAGTAGGTTATTTCGAATATGCAGTCCCGCTGAATATCGATTTGCCTCCTGAAGTTGAGCATCCATTGCGTGTAGAAGCGTCAGATGTTAATGCCCACTTTGACGGACAAGGTGCGTTGACCATCGCATGGAATGTAAATTGTGCTCATGGTGCCTCGAATAATGAAGCTGCGGTAGAAAATACAAAAGCCGAAGAAACCGCAAGTGTTCAGGCAAGCGAAGTAGTTGCGGAAGTTAAACAGGATAATGCTACAGCCCAATCTGTGCCTGAGGAAACTATTAGCAAGGCCAAGCAGGCGGTCGCCGAATTGGAACCTCAACAAGCAACGGCACAGGCTGAAGAAACTCAACAAGTACTAATAACCGAGGAGAAACTGGCGGTTGCACATGTCAGCGAATCCCATCAAGAAACAACTTCGCAACAACAAGCCACTGCGAAGCTTGTACCAGAAGTAACAGCAACGTACGACAGCAGCTCATCGAATGGTGATGATATACTGTCCTACATTGCAGAGTTGCCGGATGGATGGTCAACGACAAGTTTCCGTTCAAATGATGTTTTTGTAGAGTAGGAAAGCGATTCCGCAAAGCAAGCAAAATAAGAGGAAATCGCCTGTCGTAGGGACGATTAAAAGTCTGATCAGTTGAAAAACAGTGATCGGTATGATGATGCCCTTACAATAAAATCTGCATTTTCGTAACCAAGGCGGCAATAAATAGGGGTTGTATCCTTTTCTCATACTACCTTCCTTTCGTAATGTACTTGACAAAGTCTCCTTCTGTAGCATACAATGCTCATAACTATATAATGATGCATTGAACGGGAGAGTACGCAGATATCATTTATTCAAGAGAGGGCGCCATTGGTGGGAGGGCCTATAAATGAGTTGCGGAAAGTCACCCGGGAGCAGTTTCCGTGAATTAGAGTAGCGGAAGCCGGTTTGAAACCGTTATTTGTTATGAGGCATATACGCAATCTGTATATGCGAATAAAGGTGGTACCACGAATAACTCCTTCGTCCTTTTTGGCGAATGGAGTTTTTTTGTTTTCTGCTTTTATTCAAAATCTTAAATTGGAAGTACAGAGGAGGAGTTCATATGTCAACAGAAAACCTATCAATGCCAACGAAATATGAACCGCAATCGATTGAAGCGGGTCGTTATGAATGGTGGCTGAAAGGCAAATATTTTGAAGCTCAACCGGATAGCGGGAAAGACCCGTATACAATTGTCATTCCACCGCCGAATGTGACAGGTAAGCTTCACTTAGGGCATGCTTGGGATACGACGTTGCAGGATATCCTGATCCGTATGAAAAGAATGCAGGGCTACGATGCACTATGGCTACCAGGAATGGACCATGCTGGTATTGCGACACAGGCAAAGGTTGAAGAAAAGCTTCGGGCTGACGGAAAATCCCGATATGATCTGGGCCGTGAAAAATTCGTCGAAGAGACATGGAAATGGAAAGATGAGTATGCAGGCCATATCCGTGCGCAATGGGCTAAGCTTGGTCTGGCACTTGATTATTCCAGAGAGCGCTTCACATTGGATGAAGGATTATCCAAGGCGGTCCGCGAGGTATTTGTAAAACTGTATGAAAAAGAGCTTATCTACCGCGGCGAATATATTATTAACTGGGATCCGGCGACGAAAACTGCATTATCGGATATTGAGGTTATCCATAAAGATATTCAGGGTGCATTCTATCATATGCGCTATCCACTCGCAGACGGAACGGACAGCATCGAAATTGCTACAACACGCCCTGAAACGATGTTAGGGGATACGGCGGTAGCGGTTCATCCGGAGGACGACCGGTATAAGCATTTGATCGGAAAAACAGTTAAATTACCAATTACTGGCCGTGAAATCCCGATAATTGCAGATGATTATGTCGATATGGAATTCGGAAGCGGTGCAGTTAAGATTACACCTGCACATGACCCTAACGATTTTGAAATCGGAAACCGTCATGATCTTCCTCGTGTTCTTGTCATGAATGAAGATGGCAGCATGAATAAGCTTGCTGGCAAGTATGAAGGAATGGACCGGTTTGAATGCCGTAAGACAATCGTTAAAGATTTGCAGGAAATGGGCGTTTTATTCAAAATCGAGGATCATTTGCACTCGGTTGGCCACTCGGAACGTAGCGGAGCAGTTGTTGAACCGTATCTGTCAACACAATGGTTCGTAAAAATGGCGCCTTTAGCGGAAGAAGCGATTAAACTTCAACAAAGTGAAGGGAGGTCAACTTCGTTCCGGAACGCTTTGAAAAGACGTATTTGAACTGGATGGAAAATATCCACGATTGGTGTATTTCCCGTCAGCTATGGTGGGGACATCGGATTCCAGCTTGGTATCATAAAGAGACAGGTGAAGTCTTTGTAGGACATGAAGGGCCTGAGGACATTGAAAACTGGAACCAGGATAACGATGTTCTTGATACATGGTTCTCATCTGCGTTATGGCCATTTTCAACAATGGGCTGGCCGGATCTTGATAACGAGGAGTTCAAACGTTATTATCCGACAGATGCGCTTGTTACAGGATATGATATCATTTTCTTCTGGGTTTCTCGGATGATTTTCCAAGCCCTTGAATTTACGGATCAACGTCCGTTCAAAGACGTATTAATCCATGGTCTTGTTCGTGCTGAAGACGGCCGCAAGATGTCGAAGTCGCTCGGCAACGGTATCGATCCTATGGAAGTAATTGATAAATACGGTGCGGATGCATTGCGCTTCTTAGCTACTGGTTCTTCACCTGGTCAGGACCTTCGCTATTCGACAGAAAAGGTTGAAGCGGTTTGGAACTTCGCGAATAAAATCTGGAATGCTTCCCGTTTCGCTTTAATGAATATGGATGGCATGAAGTATGATGAAATCGATTTAACAGGTGAAAAATCTGTAGCTGATGCATGGATACTTACTCGCTTGAATGAAACGATTGAACAAGTAACGAAGCTCTCTGATAAGTATGAGTTCGGTGAAGTCGGCCGTGCATTATACAACTTCATCTGGGATGATTTCTGCGATTGGTATATTGAGATGGCGAAATTGCCGTTGTACGGAGAAGACGAAGCAGCGAAGAAAACGACACGTTCGGTTCTTGCTTACGTACTCGACAATACAATGCGTTTACTGCACCCATTAATGCCGTTCATCACAGAAGAAATTTGGCAGAACCTTCCGCATGATGGAGAGTCGATTACAGTGGCGGCATGGCCGGTTGCAGATTCGACACTAACCGATTCTGCAAAGGCATCTGATATGAAGCTATTGGTTGACCTCATTCATGCAGTTCGTAACATCCGCGCTGAAGTGAACACGCCAATGAGCAAAAAGGTTCCTTTATACATTGCTGCGAAAGATGAAGCTACAGTTCAAGTATTGGAATCAAATCGCAACTACATTGAACGCTTCTGTAACCCGGAAACTCTTGAAATCGGAGTTGGTATTTCAGCACCGGGCAAATCGATGTCAGCTGTTATTACAGGCGCAGAACTATTCTTGCCACTTGAAGGTTTGTTGAATATCGATGAGGAAATTGAGCGTTTGAAGAAGGAGCTTTCTAAATGGGAAGGCGAAGTGAAACGCGTCCAAGGCAAGCTGTCCAATGAGCGTTTTGTTTCGAAGGCTCCTGAGGCAGTCGTTGAAGAGGAACGTGCGAAAGAGAAGGATTATTTGGAGAAGAAGGCGGCAGTTGAGCGCCGGATTGAAGAATTGAATGAGATTTAATGAATAAAAAGAGTTGGGACGCCCGAGAAAAGGGGTCCCAACTCTTTTTATTTAAGCATTGCGCTCGTTTATTCTTTCCATCAGCTTCTGAGCGACTGAAAAATCATGTGTCGCATATAATGATCTGGCGCCGACGGGATCTTCAATTTCATTTAACAGCCAACTGCCGTCCGGTAATAAAAGAAAATCGATTCCGATATAATCACTTTTTAATGCGCGTGCTATTTTTCGTACTTCTTTCTCCTGCGAGGAAGAAAGTATGTATTTCTCCACGGATCCGCCAAGCGTATAATTCGATTTGAAACCGTCGTTACCTATACGCTTGACAGCACCTAAAACTTCATCTCCAAGCATGAAAACACGAATGTCGGTTGCATTGGATTCAATGTAAGGCTGGACGATTAATTGACGACTAAGATATTGATTCAAAAACTGCTCCGCCTCATTTACCGTATGACATAGATATACTTCAGTTCCTCCATGGCCATCGACTGTTTTCAAAATGACTGGGTAGGCAGCAATACCGTCAACTGACTTCAATCGCTTCGTAGGTACCGCCGGAATTCCTAATAGCGTCGCGAATTCAAATGTCTTCAATTTATTATTTGCAATCCGGTTCACTTCTGAACGATTGATTACATGAAGTCCTGCTGATTCCCATTTAGCCGATAAATCAAAATTTCGATCACGGAATAATATGAAATCCGCATCGGAGTCAGGTTCTTCATTGTCGACTAGTAAATTCATTGTTAGATCAAGCTGTGCTGCATGCACCATCAAATCATCGATAAACCCGTGATTGCGCTTTGCTTCCTTCGATGAATAATAAACATGCCCTTTCATGAGAGCTTACCTAAAATGTATTCAATCATCTTGTCGGCTACATTAATGCCGGTCACGTTATAAATGTTGCGGATATGGGCAGCGGCGTTCACTTCACAAACAAGTGGTTTTTCATTATCACCATATAATAAATCAACTCCAGCAAATTCAGCCCCGACTGCTTCTGCAGCACGAATTGCAAGCTCTTTCTGTTCAGCAGTCAACTCGATTATGCTTGCAACCCCTCCATTCGTAATGTTCGCCCTGAAATCAGTTTCAGAAGAACGATGCATGGCGGCAACAATTTCTCCACCGACGATATTCACGCGGATATCCCGTCCTCTGCTTGTTTCGATAAATTCCTGAAATACATAATCGACTCCGCGTAATTCATCAACTTTCGTAAAGAATGCCTCTTCAGTTTCGATTAAATACACCTTCATGCCAAATGACCCGTGGCCTTCTTTAATGATCATAGGCAAGCCTAACTTTTCATGAACTCCCTCATAATACCCGGATCCTTCAATTGTAAATTTCGGATAGACTTTCGCGCAATAATTGTTAAAGGCATTGCAACTTCATTCTTCGCAAGCTGGATATATTGCTTCGCTTTATTATCGCAAGTCTCAATCACTTCCGGATCATTGAAAACAGGGATTCCTGCATTTTTCAAATACGTTGCGAGCAAGATGTCTTTGTCCAGGAAAACGACGAAATCCGGACGCTCTGTAAGATTTTCATTCAAATTCATCATCACTTCGTAATTTCTTTTAAGTTCCGCACGAACACCAGCCCGCTCAGCAGCATCTGCCAAAAGCTCCGCTTGGTCGCGGAATTTATCACTCGTTAAACTTCCGTTGTAAATGACCCAACAACTTTTCATATCGTTCCCTCCGGCCGTGATATACTCTACCTATGCTGATTCTATCATAAGGAGAGAGTGTTTTGATTCCGAAATTTAATGAGTATAAAGAACGATTTGAACTATATAGCGATGATGCGATTAAGCCTGGGTTAGATAGCGTTATTGCAGCTCTGATGAAAGTGGGGAATCCCGAAAAGCAGTTGAATGTCATTCATGTGGCTGGGACGAATGGGAAAGGTTCAACAATTGCATTTATGGAGTCCATCTTGAAAGAACATGGATATTCAACTGGGGTATTTTCATCTCCTGCATTGGTCGATGTTCATGATCAGATTCGTCTTAACGGCTTGCCGATCAATCAGGAAGAAATGGACAAGTCGTTTATCCAGATGAAAGAAGCCGGACTAAGCGGAATGCTGACGGATTTTGAATTACTTACTGTGGCCGCCTTCCTGACCTTCAAAAGGAATGCGCCTGATTACATACTTTTAGAATGCGGTATGGGGGGCAAATTAGATAGTACAAACGTCGTGACACCACTTGTTTCAGTTATCACATCGATAGCGCACGACCATGTCGGATTTCTTGGAGCTACCCTAAAAGAAATAACTGAACAGAAGGCGGGGATTATTAAGGAGAATATACCTGTCGTGATTGGCTTGTTACCGGTAGTTGCTAACAATGTTATTCGAAATAAGGCGTTGGAAATGAACAGCGAGTTAATGATATACGGTAAAGATTTTAAAATGATGCCTGGCGAAGTATTTGAAGGGAAGATTCAAGTTTCTATTCCAAAAAGAAAGATGAAAGGCCCACATCAGGCGATAAATGCAGCAATAGCTATTGAGGCGTTATGGAAAGCGGGTGTAAACTTACAAGAAGAAGTTGTAGCAAAAGGAGTTGCCAACACTTCGTTACTTTATCGGTTTCAAGAGATTGCGCCAGGGGTCTTTGTGGATGGTGCTCATAATCCGCAGCTGCGAAGATGTTAGCTGAAACGATTCGTAATGAATTTCCCAATGAAAAAGTGGATTTTGTAATCGGTATGTTGAAAACAAAAGACATTCGTAGAACATTGGATGAATTGATACCTGTTGCTCACTCGTTTACCTTTGTCGATTTCGACCATCCACAAGCTGCCACTGCTTTGGAATTAATGGAAAGTTGTCTATATAATAAAAAAAGGATGACAAATCTCATTAATGATACTATAATACTAAGTAAGGAAAATAATAGAAAGCGAATAGTCGCAGGCTCGCTTTATTTACTGAATAGACTTTTGACCTAATGTTATACTGGAAAACTAAGTGTAATCATTATGGAACCGGTTACAAAAGGGTCCGCTGATTGAAAACTTGTTGAAAATTTGTATATTCTGATTGAGTTGGTAGGGGTAAGTGGGTTGTCTGATAAGAATTGGTCTACAGCATCTCAGTTTATCATCTGGTTCCTTATAGTTCCTCCGGGTATGTTTTATTTCCTTTCAAACCAAATGCCCGAAGAACTTAATATATCGTATCTCTTTTTATTTATCATTTTTAGTATGTTGACGACTTTATTCCCTATTAAGCTAAAAGGGGACCCTATAACTTTAGTCATGTGGGTGACGATACCTGCATTTCTTCTATACGGTATTGCCATTGAAATGATCATTATGCAATTTGCTGCAATTGCAATCCTTTTTGTTTCAAAGGGTACTATACAAAATAAAATCCAACGCTTTTTAATTAATTCGTTGATGATGTTCTTGCTGTCAATCGTTAGTGCTGGGGCTTTCTATTTAGTCGGTGGTCAAGTAGGTTCTACGGACTTTTGGTCTCTTTCTTATAGGGGTTTCGGTTTATAGGCTTATTCACACAGCTGCAAATATAGGGTTTATTAAATTTTATTTGCAGATTCGAGGTATGAAAAGCCTATACACGAAAAAAGACATTGGGTATGAGTTTTCAAGTATCGTATTGATATTGCCATTAGCTTTAACGTTTTATTTCCTATTAAATTTAGTTGGTGCACCATCATTTTTACTAATGGGAGTACCGTTTTTCTTAACGATATTTTTCATACGGCAATATGGCCGATCTGAGAAAGTAAATGAGTATATCAAAAGTGTAGGAGAGATTGGGAGTAGCCTATCTGTATTGACTGATGTGGACCAAGTGACTGAAAAATTCATAATGAAAAGTCAAGAGTTATTCAATGCCGATATTGTTTTTCTGTTTAACAATCATAATCAATGGTTGGAACTCGATAAGGCTTATGATAAACCCCATTTACTTCCTAAGGATACACATTCAATTCGGTTAGGCGAAGGCATTGCGAGGATGGTGCTTTCGACCAATGAACCTGTCATCTATACAAAAAGTAATGATTTTAAACAATTCTCGATCTCCTCTGTTCCTGACGAAATCGAAAGTGTCCTCTGTATACCGATGACTCATAATAATCAGACTGGTGGAATTCTTCTATTAGGATCAAATCGGAAATCTGCATTTAAAGATTACCATTTGAAGATATTGGAATTACTTGGTTCTTATTACATTGTAGCGCTTGAAAAGGCCCGTTACGTGACAGAGGCCTTGCTTAAAAGTGAAAGATGTGCATTGACTAGTCTTTACAACTATAGATATTTAGAAGATAGACTACATTATGAAATGGAACGCATGCAGAAAAAGGATATTGAAGATCTGTCCGTAATCATGCTTGATATTGATCGTTTCAAAGTAGTAAACGATACGTACGGGCATCAAAGTGGAAACGACATATTAAAGGAATTGGCGAAAGTTCTTAAGGGTGTTTTACCTGAAGATGGAACTGTAGGACGGTATGGGGGGGAAGAATTTATCTACCTTTTACCGGGGTTCTCTAAATCGGAAGCTTTGGAATTTGCAGAAAAACTTAGAGAAACGATTAGACAGCATACATTTTCAATCATCCCGGACTTGAGCTCGGATAAACGGAAAATCGAAGTGAATATCACAACAAGTATTGGGGTAACAAGTGCGCCTTTTGATACAGATGAGGCGATGGCCTTGCTTCGAAATGCCGATCGGGCATTATATATAGGAGCGAAGCAGGCTGGGCGTGATCGGGTCGCGGTGTACGTGAAATAAAGGGTGGAGGGACAGGGAATGAATGTTACTGCTGCAAATAAAAGAAATATATATGTATTGTGGCTATTAATCGTTCCTTTTGCCTTTTATGCCGCTCTGAATTTCTTTCCATCTAATAGTTATGATTATTTAAATATGATCATTTATCTGTTGTTTTTGATAGCAATCATGATGATTTCAATTCCAGTGGATAGAGTTTCTATTACTCTTGAGAGATGGATCATTTTCTCACTGTTCTTCCAGTATGGTGTCTTATCGGAAATGGTTTTTATGCAAATTGCAATGTTCGTCTTATTATTCACGTTAAAATCTTCTACCCCTAAGACATTTAGATTTGCTTTCAACTCAATTGTTTTTTCTGTAGTTTCACTTGTGGGAGGCTATGTTTTTTATGCATTCGGTGGTTCTTTGCAAAATATGTCTTTGGCTAATTTCTTTATAGCAGGTTTCATATATGCGTCGGTCTATTCATTGGTCAATAGCGCATTGCTCATCCTAATCTTTAAAATGTTGAAGCAAAAAAATGCGGTCACGAAAAAGCCGTGTTATGGGATTTTGTCGTGACAATCCTGTTATTGCCGTTTGCCATTATCTTCACCCTTCTGTTTCAACAAATTAGCGGAAAGGCTTTCTTGCTAATAGGGGTGCCTTTCATATTAGTTTTGTTAGTTACAAGTAAATATCTGAAGTCCGATATATTGAATGATTTACTTTCTTCAGCAGCTGTAATCGGCCATCATCTCGCTGAAAGTCTTCGTGTGGATGACGTCTTACGTACATTTGTCGAGAAGATTAAAAATGTCATCCCTTACGAAAGTGCGTATATCATCGATTTGCGTGTTGGGGGAAATTTGATCATGTTATCCTGTGTGGAAGGTGAATTTCAGCGCAAAGAAGCTATGAACTTTTCATTCCCAAGTAAAAATAACGTGAAGGACGGACTTGATGTCGAGATGACAAAAATGTATCTGACAAGGAAAAGTCTATCTGCATTGAATGGTTTTACATTTGCCCCCTCAGTTGAAAGTGTACTGGCGGCCCCTGTAAAAAGAGATGGTAAAACGGAAGGATTTCTCATCTTGACTTCAAATCAGAAATACGCTTTTGATGAAGTGCAAACGAAAATGGTGGATCTATTGACTAGCTATTTTGCGACGGCAATGGTGAAGGCGAGGTATTATGAAAAAACAGTGGAAAAGAGTACTCGATGTGCATTAACAGGAATACACAACTACCACTATCTTGAACAAAAACTGGATGAGGAAATTGTTCATTTCCATACAGGAGAAGTTCAAAGTCTGTCTGCCATTATGCTGGATATTGACCATTTCAAGTCCATTAATGATACATATGGACATCAAAGCGGCAATGATTTGCTTGTTTCACTTGCGAATCTCCTTTCGAAGTTTCAGCATAAAGGGATGACATTGGCCGATATGGAGGAGAGGAATTCACAATTATCCTACCAAACTTTTCAAAGGATGAAGCTATTAAACTTGCAGAGTTGATTCGCAAGGACGTCGAAAAATCAAAGTTTGAAATCATCCCGGACTTATCCGACAATAATGAACCGATTAATGTCCAAATGACAATTAGCCTCGGAGTTGCCACTATGCCGGAAGATGCAAAGGACGGGAAGGATCTCTTAAGAAACGCCGATCGTGCTCTTTATATTGGTGGCAAACAGGCGGGACGCAACCGTGTCGGAATATATGAGGAGAATAGTGGTATGAAAGTGACAAATTAAGGGGAAACAGAATACTACCATACAATAATGCTGGAAATGAGTGATTGAATGGAGATTGTCTGGTTAGCCTTATTTTTCATATATGGCTGTGTTTTTGGTTCTTTTTTCAATGTGGTTGGACTTCGGGTGCCGAAAAAGGAATCAGTTGTTAGACCGCCATCCCATTGCACAACATGTGGTCGGAAACTAAGGCTTTTTGATCTAATCCCTGTTCTCTCATATGTCGTCCTCCGAGGGAAATGCAAAGGGTGCGGACAAAAAATAAATGCGATTTATCCCTTCATTGAGCTTATTACTGGCGTCTTGTTTGCCTATGCCTTTTTTCAACTTGGCTTCAGTAAGGATTTGATCATCGGGATTCTGTTTGTTTCGTTGCTTGTCATCATAACCGTATCCGATATTTCTTATATGATCATCCCTGATAAAGTGCTTCTCCCTTTCGCTATTTCGTTTCTGATCCTTAGATGGCTAATACCTATGTCTCCATGGTGGGACAGTTTTTTAGGGGCGGCAATCGGTTTCAGTGTGCTATTTATTATAGCCATCGTGTCGAAAGGTGGAATGGGAGGCGGAGATATAAAGCTATTTTTCGTCATTGGTCTTGTTTTAGGCACTATAAACACATTATTGACGCTGTTTCTTGCTTCAATTATTGGTTCGATCGCGGGCGTTTTTGTCTTGAAGAAGACTGGTAAAGGGAAGAAGACTCCTGTCCCATTCGGACCGTCCATAGCACTTGCTGCTATCATTTCTTACTTTTACGGAAAAGATTTTGTCGAATGGTATCAGCAATTATTCTTTTAAGTCGATAAATTTTTTAGGACAAGGCGACATACGTCTTGTTCTTTTTCATGTCTTTTCTGATACGGTTACTAAAAACGGGGTGGTCTGGCATGAACTTCAAAAAAAAGTATTCTAAGGTGACAGTAGCGGCGGCTATGCTTCACGGTGTCATAGTCGGTATTGCGGCTGTTGCGATTGTTGGTTTTTTAATCGTAGGAATGAATGGAAAAGGGAAAGAAAAAGCAGTGGAGAACGAGGTGGTAACGAACAATCCGCAAGAGACAGTCGAAACGACTCCGACATCCGGGCCGGCTATCATCTCAAACGAAGCACCCTTGAAATTATACGCAAAGCAGCATGGGGTTTTCTCCTCGGCAGAGTCAGCCAGACAACTCTTTGCGGATGATCCGGCTCTTGGAAAGGCCGCCATCATAGAAGTGGGGGGGGCAATATTATGTGTGGAGCGCTATTGGCGTCGTCGAGGAAGAAATCGATGTTAGTGAGTATGAAGGAACTTTCCGTAAGCCGTTCTTCGTGAACACAAACTCCTGTAATACGGTTGGAGCAGGGAAATTAAGGAAGGCATTGGTAGAGACGGAATTATCACAAATTAAAACTTTGACCGTTACCTCGGAAAGTGAAAATGAGGATCCGAAAGTTGCTGACTTCCGAAAGAATATTGTTGCTGTGACCGTGTTTACAAACGATTTAAGGGTTATTCGTCTACATCTTTTAAACCATTATTCCCATAACAATGGCTGTGCGGTTATAAATTTTTAACGTTGAAATACGGGCCGAAATGGAATTTCTGCGGTTTTATGAAAATTTTCAATTACCTCCTTCTCAAGTATGATAATGAAAAAGGAGGTAGAAGAAATGCAATTCATTTCGGAGAGACAAATTATTTTGGCGTCAGGTTCGCCAAGGAGACGGGAACTTTTAGGCGTTTTAGGGCTTCCCATTAAAGTGTTGCCAAGCAATGTCGAGGAAAATGTTGAATTGATTGATAAGGACTTTAATGATTATGTCCAAAAACTTGCGGTCAAAAAAGCTGCAGCTGTTGCGAATATGAAGCCCGATGCGGTAGTTATTGCTGCTGATACAATCGTTGTTTTTAAGGATGAAGTCTACCCTAAACCGGCAACAAAAGAGCAAGCTGAAACATTTTTG
Source organism: Sporosarcina thermotolerans (assembly GCF_030067815.1). Lineage (GTDB taxonomy): Bacteria > Bacillota > Bacilli > Bacillales_A > Planococcaceae > Sporosarcina > Sporosarcina thermotolerans. The sequence goes on along the minus strand of NZ_CP125968.1, from coordinate 2,792,552 downwards.
AAGACATTCTCTGGAAAGGCACATTCGGTTTTCACGGGAGTGAGCATTCTTGGCGGTGGAAAGGAAATTGTTTTTTCTGAAGAAACGAAAGTGGTATTCAAGGAACTTGATGACAAGCTGATAAAGGCATATGTCGATTCTGGGGACCCGATGGACAAGGCTGGTGGCTATGGCATTCAAACTGCTGGCGTCTTGTTAGTTGATAAAATAGAAGGCGACTATTCGAATGTAGTAGGCCTCCCACTCGCTAAATTGGTAGAAATTTTACGCAGGGAACGTATCATCCAACTGAAGGAGGGTGAATGATTCCTTGACTGCGGACCTAAAAGATAAAATGATGATCCGGGATGTACATATCGCGGACAGACCTCGTGAAAGGCTTATCCGCCAAGGTGCAGCAAGTTTGTCGAACCAGGAGTTGGTCGCTATTCTGCTAAGGACAGGTACGAAGGAAGAATCCGTATTATTACTTGCGAATAGAATCTTGAACTCATTCGATAAGATACAGGACTTGAAAAATGCAACTGTTGAGGAAATGATGGCGGTAAAGGGGGTTGGACAGGCAAAGGCCGTCCAACTACTTGCAGCAGCGGAAATTGGAAAAAGGATTCACCGTAGGCATTCTGAAGGACGGTATGTCATAAAGTCACCTGAAGATGCAGCTGCCTATTTAATGACGGACATGTCCTCGCTGCTGCAGGAGCATTTTGTCGTCCTTTTTATGAACGTTAAGAACGAAGTATTGCATAAACAGACGATTTTTATCGGCAGCTTAAATTCATCCATCGTACATCCTCGCGAAATTTTCCGTGAAGCCGTGAAACGATCGGCGGCTTCGATTATTGTTTCACATAACCATCCTTCTGGAAATCCATCGCCATCACCTGAGGATATCGAAGTAACAAAAAGGTTGGTAGAAGCCGGGTCTATTATGGGAATCGAGCTGCTCGATCATATCATTATCGGCGATCATCGTTTTATTAGCCTAAAGGAAAAAGGCTTTATGGGTTAGTAAGTTACTCCTTGTTTAGTAAAATGTGTAAGTGTAATTGACTAACTTTAATGGCTCAACTTACCGTCGTTGATGGGTTAATTGCTTTTATTACAAAAATATGAAAAAACAAGGCGTAAGTATCAAAACTTTGCTTATTTCTCTTGAGGCTGTGAATTTGTTCCCCAATCCGTTATAATGTGGTGTATGATTTCAAGAAGACCATTTTTAAACGGTCGAATAGAAAGGAAGAACAAATTTGTTTGGATTTGGAACGAGAGATGTCGGGATTGACCTCGGCACAGCAAATACATTAGTTTTTATAAAAGGAAAAGGGATTGTTCTACGCGAACCATCCGTCGTTGCGAAAAATACAGTTACGAATGAAATTGTTGCGGTCGGTTCGGCGGCTAAAAATATGATTGGACGTACACCGGGATCTATAGTGGCAACGCGCCCGATGAAAGACGGAGTCATTGCGGATTTTGAAATTACAACAGCGATGATTGAACATTATATGAAAGAAGCGACTAAAGCTGCAGGAGGCAATTGGAAGAAGCCGAATGTCATGGTTTGTGTTCCTTTCGGTATCACATCAGTCGAACAGCGCGCAGTGATAGACGCAGCGAGACAAGCGGGTGCAAAAGATGCGTTTACAATCGAGGAACCGTTTGCTGCAGCAATCGGTGCGAATTTACCTGTTTGGGAACCTACAGGCAGCATGGTCGTCGATATAGGTGGCGGTACTACAGAAGTTGCTGTTATTTCTTTAGGCGGAATCGTGACAAGCGAATCGATTCGCGTCGGAGGTGACTCAATGGATGGCGCAATCATCAGCTATATTCGTAAAGTCTATAATCTGACAATCGGTGAACGTACTGCAGAAGCCATCAAGATTGAAATTGGCTCAGCGAGAGTATCTAGTAAGCCAGAAAAAATGGAAATCAGAGGCCGTGATCTTTTAACAGGTCTACCAAAAACATTAGAAGTTTCCTCTGATGAAATTGTTGAAGCACTTCGTGAATCCATTACACAAATTATTGAAGGCGTTAAGAAAACATTGGAAGCTACACCACCGGAACTTTCCGCCGACGTTATGGAGCGCGGAATTGTATTGACGGGTGGCGGAGCACTTCTTGAAAACTTGGACAAGGTCATTTCGGATGAAACGAATATGCCTGTCTTCATAGCAGAGGACCCTCTTGATTGCGTAGCAATTGGAACGGGGAAAGCGCTGGATAATTTTGATGTGATTAAAAAGATGCAAGCTAGGTAATGAGGGAGGATTTTGGCAATGCCGCGATTTTTTACGAATAAACGGTTGATATTATTGCTAGTAGGCGTCATCGTCCTTGTGGCATTGATTTCATTCACATTAAAAGACAGGCAAAATGCCACCCTTCCAGAACAAATCGTAAAAGATGTCGTCGGTTTCGGGCAATCACTTTTCTCGAAACCGGCACATTATATTACCGGCACGTTGGATAAAATCGATGGAATCTTGAATACATATGAAGAAAACATACATTTGAAAGCAAGATTAAAAGAATATGCTTCCACGCAGGCTGAACTCGCAGATGTGAGGGCTGATAATGAGAAGTTACGTCAAATCATCGGCAAGGAAGAAAGTCTTCGTGATTATTCTCCAATCCATGCAACTGTCATTTCTCGAAATCCCGATCAATGGGAAGAGAAAATCATCATTGATAAAGGGACAGTGGAAGGTGTTAAGTTGAATATGGCTGTAATGACCTCAAGCGGTTTAATCGGAAAAGTAGTCCTTGTCACCCCATTCAGGTCGACAGTTGAACTGCTTTCGACAGAAAACCGTAATTTTCGGGTTGCAGCAGTCATTCCTGGTAAAGAATCTATTTTCGGTTTGATAGAAGGATATGATCGGACTCGTGGAGAATTAATCATGAAGAGGATTGATTCCGATTTCGATGTGAAGGAAGGGCAATTGGTTCAGTCTTCTGGTCTTGGCGGAATTTTTCCAAAGGGACTGCTAATTGGTGAAGTAACAGAAGTGTCTACGGATGACTTTGGATTGACAAAATTGGCGTATATCCGTCCTGCTGCAGATTTTGGCATGTTGGATCATGTAATGGTGGCAAAAAGATCATCCGTTATTGTCTCTGGTACGGATGGAGATGTGGCTGAGGAAGAAGATGTAGCCGTGGAAGAAGAGGGGAGAATGGATCGTGATCAGGTTCATAATCCCTCTTATTGCCGTCATATTATTTTTCCTCGAACCGGTTTTCAGCCTCTTCTCACCCGTGACAATCGGGGATGGACAATACACACTTGTACCGCGATTTGTCATTGTTTATCTGATTTTTATCGCCGTTTATTATAGTAGGCAACGTGCAATCATCTATGGAATCGTACTTGGACTCTTGTATGATATGTATCACATTGATATTATTGGAGTATATACTTTTTTATATCCGGCGATTTGCTATTTAGCAACATTGATTATTCGCCAAGTGTATCGTCATATTATTACTGTGATGCTCTTATCGCTAATAATGGTTGCGCTGCTTGAAATCTTATCATACTTTTTCGCGAGTCTAATTGCTCTTACAGCAATCGGGTTCGAGGATTTCCTGATGAGCAGGCTTTCGCCAACAATGATTGCCAATTCCATCTTCGTTTGCATGTTTGGCTATTTCTTTAAGCAACTTATCGATAAAAGAGGATTGGAAAAGGCCGGATTATAAACCTTGAAAAAATGTGAGGGACGCAAATGACGAAACAGCACTATGTAACAATAAAAGGGACAAAAGACGGACTTGTCCTCCGACTTGACGACAAATGCGCTTATTCGGACATGATTGCAGAACTCCGCAATAAAGTCAGCGAAAACAGTCTTGAAGGGCTGGCAGAAGTAAAAGTCCATATCGGAAGTCGATATTGTAATGAAGAAGAACTTAAAGAAATTATGAATATCGTCCATGAATCACCACATTTACGAGTTTCGAAGATTCAAAGCGAAGTGATTACTCTTGAAGAATGCAATCGAAGGATCTTAGAAAACCAGTCTGAAACCTATATCGGAATTGTCCGTTCGGGACAGGTCGTGAAAGCTGATGGAGATCTTGTCGTAATCGGTGATGTCAATCCGAACGGCAGGGTTGTGGCGGCGGGTAGCATATATATTTTAGGAAGATTGAAAGGGATCGCACATGCGGGGGCGACTGGTAATGAAGAGGCGGTCATTGCAGCCTCATGGCTGGAAGCCACGCATTTGATGATAGCGGATAAGATGGAAACGATGACGGATGAACTGACGATACTGTCGGATCAACCCGAGATGGAATGTGCATACATACATCCGAATGGTTTCATAGCCATCGACCGTTTACAGGAGCTTCGGATTCTCCGGCCCAATCTGTCAACATTTAAAGGAGGGAGCTAGTGGGAGAGGCAATTGTAATTACGTCTGGAAAAGGTGGAGTCGGTAAAACGACAACATCTGCGAATCTTGGGACAGCATTGGCTCTACAAGGTAAAAAAGTCTGTTTAGTGGATACGGATATTGGTCTTCGTAACCTTGACGTCATCCTTGGTCTTGAAAACCGTATCATCTATGACCTCGTAGATGTAATTTCAGGCCGATGCAAAATTCATCAAGCACTTGTCAAGGACAAACGTTTTGAAGATGGACTATTTTTGCTTCCAGCAGCACAAACGACGGATAAAAATGCTGTCAATCCGGAAGAAATGAAAGAACTCATTACCGAATTAAAAAGGGACTATGATTATATTTTAATCGACTGTCCCGCAGGTATTGAACAAGGTTATAAAAATGCCGTAGCCGGAGCGGATCGAGCAATTGTAGTGACGACACCTGAAATTTCAGCAGTACGGGACGCTGACCGAATCATTGGACTTCTTGAACAGGAAGATATTGAACCTCCAAAGCTCATTATCAATCGTATTAAGAGCCGACTTGTGAACAGCGGCGATGCACTTGACGTCAATGAGATTACAATGCATTTATCTATCGATCTTCTTGGAATTGTGCTGGATGATGAAAACGTTATCTCCTCCTCAAATAGAGGGGAGCCAGTTGTAATGGACCCTTCGAATCCGGCGGCTATCGGCTACAGAAACATCGCCCGCCGAATTTTAGGCGAATCTGTTCCACTTATGTCCCTTGACGAAGGAAGACCTGGATTTTTCGGCAAACTTAAATCATTATTTGCAAAATAATCAACTCTTGGCTTAATCGCCAGGGGTTTTTTTTATGTAATTCTTGTAAATGATCCAAATTAGACATTTGCCCATAATATTCATAGTACGACCGTCATATACTGAGAAAAAAGGTGGTGTGGCGGGGTGAAATGGAAAACAAAGTGGGTGCTTGCAATTATCGTAGCAATTAGCGTATTCAGCTTTGCCAAATTGGAGGAATTAGGCGTCATAAACAAACCAGTTACCCAATATATAACGACGGGTAAAGACTTTATTGTCATGAAAAAATGGGTCTCTTCTTTCTTTAGCGATCCAGAAGAAGACAGAATCACTGTCTCCTCTGATAACACTGAAGAGCTTCCTTTTGCTGCATATGAATCGATGCAACCTTATAAGGACGGCGTCATCGTATCCTACACAAATGCGATGCCTATTACCGCCCAAGGGGACGGGCTTGTCGTGTTTACTGGCTTTACTCGTCAATCCGGCAAAACGATTACTGTCCTATACGAAGATGGCGATGAGGTCACATATGGATTTGTTGGATCCTTACAAAAACTTCCCTATTCAACTGTAAAAAAAGGGGACACGCTCGCATTGATGAATGATGAAGCAATCTATTTAAAAGTCAAAAGGGAAGGGACCATACTTGATGCTGCAATACTGGCAACCTATTTTTCGGAAGACAGTAAATGAAGCTTCGACTTCATCCCATTTTGGTGCCCTTCTTCCTTTTGCTCTTCATATCAGGTGGTTTTGCTCTTTACGCACTCATATTCATGTCGTTACTCATACATGAGGCCGGGCACATCGTTGCGGCAAGAGCTTCCGGGATGAAAGTCCGTATTTGCACGATTTTGCCATATGGAGGAGAATTGCAGATTCCTAGTAGGTATCTCTACGGAAAAAAGCAACAAGTGATGGTTGCGATCGGTGGACCAATCGCGACGGCAATTCTCCTATTCATAGGATTAATCGTTCCGTTTCCAGGTAATGATCAGTTTGTACGAATCCAATTAGCTATTTTGTTTCTAAATTTATTGCCGATTCTCCCGCTTGACGGTGGACAAGCTTTATTAGCCCTATTGGAAAGTGATGCCAATAAATATAAAGTCAGATCAGCATTTTTAATTTATTCGATTTCAATTTTGAGTGTATTAATTCTATTATTATTTATAGGTTGGCCAAAAACGGTTTTGGCTATTGCACTTGCTTTATTTTTATTGGTCCAAAATATATCCGCTTTTAAGTTCCGTAAATATGAAAGAGCATATGAGTTGCTGAAAAGAAAACAGTTGACGTCATAAGCCGTGCATGGTAATATTTTAATGTTATTGTTTGTAGCACCCGTGCTACAACCGCTCTGACAAGGTACAAGTATCCGTTTAGGATCACCCAAGAAGGCGAGTCTGAGTCTAAAGAGGAGGTGCAAGTATGTACGCAATCATTGAAACAGGTGGAAAACAAATCAAAGTCGAAAAAGGTCAAGAGGTTTTCATCGAGAAACTAGTCGGTGAAGCTGATGAAACTGTAACATTCGACAAAGTTCTATTCGTTGGTGGAGAAGACGTGAAAGTTGGCGCTCCATTCGTGGAAGGTGCTTCTGTAACGGCTAAAATCGTTAAACAAGGCCGCGCTAAGAAAATCACTGTATTCAAATACAAGCCGAAAAAGAACTACCACAAAAAGCAAGGTCATCGTCAGCCATACACAAAAGTTGTCATCGAAGGCATCAACGCGTAAGCGGGCATGATCAAAATCATTATTGATGAAAAACAATCGGGTCGTATCAGCTCTTTTGAGATGAAAGGCCATGCCGATTTCGCAGAACATGGAAAAGATCTCGTCTGTGCGGGTGCATCAGCGGTTTCATTCGGAGCCGTCAATGCCGTGATCGCACTCACTGGAATAACACCGGATATAGAGCAAGGATCCGATGGAGGTTATCTCAAAGTGGTTTTTCCGGAGACGGAGAAAGACGACGAAATTCAACTAATCGTGAGGGCAATGATTGTTTCATTACAGACGATTGAACAAGATTACGGGCAACATATAAAACTTATTTTCAACCGATAGGAGGTGGCACTAATGTTACGTTTGGATCTCCAGTTTTTTGCATCGAAAAAAGGGGTAGGTTCTACAAAGAACGGTCGTGACTCTCATTCGAAACGTCTTGGCGCAAAGCGTGCTGACGGACAATTCGTTTCTGGCGGCTCTATCCTTTATCGCCAACGCGGAACAAAAATTCACCCAGGTGAAAACGTTGGCCGCGGCGGGGACGATACACTTTTTGCGAAAGTTGACGGCGTAGTTCGTTTCGAACGATTTGGCCGCGACAAGAAAAAAGTAAGTGTGTACCCTGTAGCTCAAGAAGCTTAATGTTATAACTGACATTGAAAGGACTGCATTTTATGTGCAGTCCTTTTTATTTTTAATTTTTCATCATTATTATCAAAGTGCTTGGTAAGAATTGTAGCGTCCGCCTAAAGCGAAAATTCGATATATCCTCCCATTATTTTTGACGAAACTCATATTCAAAATGCTATACTGTATAGTATGAAACTTTTGGCGGTGATAAAATGGGATCCGAAAAGCTGACAGTGGGAAAAGCATTAAAGTTTGCACGCCATGATTTTTTAAACGATTTACAACTTATGTTACTAAACCTGGACCTTGGCAATTCATCTGAAGCTAAAAAAACACTAATGGATACAACAGAACGCATGAGGCAACTATCGATGCTGGAAAAACTGCGTTTGCCCGAGACGGAAGTTTGGTTAACGACTTTCGAATGGAGGCATACTGCCTTTTCAAAAGTACTACAAAGTAATATTACAGCTGCTGAACGTTCAATCGACGATGCAGCACTAACCGATTATTTGGAACGTTTGATCAAAAGTGTCGAAACGGTTGTAGATCCATGGAATGAATACAACGTTCATATAACCGTGAATGCCAGTGAAATGAATTGGTCTATTCAGTTGAAAATAGATGGTCCACTTAAAGGCGTTCCGCTAATTCCAATGGCCGCCAATGGTATTGAAGTGACTGAGGAAATTCAAGATGAGCAATGCATGTTCACAATCAGTGGACAATAGGAGGAAGTAAAATGTTTGTCGATCACGTAAAGGTATATGTTAAAGGTGGTAACGGCGGGGATGGAATGGTTGCATTCCGCCGGGAAAAATATATTGCTTATGGAGGTCCAGCAGGTGGAGACGGAGGTAAGGGCGGCGACGTAATCTTCAGGGTGGATGAAGGATTACGGACGCTAATGGATTTCCGTTACCAACGCCATTTCAAAGCTCCTCGAGGTGAGCATGGCGGAAGTAAAAGCATGCACGGTAAGGGCGGAGAAGACATGGTCGTAAAAGTACCGCCGGGCACAATTGTGAAGGAAGTTGAGTCCGGAATTATCATTGCGGACCTTGTTGAACATGGCCAAACTGCTGTCATCGCAAAAGGTGGCCGTGGGGGACGTGGGAACTCACGCTTCGCAACACCACAAAACCCTGCTCCAGAACTCTCCGAAAAAGGGGAGCCGGGAATCGAAAGAGAAGTCACTCTTGAGTTGAAAGTTCTTGCGGACGTGGGATTGGTAGGTTTTCCGAGTGTAGGGAAATCGACATTATTATCCGTTGTGTCTGCAGCTAAACCTAAAATTGCCGATTATCATTTCACAACGCTTGTACCGAATCTTGGCATGGTTGAACTAGAAGGCGGAAGAACCTTCGTCCTTGCAGATTTGCCGGGTCTTATTGAAGGTGCGCACGAAGGAGTCGGGCTTGGTCACCAGTTTTTACGACATATCCAGCGAACGCGGGTCATTATCCATGTTGTCGACATGTCTGGACTTGAAGGCCGTGACCCCTTCGAAGATTTTCAGACAATCAATGAAGAATTGGAAAAATATAATTTGCGTTTGATGGAGCGTCCACAAATTATAGTCGCGAATAAAATGGACATGCCTGATGCTGAGGGAAATCTGAAGGAATTCAAGGAAAAGTTAGCTGACGAAGATGCGTTGATCTTCCCGATTTCGGCACTCGCTCACGAAGGGTTGGATCAGCTACTATTTGCCGTTGCCGATCTGCTTGAAACAACTCCAGAGTTTCCGATGTATGAAATTGAAGACGAGGAAGAGGAGAATCGCTCCGTTCTTTACAAACATGAAAAAGAAACGGCTGATTTTAAAATCACTCGTGATGATGACGGTGCATACGTACTTTCCGGTTATGCAATTGAACGTCTATTTAAGATGACTGATTTCAACTTTGATCAATCCGTCCGTAAATTTGCCCGTCAAATGCGCGGAATGGGAGTCGATGATGCACTTCGTGAACGTGGTGCAAAAGACGGGGATACGGTTAGACTTCTTGACTTTGAATTTGAGTTCCTAGAATAATGTCTTTTATAGTTATTGTGTCCAACATCTACTCCGGGTGGCAACCGCCACCCTCCGCTTTTGATTTAAGGAGGCATTCCATGAAACCATTGGGGGAAGGGCAATTTTATCTTGTAAGAGAAGATGTGCTCACTGAATCGATGTTGAAAATGCTTGAAGCGAAAAGATTGCTCGCTAGCGGTGAGGAAAAAACAATTCAAGAGGCGACCAAACGGGTTGGACTTTCCAGAAGTGCTTATTATAAATATAAGGATACTGTATTCCCGTTTGAGTCGATTGCCCGTGAGCGTGTCTTAACAATATTCATTCAATTAGAAGATCGGAAGGGTTCACTTGCATTGCTTTTACGAGTCATCTCGGAGGCAAAGTGTAATGTGCTGACAATCCACCAGACTATACCGGTGCAGGGTCGAGCAAATATTACGCTTTCATTGGATGTAACCGAAATGGAGATTAGAATGGAGGAGTTCATGCATAGGTTGAAAGCCCCGAATTTTATTGACTCCGTTCATCTGATCAGCTCAGGGGCATTATAATAATCAGTTGCTTTAGGAGGTACTGAAAATGGTTGAAAAACAATACACGCCAACGGTCGCTTATTTGGGTCCTGAAACGTCATTTACTCATGTGGCTGCAACACTCCTCTTTGGAGATGTGGGCCTGGTACCACAACCAACGATACCCGATTGTATTGAAGCTGTAGCGGAAGGGAAAGTCGCTTATGCGATTGTTCCTCTTGAAAATGCACTCGAAGGGTCAGTACCGATGACAATCGATTATTTATTCCATGGGAGTGAGTTGTTTATCAACGCTGAAATATCAACTCCAATTGAACAGCATCTCATGGTGAATAAAATACGGAAGGATGAGTCGGGACAACTGCAATCGATTCATTCCCATCCAGTGGCGCTTGCTCAATGCCATAAATATTTGCAATATCATTACCGCCGTACGCCATTGATGCAGACTACATCTACTGCCGCAGCTGCAAAATACGTTTCCGATAACCCGGAACTAAATATTGCGGCTATCGGTAATCGATTGTCTGCTGAAAAATACGGACTACATATAGCAGAAGAAAATATCCATGATTTCCATTTTAATCATACCCGATTTGTTGTTTTGTCCCAGCGAAAGGGCTTTTTGGATATACCTTTCAAGTCGGAGTCGTCAAAAACAACATTAATGGTGAAATTGCCGGAAGACGATCGTTCGGGGGTGCTTCACCAAATACTTTCCGTTTTTGCCTGGCGCAAACTCAATTTAAGTAAAATTGAATCCAGGCCTATGAAGACGGGATTAGGAAATTATTTTTTTATCATAGATGTATTGGAAGATGAAGAGCATCCTATGTTGAGAGGCGCACTTGAGGAACTTACATCATTAAATTGCGCTGTTCGCTCATTCGGATCGTATTATACGTTTTAACCAAGGCCCTTGAACCGAATTAATTTCGGCTCGGGGTCTTTTGTATTTAGTAGATACAGATTGTTTTTTGATGAATAATAGATCCAATTCCGCAATATACATAGTATGAGAGGGCGCCAATCACGAATTTGCGTCACATAGACGGGCGTTCGTTCATACGATGGATTGATGGAAGGGGGATTTTGTTAGTGGATGTCCATATTGTTGTAAAAGGGGATACGTTGTGGAAGATTGCACGACAGTACGGTATCCCTTTTGAAGATTTGAAAAGGGTCAATGCCCATTTGGCGAATCCGGATTATATTGTACCAGGAATGAAAATATTCCTACCGAAGAAGGCGGAACATAAGCCGGGCGGGAAAGGTCCGGAAAAAATGCCTGAGAAACACCATCATCAACCTGCAGCGCCGCCAATGGAGAGGCACCATCATCAACCTGCAGCGCCGCCAATGGAGAAGCACCATCATCAACCTGCAGCGCCGCCAATGGAGAAGCACCATCATCAACCTGCAGCGCCGCCAAAGGAGAAACACCATCATCAACCTGCAATTCCGCCAATGGAGAAGCACCATCATCAACCTGTAGCTCCGAAGCAGCCAATTCCTTTGCCGCATGAGAAAGAAAAGGTGAAGCCTATGCCGCCAGCAGCGCCGCCGCAAATGAAGCCACCTGTTCCACAACCGCCTGTAATGCAACCACCGAAGCTACCGGAAACGCCACCAGCACCACCAGTGATGCCGCCACCTGCACCGCCGGTAATGCCGCTACCAGCACCGCCGGTAATGCCGCTACCAATGCCGCCAATGGCTTTTCAGCCTTGTTTTCAGCCTTGCTGTCAACCGATAATGCCTTTTCATTGTGGTTGGGTGCCGATATACGATGCCGATTGCATGCCGATTATGCATCCAGGTTTTGCACAGCCAACACCACTCCCGGCGATGCAAATGCCTCCACAGCAACTTGGAACTCCATCTTTCCCTGCTCAATCGGGAGTAATGCCACCGTTGATGGATATTAGTGAGGAAGAAGAGTACGAGGAATCGCCGATTCACCCAGGGGGTGGAATGGGTGTTTCACCAAATTATCCAATTAGTGGGTGGGAGTTAACTGAGTCTCCAACAATGGAATCTCCAACAATGGAAATGCCAATGGAGAACGAGATGATGAATCTACCACCTGAACAACAGCCATATATTCCGCAAATGATTTCGCCTGGATTCCAACCAAATCAAGGCGGTATGTTGCCGCGTCCTCAGGACGTGTTTGGAGCTAATTTCCCATGGCATATGTATTGTTCTTGTGGATGCCATCAGTTCCCAGGACATTTTCCGGGATTTGATAGTGGATTCTACCCAACGAATATGATGCCGATGCAATCAATGCCGGCGATGCAACCGATGATGCAACCAATGCAACCAATGCAGCCGATGCAAATGTTTCCAACGCAAATGTACCCAATGAATATGCAACAGTTCAATTTAATGGATAATAACGGCTGCGGATGCTGACCGGCGTATGGCGCTGGAAAAGAACATTCGTAAAGTAAAGGATAATGTATGGAAATTGCAAGAAGGCGAAGCCTCCTACTCATTAAAAAAATATAAAACCCGATCTACGGCAGTGAAAGTAGAGTATGTACATCGGCAGCTCCAGACAATCAGATTCCCGCATATTGTTCCGATCATTTCGACGGAAGATCCGTTATATATCATGCAGCCTTGGATTGAAGGAACAAAACCAGTCAACTTTAGAAAAAGGGTAGACCGAACGGATTCACTAATGGCTCTTCAAGCGTTGCATGAGACAAAAGAGATGATTGATTGGGATGCTTCCCCGTATCTGCATAGATATCAACTTATTGATAAATGGCAAGAAAGATTGGAACGTTTCATCGATAATCGCAATGCAAGTGAAAATTACCTTGGTAAAAAGACGGTCGACGAAATTATTCTATATGGAAAGAAAGCTCTTCCTTTGATAAAGAAGCAATACCGTCAACCCTTTGGCCAAACTTTACTTCACGGCGATGTCGTACACCATAATATTTTGCGTGATGAAAATGGAATGATTCGCTTTATCGATTTTGATCTTGCATGTACGGGGCCTCCCGGAACTGAGCTTGCGCTTTGGATGCATCGTGTACTACCGAATATCGGCTATAACCTTGAATTTCTTTTAGCGGAACAATCCGCCTTAAATGATTTAGATAATGCTTCAAAATCAATGCTGCTTTATCCAAATGAGCTGTTAAGGGAATGGCTTCACCTTTTAAACTTACCTAAGAACAAGCAATATAATCTTGCAAGGAAACTCATACCATTTACAGAAAGCGCCCTCTCTTCCTGGCCGAAGCTATGGTATGATGTCGAACGGAATATGAACTAATTCAGTGCAACCCATTATAGATGAGCCAATAAGCCGCTTTGACAGCGGCTTATTTTTTTTGCTCCCACACACCGGGGGAGGCATTAACACATCTATAGATAGAAAATCCGTTCGTATGCTATAATAGTTTCTATACTTTAGGGGGGCTTATAACAGACGACTCAAGGTTAAAAAATAGAAGAAATTTCAAGTTTATTATATTTTTTTGTATAACGAAATTAGCGGTGATAGAGAATGAAATATTATTCTATTGGCGAATTCGCTGAATTGATCGGGAAAACGAGTCAGACATTAAAAAAATGGGATTAACAAGGGGTTTCCAAGCCGCATCATGTTAAAGCGGTTATCGATATTATTCGTACGAACAGCTCCGTCACTTCTTAGGCGTTTAAAGGTGAACGACAACTGAATAAAGTGGTGAGGTTATTGCAGGGTTAGCTCGCAGAATCAAAAAGATGACCTGGATAAAAATTGAGAATGTCAAAACGTATTATGTTGCAATAGGTTATCAATTTGAAATCATAACGGATGTTGAAAGCAGGATGAACTGCAATAAAAAGGGATTAAACAAACTAATCGTTAAGCAAACAAAGCCAAGAAGATGATTAGGAGTTGTTAGAGAATGATTCTTGCGAAGAAAATCAGACTCCGACCAACTAAAGAACAAGAAAAACAGTTATGGAAGTCTGTAGGTACTGCCAGATGGGCGTATAATTGGGCGTTAAACAGACAACAGGAAAACTTCATGCAGGGAGACAAGTTTATTTCCAATAATGACCTGCGGAAAGAACTGACAAAACTGAAACAAATGGAAACATTTTATTGGTTATTTGACGTATCAAACAATGTTACAAAACAGGCGATAAAGGATGCTTGTATAGCATATAAAAATTATTTCAAGGGGAAGGCCAAGTATCCTAAATTAAAAAGTCGTAAAAAATCAAAGCTATCCTTTTATAATGATACCGGCAAATTAAAAGTGAAAAGGAATTTGGTGTTGATCGAAAAGGTAGGTTGGATAAAAACAAGTGAGCAGATTCCGATGGGGGTTTCTTATACCAATCCGAGAATTAGTTTTGACAATAAATATTGGTATATTTCCGTGGGGATTGAACAAGAATTTGAACAGCCTGAACTAACAGATGAAATCATTGGAATTGACTTAGGGATTAAAGAGTTGGCTGTTTGTTCCAATGGTCAAGTATTTAAGAATATCAACAAAACCAAAGAAATAAGAAAGACCGGGAAACGCTTGCGTAGGTTGCAACGAAGCGTATCGCGCAAATACGAGATGAATAAGGAGGGAGACCGTTTCGTCAAAACGAGCAACATTATAAAACTTGAAAACCGGATACAACACCTACACAGGCGATTATCCAATATCCGAAACAATCATATTCACCAGGCAACTAACGCTATCGTGAAAACCAAACCAAGCAAAGTTGTGATGGAGGACTTGAATGTGAGTGGCATGTTGAAAAACCGCCATCTTTCAAAAGCAATTGGAGACCAGAAATTCCATGAGTTCATTCGCCAAATGAAATATAAGTGCGAAAAATATGGAATTGGATTCACTAAATCGGATCGTTTTTACCCGTCCTCCAAAAAGTGTTCATCATGTGGAACGATTAAAAAAGACCTGAAACTGTCTGATCGTGTGTTTTCATGTGAATGTGGATTGAAGTTGGATCGGGATAGAAATGCATCATTAAATTTGGCAAGCTATGAAGGATTAACAGTTTTGTCACCAACAAGACACTGTTAATGTGTAGGGTTCGTTGTACCCGAATTTACGCTTGTGGACTGTTAGAACAAACGAAATTAGCTTCGGCAAAATCGGACAGGATGAAGCAAGAATCAAACAGGCTTTATAAAATTTTATAAGGTTTTGGCAACGGAGAATGATTTGTACGATTATATTAAAGGGATTGTCACACGTGTGACACCGGAATACATAACGCTCGAGCAGGGGGGCGTTGGATGGCAGATTATGACTCCTAATCCATATGCATTCCACAGGACTGAAGAAATTCAACAAGTATTTACCTACTTGCATGTCCGTGAAGATATGCAGTGGCTGTTGGGATTCAAATCACTGGAACAGCGCGAACTGTTCAAAAAACTCATCACTGTTTCGGGTATCGGTCCGAAAGGCGCACTTGCAATTTTGGCGAGTGGCATCCCATCACAAGTAATTGGTGCAATTGAAAGGGAAGATGAAACCTTCTTAGTCAAATTCCCAGGTGTTGGTAAGAAGACTGCGAGGCAGATGATCCTTGACCTAAAAGGAAAACTTGGAGATCTTTTCTCCGAAATCGAAATGCCGGATACGGAGGCTACACTTCTTTCAATGGCTGAAAATGACGCGTTGGAAGAAGCGATCCTTGCATTGCAGGCGCTTGGCTATTCTCAGCGGGAACTGACCAAAGTGAGAACAGAGATGCAAAAGGAAGAATTGGATACGGAAGGTTATATGAAACTTGCGCTACGCTTATTATTGAAACAGAAGTAGGTGGAATCTGTTTGGAAGGAGGAATAGGCAGGCATGGAACGAGTCATTTCAAGCGAGAATTCCAATTATGACGATAGCTTCGAACAATCGTTGCGCCCGCAGACGTTGCAACAATATATTGGACAGGAAACTGTAAAGGACAATCTGAGTATTTTCATCCAAGCCGCAAAGGGTAGAAATGAAAGCCTGGATCATGTCCTTCTTTATGGTCCTCCGGGACTTGGAAAGACAACATTGGCGACAGTTATTGCCAATGAGATGGGTGTCAATGTGAAAATGACAAGCGGCCCCGCTATAGAACGGCCAGGGATCTTGCAGCCGTCGTCTCATCATTGGAGCCGGGAGATGTCCTTTTCATCGATGAAATACATCGCTTGAACCGGTCAATCGAGGAAGTGCTGTATCCGGCAATGGAAGACTTTTGTCTCGATATTGTTGTCGGGAAAGGGCCATCCGCAAAGTCGATAAGACTTGACCTACCTCCATTCACACTGATAGGTGCTACAACAAGAGCAGGCTCTCTATCCGCGCCGCTTAGAGACCGTTTCGGAGTACCACTTCGTCTTGAGTTTTACAGCGAAGAACCGTTAAAAGAAATTGTCACAAGAAGTGCAAACCTATTCGACGTCGCTATCGATGAAGGTGCGGCTGTAGAAATTGCCAGAAGGTCAAGAGGGACACCGCGGATTGCGAACAGACTACTACGGAGGGTACGGGACTATGCACAAGTCAGGGGAAATGGAAGCATTACTTTTGCAATTGCTAAAGAGGCCCTTGAAATGTTGCAAGTCGATTCCCATGGCTTGGATCATATCGACCATAAATTACTCTTAGGTATGATTGAGCGATTTCGTGGCGGCCCGGTTGGAATTGATACGATTGCTGCAAGTATTGGGGAAGAGTCGATTACTATTGAAGACGTTTACGAACCCTATTTGCTGCAAATCGGCTTCATCCAAAGAACACCTCGTGGTAGAATCGCTACACGACTTGCCTACGAACACTTCGGCCTAACAGCCCCCGAAACAATAAATTAAATGTACTTAGTTAAAGATAGAAGGAGTCTTCGCAAATTATGGATGTAAATGATTTCGACTTTGAATTGCCGGAAAGTCTAATAGCACAAACACCATTAAAAGATCGTACAGCAAGCCGACTAATGGTACTGGACAAAGTTACAGGAGAAATTGAACATCATCAATTCCGTCAAATTGTCGATGAGCTACAGGCAGGAGATGTACTCGTACTTAACGATACACGCGTCCTTCCCGCCCGTTTAATCGGAATTAAGGAAGATACCGGTGCATCAATCGAAGTCCTTCTCCTAAAAGAATACGGCCAAGACGAATGGGAAACACTTGTGAAACCTGCAAAACGGGTCAAAGTCGGAACTGTCATATCGTTTGGTAATGGTACGTTACAGGCAGAATGCACTGAAATATTGGAACAAGGTGGCCGAGTATTCCAATTCCGTTATGAAGGCATCTTCTATGAAATTTTAGATGAACTCGGACAGATGCCTCTACCTCCATATATCACCGAAACACTCGATGATCAATCGCGCTATCAAACTGTTTTTGCAAAAGAAAGAGGATCCGCTGCAGCTCCTACTGCCGGTCTTCATTTTACTGAAGAGATCCTGCAGGAAATCAGAGACAAAGGCGTTGGTGTTGAGTTTATCACTTTACATGTAGGTTTAGGTACATTCCGTCCAGTCAGTTCTGATACGATAGAAGAGCATACGATGCATTCCGAGTATTATCACGTAACCGAAAGCGCTGCAAACGCGATTAACGAGGCAAAGTTAAGTGGTGGAAATGT
Source organism: Sporosarcina thermotolerans (assembly GCF_030067815.1). Classification (GTDB taxonomy): domain Bacteria; phylum Bacillota; class Bacilli; order Bacillales_A; family Planococcaceae; genus Sporosarcina; species Sporosarcina thermotolerans. The sequence continues at coordinate 2,774,813 of NZ_CP125968.1, read as the reverse complement.
CATTGCTGTTGGTACAACCTCTGCTCGCACACTTGAGACAATTGCTTCGCAAAATAATGGGAAAATTGTTCCTACGAGCGGTTGGACTTCCATCTTCATCTATCCGGGGTATGAATTCAGTATTCTTGACGGGATGTTGACGAATTTCCACTTACCGAAATCGACGTTAATTATGTTAATATCGGCCATGACGACGCGGGATCATATTTTAGCTGCATATAAAGAAGCAGTGAAAGAGAAATACCGATTTTTCAGTTTTGGTGACGCAATGTTTATCAAGCCTCCAAAAAAGTAATGGGAATAAGATTCCTAAATTAGAAAGGGTAGTAGTTAATGGCAGCAATCACATACGAACATATTAAGACGTGTAAACGGACGGGTGCCCGTTTAGGTATCGTCCATACGCCACATGGATCATTCGAAACTCCTGCCTTCATGCCTGTCGGAACGCAAGCAACCGTCAAGACAATGTCTCCAGAAGAGCTTAAAGCGATGGGTGCAGGAATAATTCTTAGCAATACGTATCACCTATGGCTAAGACCGGGACATGACGTCATTAAGGAAGCTGGCGGCCTTCATAAATTCATGAATTGGGATCGGCCAATCTTAACGGATTCAGGCGGTTTTCAAGTATTTTCATTGAGCGAATTCCGTAAAATAGAAGAGGAAGGTGTCCATTTCCGTCACCATTTGAATGGAAGCAAACTTTTCCTCAGCCCGGAAAAAGCGATGGAAATTCAGAATGCACTTGGTTCGGACATCATGATGGCATTTGACGAATGCCCTCCATATCCCGCGACATTTGAATATATGAAAGCGAGTGTCGAACGTACATCTCGATGGGCGGAACGTTGCCTGAAGGCGCATGCCCGTCCTGAGGATCAAGGTCTTTTTGGCATCGTGCAAGGTGGGAATTCGAGGAACTTCGTAAACAAAGTGCAAGAGACCTTGTTTCATTGGACTTCCCGGGTTATGCTATCGGAGGATTGTCCGTCGGTGAACCGAAAGATGTCATGAACCGTGCGCTTGAATTCACAACTCCTTTGTTGCCGGAAAACAAACCGCGTTACTTGATGGGAGTCGGTTCTCCGGATTCATTGATCGATGGTGCGATACGCGGAGTTGATATGTTCGACTGTGTTCTACCTACGCGTATTGCTAGGAATGGAACACTTATGACGAGCGAAGGACGCCTCGTTGTGAAAAATGCGAAATACGAGCGCGATTTCGGACCATTGGATCCGAACTGCGATTGCTATACTTGCAAAAATTACAGTAGGGCATACATCAGGCATTTGATCCGTGCGGGTGAAACCTTCGGTATTCGATTAACGTCTTATCATAATCTCCATTTCTTATTGAATTTAATGGAGCAAATTAGGGAAGCAATCCGCAATGACCGTCTCGGAGATTTCCGAGAAGAGTTTTTTGAGCAGTATGGATTTAATAAACCAAATGCAAAAAACTTTTGAATCTTGTATAATAAACCGAGAGAAAAGGGGGAATAAAATGGGTGACTCATTAGGAACTTTGCTTCCGATTATCGCAATGTTTGCAATTATGTGGTTTTTGTTGATCCGACCTGCACAAAAAAGGCAAAAACAGACTAAATCAATGCAGGAAAGTTTAAAACGCGGTGACAAGGTTATTACAATTGGCGGAATTCACGGTGTAATCGACGCAGTGGATGAAGGTTCTGTATTCTTGAAAGTAGCGGACGGTACAACTTTGCAATTCGATAGACAAGCTGTTGGTCGTGTTGTGGATGCAAGCGCATCTTAAAACTTTTAAAGAGGCAGTCACACAGTTATACTGTGGTGCTGCCTCTTTCTTATTTTGTATATTCCGAACTACGATTAGGCATCCTTACTTGGATAGGAGGGATTGCTTTGTCTGATTTAGTAATAATTGGTGCAAGGACAGTATTTTTGTATGTGTTAGTATTAATCATTCTCCGGGTAATGGGAAAACGAGAAGTAGGGGAATTAAGTGTTATTGATGTAGTTGTGTTTGTTATCATCGCGGAAGTCGTAGCAATTGCTCTTGAATCGCCTGAAAATAAATTAAGCCATACGATATTGCCCATGCTTATCCTCTTAGGTATCCAGTTGTTAACTTCTTATATTTCTTTGAAGAGTAAGAAATTTAGGGATCTTGTTGATGGAGATCCAACTGTTATCATTGAAAATGGTGTCATACTAAGAAAAGGAAATGAGGAAACAAAGGTATAATATGGATGATTTATTCCAACAACTTCGTGAACAACAAATTGGTTCGGTACGTGAAGTCTCCTACGCTTACTTAGAACCTTCGGGAAATCTTTCGGTTTTTAAGTATGATCAAACTCAGCCAGTTCTTGCGCTTATTTCAGATGGTGTAATCCAAAGCAGTCATCTTCAAATTATTGGGAAATCCAAGGGGTGGCTCGTTGACGAATTGCAAAAACAAGGTGTCAATGATGTCAAGCAGGTTTTCTATTGCTCATTTGAAGATGGAAGGCTCCACCTCCAACTAAAAGAAGAGTATCAATAAAGTTTTGCAAGTCGTTTTAGCATTAATACATCATTTTTCTTCACTTGGCCGAATAAAAGCAGGATTACAAGAAGGAATGCTGTCGTAATTATGCATTCAAACAACAAGCCGAATTGTCCGATTGGAAGGAAAATAGGACGCATGACAGCTGTCAGGATGAATGATACATATGGCAATGCAAACATTGTAAAACCTGCAGCTGCGGCTTTGTTTTTCCTTAGTGTGGCGATATGGAGGAAAGAGGTGACAAGCACACCAAAGCCGATCGCCAGAACGGCCCCTGTTTCCTGTAGCCCGGGTTGTGATGCCAAAACGAACATCACTCCCAATTTTGCAATTCCTCCATAGACTGAATTCATCATTCCTGCTTTTGCATCTCCAGTCGCTTGCAAAATGGAATACAAAGGCCCCTGAATATAGTAGAAGAAAAAAACAGGTGCCAATAATGTCATATAGGATCCGCCTTCGGTAATTTTGAAGAGCTTTTCTGCAAGATCCTGTCCATGAACGTAAAATACTGCTGCTGCAAAAGCGCCAGTCAAGGCGGATAGTCGTAATGCCAGTTGAATCCGTTCTTGTAGCTTCTTTTTATTGCTCGAGGCTGCAGCCCCGCTCACGGCTGGTACAAGCACTACAGAAAGGGCATACGGAATGAATGAAGGGAAGAGCAACAGAGGTATCAGAACCCCTGAGATGATACCGTAAAGCGATGTGGCGGCAACGGCCCCGACTCCAGCCATGGAAAGGGCACGTAAAAAGATAATTGGCTCTAAAAACCAAGTGAATGTACCGAATAATCTGCTTCCCGAAGAAGGCAGGGCAATAGACAAAAGTGGTTCCATCGGGAATTTCTCTTTCTTTTGAACGGGATACCGTTCACGTTTCTTATGCTGCTGATATTTATACCATAAATAACAAGCTGAAAGAGCCTCCGCAAGAAGGGTGATACCCATTGCATATGCGGCATTCATAGCGGTGTTATCTGGCGTTAAGAACATCGGCAACATCCAAGTTATTAAGGCGATACGGCAAATTTGTTCAATAATTTGGGACCATGCTGTTTCTTCAATCCTAACAATCCCTTGAAAATATCCACGTATAAGACCGCAAACTGCCGCGATCGGTATAATGGCGATTCCAACGTATAAAGTAGTTGAAGAAGCCGCATTCCCTAATAATGTTTCTGATAAATAAGGAATAAATAAAATGGATAATGGAAGGAAAATGACCCCAGTTATAATCGTTATGACGGTTGCTGTTCTCATGACAGCCGGCAACTTGGCGGTTTCTCCATTTACCTTCAGCTCTGCAATTACTTTTGCGACGGCAATTGGGACACCTAATTGGACAAGGGATAAAAAGAAGATAAAGGCAGGATAGGCAGTCATATAAATACCTACAGCCTCTTCGCCAGCTACCCGCATAAACTGGATTCGAAAGACGAATCCTAATAGCTTGGTCATAAAAACGGCAATCATTAATATGGCGGTTCCACGTATGAAAGTGGACATTCATAAACAACTCCTTCTAAATTCCGGTCATTTCGTTTACACTAAATCTATGCACAAGTTTGTCTATTTACGACTGAACAGGAAAGGATGGGGAGTGTGATGATTCAATTCGGACAATTATTCAATCATGCAATACCCGCAATCGAAAGCAAAAGGGATGAATTCCGGTTATATGGCTATTCGACTGTAACAAGTGAAGAAATATGGAAATTCTGTATCCGTAGAAAATGGCGCAAAAAAAATATCGAACAGATGCCCATCCACGAGATTGTGAACGGCATCCTTCGATTGTCAGCTGCTGAGTTTATGACCTTTACTCAAATTGAAGAGCAACGGGATGCGAATTGGTTCTCAGATTTACATAGCGAGGAGCTTCAATTGCTTTTATCACCAAATAGTAAGGAGTAAAGTTTTACATTTATGGAACGAAGCTATTTGACAGATGGCTGTCACTGTTTCATAATTGGAGTATTGTATTTTTAAAAACTGTACATGGCAATCATTTCACAGCTCCGTACAGAGGGGGAACAATTTTATGAAAAAAAGAAGTAGGATAGTGGCGTTTTTACTCGTGCTTGTTTTATTCGGGTCATTAGTAGGCGTTTCTATTAAACCAATTATAAAAGATGTACGACTTGGCCTCGATTTACAAGGAGGATTCGAAGTCCTTTATGAAGTTCAGCCTCTGAAGGAAGGTCAACAGATTACGGAGTCCGTAGTCGTGGATACCTCAGGCGCTTTACGGAACCGCGTTGACGTCCTCGGTGTTAGTGAGCCAGTCATCACAGTTGAATCGAATAATCGGATTCGAGTTCAACTCGCAGGTGTCGAGGATCAGGAAGAAGCTCGTGAGCTATTATCGACTCAAGCGAATTTAACATTCCGCGATGCAGACGATAACCTTCTTCTAGACGGAACCGATCTAAAAGAAGGTAAAGCAAAAGCTAACTTTGGACAATATGGCGATCCGGTTGTTACGCTTGAAATGAAAGATCCGGACAAGTTCGGAAAAGTAACGTCGGAAATTGCAAAAAAACCGAAACCTGAAAACGTCATGGTTATTTGGATGGACTTTGTAGAAGGTGTTGACTCTTTCAAAGAAGAGGTAATGAAAGAAAAAACGAAGTTCATATCCGCACCATCTGTAAGACAAACAATCAATTCATCCAATGTTGAAATTTCAGGAAGCTTTACTGTTGAAGAAACAAAGAAATTGGCTGGAATCTTGAATGCCGGTGCACTTCCTGTCCATCTTGAAGAAATCTACTCCACTTCCGTTGGTGCTCAATTCGGTGCACAAGCGTTGGATAAAACGATTTTGGCAGGAATTATCGGTATTTCATTAATTTTCATTTTCATGTTGTTTTATTACCGTATTCCTGGAATTGTGGCAGTTATTACATTATCCATCTATATCTATTTAATTCTTGTTGTTTTTACAGGCATTAATGGTGTTCTTACACTTCCTGGTATTGCGGCCTTGATGTTAGGGGTCGGTATGGCGGTTGATGCGAATATCCTGACATACGAAAGGATTCGAGAAGAACTGCGGGTAGGAAAGTCAGTGAAATCTGCCTTTACGACTGGGGCGAAATCTGCATTTACCGCTATCTTGGATGCCAATATTACAACCTTGCTTGCAGCAGTTGTTCTATTCATATTCGGGACAAGCTCAGTTAAAGGTTTTGCTACAATGCTCATTATAAGTATAATGGTCAGCTTCTTGACAGCTGTATGGGGCTCAAGGTTATTGTTAGGCCTACTTGTTCAAAGTGGTGTTCTTGACGGGAAAACAGGTCTCTTCGGTATTTCGAAAAAACGAGTCCATCCAATTGAAGAAGGTGTGGACACGCTTGACCTTACAACGAAATTCGATCGATTTGATTTTGTTAAGACGCGCAAGATGTTCTATGTCCTTTCCATTGTATTAATTATTGCAGGTATAATTGTATTAGGGATCTTCAAGTTGAATCTTGGAATCGATTTTGCAGGTGGTACACGTGTCGAAATCTTATCGGATACTCCATTAACGACAGAGGAACTCTCAAATACACTTGAGGAAATAGGCCATCCTGCGACGGATATCGTTATTTCCGGTGATACGAACAATATTGGTGTTGTACGTTACAAGGAAGAGTTCAAACAAGAAACTGTTAATAAAATCAAAAGGGATCTAATGGCTCAATATGGTGCAGATCCTAACATTTCAACCGTTTCCGATACGGTTGGTAAGGAATTAGTGAAGAATGCTTTCTATGCATTGCTTTATGCTGCACTTGGTATCGTCGTCTATGTTGCATTCCGATTTGAATGGCGGATGGGTGTTGCCTCCATTGTCGGTCTAATCCATGACGCATTCTTCATGGTTGCCGTATTCAGTATTTCAAGGCTTGAAGTGGATATCACATTCATAGCCGCGGTACTGACGATTGTCGGTTATTCAATCAATGACACGATTGTCACCTTTGACCGGATCCGAGAGAACTTGCATAAGGTTGGCAAAATCAAAGACGCAAATGAATTGGCGGTAATTGTCAATAAATCATTACGTCAAACATTGAGCCGTTCAGTGAACACTGTATTGACCGTCATCTTTGTTGTAGTAGCATTAATTGCACTTGGTGCGGAGGCAATCCGTCCATTCTCAATTGCATTGTTGATCGGTTTACTTGCGGGAACTTATTCATCCATCTTCATCTCCGCTCAAATCTGGTTTGATCTGAAGAAGAAGGAACTGCAAAAGACGGGAACAATAAAAGTTGATAAAGAGAAAAAGAAATGGGGATCAGACGAACCTGTTGTCTGATTTAGAAAGCATGTACAATGTTTAAATCCATAATGGAACAGGGTATACATAAATGTATATCCTGTTTTTACTTGTATGAAAGGGATGTGGTGAAGTATGAAGATGCAATGGTCGTTGATAATAAGTCTTATTTTTGCAATTATCATTGCCGTTTTTGCTATACTGAATGTTGAGTCGGTACAAGTGAATTACCTATTTGGAAAAGCACATCTTCCACTCATCCTTGTTATACTGTTCACAGCATTTTTAGGTGCTGCCATAAGTGGATTCATAACAATGTTCAGATCAATTAAAGCAAATCGACGAATCAATGAGTTGAAAAAGGAAATGACAGCGAAGGAAATCCTAATTGCTAATCAGCAAAATGAAATAGCGGCTTTGCTACAACATATAGCTGACGTTGAAGTTAGGAATGACAATATCGATGAAAAGCAGTAAATATTGCATCCATATCTGAATATGTGGATGTTTTTTTATTTGTAAAAGAGTTAGCGAATTGTTAATTCGGGATAATTCCTTTCAGTGGTCACTTATATCCTCTATAATAAGCATTAAAGGAAGTGATGAGCGTTGATAGAATCGATGAAAACCTGGACGATCAACCGTCCAGATGAACATATCGTAAATTTATTCATGAACGAGTTAGGCATTCCGTCAATACACGCAAAAATCTTAGTGTCGAGAGGTATTACAGATCTCGATCAGGCTAAGTCATTTTTACATATAGACGAAAGTTGCCTGCATGATCCTTACTTACTTTTTGACATGGAAAAAGCGGTTACGCGAATCATGCATGCTATTGAAAGGGACGAAAAAATAACTGTTTACGGTGATTATGATGCTGATGGAGTTACGAGTGTGACCGTCTTGACAACTGCTCTTGAGCAATTAGGTGCAACTGTCGATTTTAAAATACCTAATCGTTTTGAACACGGTTATGGGCCTAATATTGAATTATTCAAAGTGATGAAAGAGGAAGGAACTGCTCTTATTATCACCGTGGATAATGGAATTTCTGGTTTGGAGGCGATAGCGTTTGCAAAGTCCGTTGGAATGGATGTTATCGTCACTGATCACCATGAAATCGGCGATGAGCTACCAATTGCGGATGCCATCATCCACCCACGGCATCCTGAAGGGATCTATCCTTTTGGGGAGTTGGCGGGAGTCGGCGTGGCGTTTAAATTGGCATGTGCCCTGTTGGGGGAAGTGCCAGAAGAACTTTTTGAGATAGCTGCAATCGGTACTGTTGCAGACCTTGTTCCGTTGAAAGATGAAAATAGGTACATCGTCAAGGAAGGCATAAGACGGATGCGGATGTCCCATAGACCGGGTATCCAGGCTCTAACAAAAGTTAGCGGAACGGAGCAATCTTCCTTATACGAAGAGTCATTGGGCTTTATGATCGGTCCAAGGATTAATGCTCCAGGGCGCTTAGGTAGTGCGAATCCAGCCGTCCATCTATTAAAAACGGAAGATATGATGGAAGCTGTGTCCATTGCAGAGCAATTGGATTCGTTGAATAAGGAGAGACAGGCGCTTGTCGCAACTATTGCGGAAGAGGCTGAGCAAGAGCTTATTGAAATGTACGGGGACATGCTGCCGTATGTTATCGTCCTCGCGGGGGAAGGATGGAACCCAGGGGTAGTCGGCATAGTCGCCTCCCGATTGACTGAAAAATATTATCGACCGTCAATAATACTATCAATTGATAAAGAATCAGAAAGTGCAAAAGGATCCGGACGTAGCATTCAAGGTTTTGATTTGTTCAAGGAATTGTCGAAGAACGCCGATTTACTGCCGCATTTTGGAGGCCATGAAATGGCGGCAGGTATGTCACTTTCCCTTGAAGATGTCAATTCGCTAAGAGACCGTTTGAATGAACAAGGGAAAATGGCGATGACAGATGATATTCTGACACCACGTCTAAAAATTGATGTGCCACTTGAGATAGGTGAAATAGAAGTTGATGTGCTAGAAGGGTTAGAATCGCTACGACCTTTCGGGGTAACTTTTGAAAAGCCAGTTTTCCTAATCGAGGATCTGTCTGCAACAACGATTCGAAAGATCGGTGCAAATAAGAATCATTTAAAACTTGAATTGTCGGATGGTAAAAATAGCATTGATATTATCGGATTTGGAAATGGGGCTATCGCCGATGAGATAAGCCCTGGAGTTAAATTATCCGTTACAGGGGACTTGCAAGTGAATGAGTGGAATGGCAGGAAAAAGCCTCAATTGCTGTTAACGGATTTACAGTCAAATGAACGTCAACTATATGACTTGCGTGGAATTCGTGAACCGAATAGATGGATTTCAATTATCCCTCAAAAGAACAATCTTTTCATCGCTTTTCAGGAGGCGTCGATTGGTCATTTTCAATCCTTGCTTAAAAATGTCCAGATTCATCAATTCGGACAAGTGGAATTGATGGAAACGGACCATGTGATCCTATTGGATATGCCAGAGTCTACGGACCAGTTAAAAGAGTTAATCGACCTTACGAAACCAAAACGGATATATGCGCATTTTCATGTCAATGAATCTGTGTACTTTGAAGGAATTCCTTCCCGAGAGCAATTCGGTTGGTATTATAGTTTTCTTAAAAAACGGGGCACCTTCGACCTGCGAAAGCAGGTTCAGGAATTATCCAAGCATAAAGGATGGAAGGTTGACACAATTTATTTCATGACAATGGTGTTTTCGGAGCTTGGATTTGTTAAGATAGAGAGTGGACTTGCTTCAGTACAAGAAGATGCGTTAAAGAAGAAACTTTCCGAGGCTCCTTCCTACCAAAAGAGGGAGAGACAGATTGAACTTGAAAATAAGCTTGTTTACGCTCCGTATACGGAATTGAAAAATTGGTTTGATGAAGTTTGTAAAGAAACAGCTAACAGGGAGGAACAATTATGGATTTGAAAAGTTTTGTAACAATCGTGCCTGATTATCCGAAAGAGGGTATCAGTTTTAAGGATATTACAACGATTATGGATAATGGGCAAGCTTATAAATATGCTACCGACAAAATTGTCGAGTTTGCAAAAGAAGTAGGGACAGATATCATCGTTGGTCCTGAAGCAAGAGGTTTCATCATTGGATGCCCAGTTGCTTATGCACTTGAAGTGGGTTTTGCTCCTGTCCGAAAACCTGGGAAACTGCCACGTGAAACGATTGCAGTGGAATATGATCTTGAATACGGTAAAGATAAATTGACAATCCATTCGGATGCCATTAAACCCGGGCAGCGGGTATTGATTGTTGATGATTTACTTGCGACAGGTGGAACAGTCGGCGCGACAGTGGAACTTGTCGAAAAATTGGGCGGCGTCGTAGCTGGATGTGCGTTTTTGATTGAACTTTCCTATTTGAATGGTCGCGAAAAGTTAAAAGGGTATGAAGTTAGTGCGTTAATGTCATATTGAAATATAAAATATGAAATAGTAGGGTCCTTCGCGAAACAGCGAAGGATCTTTTTTAGTTCTCAGGGCTTTACATTCATAGCCATTTATACATACAATAGAAATATGTTTAATTTTTTTGCGGAAAAGGTTGAAAGGAGTAATAAAATGGCGAAAAATCGTGACATGACGACAGATGAGATTTTCGAACTGATTGCTTCCTATATGAATGAGCAACATGTCGCGTTCGTCAAAAGAGCGTATAGGAGCGCAAAGGCTGCTCATGATGGGCAGTTCAGAAGTTCTGGCGAGCCATATATTCTGCATCCCATCCAAGTAGCTGGCATTTTAGCAGAATTACAGATGGACCCATCTACAGTTGCAGCGGGTTTCCTTCATGATGTTGTAGAAGATACAGACGTCAGCAGGGAAGATATAATTCGCGACTATGGAGAAGAAGTTGCGATGTTAGTCGATGGTGTTACAAAGTTGGAAAGACTGAAGTTTAAGTCGAACGAGGAGAAGCAGGCAGAGAATCACCGAAAGATGTTCGTTGCGATGGCGAGGGATATTAGGGTTATTCTTATAAAGCTCGCGGATCGTCTTCATAATATGCGTACGTTGAAACATGTACCTGAGGAAAAGCAACGAAGGGTAGCGGCAGAGACTTTAGATATTTTCGCTCCACTCGCACATCGCCTTGGAATTTCAACGATAAAGTGGGAGTTGGAGGACACTGCACTTCGTTATTTGAATCCACAGCAATATTATCGGATTGTCAATATGATGAAGAAAAAGCGTGATGAACGTGAGAATTATTTATTGAATGTAATGGATTTAGTACGCAAAGAAATTGGCGAAATGGAACTTGAAGCTGAAATCAGTGGAAGGCCAAAGCATTTGTATTCCATCTACAGGAAAATGGTACTTCAACAAAAGGAATTCAATGAAATATATGACCTTCTTGCAGTGCGAATCATCGTCAATAGCATAAAAGATTGTTACGCAGTTCTTGGGATCATTCATACATTGTGGAAGCCGATGCCGGGACGGTTTAAGGATTATATAGCAATGCCAAAGCAAAATCTTTATCAATCAATCCACACAACCGTCGTTGGTCCCGCCGGTGATCCGCTTGAAGTGCAAATCCGTACAGGGGAAATGCATAGGATTGCGGAATACGGGGTTGCTGCACACTGGGCATATAAAGAGGGGAAAACAGTCTCCGAAAAGCCTAATAATATCGATTCCAAGTTAAAGTGGTTCAGGGAAATCCTTGAATTCCAAAACGAATCATCGAACGCGGAAGAATTCATGGAATCATTGAAATTCGATTTGTTTTCCGACATGGTATACGTATTTACACCGAATGGTGATGTAATTGAAATTCCACAGGGCTCCGTACCGATTGACTTTGCATATCGGGTCCATTCCGAAGTTGGAAACCGGACGATTGGTGCGAAAGTAAATGGAAAAATGGTTCCATTGGATACTGAATTATTCACAGGTGATATCGTTGAAATACTTACCTCTAAACAATCATTCGGACCAAGTCGAGACTGGTTGAAAATCGCGAATACTTCGCAAGCAAGAAATAAAATTCGTCAATATTTTAAAAAGCAATTAAGAGAAGAGAATATTGTAAAAGGCACGGAAATGGTCGAAAAAGAAGTGAAGATGCAGGAATTCGATTTGAAAGCTGTGCTGACACAGGAAAATATTCAGCGCACTATCGACAAATTCAGCTTTACTTCTGAAGAGGACATGTATGCTGCGATTGGGTCCAACGGGATCACAGCTCAACAAGTTGTAAATAGGTTGGCGGAGAAGATACGTAAGGAACGTGACCATCAGGAGACAATTGATAAAATCGTTTCGGATATGAAGTCTCCACAACAAGTACGTACGACTGAATCTGGTGTTATTGTAAGAGGGCTTGAGAATTTGCTGATTCGCCTGTCAAGATGTTGCAATCCTATCCCAGGAGACGGTATTGTTGGATTTATCACGAAAGGTCGCGGCGTTTCCGTTCACAGGTCAGATTGTCCGAATATCCATACCGAAGAGGATACTGACAGGCTAATTGATGTCGAATGGGCGGTCGACTCGAGTGAAGCAAGAAAAGACTTCCAAGTGGATATTGAGATTTCCGCTTTCGATAGACAAGGACTTCTTAATGAAGTGATGATGGTTGTTGCTGATACTAAAACACCAATGGTCGCTGTAAGTGGGAAGGCCGATAAGGAAAAAATCGCAAAAATCAATATGACGATAAAAATAACGGATGTTACTCATTTACACCGGATTGTCGATCGTATTAAACAAATACGCGATATCTTTTCGGTGGAACGTATAATCCATTAATGGGAAGGTGTTTTACTTGAGGGTCATCTTACAAAGATCTGGTAAAGCGTCCGTAACAGTCGCTGGGGAAGTGACAGGCTCAATTGATAAGGGTTATGTCCTTCTTGTAGGCGTTACACATGAAGATACAAAACAGGATGCTGATTATATAGTTAAGAAAATAGCTGGCCTTCGATTATGGGAAGATGATGAAGGAAAGATGAATCATGCCATCGATAAGGTAGAAGGTGCCATTCTTTCTGTTTCCCAATTCACTTTGTATGGAGATGTAAGAAAAGGACGCCGTCCAAGTTTCATCGAGGCAGCAAGACCGGAACATGCGGAGCCGCTTTGGAACTATTTTAATGATGCTTTACGTGAGCAGGGCTTGCAAGTCGAAACAGGAATTTTTGGTGCCATGATGGACGTGGAATTAGTTAATGATGGCCCGGTTACAATTATTATCGAATCAAAATGAAAACCGCAACTCCTTATAAAGGGGCTGCGGTTTTTTGTTAATTCTTATCGAAATATTGAATGATACCTTGATAAATACCATGTGTTGCCTGCTCGCGGAACTTTTCGGTAATAAGGATCCGTTCCTCCGAAGGATTGGACAGGAAACCTAATTCTACAAGAATTGAATTCTTCTTATTCTCACGTAGGACTAAATAATTGGCAGGTTGCGCGCCGCGATTACGGAGGTTAATGGATTTCTCCAGTCCACTGTTCACCGCTGCTGCAAGTGCTTTTTGGTTGCTATTCGTGTAATAAGTTGTGAATCCAGTAATCGATGTATTCGGGTTTGCATCATAATGCAGGCTGATAAAAGCATCAGCATTTGCTTGCAAGTTGATGGAAACACGTTTACGTAGCGAGATGTACGTATCGGAATCACGTGTCAGTATGACATTGGCGCCGGCGGCTTTTAACTTTGCAGATAAGGACTGTGCAGTCATCAGTGTAAGAAGTTTTTCATCGGTGCCGTGCAATCCCGTTGCTCCACGGTCATTGCCTCCGTGACCTGCATCTACAACGATTGTTAATCCTTTTAAGGTCCCTGTAGGACGATCGGACTTTCCATCATTACTTTGTAAATCTGCTTTTGTGACTTCACCAGAAGAAACAACCCATTTAGCAATAAATGCAGTTTCCCCGGCCGGTAATGCGACCTTATACCAATCGCCCTCTTCCGCTACTACGGTTAAGTTTTCCCCTGCAAATGCTCGTTTGACAATAGTAGAAGAGGTGGTTGCCGATTGCCTAATATTCGTTCCATTTGTTAAAACAGTCACTTTACTGACTGCGGATGAATCAGATTGTAGATTACTCTTTGGACCAATTGTACCGTGGAAGGAATAGACCCAAGCATCAGTTTTATTATCAAGTTTTATCTTAACCCAATTTCCGTCAACTTGAATTACAGGATAAACCTCCCCGCTTCGAATCAACCCGATTTTCTTCGAAGATAGTCCTGGTTCTTGTCTGACGTTCAGTGCATCGACTGACACGGTGAACTGTTCGGCCTCCGTTGCTTGTTGTTTTGAAGTAGTCCCGGCTTGTCCACTATCACTTTGTGAAATCTCCGTAATGTAATCTGTATGTACCCACCCGTCATTTCCGTTACTGACGATGGAAGACCAATCACCTTTTCGCCCGGTTACTTCAACTGCCTCCCCGGCCATTAACTGCCCAATTACAGAAGAGCTAGTTGATGGTTCGATTCGGATATTCAAAGCATTTACTTTTGAGACTGCCGTCTTTTTCGAAGTCCCAGCCGCCCCTTGGTCCACTACAAGCCAAGATGCAATCCACCCTGTACCTGACCCGACTTAACTTCATACCAATCCCCGTTGGTAGACATCACTTCAACTCGATCGCCTAATTTCATCGAAGCGGTCACAGAATAAGTCAGACCTGGTCCCGAACGGACATTTAGTGATTTAGTATTGATGATGACGGTTTCGCCTTTTGCAGAAATTGTAGGAAAATCGTAATTGACGGCGATGATTAGGATGAAAGCCAAAATCCATTTGCATAATTTCGACAAACTATCACTCTCCCTTTCTATCTATTGTAGAAGTTTTCCATAGAAAAAACCAGATGGAAATGAAAAAGGTTGACACTTCGGCTGCGAATGATTAAGATAAGGATTAATTCAAACTAAGAGTTGTTTCAAAACAAAGGTTAAATGAAAACAAAATTACGCTGATGACATGGAAAGTAACTATATTGCGGGCTGACAAGAGAGGGGGGACGTGGCTGAAATCCTTCCTACAGACGGATAAAGTGAACAACACCATCGAAGCTCCGTGCTGAACGATTCATTTTCAGTAGGTGTGGACGGAACCGGCCGTTATCCGGATACGAGTGGGCATTTTAGTATGCCAATTTGGGTGGAACCGCGGAAGCTTGCATAGCTCTCGTCCCTTGTGAAAACAAGGGATGGGGGCTTTTTTTAGTTCCATAATGTGAAATATTGGAAGGGGTAGTCAAATGAATTTTAAAGTACCAAGGGGGACCCAGGACATTCTCCCATCAGAATCATGGAAATGGCAACAAGTCGAATCGATCATACGTGAAGTATGCGACATGTATCGCTACAAAGAAATCCGCACACCAATTTTCGAACAAACTGAGTTGTTTCAAAGAACAGTTGGAGATACTACCGATATCGTAACGAAAGAAATGTACACATTCACAGATCGTGGCGATCGTTCAATGACGCTTCGACCTGAAGGCACAGCACCTGTCGTTCGCTCATTCGTCGAGAACAAAATGTTCGGCTATCCGGACCAACCCGTCAAACTATATTATCAAGGTCCGATGTTCCGATATGAGCGCCAACAAGCTGGACGATATCGTCAATTTGTTCAGTTCGGTGTGGAAGCAATCGGTAGTGCTGACCCGGCAATCGATGCTGAAGTAATATCTTTGGCAATGGAAGTCTATAAACGCGCAGGTTTAACAGACATCAAGCTTGTCCTTAATTCATTGGGAGACAGCGAATCTCGAAATGCACATAGAGAGGCCCTTGTTACACATTTCTCACCACATATCGGTGAATTCTGTAAAGATTGTCAATCACGGTTAGAGAAAAATCCACTTCGTATACTTGACTGTAAAGTTGACCGTGAGCATCCATTAATGGCTTCGGCGCCATCATTGACGGATTACTTAAATGAATCATCGACGGCTTATTTTGAACAAGTAAAAAGCTATTTAGAAGAAATAGGTATCCCGTATGAGCTTGACCCGAACTTAGTCCGTGGTTTGGACTATTACAACCACACTGCATTCGAAATCATGAGCACTTCAAAAGGCTTCGGCGCCATCACGACGCTTTGCGGCGGTGGCCGATATAACGGATTGGCCGAGGAAATCGGCGGTCCATCCGCACCAGGAATAGGATATGGAATGAGCATTGAACGTCTACTATTAGCGCTTGAAGCTGAAGGGAAGTCCTTTATGCAGGATCCCGAGTTGGACGTCTACATCGTAACGCTCGAACAAGCGGCACGTCGGAAAGGTTTCAAATTACTGAACGAACTTCGTAAAGCTGGGATTCGTGCGGATATGGATTATATGGATCGTAAAATGAAGGCGCAAATGAAATCGGCCGATCGATTCAATGCTAAATCTGTAATTGTAATTGGAGAAGATGAAGTGAACGATCAAGTTGTCCAACTGAAAAATATGGGCGATGGTTCGCAGCAAAAAGTATCCGACGCGGCAATTATTGAAACAATAAAAGAACAGTTGAAATAAGGAAGGTTGATGATTTTATGCAACGTACACATTATTGTGGAGAATTAACAGAGAAAATCATAGGGCAAACAGTTACATTGCAAGGTTGGGTACAAAAAAGAAGGGACCTTGGCGGACTTATCTTTATCGACCTTCGGGACCGTTCGGGGATTGTTCAAACCGTTTTCAATCCTGATTTCTCTAAAGAAGCACTTGAAATTGCAGAATCGATTCGAAGTGAATTTGTAATTGAGGTATACGGCAAGGTAGTTGAACGGGAAGAGAAACAAAAAAATGACAAGCTGCTAACAGGATCTATTGAAGTGCATGTCGAAAACATCCAAATTATTAACGAGGCTAAAACTCCTCCTTTCATTATTGAAGACGAGACGGATGTAAATGAAGAAATCCGGTTGAAATACCGTTACTTGGATCTACGCCGCCCACAATTGGCGAAAGTATTCAAAATGAGATCAGATATTACTAAGACAGTCCGTAATTTCCTTGACGGTGAAGGGTTCCTCGAAGTGGAGACACCTATATTGACAAAGTCCACACCGGAAGGCGCAAGGGACTATCTCGTACCAAGTCGTGTTCATGACGGACAGTTCTACGCATTGCCACAATCGCCTCAGTTATTTAAACAAATGCTGATGGTATCCGGGTTTGACAGATATTATCAAATCGCGCGCTGCTTCCGGGATGAGGATCTACGTGCGGACCGTCAACCTGAATTTACACAAATTGATATGGAAATGAGCTTCATGACAATCGAAGGCATCATCGAATTGAATGAACGACTTATGAAAAGAGTAATGAAAGATGTAAAGGGAATTGATATTGAAACTCCTTTCAAGCGGTTGCCATACGATGAAGCAATGAGTAGATTTGGATCGGATAAACCAGATACGCGTTTCGCAATGGAATTGCAGGATGTGTCTGAGGTCGTGAAGGATTCTTCATTTAAAGTGTTTGCTGGAGCCGTGGAATCGGGTGGGCAAGTTAAGGCCATCAATGTAAAAGGTTCTGCTAATAGCTATTCACGAAAAGACATTGATGCACTTGGCGAATTTGCTGCGCGTTACGGAGCGAAAGGTCTTGCTTGGCTAAAAGTCGACGCAGAAGGATTGAAAGGTCCAATTGCAAAATTCTTTGAAGGTGAAGCTGCGGAAGAATTAGTGAAGTTGCTTGATGCGCAAGAAGGTGACTTACTCCTGTTTGTTGCAGACAAGAAGTCAGTTGTTGCGGATGCACTTGGAGCACTACGTTTGAAACTTGGTAAAGACTTGAATTTGATCGATGAAACGAAATTTAATTTCTTATGGGTAACCGAATGGCCATTATTTGAATACGACGAAGAAGAAGGCCGTTATTACGCTGCGCATCATCCATTCACTATGCCTGCAGATGTGGAAGGTCTTGTATCGAATCCAAGTGCCGTAAAGCACAGGCATATGACCTTGTTTTGAACGGCTACGAGCTTGGCGGGGGATCATTGCGGATTTACAAGCGGGATGTACAAGAGAAAATGTTTAAGGCACTTGGATTTACCGAAGAAGAAGCTCGCGAACAGTTCGGTTTCTTGCTTGATGCATTTGACTATGGTACTCCTCCACACGGCGGTATCGCTTTTGGCTTGGACCGAATCGTTATGTTATTATCCGGTTCAACAAATCTACGGGATACTATTGCATTTCCGAAGACAGCGAGTGCAAGCGACTTGTTGACAGAGGCGCCAAGCGAAGTAGATCCTACACAACTTAACGAGTTAGGAATCTCCATTCAGTCGAAATAAAATTAGTGGAAAAGTAACTATTCAAAATATGCAATAAATTACCTATGTAGAAATCGTTGAATACAGTATCAAAATGTGATAGGATACAATTAATACGAATCCTAAAGTGTTCGTTATTTGCTAATCAGTTTTGACCGAACATTTTTATCGTAGGGAGCTTGTATTCCACTTTGGATGGAACGCCCGTAACTTTAGGGACTTCAGAATAAATGGATATGGCACCCACCTGCAGAGTGCGGGTTCAAAACGATACTTCAAAGACGGCACGTTTGGGATTCGTTAACGTTTTTATACATTTATTTAATTCACTATACCCCTCTTGCGGACCTGCGGAGGGGTTTTTGATTGACATAAGAAAGGCGGAATTTAAGTGTTGCATCAATTTTCTCGTAATGAATTGGCGTTTGGTCCAGAGGGCATTGATCGGATGCGTAATACAACAGTGGCTATACTTGGTGTAGGCGGAGTTGGTTCTTTTGCAGCTGAGGCCTGTGCACGTAGTGGTGTAGGTAGAATCATTCTTATCGACAAAGATACAGTAGATATAACGAATGTGAATCGTCAGCTTGTTGCTACACTTTCTACAATCGGTCGTTCGAAAGTGGAAGTGATGGAGGAACGGATTGCTGATGTGAATAAAGATTGCGAAGTGATAGGACTCCATATGTTCTATACTGAAGAGACATATGAAGAGTTTTTTAGCTATAATCCTGACTATGTGATTGATGCTTCGGATACGATCAGTTATAAAATCCATCTTATTAAGGAATGTGTTTCCCGGGAATTAAAATCATTTCAAGCATGGGTGCTGCGAATAAACTGGATCCAACACGCTTTCGGATAGCGGATATTTCGAAGACGCATACGGATCCGATTGCGAAAATTATAAGACTTAGATTGAAAAAAGAGGTATTAAGAAAGGTGTACCTGTTGTGTTTTCGGATGAGAGCCCGATTGTTATACGGGAGGATATCGCGGAAACAGTAGGGAAGCCTGATGCGGCAATTCGTAAGGCGAAGATGCCGCCTGCTTCGAATTCGTATGTTCCTTCAGTGGCGGGTCTTGTTTGTGCGAGTTGGGTGTTGAATGACATTGTTAAGGATATTCCGATTGAGCGAGTGAAGGATAAAAAGTAATGAAAAGGGTTGTCCGGATATTCATATCCGGACAACCCTTTTATGCGTTTATTTTTTCTTCCTAAATTCTTTAAGGCGTTGGTAGATGCCTGCGAGTTTTCTTCTTCGCCGGCGATTACGGGGGTGTAGAATTCTGTATCCTTTATCTTATCAGGCAAGTATTGCTGATCGACCCAACCGCCGAAGGAGCCGATTGGTGAATCATGCGGGTACTGATACCCTTCATGTCCCAATTCCGCTGCTCCTGCATAATGCGTGTCACGAAGGTGTAAGGGGATATCGCCTGTCTTACCATCATTTATCGCCCTTATTGCGGCGTCAACTGCTTTATATGCTGAATTGGACTTTGAGGCGAGACACATCTCGATAACGGCGTTCGCCAAAGGAATACGTGCTTCAGGCATGCCTAACCGAACAGCAGCCTCGGTTGCAGCAAGAACGTGAGGCCCAACTTGAGGGGCAGCTAAACCTACATCCTCATAGGCCATAACAAGCAATCGTCTTGAGACGGCGATCAAGTCCCGGTTTCAAGTAAGTTCGCCAAATAGAAAATTGCTGCATCTACATCGCTCCCACGCACTGATTTCTGCAAAGCCGATAAAAGGTTATAATGGTGGGATCCTTTTTATCACCAACGAGTCCGATACGGCCAATCAGATTATCGATTAGCCAATCCTCGATTAGTATTTTTCCGTCTTCTTCATCACTTGCAGAAACGATTGACTCCAACAACGTGAGTGCTTTCCTTGCATCACCATTTACCCCCTCTGAGA
This sequence comes from Sporosarcina thermotolerans, assembly GCF_030067815.1. Lineage (GTDB taxonomy): Bacteria > Bacillota > Bacilli > Bacillales_A > Planococcaceae > Sporosarcina > Sporosarcina thermotolerans. The sequence goes on along the minus strand of NZ_CP125968.1, from coordinate 2,754,772 downwards.
TTTTTTCGATTTGATCATCAGTCATCTCGATTGGTGTTTTTCCTCACCGCGTTCTTTATCATGTAAAGCTCGCTCTATTAATTTAATAACATCTTTAGAATCAAGCCGCTTTAACTGTAAAATTTCGCCGCAGCGTGACCTGATAGCAGGGTTTACGCTATGGAAAGGATTTTCAGTTGTGGCTCCGATAAGCACTATGGATCCTTTTTCAACATGCGGAAGCAGTGTATCCTGTTGTAGTTTATTGAACCGATGGATTTCATCAAGAAATAGAATTACTTTACCTGTAATCCTTGCTTCGGCAACTACATCCTCCACTTCTTTTTTTCCGGAAACTGTGGCATTTAAAGAGATGAATGGCAATTGGGTCGTTCCAGCAATGGCAAATGCCAGTGATGTTTTCCCAATTCCAGGTTCGCCGTAAAGCAACATAGAAGGGACATGGCCTTTTGAAATCATTCTGTAAAGTGCTGTGTCTTTTCCAATGATATGCTGTTGTCCTGCGATTTCATCTATAGTTTTTGGTCGCATTCGGAATGCCAATGGTTCGTTGTGCAAAATAATCACTCCCCGTACATCTGTTCCTTCATTATACATGAGTATTGGGGATAAGTCATTTGGAGGAAGCGGCAAGGTCAATTATGCTATAATATTTTGAAGTGTAGTTAAAGAAAAGGACGTTGGTAATTATGAGGATTTCTACGAAAGGTCGGTATGGACTCACGGTTGTTGTAGAGCTTGGGAAAAAGTATGGGGAAGGCCCTTTGCCATTGCGAAAAATAGCAGAAGAACAAAATCTATCAGAAGCTTATTTAGAGCAACTCATACCTACTTTGCGCAATAGCGGAATTGTGAATAGTGTCCGTGGTGCTTACGGGGGCTATAAGCTTTCGAAACCACCGAGTGAGATAACAGCCGGAGATGTGATTAGATTGCTTGAAGGCCCAATTCAGGTTGTTGAAGGAATTGAGGAGAGCAATGTACCACAACAGACACTTTGGAATCGAATCGGGGACGCAATTAGGGAAGTCCTCGACAAAACGACGATTAAGGACCTTATTGAATCAGAAGATGAATCTAATTTAGACGGATATATGTTTTATATATAATCCTGTGAAGGAGACGAATCAAGACAATGATATATTTAGATCATGCTGCCACAACTCCTATACATCCGGAAGTCAGTGCGGCCTATATGCGCGCAATGGACACGGTATTCGGCAACCCCTCGAGCATCCATACATTCGGTCGTACTTCACGTAAGCTTTTAGACGAATCAAGAAAGACGATTGCGGAAGCATTACACGCAGAACCGCCTGAAATCATCTTTACTTCAGGAGGCACTGAAGCAGATAATATTGCTGTTTTTGGCACAGCAAATTCAATGAAAGAAAAAGGCAATCATATAATTACCACTGCGATTGAACACCATGCGGTTCTGAATTCTTGTAAAGAATTAGAGAAATCCGGTTTTCAAGTAACATATTTACCTGTTGATAAAAACGGGAAAGTAAATGTAAAACAAATAGAGGCTGCATTAACAGATCAAACAATCCTTGTGTCAATCATGTATGGAAACAATGAGATTGGTACGATTCAACCGATCAAGGAGATTGGTGAAGTATTGAAGGAACACCAGGCTATTTTTCATACCGATGCTGTACAAGCATTCGGAGTAGTGGAACTGGATGTGAATGAACTACATGTTGATTTACTAAGTGCATCTGCCCATAAGTTGAATGGACCTAAAGGTGTCGGCTTCTTGTACCAAAGAAAAGGACTTCAAACGAATCCGCTACTCTTTGGTGGTGAACAGGAGAGGAAAAGAAGAGCGGGAACGGAAAATGTACCCGCGATTTCAGCCTTTGCAGAAGCTGTGAAAATAGCTCAACAAGAGATGGCTCAAAACCGTATCAAATATGCGGGCTTTGAAAAAATCCTAACAGAGACTTTTGAAATGAACAATGTATCCTATGAAGTGAATGCAAACGGAGCAGAAAGACTCCCGCATGTTATAAATATAAGTTTCCCAGGAACAGATATTGAATCCCTGTTAGTAAATATGGATATGGCAGGAATTGCGGTATCAAGCGGTTCCGCTTGTACAGCAGGATCTCTTGAGCCATCCCATGTTTTATCCGCAATTTGTGGAAGTGAATCTGCAAAATTAAGGAATTCCGTACGATTCAGCTTCGGACTTGGTCTTGAAGAAGACGCTATCCGAGATGCGGCACAAAAAACTTCAGAAATCGTAAACCGACTAGTGAAATGAATTTAAAAAGGATGAATAACAATGAGAACTACAACTAAACCGATTGCTGAAACAAGAGTAGTCATCGGGATGTCCGGCGGTGTTGACTCTTCCGTAGCGGCACTACTATTAAAGGAACAAGGATATGACGTCATCGGAATTTTTATGAAAAACTGGGATGACACAGATGAGTTTGGGGTTTGTACCGCAACTGAGGACTACGAAGACGTAATCAGTGTATGTAATGAAATCGGAATCCCTTATTATGCAGTCAACTTTGAACAACAATATTGGGATAAAGTCTTTTCCTATTTCCTTGAGGAATACAAAGCCGGAAGGACGCCGAACCCAGACGTAATGTGTAATAAGGAAATAAAATTCAAAGCGTTTTTAGATCATGCAATCAGTCTTGGAGCGGATTTCTTGGCAACAGGCCACTATGCACAAGTCGTAGAAACAGAACAAGGGGTAGCGATGTTAAGAGGGAAAGATGAAAACAAAGACCAGACCTACTTCCTTAATCAGCTCAATCAGGAGCAATTGCAAAAAGTGATGTTCCCGATTGGCGACCTCGATAAATCAGAAGTTCGTAAAATTGCTGAGAGAGCTGGACTTACAACAGCGAAGAAAAAAGATTCAACAGGCATTTGCTTTATCGGTGAACGGAATTTCAAGGAATTCCTTGGCCAATACTTGCCAGCTCAACCAGGCGAAATGAAAACGATGGACGGAAAAACCGTCGGAAAACATGATGGGTTAATGTATTATACAATCGGACAGCGTCATGGTCTTGGAATCGGTGGTGCTGGTGATCCTTGGTTCGTTATTGGAAAGGATCTTAAAGAAAATACATTGCTTGTCGGTCAAGGATTCCATCATGATGCACTTTATTCCGATAGCCTAACTGCCATTAATATCAGTTTTTCAACTGCTCGTAAGATGCCGAAAACATTTGAATGTACGGCGAAATTCCGATACCGTCAACCTGATACGAAAGTGACAGTTGAACTATTGGAAAATGGTGAGGCAGCCGTTACGTTTGCCCAACCAGTAAGAGCGATTACTCCTGGTCAAGCTGTCGTGTTTTATGACGGAGAAGAATGTCTTGGTGGTGGAACAATCGATACAGTCATCAAAAACGGCGTGCAATTAGATTACGTAGGATGAGAGGAAATTCGATGGAATACAATGAACTTGGAATAAAAGCCCTGCAAGAAGGGGCGTATGAAAAAGCGATAGAAGCTTTCATGAAAGCGGCTGAGGAGGAACCGGACAATCCGGTAGGGTACATTAACATAGCAAATGTATTTGCTTCCCTAGGTGACACGGAAAGGGCGGAGCGATTCTTTCAAAAGGCGATTACTTTAGACGAAAATGCTGGTTCAGCTTTATATGGATTAGGCAATCTCTATTTTACGAATGACCGTTTTGAAGAGGCGGCAAAGTTGTATGAAAAAGCAATCCGAGCCGGTTTAAATGAAGCTGATGCTTTTTTCATGCTTGGAAAAAGTTTAAAGCAATCTGGTAATAGTAAACTTGCATTGCCGTATTTTCAAAGGGCAGCTGAATTGGCTCCTGATGACCTTGAAATTAGGCTAGCCTATGGAATTCTCCTTGCTGAAATGGAATTATTTGAGGAAGCAGGCAAAGAACTTCGATTTATCCTTGAAAAGGACGAGGCGAATGTTGATGCCCATTATAATATCGGTGTGTTGTATGCAGTATCGACAAACCGGAAAGAGGATGCTATTCATCATCTTGAGAAGGCATTCACACTTGAACCGGAACATACCCAGGCACGATATATTTACGACATGATCAAAATGGGCGAACAATCATAACAGCTGATGGTTAAGGTGGTGGAAGGTATGGAAGGAAATGCAGAGGCGATGTTCATAGTTGGAAGACCGGTAGTTACAATCTTCCACAATCCCGATAATCTATTTTCAATTGTCAAATTGAAAATAACGAAAACAAATAGCGGTTATGCGGATCGGGAAATTGTCATAAAAGGAAATTTTCCACCGCTCGCAAACGAAGAGGATTATCGATTAACGGGGGTACTTGTCAACCATTCGACGTACGGACAGCAATTCGATGTCCACACCTTCTCCAAAGAATTGCCAGAAACCGAAACTGGGATTGTCCATTATCTATCAAGTGATTTATTCCCCGGTATTGGTAGAAAAACTGCGGATACAATTGTTAAAACTTTAGGAATGGACGCTATCAAACAGATTCTTGAAAATCCGTCTGTTTTTGGACCGTATTCCTAAGCTCTCAGAAGAGAGGAAAGAAACCCTTGTTACAGTACTGCAGGAAAATTTAGGGTTAGAACGTTCGATGGTTCAATTGAATGAATGGGGTTTTGGCCCCCAACTTTCCATGCGGATTTACCAGACATATCGCGAGGAAGCAATTGAATTATTAAAAGAAAACCCTTTTCGGTTGATAGAGGACGTTGAAGGAATTGGTTTTCAACGAGCGGATGAATTAGGTAAACAATTGGGTATCACGGGTAGCCACCCTTCACGTGTGAAAGCTGCCATTCTTCATTCGATCAACCAAGGAGTCCAGTCCGCCGGCCATGTTTTTTTAGACGCAGAAATGATTTTGCCGGAAGTGAAGCGACTACTTGAAAGTAGCCAAAGGGAAGAAGTGACTTTTCAGCAAATTTCTCAAATGGTCATTGAATTGGTGGAGGAAGGGAAGCTCTGTGGCGAAGGTAAAAGGCTATATGTCCCTTCTCTCTATTTCTCGGAAATTGGCATCGCTTCGAAGTTGGAACGAATTATGGAGAATGACCATGCCGACAAATTTCCGGTATCCGAAATCAGAAAAGCAATTGGTGAAGCGGAAGAACGTCTTGGCGTCAGTTATGCAGAAACTCAAGTTGCTGCAATTCAGGAGGCTATTCATTCTCCAGCAATGATTCTTACTGGTGGTCCGGGTACTGGTAAAACAACAGTAATTCGGGGATTAGTTGAAGTATATGCCGAGTTGCACGGTCTTTCATTAGACCCCAAAATCTATGCGAAAAAAGAAGAAAGTTTTCCAATTGTTTTAGCGGCTCCGACAGGTCGTGCGGCTAAAAGGATGTCTGAATCCACGGGCCTTCCTGCGATGACAATCCATCGCCTTCTTGGTTTCACTGGCCAAGAAAGAGATGATGCAATCGGAAAGGAAGTGGAAGGGCGACTCATCATAATCGATGAAATGTCGATGGTCGATACATGGTTAGCGCACCAGTTGCTGAAGGCATTACAAAACGATATCCAAATCCTTTTCGTTGGCGACCAGGATCAGCTTCCCCCTGTAGGGCCCGGACAAGTTTTAAAAGATATGCTTACCTCAGGAAAAATCCCGGTTGTCGAACTGACCGAAATCTATCGTCAAAGTGCCGGATCCACAATTATTGAAATGGCCCATATGATTAAAAACGGCGACTGGGTAGATGATATCACCCGGAAAACAGGAGATCGTTCATTTATCAAAGCATATGGAGATCAAATCCTTGAAGTGGTCGAACAGGTGGTCAAAAATGCAATTTCAAAGGGCCACCATATCAAAAACATCCAAGTACTTGCACCAATGTACAAAGGGCCTGCAGGTATAGACGGGTTAAACAAGATGATCCAGCAGATGGTCAATCCTCCGGGTCCTGACCGGAAGGAAGTCGTATTCGGGGAGACTGTTTACCGTATCGGGACAAAGTGCTCCAGCTTGTCAACCAACCTGAAAGTAATGTTTTCAATGGCGATATGGGTGAAGTTATCTCTATCATCAAAGCTAAAGAAACAGTGGATAAAAAGGAAATGCTGATCGTTTCATACGACGGGATTGAAGTGGAATATGAACGTAATGACTTAAATCAGATAACACTAGCTTATTGCTGTTCAATCCATAAATCCCAAGGTAGTGAATTTCCAATTGTCGTCATGCCAATTGTCCGAGGCTATCGGAAAATGCTCCGGAAAAATCTTTTATACACAGGGATTACACGGGCCAAAAACTTTCTAATTCTATGTGGAGAGCCTGAGGAATTCAAAATTGGAATAAATCGGACAGACGAACTGGAGCGCCAGACGACTCTAAAGGAAAGATTACGCAAAGAGTCTATCGTGGAAAATGAAGATGTCATTGAAACAAGCCAACTGGCGAAACATAGTGAAACCTTAGACAATCCTGATTCCGATGTTAAAAAAGAATACAGACTTACAAGAGAAACAATTCTTGGCATTGACCCGATGATTGGTATGAGGGGAATAACCCCATACGACATTTCCGAGGCAATAGATTGACACATCGCACTCTATTCCCTATAATCCTAAGTATCATATAAAATTCGTTGACGGAGAAAGTACGCCTATCGCCATGTTCAGAAAGGAATCCCCAGGCTGCAAGGATTCCCATGGCCATTTGCCGGAAAGCTACTCCCGAGAGCAACTAATCCTTGCCGTTAGCCGCGTTAAGGCGTCTTGAGATACCGGTTTTCACCGGTAAATTAGGGTGGTACCACGAAAAAATCTTCGTCCCTTGTACAGGGGAGGAGATTTTTTTGTTTTTATTTAATTTTATTTTTGCTTTTGCTTTCAAATCTTTGATTGTTAAGTATGTCTAGTTGCTTGAAGTGGAAGGCGGCGACTCCAGCAAAAGCGTAGCGTTACGAGCAATGTTTACTGCGACCCTAAGGGAGCAGGAAGTTGTAAGTCGCTGCCTTAATTTCTGCAAAAAACGCAGAAATACGGCAAATCGAACTCTTCGTGGTTCGATTGGAAAGCGTCCGCCTGCAACGTAAAGCAACGGTTTATAATAACCCAAGGAGGAAATTTCATGAAAAAACTAACATCAGCTGAAGTCAGAAGAATGTTTCTTGAATACTTCAAACAACATGGCCACAGCGAAGAACCATCAGCACCCCCTAGTGCCAATCGACGACCCTTCACTTCTATGGATCAACAGCGGAGTCGCAACACTAAAAAAATATTTCGACGGACGTGTCATCCCAACTAACCCACGTATCGTCAACGCCCAAAAATCAATCCGAACAAACGACATCGAAAATGTCGGAAAAACTGCTCGCCACCATACATTCTTCGAAATGTTAGGGAACTTCTCAATCGGTGACTACTTCAAAGAAGAAGCAATCATCCGTGCATGGGATTTCCTAACGAATGAAAAATGGATCGGCTTCGACCGGAATTACTTTCCGTCACCATCCACCCGGAAGATGACGAAGCATACGCAATTTGGAAAGATAAAATCGGTATTCCCGAAGAGCGCATTATCCGATTAGAAGGGAACTTCTGGGATATCGGAGAAGGACCAAGCGGCCCGAACTCAGAAATTTTCTATGATCGAGGCCCATCATATGGCGATGATTTTTCGGATCCGGAATTGTATCCAGGCGGTGAAAATGAACGCTACTTAGAAATCTGGAACTTAGTGTTCTCCGAATTCAACCATAATCCTGATAACACGTACACGCCGCTACCAAAGAAAAATATTGATACTGGAATGGGACTTGAACGTCTTGTTTCCGTCATCCAAGAAGTGCCGACAAACTTTGACACGGATCTATTTATGCCGATCATCCATTCTGTAGAAAACGTTTCCGGCGAGAAATACGGCGAGAACGAAGTAAAAGACACAGCATTTAAAGTGATTGCTGACCATATCCGTACTGTTGCGTTTGCGATCGGCGACGGGGCACTACCTTCCAACGAAGGAAGAGGATATGTCTTACGTAGACTTTTACGTCGCGCAGTACGCTTCGCAAAACAATTGGGTATCAATAAGCCATTCATGTATGAACTCGTCCCTGTCGTTGGGGAAGTAATGGAAGACTTCTATCCACAAGTCAAAGAAAAAGAAGCTTTCATTATGAAGGTTATTAAGAATGAGGAAGAACGCTTCCATGAGACTTTGCACGAAGGATTGTCTATATTGAACACTGTTATGGAAAAAGCGAAAGCTGCTGGCCATTCAGTCGTATCTGGTAAAGATGCATTTAAGCTTTATGACACATACGGCTTCCCGTTTGAGCTAACAGAAGAGTTTGCAGAAGAAGCAGGAGTGACAGTCGACCGTGTCGGCTTTGAAGAAGAAATGGAGAATCAACGGAAACGTGCTAGGGCGGCTCGACAAGATGTCGATTCAATGCATGTTCAATCAGAAGTGTTAGGGAATCTTCATGAATCAAGCGAATTTATCGGATATGATAATTTGGCTTGCGAGTCACAAATCAGCGTTTTATTGCATAATGGTGATTTGGTTGCGCATGCTTCTGAAGGGGATGAAATCCAATTCATCCTTGAACGTACACCGTTCTATGCAGAAAGCGGAGGGCAAATCGCGGATAAAGGAATCGTTGAAAGTGTGGCATTCATCATCGATGTGAAGGATGTGCAGAAAGCGCCGAATGGCCAAAACTTGCATTCCGGAATTGTTCGTTCAGGCGAAGTTTCGCATAGCACCAATGTACATGCAGAGGTGGATGTGGAATCACGTAAATTGACGATCAAAAACCATACAGCAACTCATCTTCTTCATAAAGCGTTAAAACTCGTACTTGGAGAACATGTTAATCAGGCTGGATCGTATGTTGGACCGGATCGTCTACGTTTCGACTTCTCACATTTTGGTCAAGTCACAAAAGAGGAATTGGAACGGATTGAAGAAATCGTTAATGAAAAGATTTGGGAAGATATCTCCGTTCAAATTGAACAGAAACCGATTAATGAAGCAAAAGAAATGGGTGCAATGGCTTTATTCGGTGAGAAATATGGGGATGTAGTTCGTGTAGTTTCCGTGGGAGATTTTTCACTTGAATTATGCGGTGGTTGCCATGTGCCGGCAACTTCTACAATAGGCCTTTTCAAAATTGAATCGGAAAGCGGAATTGGTGCAGGTACAAGACGAATCGAGGCAGTTACTGGCAAACAAGCCTACCTCTCATTCAAAATGGAAGAGGGACTATTGAACAGCGCTGCGACAATTTTAAAAACTAATCCAAAAGAGATTGTAACGAAGGTCCAATCCACGTTGATGGAGGTAAAAGAGCTTCATCGTGAAAATGATTCACTTTCCGCGAAATTGGGGAATAGCCAACTATCAGATATATTGGCAACTTCACAACAAATTGACGATGTGACAGTAATATCAGCCAGAGTGGATGTTAAGGATAACAATGCACTTAGACAAATGATTGATGAATTGAAACAAAAGATTGTAAAAGGTGTAATTGTACTTGGTGCGGCGTCGGAAGGAAAGGTTTTACTCGCATCTGGAGTGACAGAAGACTTGAAAGGCGGGAAATTCCATGCCGGAAAAATCGTCAATCATGTAGCTTCTCAGTGCGGCGGTAAAGGTGGAGGTCGTCCAGATATGGCGATGGCAGGTGCAAAGGATGCTTCTAAACTTGATGTAGCCCTCCAATCCGTGTATGATTATGTCAAATCCGTTTAACCGGAAATAGGCATCGGGTATAGAGAAGTGGGACAGATATCCGATTAACAAACGGACGATTGGAAAGTGGGGTGTCGACTATGAATTCATACGACAAAACGATGAAATTCAACTTTCCTGAGGAATCGATGGAGCAAGAAGTAAAATTGGTCATGCTTCATGTGCATAAAGCACTAGAGGACAAGGGTTACAATCCTATTAACCAGATTGTCGGTTATCTTCTTTCTGGCGACCCAGCTTATATTCCTCGTCATTATGAAGCCCGTAACCTCATCCGGAAATTGGAGAGGGACGAAATTCTTGAGGAGCTTGTGAAGTTCTACATCCGTGAAAACGGAGGTAAATCCAAGTGAGGGTAATGGGGTTGGATGTTGGTTCCAAAACGGTCGGTATTGCAATCAGCGATGCACTTGGGTGGACAGCCCAAGGCATCGAAACGATTAAGATTGATGAAAGTGCCGGCCAATTTGGTATGTCAAGAATTCAGGAGCTTGTTACTGAATATGCAGTTACTTCTTTCGTTGTCGGTTATCCGAAAAACATGAACAACTCGATCGGTCCAAGAGGGGAAGCATCTGAAAGATACGCGGAACTTTTAAAGGAAACGTTCGGTCATCCTGCTGTACTGTGGGATGAGAGACTTACGACAATGGCAGCGGAACGGATGCTGATCGAAGCGGATGTCAGCAGAAAGAAAAGAAAAACCGTCATCGATAAGATGGCAGCAGTCATGATACTACAAGGGTATCTTGATTCAAAAAATAGATGAGGTGATTTATATGGAACATGGACAAGAAACAATGACAGTAGTAGATGAGCACGGTGTAGAGCATGTATGTGAAGTTATTTTCACATTCGATTCGGAAGATTTTGGAAAATCATATGTCCTTTACCACATTTTAGGTGAAGATGAAGTCGGCGAAGATGAAGAGGTTGAAATCCATGCTTCTGCTTTCATCCCATCAGAAGATAACGAAGACGGAGAGTTATTGCCAATCGAAACAGACGAAGAGTGGGATATGATTGAAGAAATGTTGAACACTTTCCTTGCTGAAGACGACGAGGACGAAGAATAATTCATATGTGCACGGACGGAATGGTGCAGGCCATTCCGTTTTTTTCAATGAAAAGAACCTTTATCCAAGTTTTCAGTTCAATAGTTAGATAGCACGAAATGGGGTTACGCAGAATGGAAAATGGGTCAAAAAAAAGAAGCGATGTTTGAAAAGATGCTCGAACAGAAAAAAGAAGTGAAAATTGTTAGGCGCATCGTGTTTGTTCTCACATTGTTAATCATAATCGGGGGGCTTCTTGGTGGCCGTGCAGTTTATAAATACATAAACGAAGCACTACAGCCTGTTGACCCTAACTCCGAAGAGATAATAGATGTTGAAGTTCCGATAGGATCTGGGTTAACATCGATTGCCGAAATGCTGGAGGAAAAAGGTCTAGTCAGGAATGCGAAAATATTTAAGTATTATGCAAAATTCAACAACGAGGCGCAGTTTCAAGCGGGTTCGTATGGATTGACAAAGGCAATGACTTTGGATGAATTAATTGAAAGTCTAAAAACAGGTAAAGTCTATAGGACACCAATTTTCACTATGACTGTTCCAGAAGGCTTAACATTGGATCAGATAGCAAATGTAGTTGAAAAACGGGCCGGAATCCCTGCAAAGGACTTTTTGAAGTATGTGAATAACGAGCAGACGATTGCGGATCTTATGGGTAAATACCCTAAAATTCTAACTGAAGATATTTTGGCTGAAGACGTTAGATATCCACTTGAAGGGTATTTATATCCAGCTACGTATCCATTCTACGAAGAGAAGCCATCAGTTGAAACGGTTGTCACTACGATGTTGGATGCAACATCTTCGAACATTACACCTTACTTCGCTTATTTAGAGTCAAACGGAAGGTCTGTTCATTGGTTACTTACATTCGCCAGTTTACTTGAAAGGGAAGCCACGGCAACTACGGATCGAGAGGCAATTGCAAGTGTCTTTTATAACAGATTGGAAAAAGGCATGATGCTTCAGACAGATCCAACTGTTTTATATGCGTTAGGCATGCATAAAGATAGGGTTTTATTTGCCGATTTGGAAGTTGATGATCCATATAACACATATAAATACGTTGGACTTCCTCCTGGACCAATAGCGAATTCTGGAAAGTCTTCAATCGAGGCAGTAGTTGACCCTGCAATTACGGAGTACTTCTATTTCCTTGCAGACAAGGAAGGAAAGAATTACTTCGCGAAGACTTACGAAGAGCATTTGGCTAATATTGCAGAACATCTATCAGGCGATTGAGCCGCAGAAAGAATGGAAGTGATCATCGTGAGTGAGTACACAACATATATTTCCAATTTGACTGAAGCCGAAAGTCCGTTGATTCAAGAAATGGAGAATTTTGCAGAAGAAAATAGGATTCCGATAATGGATAGGAACGGGATTGACACGTTTGTCGGTCTACTTCGAATCCAGCAGCCAAAGTTTATACTTGAAATCGGCAGCGCAATAGGATATTCTGCTATCCGGATGGTATCGTCAATAAAAGAAGTGTCCATCGTTACCATCGAACGGGACAAAGAAAGGTATGAGTCCGCAGTCGAGTATATCGAGCGAAGTGGATACAATGATAGGATTACCATCATTGAAGGCGATGCTTTACTGATGGATGAAGATCTTATTCCTGCACGTCAGTATGATGCTCTGTTCATTGATGCTGCGAAAGGCCAATACAAACGGTTTTTTGAGAAATATTCAAAGCATGTTGCTCCGGGCGGTGTCATTTATTGTGATAATATGTTTATGCATGGTGCGGTACTGATTCCGGATGAAGAATTACCGAAACGGAACCGTACGATGATTCGAAATCTAAAGGAATTCACTACTTGGATCATGGGGCATCCTCAGTATGAAACGTCACTGCTTCCAGTTGGTGACGGAATTTTAATTGCAGTTAAAAAGAGGGACTGGGGTTTCCCTGCATTTGAGGGAGGAAAATAAATGGATAAGAGCAAACCTCTTGTCATTGGCATTGCCGGTGGTTCAGGATCGGGGAAGACCAGTGTTACGAACCGTATTTATAATGTGTTCAAGGAACACTCAGTTGTTGTTATTGAACAGGATTATTATTATAAGGACCAATCCCATTTGGAGTTTGAAGAAAGACTTTTGACAAACTACGATCATCCACTTGCGTTTGATACAGATTTGTTGATTGCTCATATCGGTAAACTTTTAGATCGGGAAGCAATAGAAAAACCGGTGTATGACTATGCTTTGCATACAAGGTCTGATCAGAAGATAACGATTGAGCCGAAGGACGTCATCATTCTTGAGGGAATTCTTGTTCTTGAGGATGAAAGGCTGCGTGATCTGATGGATATTAAGCTTTTTGTCGACACGGATGCTGATTTACGCATTATTAGGCGTCTTTTGAGAGATATTAACGAAAGAGGCAGAACAATCGATTCTGTTATCGAGCAATATCTATCAGTTGTTCGTCCAATGCACAATCAGTTCATTGAACCGACAAAACGGTATGCAGATATTATCATCCCGGAAGGCGGTCATAATGAAGTTGCGATTGACCTTATGGTAACGAAAATAAAAACAATTCTTGAATACGGCACGAAATTGTAATATGATAAAGTCAGAATTCAATATAAATGGCCCTATGTCGCATACCTTTAGCAGGAGCGGCATAGTGTTTTTATGAACAGGAATATGAGGAGTGTTGTAAAATGGTATCAGAGAAAAAATATCCAATGACAGTATCAGGCAAAAAAAAGCTTGAAGATGAGCTTGAGTTCTTAAAAACTGTAAAACGAAAAGAAGTCGTTGAACGCATTAAAGTTGCTCGTAGCTTTGGTGACCTATCGGAAAACTCGGAATATGATTCCGCGAAGGAAGATCAGGCATTTGTTGAAGGAAAGATTTCTACACTCGAGTCGATGATTCGTAACTCTGTCATTATCACAGAAAACGAATTGAATACTGATGAAGTACAACTTGGGAAAACGGTTACATTTAAAGAACTACCTGATGGTGATGAAGAGACATACACGATTGTAGGCTCAGCAGAAGCTAATCCGATTGAAGGGTTAATCTCTAACGATTCACCAATCGCAAAGGGCTTGATTGGCCGTAAAAAAGGCGACGAAGTTAAGATTGTGACTCCAGGGGGAGAAATGTCGGTCGTTATTGTTGAAATAAAGTGACCTTTAATGGCCGCCTTCAATATGAGGGCGGTTTTTTCCCTTATAGGGGTTTAGTTTGCCTTGACTAACTGTAAAGGGGGATGGTTGTATGAATGGAACTAATTCAAATTATTCACGAACGAGCCGTAAAAAAAGAAAGAACCGAGGCAACCAATTATTAAATATTATGATTGGACTTGTTGTTGTATTGATAGTGATCGTCGGGGCCAATATTTTTATCGGCAGTAAAAACGATGATAGTAAGGATCAAACAGCAAATCAAGATGCACAAGAGAACATCGAAGAGAACTCAAGTGAAAACGATGCAGATACTGACGGTGAAAATGGAATGCCGGCTGATGATGAAGATCAATCCAATGATAGTGATGTGAATGATGAAAGCACGGACGATGGAGGATCTGATGGTTCGGGAGCGGGAACATCCGGAGACGGAAATACTGACGAAGCTAACGATGAAGATACCATAACTATTGTCCCGAATGATGAAGAGATAATTGATGAAACAATTATTAACAATGCTTGGCAGCCAATCGGAACAGTTCAAACAGGCGATCATATTTCAATCTATGAAATAGGTACTGTTGACTGGGATGAAAAGAAAAAAGCAATCGCCTATGCAACTGGATTTCCGGAGGAATCCTTAATCTATTGGAAGATTAAAAATGGCGGTGGGCCACAAAAATCGATTGGGATTGTCTCAACTAGGGACGAAGTGGAGAAATTCCGTGTTTATCTCGAATGGGTGGATGAAAAGGGTTGGCAGCCAGTGAAAATGGATATTTTAAACACATTGGACTTTGAATATTGAACTGAACTACAGTCGGAGGGCAACTAGATGAAAATAGCAATTATAGGTGCAATGGAAGAAGAAGTAGAAATCTTAAGAGGAAAAATCGAAACACAGCATGCAAGCGTGATTGCAGGGTGTGAGTTCATTGAAGGAAAGATTGGCAATCATGATATCATCCTTGTGAAAAGTGGGATTGGTAAAGTAAACGCGGCAATTGCAACGACATTGCTAATACAACAATATAAGCCAGATGCAATTCTAAACACTGGATCCGCAGGTGGTTTTGCTGAAACCCTTGAAGTTGGAACAATTGTCATCTCGGATGAGGTCAGACATCATGACGTGGACGCGTGCGTCTTTGGTTATGAAATCGGCCAAGTACCGGGAATGCCACCGTCTTATCTATCAGATCCGAAGCTTGTCCAAGCCGCAAGGGAAGCCGTTGAGGAAATTGGGGAACACGCGCATGCGACAGGACTGATTGCTTCAGGGGATGTATTCATGAGCGACAGTGAACGTGTTAATCTCGTGAAAAGTCAGTTTCCGAAAATGATTGCTGCTGAAATGGAAGCAGCAGCGGTTGCACAGGTTTGTCACCAATTTGGAACACCTTTTGTTGTAATCCGAGCATTATCCGATATTGCCGGTAAGGAATCTTCAATCAGTTTTGATGAATTCCTACCCCTTGCAGCAAAACATTCTTCTGAAATTGTCATGCATGTCTTATCGAAATTATAATTGATATATGGTAAGATAGAAGTAAGGTATTTATTGTCTATAAGGAGGTTATGATAGATGTTTTATCTAATGGCTGGCGTGTTTTTTCTATCCACAGTTCTCGCTGTTATAATCGCTCGTGAGGTAAGTGCAGACTGATATCCTAAATGCGAGATGTAAAAACAAAATGCATTAAATTGGCGTTTCCTTTCACGCGGCCGGGGGCCCTGTGTAAGGAAACGCCTTTTTACTTCGTATAGACTCCGGTCGCCCTGCGTTTTTGTTTACGTATAGACTCCGAGCGCCAGTCCCTCAAGTCGGTTCAGACATGCCAAAAAGGCAAAGTGCGCCTTTCCGGCATGTCTTCCACCGCTTGTTGGGAATAAGCAGGCGCCCTCCGCTTTTGGTTATTCATTGTATTCATGCTTAAATAGCTGATACAATTTGACAATGGCCCTTTTCTCGATACGGGAAACATAGCTTCTTGAAATATTGAGTTGCTGGGCAATGTCCTTTTGGGTCATCGGTTGATCATCCAATAATCCATATCTTCTTTGGATGATTTCGAGCTCCCTTCCATCCAACTTTCCAAGATGGCGATAAAGCCGTTCTTTAAGCTCTTTCTGTTGGACGGTTTCGACTGGAGCTTCCTCTTCGGTTTGCAACAAATCTGCTATCTGAAGGGACTGCCCATCCTTGTCTGTCCGATTGGATCAAAAAGCGATACGTCTTTTTGCACTTTTTTTTGGGTTCTTAGGTACATGAGTATTTCATTTTCAATACAACGGGCTGCATATGTCGCTAATTTCGTTTTACGGTCAAGTGTAAAACTGTTTACAGCCTTCATAAGCCCGATTGTACCAATGGAAATGTAATCGTCCAGTTGTTCGTGTTTTGGGTGGAATTTTTTTACTACGTGAGCGACGAGGCGCATATTCCTTTCTATTAGCTCATCTCTTGCGCTCTCATCACCTTCTGCCAATCGCTTCAAACAATCCGCTTCTTCCGCTTTGGATAACGGGCGACGGAATGCCTGCCCCGGATATAGCCGACCATTGCCGGGATTTCGACCCACAGTTGGACGAGTGTCATAACAAATCCGCTCATCGGTCCACCTCCTGTGTCGTTATATGACAGCATATGCGCTGACGGCTTGTATTAATTCGGCGTGGTGAAGCGAATGATTGAAAAGGATTTGTCTCTCTTACAATGCATGTGAAACGCTTCTGTTGTGGTATAATACACTTTGAATTGGAGATATAACGGAGTGGATAACTTGTATAATTACTTTCTGCCGGATGAGTATGTTAAAGACATCTTTCAAATTTCGCCGGATAAACTAATTGAAAAAGGAATTAAAGGAATCATTACCGATTTAGATAATACGCTTGTGGAATGGGATCGGCCAGAGGCGACTCCCGAAATTTCGGAGTGGATGAAAATGATGCAAGACGCGGGTCTTCAAGTGACGATTCTTTCGAATAACAATCATGCCCGTGTGCAGACATTCTGTGATCCACTTGGTACACCATTCATATGTGACGCCCGTAAACCATTGGCAAGAAACTTTAAAAAGGCACTTGCCACGATGGGCTTACAAAAGGAAGAGGTTGTAATGGTGGGAGATCAGCTTATGACAGATGTGTTAGGTGGCAATCGATTTGGCCTGCGTACGATACTTGTTGTTCCTGTAGCAAGCTCAGATGGCTTTGTTACAAAGTTTAACAGGATGATTGAAAGAAGAATCTTGGCCAGACTCAAACGTCTTGGAAAGATTGAATGGGAGGAATAAGGTTGGAACAACTTAAATGTATAGGTTGTGGAATAGAAATTCAAACGGAGGATCCGAAAAAGGAAGGTTTTGCTCCTCCATCGTCATTGGAGAAGGAGGAAGTCATTTGTCAACGCTGTTTCCGACTTCGCAATTACAATGAATTGCAGCCCGTCTCATTATCTGGTGACGATTTCCTCAAGATTTTGAATGGTATTGGGAACAAAGATGGCCTTGTCATTAAAATCGTTGATATTTTTGATTTTAACGGTAGCTGGATAAATGGATTGCAACGATTCGTTGGCGATAAGGATATATTGTTAGTCGGCAATAAATCCGACGTCCTTCCCAAATCAATCAATCGCAATCGACTTATCAATTGGATGAAAGCTGAAGCCGCAAAATTGGGGCTGAAGCCAATCGATGTGTTACTTATTTCCGCACATAAAGGGCATGGCATGGAAGAGGCAATGGAAGCTATCGATAAATATAGAAAAGGGAAAGATGTCTACGTTGTCGGTTGCACGAATGTTGGAAAGTCAACGTTCATAAATCGAATCATAAAGAATGCAACAGGTATGGGTGAGGTTATTACGACATCCCATTTCCCTGGGACTACGCTCGACTTAGTTGAAATTCCTCTTGACGACGGAAAGGCTATATATGATACGCCTGGAATTATTAACGACCATCAAATGGCCCATCATTTAGATGCCAAAGATCTTAAGGCGATTACTCCGAAAAAAGAGTTAAAACCAAAAGTGTTCCAATTGAATGCTGAGCAGACTCTATTCATAGGAGGGCTCGCTAGGTTCGATTTCCTTAAGGGTGACCGTTCCTCTTTCACAATCCATATATCGAATGACCTTCCTATCCATCGTACAAAGTTGGAAAATGCGGATTCATTATATGCTTCGCATTTAGGTGATTTACTTTCACCACCAAGCGGAGAATCACTTGAGAAAATGCCGCCACTTGTAAGACATGAATTTTCCATTAAAAAACCGAAAATGGATCTTGTCATTTCGGGCTTGGGCTGGATCACTGTGCAGCATCCCGGAGTAGTTGTTGCAGTACACGCACCCGTGGTGTTGATGTAGTGCTCCGTCCATCACTTATTTAAGGGGGGACAGTCCATGAAGAAGTGGTATGCAGTTATTGGTGACCCAATTGCACAATCGATGTCTCCAGAAATGCATGAAGCCTGGTTCAGAGAAAACCAGATTAACGCATCCTATATACCGGTACATGTGAAGGCAGATGAATTGGAAGCTGCTGTAAGTAGCCTAAAAAGATTGGGATGCAGCGGTTGGAACGTAACTGTTCCTCACAAGACTGCCATTATTCCTTTTATAGATAAATTGGACAAACCGCAAGTCGAATGAATGCTGTGAATACAGTAAAAGTGCTTGAAGACGGTACTCTTTACGGTATGAATACTGATGGACAAGGATTTGTCCGTTCATTGCAAGAAGTCTACGCATTAGGGGAAACTATCGGTAATGTACTTGTCATCGGTGCGGGAGGAGCGGCAAGTGGTATATCTTTTGCCTTGGAGGACGCCGGTTTTGGTCCCATCACTTTTACGAATAGGACCTTTGAAAAAGCTTTGCAGTTATCTGGTGGTTTTTCTTCAGGTTCTGCTTTATCATTTAAAGATGCCGAATCGGCAATCGGCAAATTTGAATTGATCGTACAAACGACGTCCGTTGGCATGAATTATGCCCGCAGCGGAATCCCTTTGGATCCCTCGGGAATAACTGAAGGAACAATTGTCGCGGACATCATCTATAATCCGTTCGAAACTGATTTTTTACGAATTGCTCGTGAATCGGGCGGTAAGACATTGAATGGTATCGGAATGTTCGTCCATCAAGGTGCCCTATCATTTGAGTTGTGGACAGGCATTACCCCTGATACGCGTAAAATGATTCAGTCCATTTCAACAAAACTTGGAGGAAATTAAATGTTATCTGGAAAACAAAAAAGTTATTTACGTAGTGAAGCACATCATCTTCAACCTATTTTTCAAATCGGAAAAGGCGGTTTGACAGATCAAATTATTAAACAGATTGAGGAAGCACTTGAAGCAAGGGAATTGATAAAAGTGAGCATTCTTCAAAATTGTGAAGAGGATAAGAATGAAATTGCTTCAAAACTTGAAAGTGCTGGAATTGAAGTTGCGCAAGTGATTGGTAAAATCCTTGTGCTTTACAAAGAATCGAAAGAGAAAAAACGGATTGTCCTTCCATAAGGAGCGGATTATGAAAAAGGTTGGACTATTGGGAGGCACTTTTAACCCTCCCCATATCGGACATCTGATTATCGCCAATGAGGTGAAACATGCTCTCGGCCTTGACGAAGTACGGCTTATGCCGACCTCTATCCCGCCGCATAAGTCGAACCCGACAGATGCGACACCTGAGCAGCGTCTTCGCATGGTGGACCTCGCTGTAGAAGGGACGAATGGTTTGTCTGTTTCCGCTTTTGAAGTTGAGCAAGGTGGGGTTTCATATACCTTTGAAACCATGAAGCGGTTAAAGGAACATGAACCGGGCAGTGATTTTTATTTTATTATCGGTGGGGATATGATTGATATCCTCCCAAATTGGTATAAAATAGAAGAACTTGTAAAAGTCGTCAAGTTTGTTGGAGTTGGTAGACCGGGTACAATCGGAAAATCAGATTTTCCGATTAGAATGGTTCAAATTCCTGAAATCGAACTTTCCTCGACACTCATTCGGGAGAGGATTGGGTCAAATGGGACAATTCGATTTCTCGTTCCGGAAAAAGTTGAAAATTTTATCCGTTTGGAGGGACTCTATGGAAACCCGACAAATAATTGAGGAAATCAAAAAACGTCTTTCTTTAAAACGGTTCGAACATGTTATTAGAGTTGCGGAAACTGCAAAAGTCTTGGCTGTTCGCTTTGGAATTTCAGTCGAAAAGGCAGAGTTAGCTGCTTTGTTACATGATGTTGCGAAAAACATGGAACCAGCAGATATGCGTAAACTAATTGAAGAAAATGGTGAAGATAGTAGGCTTCTTGATTTTCACCATGAAATTTGGCATGCAGCTGCAGGGAAGATCATAGCACGTGATGAATTCGGGGTAAAAGAATTGGATATACAGAATGCCATACGTTACCATACAACTGGCAGGGCAGGAATGTCTGCCCTTGAGAAAGTAATTTATGTTGCAGACCTGATTGAACCGGGGCGAACATTCCCCGGAATCGAGGAGCTTCGAAAGACAGCCGAATTATCGATTGAAGAGGCGATGAAGTCTTGTATCATTCATTCGGTCGGTTATCTAATTGACAAGCGGATAACAGTTTTCCCTGACTCTTTCGAATGCTATAATGAGCACGTACAAAGATGAACAGTCAACTACGAAAGGAAACGTGAAATATGACAACATTATTGGAAATAGCATATAAAGCAGTAGACGACAAGCACGCACAGGAGATCGTCGTTTTAAACATGGAGGGTGTTTCACTCATAGCAGATCAATTCATCATCTGCCATGCGAACTCAGAACGTCAGGTACAAGCAATCGCAAGGGAAGTAGCAGATAAGGCTTCTGAAAATAACTATGTTGTGAAAAGAGTAGAAGGCCTGGAAACTGGAAGATGGGTGCTTGTAGATTTAGGTGATGTAGTTGTACACGTATTCCATAAAGATGAACGTGGCTATTATAATTTGGAAAAGTTATGGGGAGACGCCCCTTTACTGAAAATGGCCAATGAGCAATAAAGAAGCCTACACAAATTTCGCACTCGTTTACGATGAGCTAATGACTGATATTCCATACGATGCTTATGTGGAATTACTCTCACTTTCATTAGATGGGTTGAAAAATCGCAGAATCATCGATATCGGCTGCGGAACTGGATTACTCTCCGTGAAACTTGCAAAGGCAGGAGCGGATGTTACTGGAATTGACCTCTCGGCGGATATGCTTGAAGTTGCGAAGAAAAGAGCAAATGCCCTTTCAATGCCAATTCAATTTATAGAGCAGCCTATGCAGGAAATTGAAGGTACGCCGGAATATGATGGGGCAGTCATTGCGATAGATTCCCTGAATTATCTTCCCGATCGCGAGAGTGTACTCCAAACCTTTAAGGGAATTCATTCGATACTAAAAAACGGTGGTTTGTTGATGTTTGATGTGCATTCCACCTTTAAGACGGATGTCATTTTCATGGAAGGGCCTTTTACATTTGATAATGAACGAATTGCCTACATTTGGGAAACGGAGGAAGGGATACGGAGCATTCGGTCTACTCCAATCTAGCTTTCTTCGTCAAGGAGGAAAATGGTCTTTATCGGAGGTTCAATGAAAGTCATCTTCAGACAACATACCATGTTCATGATTATGTAGAGATGTTGCAGAGTGCCGGGTTTAAGGTGGAGCGTATTTTTGCAGATTGGGAAGATGAACCACCATATGAAGAAAGTGAAAGAATTTTTTTTCAAGTCCGTAAATGAAACTTCCTTTTTAGGAAGTTTTCGTTTATAGTGGTATAAGACTCCATATGGATGCCTCGAAGAAAGGGTGACAGTGCTGCTTACTTCATTTTCTTCAGGTAAATGGCGTAGGATCATCACCCCCATTGCAGCAATCGCTGTACTTTCCGCAATACTGTTCTTTCCCCGAGGACAGGCTGATAATCATCCGATTATCGTAAGCGGTCAATCCCCAATTATTAATGTTTTAGAGGAAGAACTTCCTGAAGAGGAGCCCACGGATAGTAAGGATGAAATTTTCCCGGTATTGATCATGGTTGATATTCAAGGAGCCGTGAAATATCCTGGTGTATATTCCTTAGTCGAAGGGGATCGCCTGATCGATGCGATACATGCTGCGGGAGGTTATTTGCCGAATGCAGATTCCCGAATGTTGAACCATGCGATGAAATTGGTAGATGAATTATTCATTTATATACCAAGGGAAGGCGAAGAAATGGATTTTTATGATTCTAAAAATGTATCGATGCCTCATTCGGGCATAGGCCAACAGAATAATGATGGAAAAGTTAATATTAATCTTGCAGACGTTCAGGAGTTAATGACGATTCCGGGAATCGGGCCGTCGAAAGCTGCGGCGATTGTAAAATATCGTGAAGAAAATGGTTTTTTTAACTCTCCTGAAGCGATAATGGTAGTGTCTGGAATTGGACAAAAGACATTTGAAAAACTTGAGTCTTTTATTTCAACCAACTAAGAAATAGTTTGGAGGCATACATATGGAGCGTATTACATGGGATCAGTTTTTCATGGCGCAATGCCATCTTCTTGCGGTCAGAAGCACTTGTACAAGACTTGCTGTCGGAGCGACAATTGTTAGGGATAATAGAATTATTGCAGGGGGCTATAACGGTTCTATTTCTGGTGGAGACCATTGTATCGACCACGGATGCTATGTCGTCGATAATCATTGTGTCCGTACAATCCATGCTGAGATGAACGCATTATTGCAATGTGCGAAGTATGGTAGTCCAATAGACGGAGCAAGCATCTATGTCACCCATTTCCCTTGCCTGCAATGTTCGAAAGCGATTATTCAAGCGGGAATTCGAACAGTCAATTATGCAAAGGATTACAGAAACAACGAATATGCGATAAAGCTATTTGAGCAAGCTGGAGTTGAATTAAATCATATCCCTAACGATGAAAGTAAAGTCGATTTCACCAAGGATGGAAAAGTGGAGTTGCTCACTGACATACTTGATGAAATGAAAGCATTGGGCGCACCTACAGATAAACTGTCCTCATTTAAGAGAAGGGTGGATGACCTATTCGGCAATTGATTGGTGAAATACGTCCAATTTATGTTTGTATACCGGTTGCCGTATCGGCTTTTGCCGCGTACGGTCCGGTTCAGATTTTATTACTCAATCTTCTTCTTTTCCCGTTTTTCTTCGTAGAAAAAAAGATTTGCTCACACCGCTTTTTGCGTTAACAGCAACGTTTTTTTCTTATTTTCTCATTTCCATGCAAATACCCGAGCTTAAACAGGCGGTACACCCATAACCATAACACTAACCTGGACAGATCAGGTGAAAATAGATGGTGGAGTTTTGAAGGGCTTTGCTAAAACTAATTCCAATGAAATTGTTTATTCGAAATTGAAGTTTACAAATGAAAAACAGAAAAGACAGTTCGAGGACATCCACATACCTTCATATCAGTTTACTTTATCCGGAGCTTTCCAAGACTTGCCTCCAGCTGCACATGACTATTCTTTTAACATGGAGAATTACTTAAAAGCGAATGGTGCAATTGGAATGTTTGAGGCTGAACAAATCGCTAACTATAAAAAAAATACTGGCATACAAACTGTATTATCGGAGCATAGGTGGCGGGTGAAACAGCATATAAAGGATAACTTTCCTGAAAGCCTGGTGGTCGAGGCCGAATCTTTATTAATTGGTGATAGGAGCGGTATGGACGAAGAACTAGGCAGCGAGTTACAGGACATTGGGCATAACCCATCTGTTTGCAATATCCGGTCTTCATGTAGGTTTATTGACCTTTCTATTTGGGCTCTGCTTATCAGGTTGTCTTTGAGGAAGGAAACTGTAGATACTCTCTTAGTGATCCTGTTGCCTCTGTACGCGGTAATTGCAGGAGGGGCCCCATCTGTTTGGCGTGCTGTTTCCGTTACGGTTCTCATTCTTTTGACAGCCTCTGGACGGTTTAGGATGCGAATGGATGATGCGCTTGCCGTAAGTGCAGCCTGTTTATCCTATTACAGCCATGGGTCGCTTTTCAACCAGGATTTCAACTTTCTTACTTGGCTGCATTTTCATTAGTCTATTCAACCAAAATTCTTTCCGTCAGAAATCAGGATTAGCCATTTCGTTTCTTGTTACAATGATTACCCAATTGGCGCTATATCCAGTTATTTTATATCACTTTTATGAATTGTCACTGTCGTCTTTTGTTGTTAATTTACTATACGTTCCCATTTATTCGGTAATCATATTGCCGATAAATATACTTTTGCTTTTGTTAACGTACTTGTCACCATCGATTGCAGCAATCATTTTCTTCATTTATGAACCACTTAGAAATTGGCTTGGGTTATTTACAGAGTTCTTATCGTCTTTACCATATCAGATGTGGGTCCCAGGCAAACCGCCTGCGGTGCTGGCCGCTTTAATAGTTATGGGAGTGTTCCTCTTTTTATCTCGTTTGAGCGTGGGAAAAATCCGTTTCGATCCTTTTGTTTTATACTTGTTCCGGCAGTAGTCCTGCATATATACCCTATTTGGACCCGTCATTGAAGGTTACTTTCCTTGATGTTGGACAAGGGGATGCTATCGTTATTGAGCTTCCTCACCGACAGAAAGTCTACGTTATTGATACAGGAGGAAATGTAAACTTTGGTGAACCTAATTGGCGTACCCCGGAAAAGGAATTTGAAGTTGGCAGGAAAATCGTTGTTCCTTTTTTGAAGGGAAGAGGCATAAATAAAATAGATAAATTGATACTTAGCCATGCGGATAGTGATCATATAGAAGGTGCTGACGAAGTACTTGAGGAAATATCCGTAAAGGAGATCCACATCTCCCTAATAGTGAAAAGGAACTGACAATGGAAGAAGTGCTTCATATTGCTATAGAAAAGAAAATCCCTATTTTTGCAATGAACGAAGGATATCATTGGCAGGAAGGGCCGACTGTGTTTAGCTATATCGCTCCCCAAAAGGGTTTGTATAAAGGGAATGATAGTTCACTTGTTCTATTAATGGAAACTTCCGGTCTATCATTTCTTTTTACAGGGGATTTAGAATTCGAAGGGGAAAAGAGGATAGTAAGAGAATACGAGCACAAGAATTGGGGCCAATTAATACTTAAAGCCGGTCATCATGGCAGCCGTACATCAAGTTCAGATGCATTTATCAAAACATTACATCCTGAACTAACCATACTTTCCTACGGCAGGAATAATCGATACGGTCATCCTCATCCGGAGGTACTTGCCACTTTTGAACAGAATAATTTGCAAACGATATCAACGGCGGATTATGGATCTATCACGATTACGGTGAGGAAGGATAGGTATTCCATACAAACTTCACGATAAAAAAAGACGGATATGTCCATTCCGATTAAGGATGGACTATCCGTCTTTCCTAGACCATTAACGTCCGACGACGTCAATGATTGTAGCAACAACGAAAATTGCAGAAAAAGCCACGAAAGCTACAATGAATCCAATACCTGAGTCAATTAAATCATTGCGTTTGGACTGTACGTCTTGTTCAAACTCATTCATTGCTACACCTCCTAATTCCTTTATAGTATAGATGATTAACCAAAAAAAATCTATATCAAACGTTCTTTTAAGTCGGGTATATGACAATCGACACAAAATGTTCATAGTCGTGAAATGGTAATGTATAATGGGGAAATGTAAGTGAT
Organism: Sporosarcina thermotolerans; assembly: GCF_030067815.1. Lineage (GTDB taxonomy): Bacteria > Bacillota > Bacilli > Bacillales_A > Planococcaceae > Sporosarcina > Sporosarcina thermotolerans. The sequence goes on along the minus strand of NZ_CP125968.1, from coordinate 2,729,114 downwards.
TGGAGTGATTAGAATGGTAAATGCAATCTGGAAAAGCATTAGCGAGGGGAAGATTGAACCTGTTTACTTGTTGATGGGTGTCGAAAGACATTTAATCGATGAGACGATTAAGCGGCTAATCCAAGCCTTGCCAGATGGAGAAGAGGATGCGGTTGTCAGATTCGATTTGGATGAAACACCGATTGAAGCAGTAATTGAAGAAGCGGATACACTCCCATTCCTCGTAGAAAGAAAATTAGTCATCGCGAATAATACGTCTTTCCTAAAGGCTGCAGATAAAACAAAAGAGAAAGTTGTACATAATATTACTTTGCTGGAAGAGTGGCTATCAAATCCATCACCTACAGCTACAGTTGTTTTTTTGGCCCCTTATGAAAAACTTGATGGCCGGAAAAAAATCACAAAACTTATGATGCAAAAATCTACCGTAGTAGAAGCATTGCCGCTCGTCGGTCGAGACTTGACAACATGGATTCAAAATGAAGCAAGTTCGTTTGGTATCAAAATAAGTCCCGAAATTGCACAAGTACTTATCGATATGACAGGAGACAGTCTTTTGGCACTTTCTTCAGAACTTGAAAAAATTGCGATGTATATGGATGGAAAGGGCGAAGTGACAAAAGAAATAGTAGAAATGCTCGTCCCTCGTCTGCCCGAGATGGATGTTTTTAGATTGACAGATGCATATATGAACGGAAATATTAAAGAGACCATTAAGATTTACCATGATTTGTTAGGGAATGGCGAAGAACCGATCATGTTAACTTCCCTGATTGCAGGACAAATCAGACTGATGATCCATGTCGCGTCGTTGGCAAAAAAAGGATATCATCAACAACAAATAGCAAAAACTCTAAACGTCCATCCATACCGCGTAAAACTCGTAATGGAAAACAGAAGCATACCTAAGATGGAAAGGCTGTTAGTGATTCTCGAAAAACTCGCCGATATCGACTATAAACTAAAATCAACAAGTGGCAAAAGAGAAAGAGTATTAGAGATTTTCTTCATGGAACCTTTAAAGGGATAAATAGAAAAGGCTGTCCATTTCATTATGAAATGGACAGCCTTATTTTCATCCAGCTCCGGGTGGCAGCTGCTCGGGTCATAAGTCGGCTCTGCTGCACGGCAAAAACCGCCGTTTCGCAAATCCGCCTTATGCCTGTCGCAGCTAATCGCCACCCTCCGCTTTTGTTCATTACAAAGCTTTTTTTGTAAGACGAGCTTTTTGACGAGCTGCTGTATTTTTGTGGATTAGACCTTTACGAGCAGCAGTATCCAACTTCTTAACTGCGTCTTTCAAAAGTTCTGCAGCGTTCTCTTCTTTATTGATGATCGCAGTGTCAGCTTTACGTACAGCTGTACGCATTGCAGATTTAACTTGTGAATTCTGTTCATTCGCTGCGGCACTTTGTTTAACGCGCTTAATTGCACCTTTGATGTTTGGCATTCCATTCACCTCCAATTTCAGGTAACGCAAGAGTCTTTCCATAAGTAACTTCCGGATTCTCTTTACAACATTAACATTTTAGCAAAATCACTGGAAGAACGCAATAAAAATATGCAAAGAATATTTCCTTGACGCATCGTGCAAACTGCATATTGAGGTGATAACAATGGATAAATACGATTTTTACCGTACCGACCTATTAGTGGAAAACGAAGAAATGGTTCGCCACCGGACGGAAAAGAAAAAGAAAAATTAAAGGAGTCCGAAGGCATCCAGTTCGATGAAACAAGAAAGGGCAGAGTGATTTTGACATCCGTCAAAATAAATGCCGAAGGTGAAAAAAGAATTGGGAAAAAAAGAGGCACTTATTTGACATTGACAAACCCAACCTTGACTCATACCGATCGCGAGGGACTTGAAGAAATGGGGGGATTGCTCAAATCGAAACTAACTGAAATGACCAAGGAAATAGCAAATCTGAAGAACGGCAAAATCCTTTTGGTCGGGTTAGGAAATAGAGAAGTGACACCTGACGCCGTTGGGCCGCTAACGATGGATCGATTAAAAGAGATTGTCCCTATGTATTACTCGGACGAAGGGAGCGAATTGTTTGTCTATGCGCCTGGCGTAACGATCCAGACGGGGTTAGAGACAGCCGATTTCGTTAAGGCGATAGTTCATGAAATCAAACCGGATGTTATAATCGTCGTTGATGCCTTAGCGGCAAGGGATAGTTCACGCTTATGTAAAACGATTCAAATGACAGACACAGGGATACATCCTGGTTCAGGCGTTGGAAATAGTCGAAAAGAGTTGTCGAAGGAAACATTGGGAATCCCGGTTATCGCAATTGGTATTCCGACTGTTGTCGACGGTCCTGTCTTAATTGCTGATGCTATAAATACATTGTTTAATTATATCGCGACCAAAATTGAAGAGGAAAGTCATCCATCCTCCCGGTTGTCTGTTTCAAATTGGTTGCATACTCCGAATAAGGATGCGGACAGGACGAAACTGATTCCTATATTTGGGGATTGGACATCATGGCCGCATGAGGAAAGGGTGCAATTATTTGAAGAGGTTTTATCCAACCATGATTTGAATACTTTTATCTCACCAAAAGAGATTGACTCCTGGGCAGCACTTTATGCAGAAATCTTAACTGACTCCATTAGCGAATGGATTCAAGAACTTAAAACAAGTCATTGACCCATTCCCCCCGGCATATAGTTGAAAAAGGGGGATGTCGCATGAAGAAAAATATGCAAATATGGCTTGTAATCGTATTCGTTCTATTCCTATTCCCGGTAGTCATCCAATTTATACCGGAAGAATCCAAGATCTCCAATTCCAAAATAATTAAGGAAAATGCTCTTATCGTCTATGCATCCAACGTAGTGGCAGAGGAAGAGCCAGTCCCTGAGGTTGAAATTGAAGTCCAAACAGAATTGGAAACTGAAGAAGAACCGAAACTTGGAAAAGTATTACTTTATAATACGCACTCTACTGAGGCATACAAACCGATTACAAAAGCGATTGATGGGAAAATTGCCGTAAACCATCAAACTGAAAACGTAGTGAAAATGAGTGAAAAACTTAAAAGCCTACTGGAAATCAATAGCGTGGAAACTGATACACTAAATAAAGCAGTACCCTACTCACGCGCCTATAGGGAAATAAGGCCATTCGTCAAACAGCAAATTTCAGAAAATGAATATGATTTAATAATTGACATCCATCGGGATGATATAGGACCTGAAAAGTCGACGATTATTCATAAAGAAGAACGGTATGCAAAAATCGCATTTGTACTTGGTTTGGATAATCCATCCTATAAAGAGAATGAAGCGATTACGAAGAGATTGAATGCAATAATGGAAAAGAAGGTACCGGGCATCACGAGAGGTGTCATTCCGAAAGGTGGAGCAGGTGTCGATGGGAAGTATAACCAAGATCTTCACCCTAAGTTAGTTCTTTTAGAGTTAGGTGGAGTAGGGAACTCGGAAGACCAGTTGAACAGGACACTAACTGTCCTGTCAGAAGCAATCCTTGAAATGTTTGATGAAGAAGAGTTAGAACAGAAATGACAGGAGTTTCTGCTTCATGGATAGTTTCCATGGGGCTTTTTTCTTTTGAATTGGGCCAGGCTTTATCAAAGTGAACTCATCTGTTAAACTTAATTAGTTGAGCGTGATTAATGAAAATTAGGGAATAAGAATATGTAACATGTTTATCAGTTATTTGCTATAATGCAAATAGCTTATATAGGAGTGAACTGACAGATGAATCATGAGGAAAGATTGGCACGTCAAAAAAACATTAGAAACTTCTCTATCATTGCCCATATCGATCACGGGAAATCGACGTTGGCCGATCGCTTGTTGGAAAAGACTGAAACTGTGAGTTCGCGTGAAATGAAATCACAAACATTGGATTCAATGGATTTGGAGCGCGAGCGCGGAATTACGATTAAATTGAACGCAGTACAATTATCTTACACAGCGAAAAATGGCGAGGAGTATACGTTCCACTTAATCGATACTCCAGGGCACGTCGACTTTACGTATGAAGTGTCACGAAGCCTTGCAGCATGTGAAGGGGCTCTTCTTGTCGTTGACGCAGCCCAAGGAATTGAAGCGCAAACGTTGGCAAACGTTTACTTAGCGCTCGACAATGATCTTGAAATTTTGCCTGTTATTAATAAAATCGATTTACCAGCTGCGGATCCGGATAAAGTGAAAAAGGAAATTGAAGACGTAATTGGCCTGGATGCCTCCGAGGCAGTCCATGCATCTGCAAAAGCTGGTATCGGCATCGAGGAAATCCTTGAGCAGATTGTCGAAAAAGTACCCGCACCTACAGGTGATCCACAAGCACCGTTGAAAGCATTGATCTTCGACTCGCATTATGATCAATATAAAGGCGTTATTGTCAATATTCGGATTGTCGAAGGGACTGTTAAACCAGGTGATAAAATCCGCATGATGGCAACTGGAAAAGAATTCGAAGTCATTGAAACAGGAGTGTTCACACCGAATATTTCCTTGCGCGATGAATTATCTGTAGGCGATGTCGGTTTCCTTTCTGCAGCCATCAAAAATGTCGGAGATACACGCGTCGGTGACACAATCACGAATGCAAAAAATCAAGCCAGTGAACCGTTGCCGGGTTATCGTCGATTGAATCCAATGGTATTCTGCGGATTATACCCGATCGACTCGTCTAAATATGTCGATTTACGTGAAGCACTTGAGAAACTTGAGCTGAACGACTCAGCTTTGGAATACGAAGCAGAGACATCACAAGCGCTTGGCTTTGGATATCGATGCGGCTTCCTTGGATTACTCCATATGGAAATCATCCAGGAGCGGATTGAACGTGAGTTTAAGATTGATTTAATCACAACGGCTCCGAGTGTTATTTACAATGTTGTAACGACAGACGGAAAAGAATTGAAAGTGGATAATCCTTCGATGATGCCAGATGCACAGAAGGTTGACCACGTTGAAGAACCGTATGTGAAAGCATCGATCATGGTGCCGAATGAATACGTCGGCTCTGTCATGGAATTATGCCAGCATAAACGAGGTAACTTCATTACGATGGATTATTTGGATGCATCTCGCGTAAATATCATTTACGAATTGCCTCTCGCGGAAATCGTTTATGACTTTTTCGACCAATTAAAATCAGGTACTAAAGGTTATGCGTCATTTGACTATGAGCTGATTGGCTATAAAACATCGAAGCTTGTCAAAATGGATATTCTATTGAACGGAGAACAGGTCGACGCACTTAGCTTCATCGTGCATCGTGACTTCAGCTATGAGCGAGGCAAAGCGATTGTTGAAAAGTTGAGAAAACTCATTCCGCGTCAACAGTTTGAGGTGCCAGTCCAAGCTGCAATCGGTCAAAAGATTGTAGCGCGTTCAACGATTAAATCAATCGGTAAAAACGTTCTTGCAAAATGTTATGGCGGTGACATTTCCCGTAAACGAAAACTTCTTGAAAAGCAAAAAGAAGGTAAGAAGCGTATGAAACAGGTCGGATCGGTAGAAGTTCCGCAAGAAGCTTTCATGGCGGTCCTTAAAATGGATGAAGATTAACAAAAGCGAAAAGCGCCTGCATTGAAAAGGTTCGCAGTCTAAGTTCGCCGCGTCAAAGAGGAAGGTGACCTAAATGCGCGACATCGTGTCGCAACGGTCGCATGACTCGCATCCTGCGAGCCTCAACGACTGCATGACCGGCATCCTGCCGGCCTCAGGCATAAGGCGAAGATGCGGCGTGGCGCTTTTTGCCACATAGCAACTTTGACTTATGACCCGAGTCTCTGGCGCTCGGAGTCTGGACGATAATCATAAGAAGGGGGCCTACTTCAGGCTCCTTTTTGCACTAACGGCATTGCCGAAAGAAAGGGGACACAACAAATGCGAGGCATGTATATCCATATTCCTTTCTGCCATCAAATTTGCCATTACTGCGATTTCAATAAAGTGTTTTTTAAAAATCAACCAGTTGACGAGTATATTGAATGGATAGGAAATGAATTATCCATAATGAAAGAAGAGGGTACTTCATTTAAAAGTCTTGAAACGGTTTTCTTAGGCGGAGGAACTCCGACAGCATTATCAGAAAACCAATTGGAACGTTTACTTGAAATAATCCATCAATATGTAGATGTTAGTTCCCTTAAAGAATTTTCCACTGAGGCAAATCCGGATGAATTGACTAACGGAAAGCTGTCTGTCTTGAAAAATGGCGGTGTTGGTCGACTGAGCATAGGTGTCCAGTCTTTTGACACGGAGCTTTTAAAGAGGATTGGTAGAACACATGGTGCAGATGATCCGATACGAGTAATAGAAAATGCCCGAAAAATAGGCTTTGAAAATATAAGCATCGATCTCATCTATGGTTTACCAGGACAAACCATCCAACAATGGGAGGATACACTTAATAAAGCACTATCCCTTGATCTTCCACACTACTCCGGGTATTCACTCATAGTGGAACCGAAAACTGTCTTTTATAACTTGATGAATAAAGGGAAGCTTCCTTTGCCCGGTGAAGATATGGAAACGTCCATGTTCTCAATGCTTATCGATCGTATGGAAGCTGCCGGTAGACGACAATATGAAATCAGTAATTTCTCTATTCAAGGAAAAGAATCCATACATAATCTAATCTATTGGGAGAATGATGAATATGCCGGGATAGGTGCCGGAGCGCACGGGTACTTGAATGGACAAAGGTATGCGAACATTGGCCCTTTGAAAAAGTACATGGAAAGCGCGGATAACGGAACACGACCGATCATGAATCAACAAGAAGTAACTAAAATCGAAGCAATGGAGGAAGAAATGTTCCTTGGCCTTCGAAAAACTGACGGAGTTTCATTCAATTCGTTTGAAATGAAGTTTGGTAAAACGTTACCTGAAGTTTATGGAGCCGTTATCAAAGAATTATCCAATAAAGGGCTCGTTCAGATTTCAGAAGAGCATATAAAATTGACAATCAAAGGTGTTTTTAGGGGCAATGAAGTATTCCAGGAATTTCTTCACTGATTGGGAGTTAATTCGTTGACACCGTTAAACTGATTTGATAAATTATGAATAGCATTAGCACTCGCTTATAAAGAGTGCTAACAGGAGTGATGATTAATGTTGACAAACAGACAATTGCTTATATTGCAACTGACGGTTAACGATTTCATCGAATCCGCTCAACCTGTCGGATCAAGGCAGTTATCTAAAAAACCTGAGGCCCCCTTTAGCCCCGCAACCATTCGCAATGAAATGGCTGATTTGGAGGATCTTGGTTATCTTGAAAAGACCCATACTTCATCGGGCAGGATTCCTTCCGAAAAAGGTTACCGTTTCTACGTTGACCATTTGTTGACACCGGAAAAGTTAACAGTGGAAGATAGCGTTCAAATCCGCTCTGTTTTCCAGAACAGTGTCGTGGAAACAGAAGAGCTGATCCGCAATTCTGCTAAAATCATATCTGAATTGACGAATTATACGTCAATCCTTTTAGGGCCAGACACATTGATGCACTCGGTGAAGAAGTTCTCAATTGTACCATTGGATGAAACTAAGGCTGTAGCCATTATTGTTACTGATAATGGACATGTAGAAAACCGGATTTTTGATGTGCCAAAAGGTATGGTGGCTTCGGATATTGAAAAGATGGTAAATATTTTAAACGAAAGGCTTGTCGGAACTCCATTGAGTCTCCTTCAGAACAAGCTTGCCCGGGAAGCAAAAATAGTGTTCGAACAGCATGTCCATCATGCGGGCGACCTATTTGCCTCGTTCCAACGGGCCATGACAATCAAACCAGAGGAACGACTCTATTTCGGCGGCAAAATGAATATGATGAAACAGCCGGAATTCAATGATCTTCAAAAAATGAAGATGTTATTCGAGTTCATGGAGAATGGAACAACCGCTTTTAACTTTTTCCGAGATGACACGAAGGGAATTCATGTACGGATCGGTTCGGAAAATGAACTGGATGCAATGGAAGATTGCAGTGTTATTACTGCGAATTATTCCGCTGGCCCTAATATGTCTGGATCCATAGCAATCATTGGACCGAAACGGATGGATTACGGAAGAGTCATTACGATGCTCGATATCTTAAGCGGTAATTTATCACAAGCATTGGAAAAAAACAGAAAATGAGTATCGGATTGGATAGGAGGAAAGATTTGTGACTGATAAAATGAATGAAGTTGAAAATGATGCTATCGAAAAGCAGGAGGAAGTAAGTACTGATTCAGCAGTTTTGGATGCCGAACAGGAAACGATTTCCGGATCCGATGAAAGTTTGGAAGAGACGAACGAAGTAATCGATGAAAAAGATGCAAAGATAAGTGAGTTGGAATCGAAGTTACAAGACGAGGAAAACAAGCTATTCCGTGTACTCGCTGATTTTGAAAATGCTAAAAGAAGAGCAACTCTTGATAAAGAAGCTTTGAATAAGTACAAAGCACAGAGTATCCTTACAAATCTATTGCCTGTGCTTGATAATTTTGAACGTGCTTTGGCTGTTGAAACAAAAACTGAAGAAGCACAGTCACTTATGACAGGCATGGATATGATATATCGCAGCCTTGTCGATGCACTAAAAGGCGAAGGACTTGTCGAAATCGAGGCATATGATAAAGAGTTCGATCCTAATTTCCATCAAGCGGTTATGACAGGCAGCGAACCTGATAAGTCTTCAGGCATCGTGCTTGAGGAACTTCAAAAAGGGTATATGTTAAAAGATCGTGTGCTTCGACCTTCCATGGTCAAAGTTAACGAATAACCCGTTAAATCTTTTAATTTGCATTATATTTAGGAGGAATACAAATGAGCAAAATTATCGGTATTGACTTAGGAACTACAAACTCTGTAGTAGCAGTATATGAAGGTGGAGAAGCAAAGGTCATTCCTAACCCGGAAGGCAATCGTACAACTCCATCTGTAGTAGCTTTTAAAAACGGCGAACGCCAAGTCGGTGAAGTGGCTAAGCGTCAATCCATTACAAACCCAAACACAATCATGTCCGTTAAAAGACATATGGGATCTGATTATAAAGTAAAAGTTGAAGATAAAGAATATACACCTCAAGAAGTTTCCGCAATGATCCTTCAATACATGAAAGGATATGCAGAAGAATACTTAGGTGAAAAAGTGACAAAAGCGGTCATTACTGTACCAGCTTATTTCAATGATGCACAACGCCAAGCAACAAAAGATGCTGGAACAATTGCAGGTCTTGAAGTAGAACGGATCATAAACGAGCCGACAGCGGCTGCATTGGCATACGGCTTAGATAAGACAGATGAAGATGAAACAATCCTTGTATACGACCTTGGTGGTGGTACATTCGACGTTTCTATCCTTGAACTTGGCGACGGCGTATTCCAAGTACGTGCGACAGCTGGAGACAATAAATTGGGCGGGGACGATTTTGACGATGTTATCATCGACTACCTTGTTCAAGAATTCCGTAAAGAAAACGCAATTGACCTTTCAAAAGACAAAATGGCGATGCAACGTTTGAAAGATGCAGCGGAAAAAGCGAAAAAGGACCTTTCCGGTGTAACTTCTACACAAATTTCCTTGCCGTTCATCACAGCTGGCGAAGCTGGTCCATTGCACCTTGAAATTTCATTAACGCGTGCTAAATTCGATGAATTGACAGCTCATTTAGTTGAACGTTCTATGGTACCAACACGCCAAGCGATGAAAGATGCTGATCTATCAGCGTCCGAAATTGACCGTGTTATCCTTGTTGGTGGTTCAACACGAATTCCAGCAGTCCAAGAAGCGATTAAGAAAGAAACTGGAAAAGAACCGTTCAAAGGTGTAAACCCAGACGAAGTTGTTGCAATGGGTGCAGCTGTTCAAGGTTCAATCATTCGTGGAGATGTGAAAGATGTTGTATTGCTTGACGTCACACCACTTTCACTTGGTATTGAAACAATGGGAAGCGTATTTACAAAATTGATCGAAAGAAATACGACAATCCCTACAAGTAAGTCACAAGTATTCTCAACAGCTGCGGATAACCAACCTGCTGTTGACATCCATGTCTTGCAAGGTGAGCGTCCGATGGCTTCAGACAATAAAACACTTGGCCGCTTCCAATTGACAGATATTCCACCAGCTCCACGTGGAATTCCACAAATTGAAGTGACATTTGATATCGACAAAAACGGTATTGTTACAGTTAAAGCGAAAGATCTTGGTACTCAGAAAGAGCAAAATATTACAATCCAATCAAGCTCAGGTCTATCTGATGACGAAATCGAGCGCATGGTGAAAGACGCCGAAGCGAACGCTGAAGACGACAAGAAACGTAAAGAGGAAGCAGATTTGAAAAATGACGCGGACCAACTCGTTTTCATGGCTGAAAAGACATTGAAGGATCTCGAAGGCAAAGTATCCGAAGACGAAGTGAAAAAAGTTGAGGATGCAAAAGCAGAATTGAAAGCGGCTATTGAAGCTAACAATTTGGATGATATGCGTACGAAGAAAACAGCTTTGGAAGAAATCGTGCAACAAATGACGATGAAATTATATGAACAAGCTGCTGCAGACGCACAAGCTCAAGATGGAGCGGGTGAAGATGTTAGCGGCAAGCCGCAAGATGATGGCGTTGTAGATGCTGATTTTGAAGAAGTTGAAGATGATAAGAAAAACTAATTGAACGATCGATTGACGGAAAAGTCAAAGTCCGATATTCCGGCTTTGGCTTTTTCTTTTGGTAAAGGTTCTTCACGTGTTACAATTAGTCGAGCTTTTAGCCGAATTGAATAATATAAAATAGTGTCGATTGATTTATGGGAGTGTGGAATAATGAGTAAACGAGATTTTTACGAAGTGCTTGGCGTTTCGAAATCAGCAAGCAAAGAAGAAATAAGGAAAGCTTATAGGAAACTATCGAAACAATATCACCCTGACTTGAATAAAGAAGCAGGAGCAGAAGATAAGTTTAAAGAAGTAACAGAAGCATTTGAAACATTGAGTGATGAAAGCAAACGTGCAAATTACGACAGATTTGGTCATTCAGACCCTAACCAAGGATTTGGTGGATTCGGAGGCGGAGGATCAGCAGACGGATTCGGATTCGAAGATATTTTCAGCACGTTTTTGGAGGCGGAAGCACAAGACGTCGTGATCCAAACGCCCCAAGAAAAGGCGATGATCTTCAATATACAATGACAATCGATTTCATGGAAGCGGTTTTCGGTAAAGAAACCGAAGTCGAATTGCCAAAAGAAGAGACATGTGATACTTGTGATGGATCAGGTGCTAAAAAAGGAACACCTGTCAACACTTGTTCGCACTGTGGTGGATCTGGACAGATTTCAGTGACACAAAATACGCCTCTTGGTCAGATGGTAAATCGCCGTACATGTCCACATTGTCAAGGTACAGGGAAAATTATCCCTGAAAAATGTAACACATGCCATGGTTCAGGAAGAGTGACAAAACGGAAGAAGATTAAAGTAACTATTCCTGCTGGAGTTGATGACGGACAGCAACTGCGAGTATCCGGTCAAGGCGAAGCTGGAGTAAATGGCGGACCTTCTGGGGATCTGTACATTGTATTCCGGGTCAGAGAACATGAAAGTTTCGTCCGTGAAGGTGATGATATTTACCTTGAAGTGCCTGTTACATTCCCGCAATTGGCGCTTGGTGATGAAATCGAAGTGCCGACCGTACATGGGAATGTGAAATTGAAAGTACCTGCTGGGACACAAACAGGAACGAACTTCCGTTTACGCGGAAAAGGAGTAAAAAATGTCCATGGTCACGGACAAGGCGACCAACACGTAATTATCAAAGTAGTTACTCCTAAGAAAATGACCGAAAAACAAAAGGAACTACTTCGTGAATTCGCTTCTATCGGAGGCAACTCACCAGATGAATACTCAAGCTCTCTTTTTGACAAAATTAAACGAACACTAAAAGGCGACTGAAAGGGATGAATGTAGTTGAAGTGGTCTGAAATCTCCATCCATACAACACATGAAGCGACCGAAGCGGTTGCCAATATCTTGCATGAAGCAGGAGCAAGTGGTGTCATAATCGAAGATTCAAATGAACCCGATCGCATCCATGAAGATCGTTTCGGGGAAATCTATGAGTTGAAAAAAGAGGATTTTCCTGCTGAGGGTGTCATTGTCAAAGCTTATTTACCTGCCAATAGCTTTTTAATAGAAACTGTAAAAGAAATTAGTGAATCCGTAGACAAATTAGTTGAGTATGGCTTAGATGTCGGTATCAATTTGGTTCAAACAAGTGAAGTGGATGAAGAAGATTGGGCTACTGCTTGGAAGAAATATTATCATCCAGTGAAAATCTCTAGCAGGTTCACAATCGTGCCTACTTGGGAAGATTATGAACCGGTTGAATCTGATGAATTGATTATTGAACTGGATCCAGGGATGGCATTCGGAACTGGAACTCACCCAACAACCGTCCTCTGTCTACAGGCACTTGAAAAATACGTTAAAAAAGGTGACTCTGTCATTGACGTTGGAACCGGTTCAGGTGTATTGTCAATCGGCGCAGCCCTACTTGGTGCATCACATGTTCATGCACTCGATCTTGATGAAGTCGCTGTAACTGCGGCAAAAGAAAATATAGAATTGAATAATGTCCAAAACATTGTGGAAGTCACTCACGGAAACTTATTAGACTCTGTGAAGGATCCAGCTTCAATAATTGTCGCCAATATTCTTGCGGAAGTGATCATGACGTTTACGGAAGACGCATATTCTATCTTGCCTGACAATGGACTGTTCATAGTATCGGGAATCATTGCCCAAAAACGTGACCTTGTAAGGGATGATCTTATTGAAAAAGGCTTTGAAATTGTTGAGTCAATATTAATGGAAGATTGGGTTGCAATTATCGCATCCAAAAGGGGAGTGTAACGGTTGCAACGCTATTTTCTTGACTCTCCTTTCGACGTAGATGGAAAAGCAATGATTCAAGGAGAAGATGGTAAACATATTGTCAAGGTCATGAGGATGAATGTAGGGGATCGAATCATCGCCGTCACTGATGGTGAGGCATTTATCTCAGAAATCATAGAACTATTTTCTGACGGGGTTCTTATCAGTTGTAATGAAGGGCCACTATCATCCAATGAAATGCCGGTTCAAGTGTCTATTGCTTGCGGTTTACCAAAAGGGGATAAGCTTGACTTGATTGTCCAAAAAGGAACTGAGCTTGGCATGAAAGCGATTATTCCATTTGAAGCAGAACGATCTATTGTTAAATGGGATAGTAAAAAAGGCGATAAGAAAGTGGATCGGTTACGTAAAATTGCAAAAGAAGCAGCAGAACAATGTCACCGGACTGTTATCCCGAATGTGAAACCTCCTCTGTCTTTCAAACAGCTTTTAGTCGAAGCCGAAAACTATGATGTACGGTTATTTGCTGATGAAGAGGATGCAAAAAGTGCTGAACCCAATAGGATTGCAGATAGGCTTAAAAACGTGTATCATAAACAAACGGTAATAGTTGTTTTCGGGCCTGAAGGTGGGTTATCCAGAAAAGAGGCGGACTCGTTAGTCTCTGCTGGATTTCTCTCGGTATCATTAGGACCCCGTATTCTTAGGACGGAAACAGCCCCTTTATATCTATTGTCCGCAGTGTCTTACGAATTTGAATGAAAGAGGTGAGCAGCTAGTGTCTTCTGTTGCTTTTCATACATTAGGCTGCAAAGTGAATCATTATGAAACGGAAGCGATCTGGCAACTTTTCAAGGAATCTGGCTACGACCGTTCCGATTTCGAGAAAAATGCAGACGTCTATGTTATCAATACATGTACGGTTACGAATACTGGCGATAAGAAAAGCCGTCAAGTCATTCGAAGGGCAGTGCGTAGAAATCCGGATGCCGTTATTTGTGTTACGGGCTGTTACGCCCAGACATCTCCAGCTGAAATCATGGCAATTCCTGGGGTCGATATTGTTGTCGGTACACAGGATCGTACGAAGTTATTAGGTCTCATCGATGAGTACCGAAGCGAACGTCAACCAATCAATGCTGTCCGCAATATTATGAAAAACAGGGTTTATGAAGAGCTTGACGTCCCTGCATTTACGGACCGTACACGTGCATCTTTGAAAATCCAGGAAGGCTGCAACAACTTCTGCACCTTCTGTATTATTCCTTGGGCACGAGGCCTAATGCGTTCAAGGGACCCCGAAGAAGTCATCCGACAAGCTCAACAGCTTGTTGATGCCGGCTATCTTGAAATCGTCCTTACGGGTATCCATACGGGTGGCTATGGAGAAGATTTGAAAGACTATAACCTGGCCCGTCTGTTACGCGATCTTGAAACGAAAGTAAAAGGCTTGAAAAGGCTTCGCATCAGCTCCATCGAAGCAAGTCAATTAACTGATGAAGTGATTGATGTTCTTCGAAATTCTTCTGTTATTGTGCGCCATTTGCATATCCCGATTCAATCAGGATCCAATACAGTGCTTAAACGTATGAGAAGAAAATATACAATGGAGTTTTTCGCGGAACGATTGGATCGTTTACGTGAAGCGTTGCCGAATCTTGCAATCACATCTGACGTCATCGTTGGTTTCCCGGGTGAGTCTGAAGAGGAATTCATGGATACGTATAATTTCATCAGAGACCACAGATTCTCTGAATTACATGTATTCCCTTATTCGAAACGGACAGGAACACCTGCTGCGCGCATGGAAGATCAAATAGATGAAGATGTGAAAAACGAACGTGTTCACCGTTTAATCGAATTGAACGATCAATTGGCGAAACAATATGCTTCTGAATTCGAAAATGAAGTACTCGAAGTCATCCCGGAAGAAAAGTACAAGCTTGATCCTGAAAGTGGCTTGTATGAAGGGTATACTGATAATTATTTGAAAGTTGCTTTCCAAGCAGATGAGTCAATGGTCGGGAAAATTGTTAAAGTGAAGATTGTCAAAGCGGGTTATCCATATAACGAAGGGCAATTCGTGCGCGTTGTCGAATCAGACGAAGCGCTTGTATAATTTTTAGAAAACAGTCTATCCTTACGGGTGGACTGTTTTTTAATGCAGAGGAAAACAATTTTTGTTATGATGAAGAGGTACATACAACTCAAGGAGGATTATTTACATTGAATAAAAATTATGCATCGTATATTGATCATACATTACTGAAAGCTGACGCAAAAAAGGAAGAAATCGTTTTATTATGTGAAGAAGCGAAAACTTATTCATTCGCATCGGTCTGTGTCAATCCAGCGTGGGTAAAAACAGCCTCGGAACTTCTTGAAGGGACAGACGTGAAAGTTTGTACAGTCATCGGATTTCCACTTGGTGCATCAACATCAGAGGTAAAAGCATTTGAAACGAAAGATGCGATTGGCAATGGTGCAACTGAAATCGATATGGTTATAAATATCGGCGCTTTAAAAAGCGGAGATGATGAAAAAGTTGGACAAGACATTGCAAGCGTAGTAGAAGCAGCAAAAGGAAAAGCGATTGTTAAAGTAATCATTGAAACTTCTTTGCTTACTGACCAGGAAAAGCGCAAGGCTTCTGAATTATCACGTGCAGCTGGAGCTGATTTCGTTAAAACGTCAACTGGCTTCTCTACAGGCGGTGCGACTGAGGAAGATGTAAAGTTGATGCGTGGAGTAGTTGGGCCGGAAATGGGTGTGAAAGCATCCGGAGGAGTTCGTAACTTTGAGGATATGCAAAAAATGATTAATGCCGGCGCAACACGCATTGGAGCAAGTTCAGGCGTTAAAATCATGCAAGGATTACAAAGCGATTCTGATTATTGATAGGTTTGGGACGATTACAAAGGCATTCACCTATTTTGGATAGATATTTTGAAAGTTTTTTATTGACCGTTTTGTAATAGTACGTTATAATTTTTTAGTACAAGGGTATCACCTTGTTTCGAAGTGTGCTCGGAGGGAGGGACAAGAGATATGACGAAAACTGTCGTTCGCAAAAATGAATCGCTTGAAGACGCTCTTCGCCGCTTCAAACGTACTGTATCAAAAAGTGGTACAATACAAGAGGTAAGAAAGCGCGAGTTCTACGAGAAACCAAGTGTCAAACGTAAAAAGAAGTCTGAGGCTGCTCGTAAGCGTAAATTCTAATATCTGTCCATATTGAACTAACAATTAAAGCTTGTTTATTATGAAACCGGAACTTCCTTTGGAATTTCCGGTTTTTTATATGCGTTTTCGCAAATAATATTTTAAAACATCTAATAGAGTGAAACTTAATACCATTACCATACGTAAAGAAGGTATAATTGTAAGTAGAGAAAGGGGTGAACATAAAGATGCATAAAATGATAGGAAAGTTCATCCTGTTCATTTTATTTTTATCTATGATTTCTGTTCCTTTTGCACAAACGTCAGCCGCGGTTGACAAAGTCTACCATGTGAAAATTGATGAGGCTGTAGAAAAAGGCCTTTATGCGTATCTAAAACGATCCTTCCGTGAAGCTGAGGATGCAAATGCCAAAGCGATCATCCTTGAAATCAATACAAATGGAGGTTTTACCGACGCGGCGGGCGAGATTGCAAAGCTGATGAGTGAGACAGAGCCTGATATCATAGCCTTTATCAATTACAAGGCAATTTCAGCAGGGGCATACATCGCACTTTATGCTGATCAGATCTATATGTCACCGAATGGTAAAATCGGCGCTGCACAAGTGATTGAGGGTTCTGGTAATGCCGCGGATGATAAGGCACATAGTCTATGGGTTGCTGAAATGAAAAGCGCAGCCGAATCTCATGGTCGTAATCCGGAATTTGCGATTGCAATGGCTGAACCGTCAGTTGACCTTGAGCAGTATCGTGCAGGACCTGGCAAGCTGTTGACACTTACAGCAAGCGAAGCGGTAAGTGAGGAAGTCGGATATAGTGAAGGAACCGTCTCTTCATTGGATGAACTTTTAAAATTGAATGGACTGCAAGATGCAGAAATCATTGCAACAAAAGTGTCATTTGCTGAAGGGATTGTACGTTTCATTACACATCCGATCGTTGTACCAATCTTGCTATCAATTGCAGGACTCGGCCTTGTAGTGGAACTTTATTCTCCTGGTTTCGGGGTTCCTGGGACGATGGCGATCAGCTCATTGATGTTATTCTTTTTCGGACATCTTATCGCCGGCTTGGCAGGTTATGAGACGCTGATCCTTTTTGGCATAGGTGTCATTCTTATTATATTGGAGCTTTTCCTACCAGGTGGAATTGCCGGGACCCTTGGTGCGATTGCGGTTGTTGTTAGTATCATTTTGGCAGGTGGCAATCCGATGTACATGGCTTATTCTGTTCTTATCGCGATTGCTGTTGCCGTCATTGGGATGGTGATCATAATGAAGTTTTTTGGAAAAAGGTTGCACTTGCTTAATAAGATGGTGCTGATGGATTCAACAGATACCGATAGCGGGTATGTCTCGAACGTCAATCGGACTGAACTGTTAGGTAAGAAAGCCAAAACTATCACTCCTCTCAGACCAGCGGGAACGATTGATATGAATGGAGAACGAATTGATGTTGTTTCCCAAGGAAGTTACATCGACAAAGGTAAACATGTTATTATAGTGAAGGTTGAAGGATCCCGGATTGTTGTCAGGGAATCTGAAAAAAAGGGGGAAAATGAATAATGGGAGCACTTGCAGGAGGTTTACTTATTCCGGGATTAATCATCATCGGGGCAATCATTGTACTGTCAGTATTTTTCACACTTGTTCCTGTAACGCTATGGATTTCGGCGTTGGCAGCAGGTGTACGAGTTAGTATTTTCACGTTAATCGGTATGCGTTTACGTCGGGTAATTCCAAGCAGGGTCGTAAATCCGCTTATTAAGGCGCATAAAGCTGGTTTGAATGTTGGAATCAATCAACTTGAGAGCCATTACCTTGCTGGTGGTAACGTCGACCGTGTTGTCAATGCATTAATTGCTGCACACCGTGCTAATATAGAGTTGACTTTCGAACGTGCTGCTGCAATCGATCTTGCTGGTCGTGATGTTCTTGAAGCGGTACAAATGTCAGTTAACCCGAAAGTCATCGAAACACCATTCATCGCAGGTGTTGCACTTAACGGGATTGAAGTTAAAGCGAAAGCTCGTATTACAGTACGTGCCAACATCGACCGGCTTGTCGGTGGTGCAGGTGAAGAAACAGTTGTTGCACGTGTTGGTGAAGGTATTATTTCAACAATCGGTGCGTCTATCGACCATGCGAAAGTGTTGGAAAATCCGGATTTGATTTCTCAGACTGTATTGGCAAAAGGACTTGACTCCGGTACGGCTTTCGAAATCTTATCCATCGATATCGCGGACGTTGACATCGGTAAAAACATCGGTGCAGAGCTTCAAACTGAACAAGCGATGGCTGATAAGAATATTGCACAAGCTAAAGCCGAAGAACGCCGTGCAATGGCTGTTGCGAACGAACAGGAAATGAAAGCGAGAGTCCAAGAGATGCGCGCGAAAGTGGTCGGAGCTGAGGCTGAAGTACCTTTAGCGATGGCTGAAGCACTCCGTACTGGCAATATCGGCATCATGGACTATATGAATTATAAAAATATCCAAGCGGATACAGGAATGCGTGAATCCATCAGCAAAATTGGTGGAGATCAGCCAAAACCGGATGCAAAGAAAGAGTGACGTTTGAGCATAAAATTCCCGGAAAGGGGATGCACAGATGGAAACGTTGATCATAGCAGTTGTCTTGGGATTCATCAGTATGCTCTTCAAAGGGAAAAAACCTGGTGAAGAATCGAAGACACAAACAAAACGGCCCTCTACACAATCGAAACAACAGCAATGGCCATCTGCGAAACCAGATACACGTGCACAAGATCCATTGCGAAGATTAAAAGAGATGTCCCAAGAGATGTATAAAGAAATTCAACGGGAGTTTCAAACGGAAATTGATGAACCGCCAAGCAGGCAAACTGAACCGGCAAATATGTCGAAAATGGTTCCTGTCGAGGAGAAACCTCAAGAGATTTCAAAGCCTTCTCAACGTAGAGAAAGGGAAAAGCCATCTCAGAAAAATACCCACCGAGGCAGACTCTCTACTCATCAAGGTGAAGCAGTTTGGGAAAAACCTGTTGAACAGTCCCATATGATTCCCAAAACGAACAGGATCTTATCAAGGGCATCATCTTCTCTGAAATTTTAGGACCGCCTAAATCAAAACAATAATCATCGACCCCCTATCCAAATCATAGGCTTGGATAGGGGGTTTTATCATGAAAAATTTATTTAAAATGAACTCTTCAGTAACAATTGATGAATTTGTCGTTATTCGTATCACGGGTCCTTATACTCTATTGAAACTCGGCCCCGATTACGCAGCAGTTCGAAGTGGGGATCATGTCATTGAAGCAACAGGGGAAGATCTTATCGTTGAGACCTTATCAGAGGAATTGGCGGTGTTCTCTTTTGAGGCCATTTCAACGGTATCCATGAAGGAAGTTAAGGATGGACAGGGCGCCTATGATTCATAAAAGATACGAAGTCATTTTAACGGGCAAAACTGATCCATCCAGGTTTTTAGGTTTCCTCGCAAGGTCTGGGGTCAAGATTACAGGGATAACAGAATCGGATGACAAAATCCGATTCCAAACTGACAAGAAAGGCATCCAATTCATACGGAATAATAGGCGTCGATATAGGATGAAGGTATCTATAAAAAGGCCAGATGAAGGATCCGTGGAACAGCGGCTATTTACCTCTTTCCGGTTTTTGATAGCATGCCTAATTCCTTTAATCGCATCAATGTTTCTTTGGGAAATAGAGATTGAATCGGATATGCCAGAAGTGGCTGAACGAATTGAAATTAAATTGGATAAAGCGTCAATTTCAAAATTTCGGCCCCTTTCCACAATTCCTGATGAAGGAGAAATTAGACGAGCGCTAATGCTTGACGATCCATCACTATCCTGGGTTAGATTCAAAAGATCAGGAAGTACATTGACAATCACCCCAATGTTATCACCGAAGTTGAACGACAAAGTTGAAAAAGATGGTCCGCCCTCCGATTTAATCGCAAGAACCGGTGGGGTTATTACAAGCTTTCGATTAAGTAGGGGGAGAGGGTGGCCCACGTCTTCCAAACAGTGAAGAAAGGGGATTTGCTGGTGACTGGCACTTTGGTACAGGGGGATAAGACGACAGTTGTAGGTGCGGAGGGTTCAGTGTTTGCCGATTTTTGGACAGAATACACGTTTAAAATCCCGAAAACAATAGACTACCAGTTGTTAGGTGAAGAGAACGTAATCGTTCATTGGCAATCCCCAATTGTTTGGAAAAAAGAAGGTATTCCATCTTTCCGATCCTTTATAAAAACTGAACATGTCCGAGAAGACCGAATTGAACAGTTTGAATTAACTGAAGACATGGGAGAATCCATCATCCTTCCATTAATAAAACACAAAATCTTAAATGATTCACAGTCCAATCTCATCATTAAAGATGAAAACATTTTACACTTGACGTTCGGAAGTGATACAGTTGAGGGGACTATATTATTTTTAATGAATGAAAATATAGCGGTTAGAAGACCGATTCCCAAGGAGACTGAAACTATTGAGTGAACAAGTAATTCAACTTCATATTGAGGAACCAAATGAAGCGGTTATGCTTTTAGGCATTTCTGATCAGAATTTGAAAATGATTGAAGAGTCAATGAGTATTTCTATCCTGACACGGGGCGATACGATTTCATTGGCGGGTGAAGAAAAAGACATCCAAGCAGGAAAGTTCTTACTTGAGCAACTCTTAAAGGTCATACGAAAAGGAATCAACATTAACTTGCGGGATATTTCTACAGCCATCGAAATGGTGAAGAATGGAACAATTGAATATTTTTCAGAACTGTATGACGAAGAAGTTGCGAGAACTACAAAAGGAAAAGCAATCCGTGCAAAGACGATTGGTCAGCGTGAATATATCCATGCGATACGGAAAAATGACCTTGTTTTTTGCATTGGTCCAGCAGGGACAGGAAAGACATATCTTGCCGTAGTTCTAGCTGTGCAAGCTATGAAAACTGGCAGTGTCAAAAAGATAATTTTGACGAGACCAGCTGTGGAAGCTGGAGAAAGTCTTGGTTTCCTTCCAGGGGATCTAAAAGAAAAGGTCGATCCTTATTTACGTCCTCTGTATGACGCTCTACATGATGTCTTAGGGGCAGAACACACTGAACGACTAATGGAGAGGGGGAGTCATTGAAATTGCTCCCCTGGCCTATATGAGGGGCCGTACGCTCGATGATGCTTTCGTAATTCTTGATGAGGCCCAGAATACAACAAAGGCTCAAATGAAAATGTTTCTGACACGACTTGGCTTCGGGTCTAAAATGGTGATTACGGGGGATAAAACCCAAATTGACTTGCCTAAAGGAATCGGATCAGGGCTAATTGCATCGGAATCGATTTTGAAAAATGTATCTGAAATACACTTCCAGTACCTTGAGCAGGGTGATGTTGTACGCCACCCAATTGTTGCAAAAATCATTGAAGCTTATGAAAGTGAGCAGTCATCTTAAAGTGGCTGCTCTTTCAGTATTTTTATAAACAACAGTAAAAAGATATAAGGGCAGGGGGGATCAATCGTGTTCAAACCAGTGGTGAAGCTTTTCAAGTCATTGAAGTTCAAATACCTTTCTCTGTTTGTAGTCATCTTGGCGGCTATTGCATTATTTTCGTTGATGTATGGGAATGTAAAGCAAGAAACATATGAACTGCATGAATTCAAAATTTCTCCAAAAACGATTAGGTCCTTGAAAACAGTCGAGGATACCGTGAAAACAGAGCAGGAGAAACGTAGAATTGAAGCTGAAGTAACGCCTTTTTATCAATTCAATGAAGATATTTCGAAAAATAGGTCAGCGATAGCGACACAGCTTTTTGATATTATCATAGAAGCCAAACAGGTAAATGTTCCGGACCCCGATGATGAATCCAAAATAGTGAAGTCCCGCTCTGATCAAATAAAAGAAATCCGGACAAAGTTTACTAAGTTGGAGGAAGAAGAGCCGGGCTTAAGGCTGACCAATGAAGCGATAAGCAGCTTATTGAATGAAAATATTATTGAGTTAAGGAAAATGCAAAGGGAAGTCTCTACGATAATTGAAGAAGAATTATCAAAACCGATTCGAGGTGGAGATCTTTCTACAGTAAGGTACGAGGTAGAGAGGAAACTTCGTTTATCCGAGGCCATTAGGCCAGCTGTTTTGCAGACGTTAATCACACTCGGAAGATCCTTAGTTGTCGAAACTGAAACGATTAATAAAGAGTTGACGAATAAACGGATTGAAGAGGAGAAAAATGCGGTTGAATCGAAAAGGATTCTGCAAGGACAAGTAATTGTCCGAGAGGGGCAATTCATTGATTCCGAAATATATAGACAGTTAGAGTTGGCTGGCTTATTGACAAATCAATCCTCTTTAAAACCGATTATAGGACTGAGCCTTTTTGTATTGTTTGTGTCGGCAATTATTTATATGCATTTCCTGACATGGCAAGAAAAAAGCAATAAGAAGAAAAAGTCCTTGCTAATTGTTTATAGTATCTTTTTTATATTAGCTGTAATGATGAAACTAATTGGATTGATAGATAAGGAGTTTGATGTCCAAGTTGCATTTTTATTCCCGACTGCATTGGCGCCTCTTCTTGTGAAACTATTGACGAATGAGCGCTTGGCTTTCATGATGACGATAGTCACCGCCGCAACTGCTGGAATTATGCTTCATGAAGGATTCACTTCAATCATGCAAATGGAAATTGTCCTTTATATCCTATTTGGTGGGATCGTTAGTATTTATGTCTTAGGTAATAACGGAAGAAGGTCGAATATCTTAAGGACGAGTCTTGCCGTTGCTGCGTCCAATATTTTATTCATAGGGTTTTATTTATTAATGACTCAGTCTACATACGACCTAACGGAATTGATATTTTACCTAATTGTCGCTTTAACATCTGGAATAGTCTCTGGAGCGCTGACCATTGGACTAATGCCTTTCTTTGAATCAGCGTTTGGATTGCTTTCTGACATGAGGTTGATAGAATTATCAAACCCCAATCACCCATTACTGAAAAAAGTTCTTACAGAAACACCTGGTACATATCACCATAGTGTCATGGTTGCGAATTTAGCAGATGCCGCCTGTGAATCCGTCGGGGCTAATGGATTGTTGGCAAGAGTGGGAAGTTACTATCATGATATTGGGAAAACCGTGAGACCAAACTTTTTCATCGAGAACCAACATGGGACAACAAATCCACATGATGCTTTGCCACCTGAAAAAAGCCGTGATATCATTATTGCTCATGCTACTGACGGAGCAGATTTACTTGCGAAGCATAAGATGCCATCTGAGATCGTTGATATTGCTAGACAGCACCATGGAACAAGCTTTTTGAAATTCTTTTTTGTAAAGGCGAAGGAAATGGGACAGGATGTAGTTGAGGATGATTTCCGATATCCTGGCCCCAAGCCACAGACGAAGGAAATTGCAATCATTTCAATTTCGGATAGTGTTGAAGCTGCGGTACGTTCAATAAAAGAACCGACGCCGGAGAAAATTTCGAAATTGGTCAAATCGATTATTTCAAGTAAATTAAGTGATGGCCAATTCGATGAATGCGATTTGTCCATGAGAGAGTTGAAGACAATCGAGAACGTCATTTGCGAGACGTTGAACGGCATATTCCATAGCCGGATTGAATACCCGGACTGATAGGAGGAAGGCAAGAGAATGCTGGATATTTATTTCGATGACAGAACTGAAAAAGTGACCGATGATATTACAAAGCTTATTCAGGATGTATTGGATCATGCTGCTAAAATGGAGGATCTTAAGGGAAGTCCCGAGATTTCCATCACTTTCATGACAGACGAAGAAATACGCAAACTAAACGCTGAATACAGGGGAAAAGATAAAGCAACCGATGTTATTTCATTCGCACTTGAAGAAATGACAGAAGGTGAAGTTGCCATTGTACAAGAAGATGATATGCCCATTGTACTTGGGGACATTATTATCTCGGTCGAAACTGCAAATAGGCAAGCTGCGGAGTATGGTCATGATGAAAAACGTGAAATTGGTTTTTTAGCATTGCATGGTTTCCTGCATCTACTTGGATATGACCATATGACGGAAGATGATGAAAAGAAAATGTTCGGAAGGCAGAAGGATATTCTTTCTTCATTCGGCCTTGAAAGGTGACATAGAAATGCATCCTTTCTTCAAATCATTTCATTATGCTTATAAAGGAATACAACATTGCATTATCGCCGAACGGAATATGAAGTTTCATACAATTGCGGCCATCGGAGTTATTGTCGGGGAATACTTACAGGACTATCAAAGATGGAGTGGATTATCATTATACTTCTCATTGGAGGAATGTTAGCCCTTGAGTTGTTGAATACTGCAATTGAAAGGACGGTCGATCTCGTAACGGAGGAATTCCATCCGTTAGCTAAGCAAGCTAAGGATTTGGCCTCCGGAGCGGTTTTGATATTTGCAATTTGTTGTGCAATCATCGGTATGATTATTTTCATTCCAAAATGGTTGTAATAATTAATCTCTAGGAGTGAGTTTATGGATAAAAATATATTAATGGATGAAGCAAAGCTTGCACGCGAAAAGGCATATGTGCCTTATTCAAAGTTTCCGGTAGGAGCGGCTCTTTTAAGTGAAGATGGCCAATTGTACCATGGTTGTAATATTGAAAACTCGGCATACAGTATGACGAATTGTGCGGAGCGGACTGCGTTTTTCAAGGCAGTCTCTGAAGGTGTTACAAAGTTTAAGGCGCTTGCAATTGTTGCAGATACAGAAGGCCCTGTTTCACCATGCGGAGCATGCAGACAAGTCATAGCAGAATTCTGCGATCATTCAATGCCGGTTTATTTGACGAATTTAAAAGGTGAGGTCCAAGCTACAACCGTTGGAGAATTGCTGCCTGGCGCTTTTTCCAAGGAGGATTTAGATTATGCAGAAGGACAGCAATAAATTTAAATCAGGATTCATTTCAATCATTGGACGTCCGAATGTCGGTAAATCCACATTTTTAAATCGTGTCGTTGGACAGAAAATCGCAATTATGAGCGATAAGCCACAAACGACAAGGAATAAAGTTCAAGGCGTCGTAACTACGGATGAATCGCAGTTGATATTCATAGATACTCCAGGTATCCATAAACCGAAGCATAAGCTTGGAGATTTTATGGTGAAGGCTGCACGAAATACATTAAAAGAAGTCGATGTCATCATGTTCATGGTGAATGCCAATGAGCCAATAGGCGGTGGTGACAGATTCATAATCGACTTATTACAAAATACGAAAACACCAGTCTTTTTAGTTATCAATAAAATTGATTTGGTTCACCCAGATAACTTGTTATCAACGATTACGTCATATACCGAAGTCTATGAATTTGCGGAAGTTGTACCATTATCTGCCCTTAATGGGAATAATGTTGAAAGATTAATGGAGACTTTGACGAAGTATTTGCCGGAAGGGCCTAAATATTATCCTGATGACCAGGTAACAGACCATCCGGAGCGCTTCATTATATCTGAATTGATCCGTGAAAAGGTTTTGCATCTTACACGTGAAGAAATTCCACATTCCGTGGCGGTTGTCATCGAGAAAATTGATCGTGATGAAACCCGTGGACTCGTTGAAGTTTCTGCAACAATTGTAGTTGACCGAGATTCCCAAAAGGGGATTGTGATCGGCAAAAAAGGTGCTTTACTAAAAGAAATTGGCACGAAGGCAAGACATGATATCGAAATGCTACTTGGATCGAAAGTGTTTTTAGAACTGTGGGTGAAGGTGCAGAAGGACTGGCGTAATAAGCCAGGCCAACTGCGTGAGTTCGGTTTCAGGGAAGATGAGTATTGAGTCGTTAATGAAAAGGAGTGACGGCCTTGCTTAATAAATGGGAAGGGATCGTTCTTAAAAGCATGCCCTATGGTGAAGCGAATAAAATCGTAACGCTCTACACCCGTGAAGCAGGGAAAATGACGGCGATGGCAAGAGGCGCAAAAAAGCCTGCAAGCCGTCTATCCGCTGTCACACAAACATTCACATATGGATTTTATCTTTTACGGTCGGGTCGTGGAATGGGTACTCTTGAGCAAGGGGAACCAATCGATTCAATGCGGCATATTCGGGAGGACCTCGAAGCTACGGCATACGCGAGTTATATTGTTGAGTTAATCGATCGATTGACAGAAGACCGTGGGGCAAGTCCAAACGTTTTTGGCTTGCTCCATGATGCGCTTCATGCAATCAATGAACAATATGACCCTGAAGCAATTTCGTTATTTGTTGAATGGAAGATGCTGCCAATTGCGGGCGTGCATCCTGTCCTTCATCAATGTGCAAATTGTGGGTCAACTGAAGGAGAATTCGCATTTTCTTTCAGAGAAATCGGCTTCCTCTGTCATCGCTGTTATCAAATCGATCCATATCTGATTCGGATCACTCCAACGCAACTTAGACTAATCCGAACCTTCTTCACGGTACCGATTCAGCAGGTCGGATCGTTGAAGTTAAAAAAAGCGACAAAGCAATTCATGAAAAAAATAGTTCGGACAGTATATGATGAGCAGGTCGGAGTACGTTTGAAATCGAGGTCATTTCTTGACCAATTGGAAAGAACCCCAGAATTATTGCCACAAAGAGAAAAACCACCGGAAGAAGGCGACTAACCTTCTCCTGTGGTTTTTATTATTTTTAAACTAATAATCAGTATGTTGATATTCCGTTGCTTGAAGTGGAAGGCGTCCGCCTGGAACGTAAAGCAACATTTTATTTTTTAGTATTAAAATTCCAGGTGCTTTTCGATGTATGCTTTTACGTCTGCGATTGGCATACGGACTTGTTCCATGGAATCGCGGTGTCTAACAGTCACTTGGCGATCTTCTTCAGAATCGAAGTCGTATGTGATACAGAATGGCGTGCCAATCTCATCCTGACGGCGGTAACGGCGTCCGATGGATTGAGAATCATCATACTGCACAGCGAAATGCTTACGAAGCTCTGCATACACCTCATCAGCGCCTTCAGCCAACTTCTTCGACAATGGAAGAACAGCTGCTTTGATAGGTGCTATAGCTGGGTGGAAACGCATCACAGTACGCTTATCGTCTCCTTCAAGCTCCTCTTCGTCAAACGCATCACATAAGAACGCCAATGTGACACGGTCCGCACCAACAGATGGCTCAATGCAGTATGGAATGTACTTATCGTTTGTAACTGGGTCTTGATAATGGAAGTCTTCTCCGGAATGTTCCATATGTCTGGATAAGTCGAAATCCGTACGGTTTGCAATACCCAAAGTTCTCCCCAACCGAATGGGAATTTGTATTCGATATCAACTGTACCTTTTGAGTAATGAGAAAGTTCATCAGAACTATGTTCACGAAGTCGAATGTTTCCGACTGTCAAACCAAGGTCTACTAGCCATTTCTCAGAGAAATCTCTCCAATATTCATACCATTTCATGTCTTCTCCAGGCTTACAGAAGAATTCCAATTCCATTTGTTCAAATTCACGTGTACGGAATGTGAAGTTACCTGGTGTGATTTCATTACGGAAGCTTTTTCCGATTTGTGCAATTCCAAATGGCATCTTTTTACGCATAGAGCGTTGAACATTTTTAAAGTTCACGAAAATCCCTTGAGCTGTTTCAGGGCGTAGATAGATTTCATTTGCAGATGAATCAGTCACGCCTTGTGAAGTTTTGAACATCAAGTTGAACTGGCGAATTCCAGTATAGTCCATTGCACCACAGCTTGGGCAAACGATAGTATGTTCTTGGATAAGTGCCTCCATTTTTTCAAATGGCATCCCGTCAACTACAAGTTCGATACCTTTTTCATCTAATGCGTCTTCAATCAGTTTGTCAGCACGGTGCCTCGTTTTACATTTCTTACAATCAATCATTGGATCATTGAAATTCCCGATGTGGCCGGAAGCAGACCATACTTTTGGATTCATCAGAATCGCAGCATCCAGACCTTCGTTATAAGGGGATTCCTGGACAAATTTCTGCCACCAAGCGCGTTTAATGTTATTTTTCAATGCAATACCCAGTGGACCGTATCCCAAGTATTTGCTAATCCGCCATAAATATCGGAGCCTGGGAAGACAAAGCCTCTTTGCTTCGATAAATTTACAATCTGTTCCATTGTTAACATAAAAAATCCCTCCAATTAAAATAAGCACCCATCCCCGGACATACAGTCCGAGGACGAGTGCATAATAACCCGCGGTTCCACCCCGATTGGTTGTAGAAACAACCCACTTAAAAAGTTTTTGGCTCCAGGCTGCCGTTTCATGCCTTTACGGGCTTCCACTGTCCCCGTTCGCTATTGTTGGCATTACTTATAGGCCTTTCCTCGCCTATTTAATTCAGTAATAGTGTAGCACGCTTTATGTCGCTCTGCAAACCAAATAGCCAATTACATAAAACAAAGTTAGTTAGGAAGCCATCGGGTTAGGAATTATTGTTGTAAAATGCTATACTATTCAAGTATCTATTATCGAACGATTAGGGCGGTGATTCATATGGAATTGAATAAGCGCCAGACGGAAATTCTTGAAATTGTGAAAGCAGACGGTCCCATCACTGGTGAACAGATAGCTGAAAGATTGAATTTGGCAAGAGCCACGATACGACCCGATCTAGCAATTTTAACGATGGCGGGCTATTTGGATGCAAGGCCGCGTGTCGGTTATTTCTATTCGGGAAAGAAGCCGACCCAATCGGTCATGGATGGCATGATTGGAATGAAGGTCGGAGATTTCCAGTCCATTCCTGTTGTTGTAAATGAAAATGTTACAGTCTATGATGCTATCTGCCAAATGTTTTTGGATGATGTTGGCACTTTGTTTGTTGTGGATAAAAATTCATTTCTAACAGGTGTTCTGTCCAGGAAGGATCTTTTACGAACAAGTCTCGGTAACAGTGAACTTGATAAAATTCCGGTACATGTCATTATGACGAGGATGCCGAATATAACATATTGTAAAAAGCAGGATTCACTTATTCAGGTGGCAAAAAAAATGATTGATCAACAAATAGACTCCCTACCAGTAATATACGCTAAAGAAGAAGGGCTAGAAGTAGTGGGAAGAATAACCAAAACTAATATTACACGAGCTTTCCTTTCGCTAGCAGAGGAACATGAATTATAAGCGGTGTGGCTTAGTGCATAAAGAAAAAGGAGTGATACAATGAGAAAGTTAACATTGTTCATCGTTTCCGATTCTGTCGGTGAGACAGCAGACCTAGTTGCCAAGGCAGCAGCGTGCCAATTCAGGCAGGACCTGGAAACTGTATCGATGAAACGCTTTTCACATGTTGAGGATGAATCCCAACTTAGGGAAATAGCGTATTTGGCTAAACAACAACAAGCCGTCATCATCTATACACTAGTGAAAAGCTCCATGCGTGAAAAACTTAAACAAGAGTGTCAACTTAATGGATTAAATTGCATAGATTTATTAGGGCCGATTGTCGAAGGGATCGGTAATTCACTGGGTGAAAAACCAAAGGAAGAGCCTGGGCTTGTCCGCCAATTAGATGAGGATTATTTCAAAAAGATAGAAGCGATAGAGTTCGCAGTAAAATATGATGACGGTCGGGATCCGAGGGGCGTCATGAAAGCAGACATAGTATTAGTCGGAGTATCTAGGACATCAAAGACCCCACTGTCTCAATATCTTGCTCATCGCAGTTTTAAAGTCGCGAATGTCCCACTTGTTCCTGAAGTTGACCCGCCCGAGGAATTATATAATATTGACCCGAAGAAATGCTTTGGTTTAGTCATTTCGCCGAATGTATTAAATTCGATTCGAAAAGAAAGACTGATTGTACTTGGATTGAAGGATGATGCAAATTATGCCCGAATCGAGCGGATTAAGCAGGAACTTGATCATTTTGAAAAAGTTGTATCGAAAATTGGTTGTAAAGTGATTGATGTATCAAATCGAGCTGTTGAAGAAACTGCAAACCTTATTTTAAGTGAATTACCAAATAGGCGTTTATAAAAAATACAAGAAAAGAAGGACCACCCGATGAGAAATGGTTGGTTCTTTTTTGCGGATTGTGTACAATAGTAAACTGGGTGTAAATTTTATAGAATTTGTTAAAGATGTATTTATAATAAGAACTTTTTTTGTCGAATAAGCAGGATTTATGAAAACTATCCCGAATTGAACTATGTAAGAGGGGAATGGTGATGATAGAATGACCAAAATTCCCGAAGAGACAATTGAGGCGATCCGATCTCAGACAGATATCGTCGATTTAATCGGAGAATATGTTCAACTGACAAAAAGGGGAAGGAATTGGTTTGGATTATGTCCGTTTCACGGCGAGAATACGCCATCCTTTTCCGTTGCAGAGGATAAACAATTGTTTCATTGCTTTGGATGCGGAGCTAGTGGCAATGCCATTACTTTTATCATGGATATTGAAAACAGTCCGTTTACAGAAGCAGTTTCGAAACTTGCAGATCGGGTTGGCATTGAGCTGGAAGTATCGGTAAACGATCGTACAAGAAATGGGAAGACAAGTGACTTTCAGCATATGATTGACGCCCATTCACTTGCAGCGAATTTTTATAGTCATTTACTGCTAAATACAGTAGAGGGTGAGAAAGCATTATATTATTTGGAACAAAGAGGATTTTCCCGTGACCTTATCGAAAAGTATGGTATAGGATGGTCCCTTGATGACCGAGAAGTGCTCACCCAGCTTTTACAACGAAAGAAATTTGAGATGAAGGAGATGGAGCGCGCCGGACTTTGTGTTATGAAAAATGACGGCACTGGGTATTTCGATAGATTCCGCGGACGTATCATGTTCCCATTGCATGACGATAATGGAAATGTTGTCGCCTTTTCGGGACGGGTATTATCAGACTCAAAAGAGGAAGCTAAATACTTGAATAGCCCTGAAACACCCATTTTTGAAAAAAGTCGTTTGCTTTATAATTTTCATCATGCACGTCTTAATGTCCGTAAAACGGGTAAAGTAATACTGTTCGAAGGATTTATGGACACGATTGCTGCAGAAAAAGCAGGAATTATGAATAGTGTTGCAGTCATGGGCACATCCTTGTCTGACACACATCTAACAAAATTGAAACGAATCGCCAACCAATTAATCATTTGTTGTGATGGCGATAACGCAGGCTGGGAGGCCGCCAAAAGGTTTGCTCTCCTTGCCGCACAAAAAGGGTTAGATGCACAAATTGCCCTTTTACCAGGGAAAATGGACCCGGATGAGTATATTTCTATAAACGGTGGCGAAGCATTTACTGAGAAAGTACTAGGGAATCCATACTCTTATATGTCGTTCATTATGGCCTACTATAAAAGGTCGAAGAACTTATCACATGAAAATGATGTGTTGCAATATATTCATGAAGTGATAGAGGAGCTTGCAACGAAAGTATCACCGGTAGAACGGGATTTAATGATCCGTCAATTATCGACTGAAACCGGTGTATCGTCCAACGCTCTAAATGAACAGATCATAAAAAAAGTCGGTCAGCAAGCAAAACAGGAAAAGGCGAATCAGTCGATTGGACAAGCCCCTCAAATTGCTATCAATATGCCGGAGCGTCAGCAAAACAGTATTGATCGGGCAGAACGACTTTTATTATGCCATCTGTTAAACGACGGGAATTTATTCGATAGGATTCGTGACGAGCACCAAGATCTTTTCATGCGAGAAGAGTACGCCACGATTTTTGTGAAACTTGCTGGGTTTTATGAACAGTCTGGCGAGCCGGATTTCCACAGATTCGCTGAGTCTTTGGAGGATCGTGAACTTCGAAAAATCGTCATGGAAGCGGCAATGCTTGAAAGGGATCCAGAATTTGCAGAGCAAGAATTTAGTGATTGCATACACCATCTAAAAAAACATAAAATTAGAAGACGCATTGACGAGATGATGCATGAATCGAAAGAAGCAGAGAAGATGAATGATTATACCCGGGCACTGGAGCTGGCCAGGGAAATTATACAGCTCCGGAAATCATTATCGGCAATGTAGGCCGGATTCTGGTGAATTAAGGAGGAACGGGTATTATGACTAAAAAAGAACAATCCGGAGAGATGGAACACGAGATGACTGTAGATGAAGTAAAAGCAGGTTTATTGGAAGCTGGTAAAAAAGCAGGGGAACTAACCCTTGAAGAGGTAACAGAAAAACTTTCTGTCTTTGAGATGGAGCCTGAGCAATTTGAAGAATTTCTTGATCAAATAGAGGCAGCTGGTATAGAAATGGAACGTAAAGATGATGAAGAGGAATCAAGCAAAGAAGAAGAGCAATTTGACCTGAATGACCTGAGCGTACCGCCTGGTGTTAAGATCAATGACCCCGTACGTATGTATTTGAAGGAAATTGGCCGCGTCGATTTGCTGACAGGAAATGAAGAAGTGAAATTGGCAATTGCGATTAAGGAAGGTGTGGAGGCGGAAGAGAAGCTTGCTGACATGAAAACTCCTGATCCCGAGCAATTAGAGCTTGTCGAGAAGGGTGAAAATGCAAAGAAAAAACTTGCAGAAGCTAACCTCCGTCTTGTAGTCAGTATAGCAAAAGATATGTCGGACGTGGAATGCTCTTTTTGGACTTAATTCAAGAAGGAAATATGGGACTTATCAAAGCGGTTGAGAAATTTGACCATACTAAAGGATTTAAGTTCAGTACGTACGCAACATGGTGGATTCGTCAGGCCATCACACGGGCTATTGCTGACCAAGCGCGTACTATCCGTATCCCGGTTCATATGGTTGAAACGATTAATAAATTGATCCGGGTTCAACGTCAATTGCTTCAGGATCTTGGGCGAGAGCCTTCCCCAGAGGAAATTGGTGAAGAAATGGACTTAACTGCAGAAAAGGTAAGGGAAATTTTAAAAATTGCTCAAGAGCCGGTTTCACTTGAAACACCTATTGGTGAAGAAGATGATTCACATTTAGGTGATTTTATCGAAGACTCTGAAGCGCAATCCCCTTCGGACCACGCTGCTTATGAATTACTGAAAGAACAATTGGAAGATGTTCTTGATACGCTTACCGACCGGGAAGAAAATGTTTTACGACTACGTTTCGGTCTGGATGATGGCAGAACGAGAACTCTCGAAGAAGTCGGCAAGGTTTTCGGAGTTACACGTGAGCGGATCCGTCAAATCGAAGCAAAAGCACTTCGTAAGCTTAGACACCCGTCACGCAGTAAAAGATTGAAGGACTTTTTGGAGTGATCCGCATCGGCATTTTATGCCGATGCGTTTTATTATTTCCTAGGGTTCAGGGGGAGACATCGTGAGTAATCAACGGAAAAAGACCATAATAACAGAAATTAAATATTGGAAGGAAAATAAATTGTTACCTGAGCATTATTGTGATTATCTTATTACTCTATACACTCAAGGGGAACAAGAAGAGAATATCAATGCCTCAGATGCTATCCTTCCGAAAAGGAAAAAGAAATTAAACAAAAGCTTTATTTTTTTGCACCTTATATACATACTCTCTGGATTGATACTACTTGCAGTAAGCTTAAAAGTATGGGCAATCTATTTTGAGGGGCAAACAACATTATTGACTTTGCTCTTAGCCCTGAACTGCTTGCTGTGGTTTGTAATGGGTAGACTATTAAAATTGATCTATTTTACAATTTCAGGAGTTGCAGGCATCATTTTCATCATTACATTTATAGTCATGCATTTATAGAATAGTATCCTTCCAAAGAATGATTGTGATAATGCTTCGGATTTCGGTATAATAGTAATGTAAGCGTTCACAAAAAAGGGGATGTTAAAAATGAATTTTGATTTGACAGATGAGCAGCTGATGATTAGGAAGATGATGAGGGAATTTGCGGATGAAGTTGTTGCGCCAGGTGCAATAGAACGTGACCGTACAAAGGAATTTCCAATAGAGATTTTTAAACAGCTATCTGAAATGGGTATGATGGGGCTACCGTTTCCTGAAGAATATAGTGGGGCAGGGGCAGATACGACAAGTTTCGCAATCGTAACCGAAGAGTTAAGCCGTGCCTGCGCTTCAACTGGTATTACATATTCGGCGCATATCTCATTAGGTGGAGCACCGCTACATCTTTTTGGAACGGAAGAGCAGAAACGGAAGTACTTAACTCCAATCTGTACTGGGGAATCTTTCGGTGCATTTGGACTGACTGAACCGAATGCAGGGTCAGATGCGGGGGGTACTCAAACGACTGCAAAAGAAGACGGGGATGATTTCATCATCAACGGCTCAAAGGTATTTATAACGAATGCAAGTCATGCCAAACATCTTGCCCTTACTGCAATAACAGGTGAGAATAACGGTAAGAAGGAAATTAGTGCAATTATCGTACCGACAGATGCAGAAGGCTTTAAAGTGATTGATAACTATGAAAAGATGGGCTTGAATGCTTCGAATACAACAGAATTAGTACTTGAAAATGTAAGGGTACCGAAAGAAAACCTACTTGGAAAGCGTGGAAATGGGTTCAGGCAATTCCTTGTTACATTGGACGGTGGCAGGATTGGTATCGGGGCAATGGCTGTAGGTATAGCTCAGGCGGCTTTTGAAAGGGCGTTAAAATATTCTAAAGAACGAAAGCAGTTTGGAAAGGCATTATCAGAATTCCAAATAACGCAGTTTAAATTGGCAGATATGGCGATGAAAATAAATTAGCTCGAAATATGGTATATAAGGCTGCATGGATGAAGGATCAAGGCAGACCATTCACGAAAGAGGCTGCAATGTGTAAGCTATATGCGTCTGAAATTGCGATGGAAGTAGCCGATCAAGCAATCCAAATTCACGGTGGCTACGGGTATATGAAAGAATACGAAGTCGAGCGTTATATGCGAGATGCGAAACTGCTCGAAATAGGCGAAGGGACTTCTGAAGTGCAACGAATGGTGATTGCACGAGAAGTTCTTAATTGATTTTCGTATAAAATTTCATAAGCTAAGAAAAAGTATGTCGAATTTGTCACAAACGTAGAATTGTATAGGGATAACTCTTTCAGTTTTCTACAGGATACAGTACAATATTAAATGTGCACTGTATAATTTTACAGAATAATTCCTGGTGAAGGAGGGTAATTCAATGAAAAGCAATCCTGTAGTGCCTTATATCCTGATTTTCGCGCTGGGATTAGGACTTATTTTCTTTATGTCCCTATACGGTCTTGATCAGAAAAAAGAAATTGCTGGGGCGGGTGAAGAAGGTCAAACAGAAACAGATGTAGCTACATCTGAAGATTTCGATCCTGAAAGCTTTACTCAAGGTCAATGTGTGAGCTGTCATGGTGGCGATCTATCTGGTGGATTTGGACCAACTCTTCACGGTCTAACTGACAAAGAAGCGGTTCATGACATCATTAAAAATGGTGTTGGTTCAATGCCTGCATTTGGAAGTAAACTATCTGATGAGCAAATCGATCAACTAACAGACTATCTTCTAACACTTAAATAAGAGCAAGAAGTCATCGAAACTTGGCAATAACTTGCCGTTTCGATGGCTTTTTTAATTTTTGTATGTTTTTAATTCTATCAGTGATTAGTAAATCAGTGACACCGGCATTCTATGGGAAGTCGTGGGCATTCTATGGGAAGTCCGCGGTGTTCTATGGGAAGTCATCGGCGTTCTATGGGAAGTCATCGGCGTTCTATGGGAAGTCGTGGGCATTCTATGGGAAGTCGTGGGCATTCTATGGGAAGTCCGTGGTGTTCTATGGGAAGTCATCGGCGTTCTATGGGAAGTCCCTAACATCCTATGGGAAGTCGTCGGCGTTCTATGGGAAGTGCCGCCGTTTCTACGGGAAGACGCCGTACTCTCCAACGAAGTACATTATCCCGTTTTTGTAAATTGGCAATGATAATGGAATCCCCTTATAATGGGGATATTGGAAAGGCGGGGTTTTATTGAATTCAGACAAACTATCTATGCGACTAACAGCAGTCGCTTCATATGTAGAAACAGGTGCAATACTGGCTGATATCGGGAGCGATCATGCATATTTGCCTTGTTATTTAATCCGCAATGAAAAAATTTCAAAGGCCATTGCGGGAGAAGTTGTAAAAGGCCCTTTTGAGTCGGCAAAGAAAAATGTTAAAAAAGAGGGATTTGAGAATAATATAACTGTTCGTTTAGGAAATGGTTTGCAAGCTGTCGAGGAAAGTGATGGCGTAGATACAATTACCATTGCTGGTATGGGTGGACCTTTAATCGCTTCCATATTACAGGAAGGCCACACTAAACTTGGGCAAGTGAAACGCATAATTACACAACCAAATATTCATTCTTCGTCAATCCGGGAATGGGCAGTGCAAAATGGATGGGTCATTATTGACGAAGAGATCCTTAAAGAAGACGGCAAGATTTATGAAATTATAGTACTTGAAAGAGGGCAAGCCAACTACGATGAACTTGAGATGAAATTTGGCCCTTATTTACTTAAAGAAAAATCTCCAGTTTTTATTGAGAAATGGGAAAGGGAATCGACTGAATGGAAAAGGATTCTTGGCTCGTTGGAAAAGGCGGGAGATACGGAGGAAATCTACCAGAGGAAGGAGCAATTACGGAAGGAAATTGAGTTGGTTGGGAGGGTATTAACAAATTGAAAAAGGTAAATGGGCATGAAATTATAGCTTTATTTGAACAATGGTCCCTAAACGGTTTGCAGAAGATTGGGATCCGATTGGTTTACATATCGGCCAGCTGAACCGTCAAGTCGAGAATGTGTTAGTTACATTGGATGTCAATGAGGCTGTAGTTGACGAAGCAATCAAAAATCGTGCAAATTTAATAATTGCTCACCATCCACCAATCTTTAGCCCGATGAAAACAGTTTGGACGGATACACCCCAAGGT
This sequence comes from Sporosarcina thermotolerans, assembly GCF_030067815.1. GTDB lineage: Bacteria > Bacillota > Bacilli > Bacillales_A > Planococcaceae > Sporosarcina > Sporosarcina thermotolerans. The sequence goes on along the minus strand of NZ_CP125968.1, from coordinate 2,692,218 downwards.
CGCCTTATCGAGAAATGCATTAAACACGATATATCTGTTTATGCTGCACATACGAACTTGGATGTAGCACCAGGTGGGGTGAATGACCTTCTTGCAAACCAATTGGGACTACTTGACTTGGAAGTGATGAGTCCAACCGTTTCAGATCCGTTGTACAAATTGGCTGTCTTTTGTCCAGTGAGTCATGCGGAACAATTACGAGCTGTTTTGGCACAGGCAGGGGCGGGAGCAATAGGAGATTATATCGGATGCAGCTTTACCTCAACCGGTACGGGAAGATTTATCCCGTCGACTGGTGCAAACCCGTTTATCGGAGAAGTTGGCAAGTTGGAAGAGGTCGAGGAGGAACGGATCGAAGTTGTGCTTCCTGGTCCGATCAGAGGAAAAGTTTTGAAGGCAATGCTTGCGGCGCACCCATATGAGGAGCCAGCATATGATTTTTTTGTGCTTGACCAACGAACCGAAGAATTTGGTCTTGGTAGGGTAGGCAATTTACCTGAGAAGATGGAACTTGAGCAATTCGCCATTTATGTAAAAGAAACATTCAAAGTTCCTGCTGTGAGAGTAGTTGGTAGTCCACAGAAGCAAGTACGTAAAGTTGCTGTGCTTGGTGGGAGTGGAAGCAAATATATCAAGGCGGCAAAACGAAAAGGTGCGGATGTTTTTGTAACTGGGGATATGGATTTTCATAGTGCGCAAGATGCTGAGTCATTGGATTTGGCAATTGTCGATCCGGGTCATCATGTAGAAAAGGTAATGATTACAGGCGTTGCAGAATATATGCAGCATGCCTCGCGTGAAAAAGGATATGAGGTTACCTTTATCCAATCCGAAATTGATACCGAACCGTTTCGATTTGTATATTAAATTAATACAAAAAAGAATAAAAAAAGTGCTGCCCAATATGTTAATAATTTAACGCGGGACAGCACTTTATTTAACTACCTTATTCGGTTACGGCATATGGTTCAATTCGCTTAACTGGTTCCGGGTTTTTGATTTTCGGTAAAATCTTCTCCAATTTGAACTTTCGTTCTGGTAAATGAGTGGATGGATCTTCCGGATCAAAGCTTTCAAGGAAATTAATCACTTCACGGACAATGATAGTCGGTGTAGAAGCTCCTGCGGTAACTGAAACGGTTTTAACATCTTTTAACCAATTAATATCAATCTCAGAAACATCCGATATGCGATAAGATGGTGTATTAGCGATTTCGACAGAAACTTGCGTCAGTCGATTTGAGTTATTGCTTTTCGGATCACCGACAACTATTAGAAGATCTGATTCGCCGGCTTGCTCCGCGACTGCTTCCTGTCTAACTTGAGTAGCAAGGCAAATCTCCTTGTGTGCTTCAATATGAGGAAACTTTTCTTTCAAAGCTTCCATAATATGAACGACATCCCACTGGCTCATTGTTGTCTGATTCGTAACAAGCAATTTCTCATTTTCAACCTCTAAATTCTCAACATCATCAAGCGTTTCAATCAGATGGACGGCATGAGGGGCTACGCCAATTGCTCCCTCAGGTTCTGGGTGATATTTCTTACCGATATAAATGATGTCATATCCTTGATCAGTCTTTTCTTTTATCAAGTCATGGGTAACTGTCACGTCTGGGCATGTCGCATCAATTGAAACGAGTCCTTTACGACGTGCTAGTTCCCTAACTTCAGGGGAAACGCCATGTGCCGTGAAGATGACAGTTCCCGTCTCAACCTTTTCAAGGATTTCCAAACGGTTTTTACCATCCAACGTAATAATGCCGTCCTCTTCAAATGCATCAGTAACATGCTTGTTGTGGACAATCATGCCAAGTATATAAATTGGTCTCGGCAATGATTTGTCGAGTGCCGCGTTTCTTGCAATAACCATTGCATCAACAACCCCGTAACAATATCCTCGCGGGGAAATCTTCTTTACTATCATTCGTTCCTCACTCCTCAAAAGAGATCTATATCTATTATAGCGGAGTTAGGCACCTGTTTCAAAATTATAAATTAGGTGGTTGGAAAATACGTGGATTGGAAATACCTGGAGTCGGGCCTGGCGTGCCTACCGGCGGCGTATTCCTTGCAACCGGGTTTGCTGCACCACTTGCTCCCCAGCTGCCCCGGAAGTTGGTAGCGACTGAAATCCTTTATATAATCTCCACATGGCAGGAAGGTTCTGGAACATTGGTGCTATTTGCTGGACAAGTGGTGCATATTGCTGTGCGGTAGTTAAAAAACGGTTAGCAGTTTGCATGTATGCTTCCATTTTGGGAATGTTTTGTCCCTGTCCCTGCATGGGCGGTCCGAATTGATTTCCCATTGGAGACCCCCGAAAAGGTTGTCTCGGTGGCTGGCCGAAGAAGGGTTGCTGTTGTTGGCCGTACATCGGTTGTCTAAAGCCGAACGGCGAAGAATGTCCGCGTGCAAAAGGATAGAAGGATTCGTATCTCATGGATAACCCCTTTCATTTGGTCATGATAACTTTCACATATATACTATGCCAAAAACACATACGATGGAACGAAAATCATGCTACAATAGGAATACGTTAGGAGGCATATAAATGTCTAAATTCACTGATTATCAATTCAAACCATTCATTAGGGAAGCAATCGACCGCTTAGGGTTCAAAGAACCTACACCTATACAGAAGGAAATGATTCCTTTAATTTTAAAAGGGTCGAATGCAATTGGCCAAGCCCATACAGGAACAGAAATCGCATAGTTTCCTTATACCAATTGTTGAACGGTTGGACGAGCAAAAAGAGGAATTGCAAGCTGTCATTACAGCACCGACAAGAGAACTTGCAATGCAACTATATGAAGAATTAAACAAAATAATTGAAAACACGGCAATACGGAGCTCGATTTTGATCGGAGGAACTGATAAGCAACGTTCCATTGACAAATTGAAGTCGAAGCCCCATATCATTGTGGGAACGCCGGGAAGAATCCGGGATCTCGCTGAAAATGGAGCATTGTCAATCCATACTGCTACAATTTTAGTTGTCGACGAAGCGGATCTGGCTTTTGACATGGGATTCATCGAGGATATCGATCAATTCGCTTCAAAAATGCCAACGAACTTGGAGATGTACGTATTCTCGGCTACAATCCCCGAAAAATTAAAGCCATTTCTTGCAAAATACATGGAAAATCCTATCCATGTGCAAATTGGAAATAAAAAGCCATTGACAGAGGGAATGCAATATCTCTTGTGCCGGTTCGAAGTATGGACAGAAAGAAAAAGTTGCTACATGTCTTGAATGCTATCAATCCATATTTGGCGATTGTTTTTACAAATACAAAGCAGAATGCAGATGAACTCGCGAATTATCTTGCTACGCAAGGCATTAAGGCAGGTAGAATCCACGGCGATTTGTCACCACGTGAACGAACAAGAATGATGAAACAGATTCGTGATCTTGAGTACCAATATATCGTAGCGACTGATCTTGCTGCACGCGGAATTGATATTCCTGGCGTCAGCCATGTCGTCAACTATGAACTTCCCGATGACTTGGAGTTTTTCATTCATCGTGTAGGTAGGACTGCGAGAGCGGGTCTTGAAGGTATTGCTATTACATTATATGAGCCTTCAGAGGACGATAAGATTGTCCAAATTGAAAAGATGGGTATCCCATTTGTCCATGAAGATGTGAAAAATGGAGAGTGGATAGAAGTAAAAGAGCGAAATGCACGGAAAAAGCGCGTCAAAGAAGTTGACGAACTGGATCGCAAAGCTGCATCCTTTGTCCGTAAACCTGACAAAGTTAAACCAGGTTACAAAAAGAAAATGGCAAAAGATATAGAGAAATTCAAGAAAAGGGAAAGGAGACTGAAACGCAAAAATGACAAATGATCAACCACTATTATTAGGTTCCCATGTTTCCATGAGCGGGAAAAAAATGCTCTTAGGTTCAAGTGAGGAAGCATTAGGATATGGAGCGAGCACTTTCATGATTTATACGGGTGCTCCGCAAAACACACGTCGAAAAGCAATTGAGGAGCTGAACATCGAACAGGGGCTCCTGCATATGAAAGAGAATGGATTATCCAATATTGTTGTCCATGCACCTTACATTATCAATATCGGGAACACAACAAAGCCCGAAACGTTCAGATTGGGCGTTGACTTCCTTCAAAAGGAAATAGAAAGAACAGCAGCCCTCGGAGCCAATCAGATTGTCCTTCACCCTGGTGCTCATGTAGGTGCGGGTGCCGATAAAGGGATTGAAAAGATTATTGAAGGGTTGAATGAAGTCCTCTCCGAAGATTCCACAGTGCGAATAGCCCTTGAAACGATGGCTGGGAAGGGCAGTGAATGTGGAAGGAATTTTGACGAGATTGCCAAAATTATCGATGGCGTTAAGAACAATGAAAGGCTTTCCGTCTGTTTTGATACTTGTCACGTTCATGACGCAGGCTATGATATCGTTAATGATTTTGATGGTGTATTGGAAGAATTCGACCGGATCATCGGCAAAGATCGAATTTCTGTTATCCATGTCAATGATAGTAAAAACGAACGCGGTGCGATGAAGGATAGACATGAAAATATCGGGCATGGGCATATCGGCTTTGAACCACTTAGCTATATCGTTCACCATCCGGACTTTGCGTTGATTCCAAAAATCTTAGAAACACCTTTCGTTGGTAACGATGCTAAAAACAAGAAAGCTCCATATGAGCAGGAAATCGGTATGTTGAAATTGAAACAATTCCAACCTGAGCTACGAGAGCTTTTATTAGTCTAAAAAAGAAGTCCCGCCCTTACAATAGCAAGGGCGGGGCTTTTTTAAATCATATCTAAATACTGACGAAACAATTCCTCACCTTTTTATCCCCAACAGCATTCTTTACTTTATCCAAGAAGCTTTCTGGTATTCCTGTAAATAGCCAATGAAATGAAATCTCGTCAAGCAATGGACGTAATGCCCTTATTTCATTTACGGATAAATTAATGCCATATGCATCCGCCAACATTTTCGCTTCTTGATCACTTTTCGTTTTTATCTCATTTAAAATTCTCATGTAATCCAAAATTAACCATTCCTTCTCAATTAGTTGTGCCCAGCCATCACTTCGTATATAATTTTACAAGTAATCGTAATCGTTCCTGTTTACAACAAGGAGATAATAGAAAGGATTTTTCATTTGAAAAAGTCGATTATTGAATGTGAAGATGTATATTTTCAGTATGAAGATTCTACTGTTCTTGAAGAAATTACACTAGAAGTGAAAGAGGGCGAGTTTTGGGCGCTTATAGGTCCGAACGGTTCCGGCAAATCAACGTTGATCAATATTATTTTAGGTCTAAAAAATCCCGATCAAGGGATTGTTAAGTTATTTGGTGAAAATGTGGACTCATTCCGGCAGCGGGAACGGATCGGCTATGTCTCACAGAAATCCAATTCATTCAACACGGGCTTTCCAGCTACAGTACTTGAAGTTGTAAAAAGCGGCCTTACCGCAAAGGTAGGATTGTTTAAAGCTTTTTCCAAACAAGATGAGCAGAGGGCGATGGAAGCATTGCGGATTGTTAAGATGGATGCATTTTCAACAAAGAATATTGGAGAATTATCCGGAGGGCAACAGCAGCGAGTGTTCATTGCGAGAGCATTGGTTGGAAAGCCTGACTTACTAATAATGGATGAACCAACTGTAGGAATTGACCAGAAAAACGTTGCTTCGTTCTATTCTATGCTCAATGAATTAAACCGTGAGCATGGTATTGCGATATTGCTTGTTACCCATGAAATTGATTTAGTAACCGACCTTGCAACGCATGTGGCTTGTTTGAATCGGTCAATCCATTTCCATGGCAGAAAAGCAGAATATCAGAATATGGATGATGCTGATATTTCGAAATGGTATGGTCATCCTGTAAGGCGCGTTCATACCGATCGGAAGGGGGTATAACGTTGATCAGTGCTTTATTGACATATGAATTTCTTCAGAATGCATTCTTATCTGGACTGATTATCGGTATCATTGCTCCTTTGTTAGGCTTATTCATTGTTGTAAGAAGACTTGCACTGATAGCGGATGCATTGAGCCATGTTGCACTAGCAGGCATTGCGGGAAGCCTTTTCCTCAGTCAATCGGTGCTGTTTTTTTCTGCTCTAAACCCAGTTTACCTTGGAATGGCGACGGCAGTTGGAGGCTCGCTTTTGATCGAAAAACTGAGAGGTGCCTATAAGCATTTTGAGGAACTTGCCATACCAATTATCCTATCTGCTGGAATTGGTTTTGGAGCAATCTTCATTTCTTTGGCTAAAGGGTTTTCATCTGATTTGATGGGGTATTTATTCGGTTCTGTTTCTGCTGTCAGTCGGCAGGATTTATGGATAATCGTCATTATTGCTATTATTGTTATTGTCTATATCCGATTAGTCTATAAAGAGCTATTTGCATTATCCTTTGACAGCGAATATGCAAAAATCTCAGGAGTGCGTGGCAAAGTAATTCAGACAATTTTTATGATTATCGTTGCATTGGTTATTGGTGCTTCCATGAGAATAGTAGGTATCTTACTTGTATCATCATTGATGACTATTCCCGTTGCGGCTGCAATACAGCTTGCAAAAAGTTTTAAAGGGGCCATGCTGTACTCACTAATTATCGGTGAGCTATCTGTTATCATCGGTTTATTTTCGGCGTACTATCTTGATATTGCCCCAGGAGGTACAATTGTCATAACTTCCATCGTCATTTTACTCGCAGTCTTAGGGTGGAATAAAGTGAAAGGTAGAAAACGAAACCGGATTGTGAAGGGGGAATTTGCATGATGTTAGATGAAGCTTGGATCATTCTACAAGAAAATCAACTCAAGCGGACTAAAAACCGAGAAACAATTCTTGAGTTTTTTGCTGAGAATGACAGGTATTTAACGGCAATGGAAGTTCGGAATTTTATGGCTGCCGATAATCCGGGCATTAGCTTTGATACGATATACCGCAATTTAGCGTCATTTTCCCAACTTGGTATTTTGGAAGAAACGGAGTTAAACGGTGAACGTCACTTCCGGATGCAATGCGATCACGGAGTACATCATCATCATTTTATTTGCACAACATGCGGAAAGACGAGAAATATACTACACTGCCGATGGAATCGATTTCGGTAAATTTACCTGGTTACGAAGTTGAAGGACATAAGTTCGAAATCTACGGAAAATGTCCGGTTTGTACAAAAGCGTAGGGTGCCTGCTTAGGCCCGAAGCTGGACGGCATTGATAATATAAAAGGAGTGGGAATCCCATTATAGGGTCCCACTCCTTATTTTATTTCACACTTTCTATTAGTGGAAACAGTTTATTGATCCATTCATTTGCTTCTTGCCAATTTGTTACTCGTATAACCCCTTCAGGAATCGGTTCGCGATTGTATGGGGTGTCAAAAAGAAAGACTGGAATACCCAATTCTTCATGTATCCCAACTGCATTATCATGCTTATCTTCAAAAAACGCGTCAACTTCAAACTTTCTCGCAGACTCTATTTTTTCATGGCTGCCGATTAATTCGATATGATCGTAAGGAATTTCCTCACGTTCGAACCATTGAACTGTACAATCCAAAACATTTTTTCCCCGTGCCGAAATATAGAACAACTCAAAACGCTGTTGTAATTCCGAAAGAATCATTTTAGCATGTTCCTGAGTGGGGGATGTTTCATAAATCGTAGTTTCAGCCTGACGATACCATTCATAGAACTCTTCTTCATTGACCGGGAAAGCCTTCGTTAAGTCGTATTCCTTTATATCATCTAAAACTAAATTACATCCAAATTGTTTATTGATATGCGGGAGTAGGGAAGTAGGACATGTTACAGTCCCGTCGATATCAATACCAAAACGGAATTCCCTCATTCAGCGGCTCCGCTTTTTAATAGAAGCTCTTCTTGACGCTTCTTTTCAAAGTATTCTTCAGCCAATTTATCGATTTCCATTTTTAACTCTTCAACCATTGTTTCCTCAGGAACTTTCCGGACCGTTTTACCTTTCATGAAAAGAAGGCCTTCCCCACGTGCGCCGGCAATGCCTATATCTGCTTCTCGTGCTTCTCCCGGCCGTTTACCGCACAACCTAATACAGCCACCTTCAAAGGAGCCTTGATCGTTGAAATATACTCTTCAACTTCATTGGCGATGGAAATTAGATCGATTTCGATACGACCACATGTCGGACAAGAGATAAGTGTTGCGGCATTCGATGAAAGTCCAAATACTTTCAATAGCTCGCGAGCAACTTTAACTTCTTGCACAGGATCAGCGCTTAAAGAAACACGAAGTGTATTTCCGATACCTGCTGAAAGCAATGTCCCGAGTCCTGCGGCACTTTTAATAGAACCTGCGAAAAGGGTACCAGATTCTGTAATACCAAGATGTAAAGGATAGTCAAAAGCAGCTGCGGCCTTCGTGTATGCTTCTACCGCGAGATTCACGTCAGATGCTTTCAATGAAACGATAATATCGTGAAAATGCAAGTCTTCTAATATTTTAATATGATGCAATGCACTTTCAACCATTCCATCTGCCGTAGGATATCCGTATTTTTTAAGGATATGCTTTTCAAGAGAACCGGCATTTACACCAATCCGAATTGGAATTCCTTTAGCTTTAGCCGCTTTAACAACAGCTTCCACTTTTTCTTGCCGTCCGATATTTCCAGGGTTGATCCTGATTTTATCGGCACCTTGTTCAATTGCGATTAACGCGAGTTTATAGTCGAAATGGATGTCAACAACTAACGGAATATTGATTCGCTCTTTAATAGCTCCAATTGAATAGGCTGCGCGTTCATCAGGGCAAGCTACACGAACAATTTGACAGCCCGCTTCCTCTAAACGCAATATTTCAGCAACTGTAGCCTCAACATCATGTGTTTTCGTTGTTGCCATGCTTTGGATGAACAACTCATCACTGCCGCCAATTGTCAAATTGCCTACACGGACAGGACGTGTTTTGGATCTGTGTGTCATTTCATTCATGGATTCTCTCTCCTTAAAAACTCATAACTACTTTCTATTTTAGCAATCAATCATATGAAAAGACAAGGGACTGAGTCTAAATCATCTTTAATTGCAGTTGTTCACACCCGTTTTGGAAAGTGGAAGCTTGACGGTCAGGCCGCCTACTATTTCCTGGTTTTGAAGATGGGGATTAAGGGAATAGAAGGTAGATAGTCTTTCTACAAATGTCATATTCATATCCGGATACATTGATAATAGCGTTTCAATTGTATCGCCTTCTATCGTAGTGACGCTTATTGAGTCAATTGTTGATTCGCTGCAAGGCTGCGGTGCTGTATCCCCGTAAAAAGCAGCCAGAGGGATTGTCCCTTCTGAAAAGTCAATTCGGATAATATGGATGGCTATAAAAATAATAACGGCTATTAATAAAGTGCGCATGGTCATTCCCCCTCGCGATACTATATGCGAGAAATGGGAAAGTATTCATTTTGGCGCGTTTGGATAATACTTGAGTGTTACAAAAATATAGCAGATATGAATTAAGGACGACAATACTGAACTAATGGTTTCAGCAGAAGGGAAGAAGTCCAGTACAATCGTTATTAATAAAGGAACAGTCGCTGCAATTGCCGTCGTCCTCCATAAAAAACGATACTCCACACGTTTTTTTCTCAACTTTCCAATGAGCATTCCGATAGCTGCAAAGATACTAATTCTAACAAATACATAAAATGTGGCAATGACAAATTGAATAACAAATGCCATAGGATAAAGTAGTCCGCCAATTGTTTTACTATAATCGTCCAATTCTGGACTAGTTTCAAAAAGTGCAACATCCCCAAAACAAAAAGGCTGAATGAGATCAAAGTCATTAACAGGATGAAAAAGAAAGCAAAGCGGATCACCCTTCCAATTGGAAGGAGACGGAATGCCGCAAGCTTTTTCGGTTCATGAAAGCCAGCAAGTAATAATTGGTGAAACTTCACAATACAACCTCCTTCAACTATTAATAGTTTATCATTTTCTTAATTTAAAAAGGCAAATATGGTTGAAATGCATATTTGACAAAATGATGGCAGTATCTTGGTGAATTGTTAAGGGAATGTAAAGTTTTAGCTGTTAGTATTTACAATTCCTTAATATTATCAACATAATAAGATTGAATTACATAATGTTTGATGGAGGTTGGCTGAATAATGGAGATGAATTGGCAGGAAATGCTCTTTCAGTTTGTGGGGGTTAGGGATTTTCCTCTTTGCCATTAAATACATGGGTGATGGACTACAAAAAGCGGCGGGGGATAGGCTTAGATCCATTTTGGATCGGTTCACTACAAACCCGTTCATGGGTGTGCTTGTCGGAATTATTGTTACCGTCCTCATCCAGTCCAGTTCGGGAACGACTGTTATTACTGTTGGATTGGTTAGTGCAGGCTTCATGACGTTGAGGCAAGCAATCGGTGTCATAATGGGAGCAAATATTGGGACAACAATTACTGCCTTCATCATCGGATTGGACGTAGGTGCGTATGCATTGCCAATTATGGCTGTAGGTGCTTTCCTCATATTTTTCATGAGGAAAAACTCTGTAAAAAATATTGGTGAAGTTATTTTCGGTTTCGGTGGCTTATTCCTAGGTCTCGAGCTTATGAGCGCTGGTATGAAACCACTCAGATCGCTTAGTGCGTTTTCCGATTTTACAGTCGCGATGGCAGATCATCCGTTATTAGGGGTTGTAGCTGGAACGGTATTTACTCTTATTGTTCAAAGCTCAAGTGCGACGGTAGGGATTTTGCAAGGTTTGTATGCAGAGAATCTTATCCCATTAGGTGCTGCTTTACCGGTGCTGTTTGGCGATAATATCGGAACGACAATTACGGCAGTACTTGCGTCAATTGGTGCCTCTGTTGCAGCAAGAAGAGCCGCAGCGACACATGTACTTTTCAATATTGTAGGTACAATCGTGTTCATGATTATCCTTTATCCATTCACTTTATATGTTGAATGGATTGCGGGTGTTTTAAATTTGGAAAATAAAATGCAAATTGCCTTTGCCCATGGTTCATTCAACGTCGCAAATACAATATTGCAATTTCCGTTAATCGGAGCTTGGGCATTGTTGGTAACAAAGATCATTCCAGGCAAGGATGTTACAATTGAATACAAGCCGAAGCATCTGGATCCTAACTTTATCAACCAATCGCCAGCTGTCGCAATTGGACAAGCGAAAGAGGAAATCATTCGAATGGGTGATTTCGCGGTTCAAGGATTGCAAGAGACGTATGAGTATTTAAAAACAAGTAATAAACGAAATGCTGAAACAGCCTATCAAATCGAAGACGCCATCAATAATTTAGATAGAAAAATCACTGATTACCTCGTAGAAATCTCGGCTGTTAACATTTCACCGATCGAATCGGCCAGACATGTAATGCTGATGGATACAGTACGTGATATTGAACGAATTGGTGACCATTTTGAAAACATCATTGAATTGATCGATTTCCGTGAAGTGAACCGTGTGAAATTGACGGATGAAGCTATGAATGACTTAACAGAGATGTTTACTCTAACTATAGGTACAGTTGATAAAGCGATTCGCTCGCTTGATATGAACGATACAGAGTTAGCGAAGTCGGTTGCAGAGCAGGAAGACTTGATCGACAAGATGGAGCGGAAGTTCAGGAAAAACCATATTGTTAGACTAAATGAAGGACTGTGTACTGCACAGTCAGGTATGGTATTTGTCGATATCGTTTCGAATCTTGAACGAATCGGTGATCATGCCGTTAATATTGCAGAGGCGATTTTAGGGAAACGAGTATAAGGAAAATTCGGGAGGGAAGTCATGGAAATAATCGGTTGGATAATAGCCATTGTCATGTTTATCATCGCATTTATCGGATTGGTTTACCCAATCATCCCTTCCGTAATCTTTGTTGTGGGCGGTTTCTTGTTGTATGGATGGATTGTGACGTTTGACGGGATGAATTGGCTATTTTGGATCATCCAAATTCTTTTTGTGGTTTTGCTGTTCGGTGCTGATACACTAGCCAATATTGTTGGCGTGAAGAAATTTGGCGGTTCCAAACCAGGGATGTGGGGAAGTACGATTGGTCTGCTTGTAGGACCTTTCGTAATTCCTGTTGCTGGCATTCTGATTGGACCGTTTATCGGTGCAGTTTTGGCCGAGCTGCTTATATCGCGTACAGACTTTAAACAATCATTGAAAACGGGAATCGGGTCCCTTGTTGGTTTCTTAACATCCATTGTTGCAAAAGGGGCTGTAATGCTTCTAATGATTGGAATATTTATATTCTTTGTCGCCTAATAGTTCATTTAAATTGAATGCCCTTCTAAATTTTGATAATGTTTATAGTGCAGGATAAATTATGAATCAATCAAGGAGGAATGGAAAATGGCTTACAAATTACCAGAACTGCCATACGCATATGATGCGTTAGAGCCTCACATCGACAAAGAAACGATGAACATCCACCACACGAAACATCACAATACGTATGTGACTAACGTGAACAACGCATTGGAAGGACATGAAGAGCTAGCTTCTAAATCTGTAGAAGAGCTTATCTCCAATTTGGATGCTGTTCCTGAAAACATCCGTACAGCTGTACGCAATAACGGTGGTGGACATGCAAACCATACATTCTTCTGGAACATTCTTTCACCAAACGGTGGCGGAACTCCAACGGGTGCTCTTGCAGAAGCTATCGATAAAAAATTCGGAAGCTTTGATGCATTCAAAGAAGAGTTTGCAAAAGCTGCTGCAACTCGCTTCGGCTGGGATGGGCTTGGCTTGTTTCAAACAACGGAGAACTTGAAATCATGTCTACTCCAAACCAAGATTCACCATTAATGGAAGGCAAAACACCAGTGTTAGGTCTTGACGTTTGGGAGCATGCTTACTACCTAAACTACCAAAACAGACGCCCTGACTATGTTTCAGCTTTCTGGAACGTTGTTAATTGGGACGAAGTTGCTAAAAACTTCGGCTAAAATCAAAAATTGATGCAACCTAGCATACATTCTGTTCGTCAGAATGTATGCTTTTTGTATATAGAATGATATAATCCAAAGTGGACTATTTTAAGTAAGGGGAATACATATGAAAAAGCCGATGCGCAAGGTGGATCAAGCAAAAATCCGTCAACGGAAACATATTGCCTTTAGGATGAACCTACTTTTCTTTTCGATTTTCATCCTGTTTTCCATGCTCATTTTCAGGCTTGGGTATTTGCAAATCGTTAAAGGCGAGGACTATACAAGGGAATTGGAGAAGAAAGAGGAAATCGCTGTCAATACCAGTGTCCCACGTGGCAGGATTTATGATCGCATGGGGAATATCCTTGTTGATAATAAACCAATGAACGCCATCACATATACGAAGTCAACATCCACAACTGCAAGGGAAATGTTAGAGATTGCCGAGAGTCTATCCGAATTGATCGAGCAAGATACGAGGAGGGTTACGGTCGGCGATAAACGGGATTTCTGGATTCTTTTGAATAATGAAGAGGCAAAAGCGAAAGTCAGCGCCGAAGAAATAAAGGAAATTGGCAAGGATGGAACGCTTTCCAAACAGGACATTCAGCGCGAGGTAAACAGGTTGACGCGTGAGAGGGTAACAGAAGAAGAACTAGACTCTTTTACAGATCATGAACTTGAAGTATTAGCAATCTATCGAGAGATGATGTCAGGCTATGCTTATTCTCCTCAAATTATTAAAAGCGGCAATGTAACGGAGGAAGAGTTTGCGGCAGTCTCAGAACGATTGACTGAATTTGAAGGAGTCGATACGACGACCGATTGGGAACGTGTTAAATTCTCTGACAGCACAATTCTTGGTACGATGACGAGCCCGATCGAGGGGATTCCGTTAACGCATCTGGATTATTATTTGGCTAGGGACTATTCCCGCAACGATCGGATCGGGCGAAGCTACTTTGAACAATATTACGAAGAACTTTTAAAAGGTCAGAAGACTATCGTCAAAAACATTAAAGATCGAACGGGCCGTGTCGTTGAAACAAAAACCGTAAGAGAAGGTGAGCCGGGTAAGGATCTTGTTTTGTCGATGGACAGTGAATTACAAGAATCATTGGAAAAACTTCTATCAGATAAGTTGTTAGAGTTAAAGAAAGACCCTAAGTCGGATCTATTGGATCGAGCTTTTCTAATCATGATGGATCCGAATAACGGTGAAGTCCTTTCCCTTGTAGGAAAACGACTACTAAAGGATCCTGACTCAGGTAGATGGGAAGTCCGTGACTATGCTTACGGAACATTCACTTCCGCCTATGAAGTAGGGTCAACTGTAAAAATTGCGACTGTATTGACGGGCTATAGTGAGGGCGTATTAAATGTCGGGGACATTAAAATAGACGAACCAATCTATATTGCTAATTCCAAACCAAAACGATCTCTATTCAATCAGAACGGACGCTATTCTGTCGATGACGTCCTGGCACTTGGCAGGTCTTCTAACGTCTATATGTTCCGGATTGCCATGTCTCTTGGGAACGCAGTGTATAGACCAAATCTTCCACTACCAATCGATATTGAAGGATTTGATAGACTTCGGAATGGGTATGCCTCATTCGGGTTAGGTGTGAAGACAGAAATTGATTTGCCGGGCGAATACGCGGGTCAAACAGGTACGGATACTATTTCGGGTAAGCTCTTAGACTTCGCAATCGGGCAGTTTGACACGTATACGCCATTGCAACTCGCACAATACGTTTCTACAGTTGCAAATGGAGGATATAGGGTTGCACCTAAGATTTTGAAAGAAATCCGAGAGCCTTCTCGTGATGGTGAAACACTTGGTCCTTTGTTGCAAGAGACGAAAGTAAAAGTATTAAATCGTATCAACAATACCGAAAAAGAGATTGAGCAAGTGAAAAAAGGGATGAAATACGTATACTATGGACCGAATGGAACGGCGCCGAATCTGTTTAATGATGCACCGTACACAGCTGCGGGTAAAACAGGAACTGCCCAATCTGCGTATTACGGAGATGATCGTAGCAAGTATGGAATGGCGTCTGTTAACTTGACCCATGTCGGATTTGCACCAGCCGAAGAGCCTGAAGTGGCGTATGCGCTTGTTATTCCGTACGCTTCTACGGATCGCGGCCACTACCCAAGTAGGGATGCGAATCGGTTAATGAGAGATGCACTTGATATTTATTTTGATTTGAAAGAAAAACGTGGAAACGTGAACCAAAACGAAACGACTAGTCTAAAAATAGGACGTAAATCTGTTGTGGAGCTTGATGAGGAAGACGAGAAGGAATAAAAAAACTGCCAGATCGATAACAAATCGATAATGGCAGCTTTTTTTATTTCGTTTTTGTGATAATACTTGCAATCGTTTTTAAATCCATAGTCGTGTCGACTTCATATTCTCCAATTTGGATAAGGCCAGAAAGACCATTTTCAATTAAATAGGATTCAAGGTTTTTAGCGCTATCGATAACACCAGCTCTTTCAAGTTTGTTCGCAACAGTTTTGGAATTGGAACCTGGTTCGATGGAGAGTATTATTTTTGTTATTGGCTCAGGCGCAGTTTGTTGTTCATCTTCGGCCTTAGCCACATCCTCGGTTTGAGTTGAAACCGGATTGTTTGGTGTAACCGTTTCTGTGGAAGTTATTGTTTGTGCAATTGCCAATTCCTTTTTCACTCGTTCCAACTCGGTTTGCAACTCTTCCAATTGTGTTTGCTCGTGTTGAGTAGAGGATGGGGTAACTAAGGGTGTTGTAAAATAAATGATTCCTCCAGCCAAAATGCATCCGATACCTGCTGCCCTAAATATATCTTTCATCATAGCAGAACACCTCGGGACTTCAATACATCCAAAACTTCATCGTTTGTAAGAGACGAGCGTTTTGCGATTTCTGGAACGGTATAACCTTGTGCTTGTAAGGAAAGGATTTGGTTGACGATTATTTCATGCACAGGTTTAGTTTTAGGCTGTTTACCCTTTGGAATTGGTCCAACACTGATCATCAATTCCTCTTCGATGGCCCTCAATCTCTTTTTTAACTGATTTGTTTCTTGATGCAGGCTAATTGAGATATTTTCAATTTCATCTTCGTGCTTGCGTGAGGAGGTACCGAAAAAGAATGAAAGTATGATTAAAATAATTCCGCTGACTAATAATATTAATGGTATATCCACTTGAAAACGCCTCCGGGAAAGATTACTTTGTTCCCATAGTATCATATGCACCAATTTATTGTAATTTGAAACTTTCTTCTTTACATACACGTGTGGTATGATACAATAAAAAAGTCGTATAAATCATGCTCATATTTAATTTATATTGCTGAATGAGTGGGAGGGACAACAATGCGCGTAAATATTACACTTGCTTGCACAGAATGTGGAGAGCGTAATTATATTACAAAGAAAAACAAGCGTAACAATCCGGAACGTCTTGAAATGAAAAAATATTGCTCACGTGAAAAGAAACAAACTTTGCATCGTGAAACGAAATAATCGCTCATGCCAAAACTCTTCACGGGTTTTGGTTTTTTATTTCAAAATGGGGAATAATATAATGGGGAAATTGACTAAACGAAAACAAATATTGTCTAATATGAAAGATATGGATACATCCGAATATGCAAGTAAATCTTCATCGATTGTAAAACTCCTATAGCTTCTGAGGAATATTGCAAAGCGGAAACAATTGGTGTAACGATATCTCGTTTTCCGGAAGTCGATACAATTTCTATAATCGAAGCTGCGTGGAAATCGGGTAAGAAGGTAGCTGTACCCAAGTGTATTTCTTCGACCAGGGAAATGGATTTCCGAATCATTACTTCATTTGATGATTTAGAAACAGTCTATATGGATTTAAGAGAGCCTGTCATCGAACGAACCGAAACGGTTGAAAAAACGGCTATCGACCTGCAAATTGTGCCAGGAGTCGTCTATTCCGATGAAGGCTATCGGATCGGCTTTGGTGGCGGATATTATGATCGTTACTTGACTGATTATCCCGGGGAACGTTTATCCCTCGCTTTTAAAGTTCAGACGGCCCTTAACGTTCCTGTTGAAGAACATGATATACCAGTCAATAAGATTATTACTGAAAATGGAGTCATTCAATGCCGAATGTTACGTGAAAGAATATGAAAGAGATGAAAGACTTTTTTAGTGTTCTGCAACTCCTTAAACGTTTTGGGATTTTCATATATACCGGAGACCGAAATACAGACATTGAGCTGATGATGTCCGAGGTGAAAGAGCTATTTGATAACGGCTTAATCCTTAAAGAGGATTACCTACGGGCGCTACTTATATTGAAAAAGGAATTAAATTAAATACGATAAGTTTACTTTTTAAGACTATTTAGAAGTAATTTTTTAAAGATAATCTGCAACTTTTTCTCCTCTAATCCGTCTATAATATGTAGTGCATGTACAATTGACAGGGTGAAATTACAAAAAGCTTCAATAATGAAAGGAAGATAAGTATGAAAAAAGTAACGTGGCCCAAACATTCCGTACTCGGCATTGCAATTGTCGCTACATGGCTCACAACATATATAGGCTACATTACTAGCTTCAATATGAAAATCGATAATATGGTACAGGAGTTAATACTCTTCATAAATCCATTAAGTTTTCTATTATTCCTGTACGGCCTCGCGCTATTCATAAAGAGTACGAAACGTAAGAATATCTATATAATTTCAATCAGTTTGATCACATCTATTATTATGTTCAGTAATGCAGTGTTTTATAGGTTTTTCAGTGACTTCATCACATTGCCATTGTTGTTCCAAACTAATAATTTCGGGGATTTATCTTCCTCGGCAACTGCTAATATGCACTTTACAGACATCTTCTTTTTCGCAGATGTCATCATCATTGCATTAGCTATCAAGTTCATCCCTCAGAGGGAAAGTGCTTTAAATCGTCGTAACATTGGCCGTAAGCTTTATTTTGTTGTAGCTGCTACAATTTTGATGGTGAATTTAGCTTTGGCTGAAGCTCAAAGACCACAACTTCTAACAAGAAGTTTCGATAGGGAACTGCTTGTGAAGAATATCGGGACGTACAACTACCATATTTATGATTTATTCATCCAGTCGAAAACACATGCGCAACGTGCTTTGGCGGATGGTAGTGAGTTGACCGAGGTCGCAAACTATATTAATGCGAATTATGCGGAACCGAATCCGAAAATGTTTGGTGCTGCGGAAGGTCGTAACTTGATCATTGTTTCGATGGAATCTCTTCAAAACTTCGTTATAAATAATAAGATGAATGAGTATGAAATCACACCATTCTTAAACAGTTTGACAAAAGACAAGGATACATTTTATTTCAATAACTTCTATCACCAAACAGGTCTTGGGAAAACATCCGACTCCGAATTCATATTGGAAAACTCCTTGTATGGTAGAAATGGAGGAGCTGTTTTCTTCACAAACAGTGGAAACACGTTTAACTCATTATCTGAAAAACTTGGTCACAATGGTTATTTTACAAGTGTAATGCATGCCAATAACCGAAGCTTCTGGAACCGGGATATTATGTACCAAGCTCTTGGGACTGAAAAGTTCTATGATGTGGAAAGCTATGAAATCGGTGAAGGTCAAGCGGTTAACTGGGGTATGAAGGATATTCCATTTTTAGAGCAATCTGTGGATTTAATGAAAGAAATGCCACAACCATTTGCAACTCGTTTGATCACATTAACGAATCACCATCCTTTCGATTTGGATGAAGAGGATATGATGATTCCGCAGTATGATTCTAATTCGAAAACGGTAAACAAGTATTTTCAAGCAGTCCGCTATATGGATGAGGCGTTAAAGATATTCTTTGATGACTTGAAGCAAAGCGGTTTATACGATA
Source organism: Sporosarcina thermotolerans (assembly GCF_030067815.1). Classification (GTDB taxonomy): domain Bacteria; phylum Bacillota; class Bacilli; order Bacillales_A; family Planococcaceae; genus Sporosarcina; species Sporosarcina thermotolerans. The sequence goes on along the minus strand of NZ_CP125968.1, from coordinate 2,673,362 downwards.
ACTCTATTATTGTGATGTATGGAGATCATTACGGTATCTCTGAAAATCATAATAAAGCGATGGGTATGTACATGGATAAAGAAATTACACCGTTTGATAATGTTGAATTGCAGAAAGTGCCAATGTTCATCCATATTCCAGGATACGGAAAAGGTAAAACTATGGATGAATTATCAGGACAATTGGATTTAAGACCAACAATCTTGCATTTATTAGGCGTTGACACAAAAGAAGATATGCAAATGGGTGCTGATGTTTTCTCTCCTGATCATGAACCTTTTGTCATTTTCAGAGATGGTCGATTGGTGACGGAAAACAATATTTTCACCAATGAAGTATGTTATGATATCTCTACAGGAGAAGAAACAGATAACGAAGCTTGTGAGCCTTACGTTGAACGCGCCACAACTGAACTTGACTATTCCGATCTGATCATCAATGGAGACTTGCTCAGATTCACAGATGATGACCAGGAAAAGTCAAAGACAAAGATGCATTAAAACGACTAAGTTCTGCACGGGTTCGTTTCCCGTGCAGTTTTTTTATAAGGATGGGGGGGAGGGGACGTATTGAAAAGAATAGTAATCTTGCTTATATTGGCGTTAATCGCTTTGACGGGTTGTACAACAAAAAAAGAAACAGTTGAACAACCTGAAATCGAAAAACCGAATGAACCAATTGATGGGCCGATTAATGAACCAGATGTAGAAAACATAGTTTCACCTAAGCCTCTTCCCATTTTCAAAGCGGACCCCTCTTCGTTTCACTTCATTGCCGACTGGCTTACTGATTCTGAAATCCTTTATGTGGAAAAGAGGAATGGAGTTTATCAAGTTAAGTCATATAATTTGGAAACGGGAGAATCGAACCTTGTTTATGAAGATGAGTCCTTTATAACGGATATTATTGTTCATCCTTCAATGAATTATTTGCTTGTACATACGAGTGATCAATCGGATCTTGCAATTGTTAAAGTGATTTCAATGGACGGCGTAGTCCGACATCAAGTTGAAATTAATTCCACAGAATTAGCGATTGAATGGAATGATTTGGACCCGGAAAAAATATTACTTACCGCTTTCCATGAAGATTGGTCTTTTGATCTCTTCGTCTTTGATGGCCATACTGAGAGTCTTTCGGTTATTGAGATGGATGATCCGTTTCCAAAATGGATAGGTGATAGTCGAATTGCCAATATTGTTTTTTCGGAACATCCTCTTGATGGAGGAAAAATACAAATTTTAAATATAGCAGCAGGAGCGACAGAAACTTTTGATGCGGAAAATGTCATTTACTTCGATACGTATGAAGATAAGTTACTGATTGTTCAGTCCCTTGAAGCCGATAATTTTTCATATTCATTACGCAATGATACTAACACGGTGTTAGCCAATTGGAATATGCCGTTAGTCAGCAATTATTCGGAATGGGTCATTCCGGAAATTGAATGGATTAATGGAGAAAGTTTTCTTTTTAAAGGAGCTTTGAGAAGCGGGCAGTTGGACGAGCTTAGTTCGGAGTTTAATTTATATCTTCATGAAGTTGGAGTCTCGAAAATAATAACAGAAGGATTGGATGCGGATTCAATCACGTGTTCACCTTCCGGTAAAAGATGTTTGAATGGGTATACTTTCGAAGAAGTAATAGAGGTTGAATCTGGCGATAGAAGGAACTGGATTGAATTCGATAATTGAAAAACATCCCCTGCAGGTGAGTGAAGGGGATGTTTTTTGTTTACCAATTTTAATTAATGTAGAGTTGCCGGATATCCTCCGAAAACAAGCGTAGCAATTGTGAAACCGCCAAAGATAACAGCAGCCGCCAAATTGAACACGATGCTTAGGATATTGCGCTCTTTAAAACCTTGTACAGTTCCGACAACGGAAAGAATCGCTACTAAGCCGAAGATTACCATTAAAATCAAACTTGCGTTCATAATGAAGACACTCCTTTCAAATAGAGAAAAAATGAATGCCGATTTAGCAATATTCCTCTCTTATTGTACTGTTTAAAAAAGATTTTGTCGAGGCATATTAGTGACGTTTGTTTGAAAATGGTATCCGAGTTCATTATTATTACTTAAAGGAGGGTGAAAAATGTTGAAAATACGTACATATCCATTAGGTCCGATTCAAACAAATTGCTATATTGTAAAAGACAGTGAAGGCCAATGTCTGGTGGTAGATCCTGGGGAAGAGGGAAGCAGGATTATACAGAAAATCGAAAACATGAATGGTAAACCTTTGGCTATTCTTTTGACGCATGCACATTTTGATCATATTGGAGCTGTAGATGAGGTTAGAGACCACTTTTCCATTCCGGTTTATATTCATCGGGAGGAGCAATATTGGCTGATGAATCCGGATCTTAACGGTTCGTCGAGATATCCCGGACTACCGCTCGTTTCCAATAAGGCGGCCGATCATTTTTTACAGGAAGGCCAAATAACGATAGGACCGTTTCAATTTGAAATCCGACATACACCCGGCCATTCCCCTGGAAGTGTATCATTTATCTTTAAAGATGCACAATTCGCTATCGTTGGGGATACACTTTTCAAACAAAGTATAGGACGAACCGATTTGCCTAACGGCGACACAAATATGCTCCTTAATTCAATTCAAGGGAAGCTTTTGTCATTGCCTGATGATTGCAAAGTATATCCGGGGCACGGCCCATCGACAACGCCGGGCGCCGAAAAAGTATCCAATCCATTTCTGAAATAAAAAAACAGCCATTAGGCTGTTTTTTTTGATGGACGATTAATTAATGTCCGCCTTGTACATGAATGAATGTTGAGTAGTAGCTGAAACCCACCATGAAAATCATTAGGTAAGCTCCGAACATGTACATATACATACGCTCTGTAAGATTCAAATATCCAAGCAATAGGAAGAAAATAGTGCTGGCTACGAAAATGACGGTTGCTGGCATCATTCCACCGATGAAGAACATAACAGCGAAGATACCCGTCCAAAAACCGCATAGCTTGAACATATTATCCATAAGTGCGTCCCTCCTTAACATGAAACAGTTCAAAGATCTCCTATTCATTATAATGGATAGCAACTTGAAAAGTAAACTCTTATCAAGTCAACATTGTGACAAATGGATGGATTGGAGTTGTTTGGAAAGACAGTAAAATTTAAATTTACTATGGAAAAAGCGGTTTAATATTTCTAATGGGCCGAAAACGGCATGTAAACTTCGAGTTTGCTTCAAACTATTCCTTTATAAATAATTTCATCGTATACTCACGATAAGGTGAAAAGCGGTCTTTCACCCCTAAATTCGAAAAAGGGGTGTTCAATGGAAATGCGTACTAACCTCATTGAAATAAAATGCTTTGAACTTTTGGAACGTGCAATATTCAATGATGCGACTGATATCCATCTTGTTCCAATGCGTGAAGGTTATGATGTGCGTTTCAAAAAGAATTCGAAATTAGAGCGGGCTGGCACATATCCCCACAGTTGGCCACCCGTATGATCTCCTTTTACAAATTCCTTTCATCATTAGATATTAGCGATAAACGTAAACCTCAAAGTGGCTCATTTCATAAAAAAGTTCAGGATAAAAATTATTCATTTCGCGTATCAACTATTCCCTCTGTCCATATGAAAGAAAGTGTCGTAATACGATTGCAAAGGCATGATAGAATCTTGCCCCTTGAAAAACTATGTATCGACCCAATATGGGAACAAAAATTTCGATACGCAACTCAGGAACAGCAGGGGCTGATCATCGTCACGGGGCCTACTGGTAGTGGAAAAACGACTACTATTTATTCACTAACCGCACATTGTGTCAATCATCTTGAAAGGCATGTCATTACATTGGAAGATCCAGTAGAAAATAATCATGCTCATTTGCTGCAAATCGAAGTGAATGAAAGATCCGGCATGACTTATGCCGCTGGTCTGAAAGCAATTCTTAGACATTCACCAGATGTCATTATGATTGGTGAAATTAGAGATGCTGAAACCGCGAAAACAGCCGTGGCGGCGGCTTTGACGGGCCATCTTGTTTTGACGACGGTCCATTCAAAGGATCCGGAAGGTTGTTTTTACAGATTAATGGATTTTGGAATCACTTCGGAAGAGCTACGACAGACAATCGTCTGCATTTCCGCACAGCGGTTGATACAGAAAAAAGATGGTAGTGCAGGCGTGGTGTTTGAAATTGTTCAAGGCAATCTTTTGGAGACTATCGCCGAATCGATCAGTAAAGGCGAAAAGGTATCCATCCCAAGGGAGATAAAAATAGAATCAGTTTTAAAGAAATACAGCAGACAAACCGAAAAGACATATGGCTAAGAAAGGATTTAAGGTTTTCGTCGGTACATCGCAAAATATTGAAAACCGTCCTGCCTTTTTAGAAAGGCTATCGATTTTATTACAGGAAGGTTATACATTTCATGAGAGTCTGGTTCTATTGCTGCCTCATCATTCAAAAAGTTATTCAGAACTACTTGAACGGGTGGAAACTGATCTGAAAAGTGGACAAGGGGTTACGTCAATTCTTGAAAGGCTTGGATTTTCTCAGAGCGTCCTTTTGCCGGTTGTTGTTTCGGAAGTAGATGGGCGATTAGCAGAAACATTGAAGGGGATAGCGGAACGGTTGAAAAAGACCGATGAGAGAAGAAAGAAATTAAGAAATCTCCTTCTTTATCCTCTCGTCCTTTTTTTCTTCATGACCATCTTGCTCCTTGCCTATCGAAACTATTTCCTTCCGAATTTACAGGCATTATCGATATCAAGAAATGAAGAGGGGTCTGGGTTTGTCGATATGTTACCCCTTATCGTCTCCAAAATTCCAGATGTCGTTGTAGGTTCGGTTTTAGTGGTTATTATAGTGGCAACTGCCGGGCTGATATTCTACCGGAAGCTTATGCCGTCGTCAAAAATCAGTTTTTTATTGAAACTGCCTTTAATTCGGTGGTTTTTTACAAAGCTTAAAACACGAGATTTCGCTGGTGAGATAGGAAGCCTGTTGCAATCAGGACTATCCATGCAAGATGCCCTTGAAGTTTTGGTAGTACAAAAAGTAGACCCCATCATGAGTGAAGTTGCAAGCACGATTAAGAAACATGTCGTTTACGGTGAATCTTTCGATCAGGCGATCTATTTGACGAGTGGGTTGCTTGATGAATTAGGTGCATACGCCAAGCATGGTTCTGATACTGGTCACCTTGCGAAAGAACTTATTATCTATAGCGAAAAACTGAATGAGGTGGTAGAAGAAGAGATAGGAAAATGGCTTGCAATGTTGCAGCCGATCCTGTTTACAATACTTGCCATCTGCATTTTATCAGCGTATTTGGCGTTACTTTTACCTGTATATGGCATGTTCGATAAAATTTAGGGGGAGGATAAATTGAAATTTATTAAAGGGGAGAAAGGCTTTACATTAATTGAAATGATGATAGTTTTGTTGATAATCTCTGTTTTAGTATTGATAGCATTACCGAATGTGATGAAGCATGCGGAAAAAATAGATGAAATGGGTTGTGATGCGTATATATCAATGGTTCAGGGGCAAGTTGCGGCGTATATGATGGAGAACCATGAATTACCAGAGTCAGTAAGTGATCTCATCCCCGATTTACTACCTGATCCTGCTGAAGAAGCCATAGAAGCAAAGTGTCCTGATGGAACAGAAATTGAGATAGATAGTAATGGAATTGTAAGTCGAAAAGATGAAAGCAAATAATCAATCAGGCTACACATTCCTTGAAATGCTATTAGTATTAAGTGTAGTTATCATCCTTACGGTCGTCATCATTCCGATTGGCGACCGTTGGATTCAAAAACAAAGTGAGGAAGAGGCACTTCAAATGCTCATAGCAACAATTCACCATGCCCAAGCATATGCGTTAGCTCACGAAGTGCACACTTCTATTTCGTTTCGGAATTCGGGAAGATCCTACAGCCTATTTACCCCCATCAATGTAACGTATTCTACAATTGACTTTCCGGAAGGCATGAGATGGGTTGCTGGTAATAGGTTGAGGGCGGTTGAGTTTCATCCGAATGGCCATATTATTAACCCAGGGACCCTTGTTATCCAGACATCTACTGGGAACAAAGTTATCACCTTGCAGTTACAACATGGGAGGATGCTTGTCTATGATCAATGAAAATGGCTATTCATGGCCTGAATCGATTCTTTCCCTTGGTATTGTAATGGTTATCTTCGGGACGCTTTTTCCTTTTTACTCCCATATGTCAGCGAGGCTCGAGATGAAACGACTGGAAATGCATGCTGCCGAAACCGTATATCATGCCGCTATCCTTCACAAGTCATACGGTTTAAGTGAAGGAGTAAATCGTATAGAAGAGGTTACTTATATATGGACAGTTAACGCTGATTCCATTTGTGTCATGTATAAATCTATCGAAACGGAAGTTATCAAGTGCATAAACTTTTAAAAAATGAAAAAGGATTCACGTTTTTAGAGTCAATCTTTCATTTACTGATTGCTGCTATTTTTCTTCAATTTGTTGTCCTTTTTTTCTACTGGAAATCACCTATTGAACGCCAATTGGAAGATTATTTCGCTACCGAATGGGAGTTATTTGCAATCGATCTTCAAACGTTATTATTGGAAGTTGAGGATTTTAATGTAGCTGCAGGGAATCAATCTATATCGTTTATCAACAAAAGGGGAAAGATTCAAGTTGGGCAAGCGGGTACTTTAATCCGGAAAACAACCATGATAGTGGCTACATCCCACTTTTCACTAATGTGGCTAACACGACCTTCATAGTAGACGGGCATGAATTGCTCTTGAAGGTAAAGATGCTAGACGGTAGTGTAAGGGAGAGGAGATTTGCAATTGGCTCGTATTCGGAATGAAGAAGGCATAATCCTTGTCGCTGCACTTATTTTACTATTTATCGTAAGCCTCTTTCTTTTTACCCTCGTTTCATGGCATAGTAATTTATACAGAACATTCGATTCAATTGAAACGTATTACGAAAAGGAAACAAAAAAGATTATGGGGCAAGGCGGTTAAAATAATGAAGAAAGTTTACTTGGTCGGTTTCATGGGGAGTGGAAAGAGTGCAATTGGCAAACGGTTAAGCACTTTATTGAATATACCCTTTTATGATATGGATGCTGAGATTTCCGAACAAACCGGGATGACGATACACCAAATATTCGAAACGTATGGGGAAGAGAGTTTTCGGGAAATGGAAACGAATTTTTTACGGAGTTTTCATGATGAGTTTTGTATTATTGCCACAGGCGGGGGAGTGGCGATGCGTGAGGAAAATAGAAGTATTATGAGAAAGACAGGCCTTGTCTTTTATTTGAATGCTAATTTCCGTGATATTTGGCGCAGGGTGTCCACGGATATCAACCGTCCAATCGTTCAACGGTCATCAAGGGGTGAGTTGGAGTCTATTTTCAATCAAAGGATGCCGCTCTATCTCAAAAGTGCTCATATTAAAGTTGAGACTGCGGATCGAACATTGAAAGAAATTACACAGTATATAGCGTTTCAGATTGAACGATTGAAAAATTAATAGCCTATTGATGAATTTTATAGTTATTTGACGAAAATGGACGTAGAAAAATAATTTGAACAAGTTAAACACGAACGTTTTACAATGTTTTATAAAAAATGTTCGTGAAATCACCGTTACATTAAAAAGGATTGCGCTTCCACCTATGAAATGTTAAGATATAAGGCGAAAGGGCATGTAGTTGCCAGAATTTTTTCAGATACCTAACACTTAACAGCATATCGCGGATGATTGGATTGGGGAGAGCACGCATCGGGCGTCGCCGAAGGAGCAAGTAACTAAGGTTATGAATCTCTCAGGTAAAAAGACCATCCATGACGCATCTCTGGAGAGCGCCATATTAACGGCCACCAACGAGGAAAGCCGCAAGGTCAAACTTTCAGGTACATGGACAGAGGTTCTCTTATTATTAAGGGGACTTCTGTCTTTTTTTATCAATTATCTAAGGGGGAATATGGCTGTGACAGAAACTTTAAAACGTACCGCGCTTTTTGATAGCTATAAGGAGTATGGCGGTAAAACAATCGATTTCGGCGGTTGGGAATTGCCAGTTCAATTCTCAAGCATTAAAGCTGAACATGAAGCGGTTCGAACAAAAGCAGGTCTATTTGATGTATCGCATATGGGTGAAGTCTTCGTATCCGGAGATCGTGCTCTAAATTACTTGCAAAAGCTTGTTACGAATGATGTTTCAAAACTGAAGGACGGTCAGGCGCAATATACTGCAATGTGCTATGAGAACGGCGGAACCGTAGATGATCTATTAATCTATAAAAGAAAAGATAATGACTATTTATTGGTCGTAAATGCTTCAAACATTGAAAAAGACGTTGAGTGGATGAAGAAATATGTAACTGATGATGTAGTTATTGAAGACCGTTCAGACGAATTTGGTTTGATCGCTTTACAAGGACCAAAAGCGCAGGAAGTCCTGCAGAAATTGACATCTCAACCTTTAGATGAAATCAAATTCTTCCGTTTTAAAGAGAATGTCGATGTTTCTGGACACAATGTCCTTATTTCCCGTACAGGTTATACAGGTGAAGATGGCTTTGAAATTTATGGGTCTCCAGAATCCATTGTTGCCCTTTGGCCGATCATCCTGAACGCAGGCAATGAAGAAGGCGTTGTACCTGCTGGATTAGGTTCACGTGATACTCTTCGTTTTGAGGCTGGGTTACCTCTTTATGGTCAGGAATTATCGAAAGATATTTCACCACTTGAAGCAGGCTTAGGCTTTGTTGTGAAGTTGAATAAAGAAGTCGATTTCATAGGAAAAGAAGAACTTGCAAGACAAAAAGAAGAAGGCGTATCAAGAAAACTTGTCGGCCTTGAAATGATTGATAAAGGAATTCCACGTACTGGCTATAAAGTGTATGTCGGTGATCAGGAAATCGGTGAAGTTACTACTGGTACACAATCGCCTACATTGAAAAAGAATATCGGTTTCGCACTACTTGCAACTGAACATACTGCTGTTGGAACAGAAGTAGAGGTTGAAATTCGAGGAAAACGTTTGAAAGCAGTATTAATTGCAACACCATTTTATAAACGATAATTGAATGAAGAGGAGATATGTGGACATGAAGCTCAAGCATCGTTATATTCCTATGACGGATAAAGATCGCGAAGAAATGCTGTCAACAATCGGCGTTGCGACGGTTGATGAACTTTTTGAAGATATTCCCGAAAAAGCCCGTTTTAAGGGTGAATTGAATATTAAGAAGGCAAAATCTGAATCGGCATTGACGAAGGAACTTGCTCAACTTGCGGCTAAGAATGCTGATGCTCGTACATATGCATCATTCCTTGGAGCTGGTGTTTATGATCATTACAAGCCAATCATCGTTGACCATGTAATTTCACGTTCCGAGTTTTACACGGCTTATACACCATATCAGCCTGAAATTTCACAAGGTGAATTGCAAGCGATTTTCGAATTCCAAACAATGATTTGTGAATTGACTGGCATGGACATTGCGAACTCCTCCATGTATGACGGCGGAACTGCACTTGCAGAAGCCGGGACTATGGCAGCAGGTCATACACGCCGCAAGAAAATTCTTGTTTCTGAAACAGTGCATCCTGAATCTCGTGACGTAGTTACGGCTTATGCGGCTGGACAATATATCGAAGTTGTGACTATCCCGCAAAAAGACGGTGTGACGGATATGGCGCAGCTTGAAGAATTACTCGATGACAATACAGCGGGTGTACTCGTACAATATCCTAACTTCTTTGGACAAGTTGAAGATATTCAAAAAATCGGTGAAATGGCTCATGACAAAGGTGGATTGCTCGTCGTCTCAGCGAACCCTCTTGCTCTTGGTGTGTTGACGCCTCCAGGAAAATTGGGTGCAGACATTACTGTAGGGGACGCTCAACCATTCGGCATTGCTGAACAATTTGGCGGACCGCATTGTGGTTATTTCGCATCAACGAAAAAGTTGATGAGAAAAATGCCGGGCCGATTAGTAGGGGAAACGACTGACGAAGAAGGTAGACGCGGTTATGTATTGACGCTTCAAGCAAGGGAGCAGCATATCCGTCGTGACAAAGCGACATCCAATATCTGTTCGAACCAAGCATTGAATGCTCTTGCAGCTTCTGTTGCGATGACTGCTTTAGGTAAAGTCGGTACGAAAGAAATCGCCTACCAAAATATCGCGAAAACGGCTTATGCGAAAAGTGCATTTGAAAAAGCAGGTTTTGAAGTGAAATTCGGTGGAGCGCATTTCAATGAAATTGTTGTTGCAGTTAACAAGTCTGTAAAAGAGATGAACGCTAAACTTCTTGATAAAGGAATCATCGGTGGATATGATCTTGGTTTGACATATCCTGAGCTATCCAACCATTGTTTGATCGCAGTCACTGAACAGCGTACAAAAGAAGAAATCGATGCACTTGTGCAGGAAATGGAGGCCCTTCATGCATAAAGATAACCAACCGCTAATTTTTGAAATTACAAAAGAAGGTCGAATCGGATATAGTCTGACTGAACTTGATGTGCCGGAAATCGATTTGTCCAGCCATTTGCCAAATGGATTTCTAAGGGAGGAATCGGCTGATCTTCCTGAAGTTTCTGAGCTTGATATTATGCGCCATTACACAGCCTTATCCAACCGTAACCATGGTGTTGACACAGGTTTCTATCCGCTTGGATCATGTACAATGAAATATAACCCTAAAATTAATGAAGCTGTTGCACGTATCCCTGGATTCGCGAACATTCACCCTTTACAAGATGAATCGACGGTCCAAGGTGCAATGGAAATGATGTATGACCTTCAACAGCATCTTTCTGAAATTACTGGTATGGATGAAGTGACACTTCAACCAGCAGCAGGTGCACATGGTGAGTGGACTGCATTAATGATGATCCGTGCATTCCATGAAGCAAACGGAGAAGGCAACCGTACAAAAGTTCTTGTGCCGGATTCCGCTCACGGAACGAATCCTGCTTCTGCAACTGTTGCTGGATTTGATACAGTTACGATTAAGACGAATGAATTCGGATTAGTAGATATTGAAGATTTGAAAACGAAGGTTGATCAAGACACAGCAGCATTTATGTTGACGAACCCAAATACACTTGGGCTTTTCGAAAGAGATGTTCTTGAAATTGCTGAAATCGTACATGGAGTTGGCGGTAAGATGTACTATGACGGCGCTAACCTGAATGCGATCATGGCAAAAGTACGCCCGGGAGATATGGGCTTTGATGCTGTTCACTTGAACTTGCATAAGACGTTCACTGGTCCTCACGGTGGCGGTGGCCCAGGTTCAGGCCCTGTCGGTGTAACAAGTGAATTAGCACCATTCCTACCGAAACCGGTACTTGTGAAGAAAGACGATAAATATACATTCGAATTTGACCGTCCACAGTCAATCGGACGAGTTAAACCGTTTTACGGCAACTTCGGCATCTATTTACGTGCATACACATATATCCGTTCCATGGGTCCAGATGGTTTGAAGGCCGTTACGGAATATGCGGTATTAAACGCGAACTATATGATGCGCAAGTTACAGCCTTATTTCGATCTGCCGTATACACAACATTGTATGCATGAGTTTGTTCTTTCCGGCCGTCGTCAAAAGAAATTGGGTGTCCGTACTTTGGATATGGCAAAACGTCTGTTAGACTTCGGTTTCCATCCACCAACAATCTACTTCCCGTTGAATGTTGAAGAAGGAATGATGATCGAGCCGACTGAAACAGAATCGAAGGAAACGCTTGATTCATTCATCGATGCAATGATTCAAATTGCGAAGGAAGTTGAAGAGACTCCTGAAATCGTTCAGGAAGCTCCACATACGACTGTCATCAACCGTCTTGACGAAACGAAAGCAGCTCGTCAACCGGTATTGCGCTACATCAAAGAAGAAGATCTTGTAAATGCATAATAAGTGAAATGCAAAAGGAGAGTCCCGAAAATGGGGCTCTCCTTTCCTTTTAACTCACAGATTAAAATCCGATGGATCCACCATTTTGATCCCATTCTCCTTTTGAAGACCGTCTGTGTTGTTTTTGAAGATCTTCAATTCTGCGCTGATAGACAATCATTCCATCGTAGTGGAAGCTTATCGCGATTGACATGTATAACTCGTTCAATTGGGAAATCGATAACCCTCTTGTTCGGTTTGCCATATCGTCAAGTTGTTCATCATTGAAAAGGTTTTTGATGTCGAGTTGTTTTAAATAGGCCCTTCTTACTTCTGCAGTAGGGGACGGGATTTCGTATGTGCTATCAAAGCGTCCTGCGCGATTGATAAGGGCTGGGTCAATTCGTTCAGGATAATTGGTCGTCCCGATGATGAAAAGTCCATCACGCACCCGTGCGCCATCCAATGTATTCAGGAATGTGCTTCGCGTATGCTCCGGCATTGAATCGATATCTTCAATGACAAGAATCGCAGGCGCCATCCTCGCTACAGTATTGAACACTTCTTCAACTGAATAACTACCCGTATGTTCTGTAATCTGCCAATAGATGACAGGGGCTGACGTTGAACCGGTGATTGAGCGGACGAGAGTCGTTTTTCCGTTGCCTGGAGCACCGTGTAAAAGAATACCGCGTTTATATGGGAGACCGTATTCTTTATAGAAGTTCCCATCGTTTTTGAAGAATTCATCCACGGAACGATATATATCGTTTTTGATTGTTTCCTCAAGAAATACGTCAGCTCGATCAATCGTATTATCTTGCGCAAAGCTCTTTTTCACAACACCACTATCCGTATCGACCAAATAAGTGATTGTCGTTTTCATCAGTTCACGCTGTAATCGGTTTACATCATTTATGAAATTCAGCACTTTTGCAGGTGTTGGGGCAATGATATGGTGCTCCGGCCAGGTGGTCCCGCTGTCTACATAATAGAGAAATTGTGCAAAGGCCACTTCGTATTCGGGGAAATAGAGCAGCTGATTTTCGATTGTTTCAGAAACGCGTAATTCGAAAGCCCGATCTGATTCGGTTTTTTCGACTTTCCCAGACGGACGTGTGCCATATATATGCCCCAATGATTCGAAATGCAATTTCCCTTTTTTCATTAATTCATCAATGACGGATTCCGCATGTGAAATAAGCTCTTCTGCCTGAATGATTTTCCAGTCTTGCATTTTCCGTGCATTAAGGCGTTCAATGACTTTCCTCATAACGAATGCGTAGTTTTCAAAGTTAGGATGCGAGTCATTAAATAATTTCTCGATTGGTAATAAAGTAAAGGATTGTTGGTTATCCATTAAGGTCTCCATTCATTTTTTAGTTATAGAAAAAGTTCCTCCAAAGGAAGAACTTAAACTGGTTGTATTTTGTATTTAGTTACTTGCTTTTCACTTTTCCTGTCCAAGTGCGGAACCCGCCTTGCAATTGGTAAAGTTGAGTATAATCCTTTTTCTTAAGGAATAAAGCAGCACGGGAACTTTTCCCAGTGTTTTGGTCATACAAGTAAACAGGCTTGTCCGGACGGATCTCTTTGTAGCGCTGACGAAATTGGGAATAAGGGATATTACGTGCACCTAAAATATGTCCCGCTTCATAATCCTTGGGCTCTCTAACATCAACCAATTGGGCTTTACGGTACCCTTCGATAAATTGCTCTTGCGTTAAATTGGTAACAGCTTTTCGTAAACGGACCATTGTGATTACGATATATAATATCAAAATTAGTAAAACTGCACCTGAAACATAATAATTACTCACAACCGCTTTCCCCTTCTATATATAGTTTTATTATATAGAATGACTGTCACTTGTTCAATGGAAATAAAACAATGGTAATTTATAAAACCGCCATTTGTCGAAGTTTGTAAAAATCAATACTTATACGTATGAAGACTTCATGGTATTATAGAAATATTGTTTTGAAAAATGAATGGTGTAAAACTCCGTGTGTAAGCGGGCGATAGTTTAGTCCTTAATGAGGTGTTGTTCAGATTCAGAACGGCGAATAGACTGGAACTTTCGGATTATTTTTCAATGCAAACTGCATGATATCAACTTTTTTATTTCTCATGTCGAAATGTTTTTATTGCAGCGTGTTTCAATATGTAGTAGATTAGGGAATAGATTCAACACAACATGTTGTGTTGCTATAAAATATATCACCAGAAGGAGGATGCGTTAATGGTAATTGTTTCAAAGCATCAAGAACCGATTCTGGACAAGACGCGGTTGAATGCAGATATTGTCGAATTCCCGCAAGTACATCCAATTACAGAAGATATGAAAATCGAACACAGTGGGGTATCCCGACTTGTCATGATTGACCGGTATTCCTTCAAGGATATCGAAAAGAAAACACTTAAAGTTGGTGATTTCGTTGTTCTGACAGTGAAGGAAGATCCGAAATTTCCAGCAAGAGGGCTTGGCTTCATCACAGCACTTGATGAAAAGAATCGAAAAGCAGATATTTGGATCGAAAAAGAATACCGTAGTGCAATCGACAATCCCGAAAGCATGGAAACCGGAATTATTACAAGACCAATCGATGTGATTGAAAAACCACTTGAAGTGTTCTACGAACAGATTGCTAAACGGAATGCAACAGGGCTTGCATCTGTTGAAAAGACAGAAGAACAACGTAAAGCATCTTTCGACAAGTTTTACGGACAATTGTCGAATTTGAATTTTATCCCTGCAGGCCGTGTATTATATGGAGCCGGTTCGGGTACTGAAGTAACGTTTTTCAACTGTTATGTAATGCCGTTTGTTGCGGATTCACGCGAAGGCATTTCTGATCACCGTAAGCAAGTAATGGAAATAATGAGCCGTGGCGGCGGTGTTGGAACGAATGGTTCGACATTACGTCCAAGAAATACATTAGCACGCGGCGTCAACGGAAAATCATCCGGGTCAGTATCATGGCTCGATGACATCGCAAAATTGACACATCTTGTCGAACAAGGTGGATCAAGACGTGGTGCCCAGATGATTATGTTGGCGGACTGGCACCCTGACATTTACGAATTCATCATTTCGAAAATGCAAAATCCAAGGATTCTGCGGTATCTTATTGAAAATACAGAAGACGAATTGATTAAGAAACTTGCAAATGAAAAACTGAAATTCAAACCGCTTACTACACAAGAAGAAGCGATGTACCAAGGAATCCTTAATTATCGGACAATCCCTGGTATGGCGGTTTCAACGAAGCAATCTTAAGAGACGCTGAAACAAAATTACGTGACGGAGGAACTTATTCCGTTAACAATCCAGAGTTCCTAACTGGTGCTAATATTTCAGTTACATTGACAGATGACTTCATGAAAGCTGTGGAACAGGACGCTTATTATGAGCTTCGTTTCCCAGCGGTTGAGAAATATTCTCCTGAAGAAATGGCAACGTATAATGAAGAATGGCATAAAGTTGGAGATGTAAGAGAATGGGAGCGCCAAGGATATGAAGTCCGTGTATACCGGACGATTAAAGCACGCGCACTTTGGGATCTTATCAACATTTGTGCAACGTACTCTGCAGAACCGGGAATTTTCTTTATCGACAATGCGAACAGCGAAACGAATGCAAAAGCTTACGGCCAGCAAGTCGTAGCGACAAACCCGTGTGGTGGACTTCGCCTCACGTTAAAAATTGCGGGATGAAGCGGGGAAGCTGAGAATGCCAATCCGAACCGAAGGCTGAAGGTAAAGCTTCAGTCAGGGGCAACGCATACCTGGTGATCCTGTTTTACATAGTAAAACAGACTATAATCCAGGCACGAGACCGCAAGGCTGTATTAAACAGTCAAAATGTATGCTGAACTTACAGGAAAACGAACTGTAAGAACTGAATGGATAAAAAACCTTCAGGATAACAAAATTGGAACAACCATTAGCACCATATTCGGTTTGTAACCTTGCTGCTGTAAACCTTGCAGAATTCGCTGATAAAGAAACGAAGACAGTAAACTACGATAAATTGAAAGAAACTGTTCGTGTCGGTGTCCGCATGCAGGACAACGTAATTGACGCAACACCTTATTTCCTTGAAGAAAACAAAGTACAAGCCCTTGGTGAACGCCGTGTAGGACTTGGCGTTATGGGACTTGCCGATCTTCTTATCTACTGTGAAAAAGAATATGGTTCAGAAGAGGGCAACGAACTTGTCGATAAAGTTTTCGAAACGATTGCGACAACCGCTTACCGGGAATCAATTGAACTTGCAAAAGAGAAGGGAAGTTTCCCATTCCTTATTGGCAAGACAGACGAGGAAACAAAAGCGCTTCGTGAAGCATACATCAACACAGGTTTCATGAAAAAAATGCCGGAAGATATCCGTGAGGCAATTCTTCAACATGGAATCAGAAACTCCCACTTATTGACAGTTGCACCAACTGGATCCACTGGAACCATGGTTGGCGTTTCTACCGGCTTAGAACCATACTTCTCCTTCACTTATTACCGTAGCGGACGTCTCGGGAAATTCATCGAGGTGAAAGCGGGTATCGTCGAAGAATATTTAAAACGTAATCCAGAAGCAGATCCGGACAATCTTCCTCATTGGTTCATTTCATCAATGAGTTTGGCACCGGAAGCGCATGCTGATGTACAATGCATTATCCAGCGTTGGATTGACAGCTCGATCTCGAAGACTGTTAACGCACCACGCGGTTATACAGTCGAACAGGTAGAAAGCGTATATGAGCGTCTTTATAAAGGCGGAGCGAAAGGCGGTACTGTGTATGTCGATGGCAGCCGTGACTCGCAAGTACTAACGCTGAAAGCTGAAGAAAACGAAATGGATTCCGATTATGTTGAAGAAGTTGTCGAACAACGTAAAGTCGTACTCGTTAATACGATTCAGGACCTACGTTCAACGAATGTCACAATCGGCTCTGAAGTGGGCGATACATGCCCTGTATGTAGACAAGGCACCGTTGAGGAAATGGGCGGCTGTAATACATGCACGAACTGTAATGCACAGTTGAAATGTGGATTATAATCACAGGAACTAAAAGCATCCCAGTTCCTTTTTACAATTAAATAAAGAAATTGAATTAAATGTAAAAATCGTCCTTTCTAATATGGGTTGGCTGACTCCATTATAAGATAGGACGATTTTTTTGCGTTTTTTAAGTTAGTTTCTACGCTACCTTCATCAAACAAGCCTGATTGCAAACAACTAAGAAACTTATTTAATCTTAATCCGTCTAACCATTCAAGAGGAATTATGTGAGAATAAATACTAATCGGAAAAATAGAGTCCAACTTGAAAGGATTGGTTACATTGAAAAGTAGATATTTGGGCTGGAAAAGTATCCCGATACCAGTTATGGTATTCATACTTACTGCTTGTACGGGAGAAATAAGGCCTTCCGATAATACGAAAAAGGAGGCCGTAAAAGTTGACGCGGTTTCGTCTACTTCATCGGGTCAGAATACGACCGATGTTGAAATTCGCCCTGCTGTAAAAGATGTTGAGCTGCTAACATCTAAGGGGAATCAGTCCCTAACGGCTACTCTACAACATGGGAAAGGATTTTCTTTGTATGTTTTTGAGAACTTTACATTTAATGAAGCGACAGGTCGTCTATCATTGAGTAGTAACCCAGAATATTACGTTGATATTGAGTCACTGCCATCCGAAGATGATTTAGCTCAACTTGAAGTAGCAGGTGAGGAAGAGTTAAGTCAGATCGGTGAGGTGTTTAATTACAGCGGTGAGTTGGTTGAACATCCCCTTGGTTTCGCGGATCTCTACCTTCAAACCTCCGGAGAGGGTGGCATTAGCGATTATATTGTGTGGAAATCGGAATCGGGCGCTGCATTCTTATTCCGTCTTCACAATCCGAAAGGGGTGGAGGCATCTGATTTTGCTGGACCAATTCTCGTTTCCCTTTCAACCGTACAAAGCGAATAAAACATTGCACTTTCTGTACTATTTGAAGAAAATCGACCCTTGAACTAACGAGTATATCAGAAAAGTGAATCGTCAAATAACTAATGAGGGGGGATGGTATGAGAAGATTATTTATTTTAGTAGCAGTACTTAGTTTTGCGCTATTTGGATGTAACCAAGGTTCTTCAAATCAAATTGAGGAAGTTGTAAATAGTCATAATGACATTAAAAACTTGGAGGGTTTAGATAAATTTGTTGAAAGTGTAGAAAATCAAAGTGATGCAAAAATAAACTATATTCAGTATGGTATAGGGACAACGTGGCGTCAAGACATTGGCGTTTGACGGAAAGAGCATTAATGTTTCACAAAGTGTAGATGGTGAATTTATTGAGGAATATGATTGCCAAGGGTTAACAATTGAAATAGAGAAAGATATAAAACAATATATTCTCAGAGATTGTAGTGGAAGTTTTAATGGTGATTCTGTATTGTTATCAATCCCAAATAAATAAATGGCGCTTTACTTAAACAAACAAAATGAAGTAATTGGTAAGTCGGGTTATACTTCAATTATCTTAAAGGCAATGAAGAGCAACCACAGTAATTCATATCTGTTCATATAAAAAGGAAGTGTCCATTTATCGGGACACTTCCTTTTATTAATTGACCGGAACTGTAGAATTTTGCACTTTTGCATCCGTCGATTTTAAAATCTCGACATTTTCAATTCCTTGCTCTTCAATTTCCAATAACTTATTAAAAGAAGCGATTGCCACTTCTACTTGATTATCCTCGGGTTCTTTTGTAGTCAATAACTGAAGCCACAAACCAGGGTATCCCAAATACTTCAGTACTGGAATATTCCGGAGGCTATTCGTAAATTGTAACACTTCGAAAGATACACCAATCACGACTGGGATTAATAAAATTCGATTGACAATCCGTAGCCAGAATGGATCTGTTGGAACAAGGAAATAGATGAACATCCCGACAATAACGGTGAATAATAAAAAGCTACTTCGCAACGGAAATGCAGGCGTGACTGCGACTGTACATTTTCCACAGTCAACGGTAATCCGTTTTCATAAGTATTGATTACTTTATGCTCCGCACCATGATATTGAAACACGCGTTTGATAAGAGGTGTCATCGATATAAGAGAAATGTATATCAATAACAACGCAAGCTTGAAGAAGCTTTCCAATAGAATCTGTGCTGTTTTACCGGGAGCTATAAAATCTAACATTTGTGCCAAAAACACGGGAACTAAAGTAAAAGCGAACTTTCCGAACAAGAATGATAGAACACCCACTGCCGCTACACCTAAAACCATAGCCAACTTTGAAGATTCCTGTTCTTCCACAACCTCTTCTCCAGGCATCACGTCATACCGTTCATTTGCGAACGTTAAGTGTCTGGATCCAATGCCTGCTGATTCGACCAATGCTACAATTCCTCTGATAAAAGGTATTTTTTTAAGCTTCGTAGAGATTGGCTTCTGTTCTTTCGGAACATAAAAGTAATCCAGTGAATCATCTTTACGTCTAATTGCTGTCACCGTATGGTTCTTGCTGCCAAACATTACACCTTCTATAAGGGCTTGGCCACCATATGTAGGCGGCTGTTGCTTTTTGGTCATAATTTACCCAACACCTTCTTTTTTTAAATGAGAATCGCATGTACCGCAATCATTGCGATTGAAATTTTAATCGAATCGGAAAGCCTTATCCGCTATTGTGATAACAACTATCTTATCATATTATTGTACAAAAAATCGCATCATTACACCACCTTTTAGGTTTAAAAAACCTAATCTTTCCCGACACTTCTTTTAAGGAGGAATTACAAAATATGAGCAGAACTATGGTATGGACAACTTTATTTGCAGCTTTATTTACATTAATCTCTTTAAAATCATTGCATTTTTTCAATTTCATAAAATGGTCACCTGTTGGTTGGGCGGAAAAATGGTTAATTTTTGGTTCCAAACATGAAGCGCCGAAATGGGCACTATTATTTGTTATTCTACTAATCGCTTTCGGTATTTTTTATTTGGTTTCAAAATTAACAGTCAGCATTTCGCCAGCCATTACAGCTATAGTTATAAGTGTGATTTGCGCAGTAGCCCTCGAGTGGGTCATTTTCTCACCAACATCTCTATCGGAAGGTGTCAAGTCGATTTCAATTCCATTCCTTTCAATTATTGCGGTTGTCAGCAGATTCGTAACAGGTACGGCCGTTTACGAGGTGAAATCTTCAAATAACGACTAAAAATAGGTTGCGACAATGTAGCGATGTGATAAAATGGGAAAGAAAATGGTGAGAGGAATGGTGCGGCGGTGAAACTGCTAGTTCTGAATGGACCGAACTTGAATAGGCTTGGAAAAAGGGAACCGGATATTTATGGAGCAGAGACGTTGGCGGATGTCGAACAAAAACTGCAAACAATTGCTTCAGAGAGCTTCGTTGAACTTTTCTTTTATCAATCTAACAGCGAAGGCGCCTTAATTGATAAAATCCATGAGGCATATGACTTCGGTTACGACGGAATTATTTTTAATCCAGGTGCTTACACACATACAAGCATTGCAATAAGGGATGCTATTGCTTCGGTGGATATTCCGGTTATCGAAATCCATATTTCAAATATACATAGTCGGGAGCCATTCAGACATACTTCTTTAATCGCTCCAGTGTGTATCGGACAGTTATCCGGTTTTGGCACAAGCGGTTATGAGCTTGCACTCCAAGCTTTCCTTCTCCGTAGAAAAGGGGTAAAGCTATGAAACTGTCAAAATTACGTGAATCACTGAAGAAAAGTGGAATCGATGCATTATTGGTAACAAATCCTTATAACCGACGTTATATTACCGGATTTACAGGCAGTGCTGGGGTGGCTGTCATATCTGCTGAAGACGCTGTATTTATCACGGATTTCCGGTATACAGAACAGGCGGCTAAGCAGGTGCAAGGGTTCCGTATCCTGAAACACGAAAAGACACTCATTGAAGAGGTTGCTGTGCAAGTTAAAGAAATGAATGTTAACACGCTTGGATTTGAAAAAGATAATCTTACATTTGGTATGTATGACACGTACAATGAAAAAGTAGATGCGGAATTAAAACCGGTATCCGGTATCATCGAAGAGCTTCGGATGGTAAAAACTACAGAAGAAATTGAAATTCTCAAGCAAGCAGCGAAAATTGCAGATGACGCATTTGCGCATATTTGCACGTTCATAAAACCAGGTGTAACAGAGCTTGAAGTATCTAACGAACTTGAAATGTTCATGAGAAAACAAGGTGCTACATCATCATCTTTCGATACGATTGTAGCTTCAGGTGAGCGGGGAGCTTTACCACATGGTGTCGCTTCCGATAAAGTCATTGAGTCTGGTGACATGGTCACTTTAGATTTTGGGGCTATTTACAACGGTTATATTTCAGACATTACTCGAACAGTTGCAGTTGGAGAACCGTCTGAAAAAATGAAAGAAATCTACGAAGTGACACGTGCCGCACAACAAATGGCTTTAGAACAGATCAAACCGGGTATGACTGGTATAGAAGCTGATGCAGTGGCGCGAGACTACATCAAGTCAAAAGGTTATGGCGATGCATTCGGACATTCGACTGGACATGGTATTGGTTTAGAGGTCCATGAAGGACCAGGATTATCATTCAGATCGGAAACTGTTCTTGTTCCGAATATGGCAGTAACTGTTGAGCCAGGGATTTACCTACCAGGAATTGGCGGTGTCCGTATTGAGGATGATATAATTATCACCGAAGAAGGAAATGTCCGTTTGACACATTCACCAAAAGAATTAATCATCCTATAACGAACATAATGGAGGAAACAGAATGATTTCAGTAAACGAATTTAAAACAGGTCTTACCATCGAAGTGGACGGGGATATTTGGCGCGTCATTGATTTCCAACACGTTAAGCCAGGAAAAGGTGCTGCATTTGTCCGTTCAAAACTACGTAACCTGCGTTCCGGAAACGTGAATGAAAAGACATTCCGTGCGGGTGAAAAAGTGGCAAAGGCACAAATCGACAACCGTCGCATGCAATACTTATATGCAAACGGTGACGACCATGTTTTCATGGATAATGAATCATATGAGCAAATCGAATTGCCTTCAGGACAAATCGAAGAAGAATTGAAATTCTTAAGAGAAAACATGGAAGTTCATATCATTTCCTACAAAGATGAAATCCTTGGGGTTGAACTACCTGCAACAGTAACTCTTGAAGTAACTGAAACTGAACCGGGCATCAAAGGCGACACTGCAAGCGGCGGCTCCAAGCCTGCAACACTCGAAACAGGTCTCATCGTACAAGTACCATTCTTCGTCAACGTTGGTGACAAACTAATCATCAACACAGAAGAAAGTGAATACGTATCAAGAGCATAATTAATTTTAAAAAACACTTCGTTTCCTAAATTAGGAAGCGAAGTGTTTTTGCGTTTATGCTTATCATATTTCACCACGCCCTTTCATAAGTTGTTACATGAAGGGGAACCCGAATTGGAATGAATGATTTACTGAGAATAGCCGGTATTGGATTGGTCATTGGATTTTTACACGTTTTCTTCGAACAGACCGGTAAGAAGGAGTTCTCATTCTTTCTTTTCTTCGTAGCCTATATTTACATTGCCGCTGAAATGATCCGTTTCCTCAGAATTTTCTTCTTAGAAATCGCTGAGTTCTTTCAATGGCTTTCTCTGGCATTCTAAATATGGTTACACTCTTTCAACTGATTGTCATTTATCTCCTTCTACTAACCGTGTCATTTGTCACCAAAAGTTTACAACCGATCATTTACGCAGCCATTTTTTTCATCTTCCTGTCGTATGTCGGTATGACAGTCATCGTACCTTTCGGAAAAACTTTTATGCAGCTATTCGCCCCAATACCGGGTCCATTTGTGAAGTTACTGATCGGAAGTGTCCTTCTATTCTACTTCTCGGAAATAATTGTAAAACATGTATCAGAAGCAGGGTACGACTCAATAGCAAAAGTAGCTCATTTCGCTGTCAAAATCGTAATTTTATCACTTTGGCTACCACAATTATCAGCGTTAATTGAATCACTATCCAAATTTATTATTAAATGATCGGATGAAGAATCCATGATAGCTATGCTTGAATCCGTAATCGGAACTGTACTTTCCAGTTTTATCGTCGTTATTATTTCCTCTTTTATGGTATTAGTATTGGATTTTCTATTTCCTTCGTTCAGTAAATGGACGAGAATGTTTCTTTTTTTCATTGTGCTCACAGTTGTCCTTCAACCGGCATTCGAGCATTTTCAAATGATAAGGTCCATTACACAAAATATCGCATCCATGTTCATCTCAATCTATCCATTATTGACGGCAAGCATAATTGCTTCTGGAGGTTCATTCAGTATGTTGAATTTCCAGCCAGCTATGTTGTTATTCGCGAATGGCGCAGTCATACTGGCAGATAAAATCCTGATTCCATTATTGTCCGCTACGATGCTGTTTGACATCCTGTCGAGACTAAATCCTTCAATCCCTTTTACGAAGATGGCCGACTTGTTACGGACATCCCTTATTAGCCTTGTATCTGCAATGGTTGCTGCTTATTCAATCTTCATCACAGCAGGAGGAACAATATCATGGGCATTGACAGGTGTAACAAGCGAACCGATAAAGGAGTTGATCCGTCAAAACATTCCACTAATTGGTTCGTTCATGACGGATAGTTTGGGGGCTATCGGACGTTATTCCTCAGGAGCAAGTGTGTTCATCGGGGCGTGGCTAATTATTACAATCTGGTCTGTTGCCCTATTGCCGACGCTAAAGACCTTGCTGACAGGCTTTCTTTATCGATGGACGGCAGCAATCATTGAACCATTTGCGAACGAAGAAATCACAGGCATACTCGATGACATCGGCAAGACATTGTTTGTACTTTGCGCCGTCTCTTTCTTGGTCGCATTCGCGTTCATCTATACCGCGCTATTTACAGTCATCCTTGTCAAATTAATAACAGTTGTGAAATGAAATGAGGGGTGGCTTGCAGGGGTTTTTAAGCGGATTACTATTACTCTGCATTTTATCTTCCGTCTTGTCACTTATATTGCCCGGGGAGCTGGAAGATGAATTTCTACCTTTAATGAAGATGGCTATAGGAATTTGGATCATTCATTCTATCACCACAATTTTTGGTCATAGCCTCTTCTGAACAAGCATATCATGCAACATAGATGACACGAACCATATCCGGCTCGAAGAATGAAATGGTGATTATATGCAAAAACCAAAACGAAAACTTCATATGCTCTTCATCGGAACGCTACTCGCGATCCTCATAATTTTCATCAATTCTACAATTGGTTCGATGGGAGGGGGAAATAAGAAAGGGGAGGAGAGTCGAGAGGTTTCTGCACTTGAACAAGCGTTGATGAAAATTGAAGGAATTGGGGAAGTGTTCATCTACACACATTCTGAACCGAAAGATGAGTCAAGCCCATTAACAGATTACTTTTCAGTATCCGGCACCAAGTCTGAAAAACAGAACCCGTTGCAAGGGATCCTCGTCGTTGCGGAAGGTGCGGACAATCCCATGACGAAAAACAAAATCAAACGAATCTTATCGGCGGTTCTCCAATTGCCAGAACATCGGATTGTCGTCGAGGAAATGAATAAAAGGGGGATATATATTGAAAGCGAATAAACGAACTGTCTGGTTCCTAACTCTACTAAGTCTCGTAGCGGTGATCTCAATCTATTATTTGAAAAAGGAAGCACCGATGGATTTAGATGCAATGGCAATTTTTGGAGATAATGATAAAGTTACAGTTTCTAAGCCGGATGTCGAAAGTGCAATAAAACCTGTCTATGCGGACGCCATGCAATTTGAGGAAATGAGAATGAATTTGATGAATGAAAGAAGCACGGAGAAAGCCCTGTTGACGACAAAAATGTTAGATTCAGCTTTGTCAGCAGAAGATAAAATAGCGGCATATGAGGAATTAAATGAACTCAACAAACAGACATCTGCGGAAGAAATGATGGAGATTCAAATAAGAAACCTTGGCTTTCCTGATGCATTTGTAAAAATGGAAAAGGGCAAAGTAACTGTTACTGTCATTGCTGAAGATGGACATTCATCTAAAATGGCGGCAGAAATCACACAATATGTAATGACGAGCTGGGAAAATGCACGTACTGTCCAGGTTGAATTTATGGAATAATTCTAAGACTAGGCCCTAAAAGGTCTTTTTCTTATTAACCGACTCTTTTTCGAAGTAAATCGACTATATCTATTTCAATATGTATGAAAAACGTCTAAAATAGATGTAGTATAGAAAAAAATTAGAGTCAGGAGAATTGTCAATGTTGAAAATTCAAGAAATCCGAGAAATCATTAAATTAATCGACCAATCCTCAATTGAGAAATTTACATTTGAATCAGAAGGCACGAAGATAAAATTGGAAAAAGGTAATTCGAATGCACATGTGCAAACGGAACAAAAAAATGCGGAACCAGTTAAACAAGAAACACCGGCAACGCAAGAAGTTAAACAAGATGAGCCTAAACAAGAAAAAGTTGAAACAACAAACAACGAGAATATATCGAACTCATCTGCCGCAGCAGTTGATCCTTCTTTACACAAAATCACATCTCCGATGGTCGGCACATTCTACCAGTCTTCATCACCGGATACACCTTCATATGTTAAAAAAGGGGACTCCGTCAGCCCAGAGAAAATCGTTTGTATCGTAGAAGCGATGAAGCTCTTCAATGAAATCGAAGCTGAAGTGTCCGGAGAAATCGTGGAGATTCTTGTGGAAGACGGTCAATTGGTTGAATACGGACAACCTCTCTTCCTCGTCAAACAAAACTGAGGGGGGTTACAGAAATGAAAAAAGTATTGATAGCTAACCGCGGGGAAATTGCAGTAAGAATTATCCGCGCATGCAAAGAGATGGATATTAAAACTGTGGCAGTCTATTCAGAAGCTGACCGAGAAGCTCTACACGTTGAGCTTGCAGACGAAGCATATTGCATTGGTCCGAAACTTTCTAAAGACAGCTACTTGAACTTTTCCAATATTATTAGCGTAGCCAAATTGACTGGCTGTGATGGAATTCATCCGGGTTATGGTTTCCTCGCAGAAAATGCAAGTTTCGCTGAACTATGCGAAGAAGTGAATATCGAATTCATTGGCCCAACCTCGGATGCAATTTCGAAAATGGGAACGAAAGATGTCGCGAGAGAAACGATGAAACAAGCCGGAGTTCCGATTGTACCAGGATCCGACGGCCTTGTTGAAGATGAAATCGAAGGGCTTAAAGTAGCTAAAGAAATCGGTTTCCCAGTCATCATTAAAGCAACTGCAGGTGGTGGTGGAAAAGGGATCCGTGTTGCAAGGGATGAAGATGAGTTAGTTAAAGGCATCAAGATCACCCAAAAAGAAGCTGCTGCTGCATTCGGTAATCCAGGAGTATATCTTGAAAAATATATAGAGGTTTTCCGCCACG
The DNA here is from genome assembly GCF_030067815.1 of Sporosarcina thermotolerans. Lineage (GTDB taxonomy): Bacteria > Bacillota > Bacilli > Bacillales_A > Planococcaceae > Sporosarcina > Sporosarcina thermotolerans. The sequence continues at coordinate 2,646,966 of NZ_CP125968.1, read as the reverse complement.
TAGAAGTACAAGTTCTTGCGGATAAGTATGGCAATACCATTCATTTAGGTGAACGTGATTGCTCAATCCAACGACGAATGCAGAAGCTTGTAGAGGAAGCTCCATCCCCAGCATTAACTCCTAAAATCAGGGAGCAGATGGGTGACGCGGCAGTTAAGGCTGCTAAGGCAGTTAATTACCGTGGAGCGGGAACTGTTGAATTCATATTCGATCATATTAATCAAAAGTTCTATTTCATGGAAATGAACACACGTATCCAGGTAGAACATCCTGTCACAGAGATGATTACTGGAATAGATTTAATCCAACAGCAATTAAAAGTTGCTGCGGGTGAGAAGTTAGCCTTCCGTCAAAAAGATATTAAAATCAATGGATGGTCAATCGAATGCCGTATAAATGCAGAAAACCCATCGAAGAATTTCATGCCGTCCCCAGGTAAAGTTACAATGTATATGCCTCCAGGTGGATACGGAGTAAGGGTTGACTCAGCGGTTTATACTGGATATTCAATCCCGCCTTTCTATGATTCAATGGTCGCAAAACTCATCGTCCATGCCGATACTCGTGAAGAAGCGGTAGCAAGGATGAAACGTGCACTTGACGAATTCATTATTGAAGGCGTGGAAACTACTGTACCGTTCCATTACAACCTAATGAACAACGAAGTGTTCAAATCCGGCGACTTTGATACAAAGTTTCTTGAGAAATACTCCGTAATGGAATAAAAGTAATTTTAGATAGTAGGAGGAGAAGTGGAATGGCTGATAAGACAAATCCTTCATTTGCTGGAAAGAGTTCAAATGGAGACGCGGTTTTAGGACGCGTCCAGTTAGCTCCTGAAGTCCTCGAAGTAATAATTGGCATCGCTACAAACGAAGTAGAAGGTGTCGCAACAACAAAAGGCAATTTTGCAACAGGGGTAGCAGAAAAGTTCGGAAAAGTATTTCATGGTAAAGGTGTTAAGATCGATTGGATCGAAGATAAGCTTATTGTCGATGTTTATTGTGTTGTCCAATACGGCTACCCAATACCTGAAGTAGCTACGGAAATTCAAAAACAGATCCGTCACACCGTACTCAATATGACTTCACTTGAGACTAAAGAAATAAATATCCATGTAACAGGTATCGATTTTGATGTAACAGAGGATAACGAATAAGAAGAAAAGCATCGTCCATCGGATGGTGCTTTTCAACTTGTCCTGCTATATCTTCATCAACCGAATATGCTATGATATAGCCCAAGAGATATAGTAGCGAAGGAGACAAATTTATGAAACGAAGAGAAGCACGTGAAAAAGCGGTACAAACCCTTTTTCAGCTGGATAACACAGAAATGTCAATAGAGGAAGCGATAACGTATATAACAGATGGCCCTATCGACCCTTTCTATGAATCACTTGTCAAAGGAACTACTGAATATCGTGATGAAATCGATGCGGTACTCGCAGACAAACTTGAAAATTGGTCACTTGACCGGTTGCCGAAAATTGAAAGAACGGTCCTCAGACTTGCTGTTTATGAACTTCTTCACCATGTAGATGTACCACATCGAGTAGTACTAAACGAAGCGATTGAACTTTGTAAACAATTTGGGGATGAAAATCCGGCCGCTTTGTTAATGGCGTCCTATCTAAATTCGAAGAAAAATAACAAACTTATGTGGAGGGGAAATAGATGACTGCTCAATTAATCAATGGTGTAGCAATCGGAAAAGAACTCAGGGAGGAAATTAAGCAAGGTGTCAGCAATTTGAAATCATCTGGCACGACGCCGGGCCTCGCAGTAATACTCGTTGGAGAAAATCCCGCTTCAAAAACATATGTTAGAAATAAAGAGAAATCAAGTGCTGAAGTCGGAATAAGGTCCGAAGTGATCAATTTGCCGGCAACTGTTTCTGAAAAGGAACTTTTGGACCAAGTTGAAAAGTTGAATCAAGACGACTCCATCCATGGCATTTTAGTTCAATTGCCTTTACCAGAACATATCAATGAAGATTTAGTCATCCAAAAGATAGACCCTAATAAGGATGTAGATGGTTTCCACCCTCAAAATGTCGGTAAAATGATGATTGGACAAGTGGCATACCTTCCATGCACGCCCCATGGGATTATGGAAATGCTTGAGCGTACTGGTGTTGAAATTGCAGGAAAACATGTAGTCGTTATTGGAAGAAGTAATATAGTCGGCAAACCGATGGGACAATTGCTGCTTCAAAAAGATGCAACGGTCACATATTGCCATTCGAAAACGAAGGATCTTGCGTCCTACACAAAACAAGCGGATATTCTCATTGTTGCTATCGGCCGCGCTAAATTTGTCACGGACGAGCATATTAAAGAAGGTTCGGTTGTCATTGACGTAGGTATGAACCGAGATGAGAATGGTAAATTATGCGGAGATGTAGATTTTGAAAAAGCGAAAGAGGTAGCTTCCGCTATTACCCCTGTACCTGGTGGAGTAGGTCCGATGACGATTACAATGCTTTTGAAAAACACACTTCAAAGCGCGGAAATTGCAAGTGAAAAGAAGATGAGTAATCTTCAGGTTTGAAGATGCGTGAAGCAATTAAAATACTTATAAAGTAATGGTGTCTGGACGCTGTTTTTCGCAGGAAAGACAGCGTTTATATCGTCGGTGAACTGGAGGTGAAAAGATGACTGAAAATCCCTATCTCTCTGTATTTACATTAACAAAATACATAAAACGGAAATTCGAGGCGGATCCTTACCTTAGGAATGTTTTCGTAAAAGGCGAATTATCCAATGTTAAGATTCATCCAAGTGGGCATATTTATTTTACATTAAAGGATGATAAAAGCAGGATACAATCCGCCATGTTCCGTTCTGCAGCAAATTCACTAAAATTCAAACCTGAAGAAGGGATGAACGTCCTTATTACTGGTGACGTGAATGTTTTCGAATCAAGTGGCCAATATCAACTTTACGTTCAATCTATGCAACCTGATGGTGTCGGTGCTCTTTACCTTGCATTCGAGCAACTAAAGAAAGCGTTAGCAAAAGAAGGACTTTTCGACGAAAGATGGAAGCAAAGATTACCTTCACTTCCAAGGCGAATTGGTGTAATTACTGCACAATCTGGGGCTGCAATTCGGGATATCTGCTCCACCATACAACGACGTTATCCTTTGGCGGAGATCTGTTTATTCCCTGCTATCGTGCAAGGTCCTCAAGCTGCGCCCTCTATTGTCAAGGCAATCAGTTCAGCAGAGTCTTATGGTTCAGTAGATGTACTGATCATAGGTCGTGGTGGTGGCTCTATAGAGGATTTATGGGCATTTAATGAAGAGATAGTAGCGAGGGCGATCTTTTCATGTCGCATACCAATTATTAGTGCAGTTGGTCATGAGACGGATACGACAATTGCGGATTTTGTCGCTGACATGAGAGCCCCGACTCCTACCGCAGCGGCTGAATTAGCCGTCCCTTCGCGTGAGGAATTGTTTGAAAGGATATTGGATCGGAAACGTTCAATTTATAGGTCATTTTCACATCAAATTAAACATGAACGTAAACGACTGACAACTACTCAGCAATCATACCCGTTACAATTCCCAGAGAGACTTTATCGTCCTTTCACTGAAAAAATGGCTAACTTGGACGACAGGTTACTAAGAAACAAAAATGACATAACTGCGAATCGTAAGCACAACCATGAGCGATTGGATAGAATGCTTTCATATTATTCACCACTGCAGCGAATAAAAGAGGAAAGCAGAAATATGGACTTGTTAGTTGAAAGAATGACACGTTCAATTCAAAGCGATATGTGCAAGAATCAGGATAATTTCAATTCCATCATCAGAATGTTAAGGGCCCTAAACCCTTTGGACGTCATGGAACGCGGTTTTTCAATTGTTTATAAAGAGGGAAATGTCGTCAATTCAGTTAATAGCCTTAAAGTGGGTTCAACTGTACAAGTCCGGCTGCCAGATGGAACGGTAGAGGCGGACATCAAGTCAATCAAGATGAAGGACAAGGAGGAAGATTCAAATGAGCAATGAAACACTCCGATTTGAAGAGGCGATGTCTAAATTGGAAGATATCGTTCAAAAGTTGGAATCAGGTGATGTTCCCTTGGAAGATGCCATTACACTTTATAAAAAGGGAATGGAGCTATCTGCATATTGCCATGGGAAATTGCAGGATGCTGAAGAGCAGCTAATTACTATAATTGATAAAGAAGGGAAGCCTACTTCGTTCAATCCGGCGAAAGGACAAGATTCCGATGAATAACTATTTACAACAATTTATCTCAGAAAAGACACCCCTGATTGATGCGGAGATGAATCAATTAATCCAATCGAAAAATTCTCCGATCAATTTGAAAGACTCGATGCTTTATTCTGTCAATGCTGGCGGAAAACGGATAAGACCACTCCTTGTCCTTGCGGTTTTGGCCGATTTCGGAAAGACTACTTCGGAAGATGCTCTGAAAGTTGCTTGTGCAGCCGAACTTATTCATACATATTCCCTTATTCATGACGACTTACCTTGCATGGATGATGACGATTTCAGAAGAGGTAAACCTACGAATCACAAAGTGTATGGGGAAGCTACAGCAGTCCTTGCTGGTGATGCCTTGCAAACGGTTGCTTTTGGGATTTTAGCGTCTTTACAACATACAAGTCCTGAAAAGGTGGTTAAACTAATTGCTCTACTTGCCAATGCTTCAGGTGCAGATGGAATGGTTGGTGGCCAAATACTCGATATGGAAGGCGAAAGCTCAACTTTGACGCTTGATGAGCTTGAAGAAGTGCACCGAAATAAGACGGGCGCATTATTATCATTCTGTATTGAAGCTGGTGCAATTCTTGCTGGTGCGGATGAAGAGGAGTTGAACCAACTCCGGGAATATGCGACAAACATTGGGCTGGCTTTTCAAATCCAAGATGATATTCTTGACGTCACTTCAACTACCGAGCAGCTTGGTAAAACTGCAAACAGTGATACTGCAAGTGATAAGTCTACTTATCCATCGCTTCTTGGTCTTGAGGGTGCTAAGCAACAACTTGAAAAATATCACCAAGACGCAATTGAGTGCCTTTCCTTTATAAAAAAGGAAAACTCTATGTTAAAACATTTCGCCGACTATATCGTGCAAAGAAATGCTTGACCGTTAAAAGTTAAAATAGCCTGTTATGCTGATTTTCGCCAAAAAGTTTCTATTGAAGAGCCTTCTTGATATAATGAAAACATTACTGACGCAAACGTGGCAATCAAATTATGAAGGTGTGTGATAGTAGTGGATCTCACTCAAATAGCGAATCCGTCGTTCTTGAAAAAATTTAATAAAGAACAAATGACGGAATTGGCAAAGGAAATTCGGAAATTCCTTATTCATAACCTGTCGACGACGGGTGGTCATATTGGACCGAATTTAGGCGTTGTTGAATTGACAATCGCATTGCATAAACTGTTTGATAGCCCTCAAGATAAGATTATCTGGGATGTTGGACATCAAGCGTATGTGCATAAGATATTAACAGGCCGAGCGGGACAATTTGATACATTACGTCAATATAAGGGATTATGCGGGTTCCCGAAAATGTCCGAAAGCGCACATGATGTATGGGAAACAGGCCATAGCTCAACATCACTTTCCGCAGCGATGGGTATGGCAGCCGCAAGGGATATGCAAAGCGGCTCGAACTATGTTGTACCGGTCATAGGAGATGGGGCATTGACAGGCGGTATGGCCTTAGAAGCCTTAAATCATATTGGCCATCTTAAAACGAATATGATTGTTGTCCTAAATGACAACGAAATGTCAATTGCGCCTAACGTAGGTGCACTTCACGCTGTACTTGGAAAATTGAGGACAGCTGGGAAGTATAACAGTGCCAAGGATGAACTTGAATATCTTCTCAAAAGAATTCCAGCTGTTGGCGGGAAGGTTGCAGCCGCTGCTGAACGAGTGAAAGATAGCTTGAAATATTTGCTCGTATCAGGAGTGTTTTTTGAGGAGCTTGGATTTACTTATCTTGGTCCAATCGACGGACATGACTTTACTGATTTGGAACGAAACATCCAATACGCTAAAAAAATGGATGGTCCAGTCCTCCTTCATGTAATTACGAAAAAGGGTAAGGGATTTAGACCTGCCGAGGACGATAAAATCGGAACGTGGCATGGAACTGGCCCATATAAGATTGAAACAGGAGATTTTGTGAAATCACCGACAACTGCACCATCTTGGAGTGGACTGTTTCTGAAACGGTTAGGAAGATTGCTCGAGAGGATAAACGTGTGGCAGCTATCACACCTGCGATGCCTGTAGGTTCGAAACTCGAATCGTTCGCAGCTGAATTCCCGGAACGCTTCTTTGATGTTGGTATTGCGGAACAGCATGCTGCAACAATGGCAGCAGGCCTGGCAACCCAAGGTATGAAGCCGTTTTTGGCAATTTATTCGACATTCTTGCAACGAGCATACGACCAAGTTTTACATGATATAACTCGTCAAAAACTAAATGTATTCATTGGAATTGATCGTGCGGGACTTGTAGGAGCTGACGGAGAAACCCATCAGGGCGTATTCGATATTGCGTTTTTACGGCATATGCCAAACATTGTTATTATGATGCCGAAAGATGAAAACGAAGGTCAGCATATGGTGAAGACTGCATTAAGTTATGATGATGGTCCGATTGCAATGCGCTATCCGCGAGGCAATGGACTTGGAGTCGTAATGGATGAAAAACTGAAAACCATTCCAATCGGGACATGGGAAGTACTTCGTGAAGGTGCAGACGGGACAATTTTGACATTCGGAACAACGATTCCAATGGCTATCGAGGCGGCTGAAACACTTTCTAAAAAAGGCATTGAAGTAAAAGTGGTAAATGCAAGGTTCATCAAACCCCTTGACACAGAAATGCTTGATGAGATATTTAAGGATGGGAAACCAATCATTACGGTTGAAGAGGCCGTATTGGCAGGTGGATTTGGAAGCGCTGTTCTTGAATATGCACATGATGTATCAATGGGGCATATTTCGATTAATAGGTTAGGCATTCCTGACGAATTCATCGAGCACGGAAGTGTTGATAGATTGCTCGAGGAAATAGACTTGACTTGCGAAAACGTTGTGAAAACTATGGAAAAATCAGTTGCCAAGACTAGTGTTGCGAGGGAAATTGTATGACAAACGGCCAACAGAAGGAGCGGGTCGATATCCTGCTTGTCCAAAGAGGGTTAGTGGAAACAAGGGAACAAGCGAAACGCTCGATAATGGCGGGAATCGTATTCTCTGCCGAAACAAGGTTGGATAAACCTGGAGAAAAGATTAAGATTGACGCCCCTTTAATCGTAAAAGGGGCGGTTTTGAAATATGTAAGCCGTGGCGGTTTGAAACTGGAAAAGGCTTTGGAATTATTTGATATGACCGTTGATGGTAAAATCGTTTTGGACATCGGTTCATCCACCGGCGGATTTACCGACTGCGCACTTCAGAATGGAGCTAAGCATTGTTATGCTTTAGACGTGGGCACCAATCAGCTTGCCTGGAAGATACGAAGTGATGATCGGGTTACGGTAATGGAGAAAACAAACTTCAGGCATGCTACTCCTGAACTGTTTAAAGACGGTGTTCCAGAAGTCGCGACCATTGATGTTTCATTCATCTCTTTGAAATTAATCCTACCTCCATTAAAACAAATTCTTGCTCACGGCGGAGATGTAGTTGCACTTGTTAAACCACAGTTCGAAGCAGGAAAGGACAAAGTAGGGAAAAAGGGAATTGTTAGGGACAAATCCGTGCATTTGGAAGTACTGCAGAAAATTGCGGAGGCTTCCTTACGGGAGGGTTTTTTACTTCAAGGCATCTCATATTCACCAGTTACTGGTGGAGAAGGGAACATTGAATTCCTTTACCATTTAAAATCGGTAAGTGAGCCGGCTATAACTTACGCTCAATCTGAATTTGAATCATTGATCGACGAGGCGCATAAAGCCTTTCAGTAACTTACAGTGATAATTAAGCAATGGAGTGATTGAAATGAATAAGGGACAACGGCATTTACGGATTCGTGAGATTATCACCAATAATGAAGTGGAAACTCAGGATCAACTTGTTGATATGTTAAAAAGTTCGGGTGTGGATGTTACACAGGCGACAGTATCCCGTGATATTAAGGAATTACATCTTATTAAAGTCCCTCTTCCTGACGGCCGTTACAAATATAATATCCCGACTGTCAATAAGTTCAATACCGAAGAAAAACTTGGACGGATGTTAAACGACGCATTCGTCAGTGTGGATAGCGCAAGTCATTTTATCATTCTGAAAACCTTGCCAGGAAACGCCCATGCTGTAGGTTCCCTTATCGATAATTTAGGCTGGGATGAAATGCTTGGAACTATTTGTGGGGATGATACTTGCATGATTATTTGCAGGGATGAGTCGCTAACTATTGAAGTGAAGTCCAGGTTATTAGCACTAATATAAGCCTGATTTTCAATAAAGGAGGCTCGTATTTACATGTTAAGTGAACTATCCATTCGTAATTTCGCTATTATCGAACAACTTGAAGTATCGTTTGAAGAAGGTTTAACTGTTTTAACAGGTGAAACAGGTGCCGGAAAGTCTATAATTATTGATGCAATTCAGCTTCTAGTCGGGGGAAGAGGTTCCCAAGAATTTATTCGCCATGGTGCAAATAAAGCGGAGTTGGAAGGCATGTTCATCATCGAAGAAGAAAATCATCCTGTTTTTGAAAAGTTAAATGACTTTGGAATAGATTTCGAGGATGGCAATATTATACTTAGGCGCGATATCAATTCAAATGGTAAGACGTCTTGCAGGGTTAATGGCAAGCTTGTGACTATTGCAAGTTTACGTGAAATAGGTTCTCAGTTAATCGATATCCATGGCCAACATGATAATCAGGAACTTATGCATGAGAGAAGGCATATTCACCTGCTTGATCAATTTGCAGGACAGCCCTTATTTGAAGCCCATAAAAATTACCATGATATTTATGAACGTTATGTAAAACTAAAGCGAAGACTTGAAACAGCTAATGAGAATGAACAACAGGTTGCACAGCGTATAGACCTTTATTCTTTCCAGTTAAAAGAGATTGATGCAGCAGGTCTACAGGTTGGTGAAGAGGAAGAACTTGAGGAGGAAAAGCTAAAACTCCAACATTTTAATCGGCTTTTCGAACGGTTGAATACTGCATTTGAATCCATTGGCGGAGATAATCACGCTTTGGATTGGGTTGGATCGGCAATGAGCGATCTGGAAGATGCCGCTTCAATTGATAAAGAGCTTTCTTCACAGGCTGAAATCATTTCGTCATGTTTCTATTCCCTTCAGGATGTATCTCATGAGCTTAAAAGTATAATTGACAGTATGGAATTCGACCCTATGAGGTTATCTTTTGTAGAAGACCGTCTTGCTTTGCTTCTATCATTAAAAAGAAAATATGGTACAACGATAGAGGATATCCTAATTTATCGGGAAAAGATTTCTGATGAGCTGGATCAGTTGCTGAATCGAGATGCGCGTATTGTGGAAGAACAAGAAAAGCTTGATCAGTTAAAAAAGGACTTGGAGATCGAAGCAAACGAGTTATCCATAATAAGGAAGAAATCTGCTAGTGTGTTGGAAAAAGCGATTATGCAGCAATTAAAAGAACTACATATGGAAAAATCCGATTTTAAGGTTTCTGTTACAAGAAAACCAGCAAATGTATTTGACAGTAACGGAATTGATGATATTGTTTTCCTAATTTCAACAAATGTCGGTGAGCCATTAAAACAACTTGTTAAAATAGCGTCCGGCGGTGAACTATCACGGATTATGTTGGCGTTAAAAACAATTTTTTCAAAACATCAAGGAATTACTTCAATTATTTTTGATGAGGTAGATACTGGTGTAAGTGGACGGGTCGCACAGGCAATCGCTGACAAAATTTCCATGATTGCAGTAAATTCCCAAGTGCTTTGCATTTCCCATCTTCCACAAGTGGCGGCAATGGCCGATCATCATCTTCTTATTAAAAAAGAAGTAACTGATAATCGGACAACAACAGCCGTTGCTGAAATATTTGAAATAGAGCGAACGAAGGAATTATCGAGGATGCTTTCCGGAGCCGAAATTACTTCGTTAACTTTACAGCATGCGGAAGAGCTACTTTCAATGGCTGAAACAAGAAAAGCTACATTTCATTGATATTTAACAATAAAAAACATTATAGGAAACGATTATTTACGCATACTTAATGTATGCGTTTTTTCTTGTTTTACCCTTTCATAAGTTCCGTCAGAACGGACATACCAATAGTATCTTTCAGCTGAGGAGGTGAACCATGGGATGGAGTAGGCGACTGTTGTCCGTTTCGTTTGCCACGCTTTTGTTATTACTGCCTTTCCACGAGAAAGTATCGGCAACTTCAAGAGATCATGTCATTCCAATGGGACATTCCATTGGTATTCAAATGGATTTGTCCGGTGTTTATATTACGAATGACGTACTCGTTCAGGAAGATTATTGGTTGAAGGCAGGCGATTCCATTATCAAAATGGAGGGGATACCTGTCGTTAATCTGAGGGACTTTGAAAAAGTCGTCGGCAAGGCAAAAAAAGATCGAATCCACATGAATATCAATCGGAAAGGAACACCGATTGAAATACTTGCGGATAGGGATGCGGTAAAACGTCTCCTGCCATTCCTCAAAGACCGAACAGAGGGAACAGGAACTTTAACATATGTTGACCCGAATAGTGGAACATATGGCGCCCTCGGCCATCAGATTGTCGATAGTTCCTTAAAATCACCACCATCATTCAAAAAAGGCGCGATTTACCTCTCTGAAATTGAGCAGATTAAGAAAAGTATACCAGGCACTCCGGGTTACAAGATATCTTCCATCATAGATGGTGAAGATTACCTTGGCACAATTAAAACAAATGGCGTATATGGAATTTTCGGCAACTGGAATGCTGCCTATAAGAAAGTTTTATCCGAGCCGCTTGAAATCATGCAGCCCACGGAATTAAAGACTGGGGCAGCGGAAATTTTTACAACCGTAAAAGGGACTGAAGTCGAGACATTCTCCATCCGAATTACGCATATTGAAGAAGAACAATTCCAGTTCATTCTAACGGATCCTGTCTTGTTAGAAGCAACGGGTGGAATTTTGCAGGGGATGAGTGGAAGTCCCGTTATCCAAAATGGAAAGTTTGTTGGTGCCATAACGCATATGTTTGTGGATGAACCAAAGAAAGGTGCCGGTTTATTCTTAGTGACAATGCGTGACGGCGAAGGAAAGTATTCCATTTTAAAAGGTCAATCCATTGGGGATTGACCTTTTTTTTCTTTATAATCCACCGCCTGTCGAAGCTAAACGCCGCCTTCCACACTTTAATGTCCTGTCAAAGTCCGTCGAAATTTAGGGAAACCCTAATTCATTAGACGCATTTTCAAATTTCTTAAAGGAATGTTAAATCGTTTGTCGAATTTTTACTATACATAAGTTTGCTTAAAGCGAAAAATGTAAAAGGGATAACCAATGGAAAAATACGGGGGGAATTGTGGGATGACGAAAGTGAAAATTGCAATTGCGGATGATAATAAAGAGCTTGTTAAAACGATGACCGCTTATTTTAAACAACATCCGGACCTTGAGGTGATTTGGTCTGCTCATAACGGCAAAGTTTGTCTTTCCATGCTTGAGGAAAACAAACCGGATTTGTTGCTTCTTGATATAATTATGCCCCATTTGGATGGTATAGCTGTTTTGGAAACGATTAAAGGGAATCCAGAAATGTCAGCTATGCATATAATAATGCTAACCGCTTTTGGTCAAGAGGATGTAATGGCTCAAGCTGGAGGCCTTGGTGCATCATATTTCATGTTGAAGCCTTTTGAATTCGATCGATTAATCACACAAATACACCAAGTTGCTGGAACACAAAAACCAGTTAGACCAACGATGCAAGCACCGAAAGAAGAAGTTGAGGATACTGGTATGACACAGCGAGCACTTGATACAACAATAACGACCATCATAAAAGAAATTGGCGTTCCAGCACATATTAAGGGATACGCTTTTTTACGGGAAGCCATTCAAATGGTTTACACAGATAATGATTTACTTGGTTCAGTTACAAAAGTTCTTTATCCGGATATTGCAGAAAGATACAAAACAACCCCGTCACGAGTAGAAAGAGCAATACGGCATGCAATTGAAGTTGCATGGAACAGGGGAAATTATGATACAATTTCCAAAATATTCGGTTATACAGTACATCATTTAAAAAGTAAGCCAACGAATAGTGAATTCATTGCAATGATTGCAGATAAAATTAGACTTGAAAACGTGGCAAGTTGAAATCATACTAAAATTCTTAATCGGACACAGGCCATAGCTTGTGTCCTTTTCATTCGGAAGATCCAATAAAATCTTTTAGGGAGTTCCTTGTTCGATTGGAGTATAATAGTAAAAACTCGAAAGGTGTTTTGAAATTGTCAATTGAATCCCCAAATTATAAACCGCTTGTTTTTGCGCATAGAGGAGCCTCTGGAGTTTGTTTTGAAAATACGATGAGTGCATTCAAGGAAGCATTGAGGCAAGGAGCAGACGGCATTGAGTTGGATGTACAGCTTACTGCCGATGGGATACCTGTAGTTGTTCATGATAAGGATCTATCGAGGGTTGCTGGCATTCGGAAACCCATTTCGTCACTAAGCCTCAGTGAATTGAAAGGAATTAAAGTTGGCAGGAAGTTTATTAGAAATTTTGCCGGTCATGAAATTCCTACATTGAGTGAGGTTGTTTCATTTTGCGCATTGAATCATCTTGCATTGAATATCGAATTGAAAGAAACAGTATCGGAAAGACCCGAATACCTAAGGGATATCCTTAATATGGCTCTTCTTTTGGATCAAGTGCATATATCATCATTTGATGCAGGAATTCTCGAAAGGGTAAAAATGATGGAATCTTCACTTGAAATTGCCTTTTTAGTGAAAAAGAAAACGACTGACTGGGATGATTTAGGGAAATATCATTTCGCGGATGGATTCCATTTATCTAAAAGTCTCATGCAGGAGCCTTATTTGAGTAAGATGGTAGATAGCGGGAAGATATTAAGAGTATACGGAGTGACGGGAAAGGAAGAAAACATACGCAATCCTGCTCCGTCAATAACGGGCTGGATAACCGATTATCCAGGAAGGTTCAAATAATATAAAAAGGGACATCAGCATAACTTGCCGATGTCCCTTTTTATTTGGTTGCATTAATATTTTTTGTTGATTATAGTTGCTCCGTTGATTGGAGCGAAAGGCGGCGACTCCTGCGGGAATAGCATGAGCTGAAGACCCCGCAACGAAGCGTAGTGAAGTGAGGAGGCTGAAGCCATGCCCGCGGAAAGCGTCCGCCTGTAGCGTAAATCAACAGTATCTGCATATTATTTAAATCTTTCCTGAACTCTTCCTTTACGACGGTCGCGGCGTAAAAGGAAGCCTGCGAAAAATGCAAGACCTGCACCAAACATAAGTAAACCGATTACAAATTGTAGCCAAATGAACGGAAGTGGGCTGAATAGAATGCCGAAAAGCGAATCACGCATCAATTTAATGCCACCAGCCGTTATTAAAATGGGTATCAAAAGAACGATGAAAGCTGCCATTCGTGCCATATTATCAATCTCCTTAACATTTTTTATTTTACCTGCTCAACAAATATTGTCAAGAACTGTGCAATCGTGTATGATGAAAATAGATTTGCAAAAGATTGCATGGTGCTAAAAGGAGAATGAATATCCTTGCAAAGTGTTCTTTTAATTGACCTGTTGAAAACTAATGATCAATTCTTTCGAAGGATTCAAACAGAGATGGATAGGCAGCGTTTGATACTCAACTCAATTGATGAAGGTATGATTGGGATTGATCAAAAGGGGATTGTCGATTTCATAAATGAAAGCGCTTGCACAATGTTAGAAGTTTCTGATTTCAACACAATTGGCAAATCGATTTTCGAGATAATTCCCGATAGTAAGTTAGTTAGGGTTCTTAATTCTGGAAAACCTGAACTGAATGACGAATTGGTTCTTCCGAATGGTCTGGCAATAATCAGCTCTCGTTACCCACTTATTTCAGCAACTGGGGAAAGATTTGGTGCGTTTGCAGTTTTCAAGGATGTATCCGAAGTAGTCAAATTAGCTGAGGAAGTTACAGACTTGAAATCAATAAAAACGATGCTCGAAGCCATAATTCAATCAAGTGATGACGCAATTTCAGTCGTAGATGAAAAAGGAAATGGCGTACTTGTCAATCGGGCATATACAAGAATCACAGGCTTGTCTGAAGATGAAGTGATTGGAAAACCCGCCACCGTAGATATTAACGAGGGTGAAAGTATCCATATGAAAGTCTTAGAGACACAAAAACCAATTCGCGGAGTTAATATGCGAATAGGTGAGGAGAATAGGGATGTTATTGTAAATGTAGCTCCTATTATAGTCAACAAGCAGATGAAAGGCAGTGTTGGTGTCATCCATGACATCACAGAAATGCGAAATCTGATGAAAGAGCTTGATTGGGCTAAGCAAATCATTCGGAAATTGGAGTCGACTTTTACATTTTCCGATATTCACGGGAATTCTCCAGATATACGTCTATCAATTGATCAAGCAAAAATTGCTGCGAAGTCGGATATACCTGTTTTATTAAGAGGTGAACCTGGCTCGGGAAAGAGCTCTTTGCAAATGCTATTCATAGTGAGAGTAGTAGAAAATCCTATAAATTTATACGTGTGAACTGCAGTGCGATTGACCCTTCCGTCATTGAAAGGGAGTTATTTGGGGAATATGACCAAGATAGTTCCAAGCCTGTTAAATCGGGATTATTTGATGAGGCCTTTAGCGGCAGTATTTTTCTTGATGAAGTAACTGACTTGCCTTTAGGCGTTCAACTTAGGTTATTGGATCACTTAAAAGAAAGAACAATTCAAATGAATGAACAGCGTGAATTTAATCCGGTGCGTATCATCGCAGCAACCTCCAAAAACTTGGAGAAAGCCATTCATGAAGGTTCATTCAATATCGATTTGTATTATGCATTAAACCGTATTACCATTCAAATTCCTTCATTGCGAAATAGGAAGGCGGACATTCCTGAAATTGCAGTTCAATTACTGAAGAAATTAAATCAAGAATTTGGGATGAATGTTGGAGAAATATCTGATGAAGCAATGAATAGATTGCAACGATATGAATGGCCAGGAAATGTTCGGGAACTTGAAAATGTACTCAGTCGGGCGATGATTTACATAGGGCCAGGTTCGTCAATTATTCAAGTCGAGGATATTAGAAGGTCACTTTTTACAAACGAAGTTAAAACGACTGAAGAGATTCTTCCAGAGAAGAGTACTCTTGCGTCAGTTATGGATGATTACGAACGATCAGTCCTTGAAAAAGCTCTGGACGAGCATAATGGAAATAAATCATTGACAGCGAATCGTCTCGGTATTTCATTGCGCTCCTTATATTACAAACTAGAGAAATTTAAACTTATCTAATGGTGGAGGGCTGAAATGACGACACTAAATGCACTAGTAGAAAAAACTGCGGCCTCCGGTTTTAGGACAGTAGCTGTGGCAAGTGCGGCGGACCCGGAAGTCCTCCAAGCGGTGGAGATGGCAATGATGAGAGGGATTGCCTCCTTTATTTTAGTTGATAATGAGGAGCTATTAAAGAGACTTATTAAATCGCGTTTCCCGGAATTAGAAAGCAATCCTTATATTTCGATTGAGCATGCCGATACTATTCAGGAGGCAGCTGAGAAAGCTGTCCGTTTCGTTTCGACTGGGGAAGCGCAAGTCTTAATGAAGGGGAATTTGCCCACAGCAATTGTCTTAAAAGCTGTGTTAAACTCTGAATATGGATTGCGAACAGGAAAGGTGCTTTCCCATGTAGCGGCTTTTGAAGTTGATGGATACAATCGCTTGCTATTTGTAACGGACGCCGGGATGAATATTGCCCCTAACCTTGAAGAGAAAGCACAAATCATCCGGAATTCAGTAGCGGTTGCTAAAGCTTGTGGAGTTGCTGTACCAATTGTTGCACCCCTCGCAGCCATTGAGACCATCAATCCTGTCATGATACCTACGACGGATGCTGCGGCGCTTGTCGTTATGAATCAGAGGGGGCAAATCAAAGACTGCATTGTCGATGGACCGCTTGCATTAGATAATGCTGTGTCTGTCAAATCGGCCCAACACAAAGGAATTGTTAGCGATACGGCTGGGAAAGCCGATATCCTTGTCGTTCCGTCCATAGAAGCGGGAAATATTTTGTATAAATCACTTATGTACTTCGCCAATGCTAAAGTCGGAGGAATTATACAAGGAGCAAGAGCGCCAATTGTTCTCACTTCAAGATCTGATAGTGCAGAAACAAAGTTGTATTCTTTGGCGTTAGCTATACAAACTTCAAAAAAATAATACGGATTATCCCAAGGAGGAAATGCATCATGGAATTATTTAAATATATGGAAACTCACGATTATGAACAACTTGTTATCTGTCAGGATAAAACTTCCGGCCTTAAAGCAATCATCGCGATTCATGACACAACACTTGGACCAGCATTGGGTGGAACTCGCATGTGGACTTATGCAAGTGAAGAAGAAGCAATTGAAGATGCACTACGACTTGCAAAAGGTATGACATATAAAAATGCAGCTGCCGGATTGAATCTTGGAGGCGGGAAAACAGTTATCATCGGAAATCCAAGAACGGATAAGAATGATGAAATGTTCCGCGCGTTTGGTCGCTTCATTGAAGGTTTAAATGGTAGATACATTACTGCCGAGGATGTTGGTACAACTGAAGAAGATATGGATTTAATCCATTTAGAAACTGATTATGTTACAGGAGTTTCCGCGGAATTCGGTTCATCAGGAAATCCATCACCAGTTACAGCTTACGGCGTTTACAAAGGAATGAAAGCTGCAGCAAAAGAAGCATTCGGTAGCGATTCCCTTGAAGGCAAGACGATTGCTGTACAAGGCGTCGGTAACGTAGCCTATACACTTTGTGAGTATCTCCATGAAGAAGGCGCTAAATTGATCGTAACGGACATAAACAATGAGGCCGTACAACGTGCTGTTGATGCATTCGGTGCAATTGCTGTCGGAATTGATGAAATCTATTCACAAGACGCAGATATTTTTGCACCATGTGCACTTGGAGCAATCATCAATGACGAAACGATTCCACAATTTAAATGCAAAGTTATCGCTGGCTCTGCAAACAACCAATTGAAAAATCCTGAACATGGCGACATCATTCATGAAATGGGAATCGTTTACGCTCCAGACTACGTCATCAACTCAGGCGGTGTTATCAATGTGGCTGATGAGCTTGCAGGCTATAACCGTGAACGTGCGATGAAACGCGTGGCAGGAATTTACGACACAATCGAACAAATCTTTGCGATTTCAAAACGTGATAATATCCCAACATACGTAGCTGCCGACCGCCTTGCAGAAGAAAGAATTGCAAGAGTTGCCAAATCTCGTAGCCAATTTTTGCAAAATGAAAAAAGTGTTCTTTCAAATAAAAAATAAAAGACGGCGCATCTCAGAAGAGTAGGAGGGATGTTCGTGCATAATGAGATCTTTAGGATCCTTGTTATCAATACGGGGTCAACATCAACGAAAATCGGTGTGTACGATAATGAGCATCTTGTATTTGAAGACACATTGAGACATTCAGCAGAGGAACTTGCACAATATCCTTCGGTTATCGATCAATACGTTTTCAGGAAAGATTCTATTATCGCATCGTTAGAGCGCGGAGGAGTCGCCTTGGATGAACTGCATGCAGTTTGTGGTCGGGGTGGACTTCTCCGTCCAATTGCGGGCGGAACATATATTGTCAATGCCCAATGATCGAAGACTTGAAAAAGGGCTATTCCGGACAACATGCATCCAATCTTGGTGGCATCATAGCCGAGAAACTCGCAAATGCCACTAAGATTCCGGCATATATTGTAGATCCAGTAGTTGTTGATGAAATGCATCCGCTTGCCCGTATTTCAGGATTTTCATTAATCAATCGAAAATCGATTTTTCATGCTTTAAATCAAAAAGCAGTTGCAAGACGGTATGCCAAACAAATTGGTAAACGTTATAAAGATTTGCGTCTCATTGTCACTCATATGGGTGGAGGCATAACAGTTGGCGCACATCGTTTTGGAAAAGTGATTGATGTTAATAACGGCTTGCACGGAGACGGACCATTCAGCCCGGAACGAGCGGGAACAGTTCCAATCGGTGAATTAGTCGATCTTTGCTATTCAGGAACTTATTTCAGAACAGAAATCATGTCGAAATTGGTAGGAAAAGGCGGACTCGTAGGATACCTTGGAACAAATGATGCTGTCACTGTAGAAAAACGGATTGATGCAGGCGATGAAGAAGCGGCTCTTGTCTACGAAGCGATGGCATACCAGGTGGCAAAGGAAATTGGAAGTGCCGCAACTGTCCTTGAAGGGAAAGTAGATGCCATCATTCTAACCGGAGGGCTTGCTTACGGGAAACAATACGTGGAAATGATAAACTCCCGAGTTCAATGGATTGCAGATGTAGTTGTCTATCCCGGAGAAGATGAATTACAAGCACTTGCAGAAGGTGCTTTACGCGTCTTGAACGGTGAGGAGAAAGCAAAAACCTATCCCGCGTGATGGATAGCAAGAGGAGGCCATAAACAGATGGCAGTCGAATATGATGTAGTTATTTTAGGCGGCGGAACAGGCGGGTATGTAGCAGCTATTCGTGCAGCACAATTAGGGCTTAAAACAGCTTTAGTTGAAAAGGAGCTACTTGGCGGAACTTGCTTGCATAAAGGATGCATTCCAAGCAAGGCTTTGCTGAAAAGCGCTGAAGTCTACAAAATTGCTAAAACGGATGCTGCGCATTTCGGTGTCGAAACAGCCGGTGCCACGCTAAACTTTACCCGTGTCCAAGCAAGGAAAGAAGAAATCGTCCAACAGCTTCATAAAGGTGTTACTGCCTTGATGAAGAAAGGCAAAATAGATGTCTATGAAGGATTTGGCAGAATGTTAGGCCCATCCATCTTCTCTCCAATGCCGGGCACCATTTCTGTTGAAATGAATAATGGTGAAGAAAATGAAATGCTCATCTTAAAAAACCTTATTTTAGCTACCGGATCAAGACCCCGCACTTTACCGGGACTAGAACTGGATGAAATCCAAGTTCTTTCTTCAGATGGTGCGTTGAAAATGACTAAATTACCGAAGTCGATGTTAATCGTCGGCGGTGGAGTAATCGGAATCGAATGGGCTTCCATGTTATGTGATTTTGGAGTGGAAGTTACAGTAATTGAATACGCTGACAGAATCATCCCAACTGAAGACGAAGATATATCAAAAGAAATGAAAAAACTTCTTTCGAAAAGAGGAGTCACTTTCATCACAGGTGCAAAAGTATTGCCTGAAACGCTTTCAAAATCAGAAGAAGCAGTTACCATTTCAGCTGAAATTGCTGGTGAAACGAAAGAGTTTACTGCGGAGAAATTGCTTGTATCCGTAGGAAGGCAGGCCAATACTGAAGGAATCGGCATCGACAACACCGAAATCCAGTTAGAAAAAGGCTACATACAGACTAAATCGACGTTCCAAACGAAAGAAAGCCATATCTACGCAATCGGCGACGCAATCGGCGGACTTCAATTGGCACATGTTGCCTCACATGAAGGGATAGCTGCTGTTGAACATATTGCTGGACTTTCAACGGAACCGATTAATTATACAAACATTTCCCGATGCATCTATTCAAGCCCTGAAGCTGCAAGTGTCGGGTTGACTGAAGCACAAGCGAAAGAGCAAGGATACAATATAAAAGTAGGTAAATTCCAATTTGCAGCAATCGGCAAAGCACTCGTCAATGGTAACGCAGATGGATTTGTAAAAATTATCGCCGACAAAGATACAAACGACCTATTAGGCATCCATATGATCGGAGCTCATGTTACAGATTTAATATCCGAAGCTGGCCTTGCGATGGTTCTTGACGCCACTCCATGGGAAGTAGCATCTACAATCCACCCACACCCATCCCTTTCCGAAGTAATGGGCGAAGCAGCACTTGCAGTAGACGGAAAAGCTATTCATATGTAATTTTCAATATATCATATCAGATTATATTTATTTCTTGTGATTTCTGTTGCTTGTAGTGGAAGGCGGCGACTCCTGCGGGAATAGCATGAGCTGAAGCCATGCCCGCGGAAAGCGTCCGCCTGGAACGGAAAGCAACAGTTTTATTAATATGACAACCGAAACGAAGGGGGATTCATACAATGGCGAAATTGCGTCATGAAGAATTAGGATTGACGAACGAAAATGTTCTAGAAATCTACGAAACAATGGTAATGGCTAGACGTTTGGACGAACGCATGTGGCTATTAAACCGTGCCGGAAAAATTCCATTCGTCATCTCCTGCCAAGGGCAAGAAGCCGCTCAAGCCGGAGCAGCATACGCACTTGACAAAAACAAAGACTGGATTGCACCATATTACCGCGACATGGGAGTCGTCCTCCACTTCGGAATGACACCAAAAGAACTAATGCTCTCAGCATTCGCAAAAGCAGAAGATCCGAACTCTGGAGGCCGTCAAATGCCTGGTCACTTCGGACAACGAAAAAACCGTATCCTAACAGGATCTTCCCCTGTTACAACACAACTTCCGCACGCTGTCGGAGTTGCACTTGCGGCTAAAATGAAAAAGAAGACTTCATCACATTTGTCACATTAGGTGAAGGTTCATCCAACCAAGGGGACTTCCACGAAGGGATGAACTTTGCAGGAGTCCATAAATTACCGACTGTAGTAATGGTCGAAAACAATAAATATGCAATTTCAGTGCCTCTTGAAAAACAATTGGCTTGTGAAAACGTTTCGGACCGTGCAGTTGGATACGGCATGCCCGGCGTAACAGTTGATGGTACAGATCCACTCGAAGTCTACCGTGTAGTAAAGGAAGCTGCTGACCGTGCTCGTAGCGGAGAAGGACCAAGCCTTGTTGAAGCAATTTGTTACCGCTTGACTGCTCACTCTTCAGACGATGACCATCGTCTATACCGAGATGCAGAAGAGCTTGAAGCTGAACGAAAAAATGATCCAATCCCTAAATTTGCAGCTTACTTGAAAGAAGCCGGTGTCATGGATGACACGCTTGAGAAAGATATTGACGAACGCATCAAGAGAATCGTCAATGAAGCGACTGACTATGCGGAGAAGGCTCCTTACGCTGAACCGGAATATGCACTTCGCCATGTCTATAAAGAGGAAGGGGGAGACCAATAATGGCTGTACTTTCATATATTGATGCAATTACACTTGCGATGAAGGAAGAAATGGAACGGGATGAAAATGTATTCGTTCTTGGAGAGGACGTTGGTAGAAAGGGTGGCGTATTTAAAGCGACAACTGGCCTTTATGACCAATTTGGTGAATACCGTGCACTCGACACGCCACTCGCAGAATCTGCGATTGCCGGTGTTGGAATTGGAGCTGCAATGTACGGAATGCGTCCAATTGCCGAAATGCAATTCGCGGATTTCATAATGCCTGCGGTGAACCAGATTGTTTCTGAAGCAGCGAAAATCCGTTACCGTTCAAACAATGATTGGTCTTGTCCGATTGTTATCCGCGCTCCATTTGGTGGTGGAATTCATGGTGCGTTATACCATTCCCAATCAGTCGAGTCCATGTTCGCAAGTACACCAGGATTGAAAATCGTTATTCCTTCTACTCCTTACGATGCAAAAGGTCTCTTGAAGGCGGCTATCAGAGATGATGATCCGGTACTTTTCTTTGAGCATAAGCGTGCATACCGTTTGATAAAAGGCGAAGTTCCTGAAGAGGAATACGTTTTGCCGATAGGTAAGGCCGATGTGAAGCGTGAAGGTGATGATATTACGATCATCACATACGGACTATGTGTACATTTTGCACTACAAGCAGCTGAAAGGCTTGCTGAAGATGGAATATCTGCACATATCTTAGACTTGCGTACAATTTATCCACTCGATAAAGAAGCAATCATTGAAGCTGCTTCAAAAACGGGTAAGGTATTGTTAGTGACGGAAGACAACCTGGAAGGTAGCGTAATGAGTGAAGTTTCTGCGATAATCGCAGAGAACTGCCTCTTTGACCTTGATGCACCTATCAAACGTCTTGCGGGACCTGATATTCCTGCTATGCCATATGCTCCAACAATGGAAAAGTTCTTCATGGTCAACCCGGATAAAGTTGAAAAAGCAGCGCGTGAATTAGCAGAATTTTAATCGGAAAGGAGGATTTCGAAGTGGCAATTGAAAAAATCGAAATGCCTAAACTTGGCGAAAGCGTTACAGAAGGAACGATTGAAAAGTGGCTTGTTAAACCCGGCGACACGGTTAATAAATACGATCCATTGGCAGAAGTGAATACGGATAAAGTTACTGCGGAAATCCCTTCATCTTTCGCTGGTGTAATTAAAGAAATTACCGTGCAAGAGGGCGAAACGGTGGAAGTGGGAGTCGTCGTCTGTACGATTGAAACGGAAGGCGGAGCGGAAGGGAATGCTGAACAGGTTAGTCAACCTGCAGCAGTGCCTGCAAAAGAGGAACCTGCGAACGAAATGCCAGCTGCTGGATCTCAAAAACCGGCCTCGCCTCTTAAACGCGGAGCAGGAGCAGCCCGCTTTTCACCAGCAGTTATGAGAATGGCGCAAGAAAACAATATCGACCTTTCGCTCGTTGAAGGATCCGGAAAAGAAGGGCGCATAACGCGTAAAGACCTTCAAGCGATTATCGACAGTGGCGAAATTCCAACAGCGGCTGCACAGAAAGTTGAACCGGTTGCTGAAGTTGTTCAGGCGGCACCCTCCCAAGAGGCGCGTCCAGTTAACAAACCTGCTGCCCCTGAGGCAATTCCTACTGCTGCTGGTGATATCGAAATTCCAATCACTGGTGTGCGCCGAGCAATTGCGACTAACATGCTCCGTTCTAAGCATGAAGCACCTCATGCGTGGACTATGATTGAAGTCGATGTGACGAATCTTGTCCAATACCGTGATTCATTGAAAAATGATTTCAAACAAAAGGAAGGCTTCAATCTGACATACTTCGCTTTCTTCGTGAAGGCTGTATCACAGGCATTGAAAGAATTCCCTATGATGAATTCCATGTGGGCCGGGGACAAAATCATCCAAAAGAAAGACATCAATATTTCCATCGCAGTAGCAACGGAAGATGCTTTGTTTGTACCTGTCATCAAACATGCAGATGAAAAAACAATTAAAGGAATCGGAAGGGAAATCAATGAATTGGCTTCAAAAGTCCGTTCAGGAAAACTCAAATCCGACGAAATGCAAGGCGGTACATTCACTGTAAACAACACAGGATCTTTCGGATCTATCCAATCGATGGGTATTATCAATTATCCGCAAGCTGCCATCCTACAGGTCGAATCCATCGTGAAACGTCCTGTCGTCATGAATGGTGGCATGATCGCTGTAAGAGATATGGTAAACCTTTGCCTATCACTTGATCACCGTGTATTGGACGGACTGTAGCGGGACGTTTCCTTGCACGCGTTAAAGAAATACTCGAAAATATAACAGCAGATAACACATCTGTCTATTGATGAAATTTCAGCTGTCTCTCTTTTAGGGGGACAGCTTTTTTGTGTATGAAGAGAGTAAATTTGCCATTCTGACTTTCAAAGAAATTGCATGTCAGGTACACTATAAATAGGCTTTAAAGAATTATAAAATAATTTCTACATAGTTTTCACGACTCCTCATGAATAACGAAAGGAGCAATTCCATTGACAGTTGAAAATATGAAAAAAACAACATTTAATAAAGCGGACTTTAAGCAGTGGAAAGAGATTGCTATACAATCACTTAAAGGAAAGCCATATGAAAGTCTAATTGCAAAAACATGGGAGGGCATTAACCTCCAGCCCCTTTATTTCGAAAAAACAGATTATAAAAAAACAAACAATGAAAACACGACAACCATTCAGTCAATGAAAGAAAACCGAGGTTGGACAATTGCACAACAAACCATTGCTGATCATGCATCTTCTTTTATTGCCGAACTGAAAAATTCACTTGATAGAGGAAATGAATCAATCGTTTACGATGGCTCGTTTTCATTTGACTGGGAAGAGGATGAATTACTGCAGTTAGCCTCATTGCTGTCGGAATATCCCGTGTTTTTTATGAACATTAAGAATGATGATCCTATTTTAAGAGCTTTTGATTTTGTTCATCATGAAATTAGGGAAAACGTGAAGGGGGTCGTTCAGTCGGAAGATTGGATAATTTCTGTCGGTTATAAAAATTTAAGGACAATCGGTGCGGATCTTTGGAAAGTACATCATGATGGTGCCGATGCTGTTTTAGAACTTGCCATCGCCCTTTCTGAAGCTGCCCGAATTGCTGAAGGGACAGAATCATTCCAATCGTTTGCGGATAATTTCTTCGTCCGGTTTGCAATTGACACGCATTTTTTCATGGAAATTGCTAAACTACGAGCATTCCGGATTCTATGGAAAGCTTTTTCAAAAGCATATGAAATTGACGATGCACCATATATACCAATAATGGCTGTAACTTCAGTACGATCCTACTCAAAACTGGATCCCTATGTAAATTTGCTGCGTGCAGGAAATGAAACATTTGCAGCAATTTTGGGCGGCTCTGACTTTATAACAGTTCATCCTCATGATTGTTTGACTGGGCCAAATGCAAGTTCGATACGATATGCAAGGAATATTCAACTTGTTTTAAAGGAAGAAACTCATGTAGAAAAAGTGCTTGACCCTGCTGGCGGTTCATACTTCATCGAGGAATTAACTGATGAACTTGTCGAAAAGGCTTGGGATTTATTTTTGGAAATCGAAAATAAGGGTGGACTTGACGTCTTTCTTCAAGGTGGCGAATTGAAGGAACTCTTGTCAAAACGTCAAACAGAAGTGAATACTGGCAAAAGATCACTTACCGGCACAAATGTATATGCCGAACTTGGAACTACAAATTTTGATGATTGGGATGGGTTCAAGCAACTGAATAGGCTAGCGAAACCATTCGAGGATTTTCGGAAATTAGCGAGTGAAAACCAGCCTAAAACAGTGTTAGTTACATTCGGCGAGTTAAAAAACTTCAAGCCTCGTGCAGATTTCGTTACAGGATTCTTGGCTTCAGGCGGTATAAAAAGTGAATGGAGTCCTTCATTCCAAACAGCCGAACAAGCTATTGAATGGTTGAATACAGCGAAACCTGACTACGCAATTATTTGTGCTACGGATGAGGAACTGTCTAATATCGTTGAATCAATCCTTGAAAAAATGCCTGAAGGTCTACTATTGGATGTCGCAGGTAAAGTCGATAAGGAAACTGAACGAAAATGGTGTGCGAAAGGGTTGAACGGCACAATTTTCAGTGGTCAAAACAAAATTGAAAAACTCCATACCATTTTTGATTCATGGCAAGGGGGGGCTACAAATGATGAAACCAGATTTCAATAAAGTTGATATCAACGCGCTGAAAATCACAAATCATTCCGTAAGTAATGAAAAGCCGTTCCTTACGAATGAAGGAATTGAAATTAAAAAAAGCTATTCAATTGAGGATGTTGCGGGAATTTCGCATTTGGATGATCTACCGGGCATCGCACCGAATACGCGTGGGCCTTATCCAACAATGTATGTAGCTCGTCCATGGACTGTTAGGCAGTATGCAGGATTCTCAACTGCAGAAGAGAGTAATGCCTTTTATCGACGGAACTTGGCGATGGGGCAAAAAGGATTATCTGTCGCCTTTGACCTCGCGACACACCGTGGCTATGACTCCGATCATCCA
This sequence comes from Sporosarcina thermotolerans, assembly GCF_030067815.1. GTDB lineage: Bacteria > Bacillota > Bacilli > Bacillales_A > Planococcaceae > Sporosarcina > Sporosarcina thermotolerans. The sequence goes on along the minus strand of NZ_CP125968.1, from coordinate 2,621,056 downwards.
CGTGTAACAGGCGATGTTGGAAAGGCCGGTGTCGCAATCGATTCGGTCGAAGATATGAAAATCCTTTTTGACGGGATTCCACTCGATCAAATGTCGGTATCAATGACAATGAATGGTGCGGTTCTTCCAATCATGGCTTTTTATATCGTTGCTGCTGAGGAGCAAGGTGTTTCGCCATCAAAACTCTCTGGGACGATTCAAAATGATATTTTGAAAGAATATATGGTTCGCAATACGTATATTTTCCCGCCTGAAATGTCGATGCGGATTATTGCGGATATTTTTGAGTATACATCAAAGAATATGCCGAAATTCAATTCCATTTCAATCTCTGGCTACCATATGCAAGAAGCCGGGGCAACAGCGGATATCGAGCTTGCTTATACATTGGCGGATGGGTTGGAATATGTCCGGACTGGACTTAAAGCAGGCATTGATATCGATTCATTCGCCCACGCCTATCTTTCTTCTGGGCAATTGGCATGAATTACTTCATGGAAATCGCCAAGATGCGCGCAGCTCGAAAAATTTGGGCACAAATGATGCAATCATTCAATCCATCAAACCCGAAATCACTCGCCTTACGAACTCATTCCCAAACCTCGGGATGGAGTTTGACAGAGCAGGATCCGTTTAATAACGTAACCCGAACATTGATTGAGGCAAATGCTGCAGCAATGGGCCATACGCAGTCATTACACACAAATGCACTTGACGAAGCGATTGCACTACCGACTGATTTCTCAGCAAGAATAGCGCGTAATACGCAATTATTCCTTCAGGAAGAAACATATATGACGAAAACGATTGACCCATGGGGCGGCTCATATTATGTCGAAAAGCTAACCGCTGAACTAACGGAAAAGGCTTGGGCTTTAATCGAAGAAATCGAAGAATTGGGCGGTATGGCGAAGGCAATCGAAACTGGTTTGCCGAAAATGAAAATCGAGGAAGCAGCTGCAAAACGTCAAGCGAAAATTGACTCGCGTGCAGAAACAATTGTCGGGGTGAATAAATACCGACTTGAAAAAGAAGAGCCGATTGATATTTTGGATATCGACAATTCGCTTGTTCGCCAAAAACAAATCGATCGTATTCATGAAGTGAAAAAGAATCGCAATGAAAATGCAGTCGAAAAAGCGTTGGAAGCACTTACTCATGCCGCACAGGACGGAGAAGGTAATCTTCTTTCGTTATCGGTGGAAGCAGCAAGGGCAAGGGCAACGATAGGGGAAATCTCGGATGCAATCGAGAAAGTGTCGGGCAGACATAAGGCGGTGATTCGTTCGGTGAGTGGCGTATACAGCTCGAACTTCACGAATGCTGAAGAAATCGAAGAAGTGAAAAGAATGTCTGAAGAGTTTTTAGAAAATGAAGGCCGTCGACCGCGGATTCTTATTGCAAAAATGGGACAAGACGGACATGACCGTGGCGCGAAAGTAATTGCCTCATCATTTGCCGACCTCGGATTCGACGTGGATATCGGTCCTTTATTTCAAACTCCGGAAGAGACTGCGTTGCAGGCTGCTGAAAATGATGTGCATGTCATCGGAGTAAGTTCACTTGCGGCAGGACATAAAACACTTGTGCCTACATTGCATAACGAACTGAAGAAAATCGGCCGTGAAGACATCCTGATTGTCGTTGGCGGGGTCATTCCTGCCCAGGACTATGACTTCCTAAGAAGTAATGGCGCGACGGCAATATTCGGTCCTGGAACGGTCATCCCTGTAGCGGCACAGAAAGTGATAGAAGATATTTACAAAGCGCTCGGTTATGAGGAAGTGACAGAGTGAATAAAAAGAATCGTTTACAGGACGACAGCGCATTGCATGTAATGAACGGCATTGAGTCCTCGCATGATGGCATGGTTGCCCCAACTCGCAAACGATTTGTTAAAAAAGAAAGAGCAATTGAGATCGAGGATCTTTACGCAGAAATCTGTAACGGGTAAAGACTTCATTTATCCAAAGCAATCACTCTATTGGAAAGCATAAATGTAACGGATAAGAAGGCGGGTCAAGATCTATTGAAAAAACTGCTTCCTCAGACAGGAAACAGTATTCGAATCGGCATAACGGGAGTACCGGGGGCTGGGAAAAGCACATTCATCGAAGCGTTCGGCCTTCAGTTGGCTGAGCGTGGGTCTAAGGTGGCTGTGCTCGCTATTGACCCAAGCTCAACTGTGACAGGCGGAAGCATATTAGGCGATAAAACAAGAATGGAGACGCTCGCGAGGCATAAGAACGCCTTCATCCGGCCGTCCCCCTCTTCCGGAACACTTGGCGGAGTCCACAGAAAGACACGGGAAACAATGCTCTTATGTGAAGCAGCGGGATACGACATCATCCTCATCGAAACAGTCGGTGTTGGCCAAAGTGAAACCGTCGTAAGGGGAATGGTCGACTTCTTCATGCTTCTTGTTTTAACTGGTGCCGGAGACGAATTACAAGGTATGAAAAAAGGGATAATGGAACTCGCAGACGCCATCATCGTCCATAAAGCGGATGGCGATAACTTGAAGCTTGCTAAAAAGACAGTAAGAGAATACAGTCAATTGCTTCATTTCCTCCAACCCGCAACATTAGGATGGACAACCATCGCCATGCCTGTTTCATCGCTACAAAAAACAGGACTCGACAAAGTCTGGGAAACCATCACCAACTTTCAAGATCAAATGATAGTAAGCGGGGTATGGAACGAACGCAGACAATCCCAAACAAAAGACTGGTTCCACTCCATGATCCGCGACCGACTAATCGACAACTTCTTCTCCGAAAAAGGGAAGAGAGAACTTGTAACTGATCTGGAAGGCCAGTTGTTGTCAGGCGATATCACAGTCGCAAACGCAGTAGACAGGATTTTCTCTAATGAATAACACTATTAGGATTGTAGCGGAAGGTGGCGACTCCAGCAACCCCTGCCTTAATTTCTGCAAAAGGAGCGCAGAAATACGGCAAATCGAACTCTTCGTAGTTCGATTGGAAAGCGTCCACCCGAAGCGAAAATCCGTTTTTTAGAAATTATTCATTTCCAATCTATCTTTTTTGCAACTAAATGTACCACCTGCTATGATAAACTCATACAAAGAAAGGGGACGACTAAAATGACAATGGACTTTAATTTTTATATGGATGACATCACAAAAACAGCACGCAACGAAATGGAAACAAGCGGCTACGAACAACTAACAACACCTGAAGAAGTAGACGCGGCATTCAAACGTTCCGGAACTACTCTAGTAATGGTTAACTCCGTATGTGGTTGTGCAGGAGGCATCGCACGTCCAGCAGCAGCACACGCCGTCCATTACGACAAACGCCCTGATCACCTTGTCACAGTTTTTGCAGGACAAGATAAAGAAGCAACTGCATACGCGCGTATGATTTTCGGCGAAGACCACCTTCCTTCATCGCCATCCTTCGCACTATTAAAAGATGGCAAACTTGTAGCAGAAGTAGGGCGCTATGAAATAGAAGGACATGACCCAATGTCGGTTGTAACAAACCTACAAGGTTATTTCGAAGAATATTGCGAAGAAGTATAATAAAGAAACAGTCCTATGCAGGTGAGGGCACTGAAAAATTCCTCTAAGGCAGATTATCGCGAGAATGGAAACGACTTGTCGTTTTCCATTCTCGCTTTTTTCATCTTGGAAGCCATGGGAACAAGGGGGATGTACTAAAATAGATTAGAAGATGGCGGCGTATACAGCAAGCTGGTCATTTAACGGGCTAAGATTATCGATGTTGTTCATTGTTGCGCGCATTTCCATGTAAGGGAATGCGCCCAGTATCACAATCGGGCCAGATTGGTGGTAGAATAGTATATAAAAAATTATTGGTTCATTTAAAGTTGTTTGGGATTAATCATAGTGAACCGTATCACAAATAGTGGTAAAACAGAGGAGAGAAATAGTCATAAGTAAGAATATTTTAGGAAATTTATAAGTGGACTCACTAATAAACAATGTTATAATTTAGGTAAAATTCATGAGAAACAGACTCCATAAAATCTTTAGGGGTCTGTTTTTTATAAATGAAATGAGGGGGAATCTAAGATAAGACTCAAACATTTAGACTATTACTGTGTGCTTCAATTTTTGTAGTCTTCTTTTTAGCCTATTCTACTGAGGCTTCCGCAACTATTGATAATTTAGAAGAAAAAATTAAAATGATTGACGAAGAAATTGAATATAACATGAGGACACATAATATTCCGAGTATGGCATTTTCATTAGTGGACAGGAATGGTGTTGTATATTCTAAAGGCTACGGCACTTTAAATGTAGGAGATAAATCTGAACTAATAAACGAAAGCACTAATTTTCATTTAGGTTCAGTATCGAAAGTATTCGTTTCACTTGGTATCCTAAAACTCCAAGAGGAAGGTTACATAGATATTGAACAGCCTGTGGTTGATTATCTTCCTTGGTTTTCTACAAAAGATACTTTGCTTTCTAATGAAATCAAAATTGAGCATTTACTAAACCACTCCAGTGGATTACCTGGTAGGTTAAATGTACATGAGATTAGTAGTTTAGAAAGCAGAGAAATTATAAATAAAATTAAACACAAACTAAAGAATGTTACGTTAGTGGGAAAACCGGGGACTGTTAATGAATACACCAATATGAATACGGACTTACTACAGTTAGTAATAGAAGAGGTAACAGGCAAATCATTCATACAATATATGGAAGAAAACCTCTTTACTCCGCTTCAAATGAACCGGACAGGATATTTCATTTTTGATGATAGTCAATTGTCGAATACCGCAATGGGTCATCGATATCACTGGGGAAAGATAAAGCCTTTTAAAGAAGAATTAGTGTATGCAACATCCGCATCTGCTGGGCTATCATCAAATGTTGATGACTTATCAAAGTTTTTATGTTTACTATTAAACGATGGGCAAGGGGCACAAGGCAAATTACTGGATCGTAGTAGCATAGATCAAATGTTCAAACCCAATCAATACGGTGCAGGATACAACTGGAATGTGTACCCACATAATATTTCTATGGATGGTGGTTTACCAGGCTTTACGTCAACCATTGTACTTTCATCAGACAAAACCTTTGGACTTATCCTTTTAGCAAATTCTAAACAGGATATAACGTATCACTCTGGTTTTAACCTTTATAGAATAATAGATGGTGGAACACCCACGAAATTGTTGGAGAAGGACTTTCCAAAAATCCATTTACTTGTGCAGATAATCCTTTTTATTGTAATTATCTTTAGTATTTTAATCTTATATATAGTGGGATTAACTATTTTTCAACTATTTAAAGGTACGAAAGAGATTTCTTTTAGGAAGCCCAGTTTCAAGAAGATTAGGATCATTAGTTTCATTTTAATAATCTATTTAGGTATCATGTACTTCATATATATCCAAATGCCTTTTTACATTGGAGTACCAGCGTTACAGAATTTTAAAATGGAACCCGACACTGTGGGTTTGTTGTACATCATATCGGTAGTATGGTCGATTTTCACTATCCTGTTATGTGGAAAAATAATATTCATCCAAAAGACATGGCAATCAAGCGCTGGTCAATTAACTTCACCATTAAGAAAAAGTGAACCGTATCACAAGTAATAAGATAAAATGGGTCATCTTTGATAAAGTATTAATAGAGTACTCTACAATAAGGAAAATAAGAGAGATATAATGTATTTACTTAGGGAGGGTGGAGAGGGTGTTATTAAATGAGAGTGCGTGTTTATGATAAAGAAAAGGATACTTATTTTAAATCTGAAGTTTATGCAATAATTAACACTGGATACTATGAAAAGTTATTAGTGTTGACTCCTGAAGATATGGGGAATTGCTTAATGTTTTATGATTATTTGGATAAAACGCACAATGAACTTTCCGCACTTATTAATTCAATCAATTTAGCAAGACCAAGTGACTGGATTTATCTAAAATCACAATCTGTAGATGAGCAACTAGATAGATATAAGGGATTATTAAAATCAAATATCAAATTTTTTGATTATATTGGTTTTCCATGGTTGTGGAATAATACTGATTCCTTAATTAAGTTATTAAATGGCGAAGCAATTCCTCTAAGAGGTAGTATTTTTGAAAAAAATTTATATAGTGATATAAACCATACAGAATGGCATTTTATCGAGACGCAAGATGATGTGAATATGCTTATGAAACAGACGTGCTTTTTTCATGATTCTATTATTAATGAAATCAACTATGTTAGTGGGGGTTTTGTTGATTCCGATAAAATTATGAATTTAACTAATTTAAGAAAAGTAACGGTTAAAGTAGATAGCCAACAGTGTAGTAGTATTGAAATGATTTTTGAAGGAGTCACGGCTCTGAATCTAAGACCACCTTTAGATAATTACTCTGGTGATATTTATGAAGCATCAGTAATTGTAAAAGATGCTTCAGTTTTCTTTTGCGATGGCCAGTCGGAACAGATTGATACTAATTATAATGGGACATGGATTTATGCATATAGCTTGAAATGGCGTTTTTTTGATAGTGAAAATACTAATTAAATACAGATGAATTTAAGCCTGATAAATTACAAGATTTCGCAGTAAAACATTGATGTTAAATAAATTAAAAACCTCATTTGGAAATAATCTGAGGAATCTTATCATAAATCATGTTAATAAACAATAGAGCGCTTTTCCCCGCATAAGGGTGTGCTGTTTTAGGATTAGAATAAATAAGCAGATTCTTAGTTGATTGGAGTGGAAGCCGGCGACTCCGGGAGGATCAGCGGGACAGGTGAAACAACCAACGGAAGCGAAGCGAACGGGTTGGTTCACCGCACGCCCTCCGGAAAGCGTCCGGCTGGAATGCAAATCAACGGTTATTAAAGCAATTCCAGATAAGGGCGCGTTTTCGGATTAAAGGTTAGGACAAAAAAATGCACAGGCATTATAACCTGGGCATTTTTTTTTAAAGAAACATGCTTAATCCGAATAAAATACCTAAAGCAACCATTGCCAGAACCATCATATATACAACGAACTTTTGTACTTTTTTATTACTCATTAGGCAATCTCCTCACGATTCGATATACATACATTTTAACAGAAATACAGAATTTCTCAAGGTGTAGCGGAATTATTCACAAAACGTTACAATGAAATAGGGAGGGGGATGCGAGATGAAAAAAGTAGATCATATCGGTATAGCTGTCAGAGATATAACGAATGCGCTTCCACATTACATAGATACGTTGGGGCTTACTTTGCTTGGAATTGAAGAGGTAGAAAATCAGAAAGTGAAAGTGGCATTCATAGATGCTGGCAACGTCAAGCTTGAATTGTTAGAGCCTATTGGTGAAGAAGGCGCAATTGCTAAGTTCATCGAAAAGCGTGGAGAGGGAATCCATCATATTGCTTTCGGTGTAACGGATATTAGAAAACGAATGCTTGAATTGAAGGAAAAAGGTGTTCACCTACTTCAGGAGGAGCCGAATGTTGGTGCAGGAGGTGCCGACGTAGCCTTCCTACATCCGAAATCTTCCTTCGGCGTGCTTTATGAATTATGTGACAAAGGGGACAAGCCAAATGGACATTTATGATAAAATCAATGAATTATATGATAAGAAAAGAGAAATAGAGTTAGGCGGCGGTGACGAGCGAATTGCAAAACAGCATGAAAAGGGAAAATTGACAGCTCGGGAACGCATCAATCTGTTGTTAGATGAAGGGTCTTTTGTTGAATTGAATCCATTTGTCGTCCATCGAACACGCGATTTTGGCATGGATAAACAGACGGGTCCTGGTGACGGGGTAGTTACCGGTTACGGAAAAATCGACGGACGACCAGTCTACCTGTTTTCTCAAGACTTCACTGTGTTTGGTGGAGCACTTGGTGAAATGCATGCCATGAAAATTGCGAACGTCATGGATCTTGCTGCGAAAAACGGAGCACCATTCATCGGATTGAATGATTCGGGCGGAGCGCGTATTCAGGAAGGCGTCGTTTCATTGGATGGATATGGTGAGATTTTTTACCGGAATGCTATCTATTCGGGCGTCATCCCACAAATTTCGGTCATCTTAGGCCCATGCGCGGGCGGAGCTGTTTATTCACCAGCCATCACTGATTTTGTTCTTATGACAGATGAAACGAGCCAAATGTTTATCACAGGGCCTAAAGTGATAGAGACTGTAACAGGTGAAAAAATTTCTTCAGAAGACTTAGGTGGGTCAAAAGTACATAATTCAATTAGTGGAAATGCTCATTTCCGTGGGAAGGATGAAAAGACGGTTTTAGAGCAAGTTCGTCATCTGCTTTCCTATCTTCCACAAAATAATAACGAAAAAACACCGGAGTTGAAGGCGGATTCGAATGACGATTATCGAAATGATTTGGCAGACGTTGTGCCATTTGAAACGATTCGCCCTTATGACATTCGAAAAGTTATTGAGCAGGTTGTCGATGAAGGATCATTCCTTGAAGTACAGGCGGAGTTCGCGAAAAATGCAGTTGTTGGATTTGCGAGGATGAATGGTGAATCGGTCGGCTTGATTTGTAATCAGCCTAAAGTGATGGCAGGGGGGTTAGATATCAATCTCTTCCGATAAAATTGCCCGGTTCATCCGGACTTGTGATTCATTCAATATCCCGTTAATCACATTTGAAGATGTGACTGGATTCTTCCCAGGTGTCAAACAGGAGCACGGGGGCATTATTCGTCATGGAGCTAAAATCCTTTATGCCTATTCTGAAGCTACCGTTCCTAAGATTACGGTCATCCTTCGCAAAGCATTTGGTGGAGCATATGTAGCATTGAATTCAAAAGCAATTGGCGCAGATGTCGTCTATGCTTGGCCGAACGCTGAAATTGCAGTGATGGGGGCGGAAGGTGCAGCTAACATTATTTTCGCACGTGAAATCATGAACAGTGAGAATCCGGAAGGTACAAGGGCTGAAAAGATTGAGGAATATCGAACGAAATTCTCGAATCCATATGTGGCAGCCTCGCACGGAATGGTCGACGATGTTATCGACCCAAGAGAAACTCGCATTAAATTATTGCAGGCGCTTGAAATGATGAGAAATAAACAGGAAACCCGACCTCGTAAAAAGCATGGAAATATTCCATTATAATTAAGAATTTAGAAGGAGAGAAACAAAATGAATGAGCAAAGATTATTAGAAGAGTTTTTTGAACTTGTACAAATCGACTCAGAAACAAAACACGAAGAAGTTATCGTAACTGTATTAAAAGAGAAAATGGAGGCGCTTGGTTTCTCCGTTTTTGAAGACGATTCCAAAGAAATTACGGGCCACGGGGCTGGAAACCTAATTGCGACTTTAAAAGGTACTGTCGAAACCGCGGATCCGATTTATTTCACTTGTCATATGGATACGGTAGTGCCAGGGAAGGGCATTAAACCAGAGTTACGAGAAGATGGCTATATTTATTCTGATGGAACGACGATTTTAGGGGCAGATGATAAAGCAGGCCTTGCAGCTTTATTTGAAATGGTAAGAGTTTTGAAAGAAAGTGGCCAGCCACATGGTGATATCCAATTTATCATAACAGCAGGTGAAGAAAGTGGACTTGTTGGGGCAAAAGCAATGGACCCTTCACATTTAAAAGCAAAATATGGCTATGCTGTAGACAGCGACGGTAAAGTTGGAGGCATTGTAACAGCTGCACCTTACCAAGCTAAACTTCATACAACCATTTATGGAAAGACTGCACATGCAGGAGTAGCGCCTGAAAAGGGAATCTCAGCTATTAATATTGCTGCGAAATCGGTTGCCGCAATGACACTTGGCAGAATTGACTCCGAGACGACAGCAAATATTGGTCGATTCGAAGGTGGACAGGCTACCAATATTGTATGCGATGAAGTTCGAATTTTAGCGGAAGCGCGTTCTATCAATCCGGAAAAACTGGATAAACAAACTGCGCATATGGTTGAGACTTTCGAAAAGACTGCAGCTGCAATGGGAGGAAGAGCCGAAACGGAAGTGAAGTTGGCGTATCCTGGCTTTAGTTTTGGAGAAGAGGCAGAAGTCGTTCAGACGGCGATGGAGGCAATCCGTAATATTGGTAGGACTCCAGAATTGATGACAAGTGGAGGCGGAAGTGACGGTAACGTATTTAATGGTACAGGTGTCCCAACTGTCACTTTATCTGTCGGCTATGAAGAAATCCATACGAAGAATGAGCGCATGCCGGTAGCGGAATTGAATAAGCTTACAGAGTTATTGATTGAAATTGTTCGGATTGCAGCTACGAAAGAGGCTTGACGATGGGCAATCTGAAGGCGGTCATCGTTCAATGTGGGCAAGAAGAATACGCCCTGCCCGTGGATATTGTCATTTCCGTTGAAAAGTTGCAGCAGGTGAACCCGATTCCGCATCTACCAGAATATATGCTTGGTTTGATGAAAATAAGGGGAGAACTAGTTCCATTTTGGATTTTCAATGGATATTATATGATAATTCGGCTAAGGATCATAAAAATGCGAAAGTTGTAGTCGTCCAAACAGAAGGTCTTGATATCGGTTTACTCGTTCTCGATGCAAAGGAAATTCTCGATATATCTGAGGATACATTTACATCATCCGAATTATTAGCCCATTCAAAAACACCTTATTTTACAACGATTGTTAATTTGGAAGAACGGATGATCACAGTTGTTGATCCGCAAATTCTTTCAGAGAGACTTACTGGAATGGAAGTAATTGGAGACTATATTCGTTCGCTAAAAACACAGGAAACGTAAAATACTACCGGATGGTTTGCATCCATCCGGTTTATTTATTTAAATGGAGAGAGGCAAATGACAGAGACCAGAGTGTCACATACCTAGAGTCATCCTACATCTTGATATGAATAGTTTTTTTGCTTCGGTCGAACAAGCCCATGACCCGAAATTGAAAGGAGTACCGATGGCGGTAGCAGGGAATCCGAAGGAAAGACGTGGCATCCTTGTCACTTGCTGTATGAGGCTAGGGCGCTTGGGATTTATACAACGATGTCTGTAGGTGAAGCTAAAAGAATTTGCCCTGAACTTGTCCTTGTCCCACCTGATCACGAGAAATACCGGATCGCTTCTGATGCGGTTTTTTCGATTTTACGGACTTATACCGATCTTGTCGAACCCGTTTCAATCGATGAAGCTTTTATCGATATTACCAATATAGGCGGCTTGACGAATGCTGTACAAATTGCGACGCATATGCAACAGCGCATCTTGTCTGAATTGGATCTGCCTTGCTCCATAGGAATTTCTCCGAATAAATTTCTTGCAAAGACCGCATCTGATATGAAAAAACCGATGGGTATCACTATTTTGCGGAAAAGACAGGTACCTGATATTCTATGGCCACTTCCGGTTATTGAAATGCATGGCGTTGGGCAGAGTACAGAAAAGCGGTTGAATGAAATTGGCATTACGACGATTGGGGATCTTGCTAAAGTTGATGAAGTGCTTATTAAAGCTACGTTAGGTAAAAATGGGTTGCGCCTTCGAAACCGTGCCAACGGTATAGATCATCGACCGTAGATCCGGAAGCTGCGGAAGAGCGTAAAAGTGTTGGGAGTTCTACAACATTACCAATTGACGAGACTGAATTGGATTCTTGCCTTGAAATATTCAAGCAATTAGCCGTTAAAGTTTCCAAACGGTTGGAGAGGAATGGATTAGCAGGAAATGTTGTTATGATTCAAATCCGTACGTCTGATTGGCGTAACCAAACAAGGAGCCGTACAGTATTGAACCCATTGTATAAATCAAATGATATTTACAAGGAAGCGGCAGATTTATTCAAACGACATTGGGACGGGGAACCCGTTCGGTTATTAGGCATTACCGTTTCAAATACCATTCCGATGAACGAGTTGTATGAACAATTATCTATTGATAATTTTGAGATGCATGCGAAAGATGCTAAAGTGGATGAACTCGTAGCGAAAATTGAGAAGAAATTTGGTCCAAACTCAGTTAAACGAGGAATTTAAGAAGGGAGCGACTCAAATGGAAATCTTTTTTTTAGGGACAGGTGCGGGCATGCCCTCCAAGATACGCAATACTTCTTCATTAATCCTGAACCTTTCAGCTGAACAGGAAGGGTACTGGATGTTTGATTGTGGCGAAGCGACCCAGCATCAGTTGCTTAGAACGTCAATTAAACCAAGGAAAATTAATAAGATTTTCATAACCCATTTACACGGAGATCATATTTTCGGTTTGCCGGGCTTCCTTGGTTCTCGTTCGTTTTTAGGTGGTGAAGAAGAGTTGACTATTTATGGTCCAGTTGGAATAAAGGAATGGGTAATCACCTCGCTAAGAATTACAAAGACTCATTTAACCTATCCGTTAACCATTAATGAGATAGATTCAAGTATACTTTTTGAGGATGATCAATTTAAGGTCACAACGAAGGAACTTGAACACGTAATTGAATGCTTTGGTTTTAGGATTGAACAAAAGTCACTGCCCGGAAAACTGCTCATTGAAAAAGCGGTGGAGGCTGGTGTGCCGAAAGGTCCTTTACTAAAAAGGCTAAAGGATGGGGAAGACGTTCAGTTGGACAATGGACAATACGTCTATAGCAAAGATGTAACTGGCGACCCTCAAAAAGGATTTATTGTTACAATCCTTGGGGATACACGATATTGTGAAGCATCGCTTGAGTTGGCAATGGATGCAGATATTTTAGTTCATGAAGCGACTTTTGATAGTGAAACTGGCGAACTTGCGAAAGAATACGGGCATTCTACAATCGCTGATGCCGCAAGGACTGCAAAAGCTACCAACGTCAAAGCGTTAATCGCAAATCATATCAGTGCCCGTTTCATGCCAAGTGATCTTGCGAAATTAAAAGAACAAGGCTCTACCATCTTCCCGAATCTTTTTATCGCTGAAGATTTCAGCCATTTTGAATGGAAAGATGAACAATTGATGAAAAAATAAGCTGTCGCAGAGTCATAAAAATGACCGCGACAGCTTTTATATATTGAAAAACGTTTAAAAACTCCAACCACGCACGTATTGAACTGGTGGCTCAATCTCTACATCTAATTCCTTTGCAGCTGAATAAGCCCAATACGGATTCCTCAACAATTCGCGCGCCAGTAAGACCAAATCAGCCCGTTCGTTTTTCAAAATTTCTTCCGCTTGAATTCCGATGTTATTAATCCCACTGCTCCTGTTGCAATTCCTGCACCCTTTTTGATTTCTTCAGCAAAAGGTACTTGATAACCTGGAAATGCATCGATTTTGGCAGGAACGACTGCACCTGAACTCACATCAATCAAATCAACACCTTGTGTTTTCATCCACTTCACCATCTCGACGTATAGAGTTGGTGACATACCGCCTTCTACATAATCCTTTGCAGAAATACGGACGAATAATGGACCGTCCCATACTGAACGGACTGCATCAATAATTTCACGTAAGATGCGGTACCGATTTTCGGATGAACCACCATAAGCGTCATCTCGCTTATTTGATAAAGGGGATAGGAATTCATTGATAAGATAACCGTGTGCGCCATGCAATTCGATTACATCAAAACCAGCCTGTTTCGCTCGGATTGCACCATCTTTGAATGCATTAACCACTGTTTTAATATCTTCCACTGTCATTTCAACAGGAGTTTTATAGTGTTCATTGAATTGAATTGCACTTGGTGCATAAATGTCACCATCTACAGTCGCTTTTCTACCAGCATGGGCAAGTTGAATTCCTGTCTTTGCACCATGCTGTTTCATAAGACGTACAATTTCAGAAAGTCCTTCAAGATGGTCATCATTCCAAATTCCAAGATCCTGGGCTGAAATGCGACCTTCCTGTAAAACTGCTGTTGCTTCGACAATTATCAAACCAACTTGTCCGACAGCGCGGGTGGCATAATGGATTTTATGCCAATCTTCCACTTTCCCGTCCATATTATGAGAAGAGTACATGCACATCGGTGCCATAACAATCCGATTTTTGAACTCCACACCACGAATTGAATATGGTGAAAATAATTTTGCCATTTCCTGACCTCCTTCCGTTACAATAACCAAATTATAGCAAACTGCCTGACAGAATGCGTTTTGTTTGCTCTACTAATGCCAATGCTCACATATAATCTTTGAAGAAATAAACGACGCCTACTACAAGAGCTAACAACATCACTATAATAGATATTTTCCATACACTGACAGGGGCGTGACCACTAACTTTACCTGTTTGGCCATTAACTAAAAAGCGATAAACCTTATTATTATAATTAAATGAAGAAATCCACATTGGCAGTAAAATATGTTTAAATGTGATTCCATCGTAGTTTGTTTGGACATTAACAATCCGAACTTCATCACCGGTTTCCTTGCGAAGAATTCCGTTTCGGATTCGGGAGTCAATTATGTCCCTGGCCGAATACCATCCGTTTTTTAGCGAAATCGAGTACCGTTCAGCAAGAAAACCCGAAAGGTATTCCGTGCGATAGTCAAGAAGGCCAGAGAGTTGGAAAGGCTCAACCCGGTCGATTAATCCGGAAGCGACATTTTTTGATGCCTTTACAAGGACATCATCATAGAATTTCTGGTAATTGCCGCGTTTTGTACGCCATCTGATCTTTCGGACTTGTTCTGTAATCTGTTCGGTCTTACCGTCGCGATGTACCGTCCTGGTTTCCATTACGTAATAATAGGTGCCGATTTTTACAGTGTAGTCGGAATCAGTGTCCGAATCGAAGGTCCAATATGGAATATAAGCACCATTTATCTTCTGTAGTTCATAATTATGTTTTAATTTTGAAGGGGCGAAATATCGTTTTGCAATCCATTTTTTGAATTTATTTACGGCTTCATCTTTTGAAATATGAAACGGAATGACAAGTGCCGGTTTTATGCCGGCATCGTTTTCGGTTACCGTAATATGGGATGACCCACAAAATGTACAGAAATCAGCGACTTTATCCTTATCCAATAAAGTTTCCGCACCGCAGTTGTCACATTTGAATACCCTTTTTTCATCTCCCCAGCTATGATCAGCCTTATCAAGAGCATCCAAGTAATCATGCTCGGTCGTATTTTCCTCGTTGCTTCGATTTCAACTTCCGTTCCACAAAAAGGGCATTTCAATCCCCGTGTATCTGGATCATAAACCGCATTCCCTCCGCAAGAGGCACACTGGTTCACTTCAGTGTCTTCGTGTTTATTTTCATCCATGAAGTCATCGGCATTATCCAATTTAGTCACCCGGTTTCACCTCTTTACCCTTCAAGTCCCTCTCCACAATCACCGCAAAACTTGGCTGTAGGCCCATTTACCGTACCGCAAGAATTGCATATTTTCTCGGTTACTTGTTTTGTTCCGCATTCACCACAAAATTTTGAGCCTTCTTTAATTTCCGCTTTACAATTAATGCATGGGATCGTCTTCTGTTGTACGGATTTCCCGCAGTCAGGACAGAACTTCGCACTAACTCTAATCTGAGCCTGGCAATGAGGACAGGCCATTTTTGCTGGTTCAGCCGGCGGAGTGGCTTGTTGCTGATTTTGATTTAATGCATTAGCCATCACATTTCCGATTGCGGCTCCTGCGCCAATGCCTGCACCTGTTGCAGCCATTCCACCACCTTCATTGCGCGCAGCATCGCGTAGTGCTTCGGCGGCTTGATATTGCGTGTACGTATTCAAGTTTCCAAGCACACCCATTGTCGTCCGCTTGTCCATAGCTTGCTCGACTTCTTTTGGTAAAGACAAATTCTCAATATATAAGGAAGTGATTTCAAAACCGAATTTTGCAAATCGTTCCTGCATCTTATCTTTACCTTCGTTGCTAAGTTCGTCATAATGCATGGCAAGATCAAGCGCTGGGATTTGTGATTCAGCAAATAGATCCGTCAACCCTGATAAGATCATCTTTTTCAAATGGCCTTCAATGCTGCTTGTATCATACGAAGCATTAGTTCCAAATAACTCTTTTAGAAAGATGACAGGTTCTGATACTCTATAGGAATAGATCCCATACCCACGTAAGCGAATTATCCCGAAATCAGGATCACGCATCATAATAGGATTCGAAGTTCCCCATTTTTGATCAACAAATTGCTTTGTATTAATGAAATAGACTTCCGCCTTGAAAGGGGAGTTGAATCCTGTTTTCCAAGACTTCAGCTTTGTTAAAATCGGCATGTTTTGGGTATATAAAACATGGTGGCCGGGAGTGAATACGTCAGCGATTTCACCTTCATTCACAAAAATCGCTACTTGCGACTCCCTGACAATCAGACTTGCCCCCATTTTGATTTCATTATTTTGCACTGGAAAACGATATACCATTGTATTAGAACTTTGATCTGTCCATTCAATAACTTCGATAAATTGGCTCTTAAAAAAATTGAAAAATCCCATATCGATCCCCCTTGAAAAAAGTTATGGTCATTATATCATATACGTATAAGGGGATAGAAAATTTTCAACGGTTTTATAGGGGATGACATAGGTTTCTAAAAGAGGTAGAATGGACTGAATACCGATTCAGTATGTGAAAATCTGTTGTTAGTTGAGGGAGTTAAAAATATGATACATAAAATTGCTATTCCGACACCATTCGCAGTTGGCGATGTAAATGCATTTGTCGTAAAAGGAGATGCGTTATCACTTGTCGATGCCGGACCGAAAACGCCGAAAGCTTATGAAGCACTAAAACAAGGACTGAATGAAATCGGCTATACATTCAAGGATATCGAACAGGTGATTTTAACCCATCATCATCCTGATCATGCGGGTTGGATGGACGCCTTTGACAAGGCAGAGGTTATCGGTCACCCATATAATGATCTTTGGTTAAAAAGAGATGCAGAATTCATGAAGTACCACGATAAGTTTTATTTGGAACGTCTGATAGAAGAAGGAGTTCCCGAGTCCAAATTCCACTGGCTTGAAAAGATGAAACGTCCAATTAGGTTGATGGGGGAACGGACGCTGGATCGAATAATTGGGGAAGGCGACGAATGGACAGGGCATCCTAACTGGATTGTGATGGAAACACTTGGACACGCCCAAAGTCATATTGCCTTATTTAATGAAAAGACGGGTGAGATGATTGGAGGGGATCTTGTTTTGGAGAAAGTATCTTCCAATCCATTGATCGAACCTCCTGCAAATCCTGAAGCGGATCGACCGAAGTCGTTGTTACAATACAATGCTTCATTGACACGATTATTAGATCTTCCTATAGACATCGTATACGGTGGCCATGGGAATGAAGTGCATAATGTACATGCCCTAGTCGAAACAAGACTACAAAAACAGCATGATCGCGCAATAAAAGTGCATGGCATGCTGAAAGAAGGGCGCAAAACGATTTATGAGCTTACGCAACAATTGTTCCCGGCTGTTTATGAAAAGGAATTAGGACTCACTTTATCCGAAACGATTGGACAAGTGGATTATTTATTATCAAAAGGGCTTATCCGGGAAAATCTCGGAGAAGGCGGCGTCTTGTATTATGACCAAGCGTAAGGTTTTGATTACAGGTGCAACGAGCGGAGTCGGTTTTGCAGTGGCAATGCGCTTACTGGCGGACACGGATAATTTTACGGTCATTGGTACGGGAAGGGCTCCGGATAAGCTATGGGAATTGCAAAACGAAGGGGCAGAAGCTGTACCTGCAGATGTGACGAACATGGAGGACATGGAAAGGGTTTTGGATAAGATCGGCCCTCCGGATATTGTTATCTTTTCCGCAGGTGTCGGCTTTTTCGAGTCAGCCCACCTAATGCCCGAGGAATCAATCCGTGCTATGATGGAAACGAATGTCATAGCTCCGTTTTTATTAACCAAACGCATCTTGCCGCAAATGATGGGACGTCAAAAAGGTCATCTTATCTACATCGGTTCCCAGGCTGGAAAAGTAGCTACGCCCAAAGCGTCAGTTTACGCAGCGACAAAGCATGCATTGATCGGCTATACGAATGCGTTACGCATGGAAGTTGCTGAATTCGGCATTGATGTTAGCGTCATTCATCCCGGGCCGATCGATACTCCATTTATTGATGGGGCAGATCGTACGGGGAGGTATAGGTCATCATTAGGCAAGCATTTGTTGCAAGTAGGTACTGTAGCAGATGCAGTTTTGAAAACGATTGAAAAGCCTGTTCGGGAAGTCAATCTACCTGGGGTTATGGGGTTGACGAGTAAACTATATTCGATTGCACCTAAATTGGTTGAAAAGGTTGGACGTAAATATTTCATGAAAAAATAGCTGTCTTAGAGACAGCTATTTTCATTGAGGTTATTCGTGCAAACGCTCGTTTTTCTACGGAAGCGCTCGTTTAATCGTGAAACCGCTCGTTTACTCGTGAATCCGCTCGTTTATTTCGAAAAGCGCTCGTTTACTTGTGAATCCGCTCGTTTATTCCGAAAAGCGCTCATTAATTCGCAAATCCGCTCGTTTATCCTCACAAGCCCTCGTTTTTCGCCATCTGTTCCTGCGCCAGCCTCACCATTTCTTTCACCATATTTCCTCCAATCGGACCACCGATTTTTCCGGCTTGCTCCGATGTCAATTTTCCATTATATCCATCCGATAACGGAATACCTAATTCCTTTGCGACTTCATATTTCACCGCATCCGGACGCCTATCATCAACATCGTACCCTTTAGCCCGCATGACATCTGCTTTCAATCGATCCAGCTGTTCACGTGCTTGAGGAACTAATATTTTATTTTTTCTTGCCATCTTAACCGCTCCTTTCTTTCATAGTCTTAACCGATCCACTAAAAACATGTAAATAACTATGTAGAATAAGCTAAAATATTCCTTTCCATGTTATACTATTGTCAAATTATACAAGCAGGGAAGTGTGGGAATGAACACAGTTACGATTGCTGACATCGTGAAACGTTTTAAATTGGAAGTGCTGATTGGGCATAACCAACTAAATAAAGTTTTGAAAAAAACAAAAGTGAGAAGGCCAGGATTAGAATTCATGGATAAGTTCGATTTCATCGCTACAGAACATGTGCAAATCCTTGGCAAAAATGAAATTAATTATTTGCATACATTATCGGACGAGGAGTGCAAATTGCGAATCGCTAATATTGTCCAGTATGACCCGCCTTGTATTATTATCACCTCCAATCAGGAAGAGCCGCTTGGGCTTCTGCGCTATTGTACAGATAATCACATACCTGTTTTACGGACACCCGACTCGATGACTGAGATGAGCGCTAAATTAGACGCATATGTTACGAAGGTGATGGCGCCAGAGATTGCAGTTCATGGAGTATGTGTGAATGTAGCAGGAATTGGGATTTTATTACGCGGAAAATCTGGGGTGGGGAAAAGTGAAACCGCCCATACGTTAATCGGAAGAGGGCATCGGCTGATTGCGGATGATATCGTTGTGCTTAAAAAACTGAGTCCGCAGACACTTTTAGGGACGCATAATGAAAAGAATAAAGAATTTCTTGCATTACGAAGCATCGGTTTATTGAACGTCGTACGACTTTACGGACGGGCAGCATTTCAGGATGAAAGCCGAATCGCTCTTGATATTGAATTGACAGAGTGGCAGGAAAATGCGTTGAATAATGAACTTGAACTGGATGAAAAATTCAAGACGTATATGGACGTCCCGATTCCGCATATTCAAATCCAATTGCAGCCGGGAAGAGATGTGGCGGGTTTGATTGAAGCGGCTGCGAATAATTGGTATTTGCAACAGCAAGGATATAGTGCTGCTGATGAATTCATGAAGCGTCTTGAACCGGAATTTGAGGAGGATAATTAAAGAAACCCGCCAATTCGGTATTGGCGGGCTCAAATCGTCTTATTTCCTTTCAAATCCTAAATATCGGGTCCCTTGGAATGCAAGCATACCGATGTCACCTTCCGCAAGCATTCCGTATTCCTTGGCGCTTACACTCAATTCCATCCGATCTCCGCTTTCCACTTGGAATGTTGCATAATACCATGTAGAGGCAGATGAATCGCCGCTTCCACCTGAGGTATGCGCCCGCTTTGTTACAACATGCGCTGGCACTGTCAGTCGAGGTGAATTGTTGTTTTTGGACCATTGTCCGATACTCTTAACAATCACGACAATGAAAAAGCCAATGACTAATGCAAACACAATAAAGAAGAAAATAGGGCCAAAAGAAAACATGAAATCGTCGAATGCATTAAATCCCATGGCGCCACCTCCGTTTGAATCTATTATAGAATACGTCTGTTAGGGAATAAGGTTTCAGCTGACCACTATTGAATAATCGCTTCAACTGTAACTTCTACATTACCTTTTAAGGCTCTGCTAATCATACACGAATCTTCCGCTTTCATAATCAGTCTCTCTGCAATTCTTTTTTTATCTTCTGAAGTGTCCTCATGCAAAACGAGTACAGGCTTATGTATGATCTTCTTATATGTAACAACGCCATTCGTATAGTCGACAACCCCAACGGATTCCATCGTCAAGCTTGTCTTCTCAATGCCGCTTCGCTCAAGCATCGCCGCAAGTGTGATGATATAGCAGGTTGCAGCTGCTCCAAGCAACATTTCATCCGGATTTGTCCCAATTCCAGGGCCATCCATTTCGACTGGTATCGAAACTTTTGTCTTCAAATTCAACGTTTCAATCGACCCTACGTCATTACGTAATCCCGGCCAGTTTGCCTTTAAATGAAATAAATGTTCCGCCATTATAACAACCACCTTTTGTATGAATTAGTTATAGTATAATTCATAATTCTTCTATTTTGTAGTTGTTGGTTTAGTTAGAAAATAGTAAAATTAAGGAAAAAAGCTATTCAGGGAGAGTGGGAGTAAGCGTTATGAAGATAGAATACGGAGAATATGGAGTTCCTGATGAAGTAAAAAAATTGATAGAATTGGAAAATACATTGAAGAAAAAGGGATTAACACTGGATACAATAGGCTTGGTGCCCATCCAAGATTTTTTTTCATATTGGATAACTCCACCAGATGTAATTCCGTTTGCCCATACTGGTGGGGATGGAGTTCATTTTGGGTTTTTAACTGATTTTGGATCAATAACTGATTTGAATGAAGCACCGATTGTTTGTGTTACGCCTACAAATGATCCACCGATACGCTTAACGGCACGAAATATCAATGAGTTTATGACGATAGCCTCGTTTGTTCCGCATGTTGGGCTATTGGATAATTGTTGGCCTTGGAAGGATAAAGAATCCACAGAGCTGATTTTTAAAGATTACCTTACAGACAGTTGGCAAATAAATAGAGATAAGCTTTTGGAACTTCTACAAGAGGTGTTCTGCACGAAGAAGGTGGACGTTGCCGAATATGTTCAAACAGTTCTCCATGAACGTGAAGAAAGTATTGTTTTAAAAACTTATGATGGCCTGGGAATCAAGGGAGCAAATGTTGATCTTCATAGACGCTACTCTTTTGATCCTGAAAGAAGGCAGGATAAGGAACAGATCGTTAGAATGAAACTCTTCTTGAAAGACGCAACATATGAAGAAAAATTGGGTTTTACACGAGATGCAATGTTCTGGTATGTATTAACACCAGATTATGACAGTGAAGTTTTAACCTTGGTTATTGACCTTTTGAAGTCCCTAAATTTAAAGGATGAAGTAAGAAGGCTGACCTTTAGAAACCGTATATGACAGAAAGAAGTACTGTCTATTTCATGAAGAAAAAGGGGGTATCGGTTTGAAAAAGTTTATCGTAACCTCGATGTTTTTGTTTTGCCTATCATTGTATGCTTGTCAGGCTAATAATAAAGAATTGTCATTTATAGGTGAGGTTAAAAACTGGTTTGCAATAGTAACCGTTAATCAGAGTAACGGAAACGAAATCTATCAAATTCAAATTGAATACAAAGGAGATAACCTACAGGATATCAAAACATTTGGTTTCTATGTTAAATCGAAAAATAATGGAGTAATAAGTTTTGGCGGGGATGATTTAACTTTAAACAAAGAAGGCGTATTTTTTAGCGATTTACCAATTTCTAACAGTCCATCAACAAATAAAAATGATAAGTTGGAAATGAAAATAGATTGGAATGGAAGTAGTGAAGAATTTACATTACTAAACGAAAGTAATGATACCAAATAGGAAAACATAGAAAAAGGCAGTAGGGATGAAGTTAACATTCCTACTGCCTTTTAATCGTTATCGCAAGAATCGTCAAAAAACCTCAACTTCGCCTATTGAACGAAATGAGATAGTATGGTAAATTTATAAAGATAGACACTGTGTAATTAATGTGAATATATTAACCCTATTTTAATTATACATCATCATCTATTCATTAGTCAACCCTTTTACTCATTTTTTTAAGGAGTGTTTGCTATGGAATCGACGTTTCAGCACGAACAACAAAGAGTGGATCGTGTAACAGAAATTATTGAAGGACGAATTCTTAAATTAGGGGAAGATACAACCCGGCAACGGAATGAAGTTGTAAAGATCCGAAAATATTTTTGGGATGAAGTTAAGGTCAATGTCGATACGTTCGATGATTATCTTGAAACGATTATTGGATTAAGACAAGAAGCACAAGCCCTTGCTGTTAGTCAAAGCACGCATCGGCTTTCATCCAAAAAGTTGTCCACACTACAACGAATGAAGAAATCACCATATTTTGGTCGAATTGATTTTAGCGAAGAAGGGGTTCCGACTGAAGAACAGATTTATATCGGAATATCCACTTTAACAGATGATAGCGGGGAAGATTTCCTTGTCTATGACTGGAGAGCCCCGATTTCAAGTATTTACTACGATCATCACCCCGGTATGGCTTCTTATGTAACGCCGGGCGGGGTTATCCATGGTAGGTTGGAGAAAAAGTGGCAATATTTAATCCGTGATGGTGTACTCCAATCGATGTTTGATACAAGTCTCACAATTGGAGATGAGATTTTACAGATTGTTTTAGGCAAGGGTACCGATAAGCATATGCATAATATCGTGGCGACGATCCAGCAGGAGCAAAACCGAATCATTCGTCACGATTCGGGTAGGCTTCTTATCGTTCATGGTGCAGCAGGTAGCGGTAAAACGTCTGCGGCCCTACAACGAATCGCCTATTTACTTTACAAATATCGGGATAGTATGAGCGCTGACCAGATTATATTATTTTCGCCGAATTCTTTGTTCAATAATTATGTATCCAATGTCCTACCGGAGCTTGGTGAAGAAAATATGCAGCAAGTCACTTTTCAAGAGTATTTGAACCATCGTCTAAGCGATGGCTTCAAAGTGGAAAATCCATACGAGCAATTGGAATATGTTCTGACTGCTGAAAACACATCATCCTATAGATCAAGGGTGGAGGGCATTGTGTTTCAAAGCCTCGACACCGTTTTTTGAAGCGATCGAATCGTATAGAAGAGGGTTAGAGACATCTAAAATGCTGTTTAAGGATATTCTTTTTAGAGGAAAACCGATTGTAACGAAACAGGAAATTGAAGATATATTTTACAGCAGCGATACCTCACTCCGTTTTCATAATCGCCTTGAAAAGTTGAAGGATTGGCTAATGAAGAGGGTGAATGAAGTTCGTAAAAACGAACTTACAAAGCCGTGGGTAGAAGAGGAAATTGAATTACTTAGCGATGAGGCATATCATAAGGCGCATAAGCATCTCGCGAAAAAGAAAGGCTTTAAGGGTGCGGCCGTTGCTGATTATGAAATGGAGCCGACAGAACTTGGCCGATTGATAGTTCAACAAAGATTTAAGCCACTTCGTAAACAAATAGAAGAGAATGCCTTCATAGACATGAAAGGGATTTACAAGCAGCTATTTACAAGTCCTCAGTATATCGAACAATGGATTGAAGGAGATTTGCCGGCAGAGTGGCAGTCTATTTGTCTAACTACACTTAGCACGATAGATGAAGGTAAGTTGTTGTATGAAGATGCCACGCCATATCTACTATTAAACGAGCTCATCCAGGGCTTTCAAACAAATAGGACGATTAAACATATCGTTGTCGATGAGGCGCAAGACTATTCACCATTCCAATTCGAATACTTGCGTCGTCTATTTCCTACCGCGAAGATGACTGTTTTAGGGGATTTTAATCAAGCTATTTTTGCACATGCAAGTGCACGCGTTGATTTCCAAGTACTAACTGGGCTTTTCGGCCGGAAAACACGGAAGTTGTAAACTTATCACGAAGCTATCGTTCCACAAAGCCGATTATCGAGTTCACACGTCAACTCGTGCCGAACAGTGAGCAGATTATTCCGTT
This sequence comes from Sporosarcina thermotolerans, assembly GCF_030067815.1. Lineage (GTDB taxonomy): Bacteria > Bacillota > Bacilli > Bacillales_A > Planococcaceae > Sporosarcina > Sporosarcina thermotolerans. Next base: position 2,596,843 of record NZ_CP125968.1, on the reverse strand, counting down.
TGAACGTGATGGAGAGCACCCTGTTTTGACAAAACTGGCAAGTTCCGGTGAATTGCATAGCTGTATAACCTCTAAAGTCAGTGAGTTACAAAATGTTGGATACAATACGATTGCAATCATTTGTAAATCGGGAGAGGAAAGTGAGCGCGCTTATAATGCCTTATCCGGCATCGATGGTATCAAGCATGTAAGGAATGGATCGATGGAATATGAACAAGGGGTCGTTGTCATACCATCTTATTTGGCTAAAGGAATTGAATTCGATGCAGTCATTATTTACGATGCTTCAGAGCATGTTTATAACGATGAGAGCTTACGGAGGATTTTTTACACAGCCTGCACGAGAGCTATGCATTATTTACAATTGTACTGTGTGGGTGAACCGACTAATTTGTTGGAAGGCGTTTCGAATGAGAGTTACGTACAGAATTGAAGTGGAATTAAGGCGGTTGGGATGAATGAATCGTTCATTCCAGCTGCTTTTTTGCTTTATGAATTTCTCGCGTCCAAAGTAAATCCCGGCGCGTCCAAAGCAAGCCATTGCGCGTCCAAACAACTCGATTCCACGTCCAAAGCAAGCCCCTGCGCGTCCAAACAACTCGGTTCCACGTCCAAAGCAAGCCACTGCACGTCCAAACAACTCGGTTCCACGTCCAAAGCAAGCCCCTGCACGTCCATAGCAACTCGATGAAAAAAGGAGATTTCATCTTCTATATCGAATAGGTTGGTTAGAAAGTATTAGGGGGAATACTTATGGAATATGATGTCATTGTTGTCGGCGCCGGTCTTGCGGGCCTTGTCACGACTTCCGAATTGATCAAAGGTGGTAAGAAGGTATTACTCTTAGATCAAGAATCCGAAGAGTTTTTAGGCGGACAGGCATGGTGGTCTTTCGGTGGACTTTTTTTAGTCGATTCGCCTGAACAAAGAAGACTCGGCATTAAAGACTCTTTGGAGCTCGCGAGGCAAGATTGGATGGGGAGTGCTGGGTTTGATAGGGAAGAAGATGAGGATTATTGGGCGAAACAGTGGGCTGAGGCTTACCTCGAATTTGCGGCCGGTGAAAAAAGGGAATGGCTGCATTCGTTAGGGGTACGGTTTTTTCCGGTTGTCGGTTGGGCGGAACGTGGAGGATATTTAGCAGAGGGACATGGCAATTCAGTGCCTCGATTCCATATAGTTTGGGGAACTGGACCGGGAATTGTCCAACCATTCGAAAAGGCTGTGCGCGATGGAATGGAAAAAGGGCTTGTCGACTATCACCCACGCCATCAAGTCGACGAATTATTGACAGCGAATGGGGCAGTCATTGGTGTTCAAGGGTCAATCCTTGAGCCAAGTGGTGTCAAAAGAGGGGAATCGAGTTCGAGAACTGTCGTCGGGGAATTTACATATAATGCGCCTGCCGTTGTTGTATGCAGTGGTGGAATCGGAGCGAACTTTGATGTGGTCAGGGAGAATTGGCCAAACGCCTTGGAAACCCACCGGAAAGGATGATTTCAGGAGTACCAGCCCATGTCGACGGGCGAATGTTGCCAATCACTGAAAAGGCTGGCGGGCGCATCGTCAACAAGGATCGGATGTGGCATTATACGGAAGGTATCAGGAATTGGAATCCAATCTGGCCATCTCACGGTATACGAATTCTCCCGGGACCTTCATCAATATGGTTGAATGCAGAGGGAAAACGTTTCGATGCTCCGAATTTCCCAGGTTTCGATACACTTGGGACGTTACATACGATTCAGGATACAGGCTATGATTATTCATGGTTCATCCTAACTGCAAAGATCATTGAAAAGGAATTTGCGTTATCTGGATCTGAACAGAACCCGGATTTGACAGGAAAAAGTATTAAACAAGTTCTTTCCAGAATATTACCAGGTCCTCCAAAACCCGTTCAGGCTTTTATGGACAAAGGGGAAGATTTTATTGTCGCCAGGACAATTGAAGAGTTAGTAGAGGGAATGAATCTCGTAACAGGCAATGAACTATTAGATGTCAATACAATCGAACGTCAATTGCTCGCGAGGGATCGAGAAATGGATAACAGTTTCACGAAAGACCTTCAAATTACTGCCCTACGAGGGGCCAGGAACTATATTGGGGATAAATTAATACGAGTCGCAAAGCCTCACAAAATACTTGATCCTAAAAACGGACCACTTATAGCGGTGCGGCTTAACATTTTAACAAGGAAAACATTAGGTGGACTTCAAACGGATCTTGAAGGACGCGTTATGAATGAATTCGAAAAAGCCGTGCCTGGATTATATGCAGCGGGTGAAGTCGCTGGGTTCGGCGGTGGAGGAGTACATGGATACCGGGCATTAGAAGGCACTTTTTTGGGTGGATGTCTATTTTCAGGAAGGCAAGTTGGACGGGCACTAAGTCAAATCTAATAGAAGCGCATTTCCCTTAACAATGGGAAATGCGCTTCTTCATAGTGTTAAACCCGGTTTTCTCGCATATTTCAAATAAACGATAAAAAACAAACAGGCGGCGAGTAATCGTAATATCGAATTTATGTACATCGCCGTCTCTACGCCTAAACTATTTAACAACCAAATTCCAATCTGTGGCGCGATAAACGCTACAACTGACAGTAATACGTTATAAGTGGTAATACAATACGTTCTTACTTCAGACGGAGACTGTTCCAATAGCAAGTTAAATAATAATAGCACTACACCAGCGAGGAAAAACCCCGAGGAAGTTTGGATAATTGTAATATAGAATAGGTTCGTAGACAAAACGGTTAGAAAAGGGGTGGTTGCCATCCCGATTGCCGCCCAGACGAAAACCAATGTATTTGACCTTTTTTCTGCCCACTTTTTCCATAATGGAAATGAAATAATTTGAGCTAACATGCTTCCTACTGAAAACATGCTAATCCAAAAGATGGTTACACCGACAACTCTAACGTGATAGATATTAAAAATACCCCATGCCATCTGCCATGCAAAATTAAAGAATAATGCTGCAACTAAAAATGAAACGTAATTTTTATATTTAAAAATCGACCAATCCATTGTTTTCTTTTTAAGCGATGTTTCATCAATCTTTGCGGGTTGCTCATCATGCTTCATCAGGAGGAATACTTCAAGTAAACCGAAGCAAAAGGCGATTCCGAACAATATTTGATACGCAATCACATTTTCAGAAGCGTCCTTCATTAAAATACCGATCAGAAGTGTGGAACAGAGTCCAACAATCGTTAATAATCGGTTTCGGTCACTAAAAAAGGTTCCTCGGTTGGATTCTGGAACAGCCCGCTTATGAACGTCTGCCATCCTACGTTTGCAACAGTATTCGGCAAGTTCATCAGTGCAATGATGACTAAAAACATCCACGCTTGTGTAGGCTGAGACGGAATAAAAACAAGCGCAATAATTAATAGAAACATTAATCGTGCGAGCAATACGGAAACAGCGACAAGTTTCTTCTGTGTTTGTGCACGATTTAATAGAATTGCTGCTGGAATTGTCATGAGTAGTGCCATTAACGGGGGGAGTGAACTGATTAACCCAACCTGGTAATTGGTTGCTCCTAAAATAGTGATTGCAAAAATCGGGAAAAAGTTACCTGAAAAGTTTACTGCAACTGTTGAAGCCATGCCATGATAGATGCTTATTTTTTCATTGTAAGTACGCATTAGTCACTCCACATTTCTATGTATCTAACCCTTGTATACAGATTATATACTTAGATTTGCAGAAAACAAGTCCAATTTTGAACTACCCCCACTTTCGCTTCGCTTAGAAGTGAGGGATTCCTAAGAACTCCACCCCAATGGGCAGATATTGATTAGGCGATCCCCGTAGTCCCTACGGTTAGCAGTCTCATCGCTTCTTTTCTAATATTTTTCCCTGCGTTAATATCCCGGTCATGATGAGTGCCACAAGTCAGGCAAGTCCAGTCACGGAGATTCAGGTTCTTAACCTCTTTATTCCGGTGACCACAATCCGAACACAGCTGGGAACTTGGATAGATTTTTGATACAGCGACAACCTGCTTGCCGTACCATTCCGCCTTGTACTCCAACATTTTACGGAACTGTGACCAAGATGCTTCACTGATTGCTTTGGCGAGTTTACGGTTTTTTAGCATGTTGGACACCTGCAAATCCTCAATGCCTACAACATCGTGGTTTTTGATGATGTGCGTCGAGATTTTCTGCAGGTAATCCGTCCTGGCATTTGTAATCCGTTCATGTATCTGCGCCACTTTGCGCTTCTGCTTTAGATAGTTCTTCGCCTCGGACAGTGGGCATTGGCGGTTCACTGCTCCCCTTTGCCGCCTGGAAAGAACGCGTTGTGCATCCGCCAGCTTCTTTTCCATGTTTCGGAACCACTTAGGGTTGCCAAATACCTCGCCCGTTGAAAGGACCGCAAAATCGTTCAGTCCCATATCCACGCCAACAGTCGAACTGGTTTTAGGAAGCTCGCTGATTTCCACTTCCGTTAGGACGGATACGAAATATTTCCCGCTCGGTCGGCGTGTAACGGTTGAATTAAGAATGCGTCCATCTACTTCTTGGCTTTTCGCAATACGCACTAGTCCAAGCTTTGGTAATTTAATTTTTTTATCGAGTAGGGCAATGTTTCCATTCGTATGTTTTGTCGTGTAGGATTGTACGTTGTTCATTTTGGATTTGAAACGGGGATGTTTATTCTGCCCTTTAAAGAAACGATTATACGAATCGGCGAGATGCTTCACGGATGTTTGAATGGCTATGCTATCGACTTCACGCAGCCAAGGCAATTCACTTTTCAGAAGAGGTAGCTGTTTGGAACAGACGTTGTAGGACAGCCCTTTTCCGGTTTCTTTATACGCGTCTGTCCATTTCGCCAGAAAATGATTGAAGACAAATCGCGAACAGCCAATTGTTTTTACAATCAATTGTTCCTGCTCCTTGTTTGGATAGAGTCTAAATTTATACGCTTTATGGACCAGCATACCCTTCATCTCCATCTATCTGTGTGATATTTATTATGACTCTGCATAGGAACATAGGTTCCATTTATTTGACTTTACCAATAATTTGACGCAGTGTCAAGGCTGCGCCTAACCGACATTCATCTCCCGCTTACTCATTGGTCTTCGCCCTTCTCATTCCTTGAAGTGGGAGTCTTCTGTTGGATTTTGATAAATATAACCACAAATATTAGTTGAATAAGCATTACCAATAGCTTAGGAAGTTATAAATATACCGATGTTTTTTATAGTCAAAACGTGGAATAGTGAAAAGAAGATACTTTCTTGAATTGTAGTATAATCGATTAGATATTAAAGGAGGTACTTATGTTTTTTATCGAGGCGAAAAGAATTATTGCGGTGATTTTCAGTGCTTTATTGGTAGCAATTTCATTAAACTTCTTCCTCATAAATGCCAATGTTTACGCAAGTGGATTTGCTGGAGCTGCCCAGCTTGTTTCCAGCATTTTGAATGATCATTTTGGAATATCACTAAGTACTGGAATTTTACTTTTGTTATTCAATATTCCTGTATTCATTCTTGGTTGGTTTAAAGTCGGTAGAGGTTTTACTATCTATAGTATAATATCGGTCTTTTTTACAACTTTGTTCCTTGAGTTATTGCCAATACTTTCACTATCCAATGATATTATTCTAAATGCGGTTTTCGGTGGGGTGATTGCAGGAGTTGGAGTTGGGATATCGTTAAAGCTTGGAGCATCCACCGGCGGAATGGATATTGTCGCAATGGTATTGTCCCGTCTACAGGATAAACCTATCGGTACGTATTTCTTATTGTTGAATGGAATTATTATTGTGCTTGCAGGCTTCTTATATGAACCAGAGAATGCACTTTATACGATGGTTGCCCTGTACGTCACTACTTCAGTCATTGATATGCTTCACACAAGACACGAGAAGGTAACGGCAATGATCATCACACATAAGGCAGATGACCTCCAACAAGCAATTCATAACAAAATGGTGCGAGGAATTACGATTGTGCCAGCAAAGGGCGCATATTCCAAAGAAGAGAAAAATATGTTGTATTTAGTAATCACAAGATATGAATTATATGATTTGGAAAAGATCATTAATGAAGTTGATCCGCAAGCCTTTACAAACATTGTTCAAACTGTAGGCATCTTCGGCTTTTTCAGAAGAGAATAAAGGGCATCCCTTTGTAATCGGGATGCCTTTTTTTATTTATTCGTTAAACTTTCTGTATCCGCTATCTCTTTTTTATCGCTAAGGAAATCATTCAAAGCCTCAATGTTTTGCTCCATATCGATATCAAGGACCGCACCTACATAATCAACTCGTTTATCGGAGTATGAGCCATCAACCGGAAGACGCAATGTCTCGATTTTTTCGGATTTATTGTCCATAATCCCTTTACCGATCGAGAGAATCTTCATCTTATCAAGATTCGTATCGACATATGCATCAGCCGCACCTAAGAGCTTTGGTAGACTTAAAATGCTATGGATACTTACAGCTTCATCTTTCAATTTTGAAAGTACTTCCTGTTGACGATCCACGCGACCAAAATCATTTTTGGAATCATGACGGAAACGGACGTATCCTAATAGTTGGTCACCGTGTAAAATTTGCTTGCCTGGCTTTAGCGTCATATAAATCCCGTGTTCCATCGTATAGGGGATGTCAACCTCTATTCCGTCCGGTGCAATAATATCAGCAATCTTTGGAAAACCTTTAAAGTCAACCATTGCGTAATAGTGTATATCTAACCCGAAGTTTTCTTTAATTGTCTGTCGGACCAATTCTGGACCTCCGACTGTATAGGCAGTGTTAATCTTTTGCTTTCTATAACCGGGTATATCCACGTATACATCTCGCATAATAGAAATTAATTTTACTTTTTTGGTTTCCTGATTGTAATTAGCAATCATTAATGTGTCTGAATGTCCGTCTTCATTTTTACGGGCGTCCGATCCTAAGAGTAATACATTGATCTCTCCGAATTGTGGTTCAGGACCGTCAAAAATACCGAAGTCTTCATTTTGTCCTTTTAATGTCCCATCACCAGAAAGCGATAATCCTTTATTATATTGGTCGACCCAATAATAAACTCCGAAGGCAAGCAACACTAAAATGATGCCGATACCAATTCCGAACTTCTTTTTTCTTTTCTTTTGCGTCCTTATGTCGTGTCTATTCATCTAAGTCACCGCCTTATCTATATAAAATCTTAATTTATTAATATGATTGATTAGCACGCGTATCATATCACCTAATAACTTACTGGGCAAGTATTATTTCAATAGATATAGACGTACAAGGACTTGAAAAGTTTTATAGTTTCCGTAAAAAGTTTATTGTGAAAATAAAGGCAAAACAGAGGATTGTTTAGTTAAAGTCAAAAAATGGTTAAAAATAGCCTTTGCCATAAGTTAGTCGCTCATGGCAAAGGCTATTTATTGATGTCACGATTTATCTTCCGGGCACATCCCGCTCTTCAACAAACACATGTACATCAGGCTCATGCTCCTCATTGATTTCGAGAGCTTTTTTCTCTGCATCCTCCCTGTTCTCATATAATCCTACTTCAAGGTAAAACTCGCTTTCCCATGTGGAAAATAGTATTCCGTTTTCCCGAAGTACTCGCAGTCCTTTTTCTTTTAATAAATATTCTTCATAATAAGGAATATCTCCACCGAATAAATGAGAAGGAGTTCGTACGGTGTATAGTTTTGTTGCGGTCGGTTCCTCATCTGCAGCAACACTGACTACAAGTTGTGCAGGATCGGCATATTCCTCACCTGCAATTTTTACCGGTCCTTTAAAAACGATTGTAAAACGAATGGCTGAATCATCATGTGTGACGAGCCAATAGGCATCCTCAACTAAATCACTGTTTTTCAAATCGATGAATTCATTTGCATCAAATGCCCGTGCCCCGTGTATCGTAAAGGTCATCGTATACGGATTTTCTTGATATTTAATCATATAGACCGGTGCTAAAAGCTGATATTCTTCTTCTTCACCCCTCTGCGTGAAATGGATACTGATATGTTCCACATCATCTTCTTTTTCAAAAGTAATCGATTTGACGTTTACATTATCTGTAATCGTTCCTCCTGTTGCCAATCCATACTCAAACGCAAATGTCTTGACTGGATTCCCAGTATCTGAAATGTCATTGCTTTTGGAATTTGTGGTGGCGACAGCCTCATCTTTCTCCGGTTCCTCGGATACCGGTTCGTTTCCAAATTCAACAGCTTTTACTATATGGCCTAAACAGGAGTATCCGATATACGTGCTGCGAAGCTTGGTATCGTATTTACTGCAGCAATGAACAGGATGAAAGTCGCGATTAGCCAAGCTAAAAAAGGGAAGCCGTTTTTGCTATTTTGCTTTTTCATTTAGTTTATCCTCCTTTTTAGTTCAATTTTCCGAATTTAGTAGATATATATATCCTATCATTTGAGTTTGAAAAATAGAGCAGATAACTGAAATATATTTTTATGGCAGGAAGGATAAGAAGATTTGCAAGATGAATATAGTAGAGAGTCGCTATGATGATTACAAGGGGAGAAAATGATGCGATTGTCAGAGATTCATCCATTTTTTTATCATGCTCGAATTGAGCAGAAAAGGTTTTTTCGCTACATTAGTAATTTGAAGACTAAGAAACAGTTCGCAAGGCAAAAGGTCGAAACGAATTTTCGATTCACATGTAAAAAACATCAATCCTTATTACGGAGAAGATTAGGGACAGTGATCCGATTCTGCAGGAGAATAAAATCGTGAACGTAAGAATGGCCGCAAGTAGAATTGACGGTATACTCATTCAACCGGGAGAAGTATTTTCCTTTTGGGAATTGGTTGGGAGGGCCACAAAGAAAAAAGGTTATATCGAAGGGATGCAATTATCAAGAGGAGAAGTGAAAACCGGAATCGGGGGCGGTATTTGTCAGTTGGCAAACCTTCTCTATTGGATGGTGCTACATACACCGATGACTGTTATTGAACGGCATCATCATAGCTTTGATCCTTTCCCTGATGAGGGAAGGGTTCTTCCGTTCGGCAGCGGGGCGAGCGTTTTTTATAATTATGTGGACTTGCGGTTTAAGAATACGACTACTTATACGTTTCAAATCCGTTTATGGCTGACGGATCGACATTTGAAAGGTGCTGTTTTTGTGAATGAAGAAATGGAATATAGTTACCATATTGAAGAAAGGGAACATCAATTTTATCGACAAAAAGAAAAAAACTATAGAAAGAACGAAATTTGGCGGCGGACGATTGATAAGCGCACAGGGGACTGTGTAAGTGAAGAATTAGTCATAAAGAATAATTCAGAAGTGAAGTATGAGGTGAGTGAGAGGGAGTTAGTCACAACAAGTTAAAAAGGCCAGGCGGTCATTTGCCCGCCCGGCCATGCATTAAAATGTCACTGTATAGAAGCAATAATTCCTTCTTCCCTATCCAGCAAAAGTTTTATGCTTGCTGCATAAGGATCACCTTGTAATACTTCCTTTATATAGAAGCGAATTGATTGAATCATTTCGAACGAGCCAATCACGTATTTTTTATCGAAAAATTCCACTTCCGCAGAAAAGCCTTCATCATCGTCATAGATTAACTCAACTTCAACGTTTTCTGGCAACACATTTTCATGTTTCCATGCTTGTTCAAGACAAATCGCATTAATGATATCTTGCTCGGACATCATTAATTCCGCCATTGATTAACTTCCTCTTTTTCTTTCTTCGCTTTTAGAAGCGTGAAGATCTTCCGTATTAGACTAATCGCAAATACAATAGCAAGTACATTGATCATTAAGCCTAAAATTGACCCTAACATTCCCATATTGGCGAATAGGCTACCGAAAAGTAAGCCTGCAAGCCTCCGATGAACAATCCCCTCATAAGTCCGCCGGAGAAGAAACCGCCCTTCGTGGAAGTGTTTTGGGAAGATTTATTAAATGATGTGTTTTCATCTTGTTTTTTCTTATCCACTTTTGGTTGATTATTGATGCTGTTTTGTTGTGGATTTGTATTAAAGCCTTTCTTTCCTGATTTATACCTTTTCGCTTCAACAGTTGTTGCATGATCATTTAACACTAAGCTGCCGATAGGCGACATAACAATCGTCAAGGCAATTAGCGCAGACAAGATTTTCTTCAATTTCATTTCCCTCCAGTTAGCTGTAAAAAAACTAAGATGTACCTAAAATAGTATAATTCATTTTAAAAGTAAACTATACTAATTTGCCTTATTGTTAGTGGTTAAGTTGATATTCGTAAAACAAATCGATCGGGATGAATAATCCAACTTTGCCATGCTCTTCATGATCCAAAGTAGCAAAGACGACACCGACCACTTGCCCGTATTCATTTATTACCGGACTACCACTATTTCCCCATATACCGGAGCTTTTATCATAATTACCTCGTCCACCCAGTTTTTTAATGTAATGGGAGCCAATATTGTTCCTTCATTTGCGATTCCTTTAAAGCTTAATGGATTTCCGATAAAAGTAATCGGGTCATTTTCTTCCATTCCGTTGTCCTTTGCAAGAGGTAGGGAAGGAAAGTCGTTCCCTTCAATTTCAAGTACAGCCAAATCGATCTCCGGATATGTTTCTAAAATGGTTGCATTATAACGACCATCCTCCGGAAAAACGACTGTAATAAAATTATTTTCTTCAATTACATGATAATTTGTTAAAATTATGCCTTCTTCGGATATGGAGAACCCCGTCCCTTTTCCGTTCTCGGTCGAAACAACCACAACAGATTTTTTATAGGTAGCTATATTTTCCTGTTTCGAAAGTTTTGCAGACGTTATTAGAAATTCAATCGCCGGAATCGAAAACACTTGAAAAAGTCCAACAAACGTACTCAGCGCTAACGTGATCGACATTAGCCAAACAAACCATTTCGGAATACGTCTCTTTGGTAACGCAACTTCCTCGGACGATCTTAGCAAAGCCTCCCTTTGAGCCTCCAACACAAGTTCATTTATCTCCTCATCACTCATTTGTTCGAACTGATCATTGCTTTCATCGTGGACAAGATTATCTTTTTCAGTAGTCAATTACTATTCACTTCCCCGCAAGTAAGAACTTTCTATTATTATAGCAAAAATTTGAATTAATTTAGAATGAACCTAAACCTGTACCTGATATTTCGTTGCTTGAAGTGGAAGGCGGCGACTCCTGTGGGGTTAAGCGCGAATGGTGAGACCCCGCAGGAGCAAAGCGACGAGGAGGCTCACCCGCGCCCCACGGAAAGCGTCCGCCTGAAACGTAAAGCAACAGTTATAATGTAATCCGTTCACATTTTGTACCTTACCACCATATGTATAAAGGGGAAAGGGGAGAGTAATTGGTTTCAATGACACCCATTATTATAAACGGTCACACATTTACAGCAGTGACTGTTCTGTTACCTAAAACAACCTTACTTACCGTCTCAAACGACAAAGGATACATCATGTGTGGTGCACTTGATGTAGCTTTACTGAATAACGTCCTTGCAGATCGGAAAATAATCGCTGGAAGAGCTGTCGGGGTAAAAACAATCGAACAATTATTAAAAGCTCCACTCGAATCAATTACAAAAGAAGCAGAAACTTTAGGGATTCATGTAGGCATGATTGGTGAAGAAGCCTTATTAAAAATGGTATAAAGAAAAAGCATCGAATCGGTTGTTGTGAACCGCTTCGATGCTTTTTCTTTTTAAATATTAACGATTGTTGTTGTTATTGTTATTATTGTTGTTATTTCTGTTATTACGGTTATTCTTATTCCTGTCGTCGTTGTTTCTGTTGTTATTATCTTGATTGTTTACATCAAAAAAGTCTTGACCGAATTCAGTATTGTTGTTTCTGTTTTGATTTCGATTGTTTTGGTCGTTCCTGTTGTTATTGTTGTTCCTGTTTTGTCTATTGTCTGGCATATGAGACATCTCCTTAAATAATTGTTAAGTGAAATGGTCACTTACACAATGTATGATGTCCTAAGTTCAAAAAAATATCCTTTAACATAATAAATGTAAAAAACACCATCCAATGGATGGTGTTGAAATTATGTATCAAACAAGCCGCTTTTGCCGTATCGAGTCATAGAAAGTTTTAAACCACCACTCCTCAAAGTGGGTGTTCGCAGAAACGCTCCTGTTCGTCCCGATTAATAATGAATCGGCATACCATTCCTGTTTCAATGTAAAACTCCCTTTTACAGCTTAAAGGTTAAAACTTAATGTGAATACGTACAATGCAGCCTGTGAATTCATCTTACATGACTTTTTGCTGCGTGGCAATGAAAATAACTTCCAGTTCCAAAAAGGAATGGAAGCCGTTTGCATTTTCGCCTATAGGGAAAGATAAGTTAGCGAAAGGGAGTGAGGAATATGAATCGTGTATTTTTGTTTCTTGCATTCACAGGAGTTCCGTCGGTGTTGATTGGCTCTTTATTAAATTGGCCTGCGATTCCTATTTTTTTAATAAGCTGTGTTAGTATCATTGCGCTTTCGGGGTTTATTGGCAGAGCAACGGAAAGTCTTGCCATTGTGAGTGGACCGAGAATAGGCGGCTTATTGAATGCAACATTCGGCAATGCAGTCGAATTGATCATTTCTATATTCACATTAAAAGCAGGTTTAATCGGGATCGTTCTTGCATCGCTAACAGGGTCCGTCCTTGGGAACTTGTTGCTTGTATTGGGTTTTTCCTTTTTGCGGGAGGGATTAAATATAAAACGCAAAATTTCAGCATTCGTGATGCCCGATATAATTCAGGTTTGTTAATATTTGCGGTTATTGTTGCATTTGTGATTCCCGAAATCTTTTCGCTGAAGATGAATCCTCAAAATACGGTTACATTAAGTATAGGCGTATCGATCATTTTAATCGCCTTATATTTGGCTGGCCTGTTTTTTAAACTTGTGACACATCGAGGTGTGTTTGCTTCTTCCGATAAAGATGTGGAAAAGGAAATTGAAATTCCAGAATGGTCAAAGAACAAGTCGATCATTGTACTTCTTTTATCAACTGTTGCTGTTGCGTTTGTATCCGAAAAATTAGTGCATACATTCGAAACGCTTGGTGACCGATTCGGTTGGACGGAATTATTCATTGGAGTCATCATCGTTGCAATTGTAGGGAACGCTGCGGAACACTTCTCAGCAATAACGATGGCAATGAAAGATAGGATGGATGTGGCTGTCGAAATTGCGGTTGGTTCAACATTACAGGTAGCTATGTTTGTCGCACCTATACTTGTTATCGTTTCACTATTCATGCCAGTGACGATGCCATTAGTGTTTACAATTCCTGAATTGGTAGCCATGGTAACAGCTACTTTTCTTGTTATCAATTTATGTAATGATGGTGAATCCAATTGGTTTGAGGGTCTAACGTTACTATCTGCGTATCTTATTATTGGTATTGGGTTTTATTTCTTATAAAGAATAAATTTTATCACAATAACTTTAATTTGAATTGTATTCATATTTAAAGCATTTATTTAATTTAAATATAACTGTTTATTATATCTTGTTTGGAATGGTGTTAAAATGAACTACACTCATTAATCCCTTAGTTATAAGGTTTTATTGATAATTCATTTATGATAGTTAATTTTCTAATAATATTTTCAGAATAACTATTCAATAAAAACAGTTTGATTTCAGTTGTTTTCGTTGTATAATATAAAAGTGTTAATTCTTCTGACAATTACAAAGGGAGGTCATCATCATGAAGAGAAACAAAATGCTATTGCTCATGGCCCTTTCTTTAGTGCTTAGTGTCGTTCTTGCAGCTTGTGGAGGGAAAGACGAGGCGCCTAATAAAAGTGGCAGTAATGCAACAGGGCAAAATGAAGGAACCGGAGAGCCGGATGCGGAGCAAGTGCTTAACTTGATTGAAGGGGCGACAATTCCTTCCGTAGACTCTGCTATCGTAGAAGACCAAGTAGGATTCAACGTTTTGAATAACGTTAACGAAGGTCTGTACCGTTTGAACTTGGAAAACGTTGCTGAACCTGCTATCGCTGCTGAAGAAGCAGTAGTAAGCGAAGATGGATTGACTTACACATTCAAACTTCGTGACGCAAAATGGTCTGACGGATCAGAAGTTACTGCTCATGACTTCGTATTTGCATGGCAACGTGCAATCGACCCAGATACTGGATCACCTTATGGTCCATTTATGATGTCTGGTGTTGTTAAAAACGCAACAGCAATTAGTGAAGGGAAAATGGACAAGTCAGAATTAGGCATTGTTGCCGAAGACGACAAAACATTGGTTGTTACTTTGGAGCGTCCAGTGCCATATTTCTTATCTCTAATGTCTTTCGGAACATTCTACCCACAAAAAGAAGAATTTGTAACAGATAAGGGCGATGCCTATGCAGCGAACTCCGATAACCTTCTTTACAACGGTCCATTCATTTTAACTGAGTGGGATGGAACAGGGGATAGCTGGGTTTATAAGAAAAATGAGAACTATTGGGATGCAGAAAATGTTAAACTCGACACGATTAATGTTGATGTAGTAAAAGACTCTGCAACCGCTGTAAAACTATATAATGATGGCAAAAAAGACCGTGCTGGTGTATCCGGTGACTTGGCGCTTCAATATGCCGGACATGCTGAAGCAGTAGTTGAACCTGATACATCTATATTCTTTTTGAAGTTTAACCAAATGAAGGACGGCAAAGAAACGCCGCTTGCAAATGAAAACATTCGTAAGGCTATTGCTAAGTCTTTCCAAAAAGAGGATTTGGCTGATGTAGTCCTTGCGAATGGCTCAAGTGCTGCAAACTTCATCGTACCGAAAGAATTCGCTTTTGATGAAAACGGAAATGATTTCCGTGATATGAACGGCGACCTATTGGTGTACGATACTGAAGAAGCGAAAGACTACTGGCAAAAAGGTTTGGACGAGCTTGGAGTATCTAATTTAGAACTTGAAATCCTTGGTGGGGACAGTGAACTTTCCAAGAAAATGGATGAATATTTCAAAGATCAACTTGAAAGCAATCTTAAAGGATTGAAGATCAAGCTGAAAGAAGTACCGTTTTCAGTTCGATTGGAGCTTGAAACTAATCAAGATTACGATATCGAAGTATCTGGATGGGGGCCTGACTTCCAAGACCCGATTTCATTTATGGATATGTTCGTCACTAATGTGACTAACAATTTGATGTCTTATTCAAATTCGGAGTACGATGCGCTAATCAGTTCAACAAAAGATGAACTTGCATTAGATCCAAAAGCGCGTTACGAAGCATTTGCTAAGGCTGAAAAGATTCTTTTAGAAGACGATGCTGCAATCGCACCGATTTATCAAAAAGGATCCATCCAATTACAAAAGCCTTACTTCAAGGATCTTGGTGTGCATCCATTTGGCGCGGACTATAGCTATAAATGGGCTTATATCTCCGGTAAAAAATAAGGGATACGAGTAAATGCTTAATATGCCAGAGAGTATATGGACGGTAATTTGTTCATATACTCTCTCTTTTTAACTAATCGGTTGGAAATCTTTAAATTGAATGAAATAGGTTATTCTACAATTATTGAGCAATATGGAGGTGCGAAATGGTTAAATATGTTGGTAAGCGTCTAATTTATATGTTCCTCACGATGTTCCTCATTGCGACAGCAACTTTTTTCCTTATGCAAACGCTACCAGGTTCACCGATAGCCTCGTATAACAAGCTAAATGAGTCACAAAGGGCAATCGTTGAGAAAAAATATGGCATCGACAAACCGAAACCGGTGCAATATGCCATCTATATGAAGAATTTGGCGAAAGGGGATTTGGGTACATCATTCGTCTTTAAAGGGAAAAGTGTAAACGACCTTCTTGCAAGTCGCTTTAAACCTTCCTTAATCCTTGGGGCACAAGCGATGGTATTCGGTACAATTATTGGTATCCTTTTAGGTATGCTTGCCGCGCTCCGGCAAAATACATTTTGGGATTACGGAAGTACATTCTTTGCGATATTGGGTATATCGATTCCATCCTTTGTCTTCGCATCATTACTTCAATATTGGATCGCTTCCGAATGGCATCTACTGCCGGTTGGATTATGGAATGATGGCTGGAAATCCAGTATCTTGCCATCTATCGCGTTGGCTATGGGCCCGCTTGCTTTATCTGCGAGGTTCATACGGACGGAAATGATTGAAGTGTTGAGTTCGGACTATATAACGTTGGCAAAAGCTAAAGGTGCAAACGGCTTCGAAATCGCCTTTAAGCACGCACTACGTAATGCGTTGATACCTTTGGTTACAGTATTGGGTCCGGTTGCGGCTGGTCTTGTAACAGGATCGCTTGTTGTAGAGCAGATTTTCGCAATCCCAGGTATCGGGGAGCAATTCGTTTCTTCTATTATGACAAATGATCACGCGACGATTATGGGAACAACTTTATTCTTCTCAGCATTCCTGATTGTCGTTATTTTCATCGTTGATATTTTATACGGAATCATTGATCCACGAATCCGTCTGTCTGGAGGTAAGGGATAATGCAAAATGATAAACAGCAATTACCGCCAGAAAAATTCGAACGTGTAACGATTGATACACATACAGCGGAGAGAATTACAAAACCAAGTTTAAGTTTCTGGCAAGATGCTTGGCTTCGCTTACGCAAAAACAAAGCGGCTATCGTCAGTATGGTTGTCTTGGTATTGTTGGTATTGATGGCGCTTGTGGGACCACATTTAAACGGTCGCTCGGGAGATACTCAAAATCTTCGTCATGCTAACTTGCCACCTAAAATTCCTGGCATCGAGAATTTGGGTATTTTTAATGGTGTCGGTGAATTAGGTGGACAAAAGGTCGATCTGTATGAAGTGAAAAAAGTCGACGAGTATTATTGGTTCGGAACGGATGGGTTAGGACGTGATTTGTTCACCCGACTTTGGGAAGGAACTCAGATCTCGCTATTGATCGCTTTCATTGCGGCGTTGATTGACGTTGTGATTGGAGTAGCTTATGGTGGCATTTCGGGCTACTTCGGTGGTCGGACAGATGACGTCATGCAACGGATTGTGGAAATCCTAATCGGAATTCCGACGTTGATCGTCGTTATTCTCATGATTCTTATTATGGAGCCGGGGATAACTGCAATCATCATTGCGATTTCCATCACGGGTTGGATAGGGATGTCCCGTATCGTACGTGCACAAATTTTGAAATTCAAAGGCCAAGAATTTGTTCTTGCTTCAAGAACCCTGGGAGCCGGCCATAGTCGTATCATTACAAAACATCTATTGCCAAATATATTAGGGATTGTCATCATCAATACAATGTTCACAATTCCGAGTGCAATATTCTTTGAAGCGTTTCTGAGCTTTATCGGGATTGGTCTTCAACCGCCAGCAGCTTCACTTGGTACATTAATTAACGATGGATATAAAGTAATGGAATTCCAACCATATGTACTTTTATTCCCGGCGTTGGTCATTAGTATTTTGATGATCGCGTTCAACTTAATCGGTGACGGTTTACGTGATGCGCTTGATCCGAAAATGAAAGATTGATTGGAGGAAAGCCGAGATGGAAAAAATATTGCAAGTAAAAGACTTGGAGCTTTCCTTCCATACCTTTGCCGGTGAAGTGAAAGCAATCCGTGGAGTAAGCTTTGATTTGAACAAAGGGGAGACGTTGGCGATTGTAGGCGAGTCTGGGTCAGGGAAATCGGTGACCACGAAGTCGATTATGCGATTGCTACCCGAGTCGAGCTCCGAGTTTAAAAACGGAGAAATCCTTTTTGAAAGTAAGGATCTAACGAAGTTGCCTGAAAAGGAAATGCAGAAAATCAGAGGGAAAGACATTTCGATGATTTTCCAGGATCCGATGACATCTCTGAATCCGACGATGCCGATCGGAAAGCAGGTTATGGAACCGATTCTAAAACACCAAAAAGTAAGTAAGTCAAAAGCGATGGAAGTTGCCGTCGACTTATTGAAAATGGTCGGAATTCCAAACGCGGAAAACCGATATAAAATGTACCCGCACCAATTTTCTGGGGGACAAAGACAACGGATAGTTATTGCAATTGCACTTGCATGTAATCCTAAAGTGTTGATCGCCGACGAACCAACAACTGCACTTGACGTTACAATCCAGGCACAAATTTTGGAATTGATGAAAGATATCCAGAAGAAAGTTGATACTTCTATCATCTTCATCACGCATGACCTTGGTGTAGTTGCGAACGTCGCCGATCGTGTTGCGGTTATGTATGGAGGCCGTATTGTGGAAGTCGGTACAGTCGATGAAATATTCTATAACCCTCAACATCCATACACATGGGGACTTTTAAGCTCTATGCCATCGTTGGATCTTGAAGAGGAAAGACTTTATGCGATTCCGGGTACTCCGCCAGATCTATTGAATCCGCCAGTAGGTGATGCATTTGCACTGCGTAGTGAATATGCTTTACAAATTGACTTGGAGCAAGCGCCGCCGATGTTCAAGGTAAGTGATACACATTACGCAGCTACATGGCTGCTTCATCCAAACGCACCAAAAGTCGACCCGCCAGCAACGATCATTGAGCGAATGAAGACTTTCCGTGCAAGCAGATATTATGAAGAGACTAATGGAGGTGAAGCGTAATGGCAGAAAAATTGCTTGAAGTAAAGAACTTGAAACAATACTTTAATGCCGGAAAACCTTCAGAAGTTAAAGCGATTGATAATATTAGCTTTGACATATATCGTGGTGAAACATTCGGCTTAGTTGGTGAGTCGGGTTGCGGTAAATGACGACGGGCCGGACGATTATCCGACTTTACGACGCTACAGACGGAGAAGTCCTTTATGATGGTGTTAGTGTCCATGGGAGCAAGTCAAATGCTGAAGTGAAATCTTTAAATCAGAAAATGCAAATGATATTCCAAGACCCTTATGCTTCTTTGAACCCAAGGATGAAGGTTATGGATATTATCGCTGAAGGCCTTGATATCCATGGTCTTGTGAAAAATGCCAAGGAACGTAAGCAGAAGGTAATCGAACTGCTTGAAACGGTAGGTTTGAATAAGGAACATGCGGAACGGTATCCCCATGAATTCTCAGGTGGTCAGCGCCAACGGATTGGTATTGCTCGTGCGTTAGCTGTGAACCCTGAATTCATCATTGCGGATGAGCCGATTTCTGCATTAGACGTTTCAATCCAAGCGCAGGTTGTCAATTTATTAAGGGATTTGCAGAAAGAGAAAGGTCTTACATATTTATTCATCGCACATGATTTATCGATGGTTAAATATATTTCAGACCGGATCGGTGTAATGTATTTTGGTAAACTTGTCGAAATGGCGACTGCTGAAGAACTCTACAAGAATCCGATGCACCCATATACAAAATCATTACTTTCTGCTATTCCGTTGCCGGATCCAATCTATGAACGCTCACGTGTCAGAACGCCATATAATCCGGAAGACCATAAATACGGCCCAGATGAAAAAGTGGAGTTCCGTGAAATATCACCTGAACACTTCGTTTTAAGTTCGGATAAAGAATTTGAAGAAATGAAAAAGCAGTTAAAATAAAAAAAGTAAAGCCGCCTCCATCTGATTAGTGATGGAAGGCGGCTTTTATTATATAGAATAGACTAATAAGGCGACTAACATTAGCAGAATGACTGGAACACCAAGACGGAAAAAGAAGTTAGGTTTTATGGTGATAACTTCTGATGGGGGCCTCATCGTCATAATATCTTCCTGGACATGTTTTCTATAAAAGACTTTTTTCATGCTTGTCGAGAAGAAATCAAAGAAACCAGATTGGAAAACAAGAACTGCAAGGCCCATGAATAGTAATGCTGATCCTATATTGAATGAAACATTAATATAGTCTAAAAGCGTTGCTTCTCCATTTAAAACAAACAATAGTAAAATAATTAATAATTGGCTTACAATAACATTAATTACAATTCTCTTCATATTCTAACCTCTTTTTTATTGTTTATATAATTGTTTATTCCTGTATATTATAACAAATAGGAAAAGAAAGCAATTAGTATAAACCTTATTAAATCAATGTTTCTCTCTAAAATATTGACAATATAAAAACTTCTAATTACTTTAACATAATATTGTTTCTGAAAAAATCGTTAAAAAGGCTTTGACTTGAGACGTTTTCAGGGTATAATAAAAAGTGTTAATTCTTCAGACAATTACAAAAGGAGGTCATCATCATGAAGAGAAACAAAATGCTATTGCTTTTAACACTTTCTTTAGTGTTGAGCGTCGTTCTTGCTGCTTGTGGCGGTAAAGACAAGTCAGAAGATAAAAACGCTGCACCTAACAAAGAAAACGACAAAGCTACACAAGAAGAAGTTAGCGAGCCAGATGCAGAACAAGTTCTTAACTTGATCGAAGCTGCTGCTATTCCTTCTGTAGACTCTGCTATCGTAGAAGACGCAGTAGGTTTCAACGTATTGAATAACGTAAACGAAGGTCTGTACCGTTTGAACTTGGAAAACGTTGCTGAACCTGCTATCGCTGCTGAAGAAGCAGTTGTGAGCGAAGATGGATTGACATACACATTCAAACTTCGCGACGCAAAATGGTCTGACGGATCAGAAGTTACTGCTCATGACTTCGTATTTGCATGGCAACGTGCAATCGACCCAGATACTGGATCACCTTATGGTCCATTCATGATGTCAGGTGTTGTTAAAAACGCAACAGCAATTAGTGAAGGGGATATGGACAAGTCGGAATTAGGTATCGTTGCTGAAGACGACAAAACATTGGTTGTTACTTTGGAACGTCCAGTGCCATACTTCTTATCACTTATGTCTTTCGGAACATTCTACCCACAAAAAGAAGAATTTGTAACAGCTAAAGGCGATGCTTATGCTACAAACTCAGACAACCTTCTATACAACGGTCCGTTCGTTCTAACTGAATGGGATGGTACTGGAGATAGCTGGGTTTATAAGAAAAACGAAAATTACTGGGATGCAGAAAACGTTAAACTTGAAACTATTAATGTTGACGTTGTAAAAGACTCTGCAACTGCTATCAAGCTATACAATGACGGCAAGAAAGACCGTGCAGGTGTATCTGGTGATTTAGCATTACAATACAGTTCTCATGCTGAAGCAATCGTACAACCTGAAACTTCTGTATTCTACATGAAGTTTAACCAAGAAAAAGACGGTAAAGAAACACCACTTGCAAACGTGAATATTCGTAAGGCAATCGCTAAGTCTTTCGAAAAACAAGATTTAGCTGATGTAATCCTTGCAAATGGTTCAATTCCTGCAGACTTCATCGTACCTAAAGATTTCGCTTTTGACGAAAATGGAAAAGACTTCCGCGATATCGGCGGCGACCACCTGGTATATGATGCAGAAGAAGCGAAAGATTTCTGGCAAAAAGGTTTGGACGAGCTTGGTGTAACTGAATTGGAACTTGAAATCCTTGGTGGAGACACTGAACTTTCCAAGAAAATGGACGAGTACTTTAAATCTCAACTTGAAAGCAACCTTGAAGGTTTGAAAATCAAATTGAAAGAAGTACCATTCTCCGTTCGTTTGGAACTTGATACAAACCAACAATATGATATCCAAATTTCCGGATGGGGCCCAGACTTCCAAGACCCGATTTCATTCTTGGACATGTTCGTCACTGATGGTACTAACAACTTGATGTCTTATTCTAACCCTGAATACGATGCGTTGATCGAGGCTTCAAAAGCTGAACTTGCATTGGATCCAGTAGCTCGTTATGAAGCATTTGCAAAAGCCGAGAAAATCCTTTTGGAAGATGACGCAGCTATCGCGCCGATTTACCAACGTGGATTGCTTCAATTGCAAAAACCATACTTTAAAGGTCTTGCAGTACATCCATTCGGAGCTGACTATAGCTACAAGTGGGCTTATATCTCCGGTAAATAATACGCATTACGATAAAACAATTTAATATGGAAGAGAGTATATGAACTCGGTTCGTTCGTATACTCTCTCTCTTTTAGTTGTAGGCAATAATTAGAAAATTTATTGTATTATCAACTTGAAAAAGTATTGAGTATTCAATTTGACATAAATGGAAGACCCTAATTTGGAGGTGCGATATGGTTAAATATGTTAGTAAGCGTCTAATTTATATGTTCCTCACGATGTTCCTCATTGCAACAGCGACATTTTTCCTTATGCAAACGCTACCAGGTTCACCAATAGCTTCATATAACAAGTTAAATGAATCGCAAAGAGCAATAGTAGAAAAGAAGTATGGTATCGACAAACCGAAGCCAGTACAGTACGCAATCTATATGAAGAACTTGGCAAAAGGGGATTTGGGTACATCATTCGTCTTTAAAGGGAAAAGTGTAAACGATCTTCTTGCAAGCCGTTTTAAACCTTCGTTTATCCTTGGGGCACAAGCGATGGTGTTCGGTACGATAATAGGTATCTTATTAGGTATGATTGCCGCGCTACGGCAGAACACATTCTGGGATTACGGAAGTACATTCTTTGCAATCTTAGGAATATCGATTCCATCTTTCGTATTTGCATCTTTACTGCAATATTGGGTTGCTTCAGAATGGCACTTACTACCTGTTGGATTATGGAATGATGGGTGGAAATCCAGTATCTTGCCTTCCATCGCGTTAGCAATGGGTCCGCTTGCATTGTCTGCAAGATTTATCCGTACTGAAATGATTGAAGTATTAAGCTCAGACTATATAACATTAGCAAAAGCTAAAGGTGCAAACGGCTTCGAAATTGCATTCAAACACGCACTTCGAAATGCATTGATTCCTTTAGTTACAGTTTTGGGGCCGGTTGCGGCTGGACTTGTAACAGGATCGCTTGTTGTCGAGCAGATTTTCGCAATCCCAGGTATCGGTGAGCAATTCGTTTCTTCTATTATGTCGAATGACCATGCGACGATTATGGGTACTACATTATTCTTCTCTGCATTCCTGATTGTCGTTATTTTCATCGTTGATATTCTTTACGGAATCATTGATCCAAGAATCCGTCTGTCTGGAGGTAAAAGCTAATGCAACTTGATAAACAACAATTACCGCCGGAAAAATTTGAACGAGTGGTGATCGATAGCGATTCGGCTGAACGTATTACGAAACCAAGTTTAAGTTTCTGGCAAGATGCTTGGCTGCGCTTGCGTAAAAACAAAGCCGCCATTGTCAGTATGGTTGTCCTCGTTTTGTTAGTTTTGATGGCGCTAGGTAGGACCGCATTTAAACGGTCGCTCGGGGGATACTCAAAATCTCCGTCATGCTAACTTACCGCCTAAAATTCCCGGTATCGAAAAGTTGGGTATATTTAATGGTGTTGGTGAACTTGGTGGACAAAAACTTGACCTTTATGAAGTTAAAAAAGTTGACGAATATTATTGGTTCGGAACAGACGGATTAGGGCGTGATTTATTCACTCGTCTTTGGGAAGGAACTCAGATTTCGTTATTGATTGCTTTCATTGCGGCTTTGATTGACGTTGTGATCGGAGTAGCTTACGGCGGTATTTCCGGCTATTTCGGTGGACGAACAGATGATGTCATGCAGAGGATCGTTGAAATTCTAATCGGGATTCCTACCTTGATCGTCGTTATTCTTATGATTCTCATTATGGAACCGGGAATAACAGCAATCATCATAGCGATTTCCATCACAGGTTGGATAGGGATGTCCCGTATTGTTCGTGCACAAATATTGAAATTTAAAGGGCAGGAATTCGTACTTGCCTCAAGAACCCTTGGTGCTGGACATAGCCGCATCATTACAAAACATCTATTGCCAAACATATTAGGAATCGTCATCATCAATACGATGTTCACGATTCCAAGTGCGATTTTCTTTGAGGCGTTCCTAAGCTTTATCGGAATTGGTCTTCAACCGCCTGCAGCTTCGCTTGGTACACTTATCAACGATGGCTACAAAGTTATGGAGTTCCAACCATACGTACTATTATTCCCATCGTTGGTCATAAGTATTTTGATGATCGCGTTCAACTTAATCGGTGACGGTTTGCGTGATGCACTTGATCCGAAAATGAAAGATTAATAGGAGGAAAGCCAAGATGGAAAAAATATTGCAAGTAAAAGACTTGGAGCTTTCCTTCCATACGTTTGCCGGTGAAGTGAAAGCAATCCGCGGAGTAAGTTTTGATTTGAACAAAGGGGAGACCCTTGCAATCGTAGGCGAGTCGGGATCCGGTAAATCCGTAACGACGAAATCCATTATGCGATTACTACCTGAATCTAGCTCCGAGTTTAAAAATGGTCAAATTTTATTCAATAATAATGATTTGACAAAACTCCCTGAAAAAGAGATGCAGAAAATCAGGGGTAAAGAGATTTCAATGATTTTCCAGGATCCAATGACATCTCTGAATCCGACGATGCCAATCGGAAAGCAGGTTATGGAACCGATTTTAAAACACCAAAAAGTGGGTAAAGCGAAGGCTAAGGAAGTTGCCATCGACCTATTGAAAATGGTAGGGATTCCGAATGCGGAAAACCGATATAAAATGTACCCTCACCAATTTTCTGGGGGACAAAGGCAAAGGATTGTCATTGCGATTGCACTTGCATGTAATCCAAAAGTGTTGATTGCTGACGAACCTACAACTGCGCTTGACGTTACAATCCAGGCTCAAATTTTGGAATTGATGAAGGATATTCAGAAGAAAGTCGACACTTCCATCATTTTCATCACACATGACCTTGGGGTCGTAGCGAATGTCGCTGATCGCGTCGCGGTTATGTATGGTGGACGTATTGTTGAAGTTGGTACAGTCGATGAAATATTCTATAACCCTCAACATCCGTACACATGGGGACTTTTAGTTCCATGCCATCGTTGGATCTTGAAGAGGAAAGACTTTATGCAATTCCTGGTACACCGCCGGATTTATTGAATCCACCGGTTGGAGATGCATTTGCACTACGTAGTGAATATGCGTTAAAAATTGACTTGGAGCAAGCCCCACCTATGTTTCAAGTAAGTGAAACACATTTCGCGGCAACATGGCTGCTTCATCCGAATGCACCTAAAGTGGACCCGCCCGCAACGATAATTGAGAGAATGAAGACATTCCGTGGAAGCAGATATTATGTAGAGACTCATGGAGGTGAAGCGTAATGGCAGAAAAATTGCTTGAAGTAAAGAACTTGAAACAATACTTTAATGCCGGAAAACCTTCAGAAGTTAAAGCGATTGATAATATTAGCTTTGACATTTATCGTGGTGAAACATTCGGTTTAGTTGGTGAGTCGGGTTGTGGTAAATCGACTACCGGCCGGACGATTATCCGACTTTACGACGCAACAGACGGTGAAGTCCTCTATGATGGTGTCAGTGTACATGGGAATAAATCGAAGTCTGAAGTAAAATCACTAAATCAAAAGATGCAAATGATATTCCAAGATCCATACGCTTCTTTGAACCCAAGGATGAAGGTTATGGATATTATCGCAGAGGGTCTTGATATCCATGGTCTTGTTAAAAATGCCAAAGAACGTAAACAAAAGGTAATCGAACTACTTGAAACAGTCGGTTTGAATAAAGAACATGCGGAACGGTATCCCCATGAATTCTCAGGCGGTCAGCGCCAGCGGATCGGTATTGCGCGTGCGTTAGCCGTGAACCCTGAATTCATCATTGCGGATGAGCCCATTTCTGCATTAGACGTTTCAATCCAAGCACAGGTTGTCAACTTATTAAGAGATTTGCAGAAAGAGAAAGGTCTTACATATTTATTCATCGCGCATGATTTATCAATGGTTAAATATATTTCAGACCGAATCGGTGTAATGTATTTTGGAAAACTTGTCGAAATGGCAACTGCTGAAGAACTTTACAAGAATCCGATGCACCCATATACAAAATCATTACTTTCCGCTATTCCCTTACCGGATCCAATCTACGAGCGTTCACGCGTCAGAACGCCATATAATCCGGAAGATCATAAATATGGTCCGGATGAAAAGGTGGAATTCCGCGAGATTTCGCCTGAACACTTCGTTTTGTGCTCAGATAGAGAATTTGCACAAATGAAGAAAGAAATAAAGTAAACCAAAGCCGTCCTTGTCGAAATCGATGAAGGCGGCTTTGTATTTTCACCCTTTAGGACGATGGCCATTTGTTTTTCAATCCATTTGATTTATATTGCTTTCACTGATAAGCAGGACTCCTTAAAAGTAGTAAAGTAGTAGGGTAAGAGGCGCTTTCTGTTCGAATTTGAACAGAAGGCGCCTCTATTATAATTTAATCAAAAAATCATGTGCTTTTTACTGTTCTTCCAACATTTGCTTTTTGCAAAATATTATTTTGTTCGCTCACTTTTTTAATATCCAGTTGGATTAAAATGGAGATGATTAATGCAACTACAAAAAGTCCGGCAAAGAAAATAAGGCTGCCTTCATAACTTCCCGTAGTATCCTTCATCCAAGCGGCAAACATAGGTCCTGCTAAACCTGCTGCGGCCCATGCTGTTAATATATATCCATGGATAGCTCCCAACTGCTTTGTGCCGAAAATGTCGCCGATATAGGCAGGGATGCATGAGAAGCCACCGCCATAGCAAGTGTAGATAACGGCAAGCATTACTTGGAAAATAATTGCGTTTGTTGTAAATGGAAGTAGGGCAAACAACGCTATTTGAATAACGAAGAACACCGTGTACGTATGTTTGCGCCCGAGATAATCCGAAATCGAAGCCCATGCCTAGTCTTCCGCCACCATTAAAGAGACCAAGGACACCTACAAGAGCAGCAGCTTGCACTGTCGTCATACCGATACTCTCAATTGCAAGCGGTTTGGCTGCCGACAAAATTGCGATTCCGCAAGTGACATTTATGAAAAGCATAAGCCATAAATAATAGAAACGTTTTGTTTTGACGGCCTCGTTTGCCGTCAGTTGCGCAAGATCCACTTTCGCTTCAACTTTTCCAGCTTCGATCTTTTTCAAAAACCCAGCAGGAGCCCATCCTTCTTCAGGTTTTTCAAGATAAAGTGAGGAAAGAAGCATAATTAGAAGGTAACTTGCCCCAAGTATAAAGAAGGTATTTTGCAGTCCAACTGAAGTTATCAGTATTTCCATTATCGGACTGCTAATTGCAGCGGCAAAACCGAACCCCATAATTGCCAAACCGGTTGCCAAGCCTCGACGGTCAGGAAACCATTTAACAAGTGTTGAAACTGGTGCAATGTACCCGACGCCCAATCCGATACCACCTAATACCCCGTAAAAGATATACAGTAGCGTCAGTGATGAAACGCTTACAGCAAATCCGGCACCCATAACGCCTACTCCGAAACAAATAGCAGCGAGCATTCCAGCTTTACGAGGTCCATGCTTTTCGACAAAATGTCCAAGAAACGCAGCAGATAGACCAAGAAAGAGTATGGCTATGCTAAACGTCAGTTGTACTTGGCTGGTCGTCCATCCGAATTGATCAATAAGCGGGTTTGTAAAATTGCTCCACGCATATACCGATCCAATCGAAATATGAATTCCGACAGCAGAAGCGGCGATCAACCATCTGTTCTTTGTTTTCTTCGATTTCACTTTCAATTTTCACATCTCCCTTTGATAATAATATAATATGACAGAAAATTTTTCTCCCTATTATCTCTCGTTTGTAACCCCTATTTTTAAACGGTAGAGTGAAAAGTTTTTCACGATTAAGAATAAGAAACCATATTTTGTCACATTTTAGTCATATTATCATCATCATTTGGGTTTGTCACTTACTATTTTGTCTAATGTGAAAAAAGTGAAATCAGTGAATTATCCTTTCGGGATGTGTGTAGACGTTGAAAGATTGTCCTCTGATGAACCCTACTGCGGTAATTCCAAGTTCATCAGCAAGATTGATCGCTAAATGTGTAGGTGCTGATTTTGACAGAACGATTTCGCAACCAATTTTGGATACTTTGAGTAAAATTTCCGAAGAAATTCGTCCGCTAAAGACGATGACCTTGTCTTTGACAGAAATATTATTTCTTAAGCAATACCCATATATTTTGTCCAGGGCATTATGCCTGCCGATATCCATCCGGGTTAACATCAGGTTATTCTTATCACACAGGGCTGCGATATGGACACCGCCAGTTTGTTGAAATAAGTCTGCCTGTGTATCCATATTTTCCATCAATGAAATACATTCTTCAGGGGTTAAATGGACATTCTTTTCAATCATTCTTTTTGCAGTTAGCGCATCATTCGCAAACACGAAACCTTGCCGACTCATGCCGCAACAAGATGTAATATACCTTTTATTTTGCAACTGTTCGAAAAACGGAAACGTTTTGTTTGACTCAATCGAGATAAACCCCAATTCTTCCTCCAATCGGATATCCTTGATATCGTCATAGTTTACAATAATCCGTTCGGATGCTAAAAAACCGACAACCATATCCTCTATATATTCGGGTGTGCAAACGATTGTCAATAACTCCTTGCCATTCAATTTCACAGTAATCGGGTATTCGGTTGCAACCACATCCTGTTTTGCTCAAAACGACCATTTGCAAATCGATAAATAGGTCGTTGATGAATCCGGTTCATATTTTTTCTCCTTTCTCATTCATCAATAGGTTTGTCGAACATGAATACAGATACCGCAATATCATCTTCCAATTTTATGTCTGAAAAAAGATGAACAAATTTCGCACCTACCAATTCTTCAAGTCCATCTGGCGGTGCTATATCATACACTTCTTGAATCATTTTCGTTCTCGCCAAATGTACCATCTCTTTTCCATCGGATTTTCCAGCAATGAACTTTTCAGTAGGCGTCAAATTACCGTATAGGGTTGAAATCGCCATATTATCTACGAAAATAGTATGTATTCTATCTGGTCCTTTTCCGAAAAGATCTTTCCTTAGTTTTCGGATGATGGCATTGAAGTCATGTATTTTTTTTGACATTATCAAACTCTCCTTTTTAATGCAATGGTGAATTATCTTGCAATTTACCGAAAAATCGATTGTATAATAGTTTGTTATAATCTATACTATTAAGTAAGTATGATATCGGCGTATGTGACTGCATCGATATTATAATCTCACTTTATAGTTGGATTGGTTATTTAGCAAGCCCTGCTATTAGACTATTCCACCATAATTCAAAGACACCTCTACAGCAGGTTTATTTGGTTATGGTGGTTTTTTTATTACAAAAAGGAGGCGCTTACATTGTCGATTAAAATTAATGGGACAGCATACCCGTACTCAGAAGGCACGACTGTATTACAAGTGATCAATGAATTAAAAATCGACCATCCGCAAATTTGTTACTTTCCTGAAGTAGATCCGATTGAGACATGTGATACGTGCATCGTAGAAGTGAATGGTCGCCTCGTCCGCGCTTGTTCAACAAAAGCAGAACACGGGATGGATGTGCAGCTATCTTCAACACGCGCCAAAGAAGCGCAAACAGAAGCGATGGATCGTATCCTTGAAAATCATCTGTTATATTGCACAGTTTGTGATAACAACAACGGAAACTGCAAAATACATAACACTGTCGATATGATGGGAATCGAGGAACAGAAGTATCCGTACGAGCCAAAATGCACAAAAGACAGTGTCGATTTCACGCATCCGTTTTATCGATACGATCCAAACCAATGTATCGCTTGCGGACAATGTGTGGAAGCCTGTCAAAATCTGCAGGTCAATGAAACACTAAGCATCGATTGGGAACGAGACCGTCCGATAGTCCTTTGGGATGGCGGCGCCAAGATTAATGAATCCTCTTGTGTCGGCTGCGGCCATTGCGTAACGGTTTGCCCATGTAATGCATTGATGGAAAAATCGATGTTGGGTGAAGCAGGATTTATGACGGACATAAAAGAGGAAATTTTGACACCGATGATTGATCTTGTTAAAAACGTAGAGCCCGGTTATAGCGGAATCATGGCGATTTCCGACGCGGAAGCTGCGATGCGTGATACAAGGACTAAAAAGACGAAAACAGTTTGTACGTTCTGTGGTGTAGGCTGTTCATTCGAAGTATGGACGAAGGACCGCGAAATCCTGAAAATTCAACCAGTTTCCGATGCCCCAGTTAATGCGATCTCAACATGCGTGAAAGGGAAATTCGGATGGGATTTCGTCAATAGCGAAGAACGATTGACAACACCCCTTATTCGAAAAGGCGAAACGTTCGTGGAAGCTACGTGGAAAGAGGCATTGGATCTTGTTGCAGATCGTCTGGGATCGATCCATAAAAAACATGGCAAAGACAGTGTCGGCGTCATTTCATCTTCTAAAATAACGAACGAAGAAAATTATGTAATTCAAAAACTGGCTAGACAAGTTTTCAAGACAAATAATGTTGATAACTGCTCTCGCTACTGCCAGTCACCTGCAACTGACGGGTTGTTTAGGACAGTCGGTATGGGTGGAGACGCAGGTACAATTAAGGATATTGCAAAAGCAGGACTCGTCATTATTATCGGTGCGAATCCTGCAGAAGGCCATCCGGTTTTAGCGACACGCGTAAAACGTGCCCATAAGTTGCATGGTCAGAAGTTGATCGTAGCTGATTTGCGTAAGCATGAAATGGCAGAACGATCGGATATATTCATTAGTCCGAAACAAGGAACAGACCAAGTGTGGCTAATGGCAGTTACAAAATATATGATTGACCAAGGGTGGCACGACGCTGCATTCATCCAAGAAAATGTCCATCATTTTGATGATTTTAAAGAAGTGTTGAAAAAATATACACTTGAATACGCCCAACATGTAACAGGCGTTTCTAAAGAAAAGTTGATCCAGACGGCTGAAATGATCCGTGATGCTGATGGAACATGTATTTTATGGGGGATGGGCGTTACCCAAAATACAGGTGGATCCGATACTTCTGCAGCTATTTCAAATCTACTTCTTGCGACGGGCAATTACCGTAGACCAGGTGCTGGTGCGTATCCACTTAGGGGTCATAACAACGTCCAAGGAGCATGCGATATGGGGACTCTTCCAGGATGGTTGCCTGGATATCAGCATGTCACGGATGACGCAGCACGCACAAAATTCGAGCGAGCATATGGAGTTGCAATTGACGACAAGCCAGGAATGGATAATATTCAAATGCTGCATGCCGTTGACGATGGCATTATGAAAGCGATGTATATCGTAGGGGAAGATATGGCGTTAGTAGACTCGAATTCAAACTATGTCCATGATGTAATATCGAAATTGGACTTCTTAGTCGTCCAAGATATTTTCTTCTCAAGGACTGCGAGGTATGCCGATGTCATTCTGCCAGCGGTGCCTTCCTTAGAAAAAGATGGCACATTCACGAATACGGAAAGAAGAGTGCAGCGTCTATACAAAGCATTGCCGGAATTGGGTGATTCAAAGGCAGATTGGTGGATCGTTCAGGAAATCGCAACCAGGTTGGGAGCAGATTGGAACTTTGCAGGACCAAGAGAAATCTTTGCGGAAATGGCAAGTCTATCACCTTTATTCGGTCAAGCCGATTACAGCAATATGGAAAACTGGGATAGCTTTTTATGGGGAAGTCTCGACGGGTCAAGTACACCATTACTTTATGTGGATGGCTTCAATTTCCCTGATGGTAAAGCAAGATTTGCACTATCAGATTGGGTGGAACCTGTTGAATATCCTGCGGAGTTCGACTTGCATATTAATAACGGACGATTACTTGAACACTTCCATGAAGGGAATCTGACGAATAAATCGGATGGTATCCAGTCGAAAGTGCCAGAAATATTTGTCGAAGTCTCCCCTGAACTTGCCAAAGAGCGTGGAGTCTAAGCGGATCTCTCGTCCGACTCGTATCTCCGCACGGGGCACTAAGATTACCTGTATTAGTGACGGACCGCGTAAAAGGTAATGAGCTGTTCTTACCGATGAACTCTGTGAAAAAAGAATCGGCCATCAACTTCCTAACAGGTCCAGCGGTTGATCAGAGAACGAATACACCAGCTTACAAGCAAACGAAAGTGCGCATGGAAGTATTGAGGAAGGAAGGCGACAATCCGTTGCCGGCCAATAATCATCGGAATAAAAAGCGGTACCCTCAAGATGGTGTCGAAGTAGAACGGAAATGGGAACGTCCCGGCTATGAGCATCTGACAGATCAACCGGAGAGAGGGTGACAAAAATGGCGGCACCGATTACATCCATTCAAAGAAAACAACTAACGCAGGAAGAGCAGCAACAAGAAAAATTGAACGAACTCCAAACTTTAATTGCTGAACAGCAGCAGTCTTTGAATAAAATTCTAGAACTTACGGCGGAACTGGATAAAGCGGGAGTGCTTGATGCTATTAATGCAATGGTAAAGGCGAAGGATGATCTAATGGGAATCGCTGTGAATCAAGCATCCCGTGAACCGATGACGAATTTAATCAATAATTTAATGAATACAGCGGGGATCTTAACATCGATAAACCCGGAGGTTACCGAGAGTTTGAAAAAAGCAATCGCACACGGGATTGAAGAGGCTGAATTATACAAAGGGAATGGGGATAAAGTATCCATCTTAAAAGTGATGACTGCTCTAAATGATCCAAATATTAATCGGGCAGTGAAATATGGTCTGGATTTCCTAAAAGGGATGGGGAAGGGACTGGAAGATTAATTCAAATCTTTAGTGGGCGCTCGTTAATTTGCACGGGCGTTCGTTTATCTTGGGAACCGCTCGTTTATTTCGTTATCCGCTCGTTTATCTTGATATCCGCTCGTTAATTTACAAAAGCGCTCGTTTATCCTGGAAACCGCTCGTTTATTTGTAAAAGCGCTCATTAATTCCGCGAACCGCTCATTTGCTAACACTCTCTAAAACTATTTGAAACTTTGTTAATATCTATACGTATCTTAGTTAGAGAAACGAAGTAAAAATAGAGAGAGGGGTATTATGCTGAATATTGAAGACGAAAAAAATGTAGAGCCGAAACTAAATCCGTGGACATCTGTTTGGCTTCATCCAAGAAAAACTGTGCAGTATGTTAGTGAATATAAGCCCGAGAGTTTTATTATTATGATTGCTGTCCTGGCTGGACTTGTTCATTTTCTTGATCAAGCAATGAGCAATGATCTTGGCGATATATGGAGCTTAGGTACAATCCTTTTAGTCTCGCTGATTGCAGGACCACTATTAGGAATCCTTGGTTTATATGTTGCATCTGGTTTATACCATATGATTTCAAGGATGTTCAGGGGATCTGGGACTTTTTCTCAAACGAAATCTGCCTATGCGGTTTCAGGAATCATCTTAGTATTAGGCGGACTAATATGGATTCCGGATCTAATCATTTTAGGGCAAGGCAATTTTATGAGTGACTATGACTTTACATTAGGACACTTTGCTTGGCTATTCATTTCATTGCTTGGCAATTTGACAATTGGGGGTTGGTCGTTAGTCGCTCTAATTGCTGCAATTTCAGAAGTTCATAGATTTTCTATAGGGAAGGCCATATTAGTTGTTGTATTGCCAATAATTATTTTGGTTGTTATAATCATAATAATTATCGCATTAACATTACCATTCTTTTAATAATACTTGCATTGCTTTTCATTGCAATGCAAGTTTTCTTATTATCTTCGCAAGGCATTATGGAGAGAAAGAGGGATTTTTTGGAGAAGATCATTAAAGAAATATTCGTTGGAAAGCCACAAACAGTCGGCGATAAAAATGCCGCAAATTATATGGATAAAGAATGGAAAGTGCTATTTTTAAAAAACCTGTAACCGGGCGCGTTTGGGTTGGAAAAAATGGTTTGGATGGTGACGGCCAAGCAGACACAAAGAATCATGGTGGTCCAGAAAAAGCTATATTCGCTTATCCGAGTGAACATTATGGATATTTTCATGATGAATTTGACTTGACTGCAATGAAAGCAGGGGGAATGGGTGAGAACCTAACACTCGCGAACATGTTGGAAGACGAAGTTTGCATTGGCGATATTTATGAGATAGGTGAAGTCGTTATTCAAGTTTCGCAACCAAGACAACCTTGCTGGAAACCTGCGCGTAGATTTAGAAGAAAGGATCTTTCGTTACTTATTCAAGATTCGGGGAAGACCGGTTGGTATTTCCGCGTTCTTAAAGAAGGATACATCTCCGATGGGCAGAAGCCGAAATTAGTGGATCGACCGGCTCCTGAATGGACAATTGAAAATTGTAATCATGTGATGCATGTTGATAGGGAAAACAAAGAAAAAGCGGCAGCGCTTGCGGCTTGTGAATGGCTGGCAATCAGCTGGAAAAATACTTTGAATAAACGTGTCGGGGTAGGCGTGCAATCCAGTACAGATAAACGATTATATGGAGATGACGACTGAAAGGGCATCCAGCGAAATTCGCTGGACGCCCTTTCATAATGTCGGTTTATCTTTCTCGTTTTGTTTCTGCATTGTTTTCTTATAGACATTTAATACTGCATTCCTATATTCTCCAAGGGATGCAAATTCATGGGCGACTTCTTCGTACATTTCATTTCTTTTTGCGATTTGATTTCGTTTCGTAATTTCCTTTTCAACATGGTCCATATCATTTACCACCCTAACTTTCATTAATGTAGCTGATCATCTACAAATTTCCCGTATTCCGGTACTGCGATGGAATTAAAGTCGGAGACTAATTTTTCTAATCCATCCGCCAACCAATGTCCTTCTCCAGGCACACCATGCCCAGTAACTGCTATTTTGGGATTTAGTGCTTTTAATATATTTACGGATTGCTCTGAAGTTTCCCAGTCGGGGGTTAAGTATCGCGGGGGTCCGTTTACTTCCTTTTCCTGAGTGAATACTTTGTATAGCTCGTCTTGTTTTACCGTCACAAATGCATCACCAACAATCATTGCATGGTCTTCATTTCTGAACATCGAAATATGTCCTTCCGAGTGACCCGGTGTATGAATCCATTTCCAATCCGGCATAAACGGAATCGTATGATCATCCGATAGCGCATGCGCTTTTGTCCCGATGTCAATAGCTTCATTCGGGAACATGAACGACATTTTAGCTACCATTCCTCCCTCTACTGATGTGTCAGGTTTCGGATAGTTTTTTTGTCCAGTTATATATGGAAGTTCCAGTGAATGTGCATATACAGGGACATCCCAAACTTCCAATAGATCAATCAATGCACCGATATGGTCAAAATGGGCATGCGTTAAGATAATTGCCTTTGGTGGGTTGCCTTCTCCAAACCGTTTTTCTGCTTCCTTTTTAATCATCGAAGCAGATTTTGGCATTCCCGCATCAATGAGGACCCAATCATTTCCTTTGCCAGCTATACCGTAAAATACGACATTGACGATTTGAACCGTAAAGCAATATATATCAGGTGCCATTTCAAGTCCAATGCCGTTTGTAACGGATGTAAACGGTTGAAATCTTTCCGTTGATGAACTTCTTTCCATTTCCATTTTTGAATTCCTCCTGAGTGCATTCGCACTTAATATGGTTCTTTTACCTGGTATCCATACCTGTTTCAAACATTTATATTGCCCTTTAAGGCCGATTTCTTTATAATAGAAAGGTACTTTATTTTTGTCTCAGTAGCTCAGGGGATAGAGCGGCAGCCTCCTAAGCTGTAGGTCGCAGGTTCGATTCCTGCCTGGGACGTAGAAGTTATAGAAGTGACCATAAACGTTGATACCAAAGCGTTTATGGTCATTATTTGTTTTTTGGTTATACTTTTTCCCAATTACCCTTTCATATGGTTTTGTTATTGTCATCGGAGCCACGCTTGCCGCAGCAACAGGAATCATCCGCTACAGGCCTGAACATGTTCATTCTTATTTATTCCGCATTTTTAGGGACCGTAATTTGAATATTGTTGGTCGAATATAATTCTGAATTGCCTCATGGAGAATATATCTTCGTGGGGCATTATTGTTGTTTCAAATTGTTGTTTCAATTGTTTAATTGGCTTTACACATGGTAGACGAATTTGACTGTTCTATAATAGAAATGTATATATATTTAAAGCTTTGTCTTTAAATAGCATGTCTTTATTACTGTGATTTTTGAAACAATTTTTCCTTTAGAAAACTGATCCATTTTTGTGTAGGAAGTGAAACGTAGCTGTCTTTTTCCAGCCGATGCCTATTTCCCAAGTTACTTCAGGGTCAACAAGTGGTAATACATTAATCCCTTTATGTTTGACCATAATTATAGTTAGTGTACTTTGCGGTAGAATAGCAATCCCGAGATTAAATGACACAAGTTCTAAAATGAACTTCCATTGGGAAGTCGTGCAAATTATTTCAGGTTGAAAGCCCAACCTCTTGGCTTCCCACATGATCATTTGGTAAACAGAGAATTCCTCACGGAACATGATGTATTTTTCCTCTTTTAATTCATCCCACTTTATGCTCTCCTTATTTGCAAGTTGATGTCTTTCATGAACTAATAGTCGTAGGTCCCCTTTTAAGAAAGGGATGGTCTCAAATTCTTCGTTCGTGGGCAAACTCACTACAACTAAATCAAGTTCTCCCTGAAACAAGAATTCTTTTAAGTTGGCTGCACTATCTTCAACGAAGGTGATGTTAATTTCAGGATATAGTTGATAAAATTCCGTCATGATTTCCGTTAGGATTTCAGTTCCTACTGATGTAAATACCCCCATTTTTATTTGGCCTTTCACTCCACTTTTTATATCATTTAATTCCTCCTGGAAATGGAGCAAAGATCGGGACAAGTTCTCACTGTACTGATACAGAAGACGTCCAGTGTCAGTCAATTCAATTTTTCTTGTTGAACGGTTGAAAAGTTTTGAACCCAGTTCACTCTCAAGTTCTTTTACTACATTACTGATTGTGGGCTGGGAAACAAAAAGTTGCTTAGCTGCTTTTGAAAAACTGCCATGTTTAACGATTTGAGAAAAATAGTGAAGTTGTCTAAAGTCCATACGATCACCTCATTTATAAATTTGATTGATGAATGTTATTAAATATATCTATTTTTATTATAAAGTTTTTGGGTCTATACTGGGAATGCGCAAATAAATGTTGGTTTTTTTATGGGAATTCCACAAAACCCCAATAGTAGGCTGGTCGCCCTCGGCTTATCATCTGCGCTGACATATATCCATCTGGGTGATACATGATGAACCCAGTACAATCTTTCCCCATCGGATATGATTTTTAACAGCACAAAAATTAGTTAAAAAGGAGAAAACAGCATATGGGTACAATCGGTATACTAATTGCGATTGCTTTAATCGTCATTCTAGCTATGAAAGGTTTTAGCATCGTTTTCATAGCACCACTTGCTGCAATAGTTGTAATTGTTACAAATGGAATGGATTTCTTTCCTTCTTTAATAGGAAATGAAAGTTCATTTATGACAGGTTTATCTGGTTTTTTAATCAGTTTTTTTGGAGTGTTTTTATTAGGGGCAATTTTAGCACAGTATATTGAGAAAAGTGGAGCAGCACAAGCCATTGCACAAAAAGTATTATCCATAACAGGAACGAAAAAACCTTTTTCTGTATTGGTTGCAATCTTAATAATTAGTGCAATTTTAACATTCGGCGGAATTAGTTTGTTTGTCGTCTTGTTTGTTGTTATACCATTAGCGAAACCATTATTTAAAGAGTTGAATATCGCATGGAATTTAGTCGTTATTCCAATATTTATAGGTATTGGAACATTCACTATGACGATGTTGCCAGGCACACCATCCATTCAAAACGTTGTCCCAACGAATTACTTAGGGACGACACTAACGGCAGCACCGTTGATGGGGATTGTCGCATCACTAGTCGCAATCATTGTGGGAATTATGTATATGAGATATGCGATGAAAAAAAGCATTGCAGCTGGTAATACATTTGCCCCTTACGAAGATGCAAAAGAAGAGTCACTTGCTTTAAAAGAAAATATTCCCTCTTTCTTGGTAAGTATCTTACCAATTCTTGTACTAATCATCATTATTTTTGCTGGTAGTGCAATGAAAGTGGATAATATCGTATTAATCGGGCTAGGAGCGGGTATTCTTGCAGCGGCAATCTTGTTTCATCCGTTCATACCTTCACATAAAACAGCACTTAGTCTAGGAGCAAATGGTTCTATTACACCTATTTTCTTTACAGCAGCAGCAGTTGCTTTTGGTGTTGTTATTACAATGGCACCAGGGTTCAAATTAATTTCAGACTTCATTTTGGGGATTCCTGGAAACCCATTAATTAGTTTAACAATTGCTTCAGCCTCACTTGGAGCAATGACAGGGTCATCATCAGGTGGACTAGGTATAGCGATGGAAGCATTTGCACAGTCTTATTTGGATATGGGAGTGAATCCTGATGCGATGCACCGAATTTCGGCAATTGCATCGTCAGTATTGACTGGATTACCACATGCTGGAGCAGTTTTATCATTGTTCGCATTGGCGGGGTTGAATCATAAAAATTCCTTTAAGTATGCATTTATTAGTATGACATTGCCAATCTTTTTCGCACTAATCGTTGCATTAATAATGGGTATTACATTGTATTAACAAATACACTGGGGAGAAAGTTTTGAGTCTCTTCCCAGTGAATAAATAACTTAAAGATGGAGGATATTTATTATGAAAACAAATCGTACAGTATTAATCACAGGTGCTGCGCAAGGTATCGGTTATGCAATCGCAGAAGAATTTATTGCAAATGGTGACTTCGTTGCCATCTTCGACATAAATGAAGAAGCAGCTATCGCAGCAGCAGAAAAATTAGGCAATGCAAAAGGCTACAAAGTAAACGTAGCTGACGAAACTTCAGTTAAAACAGCAATCGATACAGTAATTGCTGAACGTGGATCTGTAGACATAGTTGTAAACAACGCTGGTCTACAGTTCATCTCGCAAACAGAAGATTTTCCAGTAGAAAAGTGGGATTTGTTAAACGATGTTATCTTAAAAGGTACATTCTTAATGACGAAACACTCATTAAAATCAATGCAAGCTCAAAATTTCGGTCGTATTATCAACATCGTATCTGCTCATGGTCGTATTCCTGATGCTTACAAATCAGCTTACTGTGCTGCAAAAGCAGGACAAACTGGTTTTACGAAAGTAGTCGCTTTAGAAAACGCGACAAACGGTATCACTTGTAACGCTATTGAGCCAGGTCCAGTTCGTACTGAACTAATTGAAAAACAAATTCCGATTTTAGCTGAAAAAGACGGTACTACTGAAGAAGAAGCAGTAGCCCATCATATCTTAGGAAAACAATGGATCAAGCGTTTACTTGAACCATCTGAAATCGGTAAAACTGCTGTGTTCTTAGCTTCAGAAGGTGCTGCTGCTATCACAGGTGAATCAATCCCTGTAACTGGTGGTATGTAATTTCATATGCGTTTTCAAAATTGTCTCCTATCGTAGGAGGCAATTTTTTTGTGTATTTTTACAGGTATTGATTTCACACGAGCCATCAAACAATATTTAATTTGTTCTCAAATTCCCGACTTTTTATTTGCGATAAAAATCAAAGTGGATTTAATTGTTCGTTGACGAATACAGGAAAACAGGTCTATATTAGATAAGATACTATTTAAATATAACCAACTATAAAATTGTCAAACTGATATAATTTTTTGTAAACAATAAATTGAGTATTCACGGGAGGGGTACTATGGATATGCAGACACAGTATAAATTGTTTCTGCAAAACCTACAAAATACGTTCGCTGATTTGACTGGTCTAACTATAATGATTGTTGATAAGCATGGGAATTGCAGACGGATATTTCTTGGGAACATGAAGCGGCCAAAGAACGATTTAAAAGATATATTGTTCCAAAGGACCTTGTCAATTTCATTAGAAAGCTTGATAACGTCAAAGACACATTACTCTTGGATGCGGCATCTGGAATAAAAATTATCTTTACACCCGTTAAAACGAAAGAAAATCGGTCAATCTATTTCGTTATTGCCGGATATATCGACAAACCCCAGACGGATGAAATGATTGCTAATACGATTCGTGTAATGCCATGGGAAGAAAATCCGAAGGCATATGAGGAGTTATCGAACAAAATTGATCAAATCAAAACGATGACAGAAGCAATCGCGTCTTTTACAAAAATGCTGGATGAAAACAAGGCACGTAAAGACTTTTCAAATCTTATTTCCACTAATTTAAATTCCATAAATAATGGATCGGCATCGATTCAATCATTGTTAGACACGGGAATGTTTTTCGAAGAAATTGATTTTATGGGATTAGCCATTAAAACAGCGAAACATATGTTTACTATTGATACAGTTATTGGGGACCATAATCCGATGCTATTAGGGTATGAATTTGAAACTGGTGAGGGTTTAATGGGTTACTCTGCCGCGACCAAAGAAAATCTTTTTATAGAGAATATGTCCAGTGATGCAAGAAATCGAGTATTCGCCAAAAATAAAATGCATGTTTTTAGCCTATTCTGTTTTCCTTTATTCGATAAGAATGAAGTGATTGGCCTTCTATTTGGTGGGAGCATACGTGAGGTTATTACGAATAATGATTTTTTATACGATAAATTTACGATTTGCGCATCACTTATGAATAATTATTTACTAAAAACAAGGATGGAAAAGAATAATAAAGATTTACAAGTTGAATCTCAATTATTTGAGGATATTCTGAAGGTCCTACAGTCTGCAAAGGACATAAAAAAGTCTCTGTATCTTTTAATTGATCTTAGTATGAATTTCACAGACTTCGAATTTTCTTCTTTCGTTTATAAAACCAACTCCACTCCCAATCAAATTGAAATCTTGACAAGGGGGATGTCCGAAGAGGAGATCCGCGATTATTGTCATGAACTCGCAAAGAAACTGATGGACACCGACTTCCAGACACAAGCAGATGAATGGAGAATGAAAAAGACATCATGGAACGTTGATGTATTAGAATTTCCTTTTATTTTAGACGATGCTGTTCATGGTATTCTTTCAATTGGTTACAAATCAGCCAATAGTATAGAGAAGTATAATAGAATTTTATGGAATTTAGCACGCGCGTCGCGTATTATCCTTTTTAATAACCTAAATGATAATGGAACAAGCCAAAATAGTACTGAGCTCTTCATGAACTGGGTTGAAGAGATTTTATTACACTTTAGGCCTACACAATATAATCGCGCCCAACAAATTAAAATAACAACCTCCAAATTTTTTATGGAAATTGGTATAGAAGAAACTTCGGCTATCGATAAAATAGCTATACTCTCCGTTTGCGGCCGTGAACTTGTGACTAACGTTTTGAAAGATAAAGAACTGATTGAGCGAATGACGGAGTTCTATAATGTATTGGATAAAAAAAGTTCCGGAAGTCACCTGATTGAAGCAGTTGCCGCTGTTTGGACATACTATACGAATGATAAATCAATTGAATCCGTGAGGGATTTAGAGCTTATTCATTCTGAAATTAAGACAACATTTAGCTCGTTCATTAAACGACAAAAGCAGAGTGATCAAACGATTGAATTGACTGAGGACCTTACTGATGAACCTTCAGCACCTGTCAACCTTGGATTGTCGAAAAGGGAAGAAGAAGTTTTAGGTGAAATGATGAAAGGACTTAGTAATAAGGAAATTGGCGGCACCTTATTCATCAGTGAGCATACAGTGAAGAATCATGTTACAAATATTTTAAGTAAATTAGGAGTTGTCTACCGATCCCAGGCTATAGCAAAAATGTATCAAATGGGATTTGGTGGAATTAAAAATATATGATACCGAAAGTCAGGAGGGATTTATTACCTCTTGACTTTTTTATTAATAAAAAGTAATTATTTTATATTTTATGATGATTGTAGTAATAAATAATTCCCGATAGAATGTTTTGATAATTTGATTTAGTGGTATGAGTAAAGTCTTGATTAGTACTGCGTTCCTATGTCTAATGACCCCTTTAGGAGGATAATAGGAACTATGTGTGATTGTCAAAATTTGTATGATACCTGATAATAATAGTAAGAATAGTATTCTGAAATTAAAAAAGGACAGGTGTGTATAAATGAAAGATAATATTTCTGAAAAAACACACTGGCATTTAGTCGATACAACTAAGAGAAAAACAAAACTATACACTGATCTACCAAAGGCGATTGAGAGGGAAGAATTACGATTGCATTACCAGCCTAAGGTAGACCTCGTAACTAACAAGGTTATTGGAGTAGAAGCCCTTGTGCGGTGGGAACATCCGAAATTGGGTCTTATTTATCCTAATGATATCATTCCTATTGCTGAGGAGCTTGGTGAAATAACTTCGATTGGTAATTGGGTAATTCGTACTGCCTGCCAACAGAATAAGAAATGGCAGGAAAATGGATATACTCCAATAATTATGTCAGTAAATCTCTCGATGCAACAATTTACTAGTGATGAATTAGTTTCTACTGTGAAAGGGGTCTTAAACGATACCCTTCTTTCTGCGCATTATTTAGAACTTGAAATTACGGAAAGTATGACGGCGAACGTTCCTGCTACGATTAGTACACTCAAACGTTTAAAATCACTTGGGTTAAAGATCAGTGTCGATGATTTTGGAACTGGGTATAGTAATTTAGCCCATCTTAAGAATTTTCCCGTGGATGTATTAAAGATTGATCAATCATTCATTAAAGACCTGATTCAAAACCCAATTGACCAGGCTATTGTTAAAACAATTATTCACCTTGCATCTGATCTGAATTTGGAAGTGGTTGCCGAAGGAATTGAGACTTCGGAACATTATCAGTTCCTTAAAGAGCATAAATGCCTGATTGGACAAGGATATTTATTTAGCAAACCGGTGGATAGTCATACATTTATTGAAAAAGTTCACTATATTGAATCTGGAAAGTATAGGAGTTTAGGATAAAAAGTGTTATAGGGGTGTAGAAACATGCATTTTGTAATCACAAAAGGGAATAACATTGATGAAGCTATTCAATCAGGACTCGCTAAACTAAATAGTACTAAAAACAATGTTCATATAGAGGTTATACAACATAGAAAAAATAAATTGTTTATTTCCGAAAAGGCGGTTGTCAGATTGACAATGAAAGAAAAAAAGGGAGATTCAAACAATCCCGATTTTTTAAATGACCTTTTAAGTTTACAGGAGTTTCCACCTAAATTTAACGAAAAACCCGTTGATACAAAGGAAGGAAAAGCTTGGATTAAAGACGGTAAAATATACTGTAAACCGGTTGAAGGAAAACAGACTAAACTTACAATCCCACAAAATTTCACATTGCTTATTAATGGAAAAAAAGCAACAAATAGAACAGTTGTATTATCTGATGATGATGATTACGTGCTTGAGTCTGAAATCATAGTCCGAGAGACACAGTGGAAAGCTTCATTGTCCACCGATATGTTGGAAGCAAGGATAACTGTGAAACCGGGATATCGATTGACATATAAAGTTATAGATTCAGAACCTGCTCAGCATCTTGTTCCTATGGTTGTTGAAACTAAAGAAATTCAAAACACATTGGAAATCTCGGATATTATTCAGGAAATGGAATTGTTAGGTGTCAATATAGGATTAAACCACGATGAAATGGAAAAAGCGACACAAACAACCGAATCCCAACCTAAAATATTTGTGATTGCAAATGGAAGCCCGGCAAAGAACGGTGAAAATGGATGGCTAAAAACTCTCGTCAAAACTAAAATCGAAAAGGTTCTTAAAGTGAATGAGGATGGCCGTGTCAATTTTAGGGAAATAAAATCGATTCCAGTCGTAGAAATAGATGATGTCCTTGCGATCATCCACCCACCTACAAATGGAGAGGAAGGCTTTACAGTTCGAAATGAGCCAATCCCATGTGATAAAACTTTCCCAATAGTAACTCATTTAGGTAATGGGGTTGCCATAGAAGGGGATAAAATTATTGCAACGAAATGTGGAAGACCGTTAATAGAACAAACAGGGCAACTCGTTAGGGCTGCAATCATTCGGAAGTTAACCCATCAAGGAAACGTGGATTTGTCATCGGGCAATATAAGATTTAAAGGCGATGTGGAAGTGGTTGGTGAAGTAACAGACAATATGGTAGTCGAGGCTTTTGGTGATATTCTAATTCATAAAGCAATTAATAATGCAATCATCACAACGACCGGTAGTGTGATTACGAATAGCAACTGTAACTCTTCTACAATAACTGCTGCAGAAAATGATTTTTTTGAAGAAGACATTATTAACCAGGTCACTAACATCATTTCAACAACCGAACAAATAAAAGCGCTGCTTTCTATTGTCATGAACTCATCGGAATTTAAAAATAATCTCCACGGAAATAATATACAAGCCATTACGCATTCAATAATCCAAAGTAAGTTTGAGTACTTTCCTAACCAAATTTTAGAACTTAGTGCTTTGATCACGGACAGAGAAGATACCTTATTGAATGGTGAATGGTTAAAGATTTGCCTTTCGTTAGAACGTTGTTTTCTATCGTTAATCGTCGTTCCAGATTATCTTGAAACTCTCGAGGAATTGCTTAGTGACATGAAACAGAGCATTGAGGAAAGTATGAAGTCTATTTCCGAAGAGTCGTTTATTAAAATCCCGAAAGCGATGAATTGTAATATTTTCTGCAATGGTGATGTTTTTGTGACGGACCATGG
Organism: Sporosarcina thermotolerans; assembly: GCF_030067815.1. Classification (GTDB taxonomy): domain Bacteria; phylum Bacillota; class Bacilli; order Bacillales_A; family Planococcaceae; genus Sporosarcina; species Sporosarcina thermotolerans. The sequence continues at coordinate 2,552,321 of NZ_CP125968.1, read as the reverse complement.
CTGTATCAATACAAATATACAGTCCGGTGGACATGTACAGATAAATAACAAATTCAGAGGCGGTAAAATAGTGGCCGAGAAGGGTATTTCGGTCGGGGTGGCTGGATCACTTAATTCGTCATTAACTCTCCTTTCAGTATCTGAAGATCAAACCATCCGAATTAGAAGAGCGATGGAAGGTGTTGTATTGAAAATTGGTAAGTTCTCCTATCAATTTACAGAAACTGCTTTTAATGTGAAGGCATTTATGGATAAAAATGGCGAGTTAGTTGTTGAGTTCCAAAAAGGATTATTTAAATAGAATAGTTTTGTTAACAGAGCTGAAAACCCACTGGTTTTTAGCTTTTTAATACGGGTAAAAAGTATAGTTATAGAAAGCGATATAGGGAGAGGGATGGTAGTGGAAAATAGTTTGAAAAACGTTCCAAGCAATGTATATACGTCATTGATCGTTAATAACCAGGATCCTATTTTTATTTTAGATCACTTTGGAAATATAGTTTCAGCGAACTGGGCTATTATGAATGTGTTTGGCTACTCAACTTCAGAAATGAAAGGGAGAAACTATAGGGAAATCTTGCCGTCTATAGTAGAGTTAGAAAAGGATTGTAACGTGTTGGACGGTGCGTATTGCTCTTTTAAAATAGCCACCTGTGATAAATCGGGGCGCACGATTCATCTTGAAGTTAAGACGATTCCTATTGAAGAACATGGAAAATTAGTCAATGTGTTAATGATTACAAAAGATGTGACTGAACTTGTAGAAACAAAAGCTACTCTGCAAGAAACTTCAGAAAAACTACGAACGCTCTATTCTTCGATAGTCGATGCGATTGATGTGGTTGACCTAAATGGGAATATTATACAGGTCAATAAGGCATTCGAAGAGATGTTTGGCTGGAAGGCTGAAGAAGTTATAGGCAAACCGATGAGTGATTTTCTTGTAGAACGGCATGACATGATCCTGCATGAACAGGAAAGGTTATCGAATGATCATTTTATTAAAGGAATGGAACTAAATTGTTCAAAGAAGGATGGTACTTTAATTCCGGTCAGTATAACAATTTCATCTCTTTACGATGAAGAGGGCAATTTAGTAGGGTATTCTGGAATATCGCAGGATATTTCCGAGCGAGAGAGGATGGAAAAGAATCTCATTGAAAGTAAGAATAAATATAAGGAATTGCTAAATGCTTCTCCTGAACCGAGTTTTGTTTTAAGCGAAGGGATTATTCGCTATATTAATAAAGCTGCTGTAAAGACGTTTGGATATCATGAACCAACTGAGCTTCTTGGAATGCATGTATTGAATTTAATTCCTTTTGATTCTATGAAATTCATCGCGGATATGATTCAACGATCTGAATTGAAATTGCCGATTCCTGAACAAACCGTCGAACAGAAAATGTTGGGTAAAGATGGATCATCATTCATAACAGAATCGATTTTTTTAGGGATTGAATATGAAAATAAGCCGGCGGTACATGTGATTTTCAGGGATATTACGGAGAAAAAAGTTATCGAAGAAGCGTTAAGAAATAGCGAAGAGAAGTACCGTTTAATCACTGAACATATGACCGATTTGGTAACTGTTGTAAATGAAGAGGGAATAATCACCTATGCATCACATTCAACATATCCCGCTTTGGGATTTTCGCCAGAAGATTATTTAGGGAAACCAGTTTCATATAAAATTCATCCAGAAGACTATCCAATTGTTCAAAAGCAGGCAAGGGAATTATTCATCTCGAAACAGAATTGCGATTTGGAGTTTCGATATAGACATCGAACAAAGGAATGGATTTGGGTAGAATCAAAAGGCACATACTATGAAGAAAAAGGAAAAGGTTATCTTTTAATTGTCTCACGTGAAATTGAAGAAAGACGAAGTTTACGTGAAAAGTTGAAATCGATGGCTTTTCATGACGAGTTGACCGGATTGTCCAATCGTAGATTATTTCATGAGAAAATGAGCGAGGTATTGGAAGAGGCTAAACTGAACAATTCAAAATGTGCCTTATTATATATGGATATCGATAAGTTTAAATGGGTGAATGACCATCTTGGCCATTCCATTGGTGATGTGCTTCTGAAACAGTTTGCAAATAGGGTCAGCGGGGTTCTTCGAAAGGACGACATATTTGCCCGCCAAGGCGGGGATGAATTTCTTGTCCTTCTGCCTCATATTGAAAGCGATAAAAATGCAATCGCTACAGCTGAGCGAATAGTAACTTCTTTAAGGGAAAACTGGGAAATTGGCGAACATGAATTCAATACGACATCCAGTATCGGGATTGCTGTATTTCCGAAAGATGGAGATAGCATGGATGAATTATTAGCGAATGCAGATTCGGCTTTGTATGAGGCGAAAGAAAATGGCCGGAATAATTATAGGGTGTATTCATAAATAATAAGGGGTTCTGGGACACAATTCACATTTGAATGGGTGTCCTTTTTTGTTGTATCTCAATTTGACTATGAAATTTCGAAATAGATAGATATGTGTTAATATAAAATTAAAACATCATAGAATTATAAGGGTAGAAAGAAAACTATATAGGTGGTGATGGAATGGATTTGATAATGATTCGACACGGGCAAGGGGAGCATACATTGGATTTGCCCAGGAGCCTACAGCATAATGATCCGTCTTTAACTGCTTTAGGTATTGAACAAGCAAGAAAATTAAAAGCCCAATTTCCTTTAGTTGAAGATGATGTCATTTTCATTAGCCCAGTAAGTAGAACTTTGGAAACAGCAGCCATCTTTAGTGAAAATGTAAATTGTCGTAAGATTGTAAGCCCATTAATATCTCCACGAATGTTTCCGATTCTCCCTAACAAAAAGACATTACCCTGTGATAAAATCCTCACCTTAAAAAAAATCAAAAAAGACTATCCAACCTTTGAATTGGATATGGAATCTTCGGCGGAATTGTGGAACGATGGTATAAATACCATGCTTGATCAAGTATTTGAAGAATTAGCACGGATTTTTATATTGAAATGTAGACATCTAAATAAAGAAAGGGTCTACGTCATTTCCCACGATGGTACGATTACTTCATATCGTCAATTAATTACCGGGCAAGTCCTATCACGAGAAGATTTCCCAAGCGAAACAGGTTGGTTTCAACTTAGCTGTTAATGTTTAACTAAAGAGGCAGTTTAGTTGAACATGATAAACAACTACAAACCCTGTTCATTGAATATTTAAATATGCGATCAAAAATCAAATCGAAGGAAAATTTAGCTGATGGTTGTGTGAAAGTAAAACTTCCTTTAAGTTCTATTAATTTCTATAAATTTGCCATTTATTCGAAATTGTCAATTTAGATGTTCGATTACAATTGAAGTATAAGAGATGGAGTGGACAATAAACATGCAATATGGAATGTACGCAATTTTACTTGTTATTTTTGGATTGATACTTTGGAGGCGAACAAGAGCTATGGTACGCCCAATTAAAGGTTCTGGCTTGCGAATTTTGCTGCCGCTGCTCTATATGTCACCTGCCTTTTCTGTGGTGATACAACCATCTGTTCACATGACTTCAATAGAAATTGTCGTTTCAGTGATATTTGGCACTATTTTATCTCTTCCATTGATTTATACAACTGGTTACGAGATTCGAGAGGATGGAAAAATATATGCGAAAAAGAGCATTGGTTTTGTGTTTGCTTTAATTTCAGTATTTGTTATCCGACGATTAGCTGATTACTTATTTCCAGGCATTGATGCTTTGACTTTAAATGCTTTATCTATTATTTCTCTGTTTGTGTATGTTGGGTTATGGAGAATCATAAGTTTTATGAAATTCAAAAAGGTATATAACTCACATGTAGCCATGTAAGTCTTCGGAGTAATAATTTCATTATTAATTACCACTTTTGCTGAATGTTGGTTAGATATCTAACGGGTGGCTTGAGGGCTCTATTTTCTTCTTGAACTAACGAGGCAGGTTAGTTCAATAATATAGTATGTGGGGTTATTTTTGTTCATTAAATTGAAATTAAACAACTATAAAACTACTCTTTCTTGACTGTATATCGAACTTGTTTAAAGATTACTATATCTCCACTTTCAGTATCATCTATAGTTTGCATAAGTTGAACTTTTGGCTTGTAGTCCGTCCTATGAGCATCTTTGATACCCATAATGTCAAGTTTGTAGGTTTCATCATTTTTTATTTTTTGTTCAAATACTTTTTTATTGGCAACAAAAATAAAGGTCACTTTATTTTCATCAATTCCCTCAGTGATAAATTCTAATTGATTATCTTTTGTTGTAATCGTCGGTGTTAATAATTCAATACTTCCGTTACCAGTTTCTTGTTTAGTAGCAATTTCATAAGCAACTCTATCACTTGAATCTAAAGAATTTTCTATTATACCTGAACATCCGTATAATGTGATACCAGCAAATAGAATAAAACTTAATCCAATCACCTTTTTCAAAAATACTCCTCCTTTTAGGAAGACTATAACATATTAATATAACAGTACAAAGAGATGGTTTGCAGTTCGTAACAGTTTACTTCAGATATTGAACTAGGCAGTTAATGAATACATATATAAATTGAAACTATTAACTTAACATGTATAAGCTAGTTAAAGGGAGGAAGGAACTTGAATAAGAAAAATATAATATTATTGGTTTTGTTATTATTTGGTCTTTCTGCCTGTTCAGTACCAGAAACCGTATCCTTAGAAAATCGGTTTAAAGAAATAATGGTTGAGCATAATAATGACTTTGATTCAGTTTGGCATTTTGAAGTTAAGGAAGATGTGGTAATTGTTTTTTACGAAAAAGATCAAAGTTTAAATATAGGCTTTATAAGAGATAAACAAGGTGATTGGGAATGGATAACTGGTACAGGTTCTATTGATCTTAAAGATGGCGGTTACATAGCAACAGCAGAAATGGGGCTTCCATTTTATATTACCGCTGTTGTTAATAATAATGATGATATTAAAGGGATATCAGTTCGTGGGGAATATGCAAAACTGGTACAAATTAGTCCACAGGATAAATTTTGGTTCGCTTTTACCAATAAACCAGCCAGTGGTATAGATATAGAAGAAATTAAATCATGAATTTTATAGTGTCTTTCATAAAGGTAATTACATTAACGGAGCAGGTTAGTTGAAGAAGGGAATTTTACTAAAGATGAGTTTTGTCTGTATAATCAAAATAATAGAAATGGATATTTTGGGAGGGGATTCCAATTAAAAATATACATATATTTGGTGCTGCCGGCTCAGGAACTTCGACACTCGGCACTGTGTTATCAGAGGAACTTTCTTATACTCATCTTGATACAGACGACTATTTTTGGATAACTAAGTTTACAGAACAAAGACCTTTACCTAAAAGAAGAGAAAAGCTAAAACATGATTTATCAATAAATCAAAACTGTGTTCTTTCGGGGGCAATATGTGGTTGGGGTGATGAATTTAAAAGCTATTTTGACTTCGTTATATTTTTGTGGATTCCCCAAAATGTAAGACTTGAGAGATTGCAACAAGGGAATTTCAAAGGTATGGGAATGAAATATTAGCTGGTGGTAGTAAACAAGACCAATCAAAGGCTTTTTTGGAGTGGGCTTCTTTATATGATGAAGCAGGAATGGAAGTTAGAAGTAAAATGTTACACGAACATTGGATGTCGGACTTGGTTTGCCCAATATTGAGAATAGAAGGAGACTATACGGTAAGAGAACGAGTGAATTTAGTTCACAATTATTTAAGTTCCAACTAAAAAAGTTATTAAACTAACGGGTGCATTCGTTTAACAAGTTAAGTCAACTTTTGGTTGGCTTTTTTTGTTGCACATTCGGACTACTATGTGTTTTTCATAACTCCATAAAAAAGTATGTATCATACATGAAGAGAATACTAATGATGTAAGACATTAGTATTTGGGGGGATAGCATGAAGGAAAAAAAGTGGACTATAAAGAAGGGGAGCGAAGGAAACGGCAAATTCGTATTAGGGAAGATTCCGGAGCGACTTCCACAAACAACATTTTTATCTCTTACGAGAGGGGAAGGACTGAATTTATTTCAGCTTTTTGTCAATCAAGTGTTAACATTGATGATCATGAATCAAATGAAGAAATCATCAGGGCTCATTTACGCAGAATTAAGCGGGGAACTGAAAAGGGGCAGAGGAAATGGGCAAACCATGACTGTTTGGGATGGAAAAGTGATGTCCCAATTCCGAAATAAGAGCGCACATGGATTTGCAATGAAATTCTTTGCATGGGTAGTCCACAGAAGAAATACAAAAACGTATTATCTAACATTTTCTGCAAATGGCAAAATACCATCCGCGACCGAGGCTACTAATATATTGAGAGAATGTGGAAAATTTTATGATGGGGGAAGGTTGGTAAGAAAAGCGACTCCCCCAAAAAAGGAATAATTATTAATTCATGAGTTGCTTAGGCAACTCTTTTTTCTTGTTGAACTAACGAAGCAGTTTAGTTGAAGAAGGAAACTGTTGAAAAAGGTGAAAAATGAAGGCAATATCTATTATGTGGGTATTAAATAAATTGAAGTAAAAGTATAAGGGGGAAATACTAGATGGGAGAATTACAATTCATACAAGATTATAGAGATAGTGAGCAACATAGAGAGAGCTTTTTCCAACTTGCTAACAGTGTTTTTGGTTTGAAATTTAAAAGGTGGTACCATCATGGGTTTTGGGGAAATGGATACATACCCTTTTCATATGTGGTTGATGACAAGGTTGTAGCAAATGTTTCAATTAATATTATTGACTTAATTATTGAAGGGGAGCAAAACGTGCGTTACAAGTTGGAACAGTGATGACCCATCCTGATTATCGAAACAGGGGGCTTTCTAAAAGTCTAATGAATAAGGTTTTAGAGGAATATGAACATACGTACGATTTCATGTATCTTTTTGCAAATGACAGTGTGTTAGATTTTTATCCGAAGTTTGGCTTTGAAATAGTGGATGAATATCAATTTTCTATTAATTTTTCGTCGAATCAAAAATCAAAAAACAAACCTCGTAAGCTGAACATAACAAATGTAGATGACATTAATTTTATTTTTGAATTTGCAAAAGAGAGAGTACCTGTTTCTGATCGGTTTTCAACTGGAAATTCCCAAGGAATATTAATGTATTATTGTCTAAACGTTTTTTGTAATGATATTTATTACCTTGGATCCGAAGATGTAATTATAATATTTAAAGAAGAAGAAAACCAAATTGATATTTTTGATATTATCAGTAAGCAAAAAAAATATTAATAATATTCTAATAGAGATTTTAGGGGAGGGAAGCAAAAAGATAGTTTTTCACTACACCCCAGATTATAAAGGCTTAATATTTGAAAGTAATCTTATAAAAGGTGATGGAACATTATTTGTAAAAACTAGTGGTAACAATTATTTTCCAAAATACGTAAAGCATCCTATTACTTCGGAAGCGTAACTCTTCTTCAACTAACGGGTGCTTTACTTGAAGAGTGTTGTGATCTTGTTTTCAATAATTTGGTCCGAGATTGAGTAAAGACGTTGATAAGAGGTGAACAGAATGGACCTGTGGGTCTTGGTTAAAGAACGTTATATGCTTCTTTCGATTTTTACGTTAATTATACTTGCGAGTCTAATTTTAATGTTTGCTACTTGGAAAAATCGTTCGAACATACCCAAAAGTTTAGTTGGAGTAATTATTGTTTTATGTACACTCATACTTGGTTTGTCTTTAGTAGCATTAATTTTCGTAATTTCTTTTGGATATAATTCGTGAGACGCTTCTTATCAAGCTAACGGGTGCTTTACTTGAAGATCATTGGGCTGCTTAAACGACACTTTTTTCTTGTTCAACTAAAGAAGCAGTTTAGTTAATGTAGAAGGTTTTTTTGCGAATGTGTTGAATAAGTTAATATATGTAAATTATTGTGCGGAAGGAGTGCGTTTCTAATAAATTAGAATGGCACTTTTTTTCTTGAACTAATGGGGGCAGTTTGCTTCAAGTGTGTTGTTTATAATAAATGATTCTAAAGAGAGCATTGGGGGGAGTTCATGAGGTTTTTATATTTGTTGTTAATTTTATTATTGTTCGTATTGGCAGGATGTTCTTCTGCTTCACTTTCGGACGCAATTGATAAAGATGGAAGAATCAATGTTGAAATCTTGTTTCAAGATGATATAGATAAAGTTGTTCTTTTCTTGAATGAGGATTATTCGGGCCAACCAATGTTAAGCCTAAATACTTTTACTAAGGAAGATTCAAGGTATATATACAATGCAGGAGGGGAATTTGCTCAAAACGTTAATATAACAAATCAATTTAAAATTATTAAATTAACCCCTGTTGGACACAGTTCGATTATAGCTTTATGGGGAGGAGTGTTTAACTACCCCAATGCAACAACGGTTAGCTATGTATTGAAAGATGATGAGGATAATGAAATATACAGATCAAAAGTTAAAATAACAGACAATATTGTATATGAGAAATTACCAGATGGTATTTATGAACAAGCGAAAAGCTTTCACTATAAGATTCTTGATGGAAAAAATAATGTAATAGTTGAATGGTGACACTACTCTATCTGGTGCTTTTCTGAAAGATCATTGATCTGCTTAGAGTCATCTTTTTTCTTGTTCAACTAACGAGGCAGTTTAGTTGAATAAAGTCAATAACCTGTGAATATAACTATATAAGGTGAATTTAAAGATAAAGGTGGATGCAATTGAAGGTATTGGTGACAGGTTCAACAGGACTACTAGGTTCAGCTTTACTAAAACAACTAACAAGCCCTGAGTATAAAGTCAAAATAACTTCGAGAAGTAAACCTGAAAATACAGGACCTTTCGAGTGGGTTTATAGTGACTTATTATCTGGTGAAGGTATAGAAGAAGCAGTAAAAGGAGTAGATGTAATTATTCACGCAGCAACAAGTCCGGTTAAAGATTCAAAAATCGTTGAGGTTTCAGGTTTTGAAGGGTTTTTAAGAAAGATGCAATACATAAAACATTTTATTTATCCATCAATTGTCGGCATAGATGGAATACCATTGAAATATTATAAGTTGAAATATGAAGCTGAAGATTTGTTAAGGAATAGTTCTATTCCTTATACAATTGTACGTGCAACTCAGTTCCACAACTTTGTTGAAAAATTATTTTTATCAAAACCTCACTTTAAAAGATATATTGTCCCTGGAAACATTAAATTTCAAAGTGTCGATGTAAGTGATTTTGCCAATCATTTAATTGGTTTAGTGGATAAAGATCCCCAAGGAAGAACTAATGATTTTGGTGGACCAGACATAATGACATTAAGAGAAATGGCTGAACTGAAAATCAAGATTAATAATGAAACGAATAAAGTGCTTAGCTTTTCTATACCAGGGGTACTTTACAAATCATTTGTGGATGGTAAAAACACCAATGATAATCAAAAAATGGGGAAAATCACATTTGTGGACTATCTAAGAAATAAGATGGATTGAGGTCATTGTATTGATTGAAGCTATTTTCATTCCCTTAGAACATTAACAAAGCCTTAATAAATAAAGTTTGCGAAGAAATGCACTTAAACTAATAGGGGCGTTGCTCCAAGAAGGAGTAACGCTTTTTTGTAGAACTTATTGTGCTAACGTAGCAGGTTAATGGAATATGGAATATTTTGGTGTAAAGAGCATAACTCTTAGTATATGGCTGTTTTCCAAAATGTCGCTGCTATTTAACAATTTATCATATTGATGTTTCGTCAGTTAAGGAGGAAATCAAATGGATTGGTATATATGGTTCGCCGTAATTGTTGCTGTTATTATTATTATTGGGTATAAATCTTCTAAAAAGAAATAATGCTTGTTGAACTAAACCAGCTAATAGTTTGTCAACATTTTTTAATGAAACATGAAATACTTCTTGTTATACTTAAAAAAGGGTATAACAAATAACCTTCCTCTTAGTCTGTTGGAAGGTTTTGTTATATTTGGTTATCGGTTCTTATGCGTTATCTACAAAAGCAGAATTGGTTCTTAACAGGGCATAAATCCAATGTAAAAGCTTATTTGCACAGGCAATGACAGCTACTTTATAGGGTTTTCCTTCTTCACGTTTCTTATCGTAGAATGCTCGCATTTTCTTGTTGCGCGGGATAACTTCATCAGTAGTTTTCATTTTGCGACTGTCCCGGATTGCACATTTGACGGCCATGAATAGGGCATGTCTTAGTCTACTTGATCCTCTTTTGGTGATCCTGTTTACGGTTCCTTTGAATCTGCCGGATTCAAAGATACTCGGATCTATTCCAGCGAACGCAACCAGTTTCTTCGGATGATTAAACCGATCAATCTCACCGATTTCGGAAATAATCGTTGCAGCGATCTTTTCTCCGATACCCGGAATTGATTGGATAATCTTATATTCTTCAATTTCTTTTGCCGAAACATCTATCTCTTTTCCAAGCTGGATAGGTGCTTTTGGTATTCCAACAACACTTTTATATACATTTCCATGGTTAGAATATGGCTCTGATAAAGGTTGTTTTGAAACGGATTACGTTTAGCAGCATCAATTAACTTCTGTGATCTCGCTTCCGCCCAGCTATATGAACGGCTCTTACAAAGTTCATGAATCTTATTAGATATCTCTTGTTCTTCAGCTGTTAATACATCGTTAGATGTGGGGAATTCCACTAAGGTCAATAAGGAGACAGCTGAGTATAAATCCCCAAACACACCACGATATTCGGGGGAAACCTGATCCAGAATCGCTTGGAATTGTAGTTTTGTCTGTACGTATATATTCGTCAGGTTTTCGTGTTGCCTTGTAAGATTCCGGAGATCTAACAGTTGGATTCCACGTTTCTTATAGGGCACTAATTCCTCTTTGTAGTACAGCTCACAGAGGTGATGGGCATCAATTATATCTGTTTTCACCTTGCGTAAACTGGAACTCTTTGCCCGATATGAAATGAGAGGGTTAACAATAATAATTAAGTAGTTTCTCTCCTCGTAATACTGAACTATCGGTGTATGATAATGCCCTGTAGCTTCCAATACGGCCTGTGGTCGGACACCAGAGACCCTTTCTACCTCCAAGAGAAAATCATGTAAACACTTCAATCCATCTAATTTGTGTGCCACCTTGAAGCTGCTTTTGTAAGGTTCTCTTCTGTCTAAGTATGCTTGAACCTAACTTTCTCCTTTGGCTATATCTAGGCCAATAACAGGATTCATTCTACATCTCCTCCACGTATAGTTTGCCGGTAACCCCTAATCCTCCTTGTAGTGTCATAGCTTCGCTTGTTATACGAAATCTACGTCCCAACCAGCCTTAATCATGCTTCTACAAGTAGGGGGCGGACGGTTTAGTTGACGGGTTCTATCACCCACGATTGCTTACGTCCTACCCAGGCTACAATAATCATAAAACCATATAAAAAATGGTCAACCAGAAATATCTGGCTGACCTTATGGTACGAACGGGTGTTTTACTAAAGATTAAGCACCCTTTTCTTATTCAGCAAAAGGGGCAGGTTAGTGGAATAAGAAGTTGAGATTCAAACAGTAAAGCGGTACGAAAAGTGATGTAACATAAACTTAACATGGTGTATATAATGTATTACATTATGCATATATTATTTTACATGAAGGGGGGAGACTATGACTTATCAAGAGAAAAAAAGCATCGTGTCTTTGGTTAGCGTAATAGTTATTTTTGGATCTTTTTGCTTGTATATGTATCCACAAATTCCCGGAAATGGACTGGAATCACTAGAAACCTATCGTTTTTGGGGGTCTTTTGTCTTTACCTTAATTTTAGTTTCAATAATTGCCCACATTATCATCAATATCGTTTTTAACATCGTGTATAGAATTACGACAGGCGAAAAGGAACCAACATTTGAGGATGAACTGGATAACATTATTAATTTGAGAGCAACAAGAAATTCATTTTTTGTTTTTATCCTAGGGTTTCTTCTTGCAATGGGATCTCTCATCATCTTTCAGCCTTCACAAATGATGTTCATTATTCTAATCACTTCTGGATTTATGTCCGATGTGACTGGCTCGGTTACGAAACTTTACCATTATAGGAAAGGAGTCTAATATGCGTAAAAGTCTTGTCGGCAACCACATTAGAAAATTACGATTTAACCATGATGAAATGACCCAGCAGCAATTAGCTGACAAGGTAGGTGTAACGAGGCAAACTATTGCTGCTCTTGAGAAGGGTAACTATTCCCCATCTTTAGAGCTGGCTTTTCGCATTGCACACTTCTTTGACATGCCTCTGGAAGAAGTGTTTTTTTATAGAAACTAAAAGTTATAAATCCAGTAAACACCTTATAAGGCGGGTTCAATTTTATTGTTAGGCTTAAAGATATCTAATAATTTGATAAATACGTAGGAGGCTAAACAGTTGAAAGCAGCAATTTATAAAACCTATGGTTCCCCTGAAGTAATGGAGATTGGGGATGTTGATAAGCCATTCATCAAGGATGAAGATAGGGTATTAATTAAAGTGGTCTCCGCCTCAGTAAATCAATATGATCATCTATTTCGAAAAGGTTATTTTCCTACCAGATTAGAAAATGGTCTTACAAAGCCAAAAGTGCAAGTTTTAGGAATAGACGTTTCGGGTATAGTTGAAGCCGTAGGAAGAAATGTACAAAAATTTAAGATTGGCGATCATGTTTTTGGAAGTTGTGTCGGCTCCCATGCTGAATATGTCTGCCCAAGACAAAATGTACTAACCATTATGCCAAATAACTTAACTTTTGAAGAGGCCGCTGCAATACCATGTGCTGCACAGACTGCCCTACAAGCATTGCGAGATGTAGGGAATATAAAAGCAGGCGATACGGTTTTAATCTATGGTGCATCGGGCGGAGTGGGGCACTTTGCTGTTCAGCTTGCTGTGTATTTAGGAGCTGAAGTAACCGCAGTTTGTAGTACCTCGAACGTGGAGTGGGTTAAAAATCTAGGTGCTCATCATGTAATTGATTATACCCAAGAAGATTTCGCTCACAACGGAAAAAAATATGACGTTATACTGGATGCTGTCGGAAAGAGGACCTTTTTCAGTTGTTTACGTTCTCTTACCGAAAACGGGATTTATATAACAGAACACGCACTCTACCCCAAGTATCATCCAATTCAATTGATGATAGGCTCTTTCATAGGTAGTAAGAAGCCTAAGATTCATCTTGCAAAACCAAATGACAGTGATTTGGACATATTAAGAGTGCTTATGGAAAAAGAAATAGTGAGACCTGTTATTGAAAAGTGCTTTCCCTTAAATGAAATTGTAGAGGCTCATAGGCACGTTGAAAGTGGAAGGACAAAGGGGAAGGTTGTTCTTAAAATCGAGTAAATCATAAATAAAACAGATAAATAATTTAGAGCCATTTTAAGAACTGGTTGAAGAGCTAAAGATTCATTGAGCTTCAGCTTTTTTTTTGTTTTTTATATAGCTATTTCACTGTTGAATTAGGTTAATTGCACCTTCCCGTTTCATTCGCACCAACTAAAAAACGCCTAAAACCCAAAAAAATTCAAGGGTTTTAGGCGTTCTGTGTTTTATCGTTAGACCGGGTTAGTATAATTTAGAGATACTTAGATATTCAGATGAATATCTTAAAGAACATTACGGGAGTTGTAAAGTTTAAGGTTGGCGCCCCAAAAAGCTAAAAGAATGAAAATCAAGAAGGAAATTAAAGGTTAAGTATTGAAGTTGTATATACACCTTGCATTTAAAAGGGAGGGTAGAATGGTGAATTTTTACTTATATGTAATCACCCCATTATTGTCTTTTATCGGAGGTTTTTCGCTTATATCCTGACATTAAAAATTGTTTGGGAGCAATCATTGAGCGGTGGTGACATGAAAGCTGTATTACTTTGGGGTGGGATTGCATTCTTTTTACTGGCAACTCCAATTTATTTAGGAATTACCTATTTTATTGATAAAAAGTGCAAAAAAATAAAAGGATTACTCTATCCTGCTGGATGTATTCTTGTATTTTTTATACCAACATTATTCGTAACATTATCTTTTGGAAGCATGAACCCGTTTTCCCCGGAAGCAATGTTGTTTCACTCTTTTTCCTAACATCGGGACTGATTTTTGGGCTGTGTAGTTGGGGATTTAAAAGAATTAAAGCTACACCCGTTATTTAAATAGATACCAAGGGTTTTAGGCGTTCCGTCTTCTATACCACCATGCTTATATTGACGCTTAGCTGCATGAGAAAGAAAAAATGGGAAAAGGGGATATGAAATGGAAATTAACGTGATGGAGATACTATTTTTCATCGCTATTCTTTGGATAATGGTCATCGTTTGGAAAATCAATCGCCGTGTCACAGGGATAAAACACATCCTTGATCAGTTGTCTAAACAATATGGTGTCCCGGAAAACCCGATAAATGATGAATTAAGGAAATTAATTAGCCAGGGAGAGGCTATCAAGGCGGAAAAAATAGCACGAAAAACTTTAGGGCTTTCAATGCTGGAAGGCATGCAATATGTAGATGATTTGAAGAAGAAGGGAAAAAATAGTTGAGTTCATGTTCCGAAACGACGGCAATTGTTGAAGTAGGGCTGTGCCACAAACGAAGCGGATTGATGAATCTAATTACAAGCTAAAAACGTCTATAATAAAGGGAAAAGGAGGTTTTTTGTGATGAGTAATTCTGAAGTTATTATCCTGTTACTGATTTACAGTGGAATGCTTATTTTCTTTTTAGTTCCATCTGCTAAGAGGGAAAGTAAAAAAGTGCATAAAGAACAATCAACCTTTCCATTTGTTTTTAAAGACAACTTAGCTAAAATGGTCTTTCAAAAAAAGGCCGCATTGGCTTTAGCATTGTTTGGAGTTGCATTATTCAGTATCCAGTCAGTGTTTGCTGGTGCAGAATGGCATTATAATGCGCATAGCGGCAATCCATCGATTAGTTACAAATCATCAGCACTATTCACTATGGGCGGTATGATAATATATACAGCCATTCTCTTGCTGATACTTGGATACGTAAGAACGATAAAAAGTATAAAGAATGCAAAGCAACAATCAGGCGCAGTTACTGAATAAATTTTATTTCTGAATCAAGCTATTGGGTGGAAATAGAGGGGGCATTGTATTGGGGTTTCTAATAGGTTTTATAATAATAATAATTTTCCTCATGTCATTTGAGGCTCAACTTAGGCGAATGATTAATCAAAATGAACAGGTGATAGAGCTGTTGAAAAAGTTGACTGAAAATACCAAATGACATTCAAGCAATCGTGCCCGAATGCTGCATACAAACTGTTGCCTTTCGTTCCGGCGCACGCTTTCCGTATGCGCTGTTTTTACCCCAAATTATATTCTTGAAAAACCTTACGTTGCACCATTTACAATAATTATAAGTGGAGTTTTATTCTGGTCTACATACCACCTGTGGAAATACTTTGGTGATAAAAAGAAGAAGGATAATACGAAAGGCAGACACGATTTGTAACTTGCTTGTTCTGTAATAGGGCACAGTTGTCGCATAACTGTTTACCGTAAAAGGAGCCATTTAACAGATTATAGAGGGAGTGACGACAATTAATAGAAACTTAAAAGGATGGATGTCTTTTGCCGTTCTGTCGGTCGTAATTGTTGGTGTGGCAATATATTATACTTTCTTTTTCACACCAAAAGATTCTCTTGAATTATATCAAACCATTTCATTTTCGGATGATTTCGATGAAGCCCAAAAGGTAATGTTGAAGGGGTATGAGTCTAATTTTAAGAAAGAGGATTTCGATTTCATTAGTGACTTGAAGAATTCGCCCAATAGAATAAGTCAGTTTAGTCTGTTTGAATATAACCAAAAAACATATCTGGTTTTGACTACACCAGGAACTAAAAGATTGAAGGTTTTGGCTGTTGAGGAGTTACCCAAAGAGATTGAGCAATATTTTCTTGAAGTGACGCCAAAATAAATATGCCTCAATCGGGCGCATTTGTTGAATAAACGCTGGGCCATAATCGGGGCGGATTGTTGAGGGAACATTGAACAAGGCTTGTTAGTTGAAGAAGAACTTTGGGGGGAACTTATGAAAAGACTTGGAATAATCATTGGTGTTGCGGTTGGTTTGGTTATAATATTGGTCATAGTCAACCAAAAGTTTATGTTCAATCCAATATTATTTCGTTCCAACGCAATAACTTATAATAATTGGTCTGATTATACCTATCCTTCAAAAATAGAATATCTTTATTGGGACGATAAAAATGGTTGGAATATTGGAAATGAAAGCAGCAATAATAAGGAAATAAAAAATATTTTCAGAGTGTTGAAGGATGGCTTAGAGAATGCAAAGGTCGCCCGAAATGAATTCAAC
The DNA here is from genome assembly GCF_030067815.1 of Sporosarcina thermotolerans. Lineage (GTDB taxonomy): Bacteria > Bacillota > Bacilli > Bacillales_A > Planococcaceae > Sporosarcina > Sporosarcina thermotolerans. The sequence goes on along the minus strand of NZ_CP125968.1, from coordinate 2,535,953 downwards.
AATAGTGCTATTAAGAGGGAAATGAAATTAATAATTAGGCGTTCAGACGGTCTCATATTGCTTCAATTTGATTATTATGAGGGTGGAAATATGGCGGATTTAGGTAATGATAACTTTATTGAATTGCCATCATCCTTTAAAAGCATTCTATTAGAGAAAACATTTAATTAATTTAAATGATATTGAGCTAACAGGTGCGTTATTTTTTAAGACGTATGCTAATGAACTTCCGCAACGGGCGCGATTGTGGCACAAAATAATTAAAGGGGGTGGCGATTGCCATCTTTTTTTAATTTTTCCTGTGCAATCCTAAGGGGCGCTTCCTTTCCCCATTTTAGGTTAATTGCACTTTCTCCCTACATTAACATAACCAGTCATTAAATAAAGGCTGTCCCTTTCAAAGGGACGGCCTTTAGACTTTAATAATATGGCGAGATCAAAATATAGACAAGAACTCCTGTAAAACTTACATACAACCATAACGGCATTGTCCATCGAACGATTTGACGATGTCGATCGTATTCCCGATTCCAAGCTCTCGCCACGCTTGTCAATGCAAGGGGTACGATAGCTGCTGCGAGAATAATATGGGTGATCAGAACAAAATAATAAATTCCAGCAATGAGTCCTTCTCCGCCGAATGGTGTAGAGACTGCTAAATAATGATAGGTCACGTATGTGACGAGAAACAATGCTGTCGTGCAGAATGCAGCATAGATGAATTTCCGGTGTGCATTTATATTCTTTTTCTTAATGGCTATCAAAGCGGCTACCAAGAAAATGAAAGTGAAGCTATTGAAAATGGCATTCATCATTGGCAGGATAGTAACATCAAATGCATCAAAATCTTCAGTAGTTCGTTTTCCGGATAATAAACCGATCACGCCTATTAAGATAACTGAAAGAATAATAATGGCGGGTTTATAATTACGTTTTTTAAATGGCTTGTTCGATTCAACCGAGTGATTCATAAAAATCTTCCTTTCTACTTCTTGTTACCCTACATAGTGTACCATATTTTCCATTCACTACTGCCAACTTCACAATTATGACCAAATTCAACTATCCACCAAAGTACTTACCTAATTTGGGGTAATCCAAAAGTAGATTGACGAACCGATTGCCGCTTGTCCCATTGCTCATCAAATATTCTCTATACCGATTTTTATTACTTTCGCGCTCCGCGATATGACCAAATTGAAATGCAAGCTTTGAGTCATTCAATATCTTCTTAAGCACGAGTTTATCCATTTTGTTAAACCCATCGTTCGACTGTATGTTTTCAAGGATCTTGTCAATTTCATCATAAAATTCTCTCACCCGATTATTCGGTTTTTTTCTTCGCATTTCCATTGGTTGAATCATTGCCGATTTTCTATTTATTGAACTAACGCGGCAGGTTAGTTGAAGAGTGTAGTTTAACTTGTGTTCAAAAATCGGGACCATATTGTTGGGAGTGCTTTCAAGAGGGGGATGGGGATATGAAGGTAGTGGTTTGTAATTCCTTGGTGATTATCGGTGCAATCACCAGTCTTATATTTGCAACAATTTTAGGTATATACGGTCAAGATATATCTTATTATTTGAATAACCGTAACCCGACAATTGAATTAACAACGGTTATAACTATAGTAACTTTCCTTAGTATTGGATTGTATATAGTTACTCCTTTTTTGGTATTTAAATTCCTGAAACTAAAAAAGGAATATCTTATTGTGTGTATTATTATCTGTGCCCTTATAGGACTTCCAATCTCTTTGTTCTCATTTTTTGTTTGGGGGATGTGGATGGGTTAATTTTTTGCATTAACAGGCACGATTGTTTAATAATCGTCTCTGTTCTTCTTAAACTAACGAACGTGTGCTTTACTTAATGTTCGTTGAACTGGTTAGACAGCTCTTTTATCTTGATCAACTCCCATGAAAAGTAAAAAATGCTCAAAATCTATAAAATCGCATAACAAAAGAGACCCAGAAAAAGCTTTTTTTAAAAAAGGCTGAGCCTTCAGATTGTGTTTATTGAGTTGGAAGATAAATCAGGAGCCAACTCCATTCTTCTCAGAATAAAGGCAAGGCTGGTGCAATAACCAGAGTAGGATTAATCTCCCATGAGTGCTACTCGTATAGAGTGCGACAGTCTGTGATGCACCGTGGTCGTTGGAGTCAGACTAACGGATGGGCTCAATGGCACCATAGTTGATCGACCTTCATCGCCAGCCATACAAATCTATACCCGTTCTGAAACAATTTTCATCCTCTGTGGTGCAGCGTTTTTTGCTGCATGGATGGCTAACGGGTGCCTTTGAGCTGCTTGAGGGCACAATGAACTAACGGTGCAGGTTAGTTCAATAAGAGGATGAAATTAATTGGTGAAAAATGGATAAAACAAATAGTTATACTCATTTTGGAATTGGGAATAAAGGGGAATTAAACCATAGAGGCATAGTTGCTTATGAAGGTGGTATTTTCAATCCAGACGATATAACAAAGCTACTTGGAATACAACCATAGAGGTTGATATGTATGTGTATCCAGATGAAGTTGAGAGTAAATAGATACTAAGCTAACGGGGTTTAGTGAAGATTCGGCTGCCTATTATGGCAGTTTTTTTATTGTGTAATGGTGTTAAAATACCTCTGTTAAAAGGTTAGTTTTTGCGGATACTAAAAAAAAAGGAGTGAGAAATTTTCATGAGAAATGTATTTGTTATTATGACGATTTACTTATTTTGGTTTGTCGCTATAGAAGATGTCAGTGCAGATAGTGATTCTTTCGAGAAAATTTACCGTGATGGTGGTTATCAAGAAATTTATAAGACATTACAAGAGAGTTAAGCTCATTTCAAACGTACTATTGCACTGCCAACACAATTGCCTCCAATCCCTTTTACTCATAGTTTGGGAAGATTGAGTGACTTAAATGGAAATGAAAATGATCAGCTTGAAATATTTTTTATTAACAAAGAGTTACCCCGAAATCATTATTCAATTCTAATTCAACCAATCGAATACGGATTGGAATTTAGAGAAGAACAAATCGAACAAAAAAATATATTGGAAGATGGGAATGAATCAATTTACACCACTACAGTATTCTTAGGTTTTAATCTCTTAGTTTTCGAAAAAGATGGATGGCAATATATCTTGTCTATCGATAAAAGAAACTCGGACATCGTAACCAAGGAAGTATTACTACAAATCGCAAATTCAATAAAATGATAAGGAACGGGAAAGGTTGTCGAAAAGCATGCGAGTCGAGTGATTAATTTGAAGATTACCCCATCTGATGTGGGGGTTTATGGTAAAATTGATGCAGGAAAGCACTAAAAGTGAGGCGATCGAATTGGAAATACTCATTATTAGACACGGCCAATCAGAGGCGGACATCTTGGAGGTTCATGAAGGAAGAGCGGACTTCCCATTGACGGAGGTTGGCGAGGAGCAAGCAAGGAGGATGGCTGATTTTGTTGCAAAAGAATATCCTCCCGAGATGATCTTATCGAGCACATTAAAGCGGGCAAGTGGGACGGCCGGCATTTTGCAGGAGGCAATCGGATGTGAACTACGGTTCTACGATGAGTTGAGGGAATTCAATAATGGGGTTTTAGCGGGCATGCCGAGGACAGAAGCAGCGATTAAGTATCCGTTGCCTAAAGGCGGCAGGCCGGTACATATTCCGATACAGGACGGAGAATCTGTCCTTGATATTCGCTATAGAGCAGAACGCATCCTTCGGGAGATTCTACATGATTATCAGGACTATAAACGAATTGCGATTGTATCCCATGGCAAGCTGATCTCTAATCTGCTCAAAGCATTTCTTCATCAGCCACATGGCGATATTGCATTTGCTACAGGGGATACGGGTATCCATTTGCTTGAAGTACGAGAGGATCTTCGGCTTGTCAGGTTTTTGAATCGGCTTGAACATGTAACTCACGAATAATATTGGTGTGAATTATGGTTTCTGAACTTGGGGGAAGTATCAGATGAAAATTATCGTGTGTGTATTATTGTTGTTACTCTTCGGATATGTTCTTTTCAAGTTCTATCGGCTCAAAAGTAAATTGAAACAAGCTGTCGTATTTCCTGTCACAGAAGAAGACTTGAAAGCGATGCGGGCACAACCGAAAAAAGCACTGGATCTGCCGGTGGTTGCTATTCTACTAAGGGGCATTTGTGGTTTAGGTCTCTTGTTTCTCCTTTTTATTGTTACGGTAATTTATGATTTGTATGACAGCGAAGTGATTGGGTGGAATCATTACGCCATGTTTATAGTGCCTTTGCTATTTTTTAATCCAGCTTGGAATTCTATTTGCGATCGTAGAAGACGGTGTAATTTGCGAGGGACGGTTTGTACCATGAAATAGCATCAAATGGTATCAAATCGAGGAAGTTCATTCGAACCATCCTGATTTTACGCCTGGGGTTAGCATTGCATACGTGCTGAAGATAAAGAGGAAGAGGAAGAGGAAGTATTTGATCGTTAGTTGTTTTATTACGTCGGATGCGGTGAAAGAGAAGGTAACCGGATTACTGGATGCTCGTTTATCGTGAAAAAGCTAAAGGGGAAATGAAATGAATAGGCTATTTATGATAGTAGCACTGTTACTATTTCTATTAAGTGCTTGTAGTAATAACGATTCAAAATCAAATATTATTTCTGCTGCTGAATTAACAGAGAGAGAGAAAGCATTGCTTTCAACTATCTCGGATAAATCATTTGTTTTTGATTTTAATATTGACAGTGAATATAAAGTAGTGTCTGCATGGATTGAAAAATACGAATTTGGTGAAATGGTTCATAATAAAATAAGCCCTATGACAACACCCGTTGAGGGTGATGGTTCTATCATTTTTGTGACTTCAAAAGTAAATGCCAATCAACAACAACCTACATTTAATATTGGAGTTAGCGGTAATGGTAGTACTGGTTCGATTAGTGGCTTGGATACAACTTCATACGATTTAGATAGCATGTCCAGTGTATGGGGAAGTTTCCAAGAAGAGAACAAATCAATTGAAGGAGAAGTAGTATTAGCAAGTATCTGCTATGTAAGTGATGGTCCTATGAGAAGTCTTACTACCGATTTTTATAATGATGTAGATGGTCATATGAATAAGTTAGAAAACTATGATGTAGTTTATCTTCTCAAAGCTGAATTTAAGAAGTGAGGATTTGTGTAAGTCTTCTTCAACTAAAGCGGCAGTTTAATTGAAGATGAAAAAGGCGGATGAATGGGGGGGAATGATGAACAAAAGATTAAAGAAAAAAATAGGGAATAGATATAATTTAATAAAACGAGCTGAACGACAAACACATAAACGAAAAGGAGCGAGATACATAGACTACGCTCTTATCCCGATAGGTGAGAAAGATAAATTGAGATTTGATCAAGAAGGATATGATATCGATTATCCATTTGCTACACACTGGTTTATCGAAATTGCTCCAACTAAGTTTTACTACATTATTTACGTTTATCCATGTACAAGTAAAGGTAGAAGTGATACTAATTCTTTTTTTGAAGTAATATATGCGGGGAAATTAGATGAAGTAATCTTGGCTTTCAAAAAAACAGTAGATGAAATGGAATATGATAGACATACCTAGCGAGTTTTTAGGATTCTAATTCACCATTATCTTAATCAACTAACGGGAGCTTTACTCAAAGATCGGGCTGCTTAGACGGCTCTTTTTTCTTCAACTAAAAAGGCAGTTTAGTATAAAAAAGAATATAACTATATTCTTTTGGGGTAGTAGTAAATATAAAAAATATGTAAAGGGTATGGGTAGTAAATGGAACCAAGCAGCATAATGCAGTTATTTTTTATTACAAGCTGGATTTTTGCAGTGGGTCTGTTAACTTTTCTATTACCTAAGAAAGTTAGGAAGTTTGTTTGGGCTATATTGGGCATCATTTTAATATGTAGTGTTATCTATCAAGGAGCAATTAAACCTTTGATTATAGAGCAAAAAACTGGGAAAGCCATAGAAGTATTAGAAGGTCATTTAGAAGAAAAATATCCAATAGATTCATGGATAATTACAGATACAGACGACTATAAAATAAAACCTGTTATAACTCTCCATGTAATTTTTGATAGTGAGCCAAAAGTAATTTATGAATATATAGTTGAAAACACAGTGGTACGGCAAGTAGATATGTGGACTGTACTAGGCAATTCGGTAGAAGAAAGTGGAATTGAACCACAACATGCAGAATAATTGATAAGTGTATGTGTATGATCGTTCTTCAACTAACCCTTTAGTTCAATAAGAATAGTGAAAGATTACGCCATTAAAACGCTCATATTAAGCGTTATAACAGTGGACGAGACACGAGTTGGATTGACACCAGCCGAAGTGGAAGCAGCCATGCAGGAAATAATCGATTCGCAGGTTTTTGAAGTGGATGGCTTGACCATATTTAGATTCATCCAAACCAAAATTATTACCGATTTTTTGCTTTAGGATTGTTTAATCGAAAATGGGGACACTAAAAAAGTATGTTTTAACATTTAAAGGAGGATATTTAAGTGGGTAAATTTGAAAATAAAGTAGTTGTTATTACGGGTGCTGCAGGTGGAATAGGAAAAGTAACAGCAAAAAAATTAGCAGATGAAGGTGCAAAATTAGCACTTATCGATTTAAACTTAGATGCAGTAAATGAAGTAGTCAAAGAATTAGGTTTAGGTGAAGATCGTGTCCTTGCACTTCAAGCGAACGTAGCAGATGAAGCACAAGTAAAAGCATATGTGGATGCAACGGTAGAGAAATACGGAAAAATTGATTGTTTCTTCAATAATGCAGGTATCGAAGGAACAACAAAACCAATTGAAGATTACCCAGTTGAGACATTTGATTTAGTTTATAATGTGAACATTAAAGGGGCGTTCTTAGGGTTGAAATATGTATTACCAGTGATGAAAAAACAAGGGTTTGGTTCCATTGTAAACACAGCAAGTGGTGCTGGTTTAATGGCATCTCCTGGTATGGTTGGTTATATCATGTCAAAACATGCGTTAATCGGAATTACCCGTGTGGCTGCTCTTGAAGGTGCACCTCATAAAGTACGTGTAAACGCGGTAGCACCTGGTGTTATTAATACACGTATGATGCGCCAAATTGAAGAAAACACATTACCAGGTGCTGGACAAGCGGCAATTGACGCGTTTTCTCAAGCCGTTCCGATTGGTCGTTATGGTGAACCAGAAGAAGTGGCGAATGTGGTCAGTTTCTTACTTTCAGACGATGCAAGTTATGTGACACAATCGATTTATACAGTTGATGGTGGTCAAATAAATCAATAATTTTTAAAAACATCCCAAATGGGATGTTTTTAAACGTTTGACTTTGAATCTTTTTGCACTAACCTCTTCATTACTCCCAACATTATGACCAATTGTAAAGATACAGTTCCAGTAGCTCTTCAGTCCGGTTTTTAGTTTCGAGGTTCCCATTGAATTCGGAATTGTTTTAGAACCTGGTACCGTTAATTACGTCGCTGCTCTTCCCGTCCGTGGTATAGAAATATGTATGTAGTAAACGTATCACCCATGGTGTCTCGTAGTAGTTTCATTTTGTTTTGACGTAGATAGTCTGATGACTCCTTCATTTCAGTCTGAACAGCATTGATGGCGTGATTGATAAGCCTTATATATGGTGTCTAAAATTTAAAGTTGCCCTTCTCGAAAGTTTGCTGGTCTTTAGCCAATATAGTCAGGACCATAGGAAGGTAAATCATATTTTCAAAGTGTGGAAGTGCCTCTTGTGGGATGAGCATTAGATCATCACGCCTTCTTTATCCGTGACGGGACCTGTTGAACCATAATTCGCCGTTTGTAAATTATTCCATCAGCTTCTATATACATCATTTCCAATAACTTACTATATCTTACCGATTTCTTAAACCTCTTAGACACACTTGTTCCCCTCCTTAATTTCATTATATGGAATGCATGTTCTCGTTTCAAGGAATATAAAATCTTCTTCAAAAAGATTCGGGTATACTTTTCACCAAAAGGGATTTGATACCGCGATAGGTGGTTTGCCTTTACTTGGTTTATTAAGGAAGGCGGGCTGCTTTCATATGCGATTCAATATGTTGTTGGTCAGAACCAATTCCGAATATCGGGCGAATCATTATTAGTAAAGAATTTTATAAGTTTAAAGAAGTTCATCCGGATACGAAGACTTTGAAATATGGATCGGAAATGAAGTAGCGGTGGAGAAAGATGCCGGATGAGGTTGTACTTCCGTAATGAAGATTTTCACCTTTGGTTAACCATTTCATGAGCTTTCTCCTTTTGATAGTGTAGGGAACTGATTTAGTCGTTGTACTCTACATACATTAGGAGTTTTTTGTGTGTATTCAAGCATTAGTATTCAATAAAACGGGCCATTTTCCAGGTTCTTGCCGTGCAACGGTAATAGGTACCTTTACAATTAGTATTATCTTTGTAAAATTTCCACAAATATTAACTTTTTTCTTGGGGTATTAGGTATAATCTATATACCTACTTAAATTATGTTTTAATGGGGAGGTCTTAAGTATGGGATGCGAAGAAAAAATAAATATACTTTTGGTGGATGATCGACCTGAGAATTTATTAGCGATCGAAGCAATTATAGAAAAGGATGAATACAATTTGGTTAAAGCTTCTTCTGGAGAAGAAGCGCTTAAATATCTATTTAATGATAAATTCGCCCTTATTCTTTTAGATGTTCAGATGCCCGGAATGGATGGCTTTACTACTGCCAAATTCATTAAGGCACGGGAAAAGACTAAAAATATCCCAATCCTATTTATTACGGCGAATAGTATGGAGTCGGAACATATTTTCATGGGCTATTCCGTAGGAGCTATTGACTATATCCTCAAACCTGTCGATCCACTAATTTTAAAAACGAAGGTTGAAGGCTTTGTCGATATTTATAAAATGGAATGTAAACTTGTGCAACAAGCGGATTTGTTGACCGCCAAAACACTTAAATTGGAGAAAGCCAATAAAGAGCTTTCTGAAACGACTGCCAAATTACGTTTATCAGAAGCACTTTCAAATGTTATTAGTGAAACGTCAAAGGATTCTATGATCGTTTTAGATAAAGATGGCGTAATTTTAAGTGTGAATCCTTCATGTGAAAATGAACTTCAATATCCGGATAAAGAGCTTATTGGCAAAAATATTAGAATACTATTTACCAATACCGAATCAAAGCTTTATCTAAAAAATATTTTTAGGACAGCTCTAAACTACGGGAGTATACAAGGTTATGAGGGTCATAAAGAGTTGTACATAACGAGAAAAGATGGGACAAGTTTTTTGGCGGAAATACAATTCGGTTGGAAGTTTATTCAAGAAGAAACCATTATCGCTTGTACGATACGGGATATTACCGAGCAGAAAAATAATGAAGCGTTGATCAAACATATGGCCTATCATGACTTCTTAACAGATTTACCAAATAGACGGTCATTTAATGAAACACTAATAGATCATTTGAAGAAAGCAAGAGAGGCCAATCAACCAGTAGCAATCATGTTCTTGAATATGGACCGTTTTAAATATATTAATGATTCGCTTGGTCACACAATTGGGGATCTCATTCTACAAGAAACTTCTGATAGGCTGCGCAGAACTGTAAGTGACCAGGACTTTTTGGCAAGGGTTGGTGGAGATGAATTCAACATTATTTTGCCAAAAACAAACAGGGAAAACGCACTGGAAGTCGCTGATCGAATTTTAGATGTACTTCAAAAACCGTTTTTATTGGATGAATATGAGTTATATATTTCAACGAGCATTGGACTTAGCATCTTCCCTTATGACGGAGAATATTTTAATGAGTTAGTTAAAAATGCAGGCGTAGCGTTAAATCAGGCAAAAGAACATGGTAAGAATAAATATCATGTGTTCCATACAGGTATGAACATGCAATCCTACCGATCTTTTCTTATGCAAAATGATTTGTGGAAAGCAATTGAGCGAGATGAACTGGAACTAGTGCACCAACCACGGGTGGATGTGGTTACTGGAAAAGTTGAATGTGCAGAAGCATTACTTCGATGGAATCATCCAAGCTGGGGCGCTGTATCACCAGCCGAGTTCATCCCTCTTGCAGAGCAAACTGGACAAATTGTAGAAATAGGAGATTGGGTGTTTCGAACTGCCTGCCAACAATTGAAACATTGGGAGGAAAATGGGTACAACTCCATTCGTCTGTCCATAAACTTTTCTGCACAGCAATTTATGCAAAAAGATCTGCCTTCCCGTTTGAAGCGAAGCATAATGGAAACGAATGTATCTGCCAATCGATTGGAGATTGAGTTAACCGAATCAGCTTTAGTAAAAAACGAAGAGTTCATCATCAATACTTTGCGGGAAATAAAAGAAATGGGTATTACAATCAGTATAGATGACTTTGGGACAGGGTACTCCTCCCTACAATATTTAAGCCGTTTACCTATTAATATACTAAAAATCGATAAATCCTTTGTTCACGGAATAACTGATGAGACAAACGAAAACAGATTGATTACCTCTACGATTATTTCATTGGCGAAATCCCTAAATTTATCGGTCGTTGCTGAAGGTGTAGAAACGAAGGAACAGCTTGAGTTCTTGAGTTTGCATCATTGTGACGAAGTGCAGGGCTATCTTTTTAGCCCGCCTGTAAAACAAGAACCATTTGAAAAAATGTTTTTGCAAGAAAAAGATATGGTTTTCGATGTAAAAGTTCAGCATGAAAATAGAATAATGAATCAGGAACGATTTGAAAATCCTATCCCGTTCGCATTAGAAAAGCTTAAGAAGAAACATTCTATATCTACGCGGGAATTAGAAGTCTTTGATTTACTGTTAGACGGATTAGGGAATAAAGAAATATCACAAAAACTTTTCATAAGCGAACATACCGTTAAAAATCATGTCACCCGCATCTTCCAAAAGTTAAATGTAACGGATCGGGCGCAAGCAATGGCAATGGTATATCAATATTGTGTTAATAAATCAAATAGCGTTATCGGCATTTAGTATTTAATCTATCAAGAAGCTGAATGCTGGAAGGGACGGAGGATAGTGAAGATCAGAACAAAGTTAATGTTAGCATTAAGTCCATTGGTGATTCTTTTAGTTGTTCTTGGTATTTCCGGAAGAATTCAAGTGGGTAGCTATAATAAAATTAACAGTACCCTGGAAACAAATTATGATCAATTCGTGTTAGCCACATCGATTCAACGAGATATAAAGAATGAAGTAATTAGTATACGAAATCTTTTAATTAATGAAGATGAAGAGTTAGTCCAAAAAGAAATTACAAAAATTGAAGAAGAAAGTAAACGGGTCTCCAAAAATATTGCTCGGCTTGGAACTCATGCATTTACAGAAAAACAACTACTTATTATGGATGAGTTAGACAATAAATATACAGCATTTGATCACTATAAAGATCAATTAATTGGATATGTATTGACTGGGAATAAGAACGCTGCGATTACTTTGATGAACGATAACTCAGAAACTATTCAGAAAGAATTCGAAGACTTGATCTCAGAGTTATCAACGTCATTCGAAACAAATATGTATACTTCCCTAGAAGGTGAAAGAGACGGTTTTACAAGAAATGTGCTTATAGAATCAATACTATCAATAGTAATAACCATTATTATTACTATCTTATTGTTTAGAAGTATATGGTCTTTCTCCTCCAGATTAAACAGAATGGCAAACGTCATGGGTGGAATCTCGAATGGAAAGTTGGATTTAGCTACGGAAGTGGAAGTTATAGGTAAAGATGAATTTGACGCAGTAGCTACATCATTCAACCAAATGACTGCCGCGTTAGGAAAGGAAATGAAAGTACAGCAAGATCTAACGTGGACAAAATCTAACATAGCTGCTATTACAACGAGTATTAGTGGAGCAAAAACAATAGAATCATTAACGGAATCGTTTTTGTCTCAAATTGTTCCCCTTGTCGGAGGAAGTCATGCCGTATTTTATGTAGTTGATGAAAATGAAGATGAGTTAGACACAGTCTTTACACTACGTGCCTCCTATGCTTTTAGAGAGCGCAAACATATGACAACCTCATTTCGTACCGGTGAAGGGTTAATCGGACAATGTGCTTTCGAAAAAAAACCAATTACGTTCTCAAATGTTCCCTCAGACTATATAACTGTAAAATCTGGACTTGGAGAAGCACCTCCATTAAACCTGTATCTTTTGCCAATCCTATATGAAGGCGAAGTTAAAGGGATTATAGAGATTGCATCATTCGAGCCTATTCATGATAAAGAACAGATATTGCTTGAGGAACTCGTCAATGATTTAGGGATCATTTTAGAAAGTATAATAGGTCACATCAAGCAGGCAAAACTATTGGAAGAAACGCAAATGTTAATGGAAGAAATCCAGACACAATCAGAGGAATTACAGTCCCAACAAGATGAGTTAAAAGCAACAAACGAAGAATTGGAGCAACAGACTATAACACTCCGCGACTCCGAACAAAGGCTCCAGCAACAACAAGAAGAGCTTGAAGAAACAAATACGGAATTAGAGGAGAAGACAAATCGGTTAGAAAAACAAAACAAATTATTTGAGGAAAAAAATCAACAACTTGAAATTGCAAGCATTGAATTAGAAGAAAAAGCAAGACAGCTTGCACTAAGTTCAAAATACAAATCAGAGTTCTTGGCAAATATGTCTCACGAACTCAGAACACCACTGAACAGCATGCTAATTTTATCGAATTTATTAGCGGATAATAAGGATAAGACTTTATCCGGAAAACAAGTTGAATTTGCTAAAACGATTCATACATCCGGAAAAGACCTACTCGCTTTAATAAACGATATTTTAGACCTATCTAAAATCGAATCTGGTAAATCGGATGTAAAGGCAAGTAACGTATCCTTAAACGAATTAGCCGATACAATCGAAAGAAGTTTCAGGCCTGTGGCTAATGAAAAGCATCTTGGATTCCATATTGACTTGCATGATGACCTGCCAGAATTCATTTATACAGATGACGCGAAGCTTCAGCAAATATTAAAGAACCTACTCGCCAATGCTTTTAAGTTTACTGAAAAAGGTGAAGTGAGGCTTGAAGTTTCGAGTGTGGCTTCTGAAGACAATCATTCAACCATCCAATTTACCGTGAAGGATACTGGAATTGGCATTGCGAAAGAAAAGCGTGACCTCATTTTCGAAGCTTTCCAGCAAGTTGATGGAACGATTAGCCGTAAATATGGTGGAACGGGCCTTGGACTCTCCATTAGTAAAGAAATCGCTTTACTCCTTGGTGGTAAAATCACTTTAGAGAGCAGAGAAGGAACTGGAAGTACTTTCTCCTTCATCGTTGGTGATTATAAGGAAGAAATGGCTGAAAAACTTGTAATTGCGCATCAGGAATCAGCTATAACAGTTGAAAATGTCCAACCATTGAAAGAACCATTCATCAAACCTGAGCCTGCCACCGAGAAGCAGTCAATTGATGAAAATAGTCATATAATAAAGCTCTTAATAGTGGATGATGATTTGACACAGAGAAATAGTATAATGGAATTGCTTGGCGACATGGACGTAATTATGAAGGCTGTTTCAACTGGCAAAGAGGCACTTGATGAATTGAGGAGAAATAATTTTGACTGTTTGATTCTCGATTTGGGATTAACCGACATTACAGGATTTGATTTGCTTGAAAATCTTAAAGATGAAGACAAGCAGCTGAAAATATTCATCTATACAGGCAGAGACATTACAGCAGCGGAAGAACATTATTTAAATAAATATGCAGATATCATTATCATCAAAGATCAACATTCCCCTCAACGATTAAAAGAAGAGTTAGGCTTATACTTGATGAACAAACGAACAGATAGCGAAAATTTCATAGCCGAAGATCATGATAAACAGCTGCATAACAAAGAACTTGAGGGAAAAAAGGTTCTTTTAGTGGATGACGATATTCGTAATATTTATGCCCTATCGAGCACCCTCGAACAATACGGTATGGATATCAGCTTCGCAGAAAATGGAATAGAAGCACTCAGGATATTAAATGACGATCCTAACTTTAATCTTATTATTACAGATATAATGATGCCTGAAATGGATGGATATGAAGCAATGAAACAGATTAGACAATTGCCTTCCTACAAGCATCACCCTATAATCGCTTTAACTGCGAAAGCAATGAAGGGAGACCGGGAGAAGAGTCTAATGGCCGGTGCTTCCGATTATATTATGAAGCCTGTCGATAATGATCAATTACTATCTTTGATTAAGGTCTGGTTGTTTAGACATGAAGGAGAACCGGAGTTAGAATGAATGACATAAAATCAGAGATAAGTTCACCTAAGGACTTAGAAAAAATAGAAATCGATTTATTTTTACAAGGAATATTTGAATGGTATGGCTATGATTATCGCGATTATGCCTACCATTCCATTAAAAGAAGAATATGGCATCGTATACACGCGGAGAGGTTAAACTCTGTTCTTGAATTATTGGACAAAGTATTGCATAACCCAGACTGCATGCAAAGGTTAACGGAGGATTTTTCCATAAACGTAACTGAAATGTTCCGGGATCCCCTGTTTTTCTTAGAGTTCCGTAAAAAGGTTATTCCAATATTACGGACATACCCTTCCATTCGGATTTGGCATGCAGGCTGTTCCACTGGAGAAGAAGTCTACTCCATGGCAATTTTGCTACAAGAAGAAGGTCTATACGATAAGACCAAGATTTATGCTACGGATATTAATACAAACGTACTTCGCATCGCTAAAAACGGAATATTTTCCATATCCAACATGAAAAGGTATACAAATAACTACCTGGAAGCAGGTGGGACACGGTCCTTTTCGGAGTATTACAAGGTGACGAACGATAAGGTGAAGTTTGATCCATCCTTATCGAAGAACGTTGTTTTTGCTCAGCATAATCTGGTGACGGATCGATCCTTCAATGAATTTCACGTCATACTATGCCGGAATGTTTTAATCTATTTTAATAGAAACTTACAAGCAAAGGTTCATCAGCTGTTCTATGAAAGTTTAGGCATGTTCGGCATCCTTGGCCTCGGAGACAAAGAAACCATATCCTTCACAAACAAAGCCGATTATTATAAAGAGCTTAGCAGACAACAGAAAATCTACCAAAAGATAAAATAAAAATGCAGGTACCTCTTCGAATTTTGAGGTACCTGTTTTTTGGGGTGTGTGCTGCACCTTTGTAAAGATTCCTGTGCACGAAGCATTTATGACAATTCAACACGTTATTGAAAGATACGAATTGATTGGATCGAAATCCTAATTTTCATTATTGGTTAATCGATGTGCACAATCATCAAGTTTTCGTTCCTTTCGTGTTATTACGGACAGTGGAGAGCAAGTCAATATTGAAATGCAGGTTAGGGGACATAGTTTCGAGTACCAGGTTCTCATTGAATTCGGAATTGTTTTAGAACCTGGTACCATTTTTTATAAGTAATACAGGCGTTGCAATGTGGGTGAATGACTGGCTGCAGATGATTTTCCCGTGGAAGGTGAAGGACTCGAAATACTTGAAGAAGGTCAAAAAATATAAATACCGAGAGACATCGATTCTTGATGCCTCTTTTTTATTCAACTTTTTCTATTGAAGAAGTTCCTGCAGGTTCTTCTTCACCAGAGAAAAAATATTCTCGTTTAACTTCCCCAAACCCTTCTACTAAATAGCTTCTTACAATATCTTTATAGGCATTCATGAATTCAATTACAATTGCATTGTCAAATGTACCATAATGTGTTTCAACTGTAGCAGATACTTCTGTTACGATATATTTATTATAATTAGCCGATGCGACATCGAATGGTGTTTTTAAATATTCAAAGAGTGGTGGAAGGGAATCCAATTCAAATTCTAATTCCGATAGATCTTGATTGTTATAATCCATAGGAAAACCAAATTCCTGTTTCACAATAACAATCTGATTTTCTTCTACACGGTAAGTTGTAAGGGTACCCTACCACCATTGCCTTCGTATTCAATGATATAATTCTCTGACATATATTCAGTACGCTTAATAAAATTAGAATTTTCGTTCCCATCACCTTTAAAATGCGCAATTTTTCCAGCCTCCATGAAATAAGACAATAATGGATGTTGATCAGTTTCTTCTATAAGTTCTTCATTATCATCTTGCATTTCCTGATCATTAGAAACATCTTTAATAACATCTGAATCTTGATTTTGTTCCTTCGTACATGAGACTAATAGTAAAAGACAAGTGAATAATGCCAACATTAGAAACTTATTCATTATCTAATTACTCCTTTAAAGTTATCTAACAAAAAATCTTTTTTTTCAAAAAAATGATTAGGTAGTATTATATTATATTTCATCAATCCTGTTTATGTCCTTTGAGGTCACATGGTTCAGGTGGTTTATAATTTTGTTCGGATATAGGGAATCAGTACACCGTTTATTTAAGTATTTTTAATTAAACAAGGGCATTATCCAAGGGAGGATTAATGCCTTTTTGTTGAACTTCTACAACTATTGGAGCAGGTTAGTTCAACAAGAAGTTTATATAAAAGAGGTCGGGAGGCTTCAAAATAATCATCTAATCTATAAATAAAAGAAAGCTCTTGAAATCAAGTTCCTTCTTTCTAAAAGTTATTAGTTTAATTATATTGGGTCAGCTGGAGCAATAGGGGTAGGGGGCAGTTTAGTTGAAGAAGGAAAAACCACAAATTTAGTTTCTGGAGAATCTTAAAGTTTTTTCATACAATGAAATATAGGCAGTGTTAGAAGGAAGAGAAAAGAGGGATTTGATGACACTCATAATAATGGCAATTAGGTTTGTTTGGGAAATTCTAGCTCTAAAATTTGAGGATAATGTTGTTGTGTTTCCAGCTATTGTCTTAGACGAAGTTGGTAAGAAAAAGAAAATTATGGATGAAGGGGACAGTCCCTCTGTAAAATAATTCACAGATAGGTGCTGTTTAAAATGTATTGCTTATAGTAAGGGGATATCAATTTTGCTGTACTCTTTTGATGTTTTTTAGAACAAAGTAATACAAGTTATATCCTATAAAATAGAATTCTCTGAACACAGAACCTAATAACATGTTTCCTTTGATTCGCTTATTTAAATAGAATAATTGAAAATTTTGTAAAAGTCGTATAAAATAACTATTACTATCCATTTTGTTCACAAAGGGACAATCCCATTGTCCCTATAAGGTAATAGTAGTACCAAGCAGCTTGAGGGATCGGTCTCACTGTACCAACCAAGTGAACCTCACAGCACATTTCATAGTCCAAAGGAGCGGAGATCATACGAAAATCTAAAGTAATTATTGTAGCAGTTATTCTTCTTATTTTATTTATTACCGGTTATTTAGAAAGGTATGGAAGTGAAAGGATAGCAAAGGGAGAAAAAGAAGAAACATCAGAGGTTATTCTATCTGAACTCCCTACTGTTTGGCCAACAGAAGAATGGCCGACTTCAACACCGGAGGAACAAGGAATGGATAGTGAAAAGTTAGTAGAGATGTTTGAATACATTGAACAATATGACCCGAAAAAATTACATGGTTTACTGATCATACGAAATGGCCATATCATCGCAGAGAAATATACTTTCCCATACAATGAGAAGTTTACGCATAATACATATTCTGTAACGAAAAGTCTAACTTCCGCAATAGCTGGAATTGCACTTGATGAAGGAATTATTAATCATAATGACCGTGTACTTGATTATTTTCCGGACATGACGTTTGGAAATATGAGTGAAAAAAAAGAAAATATGACTATCGAACAATTACTTTTGATGAAAACTGGTATTCAGTGGCCGGAATGGGACTCAGATAAACAAATTTTTGAGGTATGGGAAAATAGTGAAAGTCTACTTCAATATTATTTAGATCAACCAATCATTAAGGAACAAGTGGGTAAGTGGAACTATGATACTGGTGCAGTCTACGTTCTAGGTGCCATTATTGAACGAGCATCTGGAATGACATTAAACGAATATGGAAAAGAAAAGATATTCGATAGAATCGGGATGGATAGTTTGCAATTTCATGTAACAAATGACGGAATAGCACATGGTGGAACCTATTCCAGATGACTCCACGGGACATGGCAAGATTTGGTTACCTTTATCTTCATGATGGTAAATGGGATGGGGAACAAATTGTTCCAAAAGAGTGGGTGAAGGAATCCCTTCATCCACATACTGAATTAGGAATGACTGATTATGGTTACTATTTTTATTTGAGTGAAGGTGAAAATGGGCGAGAATTCTCAGCACGTGGTGCATTTGGTCAGTGGATTATAGTTGTTCCCGAACTAGAGCTAATTGTTATTGAAACCGGTAAAGATTCTGAAAGACTATCGATAAGAGATTATATTGGGCCGGCAATCAAATCAGAAAGCCCATTATTAGCGAATGAACAAGCATATGCTAGATTAAAAGAATTGATGGAAAAAAAATGAGGTTTATTGAATTCTGTGTGGATTGAAGGCCTGCAATAGCCCCTCTTTTATTCAAAAGTAAAGAGTGCATAAAATTGTACGCTTTTAGCTATTTTCTAAAATTGGTCATCTGATTGCATGTTACATGAATAAGGTGTGAATATGGTACAAACATAAAAAGGGACATCTCAACAGTACCTATAGATATCCCTTTTTGCTGATTGGTTAATTATCCTTATCAATGAATGTTGCTTGAGTCCCATTGATGATGTATGTTGGCATAACTTCCTCATGGCTATTTTCAGAATAGAAATCTTCTTGGATGGCAATATTCGCCTCAGTTGTAGAGTTAGCTCCCTTTTTATTGAAAATTTTATTGTCCTTATTCATTATTTTATTCAAATCAATGTTTGCTTTAGCTGTTTCCATATTTAAAAACTCATCTTTTTTCATCCTTTTCACCTCTTTTTTTTTAGTATGTGTCAAAAAGGGTGAAAAATTCGATATGTAAAATTGATGATAAGGAAGATGGAAAAGTGAATTTGGGGGAGAACTGAAAAGGCTTGAGAAGAATTGCACTTCAACTAACGCAGCAGATTAGTTGAAGATTCGATTTCCGAAATAATCATCTCTTCATAATAATTAATAGCAATGAACCAAAACAACATAATCAAATAAAAAAGTGCTTTAGTGAAACGGCAGTGCCTTCCACTGAAGCTTTTTGTTTAAATAAAAGTACTCTATCTCTAAATAAGTAAATGGAGTAGACTAAATTAACAAAATAATTGTAAAGTATATATCGATATTTTTTAAAAAATAAAAACTTTTTTGAACGAAATGAAGAAACACTGCGTCTAATGAAGGAAGGAGGCGAATAGGATGGAATTTGAAATCGTGCAGCGTGCTATTCGTGGGGATCATCAAGCGATACTCTCACTGATTGAAATGGATGAAGAGATTTTATATCGCATGGCTTTTACATACATGAAAAATGAACAAGACACGTTAGACGTCATGCAGGATCTTATGTACAAGGCACTTAAAAAAATGCATATCGTTAAACAGCAAGAATATGCGAGAACATGGCTCGTTCGCGTTCTAATCAATTGTTGTAAAGACCATTTAAGAAAAAGACGACCAACCGTTCCAATTGAGGAACATCACTTATCTGGATGGGTCATCTATTCTGATTTGGAACGACTACTGGAACAATTATCTTTATCAGAGCAGCAACTCGTCTATATGAAATATTTCCAGCAACTCAAAAACAAAGAAATTGCTGAGCTAAACCAAATTCCTGAGGGCACTGTAAAGTCTAGGCTTCACTACATATTAAAGAAGCTTAGAAGTTCTGCTGGAGAAAAGGAGGACTGGCTATGAGTAAACTACCGATTGACGTTCCTAAGGAGAAACTTCAACAAATCCGAATGGATGCTTTGCGTAAAGTTCAGCGAGAGAAAAGAACAAAGAAGCGCATTGTACCAGTTGCCATAGTTGCTTTGCTTTGCGTAAGTCTTCTTTTTTCAATTCGCGTTTCTCCTACGATTCCTAGTTATGTTGCAAAAATACCTGGCTTTCATGCACTTGTCTCTGCGGTTTCATTGGATGCCGGAATAAAAGATATAGTAGACAATGACTATTATGAAAAAGTTAATGTCATCAAGTCTAAAAATGGTCTTTCGATTACACTGCAAGGCGTAATTGCAGATCATTCGGGTCTTGTCCTTTTCTATGACGCTGTTGCTCCTTTTGATATGACAAATTTAAATTTGAATGATGTTCAATTGTTCCAGGGAGCCGATGAATTACCAGGCCCAAGTACATTTGTCATGAATACAGGTCAGCAAGAACACATCTCTTCTTATGTAGAATATAATTTTTCAGAGCCAATCGCTTATACTACGAAGGATTTTAGAGCCGTTTTCCACTTTAATGATACAGATAAGGGGAATATTGAAATGAGAGATCCCGTTCACACTACAAAATGAAATCGCTCAGGAAAAAGTTATTGCTGCAAATCGTACTGTAGATATTGATGGTCAAAAATTTACGATTACACAAATTCGTCGTACTCCATTAAAAACGGCTATAGACATTGAAATAGAGGAAGCGAATACAATGCAACTATTAGCTTTTGATGATATTTCAGTCATAACAGATAGTGGTGAGCGAAGAGGTAGTATTATAAATGGCATTGCCAAACAGGGAGATATTCGCGACGGCAAAGTTACGCTCTATGTGCAAAGCAATTACTTTCATGAATCAGATTCACTCATGATTAATATTGGTGCTGTTCAAGCTGTTCCAAAGGGCGAGGATTTTATAGAAGTTGATTTTGCCACAAAAGAAGTACTTACGAAACCTGATT
This sequence comes from Sporosarcina thermotolerans, assembly GCF_030067815.1. Taxonomy (GTDB): domain Bacteria; phylum Bacillota; class Bacilli; order Bacillales_A; family Planococcaceae; genus Sporosarcina; species Sporosarcina thermotolerans. Next base: position 2,515,110 of record NZ_CP125968.1, on the reverse strand, counting down.
TTTTCGATTGGGCAATTTCCGTAACGTCGAATCATGTATCAGTCGCTGTAAATAAGTGGGATAATGGAGATCGTCTCTTACGGCTATTTGATGGTGTGAAAGAAGATGGAACGACGTTAGAATTTGAAGGTTACACAATTTCACGAGATGAGGAATACGTAATTGAGACGGCACAATTTGAAGAATATGATGGCAAAGCAAAAATATATTTCAGCTATTACTTCAATCCGATTGGGAAAAATATCGAACTGAATATTCCATTGCAATAAAGTGCAGAGAGCATTTTTATGGGTGAATGAAGTACAAATTAGTAAGTATTTGTTGCTAGTTTTTAGAGGGAAAAAGATCTTTTTGTAAAGAAATCTACTTCAACTAAAGTGGTGCTTTACTAAGATTATTGAGCTGCTATAGAGGGCATCTCTTGTTTAACTAACGGGGCAGGTTAGTTGAATAAGGAAATACTTTTATATTCTTTTAAAGGAATTACAGGCATACCCTTAATAGGGAGGTGTTGTTATGAAAAAAGGAAAACTAAGTGTAATCGGTTTTGTCTCACTTTTACTGGTAGTTGCATCCTTGTTTTTATTTAAACAGGTTTCTGGGATAGAAAAAGAAGATATTAATCGTGGTTCTAATTTATCCCAAGGAGAAAAACATGAATTAGAAATTCTGATGGGACAGATAAGCCAAAGTTTACATGACGGAAATTATGGGATTATTTTAGACCATGCAGTCTTGCCTAATGAAAACATTGAAATAATAGTGAAATTAGGAAGCGAAGTGGATAAGAAGACCAAGAAAGAAATACTCCAAATAGCAACAGACGTGATTAAGCAAAATGGTTTTGATTCTGATTTATTCCAATTTAATATAACAAGTTTTTATAACTCTGAAAAAGTAGGAAATCATTTTTCGCAAAGGCTAAGTTATAATGATTTAATGGGAGAGATCATGCAAAGCTTAAATGCAAAGGGCTTTGATGTTGCTGTACAAGGAAAAGTCTCATCGGATAAAAACGTAGAAATATCATTAGTGCTACCTGAGGGTAAGTTCGATGAAAAGACCAAAAAAGAAGTACAACAATTAGCAACTGACGTTATTGAAAAAAACAACTTTGAAACTGAAATATTTCAATTTAACATAACAAGTTACATAAATAAAGACGATTAAATGTACAAATGATAGTTGTATTTCTAGACTAATACTTGAGCCTACCTAGTTCATGGCATTGATCCAAAAGGATTAATGCTTTTTTTGTCGAACTTATTAACTAACGCAGCAGGTTAGTTGAAGAAGAAACTATTGTGTAAGGATTTCAATATTTAATTATAACTACTCAAGGAGTGAAGAAAAAATGAAAGTCAAAGAGTTCATTAAGCAATACAATGAGCGATATCCTAACAAAGAGTTCAGTAATGAACGTTTGGGAAGATTTCCACTTGGGGATCGGCAGAGGCGAGCAACAGAAGAGATGATTATCACACACGAAGAAAAACTTGGCTTTCGATTCCCACCTTCTTTCAAAGAATTTTTATTGGAATTTTCTAATGGGATTATTCTATTAGGTTGGGAGCCCATTGGAGGAGTTGGTCCAAATGCTCCTTTTGCGGAAATTTGCAAAGTGGAGAGGATTATACCAAACATCCCTAGTAATGTACTGATTTTAGATACGAATGAATTTGTAGAATCCAATCGGCTTATTTCTCTTACCATGTATGATTCACGCGATATAAGTAATGATCATTGGGTTTTTATATGCGAAGAAAATGCAATCGATTACAGATTAGGATACGTTGCACAATCCGCTCTTAAGATTGTAGAAGTAGTTGAAAATTTTGAAAAGTGGTTAGAGATATTTTGGGAAGGTAACAAAGACAAGGAAGATAAAATGACCGTATCGACCTTTCAAATACTTGTCCCTGATCATTGGGATCGACAAAGGTTAGTTGCTCCGTGGGAATAACTAAAACTAAGTCACTTTCAAGAGAAGTGTTGAACCGAAAAGGGTTTAACACTCTTTTTGTTTAACTTATTGTACTAAAGTGGCAGGTTAGTTGAATTAGAAGAAAAGGAAAATGGAGGGGATTAGGTTTTTAACAACCTTGATAAATACAAGTTCATTCAACGAACTGTTGGCTTTTTCTGACGAACCCGGACCATGCTATGAAGCTAAGTGTTATTAAAATAATAGGTTGGTACAGCTCATAAGATTTAGTTAGATACAGAATATTTTAATTCTTTATAGGACTATCTTTACATATACCCCGTGCATGTATATGATATGTGTAAAAGGGGGTTTTTTTATGAATCAAATTAATGTAGGAATACTGTTATTTGATGATGTGGATGCACTTGACTTTGCAGGTCCTTATGAAGTTTTCAACTTAACAACTTACAAAGATAGTGATGTAAACAAATTATTTATGAACAAATTAGAAATTCAAGAAAAACCTTTTAATGTCAGTACAGTTTCAGAAGACGGTAGTTCAATAAAAGTGCATAACGGTTTAATTGTTCAACCTGATTTCAGTTTTAATAATGCTCCCCCCTTTGATTTGGTTGTAGTCCCCGGAGGTCCATATAAAGCAATAAAAGCAGTAAGCAAAAATCAAAAAATAATTAATTGGATTGCAAATCAAGGAAAGGATAAATTGATTACCTCTGTGTGCACTGGTTCCATATTTTTGGCAGAAGCTGGACTGTTGGATGGTAAACAGGCAACAACAAATATAGCGGCTTTAGATTATCTGGAAAGGAATTATACAAAAGTAGAAGTTATTAGAGGAGTAAAATACGTTGATCAAGGGAATGTTGTAACGTCCGCTGGAATTTCAGCAGGTATTAATATGGCGCTATTTGTTGTGGGGAAATTATTAAATGAAGAAGCATCGATTAGAACGGCAAATACTATAGAATTTACACCTACAGAAGGATGATTTATTTTGGTGTAAGGACGCATTCGAATCGTTATGTGCATGAATACCTTGTCGATCTAACGGGGCCATTTAGCTGAACAAGTTAAGAAAATAAGTGAAGGATTGGAGAAAAATGAATGTTGCAGCGGATGTCCATAATCTTCTCCGGTGCAATAATTGGCATTGTAAGTGCAATTTCAGGAATGCAAAAGAAAAATGATGGTAAAAAAGAATAAAGTGGTTTGGGCGCGATTGTTTAATAAGCGTCCTTTTTCTTATTAAACTAACGAGGCAGTTTAGTTGAAGAAGGAAACTGTTGAAAAAGGTGAAAAATGAAGGCAATATCTATTATGTGGGTATTAAATAAATTGAAGTAAAAGTATAAGGGGGAAATATAGATGGGAGAATTACAATTCATACAAGATTATAGAGATAGTGAGCAACATAGAGAGAGCTTTTTCCAACTTGCTAACAGTGTTTTTGGTTTGAAATTTAAAAGGTGGTACCATCATGGGTTTTGGGGAAATGGATACATACCCTTTTCATATGTGGTTGATGACAAGGTTGTAGCAAATGTTTCAATTAATATTATTGACTTAATTATTGAAGGGGAGCAAAACGTGCGTTACAAGTTGGAACAGTGATGACCCATCCAGATTATCGAAACAGGGGGCTTTCTAAAAGTCTAATGAATAAGGTTTTAGAGGAATATGAACATACGTACGATTTTGTATCTTTTTGCAAATGACAGTGTGTTAGATTTTTATCCGAAGTTTGGCTTTGAAATAGTGGATGAATATCAATTTTCTATTAATTTTTCGTCGAATCAAAAATCAAAAAACAAACCTCGTAAGCTGAACATAACAAATGTAGATGACATTAATTTTATTTTTGAATTTGCAAAAGAGAGAATACCTGTTTCTGATCGGTTTTCAACTGGAAATTCCCAAGGAATATTAATGTATTATTGTCTAAACGTTTTTTGTAATGATATTTATTACCTTGGATCCGAAGATGTAATTATAATATTTAAAGAAGAAGAAAACCAAATTGATATTTTTGATATTATCAGTAAACAAAAAAAAGATATTAATAATATTCTAATAGAGATTTTAGGGGAGGGAAGCAAAAAGATAGTTTTTCACTACACCCCAGATTATAAAGGCTTAATATTTGAAAGTAATCTTATAAAAGGTGATGGAACATTATTTGTAAAAACTAGTGGTAACAATTATTTTCCAAAATACGTAAAGCATCCTATTACTTCGGAAGCGTAACTCTTCTTCAACTAACGGAGTGCTTTAGTTCAATAAGAGTAGTGAAATATTACGCAAAAAAACGCTCATATTAAGCGTTTTTTCTTTTTTTTATTTAGATATTTCACTGTTTAATTACTGCGATTTTCTCCCCAACAACCGAACCCGTTAACAATTTCCTGCCTCTTTTTGTTTCTTCGACACGGAACGGTAGTTGGTAAGGGACTGAAACAAGTGGAAATTTAATGAGAAGCAGAATTCAGATACAATTCCATAAGCTCTTCCGTCCGGTTTTTCAAACGTACATTCAAATAACGTCTCTGCTCTTCCCGTCCGTGGTATAGAAATATGTATGTAGTAAACATATCACCCATGGTGCCTCGTAGTAGTTTCATTTTGTTTTGACGTAGATAGTCCGATGACTCCTTCATTTCAGTCTGAACAGCATTGATGGCATGATTGATAAGCTTTATATATGGTGTCTGTAATTTAAAGTTACCCTTTTCGAAAGTTTGCTGGTCTTTAGTCAATATTGTCAGGACCATAGGAAGGTAAATCATATTTTCAAAGTGGGGAAGTGCCTCTTGTGGGATGAGCATTAGATCACTACTCCTTCTTTGTGCGTGACGGTACCTGCAGTACCATGATTCGCTGTTAGTAAATCGTTCCATCAGCTTCTATTTACATCATTTCCAATAGCTCACTATATCTTACCGATTTCTCAAACCTCTTACACACTCATTTCCCTCCTTGGTTTCATTATAGGGAATATATGTTCCCGACTCAAGGAATATAAAATCTTTTTCAAAAAGATTTGGGTAGGCAGTATCCTTTTCACCTTTTCGAGTCTATATAGTAAGTGAGAGGGGGAAAGCAGATGGCATCGATCGAATTCAGAAACGCAGTTGGAAAGGTGTATTTTGATGGTGGGATGACGCATGATGGGAAATTGATCAAAAAATCGAAGTCCTACCGCGGCATCGCAGAAGGGGTGACGGCTGACAGCCTTTACATCGCCCTTACACAATTGGCACAGCTCTCCGAATATCCATTAATCGGAGCAGAACGAGTAGAAACAGCAGACATTATGAACTAATTAGAAAGGGGAGATGAGGAATGGCGAAAACGTTACAATTGAACTTCACGACTGCTGTGGGAAAACATACATCCCTAACAGTGGACGAGCCACGAGCTGATTTGACTCCAACCGAAGTGGAGGCAGCCATGCAGGAAATTATCGATTCGCAAGTGTTTGAAGTGGATGGCTCTTTTCTTGCGACAGTAAGGGGCGCTCGTGTTATCGAGCGTACAGTAGATGAAGTGTTAAAAGCATAACTAAAACGGCTCTCCAGCTTGGCTGGGGAGCCTTTTCATTACATTAAATATGGAGGAGGCGGATTCAAAATGGAACAATGGCTAACTTTCATACAGCAAATCGGTTTTCCGATTTTTGTATCTTTTTATCTCTTGCACCGGCTTGAAACGAAACTCGAGGCCATACACAATGCGCTTGTTTCTTTGAAGGTTAAGTGAACCTTACCTAAAAGTCAGGAATTATTGATTATAAATTCCGGCGAAAAGTAGTGATTGTACACCTTCCTTGGCTTAGGAGGGTGTATTTTTTGAAATCTTTTAAAATAACTTTCATAATATTTGATTTATGGGAACAAATGTTTTATTATGAAGAAAAGGGGCGGGGGTGTGAGAGACGGTGGCATTGCTGATGGAGCAGAAGAATTCTTATGATGTTGAACTATTAGATTTACGAAATGATGTCGTGTTTAAAGCTTTTTTCGCTGACAGGAGGAACAATCGGTTATTGCTTAACTTCTTGAATGCTATTATAGGTGGTAATCTTTTATCTGTAGAATTGACAGACCCAACAATCGAGATTGTCCATTCAGTCGACAAGGCATCAGTAATGGACTTACGAGTCATTACAGACAACGGAGAGCAAGTCAACATCGAAATGCAGGTTAGGGGACATCAAGCATTCAGGGAGCGTATGTTAGTATATTGGGCGAAGATGTATGCCAGTCAAGAAGAAACCGGAAAAAGTTATACAGAATTAAAAAAATCCATTCAAATAGTGATTACGGACTTTCATTTGTTGTCAAAACCACATTTCCATAGTAAATTTCAATTAATCGATTCGGAAAATGGAGCGTTGTTTTCTCGCCATGCCGAAATCCATGTTCTGGAACTTCCGAAAGTAACCGAAAAACAAATGTCCTATTTGGATGAATTGGGAAAATGGCTGCTGTTCTTAAAAGGAAACCAACAATTGAAGGAGGCATTAGCCATGGAAAGCTCCACATTACAAGATGCTTATGACGAAATCCGTCGACTTAGTCAAGATCCTAAAACACGTGCCCTCGCCATTGCTCGAGAGATCGGATTAAAAGACCAGCTTCAAAGGGAGTTGGATGCAAAGGAAGAGGGTTTAGCGGAAGGACAAAGAAATATCATCCTAAGCTTGCTTGAAACGGGTATGTCGTTTGAAGAAGTAGCTCAGGCAACGAAAATTTCAATGGATGAGATTGAAAAGTTGATTCGATCGAAATAAATCTAATTGGCCTGTACTTTTTACAAGGCCAATTTTTTTATGCTTACTAACCCAAGATTGTCATAAAAACAACTTGTCTTGAATTCAAGGTATTTTTATTGCTTGATTAACATTTGATTGGTAAAGTGATTAATAGATTGATAGGAAAGGGGTTAACTGATGGGGAACATGATTGTAGACTATGCGCATTCCATAGTTGGATTTAAAGTGAAGCATATGATGGTATCTAATGTAAAAGGTCAATTTATTAACTTTACGGCAAATGTAGAAGCCGATGATATAGAGGATTTAACAACCGCGAGTATAGTATTCCAATTTCAAGGGAGCAGCATAAACACTAATAATCGGGAACGGGATAAACACTTAAAGTCAGTAGACTTTTTTGATATTGAAAATCACCCTACAATCGACTTCATATCAACTTCTATTAGTAAAAGTGAATATGGTTATGATGTGACAGGAAATTTGACGATTAAAAGCATAACGAAACCGGTAACGTTTGCAGTTGAATTTGGCGGTAAAGCGATAAGTCCGCGCGGGTAAATGTTTACGGTTATAGAGCAGAAGCAATTATTAACCGTGAAGAATTTGGCCTAACTTGGAATACAATATTGGAGACTGGCGGAGTATTGGTTGGTAAAGAGGTAGAAATTTTAGTTGAATTAGAATTAAACGAGCCAAATGGTTTAACATTGAATGCAGCCAATTTGGGGCATCCAACTTTAATCGAGGATAATAATTTGGATACAAATAGTGACGATATCCACCAGGTTATTGTTGAAAACTTAACGGACTTTGTTGCAGTCATTGATCGAAATGGTACGTTTCAATACATATCTCCATCGTTTGAAAAAGTGTTACATAATGAGCTTCCACAATGGGAAAGGGAAAAGAATAATCTTTTTGAAATGATCATCAAGATGATAGAGATACCATAAAAAACGAGATAAAAACCTACTCTAATCGAACGATAAAGAACATATTAAACAGCGAATTCCGCCTCATTCTCAATGAAGGGTTTTTTATAAACGTTGAGGCTAATATCGTCAGTATCAATAATCATTCACTTTCACATAGTGACAACGAATTATTACTATTTGTAATGCGCGATATAAGCGAACGAAAAGACGCTGAAAAAGCCATTTATCAATTAGCATTTCATGACTCATTGACGAGTCTTCCAAATCGACGTTCATTTATGAACAAGCTTCTTAATGAGGTAATGCATCGAAAATCACCTGTATCTAAACTTTCCGTACTGTTTATTGATATAGACAATTTTAAACAAATAAATGACCAATGGGGACATGATGTTGGGGACCTAACTCTTCAAGAAACGGCTAAAAGGATACGCTCAATTATTCGTCCAAAAGATGTTGCAGCACGATTTGGCGGGGATGAATTTGTTGTCATGATTAGAGATGTACAAGATGAAAAAGAAGTTATTGAAATTGTTGAGAATATATTGGGTCAGATTCAAAAGCCCATAAACAAGTTTGGACATGCGTTTTCAATAGCTTGCAGTATTGGTGTAGCGCATTATCCGGATCATGGTGATTCTCCAGAAGATCTGGTCAAAAATGCGGATACTGCACTTTATTACGTAAAAGAGCGTGGTAAAAATGACTTTATGATTTTCAATAAACAATTGGAACATCAATCTTTGGAACGTCGAATACTCGAAAGCGCATTAAGACAAGCGATCAAAGAGGAACAATTCTACTTGGAATATCAACCGAAAATGGATATGTCCACCAATGAGATAATTGGGATGGAGGCATTGGTTCGATGGGAACACCCGGATTTGGGGATTATTCCTCCATTGAAATTCATACCATTGGCAGAGGAAACTGGGTTAATCATTCCGTTAGGGGAATGGATTCTTAAAGAAAGTTGTTTTCAAGCATTTGCATGGCAGAACAATGATTTCCCACCCTTACGTTTATCCGTAAATATTTCAGTTCGTCAGTTAGAGGATCCTAATTTTATCGATAAAGTTAAGTCGATAGTTCGCGAAACAGGAATAGATGCTAAAAACCTTGAATTTGAAATAACCGAAAGTGTTCTTGCGAATGTCAATAGCATAGCGCCGATTTTGAAAGAAATTCAAAAAATAGGTATTAGTATATCAGTCGATGATTTCGGAACAGGTTATAGTTCATTAAGTTATATAAAAGATCTTCCGATTGATACATTGAAAATCGACCAATCATTCATAAAGGATATTCATGAAAATAGGGAAAGTAAGGAAATTGCAAAAGCAATCATTAACTTGGCAAACTCCATTGGATTAAATGTTATTGCCGAAGGGGTCGAACTGAAGGAACATGTTGATGAACTTAAAAAAAATGGTTCAATACATGGACAAGGATATTACTATAGTAGACCGTTGAAGGTGTCTGCATTTGAGGAGTTCTTGAAAACTGCTCATGAAGCGCTATTAAGCGTTAACTAGAGTGGCTAAAATTGACTAGTACGTGTGATGTAAGCAACAAGAATGTCTTTAATTCGAGATATTCTTGTTGCTGTTTTATCATTTGAGTGGTAAATTGATAGTAACGAAAGGGAGTGGAGCTGTTGTGAATAAAAATACTCGTGGTTCATTAATATGGCTGCGTCTTGTTCGTTTTACGCATCAAAGCAACTTGCTTTCCAATGAATACTTAAAGCAATTCGATTTAACGACTGCACAATTCGATGTATTGATGCAAATCTCAACCTATGAACCGTTAACACAATGTGATTTAGCCGAGAAAGTCACGGTAACGCAAGGGGGCATATCACGTATGCTTGCACGTCTTGAGAAAGATGGACTTGTGGAACGTAAGCAGGAATGGAAAACGAAAACAATTTTCCTAACAACAAAGGGACGTGAAAAGCTGAATAATGCTTTTGATGCCCAACTCACATTTCAGTCGTCATTTTTCGATGAGTCATTATCCGACGATGAACAAAAAACGTTATACTCGCTAATCTCCCGCGTGCAGAAAAATAGCGAAGAAAAAATGTCGAAACGATAATTTTTTTTATTTCATCACTTGATTAGTCAACTAATAAAAGGAGGGAACTATTTATGTATACAATTCCGGGTCATCATCATATTTCAATGATTACGAAGGATGCAAAACCGAATAATCGCTTTTATAGGGATATTCTTGGTTTACGCCGTGTGAAAATGACAGTGAACCAAGATTCGCCGACGATGTATCACTTATTTTACGGTGATCGAACAGGAAGTCCGGGGACAGAGTTGTCATTCTTTGAAATACCTGCCGCGGGACGCACACACCGAGGAACGAATGCCATCACTCAAATTGGTTTACTGGTACCAACGGAAGATAGCTTAACGTATTGGAAAGCGCGATTTGAGGAATACGGTGTACATCATGGCGACATAACAAAGTATGCAAATAAACCTGCCCTACACTTTGAGGATCATGAAGGGCTTCGCATGGTACTTCTTGTATCGGAAGGCGCGAAAGTTTCCCATTGGGAGACATGGGAAAAGTCGCCTGTTCCGATGGAGCATCAGATTCAAGGAATGGGTTCCGTTGAAATAACGGTCCGTAGACTTGAAAAAATAGCGAAAACGCTGACGGAAATGTTTGGGTACACAGAAGTATCGCGTTCGGAGGACGAGGCTATTTTCCAATCAGTCAGTGGTGAAGTGTTTGGTGAAATCGTTGTTAAATCTTTGGATGGACCAACTGAAAGACCAGGACGAGGCAGCATCCATCATTTGGCGATACGTGTGAAAAATGATGAAGAGCTATCTTATTGGGATGAAATAGTTCGCGCACGTGGCTTCCATACTTCCGGTATCGTGGACCGCTTTTACTTCAAAAGCCTATACTTTAGGGAGTCAAACGGCATCCTATTTGAGATTGCGACAGATGGGCCAGGGTTTACAATCGATGGGGATGTCGAAACCCTCGGTGAACAGTTGGATCTGCCTCCATTTTTAGAAAGTCGACGTGCTGAAATAGAAGAAATACTGCAACCTATTGAGGAGGAATAATAGTGGAACAATATCGAATCGACCCTTCAAAAGGGATGGAATTTGGGCTTTATTCATTGGGGGATCTTATCCCAATCCGCTCACTGGCGAGTGCCAATCCGCCCAAGCGAGAATTAATGAATTAATTGAAGCAAGTCAATTGGCGGAACAAGCGGGGATTGATGTCTTCGGAGTCGGTGAAAGTCACCAAAGTTACTTTACTACACAAGCGCATACCGTTGTCTTAGGTGCCATTGCTCAAGCAACAAAAAAGATTAAGATTACAAGTTCGGCAACGGTGTTGAGTGTATCAGACCCTGTACGCGTGTATGAGGACTTTGCAACCATTGACTTGATTTCCGATGGACGCGCAGAAATTGTTGCTGGACGTGGATCTCGTGTAGGTGCCTATCAGCTCCTTGGTGTGGATTTACAAGACTACGAAGAAATTTTCGAAGAGAAATTGGAACTGCTGAAAAAAATAAATGAAGAAGAATATATAACTTGGCAAGGCGAATACCGTGCACCTTTACAAAAAGCGCAGATTTTGCCGCAACCGAAAAATGGTCAATTCCAATTTGGCGTGCGGTTGGAGGTCCACCAGCAAGTGCCATTAAAGCAGGATATATGGGAATCCCGATGATGTTGACAACTTTGGGCGGCCCAGCCATTAATTTTAAACCTTCTGTAGAAGCCTATCGCGAAGCAGCTCAGCGAAGTGGGTTCGGGCCGAATGATTTACCGATTGCGACAACGAGTCTTTTCTATGTTGCAGACACAACAAAAGAGGCTTTACAAGGTATGTATCCTCATATTAATGGCGGTTTCCAAGCGATTCGTGGCAGTGGCTATCCTAAACAGCAATTCGCCCAAGCACCCGACACACGTGATGCATTGATGGTAGGGAGTAAGGAAGAAATAATCGAAAAACTGCTTTACCAATATGAACTTTACGGCATGCAGCGCTTCATGGCTCAAATTGACTTTGGCGGCGTGCCATTTGAGAAAATTATGAAGAACATCGAAATTATCGGGAACGATATCATTCCGGCGATAAAGAAATATACAGCCCAATAAAGCAGGGGAGGGAACTAAAATGAAAATTGTAGCATTATCCGGCTCAATCGTCGGTTCGAAGACTAAAACTGCTATGCTGAAAACAGTGGATATGTTTAAACAAAAGTATCCTGAACATGAAATCACGCTTCTTGATTTAGCTGATTATAAAGTGGAATTTAGTGATGGACGTAATTATTTCGAATATGAAGGGGATACAAAATACGTTGCGGAAACAATAATGGCAGCAGACGCCATTATCATTGGGACGCCGGTATTCCAGGCATCCATTCCCGCTACACTTAAAAATATCTTTGACCTGTTGCCAGTTAATGCATTCCGTGAAAAGGTTGTCAGCATCGTCGTAACAGCCGGTACTGCAAAGCATTATTTGATGGTCGAGCAGCAGTTGAAACCAGTTTTGGCCTATATGAAGGCTCATATCGTTCCGACTTATGTCTTCATTGAAGAAAAGGACTTTTTACGTAAGGAAATTGTCAACGATGATATCCTTTTCCGGTTGGAACGACTTGTAGAGGATACGGTAATGACAGCGGATGCTTTCGAGGCCATTCGTAAGAAAAAAGATGAAGAATATGATTTTTAATTCCATGGAAAGAGTTAGTCGATTTTAGACTGACTCTTTCTTATTACGTATAAGTGAATGTGATTTTATAAGCTCGTTCGATTTAGAAATTTTTTCGTTCGTTCCATTTTTGGATGTACGAGAACTTCCAAAGGATTTCCCGATTCAACGATTTCACCATTATCCATAAAAAGAACTTTGTTTGCGACATCTCTCGCAAAGTCCATTTCATGCGTCACGATGATCATTGTCATTCGCTCCTTGGCAAGATCTTTGATAACTGTAAGTACTTCGCCAGTCAATTCGGGATCAAGGGCGGAAGTTGGTTCATCAAATAATAGAATGTCTGGCTTCCTCATTAAAGCCCGCGCAATTGCAACACGTTGTTTTTGGCCACCGGAAAGTTTAGCTGGCAGCACATCTGCTTTATCCGAAAGACCGACCTTCTCAAGTAACTCCAAGCTTGCTTTACGATTCTTTTGAGCATTTCCATCTTTTAAAAGCTTTGGTGCAATTTCCAAATTCTCCACTACAGTTAAATGGGGGAGAGGTTGAAATGCTGAAATACCATTCCCATTCGGGACGTAATTTGTTTGATTTGTTTTGGGGATGAATAGATGCCTTCGTTTACGAGGAATTCATCATGTACGGCAATACTTCCACCGTCAATCTCTTCGAGGTGAATGAGGCTTCTAAGCATTGTACTTTTGCCGGAACCCGAAGGCCCAATTACAGCGATGACATCATTTTTATCCACATCAAAACTGATCTGTTTAAGCACTTGCAGTTGATCAAATGACTTTTTCAACTTGTTCACTTGTAAAATAGACATGACTTCACTCCTTTTTAGGTACCTGTGTAGCGAACTATTCAGTTTATACACTACAATTGCATAAATATAAAACTAAAACGTTGAGTATATAATGTTTTATTATGATTAATGTATACATATTAAAATTGATTGAATTATCATGAATGTTTCTTGCACAGGTACCTTAACAATTATTCATATTGCAAACGGCGTTCTAACCATTTGAAGATAAATGTTAGGCATATTGTGATGAGTAGATAAATGATGCCTGCCATTACAAACGGAATTATGGTGAAATCACGATTGACCGCTGTTTGTGCAAAATGCAATAACTCCGGAACTGCCACTGCATATAACAAGGCAGTGTCTTTCACCAATGTGACCGATTCATTTGCAACTGCGGGCAAGGCAATCCGAAACATTTGAGGTAGAACAATATGGACAAGTGTCTGGAATTTATTTAAACCTAACACTTTTGAGGCTTCGTATTGCCCTTTATCGATTGCAAGTAAGCCACCTCGAAAAATTTCTGCAAAATATGCAGCATAATTCAAGATAAAGCCTAAACATGCAGCAACAAATCTATCTATAACTAAATATTGACCAATGCCCGGAATATGCGGTAGGCCAAAGACTAAGAAGAGAAGCTGCAATAATAGCGGCGTTCCCCTCATTACATAGATATAAGAACTCGCAAGCCATGAGAGGGGTCTAATCGAACTTCTAACTGCTAACGTCAACAGGAATCCTAACGGGATTGAAGCAATGATGGCGATGATAAATAGTATGACTGTCGCGCGAGCCCCTTCAAGCATTGGTAGTAATATGGAAATTAAATAATCAATCGTCATAATTTTGCACCCCCTTAAAGCTCACCTTATTTCAGAATCTTATCTTCCCCGAACCATTTTTCAGAGATAGCAGAAGCGGTGCCGTCAGCATTCACTTTGTCTATAGCTGCTTGTAATTTTTCAAGTAGTTCCTCATTGCCTTTTTTGACGCCAATCCCATACAATTCTGGTGCCAAAGACTCTTCGATTACTTTAAAGCTGCCTTCTTCTTTTGCCATATAATAATTAATGACGACTTCATCGATGACTACCGCTTCTACGCGACCGGCTTTCAAATCAGATAAGGCAAGTACGTTGTCGGCATATTCTGAAACTGACTTAACCTCAGAGCTGATAGGATTTGCATTCAATGCATCTGATGCTGAAGATAGTGCTTGTAATCCTACGGCCTTTCCTAAGAGGTCTTTCAACTGAGCAATATCCGAGTTTTGTAATGTGGCAATGACTTGAGCGTTTTTCAAATACGGCTTGGTAAATAAAACCTTCTTTTTTCGTTCATCAGTGATTGTATAACCATTCCATATTAGATCGATTCTTCCACTACTCAATTCTGTTTCTTTCGTTTTCCAATCTATTGGCTGAAACTTAACAGTCATCCCCATTTGTTCCGCGACAGCTTCCGCGTATTCAATATCAAAACCAGTCAGTTCGTTATTTTCATCTCTGAAACCCATTGGAGCAAATTTATCATCTACGCCTATGATGAGAGTATCCTTTTTCGATGCTGAATTGGAATTCGAACTTCCGCAACCAGTCATAAATAGTACAGTGCTAAGTGAAACAATCAAAACCATCATAAACTTTTTCATCATAATCTCCCCTTTATTAGTTGAATTACTTTAACGCTTTAGTGTGTTAAAGTATTAAATACTATATCATGATTATTGGAGTAATAGAACCCCTCCTTGAATATCCGGAATACTTTGTATACAGTGTATCCTTATAATGAAAATGTTTGCAGCCTTACATAAACGGTTATTAAATTAAATAAGGCGATGAATTATTTGTATTAAAGAAAGGAGGATTCCACAATGGATAAGAAATTTAATGAATTGTATTCAGAAGAAGAACAGTGGAATGAGAGAAGGGGAGAGGAATTCAGAAATGAATTCGTTGAAAATGGTAAAGATACCGCAACCCCACTCCAAGCGCTTTCTGATAATACGAAAGACAGTGAACTTGGTCCGGAACCAAATGGAATGGATCCGGTGGATAAGCTGCAAAAAGGGTTCTCTTTTCAGGAAGAGCCAAGTGAATTCCGTTCCCAAGGAGTAGCACAGTTTGGGATTGAACCGAATGGGGTTAACCCAAACAATAAAAAAAACGAATAGTTTGTCGTGTAGCTTTTAGACCTAAAAAACCACTTTCCTATGAAAATGAGCAGGAAAGTGGTTTTTTATAAAAGGGTAGATAATTACTTCAAATCGCGACCCAATGTCCTTTTGACACTTCGACTAATTGGGCGTTTTGCAGGTTGTAGCGGTCTACGGTGTTGTCTTCTTCCGGGATGTAGCGTTTTTTGTTTGCTTCAACCCGTGGATCGGGAATCGGGATGGCGGAGAGCAATGATTTTGTGTACGGGTGCAATGGGTTGCTGTACAGCTCTTCGCTTTCCGCAAGTTCGACGATTTTGCCGGCGTACATGACGGCGACCCGGTCGCTTATATGCTTTACCATCGACAGGTCGTGGGCAATGAATAAATAGGTGAGTCCGAGCCGATGTTGAAGATCCTCGAGCAAGTCGACGATTTGAGTTTGAATCGAAACGTCGAGTGCTGACAATGGCTCGTCGCAGACGATGAAGTCAGGTTCGACGGCTAATGCGCGGGCAATTCCGATACGTTGGCGCTGGCCCCCTGAGAATTCATGGGGATAGCGATTGGCGTGCTCCGGTTTCAATCCCACCATATCAAGCAGTTCTTCAACTCGTTTTCTCCGTTCCGACTTTGAACTGCTTAATTTATGAATATCAAGCGCCTGCCCGATAATATCGAGCACTTTGAAGCGCGGATTAAGCGATGAATATGGATCTTGGAAGATCATTTGCATATGGCGGCGCATCGTTTTCATTTCATCTTTCGATAATCGATTGACGGCAATTCCTTGGTAGAGAACGTCGCCCGCTGTCGGTTCATTGAGCCGCAAGATGGCACGGCCGGTTGTCGATTTACCGGAACCGGATTCGCCGACAAGTCCAAGTGTTTCACCTGGACGGATGAAGAAGCTGATATCATCGACCGCTTTCGTCAATTCACCTTTTCCGCTGTCGAAATGCTGGCGCAGTGAATTCACTTGAACGAGAGGAATCGATGCATCTATACCTTCCTTAATATGAGGAGGACGTTTCGGCTTCTTCTTTTCATCAAGACGTGGCAATGCATTCAACAGTTTTTTCGTATAGGGATGCTGTGGATTTTCGAATATCTCAAGCGTTGTGCCTGTTTCGACAATTTCTCCGTCTTTCATGACAACGACCCGGTCGCACATTCCTGCCACGACGCCAAAGTCGTGTGTAATCAGGATGATGGATGTTTCGAGACGCTGTTGCATACTCTTCATTAACTCCAAGATTTGCGCTTGAATTGTAACGTCAAGTGCAGTTGTCGGCTCATCTGCGATTAGCAGAGAAGGCCTGCACGCGAGCGCGATGGCAATCATGACACGTTGACGCATGCCGCCTGAAAATTCGTGGGGATACTGATTGAATCGCTTTTCACTGTCTTTGATGCCGACAAGTTGCAATAGCTCAATCGCTTCTTCTTTCGCTTCCGCTTTGGATAAACCTCTATGTTTTACGAGACTTTCGGCAATTTGTTTTCCGACCGGATAGTCGGATTTAAAGAGGTCATCGGATCTTGGAATATCATTCCGATTTCTTTCCCACGGATGCTTTCCATTTCTTTCTCTGTTTTCAAGGAAAGGTCTTGCCCTTGAAATTCGATCTTGCCTTGCTTTATATAGGAAGGAGGGGAAGGAAGCAAACGCATGATAGAACGTGCAGTGACGCTTTTTCCACTGCCAGATTCCCCGACGATGCCTAATGTTTCCCCTCTCTTCAATTCAAAACTGACGCCGCGCACTGCATCAAAATCTTTTTCCCTTCCGGCAAATGAAACATGCAGGTCTGACACGCGTAATATAGTATCCGACATTAAAGGTTCCCCAATCGGTTATCAAAATAAGATTAGTAAATTGACAACTTTTCTGTTTGGATATAGTATAGTATACCGATAGGAATTATACAACAATGGGCAGGAGGGAATTTTGAATGAAACTCGGCATATCTGCCTTGCTCAAAAGAACTTATAAAGAGGCGCATGGAAGGTCGATGTATCGATTCCTGCTTTATTTAACAGGATTGCCTCTCCATATACTCGTTTATCTCTTTTATTTAATGAAGAAAAAAGACCGTACTTACGAAGCGACGATGGCAGATGTGAAGCGGAAGCTCTCAGATGAAGGTCGAAAGAAGCAATTGTTCCACGAGTACAAAGATCAGTTGCTGCGAAAAGCGGAATTTTTCCAGGAGAAGAACAGCCCTGATGCGCTTAGCGTTCAGGCGGAAAAATTGGCGGTCGAACGGTTTCAGGAAGAGGTTGTGCGACGGACCGATGAACGGCTTTCGCAACAAGGCGTACGTAAAGAGTCGTATTCTACGTACTTCTTATCACTCTTGGAACGGCCGATGTTCCTCCTTGTTTCGCTGGTGCCGGGTGTCCTAATGTATGCTTGGCTGTTTTTGATCAGCAACCCGTTTTTGAAATATATTATGGAACGACTCGTCCAAAGTGTCTTTGTCATTATCGGAGTTGGAATACTCGTCTTTTCCATTCTTTATATTTCACCATTCGATCCCGCTTCAAACATTCTTGGAGAATCGGCGACGAAAGAGCAGATTGCGGCGTTCAATCAAATCCATGGACTGGACCTGCCGTATTTGCAGCAACTTTGGAATGCATTGAAAGGAATTGCGACGTTCGATCTTGGTTCATCGTTTGCGGGAAGTGAGGATATCGCGTCGAGTATTGCGAATAAATTCCCAATCACGCTGATGATTGCTGTCTTCTCGGTTCTGATGGCGATTGTCATCGCGATTCCGGTCGGCATTTTGTCTGCAACTCGGCCGAATTCGTTTTTGGATACGACATTCATGTTCATCGCATTACTTGGGTTATCGATTCCAAATTTCTGGCAAGGTCTGATCTTCATCTTGAATTTCTCGATCAAGCTTGGTTGGCTGCCAGCCACTTATAGCCCGGGGAATGCGTTGTCGATCATCATGCCGGTTGTCGTGTTGGGAACTGGGCTTACTGCATCGATAGCAAGAATGATGCGTTCTTCGTTACTGGAAATCATCCATGAGGACTACATCATTACGGCACGTGCAAAAGGGCTAACGAAAAGCCAGATGCTTTGGAAGCACGCAGTCGGAAATGCGATGATCCCAGTCATTACCGTTATCGGTCTGATGTTTGGGGGCATGCTCGGCGGCGCTGCTGTAACCGAGAAAGTATTCAATATTAAAGGGATCGGTAGCTACATCGTCGATAAGCAATTCATCCCGGACATCCCGGCGATCATGGGCGGTGTCGTCTATATCGCGATTACGATTTCGCTCGTGAATTTGCTGATTGACATTTTATACGCATTCCTCGATCCACGGATCCGTTCGAAAATGAAACAAACATAAAGCAGGTGAAAAGATGGAAGAGAAGCTGAAAAATCGGCATGCATTGGCTGTATCAAAAAGAATACCCGCAAGCGAATTTCACCTGGATCATTTCACTCGTCGTCTCGTTGATCTTCTTAGGGAATAGTTTCTCGTTCAAGACCGGGGAGATAAATACGATTCTGTTCGCCATTTTCATCGCTTATTTGATAACAACTCTTTTACAGCTGTTTATCACATGGAAGATGAAAAGAGATCTACTGAGCAACGGCGAAATCCGCTTAGGGACTCGGCGATTAGGGTATATACAACTACTTAGTTTAGTGACAGGCAATATCTTTACGGCTGCGTTCGCGTTTAACCTTATCAATAAACGGAAGACGCCGGAATACACGTTTGCTGTCTATATGTTTCTAACCCAGCTATTCGTCATAGCAATTTCGGCAGTGAATATTTTCAAACCGTACGTCACGGATACGTTTCCGGCTGCAATGCTCGTGTTGCTCGTCATCGCGGTATTCCATCTAACGGTGTTGATCATCGTCGCGAAGACAGTGAAGGACGTAAGTGCTCCACGGTGGCTCGGGATTATTGCGGTCATCGTCATTCTCACTGCAGTGACGGGCAATCTGTTCGCGCTGCTACTTGGATGGAGCCTCTTGTTGAAATCAATGAGCAAAGACCATTCGCGCATTATGAAATGGAATGTGATGTGGGAGAAAATCACACGCAATTCGACGGCTACATTGGGAATGTTTTTCATTATCCTCATGCTGTCGATTTCGGTAGTGAGTGAGTTCACGTTTGACTATGCGCTTGCTGTCGAAAACGATTACGGCAATATTTTGCAACAGCCAAGCCTCGCTTATCCATTCGGCACGGATAACTTCGGCCGTGATGTGTTTTCGCGCATTGTGTTCGGCGCAAGGATATCCTTGATTGTCGGCTTCGCTTCAACTCTCATCCCGGGTGTTGTCGGCGGATTCTTAGGTGGGATTGCCGGCTATTACAGCAATCGTACGGATAATATGATCATGCGCGTGCTTGACGTGTTATATGCGATTCCAGGAATCTTGCTTGCGATTGCGATTATCGCAGCGTTCGGTGCGAATACGGTGAACTTGATTATCGCGCTCAGCGTTGGATCGATTCCGACATATGCGCGGACGATGCGGGCGAATGTCCTCATGGTGTCGAATTACGACTTTGTCGATTCGGCTCGTGCACTCGGAACGTCTGATATGTCGATCATCTTCAAGCAGGTCGTGCCGAATTCATTGGCACCGATGATCGTTAAATCGACGCTGACGATTGGTGGAGCCGTCATTGCAACGAGCAGTTTAAGTTATTTAGGGCTTGGGTAGAGCCGCATATTCCGGAGTGGGGAATATCTTGCGGGTCGGCAGTACGTATTTGGAATCCCATTCGTATTTAGCGATTTTCCCGGGGCTCGCGATCATTTTGCTCGTCCTTTCCTTCAACTTTTTAGGGGATGGACTGAGAGATGCGCTTGACCCGCGGCTTGATTAAGTGTATTTCTCCCAGTAGGGACTAACAAATAAAAGCAACTTAGAAAAGGAGATTTGATGATGGGAAAAAGATTATTGACCCTTATGCTTGCGCTTATCGTTGTACTGGCAGGCTGTGTGCAAACGAAATCGGATGTGTCCGGTGAGAAGGAAAAAGGAGATACAAAAGGTGGCGGCAACAACGGCAAGGTAACGATTGAGTTGCTTGGAACGAGCTCCGGTGAGGCAGATATGAATATCGTCCGCGACCAGCTCATCAAAAACGGTTTCGACGTGAAATTGAATATCCAACCGGATTACGGTAGTTTTAAAGCGCAACGGGATGCAGGGAATTTCGACATTGCATTATCCAGCTGGACGACTGTAACAGGGAACCCAGATTATGCAGTACGTTCTTTGTTCAAATCTGGCGGTGACAACAGTGATATCAGTGATGAAGAAGTGGATAAATTAATTGAAAAGGCAAGTACCGAAACACCTGATGAATACCAAGAAACATATAAGCAACTTGAACAACGACTTGTAGTAGAGAAAGCATATATTGCGCCGCTTTATAATTCATTCAAAGCACAAGGGGTCAATAAAGATGTATTGAACCCTAAGACAGTACGTCTTGCGAAATCACGTGCAATCGCATGGGAGACAATCGATTTCAATGATTCATCGAAGCGTGAAACGCTTGCATTGATCGCTCAACAGGCAATTGGTTCATTGACTTCCCTTGACCCAATCAAAGGGAATGACGGTTCTATCAATACGTTGAACACGAATATGTATGTGCGTCTCGTCAATTTGACGGATGACGACCAAGTCATTTCGGATGGATCGCTTTCGTATAACTATGCGATTGGTGAAGGCAACAATGATTATTACTTCATTCTTCGGGATGATATCAACTTTGCGAAAGTGGAAGATGGCAAAGCGGTTGATACTGGAGAACGTGTTGGGTCAGATGATGTTGTATTTTCATTGAACCGCGCGAAAGATAAAAATTCCGTGCCGGATCACCGGACGTACAGTTTGCATGAAAGCATTAAGGACATCGAAGTTGTAACGGACCTTTCTGAGCTTGAAAACGTGAAACTATCCGGTGGGGAAGGGTCAATCCGAGAAGCGCTAGAAAAAGGGCTTGACGCTAACATTACCGAACTTGTTGGAGATAAGACAGCAGCTGACAGCCATGCAGGGAAATACCAAGTCATCAAAGTGACAACGAACGAGCCATTCCCACAAGTGTTGAACTATTTGGCGCATCAATCCGCAGGGATCGTGTCGAAAAAACAAGTGGAAAGCATCAACACATATGATGTAGCGAACTTTAATATCGATAAAGACATTCCATACGGCGACCAACGTACGGTAACGGAAGGTTCTACCTATAACAACCATCTGTATGCGAGTGGTCCATATATTCTTGTGAAGAAAAACGATTACCAAGCAGACTTCGCGAAAAACCCGGTGTATCGCGCGGGCAGTGAATTCGAACCGAACATCTCTAACGTAACTGTCCGATTCATTCAAGACGCAGACAGCGCATTATCCGCATTGCGTAACGGCGAAATCCATTTCTTCAACGGCGTTCCGGAAACGAAGTATGATCTCGTTGAAAATGATGACAAACTCGTCTTGCAGAAGAACGACAGCAACGCAGTCGCTTACTTGGTCTTCAACGCAGGAGACCGCGATGTAGCGAAGAGCGAAAACTTACGGAAAGCCGTTTTGTATTCTATCAACCAAGATGAGTTCTTGAATTATTATCAAGGGAATAAAAAAAAAGCCTACTCAACGGTAAGCCCATTAGTCAACACAGGCAACGAATTGGTTGCAGATCCAGCCAAAGTGAAGGAATTCCTTGCGGAGTTTCAGGCGGAATAAATCCATTCTTAGAGTGGTGCAGCTTCAATTGTATAATGTGAAAGAGAAAAGCCGATCAATGTGGTATTTGATCGGCTTTTCTTTATTTTTAGGCTCATCATTCACCTCTATAGGGAAATAATAAACAAAAAGGGGTGAAAACATGTGAGAAAATACTTAATAGTACTATTAGTCACTTTTTTACTTTGTCTTACTGGAAAAGCTTTTGCAGTTCAAAGGGTTGTAACATCATTCATTAAATCCGATATTTGGTATGAAAATATTTTTCTGATTGCAGATATGGCAGATACAATGGCGACTGATAATTTCACTGTCCAGGTAGGCGGTGGTGTCGATAGTGTAGGTGGTGAATTATTTTACAACTTTCCGGAATGGCGAAATGAAAAATTCGCCCCAAATTATTTTATGAAGATATCAATGCAGATAAGTTAAAAGATATTATTGTTGTGCTGATCTCAGGTGCCGGGTCTGGAATATCAACGAAAGAAATTCATGTATTGAATCAACTACAAGATCCCTATAGTAGATATACAGAAGTTCCCGTCGAGTCTATCTCGGATGCGGTCAAGCGGTTTGTAAAGATGGAGAAAAAAGGGAATGAAATTTTAATCTCGATTGGTAAAAGAAAATATGAAATAGACTATTCGAAATTTGATTATCATACACCTATCCATTCACCTGGGGTAGGGGCAATTGAGGAGTATACTCCTGAAAATGGTGTCCTTTACGGCTATACCACAGTATTTGTTACAATTCCCGAGGCAAGCATTGGAACTTTCAAAGTGAAATACGGATGGGACGGGAAATCGTATAAAGCTGAATCAGTTACTTTTATTGAAAATGTTCCGTAACACTTTTCGCTACAATACATGGTTTTAAGGTCAGGAAAACTACGATTGAAAATGATGATTGAAGAGATAAGTATACTGGAAAGTATAATCCTTTTTCGTATTATGAAACCTTATAAAGTGATGTAGAGCAGCATATATTAACACCTTCCAAAATAAAAGGAGGGTGTGTTTTTTTATGTTAAATGAGTATTTCGAAAATACAAATGGACTTCATGATATAATTGATTTTAAGGAAATATATAAGGGGCGGAGGGAAAGCAGTGGGAAGAGCAGATTCTATTGATAGCAAGTTAGAGTTTGCATTTAAACTATTTGAGAGTAAACGTCTTTCTAAAGCAGAAGAAATTTATCATGAATGTCTTAGTTCACTCGAAGAAAGTTCAAACAACTACAAAGTGGCGTTACATTGGCTTGGGTATGTTAAAAGTGAACTGAAGAAATATGATGAAGCAAGATCAATTTATATTAAACTTAGAGAAATAGCGAAGTTTAGTTCAGATCTCCAAGATGAACTCATTGCAATACATCAATTAGGTATGGTTGAACGCATGGCAAGGAACTACGAAGAAGCAATCAAATTGTTTGATGTAGAACTAAATTTGTTGAAGAACAGTTATCCGGATTTCTATGTAGGTTTTGCGGCCAACTATTACGAACAAGGATATATCCTATTAAAGAAAGGTAGTTTAATCGAGGCTGAAAAACTTATGAATCAATCCCTACAGTATTCCAAGCAGTCAAATGATCCGATTGCTTTGGGATGTTCTTTACGTGGACTTGGAGAAATATTTAATGCTAAAGGCGAGATTGAAAGGGCGAAAGGGTATTTTGAAGAATCGATATTTACGTTTAAAGAGTCTGATGATATTGTGGCGGTGGAAGAGGTGAAAAGTATATTGGATAAAATTTGATCAAATATAGGGGGATGAATATGGATCAATTAAAAAATAAAGTGAAAGTAATTTTCTTTGATGCAGGAGGGGTACTTTTTGATACTCCTATTAAAGGAGATGACAGGATCAGATTTTTATTAATGGAAAGGGGCTATACAAAATCAAAAATTGATTCTGCCCTTTTGAAAGCTAAACAAATTAATCTACCCTTTATTACAAATTGGAACGAAGAAGAACAATACTACAAGCTTTATTATGGAAGAATTGCGGAAGATCTTGGTGAAAATGATTTAGCAAATGAATTATTTCACTTTGCAGATTATGCCGGACATTGTAGGCTTTTTCCAGAAGTAAAAGGTGTCCTTGAGCAATTAAAAAGAGAGTATAAGTTGGCTGTAATTTCAAATGCAATGCCAAGTATGGACTGGATTTTTGATCGATTAGGAATTCGTAAATATTTTGATGCTATTATTCTATCTGCTCTTGTAAAAACAGAAAAACCAGGAGAGGCGATATATAATATTGCCCTAAATCAAATGGAAACAATAAAAGAAAAGTGTATATTTATTGATGATAAAATGGAAAATATTGATGGAGCCGAACAAGCAGGGATTAAAGGGATTCATTTAGATAGAAATAGAGGAGATCTGTTAGATCTATTAAGAGAACGGAATCTAATATGAAATGCGGGTTGCATGAATAGATATTGATATCAGGGAAGGTAGACTGACATAGGTTATCCAACAACATATGAAAATTATATCAAGGCTAAACGGCAGCATATTTGCCTAAGAAAATGCTGATATTTCATTATTATCATGTAAACTAAGAAATTAATAAAAAGAGGGGTGTTCAAATGTTTCAGCCTACAGCACTTTTTCAATCGGGTTTGAAGATTATCGGAGTGTTAACAATTATTTGGGGTTTGACCCACGTTGTCACTGTTGTTTATTCATTCTACTCAATCTTAAATCTATCAGAGTTGATGTCTAATAGTGATTTAACGAATTATCGGCTTTCCCTTATCTTTCAGGCATTCTATCCTGTCTTGCTTTTGGCACTTGGGATTTACTTATTAAAGAGTGGTGAGGCAATCATTCAATTTGCTTTCCGTGGTTCAGGGGAGAAATATGAAGCCAAAACCGGAGAGCTGTTCATGCTGTTTATGAAGTTAGCCGGATTAGTTTTGATCATTTATTCTATACCAAAAGCGTTTCAATTAGTTGCTAACGTCATGTTTGTTTCATCTGCAAAATTAATAGATACAACTGGTCAAACAGAATTCATTATTCATAATCTCATAATTACTGTTATTCAGTTACTGCTTGGTGTGTATCTATTAAAGAGTGGAAAAGTTTTTTATAAAATGGGGTTTAAATAGTCAAAAGTGGTGGTGATTCAATTGATAGAAATTCCTTCAAGTTTAGCAAAATTGACAAACGGATTCGATTGGGAACCAATAACAATTGGGCACTCGCAGTCGATGACCTTCTTATTGAAAGGCTCGTATGCAAACCAATACCTTAAAGTGCAGTCGGTTCATTCGGTTGAACGTCTCTTTGATGAAAAGGAAAAAATGAAATGGTTGGAAGGTAAGCTGCCTGTGCCGCGTGTACTATTCTACGAGATGGATGAAGCATATGAATACCTGTTGATGTCTGAGATTAAAGGTGTGAATGCTTCGGATCAATCCCATCGAGGCGATTTGCCTGCCATGTTAGAGTCGTTAGGAGACGGTCTAAAGGCGATACATTGTATCCGGATCGATGATTGTCCATTTATTCAAAGCTTGGGTGTGAAAGTAGAAGAGGCGAAGAATAGAGTGGCGAATGGCCTTGTCGATGAAGATGATTTTGATGAAGTACGAATGGGAAGGAAAGCAATCGATCTCTATGAGGAGCTTGTCGCCAAAAGGCCTTTGGATGAGGAACTTGTTTTTACACATGGTGACTATTGTTTGCCGAATGTGATTATGGAAAATCAAAGGGTGAGCGGTTTTATCGATTGGGGCAGGGCAGGCGTCGCAGATATATATCAAGACTTGGCATTGGCGATACGAAGCATTTCCAGTAATTTTGGCAAGGAGTATGTTCCTTTCTTTCTTGAGGGTTATGGAATAACAGAATTGGATGAATCTAAGGTCGAATTCTATCAACTAATGGATGAGTTTTATTGAGTTTTTGGTACCTGAATTGATATATAGGGGAGATTGCTTAATGGGGATAAGTAGTATCAAGGAACTCCAAACTCCGCAAGAAATTCTTAAAGCTTTTCCGGTAATGAATCAATTACGAACACATCTAAATGAAAAAGACTATTTGGATTTGGTTACAGAGGCCATGGAAAAAGATATGTACAAAATGTTTGCTTTGTTTGACGAAGGGGAAATTGTGGCGGTTACTGGGTTTAAACCGATGATCACACTTTACTATGGCCGTTTTGTTTGGGTATGTGATTTAGTCACCGATGCAAACAAACGGTCAAATGGATATGGTGAAAAGTTACTTTCTTTCGTTCATGAATGGGCAATAGTAAATGGTTATAAAAGCGTTGCTTTATCATCGGGATTGCAGCGAACCGATGCTCATCAATTTTATGAAGATAAAATGGGGTATGACAAGGTAAGTTATGTCTTTAAGAAAAATTTAGATTTATAATTAGATAGAAGTGATATTATCCCAATTAACTCCATTGCCAATTTACCATAAAAAATAATCCATCCTTGAGTATCGAGCTCGCATTGGACGGATTATTTTACCTTGTATTTGTATTTGAATTAAAACACTTCCTCTAAATTCACTCGGAATCGCTTTAAGACTGTGGATTCGATCATTCCGGTTTTTTTTAGTGAATCGACTTGTTTGAACTGTCCATGCTGATCCAACTCATATACAGGAAAATGAGGATTTACAACGTTAAGGAAGTTTCAATATCAAAAAGTCTAATTTCTTAATTAACTGTGAAGAAATTCATTTCTTAAGTGAACCTACCCACCACTTAACGCTTCGCGTTTGAAGTGGGGCTTCTCGACTTATCGTTGCTTCTGTTAGCCAACGAAAAATGACCGAGCTAACCCTCTTGGACCAAGAGTTTTTTTGTTTAGGACAAACCTATGATCAGCTTGCCTTCATTTTTGATGTTTATGGCGGCATTCCAATCCCGATCAGACACGAACCCGCACTCACAGGAGTATGTTCGTTCCGAAAGGGATAGGGCGGCCTTCACATTTCCGCAATCCGAACACATCTTAGACGATGGAAACCATTTATCGATTTTGAGGAAACGCTTGCCCTGATCTTTTAGTTTGTATTCAAGGAACGTGCTGAACATACCCCATCCGTTGTCGGCAACGCTTTTACCGAAACGCAGGGCTTGTGACATCTCTTTCATATTGAGGTCTTCGATGACAACACAGTCATATTGATTTGCCAGTCGCCAGGATTGTTTATGCAGAAAATCCCTTCGTTGGTTTGCCACTTTTTCGTGGAGTTTGGCAACCCTAATACGCTGTTTTTCCCATCGAGAAGAACCCTTTGTTTTCTTTGATAATATCCGTTGTTCTTTCGCCAGTTTCTCTTCTGCTCGTCGATAGAACTGTGGGTAATTGGCTTTCTTACCCTCTTCACTTTCGACAAACAGGCCGTCCATGGCAAAGTCTAATCCGACTACTTGCTTGATTTCTTTTTTCTTGGGCTTGTGTTCATATTCTGTGAGTATGGAAATATGGTATTTCCCTGTGGAAGAACGGGAAATTGTGCATGACTTGATAACATGATGTGAAGGGATTTCGCGATGCTGTTTCATTCTAAGGGGTGTAAGTTTCGGTAGTTTGATGTGGGCATCCAGAATCTTGATGTTTCCGTTGACCATGTTTGTCGTGTAGGATTGCCTTGACTTACGATTCTTGAATTTCGGGTACTTAGTCTTGCCTGAGAAGAAATTGGAAAACGCTGTTTGCAGATTCAACTGGGCGTTAGCGAGTGCCAGGCTATCAACCTCCTTGAGCCACTCAAATTCTTTCTTATATTTGGCGGGCGTCGGAAGCTTCTGTTTCTTCAGTAATGTCATGTTATCTTTGAGTTTTTCATAGGTTTCCTTGCGTTCCGCGAGCATTTTATTGTAGACAAATCGAACACATCCAAAAGTCTTGACCAAAAAGTCTTCTTGTTCCTTTGTCGGGTAGATTCGAAATTTGTATGCTTTATTTGCCACTCAAATCACCACATTTCAGAAGATTAGGAATACCTGTTCCTATTATACCAACCAAAAGAGGTGTTGGCTATCGCCAACCGAAATTCATCTCCCTCTTACCGTTGGGCTTCACCCTTCACACGCTTGAAGAGGGAGACTTCTTTCGGAGAATTGTTAAAATCTTATTGGTCAAAATCACCTAATCTTTTAAATTTAAAATAGGCTTAAGCAATTGGAATCGATAATATATATATTATGTAACGAAAAAGCAGAGAGGAAGTGATTTATTGTCAAAAGAATTAAGTCAAAAGTATTATAAAGAATTAGTTGATTTGGAGAATGTAGAAGGGGTAGAATCTCAATTTTTAGGCTTACTAGATGTTCAAATCGAATCCGTTTCTGATCTAGAAAAGTGGTTAGAGGATGAAAAGGAATTAATGTTTAAAATCAATGAGGCGATAACAGGTCACCATCTCACTTCTACCGAAACACAGAGGATACGGAAATTAAGTCGACGTATCTTCACGATCAGCAAGTAATCCATCCACTCTTATTGAAATATGAAGCTAAACTCAATGAGAAATGCTGTGAGTCTCCCTTTTTTCATGAATTAGATGAAAAACGTTACGGCTTAATGCGACGAGTTCGCAAGTCTAAAGTGAAATTGTTCAGAGAAGAAAACATTCCATTAATGGTAAAAGAACAAGAGCTCTGTACGAAATATAGTGAAATTATGGGGGGATTAACCGTTGAATGGGAGGGGGAAGAAAAGCCTTTTCCGTTTATCAAATCTCAGCTTGATCATCTAGATAGAGAGGTGCGAGAAAAAGCTTATCATGCCATGATGTCAGCCCATCGTCAAATTAAACCCGATATGGATGCCATCATGGATGAACTGGTTAGGCTGCGCCATCAAATTGCAAAACAAGCAGGCTTTGAAAATTATCGTGAGTATATGTTTGTAGAAAAAAATCGTGAGTATAGCGTTCAAGATTGCTATGACTTTCATGAAAATGCAGAAAAGCATATTATCCCCGCTTGGAACAGGCTCGCAGATGTGTTTAAGAACAAGCTTGGTGTTGATACTTATCGCCCTTGGGATAACACCACCGCTAAATTGTTGAAAAAACCACCATACTCCGAAGTGTCTACTCTTATGGATGGCGTTTCAGAAATTTTAGGGAAGACCGACCCCTATTTTGGAGAGCGTTTCAATTACATGAGAGGGCATGGATTATTAGACCTCGAAGTTCGGAAAGGAAAAGGCCCGCATGCTTTCTGTGCACCCTTACTTGTTTCAGGGGATATCTTTGTTTTTTCGAACTTTAGTCCATCCCATGATTCACTAAGCACATTAATCCATGAAATGGGCCACGCGGTGAATGGGTACCTTGAGTTTTCCGAACACGGTCCTTTTGATCAGCACCAATGGCGAGCGGAAATTGCCGAACTATATTCTTTTGGGATGCAATTGCTCTTATTGGATAAGCTTGATCGTTTTTATCCAGATGAAGAAGATTTTAAGAGCGCACAGCGTGAAGAGCTAAGATACGCATTTACAATGTTATTCAGCCCATTGTCCGGGGATCTCTTCCAGCACTGGATGTATACAAATCCTACGCACACTGCCGAAGAACGTGATCAAAAGTTCTTTGAAATTTCAAAACGCTTTGGCTTAAGCCCTGTCGATACTTCTGGGTTTGAGGAGGAAATTGGGATGAGCTGGGCAGGCACCATTCATTATTTTCACGTTCCTTTCTATACTATTGAATACTCTATGTCAATGCTTGGTGCTCTTCAATTACTTGAGAATTATCAAAAAAATCCCGAGCAGGCTGTGGAATCCTTCAAAAAAGGTGCAAGTGCGGACTTAAATCAATCTATCGCAAAGGTTTATGAAGAAACGGGTGTCCGTTTTGATTTTTCAGAGCCAGTCGTTAAGCAAATGGGTAACTTCTTAGAAAAAGTTATTCAAGAAATTCATTAACGACGATGATGCACCTGGACCATTCTTATAGGGTTTTACACGCAAAAAACACAACTGATGAATTTGTGCCTTTTGCTTTAATCTTCAAAGGTTCTGTCCGCAACATTTTTGATTTCCTGGTATTCCTTCACAAATTCACCGAAAACCAAAATACTTATTGCGCAGTAAGAGCCAGTTTTGAATAATGATTTGGGGGGATGGAAGAATGATTTCTTTAGATGAAATCAATGATGCCAAACAACGAATATATAATATAGCCCATATTACGCCGATTTTACAATCAGAGCAACTCTCCAAAATATGCGGAAATCAGCTGTTTTTAAAATCCGAGCATTTGCAAAAGACAGGGTCTTTTAAAATTCGGGGAGCGAGCAATAAGGTCATCCATTCGGTGGAAAACGGTGCGAAGTTTGTGTCAGCGGCATCATCGGGCAATCACGGTCAAGCAGTCGCTTATGTTGCTAATAAATACGGGATCCCAGCAACGATTGTGGTTCCTGAAGATGCTAGTACATGTAAGACCAATGCGATCCGGGCTTACAATGGCAAGGTGGAATTCTGTGGCACAACTTCCGAAGAGCGAATAAATAGAGCGCAAGAAATTGCCGGAAATGAAAACGGCGTATACATCCCACCGTATGACGACCCTTATATTATGGCAGGGCAAGGAACTGTCGGCCTGGAAATTTTGGATCAGGTGGAAAATGTAGATGCAATTATTGTTCCGATTGGCGGAGGGGACTATTAGCTGGAATTCTGACTGCAATAAAGGAAACGAATCCAAGGATAAAAGTGATTGGTGTTGAGCCCGAATGTGCCAATGATACCTACCTATCGTTGATAAACAAGAAAGTCACCTCAGTTACTACAAATACAATTGCGGACGGATTAAGAACAAGCCAACCTGGGCAGTTAACTTTTCCGATCCTTATGAAATATCTTGATGATTTGGTACTTGTCAGCGAAGATGAGATCCGCCAAGCCTTCAGTTTTGTAATGGAACGCACGAAACAACTTATTGAACCGTCAAGTGCGACAACGATTGCGGCTGCAATATTCGATAAATTAAACCTACGAGATGAAAACATAGTATCTGTCATCTCCGGTGGAAACGTCGACCTGAATAAGGTTCATCAATTTATCCGCCTATGAATATAATAGGTGCTTGTGCTAAGGTTACTGCACCGGCACCTATTTTTTTGTAATGTACTTGACAAATTTTTCCCCCCACACTAGATATGGAATGAAGAGCCATCTATTATTTTCACATTATCCTTGCCTTTAATTTCCTCCATTAAGTGAAACAAGGCCTGATCCTTTCGTTTTGCCTCTATCATGCAGTCAATCTGAGAAACGCTACCTTTAATTTCATTTAAGAATTGAAAAAACGTATCGATATCGACATAATCGGCGTGGTGACGAAATTCCTTTTGGCTTTTCGGGCTGGAAATATGCATTTTTATCGGAAGAGGAGAGTTGCGCCAAGTATTAACGACCCGGTCCCAATGAGTTAGCCAATTTGGGTCGTTGTAGTGCGCAAGGTGATGATGGTAATCAAATACAAGTGGAATATCAAGTTTTTCACATAAGTACAGGGTATCTGTTAGCGTGAATGAAGTATCATCATTTTCGAGCATGATCATTTTTTGAATCGTTTTTGGAACATCCATCCAATTATCGATAAAACGTTCGAGCGATTTTTCCGTTTCCTTATAGTTGCCTCCTACATGCATTACACAGCGATGGATCGGGTCAATTCCCATTCCTTTTAATAATTGATAATGCATTTTAAGTGTTTTTATCGAATTCTTTAAAACACCTTCCTTAATGGAATTAATAAGAACAAAGTGATCAGGATGAAAATCAAGCCTCGGTTTGTTACTTCTGACGAAATCCCCAATTTCAACTAAAAGTTCTTTTAGAGGCTTTATATAATTCCAATCCTGCAACTCCTCGTGGTTAGCAAGTGGAATAAGACGAGAGCTTAAACGATAAAAATGTATCTCGGAAGCTACATTATGCTTCAATAGTCGAAATGTATTTTGTAAATTTGAAATTGAAATGCGTTCCAATTTGCGAATAGCTGCTTCCCGATCACCGATCTTCTGAAATTGTGTAAATGTCATGGTTTGTGAAGGAGATGCATTTTTTACCTCCATACTCATAGCTACATAACCAAGTCGAACAATCATATCTCTCACCTCTCCAAGGAACAATACCAAATCCTAATATGCGCTAAGACATAGCATTTATGTATTTATTTCATTTTTCTATCCAGTGGTCTTAGGTTTATTATCAAAGATATGGGTCATAGTAAAATGGATAGCAAAATGGAGTAGGAGTGAGGAAATGCCAGAAACGAACGATTCTTATAAGGCGGGGGATATTGTCTACGTTTTTTACCGAAATCCCCATACTCAGGATGTAGCAAATGTACAGTCCGCTGCTGTAGTCAATCATCCCGAGGAACCCGATAAACTTGCTTTATTTCTTTATGAAGATTATTATCCATTATCCAATGAAATGGCCGTTTATTCTTCAGAAGAGGATGCGAACCAAGCTTATAATTACTATTTAGGAGATAATGAAGTAGGTCGTTTGGATGAATAAGCCGTTTACACCTAAGCTTGTTTACTTTGAACCGGATGCTCTCAATTATCCATTAGGCAAAGAACTATTGGATAAATTCGAGAAAACCGACGTTGAAATTCGATACACAACCTCCCATAACCAGGTTAGAAATCTTCCTGGTGAAAATGATTTTCAGCGATATCGAATTGCCAAATCTACACTTGTAGTTGGAATAAGAAAAACACTCAAATTTGACACGTCAAAGCCTTCTGCGGAATATGCAATTCCGTTCGCCACAGGTTGTATGGGACATTGTCATTATTGCTATTTACAAACTACGATGGGAAATAAACCTTACATTCGAACATATGTGAATGTGGATGAAATCTTAGATGCCGCTGATCAATATATGGCTGAACGAGCTCCAGATTTCACAAGATTTGAAGCATCTTGTACATCCGATATTGTTGGTATCGATTCTTTGACGCATACATTGAAACGGGCTATTGAGCATTTCGGAAAATCAGAATATGGGAAGCTACGCTTTGTCACGAAATTCCATCATGTTGATCACTTATTAGATGCAAAGCATAATGGAAAAACCCGTTTTCGATTTAGTGTAAATGCTGATTATGTCATCAAGTATTTTGAACCTGGGACCTCACCTTTAGCGAAACGAATTGAGGCTGCGGGAAAGGTTGCACGGGCTGGATATCCTCTTGGTTTTATTGTTGCTCCTATTTATCTACATGAGGGCTGGCAAGATGGATATTATCATATGTTTGAACGTCTGGATGCAGAATTGCCACCTGAGGCTAAAAAGGATCTTACCTTTGAGTTTATCCAACACCGTTTTACAAAACCGGCAAAGCGAGTTATAGAAAAAAATTATCCCATGACAAAATTGGAATTAGATGAGGAAAAACGTAGATACAAATGGGGTAAATATGGAATCGGAAAATACATTTATCAAAAAGATGAAGAAGAAGATATAAAAAGTCATCTCTATGCTTATATGGAAAAATTCTTTCCGGAAGCAAAACTGGAGTACTTCACCTAAAAGTCACCAATAAAACTATTGAAGCCTTTCACACCTTCTTTACGATGAGGAAGGTGTATTTTTTTGAGTTATTTTTCTGTAAATAGTCAGAAAACAACTGGTGTATTCTGTTATAATAGACGATAGGAAAAATAAGGGAGTGTAATCATGCACACATCGCATATTATTTGGGGGAATTATCCTGAAACCGAGGATTTGATCAAGGAATTGCAGCAGAATGAATTCGATATGATCACTGTCGTTGATGCAGAAATTAAGGATGGTAGTGTGCTAAAGCGCGGGGATATTGTCTACGCAACAAAAAGAATATGTGGAAGCTACGCGGATTGAAAAGCTAAAAGAAATCCATTATCATTATTGCCCTGATCAAGAAGAAAAGTGGAGGCGCTCAACAGAGGATAGTATTGAGGAACAAAGATATCTATGTTGAATTTGTTGTGTATTATGATGAGTTAATAAGAAAAAACGACAGAAATCGACTCTGTCGTTTTTTGTTTAATATATGATTTAACAGTCGATACAATCATCGTCATTTTGGTTATTCTTATCGTTTTTTCTATTCTTATCGTTATTATTAAAATCGAATTCTCGACCGAATTCCGTGCGCATTTCATTTTGATTTTTATTTTGATCGTTGTTACGATTTTTGTCTTGATTATTGTTTTGGTTTCTGTTGTTGTTTGACATTTTTATCACCTCCCAGCGTTATGATGGATTCAAAAATCTTTTTCAACACATGTGAATTAATCCCATTTCTGGAATGGTATGCTGTCATGTTAATAGAAGATTAGGGAAATATAAAAAGGGAAGTGATAACATTATTGAATTGGGGATTACAAATGAAGGTTAGACCGTCAGTGAAACCAATTTGTGAAAAATGTAAAGTTATTAGAAGACGCGGTAAGGTCATGGTAATTTGCGAAAACTTTCGACATAAACAAAGACAAGGTTAACTTTTCGGAACAATGGAAAACCATAAGCCGAATCCAATCTGAATCGGATGGAATTTGGCTTATTTGTCTATTAAATCTAATACAATATGAAGATGTTTTTGTTTTAGAAGGTATCTATTTGGGTTTGTCGAATTAGTAAGAATTAGTAATGATATTTATTCTTGGAACTGGGGGAAACGTTCATGCAAACATTTTTCAAATATAACTGGATGGTAAGGGAAGAATGGTATCGATGGTGTGAAGAGGTTAGTGAAGAGGAACTACTGCGAACAAGAACTGGTGGAGTTGGTAGTATACTGCAAACACTCTTCCATGTAATCGATGTGGAATGGAGCTGGATTCACTTTTACAAGGGAAATCAGACTTTGAAGGAGATTTCGGTGACTATAAAAGTTTGGATCAGGTTCGAAAACTGGATGCTGAATTTCGCTCGGAAGTAGAGGAATTTGTGAATAACTGGGATAACAGCATGGAAAGTCAACTATTTTACGATACCCTGCAAGATGGCAGGATTGTAACGGATACCTGGGGGGAACTTATGCGACATATCATAGCACATGAAATTCACCATATCGGACAATTATCAGTATGGGCAAGGGAGATTGGGAAAAAGCCAGTTTCTGCAAACTTTATTGGACGTGGTCTGATCTCTTAATCATTCACAGTTAATATACGAGGTAATTAAGGGAGTGGGGAAATGATAAAAGCTGTCCTATTTGATTTGGACGGAACTTTGTTAAATCGCGATGAATCTTTAATCGGCTTCATAAACAATCAGTATGAACGATTGAAGAGATATGTTGGTCATGTATCGAAAGATCAATACATTAAAAGATTTATTGAGCTTGACGAGCGTGGGTATGTAAGGAAAGACAAGGTATACCGCCAACTAATTTATGAACTTGAAATTGTAGAGATAACTTGGGAGGAACTTTTACAAGACTATATTGATAATTTCAGGTTCAATTGTGTTCCTTTTGATAACTTAATACAGATGTTGAAAGATTTAAAAAGCGAAAAATTCCTTTTAGGCATGATTACAAACGGATTTGGGCAATTTCAAATGGATAATATTAAAGCGTTAGGCATTGAACGATATTTTGATGTAATCCTGGTTTCTGAGTGGGAAGGTGTAAAAAAACCTGATCCTGAAATTTTCCTTAGAGCATTGAAACAACTAAATGTTTCACCTGAGCAAAGTATATTTGTCGGCGATCATCCTGCAAATGATGTAAAGGCTGCTCGAAGTATCGGCATGAAAGGGATTTGGAAAAAAGATCCTCAATGGGAAGATGTTGACGCAGATTTCATAGTCAATGATTTGAGTGAACTACCATGTATTATTAAAATCTTACTGGGAAGTGATTATCATGAAAACATTAAACTTAAACGACTTCCTCAATAAGCTGGAGGAAAATAAGATTTTTTATCGATTATCAAAAGTGAGGGCTGAGGCAATTATGGTGGAGGTAGCTGTCCCTGGACAGAGGTGGGAAATTGAGTTCATGGATGATGGGACAATTCAGATTGAAAAATTTAAAAGTGCCGGTGGCGTCATGTATGACGAAAGGGAATTAGAGGTGCTGTTCAATGAATTCAGCGACTAATTGAATCGGTAACTATGTTGTTGATTTATTGGGAGGGAAGGGGGATTTCCTTTGACTTCAAGTTATAAAGAGATATTTGACCGTTCGTCTATTTATTTATTAACACTATTAATATCTCCCGTTCTATTCGGGTTTTTACTGGCATTTTATTCGGCAATATCATTTGAGGACTCATGGAGTATTGGTCCAACCGTCATTGTGGTGGCGGTTTATTCATTTCCGTTCTTTGCGTTTGGAGCGTTTCCCATTTCGTTGTATATAGACTTTTCAGCTCGGACAAAAAATACCCCAATTGGTTAAAAGTATTAATACTTGGTGGTTTAGGTACTCTCGGGGGCCTTGTCGCTATTGGTCTGTTTGGCATTTTTAACTATATGTTCATCTTCGGTTTGTTCGGTGCAGTGATTTTTTTTCGTTCTGAAGCTGTTAAGCAAGGTAATAAAATAATTTCAAAGGTAGGGTGAAGGAAATAAGAAAATATATATGTATTTGTTTGCTGTTGTTTTTAGCTGCTTGTCAATCTGTACAGGTAAGTGACAGCTCCCATATTACACTGGAAGAAGTAGTCATAGCATTACAAGGCAAAGGTGTTGATTTGGCAGAAGCTGAATTTCCTGAAAATGTATTTGGTTCAGTGCTTGAAAATGTGAAACCAGGAACGTATGAGTTAGGCGGGAAACCATTTTTTATCTTTGAGTTTAAAACGGAAAATGGTCGTGAAAATGGTGAGAAAGAATTTGATAAAAAGACTGGGACGATGGAACTCGTATCTGCCAGTACTTTCAAAAAGAGAAATATACTAATTTTTTATGTTCATGAAATAGATTTTAATTCAGATAATGTTCCATTCGAAAAAGAAATACAAGAAGCAATAGACGGCATTAGCGAAGGGTAAAGATATGGCCGTAATACTCTCCATAAAGTGACGATTATTAAAGGGAGGTAAAGAAAATGCAAGATTTGCATACGCTGTTGCAAAAATACGATTTACTTCATAAAGAGTCCGCTATTTTAAATGCCGCAAAAACGTCAATTAAAATCATCAAACATAATATGGAGGATAACCAAATACCATTAGGTTCCTCTAAAATTGGTGGTTTACCAGATATGCCGGAAGACTGGGCGTTTCCAAGCTATAAGAATCGCTCGCTCTCTTTTTGGGGCAATTCAATTTAATGGAACTAAATCCATATAACACGGAAAGTCATCTACCAACTAATGGTATCCTTTATCTATTTTATGATGTTGTAGCACAGCCGTGGGGATTCGAAGAAGATGAGGGTTGCTTTGGGTTTTATACTTTGACGGGGAAGAAAAAGAGTTAAAGAGGAATGAATACCCGGAAGTGACGGAAGATTACTTCCCTATACCTGTATTTCAAATTACATACGCAAACATCCTTACATTGCCAAAGTATCCAGAAGGTATGGAGTTTAGTGAGGATGAACAAGATAACTATTTTGTAATGAGGCAAGAACTGATCCAACCGAATAACGATCCTGCGCACTACCTATTGGGGTATCCATTTAGCATTCAAAATGATGTTTTTGATGAGTTTGATCTGAAACCGGAAGAAGCCATTCTGCTTCTACAGATTGATTCGGATGAAGAGGATTTAAAATTATTTTGGGGCGATTCAGGCATCATTTATTTTTGTATAGATAAGACCTCACTAACTAATTTGCAATTTGATAAAGTTCAGTTTACATTACAATGCTATTAAAATAAATTAAAATAAGAACAAGTTCGTGAAGGTTTACACTTAAACTAACGCAGCAGGTTAGTTGAAGAAGAAAATAGAATGTGCAATTTATATTTATTCAATGATTTGGGAGGAATTGTAGATGGAGTGGTCCCAATGGTTGCAAGGAGGTCCTTTCCTCGAAGTTAGTTTCTTATTGGAACTTAAAGAAAAGAAAACGAAAACAGTACAGGATATTATTAATAATCTATCAAAGGTTACAAATAAAATTGAAATTGTTGACGAAAACGTTGATGAAATTATTGATTTTTTTAATAGAGGTTATCCCTATGATGAAGAAAATCCGCAAACCATTAACTTGCACTCATTAAGATTAAGATTATATGTCTATTTATTAAGGAAACGTAAGGCGACATTACAATTAGAAGTGGTTTCTCCGAATGCACTAATGGTTAATTTTTGGTTTTATGGAGATGAAAATGATGAACGAGAAGGTGACCAAGTTGGAATAATGAAAGAAGAATTTACAGGCTTTACAAGTTTTTTTAAAGAATTGTATTCCATTTATGAGTTTAAAATCGGTGGAATTGCATTCGAAGAAGATGTACTGAAATTATTTGGGTTCGAAAAAACATACCCGAATGAATGTTTTCGTTACGAAAGCGCATCTCCTACACATTTTTTAAAAGAACCCTCTTCTTTTGTAAATATAATTTGGAATAAAATACGAGAAATTAAGCCATATTCCTTACAATTACAAAAGGCTTGATAAGGAAGGGATACTTATTGAAACAAGTAATTTTAACGTCTAACCTTCTTCAACGGGTGCTTTACTTAAAGATCATTGAACTGCTTGAGGGCTCATTTCTTATTCAACTAACGCATCAGTTTAATTCAATAAAGAAATATTATTAAAGAGCTAAAAATGGATCTGCATTAAAACCTAAATTAAAGAAGACAAAAGATATATAAGGGGGGATTCCGGGGCCAATGAAATCCTTAACCGAATTTGAAAATGTACTAAAAAAAGATAAAATTGATAGCGTCCTTGTCCAGAGGAATAATGCTGTGATATTTGAATACTATCGAAACAATAAAATGAAAGAAAAACAACACAAAATATATTCTGTCACAAAAAGTATCTTATCCGCACTGATCGGGATTGCAATTGACAAAGGGTATATCGAAAATGTTAACACACCAATAAGTAATTACTTTCCGGAATTTAATGAAGATAACGAGAATCAGAAAATCACAATCAAGCACCTACTAACAATGACTTCAGGGTTACACTGGCCAGGTAATAATGGTATGATACCGAGCAAAAATTGGGTGAATTTTGTGCTTCAGCAACCCATTGATAATCCCCCTGGAAATGAACTCGTCTACAGTTGTGGCTCTTCACAATTATTAAGTGCAATCTTACAAAAGACTACTGGATTAAATACAGAGGTTTTCGCCAAAAAGCATTTATTTACACCTCTAGGAATTACAGATTATAAGTGGAACCGTGATGCCCAAGGAATAGCCATTGGTGGATTCGGATTAACAATGAAAACGGCTGATATGTTAAAAATTGGTACGCTGTATTTGAGTAATGGACGATGGAAATCCAAACAAATTGTACCCGTTCATTGGATTGAGGAATCTACAAGTCCCAAAGTCAAAAGTAATGATACTTCTTCATACGCATATCACTGGTGGAATGAACAATTCGACAATCAATTAGGTACGATCTTTTTTGCATACGGACGTGGGGGACAGTATATTATTGTCGCTACTGAGTATCAATTAGTAACGGTTTTCATAAGTAACATTAAAGATGAGACATCAAGACCTTTACATTACTTTAAGGATTATTTAATACCTTATGCCGCCAGTCAGTAAGTACTTTTCGGTCTGCATTAGGTTAGTATCTAGTTTTTTCAACAAACGAGTGCTTTACTTGAAGATCGAAGTTGCTACACGGCTCTTTATTCATATTTAACTAACGGAGCAGATCTGTGAAAGATTGGTGTTTAACTTGTGGGCAATAATCCGTCCAAGTAATAGTGGGAGATGAGTACTGTGGTTGAAAGTAAAATTGATTATTATGAAGAGGAATCTCAGCATTTTAAACCTTTTAAACACTTTTACGGACGTATTAAAGAAATGGAAAATGAATCGAATTATGGAGCGGAAGTTGCTTCTAAGTGGAGCGAAATTGTCAACCAGTCTCTTAGGCATGAACTTTATCCAGTAGTCCATCCAATTGGGCAAGAGACGTTCTCCTTATATGCAGAGTTCCCGACAGGGGTGTTTGAGTACGCTTTTGATATAGATCGTGCTACTTCACTTATAAAAAATGAAAGTATTAAACCTGTTGTTTTCGATCCGCTTGAAATTATAGTTTCCGTTGATGAAGGTAATATAAATACAGATACTAGTAATATTAAAACTAACCATAAGAACCCTGTCATGATACTTCAAAGTCAATATTTAACGGAGAATAAACTATATTGTATCAATGGGAATCACAGGATATTCGAGGCCTATCGAAATAACGAAAAACAAATTGAAGTGTATTTATTTAAAGACCTTGAATTCGATACTTTTTTCTATGATGTTTTAAGTAAAGCTTTATACTTTTTGGAAATGGATTACAGTAATGTAATCAAAAATGAAGGAAACTCTCTAAAAGGGGAGAATACTGCCTATGCATTTAATTTTAATTGCTAAAGATGCTGGAGAGTAATAGAAAGGGGCGGACCCAATGGAAAGAGTAAACTTTCATAATCAAACAATTTTTAAACGTGATGCAGAGAAAACTTTCAGCTCTCAAAAAGAACTCATTCAAGATCTCATTCCAAACGCTGATGTACAACACGTTGGTAGTACTGCTATACCAAACAGTCTTACCAAGGGAGATATAGATATTCAGATTCGTGTTTCCAAGGTTCAGTTTACTCAAGCTGTCGAAGCACTCTCTACCCTATATGAGTCCAATGAGGGAAGTGTAAAAACAAATGAGTTTAGGGCATTTAAAGACGATGCAAATACTCCCCCTTTAGGTATACAACTGACTGTTAAAGGTTCGGAACTAGACTTTTTTTGGAAGTTTCGAGATGTTTTACTGCAAAATGATCGGTATAGAATAGAGTATGATGAATTAAAAAGGAGCTTTGAAGGATTAGAGATGGAAGCGTATAGAGAAGCAAAAGATCTTTTCTTTAGCAAGATAATGAGAACCCCTGAATTCAAGCAATTGAAAACCGATATAGATAAGTAAATAAAGATTTTACTTTATATAATTTCTTTAACTAACTTGTAAGGGTAGCTAATTCTTATTGAACTAACGGGGCAGGTTAGTTGAATAAGGAATGATTGTAACTGAAGAGGACAAACTAAACCTAAATATAATTTAGGGTGATGTAATTGGATAAAAGTAAACCTCTACTATTGGTTTTATTTAGTATACTAATTTGTGGGGTGTACTATGGAACAGTAAATGCACAACTGAACGATACTCCTCCCTCTTTTGAGGAAAAATCTACTGAAGTAAAACAATACACCCCTTTAGAACTCCAGTTAGAGTCTTTTATAGGTGGTCTGCACGTAGGCGAACCGAAACAAGCAGTTGAATTGTGGATATTAGGCGTGAATAATCGAAGTGGTGCCGTTCAATATACGATGTTGTCCCCTTCGCTTCAAGAAAAATCAAGGAGTAAATTTGAGGAAACGCTGGGTAACAGGGCAGTCAAGCCCTTGGGTTAATAACTTTCGTTTCACCAAAGAAGAAAAGCTTAGCGAATCCAAAATGCGGTATACCGTTAATTACGATGTAGAGACATCTACACAGAATTTAGTAAATGGGCAGAAGATTATTATGGTAGAAAAGAATCTATACCATTTAGAGAGTATTGGTTTATTTCATCAATAACAACGAAATATAATGAATGGGAAGCATTTACCCAGCTGAGACAGTTTTAAAATAGAGCATTGCAGTTAATAATCAAATAAAGAGCAAAGTTTGTGAATAAACGTACTTAAACTAAACCAGCTAATAGTTTGTCAACATTTTTTAATGAAACATTATTATACTTAAAAAAGGATATACCAAATAACCTTCCTCATAATCTATTGGAAGGTTTTGTTTTATTTGGTTATTGCTTCTTATGCGTTATCTACCAAAGTAGAATTGGTTCTTAACAGGGCATAAATCCAATGTAAAAGCTTATTTGCACAAGCAATGACAGCTACTTTATAGGGTTTTCCTTCTTCACGTTTCTTATCGTAGAACGCCCGCATTTTCTTGTTGCGTGGGATAACTTCTTCAGTAGTTTTCATTTTGCGGCCGTCCCGGATTGCACATTTGACGGCCATGAATAGGGCATGTCTAAGTCTACTTGATCCTCTTTTGGTGATCCTGTTTACAGTTCCTTTGAATCTGCCGGATTCAAAGATAGTCGGATCTATTCCAGCGAACGCAACCAGTTTCTTTGGATGATTAAACCGATCAATTTCACCGATTTCGGAAATAATCCTAACGGCACTAGTAGTTAGTATGCTATACCTACACGTGATTTAATAAATTCGTTGCTTGTAATCTGCTTGTACGTAAATTCTGTTGTATCCGATACATGTATTTTTACTCCATCTATCGGCAAAAATTCCCGTTCCACACGATATTCACTTAATTGTTCTCCATCCGGTAAATACGTTGGACATACAATCGTCCATTATAGTTGTGATTGTTTGAGCACTTTGTGATGATTATCCGCTGCACGGGTTGGTTTACGCTTGGATTCACTTGATTGATTGGGCGCAAGCTTACGGACCTAATGCTGATTTGCCGATGAATCCTGCAGCTATTCAACCTACAGGAAATAATCAGCCACACAATAACATGCAGCCGTATGTTGGCATAATTTATATTATTGCGCTGCAAGG
This sequence comes from Sporosarcina thermotolerans, assembly GCF_030067815.1. Classification (GTDB taxonomy): domain Bacteria; phylum Bacillota; class Bacilli; order Bacillales_A; family Planococcaceae; genus Sporosarcina; species Sporosarcina thermotolerans. Next base: position 2,472,255 of record NZ_CP125968.1, on the reverse strand, counting down.
TATTTATCCACAGCGAGGGTAGCACAAAGGGGAAGTTCATGGTTATGTTGGCCATTTACTTATAGATATTGAGAGAAAGGGGGGACAAATGAGACAGATTGCTGTTTTGTTAAGTGTTTTGTTATGTGTGAGTGTTATATTTCCATATGTTGGTGTGGAGAGAGCTCATGCAGCGGGGACGACAGCAGGGGATACTCAGACCATTGAATTACCCGCACAGGCAGATTTGATGTGGGACAATGAACTCGGTGTCATGGATCATGATGCGGGATATATCCCCATCGGACGGTATTTATGGGAAGGAACCGATATCGTTATCGGCCGAGAAGCCATACGATTCAACTTGGGGTCCATACCTGGAACACCTGTCAAATATGAATTGAAGCTGGGTGTCTCTTCAAGAACGAGCAGTACTGATTTGCAAATTAATGTGTTTGGTTCGGAAGATAACACGATGTTAGATAGTGACACTGTGTTTCCAACTTGGGATGAATCAGCTTATGTTCGGAAAGAGAGTTCAGAGATTATTCCCAGAGAGTATTTGACGTTTGACGTGACGAGCCTTGTGGAGACATACACGAGTGAAACAGATCGTGATATGACGTTTGTATTAAAAGGAAATGAAGCAGAAACGGCACTTGCGCGAATTCGGTCATATGCAAAAGAGAATACGGATCCAGATCCTTTATTTCCAAAATTAGTAGTTACTTATTCATCGAATGAACCACCGACTGGGTCTATTCAAGTCAATGGAGGCTCCGATTATACGAGCTCTACGGATGTTACATTAGACCTTAATGCATCGGATCCGGAGAGTGATCCGATTCAAATGAGGTTTTCAAATGATGGCGTAACATGGAGTGACAGTGAACCTTTTTCAAATAGCAAGTCATGGACATTGGTAGATGGGGATGGCGAGAAAACTGTTTATATGAAATTAACTGATACGGCTGGGAATGAAGCCATTTTTAGCGACACCATTTTGTTAGATACAACAGCACTAGTCGTAACCGGTGTGGTCGATGGTGGGAAATATAACACCGATGTCACGATTACGTTTGATCAAGGAACGGCGACGCTAAATGGAGCTGTTTTTACTTCAGGAAGCCGTGTAAGTGCAGAAGGTTCATATGCGTTAATCGTAACGGGTGCGGGTGGAAGTACGACGATTCACTTTAGTATTGATAAAACAGCACCGACTGTAAGTGGTGTTGAAGATGAAATACATTACAAATATGAAGCTACGCCTGTTTTTGTCGATGCTAACCCGGGAGTTTTCGCGACGTTAAATGGGAAACCGTTTAGCAGTGGAACGAGGATTAGTGCAACAGGTGAATATTCTCTTGTCGTAACAGATGCGTATGGAAACAGTGTGACAATTAATTTTGTTATTTATAATGATGATGAACATGGGAAGATGAGAGTAAATGATTTAACGAGGTTTCATTTGATATCAGTAGAAATAGAGGTTTGGAAGAATTACACTAACTTTCAAGTTCACCTGTCGAACGATAAGGTAAATTGGGTTGATCTAAATGATTTAGATTTTCATCATTTATTTGACAATTACTTCGTTGTACTTTATTGGGAAATTCCAAGAGGGGATGGTATTAAAACGGTTTATGTTAGAATAACTGTTGAAAATGGAGATTCCTTTATTCTTAGTGACACGACTGAACTCGAAACGGTTCCACCTATTGTAACAGGTGTTGAGAACTTTGGAATATATAATCGGGATGTAACGATAGAGTTTAATGAAGGCACTGCGACGTTAGATAATAACTACGATTTTAAATCCGGAACTGTTGTTAGTGCTGAGGGTGAACATTATTTTTACGTCTACGATAAAGCAGGAAACTCTACGGATGTTATTTTTGTTATTGATAAGACAAAACCAGTTGGAACAATTGCCATTTCAAATGATGAGGCAGTGACGCATTCGAAAGAGGTTCAGCTTTCGTTGACAGGAACGGATGAAAATTTTTTTCATAATTATATAAATATGCAGTTTTCAAACGATAGGGAAATTTGGAGTGGAGTTGAACATTTTTCAAACAGTAAGCAATGGACATTGGCTGATGGGGACGGCCAGAAAACTGTCTATATGAGGTTAATTGATGCAGCTGGTAATGAAGTCATTTTCAGTGACTCAATTCTGTTAGCAATTCCACCAGTCGTAACCGGTGTGTTCGATGGTGGAAAATATAATACTGATGTCACGATTACGTTCGACAAAGGAACGGCGACGCTAAATGGGTCACGATTTACTTCCGGAAGTCGTGTAAGTGCAGAAGGTTCCTATACGTTAGTTGTAACGGATGCGGGTGGAAGTACCACGACAGTTCAATTTAGTATTGATAAAACAGCGCCGACCGTAACCGGTGTAACGCATGGAGAGTTTTACAATACGAACGTCAAACCAGTTTTTATCGATGACAACGCGGGTGTTGTTGGTACGCTGAATGGAGTGCCATTTAGTAGTGGAACAGTGATTACTGATGAAGGTGAATATTCACTTGTTGTAACGGATGCGTATGAAAACAGTGTGACGGTGGAATTTGTTATTGACAAAACGGCTCCTATTGGAAACGTTAATCTTATTAAAAAAGATTATCTTGTAAATTCGAGATTGGTAGAATTGATATTAACGGGTGATGATGACTATTTATTTCACGTCCAATATTCGAATGATGGAGATACATGGACAGAATTAGAAGATTTTACGAACAGAAAAGATTGGACTTTGACAAGTGGGGACGGGACGAAAACGGTTTATGTTCGAATGGTTGACGTTGCAGGGAATTCATCTGTGTATACTATCTGGATTACGTTAGATACGACTGCACCGGTTGTGTCTGGTGTGACGAATGGTGGCGCATATAACTCTAATGTGACGATCACATTTAATGAAGGAAAAGCGACGTTGAATGGAGATGCGTTTGCTTCCGGAGATGTTGTGAGTGCTGAAGGTGATTATACGTTAGTCGTAACGGATTACGCGGAAAACGTCACGAACATTCATTTCAGTATCGATAAAACAGCACCAACTGTTAGTGGGGTAACGAATGGAGCGTATTACAACACGAATGTAACACCTATTTTTGAGGACGATCGTTCAGGGGTTTCGGGTACGTTAAATGGAAGTCTGTTTGTCAGTGGAACGGTTGTTTCGGCTGAAGGTGTTTACACGCTTGTCGTTACGGATGCGTATGGAAATAGTGTTACGGTGACGTTCGCGATTGATAAGACAGCGGCGACTGGAAGTATTGTGATTTCAGGTGGAGCAGCTTATACGAATTCCGAAGCGGTTACGCTGACTTTATCTGCTTTCGATACGCATGCCTTAAGTGTTCAATTTTCAAATGATGGCACAGCGTGGAGTGCAGTCGAGAGCTTTGTGGAAAGTAAGTCATGGACATTAAGTAGTGGCGATGGAACGAAGACTGTTTATATGAAGCTAACGGATCTCGCTGGGAATGAATCTGTCTATAACGACACGATTGTGTTAGATACGGTTGCACCAATTGTATCAGGAGTTGTGGATGGCGGAAAGTATAATGTTGATGTGACGATTACGTTTAGTGAAGGAACTGCAACGTTAAATGGAGCAGCATTTACTTCCGGAGGCGTTGTTAGTGCTGAAGGAGATTATACGTTAGTTATTACGGATGCAGCAGGGAACATGACGACGGTTCAATTTAGTATCGATAAAACGAAACCTATCGTGAGTGGGGTAACGGATGGACGTTACTACAATACGGATGTCACACCGATTTTTAGTGATAATAATCCTGGTGTCGTAGGTACGTTAAATGGAAATCCGTTTGTTAGTGGAACAGTCGTTTCAGCGGAAGGCGATTACACACTCATTGTGACGGATGCATATGGAAATAGTGTAACGGTTACATTTACGATTGATAAGACAGCGCCAGTTGGAAATGTGTCGATTGAAAGTGGAGCTGCTTATACAAATACAGGTACAGTCACTTTATCGTTAACCAGCTCGGATCTTCATTCCTTCAAAGCTCAGTTTTCGAATGATGGAATAACGTGGAGTACAGTAGAAGACTTTATGGACAGTAAAACATGGACATTAAGTAGTGGCGATGGGACGAAAACGGTTTACGTGAAGTTAACGGATATTGCAGGAAATGAATCAATTTTTACTGACACGATTATTTTGGATACAGTGGCGCCAGTTGTAATGGGTGTTACAGATGATGGTAAGTATAATGCCGATGTAACGATTACGTTTAATGAAGGAACGGCTACTCTTAATGGCTCAGCGTTTGAGTCAGGAAGTCGAGTTAGTGCCGAGGGGAATTACACGCTTGTCGTAACGGATGCGGCAGGAAATGTAAGATCGATTCAGTTTAGTATAGATCAAACGCCTCCAACTTTGAGTGGCGTGACGAATGGTCAGTACTATAATACGAATGTTACACCTATATTTACGGATAACAATCCGGGAGTCGTAGCGACTTTAAATGGTGTTTCGTTCATAAGTGGAACGGAAATCAAAAAGGATGGCGAGTATACACTGATTGTGACAGATGCCTATGGAAATCGTGTCACCGTCACCTTTACGATTGATCAAACATTCCCAACAGGAAGTATTGTGATTTCAAAAGGTGCCGCATACTCGAATTCGCCTAACGTTACCCTTCAATTAACAGGTGCAGATCGTCTTGCGTTTACGGTGCAGTTTTCGAATGATGGCGTTTCGTGGAGTAGTGAAGAGGGCTTTGTGGAAAGTAAAGCATGGACATTAGCGAGTGGTGACGGAACGAAAACAGTTTATATGAAGTTAACGGATCTCGCAGGAAATGAATCTGTCTTTAGTGACACGATTGTGTTAGATACAGTTGCACCAGTTGTGTCTGGCGTAGTAGAAGGTGGCAAGTACAATTCTGAAGTGACGATTACGTTTAATGAAGGAACTGCCACGTTGAACGTTGAAGCATTTGATTCCGGAAATGTGGTTCGTGATGAGGGTGATTACACAATCGTCGTTACGGATGCAGCAGGGAATGTGACAACGGTTCACTTCAGTATCGATAAAACAGCACCAACGGTATCAGGTGTTACAAATAGTTCGATTTATAACTCGAATGTCACAATCAGATTCGAAGATAATCGAGCTGGCGTCTCGGCTACGTTAAATGGAGTCGCATTTGTTAGTGGCACTGAAGTTACCGAAGATGGAGTGTATACACTTATTATAACGGATGCGTATGGCAACAGTGTGACGGTTTTATTTACAATCGACAAAACAGCTCCTACTGGTAGTATTTCAATTCGAAATGTTGCTGGTGAAACAAAAGTACCTTCTGTCGTGTTAGATTTAAGCGGAATCGATGCGACTTCACTCAAGATGCAGTTTTCGAATGATCATGAAACATGGAGTGAGCTTGAAAATTTTGCAAGCACGAAAGAATGGGAATTGATTCATGGAGACGGGCCAAAAACGGTGTATATGAGGCTAATCGATGCAGCAGGTAATGAAGTCGTGTTCTCCGATACGATTATTCTTTATTCTGGCACGAATGCGAATTTAGCGGATCTCGAATTATCGGAAGGAACGCTTAAACCTGCGTTTTCTGCAGATACTTTCGCATATGAGATGAGTGTTGGAAGGCATGTTGGTGTTATTGATTTCACCGCAATTTTGACAGATGCAAAGGCTACAGTGAAAATTAATGGGAAGGCGGTTGTGAGCGGAGATAAAGAAACGGTAAAACTCGAATATGGCAAAAATACCGTGAAAATCGAAGTCGCTTCTTTCGATGGATCGGTGGTAAAAAAGTATGAAGTCGTTGTCAATCGAGCATACCCACCACCAGCACCAATCCCACCTCAAAGTGGGGTTAAAGAGGTAGAGGGGCAGTATGAAGATGTATTCTTTGTTCACGCTAAATTTGAAGGCAATTCCAATTTGAAATTTGATGTGAAACCAATTGTCGGAAGCGTAAAGAAACCATCCATTTATTCGTTAAGTCATGCATTTGAAGTAAAGTGGATTGGCGATGGGGTTGATAAGTTTACGATTGAATGGAAAGTGAAATTGCTTGAAACGAACATTCCAAATGGATTTGTGAAACAGTTATTCATATGGGATGGCAAGACGTGGCAGCGCATTGAGTCGACAGAAGTGGAAGGCTATTTAGTTGGAACTTCTAACATGATCGGTGTAGTAGCTGCGTTTGCAGTACCGGAAGTAGTTCCTGTAGTGAATGATGTTGATGGGCATTGGGCTAAGGCAGATATTCTTCGTGGCTTGGAATTAGGGATTACGACTGGATATGCAGATGGAACATTTAAGCCTGAACTGAATTCAACGAGATTACACTATACGATTATGTTGATGCGGGTTTTAGGACATCAGGGAGTAGAACAGCCTAAGGGTAAACTTCCGACAGATTGGAAGAGCATTCCGGAATGGGCAAGACCGTATGTGTACGAAGCAATGGACCTTGGCGTAGTCACTGGGTATGGTGATGGAACATTCAGAGCTGGGGCAGAGATTACGAGACTTCAATTGATGGTGATGATTTCGAGAGCTTTAAAGTTAGAAACTAACGATACAGCTGTGCTCGCTCAGTTTAAAGATGCGAATGAAATACCGACTTGGGCAAGAGGTCATGTTGCAGGAATTGTGAATGCTGGCTATATGAAAGGAAACCAATACGGTGAACTTTCACTTAGTGAGAAGGCGACTCGTGCACAGGTGATGACGGCGTTACTGAGAATGTTTGATAAAGGAACGGAGTAAGAGTGGGACCAGTCACCTTTTTTGGTGATTGGTTTTCTTATTAATAGAGTGGTGATTCTATGGGCGGATAGCAGAGACCTATGGAGGAAGGCAATTAGATTAAACTCTATAATAGAAGGTAGTAGCTTCCACAATAAAAAATAATCCGTCCTTGAGTGGCTAGCTCTAATAGGATGGATTATTTCGCCTTATGCTGACCCCATTGATAGGAACCTGTTAGTATCAGACCGCCCAATGTTAGCAGCATTATGCGGTCCTTTTTTATTGCATATGGATAGATAATCGATCATTTCCCAACAGTTATCAATCAATTTCCACAGGTTATCGTTCATTTCCCCACAGTTATCAATCATTTCCCGAGTTATATTGTCATTTTGTGACCTTAGACCTGATTGGCACAAGAAATAGCAGCATCGTATAAATTTATGTGCCTTTGTTAATGCCAAACACTCGCTAATTGGATATTGGAAAAAAAGATTTTAGAAAGATGAGAAATCTATGTTAAAGTAAATTGAAGATTGTGAAACGGATTATTCAACTAACACAGCAGTTTAGTTGAACAAGAAGATTAGATGGAATATTAAGGAGGGAATAAATGACCAAAGATAAAAAAGGAAGGAAAAAAGTACACCGTAAAGTAATACATGGGACGACACCTGTAGAAAGATTTCAAGAAATACACGGGATGACAGTAGAGGAATGGAACGAACAACAATTCAAAGCTAAAACTGGAATGACACCCAGGAATGGTATACAAAACAGGTTAAATCTACAACACCTTTAGATTTTATTAAAGAACACTACGATACGGTTACCGAGGATGATATAAAGCTTGTTAAGGATTTGCAGTTATTGGGATTAAAAGATGGCGTAATAAATGTATTACTTGACTATGTTGAAATTTTTAGTAGAATCGGAATGGTTCACCCGTTGGTAAGAGAAATGGGTAAAAATTGGCACAAGGAAAATATATTAACTGTTGAAAAGGCTATGGTCTTTGTTAGGGAAGAACATAAGAAATACAAAGAGTCATCAGAGAAGTAGTTATTAGTAAGGTGTCGCTACTTGGAAATCCTTCTTGAACTAACGAGGCAGGTTAGTTGAAGATGGTTGTTTAACCTGTGTTCAACAATCGGGCCATTATGTGGCATAGAGCTATAATAATAAAGTGATGCAATGCGACTATATCAATGACTATTATCAAGGAGAACTGATTCAAAATCAATTGGAGCATTAAGTTCTAGGATTTCCAGGTTGTATTAAGATTTATTTGCTAATTCCACTTTTCAAAAGTTGAATTATATACATTAAACAGTCATAACTATGTTTGGAAGGTGATATTGCTTTGCTAGAGTTAAGAAAAATTAATAGTGACAATTATGAAGAATGTTTAAACTTGCGTACAATTGATACCAATGTGGACTTTGTAGATTCTGTAGCGTGGTCATTAGCCGAAGCGTGGGTATTTTATGATGATTCACGCCCTTTTGCAATTTATGCCGATAATGTGATGGTGGGTTTTGTTTCAATGTATATTGGCGAAAATAACCCCCAAATCATAAATTTTATGATAGATAGCCGTTTTCAAAAAAGAGGCTATGGATCAGCAGCGGCTAAGCTTTGTATTGAATATTTGTGTAAAGAATTTAATGCAAGAAGGATCTCCTTACCAGTTAATCTAGAAAATAGAACCGCACAAAAATTTTGGAGCAACATCGGCTTTGAAATAACAGACGATATGGAGGATGGTTATCTTTATATGCGGTTGTACATACCAGAAAAATATGTCTGAGTATATGAAAATGGAACCCATTTCCATAATCGGGCGCAATTGTTTAAGAAGCGTCTCTGTTTTTATTAAACTAACGGGGTGCTTTACTTGAAGATCATTGGGCTGAATAGACGGCTCTAACTGGTGCTTATTAAACTAAAGGGGCAAGTTTAAGAGTGTAATTTAACTTGAGTCCAACAATCGGGCCATATTGCTGAATGAATTGGGTATTGCATTGGAGTATGGGAAGAGAATTTTTCTTCATTATCCAGATGAACTAATTTGGATTTTGTCTTACACTTTGAAGGATATCGGTAAGTTATTGCCGAAGTGGTTAAAAGAAATCTAACTGTAGTTGTATAAGGACGGAAAGGTGAATTGCTATGACAGTAAATAGGGGAAAGTTAAAGAACAGCTCTATGCAAAGTTTGCACTATGAACAACGGCGGTTGTTTGTATAGGGCTAGAAATTGATTTCCGCCTGCAAAGTGATAATTTGTTTGTAGTAATGACTTTGCTACCTTGAAAATTTATTCTATTTTAAGGAGCGAGGCTAACATGAAATATGTAAATGCAAAAAGTATCTTTCCAAAAGAACTGCTGGAGGAGATACAGAAGTATGTAAATGGAGAAATGGTTTATGTCCCTATTTCAAAGGGATTACAAAAGAAATGGGGAGAAAGGTCAGGGAGTAAAAATTACTTAAAACAGAGAAACCTTGAGATCCGACAACGTTTTTCCGTTGGGGTAACTATAGAACAACTTTCAAATCAATTCTTTCTTTCTCACGATAGTATTAAAAAAATTGTTTACTCAAAAGAATAGTTTTTATATGTCACATTGGACTAAATCTGATGTGACTTTTCTATGTAAAGAACGTTTTATAATCGTTTATAATATATATTCATCGGCCTACTCTTATTACAATTACAGCATATACAAATACTATTTTAAAGGAGAAGCCTATGAAAATTGATGTTCGTTTAACAGATAAAAGTGAAGCATATATTATAAAAAACTTATATCCTTTATACCTATATGACCTTTCTGGACATTATGGTAGAACCCCAATGTTCACGGGATATATGAGGATAGTGACGATTTTCGAACATTAAATGATCAGTATGAAGTTCAAAATATTTGGTGGGAAAAGCCAGAAGTTTTATTCCCCTATGTAATTTTAGTAGATGGGATTCCAGCAGGGTTTATCCTAATAGCAACCCCACCACATTGTAATGAAGGAATTGACTATTTTGTAAATGAGTTCTTTTTAATTCAATCATTAAGAGGGAAAGGTATTGCTGAAAGAGCAGCAAATATAGTATTTGACCAATTTAAAGGGAATTGGGAGTTGTTTACTAACCCATTAGAGAAAAACATTGCTGGAAAAAAATTTTGGAGGAGGTCACTATCAAATTACACTAATGGAGTCTACACTGAAACAAACGGGGAAACGTTTAATGGACAACAGACTATTTTCCGATTTGATAATTCCGGAAAAAAATATTCCAAATAGCTTATTTTAATATTAGGTAGTGTAAGTTGAATAGACTATGAACTTCCATAATCAGGCACGATTGTTATGTAAGCGTTTCTGATTTTTTTACTAACGGAGTGCTTTAGTCAAGTAGAGCCATGTCTGTTAAGACGTGGCTCCTTACATTTAAAAGTACTTCTGATAATACTCTTTCCTTAGCCTTCCGCTTAATTCAGCGTATATCCTTGTAGTTTCACTTTTCTCATGTCCCAAAAGACTTTGTATGACTTCAATAGGAGCTCCATTATTCAATAAATGAGTTGCATAGCTGTGTCTAAGTTGGTGTGGATGAATCTCTTTGTTGATTTCGGCACGATTAGAAATTCGCTTGATGATGTATCGCATTTGGGCGACACTCATTTTTTGTGGCTGCCGTGCTGTCACAAAGATGGCAGGATTATTGTCATTCCGGCTTTCAAGATATCGTTTAAGCCATATGATGCAACGTGTATTGAAATAAACTTCCCTTTCTTATCCCCTTTTCCTCTAACAATCGCGGATTGGTTGGTCCAATTAATATTGTTCTTTTCTAAGGCAACTATTTCTCCAATTCGACAACCGGTAGAAAACATGAATTCAAAAATCACTTTTTCTATTGGGGTATGACAGGATTCACGAAGGTGTTCAATCTCTCTTTCGGTTAAATGGTTAGGTATATGCTTACCGACTTTGGGTTCTTTAATCTTGGAAGTTGGATTCTTACTCAGGTAGCCTTCTTCATGAGACCAACGAAAAAAAGATTTCAGAAATCGGATATGATGTGCAAGACTGGCTGGTTTTAAATGCTTACACGATACGGCAAGATATTCCTTCAGTTTATTCGTATTCAGCAAGTCCATCTCTACATCCTTAAAATAACTGATTAGTATCGTAGACTGTAATTGATAGGCCTTCAACGATTGTGGTGAAAAACCCTCTATCCGTTTATCAGCTTCAAACGAAGACCATGCTTTTGACAATAACAATTCCATTCCCCTAAGAGAGTAATATTAAAGGGATTATTGCCAACTTAATAGAAGTATAGTCATATGGAGTATTTTCACTAACGGAGCAGGATACTCAATAAAGAGGAGTAGTGGGTTCTTCTTGTTGAATTAAAGTGGTGGCGTTGGAAGGGAGTTTTTATATTGACAAAAGTTTTTCATATACCTTATGGAGATCACCCGTCCCAATTCGGTGTATTGCGTATACCAGATATTCCTGGACTTAGTCCAGTAGTTGTTACAATTCATGGTGGTTTTTGGCAATCAAAATACGGACTTGAAGAAAATACACCACTTGATGAAGATTTGACTCGTCGTGGTTATGCTACTTGGAATATTGAATATCGTCGAGTCGGAGAAGATGGTGGAGGTTGGTCAGGAACATTTATTGATGTTATTGATGCTGTAAACCACCTCACTCAACTTCAGGAACGCTTTAAGCTCGACCTCTCGCGGGTGGTTATCCTTGGGCATTCAGCAGGGGGACACTTGGCTCTTTGGTTGGCATCTCGGTATAACAAAGTTCAAACGGACGGGATAGGTAATACTCTTCTTATTCCTATACGGAGTGTAATAAGTTTGGCAGGGGTTTTAGATTTGAGAAAGATGTGGGAAATCCATGAAGAAAAAGGGATGACTAGTCCAGTAGCTTCATTTATTGGTGGATCACCACAAGAAGTATCTGAACGTTATAGGTTAGCTTCACCGATAGAATTGTTGCCTTTGAATGTCGAACAAATATTGATTCATGGTGAATTAGATCGTCATGTTCCAGTTGATTTGAGTATTGAGTATCATCGTAGGGCTATTGAACAGGGCGATAAAGTTCGTTTGGTGGTACTTCCAGACGTGGAACATTTTATGGTTATTGATCCGTCATCATCGGCATGGAAGTCAGTGACCGATTCACTAGAAAGTTTAAAAGTAAGTTCAGGTTCTTAAACTAATGGGTGCAATAGTGGATGATTAGGGGCCGTATGGCATCCTTGCCTTCTTGTTGAACTAACGCGGCAGAATAGCCGAACTAATTTTGTAACTTTCAAATAATTATTTACGTCTAATCATAAACTTTAAAGGTGGTTGTTTATGAATAAGTATTTCTTTATATTTGTAGTTCTTTTAGTTCTTATCATTGCGGGTTGTTCAATAGAGGGAATGTCAGGAGTGTCAGGAGACAAGCCGCCAGAAGTCTATATAGTAATTGATAATGATAAATATGAAACGAAACTTGGCACCTATTGTTGGACAGGTGGTTGTGCCGATACAGTTGGACCTGTTGAACTATTAAAAGAAAAAGAGCCTATTAAAGTGACTCCTGGTGAGAAAATAACTTTTAGCATGGACTACAAACCAAAACCAAATGAATTCTATCTTGTTCAGATAAATGGAAGTAATGAAAGCGGAGTTCTGATTGAAGAAAATGGTTTTTCTGCACCAATACAAAAGGGTGTTTATTATTATTCTTATGGAGTATGGTGGATGGATGAAAAGAATGAGAATGTATCCTTTGGAGATGCATTTTATGCATTTGTTTTAGAAGTAAAGTAGTACTTTAAAACGACCAGGTGCTTTACTTCAATAAGGTAGTAAAGCACTTTTTTTATTGAACTAACGGGGCAGGTTAGCATAATAGATGATGAGAAACTTGGAAATGAGGTGGACTCAATGGAGAATGTTAAATGGATAAATGGAAGCCATAAAGAGGATAACCGTATTTTTGACTCGGAGTTTGAAGTTAAAGAATGGACAGAAGCATTATATCCAGATTTTGTTGCCTATTTAAGTAATAAAAATAATGTAGGATATGCCACACCTGATGAAAAGGTAATTAACTATTTAGCATCTCTTTTCCTCAATGGGCTGATTATAACAATTTACAAATCGATGTCTGTACAGAAAAAACAGAAATAAATGGTCAAATTATCTATAAAATTTGGACAGTGAAATTATAATTATTTTTCACTAACGGGGCAGTTTAGTTCATTAAGTGGTTTGGTTAATTGCGGTAAAATATCATAAGATATAGGTGGGATATTATTGGACTTTTATTTTTTCTTAAATATGTTTAGAAATATAATTGCTACTTTTTTCCAAAATGGCATTTGGGTAATCGGCTTTTTTTACTTGTTAATTAAGACATTTGAAAATGATAGACTTAAGCAATTCTCTAAATATGTTATAGGTATTGTTTTGGCAATATTATTTATTTATTCAATACAAGTAAGTAGATAAACTTTCTTCTTATTTAACGGATAGCTTTACTTGAAGATCATTGACCTGTTAGAAGACGGCTCATTTCTTATTAAACTAACGCAGCAGTTTAGTTGAAAAGTGTATAGAACAATTAAGTAACTTATTTTACCGTAGTCAGTCTAATGGTACGAGGAGGGATAACGTGAAAGTACCAAGATTATTTTTCAGTTTGGTTTTTTTCGTAATATTAACTGCTTATGGATGTTCCAGTTCATCAGGTTCTAGTTCATCAGGTACAGGTAAGTTAGAAGTTCATAGTCCTGGAAATCCTAGTGCCGAAGAAGTTCTAACATCAGACCCTGAAGCTGATATATTTCAATTCGAGGGTTTAATTTACGTTAATGGAATTGACTGGGTCGGGGAATTAACTTTAACAAAGGGCGCGCAAGTAGGGGAAATCAAAAAAAGAAATGATACAGATACAAACTTTGAAAATGAAATGTCAAATAAGCTACCTGTTGGTGCAAAGATTTTTTCACCTATCGAAAAGAAAGGTCCTATTTTACTCGTGGAATCCGAAGGAAAAATCTTGAAGTACCATGCACTTATAGAGGGTTAATGAATTTTCCTATATTCCGAAACGGGCGCAATTGTCGTTTATTTAACTAACGGGTGCTTTACTTCAGGAAGGAGTAAAGCCTTTTTTCTTATTGAACCAACGTAGCAGACTAGGAATGTCTAATATATCGGAGGTGTGCCTATGCAAAGGATTTTAATAGTAACAATTCTTGGAGTTGTTATATTAGCAGGTTGTTCTTTGGTTGATGGAAAATCAGAGAATGAAATACAAACTGTTTCGAGTGCAAGCTGGGTAACTGAATTCGTTACATGGGGGAATGAATCTTATGTTGTTACAGAAGAGGAAGTTAATGAAGAGGAAATAGGTGCTGAAATTGGCGAAGTTACTTTCTATTCTCAACAAGAAATTTCTGACACTAGTGGGAACTTCTCAAATAAATATAAAGAAGGAACAAAGTATTATGAGATAACCGATATTAATAAAAAGGAAGCAATAGCTATCGAAGTCAAAGAGGGAAAGTTTCTTAAAGCTGTTATATTTGAAATATGGAAAGAAGAAACTTTTAATTAGATAGGATTTCTTCTTCAACTAACGAGGTGCTTTAGTAAAATAGAGAAACGCCTTCTGTTGATTCTTAATATTGGTACTCATAACCAGGAGAAAAGATATCCTCGTGAATAAAAATGGTGAAAGGGGTGTTTTCTTGGTTACGTATCGGTATCCATCATATAAAAGGTTATTAGTTACCTGTTTACTTGTTTTGGCATTATCATTCCTCTTCAACGGACTCTATCCAATCAAAGATCTTCAGTTGATGTAATCGATATGCCAGATGATTATATAACCATAGAGGGTTATGTGGTTTCCAAAAGAATTGATACTGTATGGTTAGCGAAAGAACCAGTAAGCGTATGGGGGAGATTAACAGGATACTTTACCTCGAACTATGGAATGGATAGTATCATCGTGTCAAAACACAATGTTGCTGAGAATCACAACATATTTGATGACCTGAAGATAAACCAAGAAGTACGTGTTTATGGTGACAACCTAAGAGAATCGCTTCCAGGTAAAATTGCAGCTTATTACATTGAAATTATCAGTAATGATTAGATATGGCTATCAACAAGTATCAATTTATATTGGAAATCATTAAGCTATCGGAACAGGATATTTGAAATACAATGATGAGCAGGTGCAACGGAGTGTACTCTTTCTTCTTCAACTAAAGCAGAATAATTATGAAAATATGGATTTAAAAAGGGGATGTGTCTGTGATCTATCTAACCGTTCAGAGTTCTGAGCGTAAAAGGAGGCATGAATTTTAAGACGTTAAAATTACTCATTAGCTTAATCGGGATATTTTCAATTTTATTAGTAGGTTGTTCAAACGATTTACAAAACACGGAACTAAGTATAGTAGTCGAAAAGCGTATTGGCGATGAAAATAACTATGAAGACTTTAGAGAGGTCACTGATAATGAGCAGGTTCAAAAATTGAAAGAAATCTTAAAAGATGCAAATTGGATAAATGCAAAAGCAGAAATGGTAACCCCACCTGATTACAGATTTGCATTTCGTTTTAAAAATCCTAACATTGAAGCCAAAGCGGTATTATATGAACTATGGATCACTCCAAACATAGATAAAGTAGTACTCATTGGAGGAAATCAATATGTCAAATTAGACATAGACAAGTCAGCAGAGCTATTTAAAATCGTTACAGGAGAAGAATTAACGGACCAGTGAAGCATCAGCAAATTGAACTTGTATTAGCTATTCCACTAACGGGTTTAGTTAAATAAGGACATCTATACAATGAGCTCAAAAAAGTATGACGTCAATCCATGAAGGGCAGCTGAATATGATGAAACCAATACTTAATATACCGGTGACCCCTATAGCAAATCTGCACGAAGAGTTGAAACAGTTGATTCCACGTTCAATCGCAATCGGACATCATAATGATGTATTCGTCTTACTGGCGGAAGAAATTCCTCCTTTAATTAATGGTAGTTTCCCCTCAACGGTTACGGAGAAGAGCTACAGTTATCATGTCGTACATTTGAAGGACGGAAAGAAGAATGTGATCCAATTGCCAGAAGAAACGTGGAATTATCATTTTATACAGCCGATTGATGACGAGCATTTCATGCTTGTCTGTGCTCGTTCGTATTATCACGATGCGCAGAATATTGAAGAAAATGCAAGGGTGTATGATTTGAATGGACGTTTTATCCGATCTTTTTGTTTAGGCGATGGGATTGAGCATGTGTATGTGACAAGGAATCAGGAGATTTGGACCGGATACTTTGATGAAGGGGTTTTTGGCAATTACGGCTGGGAGAAACCGGTCGGCAGGAGCGGGCTCGTTGGCTGGGATTCTATGGGTCGTAAGTTAGATTCCCTTGAGGAGGATAAGGAATATCACATTTTTGAGTGTCTTGCGCTGAATGGTGATTCTAACGGTGGGATTTGGTTTTTCTTCAGTATTGAATCGAAAATTGGAATGCGAAAAGAAGGGCAGTCAGTGTATTATTCACCGAAGATATAAGTTTCAACTCGTTTGCGGTAAGCGGAGAGAAGATTGTTGCATATTTGAATAGATGGGGGCAGCAGGCAATGATTGAGCTGCAGCGCGAAGGAGAAATCTTTAAGAAAATCCATAAAATCGAGTTGATTAAACCGAATGGAATGGTTGTTGAGGCACAATTAGTCAGTAACCGGGAAAATATGCTGCTGTTTTTAGACCGTGATGAATTGTATATGTATGAAGCGAAATAGGGAAAATAATAGGACGAAGGAGTGGGAAAATGACTCTATTGTATATGTTAATAGGAGCATTACCGGGATTACTCTTTCTTGGGATTCCGGTGCAGTGATCGGTGGGCTGATAGGGTTTGTGTATGGAGCCACTCAATCAAATCATAGAAGAATTGTAGAATTGGAAAAGGAAGTAAATGAGCTGAAAGAAAATAAAAATAAATCGGGAAATTGAATTGATAGGAACAAATATATTGAAATATTTGTTATAATAAATATATGAAAAATATTAAAGTGGAAGAGGGGTAGTGAAAATGGACGTAAGATTTCCAATTGGGGAGTTGCAAGTTCCTGAAAATGTAACTTTAGAGAATGTACAAGAATGGTTAAAGGATATCGAATCTTATACGACTCGGTTAAGGGAAACTGTTGACCATTTGGGTGACGAGGATTTAAATAAAACATATCGCGATGGTGCTTGGACAGTACTGCAACTTGTACATCATATAGCGGATTCACAGCTAAACATGTATCAACGTCTAAAGCTTGCATTAACAGATGAAAATCCAACAGTACCAGGATTTGATGAGGAAAAGTGGGCTATCCAACCGGATACGCAGCTTCCTGCTGAAAGCTCCATTAAAATGCTTGAAGGTATAAACGAGCGTATCGTATATTTAGGAAATCATCTAACTGAAGATCAATTAGATCGGACTTTCACCCATGGGAAGAACGGGAAAATTACCGTTGCTACAAAACTTAGGAAATTAGCTTGGCACGAAGAGCACCACTTGGCGCATATAAAAATAGCTTTATCTAAATGATTTTATTCGCTTTTACCGACTAAAAATCCAAATACACCTTTTCTACAGAGGTGTATTTTTTATTGGAATGAATTTTTTGAAAAGTATTAATATCTTCATGGTATAATAGATTAAATGGAATAATCAGGGTTTTTGGACGTTCAAAAGAAAGTTGTCAATCAGATTAGATTCGGCATTAAAAAAGGGGATGTTAATTTTGTTCAATAGAAGAAGGTCAGTGGTATTAATATTCACGTTAGGTGTTCTAACATCAATATTAACACTTCCGTTTCTGTATGCTTTAGGTGTCCCTTCCTTTGACGTTGTTCTCACGTGGGCCTTTGGAGAGGTGAATATCTGGGCAATAATTCTCTCTATATTGCTGTTCATCGCGGTCTTGTTTGGCGTAGGAAAGGCACTAAAAACTTCAAACTAATAGCGTCGGTATGTAAAGAGGGGTTGGAATAAATGAAAAAAACAATAATGTGTTTATTGATAATCACCCTTTTAGTTAATTCGTCTGCTCACGCGTTGAGTTGGGCTATTGAGTTTGTCGTTTGGAATGGAAAGGTATATGAGGTCACGGATGAAAAAGTAATTGATAGTTTGATTGGCAAGCGAATAGGAGAGGTCAAAACAAAGCCCAATGATATGACGGGTAGCCATTATGGGAATGCATCCAATTATTATCCTATTGGGACAGGGTATTTTAAAATAAGTGGTATATCTCCGAGGGATGCTATTGCAGTCGAAGAAAGTGCGGGTAAATGGGTAAAAGCAGTCTATGCCCATAAGGCGCCTTTTCATTGGATGAATGTATTCAATGGTATCTTCCCGTTTTTAGTTTTATTTGCAATAGTATTGCTTTTTGTATTGTGGAAACGAAAAGTGAGAAGACACGAGGGGGATAATGGGGAGTTATGATAACCTCAACAATGATTTTGGGTTGGATAGGCGTTTTATTGTTTTTGATCATAATCTTAACATTTAAGTCGATGACAAAGAAAAATGAGTATGCTTTCCTCCATTTGTTGATGGCAATTATGTACGCCATGTGGTTTCCTTTGCCATTGGCATTAAACCATCTAATCGAATCCGATATAGTATTAGTAGGAACCGTATTTGGCTTTGCCTATTTGTTTTTGTTAGTGAGCTCCATGGTACTTCAAACTGGTCATATTGCATTTATCGAAAAGCATGACAAGGAACATTCCATTCCCGAAAAACATGCGGAATATATGATGGCAACATTGACGAAGCCTTTTGAGAGTTTCCTTGGTGTGTTTAAAAGTATATGGGCCATTTTTTTAGGAATTTCCTTCTGGCAAAGTGGAGAATTGTTGATGGCGGGTTTGATGCTCCTATTTGGTTTATTTATTTTTTATTATTTATTTATTTCGATAGACGCCAGTTTGATGAAGCGAGTAAAACTGTTCTCAAAAGTGAAGCCTAATATATTTATAGTAAACCTTGAAACATTGGCTTTCTTCATAACTTTGATGTGTTACGTCACGTACAGGTCTTTTTCATTGTGAGGAGTGAACTTGTGAAGGTTAAATCATTCGTATTCAGTATATGCATTTTTTCATTCATTTTAGTTGCGGGCTGTTCTTCAAGTGCTGACTGGAATTCAAGATTTGTTGTATGGAACGGCTATTTGTATGATGTGAGCGAAGAGTATATAACTGAAACTGATGATGAGATTGGTCGGGTTACAAAGTATTCAGATAAGGAAGGAACATATTCTGGAACCTATTCGAACAAGTATAAAAAAGGTACTAAGCTTTATTCAATAAAAGGTGTTCATACGGATGAAGCGATTGCGGTTGAGGAAGATGGTAAGTACCGAAAATTAATTAATAATGGAAAGTATGGGGAAAAGTGATTTTTTTAGGGGATGAATAAATGAGTGATGAAATTTTAGAACAAAGAAAAGCAGAGCTAGCAGAAAAATTGGGGTTAGGCAAAACAGAACCGTTGAAAAGCACGTTTTTTAAAGGAGATTTTGGTTACAGTATTAATCTCACAGAACTGCTTTCGATATTGATACTTTTTATATTGGTCGTTTTTCTTTTTGTTTATCGAAAAAAGAAAAAGAAACAATTATAAACAGGTGAGTAATGAGTATAAAACAGAACCGATGATGTGGTTGGTCGGGTTATAAAGTATTCGGATAAGGATAGGTGAAGAATATGAAATTATACTTATCGTCCTATAAGATTGGGAACGAGGAAGAAAAACTGAAAGAAATGACGAAAAATGGGAACCGAAAAGTTGCATATATCAATAATGCTTTGGACTTTGCAACCGATTTAGAACGGAAAAATAAAAGCGACTCACTGGATATATTGGATCTTGAAAGATTGGGTTTTACTGTTGATATCTTGGACCTGAAACAGTATTTCGGTAACAAAGAAGGATTAAAAGAAAAACTTGATCGGTATGATGTTCTCTGGGTAAGAGGTGGAAACACTTTTGTTCTTGCGCAAGCCATGAAGTTAAGCGGATTTGATGAAATTATAAAGAAGTATTACATTGAAAAGAAGGATATTTTATATGGAGGATATAGTGCAGGTGCTTGTATCCTTGGGCCAACATTAAAAGGCATTCACTTGGCGGATAATCCGAATCAGAAACCATATGGGGAAGAGCATCAAACCATTTGGGAGGGATTACACCTAATTGATTATGTAATTGCCCCTCATTATAAATCAGACCATCCTGAATCCGAAGATATAGATAGATCTATCGAATATATGATTGAAAATAAAATACTTTTTAAAGCGCTGAAGGATGGGGAAGTAATTGTCATCGAATGAATAGAGAGAGGTATTGTATTCAGATGCGTAACTGGACGTATACGTTTTATATGCTTTGATTTTAGGTATTGTGGCATTTTTTACAGGTGAAATTGTTACTTTCATTATGCTTGGTTTTATTTTGATTGCTCTTATTAATATCAATACAACGCTTAAAAGAATTTATGAAAGAAATGACGAGCGCGATATTTAGAGGGTGCCAAGGAGGTTGTTAATCTGATTTTTATCACGATTTTATTTTCTTTATTTACTTTATTTACTTCGTCCATTGTATCAATTCATTTAAGAAAAAAGACGAATCGAAATTTATTAAGTATGCTGTCAGCCTTTTTTGGTAAACGGATTTATTTTAACAATAGCTATGTTGTTATCTTACCAATTGAATGAGGAAGCACGTATTTTTGGAACTGGTTATTCTGATCTATATTTTTTGATATTTTCTATTCCAGTTATAACGTGGATTAACTTTTTAATGCTGCAATTTGTAAAAAGGGGGAATTGACATGACATTAATACCCAGTCCAGATAAGGTAGTTAGGGAACTTGATGAATTAAAATTGGTGGGTTATCGTGTTTTGTGTTCCGGTGATGACTATTTAGCCGAAATACCGAAAGCATCACTTAGGTTAAATGAGCGTCTAAGTGAAATTAAACATGTGGTTAACTCAAGTGAACAAATTGGTGCGTTTGTTGTGGAAAGTGAAACTGAATGTATGGATGGTTACTGGGTTTGTGTTGAAGTAAAGGTGTTTGAGGATATTCCTGCTGGGATGGTAACTCTAACAGTACCTTCACAGCGATATGCTTCTTTCAGGCATAAAGGTTCGAATTTTGAAATCGTACAATCGTATAATGAGTTGCACAGATGGATTGAAGATAATAACTTTAATAGGCTGAAAAATAAATGGCATTTAGAAAAGTTTTATAAATGGGGAAATGCCGAAAAACTAGATGTAGAGTTATTGGATACTATTGAGTAATTCAGGTTTTTGTAGAAAAGACACTTGATACTAAAAAAAGGCTATCCCGGATAAGGGACAGCCTTTTCGCATTTAAATTAGAGGATTATCCGGATAGTCCATTCGAACATCACGGTACGTATACTCCCCGTCAATTAAAACAAGAATCTTCCCTTCATTGAAGTAATCATTATATCGATTTGCTTCATCTTCCGGAATACCCGCACCAATCAATGCTCCCGCAAGACCTCCGACCCCAGCACCTGCCGCAGCACCTGTTATGCCTGCAACAATTGGGCCTGCTGCTATAATTGGTCCAACTCCCGGTATGGCGAGTGCACCAAGACCTGCGAGTACGCCGCCAAGACCTCCAAGTACTCCTCCAGTGGCCGCCCCTGTAGCAGCACCGTCAGCAGCATGTGTTCCGGTCTGATCTTCAATGTTTTCTACGTGGTCCCTATCTTTACTTATTATTGAAATGTCATGTGAACGATACCCTTGTCTCTTCAATTCTTCGATTGCCGCCACGGCTTCAGCTTCAGTATCATAGTAACCTACTACATGTCGTTGTACCAAATTCAAACGCCTCCTGAGTAAAGTTATTGTTCTATCGATTACTACTCTTAAATTACCCCAACCATTCATTCTCAAACATTCATAAAAAATCGATTGGTTGAAGTTAGTGATTAACGGGTATTTTTATCGATAGAATTTGGAGGTGTTTGTTATGGATTATTTAATTATAGGATCAAAACTCATTGTCGGACTTATTGCCTTAATGGTGGTCATTAGGCTATTAGGGAAAAAACATTTGGCTGAGATGACTCCGTACGACATCATCTATTTGATCATATTTGGCGGCATCCTTGAAGAAAGCATCTATGATAGTGAAGTTTCCATATGGATGTTCCTCTTTTCACTTGCTGTATGGGCTGCGTCTATTTACTTTATAGAAAAATTAGTGGCCCGATGCAATCCTTTACGAATACTCCTGAAGGGGGAACCCGATCAATTAATAGATGACGGAAAGGTCAATATCAAAGCCTTTAAGAGAAATCAATTGGAGATGGAACAGGTACGAACAATGCTCCGTCAACAAGGTGTTTTTTCACTAAGAGAGGTTCGTGATATGTATATTGAACCAGGCGGACAAATTTCCATCAATTCCTTTGCAAAGTACAAATCTGTTACGGCAGGTGACTTGGAGCTTGAGAAGGAGGAGGAGGCACCGAGCGTGCTATTAGTCGACGAGGGAGAAGTGAAGCGGGAGGTCTTGAATGCGATCGGTAAATCAGAACAATGGTTAAGAGAGGGGCTAATAGATGAGGGATTTGATGAAATAGAAAAGATTCTATACTGCGAATGGTCGAAAGCTGATGGGTTTTTCATACGAAGCTATGCAGATACTATAAATACTAACAAACATAAACCCAGTTGACTGAAAACAGCTCGTTTACTGCAATTGTCGTGATATACTTGAAATCTAAAAGCTGAATTGGAATTTGAGGTGTTTTCATGAAACATATAATTGGGGGCATTCAGTGGGCGGTTTTTTTACTTGCATCCTCGATTGCAGCACCAATCGCCATAGCGCATGTGTTTGGTATGGATACAGTGGAAACTACACTGTTCATTCAACGAACAATGTTTGTGCTTGGTTTGGCTTGTCTCATTCAAGCATTTGTCGGTCATCGTCTGCCGATCAATGAAGGGCCGGCCGGACTTTGGTGGGGCATTTTCGTTGTGTATGCTGGCATGGTGGGCGTCATGTATCCATCAAGCGGGGATGCATTACAAGCATTGCAAAGTGGCATGATTGTTAGCGGAATCCTATTTATTCTGTTAGCCATCACCGGATTAATCTCTAAAATGAAAACACTTTTCACGCCTGCCGTTACATTTACATACCTTATGCTTCTCATCTTACAATTGAGCGGAACGTTTTTAAAAGGAATGGTTGGAGTAGAAACTCATAGTGACCGAATTGATGGGTTATTGTTCTTGGGTAGCCTTTTGGTAGTCTTAGTCACATTCTTTACAATGAATCATAAAGTTCCATGGGTGAAAAGATATTCTGTCCTTTTGTCAATCGGGATTGGTTGGATCCTTTTTTTAGTCATCGGAAAAGCGGGGTTTGTTCATTCTGAATTTGACGGATGGATTCAATTTCCGCAAGTTCTTGTCTATGGAATGCCGGTATGGGATAGTGGAATGTTTATTACTGCGGGATTTATAACACTGTTGCTCATCGCAAATATGATGGCATCCATTCGGGTTATGGAAAGTTTATTGAAGCAATCATTTTCGATTACCCCGCCAGATCGTATGAACAGGGGTCGATTGCATCCGGCTTGAACCATTTGTTTGCAGGTTTATTTTCCGCAATTGGTCCGGTTCCAATTTCCGGGGCAGCCGGGTTTGTCGGTGCAACAAGGATCGCTTCTATAAAACCGTTTATCGTAGGAAGTATCATCGTAATCGTCATTACCATTTTTCCTGCAATCATGTCGGTATTTGCTGCATTGCCAGCCCCGGTTGCTTATGCTGTCACATTTGCGATATTCACGAAAATGGTGGAAATGGCATTTCGTGAGTTATCAGTAGAGCCGAATCAGGAACGTGGCTACAAAGTTGCGGCAGTTGGATTGATGATCGGTGTTGGTATCATGTTCATCCCGCAAGAAAGCATGTCCGATTTGCCAAATGCCATTTCTGCGGTCTTGTCGAATGGGCTTATAACGGGAACAGTAATTGCGATTTTAATCGAACAGTTTTATCTGTGGAGGGACGGCGTCAAACTTGAAATACTTCAAGATTCGGGTAGGTCCAAAGTAATGAAACGACGATAACTTTGTGAAATTGACCGATAAGATCATAATAGTGACCGATAACTCGCGCTGAGTGACCGATAACTCCAGAGAAATGACCGATAATTCTCAGTAAGTGACCGATAACATCCAAAACAAAAGGGCTGCCCCGAAAAGTCATTTTAAATGACGATTTGGGACAGCCCTTGCTTGTTCATTTTGTAATTAATTTCTCGTTGGTGTAATTCAACTTTACTAACTGATCATAAGCATCATCAACTGAACTTGCATGGATGACAAAGTTGTTTTCATGCGGACGTTTTGTCGTTGAATATTCGTAACGGGGATCATAATAATGCTCAAGCAATAATTTTACTGCTGACTCAAAATGCCCCTCATTCAAGCTTTCTTCAATCTCTTTCGCAATTGGCACATGGATTCGGCGTTGTATTAATCGGAATGCCTCGATGAACTGCTCCTGAGATTCCCATGGATTATAGTCGGATAAAATGTTGTGAACACGTTCTTCAATAGGAAGATGGATGAAAACATGTATTCCATTTTCTTTTTTATCAAATAGGTAAGAGGGGACTAACACCTTGCCGATTCGTTTGCTTTCACCTTCGATAAAAACATATGGCTTTTGCTTAACTTTTTGAATTTGCTGGACTAACAATGAGTCGAACTTCTTTTGGTTATTCGGTTCAAGTCCAATTTGGCCGAAAATGGATCCTCGATGTCCAGCAAATTGTTCTAAATCGATCACCGGATGACCTTCATCCGCAAGTCTTTGTAGTAGTAAGGTTTTGCCGGTACCCGTATATCCGTTCAATACGATCAGTTTTGGTGGAAAATCTTCTTTTTCCAATTCCTTCACGACCCATTGGCGATATGTGCGAATTCCGCCACTAAGACGGTTTGCGTTTATGCCCATTAGGTCAAGTACAGTTGCGGCTGTCTTGCTTCGCATGCCGCCACGCCAGCAAAAGACGGTCATCGGTGTTTCAATCGTTTTGAATTGTCTGATGAAATCTGGTAGCTTCGCCGAGAAAATTTCAAGCCCACGTTCATTGGCTGCGTCTTTGCCGACTCGTTTATAAAGTGTCCCAATCTCAGCTCGCTCTTCATCGGAAAAGAAAGGGATGTTAATGCTCCCTGGGATTGTCGCTTCCTTATATTCAGAGGGCGACCTGACGTCGATCAATGTATGAGGTTCTCGTTCTTTTATGAATAACAGGTCTTGTATGCTAATATCTCGAAACATCTTTTTCACCTACTAATTTAAGTCATACTACGTTTATTTTGCCTTTATGTTCACCAGTCACTTCACCGATGATGGCAGCGTTGACGCCATTTGCTTTCATTGTATCGACAAGTTCAGTTGCATGGTCGGAAGAAACAGATATAAGCAGACCGCCTGAAGTTACCGCGTCACATAAGATGTAACGGTCCAATTGATCAAGATGATCGGCGTAAGTGACTGCATCAGCAACATGTGCATAGTTGCTTTTTGTCCCGCCAGGAATTCTACCTGCTTCCGCAAGTTCCTTCGTGCGCGGGAGGATAGGCACTTGTTCGGCAAAGATTCGAATTCCTGCATTGCTTGCTTTGGCCATCTCAGTTGCATGCCCAAGCAAACCGAATCCAGTTACATCTGTAGCCGCATGGACGTCAAAGTCAGACATCACTTCGGATGCTGTCTTATTCAATGTGGTCATAATTGAAGTCACTTGTTCTATTTCATCAGTTGTCAGTGCGCCATTTTTCAATGAAGTTGTGTAAATCCCAACCCCGATCGGCTTCGTCAAAACAAGTTTGTCGTTAGGCTTTGCACCTGCATTCGTACGTACCTTATCGGGATGAACAGTTCCTGTCACTGATAGGCCGAACTTTGGCTCCTGATCGTCAATGGAATGTCCGCCGACAAGTGTGACACCCGCCTCTTTCAACTTGTCTCCAGCCCCACGTAAAATATCGGCAAGAATGCTTTTGTCCAATTTTGCTATCGGGAACGCGACGATATTAAGAGCAGTTATCGGCTTTCCGCCCATTGCATATACATCGCTAATTGCATTTGTTGCTGCAATTTGCCCAAAATCATATGGATCGTCCACAATCGGGGTGAAAAAGTCGAGTGTCTGCACGATTGCGAGATCGTCCGTTAATTTGTAAACTCCCGCATCATCACTCGTATCAAGGCCGACTAAAAGATTTGGGTCAAATGGAGCTTGTGGAAGTGATTGCAGGACTTGTGATAAATCAGCCGGTCCTATTTTACAGCCGCAGCCTCCTTTTGTTGTTAGGGATGTCAATTTTACAGAGTTTGATGTAGTCATCCGGTGAACCACCTTTCAAATTTTTAAGTTAAAAATAGTGTAGCACACTAATTGCTTGCTAATGTATTATCAAGTTTTGAAAAGAAAGAATGTTTAACTCTTAAATCAAGAAAAATAGAAAAAAGAGTGGTACATTGGTTAAGAAAATACAATTTGGGAGGTATGGAGATGAGTACTTCTTTTTCAATGTTGATCAACGGAAAAGAAACCGGGGGAGACCGTCCTTCAATTGAAGTCGTTAATCCAGCGACAGGAAAAACAATTGCAACTGTTCCAGATGGTGGGGCAGAAGAGGCGAGATTGGCAGTGGATGCTGCTACTGATGCATTTCAAAAATGGTCCATGCTTTCTGCGTATGAAAGAAGCAGCTATTTAGTCAAATGGCATGTATTAATCAATGAAAATTTAGAAGATCTTGCTCAAACAATGACCGAAGAACAAGGTAAGCCTTTGGCAGAAGCCCGAGGGGAAATGAATTATGCAAATGGTTTCATCTCCTGGTATGCGGAAGAAGCAAAGCGGATTTACGGTGAAACGATTCCGCAAGCGGTGCAGGCAAGCGGATTTTCATCCATAAACAACCTGTAGGAGTAACAGCAGTAATCACCCCTTGGAATTTCCCTGCGGCAATGATTACGCGAAAAGTCGGCCCTGCACTCGCTGCGGGATGTACTGTCGTTATCAAACCGGCCGAACAAACGCCGTTGACTGCGATTAAATTGGCTCAACTTGCAATGGAAGCAGGGATTCCGGATGGTGTCATTAATGTTGTGACGGGTGACGCAAAGGCAATAGGGGAGACTTGGCTTCAGGATCAACGTGTTAGGAAACTGACATTTACAGGATCGACGGAAGTTGGAAAGCTGCTGATGCGTGGAGCGGCCGATACGGTCAAGAAGATTTCGCTTGAACTTGGGGGGCATGCGCCTGCAATTGTCATGGATGATTGTGATCTCGATAAGGCAGTGGAAGGTGTAGTCGCGGCGAAATTCAGAAATGCCGGGCAGACTTGTGTTTGCGCGAATCGAATTTACGTTCATGAGACGATAGTGGATGAGTTTTCCGAAAGGTTGGCCGAACGAGTTAAGCAATTGAAGGTAGGAAATGGCAAGGAAGAAGGGGTTACGATAGGCCCTCTTATCGATGAAAATGCTATTCAAAAAGTACAACGACATGTCGACGATGCGGTTAAGAAAGGTGCAAAGGTCGTAGCTGGTGGGAAACGTCAAAATGGACTTTTTTATGAACCGACGATTTTGACAGGAGTAAACGATGAGATGATTTGTATGAAGGAAGAGACATTCGGCCCCGTAACACCTATAACAACATTCTCTTCTGAAGAGGAGGTTATTGCCCGGGCGAACGATTCAATCTATGGATTGGCGGCATATGTATTCACTGAGAATTTATCAAGAGGGATCAGGATGAGTGAGAAGTTGGAATATGGTATCGTCGGTCTGAATGATGGTTTACCATCCACTCCTCAAGCACCATTTGGCGGATTCAAGCAAAGTGGGTTAGGCAGGGAAGGCGGACATTATGGGCTGGATGAGTACATTGAAGTGAAATATATTTCTGTTGGTTTGTGACTCTTAGGTAAAGGAGAATTACTATGGAGCATATCTTCTTAAAAGAAACTCTGAATAAACCTGCAACAAGCGAAGAAATAACACGTGTCGAACAAACGCTCTGAAGAAAACTGCCGACTGATTTCGTACAACTGTTGAAAAAAGTAAATGGTGGAACTGTAAAAGAAACGCATCGAGCATTTCCTGTGGATTTTCCTATTGAAAGCGGAGATGGATTCATTATGGTAGAAGAAATCATGGGAGCAAACGAAGAAGGTTTGTTGTTAAGTGATTATTTCATACTGGAATGTGGCCTGCCCGAGGGGCTTGTCCTATTCTCCGGTAGCGGACATGCTTGGGTCGGTTTTAATTATAAAAATCGAGAGGTTCCAAATGTTGTCTATGTAGAGTCGGATGAAGGAAGTGGGAATAATCTCCATGTGATTGCGGACACTTTTACCGAATTCATCAATATGCTGACAGTGGTAGGGTGATAGTGAGTAATAAGTTTAATCTGGAGGTAAATAAGCTATGGATATGATCTTTGCAGTTATTGGTTTTTATTTTATGCCCATATTGGCCATCATTTTTTGTGTCAATCTTGTAGAAATAATAAAAAAAGTAAAGAATGAACAACAAACTACTACTAATACTTTTTGGATGACAACAGCATTTATGTTGATTGTATGGACGATCTCAGTATTGGTTATTGCGACTTCCTAAAGAAAAGGGTGGGAATTTGGATATAAAAATAAAGTTTAGACACGATATTAAACTTAGGCCTATAACGATGGAAGATTTCAGTTGTGTTGCAAAATGGAGTAAGGACAATGTATTTTGCATAGCGAATGGATGGGATTTGAATAGGGATGAGCAAGAATTGTTTAACTGGTGGGGGCGTTGCGTAAACAATGACTCAGAAGGTTTTTTTCGAATCGGTATTGAATTGGAAAGCAAGTTAATTGGATATGCGGATTTGGCTTGCATAAATGGGAATTCTGCTGAAATAGGCATTGCAATTGGAGACAGTACTCTTTGGGGGAAAGGTATAGGATCTGATTCCTGTAAACTTCTGATGAATTATGCCTTTAAGCATTTTGGAATTACGATTTTCAATGCGGAAACCCATGAAACGAATCTTCGCTCAAGGAAAATGCTTGAGAGCATAGGATTCCAAGAAGCAAGCAGAATTGGAACAGAGGAATATTTAGGTACGGATAGCAAGTTGATTCAATATAAATTCATATTCAATTAAATCTGCAGATACTATCTTTAAAACTATTTCTCTCTTAAACATAAAATGGTAGACTGAAAACGACAACTTAGATGAAGGGGGAAACAGTTTGATTTTCAGAAAAGCCGCTATGGTCATTGTCGCCATAGTGATGTCGTTTGCTGCTGTGTTCACGGTCACCCTAAAAGATTCTGTAGTACAAGCTTCAAGTCACTACCAGTCAATGGAAAAAAGCTTAAATGCGATTATGAACGATTCCATTATGAAATCCGCCAATAGTAGCGTCACTGTCCGAAAGGCTTCAACAGGGGAGATTATTTATCAGTCGAACGCCGGAAAGAAAGTAACACCAGCCTCTACACTAAAACTATTAACCTCTGCCGCTGCATTGGAAACACTAAGTGAGGAATATCGATTCCGTACGGATTTACTTACGGATGGCACTATTTCAAAAGGGGTCTTAAAAGGAAATCTTTATCTACGTGGGCAAGGCGATCCGACGCTTTTGAAGACTGATTTGGATCAGTTTGCTGCGACCCTATCGAAAATGGGGATAAAGCAAATAACTGGCGATTTAGTCGGTGATGATACTTGGTTCGATTCTATTAGACTATCACCAGGTATTGATAAAGAGGACGAAACGCATTATTACGCTGCACAAATATCTGGTTTGACGCTCTCGCCGAATACCGATTATGATGCCGGAACGGTAATCGTGGATGCAAAACCGGCTAAAAATGGCTATAAGGCGAACGTTACGTTGAGCCCAGCTACGAAAATTGTCACTGTCGTCAATAAATCAAAAACTGTCCCAAAAGGATATAAAAATACGTTGTCTATTAAACGACAACCCGGAACGAACACAATTCTTATTTCAGGCAATGTGCCGGTGGGTAGTGCTGGGAGTAAACAATGGGTTACCGTATCAAATCCCACGGCCTATACGCTTGATGTCTTTAAACAATCATTGGCATCCAAAGGGATTAAATTTGCGGCCACTTCGAAAACAGTCAGCAGACAAGTTCCGGCAAATGTTTCAATTATCACATCTAAACAATCGATGCCATTGAAAAACTTAATGAAACCATTTATGAAGTTAAGCAATAATACGCATGCGGAAATTTTAGCGAAAACAATGGGGCGGAAAGTTTATGGGACAGGCAGTTGGAATTCAGGATTACGAGTTATGCGCGAATACGCGGAATCCATCGGTCTAAATCCTTCTGAGTGGGTCTTTGAAGATGCTTCGGATTCTCCATAATAACAAAGTGACGTCCGAACAATTGACGGAATTGCTTTACCAAGTTCGGCGTGCACCATGGTACGGCAGTTTTGTACAAGGACTTCCAATTGCAGGGGTAAATGACAGATTTGTCGGTGGGACGTTGAGAAACAGATTAACTACTGCCCCCGTTAAAGGAAAAGTCGTTGCGAAAACAGGAAACTTAAACAGTGTGAGTTCACTGGCCGGTTATGTAGAAACGAAAAAAGGGGAGACGCTCATTTTCACCGTTCTAACTCAAGGACAAACGAAAAGTACAATCCCTACAATTGATAGAATCGCAATGATTCTTGCAAATTCATAAATCGAAAAAGAAATGAAAACGCACCTGTCCGAATGGATAGGGTGTTTTCATGTTTGCCCGGCGAATTGTTAAGGTGCCTGTGCAGCACACAATCGAGAATATTCATCGAATATACATGAAAAGGTTGACTAATTACAATAATTCATACGAATTTTTTATATTTAAGCATAACTGCGAATTGTCATAAATGTGTCGTGCACAGGTACCTTTACAATCATAAATGTACCATGCACAGGTACCTTTACAATTTTATATCAACAGTTCAAACAAAGTACTGTCCTTATTTACTTCTGTGAAGGGGAAGCCACTTTGTTTCATGCGTTGCAAGAGGCCGGCGTGATCTTCTTTTCTTTTTAATTCAATTCCGACGAGTCCCGGTCCGTTTTCTTTGTTATGCTTCTTTGTATATTCAAAGGTAGTGATATCATCATCCGGTCCTAATACGGTATCGAGAAACTGTCTTAAAGCACCTGCCCGTTGTGGGAAATTGATGATGAAATAATGGAGTAGGCCTTCATGCAAAAGAGATTTCTCTTTAATTTCCTGCATACGGCCAATATCATTATTCCCGCCACTGATCACACAAACTACTGACTTTCCTTTTATTTGATCTTTAAAGTAATCGAGTGCTGCAATTGGAAGTGCGCCAGCCGGTTCAGCGATAATTGCGTGTTCGTTATAAAGAGTTAAAATGGAGGTGCATACTTTGCCTTCAGGTATAGCTACAATCTCATCAACGTATTTCCTGCAAATTTCAAAGTTATGAGTGCCGACACATTGTACAGCTGCTCCATCTACAAATTTATCAATATGGTTGAGAGTTGTAATTTCGTCGTTTTCAATGGAGGTTTTCATACTGGCGGCTCCCTCGGGCTCTACTCCAATCATTTTTGTTGCAGGGGAAAGGTTCTTAATATATGTACTGATACCTGACATCAAACCGCCTCCACCGATACTTGCAAAAACGAAATCGATTGGTTCCTCGATGTCATTCATCACTTCAAGAGCGACTGTTCCTTGACCAGCGATGATATCTAAATCATCGAATGGATGGATGAAGATTCGGCTTTCATCTTCTGCACAAATTTTCGCGTGC
Organism: Sporosarcina thermotolerans; assembly: GCF_030067815.1. Classification (GTDB taxonomy): domain Bacteria; phylum Bacillota; class Bacilli; order Bacillales_A; family Planococcaceae; genus Sporosarcina; species Sporosarcina thermotolerans. The sequence continues at coordinate 2,440,448 of NZ_CP125968.1, read as the reverse complement.
TTTGATGAATCGTCAAAGGTATCTCCGACAAGAATAATCTCGACAAAGTCTTTTCCGAACATCGCCACTTGATTGACCTTTTGTTTTGGTGTTGTCTGCGGCATGAAGATTTTTCCGCTGATGCCTAATTGGGCACATGCATATGCTACGCCTTGTGCATGGTTGCCTGCACTTGCGCAAACGATCCCTTTTTCTCTGGCTTGACTTTCAATACGTTTGATTTTATAAAATGCCCCTCGTAATTTGAATGAACGGACATGTTGTAAATCTTCACGTTTTATATAGACATGGCAACCATATTTCTCTGAAAGTCGTTTGTTCTTTTGTAAAGGTGTATGTACAACGACATCTTTGAGGAATTGGTTAGCAATCAAGATATCCTCCACTTGTACAGTTTTAGAGTCGCTAATAGCGGTCTTGGTCATAAACTTTTTCCTCCCATTTTCATTATGTAGATTTAGTTATAATTATGAGAATAACATAGAGTAGTCCGTAATTGATAGTTAATTTTAACGAATCCCAAAACAATTTTTATTCAGTTAAATATGTAAGCGTTTTCTTTATAAGAAAATCAAATGACTAAAAACCATTGACGATTAATGAAAATTGGCGCATCCGTTTAGGACTTAAAAGAGTAGGGAATTTATAGTATGGAGTAGGATCTACCGAAGGGAGTTGGAGTCATGCAAAAATGGGATAGTAGGCCAGAAAAACCAGATCGTATGCAATGGGCAGCATTAGGTGGGGCATTCGTTATTATTCTTATCGTCATCTTTATGAATTTAGTCTAACAAACAGAGGCTTCTTACCTGAAAAGGGAGGGAGCCTCTGTTGTTAATATTGCCTATATTAACTATAATGAATAGAATGACAATTTGGAATGGGGAGCTGGGGGATGATGGAGGCGGTTGTTGAAAAGGTTGGCATCCTAGATGCCGATGCGGTTCAAATAGGTGAAATGATTCAGAGAAAAGAAGTTTCTGCTGTATCTATAACTGAAATTTTTATTGAACGGATGAAGAGAAAAATCCGACCGTCAATTTTCTGACGGAAGATCGTTTTGCTGCTGCGTTAAATGAGGCGAAAATGGCGGATGAAAACTTGTCAGGTGGGCAGGTAAAGGGAGCTTTATACGGCGTTCCAATTACTATGAAAGAATGTTTTGATGTGGAAGGAATGCAAACAACTGGTGGCTTGAAAAGTAGGAAAGGACAGGTGCAAAATCAGGATGCAGATGTTGTTTCCAAGTTAAGGGCAGAAGGTGCGATCATACTTGGCAAAACCAATACACCTGAATTATGTTTTTGCCAAGAGACGGACAATAAATTATATGGAAGAACGAATAACCCATGGGATATTAAACGTACAGCGGGTGGCTCGAGTGGCGGGGAAGGGGCCGCTATTGCACTTGGCGCAGCCGCGGTTGGCCTTGGGTCGGACATTGGTGGTTCAATCCGTTTTCCAAGTCATTTTAATGGTGTGATAGGTTTTAAGTCAGGAAAAGGGCAAGTGTCCCAAGTCGGTAGTTTTCCATATGTAGAAAACGAATTGCAGCAACGAATGTTAGGAATTGGACCGATGGCCAAATCTGTTCGGGATGCAAAATTGGTATATGGCATTATTGCCGACAGGAAGCCGGAAGATCGAAATCTAAAAGATTTTTCGGTTAATGTATTCAGGACGATGTCGCAACCTATTTCAAGTGAAACAATAATGCTGTTAAACACAATCTATTTGAAGCTGAAAAATACGAATTTTAGAATTGACACCGAACCGCTTCCACTCCTTGATGAGTCAGCACTTCTTTGGCAGGAAATCATGTCGATCGATGGCGGTGAATCCACAAGGAAGATTGCATTTGATCAAAAATCTGGAAATCCTTACACTGCTTATCTGAAAGAAAAAACGACTAAAAATTCGACTATTCACCGCTATTTATCATGGGCTTTGATAGGGGCATCGCTTTTCAAGCCATCCGCCAAGCGAATTAATGAAATTCATCATCTTATAAAAACTGGTGATGCAATTTTAGAAGAATACTTGGAAGGTCGATTGGTAATTATGCCAGTCTATCATACGGCTGCTCCGCTGCACGGAACTGTCTATAAAGAGATATTTTCAATTAGAAAAACGTTTTTGAAATACATGCCTTTCGTTGCCTATGCAAATACTTGGGGACTTCCCGCTTTAACAGTTCCGGTAGGCTCTGACAACGACGGGATGCCTATTGCCATTCAAATCATTGGAAAGAATGGTAATGAAGATGCGATATTTAAACTCGGATCCTTTATTGAAAAGGAATTTGGCGGGTATAAAAGGGTTGACTGATGAAAAACGTGTCCAAGGTTATTTGGACACGTTTTTTGTTGTGAATAATTGTACCTTTCACTATACTTAATTAGTGTTGAAGAAAGAATGCTATGTTATAATTCAGATTGGAAAAAATAATTATTCTAGAGGAGTAATGGATATGATTTTAAAAGACTTCTTTATGGGACTTTCTCAAAACCAGTTTTTGAATAGTGCAGCGAAAAAATACGGCTTAAAATTAGGTGCTCAAAATGTAGTGGCAGGAACGAATATTGCCGAGACGATTGAAAGCATCAAAGAATTGAACAAACATGGTATTTCTTGTACTGTCGATAATTTAGGCGAGTTTGTCTATGAAAGAGGGGAAGCGACAGCTGCGAAAAACCAAATCATAGCTGTCATTGAAGCTATCCATGAAAACGGCGTAGATGCTCATATTTCATTAAAGCCATCTCAATTAGGCATGGACATCGATTATGATTTTTGTAAAGAGAACATTGAGGCGATTGTTTCAGTGGCGAAAAATTATGGAATCTTCGTTAACTTCGATATGGAAGATTATGCACGTCTGCAACCATCGTTTAACTTACTGGACGAGCTATCCGTTACGTATGATAACATCGGAACTGTCATTCAAGCATACTTTTTCCGTGCGGAAGATGATTTGCATAAACATAAAAATTATCGTCTAAGAATTGTTAAAGGGGCTTACAAAGAGTCTCCAGAGAATGCATACCAAGACAAACAAGATATTGATACGAACTACATTAAACTGATCGAATGGCATTTACTGAACGGTAAATTCACTTCAATTGCAACCCATGATCATAATGTCATCAATCATGTAAAACAATTTGTTAAAGATAATAATATTCCAAATGACAAATTCGAATTCCAAATGCTTTACGGTTTTAGAAAGGAAATGCAATTGGAATTGGCGAAAGAAGGCTATAACTTCTGTACATATGTGCCGTTTGGACAAGATTGGTATGGCTATTTCATGCGTCGACTTGCTGAAAGACCTCAAAATATGAACCTTGTTGTTAAACAAGTATTCACTAAAGAAACAAATACGATGATTGGTCTCGCGGCAGGTGCTTTCTTGTTAGGACGTTTAACTAAAAAGAGAAAATAAAATTAACGTAAAAAAGCGGGTTGTCACAAAAAATCGTGACAGCCCGCTTTTTAATTTAACCAAAAATAACAATTACAACGAAGTAAATAACCATAGCGATAAGACCGACCGGTACACCGAATTTGGCCCACTCGCCACTTTTAATGTTTAACTTTCCCGCAGCGATGATATTCGGTATATTACCAGGGATGAGCATACCTCCACTAATCAGAAGTCCTAAAAGAATCGCTTTAATTGTTGGTTCATCCATCTCTTGGCTGATTTCCGCGGCGGCAAGCGTTGCATTGTCAAGCACAGCTGAAATCATATTAATCCAGTAAAGGACGTATGGACTAAGGCCTAACAAGAACCTTTCGATGAATGGTTCAAAACCTGCACCTAACAAAGTCAAAGCCATGACAAACAGATAAATCTTAAATCCACGAATCAGAATCTCAATGAATGATTCTTGTCCTTGTTTTGCCTTCAATCCGATACCTTTTTTGGAAGGTTTAATCATGAAGGCCGCGAGAATTCCGAAAGCTATAACCCCGGGAATTACATCTGGACCTATTAATCGTAATAAATAAAAGAAATCCTCATTCAATTTACTTGTAGCAATCGTGGAAAGAGGTTCACCGACCGGTGTCAAAACAGCCCCCATTCCAATTGAATAACATGCAAGGATAACAAGTCGTACTTCGGATTTACGGTCGAGTTGCAAGACACCTACAATCGCCACTAAAACAATTGCAGCGATGATTGCTGTAATTAGACTGGAAACGATTCCAAGTACAATTACGACGAGGGCGAGAAATAGCCTATAAGGGATTGTTCGGCTAATTCCCCTAATCCCTTTTTCAAAGGGTCTTTGAAGCCATTTGAATAACAACCCTGCAATAATGACTGCAAGGGTAATATGTATTGGATCTTCAAGAGCTTTAAGTAGTAAAGCCTTGTCCAAGACACCGCTCACTATGACTGCAGCGATACCCATTATGAATAGGAATGCTTCCAAATTGCGTTCAACAAATGGAACTGTGAAAGGCAAAAATAAAACCAATATCAAAATAATCGATAAACCTACAATCAAGTATTTTCCCTCTTTTCTATAAATTTAATTAATACGCCTATCATAACACTCAAGATCCTCTGTAGAAATACTTTTCCTTAAAAAACCCGGATTTTTTACCAAAGGAAAAAAGCATAACCGCGAATGGGTCATGCTTTTCTTCATGCGACAGCCTGCCTAATGCACACCTTTCATGAATCTTTGAATGACAGGAGACGCTGCAAAAAGGATTATGCTTAATACGATTGCAACGCCACCAATGATACCGAAGTATAACATTTCGGTTTTATCAGAATAGAGCTTCACGAGCTGAGCGTTTAATGCTTGAGCGGCGGCATTAGATAAGAACCAGAGGCTCATTGTTTGTGCAGAGAAAGCTGCGGGCGCCAATTTAGTAGTTGCAGATAATCCAACAGGAGAGAGACATAATTCACCTATAACAAGAATGAAAATGCTTAAGGCGAGCCACAATGGGTTCACTAATTTGTCGGTTCCACCAAAATAAGCTGGTAAAAGAATGACGATGAAAGAAAGCCCGGCGAACAAAATCCCTAATGAAAACTTTTGTGGGATCGAAGGTTGCCGTTTACCTAATTTTATCCAGAGCCAAGCAAATACCGGTGCCATAGTAATGATGAATAACGGATTTAACGATTGAAACCACGCAGGTGATATATGAAACCCGAATGCATCTAAATTAGTTCGTTTGTCTGCATAAAGGGCAAGGATAGTAGATCCTTGTTCCGCAATTGCCCAAAACATGACAGCGGCAAGGAATAACGGAATATAAGCAATAATTCTCGATTTCTCATCTGCCGTTGTTTTTGGACTTCTGTACATTAAAAAGAAGTAAGAGAAAGGTATCACAAAGCCCAAAATACCAACGAGAGCAATGAATGAGTTAAATGTTAACCACCCATTAGGAATGGTAATGAACAGTAAAGCAACTAAAACAACTACTCCTATAACAAGATTTTTGACAAAACGCTTTCGCTCAGTAGGGCTAAGTGGATTTGCAATTTGCGTGCCAGCTAAACCAAGATTCTTTTTTGTAATAAGGAACGTAATAAGTCCAACGAACATACCGATAGCCGCAAGACTGAATCCAAGGTGGAAGTTATAGTCCAATCCAATTGTCCCAACAGTTAAAGGCGCTAAAAAACCACCCATATTGATACCCATGTAGAAGACGCTGAAACCGGAATCGCGACGATTATCGTGAGTTGCATAAATGTCACCAACAATACTTGAAATGTTTGGCTTTAAAAGACCTGTCCCTAAGACGATCAATACCATAGAAGTGAAAAACATTGTTAGATTGCCGGGAAACGCTAAGACGATATGTCCAAGCATTATGAAAATACCGCCGTAAAATACGGCTTTCGATGTGCCAAATATGCGGTCTGCCAGCCATCCTCCGATAATTCCGGACATATAAACGAGCGAGCCGTAAATCGACATGATTGCCAATGCGGTTGGTTCGCTTAGGCCTAAACCGCCTTTAGAAACTTCGTAGTACATATAGAAGACAAGAATTGCCCTCATTCCGTAGTATGAAAAACGTTCCCAAAATTCAGTGAAAAACAGAGTGAACAATCCTTTTGGATGTCCGAAAAAACCTTTTTGAGGTACGCTTTCGACAATTTGTTCTTTGGATAGTTGAGCCATTTGGGATTTACCTCCTTTACGTTTAATTATTATATAAACAATTTAATTGTATTGTCAAAATAAAAATCGTTATCTTAAAATGTGTTTTAAGCATGATAATGGTGTGTTTTCAGATATATAAATGTCGGAATAAAACTATAATTATATATTGATTAATTTAGTTTTTGTTCTAAATAATTTACCTTTCCACTCTCTTATCATCTCCATCACGGTGAAGGTGATACCGTTTGTTTTTTAGATTCAATTCGAATGAATGTGTAAACCACTTTTTTTTGACGTTCATTTCGATACACAAGGCGATCGTATTCAAAAATCCACGAAAATGAGCTATCATTAGAGTAAGCAGTTTGTAGAAATGGATGTGTTGTCATGAGCCAATTAATAGTTGAAAAGCTTACAAAAAGCGTGGGTGAGAAGACGTTGTTCCGGGATGTCTCCTTTACAATAGTCCAGGGTGAGAAGTAGGTTTGATCGGGATCAATGGAACCGGTAAGTCGACGCTACTTTCTATTATTGCTGGTACAGAAGAATCGGATTCAATGAAGAAGGAACATCCGAATAACTATACGATTTCTTATTTACCCCAAGTTCCGAATATCAATCATGATAAGACTGTCATGGAAACTGTTTTTATGTCAGATGCGCCAATCATTAAATTGAATTTGGAGTATGAGCATGCACTTGCTGCGTTGACGGATGATCCCTCATCAGAAGAGAAACTACAACGTTTTTCCCGTATGCAAAATGAGATGGATGCACGCTCGGCATGGGATTTAAATACTAAGGCCAGAATGGTGCTGACAAAATTAGGGATTGAAACATTTAATAAAAGGATGGGAGAGCTATCCGGGGGTCAACAGAAGCGGGTATCGTTGGCTAAAGTACTTATAGAACCTGCTGATCTATTGTTATTGGATGAACCTACGAACCATCTTGATGTCCAGTCGATCACTTGGTTGCAGGATTATTTGAAAAACGAAAAAGCTGCAGTCGTTTTCATCACGCATGATCGTTATTTCTTGGATGCTGTTCCCACTCATATCTACGAGTTGGCGGATAAGACGCTTTACGCACATTCCGGCAATTTCGCTGATTATTTGGAGTCGAAAGCGATTCGAGAGGAAATGGCAGAGGCGACTGATGCGAAAAATCGAAACCGATATCGCAATGAATTGAAATGGATCAGACGGGGAGCAAAGGCAAGATCCACAAAACAGAAAGCACGCATTGGCCGTTTTGAAGATCTTGAAGAAAAAGTTAAGAAGGATAATTCTTCAACCAATATGGATGTTGCGTTGAAAACCTCCCGTCTTGGTCGAAAAGTGATTGAGCTTCATGAAGTTTCCAAATCTTATGGAGACAGGAAAGTAATTGATGGATTTAATTGTCTATTGCAATCGGGCGATCGTATTGCAATGGTAGGACCGAACGGGGCCGGTAAAACGACATTGATGAAATTGATTGCAAAAGAATTGGAACCGGATAGTGGCTACCTTGAAATGGGGACCACTGTGAAAATTGCACATTTCCATCAACAGCTTCCCGAAATGGATGGGAGTAAGCGTATAATCGAGTACATACGCGAGACATCTAATGATATCGAGGATAGCAACGGAATTCGAATTTCGGCGACACAAATGTTGGAAAGATTCCTTTTTCCGACTTCATCACATGGTACGCCAATCGGAAAGCTTTCTGGTGGTGAAAGGAAGCGCCTATATCTATTGAAATTACTAATGGAACAGCCGAATGTTCTTTTATTAGATGAACCGACGAATGATTTGGATATTGAAACACTATCGGTACTTGAATCCTTTATCGATACATTTCCTGGAGTGGTTCTTACGATATCCCATGACCGATTTTTCTTGGACAGGACGTCGACGAAATTATGGGTACTCGACGGTTCGGGAAATATCGAAACTTTATACAGCATCTATACCGATTATTTAGAGGAAAAAGCATTACAAAAAACGGAAGAGCCAAAAATTGAAAAAAGTGTGCCAACCCGTACAGCAATTGAACCAGAAAAACCGAAAAAACGAATGACGTATAGCGAGAAAATGGAATGGGAAACGATTGAATCTGATATTGAAAAGAAAGAAGAGGAAATTGCTGCAACTGAGGCAGAAATGATGTCGTCGGGTGCTAATTACGATCGTGTGAGTGAGTTGACTAAGCAATTGGATAAGCTGAATGCAGAATATGAACATCTGATAGAACGGTGGACGTATTTGCAGGAAATCGCTGAATCATAACAAAAGCGGAGGGCGCCTGATTAGAGGCGACAGGCATAAGGCGAAGATGCGGCGTGGCGGTTTTTGCCACAAAGCAGCTTTGACTTATGACCCCGAGACTCTGGCGCCCGAAAAGTAGATGATAAGAGGAGTGGGAGAACATGAAAATCGTTACGATTGAACCGACACCAAGCCCAAATTCCATGAAAATCATTGTGGATGAAGAATTGCCAATGGGAATAAGCCATAACTATAAAAAAGAGGATGCTGAAACCGCGCCACATCCAGTGTCAGATATCCTGGGCATCAAAGGGGTCAAGGGAATCTATCATGTCATGAACTTCATGGCGGTTGAACGGATTGGCAACGTAGCATGGGAGGATATTCTTGCTGAAGTGCGACGTGTTTTTAATGAAGAAAATGTTGAGGCCGACACTGCTGAGCAAGCCCCGGATGAAAATTACGGCGAAGTCTATGTTCATGTCCAAACATATAAAGACATTCCCCTCCAAGTGAAGGTCTTTGATAGTGGCTCGGAGTTGCGGTTCGGTTTAAGTGAACGTTTTAAAAATGCTATGGAAAAAGTGCATAGTACGGAAGTGGAAAACTATATCCTTCTTCGTAAATGGGCCGACTATGGAATCCGTTATGGTGAAAAGCAGGAAATCGGGGAAACAGTTGTTGCAGAAGTTGAAGCAGCTTATCCTGATGAACGGTTACAGGATATTATTGAACAGTCTCTAAACAGCGGAGAAACGAAAGAAAATCGACGAACCAAAGTAACACTTGAACAATTCAACGTGGATGAATGGGAAAAACGCTTCCAGTTAATTGACCAAATGCCGGATCCGGAAGTTTCTGATTTACCTTTGCTTGACAAAGCATTGGATGATGAAAAAATGTCCATACGTCGCCTAGCAACTGTTTATCTTGGAATGATTGAAGATGAAGCTGTTATTCCTTATGTTGAAAAAGCATTGAAGGACAAAAGCTGGGCCGTCAGAAGGACTGCTGGTGATTGTATGAGTGATCTTGGATTTGAAGGGTTTGAAAATGCAGCAATTGAATCACTTCGGGATAAAAACAAGTTAGTACGCTGGCGTGCCGCGATGTTCCTTTATGAAACTGGAACTGAAACAGCATTGGATGCACTTCACGCTGCCGAGGATGATCCGGAATTTGAAGTGAAACTTCAGGTTCGTATGGCAATTGCTCGAATCGAAGAAGGGGAAGAAGCTAAAGGTTCCATTTGGAAACAAATGACGGAAGCTCGAGTGAATTCTGTCGAATAACAAATGAAAAGAATGTCATTAAATGTCTAACATCAGCAGCGCTTGTCATTAAGCGTTTGCTGATGTTTTTTTATTGGTGAATATAATATTGTTATGTAAACCTGTTAGTCGCGAATCCCACTGGGGAAATTCATTGAATTAATCGTAAGACTGGGAATCTTCAATAGATTTATTGACACTGTATGTATAAAGTATTAAAGTACTTTTCATAACATATTATTACTGCGTCGTTTATATAAAGTTATATTGGAGATGCGATAGAAGTAGCATCGATAAGTTGAATCTGTATATAAATGCGCAAAAAACGAATAGAACACCTTTAAAACGCGCCGGCAAGTGAAATTCAAATAATGATCGAAAAGAGGAGAGTATGTATGAGTAATGATCGAAATGTCTTTGATGTAACCATTATCGGTGGTGGGCCTGTGGGATTATTTACTGCATTTTATGCCGGCATGAGAAAAATGTCTGTGAACATTATTGAAAGCCTGCCACAACTTGGTGGACAGCTCACAGCTTTATATCCTGAAAAGTATATTTACGATATTGCTGGATTTCCGAAAATCAGTGGTCAGGAATTAGTCGATAATCTTATGGATCAAATGGCCCAATTCAATCCTACAATCACACTGGAGCAAGATGTTCAACAAGTGGAAAAAATGGAAGATGGTATTTTTAAACTGACTACGAATTGCGCAATCCATTTTTCAAAGGCGATTATTATTACGGCGGGTAATGGTGCATTTCAGCCGAAAAAAATTGGTCTTGAAACTGCTGAGAAATATGAAGGGAAGAACTTGCATTATTTCATAAAAGATTTAAACCACTTTGCTGGTAGGAATGTACAAATTTTCGGAGGAGGAGACTCGGCAGTTGACTGGTCGTTGATGCTTGAACCAATTGCTAAAAAAGTGACACTCATACACAGAAGGGAGAAATTCCGTGCTCATGAGGCCAGTGTGGAAAGGGTAATGAACTCATCTGTGGAGGTCAAGACTCCGTTCATACCAATTGAATTTATCGGTGAGGATCAGATAGAACAAGTTGTACTTGAAAAAGTGAAGGGTGATCATGAAGAAGTCATCGATGTGGATGATGTTATCGTAAACTATGGATTCGTTTCCTCGCTTGGTTCAATTAGTGAGTGGGGGCTTCACATAGTGAAAAATAGTATTGTCGTCAATTCCAAAATGGAATCGTCCATTGAAGGCATTTATGCAGCAGGTGATATATGCACATATGAAGGAAAAGTGAAACTGATTGCCAGTGGGTTTGGCGAGGCTACAACAGCAGTTAGTAATGCGAAGGTGTATATCGATCCAACAGCGAAAGTTCAAGCGGTTCACAGTACGACACTTATGGAACAAGCGGAAAATAAGAAAGTGGAAGTTAGACATAAAAACAGTGGATTATAATCAATCTATAAGGCGTGAAATAGAATTTTAATTTATTAGAATACATTTGCATTTCACAAGTTAATACACTATACTGTTTTCAAGTATAACATTTTGTTATTAAATCGTTATATTTCTGTTATACACAATGGAGAAATGACATATCTTCAATTAAGGGAGGGTTTAGATGATGGCTCTACACAATATGGCTAATGAGGATTTATTGGCCCGCTTTATGGAACGTATCGAGGCGGGGGTTAAGATTGAGGCAGATGACTGGATGCCTGAAGAATACAGACTGACACTGATTAAATTGATTTCCATGCATGGGATGAGCGAAATAATGGGAGCGCTTCCAGAGAAGGAGTGGGTACCGAAAGCTCCATCCCTCAATCGTAAACTTGGCATTATGCTAAAGTGCAGGATGAAATGGGTCATGGTCAGCTTCTGCTTCGAGTTACGGAGGACTTGCTAAAACCTTACGGTAAAAGTCGTGGAGATTTAATGCAAGACTTATTCAATGGGGACTTGAAATTCCATAACGTGTTCCATATGGAAACGAAAACATGGGCGGATGCTGGAATCATAGGTTGGCTCGTTGACGGAGCAGCTATTATTACACAGACGGATATGCTTGGGGCTTCGTATGGACCTTATGCAAGGGCGTTGCAACGCATTTGTGCGGAAGAAGTGTTTCATGCCCAACATGGAGAGTCAATCATCATGGCGTTAGCAGAAGGGACAGATGAACAAAAAGCGATGATCCAAGAAGCTTTGGATCGCTGGTGGGAAGCATTGCTCATGTTCTTTGGACCGGCAAGCAAAGAAACAACGGGGTCATCGAAGCAAGACGTAACGATTAAATATAAAATCCGTACGAAAACAAATGAAGACTTCAGGCAAATCTTTTTTGACAAATACATTCCACGTATTTTATCGCTTGGATTAACAATTCCGGATCCGACTTTCCACTACGATAAAGAAAGTGGATTATGGTCGTACAAACAACCAGACTGGGAAGAGTTTAAGAGAATCATTAAAAACAAAGGACCCCGCTCACAAGCGCGCCTGAACTTACGCCGGTCTTCTTATGAAAATAATGCATGGGTGCGTGATGCATTGAGTGCGACAGTAAATTAAAGGAAGGAGTCTAAAGGAAATGGCTGAAGAGCAAACATTTTACCAAGAATATGAAGTTTTTAGCAAACGGACGCCGACTTCGACATTCCAGTACCAATTCAGCTTACTGGCTCCAAACGAAGATATGGCACTCGTTTTGGCCCAGGAAAATTTCATGCGTCGCGAGCCGGTTACAGACATTTGGATCGTGAATCGAAAGCATATTCGAAAAATGAATGCCGAAGAGAAACTGACACTTAGCAGACTGGACAACAAAGATTATCGTACGACAAAAGGCTACGGGTACTTGAAGAAAAAATGGCGTCACTATGAACAGGAAATCTTGGATGAAAAAGAAATCTTGTCATGGGGAGGAAAACGGAAATGAGCGAAATTGAAAACGGAGTGACCGAGGCCGCGGAAAACAAAGAAGCAATAACGAGTTTGTTATTCCAATTGGCGGATGACGATTTCTTATATGCCTATCGTGGATCTGAATGGCTCGGACTCGCTCCTCATATTGAGGAAGATGTCGCTTCTTCATCGATTAGCCAAGACAGTATGGGCCATGCAGCGATGTATTATAAACTTCTTGAAGAGTTAGAGGCGGGAAATGCAGATGATTTAGCCCATTTGCGCCCGGCGCAAGATAGAAGAAACAGCATTTTAACAGAGCGGGTAAACGGTGAGGGCTTTTATATGGAAACACCGAAATATGATTGGGCCTATCAAGTTGTCAGAAGTTATTTTTACACACAAGCCAAAAAAGTTAAAGTCGATTCGCTATGCCAGAGCACGTATAAACCACTTGCTGAAGCTGCAGTAAAAGTGAGGATGGAACTTTATTATCACAGATTGCATTGGGAAACTTGGTTTAAGCAGTTATTGAGCTCTACCGATGTGGCAAAAAAGCGAATGAATGAAGCCATTACGCTTGTTATGAATGACTTTGGAGATATGTTCTCTTTTGGCAATCAAAAACAGGCAATTGAAAAATATAAACTGATAGACAGTGAGGAAAAATTGAAAGATAACTGGATAGATAGCATTAAGCCGGTGTTTGCCGCTCTTCAAATGGATATACCAACGATTCCGGTAAACCCTGCGAATAATGGAAGGAATGGCGAGCATACAGTAGACCTAAATGAAGCTCTGCTAACGCTTTCTGAAGTTTACAAGGTAGATCCGGTAGCTTCCTGGTAACGGAAAGAAAAGAGGTGAAGAGCATGGCTATTTCTGAAAGCGTTTCCATTGATCGTGTCTATGAAGTCCTTGTGACTGTGAAAGACCCTGAAATTGACTCGGTCAGCATTATTGACCTTGGCATGGTTGAAGAAGTCACGAACTCGGGAAATATCGTAAAAGTAGTTTTACTTCCAACATTTTTAGGATGCCCGGCTTTAGAGATTATAAAGAAGAATACGATAGATGCAATTAAACAACTGCCCGAAGTGGAAGATGTTGAAGTGGAATTCGTTTTTCATCCACCGTGGACATCAGATCGTATTACTGAAGAAGGGCATGTGAATCTGCGGGCGTTTGGAATAGCCCCACCTCCCGGCATATTGAAGAAGACGGCTCCTATCATGTGGATTGTGCCTATTGTGGTTCCACATATGTGACAATGGAAAACATCTTCGGGCCGACAGCATGCAGAAGTATTTTGTATTGTAAGAGCTGTAAAAACGTATTTGAGGCAATGAAACCTGTTTCAACACTACTATAAAGTGAGGAGAATGCTAAATGGCTAAATTAATCGCGTTATACAAACACCCTGAAAACAAAGAGGAATTTGACAACCATTACTTCAATGTTCATGCGCCGATCACAGCGGAAATTCCAGGACTTCGTGAAATGAAAGTGACGAAATTCACAGGATCTCCGATGGGAGGAGAGGGCAAATACTATCTCATGTGTGAGATGTATTATGACAGTTTGGAAGACTTGCAACAGGGGTTGCGTTCACCTGAAGGAAAAGCGTCCGGGAAGGACTGATGGGGTTTGCACGTGATCTTGTTACATTAATGATCGGTGAAGATGCGTAATGAAACGTTTCGTTTTTCTTGAAACGTCCATGGAGGAAAACGGGGTAGCGGTCATCTGTCTGAATCGCCCCCGCCAGTTAAACTCATTGAATCGAAAAATGGTCAGTGAAATCGTCGCAGCGATGGAAGACTATGATCGTGATGAAAACGTACGTGTCATTGTGCTGACTGGCGAGGGCCGTGCTTTTTCAGCGGGAGCAGATATTGATGAAATGACTGGTGATGATCCGATCAGCCTTGAATTATTAAACCAATTTGCGGATTGGGACCGTCTAACACTTATTAAAAAACCGATCATCGGTGCTGTCAAAGGGTTCGTTTTCGGAGGGGGATTCGAGCTTGCCCTTTCTTGTGACCTATTAATCTCAGCTAGCGGAACACAGTTTCATTTCCCGAAGTAGGCCTTGGCGTCATGCCAGGAGCAGGGGGTACGCAGCGGTTGACGAAACTGGCGGGACGAACAAAAGCGATTGAATGGCTGTGGACTGGGGAGAGGATCTCTGCGGAAACGGCTCTTACACACGGAGTCATTAACAAAATCGTGGCACCTGAACTCTTAATGGAGGAAACATTGAAATTCGCCAAACGGCTTGCGAAACAACCGCCGCTCTCGCTGCGCCTCATTAAAGATTCGGTGAACAAGGCGGTGGATTATCCGTTGTATGAAGGAATGCAATATGAACGGAAAAATTTCTATCTACTTTTCGCTTCGCAGGATCAAAAAGAAGGCATGAATGCTTTTGTGGAAAAAAGAAAACCGGATTACCGGGGAAAGTAGGGAGGTCGCGGAATGTTTGAAATGATTCGCTATGAAGTTGCAGATGGAATTGCTTGGCTCTATTTAAATAGGCCCGACAAACTGAATGCATTTATCGCACAGATGAACCGAGAAGTGGGTGTTGCTGTCAAAGCCGCTTCCAATGATGAGGAAGTTCGTTGTATCGTCATAACGGGCGAAGGCCGTGCATTTTGTTCTGGACAGGATTTAGCAGAAGTAGATGAAAACATGGATCACGGGCAAGTGTTACGAGACCATTATGGGCCCATGATCAAGCAACTTAGAGAATGTGAGAAACCGATAATCGCTGCGGTAAATGGAGTTGCCGCTGGAGCTGGATTCAGTCTTGCACTTGCATGCGACTTCAGACTTGTTTCAGAACGGGCAAGTTTTGTAAACGCCTTCATACATGTTGGCCTTATTCCGGATTCTGGCAATCTCTATTATCTGACACAACTTGTAGGACATGCTAAAGCAACGGAACTAGCCATGTTAGGAGAAAAAGTGACTGCTGCTGAGGCGTTGGAAATGGGCCTTGCGAATCGACTAATTCCGGTAGATACATGGGAAGAGGATGTTAACGCATTCGCAGCCCGGCTTGCCGCTTTGCCGACAAAAGCAATTGGGCTAATCAAACGCTCATTGAAGGCGATTTCCACACTTTCTTTCGAAGACTATCTTGAACAAGAAGCCCAAGGACAGCGGATCGCGGGTCTAACAAAAGACCATCGTGAAGGTGTCAACGCATTCATGCAAAAGAGAAAACCTGTCTATTCAGGGCAATAGGAGGAATCAACCAATGACGACAATTCAAGAAGGAACAACAGACCGAGAATCAATGAAGCGTGACTACTATAAACTTTTTATCAACGGTGAACAAGTCGATAGCAGCAATGGGGAGCGCACAAAAATTTATAATCCTGCGACTGGCGAACTGTTAGCTGAAGTGGCGAAAGCGACGAAAGAAGACGCTGAAAAAGCTGTTCGGGCTGCGAGAGATTCTTTTGATAAAGGAAAGTGGAAAATAACGCCTGCGGGACGTCGTGCCCGTGTATTGAACAAAATTGCGGAAATTATGGGCGCTCGCTTTAATGAACTTGTGGAACTGGAAATTTTGAATACAGGAAAATCACTTGCAGCTGCGAAAGGACAGATCGCACAAGCAATCGAAGACTTTGAATTTTACGCAGGCGCTATCGTCGGACATGGTGGATCTGTCAACAACGTACCTGGGCAATTTCATAACTACACAGAAAAAGAGCCGCTTGGTGTATGTGCACAAATCATTCCATGGAACTATCCACTCATGATGGCAGCTTGGAAGATTGCACCTGCGATTGCAGCAGGATGCTCGGTCGTGATTAAGCCGGCGTCTCTAACGCCGCTTACAGCTATTATTCTTGGAGAAATTTGTCATGAAGCAGGCGTGCCAGCAGGCGTTGTTAACATTGTGCCAGGATCTGGTTCAGAGATTGGCAACTACTTAGTAGAACATGAATTAGTGAATAAAGTAGCGTTTACGGGTCAACTGCAATTGGAAAAGACATTATGGCAAGAGCGGCTGGAACAGTAAAACGCGTAACATTAGAACTAGGCGGGAAATCCCCAAGCCTTGTTTTTGAGGATGCAGATATTGATGCAGCTGTCGATGGTTCTCTCTACGGTGCGTTCAATAACACGGGGCAATCTTGTGATGCACGTTCACGCATTTATATTCATGAAAATGTGTACGACGAGTTCGTTGAGAAATTTATCGCGAAAACTGAAAAACTCGCAGTCGGGATCCATTCAGTAAGGCAACACATATGGGTGCAATTATCGATCAAGCCCAGTTGGACACAGTGAAAATGTATGTGCAATCTGCAATCGATGAAGGCGCTGAAATCCTGACGGGCGGCAAAGAGTTGAAACCGGAAGGCTATGAAAATGGTTTTTGGTATGCGCCGACAATTATCGGAAACGTAACACAAGATATGAAAGTTGTTCGTGAAGAAATCTTTGGACCAGTTGTTGTCGTGTCGAAGTTTAAAGACGAAAAAGAAGCGATTTTCTTAGCGAATGATTCGGATTATGGTTTAGCCTCATCTATTTGGTCAACAAATACGGCAACTACAACACGTGTCGCCAACCAAATTCAAGCGGGAATCGTAATGATCAACACGCCATTCTCTGCCTTCCCAGGCACGCCATTCGGCGGCTTCAAACAATCCGGGTTCGGACGTGAACTGTCAGCCGGCTCGCTTGACCTATACACGGAAACGAAAAGCATCATGTCGTACTTTGGAAGCCGACCAGTAAATCCGTTTGGATTATAAGATAACTAAAAGGCATATTGGTTTCACACTTAATATTAATAAACAACGGACAGGGATGTATGATCTCCTGTCCGTATTCTTTCATTATAAAAAGGAGGAATACTCATGATTAAGCGTATCGTCGTGGTCGGTTCCGGTGTGATGGGGAGAGGGATTGCCTATGTCGGTGCCCTTGGCGGGTACTCAGTTACACTTGTCGATATTAACGAAACTGCACTTCAAAATGCAAAGGATGAAATAGAATCTATTTTTGATAAAGGAATAAAGTATGGAAAAATTTCAGCAGACGCAGTGAAGAATGCGAGTCAAAAATTAGGCTATGAAAATGATTTAACAAAAGCAGCAGGAAACGCTGATTTAATTATTGAAGCAGTACCTGAAATGGCATCGATTAAAAAGCAGGTATTTGAGGAAATTGAGAAACACGCTTCAAAAGAGTGTTATTTCGCAACGAATACTTCTACGATGAGTCCAACGGAAATTGCTTCCTTTGGTAAACGTCCTACTAAAACAATTGCCATGCATTTTTTCAATCCAGTACATAAAATGCCACTTGTAGAAATTGTCAAGGGATTGGAAACGAGTGATGAGACGGTTGAAGTAATCAGGGAAGTGGCCGTGAGAATGGGTAAAGAAACTGTTGTCATCAATGAATTTCCCGGGTTCATCACTAGGAGGATTAGTGCACTTGTAGGTAACGAAGCATTTTTCATGCTACAAGAGGGACTTGGAACACCGGAAGAAATTGATAAGGCGATTAAACTTGGCTTAAATTATCCCATGGGCCCATTTGAACTTGGTGATTTGGTGGGACTTGATACGCGCTTAAATAACTTGAAATATTTGCATGAAAAGCTTGGTGAAAAGTACAGACCAGCGCCTCTATTAGAACAATATGTTAAAGCGGGCCGACTTGGTCGAAAAAGTGGCAAGGGCGTATATGACTATGCACTTGAGGAAGAGTTGGTTAGGAAATGAGAGAAGTCGTCATAGTGGATGCTGTCCGTACACCTATCGGAAGATACAATGGCGCTCTAAGAGAAGTGCGCCCGGATGATTTAGGAGCAGTCGTTATTAAAGCGCTTGTCGAAAGGAATCCAAATCTTCCGGTAGAGAAGATTGAAGAAGTCATTTTCGGCAACGCCAATCAAGCTGGCGAAGATAACCGGAATGTGGCGCGAATGGCCGGCCTTTTGGCGGGGCTTCCAGTTGAAGTGGCGGGCACGACGATCAACCGCTTATGTGGTTCAGGACTAGACGCTGTTCTCTACGCCGCGAGAGCAATCGCAGTCGGGGACGGAGATATTTACATTGCAGGCGGGACAGAAAGTATGACGCGTGCACCATTTGTTATGGCAAAGCCCGATAAAGCAAACCCCCGTGGCGATATGGAATTGTTAGATACTACAATTGGTTGGCGTTTCACGAATAATAGTTTGAAAAAAATGTATGGCGCAGATTCAATGCCGCAAACTGCTGAAAATGTTGCACAGCGGTATAAGATAACGCGCGAAAGTCAGGATTTATTTGCATTTGAAAGCCAGCAACGTGCAAAAAAAGCAATGGAAGAAAATCGGTTCGCTGAAGAAATAGTTCCCGTAGTTTATCAAGACCGTAAGGGGAACGGAATCACTGTGGATCGGGATGAGCACCGCGGCCAGATACAACTCTAAAAGATCTCGCTAAACTACGACCCATAGTTGATGGAGGCACTGTTACCGCAGGCAATGCTTCCGGTGTTAATGATGGTGCATCTGCATTGCTTCTGATGAGTTCTGAAAAAGCGAAAGAACTCAACCTTACACCACTTGCGCGATATGTGATCGGAGCAACGGCTGGACTTGAACCTGCTGTAATGGGGCTTGGTCCAATTTACGCTTCGAGAAAAGCATTGGAACGGGCAGGACTTACGATAAATGACATTGGGCTTGTTGAATTGAACGAAGCCTTTGCCTCTCAATCCATCGAGTGTATACGTCAGTTGGAGGTAGATGACAGTAAAGTGAATGTCAACGGCGGGGCAATCGCTTTTGGGCATCCTTTAGGGGCTAGTGGCGCGCGAATTCTTACTACACTTCTGCATGAAATGAAAAAACAGAACGTTAAATATGGGCTGGCGACGATGTGTGTCGGGGTAGGGCAGGGAATTGCAGCAATCATTGAAAATGTAATGGACTAAAGGAGAAGGGAAAATGACAACTGTTTTATATGAAAAAAAGAACAATATTGCCTATGTGACCATTAACCGGGAAGACATGTTAAATTGCTTTGATTATGAAACCCTTCATAAGCTTCAGGAAGTGACGGATTCGATTTCACTCGATCGAGAGGCGCGGGTGGTCATTTTTACTGGAGCAGGCGACAAATCATTTTCTGCAGGAGCCGATTTGAAAGAACGAAAAACATTGAATGAGATGGAAGTTAAAAGAAATGTCAAGGCAATTAGAGATGCATTCAAAGCAATCGCAAACCTTCCGCAGCCAACAATAGCAGCGGTGAACGGCTATGCTTTAGGTGGTGGTTTTGAATTGATGATTGCTTGCGACTTTTCCATTGCAGCAGAAGGAGTAAAAATGGGACTGACTGAAACGAGTTGGGCGATCATCCCAGGGGCAGGCGGGACACAAAGGCTTCCACGACTTGTAGGGGAGATGAAAGCGAAGGAGCTAATCTTCACCGCAAGAAAGTTCACGGCAGAAGAAGGTTTGCAATTAGGTGTCATTCTGAAGGTGGTTAACGGGAAAACCTTCTTGCTGCTTGTGAAGAACTCGCCTTTGATATGATGAAAAATGGCCCGGTTGCGATTCAGCAAGCTAAATATGCTATCACACAAGGGATGAATACGGATTTGCAGACGGGACTTGCGATTGAATCGAAAGCGTACGAATTAATAATCCCAACCGAAGATCGAATGGAAGCTCTACTTGCATTTAGCGAAAAAGAAGTCCGGTATTTACCGGGAAATGAGTTTTCTTTTAGTAATATAACGATATAATGGAAGAAGGGGAAGTTATGATATATCTTTAATGAGTGAAAAAGAAAGAGTGAGCTTAATTGGCCAATACACAGTCAATGATTTTTACCATATACGGAGACTATATCCGTCATTACGGAAATAAGATTTGGATAGGCAGTCTGATTCGATTATTGAAGGAATTCGGCCATAATGAACAATCAGTTCGTGTAGCCGTCTCTAGAATGATGAAGCAAGGCTGGCTTAACTCTGAAAAAAAAGGGAATAAAAGCTATTACTTTCTGACACACCGCGGAGAATTAAGAATTGAAGAAGCGGCTACTCGTATTTTTAAATTGGCACCACACGAGTGGGATGGAAAATGGCGTATGCTTATGTATACGATTCCCGAAGAGAAAAGGCAGATACGTGATGAACTGCGTAAAGAGCTTTTATGGAGCGGATTTGGAAGTTTTTCCAATGGTTGCTGGATAACACCGAATGACCTAGCGAAAGAAGTGAGTCTGCTTATTGATAAATATGAGATCCAACCTTACGCAGATCTATTCTTATCCGAATATGAAGGGCCGCAGGCGAATCGAGCGCTCGTTGAGAAAAGTTGGCCGCTTGAAGAAATCGAAGGGAAGTACCAAGAATTCATTTCCACGTATAGCAATAACTATATCATCCATCAAAGTATGATGAACAATGGGCAGATGACAGATGCTGAGTGTTTCGTAGAGAGGACAAAACTTGTTCATGAATACCGCAAGTTCCTCTTTATTGATCCCGGTTTGCCGAAAGAGTTGCTGCCAGAAATCTGGAAAGGCAACCATGCTGCCCATTTATTTGAACAATATTATAAGTTGTTGGCGCAATCAGCCAGCAGGTTTTTCGAAGATGTGTTTCAAGAAGATAATGACATGCGGCGAAAAGACAAATCGTATGATGCAGAAGTTCACCCGCTGATTATTGACTAATCGTCTATTGCAGCATATGTTCAGAGTTTACTTCATTTAAGCAAAATAATGGTCATTCCATCATATTCACTTCGTAAGACAAACAATTAGGTGCCTCAATGGCAACAGGTTCGGTTGATGGGGAGAAAATATTGAAAAACACTGCGTTCGGGGACACAATTCACATATGAATTGGTGTCCCTGTTTTTGTTGTTCCATCAACATTTAGATGCCTTCTATTGATGAATTGGTACCACAATTGGCACAGGAATTAGCACAGCGCATAAATTTAATTGCCTTTGTAAATTCCGTTGTTAAAACACTTGCTGATTGGATATTGGAAAGTAAATTATATAAGGAAGATGAGAAATCTATGGTGAAATATACCAAAGATTGTGAAATGTTATTTGACTAACGGGGCAGTTTCTCGAATAAGGAGTTATGAAGGATTCTTTTTATCAATGTAGAAGGTAATAAAGAAATATTTTTAAGAGGAGCGTTGATAAAAAATGAGTTTATTTGAAAGAATTGACACGATTTGTTTAAATGTCAGTAATGTTGAAGAAGCAAGTATCTGGTATCAAGATGTATTAGGATTCAATGAGTCTTTTAAAGGTGACAATTATCGGATTTTAACTATTGGAACCAGTGAAGTCCCCTTGACTATTGAAAGTGGCATTGTGAAATCTTCGCATAGTCAGGTTTATCCAATTTTTTTTACTAAAGATATTGAGAATACTTATGAGATTTTAAAAGGAAATAGTGTAACTGTTAGCGAACTACAAAATGACGGTATGAATAAATTTTTTGACTTATATGATTTAGATGGTAACAAGTTGCAGGTTTGTTATTGGGAGTAGAGTTAACGCAGCAGGTTAGTTCAATAAGAACCTGAGTAGGTTTTAATCCACTCCTATATTTCTTAAAAACATATGCTATAAGAAATGATAGGTGAAACTATGTCCAAAAAAGAAAATTAGTAAAAATAGAACCTATCGGTTGTTGTCCACCAGTTAAGTACACAGCACTAAATAGTTGTTGTCTTCCAGACTTCTCGTCTTCGTGTCTTTGTGACTGTTGTGTTACTCCACTTCAGTCCGTCTTACAACAACTTGTTGGGCAAACTGTAATCATTGCCACTATTGCAGACCCACCAAATGCCCAACCACTCGTTTTTTTATTCACAATTGTTGAAGTAAATGATTTTTTAGTTACTGTGACAGATGAAGTGACAACCTATGTGGTAAATATTTCTGATGTTATAGGGGTAGGATTTTTACCACCAGGGCCTACTATCAACTTGTTGTCACCTGTTACTTCTGGTTGCGAATGTGATTGTCGTGAACGACCAATTAGACAATTGCTAGATACACTTATCGGTTCTACAGTGAATCTTTTAGTAAGTAATGGTTCTACTGCAGTAAATTTTAACGTAGAACAAACAGGTCTTGGCATAGTGTTAGGTACTTTACCAATAGATACACTCATTAGATTTGCAATTTCAACTTGCAAAATCACGGCTGTAGGGCAGATTAATTGAATAAAGAATGATACTAAAAACAAATATTTAGTTAGTAAGTAGTTATTAATAATTGGTAACTATCTTGTTCAACGGGTGCTTTACTTGAAGAAAAAAAATAAATAAGAAGGGTCGATTTCTCTTATAGAAATCGACCTTTTTAAGTGTGTATGCTGCATGCATCTTAGTAGACATAAGACCCGTTCACGGAAGTAGTTACCTCTATTACTCAATAAGAAAAGTTACTCTGAAAAGGCAACCGACTCTTGTTTAACTAAGCACCCGTTAGTGATAGAAATAAATATAAAAAACTAGAATAAATAATGTTACCCCTAATGTCTTAACCATTTTAATCATACTACCGGACTCCCAGTATCCAATACTATCGTAAACAAAGCGGACGATAACTAATATGATTGCTTTTGGTGTAGTGATTTTTGATAATTTACTATTTTATGGTGATACAAGTAGTCGATTGCCCTTCACTCCATCTTTTTCACGAATAGAATACTATAGATGGAGGTGAAAAAAATGAATTATTACAACTCCCACTCTAATCGTGGATGTAATAAATGTAATAGCCATACTTGTTCTTGCAAAATAAAATGCGAAGTACCAAGAGTATCTATAGGCCCGTTTAGAGCTTCCGAATCTGCGGGATCGACTAGTACTACCACAGCCACATGTGGGCTATGCGAATACGGGTATATTTACAACCTAACTCCGCAAACGGTAGCTATAGAGGCTGATGTCCTTTTTGATTCAAATGGAATTATTACACCTGGAATTACACACACACCCGGAGCCTCTCAAATTACAGTTATTAATCCGGGAGATTACGAAGTTACTTTTTCGGTGTCGGGTACAGAACCCAACCAGTTCGGGTTATTTATAAATGGCTTACCTGTTGCGGGAACAATCTATGGCTCAGGTGCTGGCACTCAGCAAAACAATGGGCAGGCTATTATCTCCATAGCTGCTAACGATGTTCTTACACTTCGAAATCATTCTTCTGCTGCTGCAGTTGGACTTGCGTCTGTAATAGGTGGCACACAAGCAAACGTAAACGCTTCTATTGTCATTAAAATGTTAAATCGCAATGGATAAAAAGGAATACTCGGTAGTAACGATTTTTGTTTTTAATGAATTTTAATAGAGGCTTCAGAAACCGGAAAATGACATAAATAGTGAAATAAAAACAATGACGCCACCTTTATTAACTTACTTGTTATCCCAGATTATCTTTTTATTTAGCAACATTTCAACATTTTTTCTTGAACTAAAATGCCGTTAGCCATCCATGTAGCGCTGATTTTGCGCTACATGGATGGCTAACGGGGGCTTATTTAAGATGACTACGGTTTTAAGCAATCGGCGCGTTTGTTGCACAAAACAATTAAAGGGGTGGCGATCGCCATCTCTTTTTATTTGGCCAGTGCAATCCTTATAGTAAGCACGGAAAGGGGTCTCATTTTTTCCATTTCAGGTTAGTTGCACTTTTCTCCCCATCAACCGAACCCGTTACCCAAATGGCAACCCAGTATTTTTACTTATTATCTTGATCGGAAAAAATATCACGATAATCATAGCCTTTTTGTACATATGAATCAATCGATAGCTGAATGATTTCAAAATCACTCTCGTTCAATTCCCTTACTACCTTCCCTGGTGTTCCGACAACGAGAGAGCGTGGTGGGATTTTTTTTCCTGGCGGAATCAACGTGTTGGCGCCAATAATACACTCTTCGCCAATTTCTGCATGGTCAAGGATGGTAGATCCCATTCCAATGATCGAACGTCTTCCGACCTTACAACCATGCAGGATTACGTTATGCCCGACGGTCACCTCATCTTCTACGACAACCGGGGCATCTTCATATAAATGAATTGTTGAATTATCCTGGATGCTGCATCGATTCCCAATTGTAATGGGCCCTTCATCTCCCCGTAAGACCGTATTAAACCAGATGGTCGACTCTGTTCCTACTTTGACGTCCCCAATGACTTTAGCGCCCGGGGCGACGAAAACCGTCGGTCGAGTAACGGACTTTTCCCTTTATATGTGATTAACAAAACAAATCTCCTCCTCCTGTATTAGCCAGACTGACTAAACTGACACCCAATTAGGACAAGATAGAAATTTCTCTTAATCTTAATTGTTTTTTAACTTAGATTAGTATAACATATATTCATAGGGGTGAACAAAAAATGATATATGTTTGTGATATGCTTCAGATCGACTTTCCAATTATTCAGGGAGGGATGGGGAATATCAGTAATGCCCAGCTGACTGCGGCTGTATCAGAAGCAGGTGGCCTTGGCACTATCGGATGCGGAACGTTGCCTCCGGATGAAGTTGAAAAAATAATAATGGAAACAAAACGTCTGACGAACAGGAATTTCGCTATTAATATCGCAATCAGTGTTTCTCCTTATGTAAAAGAGTTGATCGGTCTTGTACTCAAACATAAGATACCTATTGTTTCCCTATCGGCAGGAAATCCAACACCGTATATCCCTGTGCTGCAAGAAAATGGTGTAACAGTCATTGCGCTTGTTGCTTCAGTGCAGCATGCACGTAAAGCGGAGGCGGCGGGAGCGGATATTCTTGTGGCGGAGGGGTTCGAGGCAGCTGGCATCAACTCCAATTTAGAACTGACGACCTTCACATTAATACCGCAGATTGTGAAGAACGTTACTGTACCGGTCATTGCTGCAGGTGGAATAGGTGACGGTAAAGGGTTGGCAGCTGCACTTATGTTAGGTGCCAGCGGTGTGCAAATTGGCACCCGCCTAATAGCGACAAAGGAAGCGCCATTCCATGACCGTTATAAACAGAACCTTGTCGATGCAAGTGACACGGAAACCATACTGATTGGGCGCAGTATAGGGAGGCTCAGACGAATCTTGAAGACACCTTATGCCATGAAACTTAAAGAATTGGAAGAATCGGGGATGTCACTGGAACAATATAGTGAATTGACTTCTGAACTAAAGCATATCAAAGGTGCAATCGAGGGCGATATGGAAAATGGATTCATCAATAGCGGACAAATAGCGGGCTTAATAGAAAACATCCCGTCTGTGAAAGAGTTATTCGCTTCTTTGATGGAAGAGGCGGAAAATCAGTTGAATCGAACGATGCAAGAATTCAAAAGCATGTTAACAGACAAACAAAATTGAATGCGTGATAAGTAAGAGGCAACCTATTAAAATACTTCTAATAAAGACTTATAGACATATATTTAATATGATAAGTGTCGAATAATTATTTGTAATATTTGCACTAAGTTGAAGAGGATTGCGTCCTTAAATATGAAAATGAAAAAGTGTATCAAAGTTTTGTAAGCGCTTGCAAATGAATTTTTTTCTTACAACAACACCTATTATTAACATCAAATTAATTACCTATCACTATACATTAAGTAGGGGATAAATGATGAGGTCAGGGATGAAAGTAGGAAGAGAGGAAACGATTGAAATAACTGTGACAGAGGATATGTTTGCTTCATTTGAAGGGCAAGTTGTTCATCCTGTCTATTCAACAGTCGCCATGACATACCATATGGAGTGGGTGTCCAGGAAAATCATCCTTCCATTTTTAGAAAAAGATGAGGAGGGGATGGGCGCTTCAGTCCAGTTGAAACATCTCGCAGCCTCACCTCTTGGAACCACTGTTACTTTGACGGCGACGCTTGTTGAATATCGGGATAATAAGGTAGTGACAAAAGTTACAGCATCCAATCATCTTGGATTAATCGGAAAAGGTGAAGTGGTGCAAGTCATATTGCCTAAAGAAAAGATTATGCAGAAGTTAAAAGAGGCTTCTATTTGAAACTGTTAAATTGGTTCGTACAATCCTAGGGGGAATCACATGATGTTAGCTGAAAAACCATCAATAACAAAGGAATTTGAACTTTTTGATCGAATGAGTGAGCATGAACAGGTCGTTTTCTGTAACGACCCTTCCACAGGTTTGCGTGCAATCATCGCAATCCATAATACAACGCTTGGCCCAGCTTTAGGCGGATGCCGCATGCACCCTTATGCCAGTATGGAAGAAGCATTAGAAGATGTTCTTCGTCTTTCAAAAGGAATGACCTATAAATGCGCGGCTGCCGATGTCGATTTCGGAGGTGGGAAAGCAGTTATTATCGGTGATCCCAAAACAGATAAGTCACCTGAATTATTCCGGGCGTTCGGTCAATTTGTAAACTCATTGGGCGGCCGCTTCTATACAGGAACGGATATGGGAACTACGATGGATGATTTCATTCATGCGATGAAAGAGACCAACTTCATCAATGGTCTCCCTGAAGCGTACGGAGGTGGTGGCGATTCATCGATCCCGACTGCAGAAGGCGTTTTATACGGCATAAAAGCGACCAATCAGTTTGCTTTTGGACATGACGAGTTAGGCCAGCAAATCTATTCGATTCAAGGGCTTGGGAAAGTTGGTTTCAAAGTAGCAAGTGGATTGCTTGAAGCAGGCGCCCGCATTTACGTGACAGATATTAACGAAGAACGTTTGCGTGCAATTGAAGAAGTTGCAGGAAGAACGACAGGTAGCGTACAAATTGTTGCAAGTGAGGACATCTATTCGCAAGAAGCGGATCTATTCATACCGTGTGCATTTGGCGGGATTATAAATGATGCTACAATTCCCCAATTTAAAGTGAAAGCGATTGTAGGTTCCGCTAACAATCAGTTATTGGATGACAGGCATGGTAAACAATTGCGTGATAAAGGGATTTTATATGCACCGGATTATATCGTCAATTCAGGTGGACTTATCCAAGTGGCAGACGAATTGTATGGCATTAATCATGAACGGGTGCTTGCCAAAACAAAACATATATACGACGCAATTTTGGAAGTATATAAGGAAGCTGAGTACACCGGAAAAACAACAGAAGAATCTGCAAATGCGATGTGCGAAAGAAGAATAGCAGACCGGGGAAAACGGAATAACTTTTACTCAGCGCCAATGAAACCGAAGTGGGCGATTCGCAATCTATCATGAGTGGAGGCGTATTTGTGGAACATAACTATCCTATTAAAAGAATAATAGATGATAAAGGATTTTTCGTGGATGCGGATTATGAAGAGCGGATCGACGAAAAGTTGGTTAAAGAGTTGTATTACCATATGGTACGAATTCGGACCTTTGATAGGAAAGCGATAAACTTACAACGACAAGGACGCCTGGGAACCTATGCACCATTTGAAGGGCAGGAAGCTGCACAAGTCGGCAGCGCACTTGCATTGAATGACAATGACTGGGTTTTCCCGACCTATCGGGATCATGGTGCAACGCTTACGTTTGGAAAAAGTATGGCCACTACGTTTTTGTATTGGAATGGACGGATGGAAGGTTGTCTAACTCCGGCAGTCAGACAAATCTTCCCGCCAGCTGTTCCGATTGCGACTCAAATCCCACATGCGGCCGGCGCCGCTTGGGCTGAAAAGAAAAGGGGCACAAAAAATGCGGCAATTGCCTATTTCGGTGACGGAGCTACATCCGAAGGCGACTTTCACGAGGGATTGAATTTTGCAAGTGTATTCAAAGTGCCAGTTGTCTTTTTCAACCAAAATAATGGGTATGCAATTTCTGTTCCAATTGAAAAACAAATGAACTCAAAGACCATCGCACAAAAATCAGTTGCCTATGGTATGCCAGGAATCCGCGTAGATGGAAATGATTGTTTTGCAGTCTATTTGAAACGAAAAAAGCATTTGACCATGCAAGAAGCGGTAACGGTCCGACATTAATAGAAGCAGTTACATGGCGAAAAGGGGCTCATACGACTGCGGATGATCCATCTAAGTACCGTACGGAAGAACGAGCGAAGGATTTCGTTGACCCGCTTATACGTTTAGAGTTATTTATGAAGAATTATGGCTACTGGGATGACGCTTGGAATGAGGACATTAAGGAAAAAACATCCCGGGAAGTCGAAGCAGCTGTCGAAGAAATGGAGAAGTTCCCCCACCGAATGTTGAAGACGTTTTTGACCATGTATACGCTGAAATGCCAGCTCAACTAGCCAAGCAAAAGAAGCGTATCTAGGACATTTAGGGAGGAAATGAGTGATGACACAAGTGAAAGAGTCGCATCAAAAAAGCGAGACGACTAAACAGATGACGTTAATTCAAGCAATCAATGACGCCATGCGTTTAATGCTTGAAGAAGATGATCGTACTGTCATTTTAGGTGAAGATATTGGTAAAAATGGCGGGGTGTTCCGCGCAACAGAAGGGCTCCAGGAAGCGTTCGGTGAAGAAAGGGTCGTTGACACGCCGTTGTCGGAAGCCGGAATAATTGGGACATCAATCGGTCTTGCTGTTAACGGTTTTAGACCGGTTGCAGAAATCCAGTTCCTTGGCTTTATCTATCCCGCGTACGAACAGATCATGACTCATGTCTCGAGGATCCGGATGAGATCGATGTCCCGTTTTACAGTGCCCATGGTCATTCGGGCTCCGTACGGTGCAGGCATCCGGGCGCCGGAGATTCATTCTGATAGTACTGAAACCCTATTCACGCATATGCCTGGCATCAAAGTGGTCTGCCCATCCAGTCCATACGATGCAAAGGGGTTATTGATTGCAGCAATGGAAGATCCAGATCCAGTGCTTGTCCTCGAACCGATGAAAAACTATCGTTCGAAAAGGGAAGAAGTGCCTGTTGGGAAATATACTGTGGAAATTGGTAAAGGGAAGTTAGTTCGTGAAGGTGAGGATGTAACACTCATATCTTGGGGAGCTATGGTTTCGGTAGCTGAAAAGGCGGCAGAGCAGGCCGAGAAAAAAGGGATTAGTTGTGAAATTATTGATCTACGGACATTGTATCCAATTGATAGCGAGATGATAGCTGAGTCTGTAAAAAAGACGACAAGAGCAGTCATCATTCATGAGGCGCATCATACAGGAGGGCTTGGCAACGATATTATTTCGATAATTAACGATACAGCTTTCCTTTATTTGCGCGCTCCAATTGAAAGAATTACAGGATTTGATGTCCCTGTTCCATTCTTTGCATTAGAAGAACATTATCTTCCAACACCTGCACGTATCGTGGAAGGAATAGAGAAAGTGCTTCATTTTTAAGGGGGAACTGTAATGCTTGAAATAAAGTTGCATGATATCGGGGAAGGCATGACTGAAGGGGAAGTGATCCATTATTTAGTCAAGGTTGGCGATACGGTTACGACCGACCAGCCGCTTGTCGAGGTGCAAACAGACAAAATGGTTGCTGAACTCACTTCACCATGTGCAGGTATCGTGAAAGAGATTCGTATCGAAGTTGGTGAAACAGTTAAGGTCGGAACAAGCTTGCTATCTATTGAAACGAATGAAGTTTTGGCGATAGGACAAAAATCGCAAACCGAAACAAAACAATCCATTGAGGAAAATGCAAATCCTACAATAAAAGCTGGTGAAAAATCATCAGCCTCAATTCCTTTTCATCGCGTGCTTGCGGCACCGTATACACGTAAAATTGCACGTGATAACAATATTAATATTGAAGATGTCCATGCCAGTGATCCTTCTGGAAGGATCACTGAAGATGATATCTTTCGATTCCTCGAAGGAAAAAAATTCACAATCGAACCAATTGCCGATAGGAAGCCGGCAGTGGCTGACCAAGCGATTCCTGATGAAATCCCTTTTAGGGGTATCCGGAAGAAAATTGCAGAAAAGATGACGAAATCGCTCTTTACAATACCTCATGTCACTCATTTCGACGAAGTGAATATGACGAATTTAGTTAAATTGAGAGAGCAATTGAAAACAGCGGGTGAATCGGTCAGTGTCCCGGCATTCCTGATCAAGGCGCTTGTTATTTCTTTGAAGGATTTCCCGATATTCAATGCTGAACTCGATGAAGAAAATAACCGGATCCTACTCAAGAAAAACTATCATATCGGAATTGCAACGAATACGGACAACGGACTACTTGTTCCTGTTGTCCATGATGCCGATAAAAAATCGATCAAGGAGATTAATGAAGACGTCAAAGCATTAACGGCAAAAGCGATTGCTGGTAAGTTACAACCGTTTGAAATGCAGAATAGCACGTTTACCGTGAGTAATGTCGGGCCTCTTGGCAGTACGGGTGCAACACCGATTATCAATTACCCGGAAACGGGACTTATTGCTTTTCACAAAACAAAAAAACAGCCAATCGTCAATGAGCATGATGAAATCGTTATAGGTCATATCATGACACTTTCTTTTGTCTTTGACCACCGTGTTGCTGATGGCGCAACAGCTGTTGCATTTACGAATCGCTTTGCAAGTCTAATTGAACAGCCTCACAAGCTGATGATGGAGATGGTTTAATGGTTGTCGGCGAAATCAGTCAGGAAAGAAATCTGATGATCATCGGGGGAGGGCCTGGTGGCTATTCTGCTGCCATCCGTGGCGCACAATTGGGTCTCTCGGTTACGTTGGTTGAACAGGCTGACATTGGCGGTGTCTGTTTGAATGAAGGATGTATTCCTTCAAAGATCATTACACATGCCGCCTCTAAACGTTCAGAATCTGCCCATTTACAGGAACTCGGAATTGGCGGTTCGGATTATCCATTCATTTCCAGAAGCTGCTTGCATATAAAGGTAGGGTTATCAATCAGCTTAGGTCTGGTGTTGAACACCTTTGTAAGGAAAATAAAATTGAAATAATCCGTGGAAAAGCGACTTTCATCGCTGCTGACAAGATCGGTGTGGAAAATGGGCATCAATTCGATATATACGAATTTCAGCAAGTCATTATCGCTACTGGGAGTACAGCGGTTATGTCTTCTGATATGAAAGAAAAAGGGGAAAGAACCCTTTTGCCTCATGAACTTTTTGCATTGGAGGAAGTGCCTGAACACCTCATTGTAAGAGGCAGTGATTACATTGCACTTGAAGCCGCTTCAAGTTATGCAGCACTTGGCGTAAAAGTAAGTGTTGTGATTGATAACAAAGCAAGTTTTCCTTTTGATGAATCCATCAATAAAGAATTAGGTCGGCTGTTTAAAAAACGGAAAATCAAAGTGTATAAAGAACTTCAATTCATCTCAACAAATGAGACAAAAGACGGGATTACAATGACTTTTCTAACGGATAAAAACGTGGAGGAGACGATATGCGGGTCACATCTATTCGTGTCTGGAACGAGGATCCCGAATTTGGAGCCATTGGGCATAAGTCGTTTCGGGATTGACCGAACAGTCGGTGGTTTTATAAAGGTAGATGGAAATATGCAAACATCGCTGCCGGCTATATATGCAATTGGCGATGTGACGGAAGGTCCAATGCTTGCAATAAAAGCGATCAAACAAGGGAAAGCGGCTGTAGCCTCGATTGCAGGACAACAAACGGAAGTCGACCTGACGTTTATGCCAGTCGTTGCACAAACAATTCCGCCAGCCGTTTCCGTAGGGTTGACGGAGCAAAGTGCACGCGAGTTTGGATTGGCAGTTCGCACAAGTCAATTTGCTCTTGGCAGTAATGGGTATGCAACACTATCGGGTAAAAAAGATGGATTCATTAAAGTGATTTCAGATGCTACTACTGAAATCATACAAGGTATTCATATGATTGGTGAAGGGGCCATTGAGCTGTCAGGTTCCTTTGTACAATTGCTTGAAATGGCTGCGAGAGAAGAAGACTTAAAATTCCCACTTTACGCACATCCGGGTATCATTGAAGGTTTTCTTGAAGCGGTAGAGGGATTGGTCGGGCAGGCGATACATGCCGCGCCGGTTAAGCGAGATGTCGCTGTCAATCATTTTCAAATAAACACCAAATAAAACAACCTGTAAAGGGGAAAAAAGATGAAGAATAAGTGGAAAAAAGTGTTGGCGGTTATTTTCAGTTCAGCTCTACTGCTTGCAGCGTGTGGTACGGGGGGAAGTGGAAGTAAGAATTCGGGAGCATCCTCTAAGACATACAAAATAGGTGTCACTCAAATCGTAGAACATCCATCACTCAATGCCGCATACGATGGTTTCAAAAAAGCTCTGGAAGATGCGGGGATTAAAGCGGAATTTGACGTGCAAATTGCTCAAGGCGACAATAGTGCCAACACAACAATCGCGACGAATCTCGTCAGCTCAGGTGTCGACCTGATATTCGCAAACTCTACTCCTAGTGCTCAAGCGGCTGCAAGTGCGACAACGGACATTCCTATTATTTTCACTTCGGTAACCGACGCAGTGGGGGCAGAACTTGTTGAATCAATGGAAGAACCCGGAGGCAACGTAACAGGTACGATCGATGCCCATCCGGACGCAATATCAGAAACGATGAAATTCCTCAAAGAGCAATTGGGAGCGAAAAAGGTTGGAATGGTGTTTAACTCTGGAGAACAAAACTCAAGAGCTCAAGTGGACTCAGTGAAGGAAATGCTGAAAGATATGGATATGACAGTTGTTGAAGCGTCAGTTGCGACGTCAGCGGATGTAAAATCAGCGGCTGAATCGTTGATCGGCAAAGTGGATGCTTTCTATATCATTACAGACAATACAGTCGTTAGTGCGTTAGAGTCCGTGATTTCGGTCGCTAATGATAATAAAATTCCGATGATGGTCGGTGAATTTGACTCAGTAAAGCGAGGCGGTTTAGCGGCATACGGATTTGAATACTTTGACATCGGTTATGAAGCAGGGCAAATGGCTGTCAAAGTATTGAAAGGTGAAAGTAAACCTTATGAATTGCCAGTTCAGATTCCACAAAAGTTGAAATTGATTATGAATAAAGAAACGGCAACTTTGCTTGGACTCGACATTAAAGACGAATGGAAAGCTGAATTCAGTGAATAAATAGGGGGCGATTCCATATGTTTTCAGCTATATTCGGCTCCGTAGAACAAGGAATCATCTATGCAATCATGGCACTCGGTGTGTATCTTTCATTCCGAGTGCTGAGCTTTCCGGATTTGACAGTTGACGGTAGTTTTGTAACAGGGGCCGCAGTAGCTGCAACGATGATTATTTTCGGATATCATCCGGTGTTTGCAACGGTAGTCGCCATTGTTATAGGGTTCCTTGCTGGTTGTGTAACCGGCTTATTGCATACGAAAGGGAAAATCAATGCACTCCTTTCCGGGATATTAATGATGATTGCCTTGTATTCAATAAATTTACGCATAATGGGACTGACCTCGGAGAATTCCATAGGTAAACCGAATATCCCTTTATTGAAAGCTGAAACGATGTTTTCCAGTTCAAATCGTTTTGGAGTCCTTTAGGCATCGATACCTCGATTAATAATTTTCTCGCCATGGTAGGATTCAAAAACTTGCCTTCAACCTACGGTACATTATTCATCATGATCATTATCGCCTTGATCATCAAATTTATCGTGGATTGGTTTTTGAAAACCGAGGTGGGCCTGGCGATAAGGGCTACCGGTGATAATAAAAAAATGATCAGAAGTTTATCAGCAAATACGGACACGCTCATTATTGTGGGGCTTGGCTTTTCGAACGCATTAGTAGCGTTTTCGGGTGCATTGATTGCTCAGTATTCCAAATTTGCCGACGTCGGAATGGGAATTGGAATGATTATCATTGGGTTGGCATCCGTTATTATCGGCGAAGCGATATTTGGTACTAAAACAATAGTGCGCACGACATTTGCCGTAATTGCTGGAGCCATCATTTATAGAATTGTACTGGCTCTTGCCCTTAGGGTGGACTTACTTGACCCAGGGGATATGAAGTTAATTACTGCTGTCATTGTAATTGGGGCATTAATTTTGCCGCAGTACCTTGAAAAGAGACGAGAAAAAAGAAGAAAAGCGAAACGCCATGCTGAACGATTACTGGAGCATGAGCAATTGCGTGAAGGAGCGTAATGCCCTTGCTAAAGATTAATCAGATTAATAAAATATTTAACGAATCGACACCCGATGAAAAAATTGCTTTGGATCAAATAAATCTTACATTGAATACCGGGGACTTTATGACTGTAATCGGCAGCAATGGCGCTGGAAAATCCACTATGCTGAATATGATTTCAGGCGCTCTATCTCCTGATTTCGGTATCATAGAAATAGCAGGTAAAGATGTTACAAGAATGCCTGAATACAAGCGTTCGCAAATGATTGGAAGAGTGTTTCAAGACCCGATGGCCGGTACTGCCCCATCGATGACGATTGAAGAGAACCTTGCCATGGCTTACTCCAGAAATAAAAAACGTGCGTTAAAAAAGGGAGTGGATAAAAAAGCGGCGCGAATTTTTCCGTGAATCCCTTGAAACGCTTCATTTGAATTTAGAGAATCGTTTGAATGCAAAAGTAGGAATGCTTTCTGGAGGGGAAAGGCAAGCACTCTCCCTCTTGATGGCAACATTCACCCAACCGTCCATTTTGCTTTTAGATGAGCATACGGCTGCATTGGATCCTTCACGAGCAGAATTAATTACCAATCTAACAAAGCAACTTGTTGAAAAAGATAAGCTTACTACGTTGATGATCACACATAATATGCAACAGGCGTTAGACCTCGGCAACAGGCTCATCATGATGGATAAAGGACAAATTATCCTTGAAATAGAGACTGAGGAAAAGAAGAACTTGACGATTCCTAAGTTAATGGAAGAATTCCAGCGCATTCGGGGAGAAAAAATGACAAGCGACAAAGCATTGTTGTCTGTCTGAAAGTTCATACAAGTACTAACAAAAGGGGTGAAATGTATGAAGGCAAGACTTAAAGTATTAGGATCGCAAGTTCTATCTTCTGTGGATGTGAATCCGGCTACGAATTCCGTCACCCTTCTTGACGGAGAAGTAAGTCTTGATGATCATCAGATTGACAACCCGATTACCGGGACGGTTTTTGGAACGTTATTGAACTATATAGGAGAACTTGAAAGTTTGGGTGATGCTGTATATGACAAACCATATGGCTCGCCGCCAATCGCCCCCGTCCTTTATATCAAACCGGCAAATACGTATAACCGTAACGGCGGATCGATTCCCATGCCGAAAGGACTATCAAACCTGAGAATAGGCGCAGCGCTTGGGTTGGTTATCGGAAAGCAGGCAATCGCTTTGGATGAAGAAAACGCCCTGACGTATGTTGCGGGCTATACAATCGTCAATGATACAAGCGTTCCGCATGATAGTGTATACCGTCCAGCTGTTCAACATCAGGCACGCGATGGATTTTGCTCAATCGGACCATGGATTGTCGATCACCATGAGGTCAAAAACCCCGATGATTTAGTCATCCGTGTATTCATTAATGAAAAGCTTCAACAGGAAAATTCCACATCGAATCTGATTCGTCCAGTCTCTCGTTTGCTTGCAGATGTAACTGAGTTCATGACGTTAAGTCCTGGGGATGTGTTACTTGTGGGTGTTCCTGAGAATGCGCCATTGGTCCAAATAGGCGATAAGATCCGGATTGAGATAGAAGGTATAGGGAATCTCGAAAACGTGATTGTGGACGAAAAAGAAACAAAATGGAGAGAGCTGATATGAGGAAAGCAAGGACAGCTTATGGGGGTGCCATTCATGAAGCGGTTGAATGGGAAGGGAAACTCAAATTAGATGATGGTCGAATAGTGGATGAGCACGAGGTGATTTGGCTGACGCCAATAGAGCCGCGAACCGTGTTTGCATTAGGGTTGAATTATGCAGATCATGCAGCGGAACTTGCATTTTCCGCTCCATCAGAACCACTTGTTTTCTTAAAAAGTCCAAATACGTTTGTCGGGCATAATGCATATACCCGTCGACCCGTAGATGTAACCTATATGCATTATGAATGTGAATTGGCAGTCATCATCGGCAAAACAGCCCGGAATGTAAAAACTGAAGATGCCTACAATTATATTAAAGGCTATAGTGTCGCCAATGATTATGCAATCAGAGATTACTTGGAAAACTATTATCGTCCAAACTTGCGCGTGAAAAATCGTGATACCGGTACGCCATTCGGTCCATGGATTGTTGATGCTGTAGATGTGGCTGATCCATGAATCTAAAATTGACGACGCATGTCAATGACAAACTCGTCCAGGAAGGTACAACCGCAGATATGATTTTCGATATCCCGACACTCATTTCCTATTTAAGCAGCTTTATGACATTGAGTGAAAACGATGTCATTCTGACAGGTACCCCGAAAGGATCTGTCGATACAGCAGTCGGTGACGTAGTCGTCACGGAAATTGAGGGAATCGGCGTTTGGTCAATACAATAATCGGCGATGAATCATTTACAAATCGTTGTACGAGAAAGGGTGGTTTTAGTTGCCGTTTTTTTTAGTCGAGTACACGGATAATATAAAAGAAGAAGTGGATATCAAAAAACTATTAGAAGAGAGTCATAAGGTTCTTATTGCAAGAGACACTGTTTTTCCGATAGGCGGTCTTCGTTCGAGAGCGATTGAGTTAAAAGAGTATCGCGTGGCAGATGGTGCTGAGGATGATGCTTTCGTCCATGCACAGCTGAAAATCGGAGCTGGTCGCTCTGAGGAAGTAAAAAAAGACGTTTGTGATGCGTTATTTGAAGTGATGAAAGAACATTTCCATCCTGTCATGTCCAAGCGTTATTTAGCATTGTCAATGGAATTAGTTGAATTTAGTGAAGCAGGTACTTATAAACAGAATAACATTCACAATCGATTTAAAAAGTAGATAAACTCATAACAAATAGGAGGGAATCGAATGGGTGCACGTACAGGGAAAGAATACATTGAAGGTATTAAAGAACGGAATACGGAAGTTTGGATCCACGGTGAGAAAGTGGACGACGTCACTACACATCCTGCATTTAAAAATGTAGTCGAGAGCGTTGCGGGTCTTTATGATTTACAACATGAGAAGCCAGAGAAAATGTTGTATACTTCACCGAAATCTGGCGAAAAGGTAGGACTTTCATTTATTGCACCTAAAACAAAAGAGGATTTATTCAAAAGGCGTGAAATGCATACAGAATGGGCTGCATTTTCTGGGGGCATGATGGGGCGATCGCCGGATTATTTGAACACAAGCATTATGGCATTCGGGACAGCCAACCAGTTTTTTGCGCAAGCAGGCGGCGGAAGTGATCAATTTGCTAAAAATGCAGCAGATTACTATGAATATGCACGGGAAAATGATATTAGCTTAACGCATACATTAATCCATCCGCAAGTAAACCGGTCAAAGCTAACGCAATCAGAACAAAAAGATCCATTCCTCTCCGCACGTATTACGAAAAAAACATCAGACGGAATTATTGTCAATGGTTGTCGCCTTTTGGCAACACTTGGCGGAATCACGGATGAGCTCGTCGTATTCCCATCCACCATTAATAGAACGCCTGGCACTACAGATGATCCATTCGCATTTGCATTTGCAATTCCGAATAATACGAAGGGTTTAAAATTCCTATCCCGTGAATCTTTCGACTATGGGAAAAGTAAATGGGATCACCCGTTAGGCGCAAGGTTCGATGAAAGCGATGCCATTATTTCGTTTGAAGATGTATTAGTCCCGTGGGAAAGAGTATTTGTATGTGAAAGTACAGATATCTGTAATCGTACGTATACCGAGACAAATGCGGTTATACATATGACGCATCAAGTTATTTGCAAAAGCATCGTGAAAACTGAATTCATCTTAGGCGTTGTCGTCAGCATGATGGAAGCAATCGGTATCGATCAATTCATGCATGTTAAAGAAAAAGCAAGCGAAATCATGGTCATCCTGGAAGTGATGCGTTCCCATTTATATAAAGCTGAACACAATGCAAAAATCGATCAATATGGTAATATGACGCCGGACTTTGAACCGTTAAATGCGGCACGCAACTGGTTCCCGAAAATGTACCAGCGTATGAATGAAATAATAAAGATCTTAGGTGCTTCAGGATTGATGGCACTCCCAACTGAAGCGGACTTCAGCAACACGGACGTCGGCCCATTAGTCCATCGTTACACGCAAGGTGCGAATATAAACGGTGAGGAAAGAGTACAGCTATTCCGCCTCGCATGGGATATTTCCATCAGCGCATTCGGAAACCGCCAAGCACTTTATGAATATTACTTTTCGGAGATCCAGTAAGAATGTCGAATGCATATTATGATGGATTTGATAAACAACCGTATAAAGATATGGTGACAAACTTCTTGAATAAAGCAAAAAAAGAGGCCGGCATACTATAAGTGAAAGAATTGTTGAAAGTGGGAAGGAGATTGGAGTATGGAACATGTAGATCCCGAGATAGATGATCGGTTGTTCAGAAATGTCATGGGCAGTTTTGCGACAGGTGTAACGGTAATTACGACAAAGGTTGCTGAAGAAGTGCATGGCATGACAGCAAATGCTTTTATGTCCATTTCTCTTAACCCGAAACTTGTCGCAATCAGTATCGCAGAAAATGCGAAAATGCTTCAGCATATAAAAGATGTTAGACAATTTGCGATTAACATATTATCAACTGACCAACAACAAATATCGAAGCAATTTTCAGGTCAACTGCATCTGAAATCTGAAATTACGTTCGGATCCTATAAAGGTTTGCCAGTGTTAGAAGAATCGTTAGCGATTGTCACTTGTGTGCTGCATAGTGAATTTGTTGCGGGAGATCATACGATTTTCATCGGTCATGTTACGGGCGTTAAGCTTGAAGAAAAAGCCCCATTACTATATAGCCAGGGAAAGTATCGCGAACTAAAAGAGCTTGAGGGGTAATTTGTTTGATAAATAAGAAGTACCATGCAAAGGAAATGTGTAATCACCAGGGAGGAGTGGGTTTTAGTGGCATATGAGGAAGAAAAAAAGAAGTTAAGAGGTTCAATTTGTCCTGTCATTACCCCATTTACAGAAAGCGGGGATATTGATGAAAAAACGTTTGTCGAATTGATCAACTGGCAAATTGAAAGTGGCAGCCACGGGATTTCTGTTACGGGAACAAGTGGTGAACCAAGTTCATTAACAATCGCTGAGAGAAAACGTGTTATGAGTTTAGCAAAAGAAACGATTGATGGACGTGTGTTTTTCACTCCAGGCACTGGGTCAACCAATCATGATGAAACAATGGAACTTACAAAATATGCCGAGGAAATAGGTGCGGATGCCGCGATGGTTATAGTGCCTTACTATAACAAACCGAACCAAGAAGCACTTTATCAGCATTTTAAAACGGTAGCAGATTCCGTTGAGATACCCATCATCATTTACAATATACCCGGTCGATCCGCTGTCAATATGGAAGTCAGTACGATGAAACGTCTAAGTGAAGATTGTCCGAACATTATAGGTGTAAAAGAATCGAATAAAGACTTTGAACATGTTAATCGTGTACTGCTAAATTGCGGAAGGGACTTTCTATTGTACTCAGGAATCGAACTCCTTTGCTATCCGATGTTAGCAATCGGGGGTGCAGGATTTATCAGTGCAACAGCAAACGTGGAGCCGAAAAAAGTAGCAGAACTTTATAATGCATGGAATGATGGAGATATAAAAAAAGCACAGGACCTTCACTTCGAATTAATGCCATTAAATGACGTGCTTTTCAAAGATACAAATCCATCACCAGTTAAAGTGGCACTTGGCATGATGGGGAAAATTACACCGAAGCTCCGCTTACCTTTAGGATTGCCATCAGCAGAAATACAAGAAGAAGTTCGTAAAACACTTTTGGACCTATCTATTCTATCGGAGGAAACCGCTGTAGGATAATTGAAGAAAAATAGAAAATAGGTGATGAGGATGATAACAACGAACGAAACGGTTTCTTTGAAACATGAAATACAAAAGAATATATCACTCTATATAAATGGGGAATTCACTTCCTCTGTAAGTGGGAACACCATCAAAAACATGAACCCGTTTACCAATGAACAAATCAATGAAGTCGCCGAAGGACAATCAGCTGACATTGATAAAGCAGTGGCAGCTGCCAGGGAAGCCTTTGATCACGGTCCTTGGAAAACGATGAAACTGAATGAAAGAATGGCATACATTTACCGTATTGCAGATTTGATTGATGAAGAAATAGAAAAAATAGCTTTTTTGGAAGCACTTGATACGGGACTTCCGATTAGTCAAACAAGAAATATGGTAAGCCGTGCTTCAGAAAATTTCAGATTTTATGCCCGCATGGTGGAAAGTCGTCTTGTTGGAGATGCCTATCAAGTGGATGATGAATTTATCAACTATACAATCCATTCGCCAGTAGGGGTTGCAGGATTAATCACACCATGGAATGCTCCTTTCATGTTAGAAACTTGGAAAGTGGCTCCCGCGCTTGCGACTGGTAATACAGTTGTTTTAAAACCGGCAGAACTTTCCCCACTTTCTGCTAATCTATTAGCAGAAGTGATCCATAAAGCTGATCTTCCGAAAGGTGTCTTCAATGTCGTTCATGGCTATGGTGAGATTGCAGGGGATGCGCTTGTCAGACACCCTGATGTTCAGCTTATTTCATTTACAGGAGAAACAAAAACAGGTTCAACAATTATAAAAAATAGTGCTGATACACTGAAGAGCTGCTCGATGGAACTTGGTGGGAAATCACCGATCATCGTCTTCGAAGATGCCGATTTCGATCGGGCTTTAGATGCTTGCGTGTGGGGGATCTATTCCTTCAATGGGGAACGCTGCACAGCAAACTCACGCTTGTTTTTACAAGAGGGGATCAAAGATAAATTCATTGAAGCTTTAAAGATCCGTGTTGCTGCAATTAAAATCGGAGATCCGTTAGACGCGGGAACGGAAGTAGGTCCATTGATTGATAAAGGACATTACAATAAAGTTAAAAGCTACTTGGAAATAGCGAGAGATGAAGGTGCAGAAGTCATTACCGGTGATATTCCAGCCGAATTCGCCAGAGGGAATTTTGTTGCGCCTACCCTTATACTGAATGCCGAAAATCACATGCGCGTAGCACAAGAAGAGATCTTCGGACCTGTATTGACCGTCATGACATTTAAAGATGAAGATGAGGCCGTTAAGTTAGCGAACGACGTCGATTATGGACTCGCGGGTTATGTATGGACGAATGATATCAAACGTGGCCACCGAGTAGCACATAAAATTGAAGCCGGAATGCTTTGGGTCAATGCTCAGAACGTACGCGATTTAAGAACACCTTTCGGAGGATCTAAATACTCTGGAATTGGACGTGAAGGAGGCCATTACGGCTTCGATTTTTATACTGAACTTAAAGTTATACATGTATCGATTGATGAGCATCGTATTCAGCAATTCGGAAAGAAATAGGGAAAGGTAGGGGGGACATAAATGGATTTTTCAATCATTCGAATCGCTAGAACCGTGCTTCATGTAGTGGATTTGCAGGCATCCCGCAAATTTTATGTGGATGGATTAGGTATGATTGAAACGGAAAGTGACGAGAATCATATTTATTTGAGAGGTTTAGAGGAACATTCCCATCACAGTTTACTATTGAAAAAAGCGGAAAAAGCAGCTGTTGAAGTGCTTAGTTATAAGGTTCAGAAAGAACAGGATCTTGATGAAATCGAAAAGCTTTTCATCTCACAAGGATTGAAAACAAGATGGTTGGCGAAAGGCCAACAACATCAGATGGGAAGAACCCTTCGCGTACATGATATATCAGGTATCCCATTGGAGTTTTTTGCAGAAATGACTGTCGTTGATCGGATGCTGCAGCGATATGACCACTATCGTGGTGCAAAAATTCAACGGATTGATCACGTTAATTGTGCAGTACCTGATGTCCAAAAAGCCTATGATTTTTATGTTAATCAGTTAGGGTTTTCCTGTTCAGAGTATACGGATACTGAAGATGGAAACCTATGGGCGGCATGGCTTTACCGAAAGCCGACGGTTCATGATCAGGCCTTCATGAATGGCCCGGGACCCAAATTGCATCATTTCGCGTATTCACTAACTGATCGGCTGAGTATACTTGACTGTTGCGATTGTTTAGCGAGTATGGGGTATGCAACATCGATTGAACGCGGACCTGGTCGTCATGGCTTATCCAACGCGTTCTTCCTTTATCTGAGAGATCCGGATGGTCACCGAATTGAACTTTACACTGGTGATTATTTAACAAGCGATCCGGACTTGAAGCCAAAACG
This sequence comes from Sporosarcina thermotolerans, assembly GCF_030067815.1. Taxonomy (GTDB): domain Bacteria; phylum Bacillota; class Bacilli; order Bacillales_A; family Planococcaceae; genus Sporosarcina; species Sporosarcina thermotolerans. The sequence continues at coordinate 2,397,618 of NZ_CP125968.1, read as the reverse complement.
CTGGGATTTAAATGATCCGCTCCGGCAAACTTTCTGGGGACACGAAGCTCCGGATTGCTGGTTTACTGATACAAGTACGTTTATGGATATTGAAACGGGCGATGAAATTGAAAGTGAAGAGCCGTTATTGAAACAAAGAAAACCGGAAATTATGGCTTAGAGACAGAGTGCCATGTTCTCATTGAATTTTGAATTGTTCCAGAACCTTGAACGCGTGAATTCTGTCGAATAATGTTATTAAATGCCTAACATCAGCAACGCTTATCGTCGGCGCTTACTGATGTTTCTTTTGTTTACGTAACATAATATTATTATGTAAACCAGGTAATCGCGAATGAATGAAATTTATTTCAATTCCATGTAGAATGAAATCGATAGAAGTATTGAAAGGGGATTAAAAACATGAACGCATATGATGAGTATATGAGAGGCATTGTTAAACCAATGCGTGAGGAGCTAGTGCAAACTGGATTTACAGAATTGACAACAGCTGAAGAAGTGGAAGGGACGATGAAATCACTTCAAGGAACCGCTTTAGTCGTTATTAATTCAGTATGTGGATGTGCTGCTGGACTGGCGCGGCCGGCTGTCAGAGAAGCGCTTAATGCTTCCAATGCAAAACCGGATCATTTATTCACAGTGTTTGCTGGTCAAGACAAAGAAGCGACAGCAATGATGAGAGATTTCTTCCCAGAAGTTCCACCAAGCTCACCTTCTATTGCTATATGGAAAGATGGTGCTTTGGCAAGTTTCATTCCGAGGGAACAGATTGAGAACTCCGAAATGGAACAGATCAAGGCTCACCTAACTGAGGAACTTGAACAAGTTTGCAAAAAGTGACAACAATTATCACAACAGCAGGAAGACCCGATGAAACGACCTATAATCTTGCAAAAGTTGCAAGTGATGAATTAGCGTATCCGATTGTGGAAAGGAAAAAGCGATCAATCTTGAGAATGCAGAATGAATATGAAGCCGATATTCTTGTTGCAGGAAAAGATCGTTACGAACTTTTTCGCATAGGAATGGACCAACCTTTCTTCTTTCATCCTAATTCTGCTGCATTCCGGTTAAAAAGAATTGCTAAGGGCGAAACGGATCCGACTTATTGACGCGAGTCAATTGGTGGGAGGAGATACATTTCTCGATTGTACACTTGGATTTGCGTCCGATAGTATAATTGCTTCCTATATAATAGATGAAAACGGAAAATGTACTGGATTGGAAGCAGATCCGTCCGTTGCGTTTCTCACAAAGACGGGACTTAAAAAATTCCCTACTGACTCTGAGAAGCTAAAACTTGCGATGAAAGGCATAGAAGTGATTCATTCCGAAGCGATAGCATTTCTTTGTACCCAGGAAGATTCTTCATGGGATGTAGTGTATATCGACCCGATGTTTCATGCCCCAATTGAGGAATCGTCCAATTTCACGCCACTACGTCAGGCTGGAGTTCATACTGCATTAACCGAAGAATGGATGAAAGAGGCGTTCAGAGTATGCAAGCGTCGTGTCGTCGTGAAAGAAAGATTTGATTCACCTGTTTTTGAACAGTTCAATCTTGAACGTATCATACGACCAAATACAAAAATCCACTTTGGATATCTCACAAAATGATTAAAGCCGTCAACTCTGGCAAGAGTTGACGGCTTTATTTTTACTTTACTTCAGCGACATTTTGGTGATCAATCCAGCTTCGGGCGCCAAAGGCTCGGGTCATAAGTCAAATATACTTCGTGGCAAAGAGCGCCACTCCGTATATTTGTCTTATGCCTGTCGCCTCTAACACGACGCCCTCCGCTTTTATCAATGCGTAAAGTTTAACGAGCTTAAATAAAGGACGAGAACGAGCATTCCGATTCCCATTAGTAATTGAACATCCATTTATAAAAACCTCCTTCATAAAACCTCACAAATTAGTTCAGTTTTATTGTACAATGAAATTAAGAAATAAGAAACCTTTTCAAGACTTTTACGTATGTACTATTAGTAAATCTATTTCCCGATTTGACACAAGTTTATTAATTAACATTCAAAATCTCATTTTATTAATAATTATACCTATAACCAATAAGCAGGTGATGAAGATGAAAAAGTACTTCCAAAAATTATTCATTGCAATTGTTGCCGTCCTAACACTTGGCGTCATATCACCAAGCCATGAAATATGGACAACCCTTCAACCAAAAGATAACGCAAGAACCGATTTACCTTCCACAACGAAACATGAACTTCAGTTAGGGCTCGAGGATTCGATATTTGAGCGGGAGACCTTTGAAGAAACACCTTCAATAGAGGAGATGTTGTTTAACCCAGCCAAAGAGCTCGCCTATTTGAAATTCGGTTCACGAATTGGCCCTGTCATCCAACACGAATTCGATCAAGTCATCTTCCCGAAAATGTCAGAAGTCATTGAATCGACGGTCGCTTCTGCTGGCGGCCATGAATACGGAAGAATTTTAATAACAGAAACACCTTCAGGTAACTATGCCGAGAAGATATTTCATGTTTCCGACACAAGCGTAAACAAGGATCTTGTCCGATTCCATGTGAGAACAGAGAAAAGACCACAAGATGGGTATTTCTACAACTTCCACTACCACACTGCTGATGATGGCTTTACTGTCCATCATTCTTTAGGAGATATCTATTGGTCGAAAAACACACCGCCGAAATGGTTATCATAAAACCATTTCGGCGGTTTTTGTTATGCTGAGCCAGTGGTTTTTGTTATACTGTCAGTTAAGCGTAAGGAGGAAATGGTATATGAAACAATACTTGGAGCTTTGTGCTCATATCATTGAACATGGAACTGTAAAGGAAGATAGGACGGGACTGGAACGATAAGTGTTTTCGGCTATCAAATGAGATACGACTTGCAAAAGGGTTTTCCCCTTATGACTACAAAGAAAACTGCTTTCCGATTAATCGCATCTGAGCTTCTCTGGTTCCTTAAAGGGGATACAAATGTGAAGACATTGATCGAAGACCGAAATCCGATTTGGGATGAATGGGGATTCGAGCGATGGGTAAAGAGTGAAGATTATAATGGCCCCGATATGACTGATTTCGGTAAGCGCAGTCAACAAGATGAACAATTCGCTTCCGTTTATAAAGAGCAAATGGAGTTATATAAAAAACAAATTATTGAGGATGAAAATTTCGCTAAGGAATTTGGCGATTTAGGACCGATTTACGGAAAACAATGGCGTTCGTGGACAACAGGGAATGATTCTATCGATCAAATTGCAGCTCTAATTGAGGGCATCAAAAAAAATCCAGACTCAAGAAGACATATTGTCAGTGGTTGGAACCCTTCGGAAGTGAATGAAATGGCTCTGCCGCCATGTCATGCACTCTTCCAATTTTACGTAGCGGACGGAAAGCTTTCCTGCCAACTGTATCAAAGAAGTGGGGATGTTTTCCTTGGTGTACCGTTTAACATTGCCTCCTATGCATTACTAATTCATTTGATCGCCATCGAATGCGGGTTGGAAGTCGGGGAATTCATCCACACACTTGGAGATGCCCACATCTATTTGAATCATATCGAGCAGGTAAAGGAGCAATTATCGAGGACTCCTAAGGAATTACCAATTGTACACATTGATATGAATGGAAAATCGTCAATATTTGACCTTACATACGATGACATATCTGTTGAGGGTTACAATCCATATCCGAAAATTAAAGCGCCGATAGCAGTATAACGACTAACTGAGAGGGAGAATACGATGATTTCATTGCTTGTAGCCGTTGACTTAAACCGTGTTATTGGAGTAGACAATAAAATGCCATGGCATATCCCTGAGGAATTGAAGTATTTTAAAGAAGTGACGATGGGGAAAGCGATTGTTATGGGACGCAAAACGTACGAATCGATTGGACGACCATTGCCGGGAAGATTGAATATAATCATTACAAGAAATGAAGGGTATTCAGTTGAAGGCGCCGAAGTCTTACATGATTTGAATGCAGCAATTGAACGAGGAAAAGAATATTCGGAGGAAGTCGTCATTATCGGCGGGGCTGAAATTTTCAATTTATCAATGCCAATGGCTGACCGTCTATATATAACTGTCATTCGAAACAGTTATGAAGGCGACACGTTCTTTCCTGAATACAACGACGGCAACTGGAAACTCATATCCGAATCCGAAGACCACCACACAGCAGAGGGCATTCCATACTCCTATCTAATTTACGATAGGGCTAAGTAAATAAAGTTATTTCTTTGTAATTGGAAAGTTCCGTTGCTTGAAGCGAAAGGCGGCGACTCTAAGGGAGTAGGAAGTAATTAGCCCCTGCCTTAATTTCTGCAAAAAACCGCAGAAATACGGCAAATCGAACTCTTCGTGGTTCGATTGGAAACCGTCCGCCGAAACGGAAAGCAACAGTTAGCGTCTTCATACATAAAGGAGGACGCTGAAAAACATGCAAACACTACCTGCTATGACAAACATATGCCAAATGCCATGATTGTACGGAATCTTTCTCCAAGCATAAAAAATGGAACCAAACGTATAAAATACCCCTCCCGCACATAGGAGAATAATACCCTCAATTGGCAACTACTCATAAAGAGGTTTAAACGCAAACACGATTAACCAACCCATAACAATATAGAAAACAAGCGATAAAGCTTCATACCTATGAATAAAAAAGACCTTGAAAAGTACACCGACAATCGCAAGACCCCAAATAATACCAAATCAGGTCCAACCAAGCACACCCTTTATGGTGACCAACAAAAACGGCGTGTAGGTCCCGCAATTAGGATGTAAATTGCCGAGTGGTCGAAAATCGAAAACAATTTCTTCACTTTGACGGGCATACTATGGAGTAATGTGCTCATCAGAAATAATAGAAGCGTGGACACACCGAAAATTGTGAAGCTGACAACCGCTATAGCCGTTCCGTGGTTGACACCAGCAATAATGAGCAGAACGAGAGCAGGAATGCTTAATAAAATCCAAGACCATGGGTGATCGCGTTCCATAGCTCTTCTCTCAGATTTTTATAATCAAATGCTTCAGCCATACACACATTCTCCTTTCTGTTACCATTACTATACTAAAATAAATTGAATATCTCCAATTTGACGAGGGAAGTGCTTTAGAATGAAAAAAATACACATTGTCACAGATTCGACTGCAGATTTGATCGAAACTATACAGACCAATACGATATTCATGTCGTTCCTCTTACTATTCATATAGATGGTGAAACGTACATAGACAAAATCGACCTGCAGCCTGAATCATTTATGGAAAAAATGAAAAGTAGCAAAGAACTTCCGAAAAGTTCACAACCCGCAACCGGAGTCTTTAAAGAACTATATGATCGCCTTGGACAAGATGGGAGCGAAATCATATCAATTCATATGACTGGCGGAATGAGTGGAACTGTAAAATCGGCAGAAGCCGCTGCACAAATGACAGATTCCAATGTGACAGTCATCGATTCAATGTATATCTCACATGCCTTAACATTTCAAGTTGTTGAAGCGGCAAAAATGGCGAGTGAAGGAAAAAGTGTTAAGGAAATCGTAGAACGGTTAAAAGATGTGAGGAAAAATACGAAGTTGTTTGTCGTTGTTGATACCCTTGACAATTTGGTAAAAGGAGGACGTGTGGGAAAAGGGAAAGCGATGATTGGTTCATTATTGAATATAAAACCTATCGCGACTCTTCAAGATGGAGTCTATACCCCTGTGGGTAAAGCTCGCAGTCATAGACAAGTAGTATCCCACCTTTTTAAGGCGTTCAAGGAAGAGACTGCAGGGAAAATCATTCGGTCAATTGGGATTTCGCACGCAAACGGAATGGCGATGGCGGGACCACTATTGCAACTAATTGAAGAATCCGGATGGAAAGACATTAAATTCTCATTCACTTCTCCGATTATTAGCACCCATACAGGAGAAGGTGCAATCGGATTCATGTATTATACGGAATAAAGAACTCGTACGGTTCAAAAAATAAATAAAGGAGAACTGTGTTTATGAGAAGAATATTCATAGTGATCATCTTCTCATTCGTTTTAACGGGATGCCAGGAAAAAAGCATTTCCCAACCGAATCCCTTTTTCGAAAGGGAAGAAATTGCGTTTGAGGAATATATGGTCCCTGATTACTTTATCCCTGAAAACATCAATGTCATTGGACTTGGTGATTCATTAACCCAAGGCGTCGGAGATGAACTGAAAAGGGATGGCTATTTCGGACGGGTGGCACTTGCAATGAATTACTGGAAAGGCGTAAAAGAACTTCGATCTGAAAACTTAGCTAAAAGAGGTAGACGAAGCGATCAACTTATCAAACAGCTTGAAGAGCCGGAAATTCAAGCATCTGTAAAAAAAGCAGATGTCATTTATATGACAATTGGTGGAAATGATATGATGAAAATCGTAAAAGAACACCTCTTTGATTTAAAGACGAAGCCTTTTTACGTCGAATTAGGCAAATTTGAAAATCGACTTGATGAAATATTCAAGATGATTCGGGGATTAAACGGCGATGCCATGATAGTTGTGGCGGGACTATACAATCCTTTGTCAATTGTCATCGCCGAAGCGAATGAATTTGATACGATTATAGAAGACTGGAATGAGGCAATAGAAATACAAGCGATCATGGATGGTAAAGCCTGTTTGTGCCAGTGAGTGATCTATTTGTCAGCAATGAAAACATGGTTTACCATACCGATTTCTTTCATCCGAATGCCAAAGGATATGAAAATATGGCAAATCGCTTCATCGAAAAAATCGATAGTTGTGGTTTGAGTGAAATGTCGGATGGGAAATTGGATATGTAGGGGTGGTCATTTGTGAACATATGGAAAATTGCATTTTTCAGTCTGTTGGGATTAATCGTAGCAGGTGTAATAGCGTTAGTGCTATATATTAATAGCCCTAAAGACTCGGAGCCACTTCCTTCATATGTACAATCTTCAAGTGGAAGTGTTTTAAGTATTAAAGCAACCAAGAAAGACCTGGAGTCTTTGGCGAATACTTATATCCAAAAAGCGATGAAGGGGGAGCCCCTTCCTGTAACAATGATTATAAAGGAAGATGTCATTCTGTTTTCCAAGTTGACAGTATTTGGATTTACGTTGCCGGTCATCATGCATTTTGATCCGGTAGTTTTAGAGGATGGGAATTTACTACTAAAACAATCATCATTAGAAATCGGTGATTTTAATTTCCCCCCTTCCACCGTACTTGAAATATTACGTGACACCATTGATTTACCCGAATGGATGGTTGTAAGGGCGAAAGAAGAAGAAATTTTCATCAACTTATCAGAATTACCGGTTTCGGGAAACATATTGATAAAAGCGAAATCGTTCAATCTCAAAGAAGATAATATCGAGCTTGAAGTGACAATTCCAAATCAATAAGGAGTGATATCAATGGCTAATCAAAAAGCTATATTTGCCGGAGGTTGTTTTTGGTGTATGGTAAAACCGTTTGACCGTTATGATGGCGTGATTTCTGTTGTTTCAGGGTACACTGGAGGGGATGTCGAAAATCCGTCCTACGAACTTGTTTGTACAAATACTACGGGACATCGTGAAGCAGTTGAGATAACATTTGATGATGAAGTTATTACGTACGAGGAACTTCTTTCTATTTTTTGGCGGCAAATTGATCCAACTGATTCCGGTGGGCAATTTTTTGACCGCGGAGAATCCTATCAAACAGCTATTTTTACGAATTCACCCGAACAATACGAAAAGGCGCTTCATTCAAAGATAGAACTTGAAACATCAGGAAAATTCTCTAAGTCAATCCAAACTGAGATCCTTCCAGCAAAACCATTCTATCCGGCCGAAGAGGGGCATCAAGACTATTATTTGAAAAACCCTTCCCATTATAATCATTATGCAATTGGTTCCGGACGCGAATCATTCAAAATAAATCACTGGGGTGAAGATGAATGAAGGAAGAACTTAAAAACAAATTAACAGCCATACAGTATTACGTGACACAGGAAAGCGGTACTGAGCCGCCTTTTCAAAATGAATATGATAGCCACTATGAAGAAGGCATCTATGTAGATATCGTTTCAGGAAAACCTTTGTTCAGTTCGAAGGATAAATACGATGCAGGATGTGGTTGGCCAAGTTTTACCAAACCGATCGAAAGTGCGGAAGTAACCGAGCATTTCGATTCAAGCCATGGAATGCGTAGAACTGAAGTACGAAGTAAAACAGCTGATTCCCATCTCGGACATGTATTCCCGGATGGACCCGGTCAGGGGGGCTTAAGGTATTGCATAAACTCAGCCGCACTGCGTTTCATCCCATTCAGTAAGCTCGAAGAGGAAGGCTATGGCCAATATACATCCCTATTTACTGAGTGAAGGGAGGAATAGAGATGGATCGATCTTTTTATCAATTTGTACTATCTTTTCGAGGAGGAAAGAAAGACGATTCAATGAGCGTATTCGCTGAGGCTATGTTCTATGATCAAAGCTTTCCAAGAGATGAAAGGGGATTTGATCCACTCTCCAGATATTTGGAGGAAAAGGCAGATCCTGAAATGCCAAGTGTAGTATTTGATGAATTATTCGAATTGTATCAAGAACGGTTTAGGTAATGCTGTCATAATTGCATAAAACAGCGTTTAACTGTATGATGTATTAAGAATTTGAAAGTGAGGGCATAAAAAATGAGTATACATATTAATGCGAAAAAAGGCGATATAGCAGATACAATTCTTCTGCCGGGAGATCCATTACGTGCGAAATATATCGCAGAGACATTTTTAGAGGATGTCACTCAGTACAATGAAGTAAGGAATATGTTCGGGTATACGGGTACGTACAAAGGAAAGCGAATTTCCGTTCAAGGTACAGGGATGGGGGTACCATCCATCTCAATTTACATTAATGAATTGATGCAGGAATATGATGTGCAAAAGCTAATTCGTGTGGGAACTTGCGGAGCGATCCAAAAAGACGTTAAAGTACGTGATGTAATTCTCGCCCAGACTGCAACGACTAACTCACCTATCAACAGAACATTCTTTAATGGGGTTGACTATGCGCCAACCGCTGATTTCGATTTATTGTTGAAGGCTTATAACGCTGGAGTGGAAAAAGGATTGCATTTGAAAGTTGGAAATGTATTCACTGAAGACTTCTTCTACAACGAACACGCAGAGCATGAGAAGCTTGCTCAATATGGTGTTCTTGCTGTTGAAATGGAAACTGCAGCTCTTTACACATTAGCCGCTAAGTTCGGTAGACAGGCGTTATCAGTATTAACAGTAAGTGATCACATCTTAACAGGGAAGTTACCACTGCGGAAGAACGCCAAACAACTTTCAACGATATGATCGTTGTTGCGTTGGACGCTTCAATTCAATAATCGAGCATCGGAGGACCGCTTGCTGCATCATTGCGGTCCTTTTTTTGAATGGACGATAAAAGAAAGAAAGTGGGGAATGGGATGGACGAGAAAGAGAATAACGTTGGCCAGGAAAATGAGAAAAACTACGAACCACCTGCAAAACGTTTTATAAAATTAAAGCCGTTCTCCTTAGTCATGCTCATATTTGGCCTTGTGTTAACGACAGCCGGAGTTACGTTTTTTGCATTGACTACGGGCGAGGATAAGGTCGTAGAAGTGGTCAGTCCACAAAATCCTACAATCGAGCGTAAGGAATTTAAAAAATTATTTGATGCCTATGATGAATTGAAAAAAACCTACTTCAATGATATTGATGATACAGCGGTCATCGATGGTGCCATTAATGGAATGATTGATGCACTTGGCGACCCCTTTTCTGATTATTTGAATGAAAAGGAAGCAAAACAACTGAATGAAAGCATTTCTTCAAGTTTTCAAGGAATCGGTGCAGAAATCCAGGAATTGAATGGATATATTAATATCGTATCTCCTATTAAAAATTCACCTGCAGAACGTGCGGGACTGCTGCCGAATGACTTGATCATTGCAGTAGACGGAAAAAGCATTCAAGGAATGTCTTCATCTGAAGCTGTCCTACTAATCCGCGGTGAAAAAGGGACGACAGTAACGTTAACGGTTCGTCGTGGTGAAATGAGTGAACCGTTTGATGTATTAATTGAAAGAGACGTCATCCCAATTGAAACGGTTTATACTGAAATGCTTGAGGACAATATAGCCCATATTCGAATTACTAGTTTCTCCGAACATACGTATGAAGAATTGCTGTCAGCGTTAGATGAGATGGAAGCTAAGGGTATGGAAGGGCTAATCGTTGATGTTCGCCAAAACCCTGGGGGGATGTTGAATACTGCAATTGATATCTCCGATTTATTCGTTGAGAAAAATAAGAATCTATTCCAATATCAAGGTAAAGGAAATAACCCTGAGGTTTATGTCGCATCTAATGGTCGTAAAGTAAAGGTGCCTGTTGCTATGATCATCGATGACGGAAGTGCGTCAGCATCTGAAATTTTGGCAGGTGCACTAAAGGAATCAGCAAATGTACCGTTAGTCGGTATTAAAACTTACGGTAAAGGAACTGTTCAAACACCTAAGAATTTATCAGATGGTTCCAATCTGAAACTGACTACTGCAAAATGGTTGACACCTGATGGTAATTGGATCCATGAAAAAGGTATTGAACCCGATATAGAAGTTCAGTACCCGACATACGCAATGCTTCCATTCCTTGATCCAACTATGGAGATGAAAGACGGAATGATCTCTCCGTTAGTGAAAACTGCAGAGGAAATGTTAAGTGCGGTTGGATTTGACCCAGGCGATGTTGACGGCCTATTTGATCAAAACACAGAGGAAGCGGTTAAATCACTGCAACGGGAATTGTCTATAGACGAAGATGGCATCCTTGTTGGAGATACGACTTTCGGTTTAATGAATCGTTTGAGAACCAAAATGCATGATGAAGATCCTCAACTGTTAAAAGCAAAAGAAATCTTATTAGAGACCATCAAAAAGTAAATCAACAATATAAGTAGAGGTGGAATTTCAGTTTTCCTCCTCTGCTTTTTTAGTTTGTAATAAAAATGAGGTGTAAAAATGATTGATGTCTATTTGTTAAGTGGTTTTTTAGGAAGCGGAAAACATCTTTATTAATGAATTTAATCTCCGAATTGAAAGAGATCGGAAGAAAACCGGCAGTTCTAATGAATGAGTTCGGTTCTATCTCTATAGATTCGGATACCGTTGGGCAATCACAGGACGTTCCACTTAAGGAACTCCTTAACGGCTGTATTTGCTGCAGCGGATCAGAAAAAACGGAAGCACAATTGCAAGGGCTTTTGGAAGAGCATGATGTCGATGTTATTTTAATCGAAACTACTGGCGCAGCGCATCCAGTGGAAGCCTTGGATGCCGTCTATTCGCCTTTATTTGCCGAAAAGCTTCGTGTTAAGGGAATCGTCACAGTTGCTGATACTAAAAGATGGCTTGAACGTGACAAAATGTCTCCTCAAATCCGTTCCTTATTCATGGAACAGATTAGGCACGCCCACATCATACTTGCAAATAAAACAGATCTATTGACCGAAGGAGAATTGGCCACTGTTTCAATGGAGCTTTCTAATTTTAACAACACTGCGCCAGTTATACAGACAACGAAAGCACAGTTATCCTTTTCTTTATCGAAGAAACGCTAGGAAATATTCAAAATGATGAAGTGAAAACCGTAATTTCTGGCAAACATCTTCCTTTGACATCTAAGCTGCTCACTTTTGAAAAAGCCGTTGACAAAGAAGAGTTTGAAATGTGGGTCCGCTCATTGCCGGATACTGTATATCGTATGAAAGGATATGTGCCCCTTAAAGGCGCTAAAAATCCATACCTGTTCCAATATGCATACGGAATGGTCAATTGGATGCCTGAATACGTTAAGATGGAAGCACGTTTAGTTATAATTGGTGAAGGTGTAAGTCAGCTAAAATACCAATAATCGTCTACTGGTCTAAGAACTGTCAACCCCCTTTCATATGAAATAATAGACGAGTTGCCCAACATTAGCCAATTTACTAGTTAGCGATTTCCCTTTCTAAGGGTATCTAAAAACCAATTGGACTTTTTGGCAAATCACGCCAACTCTTTATATTCTTCCTTACGTTATGATAGATTGCGAAGGGAGGAGTTAAGAGATGAAAAAAACGATGTCTGTCATCTTACTCGGCTCGGCGCTCTTACTATCGAACAACAATAGTGCTGAAGCTTCTTATCAAAATAATGATTATAAGGTTAATTTCGCTAAACCTACAATCGAGTATTATAGCTTCCAAGGGAAGGTAACTTTAAATAACAATCAAAATATTAACCAATACGAGGTATTGAATAAATATTTAAGCGAATTAGAAAAACAATTTGGTACAAAATTCATATGGAATTTACCAAACAATGTTGCGACACCTGTTGAACAACCTAAACCGGTTGAAAAGCCTGTAACGAAACCTAAACCAGTAGAGAAGCCGGTAGAAGTACAAAAACCGGTTGAAAAGCCAGTGGAAGCTTCAAAACCGGTCGAAAAGCCAGTTGAACAAGCAAAACCGCAAGAACCAGCAAGACCAAATGTACCAGAGCAACAAGAACAGCCTTCAACACCTGTTCAAAATGAAACATCCAATTCTGCACAAAATTCTTCAGCATCTGCTATTGAAAAAGCTGTACTTGACCTAACAAATGTCGAGCGACAAAAAGCAGGCTTAAAGCCTTTGCAAATGGATGAGAAAGTAATGGCATCTGCACGTCAAAAGTCAGCGGATATGTCTAAGAACAATTATTTCGATCATACTAGCCCAACGTACGGTTCTCCGTTCGATCAAATGAAAGCAAATGGCATTTCTTATCGTGCAGCTGCTGAAAACATTGCAATGGGTCAACGTTCTGCCGAAGAAGTTGTTAAAGCATGGATGGAGTCTCCAGGTCATAGACAAAACATTTTAACTCCAGAGTTCACACATATTGGTATCGGTTTTGACCAAAATGGTAATTACTGGACACAACAATTCATTCAAAAATAATATACGAAAGGAACATGGTCGGGATGTCTCCGGCCATGTTCTTTTTTTGCATAAAAGCTTATGATGGCGGCGATACTCAATGCAATGGGGTGATGTCATTGAGCAACACAAGCAAGCAGGTAGTCGATAAGAAATACTTGAAACAACTTTTTTTCAATTCAACAGATTGCGTTATAAACGATGTCGACTGGCCAATAGGCAAAGGGATATTATGCTATTATTCATCATTGGCTGACGGAGCCGAAGTAAACAAACAGATTAATATTATTCAGCAAAGAGCATCGGAGAAAATGAGTAACTGGGGCAAGACTGCCGCATCGAATGTCAAACCATATTCGGAAGATGAGTTAGTAAAGGCTGTTTGCAAAGGACTGACGGCTGTTATATTTCCTGAAGCCCAAGTGATGTTGACCATTTCAGCGCAAATCGATTTTAGCAGGGCACCTGCTGAACCCATCAGCGAGCAAATTGTCCGGGGTGCACATGATGGATTCGTTGAAAACGTACAGAAGAATCTCACCCTTGTTCGTCAAAAACTTGGGAGAAGGGACCTTATCGTCAAATCAATTCAGGTTGGTCAAAATACAATTACGGATATAACGTATCTTTATATTGATTCGTTTGCAGATAAAGAGGTAGTCGAACAATTTGAATCCCGCTTACGCGAGATTCAGAATGAAAACATTATGAATACCGGAGAAATTGAAGACTACTTGGAAGATGATGTTTTCTCACCTTTTCCACAACTCTTGAATACGGAAAGGCCAGACCGGGTCGTCTTCAATTTAATGGAAGGGAAAATCGCTATTTTCACCGATCAATCACCGACAGTATTGATTGCGCCGGTAACTTTTTTTTCATTTTACCAATCTCCGGATGATTTTAATGGTCGTGTCGTCGTCGGATCTTTTTTTTCGGCTATTAAGGATTGCAAGTTTAGTGATTGCCATCTATCTTCCTTCATTTTATATCGCGGTTGTTAGCTTTCATTCAGAAATATTGCCAATAGAAATTAGTAAGAAAGTTAAATTAGCGATTAACGACATTCCTTATCGTCCCATTTTCGAAGCTATTATTATGGAGCTCTTTATTGAATTGATTAGAGAGGCGAGTATTCGGCTTCCGAAGCCGATTGGTCAAACAATAGGAGTTGTTGGCGGTTTGATCATCGGGGATGCAATTGTTAAAGCTGGATTAGTCTCGAATTTAATGGTAATTGTTGTAGCGTTGACGGCAATTTCAAGCTTTGTCGTACCGACTCTTGAGATGAATACATCCATTCGAATATTAAGATTTCCTTTCATGGCTGCCGCAGCAATCTTTGGTTTTTTTGGCATGGCAATCGGAACGATTGTATTACTTATTCATCTATTATCATTATCATCTTTGAGACAACCGTATTTTGCGCCGTTCATTCCGTTAGATACGTCTAGATTCATTGATGTATTTTTCCGGACTCCATATTTTAAGTTTCATAAACAGCAAAAGACGTTTTCATTCAGAATGAAAAAGAAAGGCCGGAAATCATAATGTTCACATTATCGAGGATCCAGTTTTTCTTGCTCCTTTTTGTTGTACAGACGGGGACTGTCTTCGTCTCTTTTCAACATCGGTTGATCAATATAGCAGGAACGACTTCATGGGTCGTATTCATCGCAGCTGGCTTAATGCATTACGTTCTATTATTGCTCTATGAAAAATTTTATAAGCGATTCAAGCCGGGGCGATTTGTTGCGGGATTATATATTGCGTATTGGTCTTTCGCGATCATTGCTTTTCTTTCCTATGTCAATTACACATTATCAGTATGGATATTCCCGAACACTCCACAAATTGTGACGATGGCAATAATCGTCGGAGTGTCGCTTTATGCAAACACAAGAAGAATCGAGGCGGTAATCAATTTACCTTCAATCATATTAGCGTTATTTCCGATTTTTATCGTCTTTTTATTTATGGCAATACCGGATCTTGTATGGACATGGTTGTTTCCAGTGAAACTAACGGAAATCAAACCACTATTGAGAGGCTTGTTCATGGCGCAGGCCACATTCATTGGTATAGAATTTTACTTGTTTTTCAGAAAGTACGTCATCCAAAAGGTTAAAGGCATGCCATTATTCATATATCAGTTAACTTGGTTCTTTTTTTTCTTTACAATTTTGGTTTTTATTCTTCTTTTTTTTCCTGTGCATGCAATCACATTCATACCGGAACCACTCCTTCACATTTTGAAAGCTCAAAAGGTTACATTCGTTGAACGGCTGGATTTGTTTTTCTTGTTCATATGGGTAATTTGGAGCGTCATTGCAATTACACTATATTTTTTCATGTGCGTCCAAGCTCGTCGAATCTATTTCAACAATGAAAATAAATTTTATACCGTCTTATTGCATTGTCTCATAATCATCGTTTCTTCGTATTTTGCAACGAAAGATCGATCCGATATGCTTCGGCAATTAATTGTCTATCCGCATATCCTTTTTACAATATTGATTCCTGCAGTAGTCATTTTGTTAAATAGGGGGAACAAGAATTGAATAAAAGAATGTTGCCGGTACTATTATTTGGGCTGTTTCTGCTTGGAGGATGTTGGGATGAAGCTCAATATAAGGACATTACAATCGTTCCAGTGATGGGATTGACAAATGGGGATAAGGTAGGAGAAGTAAAAGCGATATTTTCTTTTCCAACTTTTGATGAGGACACGATTACATACGCACAATCCGAAGGGACGGGGATTTCGACACGTGCCGCCCGTGAAGCTGCTGCCCATCATACAATGGAAGCACTTGACGTATCCATCTTGAAGTATTGTTAATATCAAGTGAAATGGCAAAAAAAGACCTTTACCCTGAATTGGACATGTTTTTAAGAACACCAAGGAATCGCATTACAAGTTACATTGCCATTGTGGAGGGAGATATGAAACAATATTTCGATCCCCGGGAGATCTAAAGAGCGAGGTTGCGAACTATTATCCTGAATTACTGCGTACTGCCGAACTGTATACATATATGACGGTAGGTACAATGGAAAATGCAGTGAAATTAATGCTTGAAGATTCGATGGACCTAAGTTTACCCTATTTGATCATTGATGATAGTGGAATTCCTACATTGGATGGAATTGCACTGTTCAGCAATAAAAAATTCACAGGGCAAATATTGAGAAAGCAAGATGCGGTTTTGACGGGCGTGATGCAAAGCAAACTTGGAAAATATACACGAGTCAGTTTTGAATGGAAGGAAAAAAAAGTCCAATTACGATTCAAGTAATAAAGGTTCGTAGAAAGTTGAAAATTTCAAATGAGCAAGTCAAAATGAGTTTCGATATCGATGTTAGTGTTGAAGAATTCCCCATAAATGACTTGTACAAAAAACAAAGCCGAAAAGAGGCAGAAAAATTTCTGTCTACCGAGTTTAAAAAAAGTTTTGAAAAAATTATCGCCACAACCCAAGAAGCAAAAAGCGATATCCTCGGTGTTGGACGGAAAGTCCATGCATTCCATACGGAATTGTGGAAGAAAGGGGATTGGCAGGAAACGTATTCCACTTTATCCATCGAGGTTGATGTGAAAGTGAATATGAAAAGGACAAGTATATTGGATTGAAAAATCCCAGCCGCATTAGCTGGCTTCGGGATTTATTCTCTTCACACTTTTCCTTTGGATATAGAATAGACGGATGCTCAAGGAAATTGCACCTATCGATAATCCCGCAATAAGGCCAACCCAGTATCCGTAAGGACCAAGTTCTGTGAAGTTTGCTGCTACATATCCAACGGGCAAACCGATCACCCAGAAAGAGATAATTGCCATTATAAACGTCATATTGACGTCCTTATAACCTCGTAATGAACCTTGAATCGGTGCCTGGATTGCATCAGATAATTGAAAGAACGCTGCAAAGATGAAAAATTGAATGGCCAGTTTAATAATAGCAGTGTCTTTCGTATACAGTGATGCAATGGGTTCTCTAAATGTCAATAAAATTATGATTGAAATAAAGCTGAAAAGAATAGCCACACCTACACCAAGGAAACTATAATGCTTTGCATCTATCGGTTTTTTCGCACCAATCGATTGTCCGACTAATATTGTGACGCCCATTGAAATACTTAGGGGCACCATATATAAGAGTGAGGTGAAATTTAAGGCAATCTGATGAGCGGAAATTGTAGCAGTTGTGTACCCACTCATTAGAAGTGTTACGACAGAAAAGATACTTATTTCCACGAATATTGATAGTCCAATCGGTACACCAATTTTCAAGATTGCTTTCCAACGCTTAAGTGAAACTGCTTCCCAATTTGAAAACAAAGAAAATGACTGAAAAGATTTCCGTTTCCATGCGAGTAAGAATGCAATGCAGAAAACCAACCAGTATGTAATTCCTGAAGCAAAGCCAGCCCCTGCACCACCCATTTCAGGGAAACCAAAATTTCCATAAATAAACAGGAAATTAAGAAAGACGTTAATGGGAGCTGATAATAGAATGATGAACATAGAAACACGGGTTGCACCAAGTGCATCAAAAAACGATCTAAATACTGTATAGGCGAATAGAGGAAGCAGCCCGATGCTCATTCCTTTTAAGTAATCAGCCGCGACAATCCTAACTTCACCTTCGAGCGGCATATGATTAAGAGAGGGGATTACGGCGAATATCATAATTGAGAATACGATTGCTGCAAGTACTATTGATAAATACAAACCTTGCTGAACAGATGGTCTAACCTCGTCCTTCTTACCGCCTCCGATAAGGTGAGCAATTATTGGCGTAAGTCCCATAATAATACCAGATAACCCCGTATAAACAGGCACCCAGAATGAGGATCCAATTGTGACACCTGCGAGGTCTTCCGTATTGTATCTACCAGTCATGAGAATATCGAAAAAAGTCATCAAGTATAGTGCGATTTGAGTAACAAGTATAGGGATAATAATTTTAAAAAGCATATTGATCTTCTGTTTTAAAGGTGTAACATCTTCCAAAATAGTTCTCCTTCCCCAACGGAATTCAGCTAAACGAGTTCCATTCGTCTTCAAGTAAAATTTACGGCTTTATGCAAATCAAACAACATTGTATCATGATTTCTTTGCTATAATAGCGAAGTGGTAAATAAGAAAATAATTAAGCATAAAAAAAGATGGATGAGGTGAATGGCCAAATGAAGCGGCCAGTGATTGTATTAACGGGTGGCGGTACAGCAGGGCATGTCTCCGTAAACGAGGCACTAATACCTGTTTTTGATGAAAAGGGATATGAAATTCATTATATCGGTTCCCATGATGGAATCGAAAAGGAATTGATAAATGGTGGTCACCCCGAGGTAACCTATCATGCGATTCAAAGCGGGAAATTGAGGCGCTATTTTTCCATGAAGAATTTTTCTGATCCATTCCGAGTTGGTACCGGCGTTTTACAAGCGTATATTATATTACAAAAGTTGAAGCCGGAAATCATTTTCTCGAAAGGTGGATTCGTTTCTGTTCCAGTCGTATTGGCAGCAAAACTTGCGAAAATCCCGGTTGTTGCTCATGAATCCGATGTTTCTCCTGGACTTGCAAATAAGTTAGCATTACCGTTTTCTAACCATATATTTACAGTTTTCGAAGAAACTTTGAATTATTTACCAAATGGTAAAGCAACTTGTACAGGAGCAGTCATCAGACCCGAAATTTTCAGCGGAATTCGTAAAGAGGGATTGCGTATTGCCGGCTTGCCTTGCGAAAAGCCAGTATTCATCGTCATGGGTGGAAGTCAAGGGTCTGCTGTACTGAACGATGCAGTGAGAAAAGAATTGGACTCTATCCTAAAGAGATTTGAAGTTATCCATCTCTGCGGTAAAGGAAATATTGATGAGTCTTTGGAACTTGTACCTGGATATTCGCAATTTGAATATGTAACTGAGGGGCTACCTCACTTGTTGGCAGCTGCTGATTTTGCTGTTTCAAGGGCGGGATCGAATGCTATATTCGAATTATTGTCTGTCCATAAGCCAATGTTACTTATTCCCCTATCGGCGGCTAAGAGTAGGGGGGACCAACTTTTGAATGCATCGCTTTTCAAGTCACTTGGAATAGCGCAAATAGTTCAAGAGGAGGAGTTGGATAATTTATCCATGATGGATCTATTTAACCAGTTGGTGAAAGAGAAAAGTGAGCTTGTAGAAAACATGAAAAAAGTTTCAAACACAAAATCTCCTGAAATGATGGCTGATTTGATACTGTCATACAAAAAATAGCTGGATTAGGTCTTAAGTAGATAGAAAATTGTCGAAAATTGTTGCATTTATCTAATAGTGAGTGTAATCTTGTTAACGGTATTACTGTCAAATAATTAGAACGAAACCCTTTCAGTTCTACTATTTGCATGGTAATATGAATACGGATAAAGAATTAACACAACAGGCCAATTGGCAAATGTGGAGGTCATTTTACATGTCGAACAATGTAGGTACCCAACGTTCTCCTTACTCAATATTTACTGGTCCGAATCTCGGGTATGTAATGGAAATGTATGAACAGTTTAAAATGTCACCTGAATCGGTGGACCCTGAGCTTGCTGAAATGTTTAGAAGCTTTGGTGCACCTTCGGTAGATGAAGCAGAACAAACTCAATCCATGGCTGCAACAGCCGTACCTGCTGTCAATTTTGGCAAGGTATTGGCCGCTTATACCTTAATCGATGCTATCCGTGCATACGGACATCTTGCTTCAGATATTTATCCACTAAACGATAGACCGAAAGACTCGACTCGCCTAGAACTTTCCTATTATGGGCTGACTGAAAGCGATTTATTGTCGATGCCAGCTTCTTTATTCCTGAAAACTCCACCGACGAACGTGGAGAATGGAATGGATGCTGTAAATTATTTGAAATCATTGTATACCGGGAAAATTGCTTATGAATTTGCCCATGTAATTGATGAAGAAGAACGTTCGTGGATTCAAACAAGAATCGAAAATGGAGAAGTTTCCATTAACCTATCGAATGAAGACAAAAAAGCAATGCTTGAAAGATTGACTAAGATTGAAGGTTTCGAAAAGTTCATACACCGCACATTTGTCGGGGCAAAACGATTCTCTATAGAAGGACTTGATTCTCTTGTTATCCTTCTTGATGAATTAGTTCGCCGCTCTGAATCACAAAGAATGAAAAAAAAGTATTAATTGGCATGGCTCACCGTGGCCGTTTAAATGTACTGACCCATATTTTGAATAAACCATATGAAATGATGTTTGCTGAATTTGCTGGTGTTCCTTCGGATCCTTTTATTCCTGAAGATGGAACACTAAAAACAACACGCGGTTGGTTCGGAGACGTTAAATACCATATGGGTGCTCTTTACAAAGCACCATCTGGCACTGAGCGTTTCCTTGCATATAATCCATCCCATTTGGAAGTAGTAAACCCTGTAGTTAACGGACAGACTCGCGCTGCCCAAGAAACGACGAATCATGCAGGTGCGCCTGAACAAGACATGAAGGCAGCTTACTCAATTATAATTCACGGGGATGCAGCGTTCCCTGGTCAAGGTATTGTGCCTGAAACGTTCAACTATAGCCGCGTTCGAGGATACAAGACGGGTGGTTCCATTCATATTATTGCGAATAATACGATTGGATTCACTACTGAATATTATGATTCACGCTCCACTCACTACTCTTCGGATCCTGCCAAAGGTTTTGAGGTGCCAATTGTGCACGTCAACGCAGATAGCCCAGAGGACGTAATGGTGGTAGCAGCTTTTGCATTTGAATATCGTCAAAAATTTGGTAAAGATATTCTAATAGACCTAATTGGTTACCGTAGATATGGCCATAATGAAATGGATGAGCCATTGGTTACAAACCCAATGATGTATCATCAAATCCATAAACATCCAACTGCAAGGCAGCTGTACGGAACTGAACTTGTAAATTCCGGCATTATTTCAGATACGGATGTTGAAAAATTAGATGCTGATATTTTCGCGATGATGCAATCTGCATATGACAAAGTAAAAGAAAATAAATCTGACGTTAAAAAACTTTCCGATGCAACACCTGATTACGTTATGGCAGGATATCCTGAGAATCTTGAGACAGGCGTAGAACAGGAAAGACTTGAACGTATGAATGAAGAACTTCTTACGTACCCAGAAGACTTTACTGTGTTCGGCAAGTTGGATCGTATTTTAAAACGCCGCGAAGAACCTTTTAAAGGTAAAGGGAAAATTGACTGGGCACACGCGGAACAATTGGCTTTCGGATCTATCCTTCAAGATGGTAAGCCAATTCGTATTACGGGGCAGGACGTCCAACGGGGTACATTTGCTCACCGCCATCTTGTATTGCATGATGAAAAAACGGGTGAAGAGTTAGTACCACTTCATCATATCAGTGGATCGAATGCTTCCTTTGTTGCCTATAACAGTCCTTTGACAGAATTTGCTGTAGTTGGGTATGAGTTTGGTTATAACCTTGAAAAAGACCAGGCATTATCAATCTGGGAAGCACAGTATGGTGACTTTGCAAATATGGCGCAAGTCATGTTTGACCAATTCATCTCTTCCAGCCATTCAAAATGGGGACAGCAATCAGGAATGGTAATCCTGCTGCCGCATGCATATGAAGGTCAAGGTCCAGAGCACTCCAGTGCGCGCCTTGAAAGGTATTTACAACTTTGCGCTGAAAATAACTGGACGGTTGCCAACATTTCAAGTGCAGCGAACTATTTCCACGTATTACGTAGACAGGCAAAAATGCTTGGGACTGAAGTGGAACGTCCGTTAGTCATCGTATCTCCTAAATCACTGCTTCGTCATCCACTTGTTGGTGCAGATCCAAGTGATTTAGCAAATGGTCATTTCCAAACAGTTCTTGAGCAACCCGGAACAGGTCAGGAACCTAAAAAGGTAAAGAAAGTTCTATTTGCAAGCGGAAAAATGGCAATCGATCTTGCTGAAGCAGTTAAAGACGGAGAAGGATTTGAACACTTGCACATCGTTCGCGTTGAGCAATTGTATCCATTCCCATCTGAGAAAATTGCTGATATCGTTGCACGTTTCCCTAACGTGGAAGAACTTGTCTGGGTCCAGGAAGAGCCGAAAAACATGGGCTCATGGTCATTTGCTTTACCATATCTGCAAGAAATCGCCGAAGAGAAAAAAGTTTCTTATGCAGGCCGAATTCACCGCGCAAGCCCTTCAGAGGGAAGCGGAGATGCACATAAAATTGCACAACAACGTATTATTGATGAAGCTTTGAAAAAGTAATAGCTTAATAACTATAGAAATTGATAAGTGTTACAAACCGTCGTTACGGTACAATAGAGGAGGAATTTATTGTGGCTGAGATCAGAGTACCAGAACTTGCAGAATCGATTACTGAAGGAACTATTGCAAAGTGGTTAAAACAAATAGGTGAAAGTGTTGAAAAAGGCGAATTCATCGTTGAGTTGGAAACAGATAAAGTCAACGTCGAAGTAATTTCCGAAGAAGCTGGGGTAGTTCAAGAACTTCTTGCTGCAGAAGGCGACACAGTTGAAGTCGGCCAAGTTATTGCAGTAGTCGGAGAAGGTTCTGGAGCACCTTCAGCACCAGCTGCTCCTGCTGCTCCAGAAGCGAAAGTGGAAGAAGCTCCTAAAGCTGCCGCTGCACCAGTTGCTGCGCAAACTACGGAACAAACTTCAACAGATCGCACTATCGCAAGCCCAGCAGCTAGAAAATTAGCTCGTGAAAAAGGAATCGACCTTGCCGCGGTTTCACCGGTTGACCCAATGGGCCGAGTACGTGCACAAGACGTTGCTGCTCATGGTAATGCTCCTACGGCACCAGCCGCTGCACCTGCTGCAAAATCAGCAGCGCTAACACCTGTGCAAGACGGACGTGAAACACGTGAAAAAATGACACGTCGCCGCCAAACTATTGCAAAACGTTTACTTGAAGTAAGACAGTCTACAGCTATGTTGACAACTTTCAATGAAATCGATATGTCTGCAGTGATGGAACTTCGTTCACGCAAAAAAGATGAATTCTATGATAAGAATGATGTACGTCTTGGTTTCATGTCATTCTTCACAAAAGCAGTTGTTGCAGCACTTAAAAAATATCCATACGTCAACTCAGAAATCGACGGCGATGAAATCATCTTGAAGCACTATTATGATGTAGGTATTGCCGTTTCCACTGAAGGTGGTCTTGTTGTTCCAATCGTACGTGATGCGGATCGTAAAAACTTTGCCGAGATCGAATCCAACATTGGCGAATTGGCGCTAAAAGCAAGAGACAATAAATTGACGATTGCTGATATGTCAGGTGGATCATTCACAATCACAAACGGTGGTGTATTCGGATCCCTATTCTCTACACCAATCCTTAACGGAACTCAAGTTGGTATTCTTGGAATGCACACAATTCAAAAACGCCCAGTTGCAGTTGGTGACAAAGTAGAAATCCGTCCGATGATGTACATCGCATTGTCATACGACCACCGCGTCATCGATGGAAAAGATTCTGTTGGTTTCTTGAAAATGGTTAAGGAACTAATCGAAAATCCTGAAGATTTACTTCTTGGATCTTAACAAAAGCGGAGGGCGCCTGAATAGAGGTGACGGGCATAAGACGAAGATGCGGCGTGGCGTCTTTTGCCACAGAGCAGCTTTGACTTATGACCCGAACCTCTGGCGACCGAAGTCTGGACGTACTAGTAATAAGAAATACAAAGAAAGGCCGATGTTATATCGGGCCCTTTTTTTGAATTGAAGCAAGGAAGGTGATTTATATGTCATTTAAAGATTGGACAACTGCTCCAACAATCCGTAAAGTCGTCTGTAAACATGCCAATGCTGAAAAATATGTTGTCACGAATGTCCTAACTTTAGGTAAGGAATATGACGTAAAAAATGAAACAGAAGAGTTCATTTTCATCGTAGATAATTCAGGCAAAGTCGGCGGCTATTATAAAACGTATTTCGAATGAAAATTCGCTCGATGCCAAACCTAAAGGCATTGGGCATTTTTATTGGGAGGAAGAATAGCGATGAGTTCAATTATAGTTGCTAAACAGGAACAACGACAAATAAGAACATATGAAAAGAATGAGAAGTTATTGATTCAGGAAGGCGGGTATATTTCACCCATACCTAATCTATGGGAAGATATTTTAATTGGCGTCGTCTTAAAAAAACCGATTCTATTAAAAGGCCCATCCGGTTCAGGAAAAACAAAACTTGCCCAAAGTATTTCTGAGTTTTTCCAACAGCCGATGCATAGCGTGAACTGTTCAGTCGATTTGGATGCTGAATCCCTATTAGGATTTAAGACGATAATTTCGAAAGAAGGTCAGACCGTAATCGAATTTGTGGAAGGTCCTGTTGTCCAGGCGATGAAAGAGGGACATATCCTCTATATTGATGAAATCAATATGGCAAAACCTGAAACATTGCCTATTCTACATAGTGTATTAGATCATCGTCGTATGTTAACAAATCCTTTCACGGGCGAAGTGATACATGCTCATGAGGATTTTACGGTTATCGCTGCCATAAATGAAGGATATGTTGGAACATCACCAATGAACGAAGCATTGAAAAATCGTTTTGTTTCATTCACTATTCCGTACCTTGCTGGTGTTCAGCTTAGGGAAATCATTCAAAACCTATTTCCTCAAGCAGGCGTAAGTTTGGTTGAGTCGATAATGAATATTAATGAGGATTTAAAGAAACAAGTGATGAATGGTCTTTTATCAGAAGAGGCAGCTTCAGTTAGAAGTTTATTGGATGCAATGGCACTCGCTGAGCATATTCCGGTAAGACGAGCAATTCAGTATGCAATCGCGGAGAAGTTGGATGATAAGATGGAACAGAAGCTCGTTATGGAATTAGTGGATACCTGGGTGAAATGAGGCGAATAGAGTGGTGAAGTTAAATCGGTTCATCCAATTCAATGATGAAACAATCGATGCCAACCAGCTTTTGCTTTATGAACGGCTTGGAAGGGCGCTTGCGGATGCACCGTATCTTGAATTAACCGAACGAAAACTGTTTGAACTTCAGCCGAAAGAAGGAGGAATTTCATTAAGCGTATTTTGGAGACATCGGCCGGAGGAAATTACCCATATGGGGAGACTTTCTGATGTTTATTTAATGACCGCTGGGTTTTGGAAGAATTTTTCTGTAAGTGATTGGCTAAAGTTCAGACAGCAGTATGAAAGACATCATTTAAGAAAATTCGCAGAAGAACTATTACTCATGCTGGAAGAGTTTAGATTGATGGATCTTGTTGAGAAGCAACGACCAGGTACAAGTAGGGCATTTTCTGTGAGAAGGCAATTACTGCTTCAATTCCATTATGACAGGCTCGTTTCAAATTTCAAAAAGGGATTTTATGCAGACGCCTTGATGGATCAGCTATTCATTACACTTCATGATAGTATGTTCGCACAATCGACTGTGGAATGGGAATTGCCGATCGAACAGATTCATTTAATTGCTTCATACGCAACCGATGCGACATCAACGTCCCAAATGATGAATGTCGTTGACCGTATAATTTTCATGATTGAAGAAGTTATCGAGCAGGATCTTATCCATCAGTATTATGCAATTGGCGATTCGATTTCGGAAGAGACTGCGGCGTTTCATTTTCATGATGGTATGAAGGAAGCAGAAAAAGGGAGCCGGAAGTCAAAGAAACAATTGACGAGGTGTTCCGCACATGGCATCGGGAAAATGAAAGTGAGTCTGGCGTCCATCTTGAATATGAACTTGAACATGGCAGAGCGGGTAGGGGAGACGGCAGCAACGTGGCAGAAGGAAATGAAAATGCCGAAATCCAAGAAACCGGGACTGGTGAATCAGAGGGCAACGAAAGCGGGCAATGGTCCGATGAAGAGCATGAACAAACTGACAAGAAAATTGCGCAGAAAAAAGCCGGGAAAGAATTCGGGAAAGAGCATGCGCATGTAGTTTTCGAGGAAAAAGTGGTCGAAGCGGTAAGTAATGAAGCGAATAAGATTAAATTGTTAAAATGGCGTGAAGAACATAAGCCCTATATCCGTTCATTTGTTGAAGAGATGAAGAAACGGATTGAAATGAAAGAGGATGCACGAAGAACTGGGTTGCCCAAAGGCCGATTATCGCCAAAGCTAACGACGATACTTGTTGATGAACGCCCAAGACCATTTTATCGAAAAAACATTCCTTCCGATAAGTTAGATGCAGTTTTCGGTCTGTTAGTTGATGGATCTGCTTCCATGATGGACAAACTGGATGAAACGAAGAAGGCGGTCTTGATGTTTCATGACGTGTTACGTCAGCTTGCCGTACCGCATGAAATCTCATCGTATTATGAGGATGCCAACCATGCGACAAAGGAGCTCCAACCAAATGTATTTGGTCTGATGCATACGTTCATGGAACAACGTCAGGATAATGGGTTGTCAATCCTTTCATTTGAGACGAACGAAGATAACCGAGATGGTTTTGCGATTAGGTGGATGACGCGAAGACTTTTGGCGAGACCTGAAAAAAATAAGTTTTTACTTGTTTTCTCGGATGGTGAACCCTCCGCATTCGGCTATGATCGAAATGGTATTTTGGATACGAGGGAAGCTGTGATGGAAGCGGAGAAGCAAGGAATTTCCGTCATTCATTTATTCTTGGCGTCTGAAGAACCAACCGATGACCAACGTGCGTTGTTTTCAATGATGTTCGGAATAAATCAGCGGCTTCTCATTCGGTTGAAAACTTTACGGATCAGACGTTGAGGATTTTAAGAAAGTTGCTGGCTATTGCGATTGGGTGAGTGAAGGTCCATTCTTCCGCGGTTAGGGTCCGTTCTTTCTAACAAGGGCCCATTCTTTTGCTGGCAAGGTCCGTTCTTTCACTGCGCGGGTCCATTCTTTCTTACAAGGGCTCATTCTTTTGATGCCAAAGTCCATTCTTTTACGAATACTGGATAGTAGCGAAGAGTTCTCGTTTACCTTGGAAAAGTTCGCATTAATGGATGAAGAGTTCTCGATTACTATCGAGGAGTGCTCATTAATGTATAATGAGTTCTCATTTACTGCGTAAAAGTTCTCATTAATCGTGAAGAATTATCGTTTACTACGCTAAAATAATTATTTTACAAAAGGGGGTGCATGGATATTAAGTACAAACTAATTTCCTTACTCATTGCAGCGAGTTTAATTTTGTCGGCATGTTCGGCAGATGTCAAAGCAGACCAGAAGACAAATTCTGAACTTAAAAAGGACAATGCATTGTCCAAATACTCTTCCGAGGAAATCGAATACGCAAGGGTTTGGTTGCAACTTGGACCAAATCAAGAAATTGATGAACTAAATGTTTGGCATATTTCTGCTGGTGAACCACTCAATCCCGATGATGAAACGAGCGCAGTCTATCCGGAGAACGTTATTCAATTGGCCGGTTCACGACTGATCGATGGATCGGTTACATATAGTAGTAATGGGAATGGCACCATTAATATATATAACGTTCCGTTACGTTGGGATGGAAAATACCCTGCCGGTAAGAGCTTTTATGAGGATTTTATTAAAAATAAAAAGGTCGTATCCATCAATCTGGGTGACGATGAAAAAGTTATAAGGCTTATCAAATTACTTCATATTCACTAAGTTAAATAAAAACAGGTGAGGGGAGCTAAATAGCTTCCTTCACCTGTTTTAGGATCTTAATACGGCCGCTGTGGGGATTGTGTTTTTTCGTGCACAGCAAGAAGACGTTGTTTCAATTCTTCCTCCATACGAGCAATCTCCACTTCAGCAGCTTTTCGTTTAGCACGACCATCCGCTTGAATAACAAGCGTTTCTTCAATCGTTTGTATCAAATTCTCTTGTGTCTTTTTCAACGTATCGATTTCAATAATGCCACGTTCGTTTTCTTTTGCAGTTTCAATTGAATTGACCTTCAACATCTCTGAATTCTTCAAGAGCAGATCATTCGTTGTTTTTGTCACTAATTTTTGCGACTCCACTGCTTTTCTCTGGCGATTCAATGTCAGAGCAATGGCAATTTGGTTTTTCCATAATGGAATGGAAGTCATGATGGATGATTGAATCTTCTCCGCAAGAGTCTGGTTTGTTTGTTGAATCATCCTAATTTGTGGAGCACTTTGGATTGTAATCTGTCTTGATAGTTGCAAATCATACAACCGTTTTTCCAACCGGTCGAGGAACTGACCCATGTCATTCACTTCCTGGAATGCCATCTGATCATTTGACAGTTCAGCTTCTCTCTTCATTTCCGGTATAATGACATTGGCAATCTCATCCCGCTTCAACTCAGCTGCTGCAATATAGACATTCAAAGCTTGGAAGTATGTCTTGTTTTGTTCGTATAAGCTGTCGAGCATTTGGACATCTTCAAGCAAGCCTCGTTTTGAATGCTCAAGCTGAACACCAATACGATCTATTTGTGTGCTTAGTTTTTGATACTTTGTCATCATCTCTTGAATGGAGCGGGTAGCTTTTTTAAATAGACGGGCTAAGCCAGATTTCTTCTTCTCGGATAAATCTTCAGGATCAATTTCCGAAAGCTTGCTCATTAAGTCACTCAGTACATCTCCAACAGGCCCGATATCTTTGCTTTGCACATGGTCTAACATTTTATGAGAAAAACGGGATAATTCATTTTGGGCATTTGCACCATATGTTATGATTGCTTCGTAATTCCCAACAGGGATCTGCTCCGCAAGTTGCTTTGCTTTTTCCTGTTCTTCGGGAGTCAAGCGGTCCATAAGCTTAACGGCTACCTGCCCATTACTTTGTTCCGTTTGCATTTCTTTAGGTAATAAAGGTTCATTTACATTAAATGGATTGTCCAATAGGTCATCCATGGTCTTTACCTCATTATTTGTCATATTATTCCCTGTCATTACGCATTTCTCCTTTCATCTCAAGCAACGGCTTATTCTTTTTCATTGTAACATCCACATAGTCCAATTCGAGTTGAAGTTGTTCAATATCTGTAGCAAGTGCACCTCTTAAATCCTGCTCCAACTGTCTATTCACATCATTTAGTGTTTCCCTTGTATGTTGAAGAGCAACTCTGATTTCCTGATCTTTTAAAGGTTGGTTCACAAGGATTGCATATTTGGAAGTCAGTTCGACTGCAGAATCAAGATGGGAGTAGAAAAATTTTTCTACATGGTAGAACTTTTTAGGGTTTTTGCGTACTATGGTTAGAATCCTTTTCGCTAAATTATTTATCTCGTAAACCTGTTTGAACGCTTGGACAGAACGGACTTGACCATAGAGCCCATTCAGTTTATTAATTTTAGTCTTTGCTTCATTCATTTGAGATTTGATGTGTTTAAATTCTGATCTTGACATTCCAAGTTCTTTAACATTTGAGGAAAGTTGTATTTGTTTAATCGTGAAATTACCGCCCAGGTAAATTGCAATCATTAGGCCTGTCGCAGCGAGTGGATTCATGCCTGCTGCCAAGGTCATTGTTAACCAAGAGCCGAAACTGATAGGTGCTGTTATTAAGTGTCTTTGGAAAAACTGTTTGACTTCTTTCAATATCTCCAGGCCTCCTTGCTTTTCTCTTCATATTACTTTATACGTTTAACGTGGCTTTAAGTTTCATGTCTCTAGTGCAATTATACCTGATTTGTAGTTGAATTACAGTGTTATTAACGCCGAATCCAATTACTTGGATAGTTCCAATAGATTTGATAAAATAAATCCACTCACATTCGAATAATGGGGGGAAGAAAAATGGATTATGAAATTATTTATATGAAAGCGGATTATGAGCCATGGTGGATGTTCGAAGACTGGGAAACCACGATCCAGTCCAGAAGAAAATTTGATACGGCAACGGATGCCGAATTATACCTTGATGAATTAAAAAAAGAATTTGAAGCAAAATATAAGTATAAAGAAGAGCGAGATAGCTGTTTTTTTGCTTATTGGTCTGAAACGGAACGTTGTTTCTGTGATGGTTGCGACGAGGATCTACAAATTTTTCACGGACTTCTCTCCTTGGTTGATGGTAAACCATCCACAATGATAGATAAATAATTCGAATATTTGATATTGTTATATTGACAAATATTATGGGTATGTTATAGTATCAGTAACTAAAAGCAATACCGAAGAAAAACGTATTCACGTATTACAAAAGGTGATCGGCGTTGTCGGTACTTTTTGTAATATGTGAATTTTTTTCATGTATTAGTAAGTAAATTATTTGGAGGTAGTCACACATGAAACAAGGTACTGTAAAGTGGTTCAACTCTGAAAAAGGCTTCGGATTCATCGAAGTTGAAGGGGAAGACGATGTATTCGTACACTTCTCTGCTATTCAGGGAGACGGATTTAAAACTTTGGATGAAGGTCAACAAGTTGAATTCGAAGTTGTAGAAGGCAATCGTGGTCTTCAAGCTGCTAACGTAGTGAAACTATAATTCGTCAGATAAAAGAGGCCCTTCACCGGAGCCTCTTTTTATTTATTTCCGTGGAAAATGTCCCATGCAACGGAAATTAAGGTTTAGTTACCGACTCTAATGTGGAAGTAACAATGAATTTCTCATTATTTTCGACTTCCATAATCGCTTCTCGTTTAACCTCACCGTATCCTTCAACAAAATATTTTCTATTTACTGCATTATTTTCTTTTGATTCAATTACGAATGCATTATCGAATTTTTGGTAAGGGGTTTCAACTGTAACACCGGTTTCAGTAATCTTCCACTTGCCGAAAGTAGTGCCGACTTCAAATGGTTTTTTCAAATAAATACCTTCCGGTTCCATTGCCTCAATTTCCGAGAGGGAAGGGAAGTCCTCATTCATATCTACTGGAGTATGATTAATTATTGTAATCTGATTCTCCTCGATCTTATAAATATGCCTAATGGTGACTCCGCCATTATTTTCATGAACCCCTACGATATTTTCATATGGCATGGCAAACGTAAGATCTAATTCTGCAAATTCATTTCCTTCACCAAGGAAATGCGCTTTGAACCATCTGGCATAAAGTAATCCTTCAGCGACTTATCGACAGTCTCTTTCACTTGATTATTGCCATTTTCCGTAACTTGGTCCGGATCGTTTGACTCCCCGCTATTGCCTGAATTATTTAATGTAGTTGTTTTGCTTGAGCATCCCATGATTAATAGGGTTGAAAATACCAGCAAAATGAGCAGACGATACATCCTCATGAAAAACACTCTCCTTTTCAAATAATATACCCGAAATAAAATTGATTATCCTATTTGAAAGTAAAGTAAAATCAGCTACAGGCGGCATTCAAAGCCGTTACGAAGAACGGCTTTTGCGAGTAAAAGCGAAGCGTTAGGAGCACATCTTGTCCTCTCAGGTCGCTTCGGTCTTGAAAGAAAAGGTAAAAACCACCTATTTTCAAGACCTCCACCGCCTGTCGAGGCTAAACGCCGCCTTCCGCTTTATATTAAAAAACCGCTTTTCCCAAATGAGAAAAGCGGTACGGTTAGAGATTAGTTGGATACAGCTTGTTGTTCCTTCCACTCCAAGTATTCATCATATTGCATCATTTTATCAAAAATTGTACCGTCTTCACGGATTTCAATAATTCTGTTCGCAACAGTTTGGATAAATTGCTGGTCATGTGAAGTAAATAACATAGCACCTTTAAATGCCATCAAGCCATTATTCAGCGCTTGGATAGACTCCAAATCCAAGTGGTTCATTGGCTCATCCAATAGAAGGACGTTTGCATTTGTTAACATCATCTTGGAAAGCATGCAACGGACTTTTTCTCCACCAGATAGGACAGATGGTTTCTTTTTAACTTCTTCACCAGAGAAGAGCATACGACCAAGGAAACCACGTAAGAATGTTTCAGTCTGATCTTCAGGAGAATACTGGCGAAGCCACTCAACTAAAGATGCCTCGTTTCCTTCGAAAAATTCACTGTTATCGAGAGGGAAGTATGCATTTGTTGTTGTTACACCCCATTTGTATGAACCTTCATCTGCTTCTGATTCACCAGCAAGGATTTCCAATAATGCTGTTTTCGCTAATGGATTACCTAAAAGTATAATTTTATCTTCTTTATTCATCGTAAAGGTTGCGTCTTTTATCATCACTTTACCGTCTTGCGATTTTGAAAGACCTTGAACAGTAAGGACATCGTTCCCGATTTCACGTCCGATTTGGAAGTTGACGAATGGATAACGACGGGAAGATGGGCGAATATCATCCAATTCGATTTTTTCGAGAGCTTTTTTCCTTGAAGTGGCTTGTTTCGATTTTGATGCATTCGCACTGAAACGTGCAACGAATGCTTGTAATTCTTTGATCTTCTCTTCTTTTTTCTTGTTTTGATCTTGAGCCATTTTCAATGCCAATTGGCTGGACTCATACCAGAAATCATAGTTTCCTGGGTAAAGTTGAATTTTAGAGAAATCAAGATCCGCGATTTGTGTACAAACTTTATTCAAGAAGTGGCGGTCATGGGATACAACGATAACAGTGTTATCGAAGTTGATTAGAAACTCTTCAAGCCATTGGATCGCTTTTAAGTCCAAATGGTTCGTAGGCTCGTCAAGAAGCAAAACGTCAGGTTTTCCGAATAGCGCTTGTGCTAGAAGGACCTTAACTTTATCTGAACCTGTGAGCTCCGCCATTTTCACATTGTGAAGGGATTCGCCTATTCCAAGTCCTTGTAGCAAGATGGCTGCTTCTGATTCAGCTTCCCATCCATTCAACTCACCGAATTCGCCTTCAAGTTCAGCTGCACGCATGCCGTCCTCATCAGAGAAATCCTCTTTCATATAGATTGCATTTTTTTCGGTCATGATATCATATAGACGTTTATGCCCCATGATGACCGTATTAAGTACTTCGCTTTCTTCATACTCGAAGTGGTTTTGCTTTAGGACGGCAAGACGCTCATCCTTGTTCATGATGACATTACCTGTTTGCGGTTCTATTTCACCTGACAAAATTTTAAGGAATGTCGATTTTCCGGCACCGTTTGCACCGATTAAACCATAGCAATGACCCGGGTTAAACTGTATATTTACATCTTCAAACAGTTTACGGTCACCGAATTGAAGACTTACATTACTGACTGCTATCATAAAAATCCTCCTAAATTCACAATGCTCCTATTATAGCATGAATCCACACAATAATGGTATTGTGTTCAGTCCGTTATCCGCACTTTTTGATCAATGATCATTGATCAAAAAGTTGTCTGATATATAAAAACTGGACTCCAATGTAATCCGGTTTTGAATTGGTTCATTTCCAGTTTTCAGTTATGAATTCATCTCGTCCGGATTTTGCACGATCTTCTTCATAATGAGTCTTTTCTTTTAAATAATAATCCTGATGGTATTCCTCCGCACGGTAAAACGTTTCCGCAGGCCTGATAACTGTTACAATTGGCTTTGAGAATCTTCCACTTTGTTCAAGTTTGACTTTCGAAAGTTCTGCAGCCTTTTTTTGTACTTCGGTATAGTAGAAAATAGCAGTGGAATACGAATGTCCACGGTCTTGGAATTGACCATCTGCATCAGTCGGATCAATTTGTGGCCAATATAAGTCAAGCAATTCGTTATAGTTGAAAAGGGAAGGGTCATATGTAATTTCTACAACTTCCAAATGTCCTGAATCTCCACGCTTTACATCTTCGTATGTAGGATTCTCTACATGGCCACCCATATATCCCGATACAACATCATGGATGCCTTCCCAATCCTTAAACGGCTTTACCATGCACCAGAAACAACCTCCAGCAAAAGTGGCCTTCTCTAATTTTTTCTCTGTCATCATGCACAACCCCTTTCGAGGAAATTGTATCATAGTCTCTTATGATTTTGTTTATATAAAACAAAAGAAAGATTGTTTTTCTGTTTGCAAGCAAACAGAAGCACAATCTTTCCGTAAGGTGCCAATGAGTGGTAATGCGTTTTAGGAAATCAATAGCAAATAAAGCTAGCACCAATAATGATTAACAGGATGAAAAGCACTACAATTAAAGCAAAGGAGGAATTATTTCTCCCGAATTCACGTCCCATTTATACCACCACCTTCAACATATCTTATGCTGTGGATGGACTCATGATTGGGGAATCAGCCGCTACAAACACAAATTAACATGGTATACTTATGAGTAAAACGGAACCCGTGCTTGACACGAGTCGTCCCTATAGGTGACTTGAATTTTTGGAGGAATCGGATTTGAAAGAAGACCAATACGAAGGGCCAGTTCGTAGACGAAGAAGAAGGAAATTACGGGTTGGTAGATTATTTATGACGATTTTGTTCATCGCTTTCATTGCAATCGGCCTTTTTTCATATTTTCAATATAAAGAGGGGAAAAAGTTAGCAAGTGGCAATGAAATCGATCCAGGTTCTTTTACGGGAGATGTTGTTGACCCGAAAAAACCATCAGTCGAAAACTTCTTATTATTAGGCATTGATAATGATGGAACCGGCAAATCACGAACCGATACAATGATGGTTTTGTCATGGGATAAAAAATCGGGTTCCATCCGACTCGTTTCGTTCATGCGTGATATCTATGCAGATATACCCGGGTTTAAGTCATACAAACTGAATACGGCATATTATTTAAATGGGGTACAATCGACAAAGGACACAATCACAGGAATGTTCGGATTCCAATCCATCATTATGCAATCGTTGACTTTGACAATTTCGAATCGATTATCGATATTGCGTTTCCTAAAGGTATTGAAATCAATGTGCAAAAAGAAATGCATGAAAAAATCGGGGTTACTTTAATGCCTGGTAAACAGAACCTTAATGGAAAAGAGCTCCTTGGATACGCGAGATTTCGTGCAGATGCTGAAGGGGATTTCGGAAGAGTTGCAAGACAGCAGGAGGTCATATCAGCTGTAAAAGAAGAAGCACTCCGTCCGAGAATGATTCGCCATGTTCCTAAATTATCCGGTGCGATTTCAGGCTTCATCCAAACAGATTTGACAGCAAAAGATGAAATCTCAAAGGCGCTCAATCTTCTTATGAAAGGAAAGGTCGACTTAAAGACCATGACAATCCCTGTTGAAGGAACGTATAGTTTTAACTACTATCCACATGCGGGATCTGTAATTGAAGTTGACGTGGAAAAGAACAAGGAAGCGATTTCCGCTTTTTTAAATATGAAAATTGATTGAGGGAGGGGAGAATTTGGAACAACCTAATAAGTCTAAAACAACGGGACAAGCAGTACCTGAAAACATAGGGACACCATGGATTATTCGTTTCTTAGGTGGAAAGGCAACAATGTTCATCCTCCTTTCCATTCTTTTAATCGGCCTTATCATTTTAGTGTACAGTAAAGTTGATTTTATCTTTTATCCAATCAAAGTGTTTTTTTCTACTGTTGTATTGCCGATCATACTTGCGACAATCGCCTACTATTTGTTAAGACCGATACTGCGCTTTTTGGAGCGTTTAAAAATACCACGAGTATGGGGAATTTTTATCATTTTTATTGGATTGATAGGTTTACTTACATTATTAGTCTTTCTTGTATTTCCCTTTTTGAAGGGCCAGTTTTCTAATTTGATTGAAGAGTTTCCGACATATTTTAAGCAGATGCTTATTAATATCGATTCCTTTTTAAGGACATCCATATTCTCATCCTATTATCTTGAAATGGATATTAATATTAATAAGTTTTTAGATAATGGATTAGGGAATATCGGACAATTTTTTGCCGACACAGTCGGTGGAATTGCCTCAGGTATTACTTCGTTCATCTCTGCTTTGACTGGATTCGTTTTAGCTATTATTACAGTACCTTTCATCCTCTTTTACTTACTAAAAGACGGGGATAAGTTGCCAATCATGATTAAAAGAATGCTGCCCCCACGTCTCCGGGATGACGCTGAAGATATTATGAAAGATGCCGATCATCAGATAAGTGCGTATATTCAAGGACAAATCCTTGTTGCCATCTGTATCGGCATAATGGTTTCGATTGG
This sequence comes from Sporosarcina thermotolerans, assembly GCF_030067815.1. GTDB lineage: Bacteria > Bacillota > Bacilli > Bacillales_A > Planococcaceae > Sporosarcina > Sporosarcina thermotolerans. Next base: position 2,361,659 of record NZ_CP125968.1, on the reverse strand, counting down.
ATTTCTTATTATTGGCATGAAATATGCATTATTATTAGGGGCACTTGCAATGTTTACGAGCGTTGTACCGTATTTGGGACCTATTATTGCAATTACTCCAGCGGCTATCATCGCTATTGTCGCTTCTCCATTTATGTTAGTGAAATTGGCTGTAGTATGGACAATTGTTCAATTTGTTGAAGGGAAATTCATATCACCGCAAATAATGGGTAAATCATTGCATGTTCATCCCATTACGATTATTTTCGTTTTATTGACAGCGGGTTCACTGTTTGGAGTAGTCGGAGTGGTTCTTGGGATACCAGGATACGCGCTATTGAAAGTAGTATTTACACATATGTTCGATTTGTTGAAACTGAGATACGATAAGCATGAGCCAGACCCAACCATGCATTACGAGAATCCTGAAGAAAAGTATTGAGTTGCTCATAATATGATTATGTAAACTGATTAGCTTAAAAGGAGCTATTGTATTGAAAAAAGTTATTTATTGTTTACTGATTCTGTTAATTATCACGATTTTGACCAGCTGCTCCAATGAAAGGGACAAGCCTGTCGAGATTATGATATCCGCAGCAGTCAGCTTAACAGATGCCCTGAATGAAGTGAAAGAGAATTATGAAACAACAAATCAGAATGTACAATTGACATTCAATCTCGGCAGTTCCGGTAAATTGGCAAACCAAATCGACCGAGGCGCCCCAGTAGATATGTTTTTTATCCGCAAGCTCAAAAGACATGGATACCATTGCCGCCAAAGGGCTTATTGATGAATCTACTAAGGTGGAGTTTGCTTCCAACTCTCTTGTATTAATCACCCATAGAGATAATTCAACAACTATAAATTCATTCGAACAGATTCAACCAGAAAAAATTGCACATTTTTCTATTGGAGAGCCTAATAGTGTTCCAGTAGGTAGATATACGAAGCAAGTTTTCGAACGTCTTGGTATTTGGGACCCATTACAAAGTAAACTGGTCATGGGTTCACACGCCCGTCAAGTTTTGACGTATGTTGAAATGGGTAATGTGGATTTTGGTGTCGTCTATTCCAGTGATACGGTAATAACTGATAAAGTAAAAGTTCTTGCTGAAGCGGACGATGAATGGCATGAATCGATTACTTATCCGGGAGCAATTATTAATGATTCCTTACATAAAAAAGAAGCACAAGCATTCCTTGACTATTTAACAAGTGAAGAAGGGAAAGCCGTTTTAAAGAAATATGGATTCAAGTAATCAAATAGGGAGGTATCAATGTGAATGGCGTAGACTACACACCATTACTTTTATCAATGAAAGTGGCGGCCATTTCGACCTCCATCGTATTTTTGACAGGTGTTTATTTTGCTCATTTATTTACACGAAAAAGCTTTTTCGGTAAAAGTATCATCGAATCTTTCTTCATGCTCCCACTTGTCCTCCCCCAACCGTTGTAGGATTTGCCCTTCTTGTTTTATTCGGGAAAAAGGGATGGATAGGTAGTTGGCTTCTTGAATGGTTCGACTTACAAGTTGTATTCACTTGGATAGGGGCTGTTATCGCCTCGATTGTCGTTTCATTTCCATTAATGTATCAAAGTGCTTCCGCCGCTTTTAGTAGTCTTGATAGTCGGCTTGAAAACGCTGCAAGAACGATGGGGGCTTCTGAATGGCGTGTGTTTTGGACAGTCGCATTTCCTCTTGCTTGGCCAGGTTTATTAGCCGGCCTTGTATTGTCATTTGCAAGAGGACTTGGAGAATTTGGCGCAACGCTTATGTTGGCTGGTTTTATTCCAGGTAAAACAGATACTATCCCGATGGCCATCTATTTCGCTGTCGAATCCGGACAAATGGAACAAGCAACTTTCTGGGTCGTAATTATTGTTGCCTTAGGTTTTAGTACGATCATGTGGCTAAATTGGTGGAGTAAAAGAAATATGAGACGTTTTTCGGCGGATAAGAGTAGGTGATTGAGTGTTAGATGTACAAATAAAAAAGCAACTATTTCATTATGACTTGGAAGTAGATTTTTCAGTAGGGAATGAAAAAGTGATCCTCTTTGGTCCATCTGGCTCCGGAAAAACAACAATACTGGATAGTATTGCAGGTCTTAACAAACCTGATTCCGGAAAAATATGTTTAGGTAACAATTTGTTTTTTGATCAAAAACAATGGATGCCTACTCGGGTTCGAAATGTTGGATATCTGTTCCAAGATTACGCCCTTTTTCCGCATATGACCGTTGAAAAGAATATTTATTATGGAATTCGAAAAAAAGAGCAAAATTCTGCTATCGAGAAGATTCTCGATGTCCTTCGAATCCATCATTTATGGACGAAGTTTCCTCATCAAATTTCCGGAGGGGAAAAACAGCGAGTGGCACTTGCGCGGGCGTTGGCGACGGAGCCGTCTGTTTTACTGCTTGATGAACCTTTATCCGCACTGGATAAACAGACACGCACCGAATGTCAGGATGAAATACTTCGAATCCATGAGTTCTGGAAAATCCCGTTTATAATCGTTACGCATGATATGGACGAAGCGGAAAAGCTTGGTAATAAAATTATTTTCCTTGAAGAAGGTAAAATTATAAAAACGACTACTGTTTGACAGATAATCCGTCAAATAGAGTCGTTTTTTAGTGGTATTCACGCCTCTTTGAAATGTGAAAGCAATGAATTATAATCTTCGGGTGTGTCTACATCGAATAAAAGTCTATGATCCTCACATGGCAGCCGTTTCCCCTGATTGTAAACGCGTCCCCGTATGATTTCTCTCGCTCCTTTATCCCCGCGTATATTCAGTAGAGCAGGGAAAAGGGAAGAGGAGAAGAGAATGGGTGGTTTCATTAACCCATCATATGAAGCTGTAGCTACATACTGACTGTTAGGATTCTGATTAAAACAATTAATCATTTCATTAATCATAAGTTTTGTAATGAAGGGCTGGTCCGCCAAAAGAACAATTGCTGCTGATGCCCCGTGTTCCATAGCATGCTTAATGCCGCATTGTAAAGACACGGATTGACCTTCATTGGAATTTGGACAAGGAAGTATCGTACATTTTTTGTGTGTCCTCATGCGGCTTGGAATCCAGTAAAGTTCATCGTCAGCATTTGTCACAACGAAGATTTGATCCAATGCTGAGTCAATCGCCGTATCAAGTGCAAGACTTCCAAGTGTCATCTTTCCAACCTGAAGTGCCAATTTATTCTCCCCCATACGACGGCTTTGACCGGCTGCTAAATAGATGCCAACGACGGCCATACCGCTGCACTCCTTCTGACGGATATCATTTCCGCAATAATACTAACTGCAATTTCTTCAGGCCCCTCTGCGCCAATTGATATACCGATTGGGGAATTAAGCCAATCAGGAATGTCTCCCCTAATAACCGCGATGTTCGTTTTTTTGATCCCAATAAACCGGCATATAGTAACTGTTCATCTTGTATCCTCTTTAAAATAAGCTTATCGACTTGAAAATCATGTGTCATAATAACAACTGAATCAAGTTGAGTAAAAGTTATGTTCTTAAGTAATTCTTCAATACTGCCTATTTGGAAAGAGGCAGCTGATGGGAAGTGTTTTTCTGAACAAAGGGACGGTCTCCAATCACAAATGTGTACACTATAGCCAACTTTCGCGGCCAAAGCTGCAAACGGCCTTGCATCCACGCCTGCTCCGAATACGTATAGAACGGGTTCGGGCCAAATCGCTTGGTAATAGAAAGATTCATCTTCAATCCACCTGCGTCCAGCAGCTTGCTGATAAGGGTGCGGAGTTTCATTGATTTTATTAATAGGCAACGTACCGATTTGGTATGGTTCACTACTAAAATGGTAGTTGAAATCTCCTTCCAATTCCTGCAAGAAGGTAACACATTGCTTTTTTTGCAAATGATCATGCAGAAATAGTAAGCCTTTCCTAAATTCGTTGTCAACATCTCTTAACAGAACGGTAACAACCCCATTGCATCCCGCACCGCGCCCCCATCCAAGATCATCTTCGGAACTTAAGTCGAATTCACAAACCTGCACTTGGCCTGTATGAAAAAGTTCTCTTGCCCTGCTTTGTAAGTCAGCTTCAAGACATCCACCGCTAAGCATACCGATTTTTGAACCGCGTTCTGTAAAGAACATCCAAGCGCCTTCTCTTCGGTATGCAGATCCCTCAACGTGTACGATTTGTGCAAGGACAATGGCCTGATCGTTTTTGATAATTGTATCAATCATTTGTGGAATAAATCCCATTCATCTTCACCTCAACTATTCATTTTATAGAACAGTTTCATCCAATAACTGTCGGTTTATTCGAAATCCGGATTATAAATGAGGGTAATCTTGGCAAATATAACTACCAGTTGAGATTGCGTTGGTATTTAGTAAGGGAGGAAAAAGTTTTGCAGAATGGATTTCCAAAAATAGTTGGTACTGCTGAACAACGAATTGATGCGGTAGAAAAATCTACAGGAAATGTCAAATACCTTGGAGATAAATTGTTGAAGGGAATGTTACATGCAAAGATTGCCACGAGTACAGAGGCTCACGCACGTATTAAATCAGTTGATACAAGTGAGGCTTGGAAAGTGCCTGGTGTCCGAGCGATTGTGACGGGAGAGACTTTTCCTTTTCCGATTGGACCAATACTCGCAGATCGTCCTCCAATTGCTTTTGAGAAAGTTCGCTACTATGGCGAACCGGTTGCAATCGTTGTTGCAGATTATCCCTATCAAGCAAAACAGGCTGCAAATAAGATAGTCATTGAGTATGAGAAACTGCCTGTTGTAAATTCACTTGAACAAGCATTTCAAAGTGATGCACCTGTTATCCATGAACAATTGGGTCAGTATACTAAAATCATTGACAATGTCTATCCCGTTCCGGGTACCAACATTGCCAGTCATATTAAAATCAGAAAAGGCGAATTCGGCCAAGCATGGGCAAGTTGCAAAGATACAATTACGGCTACATATTCATTCAATCTTTCAGATCACGCGGCAATGGAAACACGCTCTGCGACTGTGGAGATTAATCCTGACGGACGCGTCATTGTCCATTCTACAAGTCAATCACCTTTTACAATCAAAAAGATATTAAACCAATTTTTCAATATCGAAGTTGGTAAAGTTGTCGTCCATATACCGATGTTAGGCGGTGCTTTTGGTGGAAAAGGTGCAGTTCAACTTGAACCACTTGCTTATTTAGCATCCAGTGCAGTTGGAGGAAAACTAGGAAGCTGCATTATGAATGTGAAGAGGATATGATGACCGCGCCTTGTCATATTGGATTTAATGCAACTGTAAAATTGGGTGTCAATGAAGAAGGGAAACTGATAGCTGGCCAGTATACATTTTTGATAGAAGCAGGCGCCTATTCCGATCAGGCAGCAGGTATCACTCGTGCCGCTGCTATTGATTGTACGGGGCCTTACCATATCCCTAACGTTTGGTGCGATTCCTATTGCATGTATACGAATCATCCATATGCTACCTCATTTAGGGGATATGGCCATCCGGAGCTCACTTTTGCGATTGAACGGACGATGGATCAATTTGCGAAGCAATTGAATATGGATCCAATAGAATTCCGATTACTGAATGCTATTAAACTTGGACATTCTACACCAACGCAATCCGTATTGAATGAAAACAATATCGGGGATGCTGCGAAATGTATGACAAGGGCAAAAGAGTTGATTGAATGGAATCGATATAAAAACAATTGCCCTTGGATACAAATACCTGAACGGACATACGGTAGGCAGACAAATCATCGGAACAGGGGTTCATGTCCAAAAACAATTAACAGAAATGGATAAAGAAACAGGGTTCGGCGACCCAGGGCCATGGTGGTCTGTCGGTGCACAAGCAGTGGAAATTGAATGGGATGAACAGAATTTCACTTATGAAATCGTGAAAGCGGTAACTGTAATGGATGGCGGAACAATCATAAATCCAATGACTGCTACCCAGCAAATGCGTGGTGGGATTTTCTTAGGGTTAAGCATAGCAAGTGGTGAATCATTCGAGTTCAATGATAAAGGTGTCATCCAAAATCCGGATTTCCGAACGTACCAGCTAATGCGGTTTGGTGAACAGCCTAAAGAATATATCGTTGAGTTCGTTGAGACACCCTCAGCGGATGGACCTTATGGCGCAAGAGGAATTGGGGAATATGGAGTAATTGGAGCTGCTTCAGCATTGGCAAACAGTCTCTCATCAGCAACTAAGACAGAGCTGAACAAACTCCCATTAACACCGGAAATGATATGGCGTACAAGGAGGGCAAGCTATGATAAATTCAAATACAAGCAAATATACTATTGTTTCTTTACTTGTAAATGGGTCTTCCCACGACGTAATGATTCGATCCGCTGATACACTGTTAGAAACGTTACGGGAACAAGTAGGACTGACAGGCGCCAAACTTTCATGTGGTAATGGAGATTGTGGTGCATGTACAGTATTAGTTAATGGAAAACCAATGCATTCGTGTTTGACATAGCGATAGAGTCAGTAAACGATGAAATCACGACAATTGAAGGAATGAGGCACTCTGAAATTAGGGAAGCCTTTGTGGAACAATGGGCTATTCAATGAAAAGATGCCGTCAAGTCAGTTTTACAGGCTGTGTTGATAATACATACATTAGTCTGAAGGTTAACTAATATTAATCTGTTTTGTGGTATAATTGCATAACAAATACTGGAAGGAGAGTTATATTGGGGGGAATATCCAACTCTTTCGAACTGTTTTCTACTATCCATCTTGCTACGATTATTGTTTTGTTCTGTTTAATAGTCTATCTATTTTGGCAACGTAGGAATTTAAGCAGCAGGCATACTGAGCAGTTGAAAACCTATGAGCGAATCGTTGCTGGATCACTTTTAGCTATGGAGATCACCTATCATATATGGTTGGTTACAAGTGGCAGATGGGCTGCGGACGATTCATTACCATTAGAGTTATGTAGCATTTCACTATTTGTCGCAATTGCTCTGCTTTGGACAGGAAATAGGTATTTAGTTGACTTTGTTGTTTTTGCTGGGATTGGAGGAGCCATTCAAGCGATTGCTACTCCTGTTTTAGACATGAATTTTCCTCACTTTCGTTTTTTTCACTTTTTCTATACACATGCTGGTATTATCTTGACTGGCCTATATTTCGTTTGGGTGAAAGGTTATGTACCAACATTTAAAGGTGTTATAAAAACAATGATGTTTCTTAATATAATTTTGCCAGTCATTATGGTAGTTAATTGGCTATTCGATGGAAATTATATGTTCCTACGAATGAAACCGCAAAATGGCAGCATACTTGACTTTCTTGGTCCGTATCCATGGTATATTCTGTCCCTTGAAATGGTGGCATTTACAACATTCGTCCTCATTTGGTTAATACTGGTAAAAGATAAAAGAAACGGAATATAAATGACATCTTTTATAGACAGAAATTTGCCCCAGTGGTACAATTTAATAACTAAAACTCTTTTTGTAGGAGGATATCTATGACAACCGATAAGAAAAAAATTAGTTTAAAGGATGCTGTAAAGCAACAGCTAGAAGCAAAGAAAAATAATAACGCCTCACTTAAGGCAACTAATTCTTCTAATCAGCAAACACCTAAGATGAAAAGCCAGCAAGCGAAAAAAGTAAGCCAGAATAGAAGAAAAATGGGCGTTTGATCATTTACGGAAACTAAAATAAAGCCAAAAAGCAAGCCTTTCTAATAGGGCTTGCTTTTTCATATTTATCATGAGTATTTATATTCATGAATTCATTTCGAAAATAAGCTTAAAAAGCTGAAAATCAAAGGCCTGTATTCTATAATGATAAAAGTAAATATAATTTACTTTAACTTAGAAGACAAGAAGTGAGGAACATCCATGTTCAGACAAGCAATAGGGAAGGCGCATGGCAAATTGATTTTGATAGGGGAGCATTCGGTTGTCTATGATAAACCGGCAATCGCACTCCCATTTTCTGATGTTGGCGTAACAGCGTTGATAAAAGAACAGAATAAGGATAACGATATAATGTTTAATAGCGGATATTTCAGTGGACCTTTATCAAAGGCGCCAGAAGAACTATCTGGCATTAAAGCATGCGTAAAAGAAACATTGCATTTGCTGAACACTATACAAACAAAAATATGTATTTCTATTGAGTCAACAATTCCTTCCGGACGGGGATTGGGGTCCAGCGCTGCAGTGGCCCACTCAATTGTAAAAGGAATTTTCAACTACTTCGATACTCCATTACGGCATGATGTACAAATGCATCTTGTCCAAATCGCTGAGACACATGCCCATGGAAATCCAAGTGGAATCGATATGGAGGCAACTTCAAACGATTGTCCAATATGGTTCCAAAAAGGCAGACCAGTAAAAAGGCTTGAGATTCATCAACCGCTATATTTGGTTGTTGCTGACTCAGGTAAGTTCGGTGATACAAAGAGTGCAGTTGATGGGATTCGCAATCTTTATTTGAAAACCCCGGAAATTGCCCGGAAATCCATCGATTTACTTGAAGACTATACATATAAATGTGAGCGCTATTTATCATCGGGAAAAATAACCGAGGTGGGGAAGTGTCTCGACCTCGCCCAAATCGAACTAACACGATTAGGTGTAAGTGATGAAACACTGGATCATCTAATAGAAACTTCAAAAAGACACGGCGCGTTAGGAGCCAAGTTGACAGGTGGCGGACGTGGCGGCTGTATTTTAGCATTGGCTCAAGACCAACAACATGCAGCCAATCTTTCAGATGCACTAACCGAAGCAGGTGCATTTCAAATTTGGACAAATGTGATTAGCTAACCGCCTCTTAGTGAGTGAAAGGAAGGACTTAAATGAAAATAACAGCAAGGGCTCATACTAATATAGCCTTAATAAAATATTGGGGAAAACGAAACGAACAATTGTTCTTACCGATGAATAATAGCATTTCGATTACACTGGATCAGTTTTATACGACCACATCTGTTACTTTCCGTGACGATTTAAAGGCTGATTCATTTATTTTGAATGGAAGCGAAATGGGAGGGCAAGAGACTGATAAAATATCCGGATTTCTTGATTTGATTCGAGAAAAGGCGAGACGAAATGAATATGCAGTCATAGACTCCATAAATAATGTTCCGACAGCCGCTGGTTTTGCATCTTCTGCATCGGGGTTTGCCGCTTTGGCAGCAGCCGCTACAAAGGCAATTGGATTAAACTACAGCGGTGCCGACCTTTCAAGAATTTCAAGATTCGGCTCCGGCTCTGCCTGCAGATCAATCTATGGTGGGTTTGTGGAGTGGAACAAAGGTGTTCGGGCAGACGGAACAGATTCATTTGCCGAGCAGATTATTGATGAATCGGAATGGGATTTAAGCATCCTTTCTGTCATGGTGGAATCGAAGCCGAAGAAAGTGTTAAGTAGGGAAGGGATGCAGCGTACAGTAAAGACGTCTGCTTTTTATTCAGGATGGTTGGAAACAATTGATGCTGATTTGAATTTTACAAGAGAGGCGATCCAAGAACGGGATTTCGAGAAATTAGGAACGGTTCTTGAACATAATGCACTTAAAATGCATGCGACGATGTTAGGTGCGAATCCACCTTTCTTTTATTGGACGGGATCCACATTAGATGTCATGCATAAGGTTCAAGAGCTAAGGGATTCAGGAATCCAAGCATACTTTACAATTGATGCTGGCCCGAATGTCAAAGTGATTTGCCAACCGGAGGATGAACGGATTGTTAAAGAGAGTATGCAGCAAATTCAAAGTGTGCGCGATGTGTTTGTTTGTCATCCTGGACCAGGAGTAAGTTATATTGGCGAATGAAAGGCGTGTTCAGATGGACACTTTGTCTAATAAAATCCGCGTACCCGGAAAATTGTTTATCGCCGGTGAATTTGCAGTTCTCGAACCCGATGGACAATGCATCGTTGTTGCTGTTGACAGGTATGTGTTCGCCGAAGTAAAAAGAAGTGAAGAAAATCGAATTGATCTTCCGCAAATAGGTTATTCGGATATTACATGGAATGCTGAAGGTAATAAATTAACCTTTAATGTGACGGGACCTAAACTAAACTTTATTCAAAATACGATCGAAATTTGTCACCAATATATCCTTGAATCAGGCGTTAGTCCACTGCCATTCAATTTGTCAATTACAAGTGAATTGGATGATGCATCAGGTAAAAAATATGGCCTTGGATCAAGTGCGGCGGTTGTCGTTGCTGTTGTAACTGCGATTTTGCAAAGTCAAAAGGAAGTCGGTATTCATTCATCAAAAGAACTTATCTTCAAATTGGCCGCAATGGCTCATTTTAAGACGCAAGGAAATGGTTCATGCGCCGATATTGCTGCATCCACGTATGGAGGTTGGCTGCTTTATAGCCCTTTCTATGGAGAGTGGTTAAATAAGCGTCTGCAAAAGAAAATGAACGCGTATACACTTGTCAATGAACATTGGCCAGGTCTTATCATCCAAGCGATTACACCACCTAAAGACTTAAGACTGTATATCGGATGGACTGGTAGTGAGATGAGGACTGCCGGGATGATTCGACGGGTTCAGGATTTTAAAAATACGCACCCCGATGCCTATCAAGATTTTTTAGAGACGAGTGGGGCTGCAGTATCCTCTTTGGTTAAGAGCTTTACCGAAGGGGACATCGATCGATCACTCTTAAGCCTTATGATGAACCGTAATGCTTTGATGCAGATAAGTGATCAAGCGGATGCCGGAATAGAAACATTGGAGTTAAAACAGTTAATCGAAATTGCCAATAAATATGGTGTCGGAAAGACATCTGGTGCAGGTGGCGGAGATTGTGGAATTGCATTCATTAAAAATGGACAAGATACCGAGTCCTTAAAAAATGATTGGAAAGAAGCATTAATCGAACCGTTGGATCTCAGAGTTTCGACTGAAGGTGCAACAGTTATAGGAAAGGGGAAGAAGTGAATGACGGATTCAATTAACAAACGGAAAGCGGAACATATACAAATAACGCTTAACGAAAAAGTGACTGGTAATGAAATAACTACTGGATTAGAGAGTGCATTTCATACATAATGCACTTCCGGAAATAAATTTTCCCGATATTGCAATCGAGAGCAAGTTTGTAGGACAAACACGACCTACACCTTTTATGATCAGTTCAATGACTGGAGGGGCTGCGTTCGCTGAAACGATAAATCGAAATTTAGCGATTGCAGCGGAAGAGAAAGGTTGGATCTTCGCACTTGGATCAATGCGAGCACTTATTGAAAGTGACGAACATCGCGCCTCGTTCCAAGTTAGGGAATATGCACCATCCGTTCCAATTATCGCGAATTTAGGAGCTGTCCAGTTAAATTACGGTTTTGGAGTCGACAAATGCCGTCAGATTATCGAAATGTCGGATGCAAACATGTTAGTGTTGCATTTGAATAGCATTCAGGAAGTTATTCAACCGAACGGCGACTTGAATTTCAAGGATTTATTAGTGAAAATCGAAGAACTTACAAGAACATTAGCTGTACCGGTAGGTGTGAAAGAAGTCGGTTGGGGCATAGACGGTCATACTGCAAGAAAGCTATGTGATGTTGGTGTGTCATTTATTGACGTAGCAGGAGCCGGTGGAACTTCATGGAGCCAAGTTGAAAAATACCGTTCAAATGATCCGGTAAAACGTGTTGCGGCTGAAACATTTAGCGTTTGGGGCAATCCAACGGTGGATTGTATTGTTTCCGTCCGTGAAGAGATTGGGAATGAGTCGATTGTAGCAAGTGGCGGCATGTATACAGGCCTCGATGCAGCAAAATCGATTGCATTGGGCGCAGATGTCGTAGGATTTGGAAGATCCATCTTGAAAGAAGCAACTCAATCCGTTGAAGATGTTATCCAAGTCATGGAGACAAAGGAACTTGAGCTACGATTAGCGATGTTCGGTGTCGGTGCTGCTACATTACCTGAATTACAAGCGAGCGATAGGGTTCGTTATACGAAAATATAGTATCCGTTATGACCACTGGTTAAAACTGGTGGTCTTTTTCTTAGTAAAAGCAGATTGGATGTTCTCCTATGCATTATCAAACTAATTTGTATTTATTGAAAGTGGGAACGTTAGTTTGTATAATGTGGATAGGGGGGATGGAAAATGTCAAGAAATCCGGGTATGACAGATGAAAAGATCATTGAATTGTACAAAAGTGAGTTGTCATATGCTGAACTATGTTCGATTGTCGGTTTGTCTGCGAGTGGAATTAAGAATGTAATTAAAAAGCATGGTGTTGAGCTAAAACATACTGCGGGCCGTCCACGTATTCATAAAGTGAATGAGGATTATTTTAAAGTTTGGAGTCATGAAATGACCTGGGTATTGGGATTAATTATTACTGATGGTACTATTAACAAAAAGATGCATAGTGTTTATCTATCCCAAAAAGATGAGGAGATACTGCGCAAAGTTGCTCTGCTTATGGGGGCAGAACCAAGAATAACAGCGCCGACTGGTACCAGGACAACTCCAATGTTAATCATTAATTCAAAAATTATCAAAGATGACTTGGAACAAATTGGTATTAAACCAAACAAATCACATTCTGTACCTTTTCCCGTAGTGCCCACTGAGTATTTACCTGCGTTTGTCAGGGGTGTAATTGATGGCGATGGATGGGTTCAGGACCGCGGATATGTCATGAACATAACTACAGCAAGTAAGTTGTTTGCAAAAGGGCTTTATCAAGTATTTAAAGAATGGAATTTAAGAACAGAAATTACGAGTGAAAAAACTAAATCAAATAATATTGTATATAGGGTTTGGGTAAAAGGAAAACACGAGCTTCCAAAACTTGCAACTATCATTTACGATGGTTCAGAAGGTCTATTTATACAACATAAAAAGGATAGAATGTCTCAACACTCTATCACTGGTCAACAAAACTTAGAATTGGAGTGACATATATGTGGAAACTTGTTAATGGTAAATTACAGCAAACTACAGATATGAGTAGGGTTAAATTTAGAACAACGATAAGTAAAGCATTGATTAATGAATTATCGATTTTAGCGAAGAAGAATAATACACACGTTAATTATCTAATAGAAAGCGGTTTTGTAAACTTCTTAGATAACGGTGAGGAGATATCCTTTAATAAGGATCAAAGGCCAAAGGATCGAGCACATTATAAAACAACGTATGATAAAGAGTTATTGGAAGCAATTAAAGAAGTAGCAAAAGAGAATGAGTTATATATAAATGATGTTATCGAATACAGCACAAAATTCATCGATGTTGAAAGCAGCAAAAATAGTAACTACCGATACAGAATAGAGGTATGAGAAGACCACTATACTTAACACCTTCTTTAGTGCCCCCGTCATAATATAAATTATAGAGAGTTACATTTCACTTGGAAGTATACTTGGAACAGTGAGATGAAATGGATTTTCAGCCTAAAAAAAATACCTGCTACGGATTATCAGATGATTTCCGCTGCAGGTTCGGCTTTGACTTGGTGTTCTAAAATTATATTCCTTCGTTTCATTTGAATAAAAAATAACAACGTCAGACTTAAACTGATCATCCCAAAAATGATCACCATTGTCTGCAATCCTAATATGTCTAAAAATGCTCCTGCACTTAGTAAGACAATTTGGAACATGACTCTTTCCAACATATTTCGGAATGAAAAAAACGTCCGTGATATGCTTTTGGCATTTGTTTTTGAAAAATAACCATTGCTGTTGGAAAAAAACATCCCAACGAAAAACCTAAAACCGCAAATGCTGCCAAAGTTATCACAATATTATCTGCAAAATAAAGCATGAATTCTGCTACTGCTACCATGGATGCAAAGAAAAATAAAATAACTGTTGTTTTCCATTTTTTCGTTATTAATTTAACTACAAAAGAACCAATCATGAAAGCAATACCTTCAAAAGTATAAATCAACCCTTTTATTGATGAAGAATCCTGGATTTCACTAATATTAATGACAATCAGGTTGAAAGATCCAAGGAATAATAAAGGAATCATCGTCATAACAAGTGTCATTCCGACAGCTGGGAATGCCTTTAAGACGGGAAATACTTCTATAAATCCTCCCCTTTTCTTTTTTGGCCATTCTCTCCCCTTCCCTTTTTCTCCTCATCAATTCGTAAGAACATCGTGAAGCCTAATAACAAGGCATACGCCAACATTGAGACCCAATAGAGTGATGCTAATGACCAATAAACGAGCATGACACCAGCAAGGGCTGTTCCGGCAACACGTGCAATCGTAGCAACATTCATATGCATTCCGTTCATCGTTAAAAGATCATCGTCTTTTACAATCAAAGGAATTGTTGATTGTAATGCTGGAAAATAGAAAGTTGCTGATAGTTGTATTGTAATGATGAATGCGACCATCCACCAGACAGATCCTGTTGATATGGCTAATAGCATAAATACGACACTAAACAGTCTACCAAAACCTGCTACGATTAATATTGTTTTCTTTTTTGATTGGTCTATGATTCTTCCCGCGAGTGGTCCAGCAATAATACCTGCCAATAAACCGATGGAAAGGATCAATGCTTTTACAAAATCGGAAGGAACTTTTTCTTGTAAAAACTCCAGATTTCCAATTATCCCTGTCCATAATCCAAGACCTGCTATCATTTCCCCACTAAGGATAATCCAAACATTCCGATTTCTCCACATACCATTCACCGTTCCCTCAACTTATTTCGACTTCCGAATTATTATACGGTAAAAAATGAAAAATGTCACTATCGATATTTCGACAACAAAAAAAGCGTCTGTCAACAGATTAACAATTGTTGACAGACACCGGATCAGGATTTCATTTCTGCTTTTAATTCTTTATAAACCGAAACAACAGTTCCCTCTTTACTTTCATCAAACAGAGAACTTCCGTTCGATAAGCGTTCGACAAGTCTCAAACTTCCTGATTCAACAGTTACTTTGTGATCTTTGTCTGTCGCTACTATGATATTTTCACTTGGTTTTACAGGTTTAGTTCCTACAATTCGATGTGGGTTTGTTTTTAATTCTTTCAATACAACTAAACCACGTTGTGCCCTTGCGGCTATTTCAAATTCTTTTAAGCCCATTCGTTTGACTGATCCACGCTGTGTAGCGATGAATATGGATTCCGATTCATCCCGAATGACAATCATTGAGACAAGCTTATCTTCCGTCTTCAAATTCATGCCACGGACACCCGCTGTTCGTATGCCAGTAATCGTCAGTTCAGTAAGTGAAAAACGTAACGCATATGCCTGTTCACTAAATAAAATAACCTCTTCTTCACCTGTGACCAGCTGCGCATCAACCATATAATTGCCCTTTTTAATATTCATTGCTTTAAAGGTTCTTGAATATCGTTGAACTTGGAAATCAGAGAGCTTTGAAAGCTTAATATTTCCGTTATCCGATACAGTTAGAATTGATTTTTCATCATCAAATTTATCTACGCCAATTGCTGCAATGATCTCCTCATTCGGTTCTAACGAAATTATGCTTGAGATATGCTGTCCTAAATCACGCCATCTAATATCAGGTAATTCATGAACTGGTTGATACATATAGTTGCCGAATGATGTGAATAGAAGAATATGATGCTGTGTATTCATAACGGATTCCAGTAGGACATAGTCAGATTCCTTTATATCCATACCAGTGCCGTTTGAAGCACTGTACGAACGAATGCTCGTCCTCTTTACATATCCATCCTTCGTAACTGAAACAACAACTTCTTCACTTGGAACAAGGATATCAAGATCTACCTTGATCGCTTCAATCATCTCTTCGATAACCGATCTTCTTTGTTCGGAAAACTGTTTACGAATATCCATTAATTCTTTTTTGATGACTGCAGAGAGTTTTTTATCACTTTTCAAGATAGCATCAAGATGCTCAATCAATTTCCTAAGCTCAGCATCCTCTCTCTTCAATTCAGTTATATCTGTATTCGTAAGTCTATATAACTGGAGAGATACGATTGCTTCTGCCTGTACCTCAGTAAAACCGAATTTAGAAATGATGTTAGTTTTGGCATCACGTTTGTCTTTTGATGCGCGTATTGCCTTAATCACTTCATCTAAAATTGACAAAGCCTTCATAAGACCTTCAACAATATGCAAACGATCCTTCGCTTTTTGAATATCGTATTTCGATCTTCTTGTAACAACTTCCTTTTGATGATCGATATAGGCATCCAATAACATCGGTAGAGACATTAGTGTTGGTCTTCTGTTTGATATTGCGACCATATTAAAGTTATAGGTAACTTGGAGGTCTGTATTTTTTAAGAGATATTGTAAAATGGCATTGCCATCCATATCTTTTTTCAACTCAATAACAATTCGAAGGCCTGTACGGTCGGATTCATCCCTTACATCAGCAATTCCATCCATTTTCCGATCCAAACGCAACTCATCAATCTTCTTCACTAAATTCGCCTTATTAACATCATATGGAATTTCGGTGATGACGATTTGAGATTTGCCTGCCTTTAACGGTTCAATTTCGGATTTTGCCCGAATGATAAATCGGCCTTTACCCGTCTCATAAGCGGTTTTAATACCACCAGTGCCTTGGATAATTGCACCTGTCGGGAAATCCGGTCCCTTAATAACAGTCATCAATTCATCGACTGTAACATTCGGATTATCCATCCTCATCAGGACTGCATCAATTACCTCATGAAGAGCATGTGGTGGAATATCCGTCGCATACCCTGCAGAAATCCCAGTTGATCCGTTTACTAACAAGTTGGGAAAACGAGCTGGTAGAACGGTCGGTTCTGGCTCTGTATCATCGAAGTTCGGAACAAACTCAACAGTTTCCTTTCCGATATCCGCAACATTTCCGAAGCAATCGCTGAGAGTCTTGCCTCTGTATAACGCATTGCAGCTGCTGAATCACCGTCCACGGAACCATTGTTCCCATGCATCTCGACCATTAGGTGACGAAGCTTCCAATCCTGGCTCATCCTTACCATTGCCTCATAAACGGATGAATCGCCATGAGGGTGATAGTTCCCAATAACATTTCCGACCGTTTTCGCGGATTTCCGGAATGCTTTATCATGCGTATTCCCTTCATGGAACATCGCGTATAAAATACGTCTTTGTACAGGCTTTAATCCATCCCGTGCATCGGGTAGAGCGCGGTCTTGGATGATATATTTACTGTAACGGCCAAAACGATCACCAATTACTTCTTCAAGGGGCAGATCTTGATAACGCTCAGTTGAAGTCATTTATAATCCCCCTCATCAACATGCAAATGTTCATTTTCCAATATATTATGTTCTTCCGTACCAAAATCCACGTTGTTTTCTATCCATTTCCTTCTTGGTTCTACTTTATCGCCCATTAGTGTAGTGACACGTCTTTCTGATTGTGCGCCATCCTCAATCGTGACTCGGATTAGTGTCCTCGTTTCGGGATTCATTGTCGTATCCCAAAGTTGGTCAGCGTTCATTTCCCCGAGTCCTTTATAACGTTGCAACATATAGCCACGTCCGACCTTTTTGATTGCAGCGTCAAGATCCGATTCAGTCCAAGCGTATTCAACTATTTCTTTTTTGCCGGCACCTTTGAAGACTTTATATAATGGGGGCAAAGCGATATACACTTTTCCAGCCTCAATCAAAGGCTTCATATAGCGGTAAAAGAATGTCAGAAGAAGCACTTGGATATGTGCTCCATCAGTATCCGCATCGGTCATGATAATCACTTTATCATACGCAATATCGTCTATTTGGAAATCCGATCCGACTCCTCCACCAATTGCATGGATGATCGTGTTAATTTCCTCGTTCTTCATTATATCTTCTAATTTTGCTTTTTCGGTATTAATTACTTTTCCTCGAAGTGGCAAAATCGCTTGGAATGTTCGATCCCTTCCTTGTTTTGCGGAGCCTCCTGCAGAATCCCCTTCGACAAGATATAGCTCATTCTTTGCTGCGTTTCTTGATTGGGCTGGAGTTAGCTTCCCTGTTAACAAATTATCGGAACGTCTACGTTTTTTTCCAGAACGTGCGTCTTCCCTTGCTTTACGTGCCGCTTCTCTCGCTTGATGTGCCCGTACCGCTTTTCGGATCAAATTGGCACTCAACTCGGCATTCTCTTCGAGGAAATATAGAAGATGCTGGGAAATGATTGCATCTGTTGCTGTTCTTGCCTCGCTCGTCCCTAACTTCCCTTTTGTTTGACCTTCAAACTGAAGTATTTCCTCGGGGATCCGGACAGAAACGATTGCAGATACCCCTTCACGAATATCAGATCCATCAAGGTTTTTATCCTTCTCTTTCAACAAACCAGTTTTTCTTGCATATTCATTGAAAACGCGCGTCATTGCAGTCTTTGCACCGGTTTCATGTGTTCCCCGTCTCTTGTCCGTACATTATTTACGAAGGAAAGGATTGTTTCCGAATAGCCATCCGTAAACTGAAATGCAAATTCCACTTCAATTCCTTCGGATTCCCCTTCAAGGTATGCAACCTCATGCAGTACATCCTTTTCTTCATTTAAATAATCAATGAAAGCTTTAATACCGGTTTCATAATGAAAGATATCGTTTTTTTCCGTTCCTTCTTCCTTTAAAACGATTTTCAAACCTTTCAAAAGGAATGCAGATTCCCGTAAACGCTCTGAAAGAATCTCATATTGATATTTAATCGTAGAGAAAATCACTGGGTCTGGCTTGAAATGTAACAAAGTACCTTTCTCACGCGTCGTGCCGATCTCTTCCAATGTAGTAACTGGTTTTCCCCGTGTTCAAAGCGTTGGCGGAATTTTTTACCGTCACGAAAAATCGTCACTTCAAGCCATTCCGATAACGCATTAACGACAGATGCGCCAACCCCGTGCAAGCCACCGCTTGTCTTATATCCGCCTTGTCCAAACTTGCCTCCCGCATGGAGGACTGTCAGAATGACTTCAGTTGTCGGCTTTCCAGTCTTGTGCATCCCTGTTGGCATTCCGCGTCCATAATCCCGAACGCCAATACTTCCATCCGCATGGATTGTTACATCTATTTCGGTACCAAATCCTGCAAGTGCCTCATCCACCGCGTTATCTACAATTTCATAAACAAGGTGATGAAGTCCCGTGAATCGGTTGAACCAATATACATCCCCGGTCTTTTTCGAACTGCATCAAGGCCCTCAAGGACTTGGATGGAGTCATCATCATATGCATATACTTCTTGCTCTTTCGTCAAATTGCAACCCCCATCAAACGAATGTTCTCTTTTTTATATATATTATCGTATCGCTTCCTGTAAAGCTTGTCAAATCAACGTTTCAGGAAGCTTGCTCAATTAATTGTATAGAAGAAAGCCATTTATTGCAATTAGATAAGGAAAAACTTAGTTTTAGAAGATCATAACAAACCGCCTATCATGCTAAATTATTTCAGTGGAACCTTGAATCCTTCCATTGTAGGAGTCTTCAGGTTCTGTTAGACTTGAACCAAAGAAACTAAAAGGGGATTTATTATGGAAATTTTCATTTTAATACTATGCGCTTATTTACTTGGCTCCATCCCTTCGGCATTATGGGTGGGCAAGCTCTTCTACAAAACAGATGTGCGGGAACACGGCAGTGGGAATCTTGGTGGTACAAATACATTTCGCGTACTTGGTAAGACTGCGGGACTTGTCGTTACCATTCTTGATATCCTGAAAGGTACAGCTGCTGTCCTTCTTGTACTGATACCTATATTCAGTAATTCAGGAATCCATCCACTTGTTCTTGGCTTTTGTGCTGTACTCGGCCATATCTTCCCTATCTTTGCGGGATTCAAAGGCGGCAAGGCCGTTGCCACTTCGGGCGGAGTACTGCTTGGCTATAACTGGCCGATTTTCATCATCGTACTACTTACTTTCTTACTCGCATTAAAAATCACTAAGATGGTTTCATTATCTTCAATGATTGTGGCAGTTGTAGCATTTATATATTGTATTGCTTTTTACGTTTGGTCCGGCGATTTCTCGTTGATGATTATCGTGGGTCTTATGGGAATCTTCATTTTCTATAGGCACCGTGCAAATATTACAAGAATCAAAGCAGGAACTGAGCCTAAAGTGAAGTGGTTGTAAACAAAAAGAGGTATCTACCGAAAGGCGTGATGATCAATTGAAAATCATATTATCAGATGATGCATTACATTGGTTTAGAGATGAGATGGAAGCGAAATCTGGCGAATACATTAAATTTTTCGCAAGATATGGCGGTTCAAGCCCATTGCATGACGGCTTTTCCCTCGGCGTTACAAAAGAACATCCCGACGAGGCAGAAGCAGAGACAATAAAAGAAGACATTCACTTTTATATCGAAAGAAGAGACTACTGGTTTTTCGACAAACATGATCTCCATGTCAATGTCGATTCATCGATTAATGAATTAGTTTACTCCTACAAAAAAGCGTGATGGCATAAAGCCACACGCTTTTTATATTATTTCCTTCCTTAATTCCCCTTTTTTCGCTTGTAATCTATTTGTAAAGAAGAGGGACGAGACCAGAATGCGCAGGCATTTCGGAAACATGTTTCGTTTGTTGGTGAATATTCCCTTCAAATACCCCACTTTTACTATGCTACTATCAGTGCGTAGATAAAGAAAACTATTTTAGGAGGATTCATAATGAAAACGTAAACTGTTATCCGCTGCATTAATCACATGCGTCACTGCAACATCACTAACAATGCCAACATTTGAGCATAACTATAATAATGTCTCAGCAGCCACTATTACTACGCAGCAATCACAACAAGTAGTAGATGCTAAAGCCGATCAATTGATCCAATTAGCGAAAAGCCTGATTGGAAAGGCAACATATAGTACAGCTGAGTACAAGCAAACTTACCCGTATAAATTCTCTTGCGCAACATTTCTTATGTACATTTTCGAAAAAAGTGGTGTAGACCTAGCAACATACAATGAAAACTATATGATGCAACAAGGTACCCCTGTTGCCAAAGGGCAATGGAAAAGGGAGATTTGCTATTCTTTAAAAGCAAAAAAACGGGAACGGATCCTGACCACGTCGCAATGTATATTGGTGACAATAAAGTAATCCATATGGCCGATCCCAAGCAAAACATCGTTATTTCCGACTTGAACAGCAAACCGTATTACACAGATAATTATTACGGTGCAACACGTGTCATTCCAAGCCTACTTTCATCTAATCCCCGACAACAGGAGATAAGATTACAGAATTAGCGTATGAGTTAAAGGACCAAGCTACTATTGGTTCAGTAAACAATGAAACTACCAAGAAGTTTACAAGTACCGGTTTTGTGAATTATGTTTACAAACAAAACGGTACAACGTTAAATGCTAAAAGCATAAAAGATTTACAAAGTAAAGGAACAACTGTATCCCGTTCCAATTTAAAGAAAGGGGATCTTGTTTTCTTTAACAGTGTAACAGGTTCAACAACCGCAAGCTTAGTCGGAATTTATGCCGGTGAACATCGCGTTGTAATACCAACTTCTGGCGGTGTTATTACAAGGGTTCTGCTCGCAGATTATTATAATGACCATTATATCACTGCAAAACGGGTGTTTAATGAGTCTGTTTCATCTACACCATCTACACCATCTACACCGACTGCACCTTCAACTCCAAGTGCATCTTCGGCAGATAAACTTGTCGATTTCGCAGAAGGTCTAACGAGTAAAGCAAAATTCGGATATGTATATAATGAAAAAACATTAACATTCACCGGTGCTGGTTTCACGTATTATGTCTATAAACAACACGGTATCGATTTAAAATACAAACTCGCAGCCCAACAGGCGCAAGTTGGTAAGTCCGTATTAAAATCAAATCTACAAAAAGGAGATCTTCTATTCTTCTCCACTGATAATAAAGGTACTCGAATTACACAAACTGGGATTTACATGGGCAACAATCAATTCATCAGCCTATCTACAACAGGCAAAGTGGAAAAACAAAGTCTTTCCTCTACATGGGCATCCAAAAACTACGTACAAGCCCGTCGTGTAATTACTAACTAAGAAAAAGAAGCATCTTCGCATTTGCGATCGATGCTTCTTTTTTAGCATTTACTTTTTTAGTCTTTTAGCAAATTCAATCATTCCACGGCTTGACATCGGTCCTTTAATAAGGACAATCGATTTTTCATCAAATAGATGATCCACTTTATCACCGATCTCATTTACATTTTCAAAACTCATGATATTTGCGGTGCTGCCATCCCTACTTGCCTGTCTTGCGATTTCTACAGCTTTTTTCCCGATTGTGATTAATGCACTAATATTTCTTTTTGCAATCATACTACCAATTTCCCTGTGGTATCGTCTCTCGAAGTTTCCTAATCGATTAATATCTCCTAATATCAAAATAACGTTTTTATCTTTCCCAACTGAATCGAGCACCTTTAATGCAGCCTCTACTGATGTTGGATTATTCGTCCACGTATCATCAATGATTGTGCTACCTTGGATGCCTTTAGAAAACTCCAAATGGCGATTCATATTTTTGAAAGTCTTCAACCTTGAAATCGCTGTATTCACATCCATTCCCATTTCGTGGACAGCTGCGAGTGCCGCGAGTGCATTGCTAACTTGATGCTCCCCGTATCCCGGGATGAAAGCCCTATGTGTTCGATTACCTGTATGGAGGATAAAATCCATTCCCCCAATACCATATTTAATTTGTGATGCCTTAAAATGAGATTTATCAGCGGTCCCAAAATAGATGATTTTTCCCTTGAAATTACTGATCCGTAATTTCTTTGTGTTTTGATCATCAGCATTCAATATTAAAGTTCCGCCTTCTCTAATGCCACCCACAATTTCTTCCTTCGCTCGAATATACCCTTCCAAGTCTCCACAACCGTCCAAATGATGGACCCCTATCGTCGTTATGATCCCGATTGTCGGCTGATAAATCATGCATTGATGTTTGATATTGCCCGTATTGCCGAGTCCATGTTCAAAAACAGCTGCTTCTGTATGATCATCAATCCCCATCAAATATGGGAGTGAGCGTCTTGGTTCATTTTGACTGCTGACAGATGAATGGACATTCCATGTTGACTGAAGAATATGTCTGATCATGTCTTTTACTGTTGTTTTTCCACAAGTTCCTGTTATTGTCACAACAGGAATTTGAAAAAGATTTCGATAGTAGTTCATAAACTTCCAATACGACTGCACCAAGCTATCTACTTGCATGACAGTGACATTCGGATAGACGCCAGTTAGTTTAACCACTTTATCAGTAACAATTAGAGAAGGTCCCTTTTTATTCATCATAGCCCAGTTTATTTCATCTGACCGGCTTACGAAGAGTAAAGTGTTTCGATTGACATGCTCATGACGTTTGTAATAAATGACGTCTTTCACTTCCCAGTCAACGGCGCCAGTAATAATTCTGCCTTTTAACACTTTGAGAATTTCACTTACAACTAATGGTCTCAATTTTTTTCCTCCTCTCGATCGGACAGCAATAATTTCCTTTTTTTATTTAAAACGATATATTTATTAATGGTTTCATACATTTTGTTCCCAGCAAATTTGTAAAACATTGAAGTGGAAGGAACATAGTTTCCTTCGATAATCCAAATCGCCCCATACCTATCTATTGCAATATCAAATCCGATAATCGTTATACCGTTGTAATTCTTCATTAGGATCATAGATGCGTCCTTACAAATTTTATCTATTAAAAATACACATTTATCAATATAAATGTGACTATCTATCTCGTTAAAAGCTTCTTCCAAAGTAAGTAACCTACTTGCCCGATTTGAGATGAAATATTCTCTTGCCGCTACTTTTACTAACTTGCCCGTTATGATCCATTCATCCTCATGCAATTGCGACATGACACGCACATCAAAAAAACGACCATCGATTTTGTTTATATTAATAAATTGTTGAACGATATAATCATTTCCATTTAGATACTGTTCATGAATATAACTGAATAGGTCAGAAAAACTGTTTTTGACTATTTTTGTTCTTTTCTCATGTATCTCAAAAGTGTTATCGTCTAACACTGTTATTTTTATAATTCCTTTCCCTTGTTGCCCAATACAAGGTTTCAAAACAACTTGTTGAAATGAGTTTAAAAGTTTTTTCATAGTTTCCTTCGTACAAAGTTCTGTTCGGGGAATGTAACTGCGTAATACTCTACTGCTATATAAAGAATGGTATTGGCTCCATTTACTATTTTTTTCATGTAGAACCGAATCGGTAATCCAAAGTTCTCCATCTTATTTTGCATGACCTCTATTACAGTCGTATTGCAACTGGAGTAGAAGTTTCCTAATACGTTAGCTGCATGTACCACTAATTTAAAAGCTTTCCAAATAGGAATAGATTTTAGTGTCTTTCCAAATCCATAGTCGCCTGACATCGTATGATGGACGACTTTCCAATTAGAGGAAGGAGATATTCTATGAAGGGTAAATCGGTGAACATGAAGGACGGAGTGTTTCGGTACAGGAATCGTTTGTAGGACATAATGCTTTTTAATCAATACATGCTCAGCAAGATATTCATATATTTCTTCTTTGGTTGAATATTGGATATGTGTATCAGCTAACTCGACGATTTGATTAACAGGATCCACCTTGATTTCTTGAGGACCCATTACTGGCATGATGGTAATAACTTGATTGCGGGTTAAGGCTTTGAAAAAATTGTCTTTCGAAAACCTTGTGATTTCAGCTAAGTTAACTGTTGCATCAAGTTCCGCCTTTAACATTTTCATCTGACCAAAACGGCCTCTTATCCCCTTCATAGTCTTACCTCCCTCTTGAAGAATGATGAATAGCTTTCGTTTATTAATGATTAAACACAGCCAACTGCTACGATTGACCCTTGTGGAACTGTTGCAGGCCCGTTTTGATCAAAGAATCGAGTGATTACAAAGCTTTGAACGGTATCTTTGTTTGAGGTTGCAACCTGATCCCGGAAAACGGCTACAAATGGATATATGTTTTCCCCAACAGTACCAGTTCCAGTTACAGTCACTTCACAGTTCTGGCAAATCTCTCTGCACTCAACTGAAGTGATTGTCCGAGCGACAAATTCGAAGCTCCGATTTACCGCGTTTCCTGACCTGTCAGTAAAATGTAACGTTAAAAAGGATGCTGATAAATTATTATCACAAGCATTTGCCATGTACTGTAAATCACCTTTAATTTTGCATTTTACACCTGCAAATTTGACATTATTATCTTTGGACAAGCCGTCGACGACCACACGGCAATTACAAATTAACCCCATTATTCTTCCCCCTCAAATTGATCTACATTACTATATTACTTAGTGAATGATTGAGCTTGGTGTTTGTCCATTTTCTTAAAATTAAAGATCTGTCGATACTATTTATTTTTTTTTCGTAATAGCATTGATATTTTTTTAATGGGTTCGCTATACATATCCCCTTTGATAAGTACAATTGATGTTGGGTCAACAATATTTTTTAGGAAGGGAAACGCTTGGATATGATTCATAAATGAATATACCTCCAATGTATGATTTAGGATTTTTGCGGTTTCTCCATGATCTTTGCATGCATTCCAATCGTAATAAGAACGTCTACATCACTTGAGGCAATTATCTCACCTGCAAGTTCATGGATTACATATCCCCAAGAGCCTAAATCAGTAATTGTTCCGATCACCGCTATTTTCCTTTTGCTTTTTCCTACGTTTTCCAAAACTTTTAATGCAGCTTTTAGAGAAAGTAGTGTAATACTCCAAGAATCATCGATGAGAGTCGATCCATTAGGCCCGTTATATACTTTCATTTGTCTGTTAAATGTTTCAAATGACATCAAACGTTCCTTAATGGCAAGAAAGCCCATGCCAATCTGGTGAACCGCTACAATTGCTGCAAGCGCATTGTATACTTGATGTTCACCAAGCCCAGGTACGTACATTTGGTGCTTCTTTTGATCATGTTCAAGTGTAAACTTCATACCGTTTGTTGAATATTCAAGATTGCTTGCCCGATAATCACATGTTTTGTGAATCCCGAATGTAAGAATTTTTCCTGAAAACTGTTTAAAATCAAGTTTAGTTGTTTTTTCATCATCTGCATTGATGATGAGAATTCCATTCGGTTGAAGAGAAGAAATCATCTCTCCCTTTGCTGCGATATAGGCTTCCAATGTCTTACAGTGGTTAAGATGATGTTCTCCTATGTTCGTAATAATTCCGATTGTCGGCTTTAAATAAGCAGCTGCTTTTACTATGTCGTTAGGCGCTCCCACAGCTGTTTCGAATACTGCCGCTTCAGTAGTTCCATCGATACTAAGCAGATTCGCTAAATGGACTGTGCGGGAATTGTTCGTGCTAATTGTAAAAGCGATATTTCTGTTGGCCATCAAAAAGTGCTTGATCATCTCTTTCGTTGTTGTTTTGCCGGAAGTACCGGTAACAGCAATGATTGGAATATCAATGCTATCCCGGTAATCATTGATGAATTTCCAGTATGCCTCATCTAAATTTTCGACTTTAATAATTGTTATGTCTTCAGCATATTCGGGGCGATTGCATGAATTTTTCTGCTACAATTGCAATCGGAAAAAATGGCTTTAAATGATCCCATTTAATGATTTTTCCTTTTAGAAAAAGGATTGTATGTGAATGTCGAACTTGTTTAAGGCGATAGGCACCATAATGAATTTGTAAATCATCAGATCCTTGGAGCTTTTCTCCGTTTATAACATGCCTAATGTATCCTGTCGTTAATGGTTTCAATAGTTTCACTCCCTTCTCCTCTACCATTTTATGCAGCAATTATCATGCAGCTTGTACGAAATACATGAGTAACGGAGAAATGTTTATCAAAACCCATATGATGTATAACCATGTATCGGTAAAATTCCTTCATAACCTATAAAGAGTCGTCTTAATTATGAAGGAGTGGGCTTTTTGAAAACAATCATTTTTATCGGTACAAATAAATCGGGTTCAAGTCGGGAAGCAATTAGAGCGGCTGTTCTGCTTGGTTATTTTACTGTGCTATTTACAAGCAACGAAAAGCAGATTCAACAACGGAAAGAGTATTTGGACGTTCATGAAATGGTGTACGTCGATGTAACTAACTTATTAGAGATGAAGAAAGAGATTCTGACATTGAAATCCAAGGGAAATGAAATTATGACAATTGCAAGCTTTGTTGACTCCAATGTTGCTCGGGCTCTGAAATTATGCGAAGAATTTTGCCCGAATGGTACATCTTCAAACGCAGCACTTATTATGGAAAATAAGGCAGGGACAAGAGATAAACTAAAAGGCCTTCCTTACTCCCCAAAATACTTGACAATCGACCCAGGAGGTAAACTGGATACAAAAAGTATTGAAGAGTTACCCGATTTCCCGCTGATTGTGAAAACAGCTTCATCCACTGGTTCAAAGGACGTAATACGCGCAACCAATCTACAACAATTGGAGCGCCATGTCCTTAAATTCCAAGAGAGGAACCCCCTGGAAGCTGTAATTATCGAGGAATTTATTGAAGGGGATCAATATTTGGTGGAAGCGATTGTCCACAATAAAGAAATAAAGATTGCGGGAGTTATCAAACAAGAAATAACGTTCGTGAAGAGGTTCATAATTACAGGATATGGGGTTCTCGCCGTCGTTCCGAGACAGGTGAACGATGGCGTTAAGGAAGTTTTGAAATCAATTATTGGAGAGTTAGAGATTCAAAACGGTGCTCTCCATGTAGAGATGCGGTTGACAGCAAATGGCTGGCGCTTAATCGAAATAAACCCCCGAATTTCGGGTGGTGCGATGAATAATATGCTGAAAGCGGCTTTCGGCTATGACCTAACTGAAGAAACCTTAAAATTATACTTAGGTGAACGACCTTCACTTGTTGTAACACAGCGGAATTTTGTATTTACTCAATACGTTATCGTCGAACAGAAAGGGGTTTTGGAAAAAGTTACTGGTAAAAATAGAGCCCGTAAATCGCCTGGAATTGTAGAAGTGTATATTAAGCCTAAAAAAGGGACTTTACTTATACCGCCACTATCGATGGGACACAGATACGCCTATGTCATCGCGCAAGGAAGAACACTTGAAGAAGCAAAAAGTTTTGCCAAAAAGGCTGTGGAGGAAATAGAATTTCATGTGAAAGAACAATAACAAAGAGGACTTCCATAAAAGGAGTCCTCTTTTGTTATTCAGCCATATTAATTATCACCATACTTTTTATCGATGAATTTTACCGTTTCGAACATATTCGTTTTACTTGCCCCTTTGATGAGTATTGTGTCATCTTTCTTAATCAGATTAGACAATAAATCATGCAATTTCTCTCGGTCTGTAAAATGATAGATATTCTGAGCGGGCATTCCTTGCCTTTTCGTTTGTTCCCCGATTTCCTCAGTTCTAAAACCGTATGTGATTAACAAGTCAATCCCTTGCTGCTGGATATAGTCCCTAATTTCCGGTATTCCCTCTCCCGAATATCACCTAACTCCCTCATTTGGCCGATAATGGCGATTGTTCGATGCTTTGCAAGGTTCGTCAAAACGTCTAATGCTGCTCGAACTCCTTCAGGATGCGAATGGACAGTATCGTCGATCATCGTAATATTGTCCTTGCAATTATAAATCGTCAGCCTTCTTGGTGGTTTTTTGAATAGAAGACCGGTCTTGATTTCCATCGGTGAAAAGCCTAAATGATCTGCAATCGCAATTGCAGATAGGGCGTTATACACATGATGCTCCCCAAATATTGGGATGAACAATTCAATTTCTTCATTTTGCAGTTTCATCTTAAAGTTCATGCCTTGGTCAGTATATTTGATATCGTATGCCCGATAGTCCGCAGGTTTCTTTATGCCGATTGTTATCGTTTTTCCTTTGAAATTCTGTGTCTCCAAAAATCGTGAATTATCATTATCTCGGTTAAGGCACAGCACTCCCGATTGATCCATCCCGTGTATCAATTCGGATTTTGCTTTTGCCACTCCTCGTGGATCACCATTAAAGTTTCCGACGTGTGCAAGTCCAACGTTTGTTACAATGGACATATTCGGCTGGATAATTTGGCAATGTTCTGTAATGACACCAGGATAGGCCATCCCATACTCAAGAACGACTGCTTGATGTGAGGAATTGATTTCCGCAGCATGCTTTTTTGTATGCTCCGTCGTATTCCAATAATCTTTTGACTCAAAGACATTCCACTTTTTTGAGAGAATGGATGATAAAAATGCTTTTGTCGTCGTTTTACCTGCACTTCCTGTAATGGCGATAATAGGGGTACCTTGCTCCTTCTTTGCCCCTCTACGTTTTGCTGCCCTAATTTTCTGTTGGATGGCTTGTTGATTATTGGCGATATACATTGCATACTTTATCGTGTTTTTTACAACATCCAATTCCAAATAGAATGCAGGAGGGCACCCTGGACGCCAGTTCACTTCATAAATCCATAGCTTCAGGTCTTGATCCATTCCGATATCAATACCTATTTCGTCAATCACTTCTCCATATTTCTCTATTTGAAGTTCATCTAAATGTTTTGCGAGTGACAGAGAGAAATACTCCAATTTCTTTTTAATATTAAATGCATCATCCTTAAATTCCTGTTCCAAGAAAGGCTCCAAATAATTCGTATAGCCGCCACTATTTATATTTGCAATAATTGAACCTTTCGGAGCAACACGTGGATAAATTGTCGTAATTACCCATTCACCTTCGCCATTTTTTTGAACATGCAATCTGAAGTCAAACACTTGCCCAGATTTTGTGACCGATTCGATATAGGGCTGGATGATGAAAGTACCTTGTGACAATTTCTGTTTGATGAATGCATTTAATTGTGCAACTGTATAATTCTTATTCGACCCATCCCCTCGCACTGAAAAACGGTTGACTTCCTGTATGATGAAAAAGATACCTTTCCCTTTTTCGCCCATCAATCGGTTTTATGACGACTTTTTCAAATGCTGCAATGAATGTCATGAAGTGATCTGAATCTTTGATGACTTCGGTTGGTATTAGATAACTGGCGAAGTCCTTCGCCTCTTTTAGACGACGATTGACACTCCATTTATTTCCGATTGAATAGGTTGTAAAAGGGATTTCTTTTCTTAATTGATTGATGATTTCTTTTGATTTAGATAGTTTTTCGGGGCTACCCGCATTGTAGATGACATTCGGAAATGGCATTATTTTCGTTTGCCATTTTCCTTTTTCATACACTTGTCCTCTGATTGTTCGATTTACTAAGTTTACTTCCCCCGGAGAAAAGTAAAAAAACTTCGCACCCTCGGCTTCAGCTACCGCAGCAAATGCATACGCCTTCATAACAGTTTCCGGCTCTTTCCGATGATGTAACATTCCTATTGTTATCATAGTCTATCTCCTTTTTAGTGGCTCTATATAATACATTCATTTGAATGTAGAACGATAAGGACAGGAGTTTACAAAACAGGATTTAGTTTTCAGGTTTTTGATTCGATAATTGGTAGAGGTCTGTCAAGTAGGTCTGTGGAAAGTGGAGTGAATGCGCAGAAGCAGCAAAGATCTACGTGGATGCAGTGGGATGTTTTTTTCAATGCGTAAAGATCTTTTTCAGTTAATGCGAGCCTGCCTTTAAAATCGACTGGTTTGAGCAATCTCAATTGAGCGCAGCAACTTGATTCATCAATTTTTTCTAATCTAAAATAAGGAGTCGTCCCGCTGTCAATAATCGCTGTAAAATAGTCGAAATTGTCCGACGACTGTAACGTAAATGGAATCGTATCCTTACATTTGGGCATATGAACAAACTTGAAGCCTTTCCAAAATTCAGATAGCAACTTCTGCTCCTCCCAAAGTGCCTTCATAACATTGCAAATACAGCATTTCGTCATCTTTTTCCCCTCCCTTTATGTAGATTGTCTAAGGCTTCATATCAGTTCAACATAGAATTTTATATACCTAACAGCCAATTCCGCCCTTTCCTTTGCTTCAACTGAAGTATCACCTATTGCCATTACATAGCCATACCGCTGCCCCATCGATATAGGCGGCATCATCATAGTTCCGATTACCGGCCTTAGATGGATGTCGACAACTCCGGAAGATGAAACTGCTTCTTTTTCCCCTTCAATCTCGAGTAAAATCCCATAGCTATTAATCGTAATAAAAGATGTATAGACCGGCTGGCATTTTATTCTAAGGAGATCCGGTTCCTTTCCAAGATAAAGTTTGATCGTCTCCTGAACGAGATTGATGCCAAACGCTTCAAAGATCATTCGGTTCATAGCACCACCAGAGATCCTTGGATTAATCTCTATCAACTTCCATCCCTTTCTTGAATGACGCATTTCAAGATGGCAAGCACCATGGTCTAACCCAATTTCTCCAAGGATTGAAATGACGGATTTCCGTAAATCACGGTAGATTGTTTCGTCCATTTTGATGACTACTTCATAACCCGTTACGATGAATGTATACTCCATTGTTATTTCCTGCTTTATAATCGCGGCAATCATTGGAAAACCTTTACAAACAAGGAGTTCAATGACGTATTGGTCTCCATCTACAAATTCTTCAATGATTACTGGATTTTGTGTTGCCAATTTTTTAAACGCAATATCAAAGTACTCTTCACTTTCAATTAAATAAACGTCTTTTGAACCATTGGAAACTGGTTTTTTCAACACGAAAGGATATTTCATGGATGAATGGATTAACTGTTTTCCATTTATTATTTCAAATTCACAAGTTGCAGGATGATCTTTTAAAACTTCGCGTGTACTGGATTTATCTTCAATTATTTGTAGAGCATCGGATGAGATGGAGGAATTGCAAAACTCATTGGAAAGTCTTGCAGCTAACGAGGTATATGGATCTATAAAGCTGATGATCGCTTGGAGGGTATATTCTATATTTATGGACTCAATAATTTGTTTCCGTATAGTATTTTCATCCATAACATTCAAGTGAATTACTTTATTAAGGAAAGGAAAATCGTTTTGGTTATAGATAAATGTCTTGCGATTTGTCATTAATAGGGTTCGATAGCCTAATCGATTGGCAGCTTCAATCGCATCCATACTTGAACCGGAAGTCGCGGATCCGATAAATAGAATTGTTTCCATCTCTACGGCACCCTCTTCCTCAAGACATTCCCCTACTATTAGTTGTATGCAATTGCAGGAGTTCGCTTTAGGCAAAGTAAATAAGCATGAAGGGCTATCCCTCATGCTTATCCATTAGATTAAATCGATTTACTTGTTCAAATAACCCAGCATCGAGTAATGCTTTCAGTTCAATTTTGCCGAATAAATCATAATGGGGATAGTCTTCCCGGTAGTCGATCCATTCAGGCTTTAACCCATATGTTTTTCCCCATTCAATCAATTTATCAAGATCCGTACAACCCGCTTTTGTCACGGTTTTACAGCCCGGAAATCGATCATCAAGCCAATAATGGGTAAGAAAAGCAATCTCGCCTTTCCGGACTTTTTCCTTCCAAGCTTTCAACTCAGCACGATTGATACCGAACGCCATCAGTCTGTCACCCGGCAGATTTCCATATACTTAGCATCCCATGCAGGATCAATTTTTCGCAATGAAACCGGTCTGAAACTTTCCCTTTTCACTAAAATATGTTCGGAAGTGGCGGTTGCCGCAACAGTTCCATCTTCATGAAGAATTTCATAGCCGTATACCGTCCGGAGCTTTCCATGCGACTCAACCCATGTACGCACGGTCGCCTTTTGTCCATACCGCATAGCAGCCTTATATTGGATTGATAAGTCAATAACTGGAGAAAGATAGCCTTCCGCTTCAAGACCCGCATATGTAAAGCCTAAATCCTGTATCAGGCTTGTTCGCCCGATTTCCATCCAGACTAAGTAATTCGCGTGATAGACGACCCCCATCTGGTCGGTTTCAGCATACCTGATTTCTATTTCTTTTTCACTGATAAACATGTAATCACCTCTCTTGAACATTATACAAAAGAGAGGTAATTATTGCTGACCTTGGAACTTACTAATAACGGAATTTGGCAGACACTACCATATACATTTGCTACATACTCAAAAATGTGTTCTGCGCCCATAAAAGCGTATTCCTCATCACAGTTGCACATCCCGCGCTCAAGGAAGAATGTATATGGTAATATAGAGATAGATTGTCAAGGGGGCTGTTGGAAGTGTTGATATGACAAGGTTTTGAAGTGCATTGCCAATATTTCAGTTTCAAGTTGGCAGTATGAGGGCATCGGCTCGAACCCGGAATGCTCCATTCGAGGAAACCTCATCAAATAATACTTGATAAGGTTTTTTTTTATTTGGGCCGTGTTCCGGATCTTTTCAGTAACTTTTGTTTGAAAAATCAGTAGATTTTCTATGACCTATAGACATACCTCCATCTCATTCCAATTTCAATTCATATGTTAGTAGTGGAGGAGCTATTAAGACAATCAAAATGAAACGACTTTGGTTTAGGTCAGAGTAATTCTAGAGGTGGTGACAAATTACCATGAATAAAATAAATCCCAGAAAATTTAATTGCAACTATTGTTGTGAAAACAGAAGATTTTATTGGCCACGTATAATAGCTAGGACTACACCTTCTGTTCCTTTTCCACCTGTCATTGTCCCTGATCAGGCGATTATTCCAACAATAAATAGGTATTTCTATATTGTTACAGAAGATATAAATCTAACAAACGGAGCAACCCTCCCAGCCAATTTGTTTACTGATGATAATAGTAATCCAATAACAGAATTTACAATCTACAATCCTAATGGATACGTTAATATTTACATCAATGCTATGATGCAAGAAGGTGGGATATATTCTGTAACTCCAGATGCACTGACTATTGAACCGGTAGCTGCAACAATATTTGCTGGAACGCCAATCATTATAGAATCTTTGGGATTCTCTACTGCTGCAATATAAAATAGTACACCAACTGGGTTTGTCACACAGTTGTATTTGAACCTTATCAAATCAAATTTGATGGGTTTCTTTTTACTTACCTGGTAAAGGAGCAGGGCTCGTATACATACAGATGAATATCTTTTAGGCGAAGTCATTATAATTACGGAGGATCGTTATTGGAAATTTTGTCAATGTAGAACCGGGCGTCAATCTATATATGGAAGATATATAACTCGCCAATTCTCGGATTGGTTTTTTCAAATGTAAATGCAGGTGTAGGGTGGTCTACTGCGGTCTTCAATTTATTAAGAGTAAAGAATCCGTATCCAAAACTTCTGAAAATAGTTACCCCTTGTTGTGAGCCGCATTGGGAAATTGGTCTCCCACATCAGTTCCGACTTTTACTAGAATCTGTTTAGCCATACGAGTGGCAATATCGGGAATAGAATCCAACCTTTCAATATCTTCCTGATGGGAGGATGGTCTAGTAGCCACCTCTTGGTTTAGCAACGCAACCTAATCAGTTTGAAAATCAATATGAGTGAGAATGGTTTTTATCATTAACCGTTTATGTTGATTGATATACCCACGAAGAACGAGTTCAAGTTCAGCCCTTTTTTTTTCATTGTTCGGCGAGTGAACCCCGCTAACTTTTTCTAGATTTTCTACGCCAGCGGCGATGGTACGAAGCATATCAAGAGCAGAGACGCCCATGACGTCGGAGACAACAGAGCCCAATTTGACTTTCGCTCCTTCTTAAACCTTTTGAATCCGATTATGTTTTCTAACACGCTCTTCTATGGTATCGAATTTCGTTAACGCACCGTAGTCGTTGGAGTCAGACTAACGGATAGGCTCTATGGCACCATAGGTGATCAAACTTTCCTCTCCCAGCTGTAGTATCCAATACCCGTTCTGCACACATTTTCATCTTGCGTGGCGCTGATTTTGCGCTACATGGATGTCAAACGGGTTTAAATGAATTAGGATACCCGCCAATTACCGTATGCAACATACCCGTCTGTTATATTTCCAGGCACGAGCCGAAAGCTATTATAAAAATTATACACTGATTGAAAAAGTTTCCAAGACTGTTTAATCGGTGCGTTAGCGAACAATTGTGCATTGCACGAGGTTAATAAGGAAAGGGTGCTCATGTCAGCACTCTTTTATTATTCCACTTTTAATAAATTCAAGACTTCATCAATGAGCAGCTGACCAAGGTCCCCTTCTTTCCGCTTCCGAACAGAAACCATTTGTTTTTCAACTTCCTGATCTCCAACAATCATCATATAAGGAACCTTCTGTTTCTCCGATTCCCTGATTTTCAACCCCATCTTTTCAGCTCGATCATCCACTTTTACTCGGTACCCATTTGCAGCAAGCGCCTTCTTTACTTCTTCAGCATAAGCAACATGCTTATCGGCAATCGGAATGATTCTTACTTGCTCCGGTGCGAGCCATAATGGGAACTCTCCCGCATAGTGCTCAACCAAAATTGCAAGGAACCTCTCTACGGAGCCGAAAATCGCCCTATGGATAATGATTGGAAATTCAAGTTCATTCTGTTCATTAATATATCGGCAATTGAACTTCTCCGGCATTTGGAAATCCAGTTGCACAGTTCCGCATTGCCAGCTCCGTCCTAACGAATCCAAAATGTGAAAATCGATTTTCGGACCATAAAATGCTCCATCCCCTTCGTTAATACGATAAGCCATTCCCCGCTGTTTCAACACCTCTTCCAATGACTGTTCCGCTTTATCCCATAAATCAATGGAGCCCATATAATTTTCCGGTCTTGTCGATAATTCGACTTCATAACTGAAACCGAATTTCGAATAGATGTCGTCAATCAAATTCAATACATGATCTACTTCCCGTTGAATTTGATCTTTCCGAACGAATAAATGTGCATCGTCTTGTGTAAATGCACGTACTCGCAATAGTCCATTCAAGGAGCCTGATAATTCGTGGCGGTGTACCAATCCTAATTCTGCGTATCGAATTGGAAGTTCTCGATAACTTCTCCGTTTATGATTAAATACAAGCATCGCACCGGACAATTCATCGGTTTCAATGCATACTGCTGTTCATCCACATCCGAAAAATACATGTTCTCATGATAATGATCCCAATGGCCGGATTGTTCCCATAATCCTTGCTTCATCATGATTGGTGTTTTAATCTCTTCATAGCCCGCTTCCTGATGCTTCCGTTTCCAAAATTGCTCCAACTCATTCCTCAAAACCATCCCTTTTGGTAAATAAAACGGCATGCCCGGCGCTTCCTCTGACGCCATAAACAATTCAAGTTCTTGACCTAATTTTCGATGATTCCTTTTTTCGATCTCCAGTTGTACTGACATTGTAATTCCTCCTTTTTTTATATAAAAAGCTAAGGGCGCTTGCTCAGCTGCGACAGGCATAAGACGGACATGCGAAACGGCGCTTTTTGCCGTGAAGCAGGGCTGGCTTATGACCCGAGCAGTTAGCGCCCGCAGCTGGATTAAAATAAAAAAACCGCATTCTTCCCCTAATAAAGGGACGAATGCGGTCGTGGTACCACCCAAATTTCGCCGTGCTTAAAAAGCGCAGCGCTCTACTGATAACGGTCTCCCGATCATAGTTTCCTACATATGCAGTCCCCTACGATAGCTCAAAGGTGGTAAATCACATCTTCCGCTACAGGACTTCCAGCCAAGGTCCCGCTCTCTGGTAAAGCTTCCAAAATGATTCATGTCCTCTCAACGCTTCATATAAAATAAAAAAAACCGCATTCTTCCCCTATAAAGGGACGAATGCGGTGGTGGTGCCACCCAAATTTCGCCATGTCTAAAAAGCACAGCGCTTCAAATGATAACGGTCTCCCGATCATAGTTTCCTGCCTAATGCAGTCCTCTATGATAGCTCGAAGGTGGTAAATCAATTTTTCCGCTACAAGGCTTCCAGCCATGGCCCTGTTCTCTGGTAAAGCTTCCGAAATGATTCATAGCCTTCTCAACGCTCGTTTATAGAACCTTAATTGTATTGTATTATATGTGAGTATTCTTAATCCGTCAACAATGAAAATAAGTATGTAAAAAAGCACCGATTTAATCGGACGCTTTTTAGGTACAAATTAGTTATTTTTCATTTTATCACGAAGAACCATTTGAAGGATTCCACCGTGACGGTAGTAATCTACTTCCACGTCAGAGTCGAAACGTGCAAGCACGTCAAATTCTTTAACAGAACCGTCTTTCGCAGTTGCAGTTACTTTTAGGATGTCGCGTGGTTTTACGCCTTCCGCGATGTTTACGCTAATTGCTTCTTCGCCTGTAAGGCCAAGTGTTTCAGCGCTTTCTCCCTTCATGTATTGAAGAGGAAGAACACCCATCATGACAAGGTTTGAACGGTGAATACGCTCGTAGCTTTCCGCGATAACTGTTTTGATACCTAATAGTGAAGTACCTTTTGCAGCCCAGTCACGTGAAGAGCCCATCCGGATGTCGGCACAACTTGAAGGGCGTAGAATAAAAATTGCTACATGTTGTTTTCTCGATCTAATCTCTTTTGCAGCATTTCCTTAGCCTCTTCCACCTTGTCTAAAAGCCAAATTGAGTACCTTTCTCAATAATTACATGGAATGTCTCGTCTTGATAAAATGGAAGGATTTGCAATTGAGATAATATGGATTTCATTTTCGGCTCGTCTTGATTGGAATTAGCTATAATAAGTGCTATTTCCAAATGAGGAGGAGTAGTTAAAGTTTGCATTTCTTCGGATAGAAGAGGCTCAACGATGTCTAGTTGACGGTCAAAAAAAAAGTATAATAGTAACATTTTGTGTAATTGTAAGCATTTACTTCACTTTCCAATTGTTTCTCATCAATGATGTTAAGATAAGTACGTAAACGTTCCCCGTCATTCCCGTAATAGGCGTCACTAGAAAACATTTCCAAATAGCGTACTGAGCTTTCTAATTCTTTTTCTGTTACTTCACCAACATTATAAGGAATGAATGCATCAAAGACATTTACAGTAGATAATCGATTTCTATTCAACACTCGATCCTTACCTGTCGTCAAGTCCATCATCATTAATTCATCATCTGAATAGCCGTAAAATATCACATTAAAACTATTATTTCCAATCAGATTAAATTTAGCATATACCGGTTTTCCCGCAAAAACAGCAGTTTCAATGTCATCGTATGATGCATATTTTGGATAAACAATTAATCCTTTCGCCCGATAAATATCAAACACATCCATGACAGAATAATGTCCATCTAAATATCTAATTCCGATCTCCGGTAATTCATTTTGTGTAACTTCGACATCATAATAACGCGCCAATTGATTTACCGCACTTATCCATAAGTCTGACTTAAATACATTATCAAATTCGAACATTTTCTCCGGCTGATCTAAAATCGTAAAAGTCTTTTCTACTTCCACGTTCGGCTCTACTACTTCCGGCTTCGGGTTGCATGCAGAAAGTAGTAGAAGTCCAGACAAGATTACCGTAAGACATAATCGAATCATCGTATTGCAACCTTATAAGGTTTCAGTTCGACTCGACCATCCAATACATGTATCGATTCTTCTGCACGCTGTGCCAATTCCGGATCATGAGTAATTAGAATGACCGTGACACCGTCTTCATCATGGATTTTCTCTAACAGATTGATAATTGTCTTCCCTGTTTCTGAATCTAGATTTCCAGTCGGTTCATCAGCAAGGATGATTTCAGGTTTCGTGACGAGTGCACGTGCAAGTGCCACTCGTTGTTGCTCCCTCCAGATAACTTGGATGGGAGATGATTTAATCGATGTGCGAGACCGACACGTGTCAACGCTTCTTCTGCGTCTTTTTTAATTTGTGGAGAAGAAAACATCGTTAATAAAGGCATCATTACATTTTCAAGAGCAGTTGCAGTCGACAGCAACTGGAATTGCTGAAAAACATACCCGATTTTTTTAAGTCGAAGTTTTGCCAAGGCATTATCTTTCATCGTGTGAACCGGTTGTCCATCAACCCAAACCTCACCCCGAATTAATCGGTTCAAGTCCACCGATAATATGCAATAAAGTAGACTTTCCCGATCCGGAAGGACCTGTTATTGAGACGTATTTTCCTTTGTCGATTTCTAACGAGACATCTTTCAAGATTTCCGTCTCTTCTCCTCCCGTTCTATAGCTTTTTGATACAGATTTGAGTTTTATCATTGCCAATGACCTCCGGTTTCTATCAAGCGTAATGGTTATTCACAATCCGTTTCATATTTAATGAGCGCACGATTAACAAGGAAAAAATGAGCATTAGGATTGGCGGTGCCAAGATTATCAGAACTAACAACCAAACCGGAAGCCAAATGGTCGAATAATATGTTAGCAAAGCATAGGCGCCGATTCCTCCTATTACGGAACCGATGGCGGCAACCAATAACACTTCGGATCCGATGTAAAGTTGGATTCGCTTAAGTGACCAACCGATGGAGCGAAGAACAAAGAACTCTCTTTTCCTTTCCGTTATATTCAAAAAAAGGAGCAAGAAGACAATGGAAGCTGTCAAGAGGACACCCGCAACTAAAAATACTGTCTGAAATCCCTTCAAATTCAAATCGATTGTTTCGCCTAAAAAACTGAGAAACAGAAAATCGGACAGGCTTTTTTGGGTAGCAAGAAACAGAATGACCATAAAGAGGTCATTGCGAGCACAATAGATAACAAACCGAAACGCAATGGTCGTCTTATTAGTTGATGAATGACATAACTGAACAGACCTTTAATCGAAAACACCCGCATGAACTTCCATTCAGTACCTTCCCCTTCAAGACCTGCGCGTGGTGAAAGTTTCAATGCCTTTCTGCTACCAGTGACGTAACCAATCGCAATTAAGCAGAAGGAAAACAGAATAACTAAAAGTACTTGTTCCCATATGAGTGTTTGGACAAAAATGTTCATAATGACGACAGGTACAATTGAAAGTAGACATAAGGTTATTATTTCAAGGAACAAAGAAGCGATAATTTTTCTACGAGACCAGCCAATCGCTCGCAGCATTGCAAAGTCTGTCGATCTGGCCAATAAACTATGTGTAATTACGGTATAGCAAAAGATAAAACTGACTATTGATAAGTAGATAAATAAAATGATGTTCGATTTTTCAATCTGCTCTTGTATTGACCAGCTAACACCGGTTTGTTGCCAACCTTCTTCAACTACACCAGCAGCTTCGGCATTATTGGAGTCAAGATCGATATGGACTTTGGAAGAGGAGGAACCGAGCATAATTTGAACTTGATGTCCAGTACGGTCCATAATCTCTTTTGCTATCTTCTCTACTTTCAATTGACTTGCATCAGTTCTCTCTTCAACGCCATCTACTACGACACGAATGGATGATATAATGTCTTCATCCTCAAAAAATATGGATGCTGCTTCAATTGTAGTAATTGCATCAGGTGAACCGGTATAATATGTGTCTTTATAAGGCAATGGGAGCAACGGTGTAGGATCAATATTTTCTCCAAAACCATTTTTAAGGATCATGCTGTGATGCGGTGTGTAAATTTCCGTAGGATCACCATGTTGCCATGAACCTTTGTAGACTGGAGTAATTTTGGTAGAATCATAGAAATCAATGATTGTATAATTGAAGCCTAGAGGTCCGTCTTTTTCAGGCTGACTTCGATAAATTGGAAGTTCTCTATTATCCCAAGAACTCTTTTCAACTATATTCGCTTTCATTACCGGTATACCAGCATCTTCTCCCATCGAAGTGAAGGTAATCGGTGTCAAACGAGAAACCCACGTTTCTGTACTTAGACCTGGAATTTCACTGAAATTATAATTACTGCCACCTGTTAAATTCATTTCGCCTGTTGCGTAGCGCCATTTCTCTGAAAACGTATTCAGTGATAAATCCACGAGGGTTGTTCTGGGTAATCGTAATAGGAACTCTGTAGCACTTTCTTTATATTCATCTTCACTTACAAATTCGGGAACATGAATTCGCTCAATCGTTATTTTTTCATTTAATTGAGATTGATTATTTCCAAGGGCAAGAAACGGCAAAGTCGGTACACCTATTTTATTGCTAACTTCCGCTTCACTTAGTGAATTTCCGAGCAACAGACTGTCATCTAATGAATATAACTGATTTTCACTTATCGGATCTACGGCAATGACCATTAGACTATTCGGTTGCCTTATATGAAATCCTGCGGGCATGTAGGTTCTCCAGCCTTCGTTTTCCCCAGCAAGTTTGTTGGATAACCCACCGTAATTTGTTGGATCCCATTCATACGGATTGCGTCCATAATTTACACTATATTCCCGGATACCCTTATAATCATAAACAACGATTTCAGAAAGCCCGTCAAAAGTAGTCGTCAGTTGTTTGGAATATGAATAAGCCTCTTTTTCATCTGCATTATAATAAGCTCCAATTCCATTTACTTCTACATACCCTAACAGGGAAAGCGGGGCTGCAACCCTTACACCTGGGATATCCCTTATGCTTTGCAAGTCGACCAATGATATTCCACCATAGCTTGCAATGCTTGATTGTGGAGCAAGCCAACCATCTTCAAGTCCTTTTGTTGGGTCTACCTCTTTAGGTATAACTAATAAATCATATTGATATCGCCAATTTTTGTCTAAATCTTCTTTCGCCTGAATGACGATTTTATCAGATATTGTTAGTGAACCCATATAACCTAAACCAATTGTGCTAAGTATAAGTAGGATAGTTAAAAACAACCGCCATCGTTCACGAAATGATGATTTCGCATATTGGAACATTTAGATCCTCCCTCTATAAGAATTGGAAAGTGAGCCAACTTTCCTTTCACTGATATTTGGTATTTCCGTTCATATGTCTATGCTGAAAAAGTGCTAGTGCTAACAAACCAGCGGAATGTTTTTTCAATTTGCCTTCTTCAATTAGTGAAATGATATTTGGCTTCTATTGTAAACTTTAGCATAATATCATATTTAATCAATGCGATATTCATAAGTTTCTAATATTATCGAAAATGGTGATTTTTTGAATGAAAAAAAAGTCCAATGTAAATGGACGTCTTTTTAATCTTTATTATTCAGTTTTCATTTTATCACGTAGAACCATTTGAAGGATTCCGCCGTGACGGTAGTAGTCTACTTCTACGTCAGAGTCGAAACGTGCAAGTACGTCAAATTCTTTAACAGAACCGTCTTTCGCAGTTGCATTTACTTTTAGGATGTCGCGTGGTTTTACGCCTTCCGCGATGTTTACGCTGATTGCTTCTTCGCCTGTAAGGCCAAGTGTTTCAGCGCTTTCTCCCTTCATGAATTGAAGAGGAAGAACACCCATCATGACAAGGTTTGAACGGTGGATACGCTTGTAGCTTTCTGCGATGACTGTTTTGATACCTAGTAGTGAAGTACCTTTTGCAGCCCAGTCACGTGAAGAGCCCATTCCATAGTCCTTACCTGTAATAATTGCAAGACCTGTGCCATCTTCTTGATACTTCATAGCTGCATCATAGATTGGCATGATTTCTTTTGTAGGCCAGTAAGTTGTGAATCCGCCTTCAGTATTATCTGTTCAAAACGTCATCCGGATAATAACTTCAATGATTGTTCCATCACGACCGAAAAATGCTCCTTAGGCTTATCCATTACCATCGGAATTGCTTATATTTTTTGATTAACTTCTATTTTGTTTTATTTTTCAACATTTCTTCAGCATCAGTGACAAGCTTTGTAAAGCCGAATTCCGTCCCTTTTTTCACGATAAGTTCAAGCGTTTCCGTGCGATGGGAAGCTAATAATTGAAGGTTTGCTAATTCGGATTTCAGTTTATCTTCGTCCTCATTATAATTGGCCAATGCGATTGAAATTTCCATATTTGCTGGGTTTTTCATTGATGCAAGTTCTTTTTCCA
Source organism: Sporosarcina thermotolerans (assembly GCF_030067815.1). Classification (GTDB taxonomy): domain Bacteria; phylum Bacillota; class Bacilli; order Bacillales_A; family Planococcaceae; genus Sporosarcina; species Sporosarcina thermotolerans. The sequence continues at coordinate 2,318,870 of NZ_CP125968.1, read as the reverse complement.
GAATCGGTTCAACGATTTCAGGCTGGAAATCATAAAAAGTGTAGTAATACATGAACAAATAATTATAGAAAAAGATTTCTTCTGTTAAGTTTTCGTTTTCTATTGCAGTTAACGCATTCAAAATCAGTTCCCCATCATCTTCATAATATGCATCGCTAGCAATGATTTCTAAGTAATAAGCGGATTGTTCAAGGTCTGATGCCGCTAGCGTTTCTCCTTTATATGGAATGAGTGTCGTAAATTTGTCTACAGTGGATAGTCTCGTTCGGTCGACTGATTTCTTTTCACCTGTTTCAAAATCCATGTAAGCCAATTGCTCATCGGAATACCCGTAAAATATGACTTTCCACATATTATTGCTTATTAATGCAAATTCAGCATATACGGGTTTCCCTTTTAGCACCGCTTCTTCTATAACATCATAATCTGTATATAAAGGTAGAATGGGAACCCCTTTATCTTGAACAAGATTTAAGACATCCAAGACTGATTCCTTGCCGTACATTTTTGTTTTACGGACTTTTTGCAACTCAGCATCGGTTAACGGGGCATCATAATATTTCATGATTTTGTCTACCGCTTCAAGTATCGGTGAATCGGTAAATTTGTTTTCCCCTTCAAACATTTTTTGGGGGTTTCAATCTCAATGAATTCCTCATCAACTTCCACGACTACATCTTCTTCTGGCTTCGGATTGCAAGCGTTTACGATAAGTAATAATCCGCGGCCAACAGCAACCATTTAAAGCGCATTAAACCGTTGCTGCCTTTTGCAATGATTGCTCGACTTTTCCGTCAAGGACGTGAATTGTTTCCACTGCCCGTTTTGCAAGATCCGGATCATGTGTGATGAGAACGACAGTAACACCATCTTCCTCATGAACTTTTTCTATCAAGTCTATGATTGCCATGCCTGTTTCAGAGTCCAAGTTTCCAGTCGGTTCGTCTGCTAGAATGATTTCAGGCTTCGTGACGAGTGCACGTGCAATTGCAACACGTTGTTGTTCCCCGCCTGAGAGCCTTGAAGGTAAATGGTGAAGCCGATGGGCAAGCCCGACACGCGTTAATGCTTCCTCGGCGTCTTTTTTAATTTGCGCGGATGAAAACATAGTAAGTAGCGGCATCATCACATTTTCAAGCGCAGTAGCGGTCGACAGCAATTGAAATTGTTGAAAAACGTATCCGATTTTTTCAAGCCGAAGTTTTGCTAACGCATTATCTTTCATTTTATGGACAGGTTGCCCGTCGACCCATACTTCTCCTTCATCAATGGGCTCTAATCCCCGATTAAATGAAGAAGCGTTGATTTACCCGAACCCGAAGGTCCAGTGATCGACACGTACTTTCCTTTATCTATATCAATCGAAACATCTTTCAATACTTCTGTGTGCTCTGCCCCTGTTTTATAACTCTTTTTTACGGATACAAGTTTAATCATGATAGTATTTCCCCCTCTTGATTTCTTAAATTAAGCAGAATAATGATTGTTTACAATTCCTTTCATTCTCATGGACTGGACAATCGCCATGGAAAAAAGAAGCATCAGAATAGGCGGTGTAATAACGATTGTGATCAACAACCATATCGGCAACCAAATCGCCGAGAAGTAGGTCAATAATGCATATGCGGCAATCCCCCCAATAATCGATCCCACAACCGCGACTAATAGAACTTCAATCCCCATATAAAGTTGGATTCGCTGCAGAGACCAACCAATCGAACGCAAGATAAAGAACTCGCCTCGTCGTTCCGTAATGTTTAAATAGAGTAAAAGGAACACTATTGACACTGTCAAGATGATTCCTGCAACTAAAAACACAGTTTGGAACCCTTTCAAATTAAGGTCTATTGTTTCACCCAAAAAGCTGAGTAATAGAAAATCCGATAGACTCTTCTGTGTGGCGATGAACAGAATAACCATAAATGAAGTAAGCGCTAACACAATCGATAATAAACCAAAACGTAAGGGGCGTCGCATGAGTTGATGCGTTACGTAAGTGAATAAACCTTTAATGGAAAAGAATCGCATAAATTTCCACTGCGTTCCTTCCCCTTCAAGCCCGGCACGTGGAGAAAGTTTGAGTGCTTTACGGCTTCCAGTGAAATAGCCAATTCCGATAACGGGCAGGATGATGAGAAACACAAACCCTAGTTGATACCAGGCCAATATATCTAATTTTGCATTCGCAATAACAATTGGAATGAACGCCAACAAGCTTAACGCGAAGATTTCAACAATAAGTGAGCCAATGATTTTTCTTCTAGACCAGCCAATTGCCCGTAGCATCGCAAATTCCGTAGAACGTCGGAGCAAACTATGTGTTATAACCGTATAGCAGAATACGAAACTAACTAGAAGTAAATAGATGAAGAGAACGACATTTGACTTCTCAATTTGTTCTTGAATAGACCAGCTAACGCCTGTTTGTTGCCAGCCTTCTTCGACGACTCCCGGTTCATTATCGCTTTCTGCCGCTAAATCTATATGAACTTTTGATGCACTTGATCCAAGTAAAATCTCAACATGAAGACCTGTTTTGTCGATAATCTCTTTCGCAATCATTTCGACCTTTTGTTGACTTGCGTTCGTGCGCTCTTCCACCCCATTGACTACAACACGGACAGAAGATAAAAAGTTTTGGTCACCTTCGTAAAATATCTTTGCAGCGTCCAAAATTGTAATCATATCCGGTGATCCCGTGTAATAAGTATCCTTGTAAGGAAGTGGGATTAACGGTGTAGGATCGACCTCATTTCCTGTACCATCTGCTATAATCATGCTATGTTGTGGCGTATAAACATCCGTCGGTTCTCCAACATTCCACGAGCCTTTATAAATCGGTTCAATTTCATCTGGAACATAATAATCGACAACATTCAAACCAAAATCCGCAAACTTTAAATCCCCAGACACTCTTTCTCGATAGAGTGTTAAATTTCGTGTGTCATGCTCATTCTTTTTTACAGGTATCGCTTTAAGTTGAGGGATTCCTGTACTATTGGTCGTATCCCCGACTCAAATTTGATTGGTGAATAATGATAGTACACCCCAAAAAATGAATCGAGATATGGTTGTTCTTCATATTTATCTTCCCCAGTTAAATTAATACTTACATTCTTATACTTCCATTCCGGAGAAAAAGGTTCCAATGTAATATCTGCATACAAACTTCTTGGTAAATTCATTAAATAATCAGTTGCACTTTTTCCAAAATCAGATTCACTTACATTTTCCGGTACTTGAATATCATAAACTTTTAGGGATTCCGTCATTTGTACTTTTGAATCTGCAAGCGCTAATACGGGGATCAAATCAAACTGATCAACTTTAGATATTGCTAAATCATTCAAAGGATTTCCCAATACTAAACTATCATTTAATGAATATAACTTATTTTCCTCAATAGGATCGATTGCAATCAACATGAGATGATTGGGTTGTCTCATTGATACTGTCGCGGGTCCATACATCCGATACAAATTTTCCTCTTCATTCTCGTAAGCTAACTTATTCGATAGCTCAGAGTAGTTTTCAGGATTCCACTCATCTCCACCGAAATGCAAGGAATGCTCTAAAACTACTTCAGATTCATAAATTGTATAATGTGCAAGCCCATTAAAGGCGCTGGATTTTCTTTCACTATACGTGTAAGTTCCCGGAGGTTGGTTGTTATTACTGACGCTCAATATATCTCCTTCAGGATAAGCGAGTATGGATATTGGTGCAGCTACTTCCACTCCCGAAATCTCCCGGATTGTCTCTACATCCTTTAAAGATATACCTCCGTAATTAGAAATACTTGCCTGTGGAGCTAGCCAACCATTGCCTAGAACAGTAGAAGTTTCATCCTTATTTGGCAATACTAAAATATCATATTGATATCTCCAGTTTTTATCTAAATCACCTTTTGCTTGAATGACCATTCGTTCTGATACCGATAGAGCCCCCATATAGCCGAGTCCAATCGTACTTAAAATAATCAACACAACTAAAAATAACGGCCATCTTTCCCTTAACGTTGTTTTCAAATAATAAAACATCAGTTAATTCCCCCTTTTCTTGAGAAGATTAAGTCTATTCAATCATAGCATTATCGGATAAGAACGGTTCACAATTTCAAGTTTTCGAGTTTTTATTCTAAATAAGGTGCTCAATTTATAGAGCACCTCAGAGTGTAGACAAAAGGGTTGGAAATCAAAATGATTTCCAACCCTTTTGCTAACATCAAACATTTTCTTAAGTTGACGTGTATGGAGCGGCGACTCCTGCGGGAACAGCACGAGCTGAAGACCCTGGACTGAGCGCAGCGAGGGAAGCGGCTGAAGCCGTGCCCGCGGAAAGCGTCCGCTCGCAGTGGAATTCAACATTTATAGCTTTATCTCTATTTTAAAAGAAAAAAGACTGTAGGCAACACCAAAAATCAGGCTGTTTGTCTACAGTCTGAGGTGCTCAATTTATTGAGCACCTTTTGATAAATTAGTTAGTTTTCATTTTATCACGAAGAACCATTTGAAGGATTCCGCCGTGACGGTAGTAGTCTACTTCTACGTCAGAGTCGAAACGTGCAAGTACGTCGAATTCTTTAACAGAACCGTCTTTCGCAGTTGCAGTTACTTTTAGGATGTCGCGTGGTTTTACGCCTTCCGCGATGTTCACGCTGATTGCTTCTTCGCCTGTAAGGCCAAGTGTTTCAGCGCTGTCCCCATTCAAGTATTGAAGTGGAAGAACACCCATCATGACAAGGTTAGAACGGTGAATACGCTCATAGCTTTCAGCGATAACTGTTTTGATACCTAATAGTGAAGTACCTTTTGCAGCCCAGTCACGTGAAGAGCCCATTCCGTAATCTTTACCTGCAAGAATTGCAAGACCTGTTCCGTCAGCTTGGTATTTCATCGCTGCATCATAGATTGGCATGATTTCTTTTGTTGGCCAGTAAGTAGTGAAGCCACCTTCTGTGCCTTTTGCAATTTGGTTACGGATACGGATGTTCGCGAATGTACCGCGCATCATCACTTCATGGTTACCACGGCGGAACCGTAAGAGTTGAAGTAACGTGGCTCTACGCCGCGTTCACGCAGTATTTACCAGCTGGCGTATCTTTACCGATTGCACCTGCAGGTGAGATATGGTCAGTCGTGATTGAATCTCCGAATTTACCTACAACACGAAGTCCAGATAGAGCTTCGATATCAGCAGGCTCTTTTGATAGACCTTCGAAGAACGGTGGGTTTTGGATATAAGTCGAGTTTTCATCGAAATCATATAATGAATCGTCAGTTGTCTCGATTGCATTCCAAGCTTTGTTCTCTGTGAATACGCGAGCATATTCTTTACGGAATAGGTCAGGTGTTACAGTAGCTTTAACAACTTCCTTCACTTCTTCCGATGTTGGCCAGATATCTTTAAAGTATACATCTGTGCCGTCTTTTGCTTTACCAATTGGATCTTTTTCGAAGTCAATATCGACCGTTCCAGCAAGCGCATAAGCAACAACAAGTGGCGGTGAAGCCAAGTAGTTCGCTTTCACAAGTGGGTGGATACGCCCTTCAAAGTTACGGTTACCGGAAAGCACTGAAGAAACTAAAAGGTCGTTTTCCGTAATCGTTTTTTCGATTTCAGGAAGAAGTGGACCGGAGTTTCCGATACATGTCGTACATCCGTAACCAACTGTGTTGAATCCGATTTGATCCAAGTATTGATTAAGACCGGAGTCTTCCAAATAGCCAGTGACGACTTTTGAACCTGGTGCCAGTGAAGTTTTCACGTATGCAGGAGGTGTAAGTCCTTTTTCAACAGCTTTCTTCGCAACAAGTCCAGCACCTAACATAACGTATGGGTTGGAAGTGTTTGTACAAGAAGTGATTGCTGCAATTGCAAGGTCACCTGTTTTCATGCCAACAGTGCGGCCGTCTGCAAACTCAACTGTTCCTTGCTTTTCGAATTCCTTCGGAGTAAGACCGAAGCCTTGGTTTCCTTCAGGAGCTACAACGGAATCTTTGAAAGAATGTTGTAGTTCTGTAAGAGGGATCATATCTTGCGGACGCTTAGGACCAGCTAGATTCGCTTCGATTTTAGTTAGATCAATTTCAATCACTTCTGTGTAAGTAGGATCTTCGTTATCTGGTGTGAAGAACATATCGTTTTCCTCAAGATATTTCTTAACGACTTGGATATGGTCTTCTTCACGGCCAGTTAGGCGCATGTAGTCAAGGGACTCTTCGTCAACTGGGAAGAAACCACAAGTTGCACCGTATTCAGGAGCCATGTTTGCGATTGTTGCACGGTCCGCAAGTGGTAATTTAGATACGCCAGGTCCGAAGAACTCGACGAATTTACCAACAACACCATGTGCACGAAGTGTTTGAGTCACTTTAAGCGCAAGGTCAGTTGCAGTTGTACCGTTCGGAAGCTCACCAACAAGTTTTACACCGATAACTTCTGGAATTGGGAAGTATGAAGGTTGGCCAAGCATTCCTGCTTCAGCTTCGATACCACCTACACCCCATCCAAGAACACCGATACCATTGATCATTGTTGTATGAGAGTCTGTACCAACAAGTGTATCTGGATATGTTTCGAATGTGCCATCTTCGTTTTCAATTGCATGGACTACGCTTGCAAGATACTCCAGGTTAACTTGGTGAACGATACCTGTAGCTGGAGGAACAGCACGGTAGTTATCATATGCTTTTTGTGCCCAGCTTAGGAATTGATAACGCTCAGCGTTACGTTCGAATTCAAGTTCCATGTTCAAACGAAGTGCATCTGCTGAACCGTAACGGTCAACTTGTACGGAGTGGTCGATAACAAGGTCGACTGGAATTTCAGGATTGATTTTGTTCGGGTCTCCACCCATTTCAGCCATAGCTGAACGTAGAGATGCAAGGTCAACGACAACTGGAACTCCAGTGAAGTCTTGTAGGATGACGCGGGAAGGTTTGAAAGGAACTTCAGCGTCCTTATCAGCATCCTTGCCCCATTTTGCCAAGTTTTCAACGTGTTCGTCTTTGATTACATAACCGTCATGTTGGCGCAAGACGGACTCTAAAAGTACTTTTACTGAATAAGGTAGTTTGGAAACGTTCGCAACGCCTGCTTCTTCAAGAGCTTTTAGTTGGTAATAATTATATGTCTTACCATTCAGCTCGAAAGATTTACGGCTGTTGTGCAAATTGCTTTTTGCCATTTGTAATTCCTCCTTTTTCGACAGAAAAGGCTGTAAATAAGCATCTTTTCTCTACTCCATCATAGTACACCTACGTTCATAAGTAAAATACTTAAAATTTATAGTCTTACATAAGAAAATGTAATGACCTTGTCGTCAAGAATGAATTTAATCTTTTTTACTGAAATATCTCCTTGCGTGTGTCATGATAGCAGTATAGACATTTGGAAAGGGTGGGAATGATGAACAAAGCTTTGTTAGTAATTGATTATACGTATGATTTTGTTTCGGAAGATGGTGCCCTTACATGCGGTCAGCCGGGTATTGATTTAGGGGGCTATATTACAGAATTGACAAGAAAATTTTTGGATGATGGAGAGCTTGTCATCATACCTGTGGATATACATGAGAAGGATGATCCGTTTCATCCGGAAACTAAATTATTTCCTCCACATAATATTAAAGGAAGCCAAGGGCGAGATCTATTCGGTACTCTCCACACATTGTATGAGGAAAGAAAAGATGAGATTTTAATGATGGACAAGACACGCTACAGTGCCTTTGCCGGTACTGATCTTGAACTGCAATTGCGCGCTCGCGGCATTAATGAATTGCATTTGGTCGGTGTGTGTACGGATATATGCATCCTTCATACATCGGTTGATGCTTACAATAAAGGGTTCGACATTGTGATCCATGAAAAAGGGGTTGCAAGCTTTAATCCTGCGGGTCATGAGTGGGCACTTGGCCATTTTGAAAACTCCCTGGGTGCTACAGTCATCCGATAATTCATCCCTTTTTTTAGTATTTTTTTCGCCTTAAATGTTTGATGTATCGAAATAACGGATATTCATATACTACAGAGGCAATCATGAATTACTAAAAAGGAGATGAAGTAATATGAGCTTTATATGGTTTTTAATTATCGGTGGAGTTATCGGTTGGCTTGCGGGCCTAATTTTAGGAAAAGATATTCCAGGCGGTATTATTGGTAATATTATTGCAGGTATCGTCGGTGCTTGGGTTGGTGGAATGCTTCTTGGTAAATGGGGACCACGGATTTCTGATTTTTATATCATCCCTGCCTTATTAGGTGCGCTAATCCTTGTATTTATTGTGAGCCTGATTATGAAATCGATGCGTAGAGCATCGTAAAATTAAAAGCGAAGGGCGCCTGCCTTGTCCCGACAAACGCTGGAAGACATGACGGAAAGGCGCTCTTTGCCTTTTTGGCATGTCTGAAGCGTCTCGAGGGACTGGCGCCAAAGTCTAGACGAATAAAAAGAGCGTCGAGGATTCCCCTCGACGCTCTTTTTATTTTCCATCTTGTCGTTGATTTTCAAATTCATTGTAAAACCACATTACATCTTCAACGTATTTATCACTACGGTTATAAAGGAAAATTGCTTCTTTAATCTTACCGTCGGCTGCCCCGCTTCTTGATAAATAATTGGCGGCACTGAAAATTGCATCTTCAATATCAAAAGGATCTGCTTTCCCATCGCCATTTGCATCTACGCCATACCCACCGTGCTTTTTGATAATTGCTGGATTGGTCTTTTCTTTTTCAGGGATATCGCCTTTACCAAGACCTTCACATCCCGGATAGCTCCAACCGACAAATGTGCATGGCATGAATTGCATATGGCCTTCGGCTCCCACTGGCGATAATAATGGGTCCATCGTTGAGAAGCGGGTCTCGATTCGATGATGTGCTGCAAGTAGCGTCCACGGAACACCGTATTCCTCAGCCGCTGCCTTATAGATTGGAATGTATTCTTCAGGAATTACAGTTGCCGTATGCCTATCTTGAAATTCAAGCAAAGTACTCGCAGATTTCTTTAAAACGTCTGGATTTTGAATACCTGTCCAAATAATTGCTGACAGGGTGAAGGTGACTACAGCTATAGGGATCAGTAAAACGATCATGAATAGCTTCGTTTTTATAGACAATCCCTTTTTCTTCTTCTTCACTGCATCACCCTTTTCTGTTTATCAGTTATGATTTTGCTTCTTCTTTAATAAGCGCCTTTATATCTTTTACCATTTGATCGTACGGCACATCTTCTGCACCGTTATATGTTTTTACAGATACTCCATCTTTGTTGACCAAACTAAATCCAGAACCGTGGATGACATCATTAGGTGTCTTCGTTACGAATGTCTTGAAAGATCCAATTGCAAGGTTTTCGATTGTTTCCTGGCTATATCCAGTCAACATTTCCCATTTGCTTGGATCTACTGGGTCGAACGCCTCTAAGTAGTCCTGTAACACTTCCGGTGAATCGAACTCAGGATCAACACTGAAAGAAACGATTTTATAATCTTCAATTCCCTCGTCTTGCAGTTGCTTTTGAAGATCCGCCATATTCGCCATCATTGGCAAGCAAACATTATCACAATTTGTAAAGACAAATTGTGCAATCCATACTGTCCCTTTGAGATCGTCCAAGGAAACTTGTTCATTATGTTGGTTTGTCGAGTCGAATGACTCAATCTTATACTTGTGATCAGGCTTGAATCCGCCCATTGAACACGCACTCAATAGTAACATGAGTGGTAAAAATAATGAAAGTAAAATTTTTTTAGGCATAATCAGACTCCTCCACTTTCCATACTTACTTTATCATAGTAGAAGGGTCTATTTCAAACAACCGCACTACACTATCCTTCTTGTCCAATTTTTGACTTTTAAGTGAAGTTCACTTCACTTTTAATGAAATAAGTGCATGATGAATGATGAAAAGGATACTTTCTTCGTGTGTTTTTTCGAAAAAGCTTTTATAATGGGGAGTAGAATGGAAGAGGTGAAGATAGTTGCAAGATTTCTTTATGTGGTTCATCGTTTTCTGGTGTTTCGTTCTTATCGGTCTTTTCGGTATAGGTGGCTTTTTCATGTTCCGTAAATTCCTCAAGGTATTCCCAAAGGCTGACGGCAAATCTACACTTGATTGGGAAGAACATTATGTAAATGAATCCCTTCATCTCTGGAATGATGAAGCAAAAGCTATGTTAAATGAACTTGTCAGCCCCGTTCCGGAACTGTTCCGAGATGTTGCCAAACAGAAAATAGGTGCTAAAATTGGTCAAATCGCGTTAGAGGACCGTGCGAAGACAATCAGCTTCGACCATATTATCCGTGGGTATATCGTCGCTACACCAAAGCGCGACCATAAATTTCTGCGCAAGAAATTGGATTCGATGAAGGTTGATATGAGCCCTTATGAGCATTTATTTGAATAATAAAAGAGGCCTTCCTATTTATAAGTAGAAGGCCTCTTTTGTCTATTTCCTTGTATTTTTAAGTTTATAGTATTTCACAAGCATACCTATTCGCCATGGAAGGATCATTGCGAAAGCCAAAATCCAAAATATCCCCGCAAGCTCCCCGACATTAATCGTACTGCTCAATATCAACTTTGCAATGACACGAAAAACCAGTAATCCCCCTAATATGAACAGGAAAGTCTTTGATTTCTTCAAATATAGCTTTTCCTCTACAACTTCAAAATTTGTTGTTTTGATCAAAACCAAAGAAAACAATAGACCGACGAACACTGATTCTATCACTTGAGGCAACGGCACCAAAACTCTTCAAATACAAACATCAATGCCCCAGTTGACATAAATAATGGTGGCAAGATGATCCTTTTTGGAGATATTGGCTTTTTAGCTGCCTTCGCGCGTATGAAAAACGCCAACGTTCCCATGAATAAGAAGACTAGGGTTGAACCGACTATTAGGTAAACAGAAGGGATTTCTGTAAAAACATATTCAATGATTTCACGTAACTTAAGCATCGCCCTTTCCCCACTCGACCAATTCAGCCATTCGATGTTTCAGTTCTTCCATCGGAACAAATCTTGCGAATCGTGCTGTTTCTTTCTCTTGATGGAATAAAAGAATAACAGGTGCCGTAAATAGGGATAATTGTCCCGCCATCTCAGGTACTTGTGCTACATTCACTTTATAAAAAGGAAATGAATAGTCATCTTCAAGTTCTGCCACTTGTGGATACAGCCCGTCACAAACTGAGCAATGATCCGTTTTTACAAACAGCAGCAATTGAGGTTCCATTGTCATAATATCCAACCACTGTTCAAATGATCCGACCTCTTTCATCGGCAATTCCTCCACTTCAATGTAGAACCCAATTTGCCCCCATCTACATTATTATAATGGATGGAGGCAAGTGTGGTGAGCGTTTGTATTAATTAAAAACCTTGGAAATCTCCAAAAATTGGGCTTAGCAAGCTTGTTAGGTATGTGATGCCGTCGAAAAATAAAACAAGACCGAATACAATCATGATATAGCCACCGATTTTCATAATGAGATTGCTGTTTCTGCGGATCCATCCAAGTCTTGTGATGAAAAATGACAAGACGAAAAATGGAATCGCAAAACCTAATACATACAGCATCATGTAAAGCATGCTGGACCCTGGATTTGCTGCAGCCAATCCAATAATTGCCCCGATAATTGGCCCCATACATGGTTGCCAGCCTGCGGAAAAAGCAAGACCGATTAGAGCTGTACCTAGAAAGCCCGCCGGACGATTTTTGAATTGCAGCCTATGTTCTTTCATTAAAAACTTTGGTGTGAACAAACCGATGACCATAAGTCCAAATATAACTATGAAAATGGCACCAATCTGTCTAAGCATATCTTTGTATTGTATGAAAAAAGTGCCAACAAACGAAGTACTGAACCCTAAAAATACGAACACAACTGAAAACCCAAGTAAAAAGAAAAGTGTGTGAAGCATACCGTTTCGGTTCATCCGTTTAGAATCCGATTTCAGCTCTTCAATCGACATCCCGGTAATGTATGATATGAATGCTGGATACAATGGCAGGACGCAAGGTGATATGAAGCTTAGGAAACCCGCCCCGAATGCAAGAAAAATATTCAAATCAGTGCCCATCATTCTCTCCCCTTCATTTTTCTAACTCCATCGTAACAAATCCCGAACCAAATTTCGCTGATTTGAACTGTGAAATGTTTATGACAATATAGAAAAGCGGAGGGCACCTGGAGCTGGACAAGTTATTTCGGGTAAGTTAAAGGTCCCAAGACGAGCAAAACTTGTTCAAACTCGAGCATAACTCCCCCAAACTCGAGCAAATCGACATCAAACTCGAGCAAAACTACGCCCAACTCAAGCATATCCCCGCCTAACTCGAGCAAAACTTTTGCTTCCAAAGAAAAAACGGCTTGCAACGCATTGTTTTGCCATGCGTGCAAGCCATTTTTTTAAATTGCGTCATCCATAATTCCATTTTGAAGCTGGTACATCATATAATACAAACCTTTTTGAGCAAGGAGATGCTGATGGTTTCCACGTTCAACGATTTCACCTTGGTGTAATACAAGGATGAGCTCAGCATCTTGAATTGTACTCAATCGGTGAGCAATCGCAATCGTTGTTCTGCCTTTACGCATTTTCTCCAAGCTTGCCTGGATGGCGACTTCTGTTTCAGTATCGATATTGGCTGTCGCTTCGTCCAGGACAAGAATTTTCGGGTTCGTCGCGATTGTCCTTGCGAATGCAACAAGTTGGCGCTGCCCGCTGGAGAATGTTGAACCACGTTCCGTTACTTTTTGTGCATATTTATCTGGCAGCTTTTCGATGAATTCATTCGCTTGAACAAATTCAGCCGCGGCACGTACCTCTTCCGAAGACATCTCTTTATTATGGAGACGGATATTACTTTCGATATCCCCGTAGAACAGGAACGGATCTTGAAGGACCAGACCAATTTTCTTTCGAAGTTCCTCTTTCGGCAAATCCTTCAAAGAAACCCCATCGATCAGGATTTCCCCTTTATTGTATTCATAGAAACGCATAAGCAAGTTGATGATGGAACTCTTTCCGCTTCCCGTATGTCCGACCAACGCCACTGTTTCGCCGGCATTTGCAGTGAATGAGATGTTTTTCAATACATCATTTTTTCCATCATACGAAAACGTTACATCCTTGAATTCAATAGTTCCTTTTGGAATTTCCTTATTAACCGTTTCTTTTTGCGCAGGCTCCATATCAGGGTCATCCATCAATTTAAACACGCGTGATGCTGAAACTAACGCCTGTTGGAAGATTGATAACCTCTGCATTACTTGCTGAACCGGTTGGAACAAACGTCCGATCAACGTCGTGAATGCGTAGATGATTCCGACTTCGACTGCACTGTCGAGTGACATGAATCCAAAATAGCCAAGGACGCAAACGATTGCGAGCGCATATAGCAAGTCGATGAATGGCCCAAGCAGGACACTATCGAATTTGATATTTCGCATACCTGCCCGGTAATGGCCTTCGTTGATGTTGTCAAATTCTTTCGCCAAGCGTTCCTCTTGTCTGAACGCTTGCACCATTCCCATACCAGACAATGACTCTGCGATTTTGGCATTCAATTGACTTAAACGCTCCCGCAAATCCTGATAGAAATCGGCACTGTAACGTCGGTATACAATAATGATTGTCAGGAATAAAGGAAGCAAGAGCATGGATGCAAACGTCAATTTCACATCCAATGAAAATAATGCGATGAAAACACCAATTAAGACAAGAATCGCTTGTAGGAACGTAACAACGACACTTGTAAACATTTCCTTGATGGATTCCGTGTCGTTTGTTACACGTGATACAATGCTTCCCGCTGGTGTCCTGTCAAAGTAGCGCATACCTAAGCCGTGTACTTTTGTAAAAACGTCATCCTCATCTGCTGAATAATTTTCAAAGAGATATCTTGAAATCGCAGCAGTTGAAAATACGATACGGTTACGATGAACACTTGTAATCCGATATAGACGAGTGCAAGTGTCATTACTTCGTTTTTCGGAAAATAGAGCGGTGTTAGATTATTATCAATGAATGATTGAATGATAAGAGGTCCTACAATGCTTCCGGTTATCGTCAAAATAAGCAAGGACAATGCGATTGTAATGCTTACTTTATGCGGGATTGTATAGCGCATAAGTCGCTTGAACACCTTGAATTGGTCCTTCGCCGTCAATTTGGGCTGTTTTTCCATCTGCATTATTCTTCCCCTCCTTGCTCGACAAGCACTTCCAATTGTTGCAAGTCATACATTTCTTTATATCTTCCGTCCAATTCAAGCAATTCTTCATGTGTACCTGCCTCAACAATCGTCCCTTCATGCATGACGATAATCTTATGGGCATGCTGGATTGCACTTAGACGATGTGATGTTATGATTGTCGTCTCCCTGTCCGCATCTGTTTCAGCGATTCAAGGATAGCCTCTTCTGTTTTGGCGTCGACCGCTGAAAGCGAATCATCCAAAATAAGCAATTCCGGTTCCATGATAAGTGCGCGGGCAATTGAAATCCGTTGCTTTTGTCCTCCGGATAATGATACGCCGCGTTCCCCTACAACCGTTTCATATCCTTCAGCGAAACCTTTAATATCTTCATGGATTTGTGCAAGGCTTGCTGCTTCATAAATTTTTTCGCGATCGATTTTCGGATTTGTGAATGCGATATTTTCTGCAATCGTAGTTGAGAATAGGAAATGATCCTGCGGCACATAACCGATTGATTCCCGTAAACGTTGCTGTTTGTATTTGTTAATTGGGTTTCCGCCATAGACAATGCTTCCCTTGTACCCTTCAAATTCCCTTAGAAGCAACTTCAAAATAGCAGTTTTCCCGATCCCGTTTTCCCGACAATTCCTAACGTTTCCCCGCGTTTTAACGTGAAATGTACATCACGAAGCGCTGGAGTTTCGTCATCAGGGAACTTGAATTCCTTAATGTCGAAGTGAAGATCCCCTTCTGGTCGATGATTAATGGCTCCTGTGACATCCTGAATATCAGGATTGATTGATAACAATTCAGTAATCCGGCTATAGGAAGCATTTCCGCGTTCTACGATATTGAATAGGAATCCGAATGCAAGCATTGGCCATGTAAGCAATCCAAGGTATGTACTGAATGCAATCATGTCACCGATAGACATATCACCGGCAATGATGAATTTTGTTCCGAAATAGAAAGATAGAATATAAGATACGGCAAAAATTCCAGTAATCGTCGGATCGAAAAGTGCATCGACTTTTGCCACCCGCATGTTCCTAGCAACCACATCCGTTGATAAATCCGTGAAATCTTCAATATCTTCCTTTTGCTGTCCAAATGTTTTGATTACTTTAACGCCGGAAATGCTCTCCTGCGTCTTATCATTCAGATTGGAGAAAGCCTCTTGCGCAAAACGGAAACGTCGGCGCAGCAATCTACCATAATAGCTTGTTAGGAAAATCATAACTGGAAAAGGAACAAGTGCGATTAATGTCAGTTTCCAGTTGATGGTTAAAGCCATCGTCAAGATGACGAACCCACCCGTGGAAAGGGAGTCGACCAGCGTCAGGATCCCCATTCCCGCTGTCTGTTGCACTGCATTGATGTCGTTTGTCGCGTGGGCCATCAAATCCCCGACCCGTCTCTTTTGATAAAAAGAAGGCGACATTCTTGTAAAATGATTGAATAATTTCTCACGCATTGTCCGCGATAATAGTACCGCCGAGCCAAAAATCATGACGCGCCAATAATAGCGCGATACGTACATCAGAGTTCCCGCAACAGCCAAAATAATAAGCCACTTTGTCAGTTGAGACCCCGTCAATGTCCCGAGTGTAATGTCATCGACGATATAGCCGATGATTTTCGGAGGAAGCAATTGTAATAAGGAAACGAACATAAGCGCCGCAATTCCTAGTCCGTATTGTTTCTTCCGTTGTTTGAAAAACCAGCCAAGCTGCAGTAAGACTTTCACGATATTCCCCTACTCTTTTTCTATGTCCTTGAATAGTCTACCAAAATTCTGAACAATAGAAAAGGTACGAGACTCAAATTATTCGAAATCTGAAATACTTTTTAGGTTGACAAAGGGAATTGTGTATGTCCGACCTGCTTGAGAATTCAATTGGAACATGCCTCCTTGTATATCGATTTTGCCGATAATCCCGCTCACTATCATGATTCTTTGATCTTGCCAATAATGAACGGTAAGCTGCAAATTCCTTTCGATTGCCTCTTGGATTTGATAGTTCCATTCTTCCATTTGTTGTTCGTCGGGCTGTTGCCTTAGTTGATGTTGATCTTCCTTTTGCCAGTCTCGCAGCTGTTCGACGTGTTCCGGAAGCATCATCGCCGTCCATTTGATACGCCCTCGGTCACGGATCATTCGATCATCTCCTTAACTACTTACTTGTAATGCCCGCCAATCAGCTTCGATCGATGGACGGCTGTTCCTGCGTCTGTGTAGGATACGGCCCGTAATATGGCTGTGGGGCCGTATTTTTTACGCAGTGAGTCCATTGCCTTTCCAAGTTGGCGGTTGCGCCATTTATGTTGATCAAAAAGGCTAAGTTGCATGGCGTATTCGTCTTCTAAATTTGCCAAACTGATGGCGATGCGCCTAACGGGACGGCCATCATGGAATTCGTCTAAAAGCTTTGTGCAAAGCCTGTAAATGGCCATCGTGTCATTTGTCGCTTCGTACATCGAACGGGATCGCCCGAAGCCGCCACCAAGGGAATTTTTAGAGTAACCGATGGACAAATGGACTGTACGCCCTGCCTTCCCCGCTTCCCTCGCCCGTAATGCGACATCTTCACACATCTCAAGAATGACTGTCAGAATATCTTCCCGCTTCGTATAATCACGATAGAGGATCTGCCCTTTCCCGAAGCTGATTTGTCCTTCGATAAGAGGCGCACCAAGATCAGATAGATCGATACCGTGCGCATGGTGATACAATTGGTTTCCCATGACTCCAAATTTCTGTTCCAACCGTTCAAGAGGAGTATGTGCCAAATCCCCGACCGAGAAGATCCCCATATTATTTAATGTTTTTTCAAGTCTGCTGCCGATTCCCCACATGCGGCTCAGTGGTGCAACTGGCCAAAGCCTTGATGGAATGTCTTCATATGTCCAGCGGGCGAAGCCGGTCTTCTTGGCATCGAGGTCGAGGGCCAATTTCGACATCAGCATATTCGGTCCCATTCCACATGCCGACCTCAACTGGAACTGATCGACAAGCTCGTCTTGCATCCGTTGAACTGTCTCTTCAGGCGGCCCCCAGAGCCGCTCCGTCCCCCAAGGTCAATGAAGCTCTCATCGACAGAATAGACATGGATTGCCTCTTTCGGCACGTAGCGGTTCAAGAGCCTGGCGATTTCCATTGAAACATCGATATAAAACTGCATTTTCGGCTCAATCAGTCGGATGGACGGATCGTCAGGAATTTCATATAGCCGCATTCCCGTCTGTACGCCAAATTCCTTTTTCAAGGCGGGCGAAGCAGCGAGGACAATTCCTCCTTTCCGCTCCTTATTGCCGATGATAGCAATCGGCGTATCCATGACATCAAGCCCTTCCATCACCGCCGCACAGCTGGCATAGAAACTCCGCATATCAAGGCAAACAATTTTCCGGTCCGGTAAGTCAGTGTACATATCGATTTCCCCTCCACTTAGAACACTCGTTCTTTATAGTATACTCAGAACAAGTGTTCATATTCAATGGGCGTTATTGGAAATGAAAATAAAAAGCATCCATCCATGGGATTGGCCCTTGGACAGATGCTATTTAATTTTATTTACTCAACTTTTGATTTCCGCCAGAAGAATGTACCTCTTAAACATATGAGAAAGTCACCAATACTGGAATATCGGCAATAAATCACAATCGTTAGGACGCCAAACCATTATATCAATATATACATCCTCTTTCAGAGTATTTCGATTGTGTATAGGTTAACTGCACGGCCCTCTTATGTTAAAATGGAATTTACCGGGCACATATTAATATGGAGAGGATAAGATACAATGAGCATTCAAAGAAATGAAAACAAGCATTTTACATTTCAAGATTTCCTATCGTGGGATGAAGGTAGTCGATATGAGATTTTTGACGGTGCTCCTGTTTTACTTGCTTCGCCCACTACGAAACACCAAGGGGTCGTCTCCTTTTTAACAATCGAGTTTGGAATGCACTTGAAAGGTAGAGAATGCAAAGTCTTCCCTTCCCCGTTTACAGTTCGGTTTTCGGAAGTAGATGATTATGAAAATGCAGATAATGTATTTGAACCAGATATTTCTATTGTCTGTAATAAGAATCAGCTTGATTTGTATGGATGCAAAGGAGCTCCTAACCTAGTTGTAGAAGTCTTATCACCTTCCACGAGTAGGAATGACAGAATAAAAAAATACAATGCATATCAAAGATTCGGGGTTAGCGAGTATTGGATTGTAGATCCTTTGAATGAAACTGTAGAGGTATATGTCTTAAATACGGGAACATACAAACGCGGGAATGTGTATGGACGGGAAGATGTGATTAAATCGCAACAATTTGAAAGCTTGGAGATTATAGGTGAAGAAATGTTTTCATATGGAGAATAATATGGCACTATCTGTTCAAATTTGAACAGATAGTGCGCCTCTTTCTAATACGGAAACGAATAATGTCCGCGGTTTGATAGATTTATTCCGGTTCGAAAGTTGAGTTATTTTGATGTCGGATCCTTAACTTCCTTCGGTAACTCAAAGTTCTCTGCGTCGTTGAAATAACTATATGTGGCATTCAACTTCTGTTGGGACCTGTACGAATTGCTGTCTTTATATGTCTTGATATAAGAAGACATTGTAAAACCGGTTACGTAAAGAGTTCGGTTATTGAATGTAATGACAATATCCAATCTGTCAACCATGTCGAACCCTTCTTGACTTGAACCGATATCAGGGAAAATCTCCTTAAATTGCTTTAACTGATTACGGTCCAATGATAATTTCAAGGCATAGCCATAATCGATTGGTTGAAGAATGAAGTCATCCTCGAACTCTTTGAACTTGGATAGATCAACGATTGGGTTGACGCCCGATACTAACGTACCGAACACTTCAGCAATTGAGCCGGAAGATAGTTCATCCCATTTGTTATTTTTGTTGTCTGTTACAAACACACGGTCGTCAACTCGGTATACATCCATATTCCATGGCGCAGTGCCGCGAGGAGTGACCTTCGTCTCTGTATGAACTTTTACAGGGTCAAGGAAAGCAACCGTATTCATATCGAATTTGACACCGGCTCTTTCTGGATTCTCCAGATCACCATCGAAAACAGTTACTTCAGTTTCGTCATAGACGATATGCGACTGGACGGATTTCAAAGAAGTTTCCATCGCTTTTTGCGATTTATCCAACAAATCTCCAGCCGTCATTACATTCTGGGCCTTTCCCGTATAGCTACAAGCAGCAAGCAGAAGCAGCATAGAGCTTACCGCGAGAGCGTTAATTATTTTTTTCACATTAAACTCCCTCTCTACAAAAACCCTATTTCATTTTACTGGAAAAACTATCATTCATCAATCTATTCGAAATGATAGCTTGCAGTGGTAAATTCATCGATTGTCTGAAAATCCGGTGTATAACCAATGCCAGGCTCATCCGGAACAGTAATGAAACCATCTTCCACAACCACTTCAGGCTTAATAATATCCTTTTCCCAATAACGGGAAGAGCCCGCAGTATCTCCCGGAAAAACGAAATTCGGTAGTGTAGTCAAGGCAATATTATGGGCGCGCCCAATCCCAGCCTCAAGCATGCCCCCACACCAAACGGGAATCCCGTTCGCCATACAATAATCATGGATTCTCTTTGCCTCCGATAACCCGCCTACTCTTCCGATTTTCACATTGATGACTTTTGTACTCCCCATCTCAACCGCCTTCCGCACATCTTCCAATGAAAGAATGCTTTCGTCAAGGCAGATCGGTGTTTTAAGCTCCTTTGTAAGACAGCATGATCGAAAATATCATCATAAGCAAGCGGCTGCTCAATCATTAGGAGGTCAAATACATCTAACTGCTTCAGCAAATCGATATTGTCCAACGAATAGGCCGAATTGGCGTCTGCCATAAGTGGGACATTCGGAAACGCTTCCCTCAACCCTCGAATTACATCAATATCGGCACCCGGTTTGATTTTCACCTTAATTCGTTTATACCCTTCATCTAAATAACCTTGTACTTTTTCGA
Organism: Sporosarcina thermotolerans; assembly: GCF_030067815.1. GTDB lineage: Bacteria > Bacillota > Bacilli > Bacillales_A > Planococcaceae > Sporosarcina > Sporosarcina thermotolerans. Next base: position 2,298,643 of record NZ_CP125968.1, on the reverse strand, counting down.
TTAAACGTGCCAAGTTTTCTTGAATTCCAATGCTAATCCCGACTTCAATCCGCTCCCGATTCCCTCCTATTGCCTCGGCCAACGGGATTCCCTTACGCTTTGCATAAAGATCCCAGACAGCACCCTCAATAGCGGCCTTCGCCATATTATTTTTTGGATAGGAGAAAATAGAGCCCCTACTTCGTCCGGATGGGTAATTTCCTTCCCAAGAAGTACAGGGATGAGAAAATCACGGATCATATGTAAATTCGTCTCAACTGTTTCTTCTGTATACCACGGGGCATCGAAAGCAACTGATTCCCCCCAGCCGGTATTCCCCTTTTCATCTTTGACTTCCAACAATAAAAATTGCTTGTCCTGCATCGTTCCAAAACTCGTTGCAAAAGGCTCCTTCATTCTCATTTTCATTTTACGAACTGTGACTTTTTTAATTTGCATGCAGGTTCTCCTCCATTTCGTTCAGGTGAACTCTATCCGTGTTATTATACACTAACTACATAGTGGATATGGTAAAATTGAAGTAATGGAGGGATGAGCTTGAACGGAAATGAAAAAATGCCCGGAGAAGAACGCCGGGAACTAATTTTGGCTACATTGCAAAAAGCAGATAGACCGATGACCGGAAAAGAACTTGGAGAATTGACAAATGTCAGCCGTCAAGTAATTGTGGGAGATATCACTTTATTGAAAGCTAAAAACGAACCAATCATCGCTACGAGCCAAGGCTATCTGTATATGCATGCTCCAGTCGGTCCCGGAAAAATTGAAAAAACACTTGTCTGTCAACATGGTCCAGAGCAGACTGAAGAAGAATTGAATATTCTTGTCGACCACGGCCTAACGGTGAAAGACGTAAAAATCGAACATCCTGTTTACGGTGACTTAAGTGCATCAATCATGGTGTCAAACAGGCAGGAAGTAAAAGAATTCATCCGGCAAGTCCAAGAAGCAAATGCTGTGTATTTATCGAAACTCGCGGAAGAAGGCATTCACCTTCACACAGTTATCGCGGAAACTGAACAGCAAATCGAAAAAGCAAAAATCGCATTAAAACAATCGGGTATCCTCGTCGAATGAAGGATACCCGATTAATATTGAAAGGTTAAAAGAAGATTGATTTGCAGTCTATCAAGGCAGATATTTATGACAAACATAAATTAACTATAAATATCCCTCTTGTTATATCCTATAAAACCAACAACAATTAACAGTACCCCCACGATGGTAAGAATGGAAACGTTAATAATATCCATATCTCCAACAGGAAGTTCAGGGACATAACCAAACGGCGATAGTTTACCAAGCCATTCCGGCAATTGGAGTAACTTGCCTACATACAGAACAAAGAAGGAAAAGGTCAAGTAAAGCCACGTGAAGCCGGACCGTTTTGGAGCAAATCCGATAAATAGCATTGCAATGCCGATCATGATCAACAGCGCAGGAAAATACACGATTGCAGATTGATAGAAGACGCCAAAAGGGATCGCATCATCCATTACCGAATTTGCGGCTGTACCTAAACCGACGGAAGCAAGTGAAAGCATCGCGAACCCGCTTATCACAGAAACAGTCAAATAGCTCCCCAGTAACCGTGAACGTGATACAGCACGGCTTAACAAATGCTCCGTAAAATTCCTCTTCTCTTCACCTTTAAGCTTGAGTATGGCTAGTAACGGCGGCACCGTGCACAATATGGCGATCACCTTCATCAGCGTCGTTAAAAATTGTTCCATTAATGAAAATCCTTCTCCATGTGCAAACATTTTTTCCATCATTTCATTGTTTGTAAAAAAGGCTTCCAGATCACCGAAAACCGCCCCATACGATGCGCCAAGGATGAGCATTCCAACAGCCCAGGCAATGAGCCCAGTACGCTGAAGCCTCAATGCAAGACCAAATGGATTTTGTAAAAACTTTGAGGCATTTTTTCTTCCGGGTCTTGCCGGGATAAATCCAGCTCCCAAGTCGCGAATGACGTTCAAATAAAAGGAAATGGTAATCAAGACAAGCGCAACACCGATTATTGCTGCAATTGGCCACCAGTAATTATTCACATATGTTTCTGTTCTTAAAATCAAGCCAAGCGGCGACAACACGGATAGTATTTCATTGCTGACATCGCCAATCGCACGCATCAAATAGGAAAGGAGCAATACAGTAATCGAGAACCCTATTGTTCCCCGAGAGTTCTCCGTGAGTTGTGCAAGAAACGCAGTTATTGCCGAGAAAATGATACCTGTTGCGCCCAACGATGCTCCGTACAAAAGCGAACCTTCCAAATCCATACTTTCGATTTGTAGTGCATACAATCCAAATCCAGCGAAGAGCGCCAACACTATATTGACTCCAAACGATAAGACAATCGTCGCTTGCAACGTAGCTAACCGACCGACAGGCAAAGAGCGGATCATTTCGATGCGCCCATCCTCTTCATCTGCCCTTGTATGTCGCGTAACGATTAAAATGCTCATGATTGCGACAGCCAAGGCGGTGAATAGCAGCATTTGATGGGCCAGCATCGCGCCGTTTGTATAATTGTCCAAGCCATACCCCTGGCCAACCATTGCAATCATGGCAGGGTTCCTCATTGTTTCTCCCATCGATTGCCTTTCCTGTTCTGATGCGTATAGATTCGCAAATGCATTGGCAACAGCAAATGTAAGAAAAGAAAGAGATAGGATCCAAACAGGGATGCGAATGCGGTCTTGCCGTACCATTATCCTAACAAGTCTACCCGAATTATGGACTACCAGATTCGCCATGTTACACCCTCCTCGAAGCATTTTCCGCCCCTTCATAATGGCGCATGAACAAGTCTTCCAATGTAGGCGGTGAACTTTCCAGTTTCATAATCCCATATTGACTTATCTCCATCATGACTTTGTCCATTGCATCCGCATCTACTTGAAATGAAAGCGCGTGATCCGTCCTCTTGATATTATGGATCCCTACCAACTCATGTAAAGAATCTATTGGCAGCTTCGTCTCAACTAGGAAATTAGTTCTCGTTAAATGACGCAGTTCAGTTAATGTCCCTGTTTCAATCATTTGCCCTTGCCGAATAATCCCCACCCGATCGCACAACTTTTCAACCTCAGATAAAATATGACTGGAAAGCAATATGGTCTTCCCTTCCCTTTTGCATCCATCACACATTTTTGAAAAACCTTTTCCATCAATGGATCGAGACCCGACGTCGGTTCATCGAGAATATACAAATCTGCATCCGATGAAAAAGCTGCAATAAGCGCGACCTTCTGCCGGTTTCCTTTTGAATACGTCCTGCATTTTTTGGTAGGGTCCAAGCCGAACATGTCGATCAGTTCTTCGCGCCTGCCTCCTTGATCCACCCCGCGCAGCTTCATAAAAAGATCAATCACTTCTCCGCCCGTTAAGTTGGACCATAAGTTGACATCCCCAGGAACGTAGGCAACTCGTTTATGAATTTCAACCGCATCTTTCCATGCGTCCATCCCAAATATCTTTGCCTCGCCTTCTGTCGCCTTTAGAATACCGAGCAGGATACGAATGGTCGTTGACTTTCCGGCGCCGTTCGGTCCGATGAATCCAAACACCTCGCCCTTATTCATCTCAATGTTGACGCCATTTAAAGCTGAAAACTTTCCAAATCTTTTCGTTACATTCACCGTTTTTACTACGGACATTTTGTAGCACCCCTCTTGTCAGAATTTTAATTCCCCTTCCAGACGTGCAAAATATGAAATATCTTCATTGTTTAAGTTCATAATATATCGAAGAAACATCCTTGGCAATAGTTTATGAACTATTGTTATTGTTTTATTACATAACTTTGTCTACACTAACATTGAGGTGACCAATATGAATGGATTCCAACTTCGCAGAGAACAAAAAAAACTAGCAATTTTAGAGGCGGCTTTATCTCTATTTTTCGAGCATGGTGTTAAAAAGATTTCAATTGCAGAAATAGCAAGTAAAGCAAAGGTCTCCCAAGTAACCATCTATAATTATTTTGAAAGCAAACATAATTTAGCCCACGAGGTTTTTATTTACTATTTTAAAAAGGTATCTAATGAATTTGACGAGATATTAAATAGCGACATCGCTTTTCCTGAAAAAATCAAGGCGGTCATATTTACTAAAAATGCGGCAGCAAGGGAAATTAATGAAGATTTTTATGAATATATCATGAATGAATTTACGACGGACAAAAGCAATGCAGAACAGCTATATGAGAAGCAGGCACTCCCACGCCTAATTCAATTATTTAATGAGGGAAAAGCACAGGGGTATGTAGATCCGAATTTGTCTAATGAAGCCATCCTCTTTTATATGAAGGCGGTGAATGAATTTATAAAAAAGAGAAGATGTTTATCACCAAATACTACCCTTAACCGAGGATATTATGTATATATTATTTTACGGCATTGTCGGTAAGAAATGAGGGATACTTAAGCATGTTCATCGACAGAACAAGCAGACAGCGTATCTAAATACACTACCTGCTTGATATGGGTCAGTTTAATTTGAGAAGGTCTAAACTCACAAAACGATGATATATTTCGAGAAATGATTGATGAATTTTTCGAGCTGACTAGGTGAATACAAAAAGGATCTTTTCCGCTTTCAAGAAAAGACTCCGAAATCACATTGTCAGTAACATCTGAAAAGTGTTTATACTCGTTGTTTGGTGATTGATTCCGATCTATCAAGACGGAGCGGACACCTTCAAATAAGAGATTCTTGAAATAAACGAGTGCTTTCCGGAATAAACGAGCGGTTCCAGGGATAAACAAGCGCTTCCTTATCTGTTCCCTTCATCAATCCAAATACTTCAATCTTCTCTCATCATAGGTTTTCTCATCCTCAGTACCAAACCCATAACCGTCTGAAATAATTGACCTTACCGGGACATGCGGAGTCAAAGCTATTTTCCATTCTCCATCTTCCCGAACTAAAGCCATTAAAAAATAATTCATGCCATCAATGAAGTATTCGTTCTGGGAGTACACTTCAAAATCCACACCAACATAATACACTTTAATGTTTTTGAATTTCTCCATGTAATGATACGGTACAAACTGTTGGCCGTATTCAATAGGCAGCTCTTTCCACATAACAAGGCTGGCCTTTTCAATATTTAACAATCCAAGTCTCTGGATTTGATTTTCCCTATCGGCAATAAAGTCCAATAAATCCTTTTCAGTTTTCTTATCCCACCGGGAAATCGCTTTTTCCAACTGTTTCTTATTCAACTCATCAAAATAAGAACGGATGACTTGTTCTGGCGACCCGATTTCTTCCGCGTTAACAGGAAAAGAATAGGATGAAAAGCAAATAACTAATGCAATAACTAAAATTCTAAGTTTCATACCACACAGCTCCTATAAAAAATTAATCATAGGTTGCCCTGTTTAGTTCTTTAAATCCGTGCAATAAAGCTATACTACCCTATCAATTAACAAATCTATAAAAGACCCACTTCCCTCTTCAACTGTTCAAGGAAATCAAGCATGAACTTATGCCGCTCTTCCGCCAGCCTTTTCCCTTCCTCAGTAACCATAAGGTCTTTTAATAGTAAGAGCTTCTCATAAAAATGAGTGACGGAAGAAGTGTTTTTGGAACGGTATTCAGATTCGGACATAGTTGTTCTCGCTATTTCATCCGCATCATACAACTTTCTTCCCCTTGCACCACCAAAAGCGAAAGCCCTTGCAATCCCTATCGCACCGATTGCATCAAGGCGATCCGCATCCCTCAAAATTGCCCCTTCAATTGAAACGATTTCTTCCTCATTTCCTCCATTGAATGAAACACTCTTAATCGTTTCCAAGACACGAAATGTCGTTTCATCATCAACACCTGACGATTGTAATAATTCAAGAGCTGTAATATGATTCACCATTTTATATTTTGGGTCATCCACATCATGAAGAAGAGCCGCAAGCCTTACAATCGCCATATTAGCTTCCGGCAAAGTCTCCGCAATCGCCTTTGCATTTCTCATTACTCGCAAAATATGATCAAAATCATGACTCGCATCAAACTGCTCATAAATCTCAATCACTTGCCCCGTACATTTTTCAATAATCTGTTCCATCTAAGCACCAACTTTCTATATACTGAAAAGCTATGGTTTTCATATTATCTTGGTAAAAAGAACTTGTTATCTATTGGAATTTCCGTTGATTGAAGCGAAAGGCGGCGACTCCTGGGAAAGCCCCTGCCTTAATTTCTGCAAAAGGCTCAGAAATACGGCAAATCGAACTCTTCGTGGTTCGATTGGAAAGCGTCCGTCTGTAGCGGAAATCAACAGTTCTACATAGCTTATTTAACACTCGTTAGAAAATTCAAACCATATCATTGACGTATATTGTCGATTCATGTATAGTAAATTCAACCATGTCAATAATGGGATAGACATTGAATTGCCGAGGGAGGAATAAACATGTACCAAGGTAAAGTAAAATGGTTTAGCAACGAAAAAGGATATGGTTTTATCGAAACCGACAATGGCGAAGATGTATTTGTACACTACACTGGTATTATGTCAGATGGGTTCAAGACGTTGGATGAAGGCCAGACAGTCTCCTTCGAAATCATTGAAGGCAACCGTGGTCCCCAAGCGGCAAATGTCTTAAGTATTAGCTAAAATGAAAATTGAATTGTAAATATCCCGCCATGTAATTTATGGCGGGGTATTATTTTGTCAATTTATTCATTTCATTTCCAAGAAACTGCAGTTGTTCCCCTATCGTACATGTCCGAATACAAAATTGATGTGCAGACGTTTTCCCAATATCCTTCACTTGTTGCCTTTTCACGAAACAACCTTCACAATACGTATCAAGCACTTTATTTATTTCATTCATGATTGTTAATTTGTCCATAATAACCTCCCGTGCGGGTCATTCATTCATTTTAATGTCCATTTAATGAAATTGCAACTAAGTCCAAGGAGTGATGAAAAATGATAGAGTTATACGTAGATGGCGCGAGCGCCGGTAACCCTGGAAAAAGCGGAATCGGAATTTACATCAAAGGAGAAGGAACACAAGTAAAGCTATCAGAACCGATCGAGCCAACAAATAATCATACAGCTGAATTCATCGCACTCTTGCGCGGTATGGAAGAAACAGCAAAATTGACGACCGGAATCGTATCAGCACGCTCTGATTCAAAAGCAGTCGTTTCCGCAGTTGAAAATGAATTTGTGAAAAATGAACTTCATAAAGGATATTTGAATGAAATCCTGTCAATCGCGAAAACATTCGAATTCTTCTTCATTAAATGGATTCCGGATACTGAAAACCGTGCAGCTGATGCCCTCGCAAGAGAAGCAATCCATCAGCAAAGCGATGCTTGACCCAATAAAAAATAGTCGCCGCCAAAAGGGTTGGCGGCAAACACTTATTCCACTTTCATAAATGACACCGTATTATGGGTACTGTCGAACAGAACCCATTCCCTATCATCGACAACCGCTCCAACATTGACAAGCGTCTGTCCAGCTCCAATAAAATACGGGTGCTCGAACAGCACATCTTCTTTCTTTCCATTATGCATCAACCCCGAATTATGGCTATGCCCATAGAACGTCAGCGACTTCACTGTATCTGCCTTCAGTAAAGACCAAGGTTCCCCGCCCCATGTCCATTGATGTCCATGGATGACTTCCGCATTTCCAAGTTCCATTTTCTCCGGCATCTCGGATAACATTTTGAGCAAAGGGTCATCAGCTTCAGTAATCAGTAAAATTCGCTCCTCCTGATTCCCTTTGACAGATGGAAAAGTAAGTAATTCTTTAAAGCCATCAGGCAGTAACATCACTTCAGACAAGCTGGTATACTTACGTTCAGTTATATTACGTTTACTGATTGTACATTCAAACAAGTCACCCGTGCCGATTAAAACGGCATCAGGCGCTTGTTTATTTATATGGTAAAGCACTTTTTCCAAATCTTCTTTAGAGGAATGAATATCCCCAATTATCGCGTATTGCATCAATGGTACCTCCACTACGTTCAACCTTTTTCTACATCTATGGAATCTCTGGAAATCCAATCACTGTAACTTCCAATATATAGCTTTACATGATCATATCCATTATGTTTCAGCATGGCGTATAACGGCGTAGCCGTAACTCCGCTGCCGCAATAGACAGTAATTTCGTCTTCCTTACTAACTACTTTTGAAAGCTGATCTTTCACGTCACTCCCCAAGTCATAGGCTCCATCCTTTTTTAGCTGTTCCCAGTCGAAATTCAATGCCCCGGGAATATGCCCCGCAATCGGGTCGATCGGTTCCACTTCCCCGCGATACCTCTCCGCAGATCGCGCATCCACAAGTACATTTTTCGTTTCCCCAGCCACGGTCTTTTCAACGAATTCGCGGGAAGCGAAAATGGATTCATTCCATTCCGGGTTGACTTTCGAAGGCTCAGGCTTTGTGAATTCATCGGAAACTGGGACACCCGATGCCTTTAACTGATCAAAACCTTCATGGGAAATGAACGCGTTCTTAAAACCAGCATATTGAAGAATCCACCAAGCCCTTGTTGCAAAAGGTGCCCCACCGTCATCATAGACGAGTATTAGATCATCTAATTCAAGTTCACTTTCCCTGAACAAAGACGTCAATTCATCTTTATCTGGCAAAGGATGTCTACCCGACTTTTTATTCAAATCGGATAGGTCTTTCCCGAGATCCCAATGGACTGCATCTTTAATATGCCCCTCTTCGAATTTCTTTTTCCCCAATTTTCATCTTGCAATGAATAACGTGCATCAATCCATTTAACCCCCTTGACAGTAACGTCGGTGATTGATTTAAAAACTTTCCCCATTGTAAAACATCCCCCTTAACGAATTTGTTTGTAAACTGTACGCCATTCATCCAATTGTTCAGTATCTTGTAATAAAGAACGTTCTGATTCGATTTGCTGAATACTTTGTTTCAATAAATGAAGTCGTAACCCTTCTGCTTCGGCCTCAATCCATTGATCGGCCCAAAATTCAAGTCGTTCTTTTTCTTTCCCTAAATAGATTGAAGCATCTTGCTTCAAACGCTCTTCAAGCTGATCTCTTAGAACCAATCGATCGCCTCTTTCGAAAAACGATTTCTGGTTTTTAAATAGACGGTTAACATCTTTATACACCGCTGGATTCTCATAAGGAGTTGCGAATGAAAGCATCTCTTTATCTTCTGTCTCATATGGTGACGGTGAAATAGAGGAATCCTTTTCACCAAGGAATCGCACTTCCGAACGCTGACGCTCTTTCAATTGTTTATTCATAAAGTTAAGCATGCGTAAGTTCGTGACCTTCAATTCTTGTGTCAAGTCAAACCCGACCATTTGCACGGTTTCAGCAAGAGACATTGACAATGCCTTATCAGCAGGGTAATTAGCAAATGTTGACGGACTATAACCTTCCTTGAAAAAGTCTCCGAAACACAAGAATACACGTTGTAAAATATAGTAAACCAACTCATTCAACTCATTAGTCGATGCTTTTCGAATAACTTCTGCAAATCCATGTGAGAAATGAGCACGAATTTCCTGTTCAAAACGGTCAAGCTCAAGCATACGTTCCGCTTTTCGGGATTGGTTCAATTCTGTTCTTTCGATCAAAGTTGCAAGACGGTTAACCGTTTTTTCAGCCTCTTCTTGGAGTGCCTGAACAGCAAGACCCTTTAAATCATCTTTCAAGAAACGCTCAAAATGGCTTTCAAATTCTTGCATAAAAGGATCCTGTTGACCAGAAAGTTTCGCTTCCAATGCTTGCAAGCTCGAAATTCCATGGACGCGGGGATGACGGATTCCAAATGACGTCAACTCCTGCTCAACAAATGATTTTACAGCTTCAGCTTCTTCATCATTTGAGGCTAAGTCGATTGCATTGACGACAAAGAACATTTTGTCCAATTCGAAAGCATCTTTCACCCGTCCCAGTTGAATGAGGAACTCGCGGTCTGCTCTTGCAAAAGCGTGATTGTAATACGTAATGAAAAGAATCGCATCCGCATTTCTAATATAATCGAAAGCGACATCCGTATGTCTCGCGTTAATTGAGTCGGCTCCTGGTGTATCAACAAGAGTAATCCCCTGCCTTGTCAATGCACAATCGATGAAGAGATCGATTGAGTCTACGAAACAGCTACGTTCTTCTTCAGCTACAAATCGGGTAAATTCACTTTCTTCCACGTTCACAGTTGTTCCAAGTTTTTCCCCGTAGACAGGATACCCTTTTTCGAATGCACGGATGAACGTTTTATGGATATGAAGGCTTTCATCCTCCAACTCCCGCTTCAACACTTCTTCGGATTTCCTAAACGCTTCTTCAAGTGACAAAATCGGAATACCTAACTTTTCGAACGAGAACGCAACGTCTTCTGTCATCTGTTTGACTGATTTCAAATGAACATCCGCTGTTCGATCCTCTTTTCCAGAAGATAACGGTCGAATTCGATTTATAGCAGCAGTCGTCGGATTTGGAGAGACAGGTAAAATACGGTCACCGATCAATGCATTCGAAAATGAGGATTTCCCTGCACTAAACGCACCAAACAACGCTACTGTAAATTCCTGCTGGGAAAGCCGGTCAGACTTATTCCGCAAATAATTTGCCGTTTCCAAAAAGCCCGGAATGTCCGTTACTGCTTCTGCAATATGTAATGCTTGTTCAATCACTTGACTAGCCTCAGTTGTATTAGACTCCGTTTCTTCTTCTGTCTGTTCGTCTAACTTAGACTCCTCAGCAACAATTTCACTTTCCACTACTTCAAGATTATCAAGGTCAATCAACTTAATTTCAGATTTCTTTTCCCATTCACTAAGGAGATGACGGCTTTTCTCTTTCAAACTTGCAGATGGAGTTGTAACGTCATCGTTAAGAGTAGACAATTTTTCGTTAATCTCTTCAACTTGCGAAATGGCTGAAAGTTTTTGCTCAAGTGAATGAATAGTTGAAAATAGTGATTCTGATTCTTCATTTCCAATTGATTCGGCGATGGTAGACATTTCTTTTTCCAGTCATCCGTTCGTTTCCGGATGACTTGTTGGATGGCCGATTTCATCTGTTCCGCCATATTAAGAACAGTATCACCTGTCAGGACATCGGAAACATTCAGATAGGAATCAATTTCCTCAAATGGGACAGTCAAATCCATTTCATCTATTTCAATCGACCGTTGATCGGTCATGAAACCAGCATCTTTCAGCACTTTTTTCATTAATGCCTTCATATGCACTTCAATTTGGGTATGTATAAGTTTGGATAAATTAGCTGTCAAAGCATTCTTTCTATTTTCTCTTTCCTCTGCAGTCTTTTTAGCTCCGAATAGAAAACCTACCTTGAATCTAGAAGATTTCGATTCCAAATACTCTTTTAGCAATTCCCTCGTTTCGAAAGGACTAACTGATGCGTTTCGCAGCAAATCATTTCGTTCCCTTTCAAAAACGGCATAAAATTCATCACCCGTCAGAAGGGCTGCACGCTTTTTCAACTCTTTCACTTCGGTTAAAAGTTCCCCATGTTGGGACCATTCGTCTTCAGAGATCAACTCCGCATAAGCCTGTTTACGTTCTTCTTTTTCTGTTTCAAGGTAATTAATATGCTCTTCTTTTAACTTAAAGAGGGAAAGTTCTGCGTTTTCCAAGAAATGCTCTTTCCAGTTTTCCATTGAGCCTTCTACAATCTTTTTCACCTTTTCAAAATCATTATATGAAAGGTCTTTATCTCTTAAAGATGTGTAAAAAATGCCTTTTGGTTCAACTCCCCATAGACTAAATGAGTCTTCGACCGACTTCTTGAACGCCTCAAAAGGCAATTCGCTTTCCCGATGTTTATCAATCTGGTTAATGATCAAATAAACATTGGGATTATAACGCAATAGCTCTTTTGTAAACTTGAAATTCAGTTCTGACTGGACATGATTATAGTCCATCGTATAAAAAACAAGATCCGCCAGATGTAGAGCCGATTCTGTTGATAGGCGATGTGCATCATCTGTTGAATCGACGCCAGGCGTATCCATAACAGTTATAGCTTCAGGTAATTTTGAAGCGGGATGACCTATTTCAACAAGCGCAATTTCAGCACCGTCTTTGCTGAAAGACTTAATCGCTGGCGAAAAGCCATGCCCTTCGTATTTATATACTGTACCGTCAGTCCTATGGATAATTGCATATTCACTATCTGTCTTTTTCACTTTTACAATATTGGCGCTCGTCGGGATAGGACTGGATGGCAATAAATCATCACCTGTCAGCGCATTGATCATTGATGATTTCCCTGCAGAAAAATGACCTGCAAAACCGATGACAAATTCCTCATCTACTAACTTTCGCGCTAGTGATGCAGCTTTCTTCACACGGTCTTCGTCATGATTTTCTTTAAATAATTGACCGTAAATTGCCACCTGCTGTAAAACATCTACTTGTTGTAAATTATGTGACATTGTATTCTTTCCTTCCCTAAAATTCTGTTTCTATCATACCATCTTTTCCAAATGAAATAAGCAATTAGAAAGTTGCGAAATTACTCAAATTATTCTCGCATAGAAAAAGCTGTCTCTAATTGGATTTACCTAAATTAGAGACAGCTTGATAATTATTTAATGATAGTTGTTTGGATTTCTACTGGAAAAATACCTGAAATTACGCTCTTCAATTCCTTGTCTTGCCCTTCAAGTGGAATATGGATACTTCCGTAGTCATCGCTTGTTCGTATGAGTCGTCCCGCACCTTGGCGTAGTCTTAGCAACATGAACGGAAGGTCGACCTCTTTGAATGGATTTTCTGCATGCTTTCTACGTGCATCAAATAAAGGATCTTGAGGTGGAAATGGCAAATCGTAAATGATGACACGTGTTAAGGCATCATTCGGAACATCTAAACCTTCCCATAAATGATACGAGCAAAGAACCGATATTTCCTTACTTTGGAAGTCTCGAATCATTGAAGATAATTCCCTTTCCCCTTCAAATGCAATTTCCTTCTGTTCTTCTCCAACCTTCTCTTTAAATTCCTTCATGGATTGTTCGGATTTAAACAGAATAAGTGTTTGTTCATCCTTTTGCAGTAAATCAAGGACATAATCATTCTTATCCCCTTCTTCTAGTTCCGCAACAATTACGTCCATCACTTCTTCATAATCAAAAGGTGATTCAACAGAAAACGACAGAAAATCATCGATTCCAAGGCTATCCAGTAAATACGTAAAATCTTGCCCGACTGATAGAGTTGCGGATGAAAAGACAATTGGAAGGTTAGAGGAAAATAGTTTTTCCTTTAGTATATCCGTTACGAGTCGAGGCATAATGATAAGCGTCATTTCCCCTTCAGCCTCTTCGACCCAATCCACCGCATCGTTTTCGGAAGTGAATAATTCCATCGAGAAAATATATTGTTCCAAGTATTCCTCAACCATTGTCAAATCATATTCTGGAATAATATAAAGTTCGCCTTCGAAAACAAATTCTTCCAATAATGCGTTGGAAATCGCTATTGTTTCCTTTCCTACAGAAAGAAGTTCAACGCTTTTATTGATAGCTTTCCGTTCTGTGGTATTTCCATTCGAATTCGCGCGGAGTAGGCGGAAAAATTCTTCATGCAGGTCAATCAATTGTTCCATTAACCGCAGTGTCTCTTCCCGAACCCCGTCAACCATGATACGTTCCAATAAGTTCAGCAATGTATTATTTTGAACTTCATATGTGAGTGCCCGTTGAGCTGAATATTCAAGAAGATGTCCTTCATCGAAAACAATCATGGATACATCAGGTAGCAAAGGGAGCTGTCCTTGACGCTTTCTTGATTCCTTCGTCCAAATATGTTCCATATAGAAGTCATGTGAACAAATGATCACATCAGCTGCCTCACGATAATGATTGCGGTGGATTGTCTGACCGCATCTGTTTCGGATATCGCAGGCTGCACATTGTTGAACCGGATGGAAATTAATTGTTTTCCATTGTTCATCATTTATGTCAGGATAATCGGATCTCTCTCCATATGGGGAAATAGATTGCATGGATAGATTGCCTCGAACAAAGTCAGGCAGACTACTTTGAACGTTTTCTGCATACACTTCGGAAGTTGCATCCACCGCATCTTCCAATCTTTTTAAACATAAATATTGGTCTCTCGCCTTCGCAAGACGGACATCGATATCGATTTGAAGAGCATCGCTGATTTTTCTGATATCGCCCTCTTCTTTAACAAGCTGATCGATTAGTGTTTCATCCGCACAAGAGATAAGGGCTGGCTTTCCTGTGTATCTCGCATAAGCAATGGCTGGCAATAAATAAGCAATTGTTTTCCGGTTCCAACTCCCGCTTCAGCAAGGAGAACTTTCTTCTCTTTTAGCGCTTTTTCAATTTGGAATGCCATATAGATCTGTTCATCCCTGCATTCAAATCCTTTTTCTGTCAGATCATCATATAATGTATCACCAATCCAGTCATTTAAGGATTCGTAGAATGATTTCTCTTTGACAATGAAAATGGCATTTTTCTTTTCATCTGCGCTTCCCCTTTCCTTTACACATGGAAACGGAAGAGGGGCATCCTCTTCCGTTAACTAAATCTTATTTCCGCTGACCCCAATATTGATAAAGGTCCGTTCGGATAAAGCCATTGAATAATTTACGTTTCTTAGTCGCTTTTTTACCATACATCGTTTCGAAGTTTTCCAAGGAGGAAAGCATGTAAACGGACCATGAAGGATACTTATCCATAATATGGCCCATAATCTGCGTTAGTTCCTCTGCTTCTTCAACTTCCCCCAACCGTTCTCCATAAGGAGGATTACCGACAAGAACGCCGTTCAAACCTTCAACCGATAAATCTTTAATGTCCCGTTGTTCAAAACGGATCAAGTCCATAAAACCGGCCTCGACGGCATTTTGCTGGGCTACTTTTATCATTCTTGAATCGACATCGAATCCTTTAATGTCCAGTGGTTGATCGTACTTTGCTATGTCTTCTGCTTCTTCTCGTATACGGTCCCAAATTGTAGAATTCATCCATGGCCAATGTTCGCTACTGAATTCACGGTTATAGCCCGGTGCAATATTCTGGCCAATCATTGCCGCTTCTATCGGAATTGTACCCGATCCACAAAACGGGTCGACAAATGGCCGATCGGGATTCCAGCGTGTCAATTTGACGAGGGCGGCTGCCAGCGTTTCTTTCAGTGGTGCGTCCCCTTGTCCGATACGATAGCCGCGCTTATGCAAACCGGTACCACTCGAATCAATTGTTAGAGTGACCTTATCTTTTAAAATTGATACTTCAAGTTTGAATAATGGACCGATTCGTCTAAAAAGCCTGTCCTGTGATAGGCAGTCTTCAACCGTTCGACAATTGCTTTTTTAACGATTGCCTGGCAGTCAGGGACACTGAAAAGCGCGGATTTGACTGATTTTCCAGCTACTGGGAAGTTTGCGTCGACTGGTAGATATTGTTCCCATGGAAGTGCTTTTGTTTGTTCGAATAGGTCATCGAATGTTGTTGCGTGGAATTCTCGACTATGACGCGTACGCGGTCAGCGACACGAAGCCACATATTCGTTTTTGCGATTGCTGTTTCGTCGCCTTCAAAGTATATTTTTCCGTTTTCTGTTTTAGTTTGGAAACCAAGTTCCTTCACTTCATCCGCAACAATTGACTCAAGGCCCATTGCAGACGTAGCTACCAATTTATAATTAGCCATTCATGTCCAACTCCAATTCATAACGTATGTATAGGCAGTTGCTATATACTTATATAGTCTGTGTAAGTTTTATCAAATAATTTCCCAATTAATGAAGAAATGCTCTCCAAGCGTACGGAGAGCATTGATTGTTATGTTGAACCATCGTGAATTCGATAAGCCATGTTTTGTTCCCGTGTACTCAAACGGCTTGCGCCTCGTACTTAGGGTGGTAATCATCTATCTACAGACCCATCTAAAATGATGTCTGTCCCTTCATCTGTTAAATTCCTTCAGAAGAGTGCCCCTACCATAATTTGGGTTTCTCGCTCGTGGGGTTTACCGCGTTCCATCTGACCCGTTTCCGAACCAGCTACGTCACTGTGGCACTTTTCAGGGAACCTCGCCCATATGCGGCAAGCGCACTTAGGACTTATCCCCGCCGTCAATGTGCTATGCACAAAGCCACGGCTTATTTTTTTCGCCGAGCACGAACACTACGGTCATCTCAGAACCGTGCGAGCATGGACTTTCCTCTACAACGTATGTTGCAGCGATTACCTGAATTCACACTATGGTCTTAACAGTATACAGCTTTTTTCATTAAATATCAATTGATTAATTTATTGCTTTTCTTTGCAACGTGTTCACTCGTAGTCGTATAGTTTACTACCGAAAACATGCTTTTCTAAATTCGAAATCCGCTTTAACAAGTCAAAGTTAGTTGTATTAGTGTTAGTGGCAGCTGGACGTTTAGCCTGTGCAGCCAACTCATCTTTCAATCTTTCGTTTTCCATTCGCAATTCGGAAATCGTTTTTTTGAAAGCCTCATAATCCTGTATAACTTGGTCAAGGAATAAGTCAACATCTTCCTGATTGTATCCGCGTAGACCCGTTTTGAATTCTTTTTCAAGAATTGTTTTCGTATCGAGTTTTATTTCCATAAAATGACGCCCTTCCATCTGTGTTTACGTATCGCAAGTATAGCATATTTTGTATATCTGTGTCTTTTATTTTCAGTGTTAAAAGACGGTTTTTGTCGGTTGATGCGCTTCCCGGGAAATAGCTTCTTCCGCAATCTTATTTCCCTGTATTCGAAGTCATTTCCCATTCTCTTTTGAAACGTTCTGGGAAGTCGGAATTGTTGTTCAGCAATTTAATCGCCATCCTTGTATAACGCAATGCCGTGTCCAGCTCTTTTACCTTATGCTCGTACAGCTTGGCTAATTCCTCGAAAGCTATAATTCTTTCCCTTCCGTCTATACCATCAGCAGCAATTTTAAACGAACTAATTGCCTCCGTATGACGATTCTCTTTCTTAAGGATGAAGCCAATATGGAAATGTGCCATAGGTTCCTCTGCTCCGAATTCGGCAATGACATCGCCAAGAACCTTTTTGCTTCGGTCAAAGGATTTTAAATCTCGATACCATTTCCCGATGTTTGTTTTGGAATTAGCCGAAGATAATTGCTGTTCTTCAAGAAGAAGGTTGGTCGATCGGATATATAATGTAACAAGTGAAAGGATATCCCATTCATTATGCATAAGCACTTTCATCAGCATCTCTGGACGTCCGTTTTTTACCGCGTCTTGGTAAATAATTGGGGCCATATATCCGGGGATGTCTCCTTCGCGGAAGAAACCAAGCTGTTCTTCCTCGACGGCAGTGAGTTTGAACGTATCCATTTCGTTTTTCCAGATCCGTTTCGATCCATGTAGCAAATCGATTTCCGTATGTTTCAATAAAGGCGGCAGATGATCTCTATTCATCGTCCATCTTGTCTCCACTTGAGGCATGTCAAAACTTTTCCCATTATACATGACGACCGACATTGGGATTTTCCAGAAGTTCGATGCGTAAAGAAAGGCAGCCTCGTGATCAGGACCGGGTAAAACATATTGGGTTAACGTGAATTTCGTTTCAGTGTATTCGATAAAGCCCATCAGGAAGATTAGTGTCCCTGCACCCTTAAGTCCAGTAGTTTCTGTATCGAAGAAAACAAGGGGCCGGGATAAATCCGGAGCGAGAGGATGAATTTCATTTGCTTCTCGCCAACTTTCCACAGTACCCAATAAACTTGATAGTTTGTACTTTCCATGAAAGTGTTCCGGTCCGTAAGTAACTACACGTTTATAGATAATTCCATACTTATTTTCTTCTTTCGTCAGGCCAGCCGCAAGCCAATTCTCTTCGTAAGGTGGAGAAGGTGGTCTTTTTCGTTTCGGTTCCTCTGGCTTTTCATTCGATTCGGCAGGTTTTTTCTTCAGAAGCTTCTTCATCTGCATCAATTTGGCTTCATATGACACTTGAAGTACCTCCAATTAAAGGTCTTAATACTGAGGATATATGCTGCAAGTATTTATGTTGGCGCATTGATCCCCACCTTTCTATCTTTCTTTTATGGATATCGTAACATAGAAAAGAATGGAGAGGTGTAGTATTCAATGGCTTATTGTCTTGACCGGCCATTCAGGAATACTCATTACTTTAGAAGAAAAACTAATTTACTCCGACAAATCTTGCGATAAACGAATCATATCCCTACACTGAATACCGTTTTCGAAAATTGCTTTGGGATAATGTCTAACAAAAAAGTCAATATCGATACCAACAATCCTAAATCCACATTTTTGATAAAGGGCCAGTTGTCCGATGCTTGAATTTCCGGTTCCAATTTCAATTGTTTTATATCCTTTTTTCTTGGCAACATTTATAGCATCCATCACCAACTGTTTGCCTATGCCGCTTCCATGTTGCTCTTCCACGACTGCAACATTCACCAGCTCCACTGTCTTTGGTCTTGTTGGAAGTAATACGTAAACACCAACAATCTGTTGTTCAATTTCAGCTATATAACATTCGCCCCTGTTGACATACTCTTCTATACTTTCTCTTGAAGGGTCGGCCAATAACAACAAGTCTAAGGGGATTTTTTCACCGTTATTTAGTTTTCTAATATCCATTTTATAACTCACATTTCCTTTACAACAAAATTATGATAGATTACCGTCCTACTTCAATACAAGGAATTCAAGTACTTGATATACCCACAATTAATTTAATCGCCTTTCGAGATTTTTGTGTCCGTTTAAAACCTTCTTTTGAGTCAAGTATAAAAACGGTTTTACCAATCCAAATTCTAAAGTATAAAGAGTGGTATTGTATTGGACCCACAACCCCTTTTTCCTCATATTCGGTTCCATTCTCTAATTCTGTCTCTGTCCTAATGAGCCATGTATTACCAATTCCAAACTCAATAAATTTCAAAAAACCATCTCCTACCGAACCTGTCTTATACGTATCCCTTTTTGAGCGCGATGGTCGAACATTAATTACATCGATAACTTCAGCGTTATCGTGAACCAAATAATCATGCAAAGGCAATTCAAAAGATAAAATGCGAAAATGTAATTTGCCTATTAAAGGGGTTGAAGCCATGTAACAAAGCTTCAACCCCTCTTTTTATTGCACTAATTTATGCAGCAACGCACTAACTTGCCGTTTAGCAGTTTTCACGCCTTCTTCCTGAGCACCGATACAAACCGGACAGCCGTTTTCACAAACGCAGCCAGCGACATGTTTTGCTGTTCTGCCGATCAGTCTCTCCACCTGCCATAAAGCTTTTCGCTTAACCCAATGCCTCCCGGGTAACTATCGTAGATGAAGATGGTCGGTTTACCTGTATGGATCGCTTTTACTTGCGGAACTACATGGATATCTGTTCGATCGCATCGGACGAATAACGGAATGAATGATTGAATCGCATATGCTGCCCCTGTCAACGCATCCGTCAAATCGGATTCCTTCCAGCCTTCAGGGGTGTCGAATGTGTACCATGTGGATGAGGTATGCAATTCTTCTGCTGGTAGAGTGATAGGGCCAGAGCCGATATTATCATGTGTATCGAACCGGATTTTTTTGAATATCGTCGGGATGGCCAGGACCGCAATATCGCCGAAAGCGGTCGTAGCTTCGCCTAATTGCTCTCTTTCATCCTCACTGATGACCTTCAACTCAACCGCAAGATTTGCATCCGTATAGTAATCCACGTCCACTTCTGTGACATATGCCTTCTTCTCTTCCCAATCTAACATCTCCACCTGATACTGTTTTCCCTGATGGATATAAATCGCCTCTTCATGCAAAAGGGTCATCGCGCTATAGCGATCCATCTCCCCTATTACGACTGTCCCTTTCGGAATCGTTCTGTCTATGATGACGACATTTTCCTGAGAGGCGGAACGGAGGCTGATTTCGCTTGCTGGGAATCGGTCTGTCATCCAATGCCATTTATCTGAAGTTCGGACTAGGACGCCTTCGCTTTCTAAAAAAGCAAGTAGTTCTTGGACTTCGAATTCACCATATGTTTCGGTCAGTGTGAAAGGCAATTCAAATGAAGCGCATTTCAAATGATCCATTAGGATAAGCATATTATCTGGATGAATCCGAGCCTCTTCTGGAGTTTGTCCCAATAAGTAATCTGGATGTTGAATAATGTATTGGTCGAGCGCCATAGATTGAGCGACATAAATGATTAAAGCATCATCTTGCCTTCTCCCTGCCCTTCCAGCTTGTTGAAAAGCGCTGGCGATGTTTCCTGGATAACCGGTCATTATGCATGCCTGAAGTTGCCCAATATCAATTCCCAATTCAAGCGCATTTGTACTGACCACTGTTCTGATTTCGCCTTCGCGTAATCGTTTTTCGATTTTCCTGCGCTCCGAAGGTAAATAACCGCCCCTGTAGCCCATGATTGTTTCATCGAAAAGTTTTTTCTTCGTTAATTCCTTCATATAGGTTACGAGCATCTCAACACGTACCCTACTTTTTGCAAAGATTATTGTTTGAATACCCTCCCTATAAAGGAAGGAAGCGATATCTCGTACTTCAAGAATGGCACTTCTCCGAATCCCGAATGTTTTATGGACGACTGGAGGGTTATAGAAAACAAAATGCTTAACCCCAGCCGGAGCACCGTTGTTCGAGATAAGTTCCATTTCAGTACCCGTCAATGATTCAGCCAACTCTTTCGGATTGGCAATTGTTGCGGATGTACAAATGAAAGTCGGGTTACAGCCATAATAATTGCAAATACGTTTCAACCTTCTTAAAACATGCGCAACATGGCTACCGAACACTCCTTTATACGTATGCAACTCGTCAATGATGATATATTTCAAGTTCTCGAAGAGTGAAACCCATTTCGTGTGATGAGGTAAAATTCCAGAGTGCAGCATATCCGGATTCGTCAAAACGATATGGCCGGACTTCCGAACTTTTGTCCTTAGACCGGGTGCTGTATCTCCATCATACGTATAGCTCAGTATCGTTTCTCCACTTGCCTCGATCAATCCATGTAAATCGGCCAACTGATCTTGTGCTAAAGCTTTTGTCGGAAATAAATAAAGAGCGCGTGATGAATCGTCCTCCAAAATGCTTTGCAGGACCGGCAGATGATAACATAATGATTTACCTGAAGCGGTCGGCGTCACCGCTGTTATCGAATTGCCTGAATCGGCAAGATCGAAAGCAACACGTTGATGGCTATAAAGTTTTTCGATCCCCTTCTCCTTAAGCGCCTTTACAATTGAAGGATGAAGACTTGACGGAAAAGGTGCGTATGTGGCAGACTTCCCAGGAATCTTTTGATAGTGGCTAATGTTTGGCGATAACTCAGGATCCGTTAAGAGATGATTGACTATCTCACGGACACTTCCCTGCTTCATTCGCTGTAACCCCTCTCAGATTCCAATGCTTCTAACACCGTTTTAAGTGTGTATGTGGCAGAATTTATGGAAAGCACAAATCGCTTCTTTCCCGTTTTCGCATAAAAGGATTGTACAATGAATTGTTTCATCGATTCATTCAACGATTCAACTTGATGGATATGGACGTATCTTGGTTTTTCAGTGCGAATATATGTCCTCATTTCCTCCGTCCAATCGTCTACTAATTTATGGTTTTCATCTGCATATGGCTTCACTTCATTAAAAAAATCGGGCTCCTCTTCCAATTCCCGCATAGCTAAAAGTCTTGGTAGGCATTCTTCACATACCGAAAGGAGCCGTTCCGTTTTCTCTATAAGATTCAAGTGATCTCTTCCTTCCCGGATTCTTTCCTTTAGTCTATCAAAATTTTACGGAGACACCAAGTTCAACGAACGTATATTCTTTGGGAATTCATGTTAACACGGAACTTTTATAAGGATAATCCGTCCAATCATTATGGTATGATAGTGATACGAGGTGGTAGGTATGACGATACGATATCCGAATGGGAAGAAATACGTCCCTGTTCAACAGTTGGAAACCGGAAGAAAAAAACAAATCCATCGTTCAGCAACCGCGGAAAAACGCTTGAAGATGAATTGAATGATACGAATGAATATTACTTGTCCAACAACATAGCGGTTATCCATAAAAAACCTGTCCCTATCCAGGTCGTGAATGTGAAATATCCTGCCGCAGTGCCGCTGTTATTACGGAAGCATACTTCAGGTCACCATCGACAACGGATTATAATGGAGTGTGGAATGGAAAATATATTGATTTTGAAGCGAAAGAGACTAAAAATCGAACTTCTTTCCCTTTGCAGAACATCCACGAACACCAAGTAGAGCATATGAGGAAAGTATCAGAGCAAAATGGAATCACGTTTCTCTTGGTTAAATTCACGGTTTTAGATCGCTATTTCGTTGTGCCTTATGAGTACTTCGAAAAAAAGTGGGAAAGAATGATAGAAGGCGGAAGAAAATCTATAACACTCTCTGAAATTGAGGAGATGTCCATAGAAATAGAAGCTCGTTACAATCCACGGCTTGACTATCTATCAGCCTTAAAGAAACTACAAAACAATTTCAATTGATCGAAAGGCAGGAAAAAATATGAGTGATACTTTAAATTCACGCGCAGCCCGCCGTCAAAAAATGGAAGCGGAACGGAAACGCGGAAAAAATAAAAAACCTAAAAAAAATGGCAATGTCATCAAGAAAATTATTTTAGCAATAATTGCCGTCGGACTTGCGGTATTTATTGGTGGGCTCGCACTCTTCGCTTTTTACGCAAGCAGTGCACCCGATTTGGATGAAAGTCTTTTGAAAGATCCGATTACAAGCAATATTGCCGATCGTAACGGAAATGTTTTCATGAAATTAGGAGCTGAAAAGCGGGAGTTTGTCCCTTACAATGAAATACCAAAAGAAATGGAAAATGCAATTCTTGCGACTGAAGATGTACGATTTTACAAACATCATGGTATGGACTTTTGGAGACTCGGCGGAGCAGTTTTAGCGAACTTTAGAAGTGGATTCGGTTCGCAAGGTGCTTCAACGTTAACGCAACAGGTTATTAAAAACTCTTTTCTAACCGATGAGAAAACCTTAAAGCGAAAAGCACAGGAAGCATGGCTCGCGCTTAAATTGGAAAGGGAATATGAAAAAGAAGATATTTTTGAAATGTACTTCAACAAAATCCTGATGTCCGGGAGGGTACATGGTTTCGGCACTGCCGCACAATATTTCTATGGAAAGAAGTTAGATGAACTTGAGCTTCATGAAATGGCGATGTTGGCTGGTTTACCACAATCTCCAAATGGATATAATCCATTCAAAAATCCAGAGCGTGCGGAAAAACGTCGAAACACAGTTCTCAGCTTAATGTACAAACACGAGAAAATTACAAAAGAACAGATGGAAGAAGCAAAAGCAATTCCTGTTACTCAGACCCTTGTTCCTGAAGATCAACGAGAAGATTCCAATTCTCAATATCTTGCTTATGTAGATATCGTATTGGATGAACTGGAAGCTGCCGGCATGATGGATCTTCTATCAGAAGGCGTAACAATTCAAACTGCGCTTGATCCTAAGGCACAACAGTCGGTTGAAAGAGCTATCAATTCAAATATTTACGAATCAGATGAAATGCAAGCTGGAATGACTGTATTGAATACAAAAACAGGTGAAATTGTTGCGATTGGCGGCGGTCGTAACTTTTCGGGTCGAAACCTGAATTTCGCTTCAGATAATCGTAGACAGCCTGGTTCGGTTATTAAACCTATCCTTTCATACGGCCCTATTATCGAAAACGAAAACTGGTCAACAGCTCATACAGTAGTGGATGAACCTTATAAATATAGGGGAACGAATATATCGATACGGAATGTCGATGGTAAATTCTTAGGCCCTATTACAACAAGGGAAGCATTATATAAATCTAGGAACATCCCCGCTGTCAAAGTTTTTGAAGAAGTTGGAGCAAAAAAAGCCGTCCAATTCGCAAGCAAACTAGGGCTTTCTTATGATAAGTTGGAATCCGTCATAGCTATCGGTGGTGGACGGGCCAATTTTCTACAATTGAAATGGCAGGAGCTTATTCCGCTTTCGGTAACGGGGGTATCTATACGAAACCCCATGCGGTTAAAAATGTAATTTTAAGAGATGGGAAAACAAACATAAAACTTTCCCCTGACCCGGTAACTGTCATGAAAGATTCTACAGCATACATGGTGACAGACATTTTAAGGGATGTTGTCACAATGGGAACAGGGAAAACAGCAAATGTTTCAGGCTTAGATATGGCTGGAAAGACGGGTACGACAAACTATGATGCCGATGCTAAAAAGAAACTTGGCTTGAAGAACTCTGATGTTCCCGACAGCTGGTTCACCGGCTATACAACAGAATATACAATTGCCGTTTGGGGAGGTTACAAAAATTATACGACCCCAATTACAACTTTCGATCGTGGTCGCTATGTACCTCAAATCCTATTCAGAACGGTAATGACTGATCTTGTCGCGGGCAAGAAGACGCCACATTTCAAACAACCAAGCTCAGTGGAAGAGGCAACAATTGTGAAAGGTTCGAATCCTACAATCCTTGCAAGCAGGTCAACTCCGGATGCATTAAGAAGCACCGAACTATTTGTACGCGGAACTGTTCCAACAAAAATGGATAAGGAATACCTGACTGAGTTAGATGCACCGGCTGGATTATCAGCGGAATACGACAATGAGACAAATTCAGTAATACTTAACTGGACACATAAAGGTCCAGATACAGAATTACTTCTTGGACCAGTCCAATTTGAAGTTTCTGTCGCGATGGACGGTAGCGAAGTGCAAAAAATGACGACGACTACCGATCAAACCGTGACATTCTCTGGAGTAGAGTTGGGTCATACGTATGTCTTTTATGTCAAGGCAATCGCGGGCGATATTGAAAGTAGTCCTGCCTCCACTTCACTTCTGATTGAAGGGCAAAAAGAACCTGAATTTAACAATGAAGATGGCAATCAAGGCAATGATCAAGGCGAAGAAAATAACGGGAATAACAATGGCAATAATAAAGGAAACAACAATAAAGGTAATAATGGTAACAAAGGCAACAATGGAAATGACGGCAACAACAACGGTTCAGACAACAACCCGGATGAAGACGGGAGTGACTCCGGTAACAGTGGAGATGATTCCGGTTCCGGAGATGATGGCGAACCAGACAATGGAACCGATGATGGTAGCCAGTAAATAATAAAGCCGGTAAAGGATTGAATCCTTTACCGGCTTTTTATCATGTTTCTTGCCAATAAGCTGACAGCTTTTTTCTGTGCTTCGGAATATAAGGCTTTTAATTGAATATAAGCAAACTCCCTATTCATCTTTTCACGGATAAACAGTAATCGTTCATGTCCATTCAATGGTTCAATGGCTTGCGATGTATCTTCAACCGCAGTGGGCTCAATAAAAACGAAAGAACTAAGCATTTCTGAATAGTTATTAATGGCAGTTTCCATCAATGGCACTACCTTCCGATCCTTCTGCTTCAGAGCTGCCGCAATCTCATCACTTAACCCAAGCCACTTATCCCAATAAGAATTTAACACTTCATGATCCCTATTTTTATAGTTAAGCAAGGTTTTTCATCCGTTTCTTCCCTTCCCTGCATAACGGTAAAAGTGGACATTCTGGGCAGGCGGGATTTTGCGCTTTACAATGATATCTTCCAAAGAAGATGATCTGGTGATGTGTATCAGTCCATCTTTCCCTCGGCGTCCAGCGCATAATTTTTTCTTCCACCATTAATGGTGTATCCTTCCAACGATTCATCCCAAGTCTCTTTGCTACACGCTCTACATGTGTATCAACAGCCATTGCGGGAATTCCGAACGCATTGGATACAACAACATTTGCTGTTTTCCGACCTACTCCCGGGAACGTCGTCAGCAAATCACGATCAGCGGGTACTTCCCCACCAAATTGTTCGATTAGAAGAACACTTAATGCTTGAATATTTTTTGCTTTATTTCTATATAGACCGATTGACCGAATGTCATTTTGCAATTCTTCAATTTCAACAGCCAAATAGTCTTCAGGTTTTTTATACTTACGAAATAGATCAGCTGTCACCCGGTTCACAAGAACATCTGTGCATTGTGCTGAAAGTAAAGTTGCAATAAGAAGTTCAAAAGGATTATCATGCACTAATTCACAATGTGCATCTGGGAACATCTTACCAATTTCTTCAAGGCAGATTTCCCATTCTTTCTTTGTCAACATGTCCCATCACCTATTCCCGTTCTTCCAACCAATTATAAAACGGCACCTTCTTAACGCTGCTATCCTGCTTAGATGCCGGACGTATTATTGCGGTCCGAAATGATTTAGATTGCTTTTCCACATCTGATAATGTTTTTATATTCTTTTTCTTCCACTCGAAAAGAATTCGATCAATGTACCGTAAACTTAACTTTTGGGCAAGCACTGCTTCCTTCAAAGCTTGTCTTATAATTTCCGCGGAATGTCGATCATCATCCAGCCACATCGTAATTGTTTCGCATTCCATCGGGGAGAGCAACCTACCAAATTCCTGTTCAAATAATGTAAAGATCTCTCCCTCATCATTCTGAGAAGTTTGCTCCTCAACGATTGTCTTTTTTTCGGCAAGGGCAACATTTACAAGTTTAATCCATAAGGAATGCATAGATATTTGTTCGTAAAGAACACCATTAGGATCTTGATCTTGCTTGATTTCTATTAATCCTCGTTGCATCAGCCGTTGCATGATTTCAGATACTTGATTCACATTTAAATGCATACGTCCAGCGAGTTCCAATGGTGTAGGAAACTGTGAACCTTCCGTTTGAAAAGCAAGCATATGCATGATTAACATTGCATCCAAATCTTTTATATCCAATGCTTTATAATACTGAAAAAAAAGCTGGGAAATGGTAACATTTCCCTGCTCAATCCAAATTCGGAGCCGTTCTTCGTCTTGCATTCCGAACACCTCACTATATATATCTTTCCGATTAAGGGTACAAACGATTCAACAAACGTGGGAATGGAATAGTCTCCCTAACATGCTCCACTCCTGAAATCCAAGCGACTGTCCGCTCCAATCCAAGGCCGAATCCGGAGTGTGGAACAGCACCATATTTACAAAGATCCAAATACCAGCTGTATGCAGATTCATCCAAATTATGATCTTGAATACGTTGCTTCATCAATTCATAATCATAAATACGTTCAGAACCACCAATGATTTCGCCATAGCCTTCAGGCGCGATCAAATCAGCGCAAAGTACGACATCGTCGCGATCCGGGTGCGGCTGCATATAGAACGATTTAATATCTTTCGGATAATGCGTAATGAATACTGGCATATCGTAGTTTTCAGCGATCGCTGTTTCATGCGGTGCACCGAAATCATCGCCCCACTGGATATCATCAAAGCCTTTACCATGAAGGAATTCAATTGCGTCATCATAAGTGATTCGTGGGAATGGTGCCTGAATCTTTTCAAGCTTCGACACATCCCTACCGAGCCGCTCAAGTTCCAATGGACAGTTTTGTACAACAGATTGAACGATATGCGATACATACTGCTCTTGGATTTCCAAGCTTTCCTCGTGTTGGACAAACGCCATTTCTGGCTCAATCATCCAGAATTCGATTAAATGGCGACGTGTTTTCGATTTTTCTGCACGGAATGTTGGTCCGAAAGAAAAAACTTTTCCAAGCGCCATTGCAGCAGCCTCCATATAAAGTTGGCCGGATTGTGATAAATAAGCGTCTTCATCAAAGTATTTCGTATGGAATAGTTCCGTCGTTCCTTCAGGTGAAGAACCAGTTAAAATAGGAGGATCTATTTTCACAAAACCGTTCATATGGAAAAACTCATATGTCGAGCGGATGATTTCATCCCGAATTTTCATGACGGCATGCTGTTTACGAGAACGCAGCCATAAATGGCGGTTATCCATCAAAAACTCAGTTCCGTGCTCCTTCGGTGTGATTGGATAATCCACTGCTTCATTGATGATTTCAATATCCTTCACTTGCAGTTCAACACCGAATGATGAGCGCTCATCTTCCGTAACTTCAGCAGTGACATAAAGTGAAGATTCCTGATGAACGGATTTAGCCTTTGCAAATACCTCTTCGCCTACTGCTTCTTTTACGACAACTCCTTGAACGAAGCCTGAACCGTCACGAAGTTGCAGGAATGCGATTTTACCGCTTGAACGTTTGTTTGCTAACCATGCTCCGATGCGGACTGTTTCCCCTACATGATCGGGCATTTCGTGAATCATAATTGTTTTCATAAGTACCTCCGTAAATATCTGCTATTATTCTTTCCAATTCGTTTCTACATATGAATGGATTCGTTTTACTGCTTCTTCTAATAAGTCAATAGATGTTGCATAGGATAATCGAATTGTTTCAGGTGAGCCAAAGCCCGAACCTGGGATGACTGCAACTTTCGCTTCGGTCAATAATGCGGAAGCGAATTCATCAACAGAGGAAAACCCTGTTTTTGCGGCTGCTTCCGAAACTTCCGGCAACAAATAGAATGCCCCTTGTGGTTTGATGACCTTGAAGCCCGGGATTGCCTGAAGCAGTGGATAGATGCGCTCGAGTCTTGATTCAAAATCCTTTCGCATACCTTCAACAGTATCTTGAGGTCCGTTATAGGCCTCTATCGCCGCATATTGTGAAGTAGTAGTAGGATTGGAAGTTGAGTGGCTTGCCAAGTTTGTCATTGCACTGACGACTTCCTGATTACCAGCAATATAACCGATTCTCCAACCTGTCATAGAATGCGATTTGGATACCCCGTTGATAATGAATGTCCTTTCCTTAGCGTCATTGGAAATTTGTGCAATCGACACATGTTTCTCGCCGCCATAGATAAGTTTTTCATAGATTTCATCCGAAATGATCCAAATATCTTTTTCTTTGCAGACTTCTGCGATTCTAAGAAGTTCTTCATGGGAATAAATCATCCCTGTCGGATTACCTGGAGAATTGATGATGACTGCCTTTGTTTTTGAAGAAACTGCTGCACTTAACTGCTCTGCAGTGACCTTGAATTGAGATTCAGGAGTACTTTCCACAAACACTGGAACACCGCCTGCCAACTTCACCTGTTCTGGATAGCTTACCCAGTAAGGGGTTGGAATGATCACTTCATCTCCCGGATCCAAAATTACTTGGAATAATGTATAAAGGACATGTTTTGCTCCGATGCCAATCATAATCTCTTTGCGTGTAAAATTCAATTGCTGGTCTTTTTTCAGTTTCTCTATGACAGCATCCTTTAATGCTGGTAAACCGCCAGAAGGAGTGTACTTTGTTTTTCCTTCTTTCATGGAGGCAATTGCCGCTTCGAGAATGTTTGTTGGAGTGTTGTAATCAGGTTCTCCGGCGCCGAGGCCGATTACATCAATCCCTGATTCTTTCATCTCTTTAGCTCTCGCAGTGATGGCCAGTGTTGATGACGGAGATAATGTGCTAACCCTATCGGCTAATTTCTTTGTCAATTGAATCGTCCCCTAGTATCTTTATCAGTGAATGGATAGGTTATAGGTTTAAGATTCGTTTCCACCATTCGCCATTCTCAAAAAATACATACACATAATTCAGTTTGCCGTTTTCACTTTTGAATGCGACTTCCCATACAGGATGCCCCTCTTCCAGGCCTAATACTACATGCAGGATTTTCTCCATTTGAAGTTCGGATTTGACTGTTTCAAGCGCTGTTTTTGCATCATTCCGTCTTTTAAATCTACTTCATCAAGAACCTTTTCCGTTTTTTCTTCAATAAATATCGCTTTTTCATTACCATCGGCATCTTTTCCGTAAACAGTCACCATGGAAATGGTACCGTTGTAAATTTCCATGCGGTCAACCGTTTGGAGATTCCCATTCTTTAAGGCAATATCTTCCGCATTTTTCTGTACGGTAGAAAAAGGTTTATTCGCATTATATAAAACGATGACGGTGATGAAAAGTGATAAGGCAAGAAGGAAGGCAACGATGAATTTGACCCAGTTCAGCATAGTGCATCATTTCCTATATACGAAAAAACAAATTCCAAAACTTTCCCATCCCGCTTTCTTTTGGATTCCTATTCATTATAACAATCTTCGAGGTTCTTAACCATATGTTCGAGTGAGACGTTCTTAATAGGAACTGAAGGCAAAGCATTCAAAAAGCTTTTCCCATAAGACTTCGTTTCAATTCTCCTATCTAAAATGATGAAAAATCCTCTATCTTCAGACGAGCGGATCAATCTGCCGAACCCTTGTCGAAAACGTAAAATCGCTTCTGGCAACGCAAGTTCAGTGAATGGATTCCCACCATTTGCATTTAGCTTTGCCGCACGTGCCTTGAATATCATTTCGTCAGGAGATGTGAATGGTAATCGGACAATGATAACGGCAGATAGCGCCTCGCCTGGTACGTCGACACCTTCCCAAAAGCTATTTGTGCCGAATAAAACCGATTTGTCGAATTGGCGGAACGACTTCAATAGTTTCAACCGACTACCCGAACTAACTCCCTGTGCAATTAATGCGTATTCCCTTAATAATTCACTGTCTAAAATCAGTTCATACGTTTTTCGAAGCATATCCTGGGAAGTGAACAGAACGAATAATCTGCCCCAGTCGCTATCACCGTTTGGACGACTGCGTCGGCTACAGCTTCGATATAATCGTTTTGCGATACATGTTGAATGGATGGCATATCGTCGACAATGAATATGGCTGCTTTATCATAAAAATGCTGAGGGGCAGCAAAAGTCTTAATAGGAACACCGTCTGAAATTCCAAGCTGCTTTACTACAAATCGTTCATTATTAGTAATCGTCATAGTTCCTGATGTCCATATAATACCGATGTTCTCTTTCTCCATCCGTGTAGTAAATTCGTTTATCATTACCGAAGCATCAATAGGACTTTTTACAATACTCAGACTACCAGGTAGACTCCGTTTATCTTTTTCAATCCAAACGGTAAAGTTATCATTACGATCATCTAAAAATATTTCGACCCATTCTCCAGCTTTGATCTTCAATTCCCTTAGCCAATATTCCCATTCCGAGAGAAGTGCCACTTCACGATTCGACATCTTTGATTTGTGAATTATTAGCTGTGATTGGATCGTTTGGAGTACCTCTATATATTCAGCCATTTTTTCAGCTACTTTTGCAAAAATCGGCTCATTCCGTACTTCATCAAGTGCAAAAATCACACGGTTTCCATGCTGCCCGCCGCGTGCTTTTGTTCGATGATTTGACAACTTATAAGCAACATCATCAAATACATGGGTGAATTTTTCATAAGTTGTGCCAAGCTTATCAAATACATGACTCCCAAAATTACTGAAACGATTGTGAAGTTTCATTATTTTATGCAGCAATTGACCTTCCGCGTCCGATCCTATCTGACCTATGACATATTTCCAGTTCATATAGGAAAGTACAATTTCATTTGAGCGTATGGCTGTATGAATGAATTGATGGGCCTCATCAATGATCAAGCCCGAAAACGAATGGAAAATCTTCTGTTCTCGATTCGAATCGGACAGTAACATTGAATGATTTGTAATGACTAAATTGGAATTACCACAGGCATCAATCATCTTTAGATGATAGTCCGCCAATCTTTCATCTTCCAACATTTTAGACGTCCGTTTGCGGATTCGGTCAATAAATAATTGTCCGCCTCCAGAAACATTCAATTCGTTGACATCCCCGGTACGGTCTCTGTTAACCAAACAAGCACCTGCATGATTGTAAATGTCTCATCATACGATTCATCCGTTATTCGAAGGAGTTCTTCGAATTTGCCGAACGAAATATACTGTTCTTTGCCTTTCAAAACCGTTGCAGTACAATCAATATCTAAAATTTTGCGGATACGCTTCACTTCATCTTCCAATATTTTATCAACTAAATGATTTGTAAACGTACTTATGACGACCGGTTTTCCAGTTTGAAGCGAGTGAATTACCGCAGGTAGCAAATAGCTTACAGTCTTCCCGATTCCTGTCGGTACCTCGGTAATCACTTCTTTGTTTGATTGAAGGGCTTCCCAAACAGTGTCCATGAATGATAGTTGAGATTTTCTATATTCAAAAGAAGGATATCCTTTTTTCAATAATTGTACTTTTTCATCGTCCTTAATAGGAAACGTCGTACGAACAGTTACAGAACTAAGCGGTTTGTTCACGTCGCGATATGGAATCCCTCTGAACATCGGTAATTTTGTGGCATTACTTCCCTGCCTGACTGATTTCAAGGCTTCATAAAACAAGGAAGAAATATCCGATCGTAAAGAAAACGAGCGTCTGTGTAGAAGGTTCAATGTCTCTTCCGGCAATGTTTGCAGTTTAGATAGGGCTGCCAATAATAAGTGTGCTGTTGCTTCTGCATCATCATCAGCCCGATGCGCGGTTGAAAGCGGGATATCTAATTCTTCCGCTAAATCCTGTAATCTGTAACTGGAAGAGGAAGGGAATAGAATTTTGGATAATTCAACTGTGTCAATTTTCTTCCCGGACCATGTTGCAACTTTGCACCGTTTGAATTCGCTTTGTAAAAATGATAAATCAAAGTCAGTATTATGCGCGACAAAGACAGTTCCTTGTAGTAGATCGGAAACTTCTTGTGCGATTTCTTCAAATGTAGGAGCCGAAATGACTTCATTATCCGTAATTGAAGTCAATTGTTGGATAAATAAAGGGATTTCACGTTCCGGGTTTACGAAACGGGCATATTTTCGAGAGATTATGCCGTTCTCTATGAAGACAATTGCGATTTGAATGATCCTGTCCCCTTTTGAAGGCGAGTGCCCGGTCGTTTCTAAATCAACAACTGCGTATGTACGGTTATCCATTCAATCATCAACTTCCTGTATCAAATACTACAGCAGATTGTATCATATTCCAGGCTGTGATTGCTTATTTAGGTGTTCGGTTCATATAAACTTTCCTTAAACTTGAAAAGCTGATGATTTGGCTATGCCATTTCACCAGCTTTTCTCCTAATAGCTTACGCAATTACTCCAGGGGCTTCTGTGATTATTTCTTTGATGCTGTTTTTCTCATCCATTAGAAGGACTGTTGGTTGGTGAGTTTTAGCTTCTTCATTCGAGACATACACATAGGAAATGATGATGACGATATCACCCGGTTGGACTAATCTTGCTGCGGCTCCGTTCACGCAGATTTCGCCAGTTCCCCGAGCTCCGGCGATGATGTATGTTTCAAATCGGGCACCATTGTTGTTATTGACAATATGGACTTTTTCATTTGGCAGCATTCCAGCAGCGTCCAATAAGTCACTGTCAATTGTAATACTTCCTACGTAATTGAGGTTTGCCTCCGTGACAGTTGCTCTGTGTAGTTTACTGTTCATCATCATTCTGAACATACGAACCATCCTTTGTTTACATAATAATATTATCTATCAATCTGGTCTTTGAGAATTTGACGGCAACAGCTAAAATGACTTCATCTGTTTCGCTTGTTATTGGCTGAAGGCTTGGATAAGACAGCAGCTTAACATAATCAATTTCCCCCGTGCTACCATCTGTTATATAGCTTGCCACTTCATCCTCAATTTGTTCAGGCTTTAAGCCAATTGAATGAAGCTCAGCACCTTTTAATAATGCTTGATGGATAATGGGTGCTTGGGCCCGTTCATCTGGCGTTAAGTTGACGTTCCTTGAACTTTTAGCCAAGCCGTCGTCTTCACGGACGATGGGAACACGTACTATCTTTGTTCGTAAATTAAAATCACGGACAAAAGTTTCAATGATTGCAAGTTGCTGTGCATCTTTCATTCCGAAATAGGAGCGGTCAGGGTTAACGATGTTAAAAAGTTTTAAAACGACTTTCAAAACTCCGTCGAAATGCCCCGGTCTAGATGCGCCGCAAAGTTCGTTAGCTTGTGGTCCCGGAAGAATCCGAATACCGCCCTCGAACGGATACATTTCTTTAACGGATGGGATGAATACGATATTGACACCCGCTTCTTCCGCCAATCTAACATCTTTTCAAGATCACGTGGATAGGATTCGAAATCCTCGCCCGGTCCAAATTGCGCTGGGTTAACAAAGATGCTCATCACGACAATGTCATTTTGCTCTTTGGCATGTTTGACAAGTGAGAGATGTCCTTCATGCAAAAAGCCCATTGTCGGTACTAAGCCAACTGTTTTACCGCTTTTTTTATTGATCAACTGCTGAAGTTCTTCAATTGTTTCTACAACTTTTATGCTATTTATTTCAGTGTTCAGCATCCTTCATTCCTCCGTAAAGTGCCACCAATTCATCTTCTTTCATCGTAAAGCGATGTGCCTCAGACGGGAATGCCCCGGATTTGACTGCCGCCACATATTCTTCCAATCCAGCCCAATATCATCCCCGACATTGGCATAGGTTTCGACAAATTTCGGGATATGATGGTTGCCGTATTTAATCGTATCATGGAAAACTAACACTTGGCCGTCTGTTTCAGCGCCTGCCCCGATACCGATTGTCGGAACGGAAACCGCTTTTGACACTTGCTCCCCAATTGGTATGGAATGCATTCCAATACGATCATACAAGCACCTGCAGCCTCACAAGCAACAGCATCACGGATAAGTTGTTCCGCAGCCGCTGCCGTCTTTCCTTGCACTTTGTAACCGCCTTCAACTGCAGCGGACTGAGGCAGTAATCCGAGATGAGCGACGACTGGAATTCCTGTACTTGTCAAAAGACGTATTGTGTCAATTACCTTGCCGGATCCTTCCAATTTCAATGCATTCGCACCGGTCTCCTGGAAAATTCTTACCGCGGCTTCCAGAGTGCGATCTTCGGAACCATGATAAGAACCGAATGGCATATCGACAACAACAAAAGTCTCTTTCGCTCCCCTTCTTACCGCTTTGCCATGATGAATCATGTCATCGACTGTTACGGCCGCTGTCGTTTCATAACCCAAAACGACCATGCCTAATGAGTCCCCACAAGGATGACATCAATTCCGGCTTGCTCCGCCAATTGTGCAGACGGGTGATCATAAGCGGTCAGCATGACAACCTTTTCATTTTTTTGTTTCATTTTCTTAAAATCAGACGTACTTTTCATTTCTTCCCCACTCCCTTTCATATTAATTGAAAGGAGAAAACCGAAAAATAAAACCCTTCAAGCCAAATTGGACAGAAGGGTTGCGTATGATAGCAGATTGGTTTCCTCCGTCCCTGTCTTTCGCAAGATCAAGGCAGAACCTATTGAGTTGGATGTTTCTTTACTATTTGAAAGGTGCAGTTCCGATTGATACTGCCCTTCGCCACTACTATAGCAAATGAAAGTTTATTTGTATAGATTCTATTTGAAGCAATTTAAAGATAGGAAAAGTAAATCAACGTGGAAAATTCACCATCCACTCCTGATTAGATTAATAAACTGTAGCTCCGTCGGACTGTATGAATTTTATCCTTACTTTTTGATTGTACATTTTTTCTAAAATAACCTTAAATTCTTTTTCATTCTTACGGTTTAAAACTAACAGACCTACTATTAAGGTATCGGTTTCCTCTTCCACCCACATCTCTGAGACAAATATTTTTTGTTGTTCAAACAAGTTATTCGGAACACTTAATTCTTCAAATACTTTATCCATAGCTAATTTCGCAACCATATATTCTGACTTTTCTATATTATAAAAATGAATCGGCAGACCCCCTACAAGGTCTTTTATAACTTTTTCATTTTTTTTTGCTTGCCAGTTAAACCTACATTCAGTACTTGGTTGTCGTCAATAAAAGCACCAATATATTCAATCTGGTCGTGCTCATTCATATACATTATGATTTTTTGATAGAGTTCAACAGCTTTAGCGTTTTTATCATATCTATCCCTATCAGATCTCGAAATTCCTTTTGCAATATCACTTGCACTTAATTCCTCACTGATATTCTTAGTCTCATTTGCATGGGGAACCTTAACAAGCCGAATACTGGAGAATACTATAAACACCAAAAGAAATGCAGAAATAAAAATCATAGACTTCTTCTCCAAAAGCTCTCCCCCTCTGCAATCTACCTCTATTCATTATAACATCATAAGAAATAAAAAATTATATAGTTAAGAAAATTCATTTTTTAATATTTACTTCCAAGAATTGGGCATGCAGTTTGGGATGTGTGGTAGGTGAAAAGTAACAAGACGAGCAAAATGAGGCTGAACTCAGCATAACCACCTCAAACTCGAGAAATAACCTGCCGAACCCGAGCATAACGATCCCAAACTCGAGCATAACTTACCATGATTCTTTGAGGCGAACGTTTTTCGGCCAGAATTTCCCCGGTTTGGACGAACTTCCCGTAGAACGCATGCAACTTCCCATAGAACGTATCTTACTTCCCATAGAACGACGATGACCTCCATAGAACACTCACAACTTCTCATAGAACGTCGATGACTTCCCATAGAGTACTAAAAACTTCCCATTGACTGCCGGCAATACAAAAAAACAGGCAAAAGGAAAACTAAACGTTTTCCCCGCCTGCTCCTACTGAATCTGAATATCCGCCGAATAAATCCCTCTCACTGACCCATCATCCAATTGAAGTTCAAGCAATCCTTCTTCGGAAATGCCCAACGCGACACCTTCAATCGTTTCATTCAACATCACCGCACGAATCCGTTTCCCTGCCGTGTTCGAATACCCTTCCCACAACAGCTTGATCGGCCCGAAACCGTGTTTTTCATACATGTTTGTATACTGTTCTAAATACCTTAAAATGCCTGCAATAAGTTTTGCACGGTTGATGTGCTGACCTGTTGCTATTTTCAGCGAAGTTGCAATCGATTGGAGTTCATCCGGGAAATCTTCCTCATCTTGATTGACGTTCATCCCAATCCCTATGATGATTG
Organism: Sporosarcina thermotolerans; assembly: GCF_030067815.1. Classification (GTDB taxonomy): domain Bacteria; phylum Bacillota; class Bacilli; order Bacillales_A; family Planococcaceae; genus Sporosarcina; species Sporosarcina thermotolerans. The sequence goes on along the minus strand of NZ_CP125968.1, from coordinate 2,261,764 downwards.
CCTTTACCCGATCGGGATCTGCTTGCAGTTCCGTCAAGATTCCTGTCATTTTTTTACCGTTGATCAAAATATCATTCGGCCATTTTATCGTCGCTTCAATCCCCGTGACCTCTTCAATTGCGCGTATAATCGCCACAGCGGTTACAAGAGTCATTTGTGGAGCTTGCTGTGGTGTTAGGGTAGGTCGAATGATTAAACTCATCCAAATCCCTTTACGAGCAGCTGAGGACCAAGGTCGATATAACCTTCCTCTCCCCGCGGTCTGTTCTTCCGCTACTATAAGGGTTCCATCAGGCACTCCTGCCTGTGCGGCATCATGTGCTAAAGGTTGAGTGGATTCTACGCTTTCGTAATAATCAACACTTCTTCCATACATCGATGTTTCAAGATGGTTTAGGATATTGGCTGAATTCACCGATCTGGCGAAGAAATCAGTGCGTACCCCTTTTTGCGAATCGAGGTGATTTCATAGCCTTCTTCTTCAAATTCCTTAATGTATTTCCAAATGGCTGTTCTTGATAGCCCGTATTCATCTGCAAATTCCTGGCCTGATACTGGTTCGCCTTTCGCTTCAAAGAGTCTGTTCAATAATTCATTCTTGACGTTTGTATTCATTGAAAAACCATTCCTTTATCTTTTCCGTGTCGTTCGGGCATTCACGATGGAGAACCGCCTTTTCGATTCGATCCATCCATTCACCAAGCCAAGGACCGCCCCGTTGCTCAGTCCATGCCATAAGATCTTTACCATTCACTTGAAGTTCATCTTTCGAGCGTATTGGCAACTCTCTTTGCTTCATGGCAATTTCATGTTGAGGGATACCGTCTTCCGAAGGATTGAATGCTTGCCAGATATTTTCCGCCGCGCATATCACGTCGAACGGAAAGCGATAATAATCATCCGTCGTATATCTTCCCAACTGTCTACGGTCGAAGGCAACATGAACTGCTGATAAAAACTCCTTTTCGCGGTTGGACAGTTTATAGGCCCTTGCAACCTCGGAAGCCGTAAAACCACCTGCAAGCATCAAGGCAGCCCATCCTTGAAGCGCATCTTCAAAAGGAACACTTTCGGATAATATGCGGATATCCTGCGGAAAACCGGAAGATGATGTGAAAGACCAGTTTCGGCGATTAACGCGAACCCCTTGTTCGGCTCTTTCCCTTTCATCAACTTGTCCATCTCCACTTTGATGCGTTCAACAGAGACATGTCGGATTTTTTCAGCGTTGCCTGAAATGGCTTGACGCGTACCAGCTTCCACTTCAAACCCTAAAACCGAGGCAAATCGGACTGCCCGGACCATTCTTAATGCATCCTCCGTAAAGCGGTCTTGCGCATTGCCAACAGCCCGAATCACTCGCCCTTTTAGGTCATCCCTTCCACCGAATGGGTCAATCAGTTCTCCGGACACTGTTAATGCCAATGCATTTATTGTGAAATCCCTTCGCCTTAAATCTTCCTTTAGTGATTTTACAAATTTCACTTCATCAGGTCTTCGATGATCTGTATATGTACTTTCCGTCCGGTAAGTCGTTACCTCGATTGGCTCCCGGTCCATTAAAACCATCACGGTTCCGTGTTCAATTCCGACATCTATTGTATTGGGAAAAACCTGCTTCACTTCCTCGGGCGATGCAGATGTGGCGATATCTATATCAGAAGCATCCTTACCCAAAAGATAATCTCGAACGGAACCTCCAACAAACACCGCCTCATAACCCGCATCTCCTAAGAGCTTGATGACCTTCCGACTTGAAGCTGATCCAAATTCACTCATGAGTTCAATCCCGCAACTTTGTAATAAAGTTCCTCGTATTCATTAACAATGGATGTTGAATCGAATTTTTCATGCACAGTGCGCAATGCGTTTTCACGGAACATTTTATGTTTAACTGGATCTTGCAGTAGCCCAATTGCTTTCTCTGCTGCAGCTCTGACATCACCTAATTCAACGAGGTAACCGTTTTCCCCATCCTCAATCACTTCAGGTATGCCGCCAATATTGGTTGCAATTGCAGGTACCCCACAAGCAAAGCCTTCTAACAGAACGAGACCGAATGCCTCTTTCTCCGATAATAGAAACATTAGATCACTGATTGCCAACAACTCAGGGAGGTCGTCACGTTTACCCGTGAAAATGATCTCGTTTTCCAAACCTTCTTGTTTTACCTTCTCCCTCATTTCAATCTTTTCGGGACCGGTACCAACTAATACTAATTTTGCATTGATTGTTTCACGGATGATCTTAAAGCTATCAATTATATCATCCACGCGTTTGACTGCCCGGAAATTGGACACATGGATAATGACTTTTTCCTCTTCACGGATTCCTAAGTCTTTTTTCAGCGAACCGGGATCGACCGGCTTGTATTTGTCTTCATCGATGAAATTATAGATCGTTAAGATCTCTTTATCGGGCTCGATCAGCGAAAACGTATCTTGGCGAAGTGATTCAGAGACAGCTGTCGTTATTTCCGACTTTTCAATTCCATAGCGAACAGTGTATTTCAGCGCGGGATCATGACCAAGAACCGTTACGTCCGTTCCATGTAAAGTCGTGATCACGCCAATAGACGATTTTGCCATATCCTTGGCGAGTGCCGCTGAAATTGCATGTGGCACTGCGTAATGGACATGCAATAGGTCGAGTTTCTCCTTTTGGATGACATGTGCGATCCGATTCGCTAATGCGATGTCATAAGGAGGATATTTGAATACCGCATAGCCGTCTATTTTCACCTCGTGGAAATGAATATTCGGATGGACGTCAATTAAGCGGAACGGCTTCTCGGATGAGATATAATGCATCTCATGTCCTTTCTCTGCCATTTTCATCCCCAGTTCAGTCGCAACAACACCTGAACCTCCTAATGAAGGATAACAAATTACACCGACTTTCAATTTGTTCATGTGATCACCTCTCGTACCAAACTTAATCGATTATATTTTCCAATCCGTAAATTAGATCATTACGTCCTATTACATTTCGAATCGCCATCATGATGCCAGGCATGAAACTTTTTCTGCTTAATGAATCATGTCGGATTGTAAGCAATTCTCCTCTCCCCCTAAAAGCACTTGCTGATGCGCAAGCAAGCCCGGTAGGCGGATACTATGGATCTTCATGCCTTCTACATCACCGCCACGGGCTCCCTCTAAGTGGATCTGTTCTTCTGGATGGCCTTGTATATGCGGAGGTCGATTTTCCATTATCATTTCCGCTGTTTTCACTGCCGTTCCTGATGGGGCATCGAGTTTTCTATCATGATGCATTTCCAATATTTCTACATCCCCTAAATAACGGGAAGCTTGAGCGGCAAACTTCATCATCAGTACTGCACCAATCGAAAAGTTAGGTGCGATGATTCCACCAGTTTTTGTCGTTTCCACCATTTCCGAAATCTGCTTTAATTCTTGCTTTGTTAAGCCTGAAGTTCCGACTACAGGATGTATACCCAAAGACAATGCATCTTTCACATTAGTAAACACTGCATCCGGATCCGTAACATCAAGAAGGACAGTAGGATGGTGTTCTTCAACTAATTTGGAGAGTGATGTGTAAATTGGGATTCCTTGTTTCTCTTCATTCACAGAAGCATTATGTAAATGCATTCCATCAAATTTATAGTCTAATGCTGCAACAACTTCAGCATCTACCGCTTCTTCAATCGCTTCGATAGCTGTAGTTCCATTCTTCCTCTGGCACCCGCTATAGCTACTTTAATTTTCATCAATCAATGTTCTCCTTTCTAGTCCAACGGTTTGCATCACGATCGTTAAATTTCTTTAAAACCGATGTTAGTGCATCTTGAAGGTCAATTCCTTGTGAATTCGCAAAGCAGATGAGGACAAATAACAAATCCCCAGTCTCCTCCGCAAGGGATCCGATTTCTTCGCTCTCTTTTTCTTTTTCATCCGTGCACATGTTGTACTTCTCTGGAAAGCTCACCTAACTCTTCGGTAAGTCTTGCCATTAATTCCATTGGTGGAAAATACCCTTCCTCGAAACCCGATATATATTCATGGACCTCTTCCTGAAGACTTTTCAACGTTCTAGCTTGTTCCATTTGCTTCATTCTCCTTCATTTGCTATCGTATTCATTCATAGGACTGTTGTCAAAAAAACTGGAATCATAGATAATGTAAAATGTGCCAAGAAAGGTGGTTTTTCTATGTTTCGTGGAATAAAATTTAAAAATATATTCTTCATTATACTTGGAGCCGCAATTTTCAGTTTTGGGCTTGTGCACTTTAACATCCAGCATGAGCTTGCCGAAGGTGGCTTCACGGGAATTACACTTATCCTGCTATTTGCTTTTAATTGGGATCCTGCATTATGAACCTTTTGTTGAACATTCCGATGTTCATCATTGGATGGAAGCTGTTAGGCAGAAAGGTGTTCATTTATACAGTGATTGGAACAGTCGCTGTGTCCGTCTTCCTGAAAATCTTCATGAAATACCAGTTCAATATACACCTTGAAGGTGATATGTTTCTTGTTGCTTTATTTGCCGGTGTTTTTATTGGGATCGGTTTGGGGATCATATTCCGATTCGGTGGAACAACTGGCGGTGTAGATATTATCGCACGTTTGGCGCATAAGTACATAGGCTGGAGCATGGGAAAGACAATGTTTTTGTTCGATGCGTTTGTTATTTTACTTTCCTGGGCAGTGTACTTGGACCATCGTTCCATGATGTATACGTTAGTCGCCCTTTTTGTAGGCGCCCGTGTCATCGATTTTGTCCAAGAAGGTGCCTATGCAGCAAGAGGTGCTTTTATTATTTCCGATTCCCAGGATGCCATCGCTTCCAAGATTACACTGGAAATGGATCGTGGCGTTACTGTTTTTAGAGGCTATGGACATTTCACAAAATCCGACAGGGAAATTCTTTATTGTGTAGTCGGAAAAAACGAAATCATGCGCCTGAAAAACATCGTGACAGCGATCGACCCACATGCTTTTGTTTCTGTAACTGAAGTTCACGACGTCCTTGGAGAAGGCTTTACGTTGGATGAGCAAAAACAACCGATAGAAAAATAATGACAATCGTCAAATTGAAAAACCCGACCATCCAAAGGTCGGGTTTTTGCTATTAGTCCCTGTTTGTGAAGATAAGAATAAGGCGTAGCAATTCAAGAACAGCGACTGCAGTAGCCGCCACATAAGTCATTGCCGCAGCACTTAACACTTTTTTCGCATGTGGTTCTTCTTCATTACGAATGATTCCGAATTCGACAATTTGGTTCATCGCACGACTGGATGCATTGAACTCAACAGGCAACGTTACAATTTGGAATAGAACTCCAACTGCCATTAAGACGATCCCGATGCCAAGCAAGGAATTCATACTTGAGAAGATTAGACCTATCATAATGAAAACCCCATGAAGCATTGGATGTAATATTTGCAACAGGTGCCAATCGATGACGGAAACGTAAAAATGCATAAGCTTCTGCATCTTGGATTGCGTGTCCTACTTCGTGGGCTGCGATAGCTGTCCCGCAACTGAAGCTTCATGGTAGTTCTGAGATGATAATGCGACCGTCTTCGTTAATGGATTGTAATGATCACTTAGAAAACCACTGCTTTCTACTACTTTCACATCTTGTAATCCATTTTTATCGAGAATGAGACGAGCCACTTCCGCACCCGACATACCGGATGTCGAACGTACCTTCGCATATTTTTTATACGTGCTTTTCACTTTGAATTGTGCATACAATGGTAGCAAAATGATGATACCGAGGTAAATCAAAAACATTCTTCCTATCCCTCCCTTTTCTCTATTTCTATTTTATAATGTACATCGAACAACCGCAACTTATTGATATTATACTATAACAGTTTTTCGTTTTACTCTTTTTCTCCAAACGATATAAGCCAATGTAATACAAGCGATGGAGAGCCAAAATGTAAAGTAACCAATTTGTTGCATATGCTTCATCAAATCATAGTAAATCGGCATTTGGCCAAATACATAATCGATGACGTCGTTATGCAAAGTCCAGATGGCGGCTATTACAATATGTTTGAAATCGAATTTATACATTCCACTATAAAGGATTGCTTGAACTGCCATTGCGAAATGCGATCCGATAAGCATCCAACCTACCTTATCGATTGAACCAAGCTCATTAAGTGTTAGAAGATTCATGACTACAGCCCATAATCCATATTTGACAAGTGTAATGAGAGCAAGTGCTTCAATCAATTTAAAATTTTTGCCAATCAGCCACCCAATAATAGCTATTGAAAAAAACAGGCTTGCGGTAGGACTGTCAGGTACAAATATCCAAAAAATAGGATCAGTCATTTCCAATTGCCACATATACCAGTCATAACCGTAAACTGTTCCAAAAATATTGACAAACAATAAAATCCATAAAAAAGACTTATGGGTCAAAATGAGCCATGCCATATTTTTAAGAGAACTCAAAGACATCTCTCCCATCACTTGTTTATATGTTATGTATAGCGGGAAAACAGTTTTACCCACATGAATTAGTATAGCAAAAAAGAGTCAGTCTCCTGACTCTTTTTATTTGTTAGTACTATTATTCAGATTTCAAGCTTTCAAGGAACTCAGCAAGTACTTGCAAGTCTTCCTCGGAGCCAGTCCACTGATTAGCTGGCATTGTCCCAATACCGTTATGAGCGATATCGATTATTTCGTCAGCAGTTAGTCCAGTATTAACTAGGGTTGGTCCAAGACCGCCTTCGAATTCACCGCCGTGACAGCTGATACATGATGAACCTGCGTAAATCTGATACCCTTCAGAATCTGGGTCAAATTGAACTTCTTCACGAATAGCACCTTGTGCTTTTGCTTTTTCCCAGTCATGGTTCACAACAGACTCATATGTCAAATAGAAGATTGCTGCGAATGCAAGAGCATAAAGCCTGTCGGAAGAGGGCGTTTAAATGGACGACGCTCTTTCGATGTATCCATGAAAGGAACAAGCATTAATGCACCCACTGCCAATCCAGGGATAACGATAGCACCGATGACGTTATACGGTCCGGAAGCAAATTCATATTTCAGCAATTGATACATGAATAGGAAATACCAGTCAGGAACCGGTATGTATGTTGTATCCGTAGGGTCTGCTTGTCTTTCAAGCGGAGACGGATGGGCAACTGTAATGATTAAATACCCGATAAGGAAGATGGCACCAATCATCCACTCTTTCAAGAGGAAGTTAGGCCAGAATGCTTCTGTTTTACCTGGATATTCTGAGTAATCCTTCGGGACGTTCGGCATCTTACCTTCGGCTTTGATGCGCGAGTCACCAACAAATTTCATGCCTTTTCCGCGTTGCATTATGTCCCCTCCTTATTCTAATTTCAGACAATCAACAACAAAGTGGATGTTGATCTTATAGCGGTCCGGAGATACCTTGTCTTCTGATCATGATAAAGTGTGCTGCAAGCAACCCAAGCAAAGCAGCCGGTAGGAAGAATACATGAATCGCGAAGAAACGAGTCAAAGTTTGCGCACCAAGAATTGTAGAGTCACCTGCAAGAAGGATCTTGATCTGTTCACCGATAAACGGTACAGATGCGGCGATTTCAATACCAACCTTAGTTGCGAACAATGCTTTCATATCCCATGGCAATAAGTAACCTGTGAAACCAAGACCCAACATTGTAACGAAGATAAGAACTCCGACAATCCAGTTCAATTCACGAGGCTTTTTATACGAGCCTGTAAAGAATACACGCAGCGTATGTAGGAACATCATAACAATAACAAGAGACGCTCCCCAGTGGTGCATCCCACGCACAATTTCACCGAATGCTACTTCGTTTTGAAGGTAGTAAACGGATTTCCATGCATTTTCAATATCCGGGGTGTAATACATTGTAAGGAACATACCTGATAGAATCTGGATGACCGTTACGAAAAACGTCAAACCACCGAAACAATAGATGAATGCAGAAAAATGATGTGCAGGGTTTACGTGCTCAGGTACTTCATGGTCAGCGATATCCCGCCAAATCGGGGTGATATCCAACCGTTCGTCAACCCAATCATAAATTTTATTTAGCACTTCGGTCGTACCCCCTTACATTTTAAACTAATGTGTTTGGAACCGTTTTTCCAAGATAAACATAGCCATCCACAACATTTACCATATACTCATCGAGTGGTCCAAGTGGTGGAGATCCAGGTATGTTTTTACCGTTTTTCTCGTAACGTCCATTATGGCAAGGGCAGAAGAATTCATTCTTATGCTTCTCGTCCCCTTCCCAGCTCACCGTGCAACCAAGGTGTTTACAGACAGGAGAAAGTGCGATGACCGTATCGCCTTCTTTATAGACCCAAGCAGTGTTCGATACATCAGACTTGTACCATGCATCTTTACGATCTTTAATAGTAAAGTCAACACGTACAGGAGAATCGGTCAATTGATCCACTTTTTGCGGAGTTGGAATAAATTCACCTTCACTCTTTGGTTGCAATACTGGATCGACCGCAAATCGTACCATCGGCATTAACATAGCTGAAGCCATGAATCCGCCGACACCCATCAACGTATAGCTCAGGAATTGGCGTCTAGACACTTTGCTGCTCATCAGTTTCCCTCCTCTTACTCCAAAATCAGTCCAACGGACATACTTTTGCTAATTGTAATACTAGGACATATCTATGATATATCAATCGTAGTTTAAATTCAATCATGCGTTCCACTGTAAAAATAGAATGTGAACAATTCATGAATTTTACATTAATCATTTTAGAACAGCTATAATTAAAACTCATTATTTTCGAGAAATTATTTTTTATTTAAGTTAAACCGACCATTTCTCGATGAATTTCGGAAGCACCTGTCGTAATTGATCTTCAAGGATCGATTGACGTAACGAGGCTTCCATACTTTCGAGAGGGATGGAAGGCATCCATATAACTTGTCCAGGCAATTTTAGAGTTGACCACGCATGATCCGTCGTTAAGAAGAAAACATGCTTAAATGGTGTATCCGAAAATTCCAGTAATGTCGTTTTCGCCATACTTGGCAGATCCGTTGCGGATGAATAGCTGAATGGTGGAACAAACATCATGCGTCCTTTAAATTGAGTTTCAATTAGAGATGATAGATGCATGATAAATTCTGCCGAAGATGCACTTGCCTTCATATTATCCAATTTCAACTCAATTTTTACAAGCGGTATCACTAAAGTATCGATATATTCTTTCTGCGATAGATATGTATCCATGTCCTTGCCTGTCCAATTCATTTCAATTCCCCCTAAAAAAGTCAAGCAAATGACTCCATCAAGAAGATGGAGTCATTAGTCTTTTATAATTTTCATATCATTCAACATTGCTGATAGTACAAGAAAACGTTCCCGATCATTTGCATCAAGGGCTTCATCTACCCGTTTCATAAGTAGATCCAACGACATAGATGCGGCACTTTCCTCTAACAGTTTTTCGGCAATTTTCCGGTCCCTAGGACTTACTTGCAGTTCTGCAGGGAGAAATGGGTTTTCCTCCCGAACACTTGCATAATGCGGACACGTATTGCTATTAGGAAAGTTCAGCTGTATAAACATTTTTTCGTCCGGATGAAGTCGTAAATCATGAAATGACTTTTCTGCATCTGCCGTCATCAGATTGCCTTTGTAAAAACGAAATGGGATACTCTCGGAATTTATCGTGGAGATCACCATTGCGCGAGGACAGTAATGCACCTCATCCGTGAAGTGTACGTTTTGAAGAAGCTGTTCATGGCTTAGAAGATAGTTCAGAATCCAAACACATTCCCGACGCTTTAATTTATAGCGCTTTAAAAACCACCGAACAAAGTCTTTTTTGGCAGCGACAGGAACCATGGCTGTCATATCACACCTCCTTGTCATTCAACATTTCAAGAAAAGCGGCCCATTCATCATGCTGTGTTAGCGACACAAGCGTCTTAATTACCTCGATTGCTTCATCCCGTTTACCCTCATCCAAAAGGAATCTCGCGAATTTATCCAAAAATGATGGATCATCTTTCAATCCAGTATATGCCTTACGGTAAGATCGGTATGCATCGTCATATAGTTCCTCCCTTTCTAAAGCAAATGCTTTAAATGCGGAAAGGAGTGGGAGATCCATCTCTTCCTCTTTCATCTCAGCCAAAAGACCAAGGAGTTCCTCATCCTGCTCTCTTTCATTATAAATCGAAGCGAGTGTGATGATAGCATCAATATATTCAGGGTCAAGTGCAATGGAATGTTTTAAATGCTCCTCCGCTTCATCGGGAAGAGATAACTTTAACGCGGACTTTCCTGCAGCCAAGCGCAATTCTTTGTCGAATTCATCACGTGCAATGCCTTGAATGTATAACTCATAAGCTTTTTTGTCCTCACCCAATTGAGATTGGGCCTGCCCAGCAAGCATATAAGCAGAAAAATAATCCGGATCCATTTGTATAAGGTTTTCGAGTAATTGAATCGATCGTTCTGGTTGTCTGCTTTGATAGTACGCGTACGCAGCACCGAAAAGCGTATCAGGACTTTGCTCATCCACCAATAGATCCTCATAATAGGGCAGAGCTTCTTCATAAGCAGCGCCTGCACTAAATGTTTCTGCTATTCGAAGTGGGATGCTAATACCAGCTATCTCCTTGTTTCCCTCATTAAAAAGCTCGGAAAATAGCTTGGCAGCTTCGATATACCTTCCCGCGTCAAGTAAAAGTTCCGCATAAGCAAAGCGAATGACCGGCTCATATGGGGCTAATTCAATAGCCTCTTTCACCTTACCAAGTGCGGCTTCCGCCATGCCTATCATTTGATAGTAATCAGCTAATGCCATCAACGCTTGAACATATTCATCCTGGTCGGCATCACCTCAGATAACAAAAGCAACGCTTCGTCTTCATCACCAAGTTCAAGCAATGTAGATGCCCTATCGATTTTCAGTTGTGCTTCGTCCGGCATAACCTGACTCAACGTTTCATAAATATGATCCGCCTGGCCGATATAACCGTACTCAACCATTAACCCCGCAACATCATAGAGAAGGTCAAATTCCTCCATTTTTTCTGCACGATCAATTAACTCATTCATTAAGCGAATATCACCTTCAAAAATCGCTTTTTCAAATTCATGTAACTGGTTCATATTTTCACCTGTTCCTTCATGTTGTATACATTAGGAAAATTATTCATCCTCACCTTTTTTGATGAGATCAGATAATTGTTCAAAGAAATTCGGGTAGGATATTGCGATGCAGGAAGGATTTTCAATTTCGACTGGCCCTTCTGTTATAAGTGCCGCTATGGCTGCCATCATACCTAATCGATGGTCGCCATAGGATTTCAAATTTGATCCCTTTAGTGGAGTTGGTCCTTTAATGATCATTCCATCTTCCGTCGCTTCTATTTCTGCCCCCAATTTAATCAACTCATTGGTAACTGCAGCGATACGATCTGTTTCTTTCACGCGTAGTTCCTCTGCATCCTTAATGATCGTTACGCCTTCAGCCTGTGTTGCCAGTAATGCAATAATAGGCAATTCATCAATTAGTGTCGGGATAATATCCCCTTCAATCACTATTCCTTTTAATTGTGAATTGGAAACCCTTATTATACCATATGGCTCCTCGTTTTCCCGTATTGTTCAAGAATCTCTACCGAGGCTCCCATTTTCTCCAAAACTTTGATGATTCCGGTTCTCGTTGGATTCAGTCCGACATCTATGAACTTAATGGAGCTTCCTTTTATCATAGCCGCCGCCGCCATGAAAAATGCAGCGGAAGATATATCCCCAGGAACGACTACATCTGTTCCCTTCAATTCTTGACCGCTTTGTAAACTTACTGCATTTCCGTCTTGTTGGATATTCGCTCCAAATTGTTTGAACATACGTTCTGTGTGATCTCTTGATATTGCAGATTCTCTTACGACTGTGATTCCTTCGGCATTTAAACCAGCAAATAGGATTGCAGATTTCACCTGTGCACTTGCTACGGGCATTTCATAATCGATCCCCTTTAATGCCCCACCTTTAATAGAAAGTGGTAGGAAGTCACCTTCGCTAGCTCCTGAAATTGAAGCTCCCATTGCCTGCAAAGGATTTGTCACTCTTTTCATCGGCCTTTTTGACAGTGAGTCATCCCCTGTCAAAACGGAGTTGACTGATGAGCCCGACAATATACCAAGTAATAATCTTGCGGTTGTACCTGAATTACCTGCATACAATTCGCCTACGGGTGTTTTCCACTGATGAATTCCAGGACTTTCAATCAATACATCGGTTCCATTCCGCTCTATGGAGACGCCCAATTGCCTAAAAATATCGATTGTCCGTAAACAATCTTCCCCTTCAAGAAATCCCTTAACGGTCGTCTTTCCAGTAGCAATTGATCCCAACATGATTGCCCGGTGAGATATGGATTTATCTCCCGGGACTTTTAACGAACCTGCTACAACCGGCTTATCGAACTGTATTGTTTTCAATTCACCCACAGTCATCAACCCCTTTTAAAGAATATGCATGCTATAGTCAGTCGTTCTTGAGAGAACAGCCCTTGCTGCTTTGCGATCATCTGTATTCTGGAAACTGATCACAAGAATTCCATACACATCTGTTCTCGTTTCTACAATTCGGATATTCGTAATGCTGATTTGTTCATCGGCAAGTATTTTCGTAATTTCTGATATGACACCTGGATGATCGGGAATATCGATATGTAAGTCAAATGTCATATACAGGGCCCCTTGTAGAGCTCCTTCAGAAGTTGAAGGCAATCGGTCCCTGAATTTCTTAGCATCTTCAAAGAACCGGAAAATTAGCTCCGGGTCATTTTCGAATATAAGTGTTCGGATAGACTCCATTTCCTGTAACCATCCATCAAGTTGGATTAATAATTCTTCACGATTTTGCATTGTTATGTCGCGCCACATAGTAGGATCAGCCGAGGCGATACGCGTTAAATCACGGAAACCTCCGGCTGCCAGTTTTTTAACGAATGGTTGCTGTTTTTCCTGATCAGCCAGTCTACCTACAAGTGAAGATGCGATTATATGTGGGAAATGACTAACGATGGCAGTCATTCGATCATGCTCATCAGCATTTAATACAACAATTTTCCCTTTTGTTGGTTGCAGTAAGTTTGATAATTGATTGATTTGTTCTGAACTTGCACCCTCATGAGGTGTCAAAATATAATAGGCATTTTCGAATAAATGCTCTTTCGCCGCTGAGATACCACTCTTATGGGATCCTGCCATTGGATGGCCTCCAATGAAAGTTAGTCCCTTATCGGTGAGAACCTTTGCAGCTTCCATAATAGGTTTTTTCGTACTTCCTGTATCAGATATGATGACCCTATCCTTGAAATCCCATAAGGACGCCTCTTCTAACAATACAGCTGTAGTATTAACTGGAGTTGCAAAGATAATGACATCTGCTTTTTCACAGGCGGATTTAGCGGATGGAGCAATCGAGTCGATTATCCCACGTCGGTAAGCTTCATCCGCTGTTGCGTAAGATCGGTCAAACCCTATGATATGTATATCTTGTTTACTGCGTTTTAGAGCAAGGCCAAGGGAGCCCCCTATTAGCCCAAGTCCCACGATTGCAACGTTTTGCGTCATATTTATCTACCTTTTTCTTTTAATAGAAGATCGAATGCATGAAACACTCCTGTATTCTGCTCTTCTGTACCTATTGTGATTCTAACATGCATTGGTGTACCTAATGCATTGCCACTTCGAACGATAAATCCTTTTTTCAATAGAAATTCCGATGCTTCATCTGCGTCCATTGGAACTTCCATTAACACAAAATTCGTTTGCGAATCATATACATGGAGGCCATTCAGTGAAGCATACGCCATGTAGCGCTCTCGTTGAACCTGGTTCTTCTGACGGCACTCTTCTATGAAACCGTCGTCTTCAAGAGCTACATTTGCAACAGCTAGTGCAAGTGAATTATTATTGAACGGGTTACGTACTTTATTCAATTCTGTAATAATTGCGGAGAGCCAATTGCATAACCAAGTCGGAAGGCAGCCAACCCATACGCCTTAGAAAATGTTCTAAGTACTAAAATATTCGGAAACTGATCCAATAGGCGAATTGAATCAGTATGATGTGGATCGGTCACATATTCAAAATAGGCTTCGTCTAAGACTACAAGGATATTTTCTGGAACCTTGCTTAAAAACTCAATCAATTCTTCACTTGGTATTAAATTACCAGTAGGATTGTTTGGGTTGCAGATCCAAATGACTGCGGTTCGTTCATTGACCGCTGATAGGAATGCATTGAGGTCATGAAGGCCATCGACCAAAGGGATCTCTATAAAATCTGCTCCCTCAATTTTTGCATTATGTGCATATTGTGGAAATGTTGGAGCTGGCATAATTGTGTGGGTGTTATCATCAAGCAAAGCCCGTGAAATAAGTGAAATAATTTCATCTGAGCCGTTCCCAAAAGAATGGAAGCTTCATCCACACTGTGTTTAATAGCCAATTTACTTCGAAGATTTGTTGCATGACCGTCAGGATAAATTTGAAACGGCATAGAAGAACTTGTTAAAAACTCCGTTACTGATGATGCACAGCCGTAAGGATTCTCGTTTGAAGCTAATTTTACGACTTCTTTCAGATTGTATAAATCCTTAACCTCCTCAATCGATCTTCCAGGTTTATAAGGTTTCATTTCTTTCAGGGCTTCTTTCCATTTCATATGAATTCCTCCAGTCTTTGTGTGTTTATTGTTGCAAGTCGGGACGAAGCTTAACCGCTTCACTATGATAAATATGTCGAATATCTTTTTGCGAAATTTCACTGTTTACATGCATAAGAACTCTTATGCAAAGTGGCATGGAACCTTGAACGTCCATTTCATGCGTACACATGACAGGGACAAACTTCCAACCATCCAACGTTCTTACCGCCTTAGCTGGAAAGGCTGATTTTACGTCCCAGTCGTTGAAATAATAACCGAAATAATGTCTTCCGGGTCTACACCATTCGATTTAGCCATTTCAATCACCAAAGTCCTTGTTGCTTCGTGGACACTTTCCATATGATCCGATTCTACTGTGGTAGCTCCCCTAATCCCTCTAACTGTCATTCTTATTTCCCCCTAATCTAGTCTAAGCTGCAACTCATTAAAGACACGTTTGCATTCTATTTCTGTAACTTTCTGTACAAAAGGGATGCCTACTTCTTTTAGCACAATAAAATTCATCTCGCCAAATGTTGCTTTTTTATCTTTTTTCATATAGAACAAAAACTCGTTGAATGAATGATTTAAGACTGGTTCAAATGAATAACCATTCTTTTTGGCAAAGTCAATGAAATGGTTAGTAAATGAAGAATCTATATTGCCGTATTTCTCACTTAGAATAAAACTATAAGCCATGCCAATTATGACACTTTCTCCATGACTAAGACCGCCGAATCCGCAAACAGCTTCTACAGCATGACCAAACGTATGGCCGAAGTTTAGATATTTTCGAATAGAATGTTCAAACTCATCAGCTGCAACAATATCCGCCTTCACTTGAATCCCCTTTAAGAGTTCTGTTGAAAGCCACTCTATAGATGGATTGGAAAAATTTCTTTCTTCCATTAACTGATTCGCCCAGTTTGCATCTGTAATAAATGCATGTTTTATCAATTCCGCCATCCCTGAACGAACCTCTCGCGAAGGTAATGTTTTTAGTAAGGCTGTATTGAATAATACAGCTGAAGGTTGGTGAAAGGAGCCAACCATATTCTTCCCTTCCGGCAGATTGATGGCAGTCTTGCCGCCTACAGCGCTATCATGGGCTAGGATAGTTGTCGGGCATTGTATGAACCGGATTCCTCTCATAAATGTCGCAGCGACAAATCCGGCTAAGTCTCCACAGGCCCCTCCTCCAAATGCAATCACCAATGAATTCCGGGTGAAATTCTCCTGCAGCAAAAACGATTGACATTCAATATAGACCATTGAAGTTTTACATTTTTCACCTGCTGGAACAATTTTGACGCTTGGAGATACTCCTGCATTTTCCAAAGCTTCAAGAAGAACTGGTAAATGATTGGTTGCAACCACATCATCAGCAATAATCCCGATCCTGTCAGCTGTATTCAGCAGCTCTCTGAAATCGGATGAAAAAAGTTCATAAACATGGTCTCCCACATGCACATCATATTGAGCATTCGGTAATTGAACGGTCAGTTTCCCCATATTAGAACCCCTTCACATATTCTTTATACCGATTGATTTCGTCCTTTAAGCCATCCATCGTATCAGAACGGAATTCATCCATGATTGCTTTAGCTACTTCAGTTGCGATGACATGTTCCGCGACTACAGAGGCTGCAGGCACAGCACATGGATCGGATCTCTCAATCGTTGCTACAAAAGGTTCTTTTGTTTCAATATCAACACTTTCAAGCGGCTTATATAAAGTAGGTATTGGCTTCATGACTCCCCTAATAACGATTGGCATTCCGGTTGTCATACCACCTTCCAGCCCCCAAGTCTATTCGACTTTCGGTAGTAACCAAGTTCTTCCGACCAAGCAATCTCATCATGGACCTCGCTTCCGGGGTTTTGAGCCATCTTAAAGCCCATTCCAAATTCAACACCTTTAAAAGCATTGATACTCATCATAGCTCCAGCAAGTCTGCCATCCATTTTACGGTCGAACTGAACGTAGCTGCCAATCCCAGGCGGGCATCCTTCCACAACAACCTCCACGACGCCTCCAAGTGTATCCCCGCGGCCTTTGATATCATCAATTGCCGCAACCATCTTGGAAGAAGCAACTTCATCCGCACAATATACTGGGTCTTGCTCAATGATTTCACGGATTTCATCAACGTTTAAAGCTGCATATGATTCAGGATCAGTTGTTATTCCACCGATTTCTGTAACATGTGCAACTGTCTTTATCCCAAGTTGACGAAGGAACTGCTTGGCTACTGCGCCTATCGCAACCCGCATCGTCGTTTCCCTTGCGGAAGACCTTTCCAATACATTTCGTAAATCACGATGACCGTATTTCATGCCTCCTACAAGATCTGCATGACCTGGTCGCGGGCGAGTAATCCGTCTCTTAATATCCTCAGGATTGATATCGTCCGGAAGTGGTTCAATCCCCATAATATTTGTCCAGTGCTTCCAATCATCATTCATAACGGTAAGTGTTACTGGCGATCCTAAAGTCAAGCCATGCCTTACACCAGATGTAATGAGTACCTGATCCTTTTCAATCTGCATTCTTCGGCCACGCCCATGACCGCCTTGGCGTCTTTTCAATTCTGTATTGATCATTTCTACAGTTAAAGGCATTTGAGCTGGTAACCCTTCAATAATTGCTGTCAATTGAGGACCATGTGATTCTCCTGCTGTAAAAAACCTCATTCCAAACTCCTCCTTTTCTCTCTCTTTTTAAAGGTTGGATAAATATCCGCTTCATAGCACCTTATCAGAGTATAGCAATTTTGACTATAGTTATTATAAAAAAAATCTGGATTATTGCTACAAAAAGAATATCACTTCTTCTTGTAGAAAAAAGTCTCCACAGGCTCAAGACCATATTTAGATGGGGTGAATATTTGTTCTGTACTCCCAACAAAAAGAATCCCCCCAGGTTTTAGAGCCTTAGCAAAGTTTATGTACAGTTGTTCTTTAGCTTTATCAGTAAAATAGATCATTACGTTACGACAAATAATAAGGTCAAATCCGTACCCGTATGGATCGTTCAGTAAATTATGTTGTTTGAATTTAACGGTTCGCTTAATTTCATCTACTACTTGATAATGTTGACCTTGATTTATAAAGTAACGATCCAACAACTTTTGTGAAAGTTCTTTTAGTGATCTTTCGGTATAAAGACCGACACTCGCCTTATCCAAGACACTTGTATCAAGGTCAGTTGCTAAAATGGAAATATCTTTAAGTGGTAAATGCGATGATAAAACCATGGCGAGCGAGTAAGGTTCTTCTCCTGTAGAACACGCAGCACTCCAGGCTTTCAAATTTTTATTCATGGAAAGAAGTTCTGGAAGAATTATTTTATCGAGCACTTCCCAGCGCTGGGAATTACGATAGAATTCCGATACATTGATTGTTATCCTATCTAAAAACTCCTCTAATAATTGCAGATCATTATGTATAGCTAAATAATACTCGGTAAAATTGGAATACCCTCTTTTTTCATAAAGTGAAGTAATTCTTCTTTTCATTTGAGCCTCTTTATACATGGATAGATCTATCCCAGTTTTGTTCTTTATATGAAAAATGAAGTTGGTGTAATCTGACAATCGTATCCCCCAATACCAACTTTTTTCTATTATACCGAAAAACACAGTAAAATTGGTAAACAAAAACAGCCACGCATTATTTTGCATGACTGTTTTTAAAGTTGACGTTAATAATCTTTTATTAGTTGATCCAGCTAACCATTGATTTGTCATAGCTGACAAGCTCTTCTTCTTTAAAGAAAAGGTTGATTTCACGAACTGCAGATTCTGGTGAGTCAGAACCATGGATAATGTTTTTGCCAACTGTTACTGCGAAATCTCCACGAATTGTTCCAGGAGCTGATTCCTTAGGGTTTGTTGCACCCATCATCAAACGTGCTGTAGAAATGACATTCTCACCTTCCCAAACCATTGCAAAAACTGGGCCAGAAGTGATGAACTCTACAAGCTCTCCAAAGAATGGACGCTCTTTATGCTCGCCGTAATGTTGTTCTGCAAGCTCTTGGGAGATTTGCATCAATTTACCGCCAACTAACGTGAATCCTTTACTTTCGAAACGGCTTACAATCTCACCGATCAAGTTACGTTGTACGCCATCAGGTTTTACCATTAAAAATGTCTTTTCCATTTATAACACTCCTTCATATATGTATCGGATTTTATCCTTACCGATCGTACCAAACAGAAGCCAATCTTTCAACTAGCAACCCTTCAATCAGAACTTTCTTTTGCCGATAAATGCCGCGATTTGAAGTAAGGCTTTCTTTGCGTCACCATCCGGCAATGATTGAACTTCTGAAATCGCCTTTTTAAGGTACAGTGCACTTACTTCCTGAGCCTTCTCTACTGCGCCAGATTGACGAATATAGCGAAGCATTTGAACACGCTCCTCCTCTGTCAATGTACCATCAAAAGAGCGAATTAAAAATGGTTGGAATTCGGGATTATCTTTTATGTATAATGTCGGCAATGTAATATGACCATTCAGCAAGTCACTACCAGCAGGTTTACCTAACTTTTCATCAGTCGATGTGATATCCAAAATGTCATCGACAATCTGAAAAGCCATACCTGCAAAATAACCGAATCGTTTCAGCTTTCCTACAGTATCTGCACTTGCATTTGATACAAGCGCGCCTAATTCACAGCTGGATGATAATAATAGTGCCGTTTTCCTTTTGATACGGCGTAAATAATCTCGAAATGTTTGGTCCGTTCTTTGCTGATATTCAAGCTGAATGATTTCCCCTTTGCAAATTTCCAACATTGTTTTAGCCAATAGTTGATGAACAGTTTGCATCTCGATTTCTCCGATGGAAACGAGCGCACGGGAAAAGATATAGTCACCAGTATACATCGCAATCCTATTATTCCACCTTGACTTAACCGTCTCAAAACCTCTACGGAAGTCGGAGTCGTCGATGACGTCATCATGGACAAGGGAAGCCATGTGAATAAGTTCCAAAGATACTGCAACCTTTGCTACATTTTCCATCGAATATTCACCGAATTTTGATGAAAGTATAACAAAAATCGGTCGTATCCTTTTTCCTCCAGCCCGCAATAAATGTAAGGAAGCTTGTCGGATGACCGGGGAAGAGGAGTCAACGGATTTTTCAAGTTCCTTTTCGATATATGACAGATCCTTCCGGAAATCTGCGTAGAGCGACATTAACTTCAATTTCTCCAAGATGATTACCTTCCCCTACCTGCAATTATTTGAAAGCGATATGCCCTGCTGCTGCACCACCGCTATATTTCTTGAATGACACTTCCCGAAAACCGGCGTCAACAAACATTTGCGCAAGTTGTTTCGCTCCGGGGAAATCATCTGCCGATTCTTGAAGCCAAGAGTATTCTTTATAACTTTTCGCAAAAATTTTACCGAATAACGGCATGATGTATTTAAAATAAAAGCGAAACATTTGACGGTAAACCGGAATTTCTGTTTGAGAGGTTTCCAAACACGCTGCCATGCCTCCCGGTTTAAGAACCCTGTGTAACTCCCTCAATACTTGTTCATAATCAGGCACATTACGTAAACCAAATCCTATTGTTACATAATCGAAGCTATTATCCTCGAATGGCAGCTCCATTGCATTTCCTTGAATGAGATTGATGGAGGGATATCCTTGCACTTTAGGCCGTGCAGATGCGAGCATCCCTTCACTGAAATCAAGGCCTGTTACACTACCCTCTTTACCGACTGCTTCCGCTAATGCAATCGTCCAATCTCCTGTTCCACAACATACATCTAAAGCTCTTGAATGAGGTTTAACATTCATGCGCTTCATAATATCGTTTCGCCATTTTTTGTGTTGATTGAAGCTGATGACTGAATTCATCTTATCATAGTCATCTGCGATTCTTTTGAAGACGTGATGGACTTTCTTTTCTTTGGATGTCTCCATATGTCTTCCCTTCTTTCCTTAGAGAGGCTTTCCTGATAAAGGATGTGCCAACCTATGTATTTCCTGCTTTAAAAATGGAGCTAAAAAGTCGGCATTTACAAGTTCATTCCTCATCTTTGAGGACAATATTGAAATTGCCGATTCAATCTCTTCCTTTTTCAGCCTGTTTGTTGATCGATCCCAATTGCAGTTAACACCTTTTGTCAACTGTTTGAAATACCAAATTAGACACAATGCAGTTTCAGATATCGTTTTATATTTTGTAAAACCATATCTCTGTTGGAATTCACCAATGCAACCCGATTCAATTACAGTCATCGAGTCAATATGCCAACATGTATCTTCAACAGTTTCCATGAATAGATCTGTTTTAACCTCGTTGATACGACCTATCATTTCCGACATCGCTGTAATAAATTCGAAATCAGGAATAGATGATAATAAACGATAATGGATTCCACTGAAATGATCTCCGGATAATACCATAAGCTGCTGTTTTTCGCAGAGGCATCAAGTAGGTCAACCCGATCATGTATATCAAATGCAGCATGAACAGCACCAACAGCAATGGCTGATATATTCAGCATTGGTGACCAATTTTCGCCATTCAGCAATGGCAAAAGAAGGAAGAAGGCTTTCGCTTCATCCAAAGGCATCTTTCCAAGTTCCCTATAAACAATCGGTTCTTGGATTGATTGCTCAACTTTCTTTATATAATTTTCGACGTATCGATTAATTGTTAGTCTGTCCATCTTCGGTTCTCCATTCAAAGACAATGTGAAAGGTCGATCCGTTATGATTTATTCTTTCCCATCGCTGTAAACAATACCATGCGCGGAGTGAATTTCTGCCTTGCCACGTATTTTCATGGCGGATGTATGTTCAGTGAATTGGGCAATCATTACTTCTCCACGATCCAATTTTTCGGTGTGATGAAATTTTGTATCATTGCCTCTAGTAAGTCCAATGACATTTACTCCGTCTTCTTGCGCTTTTATAACGATAAAATCAGGTTGTGGCATATTTTCATCTCCCGTCATTCATATACAATTCATCATATCATAGAAATGAATTGAACCGCAAAGTCATCGGTCTTATTTAAGAAGAGACAGAATTTCTGCTCTTTTCACATCATCGTGTTCATAAATTCCTCGAGCTACTGTTGTTACAGTTTTAGCTCCAGGCTTTTGATCCCTCTCATAGTCATGCACATATGTTCAGCCTCAATTATTACGTAGACGCCGATTGGATTTAGCATTTCCATCATTGCGTTGGCAACGGTGGAGGTGATTCTTTCTTGCAGTTGTGGTCTTTTAGCGGTCGTTTCCACGGCTCTTGCGAGTTTGCTAAGCCCAGCAACTACTCCATTTCGTGGTATGTATGCGATATGTGCGTGTCCGAAGAACGGTACCAGGTGATGTTCACACATTGAATGAAATGGTATGTCTTTTACCAATACCACTTCATCATGATTTTCATGGAATACTGTTTCGAAATATTGTCGGGGGTCTTTATCCAGTCCTTCGAATACTTCGGCGTACATTTTAGCTACACGTTTCGGTGTGTCGAGCAACCCTTCCCGCCCGGGTCTTCCCCTACGGCTTCAAGAATCATCGTTATTGCTTTTTCTATTTTTTCAAGATCCATCTGAGACATATTGATAACCTCCCTAACCCAATCAATGCTATTCCTTCAAAGATAGTAGCACACTCCCACCAATACGTACAGTTGATAGATTCGACGAATGTACCGTTGCTTTACGTTTCAGGCGGACGCTTTCCGTGGGCACGGCTTCAATCTCCTCGTCGCTTCGCTCCTGCGGGGCTTTCAGCTCGCGCTGTTCCCACCGGAGTCGGCGCCTTCCACTTCAAGCAACTGGAGTTACCAACTCATTAGTTCAGCTTATCAAAAATGAAAAGGAGTCCGCCACTATGATCTGGTTAGCCAGATGTAGCGGACGGACTCCTATGTAAACTTAAAGATTACTTAACAGCATCTTTAAGCGCTTTACCTGCTTTGAACGCAGGAACTTTGCTTGCAGCAATTTCGATTTCCTCACCAGATTGAGGGTTACGTCCTTTACGTGCAGCACGCTCACGCACTTCAAAGTTACCGAAACCGATCAATTGTACTTTATCACCATTAGCAAGTGCTGATTGGATTGTATCGAAAACAGCTTCAACCGCTTTAGTAGCATCTTTCTTAGTCAATTCTGCCGCTTCAGCAACTGAGTTGATCAATTCTGTTTATTCACACCATTCACCTCCTCTCAAAGGTAAATTACATTTGCTTTTAAAAGAGTAACACACTAAAAACCGCGGTGCAACAATATTATCGACGTTTAGCTTGGATTTTGTTCAATTTCGGTAAAAAAAAAAAAGACCCGTGAAATACGGATCTTTTAAGGTTCTTCGACTTATTGAAAGCTCTATTTTTTAAACGATAAATGTTATCATGCCTTTATTACCATCGTTGACCATCTGCTCAATTGTTTCGCGTAGGCGTTTTCGCGCATTTGGTGGAACGGAAGACGTTTTAAAGCGGATGCTTTCCTTCATCACTTCGTGCAATGGTGTACCGAAGAGCTGTGTCTGCCATAAGGCATCCCTGTCATGAAGATAGGCATTCTTTAATTCCTTCAGCAAATGATGGCTATGGAATTCCGAACCGATAAGCGGTGCGAACTCCGCATCCATATCGATACGGATAATATGAAGCGATGGTGCAGACGCCTTCATTCGTACACCATAGAAATTATTTTCTTTAATAAGTTCAGGTGGCGATGGTTGGAAATCATCAATTGTCGGCAATGCAACACCATAACCGCTTTTCTTCGCAGTATCAATCGCTTCTGCGTACATATCATATGACCTTTTGGCTTTTACAGCATCTTTGACGAAAAGGAGCCAATCCTTTTTCGTTTTCATCTCCTGTTGCATGATTTCTTCGCAAATCTCACGGAATGCTTGTTCATCCATCACAATATTGACTGTCGCTTTACCCTTTCCTGCATCGACATCAACAACTTCAGCATGCCGTACAAACCTTTCATCCTTCAATCGTTCAGCAAGCTCTTGAATTTTACGGATTTTAGAAGCTTCGAGGAATCCTTCATTGATAACTTTGTCAATAGCTGCATTCAACTCATGATCCGAACCAAGCACGTCCATCCAGTCAGGCTTTTGCAATTCGATATCCGTGATAGGGAATTCGTAAAGTGCCTCTTTTAGGATAAGTTGGATTTCTTGGGCGTTTAATTGGTCCGCGCTAATTGCGATTACAGGGACCCCGTGTTTTTCATGCAACTGATCCTTTAAAGCTACTGTTCTTTCATTGGCAGGCATTTTCGAATTCAGGACAATGACAAAAGGCTTCCCAATATCCTTCAACTTCCCGACAATTTCTTCTTCAGCAACTTCTGCTGCCGCTCGTGGAATGTTGTTAACCGTTCCATCAGTTGTTACAAGAATGCCGATTGTTGCATGGTCTCGGATAACTTTGTCCGTTCCGATTCGAGCCGCCTCTTCAAACGGTATCGGTTCATTATGCCAAGGAGTATGGACAAATTTCGGACCATCTTCATCCTCATATCCTTTCACTCCGTCAATCACATAACCGACACAATCAGCGAGCCTAACTTGAAAGGACAATTCCCCATCCCCGATGGATACTTGGGTACCTTGTGCGGGGACGAATTTCGGTTCAGACGTCATAATAATCGGACCTGGCGAGCTTTGAGGCAATTCGTCCTGCGCCCTTGCCCTATCGCCTGCATCCGTCATATTCGGTATGACCACCTCCTCCATCACCCTTTTGACGAATGTCGATTTACCGACACGTACAGGGCCGACAACACCGATATAAATATCCCCATCCGTTCGTCTTGCAAGATTTTCATATAACTCCTCTTTCATACTTAGCCCTCCTTTTTTAGCGCATATTAGTTTATGTAAATGAAAAACGTTTCATGCTAAAAACACATGAAACGTTTTAGATACTCTATGAAATTATTTCTTTTTCATAAACACCGGTTCATTTTGATCATTTACAGTATATGGCAATGAATAGGCCGGTACGATGGGAAAGTCATCAGAAAGAAGATGCCTTATGTCTTCTCCTTCATTGACATTCGGTTTCTTCTCTTGAAGAATTCTGTTCAGATCGATAGAGTAGTCCACATAAAACTTCCCATCCCCACCGACAACAATCGGAAGTAATGCGTCAGATACGGGCTTTCTATCTTTAAAGGGTCTTTAAAACCCATAGCTTCGAAATCTATCTCATAAACATTTTCACCGACAGCTTCTTTAAAAGGCAGCTTTCCGTTTATATGTTTACGTAAGTTCAGTTCACGTATTCGTTCAGCAATTCGTAAATCTACTAGTTTAACGGTTGGATTTTCATCTACATCCATTAATACATATTGATAAATTCCCCCGTCTCAAATGCATTGGATGGAATTTTTTCCGTATATGCTGGAACAAGCTTTGAAAACTCAATTGGATACTTTATGTACTGATCTGTTTCATTTTCCCTTGTCTTAATAGGTAATAATCCGCCAGTGTTTTCCTTATAAGCATTAACTGCCTTTTGAATCGTTTCAATTTGATCTTTATACGGGATTTCCCTTTTTTCTTTTCATCACCAGGATACATGCAGCCAGATAAAATCATCATGAAAAATAGCGAAATTAATAATGTTAATCTTTTTTGAATCCCCCTCATCTTGCTCCTCCTGTTGGCCCGCTGAATACAAGATAAACCATAGCGAAAAAAGAAAATATCAATAACGCATACGCGATTAGGGCAAAAATGAATTTCAATAATTTGTTCGAAATCTTATGTCGGCTAACATAGATGAGTCCCATGGAAATCGCCATGAAACCCATCGCATAAAACGATAGCCACATTTTATCCAAAGAGGACAAAAGGATCATCCTTTCGTGTCATAAGGGACATCTATTATTTATAAAAAATATCTTCTATCTCTTGTTTTTTCATTCTGTTCATTAATTGATCCACCGCTTCTTTCGGTGGAACACCTTCAAATAGGACTGAATACAATGCCTCTGTTAAAGGCATTGAAACATCATATTGAATGGATAGCTGATGAGCAGCTTTTGTTGTTCGAATTCCTTCGATGACCATTCCCATTCCGGAAACAACTTCCTCAATTGACTTACCTTGGCCCAAAAGGCTACCTGCTTTCCAGTTACGTGAATGGACACTCGTACATGTGACAATTAAATCACCTAATCCCGTCAGGCCTGAGAACGTAAGAGGGTTTGCACCTATTTTCATGCCAAGTCGAGTGATTTCCGCAAGGCCACGGGTTATTAAAGCCGCCTTTGCATTGTCTCCATAGCCAATACCATCAATGATACCAGCAGCAAGCGCAATTATATTTTTCAAAGCTGCACCTAATTCAACACCGATTAAGTCATCGTTCGTGTAGACACGGAAATATTGATTCATAAAAAGGTCTTGAACCTGTTCTGCGGCTTTTTGATCATTTGATGCCGCGGTAACCGTTGTCGGTTGGCGAAGGACAACTTCCTCTGCATGGCTCGGACCTGAGAGTGCCACGATTGAACGAAGTTTATTCGGATTGATCTCTTCCTCAATCATTTCAGAAATGCGCTTCAATGTATCCGGTTCGATTCCTTTCGAAACATGTATAATCAGTTTTGGTGTGTCGGTTAACTTATCAATTTGCTTCGAAATTTCCCGAATAGCCTTAGTCGGCACTGCAATGACAAGGATTTCAGCATGTTGTATAGACCCCTTTAAGTCAGTTGTCGCCTTCAAATTACCGGGCAATGAAATGCCTGGCAAGTACACAGAATTCGTATGCATTTCATTAATTTCATTAGCTTGTTCAGACCTTCTTGTCCATAAAAGACAATCATGTCCATTTTCTGCAAGAACGAACGCGATAGCGGTTCCCCAACTGCCTGCTCCTAATACAGAAACGTTTTCCAATAATTCCACCTCTTTTTAATCAGCTTCTTGCTCTTGTAATAAGACGTATAGGTGTACCCTCGAAGCCAAATGATTCCCTCAAGCGATTTTGCAGGAAGCGTTCATATGAAAAATGCATGAGTTCAGGTTCATTGACGAAAACAATGAAGACTGGAGGCTTTACAGCCACTTGCGTTGCATAATAGATACGCAGTCTACGGCCTTTATCTGATGGAGCTGGATTACGCGCCACAGCATCTTCAATCACTTCGTTCAACACGCTTGACTGGATGCGTAATGCGTGGTTTTCACTTATCATTTTAATGGTATCGAATAAAGTCGTAACACGTTGTTTCGTTTTCGCAGAGACGTAGGCGATCGGAGCGTAATCTAAGAACAGGAAATTCTTTCGGATATCCTCATTGAATTTGTTCATCGTCTTGTCGTCTTTTTCGATAGCATCCCATTTATTCACGACAAACATGACTCCTTTTCCTGCTTCTTCTGCATATCCGGCAATACGCTTATCCTGTTCACGTATCCCTTCCTCACCATTTATAACAATTAACACGACGTCTGAACGGTCTATTGCTTTTAATGCTCGTAAAACACTATACTTCTCCATGTTCTCATACACTTTACCCTTTTTGCGCATTCCGGCAGTGTCGATGATCTTGTACTTTTGCCCTTCGTACTCATAGGAAGTATCAATTGCATCTGTTGTCGTTCCTGCTACATCGCTGACGATGACCCGTTCTTCTCCAAGCAATGCGTTCACTAAGGACGATTTGCCAACATTCGGTCTACCTATCAATGAAAAACGGATGACGTCATCCTCTATGACTTCTTCCCCAGGTTCCGGGAAACTGGCTGCAACTGCATCAAGCAGATCACCCAGCCCGATACCGTGTGATCCAGAAATCGGATATGGGTCGCCAAAACCAAGCGAATAAAAGTCATAGATCATATCACGCATATCTGGGTTATCGATTTTATTTACAGCGAGAACGATAGGTTTCTTTGTTTTGTAAAGGATTTTGGCAACATGCTCGTCTGCGTCGGTTACACCTTCACGTCCGTTAGTCAAGAAGATGATGACATCGGCTTCTTCGATTGCGATTTCAGCTTGTGCCCTGATTTGTTCAAGGAATGGCTCATCGCCAATATCGATGCCACCCGTATCGATTAGATTAAAATCATGGGAGAGCCAGTCAGCGGAGCTATATATCCGGTCTCTCGTTACGCCAGCTACGTCCTCGACGATTGAAATACGTTCTCCGACGATTCGGTTGAAGATAGTCGATTTTCCGACATTCGGTCTTCCAACGATTGCAACAGTTGGTTTACTCATTATTTAACACCCTTCCAATATATCTCTTGTGTATTATACACAAAAAAGATGATGATGCCTATGTAAGCACCATCACCATATGAATCGTAATTCAATCATCTGTTCAAAAATTAGTCAAACTTACTCAGTAAATTTTTTGAGTTGGTCTCCGATGACGTCGCTTAGGGAGAATCCTGTTTCTTCTTTCATCTCGTAATCGCCGTATGAATTGTCTTCTTCTTCTTTTTCCACCAAATCTTTAATGCTGAGAGAGAGTCGCTTATCGTCTGCATTGACTTCTACCACTTTGACGTCAACTGTTTGACCTTCTTGCAAGACCTCGTGAGGTGTTCCGATATGCTGATGAGAGATGCGTGAAATATGAACAAGTCCTTCCACACCCGGGAATACTTCTACAAACGCACCGTAGGAAACGAGACGTTTAACAGTACCCTGCAACACGGATCCTCTTGGAGCACGATTTTCGATATCTTCCCATGGTCCAGGCAATGTTTCTTTGATCGACAAGGAGATACGCTCGGAATCACGATCTACTGAAAGCACCTTGACGTTTACTTTGTCTCCTTCTTTCAGGACATCTGAAACTTTTTCGACATGTTCGTGTGAAAGTTGTGAAATATGGACTAACCCATCAACTCCACCAATATCGACAAAAGCACCGAACGAAGCGATACGCTGTACTGTCCCTTCCAGAACTTGACCCTCTTTTAGTTCAGTAAGGATTTCATCTCTTTTATTCGCTTTCGCTTCCTGTAGGACGGCACGATGAGAAAGGATCAGGCGGTTTTTCTCCTTGTCCATTTCCACAATTTTGAATTCCATTGTACGTCCTTTATAGTCTTCGAACGACTCAACAAAATGATCTTCAACAAGGGACGCCGGGATAAACCCACGTACACCAAGATCTACTACAAGTCCACCTTTTACAACGTCCTTAACTTCTGTTTCAATTGTTTGTTGGTTGTTAAACATCTCTTCAAGAGAATCCCATGCATTTCTGCATCCACTTTTCGCTTCGATAAAACATAGTTTTCATCTTCCACTTTTGTGATAAGCAATTCAAGTTCATCTCCGACTTGCACTGCATCTGATGCTTTTTCAATGTGAAGGCTTGACAGTTCGCTAATTGGGATGACACCGTCAAACGGCGCACCAGAAATTTCGACCATCACCGATTTATCCTCGATTTTTGTCACCTTACCAGTTACACGGTCACCTTCTTTATAACCGTTCAATTCATCCAAATTCATCTCTTCAGTCATATGTAGTCCTCCTCCATAATGAATCCTATCTCTATATTATTCGAATCGATTCATAAAAACAAAAAATTACTCTTATAAATTTATTTATTCTGTTCTAAAAGGGTACGAATTTCACTCATAATCACTTCTGTCACTTCTTCTGCGGATGCTTTTGTTTCCGATAGCTCGTCATGTCGATAGGCTTACCAAAAATGACTTTTAACATTTTGAATGGTTTATAAGGACCGATGATTGCACATGGCATAACGACTGCATCGCCTTTAAGAGCGAAAAATCCTGCTCCTGCAAGTCCCTTTCCAAGTTCTCCCGTCTTACTCCTTGTCCCTTCAGGAAACATGCCAACAACATGACCGCCTCGCAACAATTTCAGGGTAGTTCTGAAAGCCTCACGGTCGCTCATGCCCCGTTTAACAGGAAATGCATTCACACTTGGTAAAATGGATTTCAGGATTGGTACATTAAACAATTCTTCCTTTGCCATGAAATGGACTGTTCGCGGACTACATTTCCAACAACCGGCGGATCGAAATTATTAATATGGTTTGTACAAAGAAGCACTCCACCTTCTTGCGGAAAGTTCTCTTTGCCAATAACTTTGACCCGATAAAGAGGATAGAAAATAGTACTAACTAAAAATTTACCGAACGGGTATAGATTCATTGGTTCATCCTCTTTTCCGCCAGCATAATTACCTGATTAGCCACCTCTTCGATTGACATGGATGTGGTATCTACCAAAATGGCATCGTCCGCCATTTTCAATGGAGATAATTCCCGCTCACTATCAGCACGGTCTCTCTTCTCGATTTCCTCTTTTAATTGAGCAAGAGGGATATGAATTCCTCGTTTTTCGTTTTCGACAAAGCGCCTTTCAGCCCTTTCATCTACAGAGGCAGTCATAAATACTTTTAACTCTGCCTTTGGAAGCACTGCAGTGCCGATATCGCGACCGTCCATCACAACGCCAGTTCCTTCAGCTAATTCTCTTTGCTTCTCCACCATTAGATGTCTAACTGTACTATGGGCAGCTACTTCAGAAACATTTGCTGTTACTTCTTGTGAGCGAATTTCCTCGGAGCAATCGACACCGTCAATCCAAACGGCTTGGCCATTTTCTTCAGGAACCAATACTATTTCAGTATGCTTTAGTAAATCTGCTAAATCCTTATCACTACCCATATTTATGTTCGATTGGATAGCTTTATGCGTCAAAGCCCGATACATCGCACCAGTGTCTATATACGTATACCCTAATTTTTGTGCTATCCTTTTTGCAATTGTACTTTTGCCTGCAGCTGCAGGACCATCAATTGCAATAATAATCCCTTTACTCATATCATCTACCCCCGTATTCAGTTCGAAAACATTGTATCATAATCCAGCTTAAGGTGGCAGCTACTCGGGTCATAAGTCAAAGTTGCTTCGTGGCAAAGAACGCCACTACGCGCCTGCAAGGATGCAGGTGTGCAGTCGTTGCGACAGGACGTCGCGAACTTAGACTGCCTTCAACTATTTGTCTAACGCCTGTCGTCGCTAAACACCACCTTCCGCTTTTTAATCAAAAAGGGAAAAGTCCTGATTGAATAGGACTTTCCCCGTGAACTACGCTATGCATCATTCCTTGCCTGCAATTGTCTTTCAAAGCAAAATCGGATAATGTCCTGTCTATCCTTGGATGTTGTTTCCAAAAACTGCAGGGATGCAATGGCACGCTCATTCTTCTTCCATGTACGTACGGCTTTCGCTTCAGTATTAATATACTTAATCTCATCATTTATGAAAGGTAAGGCAATCGTTAATTTCACCTTTTCACCATCTTCGAACGTGTCATTCGGTCCGAGGTTTAAAGCTATGCCTCCAGCACTAATATCATCTGCGACAAATTGTTGAATAACTCCCCTATAATCCACAGCGACATCTACGGCCGTTTCCACACGCACATATTCACGTCTTTGGATTTTAGTTAGTTTTTTATCCCCTGGATAGGAGATTTTCAACATCGGGATGTCTTTATTTGCCCTACCTGTCACTTCAGTTTTAAAAGAATAAGAAATATTATTTCTGACAAAAGAAACATGCAATTTTGTACCATCGATGAAAAACGTAGTCCGGTTTGTTTCAATATTCACGGGATAATCAATCATGACAAAGTCATCGCCCGTGTCAACCACCTTACTTTTAAACTGCTCATTATTTTCTTCATTGCTATCTTTACTGATGGTTAACGTTGTACCGATAGTAAGGAACAATGCAAACACCTACCCTTGAATGGTTATTACCATTATGTCATGGGTAGGCAATAATTCCAATATATAATTTTCAGTTCAATCTTCCTATCGAACTCAATCCAGTTTTTCCGTCTTTATAACTTCAGCTGTTTCAGTATCAACAATAACTGTGTAGGTGCCAGTATGGCCGTTTTCATCACGGGTTACTGTTAGATAGTGAGTAAGTCTTTGTTCCAGTCTCTCGTTTTCAACATAGGCAAGTTCATCTTCAACGACCTGGACATCCTTATGGAAAAACTCTTTCCAATCAATCTTTTTAATTGCTTGTCTTGCCAATTGTTCTTTTCGGATGTATTCGGATGCATCCAATCCGATAATGTCCCCATTATCTTTAGCGACTTTCAAATGGATTACGTCCGAAAATACTTTTTGCTCCGTAAAATGGTTCTTTCCTGACAAATACGAAATGCCATGCTGTATTGTTTTCCCTTGATTCTTGATAGACGAGATCCTTGTAGTCAGCATTCTTTAAAAAGTCTTCCGCCCTCTTTTTTATATCATCAAATGATAATGATGCCTTTCCAAAAGGTCTTTCTGAAAGATAGGAAAGTACATGGCCACCTTTTTCTGTAATATCGATATAACCGATGGATTCACGATCGGCAAACCGGATATGAAAAAATGGGTAAGGGGAACCTGGTTTACTCATCTCAACACCAATTACATCATTGGAGACATTTGGGAATAATGTCTTGAATCGGTCAATCGCTTCCGCTTGTGTGACCTTGGCGTCTTCAATATGTTTTAGTTCTTTTTTCTTCATGGCATCAGATTCACTTGCAGTTAAAGGAAAATCGCTTTCCGTGTATGATTTAATGGAAGCCCCCATATTGGACCAATCAAAATTAGGATTCGACGTGTCCAATTTACGTGTCCATTCGCCCATGGAATATTGTCCATCCAGCAATCCTGCCGTTGCGAGTTGCCAATCACCCTGCATGGCTCCTAAGTTATTCGATGCCTGCGACATTACTTTATAATACTCATCGGGCTGTTCCGCTCGGTCAGCTTCCTTCGCGTAATTTCCTATTCTGCTTAAATAATTCATCCAGGAAGTTGTAAAACTTGCATCAAGCGGTAATGACGCAATCGAGCTTTTTATATCTGAAGAAAGTCGCCAGATGTCTTCCGTGCCTTCTTTGACCCTTCAGAATGATTAAATAAAAGTGTTTGTTTTACAGCCTTATCAAGTTCTCCAAGTTTATCGGATGCGTCCGCCATTTTCATCGCGTACTCGTTACTTAATGCCAAAGAAAGTTTATTATTTTCCGTTGTCTTAGTAAAAGCAAATATTGAAACAGCAATCAGCGCGTATGCAAGAACAAATACAGTTTTTTTCATTTTGGATATAAACAGCGTTAATAGCTGTTCTTCGATCCTCCTTTATCAGTTGCAAAAGATATGCAGGCCAATCTTTTTAATTTGTGGTCGGGACCAAATCCATTTACTTGTAGCTGTAATCGGATTGAAATAATAGATGGCATTTTCTGAAGGGTCCCACCCATTTAAGGCATCAAGTACAGCCTCTTTGCCCGCTCATTAGGGGTTAGCCAGATTTGTCCATCTGCAACAGCAGTGAATGCTCCCGGCTGGAAGATAACTCCACTAACAGTATTAGGGAAATCGGCATGTTCTACCCGATTTAAAATGACAGCTGCTACTGCTACCTGCCCCTCATAAGGCTCCCCACGTGCTTCACCATATACGGCATTAGCCATGAGTTTAAGATCTTGCTCAGTGTACTTAGAAGGCAGATGGATATTTTCCGTTTTACCGCCTCCTTTTTTTACTTGCGAGGCCAGTGGTTTTCCGCCATAGTGGGTAAACTTATTTCCTTTCTTCAAATTCTCCATTACAAACTTTTCATCGTAAGAGGAAGCAGCTGTAAGTTTCTTTTTTGTTTGCGACCCAGCAATTCCGTCAATCGGTAATCCGTATTTATCTTGGAAGTTACGTAAGGCCCAATAGGTTCCATAGCCGAACTTTCCGTCGATATCACCTCTGTAGAATCCAATGTATTGAAGCCTTGCCTGTAGTTCAATAACATCGTCTCCAGTTGCTCCCCTTCCTAAATCCCGCGAGCTGAATGCGTCGGTATGGATAGGGATGTTGCGTATACAGAACCAATTAGCAATACAAGTATTAATAAACGTTGTACATTTTTTTTCAATACAATTCCTCCTTTCTCTCAGTTTGTCCAAACAATTTCTTTTTAGTATCAAGAAAAAAAAAAAAAGATCCGGATTTACTCCGAATCTTGAATGGCCTTATATACGTAAGTGATTTACTTCATTTTAACGAGGTCTTTTTTCTGAATTGTTGCATTGCAAAGGTATGTGCATATTTCACCCGTGTCAATCCGAACCACCATAAAAACAACATGAAAGGAATGATTAAGTATAAAGAATGGTCATTCACTCCAATGATACCGTTGTATATGAAATGTAGAATGAATGGTGCAAAGAATGCGAAGAATAACATGCCTTTTTTATTGGATTTAGTTGTGAATTTAGCCCTACCGAAATAATATCCCATTACGACACCAAATAACGCATGACTTGAAACAGGCAATAAAGCTCGTAAAAAAGCGGTATCTAATCCGAAAATGAGTAAATAGAGAATGTTTTCGACTGTGGCGAATCCGAGAGATACACTTGCACCGTAAAGAATCCCGTCATATGCATCTTCGAACTCCATATGTTTATATATTGCTATTAAGAGGATTAGCCATTTGAAAAATTCTTCGATCCAACTGGTAAAGATGACATTGCGGAAGAATTCGTTTGGGATGATGCTTTCTTCTTTGAATACATGTTGGATGAACATGATTGGGAATGTCATCATTGCACCGTATATGAATGTATGAAATAGGGTGTGCGACGGTTCTTTCGCTATTTGTTTGCGTAGGTAAAAGTAGCTGAAGAGTGCCAAGCCTGGCGCAATCGCTACTGTAAGTAATATGATCATACCCGACCGGCCTCCTTCCTGCCACTCATTCTCCTGTTAGTTATTTTCCGCTATATGTTCGGCTATTAATTCACCATGGTGGCGTCCGTTTTCGATAAAGATTTCGTTTGTATTGTTGCCCGCTGCAATGACACCCGCAATATATATTCCTTTGATATTGGATTCCATTGTAGATTCATCATAGACTGGCCGACCAGTTTCTTCATCGACTTCGATGCCGATTCTACCTAAAAAACTATGGTCAGGATGGTAGCCGATCATGGCGAATACATAATCGTTCTCTATTGAAAGTCTTTCGCCATCCCTTTCAAATACAACTGTATTGGGGGTGATTTCAAGGACATTCGAGTTAAAATGCATGTCGATTTCACCATTACGAACAAGGCTGTCAAAGCCCGGTAGAATCCATGGTTTTACACTTGGGGAATAGTCTGAGCCCCTGTAGATCACAGTAACAGAGGCACCTGCACGAAATAGTTCTATTGCTGCATCCACTGCGGAATTCTTGCCCCAATAACGACAACCTTTTTTCCAAAGTATGGATGGGCTTCCTTGAAATAATGGGATACTTTCGGCAAATCCTCGCCAGTTATTCCAAGCTTGTTCGGATTGTCATAGTAACCTGTTGCAATAATTACATATTTAGCAGAATAGTTGTTCAGATTCGTCTTAACGATAAATACATCGTTTTGTTTTTCGACATCCTCGACAGTTTCATAGTTATTAATGGAGAGTTTCTTTTAACTCCGCCACTTGACGATAATAGACAAGTGCATCGTTTCTTTTAGGTTTTTCTTTCGCGGTGATGAAGGGGATATCTCCAATGGATAGCTTTATGCTTGAACTGAAGAATGTTTGATGTGTTGGATATCGATAAAGCGAATTTACAATATTTTCTTTTTAATTATTAATACATCCAACCCTTTATTTTGTATTTCAATTGCGGCGGATAGTCCACAAGGTCCTCCGCCGATCACTATGGCGTCTTTCGTAATCATTTCTATCAATCTCCTTAAGTACTTTTACAGCGAGTGAATCTCACCGACTAATTGATGTTGAGTTGAAAAAAGACCCAACATCAATAATTTATTTTAATAACATGGCTTTCCGGGGCTGCCCCTAACCGGAGTGGAACGATGGATGTCCCGTACCCATTGCTTACCAATTTTGCTTTTCCTTCTTGCTCACTAAATCTACCTAATGCATGCAATGAAAATTTCCCCATTCTAATTTGTCCACCATGGGTATGGCCTGCAAGCATCAAGTCGGGGCTACAAACTTCCTCTATTTTTCTGAACATATATGGATTATGTGCCGCCACAATCAAATATGGATAGGATTTGGCATTTTTCAGTGTAGCCTTAATATCGACGCGGCCACTGGATGGATCATCAGTACCACAAATTCCCCATAATGGATTGTTCGGTATTGCTGCATCCGTGTTATCTAAGATAACACCGCCATGCCTACTGATTATTTTCCGAATTTCATCTTCCCCGACTTCCCGATCATTATTGCCCCAGATAAAAAATAATGGACCAAGAGTGGAAAGTGCCCTTATATTTCGTTCAATACGGGGCAACGGAACACCTGCCTCCGCAAGATCTCCACCTATGACGACGATATCAATTGACCCATACGATTTAACTTTTTCCAATAATCGTCTATCAATATGGCGCCTGTGTATGTCCGATATAAAAAACAAGGAAAGCTCCTTGCCCTGTTTTATTTCTTTTCCGACAGTGTAGGAATGACTAATTACATTTCTGCGTTTCGCAAAAGCGAACATATACAGTAAAACTGCAATTATTAAACCCGCAATCCCAAACAAACTGTTCAATATTATTCTCATTACACACCTGCCATAAGAAAAAGGCAAAGTACACGGCTTTGCCTCTTTCAGGATTTCATTTTATGGAATGATCAACTTTTGTCCAGCCATTATATTATTTGAAGTCAGACCATTCGCATTCATAATCTTTTCAATGCCTGCAACGCTTCCATAATAATTCATCGAAATGCGATAGAGCGTTTCGTTTTGGCAACGATATGGGTTTTAGCTATTGTTTGCTCAGTTGTTTTTCCTTCATCTTTCGGTTTTTCTGTCACCTTTGATGAATCTTCTTTTTCAGATGCCGGAGGATTAACGTTTACAACAGGTTTTTTAGTTTCTGATTCGTCAACAGCTTCTTCATCAGCATTCCCTTCAGAAGCATTTTCATCCTCTTCTTCTTTTGGTGAACCAATAACGACCGAGTTAAGATTATCAGTCTTCCCTGAAGAAGAATTTGTGCCCACTTGTACAGGAACCTCTGTATTAGCAACTTTAGCGGAGCCACTATCTGGTCCATAATAGTAATTATATATAACATATACGAATATCAATATGGGTATGAATGTAAAAACGCCAAGGATGACATTGATCATTGTATATCTTGACGTTTTTTTCTGCTTTCGCTGGCGTCCATATCGTTCTACGCGCGAAGGCAAACTTGCGTCCTCATTATGATCAAGCTCTATCTCTTTGCGATTATTCTCGAATTCTACTTTATAATCATCATTTTTCATCGACAAATTCTCCTATCCAACGATGCTCTTCCTTATATTATGACGAATATTGTCGTAAAAGTAAACGTTCATCAGACATGTTAGCCAAGAAGATTGGTAATTCTATCATCCCAAGTGACTTTTACACTCATATTTTTCTTATTTGTTTTTTCTGTAAGCCATTCCATCTCTTTCAGACCGCAAGTTGAACAACATGCTTGAGGCTTTTCTTTGCACCGTTCACCAAAATACGACAAAACGGTTTCCCGTAAGCATTTGTCAGAATGTACAAGGTTGAGCATCTTTTGAAGCTCTGTTTCTTTTCGGCGGAGAGAGTTTTCATTCGCTCATTTGTTTCATCCAATGAATATCTTTCCAAATAATAGTCTACTATTCTTCTTCCCGTATCCGATAAGCCTGCTAATTCAGCCGATGTAGAAGGTTCTTGACCTTCAGCGAGCATCTTTACATAATGTCGCATCTGACTTTCATCCGGTCTATCCGATTGGATGATGAAACTTGTCATCCTTTCATCAGCTGGCATATAAAGCAGCGTTGCGGCGGAAGGTAGACCATCCCTTCCAGCCCTTCCCACTTCCTGGAGATAACCGGCAATGTTGGACGGGAGATGTTCATGAATAACTTGACGAATATCACTTTTATGTACGCCCATACCAAATGCATTTGTTGCACATATCCATTTTAGTTCATTATTTAGGAATTGTTCTTGGATGATTGCTCGTTCATCTTGTTCTTTTCCCGCATGATACGACTGAATAGCATATCCAGCCCACTGTAATTCAGCCGCCAATTCGTCAGCGCGTTTCCTTGAAGAAGTATAGATTATCCCAGGACCGGTAGTTTTCATAATCCTTTCCTTAATCCAATCCGTTTTCTCCAAGGTTGAGTTAAGTTGAATGATTGAGTAAGAGATATTCGGTCGATCTAAAGAGTGTCTTTCGATGGCTGGTTCATCCATTTTCAAATAGCTCGTTATGTCATTTATCACTTTTGTATCGGCTGTTGCTGTCAAAGCCAATATTGGTGAACTCCAAGAAGATAAAAACTCGCCAATACGTAAATAATCAGGACGGAAATCAAACCCCCACTGCGAAATGCAATGGGCTTCATCTACAACTATGAGGCCAATTTCAATTCTTTTAAGATGAGACTCAAAAGATTTATGTGAAAGCATCTCAGGCGAGACGAAGATAAACTTATATTCTCCAAGGCGAGAGATAACTCTGTTTCTCTCAGAAAAAGGGAGAAAAGAATTTAAAGCTACAACCCGCTTTTCACCATTCTTCCTCATTTGCATGACCTGATCCTCCATTAGGGAGACAAGCGGTGAAATGATTAAAACAGAACCGGGCAAAATATATCCAGGTAATTGATAACAGAGTGACTTCCCCATTCCTGTAGGCAAGATAGCTACGCAATCGCGTTTATTCAATACATGATGAATCACTTCTTTTTGCCCTGTGCGAAAATGAGTGTAACCAAACCGTTCTTTGAGTAACAATTGTAAATCCATCACAACTCCCCCTCCCTAGTAACGGTTAATATTAATCGAAGTTCGAAATAGGAAAGCTTTTCGAATTCATTTTTCAATAGCTTAAGTCTTTTTGTCCCCAATTCTTTGGATTTAGAGAGGACTGCCTGAATAGAATCTTCTGAAATGAAATGAGTTACGGGGAATAGCTCATCATTCATCGCCATCTCGATAATATGATCTTCAATCGTACTCATTTTCAAATTGCGGACCCTTACTATGTCCTCCATCGAATATCCTTGGTCAAAAAGCTTTTTTGTTCTTAATGCAGATTCGGTTAAATAGGAATGGACTTTTACATCCGTTGCGCATGTTTTTAAAAATGGAAAGTTATCGGTTGATTCAACGGCCGGCAACAGCATATGTAAACTCTCTATGAATAACAGATAAATCCCTGAAGGTGAACTATTCAATTCGGAGGCAAGCTGATCCAATGTTTTCGCTGTTACGCCATTTCCTGTCAACCTGTTCGAAAATATGTATTTATGTCGATCACTCATCCCGCTTGCTACAAGGGCTCGTTTAAGTTCATCGCCAATTCTCTTCCCGAACTCCGGTTCAGTTAGCGGTTTTCCCTCAAGAAGACGTTTTACAAAAAGTTGAATTTCACGATCTCTTTGTATGGGAGTGAATGATGTGGAACCTGAACGAAAATGAGATATAGTTTGGACTGCCAATGCAATTCTCCCAAAAAATATGACTTCCCTTCCACGATAATCCCACCCTTTAAATTGGGGACACCGGAAACCATTCACTTCCTTTTTCCCTTTTTCAGTAAGACGACAAAATTTCTGATCGGTTGTGATCAGTTCATTTTTCACCAATTCATCTACTGTCTGTTGGTATAAAAACTCATCCAATTTTGGCCAAATTCCGAAAAAAGATCTCAAGTCGAAATACTCAACATCTTGTAAGGTCTGACCTGATTTTTTCCCACGCAAGAGATGTAGACCTGCATTCAATGTCCGTTCTCCGTTCATCTTGTCTATGATAAATAATAGGATTGAAGACAAATTCATGTCAGATTCCTCCTAAGTCAACGTTATATTAATGTTTTTCTGTTGAAAAGTAGTGAAAACAGCTTTAGAATAGTAAGGGAACTAAATAGATTGTGCGGAGAAAGAGGAGAGAACGTCAATGACTAGCAAAAAATACACCATCGTTGACCAAGATACATGTATTGCATGCGGAGCTTGCGGCGCTGCGGCACCTGACATCTACGATTATGACGATGAGGGAATTGCCTATGTTATTTTAGATGATAACACGGGTACAACTGAAGTTCCAGAAGAACTATTGGAGGACATGGAGGATGCATTTGATGGCTGCCCAACAGACTCTATCAAAGTCGCTGATGCACCATTCGATGGCGATCCATTAAAATATGAAGACTAAGTAAATGAGTGGCTGCCCTTTTTGAGGCAGCCTTTTTTATTCTTTTAAACAATATTGTAACACCCAGAGGGATTTCCGCTTCATTCCCAAACTAGAACATAGAAAATTCCCTAAATCCATATTCATTTGCCGCATCACTTATTAATTTTTTCACTTTCTAATAACTCTATAAGCTTATCTAATTTCTGTTCTATTCTTTTATTGCCTTGAATTTTTTTATTTTGATTACTTAATACAGAACTAAACATTAATGCCAGAAAGCAGACAAATAAAATAAATAATAGCAACTCCATATATATCACCTTTAACTACCTTAAGTAGTTACCTTTCCAACTCAATGTATTCCCTTAATTACTTCCACTGATTTTCTTCTTTCACATGATTAATCGTTCACTGTCCTTTTTCGCTCATCCGTTTAAGGGACAATAACACTACCAATATTGCAATAAAGCCCCACCAAGTGCTTAGCAAAAATTCATTTAACGAACCAGGTTGTTCTCCCTCTAATTTATATGAGGAAAATAATCCTTGTGTTATAAGAATAAAGCCACAAAATACCGCAGTAAACAACCAATACCACCACCGTTTCATTGCTCCCCCAACCTCCCGATTCAAACTACTGTTTACAATTACATTCATATTCTTTGAACTTATACATACGCATCCCCTCTTATATCATAGGTCTCTGTAGTTACTTCTATATTAATTGCTCCAATAGTAATTCTAAATCCTCAGGATAGACGTGGTTTATCGCATTTAATTCAGCTAAAGACTTCCAATTAGCTTCTGCAATAATTTCATCAGGATCATTAATTCCGCTACTTTCACCAATCTTTTCAACCCTAAAATAATATGTAGTTACATGAATGTCGTTAATGGTTGTTTCTTTCACCCTTATAAGCTCTATGACCTTCACGTCATATCCGGTTTCTTCTTTGACTTCCCTAATGCAACATTCCTCGGGACTTTCCCCTGCTTCAATACCACCAGAAGGTACTGCCCACCCCTCTGACTCAAAACTTTTTACCATCAATACTTCCATTTTTTCATTGATACAAATACCTGCTGATCCTGACCAGCTTTTCATTCGAATATTCCCCGCCTTTACCGTTCTATAGTTTTGTAATAATAATCTCGAATACCATTAATTCTATTATATCATGAATTCTCCAACCACTTTCAAAAGGTTCAGATAAAATAATCTCGAACTTGTAAGTATTTAAAACAGTCCCAAGTGCCCGTGATTCACAAAAAAACCACCTCAACTGATATCTAAATCAGTTAAAGTGGTTTTTCTTAGCTTTATTCATTACCCAGTTATAAGAATAACAATAAAATAAGCAACCATAGCAATCAAGCCAACAGGAAACGCAAATTTCGCGTATTCTAAACTAGGAATTTTAAGCTTTCCTGCAGCGATGATATTAGGAATGTTTCCAGGAATAAGCATTCCTTCACTAATAATGAGGCCTAATAGTACGGCTTTAATGGTTGGTTCACTCATTGCTGGACTGATTTCTGCAGCAGCGAGCGTGGCATTGTCCAATAAAAGAGTCCATCTACCAAAGGGCATACTACTCCCTTGGTGACAGACTCTTCCTAAAAAATTACTGAATATTCAATTTAAGTAATTGGCCTATTGGTGATAGTTTAACATAACAATCGCAAGAAGCAAAGGTTTATTAAAGGAGTTGCCTTCTAAATTCAATTAGAAGCTAACACTGGAGATCACCTTTAACCATGAATTTTATTTTTGGTTAATTGCACTTTCATCAATATAAGCAACTTCCCATAAATGACCGTCTAAATCCTGAAACCCCCGTATATACATAAATCCATGATCTTGAACATCACTAAAAGATGTACCACCAGATGCTAATGCCTTATTTACTATCTCATCCACTTGATCCCGACTTTCAGCTGAAAAGCTTAAAATTGCTTCAGCAGAAATAGTAGTATCCACAATTTCCTTCTTACTAAATCCTTTGAAACGTTCCTCAATCATTATCATAGCAAAGATATTGTCACTGATGATCATACAAGACGTGGTATCATCTGAGAATTGTGGGTTGAACTCAAACCCTAACTCCTTGAAAAAAGTTGTGGACTTGTTCACGTCTTTTACTGATAAATTGATAAAGATATTTTTGGATGTGAATGCCATTTTTCATTACCTCCTTTAAAAATTACTGGCAAGAAAGCCATGTCAATTAGTCTTTCATTAAATGTTGCTAAATATTCCATCTGAAATTGTAAATATACGAAATGAAAGTCGGCCATATACGTAAATGGCCACTTTTCTTATTGTCATATATGCCCTTTGCACCGACACAATTCATATTCGGGATAGGTTATATGGATTTTCTCCCAGTCCAAGGCGTTCCTAATTTCGGTAGTGCCCAACGATCGAGTCCATACCAGCCAGCCACTTTCCATGCAAGCACTAGCCAGGTTGCAAGGATGAACAGCAACGGATT
Source organism: Sporosarcina thermotolerans (assembly GCF_030067815.1). Taxonomy (GTDB): domain Bacteria; phylum Bacillota; class Bacilli; order Bacillales_A; family Planococcaceae; genus Sporosarcina; species Sporosarcina thermotolerans. Next base: position 2,219,347 of record NZ_CP125968.1, on the reverse strand, counting down.
GGCGCTTAATGTCCCAGCGAATAAGAAACTGACATTCATTAAGGCTCCAAAGAAGGCGGCTATTCCTGTCAATAGCCCAAGTATTAGGCCAAGACCGACTAATAGTTCGCCGTATGCAACCATGACGCTAAATACTTCTGCATTGGGCAAGACGGTGTTTTCTAAGAACGACGCATACCATCCCGAAACATCTCCGCCTCCCTCTGCCTTTGTCAATGCTCCGTTTATGAAGCCTTGAAGTGCAGTCCCAGCGTTTTCACCTGTCCACGCATCACTTCTTACTTTTCCCCATCCTGCTTTCAACCATTCAAATCCAACGTACAAACGTATGATTAACCAAAAGAGTCCCGAGCGGGTGTCACTGAATAAAAACCGTGATACCGGGTTTTCTGGTATTACTATTGTTTTATTGTTTTTCATTCGAATATCCTCCTTTTTTTTCAGTGTATCGCAGAAAAAGTTCAATCTCTAATGTGTTCATAATACTGTAATGATTTACAACTCATCTTATGTATATTTGATTACAAGTTGATTCTAAGCTTGCATTTAGATTTTGACGTATAATACCCACGGTGAGATCATGTATTTTGGCAGTTGGGTGAAATAATACTTCACAAAAAGTATTTCAAGGGCTGAGATCAATTCTGATAGTATTCCCGACCCAAAATAACTAAGCCCAAAATCGATAAAATCACACCAATAATTAGAGGAAACCCTAAAAATAACGAGTCAACAGCGTCATTACCATATTGTTCGCCACCAATAATCGCGAACCAAAACTTCGACCTGCCAGACCACCACGACGTCGAATCTGGTACATATATAGCACCTGTTAGCAAAATAGTCGACACAATGAATAACCCGCCCATCATTACGAATCCACCAATTAGAGCTCTTTTCAAAGTTGTCTCACTCCTCTGCTACCTGGCTGAACCCACTTCTGAAGGATGCCGTGAAAGATGCCAGTTTCTGTTAGAATTCCAAACTCTATATGAACTAAACACTGGAAACACTTCAACATTTTTTTCAGAAAAACGTAAAGGGAAAAAATAGTCATAAGCCTTTTTCCAGCATTAATTTTGCTCCTAATATTCGTTTAACTGTTCATACTAAAAGCAGCATTGAATGGAGGAAGGTTCACTATTTATAAAAAAAGGTCGCATATTACTTACGTTAGTGAACAACTTCCGTACCGGCCACCCAATCATAAACATTTTTCCTTTTTTTATTTGTGAAGGGGATAATTAGATAGGCTACTATTGCAAGATTGACAGCATTTAATATTATATAAACGGTAATTTCAGAAAGGCTTGATGGAAGCATTAATCGCCATATCCCGAAGTGAGCAATCTCCCAAGGAAGAAATTTGATAGCTGTTCGCACTGCCGAACGACCAATTCCAATACGTTGGCCGAAACCGTCAACTACCCGAATACCCATTATTCTTTTCCCCAATGTTCCCTGCCATTTTGAACACTCGCATAAAATAAAGTAAAGTGAAACTGGCAAGGTAATCATAAAAAAACCTGTCAGTTCTGCCGTTACTGGGGAACTTGAAAATAAAGGGTTAATATATTGTCTAAAAACAAACGAAATGGTACCAACAACAAATACACCGTATATAACAATAACAAGATAATCTAATAGGAAAGCATAAACACGGGTTCTAAATAACGAATAAGACATAGCCCCCCCCTTTTTAACAACATTCTTACTGTCCTTTCCCATGTTTTTCCTCGAACGCTTCAATCCATTCCATATCGATTGGCCCATTAAGAACTTTGTAATACGAGGTTTTATTGTAGGATAGGATTCGATTTTCATATATGGACGCGCCTGTCGTTTTACCCTTCAAGTAAACCATGACCTGAAATCCTTTTTCTCCGGAAACATTACTATTCCACTCGGAGTCCTTCATCTTCTTCACTCTATACTGGCTTAAGAATTCCAACATTTCTTCAACGGGTTCTTTCTCTTCAATTCGCCAATCGGAGAAATTGAATTCCATAGCTTTGAATTTATTGTCTTGATATTTGATTAATTCATCCAAACTCTTTTCCCTATGGTCGTCAAATATACTCCATGAAAAAAACAACATGACACCGATGATCCCAATCATGTGATACGTCATCGGTATTTTAATCACAAGAAATCTCGAGGTTAAAAACGCTGTAGGAATGACGATCAATAGGATTACGAGAAGTCCGAGTGGTTCCGGTATAATGCTCCCGAAAAACCACCGATTCCATACAAAAGCAATAATTTTAAAATATAAGAAGAAAAATAGGATTCCCCAAAAATAAAACGCAAATTTCCCCTTCGTTGTATCCACTTTTACTCCCCCTTGTCAGCTAAAATCTCATGATCATCTTCGTGTAACCTAACATAGATTTCCTCTAATAGCCGCCTCACTTTATCATGTTCTTCACGCTCAACAAGCTTTTCCAATGAACTATCATTATATTTAATCTTGGTAAACCATAAAGCAGATGATATTGAATAAACGTCACTTAACACCGCGTTTTCATCATCCGACAAAGGTCTTGCAGTAATATAGCCTTTATAGTAGGTCTTGAATAATTCTTTTCGATCATTATCAGTTAATCCATCGGCTAAATCCATTTCACAAGCTGTCAACAATCCCTCAAGTACCATGTCTCCTACAAGGGTTTCATCTCCAGCAATGTTGTAATCGAATATCCCAATATTCCCTTCTATGTACGATAAATTGTTAATAGAAATATCACCTTGTGTGGCAAACCTCGGTAACTTACCCCAAGACAACTTTACTTTCTCAAGCTTCTTTGTATATAACTCTATTATTTTCCAATACATTACCGTATCAATTGCCCCCGCTTCACCAAGCTCACGAAATGCATTGTATCCACTGACTTCGTTATATCCAACAAGATTAAAAATAGTACTATTTCCAATAAGACAATTTCCCTTCTCCGATATTTTGTGGATTTTCCCCATTAATTGGCCCAATTTATAGGCAAGATTATAGTCAATCGCTTTGATCTCTTCCCCTAAATAATCCTCAACAGTAACAGCAACATCCAAATGATGCAATTTGTAATTTTGGCAGTACCTTCCCTCGCTGACATACCTTCTTGGCGTCAAAATGCCGTGATCCCTTAAATACTCAGAAAAGAGACTTTGAGACTCAATAATATGAGATGGATGTTCTTTTTCTTTGACAAATTTCACAACAACCGGATTTCTATCAGTGAATTCCACCTTACATATTATTTTGACTTCCGCATTTTTTTCATCATAGTAATGAATAAAATTATGGATGTTAGATATTTGCCCTTTAATCGTGTACAGTGCCAAAACTTCATTTATCGTTTCCAACCCGATATTCATGTTGTACCCCCGTTGCGCCAGTCGATGCTGTTTAACTCAGGGACAAATTGAAACAAATCGTCTACAGCCGCCCCGTCTGGCGTATGAATGTGGAATAACTCAATTATTTCTTTTTCATCTCTATTTATTTTCCATACTGAAGACAAATACAAGGACAGTCCATAAGTAGTAATGGTAACCCCATTTTGAAGTGCCGACTGAAACAGCTTAATGCTTTCTTCAAATCTTTCAATCTTATGAAATGTACAAGCACCATTATGAAGCAAAACAGTCATCGAACTCTTGTTTAACCGAGAACTATTAAGGTCATCCCAACTCCCAAACAAATCACTTTCCTTTTCATCTGCTTTCGCATCGAGCACTCCCTTAATTTCATCATCTAACAGGTTTATATTTTTTACAGCCTCTATTACCAGCTCAGTTTCGTCTAGGATAAAAGCTTTCTCAGCCACAAGCGTCCAATATGTAAACTCAGCAAAAATTTTATTTTCCCAGTTCTGATCCTCTTCTATTACATCCAACATATTTCTTAATGGCATGTCAATCTCTGAAAGCTCGTTCAGAGTTAAGAGTGACCAAACGGCCGCACGATGACTTTCAAACCGTACACCTCTATTGTCCTTAATCCGGGAAGAATGTTCACAGGCATACATATACCAATCAAACCATTCGCCAAAGTAGTCACCTAAAGAAAGTGTTAAAGCTTGAGTTGCATCCGACACAAACCAATGCAGCTTATGGGGAAACAAAGATTGCTTGCCCCACTCTACAAATTCAACATGGTTTTTATAAACAGTCTCAGCTTTTCGCAAAATGGCTGGGATATCCGAAAGATTCCAATACATCCAGCCAATTTCATCTACTGTCAATGTTTTCGACTTTTCTTTTAGATCAAGTATCAGCTGAAATGCTTCTTCGTTTTTGTTGTTTTTTAGTAGAAAGTCAATATGTTTAAAAGCCCCCATTATTCATTCCCCATACATAAAAGCGTTTTTCAGTGAAGAAAGCTAAATAGATTATTAAACGAACTATTATTAAATGAATGAGTATTCCTACACCTTTCCTGCCTATACCCTCCACTAAATCTTGAAGCCCTCCCCATTTTTAATGGTTAAATGACAGTATTGCTACAATTAATGTTACGTATTGTGCTTGAAGTAATAATAGTTGCGATAGGATGTCGCGAATTTAGATTGATCTTCTTAGGGAAGTAGCAGACCATCCTTGAACCACCTATTCTTTGATCAAATTTCCATCCAAATCGTAATATTTGTAATTTCGTTATTCATAATGATCTTTATTTGTTTGAGGATAATCAACCCAAGTAACAGTTGCTTGATACGGAATAAAATGTTCTTCTATTGTTATCCCATTTATATCTACTACCAGTTTAGCAATTTCATTTTCATAGTTAGTCACAAACATCATTTTAGAGTTTTCAAATTGGGTTAAGAACATACTAAATGATTCATCTTTACGGGTCTCAACATACCTCCAGACATAATTACCTTTTCGATTTTTATTAAACTCTATGATAGACGGACTATTATTGGATAGGAAACCAGCAATTCTGATATCATCAAAATCGGTGATTTCCATGATTTCAATGTCCTTATCCTTATAACCATCAATTGACTTAATGACATTTACGATAGAAGCCTTATCATTTCCATATAACTCTTTTGTATTATAAAAATAATAAAATACTACTAAGACTAAAAGGCATACACCTATAATGAACCCTATTTTTTTCTTCATAGTAATTACACCCCTACTTTAAGGAATAATCCTCTTTTGTTACAATCACCTTCTTACTTGTATTCTACATTCTCGTATAAATACCTTCATTGTGTAACCTGCACATGAAAAAGTGAGGATTCGCTTGTAAATCGCATAGAAAACGGCTGAATTGTTGAGAGTCGGTGATAAACCCGTGCGAGTCGGTGATAAACCCATTCAAGGCGGTGATAACAGCACCCAAGTCGGTGATAAACGCTTTTCGAATGTAAAAAAGCGTCCGCCTGAAAGGAAATCAACAATATCGCATATTGTTGTATACTAAAAGGCTATCCCATATTCGGGATAGCCTTTTCTTTACATCGATAATTTATGCTGTTGTTGGTTAATCCATTTATACATACTCTTATATAACAATAACGAAACGACCATTAGCATGATTCCTTTTATGAGATTAAAAGGAAAAATCCCTAATACGATTACATTAAACATTGCGTCGCTCGTATAAGCTGGCATATTTAAAAAGTAAACGTACATCGGCAGGAATACTGCATAGTTCAATACGCTCATACCGATTGCCATTGAAGCAGTTCCTGCAATTAGACCCACTGTAAGTCCTTTAGTAGATTTAATTTTATTGAAGATGAAATAGATTGGCATAATGAATAGAATTCCTGTTACAAAGTTTGCCATCTCACCAACTGGTACGCCTGTCGGACTTCCTGATAAAAACCAATGCAGTACATTCTTCAGTAGTTCTACGGCGATGCCTGCAACTGGACCCATCGTCATGATTGCTAATACTGCCGGGATTTCACTGAAATCGATTTTCAGGAATGCCGGTAGAGCTGGCAGCGGGAAATTCAACTGCATTAAAACTGTTGAGATGCTCCCTAACATTGCGATGAGAATCATCTTTCTTAACTTCTTGTTGTTCATTTTGTTCCTCTCTCCTTTTGCGATTCACTTCAAAAGAGGAAAGGTCTGACCGAATATTGTGTGTCCTTTACATCCAGCTTCGGCGGTCGCCTCCGCTTTAGATATAAAAAATCCCCAAAGCTAAATAAGCTTTAGGGAGAGTTTAAAAGGCATCATTAAATAAGGGGTCGGCTACAAAGAAATTTTCTTCATACATCCCCACACTTAAATAAGCACCCTTTTTGTAGACGACACAAAAAGACGGCTGCACCTTCACCTTCTCCCATCCAGACTATACTGTCGGCTCTGGAATCTCACCAGAATCAGCTGTTAAGCTCGCGGGCTAAGAAGTATATCTTCTATTTCCGCCGGTCGGGAATTACACCCTGCCCCGAAGATGAATCAATATTATATTACTACTCTATTGTAGATCAAAAAAAGCATTTTGTAAACTCACCTGTTTACAAAATGCTTTTCATTATGGTAGCCAAATTGGATTTGCACCAACCGGCTTGGGTAATGGTTTTGTCAGATCATAGTTTTCGAAATGACTCTGTTCAATATTTTTCAATTGGACCTGTACGTCGTAATTACTTGCCGTCAACATGAATCCCTCTATCATTTGCAATACATCTTGTTGAGGTATAGTTGTAAAATCTACAGGAGAATCGAAAGATACAACAGCAATTCCATCGACCTCGGTAACTTGGTAGTCAACTCCTGCAGGAATGACCTCTTTCACAATGTCATTTTCAGCCTTTTTCATTGACAGTAAAGCTTCAGTTACAGTAGAAGAATCCCCATTCTCATACGGAACTAAATAAACTTCCCCGGAAGGCATGACATACTTGAAATAAGGCAGTTGACGTTTTAAGGGAAAGTCCATAGCTTTTCCGATATAATCAAATACCAATGGCATTCCGTCTTCATCCACCACTTTTAAATCCTCATAATCAGTAAATGTTGACCTCGCTGAATCTTCATACGAGGAGAATGTAGCTGGTGCCATATCATACCCATGATTCTCCGGAAGCTTATGAATTACAGTCTTTTCTGATGTCGTCAAGTCCCCTTTATATGGATGATAATTATCGAACCCATAACTCTCTTCATCAAAAATTCCTGCATATTCCTTATAAAGTTCCACACTATCCGGTTTATCGATCCCTAAATCAGCCTTAACCCTGTCACTTCCGATAAGAATAGTGACAGGTATAACATTCGCTTCATGAATGAGTCCAAGATTTAATGAAAACGTGTTATTTTGATTCGCGAAGACGACATGACTTTTCATTCCCATAATATCCATTGATGAAAATGTCGTTGCATCAACTGATTCAGCGTCACTATCTTCTTCAACTGATGCTGATTCAGCTTTACTATCCGTCGTAATCGCTTGCTTCCCAGCTGATCTTGCATTCTCCATCATAGGTTCGGATACCATGTCTTGGTTACCTTTTAACATAGATGGCAGAAGCAAGCAGAGCAATAATAAGGCGGCAACAGCAACGATACTCGGGATCCACTTTTTCACTTTTGGTCGACGATCCTTTTTCAATCGATCATCTTTTTTCAGACGCTCCAAGATTTCCGATGAAGGGCGGTCATCCGAGATTTTCGGCATTGAATGAAGGAGTTTATTAAGATTGTCGTCATTCCATTGATTGTTTGCCATTCAACTTCCCCCTTCTTCCGAAAGAGCATTCATTTTCTTTTGTAATGCTTTTATGGCACGGTGCTGGGTTGTCTTCACTTTCCCTTCCGTCCAACCAAGAGTTTCTGCAGTTTCGGCAATGGACAGCTCTTGGAAGTACCGTAAGACAATTACCATTTTTTGATCGCCCGTGCATGTGTTTAATACTGAGAGCAATTGTTTCATGTCTTCATTCAATGATAATAATTCTTCAGGAGTACTGCCGCTAGATACAAGCTCGCTTTGCTCCCAATCAAACTTATCGAAATGATGTTTTTGCCTAACAGATTTCTTTCTGAAATGGTCAATAGCAACATTTTTCGCGATTGAAAACAACCAAGTTTTTTCTGAACTTTTACCTTCAAAACCGGAATATGCACGCAGCACCCGAATATATACTTCATGCATAAGGTCTTCGGACTGAGTACGATCTCCGGTTAAATAGATAAGAAAGTTGAATATATCCTGATGATATTGCTCATATAGCCTGTGGAAAACGGAGTCATCCACGAAATCCCCCCGTTCAATACATTAGTCGTAATTCAAGATGAAAAGTTTCAACTTTGGGTATTGATTTTTGTTTGGTAGTTAGGAATTTGAATCGGCTTGTTCCGGGCCTAACGGCAATGTGCAATTAAAGATAGTCCCTGAAGGATGAGCCAATTCTGCAGTTATTCGGCCATCATGTGATTCGATTATTGTTTTTGCAATGGCCAAACCTAAACCTGTTCCGCCCTTTCCTCTTGTCCTTGCTTTGTCCGCCTTATAGAAACGCTCGAAAATGAATGGCAAATCTTCTTTAGGAATCCCACTGCCTGTATCTGCTACCGTAATGTCTACGGTCTCCTTCTTCTTTTCGACACTTATTACCACTTTTCCTCCATCTTGAGTATGTCGAATTGCATTATCAATTAGATTTGTAAAGACTTGTTCCAGTCGATCATCGTCAGCAAACAAAATTGTTTCATTGTCACTTTCATCATAGTTTATATAGAGTTCGACATTTGTGTCTCTTGCAATTTGCATGAATTTGTTCAAAACCCTATTTAAAAATGGAATTAGTGAAAAATGATCTTTATACAATCGCATATGTCCAGATTCCATTCTCGCCAAGTCAAGCAGATCCGTAACAAGACGACTCATCCTTTTCGATTCATCGTGAATGATTTGCACCATCTCATTTCGTTCCTCTTCACTCGTCACCACATTGTCAATTATTGCTTCACTGTAGCCTTGAAGCAGCGATATAGGAGTTCTAAGCTCATGTGACACATTGGCGATAAAATCAGATCTCAGCTTATCTAATTTATGCTGTTCCGTCATATCACGTAACACCGCAACGGCCCCACGGATACTATTTTCACTATAGAGCGGGCTAATCGAAACACCATAGAACTGACCAGCCAATTCCAATTCATCTTCCACTTCTTCTGAAAAAGAAATGGCATGTTCTAACATATGGAATATTTCAGGTGGTAGTACCTTATCATTCGCCCCATTTGCAAAATACCACTTTTGTAAAAGTCGTTCCGCCTGGGGATTGCTAAGTAAAATTGAATAATCTCTGTTAAATGTAATGACAGCATCTGTCATGGACGTTAAAATACTTGATAATTGTTCTTTTTCCTGCTTGATTAACTCCATTTGGTATTTCAGCTGTCTTCCCATTTGGTTGAAAGCAGTGGCCAACTGGCCTATCTCATCATTTTGGGTTGCTGGAAGCCGGGTGTCAAAATTACCCTTAGACAGTTCAAACGCCGCCTGTCTCATTCCTCGTAAAGGAGAAGTGATTCTTGTTGAAAGGAAAAAGGCAAAGATCGTTGTTAAAATGAAAGCGATAAAAGCTGAAAGGAAAACAATATGTGTAGTTCTTTTCGTTGTTCGATGAACGGCGTCTAAACTTTGGTACATGACAATGGTGTTGAAAGTGCCACCCATCTCTTCGAAAGGATATACAATGACCAAGTATTGTTCCATGACATCAGGATCTTTAACGGATGGTAATATCATTTCTTTCACAATCTTTTCGTTCACTTTCAAATTTGTGAAAAACTTTGGTTCCGATAAAATCTTCTGCTCGATTTTTTCTCCATTCAACCCTTTATGAAATGAATATTGAACTTCCTTATCGGAGCTCACGATTAATGCATTTGTTTCGTTATCTAAAATATCTTGGATAATCAGTCGCAATGCCGATTCACTTTCATGATCGATAACAATTTTTCCGATTGTCGTTGCTTCTCTTCGAAGCGAATCCTCTGCTTGGTTTGTATGAAAATTGTCAAGGAACTCTAAAAGAAGTACGGTAACGATAAAGAGGACAAAGGAAACGAGAAGCAATATGGTTGCCCATAGCTTCCCGACGATTGAATGCCATATCCTATTCATTTGGTACCTCGAATTTATATCCGACACCCCAAACTGTTACAATCATTTTAGCTGCACTTTCAGATACACGGCTGAGTTTTTCCCTAAGCCGTTTTACATGTGTGTCAACTGTACGTAAATCTCCGAAAAATTCATAATGCCAAACTTCCTTCAATAATTGTTCACGGTCAAAAACTTTGTCCGGTGCCTTCGCTAGGAAATACAATAACTCATACTCTTTAGGAGTTAAATTGACCTCCTTCCCTTCCGCTGTTACTCGATGGGCATCGTGATCTATTGTTAATTGAGGGAAGACGACAAGATCTTTTGAGCTATTTGTTGCGGTAGCATCAGGGAACGTTACAGATCGTCTAAGAATTGCTTTCACACGAAGAACAACCTCTCTCGGACTGAAAGGTTTAACTATATAATCATCTGCCCCTGTTTCAAACCCTGCAACGCGATCTGACTCCTCACCTTTTGCTGTTAGGAGGATAACAGGTGTCATTTTTTTAGCATCTCGTAATTCCTGCAAAACTTGAAGACCGTCTTTTTCTGGCATCATTAAATCAAGTAAAATGCAATCATAATAATTCGCTAGGGCTTTCTCAATTGCCTCTGCTCCATCAATTGCCTCTTCTATTTCAAAACCTTCTCGGGAAAGATACATATTCAGAAGGCGACGGATACGATCCTCGTCATCCACCACAAGTAATTTTACAGTTTCATCCATAATTATTATCTCCTTTCACAACTCTCCTGCTATTATTGTACAAGCTGTTTGAAAAAAAAGAAAGACTGCACAGCCCTTCATTAGCTGTGCAGTCCAATCGGTTTATGCATACGAATGCAAACCGGCTATAATCAGGTTCACGGCAATTAGGTTGAACATGATGATAACAAATCCAATAACCGCGAGCCACGCTGATTTCTTACCTTCCCACCCTTGTGATAGGCGAACGTGTAAGAATGCTGCATAGAAGAGCCAAGTAATAAGTGCCCAAACCTCTTTGGGGTCCCATCCCCAGAATCTTGACCATGCTTCATGAGCCCAAATCATAGCGAAGATTAATGCACCTAAAGTGAAAACAGGGAATCCAATTAGAACGGAACGGTAACCGATTTCATCCATAAGTTGCGAATTGGCTTTTTTAGCAAACGGTTGGAATACACTCGCAATCGGTTTGCGGAAAATTAATCGTAACAATAGATATAGGATTGTACCTGTAAATACCGACCAAACAAATGTCGTCAATGTTTTCGCATTGACAATAGCCGGCATTTCAAACCATGGCGTCATTGCTTCAGATGTTTGTGCTTCATATTCATTCATCCCGAACAATGGCGGGTAATTATACTCGATTTTTGCAGGCATCTGATTCTTATCAATATACGTAAAGTGGGCTTCATAGCCTGTCACTTTGAATGTTGTAGAGGATACTACAAATCCAAGTACAAGTATAAGTGTAAACATGACCGCTTCAAGCCAAAAACGTTCTTTCGACTTTTTTGTCAAATCTACGTTCTTCAATAAATAAATCAAACCCGCTACTGCACTTATTGCAAGGATTGCCTCGCCTAATGCTGCAGTTATTACATGAGTTGCCAACCAATGGCTTTGCAGCGCAGGAATTAATGGAGTAATCTCTGTCGGGAACATACTGGCATAGCCAATAATAATGATGGCTATCGGCAATGCGAATAGGCCGAGCGACGGCGTTCGATACAAGTAGAAAATAAGAATGAAAGCCCCTACTAACATCATGCCAAACGCAGTAGTAAATTCAAACATATTACTCATAGGTGCATGTCCAGATGCAATCCATCTTGTAATGAAATAGCCGACATGTGTGATGAAGCCGATAATCGTTATCGAAATACCGATTTTACCCCATCTATTATTTTTATAAGAAGCTTCCGATTTTGCACCTTTCACCGCACCACCGAAGAAAAGAGTGGCTACCAAATAGGCGATGAAAGAAACTAAAAGCAGATTAGCGCTTAGTGATGCAAGGCTCATAATTATTTTTCTCCTTCCTCTTGCTCAATGGACTGTTATCCCGTCTATCTTCATATTTTGGTAAGTTGGCGAAGTTTTTCACTTCATCCAATTCCTTTTTCAAAGTGAACCAGTTTTTATTTGTATGGGCAGCGACAAGCAATTCCTCGCCTTCCCCTTTTTGAACCCAAATTCGTCTATGGTTCCAGAAGGATCCTTGACAAACACCGATCATGAAAATGAGTCCACCAAATAGAAGTATATATAAAGTCTTATCTTTACGGATTGTCAAACCTGATATATCACGAGTATCTGCACTGACAAATTTAACAGCATACGCATTTTCTTCAGTCTCTAAGTTTGCCGAATGGCAACAAAACTTTTTTCACCTTGTGGTTTCTCAAGTGTTTTCATATCAAATATGAATGCTGGGTTGTTTGGAATTGGAGATTTCGAGACAGGTTCACCATTTTCGACGCCGTCATAGTCCGCGTAATATCCTATCAAATTAACCTGCGCACCATCATTCAACTTATAAACACCTTCGGGATCATCAAGATCAATCGTAAACTCACCAAAAGACTTATTAGTTTTCTTTTCTACTAATTGCATCGTCATTGATTTAAGTTCATTTAATCGATAGTCCATTTGGAAAATGCTGTATCCATCAAATTTCAGTGGCTTATTGACGATTATTGAATAATCCTTCACAAGATCCATATCCGTAGAACCAGGGAGAAGATCCTCTTTCAATTTGTATAGAGTTACATCTGTTTGGTAATTTTTAACGATAGTGCCTACTCTATCAAGGGCATCCCCGAAGACTTCGGAGGCCTCTTCTTTTGTATAATATTCCATACTAAAATCATTACTCTTCAAATAGAACTCCGGTGCACCGGGTATCGAGCGTAATTCACCCTCCCGAATCCACATTGTCTCATCGACATAGAAGCCTGGAATGCCGCGTAACAGAATACCAAATAAGAAAATGATCAATCCTGTATGATTGACATAAGGACCCCAACGAGAAAAACGTCCTTTTTCGGCTAATATCGCGCCATCTTCCATCTTCACATTATATTTCATTTCTTTCAGTTTTTCTTCTGCTTTTGTCAAAGCCAAATCCGGGTTTTCAGAAGAGCCTATGCCGTAGACACGTTGCCTTTTCATGAAAGAAGTATGACGCTTCGTCCGCTGTTTCTTCAGCGATTTATAGAGTGGGATAACCCTATCCACACTCGCGATAATGATGGATGTTCCAAGCATTCCGATGAGTATCTTAAACCACCAGCTATTGTACATATCATAGAAGCCTAATTTATAATAAAGCGTTCCAATGAAACCATATAGCCGTTCATAGTAAGCTAACATTTCTTCTTCACGTACGGGTACATAAAACTTTTGAGGGAATAATGTACCGATAGCTGACGTCGCAAGTACTGCGACAATTATGCTTACACCAATTTTTACACTTGAGAAAAAGTTCCATATCTTATCGATAATTGATCTTTTATATGTTTGTGATCTTCGCGCTGATCCCTCATATCGCATATCAACGACATCGGCTTTTTTCGCTTCCTCAGTCATTGGTCTGCCACATTGTTCACAGAGCACTATTCCAAATGGATTTTCGTGACCACATTGGCATTTGATTTTACTCATGTTTATGAACTCCTTATTAAGGTTGGATGCTTTCCATGTAGGAAATTATTTCATCCCTAGTCATTTCCGTAATGATGATCTTTTTTATTCTTCCGTCTTTATCGATAAGGAATGTCGTTGGAAGTGGTTGAATATTGTAAAGATCTCTGATGTCCTTCGCCTTGTCTATAACGATCGGAAAAGTAAGACCATATTGATCCCGGAATGTATCCACCTTTAAATTGGATTCACCACTGTTTACTGATAAAACATGAACACCTTTTTCTTTGAAGGCATTATACTGTTCTTCCATATCTGGCATTTCCCGTTTACACGGCGGACACCATGTGCCCCAGAAATTCAAAAATACACCTTCACCTTTATAGTCAGATAATCGTTGTTTATTTCCATCTAAGTCAACAAGTTCAAAATCCGGCGCTTTATCACCTACCGCAAGAACTTTCACCTTGTCTTTTGAAACTATAGAAAATATAATAGCTGCCGCCAATAACAGAAGAACTACGCTTCTAAAAATAAGGCGTGACTGCTTTTTATTCGCCTTGGACAATTTAAATAGCCCCCTAACGATAATGGTACTCCTATTCTATTATAGCAAACCAACCATAGGTAAATTTAAGAAGTAATGATAGGTTTGTGACAAAATCAAAAATGCTGGGTGGCTAACCGCCACCCGCGAAGTACATTTATCCGATTTTTCCGGTCTCAGCAAGCACTCTTAGTTGCTTTACTTCATGAGTAGTCAATTCCCGTGCTTCACCCGCATTTAATCCGTGCGTAGTCAGCATCGCGAAAGACTCCCTTCTCAACTTTTGTACAGGACAGCCGATAGCGTCAAACATCCTACGGACTTGTCGGTTTCGTCCTTCATGTATCGTGATATCAACAATTGCCGTACCCGTTTTTTTGTCAAACGATTGCATCTTAACTCTTGCTGGTGCCGTCATGCCATCTTCCAGCTCAATTCCCCGTTCAAGCTTTTTCAACGCGCTACGTTCAGGAATCCCCTTTACTTTTGCCACATACTTTTTGTGAATACCAAATTTCGGATGTGTCATCAAATACGAGAAATCACCATCATTCGTTAAAATGATTATTCCGGACGTATCAAAATCAAGTCTGCCGACTGGGAATATCCGTTGTTCCACCATCGGGAGCAGATCGAGGACAGTCTTTCTACCTTTGTCATCACTTACAGTCGATATGTATCCTCTCGGTTTGTATAGTAAATAATAGACGAACTCCTCCTTAACAAGCTCGACTCCTTCAACTTCTACCCTGTCGTTACGGGTAACTTTCGTACCTAATTCAGTAACAACGATTCCATTCACTTTCACTTTTCCATCGACGATTAGCTTTTCCGCTTTTCTACGGGATGCAACGCCGGCTTGGGCCAACACTTTTTGTAGTCTTTCCAAATCGTCACCTTCTTTCTACCTCAAAAAATTATGTCATATTTCCACGCAAATGAAAAGAAGACCGACCTGTATACAGTCAGTCTTCCCGAAATTTTCTAGTCAACACAATTATTTATCATTGTTTTTGATTCTTTTTCGTTATTTTCTTATGTCTACTTGTGTTGTAATAAGAAGTTCATTGTCCAATGAGACGGTCCATGTTCCGGTGCCTTTTTTTCCTTGGTTTCGTGGAATGTATACGACATGGGATACTCTTTCCGCCTCGTCCTTATTTAACAATAAGACGATGGGTTTTTTTAACTTGCCGGTAATTCCGGGTAAAATGCGGTATTCGCCTTTTTTGGCAACCGTAACAAGATCATACGTATTAAATGTTTCACTCGCCAATTGTTCATGTATATTCCAGTCATTCCCGTTATTCAGCGTGACAACTATCAGTTTTTTGCCATCCTTTTCGAAATAAGTTGCGAGTGTCTTCCAGCCGCTTTTGTGAAACCAGTCTTCCCGGCAATGACCGTTTTATTGGTATGAACAAGACGGTGTTTGTTTCGCCAACTTCTTACTTCGTCTCCTTTTCGATAGACAAAGTTCTCGGTTGATGCAATTTTTCTAAACTCATTATTTTTCATCGCAAAATAAAGCATAAGACCTGTCTCATAAGCAGTTGAAAGATGTTCTTCATGATGAAGTCCGGACGGATTTTTGAAGGTTGTCCGTTCGAAACCATATAACTTTGCTTTTTCATTCATTAGGTCAACAAAGCCATCAACAGATCCTCCAGCATGCTCAGCCAATGCAAATGCGGCATCATTTCCCGATCGTAACATCAACCCGTAAAGTAACGCATCACTATCCATTATTTCACCTTGTTGTGTATAGATGGACGAACCTTCCGCTGATGCTGCTGCAGGTGAAATAGTAATCTTCTCGCCTGCCGAACCACTTTCAAGAAAAGTTAGGGCAGTCCATATTTTAGTCAAACTGGCTATTGGCAACTGAAGATTTTCATTGGACCCATTCAACAAACGGCCCGTGTCTGCGTCGATTACCGCCCATGCACTTCCACCAAATGCGGCATCTTTTCTGTCATTTGGTAGTGGTGTTAATACAAGGGATACGAAAAGGACAATTGCAATTATCGTCCGCTTCAATCACTGTTTCCTCCTTCGTCAGTCATTTCGAATGCTTCTTGGAATTTTGTCATAAACAAATCAGTGTCTCCAAACGGTTCATCATTACTTTCCACCAATGGCGGCAACATATCGATTGACTCTAACCCGAATTTATCCAAAAACAATTCGGTCGTCCCATAAAGGATTGGTCTTCCGCTACTTTCTAAGCGCCCCTTTTCCATGATGAAACCTTTTGCTACGAGTGTTTGTATTGGACCATCGGATTTCACTCCTCGTAGATCATCTATTTCTACCCGTGTCACGGGCTGTTTATACGCTATAATGGCTAATACCTCAAGTGATGCCTGTGTAATAGGATTTCTTGTCGGATTTTCGAGCATACGCAAAATATCGTCTGCAAATTCAGCTTTCGTCACAAGGCGATATGACCCTCCATATAACCTCAACGTAATGCCCGAACTCAACCGATTTTCATAATTTAAACGAAGTTGCTCGGCAATGATAACGGCTGTCTCATCATCGGTTTGAAGCAATGTTGAAATGTTTTTCAATGTTAAACCGTCATCTCCTGCTATGAATAAAAAGCTTTCAAGCATGCCGATGATCCGATCATCGATTGTTTCCATAACTCTCCTCCATCCCGGTCGTAACAGTCATTTTCTCGAAATTACCATCTTGTAAAACGACGATATCTGACCTTTTCATCAACTCTAATAACGATAGAAATGTTACGACTAATCCTTCTATATCTCCTACTTCGAATAGTGAATCAAATTCGCAGCTGCCGCCTTGCCTTTCAAGTATAATCATAATATGATCCATCTTTTCACTAACAGAAATCTCAG
This sequence comes from Sporosarcina thermotolerans, assembly GCF_030067815.1. Lineage (GTDB taxonomy): Bacteria > Bacillota > Bacilli > Bacillales_A > Planococcaceae > Sporosarcina > Sporosarcina thermotolerans. Next base: position 2,202,209 of record NZ_CP125968.1, on the reverse strand, counting down.
CCCTCATAATACTGGCAGTCAGTGGTGCACGAAGTTTTTTCCTTTCAAGCATTTTTTGAAATGCTCCGATTAAGTCAAACACATTAAGTTTGTCCTCTGTTTCAGGGACAGTCAATTCCCCGTATTGCGATAAGTCCCAGGAAGTTTCGTAAAATGAACAGAGCGTTCTTCTGCAGATTCTTTCAGTGAGATTGCTGCTTCTTTGTACTTTTTGTATTCGATCAATCGAGCAACCAGTTCGTCCCGTGGATCCTCTTCCATTTCAAAGTCGGATGATTCATCTATCTCTTCTCCTTCATGTACCGGCAAGAGCATTTTGCTTTTTATTTCAAGTAGGGTGGCGGCTAACACCAGATACTCGCTTAGTTCATCCAGTTGCAAAACACGCATAGTATGGAGGTGATCGATGTATTGACTAGTGAGTTCTGCCATCGGTATATCATAGATATCAATTTCAAGTCGGTTGATTAAATGTAATAATAGATCAAGAGGCCCTTCAAAGGCTTCTAGTTTCACTTTATATGTCATATAATTCCTCCATGCATTTATTGCGTATTTTTATTATGTATATATCCACTTGTTGCTTTTTCATAGTTAAATTGAAAGGATTTGATTACAAAATGGAACTATATTATCATCCGTTATTCTTAAAGTTTATTGGTTATTTCAATTGGAATCAAGACTACTTCGAATGCCATGAAGTACCTAGAAGAGTATTGGAAATCAATACCTAATTATACGAAAGAGGATCCTCTTACTGCGTATATTCTATTGTCTACAGGACTTTACCATTGGCGAAGAGGTAATTTTAATGGCGCTAATCGAACACTTGTAAAAGCTCAAAAAAGGATGCTTGCTTTTCCCGCTTCTAAAGATACCAACTGCATCGATTATAAGAAACTTTTAAATGACATTGATCATTCCATAGAAAGAGTGAAAAAAGCCGAGTCGTTTTTACCTTTCACACTATCTTTGAACTCAAAAAGATTAAAAGCGTTGGTCAATGAAACTGTATCTACGATGGATCTTCTTCCTCTAAACAGTGATGCTGTCATTCATAAACATATGCTAAGGGATCGTAATGATATTCTTCTTGAACGCGAAAAGAAAAAGGGCAGACCAATTTGATCTGCTCCTTTTTGTTATTTCGGGTTATCTTCCCTGTTCAAACACTTCGTCATAAAGGATTTTGTATATTCATTACTCTTACATTCCAAATCGGGATAGAGTTCCCCAAGCTTCAAAATCATTTCTGTACCGATTCCCTCTCCGCGGAACGATGGATTAACCGATAAATGCATGACCGTATAAGAATTTTCATCCATTTTTAGCCCGACAAGGCCAATGAAGTCTTCACCTTGTTTTAGAAGATATAGATGCCAATGTTCATCATTCTCATACTTATGAATCGTTTCCTGCAGTTTTTTAACGACCTTTTCTCCAGGCATATACGAGAGCAAGCCCATTGCAATTTTTTCATATGCCTTTTTATATCGTAAAAGTATCATTAGGAATCCCTTCTTTTCAAAAAATCCTCATTTGTTAGCTAACCATCATGGTAATGGCAACTTCCGCTGAACAAAACTAATCGTACATGATATATGAGGATATATCAATGACCGAGGAAGTTTATTTATCCAATCCTGTTAAAGGGGCGATAAAATACCAGTACACTGCCCCCCAGATAAGCGCGATGAAGATTATGATTAAGAAAAGGATTAAATTTCGCTTTCTCATAACGATACTTCCTGCCCTGTCTTTTGAAGCGGTACATCCAGTCTAATTATATCTTCATATGTTTCCCTTCGGACAACTAATTGGTCGTGCCCATTTTCACAAAATACAATGGCTGGCTTCGGGAGACGATTATAGTTGCTGGCCATGGAGTATGTGTATGCACCTGTGCAAAAAACAGCTATGAGATCACCTTCTTCAGGATCAGCAATGAAGGCGTCCTCAATGATTTTATCACCAGATTCACAACATTTTCCGGCAATCGTCACTCTATCGGAATGTGGAGCCATCATCCGATTAGCCGTAACTGCCGTATATTTCGCTCCATAAAGCGCTGGTCGTATATTATCCGACATACCTCCATCGACAGCAACATAAGTCCTTACGCCTGGCACTTCTTTCATACTTCCGGTCGTATAAAGTGTAGTTCCAGCATCCCCTACAAGAGATCGACCCGGTTCAATCCAGATCTCCGGTACCGGATAATTATGCTTTCTCGTCATCGATAAAACGACATTTTCCATTTCCTCAACGTACTTTGATGGGGCGAGCGGTTTATCATCAACTGTATAGCGTATTCCAAATCCGCCTCCAAGATTAAGAACAGAACAAGTGAATTTGAATTTTTCGCGCCACTCGATCATTTTATACATTAATGCCTCCGCAGCGATACGGAAAGCATCTGTTTCGAAAATTTGTGAGCCGATATGGCAATGCATCCCTAACAATGTAATGTATGGGTGGTTGTACAATTTCAGGAATGCATCATCTGCCTGTCCGTTCTTTAAATCGAAACCAAACTTAGAATCTTCCTGTCCAGTTGTGATGAAATCATGCGTTTCAGCATTGACCCCAGGAGTAACACGTAAGAGGATTTGCATCTTCTGTTGACGAGCTTCAGAAATTTCCTTAATCATTTCTATTTCCAAAAAGTTGTCAACTACAATACATCCTATTTTTTCATCAAATGCATACTGTAGTTCCGTATAGCTTTTATTATTCCCGTGAAAATGAATCTTCTCACGTGGGAAATCAGCCGTAGCCGCTGTATATAGTTCTCCTCCTGAAACTACATCAAGAGAGAGGTCCATCTCTTTTGCAATCTCATAGATCGCAATGGAAGAAAATGCTTTACTCGCATATGCAACCTGAGCTTTGATGCCAGCTTTTTTGAATGTTTCTTTAAATGCTATAGCACGTTCCCTAAATAAAGCGATATCGTAGACAAGCAAAGGCGTCCCATATACTTGTGCAAGGTCGACCGTATCCACGCCGCCTATCGTCAAATGGCCAAGTTCATTCACCGATTGAGTACCATATAGGTGCATATTCCATTCCTCCAAGTCTTATTGATAAAACTTTATCATATCTGGAAGGTTGGAAGCAATCCCCTACGAAAGCCTATCCCTGTTAGGTGAGTCTGTTATGAAAGGTCTTGGTGCATCCAATGTCATTGGATATCTAATGATTACACGCCGCATCGCGGCTGGAAAGAACGGTAAGAGTGGCCATAGATATGGAACACCCATTGGCTTAAGGGATGCTAAGTAGTAGACAAGAAGCACAATCCCCAAAAAGAACCCTGGTGCTCCCAAAATACCGGTTAAAACAAGTATGAAAACCCTAAACACCTTCGTCGTTAAACTTAATTCAAATGAAGGGATTGCAAACGTAAATATCGCACTTACAGCCACGTATAAAATTACCTCTCCGGTGAACAATCCTACATCAATAGCTACCTGACCAATAACGATTGCTGCAACGAGTCCCATTGCGGTCGACATCGGATTCGGTGTATGAATGGCCGCCATTCGTAGTACCTCGATACCGATATCCGCCATAAGTAGTTGGACGATCAACGGTACAGACCCTGGATCATTTGGTCCGATATAATTCAGCATAACTGGCAAATATTGCTGATGGGTTGCAACCAAATACCAAAACGGAAGAAGAACCATACTAATTAGCGCACCGAACAATCTTATCCACCTAACAAAGGTACCTGTAAATGGGGATTGACGATATTCCTCGGCATGCTGTAAATGATCAAATAAGGTTATAGGAACTAAAATTACAGAAGGAGATGTATCGACAATTACAGCAATATGTCCTTCCAAGAGGTAGGCTGCAGTAATGTCTGGCCTTTCCGTAAAACGAACAAAAGGCATTGGATGAAATCTCTGTTTGAAAAGAAACTCCTCCAAAGACTTATCAGTCATCGTCAGGCCATCGTGTTTGATCTCGTCAAGTCTTTTGCGAATAAGTGAAAGATGCTCCTCACTGGCAGCACCTTTCATATATGTGATTGCCACATCCGTTTTTCCATTTACTGTCGTTGAATGCATTTCAAAACGAAGATCTTCTGTCTTTAATCTTCTTCTTACAAGCGCGGTATTAACGATAATGTTTTCAGTAAAACCGTCCCTTGAACCTCTTATAACCTTTTCGGTGTCGGGTTCCTCAGGATTTCTTCCCGGTGAGCTTCGTAAATCGGCAAGGAAAGCATAGCCATTCGGTAAAATAAAACCGACTAAACCACTTAATATAGATGTAAGTAATGTATCCCGTTCATCCACATCTTCCAATGCGTAGTAAGGGAAATAATTTAAAAACCATTCAGGGTCATCTTTATGGCCCTCTTTTTGTCGAACCCTTCTTGCATTTCAGCTAATAGAATTGTCAAAAGCTGTCCATCCATAAGTCCGTTAATATAAAACATCATAACTGGCATTTCCCAAAGATGGACTGTTTTTGCGGTTGCATCAAATGTTTCATTCTTGCCAAATTTACTTTCAAACCATTTTTCTGCTTCTTTCAAAGATGTGAATAACTTCGCCATGCTTAGTCCGCCCTCACTTTATTGTCACTTTCATCTTGTTGTGAGCTCATCCATGTCTTTAATTGGGCAAGTATCTTTTTTTTCTAATCGGGAAACCTGTACTTGGGAAATGCCGATTCTTTCGGCAATATCACTTTGTGTGTAGTCAAGGTAATACCTCATATAGATGATTGTCTGATCACGTTTATTAAGTTTTGAAACTACATCTCTTAGAGGTATATGATCGAAGAATCTTTCAGAACGATCGTCCCGAAGTTGATCCATCAATGTCAAACTATCTCCTTCGTTTTCATATAGTTGCTCATGAAGAGAAGCAGGATCTCTTAATGCGTCTGAAGCTAAAATCACTTCATCTACAGACACTTCCAATGCCTCTGCAATTTCAGAGACGGACGGCGATTTACCATGGTTTTTAATATAATTATCAGTTGCATGGCGGATTTTAAAACTTAATTCGCGAATCGATCTACTTACTTTCACCATGCCGTCATCCCTTAAGAATCGTTGGATTTCTCCTACAATCATGGGCACAGCATAAGTGGAGAATTTCACGTCATAGGACAAATCAAATTTGTCTATCGATTTCATAAGTCCAATGCATCCGATTTGAAACAGATCTTCAAGATCCGCTCCTCGCGTTGAAAAACGTTGCACGATGGACCAAACTAATCTTGTATTCCCTTCAACCATCATGCGCCTTGCGTCCTTATCCCCCTCCTGGGATTGCTGGATAAGAACTCTCATTTTTTCCTGGGACAAAAGAGCATCTTGTCTTTCAACAGATGTATCCATCGGTCACCTCATTCTGCTTACTTCCGTGACCGGAGAAAACGTTTTCTCAAATCGAACTACCGTCCCATTACCAAGCGTAGATTCTACGGAAAGACTGTCTGAAAAACTTTCCATAATCGTGAATCCCATTCCGGATCTTTCCATTAATGGCTTTGTTGTAAACATGGGCTCCATAGCTTGTTCCACATCAAAAATACCTTCGCCATTGTCCTCGACGGTCATCATAACCTTGTTGTCGTCAATCACGGCATGAATCGTAACCAAACTTTTACCATCACAATTATATCCATGGATAATTGCGTTAGTGACGGCTTCCGAGACAATCGTTTTGAACTCTGAAATTTCTTCAAGTGTCGGATCGAGTGGTGTGATGAAACAAGTCATCGCCATTCTCGCCAACGCTTCATTCTCTTCAATCGCAACGAAAGATAATGTCATTTCATTTCTCATATAAGACCCTCCGATTTCACCAATTACACTGTCGATTGAGCCATGCCTGATATTGGAACCCAAACCTGAAAAGTTAAAAATCTTTTCCATCGTAGGAGACGGATTTACGATGATGGTTTCCCCATTGAATGGTGCAAGATCGCGCATTCTTCCTAAAATAAGGCCAATCCCCGCGCTATCCATGAATCCAAGCCGGCTTAAATCCCAAACGATTCCCCGTATTTTCCCCGTGAAGATAGAGGAAGATATAGTGGAACGAATCTTGTTTGCTTCAAGATTGTCCAACTCCCCTGCCAACGTTACTACCATAATGCCATCAATTTGTTTAATTTCAGCCATGCTGAATCCCTCCTTTATGCGGAACTATTCAACACGGGAAGTGGAAAACCCTTTTGCTCGACAGAAGTAGTCATACAATTCTTAAATCTCCTATCTTTCGACATTGCGTTCTACCTTAAAAGCCTATCCATTTTAAGGACGGTTTACACATGAAAGGAAATAAATTCTTATAGAATCTTTTGAAACGGATACCAAATAAAAAAACCATTCCTCGAACATTTTTGCTGTTCAAGGAATGGTTTATTTCATTCAGTAATCATTTTCTTAATTAACTCAGGTTTTTCTTGTATGTTATCTGAAACATGAATATGTTTTTGGATCAATTCGATGGATTTTGCTACATTTTCATTATTTGAATGAATAATAGCTAACGGCTCGCCCGCTGTAACAGTATCCCCTATTTTTTTCTCCAAAATAATGCCTACAGCCAAATCGATTTCGTCTTCTTTGGTCGCTCTTCCTGCTCCAAGTAGCATTGCAGCTACACCGATTTCATCTGCTTCCATTTTTGAAATGGTACCGGTAACAAGCGCCGGAACTTCGATTTCGTATTTTGCAGTTGGCAATAACGATGTGTCATGAATAATGCGAGCGTCTCCGCCTTGCGCTTCGATTAACTTGCCGAATAACTCCAAAGCCGAGCCGTCCGCAATGACGGCCTCCAACATTTTCCGAGCCTCTTCAAGCGAATCAGCTTTTTTGCCAGCCACAATCATCTTACTGCCTAAGACAAAACAGAGTTCGGTTAAATCTTCTGGTCCCTGCCCTTTTAGTGTATCAATCGCCTCTTTGATTTCAAGTGCGTTTCCGATTGCAAACCCTAAAGGCTGGCTCATATCGGAAATAACCGCCATCGTATCGCGACCAACCTGATGTCCGATTGATACCATCGAGTGAGCCAAAGCTTCAGCGTCTTCTTGCGTTTTCATAAATGCGCCATCACCTGTTTTGACATCCAAAACAATGGCATCTGCACCTGCAGCAATTTTTTTACTCATAATTGAACTTGCAATTAGCGGGATGCTGTTTACTGTAGCAGTGACATCACGCAATGAATACAGTTTTTTATCCGCAGGAGTCAGATTGCCGCTTTGCCCGATTACGGCAAGCTTAAGATCATTCACCTGTTTGACGAATTGCTCTTCCGTAAGTTCAATATGAAAACCTTCTATAGATTCAAGCTTATCAAGTGTACCGCCAGTATGTCCTAATCCTCTTCCGCTCATTTTGGCTACAGGTACACCACATGCCGCCACTAACGGTACTAAAATAAGAGTTGTCGTATCCCCTACTCCACCTGTGGAGTGCTTATCCACTTTGACACCTTCAATGGCAGATAAATCGATTTGATCGCCTGATTCAACCATCGCCAACGTCAAGTGCCCTTGCTCCTCGGCTGTCATTCCTTTAAAGTATACTGCCATTAAAAATGCACTTGCTTGATAATCCGGAATGGATCCATTTGTATATCCATCGATGAAAAATGTTATCTCATCTTTCGTAAGTGTTTCCCCGTCCCTTTTTTTCTCGATAATGTCAACCATTCTGAACACAGTCATCACACCTTTTCCGTTAATAAACTTAAAAAGCTTTCTCCAAACTGAGGTAGCTTCACGCCAAAGTTATCGGCAATTGTTGCACCAACATCCGAGAATGTATTCCGTAAAGGCAATTCGCCACCCTGTTTAAACAACGGTGAGTAAATAATAAGTGGAACATACTCCCTCGTATGATCAGTTCCGCTATGCACAGGGTCATTCCCGTGATCCGCCGTTATGATTAGCAAGTCGTCATCTTTAAGAGCCTTCATGATTTCTGGAATACGAGCATCAAAATCTTGTAATGCATTTCCGTAACCGATTGGATCTCTGCGGTGGCCATATAAGGCATCGAAATCAACAAGATTTGTAAAGCTTAGCCCATTAAAATCCGATTTCATGACGTCAAGCAATTTATCAACGCCATCCATATTACTTACCGTTCGTACCGCTTCCGTAACACCTTCTTCATTGAAAATGTCGGAAATTTTACCGACTGCAATAACAGATTGACCCACATCTTTCAGTTCATTCATGACGGTTCGATCGAAAGGCTTTAATGCATAGTCATGACGGTTTGTTGTACGTATGAAATTTCCAGGTTCGCCGACAAACGGTCTTGCGATTACCCTTCCAACAAGAAATTCAGGTTTTAACGTAATCTCGCGGGCTATTTCACAAATACGATATTGCTCTTCGATTGGTATGATTCCTTCGTGGGCAGCAATTTGAAGAACGGGATCGGCTGATGTATAGACAATTATTGCACCTGTTTTCATATGTTCTTCACCAAGCTCCTGGATGATTCCGGTTCCACTTGCTGGTTTATTGCCAATAACCTTCCTACCCGTCCTTTGCTCCAACTCTTCAATCAGTTCCCGAGGGAATCCGTTCGGATACACTTTAAATGGTTTATCGATATTAAGCCCCATCATTTCCCAGTGTCCTGTCATTGTATCTTTACCGACTGAGGCTTCTTGCATTTTTCCATAAAGCCCGATTGGATTTGGTTCGACATCGATTCCTTCAATTTCCTTTATATTCGATAAACCCAATTTTCCCATGTTCGGCATCTTCAAGCCGCCCATTCTTTCTCCAATATGTCCAAGTGTATCCGCACCCACATCACCGAAAAGTTCGGCATCCGGGGCTTCTCCGATCCCTACCGAGTCAAGAACTATTAAATGAATACGTTTAAATTGTTGTTTTTCCATATCGATTCCTCCAGTTTGTGTCACTGTATCTTTGAGTCTTCAAGCTCTTGGATGGAACTTTACATAAACATCCTTAAGCCTTGCCTTACTTACATGTGTATAAATCTGTGTTGTTGAAATATCCGCATGGCCAAGCATTTCCTGTACTGCACGGATGTCAGCACCATTTTCAATAAGATGAGTCGCAAAAGAATGACGTAAAATATGCGGCGTCAGTTCTTTTTGTATACCCGCTTTAACAGCATACCCTTTTAATATTTTCCAACAACCTTGCCTTGTCAAGCGGGTCCCCCTCATATTAACAAAAAAGGCATTTGTCCCTTTTGTTTTTGCAATGAATTCAGGACGCGCTTCCTTTAAATATGTAGAACATGCTCTTAATGCACCGCCGCCAAGTGGTATAATCCTTTCCTTACCACCCTTGCCAAATACGCGGACGAATCCCATTGACAAATGGACATCCTCGACATCAAGACCTATTAGTTCACTGACCCGCATTCCAGTACCATAAAGCAATTCCATAAGGGCGACATCTCGTTTCCCTTGAAATTTACTGCTCTCCGGCATTGATATTAGCTTGTCCACTTCTGCAACTGAAAGTACAGATGGTAATTTTTGCTCAAGCTTAGGCATTTCAAGGTGAACGGTCGGATCTTGTGTCGTCACTTTTTCACGTAATAGGAATTGATGAAAAGACCTCACCGAAGATATATGACGAGCTATCGTCCGAGAAGATTTCCCTTCTTCTTTCAATTTATGCAAATGTCGTAAAATGGAAGAACGATCTATTTTGTCAATCGATTCCATACCAATCTTTTCCATTGCATCAATATATTCAACAAGATCCCGTTTATAGGACGAAATTGTGTTTTTGGAAAGTTGCCTTTCTACCTTTAGAAAGTGCATATAATCTTCCAACGCAAATTTTCCATCTTTCATATTAAGCAGGCAAAATCGTTCAAGCCATTCCCTCCCTTACACTTAAATGACAAAAAGGGACAGCATCTCGCCATCCCTCTTTCACTTTTTACTCTCATTGCCTGAAGACTTACAACTTTGACAAACACCATGGAATGTCAACCAGTGGTCCTTAACAGTAAAACCATATCGGCTTTCGACAATTTTCTCCACATCGCCCAATAGATCTTCTTGTATTTCAGCAACTTTACCACATTCAATACAAATAAGATGATGGTGAAATCGTGATGCTCCTTCTTGTCGTAAATCATATCGGGAGACACCGTCACCAAAATTAATCTTGTCAACAATTTTCAATTCTGTCAGCAGTTCCAATGTCCGGTAGACAGTGGCCAAGCCAATTTCTGGTGCCTTCTCTTTAACAAGTAAAAAAACATCTTCAGCACTTAAATGATCTTCTTCGTTTTCAAGAAGGACCAAGACCGTAGCTTCCCGCTGAGGCGTCAACTTATAGCTGGCCCCGTGCAATTGCTTTTTGATCCGTTCAATCCGGCTCTCCATATGACGCCCCCCTCAACACTAAATCCATTATATCAAATGGGCCTTCAGTGTGACAACAGAAAGGGAATATGAAACTATTAAATGAGTTATTTGATAAGAAAATGAAAAATGGTCATTTCTATTAAAAAGATCAATAAACATAGGCCAGCTAAGAAAGGAACCGCTTGTAAGTTCCGTCCTTTCCTTGAAATCCGATTGAAAAATGGGGGACTTAAAACATTGCAGTAAACCAAATAAAGATAGCTAGACACTAGTTGGAACGGAACCACCAAATTGTATATGCCCATAATTTCATCCCTGAAGAGAGAAGATATGAAGATGATAATCCAAATAAAACGCACTTTACTGCACCGACAAAAAGAATGGCATGTCTTGTTTTACTATTCATCGAAAGAAGAAATGCAACAACGAAAAATATAATTAATGTCAATAAAGGTCTTATAAAACTTCCTTCACTGGACGAGATAACTCTTGGATAGAAAAACCCGATCCAGTTTTCGGATGCAACGACTGGAATTTCTCTAAACAACAATGCCCCGCCGATATAACCGACGGCTAGTACGATAAATAGATGGATAAATGATAAGGAACGGACCATAGGTTTCACCTCCGCATCGTTTCTATAACGTATGCTTGTCCGTTCCTAAATAGCTCATTTATTTAAAAGTATTTTTGCGTAAAGGATCCCAAAAGCTGTTTTGGCATCATAAATCCTTTCATCTATCACCATTTGCTCGGCTTCTTCGAGTGTACATTCTATTATATTAATGAATTCATCCTCATCCCCCATTGCCGGCTTTTCTATTTTATATAATCCTTTCGCAACGAAAATATGAATAATTTCGTTTGCAAAACCAGGTGACGTGGCAAATGACTGAATATAGTTGAAATGATTAGCCCCGTACCCCGTCTCTTCCTCCAATTCACGGAGGGCAGTCACTTCAATATCTTCACCGGGTTCGATCTTGCCAGCGGGGATTTCGATGATGGAACGGTTCAATGCCTTTCTGTATTGCTCAACGAGAACAAGTTTCCCATCTTCTGTAATTGGAATGATGGCAACAGCCCCCGGATGACCAACAAGTTCCCTTTTCGCTTGCTTGCCGTCGGGTAATTCGACTTCTTCAACACGTAGCGATATAATTTTCCCTTCGAACAATACATCGGATGAAATAGTTTTTTCCTCAAAACGATTATTCATTTTGACACACTCCTTTTCTCTTCCCAAGCAACAATTCTTTCCCTATTAACCTCTACATTGTACAGTGAAGTGAAGTGGATGAAAACAATTGTGGAGGTGCTCTGATGAAAAAAAGAGAGATTGGTAAGAGTGGTTTATATGCATCGGAACTTGGACTCGGGTGTATGTCGTTCCCTGACGACTTGGATGAAGTGAAAAACATCGTAGACGCGGCGCTGCACGCGGGCATCAATTTCTTTGATACTGCGGATTTATATGCTGGTGGCAAAAATGAGGCTTTGGTCGGAGAAGCGTTAAAAGGCCGACGTGATGAAATCATCCTTGCGACAAAGGTCGGCAACCGAATGCTTCCTAACGAGGAAGGCTGGCGCTGGGATGCATCGAAGAAATATATAAAAGAGGCTGTAAAAATGAGCTTAAAACGCCTTAAAACGGACTATATCGACCTGTATCAATTGCACGGTGGAACAATGGAGGATAATGTGACTGAAACGATTGAAGCATTCGAGGACTTGAAAAAGGAAGGACTCATCCGGCAATACGGAATTTCTTCGATTCGACCGAATGTCATCAAACGTTTTTTAACAAGCAGCTCCGCCGTATCCGTCATGATGCAATACAGTCTGTTGGATCGCCGGCCTGAGGAATGGTTTCCCATGATTCACGAAGCGGGAGCATCCGTAATCACAAGAGGGACATTGGCAAAGGGATTATTAACGGATGAAGGTGTAGCAAGGGCGGAAAAAATGAACAGCTTTGCTGAATATGGTCCAGAAGATTTAAAGAAGACTGTTCGGAAAGTACATGAATCCACGAATGATGTGCATGCGTCCGCTCTTTCATTCAACTTAAACGAAGATGTTGTTGCTTCCGCGTTAATTGGGGCCAGCTCAACGGATCAACTCCTTGATTCGATTCTCGCTTATGAAAAGTTGGTGGAGCAATCTGAGGTGGACTCCATCACGCAATTGACCGAATCACATCAATACGTGCAGCACCGACCGTAAGTCTGTAACATTATCGAAATAAATCTGTAATGATTAGGAAACTATTTCAAGGGTATCTAACAAGTAGGCAACAATTAAAGATTACACCTTGGAGGAGATTTCAATGAAATTACTAACTGAAGACAAGAAATGGTTAAAACTTGGAGCTGCAACATTCCTATCCGTAGGATTACTCGCAGCATGTGCAGATGGCGAAGACGATACGGACGTAGATATCAATAATCCACCTGCCGATGTAGAAGATGGCACAGATACAAATGTCGATCTTGACGTGGATGATGGTTCTGATACGGACACGGATACGGATGACAGCAAATAATTCAGCAAAAAAGAGACCTCATTCAGGTCTCTTTTTTTACGTAGAAACTCCGAATAGTATACAAACATCATAAATTCAAACCTTTTATCTCGTAATCATTACCAATATTTCAAAAGGGTTAAGTCCACCTAAAAACCGTTTATTCTTTTCAACTTCGGCTATATATGGACTGTAGGCCACTACAAAAATATCAAACTAAAAGGAGAGATATTACAATGGCTAAAAACAACAATAATAATAACAATCGTGGAAAAATGTCGTTAGAGGAAGCTGGACGTAAAGGCGGAGAAGCTACTGCAAAGAATCATAACAGGGATTTCTATGAAGAGATTGGGCGTAAGGGTGGAGAGGCCACAGCCGAAAACCATGATAGGGGTTTCTACGAAGAGATCGGGCGTAAAGGTGGAGAAGCTACCGCTCGAAATCATGACAGAGATTTCTATGAAGAAATCGGACGTAAAGGCGGAGAAGCCCGTGCTCAACAAAATGAAAACAATAATAACGGCCGTTAAATAGCAAAACACAAATAGTTTACAGGCCTAAACAGCCGGAAGAGTTTAGCATTACCTCTTCCGGATGTTTTTTTGTATAGCTCATGCAGTTATTCCAGTAACGTCTAATTCCAATACAATCGGGCAATGATCGCTTCCCATTATATGTGGGTGGATATCAGCAGTTTTCAATAAGTGATTTAAACGCTCGGAAACGATGAAATAATCAATGCGCCAACCGATGTTTCTCTCCCTTACATTTCTCATATAGGACCACCAAGTATAGGCATGTTCAACTTCTGGATTTAAATGACGGAACGTGTCGATGAAGCCCGCATTTAATAATGCAGTCATTTCCCCTCTTCTTCATCGGTAAAGCCGGAGTTCCCAACATTCGTTTTAAAATTACGGATATCGATGTTTTGATGAGCAACATTTAAATCTCCACAGAAAATGACTGGTTTTACTTGATTCAGCTGAATTAAGTAGTCTCTCATTCTTGCTTCCCAGTCCATTCTGAAAGGAAGCCGGGCCAAATCCCTTTGTGCGTTTGGTGCGTAGACATTTACTAAGTAGAACTGTGGGAATTCCAATGTTAGAATTCGTCCTTCATCTTCTGTATCCAAATCGCCTACTCCATATTTGACGCTTAGTGGCTTTTCTTTTGTGAAAACTGCCGTACCTGAATAGCCTTTTTTCAATGCATAGTTCCAATACTGGTGGTACCCCTCCAGCTCGAGCTCGATTTGTCCGCTTTGCAATTTTGTTTCTTGAATGCAGAAAATGTCTGCGTCCTGTTCTCCGAAATAATCGAGAAAGCCTTTCTTGACACAGGCTCTTAATCCATTAACATTCCACGAGATCAATTTCATGATAAAAACTCCTTCATTAAACACTACATTTCATTGTACTAAAAAAGAGAGTGTCCTGAAAGAATAATAGCGGTAAGATGATTTGCTTTGGACGCATTGGAATTCTCGTTCTTCGATGAAAAGTTCTCGTTTACGTATCCAGAGTTCTCGTTCCTCATTGGAAAGTTCTCATTACCACTCCTGAATTTCTCGTTCTCCATTAAAAAGTTCTCATTTACCAAATGCTACACAAAAAAATGCTGTCCAGACTATTTCCTGGACAGCTTCTTTACAAGTTCTATTATTTTGCGTTAAATGCAACTGCGATTTTCGCACCAACCACAGCGTTATTTTTAACTAAAGCGATATTCGCTTCAAGGCTACGGCCTTCTGTAAGATCTTTCACTTTACCTAACATGAATGGTGTAACGTCTTTTCCTGCAATGTTTTGCTCTTCTGCTTCTTTAAGCGCCGTATTAATGATACCGTCGATGAACGACTTTTCCATAGCATCTGCTACTGGAATTGGATTAGCGATAACTGCGCCGCCTTTTAAGCCAAGGTCCCATTTCACACGAAGAATGTCAGCAACTGTCTCTGGGTTGTCCACGCGGATGTTAAGTTTGAAATCACTTTCACGCGTAAAGAATGCCGGAAGGACATCCGTGCCGTAACCAACGACTGGTACACCATTCGTTTCCAAATATTCGAGTGTCAATCCGAGATCAAGGATTGATTTCGCACCGGCACAAATGACAGCAACATCTGTTTGCGCAAGCTCTTCCAAGTCAGCAGAAATATCCATTGTCGTCTCAGCTCCACGGTGGACGCCGCCGATTCCGCCAGTTACGAAAATTTTAATGTCCGCAAGAGCTGCAGCAATCATTGTAGTCGCAACTGTTGTCGCTCCAAGTTGTTTTGTTGCAAGTAGATACGCAAGGTCACGTCTTGATGCTTTTGCAACTCCTTGACTATTACCGAACATTTCAAGTTCATCATCTGAAAGACCGATTTTGATCTTCCCGTCAATAAGGGCAATTGTTGCAGGAACTGCACCGTTGTCGCGGATGATTTGCTCTACTTCGCGTGCAGTTTGCACGTTTTGCGGATAAGGCATACCGTGTGAGATGATTGTAGATTCTAATGCAACTACCGGTTTTCCTGCAGCAAACGCCTCTTGTACTTCGTTTGAATACTCTAGATATTGTTTCATGATAATTCCTCCAATTCTTTTTTAAGAAGTTCTCTGTTCAATTCTGGTCTTACTGTAAAGGGGCTCTCTATGTTTTTGCCGCATTCATTAATCCCATACGGATATTGTCTTCCAAAGAACCTTCCACTAAATGTCCATGAAGCAATCCTGAGACAAACGCATCCCCTGCCCCGGTCACATCTTCTACATGCACATTTTGCACGGCAGGGAAACGGATTGGTTCCCCCCCAGATGCAGCCGCCATGATTCCTCTCGATCCGGCTGTGACAACAACATTTTCAGCACCAAATTTTAGTAATTCCTGGACAGCTTTCTTCCAGTCCGCTTCATTGTCGATTGTTAGACCTGTATAAGTCTCTGCTTCATCCTGATTGCAGATGAACCATGTCACTCCTTTTAGGTCACTCGGCATCCTATTCATCTTTGGTGAAGAAACGGGAATGATTACAAGTTGGTTTCCTTTTTGACTTGCTAAGTTTTTAATATAATCGACAGATTCTTTTGGACAGTTTAAATCAATGATGATCATAGATGCGTTTGAGATGACCCTCGATTTTTCCTCTAAGTAGACAGTATTCAGCGAATCATAGATTTCCATATTCGCTAAAGCGATGACAAGTTCTCCCGTCGGATCCAAAACTGCTGAGTAGGAGCCCGTTGATTTACCAATCAATTGGCCTACATCCGAAACGTCCATATAGGACGAGGATACCCTCGAAATTACATCCCAGTCACTATCATTTCCAGCAACCGTCAAAAGTCTGACATGATGCTGTAGGCGACCTAAGTTTTCAGCAATGTTTCGAGCTACTCCTCCGACAGAAACAGTCATCGAAGCAGGATTGGAAGTTCCAAGTTTAGTTTCTTCATTTAAATGGAATTTCCTATCTATATTTGCACCGCCAATACAGATAATTTCCTTTTCTTCTGGGATAATATATGCTCGACCCGAAATCTTCCCCTGTTTAATCAAACCGGAAATGAGATTTGCTAACGTTGGTCTTGACATGCTAAGGGCATCAGCCATTTCTTGTTGCGATAAATAAGGGTTGACTCGAATTAAGTCAAGAACAGCCCTTTCCTTTTCATTCAATTCCATCACCCTTTAAACATTTGTTTTTATTATAAACTTTTGTTTTATATATTTCAAGAAAAAGTTTGATCGACACTATATAAAGATAAGTCAATGTCTACAGTATGCCCAAGGGCCATGTTAGCTAACTGCTTTCCAAGGTATGGACCGACAGTTAACCCTGATGCACCTAAACCATTAGCAAATAGTAGCTCGGGATGTCCGGGCACTTCACCGATTATCGGCAAAAATCCTGGCGTAAACGGCCGTAAACCAACCCGTACTTCTTCAAATGTCGCTTCTGCCAAACCCGGCACAACTTTCATCGCCTTATCTAAAACTTCATACATTCCACCCGCTGTAGGTTCAAAAATGTTACGGGCCTCATCTTCATGTGTAGCGCCAACTATAATTTTCCCGTCATCTGACGGCACGATATATTGGTCGGTGGGTGGCATGACGACTGGCCATTCTGATGTATCTTGAATCGGCAACCGCAAATGAACGATTTGTGCCTTCTGTCCAGTCACCGATACATTTAACCCAAGTGGTTCCAACAGGTTACCAGCCCACACTCCAGCAGTAATGATCACTTTAGATGCTTTAATTAATTCCCCATCCACTATGATGCCATCTACTTTATTTCCCTCTGTAGTCAGTTTCGCAGAGCCAAACCTCACCGATGCTCCATGCTTTCTTGAAGCATTGATAAGTGCATCCCTCAATGCTCTCCATCGACCCGTGCAGCTCCCTCTACAAAGATTGATGAAAATCCTTCCGATAATGGCGGAAATAGATTTGTCGTCAATGTTTCATTCAACAGTTTGACTTCTCCGATTTCCGGTGCTTCTGTCCTTCTTTTTAGTGCTCGCTCTTGTATCTTCTCAAGCTTACCCATTTCACTATGTAAACTAATCGCGCCTACCCTTCGGTACCCCGTTTTAGTCTCGCCGTCTTCCTCCAACTGTTTTATCAATTCCGGATAATAGGATGCTCCTCCTTTTGCCAAAGCATACCAGGCTTTATTTCTTCGTTGCGAAATCCAAGGGCAAATGATCCCTGCTGCGGCATCTGTTGCCTGTCCTTTATCCTTTCGATCGACAAGTATTACTTCCGATCCCGTTCTCGCCAAAAAGTAAGCAGTTGACGCACCTAAGATTCCCCACCGATTATGATGAAACGTTCCATATTAAACACCTTTTCTCTTTTTAGGTATAGTGTACAAGCTAAAATTCATACATACAAACATAGTCGAAATGAAACCGTTTTCATAATTGAAATAATAATGAAATAATTCCAATCTTTATTTTCTTTTCGAAAAGAAGTATAATTATTCTTATTAATTAGTACATAACAAAAAACTAAAACGAGGAGATTTGATCGGCATGAGAAATTTACCCATCCAGACTATACTGAGCGATTCAAGAAAGAGAAGCCGAATCCAGAGACACTTGTTTTCGGTAGAAGTTTTACCGATCATATGTTCACCGCGGAGTATGATGAAGGGATAGGATGGCATAGTCATCGAATTGTACCATATGCCCCTGTCACTTTGGATCCTGCTGCAATTGTTTTCCACTACGGTCAAACAGTTTTTGAAGGTTTAAAAGCGTATCGGTCAAGTGATGGAACGGTAAGGCTTTTCCGTCCTGAAGAGAATATGAAAAGGATGAACCAATCATTAGACCGCCTATGCATGCCTAAAATTGATGAAGAAATGGCATTACAAGCGCTAACTGAACTTATCCAAATTGAAAAGGATTGGATTCCTACCCTAAAAGGCACTTCACTATATATCAGGCCATTTGTGATAGCAAATGAGGCTTTTCTTGGAGTTGCTCCATCTAAAAAGTATCAATTCTTCATTATTCTATCCCCAGTAGGCTCATATTATAAAGAGGGCATTCACCCTATTAAGATTCTTGTTGAGAATGAATTCGTCAGAGCAGTAAAAGGCGGTACGGGCGGGGCAAAAACTGCTGGGAATTATGCATCCGGATTAAAAGCCCAAGAAGTTGCAAATGAACGCGGGCTTTCCCAAGTTCTTTGGCTGGATGGAGTTGAACGTAAATATATCGAGGAAGTCGGCAGTATGAATATCTTCTTTAAAATAGATGGGGAAGTTGTTACCCCTGCCATCAATGGCAGTATCCTTGAAGGTATTACCCGTAAATCGATTCTTCACTTGCTCCATCATTGGAATATCCCGGTTGCAGAGAGAAAAGTTTCAATAGAGGAAATCCAGGAAGCTTTTGAAGCAGGAAAGCTTGAAGAGGTATTCGGAACAGGAACTGCGGCCGTCATTTCACCTGTTGGAGAATTGAATTGGGACGGTTATAAAATGGTCGTAAACGATGGAAAAACTGGCCCCTTGGCAAGGCAGCTATTCAATACGTTAACAAATATTCAAACCGGACTTGCAGAGGATCCCTTTGACTGGGTCTTGGAATTGAAAAACGAGTTGGCTAAGCTCGCATAAAAAAGGCAGAGAGGAAATTGCACAATTCCTCTCTGCCAATTTCTATAGGCTTACAATCTATGCGATCTTTTGATATCGATTCAATAAAATATCAAGTTCTTGGCTACAGGCGACCACTTCAGGATGTGTCAGTCCACGATTTTTTGCTTTTTCTACCATCTCGGTCCTTTTGATGAAAATCATTACAGATAAAATCTGTTTATCAATCAATCCCATTTGCAACTAATCCTCCATCAATTTATTATCCTTGCTCATCATAATTGACTTTCACTGAAAAAAATGTCGGATATGTAACGACAATCGAAAGTTTAGACACTTGTCATAAATCTGTCACAATTAAAAAGGATAGGCATGTATATTTTAATACATACCCATCCTTATAGGATATAAACTTATATTTGACGAATTATCTTGCTTCAGGGAACATACGATTAATGCTTGTCGTCACTTCTTCAAAGAAGCCTGCCACAGGATGACCAGCCCGTATTTGATTTCCATATTCCGTAAAACTTTGTGCCACTTCTGGATTAAAGGAAATGTACACATTATTGAAATCAGTACGAACTTTCCTTACTTCATCCGCAATCTTGGTCTTTAATGCCTCATCTTCTTTTACACCCTTCTTCAAGACAACTCCAATATACGCGTTGCGGTTAGTCACTAATACATTGGAACTTTCCACTTCTTTAAGCGCAGTGATTTTATCTGCAACATCGTCAGCAACTTCGACATTCGTCTCTCCGGTTGTGTTGTTCACAGTACCGTTATTGTTAGTACCGTTATTGTTCATAGTACCGTTATTATTTAATGTACCGTTTGTTCCTGCAGCGCTCTCTCCAGTCCTATTTACGTCATTGGCAGCATTGTTATCCGTTGTAGTCTTAGGATTATTTGTTCCGCATCCAATTAATAAAACCGTCAAAACCAAAGATAATGGAACCAAAGCTATTTTTCTCATCGTTAATCACTCCTTATTTTTTCTTTCAACTGTATGATGTGTAAAATACGCTTTTCTATTCACAAAAAAAAAAAACGGATGACAAACCCATCCGTTTTCAGTAAAAAATCATTAAAATTTCGAACCACTATCTCCATATTCGTCCAAAAGTTCCGCAAAAGATTTATTCTTTTCCCGCTCTAATTTTTCTTTTCGTATTTTTTCGAGACGCTCTTCTTCCTTCGCCTGTGCACTTGCCAACAACTCTTTTTTCGCCTCTTTTAATTTATCTACAATATCATTATCGAGTGAATCCATAAGAGTTGCCTTTTCGTTCTCTTGCTTTTTCGGCGAAAGCTGTTTCTTCGTTTTTTTCTTTGCCATACGGTTCACCTTCTTTCTTTATGGAAGTTGAACGATTGTGGCCACACCTTGTCCCCACCGATGCATAGTGTAGCAAGGCCGGTTTTTGCCTCACGACGCTTCATTTCATGCAGCAATGTGACGAGAATTCTTGCCCCACTTGCCCCAATTGGGTGTCCAAGGGCGATTGCACCACCATTGACATTCAATTTTTCTTTATCAAATTGAAGTTCGCGATCTACCGCAAGTGATTGAGCGGCAAATGCTTCATTTGCCTCAATCAAGTCTATATCCGCCAATTCCAATCCTGATTTTTCTAATACATTTTTCACAGCTTGCACAGGTCCAATACCCATAACAGCTGGATCCACGCCCGCATTAGCATTTGCTTTGATGATTGCCAAAGGCTCAACACCAAGTTCTTCTGCTTTCTTCTTTGACATGATGACGAATGCCGCTGCACCATCATTTATGCCGGATGCATTACCTGCTGTTACACTGCCATCCTTTTTGAATGCCGGACGTAATTTCGCAAGCTTCTCAACTGTAGTGCCGCCTTTCACATACTCGTCTGTATCAAAGACCATTGGATCGCCTTTACGTTGAGGTATTTCAACTGGAACAATTTCTTCTTTGAACTTTCCACTTTCAATTGCCACTATAGCTTTTTCCTGTGAAGCAGCCGAAAACGCATCTTGTTCTTCCCTCGTTAAAGAATAGCGTTCACATAAATTTTCCGCAGTAATGCCCATATGATAATCGTTGAAGGCACACCAGAGTCCGTCAGAAATCATACTGTCGATAACTTTTTGGTCACCCATTTTAAACCCATCCCGTGCATTTTGGAGTAAAAATGGGGCTTGGCTCATATTTTCCATTCCACCCGCAACTACAATATCCGCGTCACCCGCGATAATTGCCTGTCTTGCGAGATGCACGGCTTTCAATCCTGAACCGCATACTTTATTGATCGTCAATGCGGGCACAGTTTCCGGTAGACCAGCTTTAATAGCTGCTTGGCGTGCTGGATTTTGACCAAGGCCAGACTGTAGGACATTACCCATGATCACTTCATCAATATCTTCTGCTTTAACACCTGAACGCGAAAGAGCTTCCTTAATAACAATTCCGCCAAGCTCAGTAGCAGATACATTTTTCAAGGATCCCAAAAACGAACCAATTGCTGTGCGCACTGCACTGACGATTACGACTTCATTCGACAAAACGATTCCCCTATCATTTGATGACGCTTTCAAATTCCCAAAAATGTCTTCATTCTGAATTGCCCTTTATTGCATCCCTTCAGTACAATAGAAGTAGGAGGGATGATATGTTCATTTTACCAAAGAACGTTACAATTATCGAGGTTGGACCGCGGGATGGTCTTCAAAATGAAAAGAAACATGTGGAAGAAACTGAGAAAATAGGATTCATCCACGCACTTCAAGAGTCTGGAATTACAGAAATGGAACTCACTTCATTCGTCTCGCCGAAATGGGTACCACAAATGGCGGATGCTAAAAATATTGTAGGTAAATCTAATAAAGTCGGTCGTCAGTTTGTCCTCGCACCAAATGAAAAAGGTGCTGAACTTGCTATGGAAGCCGGTGCAAAAAGTATCGCAGTCTTTGTGGGAGTTAGCAATACTTTCAATCAAAAAAATATTAACCGGACAACTGAGGAAAGCATGGATGCACTTGAACCAGTTATCGATCGGTTGAAAAACGAAGGTGTTTTCGTGAGGGCATGTATTTCGACCGCATTTTATTGTCCGTATGAAGGGAAGATTAATAAAGAGGATGTTATCAATTTATGCCGACGGTTCGTTTCAATGGGAGTAGATGAATTAAGTGTTGCGGACACAATTGGAATGGCTAACCCTGTCGAAAGCTACGAATTATTCAACCAGCTTAATGAGGAATTGAATGGTAAAGTTCTGTTAACCGCCCATTTTCATGATACGCGTAAAATGGCACTTGCCAATATTTTTGCAGCATTGCAAGCAGGCATTGACCGGTTCGATACTTCTGCCGGTGGCCTTGGTGGTTGCCCTTTCGCACCAGGCGCAACGGGGAATATCGCGACTGAAGACGTCGTGAACATGTTAGAAGCAATTGGCATAAAAACAGGAATCGACGTTGAAAAAGTATGTCAGGCTGTTGAAAAAATCGCTCCACATGTTTCACAACCGATTGAAACAGGTATGTACAGATTATACAAAAACCGCGATTTTTAGAGGAGTTGAATTAAATTGAAACGGCGCTTCCTTTATTTAACAGGTATTATAGGAAGCATTTATACCGCAATTCTCACAGTTTTAGGCTTTTATGCAACAAGTAGATTGATGTACATGAAATTGAAGGATACTGATGTAATCATTAAACGCGAAATCATTGCAAAGCGTTTTGACGAACAATGGTATGAAACTGTGCGAAAAGAAAACTTTTGGGTAAATTCTCCGAATGGATATCAGCTTCGAGCGGTTTTTTTGCAACCTTTGGATACAACAAGAACAATGATCATTTGCCATGGCGTAACGGAGAATAAGATTAACTCGGTAAAATATGCGAGATTATTCGAGCGGTTAGGATTCAATTCTGTTGTCTACGACCACCGACGCCATGGCGATTCCGGTGGAAAGACAACAAGTTTTGGCTTTTATGAGAAAGTCGATCTAAACGCTGTCGTTACGGAAGTTCGGAATCGTATCGGAAGCCGGGCACTCCTTGGAATCCACGGAGAGTCAATGGGTGCTGCGACAACGATTTTATATGGGGGCGATTTTGAAGGCGAAGCCGATTTTTATATTGTCGATTGCCCGTTCTCTGATTTATCCGAACAGGTTCTTCATATTTTGCGAACAAGCACACCCCTACGTTCATCGATGACACTGCGTGCTGCTAACCTCATCTTGAAATTCAGGGACGGCTACACTACAAATCTGATCTCACCTCGAGAAGCAATCACGAATATTTCACTTCCAATGCTTTTCATCCACAGCATAGAAGACGAGTTCATCTTGCCTGAAATGACAAAGGAACTGTTCGGATTGAAAAAGGATAAAAAGATGATGAAACTGTTCCCAAAAGGGGCTCACGCAAAATCATTCAACGAAAATCCTGAGGAATACGAAAAAGTCGTGATTCAGTTCTTACATGAGTTTGGATTTACTTCATAGAAATTGCAAAAGACCCTTTCTTTCAGGAGTTATTGAAAAAAGGGTTTTTTTGTGGTCTTTTTTAGCACGTCTTATGATATGGCTATCACTAAATCTGCAATGCTGACGGGTTTTACTTTGTCCATATAATATTTTTCTCCCTGCCAGTATCTTTCCGTATACTTTTTCAATCTCTCTTGGTAATTTCCGATATACGAATCGCGATTTAATACCCTTTCTTTTCGTATTTCGTGAGGGCAATCTATAAAGATAACAAAATCAAAAAAGCTCCTCCACTCCTCCCTTTGCAGGAAGATGCCTTCTATGATCACTATACTGTCCGGTATTATTTTGATGTGACTGGCAGAAAAAGAATCATTGAATTTATCATAGAACTGTAAAAGTGTATAATCATGTGAATGCAAAGGTTCAAGCAAGTTTGTTCTGATTCCAGAAAGATCCCATTGCATGTAATAATACTCATACCATTCGTCTTGCCCGGTTTGATAACGTTTGTTCTTTTCAACAATATGATTATCAAGATGTAATGTAAGTAATTTACAGTTTTTACGTTTTAACTCCTGCACAATCTTCGTGGAAAAGGTAGTTTTACCGGCCCCACCCATTCCATCTACCCCGACAATAAAAGGTCGTTCTTTAAAGGAACGATTAAGAAACATTGAATATAAAATTTCTGCCGTCTCTTTACTACACATTGTTTTCATTTCAACTTTTCACCTGTTTCGTCTATTTTGAAAGACCAACAATTTCTTTTATAACAGAACCAACTTCATCACTATCTTTAATTACGAATAAAAAATCCGCTTCCCCTTCTTCCGGGTCCACAACATCTTCCAATTGAGATTCTTTCTGCTGCCTCAACAGTACTTCCTTAAAAGTAGTGTAATTACCTCTAAATATGTTTGTACTACGTTGACTATTGGCAATTCGTTCAAAAAGAATTTCATCCGGAATATCGAAATGGACTAAGATGCGGACAAATTCATCTTTAGGATATATTTCTTCCAATAAGTACCTTCTTCCTTTTCGATTTGCATTACTTGCAATGATATGGAAATCAGTATGTTCCTTTGCGTAATCAACGATTAACTTTGAAATGGAATGCTTAAGCGTATTAGGAACTGATTTAGGTTGCAACTTTTTATAATGCAAATTAATAAATTCAGCGTGGTTGTCTTGGTCCATAACAAAGGAGTTGTCCAACGCTCTTTCCAAATCCCTTGCAAATGTACTTTTTCCACTGTGTGTCTTTCCAACAGTAATAATCGCTAACCTTTTCACATGACCACCCCATTGCTAAACAAGGGCACACTACCCCTGTTAATATATTCCTATGATAGCATGAAAGTAGAATCAATTTTTGAATAATTTAACGGAGTCAATATCTATACCTATCTACAAGGAATACTGAACCACAAAAAAGCAATCCCAAACGGAATTGCTTTCCAAGCCCATACTATAAATACAGGTTGCTCACACTTCAAACGCTGTAAAACTTCCTTCGTCATCAAAATCTTTAACTGTGATTAGCCTATCGCTGAACTGTTCCACAGTATTACTGTTGTTTCCTATGATCAGGGAAAGTACATTGAAGGCCTTCTCTCTTTTCACCTTATTGAATAATTTAAGGAATGTATCCGTTACTCGATCTTCTCCATCTGTGATAAAAACGATATCAGCTTGTTTAAAACGACTTTTACTTATTACACGCACTGCAGCATCCAGTGCATGTGCAAAATTAGTTCCTCCTCCTAAAAATGTCCGTGCAAGTCTAACCATTTGAGAAGTTGCTATTTTCCCTTTTCTGTATTCAAAGATTTGAGTAGTCGAAGAGAATAATACCAAGCAAAAATCTCTTTTTTGCTTCTTTGCAATTGACATTAGAGCTAATGCAAACCCTTTTGATTTGGTGTCAAGGCCGCTCATACTGTCGGATTGATCAAGACAAAGTACAATTGGACCCTTTTTCAAATCCTCACAACCAATAATTTCAAATTGCATCGTTTCGCTTTCCGCAAAGCGACGAAGGAAATCCATTTTCGTCAGCCGATGCGCAAAGAAGCTTAATTCAACTGGAAGCAAATTTTCAATGTCGTTTCCAATAGTCACTCCTTTTCTTTCTACAGATTGGTCTTGTTTTGTCTTTTGTTTTTTCTGTGCAATCTGTTTGAATCGACCGGCCCAATCAGCTATTTCTCTCATCTTTTTTGAAGATGCAAGTTTCTCTGCTAATATGATCTGATCGCGTAAAGGCACTTTCTTTAATGTTGTTTCAGCATTACCAGCACTTATGCCACATAACAATGATTTTAAGCCATCATTTACTTGCTTCGATTCTTTTCGGGCTTGCTCCATCGACTGAAGGAAACTATCGCTATTACTTTGAATCGTCTGCTGTAATTTGGCATTAAATTCACTCATTGCATCGGCAAGTTTTTTCTGGTGAACATCTTGAATTTGCTTTTTTTGTGGTTTTCTTAATAATAGTTGAACATGTCGCACTTGTTCTTGAAGATTTTTGTCCTCTTTTAGTTTCTGATTCAACCAATCATTTATCATTTCTCCGAATTTTATTGTACTGATGGCAGATGCTAAATCATTTAATCGTGTAAAATTCCTGAAATAAGTAAAGTATTCATCCGTCATAACGACTTTCATAAATGATTTATTTACCAAAAGAATGTCATCAATCTTATTAACGCTTATTTCCGGTTTCATCTTAAACTGGGAAGCCCATATATCACTCAGCAATGGTTCAAAAGTAGGTAATATAGCCTCATCTCTTAACTGTTGTAGCCTTTGTGACATTTCAAGAATCTCCTTGAAACGTCTTCTATCGAATGTATCCGTATTCAACACTGAACTGTTCTCTTCATAGATCCTTCTCACTCTGGCACGCCCTTCACATTCTGTAAAATATACCAGATGACTCCTCTATTTCATTTTTGACGTGTAACGCATCAAAAAACATCGGCTCTAATACTGAGTTAAGGATTTCTTGCTGAATCGATTTCACTTTAACAAGCATGGCATCAATTTCTACATCCCGACCCTGTTGACTCATTTTAAGCCTGTTCAAATCCCTCTCCAATGCCTTCATTTTTTGTGTCGCTTCCATTCCAGCTTCTACCGAATTATCATGCTTTATAGCATTGTACACATCACTCACTTCACTTTGTATTGAATCAAGCTTTTGAATAACATTATCTTGAGCATGTCTACGAACAATGAAAGACACTGTATCTTTTTGGTCAATTGTTTCCCAAACAACATTTTCAAGGATAACAATGTCCTCTACCCTCACGACATTTCTATTACGAATCAACGCTCGAGCCTTCAGAATGCTTAATGACTGTTTAAACCGTCGATCTGACGGTCGTATCCCCTCATCCCGCAACTCTTTTCTTATTTTTGAAATAGCCTTGAATACTTCATCCGGGATGATTACCGTATCTGATAAAGTTTGAAAATGTTTCAAGTTCTCCATTGTTATGGTTGGTATTTGCACATTTTGTCCAGCATTTTTCATCATAGAAATAAAATTCGAATCATCCACTATATATTCCACTTCAAAGCGTAGCAGAAAACGGTCGAATAACGCTTCAAGTCCTTCTCCTTCTTCCGGGTATTCATTTGAAGCACCTATTACTGATATCAAAGGGACATTAACGGGAGACCCGTCATTGTAAAAAAACCTTTCATTAATGATTGTCAGTAAACTATTTAAAATAGCGCTGTTTGCCTTGAAAATTTCATCTAAAAAAACTATATTTGCCTCAGGCATTTTTGCTTCCGTATTCCGCTTATATACACCCTGTTCCAGATCCTTCAACGATAAGGGGCCAAATAACTCCTCCGGTGTGCTAAACCTGGTTAGTAGCCATTGAAAATAGTGTGAGCCCTGTATTATTTTCGCGAATTCTATCGCTAATGCAGATTTTGCAGTACCTGAAGGGCCAACCATGAGTACATGTTGTCGAGATAATAAAGCAATCAGAATTGCTTCAACCTCGGCTTCGCGCTCATAAAATTTCGCATTTAACGCGTCCTTAATTTCTTTTAATTTCGAGAAGCTGTTCTCCATTAACCACTACTCCTTTAACTTACCGATGTGTTTCCATTAAGCTTTTCCATCTCTATCATCTGTTATTCTGCTGCTTATACCTGTTAATTCCCCTTCTCTGATTAATAATTGCTGCAGAGGGTACTATATCTTCATAAACATTAACGAGGTGATGTAATGAAACAGAATGAAATTGAAACATTAAGAGAGTTAATCAAAGACGTGGACATTGCAATGCTTACAACACAATCTGAAGAAGGGCTTATTTCCCGTCCGATGAAAACACAAGAAGTAGAATTTGATGGCGACTTATGGTTTTTTACAAAGAAAGAGACAGATAAGTATAAGGAAATATTACATGATAAAGATGTGAATGTGGCATACGCAGGTAAATCCTACGTTTCCGTCCGTGGACGAGCGGAAATCATTGATGATCTTAACAAGAAAAAAGAATTATGGAACAAAGCATATGAGAAATTCATGCAAACCACGTATGATGATTCTGACCTTGTCTTAATAAAGGTAAAAGCTGAAGCCGCTGAATATTGGGAAACCGGAAACTTCACAAAGAAAATCTCCTTTTTCTTTAAACGAATGACAGGGCAAAATGCCGAATCGACAAATATCAATGAAACGCTGAAGTTAAATGACTAAAAGCAAAATGGGTTGTCTGGTAATGAGACAACCCATTTTGCTTTTAGCATATACTGAGTAATGTTTGAGTGACCTCGAATTGACATGAAAAACAATAATAGAAGTGGGTGTCTTAATGCGTTTATGGCATGAGGATTTGATCTCAAAACTTCCAAGGCAACAATTGCTTGGACAACATCGGGAGTGCTGCGCTTTAAGAGGATTGGGGTGGAAAAAGAAACATGCTACAGTAGATTATGTATTCGAATATCCCCCGTTTAAACTATATCATTACCATATGAAAGTAATGAAAGAAATGAAACGAAGAGGCTATCAAAATGATCGAAAATGGGAAGATCCCGCATACCGAGGAAAAAACTGCCCCGCATACGATGAACTAATTGAGTGTCCAGATGATACACTTAAATACCCTGAACATGATGGAAATTACCTAACTGAATGTCTTGAAAACTTAGCCGGTAAAGGTATATATATTCCACAATGAATTTGTTAGATATACAATCAATAACGATGCAAGCGATAACGGATCACTCAAACGTCAGTATTTACTAAATTACAAAAAAAGTAAAAAAGACCTTTTATTCGTTTAGAAAAAGGTCTTTTTGTGTCGATTATTTTTTATCATTCATTTTGTTCATCTGATTCATCATCTGGTTAATCTTCTTTTGTGAAGGTTTTTGTCCCATTTGCATCAAAACGTTGAGATGATTGGATTTACACCAACCATACCAACTACTTTTTCTAGTGAGAAAAATATACCACTATCTATCAATTTGTCGAGTATATAATTGGGTACATTTAGTATGTGTTTAATCTTTCTCCCACTTTCAAGAACTTCGTCCATGTTAGAAGCAGAAAAAACGGGTCTGGTCGATTAGTTCAAGAAGCTTGTCAGTCAGATTCCTTTGCCCCCTATATAGATGGGAGGGGTCAAAAAGGATACTCAAAATTGAATTTTTTTATAAATAGATATAAATACCTATTTTAAAGAAGTAACGATATTTAAAGTAAAAAAATCGGTTTCGGGAATATTTAATGGATAATTAAAAAAGCGGAAGAATGTCTTCGAACTTATTGGAGCGGAAGGCGGCGACTCCTGTGGAATTAGCGTCAGCCTGAAGCGGAAATCAACTGTTTTTCAGATTTTCTAATTAGTCTTCTACAACAAAAAAACCACCTCTACTGATTTATATTTCATCAGTAAAAGTGGTTTTCATTTCGTTTGATATACGTAAAGATCGCCTGTTATTTGTATGCCCTGGTTCAATGAACTAGCTGTCCCTAAGAAAAAACAGCGTAGGCGCCTTTCAAGTGGAAGAATTCCACAAAGCGGGGTATTATCATTATTTTTCTCCCAAAAGAGTTGAAATTGGATAAATTTCCCCTTTTTCAGGTAAGAATGTTTGATTTGGACCTTGCAACAATTCGGGTGTAAAACCATGTAACGGAATGGTCACTTTTGCTTGCATAGCATCTGCTAGCCATTTTATTTGTGCAGCAGCTGCATGACCAGATACGCCTAATACAACGAGCTCCATACCAAGTTTCTCAATCCACTCCAACAACTCAGCATACACGGGATCAAAGCTTCCTAGTGGCACGCCATTCGAGTGAACGTACGTGGCACCTTTTACAGGTAGGTCCAATAAAGTCATCATATGATGATAAGAAGATTGAAGCCACACTTGCGAAAACTCGCTATTCAATTCCGCTACTGTTATCGGCTGAATTGCGTGGATTTGGTTGCTGATTTTTGAATCGTATCGTTCATCCAGTAAATAACGTACATGTGGTGCTTCCAGTTTGTAGGCCTGCACCAAATAAGCTGTTTCAGGTTCGAAGACAATCGTTTTTCCTTTTTGCCTTGCAGCTTCGATCAATATTTCCAAACGCTTCAAGTTTCGATGATAAATATTGAAAACTAAAGGAGACTTAATTTCTAGTAAACCTGCTGTTAACTTGTCCGCTTCACTTTGAATGACAGGATTAATATCAAGAAATTCCTCTTGCACATTGGTCGTCTCAATAATTAATAGATCTGGAGATCCTGCAATCGTTGGTAAGTTTGCCGTATCTACATCGGCTTCATGTAAACGTACATCACCAGTGTAGACAATCGTTGTATCAGGTGTTGTAATCCGCATTGCGGAAGCACCTGGTGCATCGTGATTGACCGGGAAAAACTCGACTTGTATATGCTCAGAAACGAATAGTGCCTGATGAAATGGAACACTTTTTACTTGTTTCGCCACATCTACATTAGGCTCTTCACCAATTGTATGCAAATGTTCGTATAAGGTTTTGCTACCCTCACTCATGATTATTGGTACATCTGGGTGTACATATTGTAACAAGCCTATATGATCTAGATGTAAATGAGAAATTGCGATGGTCGCATTTTCATCAATCTCATCCGTTTTCAACACACCACTAATCAGGGGAATCACGCCGATTGCTTGTAACTCTGAAATTATATTTTGAGGGCGCGCTTGCACACCCTCTTTATTTTGAAAAACCATCCCAAAATCAGCTATAAATCTTTCCTCTTTGTACTTCACCTCAAAAATAGTCCCACCGATTGTTTTTAAGCCAGCATAAAATTGAATCGTAGTATCACTATTTTTAATTGCATTTTCTGTACTCATTTCGCTTTATCAAGTGCTTCTTGAGCTTTTGTACTCATTGATTTTAGTGTTTCCGCTGGCGTTGCGTTTTCATATAACATTTTATCTAATTCCACTTGCATTGCATTTTTCATTGCAAAGGAACCAGGTAAACGGACATCAATAAATCCATATGCATATTGTGCATTACCTGCTTTAAATGGCTCGTTCGCTTTAATGAATGAAATCCAATCTGAACTTTGTTGAGCAGATTCGCGAACTGGAAGGTAACCTGTTGTTTTTGCCCAATCAACTGTGTTCTCGGGAGTAATAAGGAATTTCATATACTCAAATGCAGCTGCTTGTTCTGCTTCAGTGCTATTGGAGAACATTGTAATATTTGTTCCTTGGAAAGGAGCAGCTTGTTTAACACCCTTTGGAAGTGGAGTTGTTGACCATGCCATATCTCCAGCATCTTTTGCTACAAATGCAATACCTGCACTTGAACCGATATACATAGCAACGTCACCTCTTGTGAAAGGACCAGACATGTAACCATCTTCACCAGCCATACGAGCAGAACCGTTTTTAAGCATTGTATCGATAAACGTTAACGCATGTAAACCAGCTTCTGAATTAAACAACACTTTTCCTTGCTGCTCATCAACGAATTCTCCCCTGCTTGTTCAATCCACATACTAAGTTCAGTAGCCATTCCATTTTCAAAGCCCATTCCAATGACTTTTTTTCCATCAATTTCTTTTGTTAATGTTTTAGCAGCAGTGGCTAATTCATCCCATGTTGTAGGAGGTGTTAAGCCGTTATCCTCAAAATACTTTTTGTTGTAGAAAAGTACGCGTGATGATTTATTAAATGGTAATCCTAAAATTTTATCGCCAAATGTATTGTCGTCACGGAAAACTTTGCTAATATCTTCATAGCTCTGGTCTGCCGGGAATCCATTCTTTCCGTTAATCATCGGAGTTAAATCTACTACAAGATTGTGCTGATTATAATCTGTCATCCACTCAGCATAAGCTTGTGTAATTGTAGGTGATGTTTTAGCTTTCGCAGCAGCTAATAGCTTTTGTGACAAATCACCGTAGTTACCCTGGTTCACTAATTTAACTGTAACATTTTTATGTTCGGCAATGAATTTAGCTGTTGCTTCTTCTAACCATTTTTCATGTGTGTCACTCATGGCATGCCAAAATTCAACTTCTACCGGTTTGTTTGCCTCCGTTTTTACTGTATCTGTAGTTTTTGTTGAAGTATTATTTTTATTGTAGTTACAAGCAACTAGTAACACGCTCACCATCATTATAAATACTAATAAAGATAATTTTTTCATGTTTAATTCTCCCTTGTTTTTAATGGAAACATGTAGAATTTAGTATTAGCAATGATTAATACTTCGATATCCCTAAGCAACACCTCCTTTAATATTCGCTCCCTCAACCTTTAATCCCTGCTCCTGCAATTCCTTTGACGATATACTTTTGTAAGAAAATAAATAAAATTATCATCGGCAATATAATCATTGTAGATGCTGCCATAAGCAGCTCATACACAGTTCCTGCTTCTGTTGAAAAGCTTGTTAATCCGACAGGTAATGTTCTCATTTCTTTTGAATTTGTTACTACCAGAGGCCATAAAAATGCGTTCCAGGATCCAATTGCTTTTAATAAAATAATCGTAACTAACGCTGGTTTTGCAATCGGAATCATGATTGACCATAAAAATCTGAAATTTGTACACCCATCCACACGAGCCGCATAGTTTAATTCTTTAGGAATTTTCATGAAAAACTGTCGCAATAAAAAGATGGAAAAGATGCTGGCTGTCCAAGGGATGATTAGAGCCTCGTAACGATCAATCCAGCCTAAATTAGAAAGTAAAACAAAATTAGGTACAAGTAAAACCTCGCCAGGAACCATCATCGTTGCAACCAATAGGGCAAATAGTGCATCTTTTCCCGAAAGTTTAATCGGCTAAATGCATAAGCAGCTAAAATAGTTGTAATGACTTCACCCAGGGTACTCAAGACCATGACAATGACTGAATTCACAAAGTATGTTGCAAAAGGTGCTTTATCAAATGCCTCTACATAGTTATTGAAACGAAACGTTTCTGGAATCCATATAGGTGGCATCATCATCACTTCGTTCCCACTTTTAAGCGATGTGGAAATCATCCAAACGAAAGGTAAGAGCATTAAAATGCTGCCGATCCCTAGCAGACCGTAAATAAATGTCTTCGAAAGTGGACTCGTTTTCATGTTCTTTCTCCCTTAATAAGTGATTTTTTTCTTACTGATGTAAAACTGCAGTAATGTAAAAATGAAGATAATGGCGAATAAAACATACGCAGCAGCTGAAGCAACTCCAAAGTCCCATTCTCCGTAAAATTTATTGAATACATAATACACAACGGTTAACGCGCTATTAGATGGACCTGCTTTCCCATCAAACAATGCATAAATTTCATCAAACACTTTAAATGAATTGATAATCGAAATGATGGATATGAAAAATGTCGTTGGTGCCAATTGAGGCAGTGTGACATGTATAAACCTACTCCAGCGCTTGGCTCCATCTATTCTTGCGGCATTGTAATAAGTGTCCCCAATCGTTTGTAAACCCGCTAAAAAAATGATGATGTTATAGCCTAATCCTTTCCAAATAGCCAGAATGATTAGGGAAGGCATAGCCCACTCTGTACTTGCAAGCCATTGAATAGGTTCAATACCGAAGAAACCTAAAAAGTAGTTCATAATTCCATAGTTGGAATGAAAAATCCAGCGCCATACGATAGACACCGCCACAACACTCGTAACGAATGGAATAAAATAAATGGTTCTAAAAAACTTATTGAGCGCGTTAATCGAGTTCAGCATTAGGGCTATCCATAATGAGATAATAATGGAAATGGGTACAACACCTAATACAAAGACAAACGTATTTTGCAGTGCTTTATGAAAGACTGTATCATTCCACAAATACACAAAGTTATCAAAACCATATCGATGAACGACATCAGTGAAAAAATCATAATCCGCATAAAAACTCATTAAGAACGACTTAATTATTGGATAAATGACAAATGTCCCGACAATGAGCAGTGCTGGGAATAGGTAAAGAGCCGCTTTAGTTGTATCATTGAGTTTCATCGTCCGATTACCCCTTTAAATAGATTCTTTCCCCAGTTTTTCGGAAAATTCGAATGTCAGCTTGATTCGCTTGAACATGTACTGCTTGTCCCGCTTCTACATGCTCCTCTTTTTGTAGGAAGAGCCGTGTTTTGTCATCTTCGGTGCCGACAACAGCAAGTGTATCTTTTCCGATTCGCTCTACATACTGTACTTTTTTGGAGATTCCAGTATTAGCAAGGTAGAGATTTTCAGGGCGAACAGCAATTTGTACTGGTTGATCAGCTGCTTCAACAGCAACGTCATACCCAAACGGAGTTTTTAGTACTCCGCTAACAATTTCCCCTTCAAAATAGTTCATCGGTGGAGAGCCGATGAAGCTTGCCACAAATTGATGATTAGGTTCATCGTACAGATTTTCAGGAACATCGAATTGCATGAGCTCTCCTTGATTCATCAACATAACATGATCTGAAATACTAAGTGCTTCTTCTTGGTCATGTGTAACAAAAACGGTTGTAATTTTAAGTGCTTGTTGAATTCTTCTAATTTCTTCCCGCATCGTTAACCGTAAGCGGGCATCTAAATTCGACAGAGGTTCATCTAATAATAAAATTTCCGGTTCTCTCACTAAGGCACGTGCGATCGCTACACGTTGCTGCTGTCCACCTGATAACATACTCGGTTTTCGATCCAATAAGTGGTCGATTTCCACAAGTTTAGCCATTTCAATCGCCTTTGCTTTTGCTTCTGTTTTTTTCACTTTATGCATCTTTAAAGGAAACATAATATTTTGTAATACAGTCATATGGGGATAGAGGGCATAGTTTTGAAATACCATCCCAATGCCGCGTTTCTCCGGTGTTAGTTTTGTGACGTCCTTGCCGTTAAACAAAATCGCTCCATCAGTTGGTTCATAAAGGCCGGCGAGCATATATAACGTCGTACTTTTCCCACAGCCGCTAGGTCCCAAAATAGAGACGAGCTCCCCTTTCGGAATCGTAATATTCAGTTGATTCACTGCAGTTGTATTTAAAAATTTCATAGAAATATTATTCAAAGAAATGGTCATCATAAATCTCCTTTAATAATTATTGTGTAGCACGTCAGTATTTCAATGAAAACCAATAGGGTTGAAGTTATGTAAAGATTCGATGAATACTTTGTAAAGAAAAAGGAAAGTTGATAAGCTCAACTCTCCTAAATGTGTAATCTCCCCCTTTTTATCGCCGCTACCAAATAACTTTCCAATTATGATTAACGGTTGCTTTAACAGTTTGTCTATCGAGAATATAAGTTGTGAGGATTTCCGTCATATCCATAGGTATATCTTTAATAACTGGTTTATCTTTAAACATTGTGAAATTCCCCCGCCTCCAGCACGATAATTATTCATCACGACATGATACTTCCCATCCAAATGTATAGGGTCTCCTTTATAAGTTAAAGTAGTTACTGTTTTCCAATAGGGTTACGAATATCCAAGATGTATTCAATTCCTTCCCACATATCGTAGTTATAATGTTGAGGTTTTGGATAGATAAACGCTGGATTTACTTCAAGAGCTCCTGTTTCATTCAACGTAAAATAACTGGCACTCTGTTCAAGTGCATCTCTAATATCTTGCCCATTTAAACAAAGAACTTTCAATGTATTAGGAAATATGTAATTCGAAATAATATCGCGCATAGTTACATTTGTTCTGAATCCTGGAGAGAGGTTGTTAAATAGGGAGGTGTTAGAAATATCCACACCAGCAACCTGCATTTGTACTTTGTTAATAAATTCAATTGCAGGATGCTCACAAGTTCGAACTGAAAGAGAATCAGTGATTAACATATCCCCCTCTATTTTTCCGATAGGTTGGTCGAGCCATTTTTGTGTTTGTGCTTCCAAATCTGAAGTAAGCTTTAGAATTTCCTGATCTGCCTCTAAATCATCAATTCGTAATAACTCAGAGGTTTTATTGATAATTTCATTTTGCGCATTTAAAGTAAGGGTTACTTTTCCCATCATTTTCCCATTATTAGACGGTTGAACAATTTCTACACCATTAATATTGCCTGTTAAAGAGCGGTGTTGATGTCCTGTTAATAAAACATCAATCCCTTCAACTTCGTGACATATAGCATAACCTTGATTTTCCCCTGTTAAATTTTCAGTTGGTTCGCCAGTTTCGAGATCCCGTTCAAAACCTCCGTGATAAGAAACAATAACTACGTCGGGACGTTCCTTATCTCTAATATATGCAACCCATTTCTTCGTCTCTTGAAGACAGTCCTTAAAATTGAGCCCAGCTATATTCTGTTCGCTTTCCCAATTTGGTATGTAATGGGTCGTAACACCTAAGATAGCTATCTTTACAGAATTTATCATTTTAATGATATAAGGGTTTCCGAAATAAGGATTACCTGTATTTGCAGCTATAATATTGGCAGATAACCAAGGAAAATTAGATTCATGTACAGCACAATCTAATACGTCTAGGCCGTAGTTAAATTCATGATTTCCAATGACAGCAGCCTCATAGGATAAGTGATTTAAGAGGCTGATCATCGGATTATTTTCATTTTTTAAAAACCGGACATAAAAATAGGTTAGAGGAGTACCTTGGATGAGATCTCCATTGTCAACTAAAATGAGTTGTTCATCTAAAGCACGTTCTTGTTTTATTTTTGTAGCAATCTTCCCGAGTCCGACGTCTGCTTTTTCGTTATTTCCATAGTTTAGAGGATAGATGCTCCCGTGAATATCGCTTGTTTGTAGTATGGTTATTTTTTTCATAAATAATTATCTCCAGTTTCTTTTAGGATTGGGAAAAAAATTGAAGCTAGAAAAACCTAATTCATCATAACAAATCCAAATTGGAATCTAACACAAAAAGATTACAGAAGATTACAGTGTTAGATACCAGAGTTCTAAATAATTATGTGAACTTGGTGCTTTTTTTATTCAACCGTGAGTACTTTCGGTCTTCTATATTCCTCCAACACAGCCTCTAACTCCAACAAAAAAACCACCTTTGCTGATTTATATTTCATCAGTAAAAGTAGTTTTCATATCGTTTGATATACGGAAATTCATAAGTTGGAGCAAAATAAACCGGGTAGCATAAATGCTTGTCTTCTCTAATTTTGCATAAAAAAGAAGAGAAAATGAAAAGAAGAAATCAAATAATAACATAACATGTAAATGTCTATCTACTTTCAGCCCACTTTACAACTGCTATCTCCAAAAAAGATTGTTGCTATATTATCAATACTCCATCCTTTTCAATTGCTTAGAGTTTTAAACAACCACATTCTATGATACTCGAAGTGACCCACAATAGAATCATCAAGTATGCCTATAAGTTTTTCACTTACTGTTTCTTTTTCCGAATCAGTTAATTTCAGTTCATTTAGAAACACGAAGATATGTTTAAAAGACTCTTATTTCTCATTGTTTTTTCCGTAAACCCTTTTGCTAAACAATGGTAACGATATTCCTCCAATACATCTTCCAAATTCAACAAAAAAACCACCGCTCCGGTTTATCTTTCACCAGAAAAAGTGGTTAGTTTGTATTCATAAAGAAAGATTAAGCACAAAATGTGATTTTAGGAAGAATGATAACCTATACAACAATGTAACAGGCAATAATTTATAAGAACCATTAGCGAGCATTTGTTGATACGCTCACAAACTGCGTTAACTCAACAATTTTTGCTTACTTGTCCAATTATTTCTTATCGCTCATTTTGTTCATCTGATTCATCATTTGATTAATCTTCTTTTGTGAAGGTTTTTGTCCCATCTGCATCATCATCATACGTAACATTTGCTCATTAATCGGCGGGTTCTCTTTCAAATATTTCATCATATATTGGCGTGCGATGAAAAATCCGAGGGCCACACCAGCAATTAATGCAACGACTGCAATAAGGATTACCCAAGTCGTGCCCATTCGCTATTCCCTCCTTCACTTCCCTTAATTCAGGTTTACTCTACCAAGATGGATTATACAACAAAGGGATGGGAGATAGCAATGACTGGCACCAAAATTATTCCATGAATACCTACAGTTTCTTACTAAAAAAGGATTGTCCCTTCTGTCATCAACCGGTTATCCTGTTTAATCGGCTTTAGCCATCCCCATTCTCCACGCTCGTCCATCACCGCAAAAAACCGATCGTCTGATCCGGATAATGCAACAAACAAATCAAGATCCAGCATTCTTGACCCATCGCAATAAGCTTGAAGAGAATAAGGAGTTAGTGAAATGTGAATGGATCCTTTCATCGGGTGGGATAGCTTATATTCACCATCATCACTTTCCACTTTTGTAAAACTTTTTCCCAAGTTACCGAGGATTGCCTGGTCAATCGTTGATTCTTCAATTTCATCACATAGGTATTTCACTTCCTGCAAAGGTTGCTGCTGCTCATAATCCTTTAACAAATTGTAAAGAAGCCCTTCTCTTCCAAGTATGAATGATTGATATCTCTTTTTCACTTTATAGATATCATAAGTCCTCATGACGGCCACCTCCTTATTTCATATAATACCTCAACTTATGTGAAAAGTTTGTCAAAATGCGTTAAAAAAAGGCACTATTATTGTCGGATGTTTCCAAATAGTGAATTTAGTCGACAAAAAACGCTTCGGGGCAAAATTTATTCTTTACCCGAAGCGTTAAATTAATTATTTCGATAAAATGTCTTTCATTTGCT
This sequence comes from Sporosarcina thermotolerans, assembly GCF_030067815.1. Taxonomy (GTDB): domain Bacteria; phylum Bacillota; class Bacilli; order Bacillales_A; family Planococcaceae; genus Sporosarcina; species Sporosarcina thermotolerans. The sequence continues at coordinate 2,163,534 of NZ_CP125968.1, read as the reverse complement.
GAACAACGTTTTCTTCTGTGAAACCATATTCCGCAATAACCTTTTCACCTGGTGCACTTGCTCCAAACATATCGATTGCAAGGCTCGCACCTTCGTCTCCGACATATTTATGCCAGCCGAGGGAAACACCCATTTCGAGAGATAGACGTTTCTTAACTGCCTTCGGTAAGACACTTTCCTTATAGGCTTCGTCTTGTTCTTCAAAAAGGTCCCATGAAGGCATAGATACAACAGCCACATCGATCCCTTCTTCGCGAAGTTTTGTTTGTGCAGAAACAGCAAGGTTAACTTCAGATCCAGTTGCGATCAATATACCATCCGCCAAATCCTTTTCTGAAGGCGAAACTGTATAGGCACCGCGTTTCACTCCGTCCATAGCAAGTTCTTGGGATTTTTCCAATACATCCAAGTTTTGACGCGAAAGGACTAAAACTGTCGGTTTGTTTTTAGACGTCACTGCAATATGCCATGCCGCAGATGTCTCATTACCATCAGCTGGTCGAATGACAGTCAAGTTAGGCATTGCACGCAACGATGCAAGGTGCTCGACTGGTTCATGTGTCGGACCGCTTCCCCAACAGCAACGCTGTCGTGAGTAAATACGTATGTTACAGGCACGCCCATGAGTGCCGATAATCTGATTGCAGGGCGCACGTAATCACTGAATACAAAGAACGTACCGCCGAACACATTCACTCCACCGTGGAGAGCCATTCCGTTCAATGCAGTACCCATTGCAAATTCACGGACGCCGAACCAGATATTTCGTCCTGAGAAATCCCCAGGAAGGAAATCACCTGCTCCTTTAATTGTAGTCTTGTTTGATCCCGCTAGGTCAGCACTTCCTCCGAAGAAAGAAGGTACCGCTTTAGCGATTGCATTGATTGCGTCTCCTGAAGCGGATCGTGTAGCATGGGACGAGCCAACTTCATATTTCGGCATTACATCTTGCAGCCCTTCAGGCATCTTACCTTCAATCGCAGCTTTAAATTGTTTGGCAAGATCTTCATGGGAGCTTTCATACTGTGCGAACAATTCATTCCATTGTTCCTCTTTTTTAACACCCAATTCATCTGTTGCTGCTTTAAATGCTTCATAGACTCCTTCAGGTACACAGAAATCCTCTTCGTAAGTCCATTTATAGTATTCTTTGGTAAGCTTCATTTCATCCTCACCAAGTGGTGCACCATGAACATCAGATTTTCCGGATTTATTCGGAGAACCGTATCCAATGACAGTCTTGACTTCAATGATTGTAGGACCGCCACTATTGCCCTTAGCTTCTTCAATCGCTTTAGAAACAAGGCCAGTATTATTTCCGTCATCGACACGGAAATAATTCCATCCGTATGATTCGAATCGTTTTCGTATGTTTTCAGAGAATGACTTATCAAGGTCACCATCCAAGGAAATGTCATTGCTATCGTAAAGGACAATCAATTTATCTAACTGAAGATGTCCTGCTAAGGAAATGGCTTCTGCAGCTACACCTTCCATTAGATCGCCATCTCCACAGAGTGCAAATGTATGATGGTCGACAATGTCAAAATTAGGACGGTTATAAACAGCTGCCAAATGTTTTTCAGCCATGGCCATTCCAACTGCCATACCAATCCCTTGTCCAAGTGGTCCAGTTGTAGCTTCCACACCGACTGTATGGCCGTATTCAGGATGACCAGGTGTTTTGGAGCCCCATTGTCTAAAATTCTTCAATTCGTCCATTGGCAAGCCATAACCGCTGAGATGGAGCAGGCTATATAACAGCATTGACCCATGTCCCGCTGATAGAACGAAACGGTCCCTATTGAACCAATCCGGATTTGAAGGGTTATGATGCATATGCTTCGTCCAAAGTGTATAAGCCATCGGAGCTGCCCCCATTGGCAAACCTGGGTGCCCGGAATTAGCTTTCTCAATTGCATCGATGGACAATGTTCGGATTGTGTTAATTGCTAACTGATCAATCTTTTCGGTCATTAATTAGACATCCTTTCCCGACTTTCTCTTATCTTCATTATTACCTTCTATAGTGTAGTCAAAATAGGGATGAATTACAATCCACGATATGTGACTCTATATGGTTATTAGTTCAAATACTTATTTGTTCGTGCATCTTTCACTTTTTGGGGTGTTACATCTTTTCCTTCCGGATCGATCACTTTAACATGTTCAATTGTATCACGCATGGATGAACGGAAAGTTTCTAGGTACTCTTTCCGTAATTGAGTCTGTTCTTTTGCCTCTTCAATCGATAATCCTATTGTCTTCGATTTTTTAGATAGCTCATTGATTCGTTTTATCTTATCTGGTGTTAACATCAAATTCCTCCAATAATAGTACTTAAATAAAAGCGTTTCGCGCTTTATTATACTTTGAAGGTATACAAAAAAAGCAGGAAGTGCAACCAATCAGCCTTCCTGCTTCATTTCATATTCCTTATATCTTCGATGTACCGTTGCTTTACTAATATCGTGACCAAGCCCCCTCAGTACACTCGCAATCTCTTCAAACGTTAAACCTTTTGTTCGCAGCGATACAATTTCCTCTAACGGGACGTCTATTCTTTCCCGTCCTTCAAGGTTACCTTTATTCTTTAAGTTTTTTTCGGGTCTATAGCCTTCCCGAACTGCCCTTTTCATACCTCTTCTGATTTTGGCATTATGTAATTTACGTTGATACTCCTCAACAATCGCAAGAATCTCAAGGAGCATTGTATCCATTTCGTTCAATTTCAATGCCCCGTTGTCATGATTCGTAATAATCATTGTATTTGTTTTAGCCAATAAATGAAGAATGGCGACCCTTGCATTACCCCTGCCAAGTCTCGTCTCATCCTGAATAAGGACAGCGTCCACTTTCTCATCTTTGATAAAATCCAATAAATTAAGCAGGCCCTCACGATCCATATCATAGCCGCTATGTTTTTCCTTAAAAACCTGTAATGTTTTCAACCCAAGACTGTTGGACAGTTTGACTAATTCTTCTTCCTGCCTTGATAAGGAGGTTTCCTGCGCTTCTTTGTCTGTGCTAACTCTGCAATAGATAACACAAGTCTTTAATTCATCTGCCATTATTTTCCCCCTGCCATTTCAACAAGCTTATCATCGATTGATATAGGAGCGGGTACAGGCAATTTAAGTTTTTCTCCGGTTTTAATCATTGAAGTCTCTAAATTATTGAGCACCATCACCTCATCAATCCATCTATGCGTTCGTTTATTTTCCGAAAAATCTTGTGCTAATCCCCATAACGTATCACCATCGTTAACCGTAATCTCAATGAATGTATTTCTTTTTGACTCTTTTATCACCCCTGCAATAGTGAAAGCTGTGCAAAGAAATACTATTAATAGGATATAGCCGTATTTTTGAAATAAAGACATGATTTATACCTCCAGGAATATATGTTCGGAATACTTGTTCCCATTATAAGATAAGTATTTTTAGAAGTCAACAAAACATTCGAACCTTTGTTTGCTAACGACCCGAACACCTGTTATACTATTCTTAAGCAATAAAACGGACGCGGGATACCAATCGCGAATATCCTAACTATTTATTTTCTGGAGGGGCGGAAAAATGAAGAAAATTTCAAAACGACAGCAGGATATATTATCATTCATTAAAGAAGAGGTTAAAATCAAAGGGTATCCCCCTTCCGTACGGGAGATCGGGGAAGCAGTAGGATTAGCATCCAGTTCAACTGTTCACGGGCACTTGGCACGTCTAGAAAGCAAGGGTTTCATACGTAGGGACCCCACTAAACCACGTGCAATAGAGGTATTGGATCCTGAAGGTCTCGAAGCTATGAAGTCCGGAGTAGTACATGTACCTCTCGTTGGTAAGGTAACTGCCGGCCTTCCGATAACTGCGATTGAAAATATCGAAGAGTATTTCCCATTGCCAGATTCATACGGAACTGCTGATGAAAATCTATTCATGTTAGAAATTGTCGGCAGCAGTATGATTGATGCTGGAATATTGAATGGTGACTATGTAGTTGTTAAACAACAACAAACAGCTAATAATGGTGAGATTGTTGTTGCCATGACGGAAGAAGATGAGGCAACTGTGAAGAGATTTTTCAAGGAAAAAGATTATTTCCGTTTACAGCCTGAAAACGAATCAATGGAACCAATTATCGTAAATAATGTTTCCATTCTTGGTAAAGTCGTAGGCGTATACCGACAAATCCATTAATAAAAAGAGGGAGTCCCAGTCTAATAGCCTTGACGGGGACTCCCTCTTTTTATTTTCTTTCAATCAATTTATCTTCAAATAATTTCTCTACAGAGGACATGACAGCAGCCTTTACGTGTTCGTACGTTAATCCACCTTGGACGTATGCAGTATAAGGAGGTCTAATCGGGCCATCAGCTGTTAGTTCTATACTCGAACCTTGTATGAATGTGCCTGCAGCCATGATCACATCATCGGAATAACCTGGCATATATGATGGTTCTGGCGCATAATGTGCGTTTATTGGAGAATTTTCTTGAATGGTTCTGCAGAATGCAATCATTTGATCTGCATTACTAAAGTTAACTGATTGGATCAAATCTGTTCGCTTGTTCGTATAATGCGGAGTTGTGTCAAATCCGAAACTTTCAAGGAATGCCGCAGTGAAAAGCGCTCCTTTACAGCTTGGCTTACGACGTGCGGGGCGAGGAAGAAACCTTGGTACATTTCGAGTAATGTATCAAGTGATGCTCCTGCTTCTGCACCTATTCCCGGAGAAGTCATTCGATAGGCACATTTTTTCACAAGATCCTCACGACCCGCAATATAGCCACCAGTTCTTGCAAGTCCCCCACCCGGATTTTTAATGAGTGAACCTGCCATTAAATCAGCCCCAACTTCGGTTGGCTCTGTCGTTTCCACGAATTCACCATAACAATTATCAACAAATACAATTATTTCGGAGTCAATCGATTTAATAAACCGTACCATTTCCTCAATTTCACTTATACTAAAGGAAGGACGGTCTGAATAACCTTTCGAACGCTGAATTCCAACCATTCTTGTCTTGCTATGAATGTTCTTTTTCACTTCTTCAAAATTAACCGATCCATCGTTGTTCAAGTCGATATGCTTATAGGAGATACCAAAATCATTTAACGAACCCGTATCCTCTCCATGACCAGTTACAATCGAGTCAAGAGTGTCATATGGTTTCCCTGTTATGTATAGGAGTTCATCCCCTGGTCTAAGTATACCGAATAAGCTGAGCGATATAGCATGTGTTCCTGAAATAATCTGATTGCGAACAAGGCATGATTCAGCTCCAAATACATCTGCATACACTTGTTCAAGTACATCACGACCACTATCATCATAGCCGTATCCAGTGGAACCGGTTAAATGAAAATCACTGACCATGTTCTTTCGGAAAGCCGACAGAACCTTCCTTTGATTGAAAAACGCTATCTTTTCAACTTCTTTAAAATATGGAGTAAGTTTTAGTTCAGCCTCTTCAGCCCTTGAATCAATTTCAGTTGTAAATTCGTGAATCCTCATTGTTTTATCCTCTTTCCTACTAATAGTCACCTCATTATATTATCAGTCTGACGGTAGAGGTCAATGAGAAAGAAAAAAGAACAGGATGTATGCCCCTGTTCTTTGGTCTATTAGTTATTCTTCATCCTTCAAAAGAACCGGTTTTGCAGGTACGTAAGTTGAAATCGCATGCTTGTAAATCAATTGTTGCTTACCATCGGATTCAAGTAGAACGGTGTAATTATCATATGATTTGATAAGACCTTTTAATTGAAAACCGTTCAGCAGAAAAACAGTGACAAATGTATTGTTTTTCCTTAAAGAATTCAAAAACACTTCTTGCATATTACCTTGTGACATACACCCCAGCCTCCAATTACTTCTATATTTCTATTGCTCTTTTACTTATTCGATTCGATTCGATTAAAATCCTTTAAAATTATTAAAATTCCCTCAACATTTTTTTTCGTATCTAAAAGGGCATCCACCCAAAAAATATCCATTTTATTTCTAAAATAGGTCATTTGCCGTTTTGCATAATGACGTGTATTTTGTTTTATTAAGGCAACAGCATCATCAAACGACAATTTCCCCTCTAAATACTGATGAATTTCTTTATATCCGATTGCCTGGACTGATTGAACATCGCGGATTCCCTTATTCCATAAAGCACTCGCTTCGTCCAGTAATCCTTCCTCCATCATTTGATCTACCCTTCGATTGATTCTATCATAGAGGACTTCACGATCCATATCCATTCCAATGATCACATGATCATATACAGGGACGCGTCCCTTTCCTTTTTCATGTTCGTTTTTGGTCTTGCCTGTAACTTCAATAATTTCTAACGCACGTATTAGTCTTCTGTGATTATTCGGATGAATTTTTTCTGCACTATTGGGATCTAATGTAAGTAGACGATTGTACAAGCGTTCTGGCCCGCCGTCAGTAGTTAATTCATCTTCGAGGGCCGTCCTGACAGTTTCATCGGAAGCCTCATCCGTAAATCTGAAATCGAATAGGACAGACTGAATATATAGTCCAGTGCCTCCAACGATAATTGGTTGCTTTCCCCTTTTCAAAATATCATCGATACAGTTCCTGACTGCATATTGGTATTCAGCAACAGAAAATGACTCCGAAGGCCCTTTCACATCAAATAAATGATGAGGAATTCCATCTTTTTCTTCTTCTTTTATTTTTGCTGTTCCGATATCCAAACCTTTATATACTTGCATTGCGTCCCCATTAATTATTTCTCCGTCCAACATTTTGGCAAGCTCAATACTTAATGCAGTTTTGCCTGATGCTGTGGGACCGACGATCGCTATTACTTTAATTTCATTTTTCATTTTTATCGATCCAGCCTTTTATAAAATCATATACTTCTTCACGATTTACTTCTTGTAACATTTCATGTCGGCCGCCTTCGTACAGCATGACAGTTACATTTTGTAGTCCCTCATTTACAAGTTGACGTGCAACCTTCCATATACCTTTCCCTTGTTCACCAACAGGATCTTGTAAACCCGATAGTAGCAAAATGGGCAAGTTTGCAGGTGTTTGACGGATTAGTCCTCGATTATGGATTTTGGATATCCCATTAAAGAGTTCAAGGAAAAAACCAGTCGATGGCACAAAGCCACAAAGTGGATCATTAATATACTCTTCTACAGTTTCTCTCCTTGAAGACAGCCAATCAAGGGGAGTTTCCGGAGATACAACTGAATTTTTAAAGGCGCCAAATACTAATTTATTGATAAAGTAATCCTGTTTTTCAAAATCTGTTACTTGCCCCTTCAATTTCGCAAGAGCTTGTCCTCCAAGTCGACTCACCCTTGAATCCGACGCAGTTCCCGAACAAATCATTAAATCCAATTCGATCCCGAACATTTGTGCATATCTTCTTGCAATAAAAGATCCCATACTATGACCTAAAAGTATGAAACGCGGTGCTTGAAACTTACTCTTAAAATAATTTGCAACTTCAAATGCATCCTCAACGATGCAATCGAATCCGACGGAAAGACCAAAGGATCCCAATTTGCCATTCAATTGGGCAGTTTGGCCATGCCCGCGATGATCATGGCCAGAAACAGCAAATCCATTTGCAACAAGATAATGGATGAAATCCTTATACCTTCCAATATGTTCTGCCATCCCATGAAGGAGATGAATATGTGCGATTGGATGACTTGCGGGCTCCGCATAGATTGAATGGATGGTAAAACCATCGTTCATTTCCAATTGAATTTCATTCAATTTTGCTCTCCTCCAGTTCAATGCTTGAACACTCTTGCAGCCTCGACAGCTTTTTTTCCACCCTGTATAAAGTGCCTCTTGCGTTTCAGGTTCCATTTTAGGCGAGTAGGTCCTTTCTTTCGCCCATAACGCCTCAACCTTTTCCTTCGATTCAAAAAATCCAGTCGCAAGCCCCGCGAGATACGCAGCACCTAATGCGGTCGTTTCTAAAAATGCCGACTGCTCTACTTCTATTTGCAATAGATCACTTTGAAACTGCATAAGGAACGTGTTGGCGACCGCGCCACCATCAACTCGTAAGATATTTATCTTTTTCTCGGCGTCTTTTCCATAGTCAACAGGACATCATTTGTTTGGTAGGCTAATGATTCAACCGTAGCCCTGATGAAATGCTCTTTTTCAGTGCCGCGTGTTAGTCCGAAAACTGCCCCTCTTGCATCGGAATCCCAATATGGGGTGCCAAGCCCAACAAACGCTGGAACAACATAGACACCATCAGTCGATGCGATTCGTGTCGAATAGGTCTCAGAATCCTCTGCTTTCTGAATCATCCTCATGCCATCCCTTAGCCATTGGATGGCAGATCCAGCAACGAAAACGCTGCCTTCTAACGCATAGGTCACTTTCCCATCTATTCCCCATGCTATCGTTGTAAGTAAACCATTTTTGGATTGGACAGGTTTTTCACCAGTGTTCAGCAACATGAAGCAACCCGTGCCATACGTATTCTTTGCCATTCCCTCATGGAAGCATGCCTGCCCGAATAAAGCGCATTGCTGATCACCCGCAGCACCCGCGATTGGTACTTCTGCTCCAAAAAAAACCGATGGCGCTGTATGTGCATATATTTCAGACGACCCTTTGACTTCAGGTAACATATTCATCGGAATATCTAACAAGTCACATAAGTCTTTATCCCAAGCAAGTTCATTTATATTAAAGAGCATTGTCCTACGCGTTGGAATAATCAGTGACATGGACTTTACCGTTAGAAAGCTTCCAGATGAGGAATGAATCAATTGTGCCGAAAAGCAATTCACCTTTTCGGGCACGTTCTCGCACCATCAACTTCATCCAAAATCCATTTCACTTTCGTTCCAGAAAAATAAGGATCCAATTGCAATCCTGTCTTTTCACGAATGCTTTCTTCAATACCCTTTTCACGAAGCTCTTCAACAATCCGTTGGGTTTGCCGGGATTGCCAAACAATTGCATTATAGATGGGTTGGCCCGTATTCTTATCCCAAATGACTGTCGTTTCCCGTTGATTTGTAATACCGATTCCGTCAATATCCTCCGGCTGATGCCCACTTTCCGTAAGAACTGAAGCAATGACGGACAGCACCGAACCCCAAATTTCATTAGCATTATGCTCAACCCAACCTGGCTTAGGGAATATCTGACTGAACTCCCTTTGTGCCAAATGAACAATTTTACCTTCTTTATTAAAAAGAATTGCCCTTGTGCTAGTCGTTCCCTGGTCGATGGCTAAAATGAATTTCCCCATTCCCTACTCCACTCCCCTTGTTTCAACTGAAATTCACATTACTCTTTTGAACATTTTCTCTATCTCATATGTTGAAAAGTGAACAAGTACTGGCCGTCCATGCGGACATGTATATGGGTTTTCGGCATGTGATAAGTCTGATAGTAATTTTTCCATATCATTAAACGATAGATGATGATTAGCTTTTATCGATTTCTTACAACTCATCATAATGGCCGTTTCTTCTCGGAGCTTTCCTATATCGGTTTTCCTTGTCGTTAAAACTTGTTCAATCAGCTCTTCGATAAGAGATGTAACTTCTCCTGCTGGAAACCAAGCCGGGTATTCTTTCACTGTATAGGAAGACGGTCCAAATTCCTCAAGGAAAACACCGACCTCATGCATTGCTTCCATGTTTTCTTCAAGTTTCACTTTTTCATTACCAGAATAATGGAATATGAGTGGCATCAAGAGCATTTGCCTTTCATCTACTTCAACTTTACTCAATTTATCTCTAAAGAATTCATATTTTATGCGTTCCTGGGCGGCATGCTGGTCAATCATGTAAAAACCATCTTCATTTTGTGCGATTATATAAGTACCGTGAACTTGACCGACGGGAACAAGTGAAGGGAACCTCTTTTCCGGTTCTTCTATTTTCACACTAATAGGTTCTTCTTCATGCTCTTCCATTACTTTTTCCGGCTGTACAGTGTTTATTGTTTCAGTTGGAGTGGGCGGAACATAAACGGTTTGGGCGGGAAACGTTTCTTCAACAACTACCGGGCTCTTTTGTTCAACTTCTCGTTCTACCTCTTTCCTAACTGGCGAAATACCGCTCCATATCGTTGTTTGTTCTGATTGTATTTTTGTGACAGGTTCTTTTTTAACGGCATTCGGAACGATTATAGATAGTTTGACTGCATCACGGACTGCAGATTTAATGATTGAAAGTAATTCGCCCTCTTTGCTAATACGGATATGCTGTTTGGAGGGGTGGACGTTTACATCGGTAAGAAACGGATCGCTTTCTACATTTATGACAGCGATCGGATACCGTCCAATTGGCAAGTATGTATGCATGCCATCAAGGACGGCCTGGTTTACCGCATAGCTTTTTACCCATCTACCGTTCACAATAAGAGTCATATAATTTTTAGAAGCCCTTGTCATCTCGGGTAATGTGATAAAGCCGTTCACTTTGAAATCGGCGTTCTCTCCACTGAAGGGGACCATTTTTCGCGCTACCGCCATGCCGTATATATCATTCAACACTCTTCTTTGGTCCCCACTACCGGTCGTTTGAAGGATCAACTGGCTATGATGGGATAGTTTAAAAGCAATATGCGGATGGCTTAAGGCTAGTCGGTTCACAAGATCAATTGTATGACCAAGTTCAGTCTGTATCGTTTTCATATACTTCAATCTTGCAGGTGTGTTGTAGAAAAGTTGTGCAATCGTCATGTCTGTCCCTTTTCTGAAGGCTGCATCCGATTGATCTAAAACAACACCGCCATCAATTTGCACTTTTGTCCCTTCCGTTTCGCCATCAGATGTCCAAAGGCTGATTTTTGAAACGGAAGCGATACTTGCCAGTGCTTCTCCTCTGAATCCGAGGGTTTTGATTCTGAATAAATCATGTTCGTTTGAAATCTTGCTTGTTGCGTGACGTTCAAATGCGAGGACGGCGTCATGTCGGGACATCCCTTTCCCATTATCAGTTACTCGTATGGAGGTGAGACCAGCTTCTTCTAATGCGATTTCAATTGATGTACTGTGTGCATCGATTGAGTTTTCGACGAGTTCTTTGACGATTGAGGCGGGTCTTTCTACGACTTCACCTGCTGCAATTTTGTTTGATAATGAATCATCCATTACTGAAATGATGTCCATTGCAATCCCTCCTCGTTGCTTAATTGAATCTATTTTTAACTATTTTTAAGTTCTTTTTGCCAATCCATGATTAGATGCATTGCTTGCATTGGGGTTAGGTTCAGTAGGTCAGTATGCTCCAATGCGTCGAGTACTGATTTATCTTTTTCTGTCATCTGATCAGATTCATCGGGCAAGTCGAAGAACGACAGTTGTGTTGCACTTGTCTCATTATTCATTGTCTGTTCACTTTCGAAGTTGTCCAATAGCTCCTTGGCACGGATTACGATTGAATCCGGAAGGCCGGCAAGTTGTGCAACATGAATCCCATAGCTTTTATCCGCTGCTCCAGCCATCACTTTATGAAGAAAGACGACTCTCCCTTCTCGTTCCATCGCTGCAACATGGACATTCACTAAACGATTCAAGTTCTCATTGAGTTTTGTCAGCTCGTGATAATGGGTGGAGAATAGTGTATTGGCGCCAATTTCATCATGGATGAACTCCATCATTGCTTGGGCAAGTGACATTCCGTCGTACGTTGATGTTCCCGACCTATTTCATCGAATAGAAGAAGGCTTTTTTCCGTGGCATTTGCAATGGCATATCTAGATTCCATCATTTCCATCATGAATGTGCTCTGCCCTGAAGCAAGGTCGTCTGCTGCACCTATTCTTGTAAATATCTGATCGGTAACTGGTAGTTTAGCGAACTCGCATGGTACATAACAGCCGATTTGCGCCATAATAACCGTCAAAGCAACTTGTCGCATGAATGTACTTTTACCTGACATGTTTGGACCGGTGATTAACAACATATTGGCGTCTTCTGCCAATACACAGCTATTCGGTACATATAGTGACTGATCCATCATTTTCTCAACAACGGGATGACGACCATTTTTAATTTCTAAGGCTCGTCCATTATGGAATTGCGGTCTTGTATATCGATATTTTTCCGAAACTGTTGCAAAAGAAAGAAGTACATCTAATTCAGATAATACGCTTGCTAACTTTTGCACTTTCCGTATATGGCTTTTCATCTCATCGCGAACATTGCAGAATAAGGTATATTCGAGATCCTGTCCTTCAGCTTCCGCATTTAATATTAAATCTTCCTTCTCTTTTAGCTCAGAAGTGATATAACGCTCCGCATTGGCAAGTGTTTGCTTTCGTTCATATCTTGTTAAATCAGCGAGATGAATATTAGACTTTGTAATTTCGATATAATAGCCAAATATGCGATTGTACCCAATCTTCAATGACTTAATGCCAGTTCGTTCACGTTCATCTCGTTCGAGTCCAGCTAACCATTCCTTACCGTTTCTTGAGGCGTCCCGATACTGATCCAATTTTTCATTAAAGCCGTCTTTAATGATGCCGCCTTCTTTAACCGATAGAGGTGGGTTTTCTGCGACGGAAGCTTCCAATAATTGCAGGGCTTCTTCACATGTATCAAGTCGTTCAGAAAAGCGTTGGAGCCGTTCGTGACCTGATTGGAATAGTGCGTTTTTCAAATTAGGAATGCACCTAAGTGAATTTCTTAATTGAGCCAAGTCCCTTCCGCTTGCGTTGCCCATGGAAATCCGACCTGATAGCCGTTCAAGATCATAAACTTCTTTCAACGATGTCTTCAATTCATCCCGTAGAAAGTAATCATCTATTAAATCGGTTACAAGCTCTAACCTGTCTTCGATTGCAGACTTGTCCGCAAGTGGCTGGTGAATCCATATTCTTAATTTCCTTGCGCCCATAGCAGTGGAGGTTTCATCCAACAACCAGAATAGCGTGCCTTCTTTACTTCCATTACGTATAGACTTAATCAGTTCCAAATTCCGCATCGAGTTTGCGTCAATGGAAAGTTTATCTGTCTTTTGTATGTAATCGAATGGGCGTAAATGATCGAGGCTGGATTTTTGAGTACGTTTGAGATAAGATAGGAGAATTTCGCATGCTTCCATCATCTCAGAAGGAATTTCGGACTGCGTTGCAATTCCGCCTTTTTCTCCTTCTCCATTTTCCATTGAAAGAACGATATCCCTTTTTGCCATGCCTTCATTTAAGGTAATATGTAGACGTTCACGGACAACGATTTCCTTCATGCCTAACGCTTCGATTTCACTAATTAGAGTTCTTTCATCACCCGAAACAAATTCCACTTTACCTTCCCCTGTTGCAAGGTCGACATAAGCAAGTGCATACCGACCATCCTCTAATTGATCTGCCGCTCCGATGAAGTGATTCGCATTTGCATCGATCGTCTTACCTTCTGTGATTGTACCTGGTGTTATCACTTTCACGACTTCTCGCTTTACAATTCCTTTAGCTGCTCTTGGATCTTCGGTTTGTTCACAGATTGCAACTTTATGACCTTTTTGCACAAGTGTTTCGATATATCCTTCTGCGGAGTGATATGGAATTCCACACATTGGTATTTTATCCGCACTACCACCGTCTCTGCTTGTTAATGTGATTTCAAGGATGTTTGATGCTTCAATTGCGTCGTTGAAAAACATCTCATAGAAGTCACCGAGACGGAAAAATAGAAAGGCATCTTCATATTCGGCTTTCACATTTAGGTATTGTTTTATCATCGGTGTATATGTTGTCATTTTAAACCTCACTGTATCTACGTTTTCCCCTATTATATCAAAACTAACCCTATCACAGTAACAAAGCTCAAAAGACAATTAATTTCATATAAAACAAAAAAAGCCGGATGCTTCTTCCGGCTTAGAATGGTCGTGAATCTTTTCCTCTGTCTTCCTGATGATTATCTTCCGCTTTGAAACTTGGTTTGTGATCATGACCCTCATGAGAGGATGACTCATCGGAGATAGCCCACTCCTCTTCAAACTGGTGAGGATGGATTGTAATGGCCACTTTTGTTTCCCCAATGACTTCTGCAACCAATTCCCTTTCAACTTTAACAAGGAATTTTTCACCATCTTCAGAGATAAGTGCTTCAGTACAATTTGGATGTTGGACCACGTTGACAATAATTTCTTCCTGGCCAGATACCGGCTCATCACGGTAATGAATTCTAATTCGATCCTTATACGGAACGGTTTCGGAATAGACAGAAGTCTTTGAGTGGTCATGATGCGAATACCATACATTCACATCAAATTTGCCAGTAACTTCGATGTATTTGCCCACTTTTTTCGCCTGATGTGTGTGGTTAATCACCCAACAGCCCAAAATACTGGATGGATTATTCGGTGGCCTAAGTGTTACAGTCGATTCCGTGCGCTTTCTCCCTTTCGCGATAACAGTCTTCGTCACAATTTGCCGTATGTTTTTCAGTTCTCTTCCTCCTTCATTGACTTCTACCTATCCTATGCAACACGAGCCCAGAAAGTGAAAAAAACCGATAAGGAATTATTTATCCTCGTCGGTTTTTTTATCATTCGGTTACTTGGCGTCATTCGCTTTTGTTATCATCCAGCTGCGGGTGGCAGCTGCTCGGGTCATAAGTCAGTTCTGCTGTACGGCAAAGAACGCCGTTTCGCGCCTGCATGGATGCAGGTGTGCAGTCGTTGCGACAGGACGTCGCGCACTTAGACTGCCTTCCACTGCCTTATGCCTATCGCAGCTAACCGCCACCCTCCGCTTTTGTTATGATCCAGCTGCGGGTGGCAGCTGCTCGGGTCATAAGTCAATTCTGCTGTACGGCAAAGAACGCCGTTTCGCAGATCTGTCTTATGCCTGTCGCAGCTAACCGCCACCCTCCGCTTTTGTTATCATCCAGCTGCGGGTGGCAGCTGCTCGGGTCATAAGTCAGTTCTGCTGTACGGCAAAGGACGCCGTTTCGCAGATCTGCCTTATGCCTGTCGCAGCTAACCGCCACCCTCCGCTTTTGTTATGACAATGGTTTTGGTTTTGTGTTTTCAACGTAGGAACCAGTCTTGCCTCCACGGACATCGCCGCCAGTGGATTCAATGATTTCATCCGTCACGCTGTTTGAAATCGTATTTGAGACCAATTGAAGAAGGTCATTAACTTCAACTTGGGATTGTTTAAATTCCTGAACAATCGGCACTTCATCAATTTCCTCTTGAATTTTTTCGATTTTCCCTTCGATGATTTCAAGGGCACGTGCTTTTTCATACATTTGGAAATTTACAGCTTGTGTTTGTAATGATCTTAAGCTTGCAATTTTCTCACGAATCTTTTGGTTTTCATTGATTTGTTCTTCTGCACGTTTGAAAAATTCAACTTGTTCAGTGTTAGCGATCATATGGGCAATTTCACGTGCTTTTTCAATGATCTCTTCTTTTGTATATAGTTTTTCCATTATGACATCACCTTATCCTCTTCTACAACGCCGATAAATTCGCCGTCGAGTGACCATGTTTTGGCCTCTGTAATTTTCACGTTGACTATTTCACCAATGACAGAACGTGGAGCTCTGAAATTCACAAGTTTATTCTTTTCGGTATACCCCGCGAGAACATCAGGGTTCCTTTTACTTTCACCTTCAACAAGCACTTTAACCACTTTGCCATCATACGGCTTCATTGCTTCAGCCGACATTTCATTCACCAATTTATTAAGACGTTGAAGCCTTTCTTTCTTCACTTCCATCGGAATATTATCCACCATTTTTGCAGCTGGAGTTCCTTCGCGTGGTGAATAAATATACGTATAGGCCATTTCAAATCCGACTTCTTTGTATAAAGAAAGTGTTTCCTCGAATTGCTCATCTGTTTCGTTAGGGAAACCGACAATAATATCAGTTGTTAGCGTTACATTAGGAATGGCTTTTTTAATTTTCCCTACAAGTTCCAAGTATTGCTCCCGTGAGTATTTACGCGCCATGATTTTCAAAATATCACTGGATCCTGATTGGACAGGTAAGTGGATATGGTCAAGTAAGTTGCCACCTTTTGCAAGCACTTCGATTAAATGATCATCGAAGTCTCGGGGATGGCTCGTTGTAAAACGGATTCTTGGGATGTTTATCTTTCGAAGATCATCCATCAAGTCACCCAGCCGGTAATCCAAGTCCTCAAAGTCTTTCCCGTAAGCGTTAACGTTTTGACCAAGAAGCATAATTTCCTTGTATCCATGTGCAGCAAGCTGTCTTACTTCTTGAATAATGTCCTGAGGACGTCTGCTTCGTTCTTTCCCTCTAGTGTAAGGGACAATGCAATATGTACAGAACTTATCACAGCCATACATGATGTTTACCCAGGCTTTAATATTGCCGTGGCGTACTTTTGGAAGGTTTTCAATAATGTCCCCTTCTTTAGACCAAACCTCGACAACCATCTCTTTAGACATATATGCCTCGTGTAGGATATTCGGTAATCTATGGATGTTATGCGTACCGAATATCATATCTACTTGATCGTAGGTTCGAAGAATCTTATTGACGACCGATTCCTCCTGAGACATACATCCACACACGCCAATAAGCATGTCCGGACGCTCAAGTTTCAACGGCTTCAAATGACCCAACTCACCAAACACCTTGTTTTCCGCATTTTCCCGAATCGCACAAGTATTCAGTAGAACGACATCTGCGTCTTCAACTGTATTTGTCGATTCATATCCTAAACTTGTGAATATACCGGCCATCACTTCTGTATCATGTTCATTCATCTGACAGCCATATGTACGGATATAAAATTTACGACCTTTCCCCATGCCTAAAAAACGTTCGTCAATTTTGAAATCATCATGATAAGCGATTTCTTCCTTCCCACGTTTCTTTGCATTTTTCAAGGAAGGTGGTGTATAGACAGTCTCAAAATATTTACTATAGTCTTTTTCCGCAGCAACGGTCGATTTCACAAGCCCCGATTGCAGACGTTGCTCTTCATTCATAAATAACTTCCCCTTTCTTCAAACCTTGTGGGAATTGTATAGACTCGACTACATTATACATGAAGTTCTTTATAGTTTGAAGTGACGGGTTTGTGATTTATGGAAATCCTGTAGATTTAGGCAACCGTGTGACATTATAGTCTAAATGGGAAAAAATGAAGCCCATGGAACGAATGCTTCCGTGGGCTTCAGATAATGATTATTATCGTTTTCGTTTTTCAACGAGCAGCTTTAATGCTGTTCGTCCCTCGCCATTAATTTCAATATCAGTAAATGCTGGTGCGCATACGAGGTCGCTTCCGCTTGGGGCGACAAAACCACGAGCAATTGCAACTGCTTTAATAGCCTGATTCAAAGCACCTGCACCTACCGCCTGCATTTCCGCATACCCTTGATCTCTGATGACCGCTACAAGTGCTCCTGCGACAGAATTCGGATTAGAGCGGGATGATACTTTCAATGGACTCACCATGTTTCCTCCTTGTTTTCACGATGTCTATGGAATGTATTTATCCATAAGTCATCTTATGAAAAGAAGGAGATGATTAGACGCAACTCATGCTTCGAATACATGATCGTCGTTGATCATGATGCGCTCAATCGATAGTGCCTTTCCAGTTTGGTCGTCTAATTCTACGAAAAGACCATTCAATTGACTACGCCCTTTTTTGGGAACTTCAAAACGGACCGGTAGATTTGTTTTAAAACGATAAATAACATCCTCTTTTTTCATTCCCAATATTTCATCATAAGGGCCTGTCATTCCTGCGTCCGTTAAGTATGCGGTTCCTCCAGGGAGAATGCGGTCATCAGCTGTTTGGACATGTGTATGGGTTCCAACCACAACAGATGCTTTACCATCGAGATGCCATCCCATTGCAATTTTTTCACTCGTTGCCTCAGCATGGAAATCAACGAATATAAGTGGAGAAATTTTAGTTGCCTCTTCTATCAACTGCTCGGCTTTTTCAAAAGGATCAGAATGTGGTGGTAAAAATGTACGTCCATGTAAATTTATTACTGAAAGTGTCACACCGTTTTTCGTAATGTTGGTCATCCCCCTACCAGGTGCCTCATCTGAAAAATTCGCCGGACGAATTAAATAATCGGTGTCATCGATGAAATCATAGATCTCTTTTGATCCCAAGTGTGATTTCCCATTGTTACCACATCAACGCCCGAACGTAGAAGATCGTCGAAAATAGCTTTAGTGATTCCTCTGCCCGATGCAGCATTTTCTCCATTTGCGATGATTACGTCCGCCTGGTACTTCCTTTTTAAACGTGCGATATAGTTAAACACCATATCTCTGCCGATTGATCCAACAATATCGCCTATAAATACTACCTTCATAAATTTATACCTCTTCCTTTGTGAAGATGACAAAAAAAAACACTCCTGCACCATAATGGACAGGAGTCATTTCACATCATTTTGCATATTCGACAGCACGTGTCTCCCGGATCACAGTCACTTTGATATGACCTGGATAATCGAGCTCTTCTTCAATTCTTTTACGTATATCCCTTGCCAATCGATGGGCTGTTATATCATCGATCTGATCAGGACGTACAATAATTCGGACTTCGCGTCCCGCTTGAATTGCGAATGATTTCTCGACTCCATCATATGATTCCGATATCTCTTCGAGTTTTTGCAGTCTGCGAATGTAGTTCTCAAGAGTTTCACTTCTCGCACCCGGTCTAGCAGCAGATAATGCATCAGCAGCCGCAACCAATACTGCAATGACCGAAGTAGCCTCTTCATCACCATGATGGGAAGCAATACTGTTGATTACAACAGGATGTTCTTTGTACTTTGTAGCTAATTCTACTCCGATTTGGACGTGGCTTCCTTCAACTTCATGATCAATTGCTTTACCAATATCGTGAAGGAGTCCTGCACGCCTTGCCAACGTAACATCTTCGCCAACTTCCGCAGCTAAGAGTCCAGCAAGATAAGCAACCTCAACGGAATGCTTCAGGACATTTTGTCCATAGCTTGTACGGAAATGCAAACGTCCAAGGATTTTGATAAGATCCGGGTGAAGGTTATGGACACCCACGTCGAAAGTGGTTTGTTCACCTTTTTCGCGGATCAATTCATCCACTTCCCGTCTTGACTTATCTACCATCTCTTCAATCCGGGCCGGATGGATCCTGCCATCTTGTACGAGTTTTTCAAGTGCAAGTCGCGCGGTTTCACGGCGGACAGGATCGAATCCTGATAGGATGACTGCTTCAGGTGTGTCATCGATAATCAGATCGATACCAGTCAATGTTTCCAAAGTTCTGATATTGCGGCCTTCCCTTCCGATGATTCGTCCTTTCATTTCATCGTTCGGCAAGTTCACTACAGATACAGTCGTTTCTGCGACATGATCTGCGGCGAAACGTTGTAATGCAAGAGAAAGGATTTCACGTGCTTTCTTTTCTGATTCCTCTTTAGCACGTTGCTCCGATTCTTTCGTCATTACAGCAATATCCGTGGAAAGTTCCTTCTCAACATCGTCAAGGATAATTCGTTTCGCTTCATCCCTGGTGAGTGCCGAGATTCTTTCAAGTTCCGTCTGTTGGACGGCAACAAGATCTTCCGCCTTGCGTTCCATTTGTTCAATATGCTGTTGTCTACTGGAAAGCGCATCTTCTTTACGCTCCAGTCCCGCTTCTCTTTTATTGAGAGCATCATCCTTGCGGTCAAGATTTTCTTCCCGTTGTAAAAGGCGGTTTTCCTGCTTCTGCAATTCCGCTCTTCTTTCACGGACTTCTGATTCCGCTTCAATTCTCAGTTTGTGATTTTCATCTTTGGCTTCTAAAAGTGCCTCTTTTTTCAAAGCTTCTGCTTCACGTCTTGCATCTTCGATGATTTGTTCTGCAGAGTTTTTGGCACCCGTCACTCTTGATTCATTCACCTTTTTGATAACTAAATAGATAACAACTGCACCGACGAATAGACCTACCAAAGCGGAGATGATGTTTATAATGATGTCTGGCATCCAGGTCACCTCCTCCTGCTATTCTTTTCGTTTTCAGTCGGCCCGTATATCAACATTCAACATACTGCCATAATGATTTCATTGGTGTGAAATTATACAATTCTAATTGTATCTATGAAAAATTAACATGTCAAGGATTGTAAACAAAAGCGGAGGGGGCGGTTAGCTGCGACAGGCATAAGGCGGATTCGTGAAACGGCGATCTTTGCCGTGTAGCGAAGCTGACTTATGACCCGAGCAGCTGCCCCCAGGAGCTGGATGTAAACAAAAGCAGAGGGCAACGCTTAGGCCCGACAAGCGCTGGAAGACAAGCCGGAAAGGCGATCTTTGCCTTTTTGGCTTGTCTGAAGTGACTCGAGGGCCTGGCGACCGAAGCTGGATGATAACAAAAGCGGAGGGGGGCGGTGCGCTGCGACAGGCATAAGGCGGATTCGTGAAACGGCGATCTTTGCCGTGTAGCGAAGCTGACTTATGACCCGAGCAGCTGCCCCCAGGAGCTGGATGTAAACAAAAGCGGAGGGCAACGCTTAGGCCCGACAAGCGCTGGAAGACAAGGCGGAAAGGCGCCCTTTGCCTTTTTGGCTTGTCTGAAGCGACTCGAGGGCCTGGCGACCGAAGCTGGATGATAACAAAAGCGGAGGGGGGCGGTTAGCTGCGACAGGCATAAGGCGGATTCGTGAAACGGCGATCTTTGCCGTGTAGCGAAGCTGACTTATGACCCGAGCAGCTGCCCCCGGAGCTGGATGATAACAAAAGCGGAGAGCGATGCTAAGGCACCAAAAAACAAAAAAGCTAACTTGCACAAAGGCATGTCAGCTTTTTCGTATTATTTTTTTTCTTCAAGGAATAATTCAAGTTCTTCATCTTCCTCTTCGTCATGGCCTGCAATTACATAATTAGCAGCAGCCATTCCGTATGAACCACGAATCTTGTTCGCAATTTCAGCACGGATATCTGGGTTTTCCCGAAGGAACTGTTTCGCATTCTCACGGCCTTGTCCAACGCGTTCCCCTTCATAGGAATACCATGCACCGCTCTTTGTACAATTTCCAGTTCTGCACCAATGTCGATAATCTCGCCTTCCCTTGAGATACCTTCTCCGTACATAATATCCACTTCTGCAGTGCGGAACGGTGGAGCGACTTTGTTTTTCACGACACGAACGCGCGTTTTGTTACCTACGATATCATTTCCTTGCTTGATTGCTTCTCCACGGCGTACTTCAAGACGGACAGAAGAATAGAACTTCAGTGCCCGGCCGCCAGGTGTTACTTCAGGGTTACCGAACATGACACCGACCTTTTCACGAATCTGGTTAATGAAAACGGCGATTGTTTTCGATTTGTTGATTGCTCCAGACAGTTTACGAAGCGCTTGTGACATAAGACGTGCTTGCAAACCGATATGTGAATCACCCATCTCCCCTTCAATTTCCGCCTTTGGTACCAATGCGGCAACGGAGTCAACGACGATGATGTCAACTGCTCCACTTCGTACAAGTGCTTCAGCAATTTCCAGCGCCTGTTCGCCGGTGTCCGGCTGGGATAAAAGCAATTCGTCAATATTGACGCCTAATTTTCGGGCATAAATTGGATCCAACGCATGCTCGGCATCAATAAACGCTGCTTGTCCACCTGCTGCTTGGACTTCCGCTATTGCATGAAGTGCTACAGTCGTTTTACCCGAGCTCTCAGGTCCATAGATTTCAATGACACAGGCCCCTTGGATAGCCTCCTACCCCTAATGCCGCATCTAACGCAAGTGAACCGGTTGAAGATGTGGAAACTTGCAGGTCTGTCTTCTCCCCCAATTTCATGACGGAGCCTTTCCCGAATTGTTTCTCGATTTGTTTCAAGGCTTGATCCAAAGCCGCTTTACGATCGCTCAAAATGATTCCTCCCCTTAAAGGTCCTGTTCTGTTGTTCTTTTTCTTCCTGTCTCTACTATACTCCTTTTATGAGAAATACTCAATAAAAAGTCGAACGCTTATTCGATTTATTTTCCCGAAAGTCATTTTTAAATGAGAATACATAGGTAAAAATCATTTTTAATTGAGAATTTCAGTCCAAAATCTTATTTTCAACTATTCTCTTTTTCAATTCTTTTATTAAATAGTAGAGTGCATATTGAGAGGCACGACGACGGTTTGTATTTCGAGTGCCTGATAAATCAAGTTTAAATGTCTTTACATCGCCATCCTGAAGAGCAATACCTATCCAAACCGTCCCTACAGGTTTTCCATCGTGAGGATCGGGTCCGGCGGCACCTGTTAATCCGACCCCTATATCAGAACCGAATTTTAGTTTCGCACTTCTGGCAAGTGCTTCCGCGCATTCAGAGCTAACAACTCCATACTCCTTAAGCAATGAACGTGAAACGCCAAGCTGTTCAACTTTCATGTCGTCATTGTAGACAACAACTCCGCCCTTCAAAGAGGAACTGATTCCAGATTCACCTGCCAACTCGGACATGAATTGTCCTGCGGTCAGACTTTCAGCTGCCGCAATAGTCAATTGGGCCTTTTTTAACAGATCTGCTGCTTTTGATGATAATGTATCATTATTGATTCCGAATATAAATTCTCCGACAAGATCACGGATCTCCTTTTCAACAGGAGCGATCAATTTCTCCGCCTCATCAGTAGAAAGTGCTTTTGCCGTTATTCGAAGAATGACTGCATCTTGGGATGCTAGTGGCGCGATAGTCGGATTGGATTGTTTTTGTAAGATTCCTTGAACGCGATGCTCAAGCTCTGCTTCTCCAATTCCAAAAAATTTCAAAACACGGGAAACTATGACTTCCTTATTACCTAATGCCCCAAGTAAATAAGGGATAGCTTCTCTTTCAAACATGGGTTCCAATTCATGTGGAGGACCGGGTAATAAAATATAAGATACCCCACTTTTTTCAAGAGCCATACCCGGCGCCATTCCGTTACGATTTTTCAATACAACAGAATCCGCCAAAACGAGTGCCTGCTTTTTATTGTTCTCGGTCATCATTCTACCAGTTCGTAAGAAATAGTCTTCAATTGAAACAAGGGCTTCATTATTCATTTTCAGATGGGTTCCCAACATTTCAGCAATTGTTTCTTTCGTCAGATCATCTTTTGTTGGACCAAGTCCTCCAGAAAAAACTATCAGATCCGCACGCTTTTCTGCGATTCCGATAGCCTTTTTAATCGATCGGGATTATCCCCTACAACCGTATGATAGTATACATCAATTCCTATTTCGGCAAGACGAGCCGAAATGAATGTGGCATTCGTATTCGTAATTTGACCTAATAGAAGTTCAGAACCTACTGCAATGATTTCCGCCCTCATAATGGTGCCTCCTTACATCGAGTCAAGCAAGACACGACGATTCTTATAAAAGTAATCAGCTCCAGACCAAATGGTGAAAAATAGTGCAATGTACAGCATAATTGAACCAAATGGAATGTTAATCATTTCAAAAAAGATATTGTTCATTAGAAGGAAAGTTATTGCGACTAACTGGGTTGCAGTCTTAATCTTCCCTAACTGCTGGGCTGCGACCACTTCGCCGCCACCTGCCATTATCATCCTTAAACCGGTTACAGCAAACTCCCTGCTAATAATGATGATGACGACCCATGATGCCGCATTCCCTAATTCCACTAAAACGACCAACGCTGCGGATACAAGCAACTTGTCCGCAAGCGGATCAAGGAATTTACCCATATTCGTAACAAGATTATGTTTTCTTGCTAAATGACCATCAAACCAATCCGTCAAACTGGCTATTATGAATATGATTGCCCCTATTAAATGCTCAGTTGGAAGTGTGGTACCCCCTACATTCAATGTTCCCATTCCAAAATCGACAAGCATGAAAATGATAAATATAGGGATTAGAAAAACACGGGAAACCGTAATTTTATTTGGTAAGTTCAACTGTCTCATCCTTCCTAAAAATTAATGCGTTATGTATGGTGAATGAAAATAGTCATCCATATAGATGACTATTTTCATTTCTTATATTCAATGTAAATATTTTGTGGAGATACGTTTGATGAATATTCCAGTTTTTCTTCATTCACGTAGATATTCGCAAAGGATGGTACAGCGACTCGAATTCGGACATACTCGACATCTGAAACATCTAACTCAAGTGTTTCCCCATTTTTCATAACGCGAGCCATCGGTGTCAGTTCCTCTTTCTTTTCGTTCTGAACACCAATCCATGTATCTCCTAATGTATCAATTTTAAGCTTGAATTCATCTGCATCTGTCAGGGAGTATTTAAAATCTGATCCAGTTGTACTTTCATATGCAAGAACCTGTTCTTTAACTACTTCTTCCGGTTCTGGATCCGGCTCCACTGTTTCTTCCTCAATTGGATCATCAACAACTTCTTCTTCAGTATTTCCTGGCGTTTGATTGTTATCCATTGTTACTAGCTTATCTTCAGGCTTTACATCGGTGCCTGTTTGCTTCGATGCCGCTTGTTGCGAAAGAACCCAAACTACAACAATGATTACAATAATGAAAAACGCCACAATGATTTTCGGTATTGTTTCATTCAGACGACTGTTGCCTTTTAAGCCTCGGCTCCTTGTCAGTGGAGGGGCGATGTTTTCTTCTTCGAGATTATCATAATTAGCTGATTCCTTATATAATGTCAACATTTCATCAGCATCCAAACCGACTGCCTCTGAATATTGTTTGATAAACGCACGAACGTAGAAAGCTCCAGGCATCATACTGTAATCTTCATTTTCAATACCGGAAAGGTACCGTTTCTGAATTTTAGTTATGGTTTGCAAATCATCCAATGAGTAGCCTTTCGCAGTTCTTGCTTCCTTTAGACGATCACCTAATCCGGTCATTTTAGTCACCTTCCTTGTTTAAAAGTTAAAATTTCCAAATCCACCCATCTGCCCTGTATCGGTCATCATATGGTTCTTCTCCATCATTTCATATGTGATTTCCTGATCTGGATCTGTTCGTAATTCGATAATATAATCAAAGTCTTCCATGTCGTATTCGGAGTGCCGAACAAACATGTCCGGATGTTCGACAACTTTAATAGAAGGCATACCCATCATCTCACGTACAAGCTGCATATGCCTCTCATCTCCCGATTTACGTGAAACAATGCCATCTAAGATGAAAATATTATCTCTGGAGAATTCATCTCCAGCTAGGTGCTTCTAACGGTTTGTTTTATCATCGTGGAAGAGAGGAAAATCCATTTCTTATTCGCACATACACTCGCGGCAACTACTGACTCCGTCTTTCCGACCCGTGGCATTCCACGTATTCCGATTAACTTATGCCCTTCTTGTTTAAACAATTCCGCCATGAAGTCAACAAGAATACCCAGTTCACTCCGGAGGAATCGGAACGTTTTCCGGTCATCAATATCCTGTTGGATATATCTTCCATGCCTTACCGCTAAAATATCGCGTAATTTCGGCTCACGGATCTTCTTTACTTGAATGGTTTCCATTGTGGATGCAATCAATTCAAAACGTTTGATTTGATCATCATTTTCTGTCCTGACCAGCATTCCCCGATGGCCACCATCCACACCGTTGATCGTAATAATATTAACGCGAAGCATCCCTAAAAGTGAAGCGATATCTCCAAGCAAGCCAGGTCGATTCACTTGTATCTCGTACTCGACATACCATTCACCCATTCGACACACTCCTATCGTTCCCTATATCCAATTTAGGATAACCAATAAAATAGAAACCGTTCATTTGCAACCCTTATGAAAGTACCCAGGGTATAGGACGCGCGAGTCGCAACTTAGTTCTATAATAACGGATAAATGGGATGAAGAAAAGTAAAAAAAAAAAGGGGAACAATATCTCCCCTTTTTAAATTCAAATATACCACCCACCATTTAATTTCACTATTTCACCAGTTATATAATCCGCTTTTCCACTGACTAAGAAACCCGTAAGTTCTGCAACTTCCTCAGGCGATCCAGTTTTTTGTAAGGGGATCTGCTCAATAACCATCTGTTTATCCTCTTCCGACAATTCATCATTCATTTCCGTATCTATCCACCCAGGAGCTATTGCATTCACACGAGTACCCGTATATGCCGCCTCCTTAGCATACGCCTTAACGAAAGCATGTTGGGCACCTTTTACGGCAGAATACATGACTTCACCTGCAGCACCTGTGTTGCCCCAAATGAACCGATAAAAACAATATATGATACTTTGTGACTTCGTAATTGAGATGATATGTAACTTATGAACAAGGATGGATTTTGCATATGCACTTTCCAAAGGGCATCCATGTCTTGTTGCGTTGTATCCGTCAAAAGTTTAAGCATTGATTGTCCAGATGCGACGATAACTGTCTGGACATGACCTACTTGGTTAGCAAGTATTTCAGCACCATCATCTTTTGAAAAATCCGATTGAACGAGTTGGAAATCCCCGTTCGGATATGACTCGGACAATTCTTGTTGAAGGAGCGAAACCCGCGTTTTACTTTTGTTGAAATGAAGGTACAAGGACCAGCCATCAGCTGCCAACTTACGGCTGATGGCTTCTCCAATACCTCCCGATGCCCCAAGGATTACTGCATAACGTTTCATGTTCAGTTTTCCTTCGCTCCAGGAACAATCGTCATAACTGTATGACTGTTTAGGTCTGATATCGTAGAGAAGGCGTCTTTCAGGTGGTCAATAGTCATCTTTTCAAGAGTTGGGACAACGTCGAATAAATTCATATCATTAAAATTATAAGTTGTGAATTGGTTGGAAATGAATTCAATCGAATTCAGCGAGCGCATAAATTGGCCGATTCTCCGCTTTCGCGCACGTTCCAAGTCCGCCTCAGTAACTGTCCAATTTTCAACTTGAGAGGATAGTGTCTTCCGAATTACCGCTTCCAGATCAGTCGGATTCTCGGTATCAGACTCCACCATTGCAAATCCAAATCCCTTTTCCAAAGTGAAATCATAATTATATGTTTCATCGATCAGATTGTCATTATAAGCTTTCGTGTAAAATTCGGATGTTCTACCAAACAGAATGTCAAGCACAAGATGGACTGCTAAATCTTGACGAATCATTTCATCACCTTTAAGATCTGTCCGGTTACATTTCATGCCAAAATTGAATTTCGGTCTTTGGACATCCATTTCAAGTACAGTTTTCTCCGTTGTAGCCTCCAACGGCTCTTTCGGAAATTCCCTTGTAATCTCTTCAGGTTCAGAAAACTCCTTCCCCTTCTGATCTTCCTTGATGAAATTCATCATTTCTTCCGGGTCAACTGCTCCAATTACGAAAACTGCCATATTCGAAGGGTGATAAAATGTTTCGTAACATTCATACAAATGTTCAGCAGTAATTTCCTCTATTGTTTCAATAGTCCCCGCAATATCGATTCTGACAGGATGTTCTTTGTATAGGCTTTCAATTGTTCCGAAATAGTTTCGCCAGTCCGGATTATCATCGTACATCGTTATCTCTTGAGCAATAATCCCTTTTTCTTTTTCAACCTTTTCTTTCGTAAAATATGGCTCTTGGACAAAATCTAACAATACCTTCGTGTTTTCATAAAGGTTTTCAGTCGTTGAGAACAAGTATGATGTCCTTGTAAATGATGTGAACGCATTCGCACTTGCACCAAGAACTCCGAATTTCTGGAAAACATCCCCTTCTTTTTTATCGAACATCTTATGTTCTAAAAAGTGGGCGATGCCATCGGGACTGTTACAAAATCCTTCTTCCCTCTTGGGATGAATGTTCTATCAATCGAACCGTATTTCGTTGTAAATGTGACATATGTTTTGGAAAATCCTCGTTTAGGTAAAATATATACACTTAACCCATTATCAAGCTTTTCGTGGAATAAAGTTTCTTGTAAATTGTCAAAGCTTATCTTTTCCATCATTATGCCTCCCTTCCGGATAACAAGTAGATGAGTTCCAATTTAATCTGTGAAGCCATCTGTTTAATATCTTCGATGGTGACCGACTTCCACTGTGCAATCCATTTATCGGCAGTGAAATCCTCATCAAAGTATTTATATTGATCATAAATTTCGATTTGCCCTCTTGCGGAATCAAAGGCGCTTCGAATACTGTTTGATAATAAAGCAACGGTTTGCTCAAGTTCCATATCCGTCACATTACCCTTCTGTAAAGCGTCAATTTGTTCTCCAATCAATTTAACAGCTTTCTCTTCAAGCTCTGCATCAATCCCTGCCATGTACACTACGCCATAATACGCAGCGTAGGCGCTATTTACAGTGTATGCCATGCTCTCTTTTCACGGACATTCATGAATAATTTACTATGTGCAAATCCACCGAATACCCCATTTGTAACTTGCATTTTAGGATAATCTGGATGATAAAAGGAAACAGGCGTACTATATCCTACTTGCAATTTCCCTTGCTTCATATCCTGTTTCTCAAAAACCGTTTGGATATCTTTCACTTCATTCGTATCAAGTTCGGAGGGCTTACGGACAAACTCCCTCTCTTGAAAATTAAACATCTCTTTAATTTTCTCGATTAATTCTTCCTCTTGACATCTCCAACAATATAAATGTCAACTGCATCATTCTTCAACATGTTCTCATATGTATCGAGAAGCGTTGCACTTGTAATGCTTTCTACGTCTTCTTCAGTTCCGTTAGCCGATATCGAAGCTGGGGTATTTGGGCGCATTAAATCGAACATGCGCTTATGGGCATATCTTGCTTTATCATCATAGATAGAACGGATTCGTTCAATTACTGTTCGTTTTTCACGACGAACGATTGATTCATCAAATGAGCCATCTTTGAAATTCGGTTTAAAAATAACAGTTTGTATCATTTTCAATGCATCATCAAAAACACCGTCAGTTGACAGATACTCGTCGTTAACACACTCCATATTTAGAGAAATAATATGTGTATTGTCACGTTTACCCGCATCCAAGTAAAATACGGTGCCATAAAGTTCATCCAATGCCTTTCGTAGCTCACTTTGTTGCGGATACTCAGCATTTGAATCTTGAAGTACATTCGATAATACGGCACGATGCGCGGCTTGTTTTGCGTCTAATTCTGAAATCCATTTAATAGACATCGTAATTGTCTTGAATTGTTCCGTCTTTCGAATATATAGATTGACGCCCTTTTGCAGCACAATTTTCTTAAACATATGAACACCTCGTTTTTCCTTTATTATACGAATACCTTTCTACACTATACATTCCACAACGTTGCCAGAGCAAAATAAACGCATTATTTATAACTTTGCACAAAAAAACTGCCCAGAATCCATAGAGGAATCTGGGCGACTGATTGTTATTTATCTACTACCCTTAATATACGGCACACCACTAGCCTTCGGTGCGTTCGCTTTTCCAATAAATCCAGCGAGCGCTAAGATCGTCAAGACGTACGGTAGTATATGGAAGTATACAGTTGGTATTTTTTGAATGAACTCTATATCGATTGACCCTGCACTGATTGCAAGTGTTTGAGCGAACCCGAAGAATAAGGCAGCTCCATTGCACCAATCGGATGCCATTTACCAAAAATCATAGCAGCCAACGCCATGAAACCTTGACCATTTATCGTCGCGTGACCAAAATCGCCTGTCATCGTTTGGGAATAAATTGCCCCACCAATACCTGCAAGACCACCGGAAATGATAACGGCAGCATACCGGATTTTCGTGACATTGATCCCCATCGTATCTGCAGCCATCGGGTGTTCACCTACTGAGCGAAGACGGAGGCCGAATGGCGTCTTGTATAGGACGAACCATGCGATAAACGCAACAACGACTGCCAATACTGAAGTTCCGTAAAGGGATTTGAAGAACATCGGCCGATTATCGGGATATCCTGCAAAATTGGAACGTTAACGCGCGGAATTTTTTGCTGAATGAAATCAGTCTGCCCTTTTCCAAACATCATTTTTACAGAAAATAACGCAATTGCAATTCCTAACATATTGATCGCTACCCGGAAACAACCTGATCTGCCCGGAAGGAAACGGAAGCGACAGCATGCATGATGGAGAAGATTGCAGCAACAAGCATCGCAGCAAGCAGGGCAATCCACGGTGTCCATCCGCCAAATACATTAACAAAGGCTAAATTGAAAACAATACCTACAAACGCGCCCATTACCATAAGACCTTCAAGTCCAATATTGACAACACCGGAACGTTCGGAGAAAACGCCACCTATTGCTGTAAGGATGAGAGGGGCTGCATAAGCGATTGAAGTCGGGATGATAAAATATAGTACTTCTAAAAAGCTCATGTCATTTCGCCTCCTTTTTCTTTTTCAGACGTTGCAGTCCAACACGGATGATATATCCTGAAGCAACAAAGAAAATGATAAGTGCAACGACGATTGAAACGATTTCAAGCGGTATATTTGCAGCATTCGGCATATTATTCGCACCATACTTAAGTGAACCGAACAAGGAAGCTCCGAAAATGACACCAAGCGGAGTGTTTGCACCAAGTAGGGCAACCGCAATACCGTCAAATCCAATACCAGTGAAACCGCCTAGACTAGTCATGCTTCCAAAAGTCCCCAGACCTTCCATTGCGCCAGCAAGCCCTGCAAACGCACCGGAGATGACCATGGAAAGGACAATGTTCTTTTTAACATTCATCCCTGCATACTGGGAAGCATTTTCGTTGAATCCGACTGATTTTAACTCGAAACCAGTTTTTGTTTTTTCCAAGATGAACCACATTACAATAACCATCGCAAGGGCAACAAAAATACCATAGTGAAGCGTTGAGTAATCTGTTAAATTTGAAAGGAAATCTGACCGCAATGATGCTGTCGGCTGGATTTTTTCCGTTTTATAGCTACCGTTAGAAACTGTTTTGATTAGTGCATTCACAACATGAAGGGCAACGTAGTTCATCATAATCGTTACAATAACTTCATGCACCCGAAGTGTAGCCTTCAAAATCCCTGGGACAAGTCCCATAGGGCACCTGCCAATGCTGCTGCGAGTAAAGTAATTGGTAGATGGATAATCATAGGTAATTCAAATGCTGCACCCACATATACTGCCGCAAACCAACCGACCATCAACTGTCCTTCAACACCAATGTTGAAAAGACCTGTACGGAATGCGAATGCTACAGCAAGTCCGGCAAGGATATAGGGACTAATTTGCCGAATCGTCTCACCAATAGCATAGCTGTCTCCAAATATTCCATTCCAAAGAGCTATATATCCGTTTACCGGATCATAGCCACTGAAAAGCATAACAATCGCTCCGACAAGTAAACCAAGTAGGATCGAAATGACTGGAACTAAAATATTAATAACTCTATTTGACATCTCGATCCACACCTTCTTTCAATGCATCTTTTCCTTTGATGGCATGACCTGCCATCAAAAGACCTAATTCCTGTTCATTTGTCTCAGCTGGGATAACAGTGTCTACGATTTGTCCATCATGGATAACCGCAATACGATCCGAAACATTCATAACCTCATCCAGCTCAAATGATATTAAGAATACTGCTTTCCCGTTATCACGCTGTTCGATTAGCCTTTTATGAATAAATTCAATCGCACCTACATCGAGACCCCTTGTCGGCAATGCGGCAATAAGCAAATCAGGATCTCTCGATACTTCCCGTCCGATGATCAATTTTTGTTGGTTTCCGCCTGATAGGGCACGGGCAAGTTCCCATTCCCCTTGCGTACGTACATCATATTCTTCTATGATGTTATTAGCATTTTCGGAGATCACACCATAGTTCATGATGCCATTCTTTGAAAATGGCTCGTGGTAATATTCTTGCAATGCGGCATTATAGCCAACAGAAAAATTAAGTACAAGTCCATGCTTATGTCTGTCTTGCGGAATATGTCCCAAGCCTGATTGAGTTATTTCCCTCGGACTCATGCCAGTAATATCTTTCGAATTAATAGTGATTTTCCCGCTTTTAACTTTTCTAAGGCCAGCAATCGCTTCGATCAACTCGGTTTGTCCATTTCCGTCAATACCTGCAAGACCAACAATTTCTCCTCTACGGATTGAAAGATTTAAACCTTTTACTCTTTCAATTCCCCTATTATCCGTAACAACAAGATCTGTGACGGACAATACTTCATTAGTTGGATTCGCCGGCCCTTTTTCTGTTTTAAACGTAACTTGTCTTCCGACCATTAATGTTGCCAACTCTTCCGGATTCGTTTCTGAAGTAACAACTGTCCCGACTCCTTGACCTTTTCGGATGACGGTGACTCGATCAGATACGTCCATAATCTCCTGCAATTTATGAGTGATCAAAATAATCGACTTGCCTTCAGTTATCAACTTCTTCATAATGGTAATCAATTCTTGAATTTCCTGAGGAGTTAGTGAAGCCGTTGGTTCGTCAAAGATTAGAATGTTCGCTCCACGATAGAGTGTTTTTAAAATTTCAACGCGTTGCTGCATCCCAACAGATATATCCTCGATTTTCTCATATGGATCTACATTCAAACCGTAAAGTTTAGAGATTTCTGCGACTTTTTTCGCAGCATCCTTGATGTTTACGACACCCATTTTTTTCGGCTCACTGCCAAGGATAATATTTTCGGTAACAGTCAAATTTTCCACAAGCATGAAATGTTGATGAACCATACCGATTCCTAAATCATTTGCTACGTTTGGATTCGAGATATTGACCTTTTTTCCATTGACACGTATTTCTCCATCTTCAGGTTGATATAGCCCGAATAATACGTTCATCAATGTAGATTTCCCTGCGCCATTTTCACCTAATAACGCATGGATCTCTCCTTTTCCCAATTGTAGAGTGATGTTGTCATTCGCCCGGAATTCACCAAACTTCTTTGTAATGTTCAACATCTCAATGACATATTCCAATGGTTTCACTTCCTTGTATAATAATATAACGTTAATCTTCAGGAAAAAATTAATACAATAAAAGATTCTGTTTTACCACAATAAGTGGAATTACCCAATATAAAAGCGTATGACCTAATCATAAGCTCATCTATATTGATAAAGAACCTTTTACTCTATTAATTTACTACTAACTCTCGTTAATACATTAAATAAATGTATCCCACAAAATCCATATCCACAACAAAGGCCGGACTAAACCGGCCCTTATTGCTGTTTATAAATTATTTTAGGGATTCAGATACTACGATTTCACCATCAGCGATCTTTTTAGCGTATTCGTCAATTTGCTTAAGAACATCTTCAGGAAGTGCACCACGTGAATCTGCAAGTTTTACGCCATCATCATGAAGACCGTAAACTTTTGTTTCTCCACCTGGGAATTTACCTTCCTTAGCAAGTGCTGAGATGTCTTGAACCGCTACGTCAACACGCTTAAGCATAGATGTTAATGTAATGTTGTCATCACCAACTTGACCTTCGTCGTATTGGTCGGAGTCAACACCGATTACCCATACATTTGCATTTTTATCTGCTTGTTTACGTTCTTTCGCTTCAGAGAAGACACCGTTACCTGTTCCGCCAGCTGCGTGGAAGATAATATCTACGCCTGAAGAATACATACGAGCCGCTTCAGCTTTACCAAGTTCAGCTTTGTCAAAGAATCCAGTGTATTTAACGTCTACTTTAATATTAGGATTTACTGCTGCAACACCTTCAACAAATCCAGCTTCGAAACGGTTGATAACCGGGATATCCATACCGCCGACAAATCCGATCTTATCGGATTTTGTCATTAAAGCTGCTGCGACACCCGCAAGGAATGCACCTTCTTGCTCTTTGAATAGAATGCTTGCTACGTTCGGCTCATTAACTTCACCGTCAATGATTGCAAATTCCTTGTCAGTTTGTTGACTAGCAATCGTTCCAATCGCATCTTCCATCATGAAACCAACGCCAAATACGAGGCTGAAATCACGGCGGGCAAGCGCATTTAAGTGAGTAGTGTAGTCTGCTTCACCTGTTGACTGAAGATATGTGTATCCGTCTCCTTCAGTTAACCCATTGTCTTTCCCGAACTTTTGGATCCCTTCCCAAGCTGATTGGTTGAAGGATTTATCGTCAACACCACCGACATCCGTAACCATCGCTACTGAAAAGTTTGATTCATTTCCACCTTTTGATGATGTAGAATCTTTTTTGTCTTTGTCCGTACCACATGCACCAAGTAATGTACCTGCTGCAAGAACCAATGATAATGCAAGACCGTATTTACGTTTGCTCACTGATTGGACCCCCCTGTTTTTTATTTTGGTATAAAATATTGACGTATGAACGTCTATTTAAAGACTCTTGGAAAATTAGCAACCGCTTACAGAATCAGTACAGGTGAGAATTGCCACCTGTAATTGGATGAAGGGTTACCTAATATTTTTCCAATTGACCTTATACCCTTTTTCGAACTACATGAAAGCTGAACTTATCGGCCCTAAAATAATTTTTAGAGTAAAGGACCATTTCGCCTTCTTCACTATAATGATACTGAATTAATACGAGCAAAGGAATGTCCACCCCACATCTTAAAATTGATGAGGCTTCATCATCATACCCAACAGGTTCAATATTCGCTATAGCTTGGGCAATTTTAATCTTACCCGATTTTTCGAGCGAATCAAAAATAGATTCTTTCAATAAGTCTTCTGCCCAGCATTTAAATTCCTGGAAAGCACATGATCGATACAGTATACAACTGGATCTCCATCTGCTGTTCTAACCCTTTTAATTGTAACAAGACTATCTTCCGTTCCGCAATCAAATTTTCCCATCATTTCATCAGTAGGGGGATTCTCTTGAACCTCCATAAATATGGTACCTGGTTCCATTCCTGCATCACGTATCATCGAGGAGACGCTTGAAAGTTGTTCGATACCGGACGAAAATATTGGGCGCGGATTAACGAAAGTACCTACTCCGTGTTTACGAATAATCACTTTCTCTTCTTCAAGAACACGCAAGGCTTCCCTTAGTGTCGCCCTGCTGACGCCTAAATTCCTCGCTAACTCAAATTCCGAGGGGAATTTCTCATTTTCTTTGAAAATACCGGAGTCAATATCACCCTTTAAACGTTCAATTACCTGCACGTATAAATGCCTTTGATCCGTCTTAACCAACATGTTCAATCCCCCCTTAGTGAGGTTAGACCTCAGACGTGTTACATCTTTCCTAATCATTCATACTATATCATCTTCATCCTACAAAATAAACAGTAGATTTTATATAAACAAGATTTTTAGATAGTAAATTGTTACAATCTTGTTTCTATAGTCATAATAATCATTGATGAATATCCACTTCACTTTGGGAAACAAGGACTTGTCTCGGCTTACTACCCTCCGGAGGACCTGACCCCACGCATTTCCATTTGATCTACAATCCGGGCAGCCCTAGAATAACCAACTCGGAAACGGCGCTGCAACATAGATACAGATGCCGTCTGCATCTCTATGACCAATTGAACAGCATCATTGTATAGTTCATCTGTTTCTTCATGTGGCTGTACTTCCTCGATATCAGTCGGGATCATTTCTTCTTGATATTGAGCCTTTTGTTGTTCTATGACAAAATTGACAATACTCTCGACTTCCTGATCGGAAACGAAAGCCCCTTGAATTCTTACTGGCTTCGATGCACCAGCAGGCAGGAATAACATATCTCCTCGACCCAAAAGCTTCTCGGCACCGGATCCGTCTAAAATTGTCCTTGAATCTACAGAGGATGAAACAGCGAAGGCGATTCGTGACGGAATGTTCGCCTTAATGATCCCTGTAATGACATCTACACTTGGACGTTGAGTCGCAATGATTAAATGGATGCCCGCAGCTCTTGCCATTTGAGCAAGACGAGTAATCGAATCCTCGACATCACTCGAAGCAACCATCATTAAATCCGCAAGCTCATCAACAATAACAACTATATAAGGCATTTTCGGATGTTTTTCATCGTTTTCTACATTCCATTGTTCAATGTGATCATTATACCCCTCAATATTCCGGGTTCCTGTATGCGAGAATAATTCATATCGACGTTCCATTTCTGATACGACCTTCTTCAAAGCTTGGGAAGCTTTCCGAGGATCGGTTACAACCGGTGCCAACAAATGAGGTACTCCATTGTACACATTTAATTCAACCATTTTAGGGTCGATCATCATCATTTTAACTTCATGTGGCTTGGCACGCATTAAAATACTAATGATGATGCCGTTGATGCAAACACTTTTCCCACTACCCGTCGATCCGCAACAAGGACGTGAGGCATTTTATTCAACTCGGCCATCATTGCTTGTCCAGTCACGTCGCGACCTAACGCAATCATCAATTTCGAATCAGGTCGATTGTTTTCCTTCGCTTCAATCACTTCCCGCAAACTCACAATAGCGACAGAACTATTTGGAACTTCAATTCCGACAGCTGATTTCCCTGGAATCGGTGCCTCGATTCTAATATCACTTGCTGCAAGGGCAAGGGCAATATCATCCGCTAACTAACGATTCTACTAACTTTTACACCTGTGTCCGGGAGCACTTCATACTTTGTAACTGCAGGACCTAAATGAACTTGTTCAACTGTTGCTTTCACACCAAAACTTAAAAACGTTTTTTCCAGTTTTTCGGCATTGGCTTGGATGGAAACAAATTCAGCTGATTGGTCATTAGAAGGGGACTGGAGTAGTAATGAAGGCGGCGGAAGAATATATGAAACATTCTCCTCCTCCCCGCAACACCAGAATATGTGTCCATC
This sequence comes from Sporosarcina thermotolerans, assembly GCF_030067815.1. Lineage (GTDB taxonomy): Bacteria > Bacillota > Bacilli > Bacillales_A > Planococcaceae > Sporosarcina > Sporosarcina thermotolerans. Next base: position 2,126,904 of record NZ_CP125968.1, on the reverse strand, counting down.
TGATTTTGCTCAGGGCTGCTCGTTTCTTCTTTTTTCTGCTCTACTGGCCTTTCCATCTCTGCTACAGCGGCTTGTTCATCAAGGGTTGACTTATTAATATTTTCCTTGAAGTTAGAAATAATCGGTTTAGAAATGATTTCTTGTTGTTCACCCACATCAGGTGTGAATTCTTGCTCCTTATCATTATCAGTTTGTTTCCCTTTTTGGGAACACGACATTCTTGATGGTACAGACGAATCTTGTTTTTCTTTTGGTTTCTTTTCGTTCTTTCTGTTCTTTTCGTTCCTTTCGAATTTCGACTTAAAGGATTCTGCTATTTTTGGATACAATTCCAATAAATATGGAACAAATGCTTTACCGGTTAATAGAATAATACCAACCAACAATAGGAGTACCCCTGCGACAGTCGCACCGGAGGAATCGAATAATGTATGGAATAAAGCAAATAGGATGGCACCTATTAATCCCCGCCAAGTGCCCCGCTTCTGGAAACTATTCCTCCATTAGTTACAAGGACTTTCCATGTTTCTTTAATTGCTGAATTCGTCATAAGTACTTTGCTTTCATATAGTTCTTTGAATAAATGGATATGGCTAAATAGTAATAAACTTGCAAGTATGAACAGACTACCCCCAACAATACGATTTTTCCATCCTACTGTTTTACGATTGATCATGAAAAGAAGTGCTTGTACGATCAATAAAAATGGACAGCTCCATGCCAATTACCAAATAGCAGTCTCGCAAATGAAGACAGACCCCTTCCTACCATTCCAAATTCAAAAATAATAATAATAGCGAAGCCAATCATTGTTAAACCTGAAACTTCATACACTAATGGATTAATGCCATCCTTCTTTTTCCGTGAAGCACTGGCCTTTTTTCGTTTCTTCGATTTTTTGGACATGTTTCCTCCTCCTTTCACAAAAAGGATTTCCCGCCGTACGGTCGGCATGGAAATCCTTTTTCGTTTTTAGTTGAATTAGTACTCCATAATGATTGGAATGATCATTGGTCTTTTTTTGTTTGTTGGAACAAATACGAACTCAACGTATCACGGATCTCTTGTTTTATGTTTGTCCATTCGAATGTATCTTTATTCACATACTTTTCGACAATCTTATGGACAAGCTTTCTGGACTCCTCAAGTAGCTCCTCTGATTCACGGACATATACAAAGCCCCGTGACACAATTTCAGGACCTGCGGCAATTTTTTTCTGTCTACGGCTTAGTGTAATGACTACCGTAAATATCCCATCTTGTGACAATAGCTTTCTGTCTCTTAAGACAATATTGCCGACATCTCCTACCCCGATACCGTCAATAAGGATATTTCCAGCCTGTACTCTGCCGCTCATTCTCATCTTGTCATTTTTATATTCGACAATGTCGCCCTTATCAGCAATGAAGATCTGGGATTTTTGCAAGCCGACCTGCTGTGCAAGTTTGGAGTGAGCAATCAGCATCTTGTATTCCCCTGAATAGGGATGAAATATTTAGGTTGCATTAGATTCAACATTAATTTCAAATCTTCTTGGCTCCCATGCCCGGAAACATGAACGTTACGGGATGAAGTAAGAACGTTTGCCCCGGCTTTCGACAATTCATTGGCCATCTTGAACATAGATACTTCCATGCCAGGAGATGGAGTAAAGGTGATTAGGACTGTGTCGGTCTCTTTAATCTTAATATCTTTATGGTATTTCCGTACAATTTTTTCAAGCGCATCAAGTGGCTCGCCTTTGTTTCCTGTCACAATGATCACAATTTGGTCATCGGTGTATTTTCCAATGTCCTTCACTGAGATGACCACATCTTCTTCTATTTGCAAATAGCCTAAACGCATTCCTACTTCGAAATAGCTTTCTAGACTTTTACCAACTACCGCTACTTTTTTGCCTGTTTCCAAGGCTTTATCGAAAACTTGCTGAATTCTTATGAAATTCGATGCATAAAGTGCAACAAGGATGCGCCCCTCTGCTCCATGGAACGTCGTAGAGAGCTTCTCTTCTATAACCAACTCAGATGTCGTATATCCAGGGCGCTCCGCCTCATTGGAATCAGACAGTAGAATGAACACACCTTCTTCTCCAAGTGCAGCCATTTTTGCAATATCGGGACGGTATTTTCCTTTGCCGACTGATCAAATTTGAATTCTCCCGTGTGGACAATCGCTCCTTCACTTGTATGGAATACGATGCCAAGAGTGTCGGGAATGCTATGAGTTGTATGGAAAAATGTCACATATGTCCGTTTGAAATTCATACGACTTTTATTTGTAACTTCGAAAAACTTAACACTAGAAGGTGCCGGCATATCCTTCAAATGTTCTTTCGCAAGTGCGAGAGTCAGTTTCGATCCATAGACAGGTGCTTGCACTTTTTGCAGAAGGTAGGCGATGGATCCGATTGCATCCTCATGACCATGAGTCAGAAAAATCCCTTTAACCCTCTCTTTATTTTCCTCTATATAAGTCAAATCAGGAATCACAATATCAATCCCAAGCATTTCTCCCTCCGGGAACATTAGCCCAGAATCCACTATAAAAAGTTCATCGTCAATTTCAATGACGTACATCGCTTTTCCAATTTCCCCAACTCCTCCGAGCGGGATTACTTTTATCACTTCATTTTTTATCTTTGTCACTTTATTTCCTCCTATACTGTTTATAAAAGACTGATTTTGTAATATCGTCCGTCTATGTATGTTTTTATGGGATTAGTGTTTTTACATTCAATAAACATGTCCACTCTTTTATCCCACTTAACCATTATCCATCAAACCTAACATATTTGTTGAGTACCCGTCCACAACGACTAACTTTCATTATACGTGAGAACGCCCCTACTACACAAACAAAAAAAGCCGGTAATCCGCAACCGGCTTTAGTTTATTGAGAAATTTGTAGTTTATTTTTAAATTCGTTCCAAATGGCGTCGAATGATGCGGACTCCCTACCAAATTCTGTTAACGGCATTCTTACCCCTCCGGTATTAATCCCTATTTTCTTTAAAGCATATTTAATAGGGACTGGGTTTGGCGCGGAGAATATTGCTTGAAATAATGGAAGGAGCGTACGGTGCATTTCTGCCGCATTGTTCGTGTCACCTAACTTGAATGCACTCATCATTTGTTGCATTTGTGAACCGACAATATGGGATGCAACCGAAATGACTCCATCACCACCAATCGATAATACTGGTAATGTGAGGGCATCATCTCCACTGTATACTTTGAATCCCTTATCGGTGCCAGAGATGATATTTGATATCTGATCAAGGCTTCCGCTTGCTTCTTTTACAGCTCGGATGTTCTTGATCTTTGATAGCTCGATAACCGTTTCTGACTGCATATTTACTGCCGATCTTCCGGGGATATTATAAAGCATGATTGGAAGGTTCGTTTCACCCGCGATATGGGAAAAGTGTGCAATAATCCCCTTCTGGTCAGGCTTATTGTAATAAGGCGTGACAAGCATTATGCCGTCTGCTCCCAAAGTTTCGGCCTGCCTCGTCAACTGACGGTTTCCGCAGTATTGAATGTTCCCGTACCTGCAATAACAGGTATTCTCTTGTTTACGATTTCGATTGCGTATTTAAATAGATTTGATTTTTCTTCATGATTAAGAGTGGGCGACTCCCCTGTTGTACCACATACAATCAGGGAATCTGTCCCAGTTGCTATAAGATGTTCAATTAGGGTCTCTGTCAAGTCATAATCGATGTATCCTGTTTCGGAAAAAGGTGTGACCATTGCCGTTCCTATATATCCAAGATCCATACAGATCATTCCTTTTCGTAGCTTACTCTTGATGCAACTCACTGATAACCAAGGAACAAGAAAACCTTTACTTAACTAGTTCCTCTGCGATTTGTATTGAATTCAAAGCTGCTCCTTTAAGCAAATTGTCAGCAACAATCCAAAGATGGAATCCGTTTGGATGATTTGGGTCTTTTCGAATTCGACCAACAAAAACCTCATCTTTCCCTTCTGAATATAAAGGCATTGGATAGACTTGCGAAGATGGGTCATCTTGCAAGACAACACCGGATGCACTCTCAATTGCTGAGCGGATATCTTCCACAGTTGTATTCAAATCCGTTTCGATATAGACAGACTCGGAATGTCCCGTGACAACAGGTAGACGGACACAAGTTGCAGAGACAGCTAATTTTTGGTCCTCAAATATCTTTTTAGTTTCGTTCATCATTTTAAGTTCTTCCAACGTATAGCCTGAATCATCGAATAGATCGATTTGAGGAATCGCATTAAAAGCAATTGGGAAATGACGGTCAGCGGAAGCTGAAGGAAGTATTTCAGCCTTGATACTTGACCGGCCTTCGAATTGTTTACTTTGTTCCCCCAACTCGTCTATCGCTTCAGAACCTGCTCCAGATACAGCCTGGTATGTCGATACGATAATCCGGCTGATACCGAACTTTTCCTTCACTGGTTGAAGTGCCGCAACCATTTGGATTGTTGAGCAATTTGGATTCGCGATAATTCCATTATGCCCCTTCAATGCAGATGGATTTACTTCTGGAACAACTAATGGCACATCTTCATCCATCCTGAATGCACTTGTGTTATCTATGACAACAGCCCCTCTTTTAACGGCCTCATGTGCAAATTTTCGGGAGATGGATCCCCCGGCGCTAAAGAAGGCGATATCAATCCCTTCAAAAGATTCGGGGACAGTTTCTTCTACGATGTATGTTTGCCCACCAACGGAAATCTCTGTTCCCGCAGAACGTTTCGAGGCAAGCATTTTAATGGTTTTTGCCGGAAACTTGCGCTCTATAAGCTTTTCAAGTATTTTCGAACCGACCGCTCCAGTTGCTCCGACAATTGCCACATTTAGATTTTCATTCTTCATTTCTGTCTCCCTTTCATTACAAATAGTAATTCTCTTGAATAAATATACAAGAGTTCATTGGGGAAATTATATCATATACATTAATAATCTGCTTTGGATTATTTTTCATGAATGATCAAGAGAGGTTGAAGTTGCTTATGCTCAAGTGCTGCAGCAGCCGCAGGTACCATTTTTGTGAAGTCGGAGATAAGGGAGTTTGGTTTTTTGTACGGGTCATCCTGTCCGAAAGGGATGAAATACACATTTTTCGTGTTAAGAAGTTTCATAACGTTATATCCGTTCAAGCCTAATGCATCATTTGTTGAGATACCAAGTAAAACCGGACTACCATTTCGTAAAGTAGCTTTTGCCGCCATTAAAACAGGCGAATCCGTTGCGGCATTCGCAAATTTACTCATGGAATTTCCAGTCATCGGAGCGATAATCATAATATCTACTGGAGAAGTCGGGCCAAATGGCTCAGCACCTACAATTGTTGAAATAACTTTCTCTCCAGTTGCATCCTCAATCCTTTTTATCCATTCTTCACCTGTACCGAACCTTGTCGCTGCCGTCAGTACTGAATGGGTAATTACCGGCACTACAGTCGCCCCATTTTCTTGCAATTCACTAATCACAGGTAGTATTTGGTCATACGTGCAATGTGATGCCGTTATACCAAGGCCAATCCTTTTACCTTGTAGCATCTATTTTCCCCTTTCATCTACTATTCATCCTCAGTAGTGCATCAGCAAGTGCTTTTGCCGCATCAACCGGAAAATGCTTACCGGGTAATCCGAGGTGTATTGTATAGTATTCAACAGGGTCATTGTCCTTTAGGCAGCCCGGTGCCGAAGCCAAGTCAAAAATGCGGATTTCGGCATTTTCGCTGGCCCGCAACCATTTAGCTGGGATTGTATTAATGAAGTTCCCCTGCAAATTCACATCACCCGGTGTTAATGGTAATGTATTATAACCAATAGCAGAGGCTTCACCTAATTGGTCTTGGGAACGAGCCAAAATTGTTACTGATGCCCCCAGTGAAAAGAGAACATCGGCTGTCATTTTCGCTACCTTCCCAAAACCTGCAATATAAAAATGGTCACCCGATATTCGGCGTTTGGTTGAAGAGTAGTATTCGATTAAAAATCCTTCCGCCGTTAACCTCGCATTCTCCCAAACGTATTCAACTTCTTTCAGATAAGGTTTTACAGTAATTCCCGCTTTACTGAAATGTTTTAGCCAATCTTCTGTAGCCACTCCAGGATAAAGAATGGTTCCCTCATTGATTTTATCCACTGGAATGGTACCTTCCATTTGAAGAACCGGAAAAACTATATGGGTAGGTGCGAACTTCTCAAGCGCATTAGATAACTCGTTTGTATACGCATTTCCATTATGATGATACGTTTCAGCACCCAATTCCTTCATAATTCTACAACATTCCGATAATCGCTTATCCGTTCCGATGAACAGCCATTTTCCGTCAATTGTCGTCAATGTCAAAATCCCCCATACTATGTGTTTTCCCGAAAAGGATACGATGTTCACCTATCAAAACAATTTCACTCCATGGAATAAATTCCGATGATTCCTGTTCCCGATTTCGAAATGGGAAACGACCGAATTTCTTCTTCACTTCAAAACCAATGATTTCACCAGTTTTCCGATTAAAAATTAAATCCGTATCTGCAAGAAACCCATAACGGATTCCTTCCTCTACTTGGATAAGCTCTTTTTGTGCCATTTCTGAGAGCAGCATATCCTTCCCCCTTTTTTACAGTCCTTCTTCATCATATGATTCAAAAAGGCAAAGCTGCACTTTTTGGTGCGATAATGGAAATGGCCCGTTTATCGGTGAACGTCTCGTACGCTATTTGATTAACATCAGTTATCTTCACGCTGTCAATTATACTTTGAACTTCATCTATTCCCTTATGCTCGTTAAGGACTAATTCATTCTTTCCATTCCGATGCATTCTCGATTCTGTACTTTCGAGGCCAAGCAAAATGGTAGCTTTTAATTGTTCCTTCGCATTAGACAACTCCAATTCAGTCACACCTTCAGATTTTATCTGAGCAGTGATTCTATCCATAGTAACGACCATATTCTCCAATTGTTCAGGACTCGTTCCGCCATAAATTACGAATGAGCCTGCCATCGTATAGGATGAATAATAGGAGAAGACAGAATACGCAAGTCCTTGTTCTTCACGGATCTCTTGGAATAAACGCGATGACATTGTGCCGCCAACAATACTATCAAGGAGGATCAAATCATGCAGTCTCTTTTCGTTCAGGGCCAAACCAGGATAACCGATACATATATGAGCTTGTTCAATTTCTTTATGTTTTGTCGTCAATCCACTTTTAAAGATGGGTTGCACGTCTGATATCGAATCTATCCCCTTCGCATTCCCGCTAAATGCCCCAAACTTGCTTTCAATGAAATCCACTAACTTTTCATCATAATTACCTGCAATTGAAATGACAATATTTTCGGGAGTATAAAGACGAGACATATAATCATCTATCATTTTCCGATTGAATTTGCCTAATGTATCTTTCACTCCGCCGATGGATCGGCCAATTGGATGATTGGGATACATGACAGACCAAAGTCTTTCATCGACATCGTCATCCGGTGTATCTTCTACAGATGCAATTTCATCCAAAATAACTGACTTTTCCTTTTCAATTTCAGTTTCATCAAAAACAGAATGGAAGAACATATCTACAAGTATTTCCATCGCTTTCTCTGCATGATAGTCAAGAACTGTTGTATAAAAACAGGTCATCTCTTTCGATGTATAGGCATTTATATCACCGCCAATACGATCAAATTGCTCCGCAATCGCTTTTGCGCTTCGGTTGGTAGTACCTTTGAAAAGCATATGTTCAATGAAGTGAGATAGGCCCCACTCGGCTTTGTTTTCATCCAAAGAACCAGCCTTAACCCATATACCGATTGCGACTGAACGAGTGTATGGCATCTTTTCATGAACGATCCTTACGCCATTCGCACATATTGTTTTTTTCATTAAAATGATTCCCCGTTTTTCTACTCCGATTAAATTTTATATAAGAATGAACAAAAAGCCTCCATCTTTACGTCATCGTAAAAGAGGGGCTTTCTATTTTTATGACTAAATTCACTTTTTATATTATTCTTTTCCTTCTTTTTCTGCAGCTTCCTTTTGCTCCTTAAGAACAATCTTTCTTGACAGGTTTACGCGGCCTTGGTTGTCAATTTCGATGACCTTTACAAGAAGTTCATCTCCCATTTTCAATACATCCTCAACAGCCTTCGTGCGTTCTTCTTGGATTTCCGAGATGTGAAGAAGACCATCTTTACCAGGGAATATCTCAAGGAATGCTCCGAATTTCTCAATTCTTTTCACTTTCCCTAAATAATATTCTCCAACTTTTGCTTCGCGAACAATATTTTCAATCATTGTTTTCGCCTTTTCATTCATATCGGATTCAGGGGATGAAATGTAGATTGTACCGTCTTGTTCAGTGTCAATCTTAACATTAGTTTCTTCAATGATCTTATTGATCACTTTTCCACCTGGTCCAATTACATCTCGAATTTTATCCGGATTAATGCGAATCATAATGATTTTCGGTGCATATCTCGAAAGTTCCTCGCGTGATGTGGAAATCGTTGAAAGCATATGATCAAGGATTTTCATCCGGCCAATCTTCGCTTGAACCAATGATTCCTCTAAAATTTGTCGGGATAATCCTTCGATTTTAATGTCCATTTGTAATGCTGTAATTCCTTTTTCAGTACCTGCAACTTTGAAGTCCATATCACCTAAATGGTCTTCCATGCCTTGAATGTCAGATAGGATTGAATAGTTATCCCCTTTTTTCACAAGCCCCATTGCAATACCAGCAACTGGCGCTTTAATCGGGATACCTGCATCCATCATCGCCATAGTTGACGCGCAGATCGAAGCTTGGGATGAAGACCCATTGGATTCAAGTACTTCTGCTACGAGACGGATTGTGTAAGGGAATTCTTTCTCATCCGGAATAATCGCTTCAAGAGCACGTTCTCCTAATGCTCCGTGACCGATTTCACGACGGCCAGGTCCACGGATAGGACCCGTTTCCCCTACGCTGAAGTTCGGGAAGTTGTAATGGTGCATAAAGCGTTTTGATTCCTCTAAGCCAAGTCCATCAATGATTTGAACTTCACCAAGTGCGCCAAGTGTACATACGCTAAGTGCTTGAGTTTGTCCACGTGTGAACAAGCCTGAGCCATGTGTACGCTGTAAGATACCGACTTCAGATGCCAGCGGGCGGATTTCATCCAGACCACGGCCATCCGGGCGGACCTTTTCATCAGTGATGAGTCTGCGGACCTCATTTTTAACAAGGTGATCCAAGATGTTTTTTACTTGTTTGAGCGTATCATCGTTCGCTTCTTCACTCTTATAATGTTCCATCACTTCGTTTTTCACTGTATTTATCGCATCTTCACGGGCATGCTTCTCTTCCGTTTGGATTGCATTGATAAGATTAGTCTCACATTTGTCTTTCACTTCAGCAAGTATTGCTTCGTCAAGCTCGAACAAAGTGATTTCCATTTTTTCCTTACCGACTTCCGCGATAATCTTCTCTTGGAATTCAATCAGCTTTATAATCTGCTCGTGACCGAACATAATTGCTTCCAGAATAACATCTTCTGCAACTTCTTTGGCACCGGCTTCAACCATATTGATGGCATCCTTAGTTCCGGCAACTACAAGATCCAACTCACTTGCATTTAGTTGTTCTGGAGTCGGGTTGACGATGAATTCACCATTAATACGTCCGATTTGAACACCTGCAATCGGGCCTTCGAACGGGATGTCAGAAACGGATAATGCAAGGGATGAGCCAAGCATAGCAGCCATTTCGGATGAGCAATTCTGATCAACTGACATGACGAGCGAAATGACTTGTACATCATTACGGAAGCCGTCTGCGAATAATGGGCGGATTGGGCGGTCAATTAGTCGGCTAGTTAAAACCGCTTTCTCTGATGGACGTCCTTCACGTTTGATGAAGCCTCCAGGAATTTTACCGACTGCGTATAGTCTTTCCTCGTAGTTTACAGTTAACGGAAAGAAATCAAGCGCTTTCGGTGTTTTAGATGTTGTAGCTGTCGACAATACCGTTGTATCACCGTATCTTACAAGTACTGCACCATTTGCCTGTTTTGCAAGCTGTCCAGTTTCAATGGTCAGTTGCCTCCCAGCCCAATCAAATGTGTAAACTTTTTTCTGTTCTGTCATTATGGTACTCCTCTCTAATTCAAGCATGGACATCATACGTAGTATGTATTAACTAGTAGTGTATCAAAAAGACGGATATATGTAAACAAAAGCGAAGGGCGCCTGCTGAGTCCCGAAAAGCGCTGGAAGAAATACCGGAAAGGCGCCCTTTGCCTTTTTGGTATTTCTGAAGCGACTCGAGGGACTGGCGCCCGGAGTCTGGCCGGAAACACGCTATTTTACAGGTATATTCATACTAAGATTTCATAATTTCTAAAGCATAAAAAAAAGCGGGCAAGGCCCGCTTTCGTATACATCTTATTAACGGCGAAGGCCGAGTTTAGCAATAAGATCACGGTAACGTTGAACATCAGTTTCACGCAAATACTTTAGAAGTCTTTTACGCGTACCGACCATTTTAAATAGACCGCGACGTGAGTGGTGGTCTTTGTTATGCACTTTAAAGTGGTTGTTCAAGTTGTTGATCTCTTCAGTAAGGATAGCGATCTGAACTACTGCAGACCCTGTATCGTTTTCATGAATTTTGAACTCATTGATCAATTCATTTTTACGCTCTTGTGTAATAGCCATCCTTTTCACCTCCTATTGATTAAAGTAAAATAAAATATCCCCAATCCCGAGCATTCGTTGGTGATTCGAAATGCCAAGGAAAGGTTTGTGCTGTGGCACTGATTTATCATAACATATGTGAAAATCATATACAACAAATATATACATGCATCAGTTGCTTTACGTTTCGGGCGGACGCTTTCCACGGGCGTCGCCTCAGCCTCCTCACTTCGCTACGCTTCGTTGCGGGGTCTTCTGCTGACGCTTTTCCCGTAGGAGTCGCCGCCCTTCACTTCAAGCAACGGAAATGGCCAGGTACTGGCCAGGTACTAATTATAAGTTCCTGCCAAGCAGTTCCTTCGCAGTTTCCTTATCCATGCTGATTTGCTCAACTAATTCGTCAACTGAGCCGAATTTCTTTTCGTCTCTGATGCGGGCGATCCAGTCTACTGAGACTTCTTTTCCGTATAGATCTCCAGTAAAGTCGAGGAGGTGCACTTCGACGCTTGTCTTACTGACAGATGGGTCGTGGAAGGTTGGTTTGACTCCAACGTTGCATACCCCATCGTAGATTTGATCGGCAAGCGAGAATTTAACTGCGTATACTCCGTTGGAAGGGATTATTAGCTCGTCATCAGGCAAGACGTTGGCTGTTGGAAATCCAAGTAGTCTCCCTCTTTTCTCACCATCGACAACTGTCCCTACAGTACGGAATGATCTTCCCAATAATGTAGCTGTCTTTTCGACATCGCCTTCTGAAAGAAGTTTACGTATTAATGTTGAGGAAACCTTTTCGTCTGAGTCTGTCACTTTCTCAATGACTGATGTGCTGTAATCCCCATTCGATAGCGCATCCATTTGTGCCATTGTACCGGCACCTTTGGAACCGAACGTGAAATCGAATCCAGCTGTTACATGTTTAACTCCCAAGCCTTTTATGAAAATTTCTATGAATTGCTCGGGTGAAAGTGAGGAAAGTGGCTGATCGAATTTCACGATGAACAAGGCATCGATTCCCATTTCTTCAATATATTGAGATTTTAAAGGATATTGGGTAATGTAGCCAACTTTATTCTCTCCATCACCGAAAAGATGTGAAGGATGTGGATCAAACGTCATTACTGCAGATTTGATACCAAGTTGTTCTGCTTTTTTCTTTGCCTCTTCAATTACAGCTTGATGGCCTTTATGCAACCCATCAAAAAAACCGATTGCTAGTGAAAAGGGCCCTATATCATCGATTGTCTTATGTTGTGGATATTGCAAATGATAGATTTCCATGTCTTTCTCCCTACCTGTTAAATGGAAACATTTTCTCTGGTTTCATTAATCCTTTTTTTTCTGGATGGTGACGATAGACTGCCACCGCTTTTGAATTTTTAGTGAAAACGATTTGTTCGTGATTCTCAAGTAATGGATGACTATGTAAAACTTGTCCATTCATAATCTTATCATATAATTCATCATCCAGTTCCTCAAATACGAATTCTCCAAGTGCATCTTCGAGCGGTCGCACATACGTACTAAGATTGCCACTATCTTTCAATTCCTCAACCTCTCGAAGTGTCAAGCAATCCTGCTGCCTAAACTTACCGGAAGAGGTTCGGACTAACTTTGCCATATGTGCTGGGTAACCGAGGATTTCACCAATTTGAACGGATAACGTTCTAATATATGTACCTTTTCCGCAATTAACACGAATTGTAAAAAGGATTTCTTCACCTTCGAATAAATCACGATCATCAAGTAATTCTATTTCATAGATAGTTACTTTCCGTTCAGGGCGTTCTACCTCAACCCCTTTTCGGGCATACTCGTACAGTCTTTTCCCATTTACCTTTACAGCTGAATACATGGGTGGTATCTGTATAATTTCTCCGGTCAACTTTGAAAGAGCTTGAAGAATTTCTTCTCTTTTAATCTTTTTGGGTGAATCATCGAGCTTTATGACTTCCCCATCTGAATCTTCCGTTTCAGTAGCACTCCCTATTGAAACCGTAGCAACATACTCTTTCCCGGAGTCAGTTACATATTCGGCCACCTTCGTCGCTTGACCAAGGCAAATCGGCAATACACCTTCCACATTTGGATCTAATGTTCCCGTATGTCCAACTCTTTTCATGCCTAAAATTTTTCTAAGCTTAAACACGCAATCATGCGAGGTCATCCCTTTTTCTTTCCATAAAGGAAGAATCCCATCCATTTATATCCTCCTAAAAAAGAAAGAAGCCGGAAAGTCCTTTTGGACACCGACTTCCTCCGTTTTGTTATTCTTCGCCTTTATTAACCTGGCGTAACAATGATTCAATACGATTTCCGTATTCAACAGAATCATCAAATGCAAAATCTATCTCCGGTGTTTTTCGGAGTCTAATCCGTTGGCCAATTTCGGTACGGATAAATCCTTTTGCTTTTGTCAGACCTGCAAGGGTTGCTTCTTTTTCCGAATCATTTCCCAATACTGAAATGAAGATCGTAGCTTGCTGAAGATCGCCCGTCACTTCGACGTCCGTTACCGTGACAAAGCCAATGCGAGGATCTTTCAATTTTTGGCCAATAATTCCGCCTAATTCCTTTTTCATCTGTTCAGCGACACGATTCGCACGCATAGACATGGATGGTCACCCCGATTCCGCATCAATAATAGTCAAATAGTTGTTCTGTCATTTCCCATTCTGGATTCGATTCTAAAAAACGAATGGCTCTTCTTGTCTCTCCCTCAGCCGCCTCTTTTGAAGAAGCGACTGAAACGAGAGCAATCGTTGTTCTTTGCCAAAGATCTTGGTGATCGATTTCCGCAACGGAAACATTAAATTCATTTTTAACTCGATCCGTCATTCTTTTTAATACGGATCTTTTTCTTTCAACGAATGGACATCGGGAATAAAGAATGTACACTCAGCATAGACAATCATGCCCGTTTAATTTCCTCCATTACAAAGGCTTCGAAAATGTCGCCTTCTTTAATATCATTGAAGTTCTTAACGGTAATTCCGCATTCATAGCCTTTTGCTACTTCTTTAACATCGTCTTTGAAACGTTTCAAAGTATCTAACTCACCTTCAAAGATGACGATATTATCACGTAGTACGCGGACACCGGCATCACGTGTAATTTTCCCTTCTGTAACATAACTACCTGCGATTGTTCCGATTTTCGTGACTTTGAATGTTTCACGAACTTCGGCCTGACCGATTACTTTTTCCTGATATTCAGGATCCAATAATCCCTTCATCGCAAATTCAATTTCCTCAATTACTTTATAGATAACACGGTGTAAACGAATATCGACGCCCTCTTCTTCAGCTGCACGCTTAGCATTGACATCCGGACGCACATTAAATCCAATGACAATCGCGTTTGATGCTGCCGCAAGAGAAATATCCGATTCATTAATCGCACCCGCACCAGTATGGATGATCTTAACGTTTACGCCCTCAACTTCAATTTTCATCAGGGAAGCAGCCATTGCTTCAACTGTACCTTGAACATCGGCTTTTACGATAAGATTCAATTCTTTCATTTCGCCTTGCTTCATTTGTTCGAATAAATTATCAAGAGTAACACGTGTTTTTTCAACACGTTGTTCTTGTAAGGCTTCCCCTGCTCGGGATTCACCAATTTGACGTGCAGTCTTCTCATCCTCGAAGACAACAAAGCGGTCACCTGCTTGCGGAACATCACTCAAACCTGTTATTTCAACAGGAGTTGATGGACCAGCTTCCTTTACACGACGTCCTAAATCATTGATCATTGCACGTACTTTACCGAATGTGTTCCCGACAACAATAGGATCTCCAATACGAAGTGTCCCGTCTTGAACTAACAATGTTGCTACGGATCCTCGACCACGGTCAAGCTGTGCCTCAATGACAGTACCCCGAGCACGAATGTTTTTGCTCGCTTTCAATTCTCCTACTTCAGCGACTAATAAAACCATTTCGAGCAATTGATTGATTCCTTCACCTTTCAATGCGGAAATCGGTACAAAGATTGTGTCTCCGCCCATGCTTCGGCTAAAAGACCATGTTCCGTCAACTCTTGCATCACACGATCAGGATTTGCAGATGGTTTATCCATCTTGTTGACAGCTACAATGATTGGTACTTCAGCAGCTTTCGCATGGTTTATCGCTTCTATTGTCTGCGGCATTACACCGTCATCAGCTGCTACGACAAGTATCGTAATATCGGTAACTTTTGCCCCACGTGCACGCATTGTTGTAAATGCAGCATGCCCTGGTGTATCAAGGAAGGTAATTTTCTTTCCTTCAACTTCAACCTGGTAAGCTCCGATATGTTGGGTGATACCGCCTGCTTCACCTTGAGTTACTTTTGTATCTCTGATTGAATCCAGTAGGGTTGTTTTACCGTGGTCGACGTGACCCATTATCGTTACGACTGGTGGTCGTTCAGTTTGAGTTTCCTCAACGACTTCATCTTCCTCGAAGTAAATCTCGAGATCCGTTACATCAATTCGAATTTCTTCTTCTACTTCAACGCCGTAATCAGCACAGATCAGCTCGATTGCATCCTTATCCAATTCTTGGTTAATGGTTGCCATAACACCAAGCATGAATAGTTTTTTGATGATTTCAGAAGGCTCCCGGCCTAGCTTGTTAGCAAGTTCACCAACAGAAAGGGATTCATAGAAAGTAATCTTTTCTGGTAGTGGTTTTTCCACTTTAGGCATTGGGGCTGGACGATGTCTTCTGCGACCTTGGTTTATGCCACGAGCTGGTGGTCTTCCACCACGTCCAGCTGGACGTCCGCCGCCTCCTTGGCCTTGGCGTTGTTGACCTTGTTGACCTTGTTGGCCTTGTTGGCCTTGTGCAGGGCGGTTGCCACCTTGCGTTCCTTGGCCTTGACGTTGTTGACCTGTAGCGGGACGGTTGCCACCTTGTGCCCCTGTACTTGGACGCTGTTGACCTGTTGCATTACGGTTACCGCTTTGTGTCCCTTGTCCTTGGCGTTGTTGACCTGTAGGACGGTTGCCGCCTTGCGACCCCTGACCTTGGCGTTGTTGTCCTTGTGCTGGACGGTTGCCACCTTGTGATCCTTGACCTTGTTGACCTGTAGGACGGTTACCGCCTTGTGATCCTTGACCTTGTTGACCTGTAGGACGGTTGCCACCTTGTGATCCTTGACCTTGGCGTTGTTGCCCTTGTACTGGACGGTTGCCGCCTTGTGAACTTTGACTTGGTCGCTGTTGACCTTGTGCTGGACGATTGCCGCCTTGTGAACTTTGACTTGGTCGCTGTTGACCTTGTGCCGCAGGACTGTCGCCTCTTCTTTGCTTATCTTGCGCATTACTTGCAGGACGTGAAGATTGCTTATGATCCTGTCCAGCCGACTTATCTGACGGTGTTGATCCACCCTTACCAAATCGTTGGTCCAATTTAGATGTAGCATCTCTATCCAACATAGACATGTGGTTAGTTACATTCACATTTAATTTTCCAAGCTCCTCGATGACTTCCTTACTCGTCCGATTCACTTTTTTCGCGTATTCGTGTACACGTATCTTCGTCATTAGCCCACCCCCGGTTATATTCGTTGAGGAGCCCGGACAATTTTCCGGCAAAACCGGTATCCGTTAACGCGAGTACGACCCGCGACTCTTTTCCGATTGCATGGCCGAGTGCTTCTCTACTCCCGAACACATGCTTCTCAACGTTATAAAAATCACATTTATCATTTATTTTCTTCAATGTATTCTTTGAAGCATCTTCAGAAACAATCACGATGCGTGCGTTCCCTGATCGTACTTCTTTTATGACGAGTTCTTCGCCTGTAATCAGTTTCCTGGCCCTTGCTGCCATCCCTAACAATTGGAATATTTCTTTAGGATGATTCATTTCAAAGCCTCACGACGGATTGCATGAAGAAGATCTTCGTATACTTCCTCCGGCACTGATGCTCCAAGCTGGTTTTCAATCGACCTGTTGCGCTTGGCTGTTTCGACAGCTGCTTCAGTTTTCGATACGTATGTACCACGTCCCGATTTTTTGCCTGTCAGATCGACTGAAACATCCCCTTCTTTCGTGCGGACAATGCGGATCATTTCTTTCTTAGGTAACATCTCGCCTGTCGCAGCACATTTACGCAAAGGGAGTTTCTTCTTGCTTGTCATGGGCAATCATCCTTTCAACTCAATTGTTTTCGTCAGTTTCTGAATATAAATCGATCTTTTCGTATTCAGATTCCTTTTCGGAGTCATTGTCGAAATACGGATCTTCCATATATTCATCTTTTCCATTTTCGGTTACGTCATATACATCTTCTGCGAAAGGACCTTCATTTGACGCTGCAGGAGGATAAATGCCCAACTCTCTTGCGTCTGTCTCGCTTTTAATATCAATTTTCCACCCAGTCAATTTGGCAGCGAGTCTGGCGTTTTGACCACGTTTACCAATTGCCAAAGATAGCTGATAGTCCGGAACTACAACCCTTGTCGATCTATCTTCTTCGTTCACTTGCACATCTAATACTTTTGATGGGCTTAACGCATTCGCAACAAACAAGACCGGATCTTCAGACCATTCCACGATATCAATCTTCTCACCGTTGAGTTCATTCGAAATGGATTGGACCCTTGCACCGCGTGAACCTACACATGAACCAACCGGATCTACTTCGTCATTTGTCGTATGAACTGAAATTTTGGAACGGTCCCCCGCTTCCCTTGCAATCGATTTGATTTCAACTGTTCCGTCATAAATTTCCGGAACTTCCATTTCAAACAGCCTACGCAATAGGCCAGGATGTGTACGGGAAACAAATACTTGAGGCCCACGGGATGTACGCTCAACCTTTGTAATATACACTTTAATACGATCATGTGGTTGATAGGATTCCGTAGTGATCTGTTCCGTTGCTGGTAAGACCGCTTCCACTTTACCTAACCCGACATACAGGTTTCTTGCATCTAAGCGTTCAACGATACCATTGACAATGTCATCTTCGCGGTCTACGTACTCATCATAAATCAGACCACGTTCAGCTTCACGTACACGCTGGGTAACAACTTGTTTAGCCGTTTGTGCAGCGATTCGACCAAAGTCACGTGGAGTCACTTCTTCTTCAACGATATCTCCTAATTCATACGCGGGATTAATGGCCAAGGCATCCTCCAAAGCCATTTGAAGTCTTTCATCATCCACTTCTTCAACTACATCTTTGCGTGAGTAAACTTTCATAGTCCCTTTATCTAAGTTCAAATCGACCCGCACATTTTGAGCTTGGTTGAAATTCCGTTTATAAGCCGTTACAAGGGCGGCTTCAATTGCTTCAACAATTACATCTCTTGAGATACCTTTCTGTTTTTCAAGAGCTGTTAATGCATCGAGTAGATCACTACTCATAGTTAATCACTCCTATATTCAATTATGCGGAAAAGTCAATCGCCAATCTTGCGAAGGCAATTTTTTCGTTTTCAATCTTCACTTGCAATTTTCTGGTCTTAATCCGAATTTCCACTTCTGCGAATTCAGAACCATAGGAAAGCAAGTACCCTTCAAATTCCTTCATGCCATTGATCGGTTCATATGTCTTTATAAATACATACTGACCGACCGCCTTATGAAAGTCCTCTTCTTTTTTCAAAGGTCGTTCAGCACCCGGTGAAGATACTTCGAGGAAATAGTTTTGGTGATTGGATCGGTACGGTCCAGTTCTTCACTAAGCCTTTCGCTAACTTGTGCACATTGTTCAATATCGATATTCCCTTCAGGTGTATCAACATAAACCCGTAAAAACCAGTCTCTACCTTCTTTTACAAATTCAATATCTACCAATTCCAACTCGAGGTCGTTCACAATCGGACTGACGAGTTTTTGGACTTCCTCTGTAATTTTACTCATCAAAACCCTCCCGAAATTTGATTAAAATAGTTTAATACATACAGAACAACAGAAAAGAGCGGGAAACCCCACTCTTTTTCGCGCAAGACTTATAGCAAAAGTTGCTACAATTGTAGCATTTATAGGGCATCATTGCAAATAATGTGCCGTGCTAACCAATTTCGGCGTGGCCTAAGGTCAAAATAATGATAATTGATTCGAATCCGGCATGCCTTCCAAGCAACCTAATGAGTCCATATATTCAATGACGGTTTTAGATACCCTGCCTC
Organism: Sporosarcina thermotolerans; assembly: GCF_030067815.1. Lineage (GTDB taxonomy): Bacteria > Bacillota > Bacilli > Bacillales_A > Planococcaceae > Sporosarcina > Sporosarcina thermotolerans. The sequence goes on along the minus strand of NZ_CP125968.1, from coordinate 2,108,082 downwards.
GCTGCTGCAGGTCTTCTTTCGACAAGAAGATTCCATCCTTACGTGCCTCAACAATTGTTCTCGCTACGTTTGTACCAAGTGAAGGAATGGAGTCAAAGGAGGAATTAGTTTATTGTCCTCAATAATGAATACGGAAGCATCAGATTTATATAAATCAGGCTTCGCGAAAGAAAATCCGCGTTCTCCCATTTCCAATGCTATTTCAAGTACTGTCAATAAGTTCTTCTCTTTCGGGCTTGCCTCTAACCCTTTGTCATTGATTTCCTTAATTTTTGCACGCATTGAAGCTGTGCCTTTCGTCATTACTAAAAGATCATAGTCTGTTGCACGCACAGTGAAATAGGCTGCGTAATACATAATTGGATGGTGCACTTTAAAATATGCAATCCTTAACGCCATGAGAACATAGGCTGCCGCATGGGCCTTAGGAAACATATATTTTATTTTCTTACAAGAATCAATATACCAGCCGGGAACGTTATTCGCCTTCATCTCTGCTTCAAATTCCGGAGTCAATCCTTTTCCTTTACGAACAGATTCCATAATTTTAAAGGCAATTGACGGTTCCAATCCTTGATAAATAAGGTAAACCATTATATCGTCACGGCATCCGATAACATCCGACAATTGACAAATATTATTTTGGATCAATTCCTGTGCATTTCCAAGCCAGACATCCGTTCCATGCGATAGTCCCGAAATCTGGATAAGTTCCGAAAATGTGGAAGGTTTTGTCTCCTCTAACATCTGCCTAACAAATCGTGTACCGAACTCAGGAACACCTAATGTACCCGTCTTACAGTCAATCTGTTCTTCAGTAACGCCTAAAGATGAGGTTCCGCTGAAGAGTGCCATTACCCCTTCGTCATCTGGTGGAATCGTTTTCGGGTCGATACCGGAAAGGTCTTCCAGCATTTTGATCATCGTTGGATCATCATGCCCAAGTATATCAAGTTTCAATAAGTTATTATCGATTGAATGGAAGTCAAAATGTGTTGTTCGCCAGCTTGATGAAGTATCGTCAGCCGGGAATTGAATTGGTGAAAAGTCGAAAATCTCCATATTATCAGGTACAACGATGATTCCACCTGGATGTTGCCCTGTATTTCGTTTAACGCCAGTACATCCTTGAACCAACCTGTCAATTTCCGCCCCTCTTAAATGGAGATTATTATCATTCATATATCCCCGGACATACCCATATGCTGTTTTTTCAGCAACTGTACCGATTGTTCCGGCACGATAGACATAATCCTCTCCAAAGAGCTCCTTCGTATAGTTATGCGCATGCGCCTGGTACTCTCCACTAAAGTTCAAATCGATATCAGGGACTTTATCTCCGTTAAACCCAAGAAACGTTTCAAACGGGATATCTTGTCCATCTTTTTTAAACATTGTTCCGCAGGATGGACACGCTTTGTCCGGCAAGTCAAAACCAGAACCGACAGAACCATCGGAAAAGAATTCGGATACTTTACATGATGGACAAACGTAATGTGGCGGCATCGGGTTCACTTCGGTAATTTCCATCATCGTTGCAACGAGTGAAGAACCTACTGACCCACGTGAACCAACTATATACCCGTCGTCCAATGATCTTTTGACCAGCTTATGTGAAATCAGATAAATAACAGCGAAGCCGTTATCGATAATCGATTTCAATTCTTTTTCGATACGCGCTTCAATAATTTCGGGTAATTGTTCACCATAAATATGACGGGCCATCGAATAGGTAAGCTCCCGTACCTCTTCATCCGCCCCCTCAATCTCTGGGGTATAAAGGTCATCTTTGATAACTTTCACATCTCCGATTCGGTCGGCAATAGATTGCGGGTTATCAATGACAATTTGTTCAGCAGTTTCATTTCCTAAAAACGAAAAATGCTCGAGCATTTCATCGGTTGTCCTAAAATGCACTTCAGGTAATGAATGTCGATTCATCGGATTCGCGCCACCTTGTGATCGAACAAGTACTTGACGATACGTTGCATCCGTTTCATCTATATAGTGAACGTTCCCTGTAGCACAAACCGGGAGACTGAGCTTTTTTCCAAGTTTGATCATTTTACGCATTATATCTTCGAGATTCCATTCATCTCGTATAAGTTCTAACTCAATTAGATGCGAGTAAACCGGTTTTGGATGCAATTCAAGGTAATCATAAAAACGAGCAATTTCCTCTACTTCCTCCATCGATTTTTGCATTAAGCCTTCGAAGACTTCTCCTTTATCACATCCTGATCCAACTAATAAACCCTGTCGGTGTTTTATTAATAACGACCGTGGAATCCTTGGCACCCGATAAAAGTAGTCCATATGGGAAATCGAGACAAGTTTGAATAAATTCTTCAATCCTTCGTCATCGGTTGCAAGTAAAGTACAATGTGAAGGCCTCGACCTTTTATACGCATCCCCTTCCCCGATATTCTTATTGAAATCATCTAAGTAGACGATACCTTTCTCCGAAGCATCTTTCATTAGACGAATGAATAGATAAGCTGTCGCTTCCGTATCGTAGATCGCACGGTGATGCTGAGTCAGTTCGATATCGAATTTCTTCGCCAATGTATTCAATCTGTGATTTCGTAATTCAGGAAATAAAAATCGGGATAGTTCAAGTGTATCGATTGTTGGATAGTTCTTATCATGCAAATCAGCTTTTTTACTAGCCTCATAAAAGAAGCCCATATCAAAAGAGGCATTATGAGCGACTAAGATTGAATCACCGATAAATTCCTTGAAATCCCTGATGACTTCTGATACTTCTGGTGCATCTTTCACCATATCATCCGTAATGCCAGTTAGTTCTGTGGTTGTAGAAGATAGTGGATGATGCGGATTGGCAAAACGTTCAAATCTATCTTTTATTTCGCCATTTACTACTTTCACTGCTGCAAGTTCGATAATTGTGTCATACACAGCAGATAAGCCTGTTGTCTCTACGTCAAACACAACGTACGTATCATCTTCAAGTAAACGATGCTGTTCATCGTAAACAATTGGAACGCCATCATCTACAAGGTTTGCTTCTAAACCGAACAGTACTTTTATGCCATGTTTCTTACCCGCGGAATACGCTTCAGGAAATGATTGGACATTTGCATGATCCGTGATGGCAATTGCAGGATGACCCCATTTAGCTGCTTGAGCGACTAAATTCGATGCAGATGTTACGGCATCCATCTGACTCATATTCGTATGGGCGTGTAATTCAATACGCTTTCGATTCTCAGGTGCATTGTCCTTGCGGATAACTGGAGTGACTTCCATGATGTCTTGAGCCATCATAATAAGATCCTGACAAAGGTATCATTCTGAATGCTTCCTCGAGCACGAACCCAAGAACCCTTTTTCAATGTTTTCATAAGCTCCGCATCTTCATTATCTCTCGAAAACATTTTAACTAATATTGAGTCGGTATAATCGGTCACTTTGATGGTGATCAATGAGCGTCCACTTCTTAGTTCCCTGACTTCTGTATCGAAGACATATCCTTCGATTGTGACACGTCTTTCTTCATCTTGAATTGTCTGGATGCCAATAATAGGCTCATCTGGTTTAATAGGCACACCTAACACGAATGGCCTGTTTCCGGCATCGCCATTTTCTTTTTTGCTTGCTTCTAATTTTTGAAGGTTTGCTAATGCATTTCTTGCAAATGCTTCTTCCTCCGCTTCCTTCTGTGCAATAAAGGCTAAACGCTCCGCTTCGTTATTTTCAGCCCCTTCAGATATCGTAAATTCAATAGCCATTGTCGGGAAACCGAAAGACCCATAAACTTCCGAGATAAGAGGCCCGTATTTACTTTTCAACGTTTGTTGTTCGAAGTCGTTTGTGCACTCCAATCTCATCTTTTCACCAATCATAACTGGTTGCTGTCCAATGAGACGTTCACGGATTGGTGGAGACATATCTCTCATCTCTTCGATGACGTACGGCCAGTATCCGACTACATTATCGGGATTCCACTCTGGAGAGCTTGTACTTATTTTAAGGCGAATTGTGGCAATGGATTTAAAGGCTTCTTTTAATTTATGTTGGAATAGCTGAAAAACTTGCAAAGGCAATGTTTTTTCAAGTTGAATATTGAATTGCCAGATCCTTGATTTTCGATGGATGTCCACTCGTTCAAGTGTGGCATGTTGGAAGTGGATGATGGTTTGGTCATCAGACATTCCGATTTGTTGCAATAGAGTTAGCATTTTCACTTTAGCATCCATATGTAACCCCCCTGTTTTACAGTGAAAAGGGAAGCGTCGGAACACCCGACCTCCCCTTTCATCATACTATTAATTAAAAAACGATTGTAGTTTTTCTGTAATTTCTTCTTTTTGCCAAACGACTGTTTCACCTGTCTCGCGGAATTTGACTTCTACCATTCCGTCCTGTGCCATTTTACCGATGGTGATACGGACTGGTAATCCAATAAGATCGGCATCCGTGAATTTCACTCCTGCTCTTTCATCCCGATCATCATGAAGGATATCGTACCGGTACGTTTTCAGGAGGTGATAAAGTTCGTTTGATAATTTTGTTTGAATTTCATCGTTCATATTGATTGTTATTAGATGAATGTCATAGGGTGCCAATTTTTTCGGCCATTTCAACCCGTTTGCATCATTGTATTGTTCAGCGATTGCCGCTAAAATTCGAGAAACGCCTATCCCATAACATCCCATTACAAAATGCTGGGAATTTCCATTTTCATCAAGATACGTCGCTTTCATCGCTTCACTATAGGAGACACCTAATTTAAATGTATGGCCGAGTTCAATCCCTTTCGCAAAACGAATTGTTCCGTTTCCGTCCGGCGAAAGGTCCCCCTCCTTTATGAATCTTAAATCTAAATACTTATCAACAGCGAAGTCGCGTTCAGGATTGACATTTTTCAGATGGAAGTCATCCTCATTCGCACCGCAAATTCCGTTAACGATTTCTTTTACAGCATTATCGGCATACACCTTAATTTCAAGAGGTAATTTAACAGGCCCAATAGTACCAACTTTGCAGGAAAGAGTTTTTTCAATTTCACTTTCTGAAGCAAGATTTAACTCACTAACAGAAAGTGCTTTTCTAAGTTTTATCTCATTAATATCATGATCACCACGAACTATAACTGCGCACAATTCATCATCAGCACGGAAGATAATCGTTTTGATAATTTTTGAAGGATCAACATTTAAAAATGTTGCAACATCCACTATAGTCTTTTTTTAGGTGTTTCAACTTTTTCCAATTCCCTCATTGGTTCACTTGATTTGGCATAGTCGATGTTCACTTCTGCAATTTCAATATTAGCAGCATAAGGTGAAGTTTCACTGAACGCAATTGTATCTTCCCCTGTTTCTGATAGGGCCATGAACTCATGTGTGCTCTTACCACCTATCGATCCGCCATCTGCCAGAACCGTTCGAAATTCCAAACCAAGCCTTGTAAAAATCCTCGAGTAAGCTTCAAGCATTTCATTATACTTCACATCAAGACTTTCCTCTGTGGAATGAAAGGAATATGCATCCTTCATGATGAATTCCCTGCCACGCAGTAATCCGAATCTTGGCCTTTTCTCATCCCTGAACTTTGTTTGAATTTGATACATGGTTAGTGGAAGCTTTTTATAGGATTGCACATCATCACGAACAAGTGATGTGATCACTTCTTCGTGAGTTGGTCCTAATGCCATTTCCCTGTCATGTCTATCAGTTAAGCGGAATAATTCTTGACCATACGTTTGCCATCTTCCCGTTTCTTCCCAAAGGTCAGTTTGTTGCAATGTAGGCAATAAAACCTCTACCGCCTCAATTGCATCCATTTCTTCACGGATAATGTTTTCAATTTTCCTTAACACTTTTTTTGCTAATGGCAAATATGAATAGACCCCGCTCATATGTTGACGAATAAAACCGGCCCTTAATAACAATTGATGGGAGACGATTTCAGCATCGCTTGGTATTTCACGTAAAGTTGGGATGAATGTCCGTGATTGTTTCATAAAAGAGTTCACCTCGGATTCTAAAGAAAAGCGGAAGGCGCTTGCTCAGATGTGACAGGCATAAGGCAAATATGCGTAGTGGCGTCCTTTGACACGCGGCATATTTGACTTATGTCCCGAGTATCTAACGCCTCGAGCTGGACAATAAATTAGTCCAATTCTATTAAAAGAAAAACCTTTGTATATCGTTCCATGTAACGACTAACATAAGCACCATTAATAACATAATCCCTACAAAATGGACCATTCCTTCTTTTTGCTTATCGACAGGTTTGCCCGTAAGCCTTCAAATAAGAAGAACAATAATCTACCACCATCAAGTGCCGGAAGTGGTAATAGGTTCATGATGCCTAAGTTAATGCTTAATACAGCCGCCCAATTCATAAGGGAGAAAACGCCAAATTGTGCAACTTCCTCAGTTGCCTTATAAATTCCCACTGGGCCACTTAATGCTTCAATTGTAAATTTACCTGTTACGAGCATACCTAAAAGCTCGAAGATTCGTTTAGTCCAGGTATATGTTTGTTCTGCTCCAAAAGCGAACGCCTTCATCGGGTTCTTTTCTAAAGGCGGATCGTACATAACTCCGATCTGGCCTACTTTCTCACCAGCCTCATTCACCACTGTATTCGGAGTTACTGCAAACGTAACGAGATCACCGCCACGCTCTACCTTCAATTGAATTTTTTCGCTGCCACTGCTTTTCACTATATCAGTAAATTCGGTCCACGTCTTAACAGGTACTCCATCCACTTCCTTAATGAAATCTCCTGGTTCCATTCCCGCAGAATATGCAGGACTGTCGCTGATAACTTCGCTAATGATTGGTTCATTAGTAGGGATTCCATGCAGAAGACCAATTGCCAAGAAGATGAAGAATGCAAGGATGAAGTTGAAAAGAGGACCAGCAAAGATAGCCATTGCCCTACTGCCTAAAGGCTTTGAATCAAATTGACGATCATAAGGAGCTATTATTGTCTCCTGACCTTTTTCATAAACAATAGCATTTCTTGAAACGTTGTATTTAACAAGATTTCCGTCTTCATCATATCCCTCGATGAAGAGCGCTTTACTCAAATCGGCCTTTTCCGTTTCTATGAATAGGACATTCGGATTTGAAACTTCCCGATTCAAGTAAATCTTTTCCACCACATCTTCATTATTTAAAATAACGCCAACACGATAACCGGGTTGTAATTCTACAGTGTCAAAATCATCACCTGCCATCCTGACGTATCCCCCAAGGGAAGAAGGCGGATTGTGTAGAGCGTCTCGTTCTTTCGCAATGCTAATATTTTTGGTCCAAATCCAATTGCAAATTCACGGACCATGATTCCAGCCTTTTTCGCAAACAGGAAATGACCTAATTCATGAAAAAAGACGAGAGAACCAAATATGATTATAAACGCAATTACGGTTTCCATAAAAAACCACCTTAACTGGCCACTTTAGCCGATTTATGAATCATTTTACCTTATCATACACCATCTTACGGGTCAGGGAATCAATTTCAAGGATCGTTTCCAAGTCAGGTGATGAAATTTTTTCGTGCTGATTCATCATCCTTTCAACAATTTCCTCGATTTGTAAAAAAGGAATTTCACCTTTCATAAACAGTTCAACAGCAACCTCATTTGCTGCATTCATCACTGTTGGCATTGTACCGCCTTCCCTACCTGCAGCGTATGCAAGTGCAAGTGCTTTATATCTTTCCATATCCATTTTCTCAAAATGCAAAGTTCCAATTTCCTCGAGTTTGAGTGGTTTTGCATTTTGCATCTGAATCCGATCAGGATAGGTCATTGCGTATTGGATCGGAACACGCATATCAGGAGACCCCAACTGAGCAATCATACTCGTATCTTCAAATTCAACAATTGAATGGATAATACTTTCTTTATGAAGAAGACAATCAATTTTTTCATAAGGCATATTAAATAAATGATGGGCCTCTATCACCTCAAGTCCTTTGTTCATCATCGTCGCAGAGTCAATTGTCAATTTATTGCCCATTGACCAATTGGGATGCGCCAACGCTTGTTGAACAGTAACGTCCTTTAATCCGCTTCTCGACAAATGCCTGAAACTCCTCCAGAAGCGGTAAGGATTAAACGGGACACTGTTTGGGATTTTCACCATTCATGGATTGAAACAATGCAGAATGCTCACTATCTACCGGCAACAGTGCAACATTATTCTTTTTTGCTTCCGCCATAACGATATCTCCTGCAGCTACTAATGTTTCTTTATTTGCAATAGCTATCGTTATGCCTTCTTTGATGGCTTCTATAGTCGGCTCCAAACCGATACTGCCAATCACCGCATTGACAAGCATGTCCGCGTTGGAATGAGCAGCAACAATAATTAGGCCTTCTTTTCCATAAACGAATTTCGTCTTAGGGAATTCAGCTTGTAAGACACTCGCGTCAGTCGAGTTTATGACAGATACGATTTCGGGCTGAAACTCCGTTGTGATTTCTCTTACTTTAGTAATATTCATCCCAGCCGAAAAAGATACGAGCTTAAATTTTTCACGGTTTGATTGAATAATATCCAGGGTCTGTGTACCGATTGACCCTGTAGCTCCAAGCAGACTAATTTTTTTCACCATACTGAACTACATCCTTTCCTTTAACCAACAAGATGAAGAAAATGAATAAGTGGCAATACGAAAAGGAGACTATCAAATCTATCAAGAATTCCACCATGTCCCGGTAAAAGATTTCCTGAATCCTTCACTTTAAAATGCCGCTTCAATGCAGATTCAACCAAATCCCCCAACTGACCAACGATGGAGGCAATTATCGTAATAATAGCCAACACGAAATAAGAAGATGCTATTGGATAAAATAGTTGGAAAACTAACGCGAATAGAACAGCAAAAAGAATTCCACCAAGAAACCCTTCTACCGTCTTATTAGGGGAAATTTCCGGCCAAAGTTTACGTTTCCCTATTCTTCTTCCTGTAAAATAAGCTCCGGAATCAGTCGTCCAAATAACCAATAAGGCATAGAAAACATATTCAAATCCGTAAAATCGTGTTTCAATCAAGAAATAAAAACCTATGCCAAGGTATAATGCGCTAAACGCAGTAAATGCCGCATGATCGAATGTAAAACGATTTTTTGAGATTACTGTGAAAATAAGTAAGATAAGTATGAATGCGAATATCAATTCTGTTTTTGTGTAACCGGTAAATTGCAGCACTTCATTCGTCCATGTCGAAGGCATTAAAAGGATAGCAAGCATAAACCATGTAAGGATTCCCTCCACTGAGAATATGCGAATGTTTTTCATGCGTAGCAATTCGAATAAGCCTATTGAAGCGATGGCATAAATCGCTAGTGTAAACGGAAAACCACCTATGATGACGAGTGGGAAAAAAACTGCTAATGCTACAATTGCTGTAATGATTCTCTGTTTCAAAGTTCGTTATCTCCTTCCACACTCCCAAAACGCCTGTTGCGCTTTTGGAATTCTTCTATAGCATTAAGCATACATGATTCGTCGAAATCAGGCCAAAGAACATCTGTGAATGAGAATTCTGAATAGGCAAGTTGCCACAGCATGAAATTCGACAATCTTACTTCCCCACTTGTTCGAATTAGTAAATCCGGTTCAGGCAAATGTGAAGTCATTAAATGCGCATCAATCAAAGATTCATTAATATCATCTATCGATAATTGATTGTTTGCTGTCAATTGGACAATTTCTTTTACTGTCTCAACAATTTCGAGACGGCTTCCGTAATTCATTGCGAAGTTCAGTACAAGACCGGTATTCATCGAGGTAGCTTCTACCGCCTTCAAAATAGCTTCTTTCGTATGGGGTGGCAAAGCATCGAAGTTACCGATTGTTTCTACTTTAACATTCTGTTCAATCAATTCCGGTAAATATGTAGATAAAAACTCTCCAGGAAGCTTCATAAGAAAATCGATTTCCATTTTCGGACGTTTCCAGTTTTCGGTTGAAAAAGCGTATAGCGTTAAGACTTTAATGCCGATATCATTCGCAATACGGGTAATTTTACGGACTGTTTTCATTCCCTCATGGTGACCAGCAATTCTTGGCAAGCTGCGTTGTTTAGCCCATCTGCCGTTCCCATCCATAATGATGGCGACGTGTGAAGGTATTGTCCTACTTTTCACATTCTTAATCCTGTCGGAAATTGACAAATCGGACCCTTTAGTTTTTTTTCGCAACAGTTTTTCTAACATTCCGTTTCCTCCACTCGCCTGCTATTTGAGCAAGTACCTAGTCTATCGTATCAAATCGGCCAGCAAATTTCATTAAAACAAGCAAACGTTTCGATGAAATTTAAAGGATCCCTTGTATAAGACTATGCGTGCCTACTAATAATAATCAATAATATAATAGTTGCCTTCCGTTCCCGGCGGACGTTTTCCACTTTAAGGAACGGAAATCACCATTTACATATGTATGTCATTGGTTTAAACAATTTGGCAAAAAAAAGACGTCCTGAAGATAGGACGTCCGGAGATATAGAAAGTTCTTCGATCAGATTTCCATAATTTCGTTTTCTTTCGCTTTGGAGATCCCGTCAATCTTTTCAATGTACGAATCAGTTAGTTTTTGAATCTCATCGCCCTCACGACGTAATTCATCCTCAGTGATTTCGCCACTTTTTTTCCAACTTCTTCAACTCGTCATTCGCATCTCTTCGAACATTTCGAATTGCAATTTTGGAATCCTCTGATTCCTTTTTAACTTCTTTCACAAGTTCCTTACGACGCTCTTCCGTTAAGGCAGGTACAGCCAAACGGATTACAGAACCATCATTGGAAGGAGTGATCCCGATATCAGATTTCAATATCGCCTTTTCAATATCCCCAATTGTCGTTTTGTCATAAGGTTGTATTACCATTAGTCTTGCCTCAGGCACGGAAATACCAGCCATTTGGTTTAACGGCGTTGGTGCTCCGTAGTAAAGAACATTGATTCGATCAAGCAATGATGCACTTGCACGTCCCGCACGGATTGAAGCTAATTGTCGTGAAAATGCTCCAATTGCTTTCTCCATTCTTTCAATCGTTTGGTCCATTAATTCTTTTGGCATTTACCCATTCCTCCTCACAACCGTACCAATCGGTTCCCCTAATACGGCCTTTTTAATATTTCCATTATCCATTATTGAGAATACTACGAGAGGGATATCATTGTCCATACATAGGGTTGAAGCTGTTGAATCCATAACCGCAAGACCTTGGCTAATTACTTCCAAATACGTCAAATCGGTGTATTTCACTGCGTCCTTATCTTTCAGTGGATCGGCAGAATAGACACCATCAACATTGTTTTTCGCCATCAGAATGACATCAGCTTCGATTTCAGCCGCTCTTAGAGCCGCAGTCGTATCGGTTGAGAAGTAAGGGTTCCCTGTTCCAGCAGCAAAGATGACGACACGTTTCTTTTCAAGATGTCTAATCGCTTTTCTCCGAATGTACGGTTCAGCCACTTGACGCATTTCGATAGAAGATGATACTCGTGTTTCAACTCCTAATTTTTCAAGTGCATCTTGTAGTGCTAATGAATTCATGACCGTGGCAAGCATACCCATATAATCAGCAGTCGTGCGGTCCATTCCCATCTCACTGCCGATCTTTCCACGCCAAATATTTCCTCCACCAACTACCACTGCAACTTCCACACCAAGTTCCGTTACATCTTTCACCTGTGCCGCAACTGTTTTAATGATTTCAGGAGATAATCCGAATCCCTTTTCACCTGCGAGTGCTTCACCGCTAAGCTTTAAGACAATTCTTTTGTATTTTGGGACGCTCATATGTACCCTCCGTCTTTAATTTTCTTGAAAAATAGGGAACACAAAGTTGTGTCCCCTAAATTATTTTGTATTCATTAAATGTGAATTAGTTACCTTTAACTTGGCTCATAACTTCTTCAGCAAAGTTATCTTCACGTTTTTCAATGCCTTCACCTACAGCATAGCGAACGAATTCTTTCAAAGAGCCGCCAGTGGACTTAACAAAGTCACGAACTTTTTGATCAGAATTTTTAACGAATGCTTGGTCAAGAACACATTTCTTCGAAGTATTTACCAAGACGGCCTTCAACCATTTTCGCAACAATATTTTCAGGCTTGCCTTCGTTCAACGCTTGTTCTGTAAGAACTTTACGCTCGCGCTCCACTTCTTCTGCGGACACTTCGTCACGTGAAATGTATTTAGGGTTCAATGCAGCAATATGCATTGCAACGTCTTTTGCAGCATCAGCGTCTGTTGTGCCTTCAAGGATTGTCAACACAGCAATACGACCGCCCATATGAAGATATGGACCGAATGCATCGTTATCTGTTTTTGTTTTCACTTCAAAGCGGCGAAGAGTGATTTTCTCTCCGATTTTTGAAACAGCGTTAGAAATATGTTCAGCGACTGTAAGGCCGTTTTCCAATTTAGATTCGTTAGCTTCCTCGATTGTAGCTGGTTTAGCTGCAAGAAGATGTTCTCCAAGTTCTTTTACAAGTGTTTGGAATCCTTCGTTTTTCGCAACAAAGTCTGTTTCAGCGTTTACTTCGAAGATAACTGCTTCGTTACCGTTAACGACGATTTCAGTTGTACCTTCAGCTGCGATGCGGTCAGCTTTTTTAGCTGCACTAGATAATCCTTTTTCACGGAGGAAGTCAACTGCTGCTTCCATATCACCGTTTACTTCTGTAAGTGCTTTTTTGCAGTCCATCATGCCTGCGCCAGTTTTTTCACGAAGTTCTTTTACCATTTGTGCTGTAATTGCCATTATAATTTCCTCCTGTATGAGTGATTTGTGACGACAATACTTTGTCTTGTTCAAAAATATTGTTGACCATTTGACGCGTTTCACACCAAAACTTGAACATCAACAAGTGAGTTGAACAAGCCTAATCTTTAAAAAAGACGATAAGGGGGTTGGCCGCTTATCGTCTGTTCATTTCCTAATTTTACTCTGCAGCTACCGTTTCAGACGCTTCTTCAGATACTTCTTCATCTGCGCCTTGTCTTGATTCGATCAACGCATCTGCCATTTTGCTTGTAAGTAAACGAACGGCACGGATTGCGTCATCATTCGCAGGAATGACGTAGTCGATTTCGTCCGGATCACAGTTCGTATCAACAATACCGACGAGTGGAATGTTCAATTTGATAGCTTCAGCTACAGCGATGCGCTCTTTGCGTGGGTCAACAACAAAGATAACATCCGGCAATGATTTCATATCACGGATACCGCCAAGGAATTTCACAAGACGTTCGTGTTCTTTTCTTAGTTCAGAAACTTCTTTCTTAGGAAGTACAGCAAATGTACCGTCCTCTTCCATCGTTTCGATCTTTTTCATACGTGCAACACGTTTTTGGATCGTTCCGAAGTTTGTAAGTGTACCACCAAGCCAACGTTGGTTGATGTAGTACATACCAGCACGTTCTGCTTCTTCTTTAATAGCATCTTGTGCTTGTTTTTTCGTGCCGACGAAAAGTACTTTTCCGCCATCTGCACCAACTTGACGCATGAAGTCATATGCTTCTTCAAGTTTTTTCACCGTCTTTTGAAGATCGATGATGTAGATTCCGTTACGTTCTTGGAAGATAAATTTCTTCATTTTCGGGTTCCAACGACGAGTTTGGTGTCCAAGTGTACACCTGCTTCAAGCAGTTGTTTCATTGAGATTACTGACATTTGATATTCCTCCTATTTGGTTTGTTTCCTCCGTATGTTTCATCCGATGAAGCGACCTTTCGGCACCGTTTCCATCGTCCACGTACGTGTGTAGTAACACCATTTGATAATATACCATAGTGATTTTAATTTTGCAACTCTGTTCATCGGAATTTGAGTAGTAATTCTACTTCGGTTGTCCCTTTGCCGAGGGTTTTGGCGATTTCTTCTACTGTTTTGCCTTCATCAAACATTGATAAAGCACGATGGTGGTCGTTCTTTTCGGGAGTTAAATTTAACGTTTTTGGGGTTGTAGGTGCATTCTGATATGACTTCAATGCAACATTTACAGGAATATTTGGTTGAACGATCGTAAATTCATTTTCATTTTCCACAATCTTAGTCTTACGGGTAGGTTTTACTTCTTCTTGTACTTTTATAAGGACTTTTTCTTCACGATTTTCAATGATATTAATTAGTCGTTCATTTTCTTCTTTCAATTCGGAAAGATAAGCGGCGATGGCATCATCCATTTCAGCCATAAGCCGCTCTTGCTTTTTTTCAAGGTTGTTGAATTTGGATATCTTCATATACAGAAGTGCAATGACATAAAAACTAACCATTTGTAAAACGAATAACAATAATAAAAATAATGAACTCATTTGCTTAACCTGTAAAGTCTACGAATGACCCTTTATACGGATGCATCGCTTTCTTTTCCTCTTCTCTTTGTTGACGATTTCTTGCTGAAGGTTCCCTTTCCCTTTCCTGCTGACTACTATTTGCGTCGGAATTTGTTTTCGCATATTTGTCAGTATGCAAGACAGTCTCACGGTTTTTCAAAACTTCTTTTTCATTTAACGATTGGGCATGTCCCTGGTCAATTTGGGGTTGTTGTTGCTTTTGCTCTGTTAGTTTACCAGCATCGAAAGTTCTGGGAATTGCAATTTGGAGTTCGATTCCTTTTAAGCTCATAAAATCCCTCCATCAACTATTTCCGGTAATAGTGACTTTCTTAATTTGAAGAGCGCTTTTGAATGAATTTGAGAAATTCGGGAAGTTGATAAACCTAAGATTTCACCAATTTCAGTCAAGGTCATTTCATTCGTATAAAATAGATCTAACACCATTTGCTCATTCGCATTTAATTCTTTGATTTTCATTGTTAAATCCTGAACAAGTTCGCCCATCATGACATGATGCTCCGGTGTTGGTTCATGATGATCTTGTAAAGTATACGAATTGCCTTCCTCGTCATCAGAACCCACACGTTCCTCCATGGAAAGTACGTTTGAAAAGTAATGTTCGTGCAATGTCTGATAGACATCGTCCACTTCAATACCAAGATGATCGGCAATTTCTTCAGGAGTGGCATGTCGCAATAATTTTTGTTCCAACTTACTAATCTCATTCTCCAGTTTTTTTGACTTTTCACGGGCTAACCTTGGCATCCAATCCTCTTTACGAAGTCCGTCTATTATCGATCCGCGTATCCTGAATGAGGCGTATGTATCAAATTTTAAATCTCGATTCGGGTCGAATTTTGTCAAAGCATCGAATAGTCCCTGGAGACCAAGACTTACAATATCGTCCCTTGATACATTTCGGGGCAGGCCTGAGCTGATTCGTTGCACATGATAATTGACTAGAGGAGTATATTTTCGGACAAGGACATCACCCGCATCTGAATCCCTTTTTTTCAACCATTGTATCCAAATTATATCTTCATCCGTCAAATTCTGTTTGGACATGAACTCCACCCACTTTCCATGTTACGACATTCTTCAGCAATAGTTTGACTACAATTATAGCAAACGCAGCTAAAAAAAAGCGACTGAATCGTTCAGCCCCCTTGATACCTATCCATATAACTTTCGCCAATCCACTAGAACGCCATCAAATTTCATTCGTTCCTTCATTAACCGTTCGAATGCTTAATTTAATCGATATCGGGTCAAACTCAATTGTACGCCCTCTTGATCCACCTGTATCTTCTGCAATGATAGGGATTGATAGTCTGCCAAGGACCAGCTTGACCGCTTCAATATTTGGGGGCCGATGCGGATTGTATCTTTTGATCCGAACTGGAACATTTGAGCTCCACCAGCAATTTTAGCCTTTAAAGAATTAGGATTTACTCCTTCCTTCTTTAATAGTTCCACCAATGAATAGATACCTGTGTCTGCAAATTTAGCCCTATTAAAACTTTCTAATCTTCCAAGACTTGAATCAGGCAACATAACGTGGACTAATCCCGCAATCTTAGTTGTTTCATCGTATAGGACGACACCGACACAAGAACCTAAACTTGATGTCCGAATTTTTTGGGGCGCTTTAACAATCTTCATATCCGCGATACCAACTCTAACAACATTTTTAACTGTATCCATTTATAGAACACCTAACGATCGAAATAAGGAAATATAGGCCTCTGGGTTTGGAAGTAGAAAAAAATGTCCATCCACACTGGAACTTCCCTCAACAATAATTTGAGTGTCTATGACGATAGCCTCGTCGTAATAATGTGATAGTTCTATAAGTCCGAAACTAATTATAGCGCCCACCATATCTACACTAAGCGATGGAACAGTCGGTTGTATCTTCAACTGTGTGAAATCCGATAAAGCAGAAAGATACGACCCAGCTAAGATATTTCCAACCTCCTGCATTGCTGATATCGCCAATTCCGATATTGTTGAATTATGGAAATCGATTGAGGTTTCACCGACTAATCTTTTAGTCAGTTGATTTGCAGAATCTAACGGCAACAAGTAGAACATATTGCCAGAAAGATCACCTTCGATCTTTTGTAGTATTCCGACGACTATTCTTTCAGACCCTCCTGCTAAATCGAACATTTCATCAAATGATACAAAACTTACGTTTGGTACAAGCATTTCAATTTTCTTATCTAATAACTGTGATAATGAAGTGGCTGCATGTGCAGCACCGATACTTCCAATTTCCTTTAAGACATCGAGATGCATATCTGTAATTTTATAGTCAATATTCATCGGTTGTCACTCGTTTCACAGGGATCAGTACTTTATTAAGATTTAACATAACCAAAATCCGTTTATCGATCCTTGCTACTCCATAAATGAATTCAGATTCAACCGAACCAACTACTTTCGGTTGCGGCTCTATTGAATCCTTCGGAATATCAATAACATCAGTCGCCGCATCGACGATCAATCCAACCTTAAACTCGTCACATGAAACGATTATGTTCCGAGTGTCTTCATCAATAGGTTTCATTTCAAGTTCAAACCGTGCTCGCAAATCAATAATCGGTGTAATTACTCCCCTTAGATTAACGACACCTTTTACATAGGAGGGTGTTAGTGGGACATTCGTGATTGAAAGAGTCCTTTCAATCGATTCAACTACATCCACTTTTAGCATATACTCTTTCTCTGCCAACTGGAAAACAACCACTTTTATAACTTCTTTATTTTGGTCCCAATTGTCCGTTGCAGCCATACAATCTCCCTCCATCTATTTGATTAATGCATTGCAATCAACGATTAATGCGACTCTGCCAGTACCAAGAATTGTAGCGCCTGAAATCGCAAAAACGCTTTGCAAGTAATTCCCAAGTGATTTCAGTACAATTTCTTGTTGTCCAATGAATGAATCCACGATTAGACCAGCCATCTTTTCGCCCTTTTGGACAATAACGATTGATTGGAATTCTTTGGTTTCGACTCCGTTATCCATTTCAAAGATTTCTTTTAAATTCACAAGAGGGACAATGCTTCCCCGTACGTCAATTAACTTTTGGTTATGGCCACTCATAATGTCCGAAGTTCGTATAATTGCTACTTCGTGAATCGATGAAAGCGGGATGGCATATACATCTTCATCTAAATTCACAAGCATTACAGATATGATTGACAGCGTGAGTGGCAATTGTATCCGAAATAGGGTCCCTCGATCCTTTTCAGATTGAATTGCGATATAGCCACCAAGTGATTCTATTTTACTTTTCACAACATCCATACCGACTCCCCGTCCAGACAAATCGGTAACTTTTTCAGCTGTTGAAAATCCCGGCGACATGATCAATTCTAAAATTTGCTCGTCCGTCAATGACGAAGCAAACTCTGCAGTGACAATTCCGCTTTTAATGGCTTTCTTCATAACAAGTTCCTTGTTTATACCTGCCCCGTCATCTTCCATTTCGATAAAGACATGGTTCCCCGAGTGATATGCCCTAAGCGAGATAGACCCCTCCGCAGGTTTTCCTTTTTCAAGTCGTACTGCAGGACTTTCTATTCCGTGGTCAATTGCATTACGGAGTAAATGAACAAGCGGGTCTCCAATTTTATCCATAACTGTGCGATCTAATTCGGTTTTAGCACCTGTAATTTTGAGATTAATAGTCTTCTCTAAATCACGTGCCAATTGACGTACCATTTTTGGAAAGCGGTTAAATACTGTTTCCACTGGAACCATTCTCATTTTAAGAATGATACTTTGAAGGTCGCCTGTAATCCGTGTCATACGTTCCACAGTTTCATCCAAATCCTCATTATGTAATTCATCGGCAATAGATTGTAGGCGCCCCCATCAATTATTAGTTCCTCAAAAAGATTCATAAGAGTATCGAGCCTGTCTGTATTGACGCGAATTGTCTTACTTGTATTTTGAACAGTTACTGCTCTACTTTCTATTTTGGGGTTTAACTCAGACTTTGCATATTCGATTATTTCTTCATTCTCGGATATTAGAACTGAACCTACTGTTACCGGATGTACGAGAACATTCTCCACTTCCGATATATTCATTACCTGATTTTTTAGTGTATTGGCGTCTATTTTAGTTAATAGAACGACAGTGAACAGTAAATCGAAGTCTTCATTTTCCAATTGTTCAATAGATGGAGTCGATTTAATGATTTCCCCAAACTTCTCGACTAACTCAAACACCATGAATACACGGGCAGCTTTTAGTATGCAATCTTCACCTAAGAGCACGCGTACCTCGAAGGCATTGAAACCCTCTTCCTGTGATTGACTAATAACAGCCATCTCAAATTCATCATATATGATTGCCTGTGTCGGAGTCTCTTTTTCTTGAAGATGATGATAGGATTGAATGTTCGGATTCAATCCTGTTTAAAACGTGAACGATTTCACTTACATCTTTTTCTCCAGTTCCTCCTGCTTCTATCTCCAACACCATTTCTTCCAACAAATCGACAGCTTTGAAGACTATATCAAGAATTTCCGTCGTTACATTGATTTTGGAATTACGTATAGCATCAAGAATATTCTCCATTTTATGTGTCACTTCGACAATATTTCCATAGCCCATTGTTGCTGACATTCCTTTTAATGTATGCGCAGAGCGAAAGATTTCATTAACAATGGCTAAGTCTTCCGGATTTTTTTCAAGTGCAAGTAAGAGTTCATTACATGCCTGTAAATGTTCTTTACTTTCATCCAAGAACATATCCAAGTATTGCGCTATTTCCATTCTTAATGTCCCCCCTTCACGATATTTGACCCATATAATTATTGCTATTGCAATCTCTTGTATAAGCCAAGCCACTTTTGTCCCAATCCATGAAGTTCTTTCGCTACTTAAAACCTATTGCTCTAACTATGAAAATTCGGATATAATAGATTCCGGGTTTAGCATAAAAATCGTGCAGAGGCGTTTTATTGACGCCCTTTCATAAAGATTCCCTTCAATTTGCCAAGGAATCCAGTCTCTTTTTTCGACTCTGGTTGATTCATTTGTACAAATTTTTCCGCAATTGCTAACATACATTTTGAAATTGGGGCGTTTGGATAAAGAAGTAAAAAAGGTTTTTGGGCTAATACCGCCTTCTGAACAGATGGATCTTCAGGTAGGAACCCTAATATTGCAGTTTCTTTATCTAAAAACTTTCGCATCGCAAACTGCAACCTCTTTACTGCATCATTTCCACCATCTCGTTTGGTCAGTCGATTGCTGACAATGTGGAACTCTTTTTCTTGATCTTTAAGGTAGATGAATTTCATCATAGAATAAGCATCCGTTATGGACGTAGGTTCCGTTGTAGAAATAACAATCACTTCATCAACGGATAAAATTAGATCAATAGACTGTTGGGTAGCACCTGCCGCCATATCAAAAAGGATAAAATCGTATTCTTGCTGTAATTGTTCGAAAGCTGTAAATAACCGACTTAACATATCCTGCGACCATTCCAATATGCTATCTAACCCCGATCCACCTGATATATACACTAACCCCTCTTTTTCAACATTAATAACATCTTCCAATTCCGCTTCACCAATTAAATAATCTTTCAAACTATTATTGGGTGCTTCCCCAATAAGGATTGAAATGTTGCCCATACCTATATCCATATCAATAACAATGACTTTCTTCCCTTTTTTTATTAGAGAGTGAGCAAAGTTAACGGAAAAGTTAGACTTTCCCACTCCTCCTTTTCCACTAACAATTGCAATTGACCTCGCTAATTCACCTTTGGCTTTCAACATTTTCAATCTAAGCGCTTCGGCTTGGTCACGCATGTTTAACACCTACCAATAGCAGATTGAGCATTGCTTCAAGATTAGCCTCCATTATATCCTCAGGTACTTCCTGACCGTCTGTAAAATATGCCGTCCCTATTTTGTATTGTTTCATCAAATTGAACATTTGACCGATTGAGCCGGTTTCATCCACTTTTGTGAAGATGAATTTTTCAATCGGGAATGAGGAGAACATTTCGATAATCTTCTTCATGTCTGCTTCTTTAGATGTAACAGATAAGACAAGGAAAGATTCCATATTAATCGAAAAATCGATAATACGGTTCAAATCATCTAAAAATTTCTTTTCCATATAATTACGTCCGGCAGTATCGATAAATATCAAATCAAGATCTTTCATTTTATCAATTGCCGCTTTAAAATCATTGCTGTTATAAACTACTTCAACAGGTGCCTGTAGTAAATTTGCATATGTCCTAAGTTGCTCTATTGCTGCAATTCGATATGTATCAGTCGTTATAAAACCAATCTTTTTCCTATTTTCCAGGACTGCTCTCGCGGCAATCTTAGCAATTGTCGTTGTTTTCCCCACCCCGGTCGGACCGAGTAAATTTACATATTTTTTATTGAATGAAATGCCGCCAAACGGCAAATCAGAATACTCTTTCATCATGAAATCCTTTACAATTTGCAGTTGTTCCGCCTTTGTAAAGTCCTTCTTTTCCGACTTCATCAAAGAAAAGATTTCATTGCCAATTTGTAAAACCAACTCTTTAGACAAATCTTGTTGCTCCAACGAAGCAAGCAATGGTTGTAGTTCATCAGGAAGGCTCCCGAAAGATGCCACTTGTTTCATTTCCTGTAAAAGTTTCTTCATCTCATTCATTTCTTTTTGAATTCCAGAATCCGTCTTTTTCTCAACAGACGAATACTGTGGATGAAAGGTCGTTTCGACAGGTTTCGATACAGTCCTGTCCAACCCCGCAACAACTTCCACGGACTTTTTACGGAATAATCCCATAAAACCTTTCGATTTTACTACTGATGAACTAAGTATGACGGCTTCGTCCCCAAGGTCCATTCGTACTTGTTTCATCGCCTCAACCATTGTGTCCGCTGTATATTTTTTCATCTTCATCAAATTTCCACCACCCCTACGCTTTGGATTTCAATTGATGCCTCAAGTTCATTGTATGATAAAACTGGTATTTGCGGGAAGTATCTTTCTGTTATTTGCCTTAAGTACATTCGTATAGCCGGTGAACAAAGAATTACCGGTGATTGATCCATCAATGCCACCCTTTCAATCTCTTTTGCTATCGATTCCAAAATCTCTTGTGAATGTGAAGGGTTGATGGATAGATAATTTCCTTGCTCAGTTTGCTGGATATTATCAGCAATTAACTTCTCGATTTTCCCTGACACTGTCAGCACTTTTAATGTGTCCACCCCTGCTGAATATTGGGTAGTAATTTGTCGTGCAAGGGATTGGCGGACATATTCTGTTAACAAATCGATATCAGATGTATATTTCGAGTAATCCGCAAGGGTTTCAAATATGATAGGAAGATTGCGGATTGACACATTTTCTCTTAATAACTTGGCCAATACTTTCTGGATTTCACCAATTGAAAGTGGCGTAGGTGTAAGTTCCTCCACCAAAATCGGATAGGTTTCCCGAATATGATCTACAAGTTGTTTTGTTTCTTGACGGCCAATTAGATCAGCTGCATTAGCTCGAATCACTTCTGTTAGATGAGTTGAAACGACACTTGGCGGATCTACGACAGTATAGCCCAAAATCTCAGCATCCTCTTTAACATCCTCGGTTATCCATTTCGCAGGTAGGCCGAATGAAGGCTCAATCGTGTCAATTCCACTGATAGAATCATCACCACCGGGACTCATTGCGAGATAATGGTCCAGGAGAAGTTCTCCCTTTGCAAGCTCATTTCCTTTGATCTTAATTCTATACTCATTCGGCTGAAGTTGAATGTTATCCCTGATCCGTACGACTGGAATGACCAATCCTAATTCAAGAGCAAGTTGTCTTCGAATCATGACAACTCGATCAAGCAGATCACCGCCTTGCTGGGCATCAACTAATGGAATAAGTCCATATCCGAATTCGAATTCGATTGGGTCAACGTTCAATAAATTGACAACGTTTTCCGGACTTTTCATACCTTCAGTTTCAACTTCCTCCGCCATTTCTAACATTTCCTCCGGATCCTCGTCCGGCTTTTGAGACATTCTGTAGGCGCCAATTGCCAATGCCGCAGCAATTGGAATCGTGACGATATCTTGAATTGGCGTAAAGAAGCCTAAAAGAAAAATGGTTGTTGCAGCAACATAAAGGAGTTTTGGTTGTCCCAATAATTGTTTCGTAATATCAGAGCCAAGATTCCCCTCAGATGCCGCTCGTGTTACGACGATACCAGTTGCTGTCGAAGTGAGCAATGCTGGTATTTGTGATACGATCCCATCACCTACTGTTAGCTGGGAAAATTTCATGGCGGCTTCTGCAAATGGTAAGCCCATTTGAATAACCCCGATGATCATCCCAACAAGGAGGTTAATAATTACAATGATAATCCCAGCGATGGCATCTCCCTTAACAAATTTTGTCGCTCCATCCATCGCTCCATAAAAATCCGCTTCATTACTTACTTTTTCACGACGCATTCTCGCTTCTACCTCAGAAATCATTCCTGCATTCAAATCCGCATCAATACTCATCTGTTTACCAGGCATCGCATCTAACGTGAAACGTGCCGCGACTTCAGAAACGCGTTCCGCACCTTTTGTAATTACGATGAATTGAATAATGACTAAAATGGCAAAGACAACAAGGCCGACAACGATATTCCCACCTGTAACAAATGTTCCAAATGTATCAACAACGCCACCAGCATCCCCTTTCGAAAGAATTGCCCGTGTCGTTGAAACATTTAATCCAAGACGAAAAAGTGTTAGCAATAAAACTAAAGAAGGAAAAATTGAAAACTGCAATGCTTCTTGCATATTCATCGATGTTAATAAGACCAATAGAGCCAGTGTAATATTTATAATTATTAAAAAGCTAATAATCCAAGGGGGTAATGGGATGACAAGCATTGCGACAATCATTATGACTGCCGCCAATACACCAATATCCTTAATTTGCATGTCAACACCGCTTTCTCAAGAAGTCCTAAATTTTTCGTTGTATTCTGTACACATACGCCAAGATTTCAGCTACGGTTTTGAAAAATTGATCCGGTATCCGGCCACCAATCTCTACATCATCGTAGAGGGCTCTCGCCAAAGGTCGATTTTCCACCATAGTAATATTATTCTCTTTAGCTATTAGTTTTATCTTTTGAGCGATAAAATCGGCTCCTTTCGCAATTACAATTGGAGCATCCATCTTTTCATCGTCGTATTTCAAGCAAATCGCATAGTGTGTAGGGTTCGTAATGACTACATCCGCCTGCGGGACTTCCTGCATCATCCTTCTCATCGCCATTTCTCTTTGTCGTTGCTTTATTCGAGATTTGATGATTGGGTCCCCTTCAGTATTTTTATATTCATCCTTAATATCCTGCTTGGACATTCGGAGGTTTTTTTCATAGTCAAATTTCTGATAAAAGAAATCTAATATAGCGATAAATAAAAGAACAAAGGAGGCTACAATCCCCATTAGGCCAACCAATTGGCCGACAGTAAGCAATGTAATTTCGGGAGTTTTAAAAGCGAGTCCCAAAACTTTATCTAAATTCATGACTAACAATAGTGTTGTTGTAAAACCTATAAATGAGATTTTCAATAATGATTTCATAAGCTCCACAAGAGCACGGATTGAGAAAATACGCTTTAAACCTTTTATCGGATCAATCTTTTTTAAATCGAATTTCAATGGTTCAGTAGTGAATAACAGCCCGAATTGAAACATATTGCCGGCTATGCTTGCAATTACAGCAACCGCCATAATCGGCAATAAAATATATGCCATTTGGATAACCATGTCCTTATAGATAATCATAGAACTATCAATCGATAATGATTTAATAGATAAAAGCTCATTAAAGGAATGATTGAAGAACATAAAAAAACGATCTCTCATAAAACCTGCTGTAAAAAAAAGAAATAGAAAAATGCAGAGAAGGACAATTGCACTCGTCACATCCTGACTTTTCAATACCTGTCCTTTCTTTCGTGAATCCTGCCGTTTCTTCGGAGTGGCTTTTTCAGTTTTTTCACCAGCAAAGAACTGTAGATCAAGTCTAATCATTTATTAGCCACCCCCTAAGAGAAGCATTAGATCCCTCATTGCGGTAATCATCACCTCAAACAATTTACGCATCATCGAAATCATTACCGTAAACATCGATGCAAGTACAAGAAAACTAACCCCGATTTTAATTGGAAAACCGACAACAAAGATATTTAATTGTGGTACTGTCCTTGCTGTAATACCAAGAGCAAGGTCGACTAAAAATAGGGTTGCGACGATTGGAACAGACATTTGAAATGCGATTGCAAATGATGTAGCAAACGTTTTAATGACGAATTCGACGAGACGTTCACTTCCGAAAGATGGCCAAAGCAGTTCGATGGGGATAAAACGATAGCTGTAAAAAATTCCATCTAATAACATATGGTGACCATTTACTGTCAATAAGAGCAACATGGCGAGAACATTGAAAAACTGTCCCAATAAGGGAGATTGCGCGCCTGTTTGCGGATCATTACGTTTGCTATCGCAAAACCCATTTGAAAATCGATAAACCCACCAGCAACTTGAATAGCTGAGATGACAATATAGGCAATGATACCGATAAAAAGTCCGGTCGTAGCCTCCTTGATAACAAGTAAAATATACAATCCATCAATCTGGAGTTCAGGGGCATCAATGGTATAAACCATCATCCAGGATAATAGGGCAGCGAAAATAATTCTATGCGTTGTAGGAATCGCACGGTATGAAAATAACGGTACAGTAATGATAAAGGCTGTTACCCTTGTTAAAACTAACAAATATACAGCTAAAGAAGGGATTAATGCTTCCATTCTATCACCCTATGTATCGAACAAGATTTTCGAAAATGTCCGATGCAAAAGCGGTCACCCTGGACAACATCCATGGCCCGAAAAAGATTATTCCTACAAGAACTGCTATGATCTTAGGTACAAATGCAAGGGTCTGTTCCTGTATTTGAGTTGTAGCCTGAAAAATACTAACAATTAATCCAGTGACCAATGCCACAATCAAAAGTGGGCCAGAAGCTAATAATATGACCCATATTGCACGTTCAGCGATCGCAATGACCAATTCGCCTGACATTCAAACCACTCCTATACTTAAAAAATATCTATTGGCCGAAAGCGACAATTGATACCCGCTAAAAACTTTGCAACAATGATTTGACAATAAGATACCAGCCATCAACAAGGACGAACAGTAAAATTTTGAAAGGTAATGAGATCATAACTGGGGGTAACATCATCATCCCCATTGACATCAGAACACTTGCAACGATCATATCAATAACAAGGAAAGGAATGAATATCATAAAACCCATTTGAAAGGCAGTCTTTAATTCACTTAACGCAAATGCCGGAACCATCATAGTTAACGGAATATCATTCAACGTTTCTGGACGTTCTGCCTGATTGTAACGTAGGAATAACTCCAAATCCTTTTGTCGTGTATGTTTACTCATAAATTCCTTAAACGGTATGCTTGCACGATCATACGCCTCTTCAAGTGTTATTTCTTCAGCGAATAATGGCGTTAATGCCGTCTCGTTCACTTGTTGAAATGTCGGAGCCATTATGAAAAAAGTGAGAAATAGTGCTAAGCCGACAATAACTTGATTGGGCGGCATTTGTTGTGTAGCCAGTGCTGTTCTGACAAATGAAAGTACAATCACAATCCTTGCAAAGGATGTCATTAGAATAAGAATTGCGGGCGCAAGTGACAACACCGTTAGAAGAAGGAGCATTTTGATAGATGTCGACACATTGGACGGGTCACTATCAGAGAAAAACTGCATAAAATCATTCATCTTTTCTCTTCTCCTTTTCCTTTAGGCGGTTCAAATGTTTTTTCCGTTCCTCCCTTAATTCATCAAGTCTGGACGTGAATAACTTTCCAAAATCAACTGGTTCTTCATCTGTTGATTCTCTTTTACTTTTAAGCATTGTCATTATTTTATCAACGATGTTTGACGGGCTTTGTTCATCGTTATTTTCAAAATAATTTTCAAGTACATTAATTTCTTCGGCATCTGTAATTTCCTTCAGCAAACGAACTTCATCACCAACACCTACGATGAAATAAGTTTCTCCGATAACAACTAATTGGATTGACTTATTTTGTCCAAGTGAAAGACCGCCAATGTTCTTCATCAACTGGTGCTGATTGAACATCCTATTTTTACGGTTTATGAACTTTAATAAAGCGAAAAGAAGAACTATGACAAACAATAATGCGAAAACTGTCCTTACATAATCCCAAAAGGACAATCCGAAAGTTTCTTCGTCAGCAGTACTGCTATTAACAGGTTCACTTTTATCAAATTCACTTTGAGGTTCTTGATCACAGTCCTCGTTTTTTCCAAGGCAATCGAATATGGATTTATTCGAGTCGGTTTCCGCATGGACCACTTCAAATAGACTAACGTTTAAAACAAAAAAAGTAAGCAGGCAAGTTAAGACTAATTTAAAACCATTTGTAAAGTTCATGAGTTAACCCAATGCTTTTTGGATTGCTTCAACAACGCGATCAGATTGAAATGGTTTCACTATGAAATCTTTCGCTCCTGCCTGAATAGCATCGATAACCATGGCCTGTTGACCCATTGCAGAGCACATGATGACTTTTGCCGAAGGATCATTTTCTTTAATTTGTTTTAAAGCTGTAATCCCATCCATTTCGGGCATTGTAATATCCATCGTTACGAGGTCCGGCAGTAATTCCATATACTTTTCCACGGCCTGCACACCATCCGCAGCCTCACCAACAACTTCAAAATTGTTTTTTATTAAAATATCTTTTATCATCATACGCATAAATGCCGCATCATCGACTATCAATATACGTTTACCCATTTTGTTAGCCTCCGGATTCTATCTTAAATTGTTTAGTCTTTCTTTTTGGCTCAAAACATCTGTAATCCTAACTCCAAAATTCTCATCGATTACAACGACTTCCCCACGTGCAATATGCCGGTTATTCACCAAAATATCAACTGGTTCACCAGCTAACTTATCTAATTCGATAATATAGCCACTTGACATTTCAAGGATTTCTTTAACAGAGCGTTTCGTCCGTCCCAATTCTACTGTCACTTGTAATGGGATATCCAATAACATATTTAAGTTGTTCGATTTTGTCTTATCAAAAGATGGAGTATCAAAACTTGCAAATTGAGCTTGTTGTACATGTACAGTTGGTTGAGGTTCTTTTGTTTGCTCAATCTGTTGTGCTGCATCAAATGATTGTTTGGTCGTTTGCGAATCGCTTTGACTTTTCTCGAAACTTTGAGATTCCTGCCCGCTATTTTCAGACTGTTGCTGCTGGTTTCGGTAGGAGGCAGTATTGGAGTTTCCATTGTTATTGCTGCCTCATTCGCAACGTCCATTCCCATTAACGTAGTAACAAGATTTTTACCGAATTGTAAAGGGAAAAGCTGCATAATATGGGAGTCTATCAAATTCCCTACTTTTAATTTAAATGAAACTTTAATCATTGGCTCATTTTCTGGAATATATGAAATTTCGTTCTCGCTTGGCATATCGATTAAATCGATAGACGGGGGAGAAATATCGACTCTCTTATTAAAGACTGTCGACATTGATGTTGCTGCAGACCCCATCATTTGATTCATCGCTTCTTGCACTGCACTAAATCGAATTTCATTTAATTCTTCAGGAGGTTGTAGACCATCTTCTCCAAGCATCAAGTCCGCGATAATGGCTGCATCCCTTTGTTTAATGATAAGGAGATTCATGCCATTCAAACCTTCTGTATACTCAACTTGAACTACGATATATGGATGAATGAATTCAGCCATCAGCATATTACGATCAACAACTGTAATTGAAGGTGTTGTGATTTCGACTTTATGACCAAGCAATGAGGAAAGTGCTGTTGCAGAACTGCCGAAGGAAATATTCCCTACTTCACCTAAAGCATCTTTTTCCATTTCACTTAATTCATTATTAGGATTCTGATTCGTTTGGGACGATGTATCAGTTTTTGTCGAATGAATTTCTTCGCCGCGTAATAACGCTTCAATTTCCTCTTGAGAGAGTATATTATCACTCATCATCTTCATCCCCTTCATTCAAACTACCAATAATTTGTACTGCCATTCTATTTCGCACTTGGCCGGGTTGTGCGGTAAATTTAGGTATTCCGCCAACCCTTACTTGTAAAGGATCTTCAATCCTTTTTCCAAGGGGGATAACATCGTCTACTTGAAGGGATAAGAATTCATCAATTGACATTGTACCTTGACCTAACTCAACGCTAATCGGTAAAGTGGTTTGCTTTAAACGTTTTTCCAATTCCGTGTTCTGTTCAGGAGTCGATTCTTTCTGATTGGACTGCATCCAATACCTGACTGAAAGATTAGGAACAATTGGCTCAAGAACGACGTGCGGAATACAAATATTTATCATGCCACTTGACTCTCCAATAACAATATTAAAACCAATGACGACGACTGTTTCATTCGGTGAAATTGTTTGTAAGAATTGAGGATTCACTTCAATTTCTGACAGGTATGGGTCAATTTCAATGATTCCAGTCCACGCCTCTCTAAAATTGTCAAATGAACGTTCAAATAGATTCGTTAAAATCTTCGTTTCAATTTCCGTCATATTATTTATTAGTCCAGTACCTTTTCCTGCACCGCCCATCAAACGGTCAAGCATGGAATAGGCAATATTCGGGTTGACTTCCATTATGATATTCCCTTCCAAAGGTGGAACATCGAATATGTTAAGCAATGTCATATTTGGCATTGACCGGATAAATTCTTCAAACGGAATTTGATCGACTGTAGCGACATGTATTTGAATATAAGTTCGTAATTGTGCAGAAAAATAAGTAGTTAACAATCTCGCAAAGTTCTCATGGATTCTTGTTAAACTACGAATTTGATCTTTTGAAAAACGAAGCGCCCGTTTGAAATCATATACTTTGACCTTCCGGGTTCCATCCTCTTTTTCATGTTTTCTGCGGACATTTCTCCTGTTGACAATGCGGATAATAAAGCATCTATTTCATTTTGGGATAAGATATCTTCCGGCATTAGGCCACCTCCCGGTACTGTATATGTTTAAGTTCACTGAATGATATAACTAACAATATAAACCTTTTCAATTTCACCCTTTTGCATTAGAGGATTCAATTGAGCTTTTATGGTATCTTCAAATGCCTGTTTTCCTGCTTTTCCTTCAAGTTCTTTGGAGGTCATTTCAGAAAGCTCTTGGATTACCATGTTCTGGACTTGAAATTCCCGTTTTTTCAATTCTTCAGCAGCCTTCTTATCTGTTGTTTGGATCTTTAATGTAATTCTAATAAACTGCTTTCCCGATAAATTTGTCATTATTTCAGGTATATCAACCGATGACTTAAGAATTTCATCAATTGAAGCTTCCTTTATATTTGTTTTGTCACTTTTGTCCAATTGCATCTTAAGAGCAATCCCGATAATGCCGACAAGTGAAATACATATTAAAATGATAAGGACCAATGTCAAAACTTTATTCTTCATGTTCGTCACCCCGGATATGCGGATTTGATAATATTTGAACTGCTTGATAGAAATCGATAATTCGTTGGTTAACAACTTCAATCGGATCGAGGACAACGTATTTCGATCCAGTTGTTAAGGTAATTGTCGTATCGGGAAATGACTCGATTTTTTCTATGTATAATGCATTCAATGTAAAGACTTTTCCATTAAGACGTGTGACTTTTATCATGATAAAGGGGCCGGGCGCTGGGCCGGCCCATCCTCCTTTTCTGTAACCAATTATGAAAATCTAATTATCGTTTCAAGTTTACGAGTTCTTGAAGGATTTCGTCGGATGTTGTGATGATACGTGTATTTGCTTGGAAACCACGTTGTGCAACGATCATCTCGGTGAATTCCTCTGAAAGGTCGACGTTGGACATTTCAAGGAAGCCTGATGCGATTTTACCGCGGCCTTCTAATTGCGGCTCACCTTCACTTGGTTCACCGGAGTTTGCAGTTCTTTGATAAAGGTTAGAACCTACTTTCTCAAGTCCACCTGGATTTGGGAATTTAGCCATTTGAATAATTCCTACGTCTTCAGGCACATTATTTATGACGGCCGTTACTGTACCATCTTCAGAGATTGACATTGATGAAGCTTCCAAATCTACTTGAATCGGCCCGTCAGCTCCTTGTAAAAACCTTCCTTCTCCATCTACAATGTAGCCATCCTGATCCATATAAAAATTACCTGCCCTTGTATAAAGTAAATCTTCACCCTCTGAGTTACCTACAATAAAGAAACCATCACCAGCAATCGCTAAGTCTAATGTGTTACCCGTAAACTGGGTCGAACCATTTGTGTGCATTGTGTCAATGGCAGCAATTTGCGAACCTAAACCAACTTGTTTAGGGTTGACACCTCCACGATTTTCATTTCCAGCAGCAGCACCCGCTACTGTCTGCGAAATCAAATCTTTAAAAATAACTCGTCCTTTTTTAAAGCCATACGTATTGACGTTCGCGATGTTATTTCCGATTACGTCCAACTTTGTTTGGAAATTTCGTAGGCCAGAGATTCCTGAATACATTGATCTTAACATGCTTTTCCCTCCCGGATTATATGTGTAACTGCCTCTATCATTCGGCAGTACGATGGCATCCTTATAGGTCCTGCCATTAATAGTTAACTAAGTACAATCGTTCCATCGATATTAGTGAATAATTGATCCTTTGCTTCTTTACGATCCATCGCCGTAATTACTGTGGAATTTTTTGCGCTAATGATTAATGCTGCCTGATCCATTAGAACAAGCGATTCTTTAATTCCCTTCCTCTTTGCCTCGTTCACCTTTTCGCCAATATGTGCCCATTCACTGTCTGAAATATGAATATGTCTTTCTTTCAATCTTTCATTTGCATGTTTGCTTATTTTCAGCTCATGCGGTTCGATTGCTTTATTCAGCTGCTCGAGGAAAGATTGTTTAGGCGCATTAGTCGATTTTGATAGTTGTCTTTGGTGAATAAGCGGCTGCGATGGAACCCTATGAAAATTCAACCTCTCCATTACAATGGCTCCTATTCTATTGACTTATTGATGTAAATGAATCCCCATCAATTCGGCTTCCGTCACTTAATATATATTGCAGTTTTCCATTTTTATTGGAAACGGATACGACAGTACCTGACTTTTCAACTTCTCCGTCCATATAGCCGACCGTTTTACCTATCATGCGACTTGCCTCTACTAAATCTATTGAGTTCGATGCCGAGAGCACCTCTGAAATATTGCCTGGTGAAAGCTCTTTCCCATCTTCCATCGTAAACACTACGGATCCATTCACAAATTTAGCAGATTGGATAATGCCTGTTCCTTCATTTACAACCATTTTTCCTTCTTCGTCTTTCTTATCCGTAATTTCATGCCATCGGACACTCTTACCGACGAATTGATTGTATTGGATTAATTGGGTCTGATTTTGTGATTCTGCAAACTTTTCAAATGCACTTGCCAAGTTCATTGTTTGTTCCAACGATGAAAACTGTGCCATTTGCGCTATGAACTCATTATCCTTCATCGGATTTGTTGGATCCTGGTTTTGCAACTGTGCAATAAGAATCTTCATGAAGGCGTCTTTTCCCATTGTATCCGGACCTGTCTTGCGCTGATCTCGTTGTTTATTGATAAGGAACATCGATTCAGTAATGGGTTTTTGTCCATCAATCATTTATTACACCTCCAATTCAAGTAAATACTCTTCAAAGGATTGGTTTTCTTCGGAATGATTATCGGTTTTCTCCTTTTCCGCATGCTGCTCGCGTTCAAAATGCTCATTAAAGGATTGTTCCCTTTCATTCCTCGATGACTCTTGGATTGATTGGGCAATATCAATACGATCGACTTGGATATTCTGTTGGGTAAAGGCGTGTTTTAATTGATGCAACTGGCTATCCAACATTCCTTTCGCGAGGGCTGTTGATGCTAAAATCCTCGCAGAAATTACACCGTTTGTTTCCACCAATTCAATCCGAATTTGCCCCAAATGCTCAGGATACAATTTAATTAACATCCGATTTGTACCATTAACTTGACCGAAATTGGATCTTTTGAATAAAACCTGTAACTCTCGCACTAAGGATTCGCTTTGATTCAAATTCGTTTTGTTTGGTACAAGATCACCTTTCAAAGTCGATGGTAAGTTAGGTGTAGTTGCTTGTAATTCACTCACTTGTTTAGGGCCTTCTTTTTCTTCAGAAGAGGCCTGGGAAGAATTAAGTTCAGAAATAATTCTAAAGTTGAATTTCTGAATTGGGATATCCAATAACTTTTGTTTCCCCGAAGTAAGCACCTCTTGGTCGAATTGTATAGCGGCTTCCGTAATCATACTTTGAAAAACATGTAACTTCTGCTCCATTGAAATTACCATATCACTTTGCTTTGCCGAAATTTCCACTGTTTTTAAAAAGGCAAGCAGCTGGATAGCTTCCTTGTTTTGTACATTGCTTGTAATAGAATTATTCAAGATCTCCAAAGCGTTATTTCCCAGACCATCAAAGGTAGATAGCATTGTCCATATATCTGCCGATACCGTCAGTTCTTTTTAGTTCCTCAAGGGATTTACCCGCCTTAAGCAACAGGTCCTTTAACAATTCTAAAGTTTTTTCCGGGTCCATTGACATTGCCATGGACAGTTCTTCTAAAGTTAAAGTATTTCTTTCACCTAAAAGATCCGATAGCTCTATTGATTCAATACCTTGAAGGGATTCCAATACTTCTTGAAGATCTTCGACTGAATCCGCAGCAAAAATGTCTGAAACCAATTCGGTAGGAATTTCTGTAGACGTTTTAGTTTGTTGATTTTCCCTCGCCGAGACAGCTGAAGTTACCTTATTGAATACGTCACCGAACGACTGCTTGTACTCCCCACCTAAATCCGCACTTTCGGGAAGCTTTTTGCCGATTGTAAAACTCGATTGCAACGCTCCAACGTTCACTATTTTTTCACCCCCCTTCAAAGGAAACTCTTATTTTGTCAAAAGGCTTGTATATCTTGCGGCATCCTCAGCTGAGAGTTTTTCCAAAATCGGAGCCAACACATCCGGCTTAAGGCTTGAAAGTATTTCAATCGCCTCTTCATCATTCATCTTTGAAATAATTGGCGCTACGGATTTAGCTGACATCTTCTCAAAAGTAGAAATAATCTCACTCAAATCACGTTTTTGATCTTCTTTTGCCATTTTCAATTCATCGATTTCAGCCAATAATGCTTTCTGGTCAACTAACAATACTTTCTTTTCCTCATCAGCTTTTGACAATGCCTTTTCAAGTTTGACTAATTGCGCTTCTTTTTCCTGGATTTCAGCTTGTAAGGAGACAACGCGTTCCTCAAATAGAAAAGCATCTAACTTTTCCTCTTCGTCAACTAATTTACTAACAAAAGGAAGTGATGGGTTCCATTCATTTACATCAAATATATTTATATCTGCGACGTATGCTATGATTAAGAGCACCATTGTAGTGGAAAGCAATGGGACAAGAGTCCACAGCAAAACTCCTTGTAAAAGGCCACCTTTCTTTTTATTCACATTTGAATTCAACATTTGCTGTTTTGATTTTTTTACCACATTACCACCCTGTTTTTCTTCGATGGAACTTAGCCGTTGTCAACTCATCCAAGAATCGACCTTCTTGCAGTTCCATTTCATCTCGATAATGTTCTTGATCCTTTTCCTTCATCTTTTCAAACTTTTTTACCTCAATCGTCTTTTCAAGTAACTTTTCCTCGAACCAATTCATTTTTGTCCGCGCCTTAATAACGGATTGTTGCAGAATTGAAATCCGTTTTCTATACTTTCCAAGTAACGTGTGTATAGGTGGATATCGTTGATGTTGAATCCTTGTTTCATTTTATTTTGATGATCGTATTCAAGGTCTTCTTTCTTTTTCAATAACTCGTATAATTCCGTTGCAACCTTTTCGAAAGAATGTACAGATTTTTTATATTCAACTTCTGTTTCTTCTTTTTCCTGCTCCCGAAACGTTAACACTTTTTCAAATCTGTATAAATAGGGTTTCATCAAACTCCGCCTCCAGAAGCAAGGGAAATCAATTCTTCAATACTATCTTCCATTCTCACATTATCGTTATAACTTTGCTTCAAAAACTTTGTTATATGGGGCTCGAATTCAATTGCTTCATCGATTTCTTTTGATGTCCCACGTTTATAGGCTCCGATATTAATCAGATCTTCAGATTTGTTATAGGTGTAATACAGTTCGCGGAGTTTTTCTGCGGCTTTTATATGTTCCTGACTTGCAATATGATTCATAAGACGGCTGACACTTTTCAATACATTGATAGCTGGATATTGGCCTTTGTTGGCGAGTGTTCTATCCAATACAATGTGGCCATCCAGTATACCCCTGACTGCATCCGCAATCGGCTCGTTCATATCGTCACCATCTACGAGAACCGTGTAGAAGGCTGTAATTGCTCCAACTTCATTTGTTCCTGTTCGTTCAAGCAATTTTGGAAGAATAGAAAAGACAGACGGCGTATAGCCTCGAGTTGCAGGTGGTTCTCCAACTGCAAGCCCAATTTCACGCTGAGCCATTGCAACACGTGTCACGGAATCCATCATTAGCATGACGTTCATCCCTTTATTACGAAAGTATTCCGCTATAGCTGTAGCTGTAAAAGCACCTTTAATACGCATAAGTGCAGGTTGATCGGAAGTGGCTGCAACTACAATTGTTCGACTTAATCCTTCAGGTCCAAGATCCCGCTCAATGAATTCGAGGACTTTCCCGTCCCCTTTCTCCAATAAGTGCGATAACGTTTAAATCTGCAGTCGTATTCCTTGCAATCATACCTAATAAAGTACTCTTACCCACTCCCGAACCTGCAAAGATCCCTACCCTTTGGCCATTCCCGACAGCAAGCATGCCGTCTATCGCTTTGACACCAACAGCTAACTTTTCACTAATTGGTTTTCTGGTCATGACGTTAGGAGGTTCCTGCTCCGTCCTGATTGTCGACAGTCCTTTTGGTAATGCGCTATTATCAATCGGATTCCCCATCGCATCAAGCACTTTTCCAATTAGGTTCATACCTACCTTTACCTCAAGGGGTTTTCCGGTACTTTCCACTAAACAGCCGCTTGAAATATCCATAATATTGGTATACGGCATAAGAATGACAATCTCTTCACGAAAGCCGACGACTTCAGCAAAAACAACGGAACTTTCTTTTCTTCCATTTTTCAAATGAATGCGGCAAACATCACCGATGGAACTTTCAGGTCCTTGAGATTCTATCATTAAACCAATTACCTGGACGACTCGCCCAAATTTTCTATGGGAATTTAATTTTGGTATGACATTAAGCAGCTCATTGGCCTTCTTCAATGTCAGTCACCACTTTCCATTAAGTCAAATAGTTGTTCTTTCAGCATGTTCAACTGCTCATCCACACTTACTACAATCCGTCCCTGATTCGTTTCAATGATGCAGTCGTTCACATCAAAATCGTCATTAACAAATATGAGGAATGGGACTTCAGGAGGGAATATCGACATCAACTCGTCACGGTTCGAGGAGATAAAGTCAAAGTGGGCAATTGAAACATACAATTTAACCTCTTTCATTTCCCTAACTTCTTTTAAGCCTTTTTTTACAATTGATAAAAACTTCTCTTCATCATTTTCAAGCAGTGTTCCTAAAATCCGCTCGGCCGTTTTCATTGCAATTTCAAGGATTACTTTTTCCTGTTCTTCAATATACTTCAATGCATTTTCATGCGATTTAGCAGTAATTTCATTCGCAATTTTCACGGATTCATTCATATCGGACAATGATTTATTTCTTCCCTCTTCGTAACCTTGCTGAAAACCTTCTTCATAAGCTTGTTGTTGTAAGTTAGTCTTCTCCTGTTCCCACGCAGATTGCATAGCAGCTATATCCTCAAGTGCGGTTTGTCTTATTTGAGCCAAGTCAGACTTTTCGGTTTCAATTCTCATTTGGGCATCCTGTAACAGTCGATTTCTCTCAATCATAAGTGATTCTTGTGTAAGTACTTGTTCTTCATCAAACGATGATCTATTCAATGTCTTTATTGTGATTTCTTTTACATTTCCTTCTTTGGAAAACGTATTTGCAGCACGATAAACATTAGACAATGATGTCATCTCCTCCACCGCGTGCAATTATGATTTCACCGGATTCCTCTAGTCTACGGATAATAGAAACAATCCTCGCTTGTGCTTCCTCTACATCCCGTAGACGGACAGGTCCCATTACTTCCATTTCATCTTTGAAAGATTCAGCCATCCGCTGAGACATATTCTTAAATAGAACCTCTCTAACCTCTTCGCTTGAAACTCTTAGTGATAAAACAAGGTCGGCGTTTTCGCATTCACGGACAATACGTTGAATTGAACGATTATCCAATGTGACGATATCTTCAAAGACGAACATTCTCTTACGTATTTCCTCAGCAAGTTCTGGGTCCTGGATTTCAAGTGCATCCATTATTGTTTTTTCTGTCGCCCTGTCAACGCCATTCAATACTTGTACAACTGCATCTATTCCACCAGTCTCAGTGAAATCTTGAGTTACTGTAGAAGAAAGTTTCCTTTCAAGTACAGACTCAATCTCACTGATTACTTCTGGGGAAGTTGAATCCATAGTCGCTATTCTTTTAGCGATATCCGCCTGCATTTCCTGTGGCAGTGATGACAATATTATTCCAGCCTGCTCAGCTTCCAAGTAGGAAAGTATTAATGCTATTGTCTGCGGATGTTCATTTTGAATGAAATTCAGCACCTGTGATGGATCAGCTTTTCGGGCAAAATCAAACGGTCTAACTTGCAAGGACGTCGTTAGACGATTGATGATGGATAGGGCATGCTCTTTTCCTAATGCCTTTTCCAACACCGTCTTTGCGTAACCAATTCCACCTTGCGAAATATAGTCTTGAGCAAGTGCAATATTATTGAATTCTTCAATGATTTCTTCCTTAACGGTCGAATCTACTTTTTTTACACCGGAGATTTCAAGGGTCAACATTTCAATCTCTTCTTCTGTCAAATGCTTATAGACGGACGCTGAGACTTCGGGTCCAAGCGAAATGAGAAGAAGTGCCGCTTTTTGTTTACCGGTCATTTCTTTATCTTTCCTAACCATTTTCATCTCTCCATCAATCATCAGTAAGCCATGACCTTAATAACTTTGCAAACTCTTCTGGCTTATCTTTCGCCATTTTTTCAAGAGATTTTTTTCGTAATGAAGCTTCTGTTTCAGGTGCAGTTCTGTTGTCAGTCGCTGTTCCCATTTCTTGGATAATTGCTTCTTCATTCTCAGTTGAACGTCCGCGTTTGCGGAAGTAAACAAAGACAAGAATGACAATTACTATAAGTAAAAAGGCACCGATGCCATAAACCCACCATGGGATGGTAGTCTGTTCAATTGGAGTTGCAGAGCCTGCTTTACCGTTGAAAATCTGTGTAGATATAGCGATTTTATTTTCCCAGAAACTATCAGGTATTTCTGAAGGTAAGTAGCTTTTGTCAATTGAAGTACTAATAATTGTCTCTAAAATCGACCTAATATCTGTTTGCACATCAGCTGATAACGATTCTACATCGTTAACATCAGGAGGCTCTACCATTACCTGTATACCTATGTCTCGAATTTTATAAGGACTTTCAACAATATCTCTTCGAATTCTATTTACTTCGTTATTGATCGTTTCTTCCAAACGGTCATAATCACCGTTTGATGTGCCTGCTTCACCAGTGGTTGTTCGGTTATCTGTAGGGTCTTCTCCCTCCAAAGGGCCTCCCGCATTTGCGCCATTTCCAGAGAAGGTCTCTGTTATTCTTTGTACACTGATTGATAGACTATCAAGATCCTCATCGATACGGTCCACAAGGTTTTCCTGTCTATTTTCCTGTTTAAAGTCAATGTCAGTTGTAACTGAAACGATAACCTTATCTTGACCAACTAAAGTACCAAGCATCATTTGCACT
This sequence comes from Sporosarcina thermotolerans, assembly GCF_030067815.1. GTDB lineage: Bacteria > Bacillota > Bacilli > Bacillales_A > Planococcaceae > Sporosarcina > Sporosarcina thermotolerans. The sequence continues at coordinate 2,069,678 of NZ_CP125968.1, read as the reverse complement.
TTCCGTTGTAAATCTCTTTCTATATCTTTCTTCAATTCCATTTGATTAACGATAGATGTGCCTGAAGATTGAGTAGAATTCAGATCAAAGTATTCGGAATACTGGTTCATAATTACGATGTCATCTGTAGATAAATTCGGTAAGCTTTTCGATACCAGATTATAAAGTGCATTTATTTGTGGTTCTGTAAATTGATGACCAGGTTCAGTATCCAGCCTAATCGCCGCAGTGGCATTTTGAACAGATTCGTTCATAAAAACACTTGGTGTCGGCAAAGTGATCATCACCTGCGCGTCCTTAACACCACGAATTCCTTTTATCAAATTAGCCAATTCTGTTTGCATCGTTGCAAGTTTAATCATATTGAATTCATTATCAGTCGTTCCAAAACCTGCATTTTGGGAGAAAAATGAATAATCGATTGTTCCTGAATTCGGATACCCTTCCGCTGCCAATGTCACAAGTAATTCATCAACACGGTTTTTTGGCACAAGGATAGAAGTTCCTCCAGGGGCGATTTGGTTCGGAATACCCTGGACATCCAACTCTTCCTTAATGCGTCCAATTTCAGCACGCGATACATCTTTATAAAGCGGAACAAAGTCAGTCTTCGACAAGAAAAATGTCAAGACTGCGGCCATTGCAACAATCACCACCGCAAACCCGATATATGAAGTTTTTTGTTGTTTGGTGCGACTTGACCAGAACCGTTTTAAATCAGCTCCAATTTTAGTCAATCTTTCTTTCATTCTAATCCCCCGTCTACTTACGTGGTTCAAGAAACATATATTAGACGGATTATACAGGCATCCGAATAATTTCCTGATAGGCTTCCACTACTTTGTTTCGCACTTCCATTGTAGCGTTCAATGCTATTGAAGCTTTTTGTGCGGTAATCATTACGTTATGTAGATCAACATTTTCACCCATTATAAGCTTCTGGGTTAGTTCATCAGATTTAACTTGTTTGCTATTCACATCCTGGATAGCGTCTTTTAAGTATGCACCAAAGCTTTGTTGCGCCTCGAAAGGTGTTGGCTTTAGGCTTTGATTCACCTTTATCATTCCTGCTGTGTTGTTAATTCCAGTTAATGATTGTATCGGCATTAGTTGTCCCTCCCCTTATCATTTACCTATCTCAAGGGCTTTCATTAGCATAGATTTATTGGCATTTAATACAGTTATATTTGCCTCATAAGATCTTGTTGCTGACATAAGATCAATCATTTCCCTTAACGGATCTACGTTCGGCATTTGAACGTAGCCATCTTCATTCGCATCGGGGTGTGTTGGATCAAATACAAGTTTAAACGGAGTCTCCAGATCTTCATTAATTGCTGAGACCGTTACTCCGTAACCCGCAGTACCCTTATTATTTCCTATTGCTGCATTTAACATTGTTGAAAATTGCCCTTCAATAGGTTTGAAGCTTACTGTTTTTCTTCGGTATGGCTGCCATTCGCCATTTACCATTTTACCTCTTGTCGTTTCAACATTAGCCATATTCGAGGAAATAACATCCATCCTTAAACGTTGAGCGGTTAAGGCTGAAGCGGAAGTGTTCAAACTTTGAAATATTGACATCCTTAACGGCCTCCCTTGATAACGTTTTGAAGTGTATTAAACTTCCCATTTAAACGATCGACAAGCGCATTATAATAAATCTGGTTTGCTGCAAGATCCGCTTGTTCCTTTTCCATATCTACTCCATTACCATTATGCCTATAGCGGAAATCCGAACTGTTGAACCCACTTTTTTGTGATACGTTCGAATTGAAGTCAATGTGCAAGTCATTCGTCCGATATGCTTTTATAGGGCTTGTACTGGATTCGTGAAGTAGTTCTTTAAAACTAACACTCTTCGCTTTATAGTTCGGCGTGTCGACATTTGCTATATTTTGCGAAATTGCTTTACCTTTAGCAGATGAAAAATTCAGTCCACGTTCCAAGAGTGAGATAGTGGATCCGTAAATATTCATATCTATAAATCACCTCATATCTTTTTAACTCTATGTATTACAAGTTTTAATTTCTATCAAATATAAAATTATATATATATATGTCTTATTGTATCGGATTTTGAAGAACTTTGTCTATCATATTAATGTAAATAGCATAGTACAAAACAACCCTTTTAAATACATTAGACATAGGTAAAAACTAACTTATAGGACTATTACTTCGGCTCCTTCAAATATGAACCTATCATTTAATATTTTTTCCCATATTTCTTTTCATAAAAATAACACTTCCGCAAAATAATGCGAAAGTGTTATCAGGATTTAATTAATTCTTTTGGTTTTCAAGTTCTTCAAGGAATTTACTGTTAAGGACTTTGATATACGTTCCTTTCATACCAAGGGAACGTGATTCAATTACACCAGCACTTTCAAGTTTACGTAAAGCATTTACGATAACTGAACGTGTTATTCCAACTCTGTCTGCAATTTTTGAAGCAACAAGTAGTCCCTCGTTACCATTAAGCTCATTGAAAATATGTTCAATTGCTTCGTGTTCGCTATAAGAAAGCGAGTTGATCGCCATTTGAACGACAGCCTTACTACGTGCTTCGATTTCAATTTCTTCTGCTCTTTCACGAAGAATTTCCATACCAACAACTGTAGCGCCGTATTCAGCAAGGATAAGATCATCTTCAGTGAACTCTTGTTGTAATCGAGCAAGAATTAGTGTACCAAGGCGTTCTCCACCACCAATAATTGGAACAACAGTAGTTAGGCCTTCCTTAAAGAGTTCACGTTCTTCTTCAGGAAATACTGTGTAATCACTGTAAACGTCAATATTGGAAGATGTTTCGTTCACTTCGAAAAGTTTTTTTGTATATTCCTCAGGGAATTTACGATCTTCAAACATTTGTTTCAAACGCTCATTTTCGATTTGTTGATGAATTTCTAGTCCAAGTAGTTTACCTTTACGGCTGACGATGAAAGCATTACATTCAATAACTGAACTTAACTTTTCCGCCATTTCCTTAAAGTTAACAGATTTCCCTGCTGATTCTTGTAACATTGCGTTGATTTTTCTTGTTTTAGTTAGTAAAGCCATTACTATTTCCTCCTTAGGTTTCCGTGCATTTATGAATATTCTAAAGCTTTTTAATCGTTAAATAAAGTAAAACGACTCAATTAAAGGATAAAATGTGACAAATCTTTGTTTTTTATGATGTTTTTCATCTTTTCATCGACATATGCCAACGTAATTTTAATTGTGGTCGGTCCAATTTCAGCTGCTTCATAGGATAGTTCCTCAAGTAATTTTTCCAAAATGGTATGCAATCGACGAGCACCGATATTTTCCGTATTGTCATTCACATCATATGCAATTTCAGCGATACGCTCAATCGCATCCTCTGTAAATTCAATATTGACGTTTTCTGTCGCCAATAATCTTTGATATTGAGTGATCAACGAAAAATCTGGTTCTTTCAATATCCTGAAAAAGTCATCTTTTGTCAGTTTATCAAGCTCTACTCGAATCGGGAAACGCCCTGAAGCTCTGGAATGATATCCGATGGTTTAGACATATGAAAAGCGCCTGCCGCGATAAACAGGATAAAATCCGTTTTAACAGGGCCGTATTTCGTAGTAACGGTTGAGCCCTCCACAATTGGAAGAATGTCTCTTTGTACACCTTCTCTTGAAACATCTGCAGAAGAACCGCCACTATTGCCACGACTAGCGATTTTATCCATTTCATCGATGAAGATAATACCTTGTTGTTCAACTGCTTCAACTGCTTTTCTTGCTATTTCATCAGTATCAATTAGTTTATCCGCTTCTTCTGCTTGAAGGATTTTCCTTGCATCCCTCACCTTCATTTTTCGTTTCATCGTTTTTTTCGGCATTAGAGAAGAGAATGCATCTTGCATACTCGCCCCCATTTGTTCCATTCCCGAACCTTGGAGCGCGTCAAACATCGAAGGTTGTTGGGAAGAGACTTCGACCGTAATCATTTCCTCTTCTAACTCCCCTGCAGCAAGCCTACTTGAAATTTCCGAGCGTTTTCGGCCAATTTCAACTTGCTCCACTGAATCCTTTTCCTCTTCATCAGCCTTTTGTCCGAAAAGCATTTCAAAAGGGTTTTGCATATTCCCTTTTCGTTTCCGTTCCGGGACTAACAACTCACAAGCCGCTCTTCTGCAAGCTTTTCAGCCTGACCCCTCACAGATTCTCGCATTTCTTCACGGACGATTCTGACACCGACTTCAGTCAAATCTCTAACCATCGACTCGACATCTCTGCCAACATATCCGACTTCTGTAAACTTGGTCGCCTCTACCTTGACGAATGGAGCGTTCACTAATTTCGCAATTCTTCTTGCTATTTCAGTCTTCCCCACTCCAGTAGGTCCAATCATCAAAATATTTTTCGGTATGATTTCACTTTTCTCTTCATCCGTCAAAAGACTTCTTCGATATCTATTCCGCATTGCAACCGCAACAGCCTTTTTAGCTGCGTCTTGGCCAACAATATAGCGATCAAGGAATGCAGTAAGCTCGCGTGGTGTCATTTCCTTTTTTTTGTTCATTTTAGTACCTCCACAATAATTCGATCATTTGTGTAGACACATATTTCTGCGGCAGTTTCAAGTGCCGCCCTTGCAATCTCTTCAGCGGTAAGTGAATCGCCACTATACTTTTTCAACGCACGTCCTGCAGCCAACGCATAGTTTCCACCGGACCCAATAGCAAGGATACCGTCATCAGGCTCAATAACTTCGCCCGTACCCGAAACAAGTAAAATCCTGTCCTTATCGGCAACTAAAAGTAGTGCCTCCAATTTTCTTAGGATACGGTCTCCTCGCCATTCTTTTGCAACTTCAACTGCCGCACGCTCAAGGTTTCCATTAAATTCACCCAATTTACCTTCGAAAAGTTCAAAAAGGGTAAAGGCATCGGCAACCGAACCTGCAAAGCCTGCGAGGATTTTGTCTCCAAAGAGTCTTCTTACCTTTTTCGCAGTATTCTTCATGACAACGGATTCCCCATCGTCACTTGCCCATCACCTGACATTGCACAAACACCATTATGCCTTACAGCAAATATCGTGGTGGCATGAAATTCCATCAGCTCATCCTCCTACGCTCGCGGATGTGTCTTCATATATACTTTCCGCAAGTGTTCTTTTGTAATATGCGTATACACTTGTGTCGAAGATAAATGACTATGGCCAAGAAGTTCCTGAACTGTCCGTATATCCGCCCCATTTGAGAGCAAATGTGTCGCAAACGAATGGCGGATCATATGCGGATGAATCTTACCATGAATTGCAGCTACCTCCATCATTTTGTTTAAGACATGACGAACACCACTATCAGTAATCGGTTCACCACGTAAATTAACAAACAAGGATTGATGGTTTTGCTTCTTCATCAATATAGGACGACTTTTCTCCAAATAGGATTCCAAAGCTGTCTGGGCAAAACTTCCATAAGGTACATAACGTTCCTTCCTACCTTTACCCATCACCTTGATAATCCCAAGTGAATTATCGATATCTGCAAGTCTGATGAATGTCAATTCACTTACCCGTATGCCAGTTGCATAAAGCAATTCAAGGAGGGCAAGATTGCGAAGTGATTTTGGATCTTCACCATTGCAAGATGTGAACAGCATTTCCAGTTCTTCTTCATAAAAAAAAGCCGGAAGCCGCTGTTCCTTCTTTGGGTGGTTTAACAAACGGAATGCACTATCATTTATCCCGAATCGAGCATTTCCAAATTTATATAACGAACGTATCGACGAAATTTTTCGGGAAATTGTCATTCTTGATAAACCGCGATCGTACAGTCTTGTTACATATAATCTTGCCTCTGGGTACTCGACTTTGTCTAAGTCTACAATTCCTTCTTGACCTAAAAAAGAAAAAAACTCCCGGATATCATTGCTGTATTCCGAAACAGTTAACGACGAATAGTTCTTTTCCAGTCGAATATAGGATATATACTCGTCAAGAATAATAGACATCTCATTTTGCTGCATTAAGTGGTTCACCCCCATAATGAATCACCTTGTTAATTATAACAAAATTAGAACATGTTTGAATAGTGGTTCTTCTTTGTTTTTTAAAAATAGATTACATTCTCGATCTAATTAATCGAATTGGAGGACTAATCGTGTAATTCGAAAGTCGTCCACGATTCACTATACAACCCTTTCGCCACTTCGGCAACAGAATCGTCTTAGGAAGTCTGACATCTCGTGAACTCATCTTTATTTTGACACAATTTGTTCAAATTATCGTAGTTGTAACATGAAAAACTGCACAATGTGAATTATTTCCACATTGCGCAGCCTCTTAACAACAATTTAAAATCAGTGCCCATTGATTACTCTTGTGCATCCTCTTTGTAATCACATTCCGTACATTGAATTTGAACACCTTTTTTAAGTCGTTTTTCGACTAAGGTACTTTGACACTTAGGACACGGCCTCGATATCGGTTTATCCCAAGAAACATATTCACATTCTGGATAGCGGTCACATCCAAAGAATATCCTCTTCGTTTTACTCTTTCTTTTCGACAACTTGCCCCTCTTTACAAGATGGACAAGTGACTCCGATTGGCTTAATGATCGCTTTAGTATTTCTACAATCCGGAAAGTTTGAGCATGCCATAAATTTACCGTAGCGTCCCATTTTGAATACCATTGGTGAACCGCATTTTTCACAGTCTTCTCCTGCTGGCTCATCTTTGATTTCAATTTTCTCCATTTCCTCTTCAGCTACTTTTAGATGCTTTTCAAATTCCTTATAAAATTCATCTATGACCTGCTTCCACTGAACTTCGCCTTCTTCAACATCATCCAGACTTTTTTCCATCTCCGCAGTAAATTCAACGTTTATGATGTCCGGGAAGTATTGATTCATAGCTTGATGGACAATTTCACCAAGCTCGGTCGGCACAAAACGTTTGGCGTCCAATGTGACATAACCACGTTTTTGAATCGTATCAAGTGTCGGCGCATATGTCGATGGTCTCCCAATTCCAAGCTCCTCAAGGGTCTTAACAAGCCTCGCTTCAGAATACCGCGGAGGTGGCTGCGTGAAATGCTGCTTCGGATCAATATCTTCACCTTTAATAAGCTCGCCTATTTCAAGCGGGGGTAATATCCGATCCTTTTCCTCTTGCTGATCGTCGTCCCCCTCAATATAGACTTTCATAAATCCAGGGAATTTAACTTCTGATCCCGTCGCTCTGAACTTAACTTCTCCGTTCATCAGATCAGCTGTAACAGTATCAAGAACAGCTTGGGCCATCTGACTCGCCACAAAGCGCTCCCAAATCAATTTATATAATCTAAGCTGGTCACGGGATAAAAACGCTTTCATCGCCTCAGGTGGTCTCATAACTGATGTTGGTCTCACTGCTTCATGCGCATCTTGGGAATTGGCCGATTCCTTGGCCTTCGTCTTTGTAGTTGAAATGTATTCTTTCCCGTACATTGTTTCGATAAAAGAGGCAGCCTCTGCTTTGGCCCCTTCGGAAATACGGGTAGAATCCGTTCTCATATATGTGATGAGTCCAACAATTCCTTCTTTTCCTGTATTGATACCTTCATACAACTGTTGTGCAAGCATCATAGTCTTACGTGCTCTGAAATTCAACTTGCGTGCCGCTTCCTGCTGGAGAGAAGAAGTAGTGAAAGGTGGTGCAGCATTCCTTTTTCTTTCCTTTTTAACAAGGTTTACGACTTCGAATTCTTCGCCAGACATTTTTGATAGGATCTCATCGACCTGTTCCTTATTTTCGAGCTTCAATTTTTTCTTAGCATCGCCATAAAAAGAAGCCTCAAATTTTTTCCCGTTTTTAGTAAACTCTCCAACTATGCTCCAGTATTCCTCTGGCACAAAAGCCTTTATCTCATTCTCACGATCAATTATTAATCGTAATGCAACAGATTGTACTCTACCGGCCGATAATCCTTTTTTAACTTTCTTCCAAAGGATTGGGCTAATATTATAGCCTACAAGTCTGTCTAAAATCCTTCTTGCCTGTTGAGCATCTACACGATTCATATCTATCGGTCTTGGGCTTTTAAAAGATTCTTTAATAGCATCCTTCGTAATTTCATTAAATACTACACGACAGTCCGAATCGATATCAACTCCCAATTGATGGGCCAGATGCCAAGCAATTGCCTCCCCTTCTCTGTCGGGGTCAGCTGCGAGGAATATTTTCTTCGCTTTTTTCGCATCTTTTTTCAATTCTTGGAGAATCGGACCTTTTCCGCGTATTGTAATATATTTCGGTTCATAATTATTTTCGGTGTCCACGCCCATTTGGCTGCGTGGCAAATCCCTTAAATGACCGATAGATGCACGTACTTTATACTTTTTTCCTAAATAACGCTCAATTGTCTTCGCCTTTGCTGGAGATTCGACAATTACTAAATAATCTGCCATTTGCTATGTTCCTCCTCATAGAGGTATCCTATTTATTCACCAAAATTGGTTGTTGTTTATCCTTGCCCATTCTCACTACTGGTGAATACAGACTCAAAAGAATATCTGATGCAAAATGTATAACAGATTTGAGATAAAATCAACCTTTTCAGTACAATGATTGGAATTTACATGTTTTCAGCTAGCTCATTTCGAACACTTGAAAGCCGTTCCAGATGGGTTTAGCGCCCTGTACAATCAATTTATTCGGCCCAAGCGATAAAGACGATGTAATTGGCCCCGGAACGGCGTAAATGGCCTTCCCGTGTTCAAGAGCGTGGTCTACTGTGCTCATCGTTCCGCTTTTCTCATTTGATTCAGTTATAATCACAGATTCTGATAGTCCACTTATAATTCGATTGCGCATCGGAAATGTCCATTTCGCCGGTTTCATATAGGGTGGGTATTCAGTTAATAATAAATGTTTTTTTGCTATTTCTTGAGCGAGATGTCTATTGGCATAAGGATACAAATGAAACAATCCATGACCTAAAACCGCAATTGTTTTACCGCCATATTGAATTGCCGATTCATGTGCCATTGTATCGGCACCTTTCGCAAGCCCGGAAACAATGACTGCCCCCTTATCGACAAGTGGAGGTACAATGAAAGAAAGTGCTTTTTTAGAGTAATCTGTTGCTTTTCTCGAGCCAATTATGGCGACTTTTAACGACGCCTTCAAAACGCTTGTCATTCCTCTTAAATATAGAACAGTTGGAGGATCAACTAACAATTTTAATGACTGCGGATAGTTCTTATTCGTTATTGGTATGGGTATGATGTTTTCTTGATGATAAAGTAGATGAAAGGGGGTTTTTTCATGAAGTACAAGCTGTTCTTTCAGACGGACTGCTTTAATTTCGGGGATTTGCAGCAGCCTCGCTAGGTCACTTGCATAATAGTTAAAAAGAAGTTCGAGATCCGGATCATTCCTCATTATTTCACTTAATTTATTGAAAGGCACAGGATATACATAATGTAAAGCAAGTAGTCTTTTGTCAACTTCAGTAATTTCCATTTGGTTCCTCCTTTAGATGCGTAAATGCAAAAGAACAGCATGCAGTTTTACCTGCATGCCGTACTATGAATTAATGAGTTTTACATTGTTCGTAAAGCCCTTTTTCTTTCAAAACTTTAATCAATGTTTCGCCGATTACGGATGGTGTGTCTGCAACTTCGATACCTGCTGCGTTCATTGCTTTGATCTTTTCAGCTGCAGTACCTTTACCACCGGAAATGATTGCGCCAGCGTGGCCCATACGTTTTCCTGGAGGTGCAGTTTGACCACCGATGAAGCCAACAACAGGTTTAGTCATGTTAGCCTTAACCCACTCAGCAGCCTCTTCCTCAGCAGTACCACCGATTTCACCGATCATGACAACCGCATATGTTTCAGGGTCTTCATTGAACGCCTTAAGAACATCGATGAAATTCGTACCGTTTACAGGGTCTCCACCGATTCCGACTGCAGTTGTTTGACCGATACCAGCTTGGCTTAATTGGTGAGTTGCTTCATAAGTCAATGTCCCAGAACGGGAAACGACACCGACATGGCCTTTTGTATGGATGTAGCCAGGCATAATACCAATCTTGCATTCATCAGCAGTGATGACACCAGGGCAGTTCGGCCCAACAAGACGGGTTTTCTTACCTTCCATATAGCGTTTAACTTTAATCATATCAATAACTGGAATGTGTTCAGTAATACAGATTGCCATATCCAATTCTGCATCGACTGCTTCAAGAATCGCATCCGCTGCAAAAGGAGCTGGAACATAGATGACGGATACGTTTGCGCCTGTTGCTTTAACCGCTTCTTCAACAGTGTTGAAAACAGGAACACCTTCAACTTCTGTTCCGCCTTTTCCTGGAGTAACTCCACCAACAATTTTCGTGCCATACTCAAGCATTTGCTTTGTATGGAAAAGAGCTGTAGAACCTGTGATACCTTGTACAATCACTTTTGTATCTTTATTAATATAAATAGCCATCGTTTGTCCCTGCCTTTCTTAGCCTACGAGTTCAACAATCTTTTGTGCACCGTCTGCCATTGTGTCAGCAGCGATGATATTCAAACCAGATTCGTTCAATAAAGCTTTACCTTTGTCCACATTTGTACCTTCCAAACGTACGACTAATGGTACTTGAAGTCCACTTCTTTCGCAGCTGCAATAACACCTTCTGCGATAACGTCACATTTCATGATACCACCGAAAATGTTAACGAAAATTCCTTTAACAGCTTCGTCGGACAGGATGATTTTGAATGCTTCAGTAACTTTCTCAGCAGTCGCACCGCCCCCAACGTCAAGGAAGTTTGCGGGTGCTCCGCCGTAGTAATTGATTGTATCCATCGTAGCCATAGCAAGGCCGGCACCGTTAACCATGCAGCCGATATTGCCATCTAAAGAAATATAGCTAAGGTCGTATTTCGATGCTTCGATTTCTTTTGCGTCTTCTTCATCGAAATCGCGTAATTCGACAATGTCTTTATGACGATATAACGCGTTTGCGTCAAAGTTGAATTTTGCATCCAACGCCAATACATCATCATTACTTGTAACGACAAGTGGATTGATTTCTACGATGGAAGCATCTTTTTCAACAAACACTTGATAAAGGCCAAGCATGAATTTCGCTGCCTTGTTTACAAGATGTGTTGGGATGTTCATGTTGAATGCCATACGTCTAGCTTGGAAACCTGTCAAGCCGACGATAGGATCGATAACTTCTTTAAAGATTTTTTCAGGTGTTTTTTCAGCAACTTCCTCGATGTCCATTCCGCCTTCTTCAGATCCCATTAACGTAACACGATCAGTAGCGCGGTCAACTACAAGGCCAATATAGTATTCTTTTTTAATATCGGATCCTTCTTCGATAAGAAGTCTTTTAATTTCTTTACCTTCTGGACCTGTTTGATGGGTTACAAGAGTTTTACCAAGAAGCTCTTTTGCGTATTCACGCACTTCGTCAAGATTTTTAGCGATTTTAACGCCGCCCGCTTTACCACGCCCGCCAGCATGGATTTGTGCTTTGACGACGATGACGTCAGTTCCGAGCTCTTTCGCCGCTTTTACAGCTTCATCGGGTGAGAATGCTACCCGACCGTTTGAAACAGCAACGCCATAATCTCTAAGCAGCTGCTTACCTTGATATTCATGGATATTCATCTTACATCCTCCATTCGAACTTGTAGCTCATAATTTACTGCCGTATCCATTGTAGTAAAGATGTAAATTAATGTCCACAATTGTATGCGCTTTTTGTGTATTTTTTGACAGAGTTCATCATTTTACGATATTTTTCTTTGATACACCATGGTTTCTATCAATATGGTAAATGTAGGCAAACACCTCTGCTACGGCTTGATATAGCTGTTCTGGAATCGTTTCGTTCACGTCAAGTTGACCCAATAACGCCACCAAAGTTGCGTCTTCTTGTATCGGTATGTCGTGCTCCTTTGCTTTTTCAATAATATTTTGGGCTATCATACCTTTGCCCTTAGCAATTATTTTTGGTGCCTCCTCGACATTGGGATCATATGAAAGTGCAATTGCACCTTTTCTCATATTCTTATTTTCCATCATATCCGAAGGTCAACTCCTTGAAAATCTATCTTCGACTGAATCTTTTTTAAGCCTTCTTCTTTTGCAAGTTTTTTAAAAGAGACGCCAGATAATTTATAGTCTGCCGATTCAAGTCCACTCTTCAATTTGTCCTGAAAAACGCTTCCGATAGCCTTTAACCTTTCATCATCATTGAAAACTGTGACAGCCACAATTCTATTTTGTACCTGCATATCAATAACTGTTTCCTTAATCGAATCCAAGTCAAGGTAAAACATAATCCTTGCATATTCTGGATCGATTTTTCCGTCATCCTTCATTCTTCCATTCCATTGCAATGTTGCATCTATACGTTTTCCTAAAAACTCAAGCGGGAATTGCATAATAATCTGTTGGTTCACACCTGCTTCACCAGTATGCAAAAGTGAACCATTCATGCGAGCCAATGCAAATTCTGCGACTCCCTTTAGAGCAGGAGAAATTTCAGTGTCATTCAACAAGGAAATCAATTGCGGCTTTAACATGTCTGCTATCTTTTTGAAATCCGGCTCCTGCCGTAATAATTCCGCTTCGTAATTAAATCCTAAAGAATTGAATAGTTTTTGCATTGCTTCCTTCATTACATTTCCGTCTATGGATTGTTCAACCACTGAATTTGAAATTCTGATTAATTCTTTTGCAACAGGAAGGGGTGATTGCTCCATCATGAGATACAAATCACGAATGCCATTACTCTTAGCCACGTGCTGTAAGAACTCACCTAACTTTGACGCCACATCTGTACTAAACGGCATAGAACGGGTTTGTTCCAAAGTTGCACGCAAATTTTCTGAACCAGATTCTTCATTAACCAATTCTTGTAGATTCGCAAGTGTTATTACGGGAGGAAGAACACCGGATGTCTTCATCATGCCCAACAATTGAGATCTTTCCGCCAGTGGAGCTTTTCCATCTATTAGTTTTATCAATACCTCACTAACTAACACTCTTTCCGAAGCCAAGTGCGTAAATCTTCCCAATGTATCTGAAGTTCCTATTATGCTCTCTTTTAGTTGTGGCGAAACTCCCAAGTCGTCAATTAACGCTGTTTTAAGCAAGTCTAAAACACCGTGAAATCCTTCTTTGGTTTCAATTCCAACGAATGTTTTAAAGTTAAGATCACTTAATGGCAATTTCAATTCAATCAGACGCTGAATTGAGTGCAACGCTTCCCCTGAATAGTAGGAGGTACAGATTTCATGAGTTGGGCCGCGCCTATGAGATTTTCACGGGATACAGGTAATTTTCGATTCATAAAATGGTTCAATAAAGTTTGCATTTCCGCTTGTTTTGGGAGTTGCATTGACTCCATCAAATTTATTAGTTGTTTTGCCCTTGTATCCGTTTCATTTAAAGGACCTGTAATAACCTTTAATTGCAGTTCCGGTTCAACAGATTTTACCTGGAAGAAATATGCATCTCCCGCCTTCATCGGTACTTCCAGTCGGGCCATCAATTTCTGATCACCAATTTGCACTTCAGCCATCTGCCCTTTGTAAAGTTGTTTTATCTGCCCATGAAACATTTGCCCTTCACGTAATGGCTGGGCTTTTGAGGTTGTGGTAACAGTCTGATTCATCAATCTCTGAATCGATGGATGACTCACCTCTCCATCACACCTTCCAATATCGATTTTACAGGCTCAAAAGTTTTCCTATGCTGTGCACACGGCCATGGATACGGAGAGCTTCAACGTGCTCTGGCGTACCGTACCCTGCATTCTTTTTGAATTGATACATTGGGTAACAAGTATCAAGCTCGTCCATCAAATCATCCCTTGTCGTCTTTGCCAATATAGAGGCAGCTGCTATCGCAAGACTTTGTGCATCCCCTTTAATAATTGATTCACAACGGCAGTTAACTTTAAGTGCCATTGCATCTGCCAAAACAATCGATGGATAGACAGATAAATTATTTACAGCTGTCTCCATCGATTCCCTCGTCGCAGCATAAATATTCACGGAATCTATCCGTTCCGCTGATTGAATATGTATTGAATAACTAACTGCAATTTCTTTTATCAAGGATGCTAGACGATTCCTTTCCTGCTTTGGCGTCTTTTTTGAATCATCAAGACCTAAAAGACAGTCTACTTCGTCCGGCAAAATAACAGCGGCGCAAACAACGGGACCCGCTAAAGGCCCACGTCCCGCCTCATCTACACCCGCAACCAATTCCGTATCGGCTACCTTATAGCTATCATCAAAGTCGATTTTTTCTTGTAGCATTTTTTTCAATTGCTGTTTCTTCTCAAATTTTCGATACCAGCGTTCCAACTCCGTTTTCACACCGATACGATGATCGGTTTCAAGTTCCTTCATCCATTGTTGAGGTATTTCTGTTGATTTTAATCGCTCGGAGATTTCTTTTATCGTTTTCATGTTTTTCCCCTTTTATATGTATATCGCCTTATCTTTTTTATCGGCAAAAGCAGCGCTACGTTTATTGCCCTTAATAGAAAAAGGCCGATTGTCACGGAATTATTCCGTAACGTTATCGACCATTTCCTCTTGTTCTCGTCTGTAAAATCGAATGTTAACTTGCCTAACAGTTCGCTGCGTATGTCCAACACAATCAATTCAGCTACTTTGTCATAATCAATTTCCCCGCCTTGAATATACGCCTTGCGGGACTCACCTATCGTATTGAAGACCGCTTGGATATCTTCTCCAACCGTTTTTATGCCATATCGTTTTTCGAGCCGATCGGGATAATGCGTTTCTAAAAAACGCAGTCCGTATACAGCAAGGTTTTCCATATTAACAACTGTATCTTTAATCGCGCCTGTTAAGGCAAGTTTGTACCCGACCGCTTGATCTTCGAATTTCGGCCATAGAATTCCTGGGGTATCCAATAATTCAAGTTCTTTTTCAAACTTGATCCATTGCTGTGCTTTTGTTACACCTGGCTTATTTCCCGTTTTAGCTATATTTTTCTTCGCCAAACGATTTATTAATGTTGATTTACCGACATTCGGAATTCCGACAATCATTGCACGGATGGCTCCAGGTCGGATACCTCTTTTTTTCATACGCTCAATTTTCGGTGCCAGTATCTCCTTTGCCGCCTTCGTCACCGTTTGTAGGCCTTTTCCTTCAAATGAATTGATAGCGACAGCCCGAATACCTTCTGCTTCAAAGTGTTTAATCCAGCGGTCTGTCTCTTTTTTCATCCGCAAGATCCATCTTATTTAATATCAATAATCTCGGTTTTTGTTGAATAACCTCGTCAATCATTGGATTCCTTGATGAAAGGGGTAATCTGGCGTCTATCAATTCAAATACGATATCGACAAGTTTCAATTGTTCCGTAACTTCCCGTCTTGCTTTGGCCATATGGCCGGAAACCATTGAATCGTCAATGTACTCAACCCCTTTCTTTACTCCACCAATCCGAAATCTGCGATTGGCCAAAAAAAAATTTTGTACTTCCTATGATTTCATCGATAGGAACCGCTCCGATATGTCTCGAATCCTTACTTTTTCGGCGATTATCTCCATAACGAAAACATGACCTTCCGGTACGGTCATCCTATCAATTTTCTCTTCAAGAGTAAAATCTTCAGTTAATGGGCCGTCTGTGACCTCTGCTTTGTATTGGTCAAGATAAGGTTCTTCCTGTGGTACATCATTGATATATAAAATATCATCCCGGTATTCAACCTTGTCTCCAGGAAGCCCGATGACCCGTTTAATATAATCCTTTTTTTCAGGGGCATGGAAGACGACAATATCGAAACGATCGGGTTTACCAGTGTGTAACCGATTTTGTTTACGATCATTTTATCTCCATGCTCAAGTGTCGGCATCATTGAAATACCGTCTACTACAATTGGTGTAAATAGAAATATTCGAATGACTGCTGCCAACCCGAACGCGATTAATAGCGCTTTAATCCATTCCCATGTTTCATTTTTCTTCTTTTCCTCATTCATCGTCAAAGCCTCCCGCCGAACTACTATAGCTATTGTACCGTTTTATCATATTTCAGGCAAAAACAAAAGCACAGGGTGGCGGTTAGCCTCGACAGGCATAAGGCAGCGGAAGGCAGTCTAAGTGCGCGACGTCCTGTCGCGACGTCTGCACACCTGCATCCATGCAGGCGCTTTTTTGCCGTGTAGCAGAGCTGACTTATGACCCGAGAGGCTGCCACCCAGAGCTGGATGCAAAACAAAAGCGGAGGGTGGCGGTTAGCCTCGACAGGCATAAAGCTGCGGAAGGCAGTCTAAGTGCGCGACGTCCTGTCGCGACGACTGCACACCTGCATCCATGCAGGCGCTTTTTTGCCGTGTAGCAGAGCTGACTTATGACCCGACAGGCTGCCACCCAGAGCTGGATGCAAACAAAAGCACGGGGCGCCTGGAGTTAACAACAAAAAGAAAGGAGACCATTTTCTTTTGGCCTCCTTTTGCTACAAAAAGAAACAGCGGAGAGATGCTCTCCGCCGTTTGCATATTATCGGATTTCTTTGATACGTGCAGCTTTTCCGCGTAGGTTGCGAAGGTAGTACAATTTCGCACGGCGTACTTTACCACGACGAGTTACTTCAAGTTTAGCAATTTTTGGTGTGTGTACAGGGAATGTACGTTCAACACCAACACCGTTGGAGATTTTACGAACTGTGAAAGTTTCACTGATTCCGCCTCCACGACGTTTGATAACGACACCTTCGAAAAGCTGGATACGCTCACGCGTGCCCTCAACGATTTTCACGTGCAAGCGGACAGTGTCCCCAGGACGGAAATCAGGATGATCTGTACGAAGTTGGTCTTTTGTTACTTCTGCAATAATGTTTTGCATGATTTTCTCTCCTTATTCACAGATGCTCTTGCACTTCTTGCCTTTGCAGCGGAACACCAGTCAGTTTGTACTCCCCATAGAAGTACATAGTAGATGATAACATATTAGAATGGCTTGTGCAAGCGTGAAATTTAGTAAGGCTAACAGTTGATTTACGCTACAGGCGGACGCTTTCCGTGGGGCGCGGGTGAGCCTCCTCGTCGCTTCGCTCCTGCGGGGTCTCACCATTCGCGCTAAATCCCACAGGAAAAGCCGTAACAAAGAACGGCTTTTGCGAACAAAAGCGAAGCGTTGAGAGCACATTTTTGCACTTCGCCGCCTTTAGCTTCAATCAACGGAAATACTTCATAATAAAGTTTTCTATCTACCACAATCACGCATAAAGTCAGTGAGATGCGCATAAATCGCGTCAGATACGCATAAGTTCTGCTTTATGCGTTTTTCGACAGATTTCTGCGTTTCTCGTGGCTTTTATGCGTGTTTGATCACTATTATGCGTTATTTTATTGATTTTCTTCCTCATACAAACGTTTTAAGTACTTTTGTTGATGTTCCGTCAATGGTGCATTAGCCAAAAGGTCTCTTCTTCGTTCAAACGTCCTTTTCAATGACTGTTCTTGCCGCCATTTTTCGATTTCGGCGTGATTTCCTGATAGAAGGACATCTGGGACTTTCATTCCTCTGAAATCGGCAGGTCTTGTGTATTGCGGGTGTTCGAGTAGTCCAGTCGAGAATGAATCATGTACAGGCGAATCCGTATTGCCCAACACATTTGGTAGGAGTCTTACGACGCTGTCGATGATTGCCATTGAGGCAATTTCTCCGCCAGTCAGAACGAAGTCGCCGAGCGAAATCTCGTCCGTGACAAGATGCTCGCGTATGCGCTCGTCGTAGCCTTCGTAATGCCCGCATAGGAACACGAGATGTTCTTCCTTTGAAAGTTCCTCAGCCTTCTGTTGATTGAATGTGGCACCTTGAGGGCACATCAGAATGACACGCGGCTTGTTAGATGCATCAAGTGCCAGTGATTCGACAGCGGCAAATAAAGGTTCAGGCTTTAATACCATTCCAGCTCCACCGCCGTATGGGTAATCGTCGACTTTATGATGCTTGTTGCCCGAGAAGTCCCTGAAATCGGTCACTTTAAAAGAAACCGCTTCGTTCTCCTGCGCTTTTTTCATGATGGATGAATGCAGGACCCCTTCGAACATTTCTGGAAATAAGGAGAGAACATCTATTTTCATCATGAAAGAAGACCTTCCATTGGTTCGATGACGATTCGTTTTTGTTCGATATCTACCTCTAAAACCACGTCATCGATATAAGGGATGTAATGTGGCTTTCCTGTTTTTGGTGTGACTGTCCATACATCATTGGCACCTGTTTCGATGATTTCAGTCACTTCACCAAGCTCTTCGCCTTTATCCGTATAAACTGTGCAGCCGACGATCTCGTGGTAGTAGAATTCCCCTTCCTCAAGATCTCCAAGCTGCTTTTCAGAGACTTTTAATATGCCATCTCTGTATTTTTCTACGTCACTAATATTGATATGACCCTCAAATGTCAGAAGGTCAAAGTTTTTATGGCGGCGATGACTTGCAACAATCAGCTTGATTGGTTTTTTTTCATTTGACATGAATAAAGAAAGTTCATTCCCGATAGCGTATCTTTCTTCAGGGAAATCGGTACGGGAAATGACTCTGACTTCACCATGTATTCCGTGTGTGTTGACGATTTTTCCAACATTGAACCATTGCATGTAATACACCTTCCTTTCTTTCAGAACATAATCGTAAATAGACAAAAAGGAGGGAACATGAGCTCCCTCCTTTTTCACAGGTTTTCGGAAAAGTTCCGGTGAGCCTGTTGTTTAGTCTGATCTTTTGCTTTCGCTTTCAATCAGTCAATGATATCAAGGTAAACTTTCTTACCGTGGTGACTGCCTGCCGCTGAGTAAACAATAGTACGTATCGCTTTCGCAACACGTCCCTGCTTTCCGATCACTTTCCCCATATCTTCGGGATTGACGGAAAGTTTGTAAGTGACTCGATGATGTTGTTCATCTTTATCGACCTGAACATCTCCGGGATGATCGACTAAAGGTTTGACAATCGTTTCAATCAGCTGCTTCATGTCCACCCTCCTGATTATTTACCGTATTTAGCGTTATGGAATTTCTCCATGATGCCTTGCTCTGAGAACAGGTTACGAACTGTATCAGATGGCTTAGCACCGTTTTGAAGCCATTTAAGCGCCAATTCTTCGTCGATTTTTACTTCCGCAGGTTTTGTAAGCGGGTTGTAAGTACCAACTGTTTCGATTTGACGACCATCACGTGGTGAACGTGAATCTGCTACTACAATACGATAGAAAGGAGTTTTCTTAGCTCCCATACGTTTTAGACGAATTTTTACTGACATTTTTACTTGCACCTCCGAATAGTTTCACACAAGATAGTATATTATCAAGGTTTTTCATGTTTGTAAAGTGTTTTTTCTTAACACCTTAAATTAATGCGTGAAATCAACAGTTTCACCTAAAAAAAGAGTCGAATCCAGGCATTTTCATTTTCTTTTTACCCTTTTGTTGCATATTGGTCATCTGTTTGACCATTTTTTTCATGTCTTCAAATTGCTTCAACAGTCGATTCACTTCCTGGATGGATGTTCCAGACCCTTTTGCAATTCTTTTCTTTCTGTTTGCGTTGATGATTTCCGGAGTTGTTCTCTCCACCATTGTCATAGATCGAATGACTGCCTCCACGCGACCCATCTGACTTTCGTCCACTTGGGCGTTTTCAAGGCCTTTTATTTTATTCATACCAGGCATCATTTTCAGAATCTCGTCAAGAGGTCCCATTTTCTTCACTTGCTGAAGTTGGTCCAAAAAGTCGTCGAGCGTGAAAGTTTGCGTACGGAACTTCTGTTCAAGTTCCTTCGCCTTCTCCTCATCGACATTTTCTTGAGCCTTTTCAATAAGTGACATGACGTCGCCCATCCCTAAAATCCGGGAAGCCATACGCTCGGGATGGAATGGTTCAAGTGCGTCCATTTTTTCTCCCATACCAACGAATTTAATCGGTTTTTGGGTAACGGAACGAATAGACAATGCTGCACCACCACGGGTGTCGCCGTCTAATTTTGTTAAAACTACACCAGTAATTCCTATTGCTTCATCAAAAGATTTAGCGACATTGACCGCGTCTTGCCCCGTCATCGCATCTACAACCAGGAACACTTCGTCAGGTTTGCTTAAAGCCTGTATATCCTTAAGCTCCTGCATCAGTTTCTCATCGACATGCAATCGTCCAGCTGTATCGATGATGACAACATCATGATGTTCTCTTGCTGCTTCCTCAAGTGCTTGACGCGCGATTTCAACCGGTGACACGTCAGTTCCTAAAGAAAAGACAGGAAGCGTCAATTGTTTGCCAAGTGTTTGCAGTTGCTGGATTGCGGCTGGACGGTAAACGTCAGCGGCAACTAACAATGGTTTTTTATTATGACGTTTGCGAAGAACTGTCGCAAGTTTTCCGGTAGTCGTCGTTTTACCTGCCCCTTGCAGTCCGACCATCATGATAACAGTGGGCGATTTCCTTGCGAATTGGATCGGGTTCTGCTCTCCGCCCATCAAATTCGTCAATTCATCTTTAACGATTTTCACGACTTGCTGGCCTGGTGTCAAGCTCTTCATCACATCTTGACCAACCGCCCGTTCACTTACCGTCTTGACGAACTCTTTAACGACTTTCAAGTTAACGTCTGCCTCGATTAGTGCGAATCGCACTTCTCGCATCATTTCTTTGACGTCTGCCTCACTGATTTTACCTTTGCCCTTTATTTTCTGAAGCGTCCCTTGCAGGCGCTGGGCCAAACCTTCAAATGCCATGCATAGACCCCCTACTCATGTTCTTTAAATGCAGTCAACAGGACCCTTACTTTTTCGGATGGGCCATTGTCATCAGATAAAAGGTGTTCAAGCTCGTCAACAAGCTCCATCCTTTTTTGGAATTTCGAAAAAAGATTCAATTTATTCTCATAGTCTTCCAACATAGCTTCTGTTCTTCGGACATTGTCGTAAACCGCTTGCCTTGAAACCCCATATTCCTCGGCAATTTCACCAAGTGAAAGATCATCAAGATAATAAAGCTGCATATAAATGCGCTGCTTATCGGTCAACAAAGTCTGATAGAAATCATAGAGGAAGTTAACGCGCGTCGTTTTTTCAAGCATCCCGCATCGCCCCCTCTGCCAATCTTAATATTCCCTGCAAGAACTGTCAAGTGAATTTACTTGTCTAATAATGCCGAGGAAGGCGTTTAACTGCGACGGGCGATGGAGGGCTGGAGATAAAGACGCTTTTTGTCATTATTCTCCAGACCGAAGAGACCGTAGCAGTTGCCTTCCGAAGCCGGATTGAACGATTACTCTTCCGCTTCCATTTCCAAGCCTTCCGCAAAGAGCCCGTAAACGTATTTCTCCGGGTCAAATGGTTGCAGATCATCCATTCCTTCACCCAGTCCTACGAATTTAACAGGGATATTCAGCTTGTTGCGGATAGCTAAAACGATTCCGCCCTTGGCTGTCCCGTCAAGCTTCGTTAAAACAATTCCAGTTACATTAGTTGCTTCTTTGAATGTCTGCGCCTGAATTAATGCATTCTGCCCAGTAGTTGCGTCTAACGCAAGAAGGACTTCATGAGGCGCTCCTTCAACCTCTTTACCAATCACACGGTGAACTTTTTCCAATTCATTCATCAAGTTTACTTTATTTTGCAATCGGCCAGCAGTGTCACAGATCAGGACATCCACCTTTCGATTTTTTGCTGCACGAATCGCGTCGTACATGACAGCTGCAGGATCAGATCCTTCCGATTGACGGATCACTTCTACACCGACCCGTTCACCCCAAACAACAAGCTGATCGATTGCACCTGCACGGAATGTATCCCCCGCCGCAAGCATGACTGTCTTTCCTTCGTCTTTTAGACGGGCTGCAAGTTTGCCGATAGTCGTCGTTTTCCCGACACCGTTGACTCCAACCATTAGAATTACTGTCAAATCATCTTGTATATTCAGATTCGTATCAAGTTCCTCACCGGCTTTGTATATTTCCACCAACTTTTCGGAAATGACAGATTGAATACCATCTGTATTCTTTATATTTTTCCTCTTAACTTCCCATCGTAGCTGATCAACAAGCTCCATCACGGTTTCAACACCGACATCGGCTTGTAATAGAAGCTCCTCTAACTCTTCAAAAAAGTCCTCATCCACTTCACGGAAGCGTGCAACGAGATCATTAACTTTCGAAGTGAAGGAATCGCGTGTCTTCGTAAGCCCGTCTTTGAACTTTTCTGTTACAGCTTCGTTTGTTCCCGTGATTTTCTCTTTAAGTTTCTTGAAAAATGACAATCCACTCTCTCCTTTTCACCATGCTATTTGGTTATCTATCCTACTATTTCTGCAGGCACTTCAGACAATTGTACTGAAATCAATTTCGAGACGCCAGATTCCTGCATTGTAACACCGTAAAGGACATCCGCACCTTCCATCGTACCCTTTCGATGGGTGATAACGATGAATTGAGTATTGTTAGAGAACTTCTTCAAGTACTTACTGTAACGGATGACATTTGCTTCGTCGAGTGCCGCCTCAACCTCATCCAAAATACAGAATGGAACAGGCCGCACTTCAATGATGGAAAACAATAAAGTAATCGCTGTAAGCGCTCGTTCCCCGCCTGATAATAGACTTAGGTTTTGGAGCTTCTTACCTGGTGGCCTTGCAACAATTTCAACTCCTGTATCCAACAAGTTATCAGGCTGCGTAAGGATCAAATCCGCATCCCCGCCACCGAACATCTCCTTGAAAACAGTATGGAACCGACTTCTCACCGCATTAAATGTCGTACCGAATCTCATTTCCATTTCCTGATCCATTTCTGACATTGCTTCATTCAACGTGTTTTTGGCCTCTAAAAGATCATTCCTTTGCTCTGTCAAAAATGCATGACGTTCAGACACTTCTTGAAACTCCTGAATAGCGCCAGGGTTTACTGAACCTATCGAATCAAGTTCACCCTTCAGTTGCTCGACACGGATTCTCGTCCTGTCCACATCAAAATCATCATCATTTTCAAAATCAGGATAGAGTCCATACTCGTCCAATAAACGGTTTGTGATAGATTCATATTTTACTTCAAGACGTGAAACGGCCACATTTATTTCATTAAATGCCGAGACAGCTTTGTTTTCCTCGATTCGCATACTTTTCAATGAATGCTCTTGCTGCTCCAGGCCATCTGATAGTCGATTCCTCGTTGCCCTTTCATCCAACAATGTTTGTTCAATCTTTGTCTTTTCCATTGCAGATTTCTCTATACGTGAAGATATCTCTTCCGGTGACAGTTCGATGCCATTTTCATCCTCAGAATACAGACGTTGTTCAGCAACAAGGGTAGAGATTCTTTGCTCCAATTGGGCAAACGTCCTGTCCATTTCCTCCATCAAGGATTGCTGATGTCCTTTTTGCT
Source organism: Sporosarcina thermotolerans (assembly GCF_030067815.1). GTDB lineage: Bacteria > Bacillota > Bacilli > Bacillales_A > Planococcaceae > Sporosarcina > Sporosarcina thermotolerans. The sequence continues at coordinate 2,046,281 of NZ_CP125968.1, read as the reverse complement.
CCCTAAGGATTGCCGCCTTCTCCCGAAGTTCTCCATTCCTTGCAATGAAAGCAGCTTCTTCGTTCCGTCTATCGGAAGCCAACCGCTCTAATGTCTCCACTTCCTTTTGAATCGACTCGAGTGAAGATTTTATCGCAATATGCTGTTCAAGTAATTCCGATTTTCGTTTTGTTAACTCGGAACCAATATTTTCCGAACCAGCTTTTCCTTTTTCAGCAATGAAAATTTCCGATTCGATTGCCCTGACTTCAACATCCAATTCTCGGATACCAGAATCAATTGAAGACATTTCCTCACGGATGCCTTCCAACTGTTGGCGGTATTTTTCGGCATCGTGCATATGCTGCGCTACATTCATTTTGGAGTCGCCCATTTTTTTCGTTGCAGTTTTTATGGAAGCGTCCATTCGTTCAAGCTGTGCACTTAGGGCATCCAATTCAGCTTTCCGTGAAAACACGGTCGACTGACCTTTTGCACCACCACCTGTTAGAGAACCACCAGCGTTAACCACATCCCCGTCAAGGGTAACTATCCGAAACTTGTATCCCAATGTTTTCGCAATGGCGGATGCCCCGGATAATGTCTTTGCGACTAACGTCATACCAAGGAGGTTTTCAATGATGGCTGTAAATACAGGTTCTGTTCTCACGAGTTGGTCTGCTGTTCCGATGAATTCCGGTGCCCCTCAACAATACGAATAGATGCAGGTGAAATTTTTCTCGATCTTATAACATCTCGTGGTAAGAATGTTGCGCGTCCCGCATTTTTCTTTTTCAAATAACCAATAGCATTTCGTGCTTCAACTTCGGATGCCGTAACGATATGCTGCATGGCACCACCCAAAGCAGTCTCAACCGCTTTGATGTACATATCTTCTACACTAATAAGTTCCGCGACTGCCCCATCCACTCCGCGTAATTGACCTTCTTTATTTGCGACTAACACAGCCCTTACGCCTGAATAAAAACCTGAAAAGTCAGCCTCCAAGCTTTTAAGAGCACGCAATCTTCCTTGCATTTCAGATTGCTTGTTCATTGCGGTTTGCATGAATTGCTGTTGGTTTCTTAGTCCGTTTCAGATTCCTGGAAAAGTCCATTGGAATAGTTGTATGCAGCTTCAGCTTGAGCTCTTTTTTCATTCATTGAAGCCTTAATGGTCAATAGGCCCGATCGTTTTTCGGTCAATTCATTAAGTTTGCGTTTTAAAACTGTTGTTTGTTCAACAATTCTGTTCGCTGAGGACTTCTCCCCTGTAAACGTTCATCGATATGTTTCAAATCGTTTCTCACTGTCGCTTCTTCATTTAAAAGATCGATATAAGACGACTTCAGCTCATTGATTTCTTCTTCGGTTTCTTTAACGGATCGTTTCAGAATTTGGGAAATCTCATTCATTTCAATTTGTATCTTATTTAAATCCGAAGAAGTAATTTCCATTTTCTCCTTCATCGCAGCTATTTTAACGACAAGATCCTCTTTATCCTTTTGAGCAATCCCTAATTCATTGTTGATGCGGTTGATATGTTCTTTCGTGTTCCTTTGTTTTTCGAGGGTTAAGAGTCGGCGTCCTTCCCATCTCTCAGTTTCGGCGCTTATTTCGACCAATTGTTTTTGGAGCAATTCAATTTTTCGATCCGCTTCCGCCAATTGGGATTTCAATAAATTCGACTGTTGCTCGGCTTTTGCGATTTCTTTTTCAAAACCTTCGCGTTGGACTCGTTTCTCTTCCAGTAATTTGGTCTTCGCAACTATTTCATTGCGTAATTTAGCACCATCAAAATTCAGGAGACGGACATCAGCCTCCCTGATTTCCGAGGACAAAATCCCGTGTTTCTCAGCTGCTTTCGCATTTTTTTCAAGTGGCCCGATTCGATCATCCAATTCCTTTAAAATATCAAGGACACGATCTAAATTATCTTCGGTTTCAAAAAGCTTATGTTCAGCTTTTCTCTTTCTTGTCTTATATTTTAAAACCCCTGCTGCTTCGTCAAAAATACTCCTTCTATCTTCTGGACGGCTATTTAAGATCTCATCAACCCGGCCTTGAGAAATGATTGAAAAAGCTTCTTTTCCCAATCCTGAATCCATGAAGACATCATTAATATCTTTCAGTCGGCATTGCTGACCGTTCAATAAATAATTGCTTTCACCCGAGCGGAAGACGCGTCGGCTTACACTAATTTCCGTGTAATCCAGCGGAAAAGCCCGTTTGTGTTATCAAGGATCAACGTAACTTCCGCGTAATTCAGCGGCTTCCTTGAATCACTACCCGCAAAAATGACATCTTCCATTTTGGCACCCCGTAGGGATTTTGCTGATTGTTCACCAAGCACCCAACGGATTGCATCTGTGATATTACTTTTCCCACTGCCATTCGGTCCGACAATTGCGGTCACGCCCGGTACAAAATCGATTCCAATCCGCTCGGCAAATGATTTAAATCCGATAATCTCTACTCTTTTAAGAAACACAATCAGTTCTCTCCTTCGGCCTCAATGCCTTTTAATACATGAATGGCTTGACGGGCCGCATCCTGCTCGGCTTCTTTTTTCGACCTTCCAATACCTGTTCCTAATTCACGATTTTCCAATCTAACGACGGTGACAAACTTTTTCGCATGCGCAGGACCTTTCTCTTCAACAATCTCGTAATTCAGGTTGCCATGATTGGTCTGTTGAACAATCTCCTGTAGGCGACTCTTATAATCCATCACATGCGAAAAAGCACCGTCTCCAATTTTCGGAAAAACTACTTGTTCAAGGAAAGTAGTCACTGGTTCCATTCCTTGATCCAAAAACAATGCTCCGATAAATGCTTCAAAAACATCAGCAAGCAGAGCTGGCCGCGTTCGACCCCCTGTTTGTTCTTCACCTTTGCCAAGTAAGATAAAGTCTCCGAAATGGAGTTCATTGGAGAATTTGACTAATGAGGGCTCACAGACAATTGCCGCCCTAAGTTTCGTTAGCTCGCCTTCGCTCATATCCGGTTCAGTTGCAAATAGAAAACGAGAAACACCAAGTTCCAATACAGCATCGCCTAAGAATTCAAGTCTCTCGTTGTCCGAGAAATTTTTACGACGATGTTCATTTACATAGGAAGAATGTGTAAATGCATTGTAAAGAAGCGATTCATCCTTAAATTGGATAGAAAGTCGATCTTGGAGTCCTTTAAATTTTCTTCTCACTTCGACTGGGAGTAGCGAGGAGGCATATTTATATTTCTGTTTATTATTCATCGCGATTCTGCCTTTCACTTCATAGTTCTCTTAATTTTACACGGTTCGTGCCTTACATGCAAAACCGAAAAGAGATACTTTCATTCCTTTTCTTGGTTTAAGAAAGGAAGAAAGCATCTCGTTGGAAATTCATTCATATTAGTTGAAGTATTAATGAGCCCATTTTTTCGGTTTTACGAATAAATGAAATTAATTCACTTTTTCTTCGATATATTTCACAGCGTCACCGACAGTTCCGATCTTTTCAGCATCGTCATCGGAAATTTCCATATCGAATTCATCTTCTAATTCCATAACAAGCTCAACGACATCCAAAGAGTCTGCGCCGAGATCATCTTTGAAAGAAGCTTCAGGTTTTACTTCGCTTTCATCGACACCAAGACGGTCGACAACCACTTTCGTTACACGTTCAAGTACTGACAACATAGTCACCTCCTCTCAAGAAAAGCGTAAGCGGCCTGCTTAGGTGCTACAGGCATAAGACACAAGGAAGGCAGTCTAATTTCGCCACTTCCTGTGGCAACGACTGCATACCCGCATCCTGTGGGCACGAAGCGGCGCTTTTTGCCGCACTGCCGGGCTGGCTTATGACCCGAGCACCTGGCCGCTGAAGCTGGACAATAATATTGTACAGGTTATTACATTACCATACCGCCGTCGACATGAATAGTTTGTCCTGTTATATAATTTGCATCGTTGGATAGTAAGAACGCAACTGTTCCTGCGACGTCTTCGGCTGAGCCTAATTTGCCTAAAGGAATGGAGCCAACATTTGCGCTTTCACGTCTTCAGGAAGAGCGTCTGTCATGTCAGTCGTTATGAAACCTGGAGCGACTGCGTTAACAGTAATGTTTCTTGAAGAAAGCTCTCTCGCAGTTGTTTTTGTTAAGCCAATGACACCTGCTTTTGCTGCGACATAGTTCGCTTGTCCAGGGTTGCCGATGACGCCGACGATTGAAGCGAGATTGACGATTTTTCCTGCACGTTGTTTCATCATTTGGCGAGTGACAGCTTTTGTGCAGAGGAATACGCCTTTTAGGTTGATGTCGATAACATCGTCCCATTCGTCCTCTTTCATGCGCATTAAGAGATTGTCTCTTGTGATGCCGGCATTGTTCACGAGGAAGTCGATTGAACCGAAGTTTTCCATCGTTGCGTCAATCATTTGTTTCACTTGATTGGCGTCTGAAACGTTCGCTTGGATTGCAAATGCATCGCTACCAGAATCCTTAATCAGTTGGACAACTTCTTCAGCTTTCTCTGCTACCGCCGTAGTTGACGGCAACTCGAACACCCTCACGACCTAATAATATAGCAATCTCACGTCCAATTCCTCTTGAAGCACCCGTGACAATCGCCGTTTTCCCTTCAAATCTTCCCATCTTATTCCCACCCTTTCGCTGCATCAATGACTGCTTGTAATGTCTCTTCGTCATAGACTGGGAGCACTGTAACAGATCGATCGATTTTCTTTACAAGTCCACTGAGCACTTTTCCTGGACCACATTCGATGAAATGCGTAACTCCAAGGTTGATCAGTTCACGTACCGAATCTTCCCAACGAACTGGAGAATAAAGTTGTTCAACTAACAACTGCTTGATCACTTCACGGTCGGAAACAGTTTCTGCATTCACATTCGCTACAACTGGGATAGAAGCGTCTTTCATTTCAACTTCTTCCAAAGCTTTTTTCAGACGTTCCGCAGCTGGCTTCATGAGGGATGAATGGAATGGTCCGCTCACATCAAGTGGAATCGCTCTTTTCGCACCTGCCTCTTTAAGTGCCACACAAGCTTTTTCGACACCTGCTTTTGTGCCTGATATGACGATTTGACCTGGGCAATTCAAGTTCGCCGGTTGGACGGAATCTCCTTCTACCGTTATGGCGTCCGTCACTTCTTGTAGCTTCTCGCTATCCAATCCAAGAATGGCTGCCATCGCGCCTTCACCCGCAGGTACTGCATCATTCATGAATAAGCCGCGTTGATGGACAACGGAAACTCCATCTTCGAATGATAGAACTCCCGATGCAACAAGAGCTGTATACTCACCAAGACTGTGTCCTGCCGTATAGTCAGGTGTAATGCCGCCTTCAACAAGCTTCGAAGCGATCATTGCTCCTACTGTCAAAAGTGCAGGCTGCGCATTGTACGTTAATGTCAGTTCCTCTTGAGGTCCTTCTTTGAGTAATTTGCTTAAACCGAACTGCAAAACTTCATCAGCACGTTCGAGGAAATTTCCACCGCTATTGAAAAGCTCTTCTCCCATTCCTACGGATTGTGAACCTTGACCCGGGAATATAAACGCTATTTTCGTCACTCCGCCTCCACCTTTCCAACTGTCCTTCCAATTGTTCCACAGACATCGTATTTAACCATCGTCCTAGCTTGTCTAATTGCATTTAATATCGCATTGGCATTAGACGAACCATGCGCTTTAATGACAGGAGAATTTAAGCCGAAGAGACCAGCTCCCCCATATTCCGTGTAATCCATCTTCTTTTTTAATCCCCGTAGGCCATCCTTGACCATTGCAGCGGACAGTTTTGATTTTAATGAAGCGCCGTAAACTTCCTTCAACATCGTGAAGAAGCTAAGAGCTGTACCTTCAATCGTTTTAAGCACCATATTTCCTGTAAAACCGTCGGTAACAACGACATCTGCCGCTCCACTTAATAAATCCCTCGATTCCACATTACCGATAAAATTGATCGGCGCCTCGGAAAGAAGATCATATGCAGCTTTCGTCAATTCATTTCCTTTGCCTTCTTCGGTACCAATATTCAATAGTCCTACACGTGGCCTTTGAATTCCACGGACTTTTTCGGCATAAATACTTCCCATAATTGCGTATTGCTGTAAATGGACCGGTTTGGCATCGGCATTGGCTCCGACATCCAAAAAGACGAAACCTTGACCTTCTATAGTTGGTAGTGTCGGTGACAGTGCAGGACGGTCAATACCTTTTATACGACCTACAACGAATAGACCTGCCGCCATAAGTGCGCCGGTGTTTCCAGCCGAAACACAAGCATCTGCCTCTCCATCCTTTCCTGCTTGTGCCATTCTCACCATTGATGCATCTTTTTTCTTTCTGATAGCTCGAACGGGTTCATCATCTGGTTCAATCTTCTCTGAACAATGGAACACTTTTAACCGATCATGTTCTTTTAAATACGGAGCCATCATTTCTTCATTTCCATAAATATGTATATGTATATCTTCAAATTCATTTAGACTTTGGAGAGCGCCTGCGATGATTTCACCCGGTGCGTTATCTCCGCCCATTCCGTCTAATGCAATAATCATTTTACTTCACTCCTACTGTGGTTCGTAGTCTGGTACATCTGGAATTCACCTGTGAAAACCGTTTCGTTTTCAACTGTAGAAACGACATCGACGAATGTCCTTTTCTCATTTGAACGCTCTTTATCCACAGTGGCGCGTGAAATTACACGGTCACCCGATCTAACTGGCTTCAAAAAATTGAGTGTCGATGTGACTGTCAAGGCAAGATCATCATCTAATACTGCTACGGCCAAAGAGTTCGCCTGCGCAAATAAATGATGGCCACGGGCTATTCCGCTTCGTCTGAAGACATGATCATCAGTAACATCGAATATGGAAATCGCCCTCTTGTCCAACTCGATGTCAACGATTTCACCGATGACTTCATCAGACTGAATGGATTTCACCTCTGCATCGATTGTTCGTGCAGCTACCGTTTTCAATCGTTCACGTAATTCCGGAATTCCACATTCCAATCGATCTAAGCGAATCGTCTGGACGCTTACTTTAAATTGCTTGGACAATTCTTCGTCTGTCAGAAAAGGATTTTGTTCGAGGCTCATTTCAAGCTGGCGTTGCCTCTCCCTTTTTGGCATTCTCACTCGTTTCACCCTTCCGGATTAGCACTTGGTACTAATACCAGTATATTATCATAGTTCATCTTTGATTTCTACAAAACATTGATGAAGAGTTCTCTTTTTTCTATGATGAAGTTCTCGTTTCCTCCCCATAATTTCTCATTCTAATGCAATAAGTTCTCGTATAACCAAGACCAGTTCCCGTTCGGTGGCAAAAGGTTCTCATTTAACCCCGAATATTTCTCATTCTCAGGCAAGGAGTTCTCACCCATAGCCTGTTGAAACGGTCAGCTGATTTTGCGATTCTTCGATCGGTTGGATGGAAACGGAAAAAGATTGTTCGTATTCTGATCGTTGAAGTTCTATTGATTTCGATACTTCCCGTCATTCCGTTTTCAATTGTGAATCGTTCGTTTGCAATCGGGGATGGCTACCAAAGCATTTTCCTATTCCTGATTTTATTCTTGATCACTGGAATCAGCTACTATTCCGGCAGCCGCCACTCCATTATACAAACACCGCGGCAGGCTTTGAACAGTGAAGTGAAGGACAGCAGGGCTTTCCGACTTTTGAATATTAGAAGCATTACCGGATTTGCATACAATCAAATGTTCCGTAGACCGGCACGTTTTTTATTGCTTGCCCTTGTAATTGCGATGACATCGTTCATGATTTTCATTATCCTATCGACACAACAATCACTGCAGAATGAATTGCATGTAAGTTTTGTCGGGAAACGTTAAACGTGCAACTTTCCGGACTTCAAAATCTGTATGTGGCAATGGGGATAATCCTCACAACTGCCGTCATGCTTTTATTAATTTACTTGAACTTGTCTGAACGGCAAAAGGAATTTCACGTCTTAAAAGCAATCGGTTGGAAGTTCAAACGCGTGCGGATTTATTTGATCATCGAGGCGATTGGCATTTCAGCAATCGGAACAATTGTAGGGAGTACAGCAGCGCTCATCCTTTTGTTGCAAGTCCCTTCCTTCCAGATTACTTGGTGGATCGGCATCCTTGTTTTAGCTATGCCCGTTCTGCAGCAGTTGATATTTACGTTGCTTCTTGTCACGATGATGAACCGGAAAGGAACTTCCATGCTTAAGGAAGCTTGAATGCCGGTAAGGAGATGATAGAAATGATTGATGTGAAGAATGTCAAAAAAAGCTTTATTACCGGAAATAGCAAGACAATAATTTTAAATGATGTTACTTTTTCCATTGAACGCGGTAGATATGTTGCGATCACCGGTCCATCGGGTTCTGGTAAATCTACGTTACTCAATGTTATAGGCGGCCTTGAACCGATAGATGGCGGAGAAATCTACATTAACCGGGATCCAGTCCATCGAATGAATGACGATGAAATGGCGGAAATGCGTGCGAGTATCATCGGCTATGTGTTTCAACAGTTCCACCTGTTGCCGACAGCTACCGCATTAGAAAATGTAATGATGCCGCTGTTATCGACAACTTCATCCAAAGAGGTTGTGGAACTTGCAAAAGAATCGCTCAAACGCGTCGGTCTTGAACACCGAATGAATCACCTGCCAAGCAAACTTTCCGGTGGTGAACAACAGCGGGTTGCAATCGCCCGCGCGATGGTCATTAAACCAAGGATATTATTGGCGGACGAACCGACAGGAAATTTGGACTCCGAAACAGGAAAGCGAATCATCGATTTAATTGAAGGTCTTCGTGAGGAGCAAAAGATGACTATCGTATTAGTGACACATGATTTGGATCTCGCAGCAAGAGCGGATTCCATCATCCATGTGCGAGATGGGGAAGTAGGGTATATTGAACAGAATTTGGCGGAAAAGGTAACACAGGCATAATTCCAAATTAAAAGGCGAGCTTCCTTGAATACAGGCTCGCCTTTTTTATTTTTTAACCTCAACAACTATCCATTCAATCCATTCTCTCTTGAGAAAGCGCGCCGGATTGTTCCAAGTCTTCTCTTAAGAAATTATATTCCGGAGAGCTCCAGAAGCTGTCGGATGATAGCATTTTCTCAGCATCTTGACGAGCGGTTTCCAATGCACGGAAATCGTGGACGAGATCTGCCATTTTAAATTCAGGCATTCCACTTTGCTTTTTGCCGAAAAAGTCTCCTGCCCCTCTTAGCTCGAGGTCTTTTTCCGCGAGGAGGAATCCGTCATTTGTCTCCGTCATCGATTGCATCCGTTCTTTTCCTTCTTCGTTTTTCGGATCAGCAAGAAGGACACAGTATGATTGATCAGCGCCCCGCCCTACTCTTCCTCGTAATTGGTGGAGTTGTGCTAATCCGAAACGGGTTGCATCGTAAATGAGCATAAACGTCGCATTTGGAACGTTTACACCAACTTCAACAACTGTTGTTGAAACGAGGCAGTCGATTTTCCCATCGCTGAAATCACGCATGATTTCGTCCTTTTCATCCGGATGCAGACGCCCATGCATCAGTCCGACTGTATATCTGCCTTTAAAATGGTGGGTGAGCTGTGCATGGACATCGACGGCATTTTGTACATCAAGCTTGTCCGATTCCTCTATCAGAGGGCAAATAACATAAGCTTGGCGACCTGCATGCAATTCCCTCTCCATTTTTCTTAATACGGGTAGTAATGACTCTTCTTTCAACCAATACGTTTCGATTTGTTTACGACCTGCTGGCATTTCATCCAGAACCGAAACATCCATTTCACCGAATGCCGTGATCGCCAAAGTTCTTGGGATTGGAGTTGCTGTCATGAAAAGCACATCCGGATTCAATCCTTTTTCCCTAAGCACACGGCGTTGTTCAACACCGAATCGATGTTGCTCATCTGTTATGACAAGGCCCAATTTGGTGAAACTGACATCTGGTTGAATAAGGGCATGTGTACCAATCAAAAGATCGATTTCACCGTTCGCTAAATTCTCCAAGATATGTCTTCTCGCCTTTACCTTTGTAGATCCCGAAAGAAATGCTACCTTCACTCCAAACGGCTCTAACCAGGAAGAAAGCGAATTGGCATGCTGTTCAGCAAGGATTTCTGTCGGAGCCATCAGTGCTCCTTGGAAGCCTGCGGTGATGGCGGCATATAGTGCAATTGCTGCGACGACAGTCTTTCCGGAACCAACATCCCCTTGCAGAAGGCGATTCATCCTCCCGGAACTTTTCAATTCAGCACAGAGTTCGTTGACGACTCTTTTTTGGCACCGGTTAACTCAAACGGCAATGAAGAAATAAATGCTTTCAACCGCTCCAAATCGTACTGGATAGTTGTTCCTTTTTCCGCATCCTTACGTATTTTCTTCATCCCAATCATCTTCAATTGGAATTTAAGCAATTCTTCATAGACAAATCTTCTTCTTGCTTGTTTTACATCTGTTGGTGACTTCGGAAAATGAACCATCTCCAATGCCTCACTAACGGATGGCAGCATATAAGCCTCTCTTATGGAATCCGGTAATACTTCCTCTATTTCACCAGCACACAAGTCAAGTGCATTTCTCATATATTTTCGGAATGTCTTTTGATGCATTACATTTTTCAAACTATAAACAGGTTCAAAATCCGCTTGGTCCGTTTTGGGTCCCTCGCTGAAATTGCTAACATTGATCACTTGCCGTCCGCGATCCCATTTTCCTGTCACTGTTACAACCATCCCTATTGAAAGACGTTCTTTTAAATAATGCTGATTGAAAAAGATCGCTTTGACGAGATGTGGACCCGCGAGGAGTCTGATTTGTAGTCGAGAACGGTTCCTCCCTAAAAAAAGAACGGAAGGCTCGCTTTCGACCCTTCCTTCAATCGTAACCCGTTCATTATGCGGTGTATCCGCTAAATCTTTCAATCTAAAATCTTCATGTCGATAAGGAATTGTATTGATCAAATCCCCTATTGTTTCAATCCCTAATTTTTGGAGCCGTTCGGCAGATGCCTTCCCTACACCTTTCAGCGATGTGACCGCGTCACGAATTGACGCGGTCATTGACCGTTCTATCCTTCCCGAATATCTTAGCCTCAAGCCATTTGCCGGTAGGTGTAGCAGCAAGTCCGCCCCTCGCAGTCTCTTTTAGAGCAGACGGCATCGTTTGTCCGATCCTATGCATCGCTTCAATTACTTCGTCGGTAGGGATTCTGCTGACGACTCCTGCAAGGGCCATGTCTGCTCCTACAAGAGCTTTCGCTGCACCCATTGCGTTCCGTTTCACACATGGTACTTCAACCAAACCAGCTACAGGATCACAAACAAGTCCAAGCATATTTTTCATTACAATGGAGAAAGCCTCTGCACTTTGTTGAGGTGTTCCGCCAGCCATTTCTACGATTGCTGCTGCGGCCATGGAAGCCGCAGATCCAGTTTCAGCCTGACACCCTCCTGCTGCACCTGAGATGGATGCGTTATTTGCAACGACAAAGCCGAAAGCTCCAGATGTGAATAGGTAGTTCACCATTTGCTCCCTTGTCGGATTCAATTTGTCTATCACTGCAAAAAGCGTTCCTGGCACAATGCCTGCAGCCCCAGCTGTCGGAGTTGCACAGATCATTCCCATTGCGGCATTCACTTCATTCGTTGCAACTGCTTTGCTGACGGCGTCTAATATAAGGTCACCCGATAAGGATTTCCCGGTCTTTATATAATTTTGAAGAAGTACTGCATCTCCACCAGTCAAACCAGAGGTAGATTTTACACCTTTAAGTCCTTGCTCAACGGCACTTTCCATAACAGTAAGGTTATTATCCATCTGCGCAATTATTTCTTCACGCGTACGCTTTGTAATAAGCATTTCCTGCTCAATCATGATTTCAGAAATTGGCTTGTTTTGTGTCTCAGCAAGTGTTACAAGTTCCTTTACCGAACTGAATAGTACTTCCATATCTATATTCCCCTTAATTTGCCAATGTCGACACTTGTGTGACATTCGGCAAGGATTTCAATTCATTTATTAACGTTTCATCAAACATCTGATCTATTTCGATAACCATAAGTGCCATTTTCCCTTTTTCTTTCCTGCCGACTTCCATATGAGCAATATTCATCCCTTGCGAAGCAATTGCATTGGAAACGTTTGCAATGACACCTGAACGGTCATGATGAACAACAAGAAGCGCTGGAAAATGGCCAGAAAGACGGAGTGGGAAACCATTCAACTCGGTCACTTCCATTGTCCCCCACCGATTGAAATGCCTACGAGCTCCATTTCACCTTGGCTATCCCCAATTCTAATTTTCGCCGTATTTGGATGCTCAGCTTCCTCTTCCTCTGGTATGAACTCAAATGTCATTCCAAGTGCTGTAGCATCTTCAAATGCTGTTTTGATCCGTTCGTCAAAGGTATCATAATCTAATAATCCACCGATGATTGCAACATCGGTTCCATGACCTTTATATGTTTCCGCGAAAGAACCATATAAATGAATTTTCGCCCATTCCGGTTGTCTACCAAACAAATCTCGGGCTACACGGCCAATCCTCGCAGCGCCCGCAGTATGTGAAGATGAAGGTCCTATCATCACAGGACCGATTATTTCAAACACGGATCTGTATTTCATACATAATACCCCCTAATTAAAAGACAAGCATGAATTCATTTTACATGATAAAGACAAAATAGAAAAGACGGCACGCTCGTCAAGAGCATACCGTCATTTTCTTTTATTACTCCACAGAGAGGATATATGGATACAACGGCTGTTTCCCATTATAGAGTTCAACTTCCGTATGATCATAATTCTCTTCTACATAGCTCGCAATTTCGTTTGCCTCTTCTTCAGTAACATCTTCACCATAGATAATTGTAACGATTTCATCGTCTTCATCTATCAAAGAAGCCAATAATGTTTTAATAACATCATCCAAAGAAGGCTTAGAAATGACAATTTTACTACCCGCAAGACCCATGAAATCATCTTTCTTAATGTCTACACCGTCAATCGATGTGTCGCGGATTGAATAAGTGACTTGTCCTGTCTTGACGGCAGCTGCAGCCTTGGACATTACTTTTTCATTTTCACTTACACCGATTTCAGGATTGAATGCGAGAATTGCCGATAGACCTTCAGGAACTGATTTCGTTTCTACGACAGCAGCTTCGATACCGATCACTTCAGCTGCCTGCTTTGCAGCCATGATGATATTTTTATTATTCGGCAGGATAATTACACGTTCTGCTCCGACATCTTTGATGGCTTTAACAATATCTTCCGTTGAAGGATTCATTGTCTGACCACCTTCGATTACCGCAGATGCACCGATACTTTTCAGCAGGTCGGCAACTCCGGATCCCATTGCGACTGTTACGATTGCATAAGGATGAACAGCCTTCTCTTCCTTCTTCGTTGAATGGCCTTCACCAACGATGTCGATATGCTGTTGTCGCATATTTTCAATCTTGATGTTAATAAGTGAACCGTATCGTTGAGCGTAATTCAGGGCATCTCCAGGTTCCTCTGTATGGATATGTACTTTCGCGATTTCATCATCGGAGATGACAAGTAACGAATCTCCAAATTTACTTAGATCCAGTCTGAAGTCACCTTCTTCAAAAGGATTCTTCTTAACTTTATCGTCTTCAAATTTCACCATGAATTCTGTGCAATAACCGAATTCAATATCTTCAGTGTTCATGAAACCTTGAACACCGCGATGATGCTCGGCATTTACAAGATCATCCATTGATCCAATTGTTGTACGCTCAGGTAGCGCCTCACCTTTTAGACACGCCAAAAAGCCTTCATATACATAGACAAGGCCTTGTCCACCGCTATCTACAACACCGACTTCTTTCAACACTGGCAAAAGATCCGGAGTTCTCTTTAATGATGCTTTTGATTCTTCGACAATCGCTTCCATTACCTTGATGATATCATCCGTAGTATTAGCCACTTCGACACCTTTTTCGCAGCATCTTTCGCAACGGTTAAGATAGTCCCTTCGACAGGCTTCATAACTGCCTTATAGGCTGTTTGAACACCATAGTCCAGTGCTCCTGCGAATTTGACACTATTAAGCTTCTCTTCCTCTTCAACCGCTTTCCCGAAACCGCGGAATAATTGAGATAGAATGACGCCTGAGTTCCCACGTGCACCCATTAAAAGACCTTTGGATAATGCTTGAGCTGTTTTACCTAAATGCACAGATGCATGTGCAGCTGTTTCCTTTGCACCTGAGGCAATCGATAAATTCATATTTGTTCCTGTATCACCATCGGGTACTGGAAACACGTTTAATGAATCGACATAGTCTGCATTAAGATGAAGGTGATGAGCACCTATCTTCACCATGTCCGCAAATTTAACACCATCAATAAACTTCATTGAAAGTTTTCCTCCTTCTATCAACTCGTCACCCGAACTCCTTGAACAAATATATTCACTGAATCCACTGTTAACGATAATGTCTTTTTTAGTGTATACATAACTTTGGATTGCACTTGGTACGCAACCTCGGAGATTTTAGTGCCGTAACCAACGATGACATACATATCGATATGTGTCTCATCCCCGATTGTTCTCACAATGACTCCTCTTGCATAATTCTCTTTTCCAAGGATGTCTGTAAGCCCATCCCGGATCTGATGACGTGAAGCCATGCCGACAATTCCGTAGCATTCGATTGCCGCCTCTCCAACCACTTGGGCAATGACGTCATTCGTAATATCTATTTTACCGTAATCGTTTTTCAATTCAATTGACATGATAGCTTCCCCTCCTGCATCCTTTATAGCTTCCCCTATTGTACTATACACCATAACATTATTAAAGAAGAAGTAACCGCAAACATTAAATCTGTAAAGGAGTTTCACTTGAAAGCATCATTAAAAAAGGTTGCAAGCCATTATTTCCTGTGATAAAGTATTATGGTATGCGAATTAGATAGTGAATCGCTTAATCATTATTAGCGAGGAGGTCATAAAAATGGCTAAAGAATGTGTTATTACTGGACGTAAAGCTCGTACTGGAAATGCTCGTTCACACGCAATGAACGCTAACAGACGTACTTGGGGAGCTAACCTTCAAAAAGTCCGTATTCTTGTTAACGGTAAACCAAAACGTGTTTGGGTATCTGCAAGAGCACTTAAATCAGGTAAAGTAGAAAGAGTTTAAACGAAAAGCGGAAACGACCGTTTAGGCTCGACAGGCATAAGACAGATTAGCGTAACGGCGAACTTTGCCGTGGAGCTAATATGGCTTATGACCCGAGAGACTGGTCGTTGCAGCTAGACAATAATTACTTCTTTTGCTTTCCGACAATACGAAAAAAAGAAATAAAACGCCAGGCCGATAAGTTCAGCCTGACGTTTTTTCTTTTTTCCTTTTTCTATTGCGCTGACTCGCACTTGCAGCTGCCTGGCTCTTCTGCTTATCATCTTTTTGGAAGACGACCATGCATTTTCGGACAAAACTACTGAGAAACTTTGGCATCGTAAATGTATAGACTCGCAATTCCCGGCTCCTTTCAGGAATCTGAACTCCTTACCATTAAGCATATGCCTTTCCGGAATGAGATAGTACAAACTTCTTCAATTGGTTCATTGCTTGTAAACTTTGTCATACCCATTTCCATCCGAGCATTTACAGTCTCATACTTAAAGCCAGTCAAGGTAATTCCCTCAACGGTACTTCCAAAAGGAAAAAAGGATACATAGGGCAGACCTTCGTTTTTATTCACAAGATGTGTTCCCGACTTTAAAATATATAATTCATTGCTTATATTCTTAACGATGAATGACACATCTTCATATTCAATTTGAAGCCGGTATAGTAACTGCAGCGCTGATTCGAAATGATCAATTCTTCCACCCGTCACACCTATGAGGATGATTTCATCGGGTTCATGGGTAAGAGCACGTGTAACCGCCAATTCAGTATCTGTTTCATCTTTCATGGCATTGAATGCATCAACACGGTCCACAGCCGATTGGATCATCTCAAATTCACTTTTAGTAACCGAATCGAAATCACCTACTGCCTCCAAAGGAACTATTCCTCTTTCCAAAAGATGAAGGGAGCCACGATCCACTCCAATAAAAATAGTCCCTTCTGACTTTAAGGCAAGTAAATCCGGTAATTCCTCAACCGGTCCACCAGCGCAAATAACAACTCTTTTCATTATTTCAGCACGCTTTCCCCTGCAGCTTTGATCCGTTGTAATGCCTCTTCACGGTTTTCCGTATTAAAAATAGCAGATCCCGCTACAAAAATAGTAGCACCCGCTTCAGCGCATGGAATGATTGTTTCCTCATTAATGCCGCCGTCGATTTCAATTTCAATGTTGAGTCCTTTTTCTTTAATGACGTCGGAAAGCTGCTTCACTTTCGGAACAACTGAATGAATGAATTTCTGCCCGCCAAATCCCGGGTTCACAGTCATGAACAAGACAAGGTCCACATCCTCCAAGATATGAAGAATATGCTCAATAGGTGTATGTGGATTAAGCACAACACCAGGTTTTACACCAAATGAACGAATTAGTTGAATCGTACGGTGCAAATGCCTACATGCCTCTACATGCACAGTTATATAATCTGCTCCTGCTTTTGCAAACTGTTCAATATATGCATCTGGATTCTCAATCATGAGGTGAACATCAAGAGGGAGGTTGGTTACTGGTCGCAACGCCTCCACAACAATCGGGCCCATCGTAATGTTCGGAACGAAATGTCCATCCATTACATCAATATGGATCAGTTCCGCACCTGCTGCTTCCACTTCTTTAACTTCTTCAGCTAACTTCGAAAAGTCCGCTGCCAATATTGATGGTGCAATTTTAATCATTTTTCGGATACCTCGGCTTTCGGTCAGTAATCTCTTGTAAAAACTGTACGTAATTATCGTATCTGGAGTTTAAAATTTCGCCGGTATCGACCTTTGCTTTTACTGCACATTTAGGCTCTTTAAGATGTAAACAACCTCTGAATTTACAAAGTGGCGCCGCTTGCTCCATTTCAACGAAATAATTACGTAATTCTTCTTTTTCGATATGATCGAAGTCAAGCGAGCTAAAACCCGGAGTGTCTGCAACAAGTCCTCCTGCGACTTCCATTAGTTCGACATGACGAGTTGTGTGTTTTCCCTGCCCAATGCCTCTGAAATTTCACCAGTTTTCAATAGCAAACCAGGGATCAACGTATTTAACAATGTTGACTTTCCTACACCTGATTGACCCGCAAGGACGGTCGTATTCCCTTTAAGAAAAGGATAAAGTAGGTCGTGCAAATCAGGATCATCGATATATGTCTGAATGACGTCATACCCAATGCCTTCATAGTATTCTATTGCAGCATTAGCGAGTTGAAGGTCAGTTTCATTCGCAATATCCTTTTTGGTTAGACAGATGATAGGTTTTATGTCGACAGATTCAATGACAGTCAGGAATCTATCCAATAAATGAAGGCTGAAATCAGGTTCAACAATAGAGAATACAAGCAATGCCTGATCGATATTAGCAATCGGCGGCCGTACAAGTTCATTTTTCCTCTCATGAACTTCTGTAATTGTCGCATCATTATCGCCATCTTCGACAATCGTTACAATGTCACCTACAAGGGGGGAGATCCCTCTATTTCTAAAGACTCCCCTCCCCTTGCACTGGATCAGATTCCCGTTTTCCCTTTGCACATAATAAAAACCACTAATCGCTTTTCTGATTTGTCCTTGCGGCATCCAATCCCTCTTTCTTATTCTTCGATATCATCGTAATCAACTGTTATATCCTCTATGACTGTATCTCCTCTATAGATGATATATCTTCCACGTTGACCCTCTTCAAGTTCAATCGTAATCTCTCTACGTGTATCTTCAGTAATTTTAAATTCTGCAACCGGGTCTGTCATGGAATGCTTATTATCCTGGATGTATATTTTAACAGTCTGTGGTTCGGGCTCGGATGATTCATCCTCATCATCTACAGTTGTAGATTCATACGGAATATCCACAGGCCTTACATAAACTCTCACTGGTTTCTTCTCTTGTCCTTTGGAACGGACAACGCCAACTTTTGCACCGACTTGCAAATCGGATCCCGCAGGAGGATCTTGCGAAATAACATTACCTTCCGGAATTGTATCATGATACTCCTCTTTTACTACACGAATATCAAATCCCAGGATTCCGCATAATCATCCAACTGCTTCTTATCATAATTCGTCAGATCGCCTAACTTGACCATTCTCTTTCCTTGACTGACTTTGAATACGATATCCGTCTCCCCTGGAACGACATGCTCGCCTTCAGCTGGGGTTTGCTCAAGAATTTGACCTTCTGGCTGGTCAGAATAAACCGGATCAGCCGTAATTGACCTAAAATTAAATCCTTGCAAGAAATTATAGATTTCATCATAATCCTTACCCGTATAATCAGTCATTTCCATCGTGTCTTTGCCTTTACTTACGTAAAGTGTGACCGGGGTGCCTAACTCACGGTTTTTTCCAGCCTCCGGGATTGTTTTGAAAACCTTACCGGCTTCGTATTCATCGGAGAAGTCCTCGATTATGCCTTCTACCACAAACCCAGTTTCACTAATGAGGTCCCTTGCTTCCGCTTCATCCAATCCCGCAACTTCAGGGATAAGAGCGTCTTTCGGACCTAATAATGAAGGCAGGAAAAGAGCCAATAATGCGATTGCAATAAGACCTATAGAAATACCTAAAACAATCGGCCATTTCTTCCTCTTCTTCTTCACAGGCGGTTGAGGTTCAGGAGTTACTGGTTCGATAATTTTAGTCGTGTCGTGATTATCCACTTTTGATGGATCTGTGATCACGGGAATAATACGAGTTTTATCATCATCAAACGGTAATGTAAACTTACTTTCATACTGTCTTTCAGGAGAAAGAACTGTTAGTAAATCATCATACATTTCATCCGCTGATCGATATCTGTATGTAGCATCTTTCGCTGTTGCCTTTAAAATAACATTTTCAACGCTTTGAGGTATACCGGGAAACGTATTTCGTACAGACGGTGTCTCCTCCTGCAAATGTTTTAAAGCGATTGCGACAGCTGTTTCCGCCGAAAACGGTAATTCGCCAGTCAATAATTCATAAAAGACGATACCTAAGGAGTAAATATCCGATTTTTTAGTCGCCATTCCACCCCTTGCTTGTTCGGGGGATAAATAATGGACTGTCCCAATAACTGAATTTGTTTTTGTATGCGCGGTCGCATGCAGGGCCATTGCAATTCCAAAATCAGTTATCTTCACATCACCATCGGCGTCCATTAAAATATTTTGCGGCTTGATATCCCGATGAATAATGCCATTATGATGCGCATTTGCAATCGCTGAAACAAGTTGTTTCATAATATTGACAGCTTGGGCAACAGGTAATGGACCATTCGACTGAATATATTTTTTCAATGTTTGACCTTCGATGTACTCCATTACGAAATAATGAAGTTCTCCTTCTTCATCTACATCATAAATATTCACAATATGTGGATGCGTCAAACTTGTTGCTGACAATGCTTCCCTTTGAAATCTTTTCTTTATATCTTGCTCGTTTGCGAAATCATAGTTAAGCACTTTAATCGCTACATCGCGGTCTAAAATAATGTCATGTGCCAAATAGACTTTTGACATACCGCCTTCTCCGATGCCTTTAATGACTTCGTAACGTCCACCAATTCGTTTTCCGATCATGATGATCTCACCTCCGAATCGGAGTATCCTAAAACAACAGAAATATTATCTTCGCCACCCATATCATTCGCTAATTTAACTAATTCAACTGCCTTGGAATGGAGATTCCCATCCAATGTAACGATACTATGAATTTTTTCACTATGGACTTTATTGCTTAATCCATCTGTACAGATCAATAGATAAGCGTTTTCTTTCAGCTGAATATGATAAAAATCAGGTGTTATGGATTTTTCTGATCCAACCGCTCGCATGATCCAATTTCGTTGAGGATGCGTCGCAGCTTCTTCTTCTGTTATTTCACCAGAATCAAGCAAGATATTGACGTAGGAATGATCTTTCGTAATTTGAATGATTTCTGTTTCATTAATAATATACACACGACTATCACCTACATGTGTAACTAATCCCTTATTTCCGTTAACAAGCACAGCATCAAGAGTTGTCCCCATACCCTTGAAGTTCTCATCTCTCTCTGCAACCTCGAAAATAGTCTGGTTGATGAATGAAACCGTCTCTAAAAGCCATTCTTTCCAGTCTTCATCATCCATTTCAGCTGAATTGGATACTCCTTGGCCTCTCCCCCAATAGTTGAACTGCTGTTGCACTTGCAAAGTCTCCACCCCGATGGCCTCCCATACCGTCTGCAATTACAGCCAGTGTTGGGCCATTCTGAATTGTAAAAACAGCTGCACTATCCTCGTTCACTGAACGCTTCTTCCCAATATCCGAAAGCACTTCAAATCGCAACACTTGTCCCCCCTTAATCTTTAAACGCGCAGCAATTACTTCTTACGAAATGCGGTAACAAAAAAACCGTCACTTCCAAAATGTTGAGGTAATACTTGCAACATATTATCTTTAATTGCCAATGATTCATTATTTACGAACGAATCAAGCGGAACAGTTGTCATATCTGTATGTTTTTCAAGGAAATTATGGACTACCCCGGCATTCTCACTATATTCAACTGTACAAGTGCTATAGACTATAATGCCATCTTCTTTTACTAAACCATAGGCTGTATCCAGTAATTCTTCCTGGATTTTTGTTAGGTTTTCCAAGTCCTGCTCTGTCTTATTATATTTTATCTCTGGCTTGCGGCGAATGACCCCGAGACCACTACATGGCGCATCGACCAAAATTCTATCGAAAGAAGAAGGTTCATAAATGGTACCTAATTGTCGACTATCTCCACTGCTCAGTCTGATCGACTCGATTCCAAGTCGATTGGCATTGGATTCGATCAATTTCAATTTATGTTCATGTAAGTCATGTGCATAAACTTCTCCCTGGTTATTCATTTTCTCCGCGATGAATGTTGTTTTTCCGCCTGGAGCGGCACACATGTCCAATACTTTCATATCCGGTTTCACATCAAGAGCAATAACAGGTAACATGGAACTCTCATCCTGGATTGTTAGTAGACCGTTCGCAAAAGCTGCTGTATTCGCCAAACTTCCGCTTGCCGTTTGGATACTTTCCGGCACGACTTCTCCCCTTGTTGCATCAATGCCTTCTTTGGCCAATTCCTTTACAACATCGTCAACCGTCGTTTTCAATAAATTGACACGAGCTGTCATACGGGCAGGATGGTTATTTTCATGGGCCATCGCCAATGCTTCTTCTTTGCCAAATTGTTCAACCCAACGTTTGATCAACCATATAGGGTGACTCGTTTCAATGGAAATTCGTTCAATATCATCTTTGATGTCTTCGATCGAACGGACACCTTTTCGTAAAACGGAACGCAAGATACCATTCACAGTTGACGATATGCCTTTATGACCACGTCTTTTCGCGATTTCCACAGCTTCATGGACTACTGCATGTGGCGGGATTTTTGTTAAGTAGACAATTTGGTAAATCGATAATCGTAATAACTCCCTAACCCATGCATCAAGTTTCCCTTTTACAAATGGCTCTAAATAAAAATCCAGAGTCATTCGATGCTGTAAAGTTCCGTAGGTTAACTCCGTCAATAAGCCGCGGTCTTTTGGATCGATGGCGTATTTTTTAATTGTTCTGTTTAAAAGAAGGTTGCTATAGGCCTGATTATCATTTATCTCCATTAATATCGAAAGTGCTGCATCTCGAACATTTCCGTTCCAAATCTTCTTTTTGGTTTTGTTAATCATTCGAAATGATCTCCTTCATTCCAATTGGCTCCTGCCCCGTTCATAAACTCCTCAGCGGCCATTCGTTTCTTTCCTGCCGGTTGCAATTCTGTTATTGCGATGGAAGTACCGTCGCCTGTTTTTACAACAAGACTGTCCTTTAATCGTTTAATAATTGTACCCGGTGAGGCATCCGTGTCGATTTCACTTTTTTTCGCTTTCCATACTTTTACGTTACCATCTTGGAAAACAGAATATGCTCCTGGCCAAGGATATAACCCACGCACTTTATTGAAGATCTCATTGCCTCCACGTGACCAATCAATACGCTCCTGTTCTCGAGTAATGTTTCCAGCAAACGTTACGTATTTTTCATCTTGGGGAATTCGATCATTCGTCCCAGCCACAATTGATGGCAATGTTTCTTTTAATAATTGCGTACCAGCAGTGGATAACTTTTCAAACAATATTCCTGTATTATCTTCTTCTAAAATCGGAATGCGTACTTGTGAAATAATATCCCCGGCATCCAATTTTTCAACCATATACATTATCGTGACACCTGTTTCCGCTTCGCCATCCATAACAGCTTGGTGGATTGGTGCCCTCCTCGATATTTCGGTAAAAGCGAGGCATGGACATTGATGCAGCCTAACCTCGGTACATCAAGCAAATCCTTCGGTAGGATTTGCCCATATGCTGCAGTTACGATTAAATCAGGATTCATATTTTTAAGTTCCGTTAATTCATCGGAATTTCTCAGTTTTTCGGGCTGCAAAACTGTCAAACCAAGTCGGTTCGCTTCCACCTTAACGGGAGGTGGTGTAAGAACCCGCTTTTGACCGACAGGCCGATCGGGTTGTGTAACAACAGCCGCAATTTCGAATCCCTCGTTATGTAGCATCGTTAAAACAGGTACTGAAAAGTCGGGTGTCCCCATGAAAACGATTTTCGTCATTCCTCTTCTTCCTCTCCTTCAACCTCTTCAAATTCACTCGGATCTACAATTCGTTTGATTTTCGAGTCGAAAAGAATTCCGTCCAGATGATCGATTTCATGTAAAATCGCCCTTGCTTCATAATCTTCAGCCTCAAGTTCATACAAAGAACCATCACGTTCCTGCGCTTCCACTCGAACGAAGAAAGGACGTTCGACTTCTCCATAAAGGCCGGGAAAACTTAGGCATCCTTCTACATCCACTTCGGAACCACCAATTGCGGTGACAACGGGATTGATCATTTCAATGACTTCGTTCCCTTCACCTAAATCGACAATGGCAACCCGGACAAGTTCACCCACTTGCGGAGCTGCAATTCCAACTCCGTCTGCAGCCACCATCGTTTCGTACATATCATCTAATAATTTTGCAAGCTTTTCATCAAACTTGTCCACTTCCTTGCAGCGTTGTGTAAGCAACGGTGAAGGACTTTTCACAATTTCAAGTATCGCCAAGTCTATTCCTCTTTTCTAGATGTAGATATATATCGGGCTATGTTAATTAATTGAGGTCGGGTCCATGTCAACTGTCATGAGCAACCCTTCCTTCATCCAGTTTGTCCGATACATTTTTATCAATTGCTGTAGTGTTTCAATCAGCTTTGGCTCTATTTTGTATTTTATCAAACATTGGTACCGATATCTATTGTTCACGCGACTGATAGCAGCGGCGGCTGGACCGATAATGACCGTTTCAGGTGAGAGAGAATTTTTCATATACCTTGTACCTTTTTCAGCAAAATCCGCCACTTTCAATAAATCTTCATGGGAAAATTGGATAAGTGTTATATAAAAGAAAGGAGGATACCCATATTGTTTCCTCGCCGACATTTCCAAATTGTAAAACGTCTCGAAGTGTTGCGTCTTTGCAAGCTCTATCGCGTAATGTTCTGGAGAATACGTCTGAATGAATACTTCCCCAGCTAACTCATGACGTCCCGCACGTCCACTAACTTGAGTCATCAATTGAAATGTTTTTTCTGCTGCCGGAAGTCGGCCAAATGTAATGTAGTATCCGCAGCAAGTACACCAACCAATGTAATATTAGGAAAATCCAGTCCTTTTGCAATCATTTGGGTTCCTAACAGTATATCGGCCTTCCCCTCGCTAAATTTGCGAAGAAGACGTTCATGTGAGCCCTTCTGTCGAGTTGTATCTACATCCATCCGAAGCACCCTCGCTTCAGGGAATAGCTTATAAATTTCTTCTTCGGCTTTCTGTGTACCTGTCCCGAAGAACCGGATATGCTCACTCTCGCATTCTGGACAAACGAGTGGCACACCTTCCTCATGGCCACAATAATGACATTTCAATCTTTCATTTGCCCGATGATACGTTAATGAAATATCACAATTCGGACATTGGACGACTGTGCCACAATCTCTGCATAATACAAAGGAAGAAAATCCCCTTTTATTGAGGAATAGGACAATCTGTTCCTTCCTTTCAAGCCGCTGATGAATAGCATCCGCAAGACTCACTGAAAACATCGAACGATTTCCTTCTTTCAATTCGTCCCGCATATCGACAACCGTTACTGATGGTAATGATTGGTTCTTCGCTCTTTTCGATAACTCAAGTAGTGTATAGACTCCTTTTTCGCTCTCGCAAAAGATTCCAGCGAAGGGGTTGCACTTCCAAGGATAACCGGGCATCTGTAAAATTCTGAGCGCCAAATCGCAACATCCCTCGCATGATAGCGGGGGTTGTCCTCCTGTTTGTACGTAGATTCATGTTCTTCGTCGAGAATAATAATCCCAATATTTTCAAAGGGAGCAAAGATGGCCGACCGCGCACCAACGACAACCTTCACTTCGCGCCGATGTATTTTACGCCATTCATCGTATTTTTCACCAGCTGATAAACCGCTATGCATGACAGCGACAAGACTACCGAATCTTTCCTGGAAACGGGCCGTCATTTGCGGAGTCAAAGAAATCTCAGGGACGAGGACAATTGCTTCCTTCCCTTTTTCTAATACATGCTTGATAGCCTGTAGGTATACTTCCGTTTTCCACTACCCGTTACCCCATGCAAAAGAAAAGTTTCCGCTTTCTTCTGATCCGTTGCTATATTAACAGCTTGTAACGCCACTTGTTGTTCATCTGTAAGCCGAATTGGAATTGGTGTATCTTTTAAGTTCGGAGCCTCAGGTTCACGATAAACTTCCGCAACCCCTTCAATTCCTCCACCTTTTTCAACGATCGCTTTCAAGACGGAGTTCTGAATACCTGATTCCTTCAGAAGCTTAGAAACTTCCATTGTTTCCCCAGCGTGGCCTAACATCCAACTGATCAATTCCGTCTGTTTCTTTGCATTAGGATGAACTGACTTCAATAAATCGCTTAAGGTTAAAGAATCAGCAATTTGGATTGTCCGTACCTTTTTCATTTTGGTCTGTTGGCTAACTACGGTATCAACAGAGACTATGCCTTTTGTTGAATAGTCCTTAACAACTTTTAGCAAATGAGAATCATGAAGTTGCTTTAAAGGAATCCTTGTCCTCCCCTTCAAGAAATCGGATAGGCTTGGATCTTCAATCTCATCAGGTCGCTCTATATTAATGAACTTCTCATACTTTGCACGCATAGCAGCTGGTAACATGACTTGTAACGCATCAATTTCATATGAAAGTGTTTCCCTTGCCATCTTTTTTGAAAGCGATAAAAGTTCCGTAGACAAGATAGGCTCTAAATCAATTAATTCATCAATTGGCTTTAATTTTTCCTCATCAACTTCACTTTCCGCTTTCAATCCTGTGACGTACCCAAGCACTTTCCTCGGTCCAAATGGGACTTTGACACGTGATCCGATTTCCATAACCGATTCAAGGTGTTTCGGGACTCTGTAATCGAAAGGCCGGTCAATCGGATAGGCCGAAACATCTACAATGATTTCAACGATCATCTGAAATCGGCCTTTCGTCTGCCACAATCGTTTCAAGCAGCACTTTTGCAAGTTGTTTCTTTTCCATAGCTTCGAATGGATATTGATTTCCCATACCTGTCAATAGTGTGACGACATTCGTGTCATTTCCGAACCCACCATTAGGATCCGTTACATCGTTGACAATGATGTAATCCAAGTTCTTATTCGTCAGCTTAGACATGCCGTATGAAATCGCATCATTTGTTTCTGCTGCAAAACCGACAAGGATTTGGTCTTTCTTCTGTTCACCGAGTGTTCTAAGAATATCTGTTGTACGTTCCAGTTCAATGGATGAATCTCCGTCTTTTTTCTTCATCTTTTGTGTATGTTGTTCTTTCGGGCGATAATCCGCGACAGCAGCTGATTTTATAACCATCGATGCATTGTCGAAATTCTCAAGTACTGCCTCAAGCATCTCGGCCGCGCTCTCGACTTGTATAAATTCGACGCCCGCCGGTTTCGGCAAATCAACAGGTCCTGAAATTAAGACCGTATCAGCACCTAACGATACAGCTGCTTCAGCCATCGCATACCCCATTTTCCCGCTCGAAAAATTGGAAATATACCGTACTGGGTCGATTCGCTCTCTTGTAGGACCCGCAGTAACGACAACTTTTTTGCCTAACAGCGGCAATTCCTTAGTCGATTTCAAAAATCTCTGTTTCACAAGTTCAACTATTTTTTCAGGTTCTTCAAGTCTACCTTTCCCTACATAGCCACATGCAAGAAAACCTACTGACGGTTCAATGAAACGGAAACCATCCTCATGAAGTTGTTGAATGTTGCGGATAACCGCTTTATTTTCGTACATATGTACATTCATTGCCGGGGCGATCCAGACTTCAGATGTTGTTGCAAGTAATGTTGAGGTAACCATATCATCCGCAATGCCGTTAGCAATCTTTCCTATCGTATTAGCAGTGGCAGGCGCGACTATAATTAGATCCGCCCAATCCGCAAGGTCAATATGAGCGATGACACGGGAGTCTTTTTCGTCAAACGTATCGTAATAGACATCATTCCGCGACATTACTTGGAATGTAAGCGGTTGTACAAATTCCATAGCTGAAGCGGTCATAATCACTTTTATTTCCGCTCCTGCCTGGGATAGTTTACTTACTAACGCCACTGTCTTATAGACAGCAATTCCACCAGTGACACATACAAGAATTTTTTTATTCAACAAACGTCTCACCCTTTTTCAGTTAAAATGACAAACTCCCTAAGAAAGTTTGTTTCCAAGGGAGTTATAAGAGCTTATTAAATTCTTCACGGAAGCAAAGACAATCAGATTTCGTCTTCATAGACAATGGAAGCGTCTTGCACTTGTTTTGATAGTGCACCAGCTGCCACTTCTTCCAAGGCTTTCCCTACATTCTTATGAGAGGTATAGGTGCGAAGCAGTTCATTTTTACTTTCCTGCATTTCACGAGCTCTTTTTGCAGCAAGTGTAACTAACGTGTATTTCGAATCAATTTTGCCTTTTAATGAATCGACTGATGGATATAACATGTATTATTCCCCTTCCAACATAAGTAAATAACGTTTTTCGACGCGCTCACGACGACAATGTTCAGCTGTAACGATTGAATTGATGCGATCACAAGCTTTCGATACTTCGTCATTTTCAACAACATAATCGTATAAATTCATCATTTCTAACTCATCGCGTGCTTTTAACACTCGACTCGCGATAACATCGGCTTCTTCTGTGCCTCTTCCTACCAATCGATCCTCTAATTCGGAGAGGCTTGGCGGGGCAAGGAAGATGAAGAGTCCATCGGGAACCTTTTCCCTGACTTGTGCGGCACCGACAACTTCTATTTCAAGAAATACATCTCTTCCTGCGTCGAGAGTTTCGTTGACGTAGTCGAGCGGTGTGCCATAGTAGTTGCCTACGTATTCGGCATACTCGAGAAGTTTGCCTTCGTTAATAAGTGTTTCGAATTCGCTGCGGGATTTGAAGAAGTAATCGACGCCGTCTTGTTCGCCTTCCCGCGGGCTTCTTGTTGTCATTGATATTGAGTATTCGTAGTTTGTGTCAGGTTGTTGAAATAGTTCTTTTCTGACGGTTCCTTTTCCTACACCGGATGGACCGGACAGGACGATTAATAAGCCACGTTTTTTGTACATGCCATCCCTCTTCTTATGTATTATATAGTAGCGATAAAAGAATCAAATCTATACATGGACCGTTGCTTTGCGTTCCAGGAGGACGGTTTCCAATCGAACTACGAAGAGTTCGATTTGCCGTATTTCTGCGCCTTTTGCAGAAATTAAGGCAGGGCTTCCCCCAGGAGTCGCCGCCCTCTGCTCCAAGCAACTAATACTTCTCAATATAGAGCGTATTAATCCTTAGTACTTACTATATAGAAATTTTGGTTAAACGGTAAAAGAATCTCATCATATTATAACATAAGTTGACCGTAGAGTGCTAAAATGGAACAAAACGTTTGAAAGAGGAATTATCATGGCATTTGATGGATTATTCACTGCAGCGATTGTTAAGGAGCTGCAACAAATTAAAGATGGCCGTATATCGAAAATACATCAGCCAAATGCGCAGGAAGTTGTTTTGATGGTGCGGGCTGGAAGAAGCAATTACAAACTTCTCATTTCTGCCCATCCATCGTACTCTCGGGTTCAGTTGACTGATGAAACGATTGCAAATCCCGCGGAACCTCCTATGTTTTGCATGGTGTTGAGGAAGCATCTTGAAGGCGGTATGATTCAATCGATCAGGCAGTCAGGCAATGATCGTATCATATCTTTTGATATAAGAGCAAAAAATGAAATCGGGGATGAGATCCACCGTGAATTGATTGTCGAAGTTATGGGAAGGCATAGTAATTTATTATTGATCGACCGGAACGAAATATGATCATTGATAGTATGAAACATCTTCCGCCTTCCGTAAACAGTTACAGAACGGTTTTGCCTGGACAGCCTTATGTACCAGCACCGCCACAAGAGAAATTGGATCCATTTGAGTTGGACGAGAAGGAGTTTCTTTCATTATTACCAGAATGGGAGAATGCCAAACAGATTGTTGGGAAACTTTCGGGTTTCTCCCCTATCCATGGTGAGGAGCTTTTGCACCGTTTGAAAGGGATACGGGAGGAAGAAGCCTATCCTATCTATAAGACTTTCCTTTCTTCGTTCAAAGGTGTTGGCCAATTGCCAACGATTGCAGAGGTTGGTACGAAATCTATTTTTTCCGCGACAACATTGACGTATGCCGACAAAATCGTTGCAACGTTTGAGACTCTTGGTGAATTGCTTGATAAGGTTTATTTTGCAAGAGCTGAACGGGAACGTGTGAAATCACAAGCTGCTGATTTGGAACGTTGGCTTGATAATGAAACCGCTAAGTTGAAATTAAAGAAAGAAAAATTGGGTAAGGAACAGAAGGCGGCAGAGAAACTGGATACATTCCAATTGTATGGTGAATTACTGACCGCGAATAGCTATGCCATTCAAAAAGGAGATACTGAGGCTACTGTCGACAATTATTACGAGGAAGGAACAACTGTTACCATTCCCCTTGACGCCAGAAAGACCCCTATCGAGAATGCACAGCGCTTTTATTCCCGTTATACGAAAGCAAAAAATGCTTTGATCATGATTGCTGACCAATTGGCGAAAGCACGGGAAGACATCGAGTATTTTGAAATGATTAAGCAGCAAGTCATGCAAGCCTCTCCGGAAGATATCGATGAAATTCGGGAGGAGTTGGCGGAAGCGGGTTTAATGAGGGCAAGGAAAAGCAAGAAGAAGCAAAAGCCGAAAAAACCTTCTCCTGAAGCCTATGTCTCTTCGTCAGGCATTCCGATTTCTGTTGGTAAAAACAATAAGCAAAATGATTATTTGACGTTCAAGATTGCAGCGAGGGACCATGTATGGCTACATACGAAAGATATTCCTGGATCACATGTCGTAATACATGCGGCCAATCCTGATGAGGAAACGATTCAAGAAGCAGCGACTCTTTCAGCTTACTTTAGTAAAGCAAGAGGCTCATCTTCCGTTCCGGTTGATTTCACTGAAATCAAGCACGTGAAAAAGCCGAATGGCGCAAAACCTGGATTTGTTATATATTTTGAGCAGAAGACTTTGTATGTTACTCCAGATGAGGATGTTGTAAGGAAATTGAAGAAATGAAATAAAGGACTGCCGTATTGTATATGACGGCAATCCTTTTTATTACAGTGATCCGGTTTTTAATTTTCCATGCCATTCGAGCAAATCGCTAATGGATGCTTCATTAATCGATCCAGCATCTTTCGCGGCTTCTGTTAAAGCACCGAAATTCGTTAGACTTTGGTAAGATAGCCCCGCCTCTTCAAATGCCTGATCTGCACTTTCGAGTTCGTATGTAAAGATTGAGACAACGCCCGTAACCTCAACATCCTCTGAGCGAAGAGCTTCTACTGCATTCAAACTGCTTCCGCCTGTTGAAATTAAGTCTTCGATGATGATTGCTTTATCTTCCGGCTTCACTTTACCTTCAATTTGACGGCTACGTCCATGGCCTTTTGCCTTAGAACGGATATACACCATTGGCAAGTCTAAAATGTCCGCCACCCAAGCAGCGTGCGGAATTCCCGCTGTTGCCGTTCCAGCGATAAGTGTAGTCTCTGGATAATGTTCTTTGATTAACCCAGCAAGCCCTTCAGCGATTTGCTTGCGGCCTACTGGATCTGACATTGTCAAACGGTTATCACAATAAATCGGGGACTGTATACCTGATGCCCATGTGAACGGGTCTTCCGGACTCAATTCCACAGCTCCGACATTCAATAAGATTTCTGCGATTTCTTTTTTACCCAATTGACTCCATCCCTTTCCATAATGTACTAATTTCCTCGTAGGCAGCCAAAGGATCTGATGCGCCAGTAATCGCTCTTCCGACTACGATATGTGTCGATCCTTGTTTTTTCGCTTCTACTGGTGTAGCAACCCTTTTCTGATCATGCACCCCGCCCCCGGGTAAACGGATTCCAGGAGTGACCTTTAGGAATTCTGGTCCGCAGACTTCCGAAATGATCGAGGCTTCATGAACTGAACATACGACGCCATCGAGTCCAGCAACACTCGCAAGCTTTGCATAATGAAGGACAGATTCATCAAGGGATGCATGGATAAGTTGTTCCTCTTGCACCTGGCGTTCATCTGTCGAAGTGAGTTGAGTCACACCAATGATGGAAGGTCGTTTCATACCTGACGGCGTCCCTTTATCAAGTCCTTCAAGTGCTGCTTCCATCATTGTCCTCCGCCCGCAGCATGGACATTGACTAAGCCGACTCCTAAGCCTGCCAACACTTCCATCGCAGACTTCACTGTGTTCGGAATGTCATGAAGTTTCAAGTCTAAGAAGATATCAAACCCACGTTCTTTTAGTTTCTCAATAATTGCAGGGCCTTCTTTATAATAAAGTTGCATGCCCACTTTGACATTGACGTCTCCATTGAAAGCGCTAAGAAATTCAAACGTAGTTTGTGCAGATTCAAAATCTAACGCAATAATTGGTGAGGTTTTCATAATCGATGGCTCCTTCCTACAAGCTCTGAAATATGATCAACGCCTAATTCATCCAATTTCACTGGAAGTTCTTCAATGATTTTCGGGCATATGAAAGGATCGACGAAATTTGCCGTACCTACAGCAACAGCACTTGCACCTGCGGATAGGAAGTCGATGACATCTGCTGTTTCAGACACTCCGCCCATTCCGATGATCGGAATCGTAACGACTTGACTCACTTCGTATACCATTTTAATTGCGACCGGTTTAACAGCAGGTCCCGATAAACCGCCTGTAATATTCGCGATGATCGGACGTCCTGTCTTTTGGTCGAGCCTCATGCCGACAAGTGTGTTAATCATCGTAATACCATCTGCTCCAGCCGCTTCGACTGCTTTCGCGATTTCTTTAATATCAGTCACATTCGGTGAAAGCTTTACATACACAGGAACTTCAGACACTTCTTTTACAGCGGCTGTCAAATCATGCGCTTGCTGTGGGTCTGTACCAAAAGTGATCCCTCCGCATTTCACATTCGGACAAGATATGTTCAACTCAAGTGCTTTTACATTAGGAGCCGTTGAGATTGTTTTCGCCACTTCTACATAATCAGCTGTTTCCGTCCCAGCAACGTTTGCAATGATCGGAACATCAAATTGCTCAAGCCAAGGCAATTCATTTTCCATAACACTTTGCAAACCAGGATTTTGTAGACCGATTGCATTCAGCATTCCGGAAGCCGTTTCTGCAACACGCGGAGTCGGGTTGCCGAAACGCGTTTCAAGAGTCGTTGCCTTGATCATAATCGCACCTAATTTTGATAAATCATAAAGTGCCCCGTATTCTTTACCAAATCCGAAACAGCCCGATGCCGGCATAATTGGATTTTTCAATTGTAATCCTGGCAATTCCATTGATAATCTGTTCATATCGACACCACCCCTGCTGGAAATACTGGTCCATCCGAACATACTTTAACGTATGGTTTTTCGTTTTTCTCAGTCGTCTTACAAACACATGCGAAGCAAGCCCCAATGCCGCAACCCATCCGTTGTTCGAATGAAAGGAAACCCTTCTTTTCGGCGTATGCTGTTTGCACGGCGTTGAGCATCGGGATCGGACCACAACTATAGTAAGTCGCAAATCCATCGCCAATTTCCGCCATCACATCTGTGACAAAGCCCGCAGTTCCTTTCGTGCCATCTACTGTAGCTATATATGTATCTCCCAAAACGCTGAATTCTTCCTCGTAAAAAGAGAGAGACTCAGTTTGAAATCCTAATATATGAATGCACTTAACACCTTTAGCAGTTAGTTGTTTTGATAGCTCATACAAAGGAGGTACACCAATTCCCCCCCCACAAGAATAGCAGTTTCGCCTGCGGATGTTTCATCTACTGGAAACCCATTCCCCAATGGACCAAGAACATCCACTACCTCACCTTCCCTTTTCAGGGAAAGCAATGTCGTGCCCCTACCCTCTGCACGATAAATGATTGTCATTTCATTTCTTTCATTATCAATAGATGCGATCGAAATCGGTCTTCTCAACAGAGGTTCGAATGAGTCCGATACTCGTATATGGACAAACTGGCCGGGGGAACTAATTTCCCCACCAACTTGCCAGTTAATTTCATTTCAAATATATTCTTTGCAATTTCCCGTTGTCCCGACACTTTCATTCGGTCCTGGATGATCATACTCTCACCTGCTGTTTTGATATATTTTCCGTTTGATCAGCTGTGCTTCCTTCACTATCCTGCCAAACGATTTGTCCTCCGAAAATTGTTGTTACAGGCCATCCAGCACAATTCCAGCCGTCAAAAGGTGTATTTTTCCCTTTGGACAAAAACGTCTCCCGGTCGATTACTTGTTCTTTATTCAAATCAAGGAGAACGAGATCAGCTTGAGCACCGACTTCAATTTTCCCGTAAGGAAGATCAAATACAGCGGCAGGCTTGATAGTCATCCAGTCGATCAATTGCTTCAATGTCCATTTACCTTCTTTTACAAAATGCGTGTAAAGAAGAGGGAATGCTGTTTCGAATCCTGTAATCCCAAAAGGCGCGTTGGCAAAACCGGCATTTTTCTCTTCCGCTGTATGCGGTGCATGATCTGTTGCGATGAAGTCAAGTGTTCCATCCATTAGCCCTTCTTGCAACGCAAGCAAATCCTCTACTCCGCGAAGTGGTGGGTTCATCTTCCAATCAGCATCATCACCTGGGATATCCTCTTCAGATAAAATCAGATGATGAGGACTTACTTCAGCCGTTACATGAACTCCGGCTTTCTTCGCATCGCGGATGACCCTTACAGATTCTTTCGTACTCACGTGGCACACGTGGTAATGGGCGTTAGCTGCTTCCGCAAGAAGAATATCGCGGACGATATGAACCGATTCTGCCACTGAAGGGATTCCCGGAAGTCCAAGCTCTTTATTCCGTTTCCCTTCATGCATTGCTCCGCCGTATATTAATGTATTGTCTTCACAATGCGCGACAATTGGCATACCGATTTCCGCAGCGTCTTGCATCGCTTCGAACATCATTCCCGCTTGCTGGATGCCGACGCCGTCATCTGTGAATGCGAATGCACCGTTCTCCTTCAATTCTTTCAAGTTCGTCCGCTCTTTTCCAGCTTCCCTAATTGTTATAGAAGCGTATGGCAGCACTCGAATATGTGCTTTATCTGCGATCAATTTATTGACTAAGGATAAGTTTTCTTTTGTATCGGAACCGGTCTCGTATTCGGCATTGCGCAAATTGTTGTATACCCGCCTTTAGCAGCCGCAAGTGTAC
Source organism: Sporosarcina thermotolerans (assembly GCF_030067815.1). Taxonomy (GTDB): domain Bacteria; phylum Bacillota; class Bacilli; order Bacillales_A; family Planococcaceae; genus Sporosarcina; species Sporosarcina thermotolerans. Next base: position 2,012,207 of record NZ_CP125968.1, on the reverse strand, counting down.
CTGTTTCAATTGTTTCTTTATGTTCCCCGCCAGGTTCGCGCAAATGGACATGGACGTCGATGAATCCCGGTGCAAGCAGCAGACCATTGCCTTCAATCACTTCGGAATTCCCTACATTCAAATCGGCGCTAATTTCGGATATTCGGTCCCCCTCAATTCGGACATCAACTAAAACCTTTTCACCTTCATTATTCAAAACATATGCACTCTTGATGATCTTTCCATGCCAATTCCTCCTTTTGTAAAATCGTTTCTAAGATAGCCGCACGTATATAGACACCATTTTCAACTTGCTTATAAATCATTGATCGGCTGCATTCGACAAGACTTCCCGCTATTTCAACGTCCCGGTTAACCGGTGCAGGATGCATGATGATCGATCCGGGCTTCATTTCCCTTTCCCGTTCAACTGTCAAACCATACTTCTCATGGTATTCTTCCTTCGTAAACCTCATTTTGCCATCATGTCTTTCGTGCTGAACTCTCAGAAGCATGACAACATCGCTTGTGTAGATCACTTCATCCCAGTCACTCACTGATGGGAAATCACCTGCCCACTCCGGGGGGCATAGGAATTTCACATTTGCACCAAGCTTTACAAGAGCATCTGCATTCGACTTTGCAACTCTACTATGGGAAATGTCACCGGCGATGAGCACATTTAACCCTTTAAAGCCGCCGAGCGTTTCTTTTATCGTGAACAAGTCAAGCAATGATTGTGTTGGATGTTGTCCTGATCCATCACCACCGTTGATAATTGCCATATTCATTTTTCCGACGAGATCCTCATAATAGCCTTCTTCGGGATGTCTAATGACGACTGCATCCAATCCGATTTCTTCAAGGGTGCGAAGTGTGTCGTACAACGTTTCTCCCTTTACTGCACTTGAAGAATTAGCTTCAAAGGGGATCGTTTCAAGACCCAATTTCCGTTCCGCCACCTCAAAACTCATTTTTGTCCGTGTACTTGGTTCAAAGAATAGATTGCTAACCATATATTTTTGAGGTAAAGCGCGGATTCCATATCTTTTTAACATTGCGGCACGATCCAAAATAGCTGAAATTTCGTCGATTGTTAAATCTTTCATTGATAATAGGTTTTTCATTTTGAAAATCCCCTTCCGTTTTGGATAAAAAAATGGCCTTTCCGTTAAATGGAAAGGCCAGTGGCATGACTGAACAACCGTCATTTAGATTAAATGACTATCAGTCTACTGAACCTTTCCTTGTCTCTCAGTACAATTTTAAAAGGTCTTTCTATTCTGTTTGACTATCAGCTAAACTATCATTTGATCTGCCTGGCAATATCATGTTAAGTAGCACACCGACGATAGCAGCAAGCGCCATTCCCCGACTTGGAATGTTTCGCTGAAATGGATTGACGCGCCGCCGATTCCGATGACAAGTATGACCGAGGCGATAACGAGATTCCGTTGCTGTCCAAAATCCACTTTGTGATCGACGAGCATCCTCAATCCTGATGAAGCGATGATCCCAAACAGTAGAATCGATATCCCACCGAGCACTGCTGTCGGAATCGTTGCGATAACTGCCATCAGCTTGCCGATGAAAGAGAACAATATCGCGAATACTGCCGCGCCAATAATGACGTAGATGCTATACACGCGAGTGATTGCCATTACTCCGATGTTTTCACCGTAAGTTGTTTTCGGTGGACCTCCAAGGAATCCACTTAGGAGAGTTCCTAACCCGTCTCCAAGTAAGGACCTGTTCAAACCAGGGTCTCTGATAAAGTCTTTATTGACAACACGACCTAATACAAGCTGGTGACCGATATGCTCCGAAATTGTAACGATTGATATTGGAACCATGATTGCAAGCAATGTTGGAGTAACAACAAAGTCATATCTATTCCAGGAATTAGGAATTCCGGCATTGCAATCCAATCGGCTTCATGCACTTTTGTGAAGTCCAATATTCCGATTGCCGCAGAGTATATGTAACCGACGACTATTCCGATCAGGACAGGCATGAGGCTGACCACTCCTCTAAAGAACATGAGGCAGATGATCGCTGCTGCCAATGTGACAATCGCTGCCGAGAAATGCAGAAGATTGTATTGCGCTTCGCCATCCACTTGGATTGTACTTGCCATGCTGACTGCCGTCGGTGCCAAAGCTAATCCGATTACCATGATCACCGGTCCGACTACGACTGGTGGTAGGAATTCCATGATCCACCCAGATCCCGTCGTCCAGATCAATAACGATACGAGTGCATACACGAGGGCGACAAACATGCTTCCGATCATCGCGCTTCCAATTCCACCATTTTCTGTAGCCACTATTATCGGCGCAATGAATGCGAAAGATGAACCCAGGTAAGCCGGAACTTTGAACCGTGTGACAAGGACGAAGACGATTGTCGCAAGTCCGCTTGTGAGTAAGGCAATTGCTGGGCTTAAGCCGACTAATTGCGGAACAAGGATTGTTGCTCCAAACATTGCAAACATATGCTGCAAACTAAGGGCGAGCCATTTACCAGCATCTGGTTTATCATGTACATCTAACACTTTGTTGTCACTCATCATTTCTCACCTGTCCCTATTCGGATTTTTCTTTATTTTGCGTGAATCGTTACGCCGTCCGAGCCATCTTCTTCAACGACATTGACGACTACCCGTTCTTCACTTGATGTCGGAATGTTTTTACCGACAAAATCAGGTCGAATTGGTAATTCGCGGTGTCCCCTGTCAACAAGGACTGCAAGCTGAATTGCCGCTGGTCTACCTAAATCGATAACAGCATCCATCGCCGCTCTCACCGTTCTTCCTGTGTAAAGCACATCGTCAACAAGAATCACTTTCTTTTCCGTTACATCGTGTTCAATGTCGACTTGGTGGACAAGTGGTTCATGGTTTCCATGTTTATGTTGAAGATCATCCCTATACAGCGTAATATCCAACTCACCAGTCAAAATCGGTCTTCCTTCAATTTGCTTGATCCTTTCTGCAAGACGTTTTGCAAGGACTGCACCTCTTGTTTTGATGCCGACAAGAATACATTCATCGATTCCTTTATTCTTTTCAATGATCTCGTAGGCGATTCTTGTTACCGCTCGTGATATTGCCTGTTCGTCAAGAATGATTGCTTTTTCCGTCATGAAAATTCCTCCTATAATTTAATCTTCTACTCGAGGTGCACTTTCTATTTTTACGTAAAAAAATACTCCTACCAAGATGGCAGGAGGTATACGTGCAGAAATAAGCGTATTCAAGAACAGCGTGCAGCTGTTCATAAATACTTTCCGTGCAACCTTCCCAGCCTCTCTGGACTGTCTTTAAAGGTATCGCTATTCAATTTCAGTTTTAGTATAGACTTATATATTTACAATGTCAACGTTTTTCGTTTTGCATTTTTTCAATCAGGTTTTTGAAGTCCTCCGGCAAAGGTTGTGTAAACTCCAGATATTCGCCTGTCTTCGGATGTTTGAAGCCGATTGTCCCAGCATGCAAAACCTGTCCATTGAAGTCGATTGTTTTCTTCGGGCCATATTTAGGATCCCCTGCAAGTGGATGTCCAATATACTTCATATGCACACGAATCTGATGGGTTCTTCCTGTTTCCAACCTACATTCGACTAATGTGAAGTCCCCGAAACGTTCTAAAACATTGAAGTGCGTAACGGCATGCTTTCCTTTATCTATAATCGTCATGCTTTGACGGTCCCTCGGATCTCTTCCGATAGGTGCATCAATCGTTCCCTGGTCATGCGGGATATGACCATGCACAAGTGCTGTATATACACGTGTAACGGATTTATCGACAAGTTGGTTTACAAGAGATACATGTGCCTGGTCATTTTTCGCGACCATTAGCAAACCCGAGGTATCCTTATCGATTCGATGGACGATACCGGGACGCATAACACCGTTAATACCCGATAGATCGTTCACTTGGTGCATCAACCCGTTAACAAGTGTTCCGCGACTATGACCCGGCGCTGGATGAACGACCATTCCACGGGGTTTATTGACAACAAGGACATCGCTGTCTTCATAAACAATTTCCAAGTCAAGATCCTCAGCAACAATATCAAGTTCTTCCAACTCAGGCTCGACAACTACGATAATATCTCCTGTTTTCACCTTATAATTGGCTTTCACTTGTTCTTCATTCACTAAAATCGCACCATCTTTAACCCATTGCTGAATCTGTGTCCGTGACCATTCAGGATTGTACGTCGATAATGCTTTATCGATTCGTCCTTTTTCCATATCTTCTGATACTACAATTTCAATCGGTTCCATTATGACACCTTTTTCTTGTTCTTTTTTTCATCTAATATTACGTGAATGATCATTAGTACTACCCCTATTGTCAATGCTGCGTCTGCAACATTAAAAATCGGGAAATCATAATTGACGATTGGGATGATTACGTCGACGAAATCGACAACTTCTTTACGCCATAATCGATCAATGAAGTTACCAAGCGCCCCTCCTAATAAAAACATCAAGCTTGTACTAAGTAAAGGTTGGCCTTTGCTTTCCTTGTGGAAGAAATAGATTATACCTCCCACAACAATTACTGTGACAACGTAAAATAGCCACATTTGCCCTTCAAGCATTCCCCATGCCGCTCCTTTGTTACGGTGCGAGAGGAGTGCAAGGTAAGGGTCCATAATTGGAATTCTTTCACCTAAATTCATATTTTGTACAACAAGCCATTTTGTCAGCTGATCTAACAGTATTAAAATAATTGCTATCCCGTAATAAATGAACATACCCAAAACCCCCGTCCGACAGTTTCCGTTTCATTTTACCATAAAAACACTTATATCATACAAACAAAGAAAAGGCTGATTATAACAACGGCATTCAGCCACTGTTACAAACAGCCTTAACCAAATTGCTTATGAATAGTATTTCTTTACAACATCTGCACAACGGGAACATAGTTCTGGATGTTCCGTATCGTTGCCGACAGTTTCTGAAATCGTCCAGCAGCGATCACATTTTTCACCGTCCGCTTTTTCAACAAGAACTGTTGCAGCATCAAGCTTAAGTGCATCAGTAGACATTTCCCCATCTTTGCCTTCGACAAAGTTAGAAACGATAAAGAATTGTGCGAAATCGATATCCTCCGCCGCAAATACTCCAGTCATTTTTTCCGGCAATGCGACAGTCACTTTTGCCTCAAGGGATTTACCAATTACTTTAGCATTTCGAGCTTCTTCAAGTGCTTTCAATACATCATCACGCACAAGCATCAATTTAGCAAATCGCTCGCGTAACGTAGTAGCCAATTCACCAAGTTCTTCAGCTTGTGGCATGTCTGTCAATTGGACGCTTTCCTCTTCAACATGCTCAAGGAATGCCCACATTTCATCCGTAGTATGAGGGATGATTGGAGTCAAAAGCTTCAATAGTGCAAGCAGGGAATCATACATAACCGTTTGCATCGCACGACGATGTGGATGATCCGCACCTTCGATATAGACAACATCTTTAGCGATATCCAAATAGAATGAGCTTAAGTCGCCTGTACAGAAATTATTTACAGCATGATAAACGCCTGCAAACTCATAGTTTTCATATGACTTCAATACTTCCTTAATTAAATCTTGAAGCTTCACATTGACGTATTGGTCAATCGGACGCATATCTTCAAATGCTACACGATCAGTTGACGGATTAAAGTCGGATACATTTCCGTGTAGGAAACGGAGGGTATTCCGGATTTTACGGTATACCTCTGATACTTGCTTAAAGTTCGAATCGGAAACACGGACATCTGCCGTATAATCTACAGACGATACCCATAGACGAAGAATATCAGCACCTAATTGATTCATCACTTTTGCTGGTACGATTACGTTTCCAAGTGATTTACTCATCTTGCGCCCTTCTCCATCCAAAGTGAAGCCATGGCTTAATAAGCCTTTATATGGAGAGATTCCATTGATCGCAACACTTGTTGTCAATGATGAGTTGAACCAACCACGGTATTGGTCGCTTCCTTCAAGATATAGGTCTGCAGGATAGACAAGATCGTCTCTCTCTACAAGCACACCTTGATGCGTTGAGCCTGAATCGAACCAAACATCCATGATGTCCGTCTCTTTCGTGAAGATGCCGTTCGGGCTGCCTGCGTGTTCAAAACCTTCAGGAAGAAGATCTTTTGCATCACGTTCAAACCAAATGTTTGAACCATGTTCACGGAATAGGCGAGATACATTGGAAATAGTTTCATCTGTAATGATGGCTTCTCCGTTTTCCGCGTAAAATACCGGAATTGGAACACCCCATACACGTTGACGGGAAATACACCAATCTCCACGGTCACGTACCATGTTGTAAAGACGTGTTTCACCCCAAGTTGGAGTGAATTTTGTATTACGGATTGCGTCAAGCAATTCGTTACGGAAAGAATTGATAGATGCAAACCATTGCGCCGTTGCACGGTAAATGACTGGTTTCTTAGAACGCCAATCATGTGGGTAGGAGTGCGTGATGAATGAAAGTTTCAAAAGTGCCCCTGCTTCATCCAACTTCTTCGTTACCTCTTTATTTGCATCTTCATAAAACAATCCTTCAAATCCAGGTGCCTCTTCAGTCATGACACCCCGGTCATTGACAGGGATAATGCATCAATTCCATATTGTTTCGAAACATAGAAGTCATCCTCACCGTGACCAGGTGCAGTATGGACACAGCCTGTTCCTGCCTCAGCTGTTACATGCTCACCAAGCATTACAAGGGAGTCACGATCGTAGAACGGATGTTTAGCAATTACCCGGTCTAAGTCGGCCCCTTTTAATTCGCGTACAACTTCGTATGATTCCCAGCCAATTTCTTTGGCAACTAATTCGACAAGATCTTTTGCCAATAGATATTTATTTCCATCCACTTCTACAATTGCGTAATTGAATTCCGGATGGACTGAAATTCCAAGGTTTGCAGGAATCGTCCAAGGAGTTGTCGTCCAGATAACAATACGGACGTCTTCTTCCACTACACCTAATCCGTCTTTGATCGGGAAAGCGACATAAATGGAAGGTGATTTTTTATCTTGATATTCAATTTCCGCTTCAGCAAGTGCTGATTCACTTGAAGGGGACCAGTAAACTGGCTTCAGGCCTTTGTAGATATAGCCTTTTTTCGCCATTTCGCCGAAAACTTCAATTTGTCGAGATTCAAATTCTGGTTTCAATGTGATATATGGGTTATCCCAGTTACCACGCACACCGATCCGTTTGAATTGTGAACGTTGGTTGTCAATTTGACTATAGGCATATTCTTCACACATTCTGCGGAATTCTGCAACAGAGTGCTCTTTACGGTTTACACCTTTGTTCACAAGTGCTTGCTCAATTGGAAGACCGTGAGTGTCCCAGCCTGGTACGTATGGAGCATGGAAGCCTGTCATTGATTTATGGCGAACAATCATGTCTTTTAGTACTTTGTTTAGGGCGTGACCCATATGAAGGTCACCGTTTGCGTATGGTGGCCCGTCGTGAAGTACGAAGAAGGGACGGTCTTTAGTCCGTTCTTGGACTTTTTGATAGATGTCCATTTCTTCCCACTTTTCCTGCATTTGCGGTTCTTTATTTGGCAAGTTGCCGCGCATTGGAAATTCCGTTTTCGGCATTAGCAATGTGTCTTTGTAATCCATTTAACTTCCTCCTTTAAAAGATATAACCTTGAAATGTTGATTTCAGCTATAGGCGGACGCTTTCCGCGGGCACGGCTTCAGCCGATCGAACCACGCAGAGTTCGATTTGCCGTATTTCTGCGGTTTTTGCAGAAATTAAGGCAGCGGCTAACTTCATCCTGTTCGCAACGCTCCGCTTTTGCTCACAAACACCGTTCTTCGTGACGGTGTTCGCTGGAGTCGCCGCCTTCCGCTCCAATCAACGGAAAATCTAAAATAACAATAAATGTTCTTAAGTGGTGAAGAATATAAAAAACCCCGCCCCTAAAAAAGGGACGAGGTTTTGTTCTCGCGTTACCACCCTAGTTGCAATATGAACTCATATTGCCGCTCAGAACACCATAACGGGGTGCATCCGGGATTGGTTTTGGTCAATCCGGCTCTAAAGTGATTTTCGTTTCCGTTCATCGACCAGGCTTCCACCATCCCCGGCTCGCTATACGTGTATACGGAAAGTACTCTCTCTGTCAACGCCTATTCCTGCTTATATGGTAATTATTATATGCGTGTTGGAAATAGTTTGTCAAGCATCCTTGTTATTCAACATCAGAGGCAGCTTCAAGTTCTTCTGCATCTGGTCGATATTCCATAAGTCTTTCCCAATCATCCGTTTTAATCATGTCGAGTTGAGCCTCGATTAACATACGGAATCGATTTCGGAATACTTTTGACTGTTTTTTCAAATCTTCAATTTCCATAGCAATCTTCCTAGGACGGGATAGTGCTTCGTTAACAATACGGTCTGCATTCTTTTCCGCTTCTTTAACGATAAGCTTGGATTCTTGAAGTGAATTCCTTCGCACATCCTCTGCCGCTTCTTGGGCAATTAAAATGGATTTTTGCAATGTCTCTTCTATGGAATTAAAGTGGGAAATCTTTTCCTTCGTTTCCTTAAGACTATTTTTTAATGTCTTGTTCTCCTCAAGAACATTTTCGTAGTCCTTCATGATTTGTTCAAGGAATTCATTGACCTCATCTTCATCATACCCGCGGAAGCCACGGCTGAATTCCTTATTATGTATATCAAGCGGTGATAATGCCATCTGCTGTTTCCTCCTCTTCAAATCTTCTTATTCTTATTATACATGTACACAAAAGATAAAACAGCAGTTTTTATACAGATGTCTGAAAAATCATTCTAACTTCCCTATCAACAATCTAATTTTATCTTTTCGTGTTCTGCCTTCAATCGACATAATTTTAAAACGCCCAAAACCTCTAATCGAAAGGATATCTGATTCATTCACTTCAAACGCTTGCTGATTACGAATAACGTGATTCACTTTCACTTTATCATTCTGAACAAGTGCGACCGCTTTTTGACGCGGATAATTCACTAACGAAGCGACAATTGAGTCGAGACGTAAAGAGCTGATTGTATGAAGCTCCTCTTTCCATGATTCTGCCATCACGATTAGGTCGTCCGCGGAAGTGACTTCTTCAACACGTACTTTGGATTTACCGATTGAAGTTAAGTTAGCGATAAGATAATCTTTCATCTCTTCTGCTGCGGTGAATTGAGCGACACCTTCCTTAAGGCGTATATCTCCAAATTTCGAACGGTCGATACCGAGTGCCATAAGTGATCCTAAAATGTCACGATGTTCAACCGACATGAATTTTGCAGGATACCTAACTGAAAAAACAATTACTTGAAAATCTTCATCTTCGGGTTCGTAATAATCCGGATAGATTAAAGCGCGTTGACGTTCCGGTTCAAGGAAGGCACCGTTTACCGCAAATTGCAAACCAGAGCCTCCTACGATGGAACTTAAAATGAAAATCTGTCTCGGATCAAGAAAACCAGTTAACTTCGGAGAATACGTATCCTCAACTTCCCGCGTCCACCCGACTACAGTTTCTATGAATGGCTGCTCGTCTTTTCTAAAATGTTGTAAGATGGATTCCATTGTTTACGACTCCTTACGATGATTGAGAGAATGCCCTTTATAGAAAAAACCTCACATGAGTGAGGCTCTGATTAACCTATATACTTCAAATACGCCTCTTGTAATTAAATAATTCAAGACAAAAATAGCAACGATCGGCGAAATATCAATCATTCCAAGTGGTGGAATGAATCTGCGGAAAAAGGCCAAATAAGGCTCAGTTATCCGGCTTAAGAGTATACCAAATTTAGTTTCCCTCGATGCTGGTACCCACGACATTAAAATATATATAATGAGGAGTATCATGTAAAGTTGTATTCCCTTAAATATTAGACCAAATATCAAATCAACAGCTTGTATCATATCAGTTTCTACACCTCATCCAGTTCTATCTTTCAAAAAAATCCGAAATGGAACCTGCCACTTCGACGTTCTCAGGCACGCATAAAAAAATATCAGTTCCGATACGTTGAATATCTCCCCCAAGCGCATAAACTGTCCCACTTAGGAAATCTACAATACGGATACCTTGATCTCTTTCAATTCTTTGTAAATTTACAACTACTGCCCTTTTATTCTTCAAGTGTTCGGAAATATCCTGTGCTTCTGCATAAACCCTTGGTTCAAACAGGACAACTTTTGAAGACTTCTGAAGGCTTTGCAAGCTTACGACCGTGCCTGGTTGCTGTGTTTCCGCCACTTGCTGTTTTCGTGATGCCACTTTCCTTGGCTGTTGTTCCTGAGTAGGCGGCTGTTGTCGAACAGGCTGCTCTTGTTGGATTTCCTCTTCATCTTCAAGATAAAACCATTTTTCAAACTTTCTTTTTATACTCATCCGTCTCCCTCGCTTTCCAATCCGACTAAAGCGGTACCGATTCTAATATGGGTTGCACCTTCTTCTATTGCTATTGTGTAATCATTTGACATTCCCATAGATAATTCTGTGCAAGGTGCATTTATTAAGTTAAGAGCAGCTATCTGGTCACGAAGGACACGTAACGACCGGAATACCGAACGGATTAAATCCTCATCCTCTGTAAATGGTGCCATTGTCATTAATCCGATGACACGTATTTTATCAAATTCCGATAATTCACGAAGAAACCCTTTTAGTTCTTCCGGTTGAATTCCTGATTTGGATTCTTCTCCTGAAACATTCACTTGTAAAAAGCAATCAATAGTAGATGCTGCCCTTTTTTGAATCTCTTTTGCAATAGTTATCCGATCAAGGGAATGAAGAAAATCTACTTTATCAATGATGTCCTTAACTTTCCTACTTTGGACGTTCCCGATGAAATGCCAGTTGATAGTATCCAAGGTAATCTCTTCCTGTTTTCCTAAAAGTCCCTCAGGCCGATTTTCTCCAAGGTTGTCTATACCGGCTTTAATAACTTCCTGCGTTCTTTCGACTGAAACTTGCTTTGTTACGGCAATAACAGTTATATCGTTTCTTTTACGTCCTGAACGTGTGCAGGCAGCTTGAATCTCTTCTTCTATAACTTTCATTCGTTGTTGAAGTGTTTCCAATGCAATCACTACTTTTCGGGTTACTTTGCTTTATTGTATCAAGTGAATGCTCACATATCAATGATAAGTCATCATGTATCGGTCTTTTTACCGACTAACACAATATCTTTTCCTATTGTTAACACATCGTCATATTTAACTTGCTTCAAATCTTTAATTTTTGAATCTAAAAAAAGCGACCTTTCTGCCCCTCCAACTTGTAAAACTGCAATCTTCCCGTTTTTCATATCAATTGTTGCATCTTGAACAAATCCCAAGAACGATCCTTTTTTCACTTCAATTACTTCTTTTTTTTGCAAATCGGAAAATCTCATCTACATTCCTCCTTTTTACAGGATATGCGTAATGCGGCAAGAAAAAAACGCAATGCATTTGCATTGCGTTACCGTCATCATTTATTTTCCATACCTTCACGAATAATTTGAATGGCGTTTTTCTCTAACCTTGAAATCTGTGCTTGGGAGATACCTAATTCTTTAGCTATTTCGGTCTGAGTCTGCCCTAAATAAAATCGTTTAGAAAGGATCAATTGCTGTCTTTCCGTCATTCCTGAAACAGTTTCCTTTACTGATACATAAGTGAGCCAACGCTCTTCTGATACTTTTTTATCTTGTAACTGGTCCATAATATAGACTGGATCTCCACCATCCCCATTCATTGGTTCATGTAGGGACATTGGATCTTGGATTGCATCCAAAGCAAACAATATATCATCTTCAGGAATACCTGTAATTTCGGCCAAATCGGAGATTCTTGGTTCTTTTTGATGATCATTGACAAATTGTTCCTTCGCCCGAATTGCTTTATAAGCAATATCTCTGAGAGATCTGGATACCCTAATAGCATGGTGATCCCTTAAATGCCTTTTAATTTCACCAATAATCATTGGTACGGCATACGTTGAAAATCGGACATTATGTTTCAAATCGAAATTGTCAATTGACTTCAATAAACCGATACAACCTACCTGAAAAAGATCGTCTGCTTGTTCACCCCTATATGCAAATCTTTGGACAAGGCTTAGCACCAATCGCAAGTTCCCAACTACAAGTTCTTCCCTTGCAGATTCGTCACCATTTTGAAGCCGGATAAACGTTTCTTTCATCACTTCATTCGTCAGTAATGGCAAATTGGACGTATCGATTCCGCATATTTCCACTCTTGTACGCATCATTCGCTTTTCCTCCGCATTCTGTAGATGACTGTACGAAATAGTTTGTCCTCAGTCTTGCAGAATATGCGAAATTCGATTCTCCAATTTCAACCATTAGGCAATCGGATGGTTCAATCTATCCCTTAATTCAGAGATGATTTTCTTTTCAAGACGTGATATATAAGATTGCGAAATACCGAGTAATTCAGCTACTTCCTTCTGTGTCATTTCCAAATGTCCGGTTAAGCCAAATCTACATTCCATAATATATCGTTCTCTTTCATCCAACGTACTAATTGCCTCAATCATATGTTGTCTCTCTAATTTTTTTTCAACATCATCAATAATAATATGCTCGTCTGTGCCCAATATATCCGAAAGCAATAATTCATTGCCATCCGCGTCCGAGTTCAAAGGTTCATCAAATGAAATTTCCGATCTTGTCCGGTTTGTTTTACGTAAGTGCATCAAAATTTCATTCTCAATACAACGTGAAGCGTATGTCGCTAATTTAATATTGCGATCGCTTTTAAATGTTTCGATCGCTTTTATAAGTCCAATAGTGCCTATACTTATTAAATCTTCAATATGTGTATTCGTATTATCAAATCTTCTTGCAATATAAACGACAAGTCTTAAATTCTTTTCGATAAGAGTGTCTCTTGCATCCATGTCACCTTCCATAAATGCTCGAATTGTTTGAGCCTCTTCTTCTCTTGTTAACGGTTTTGGTAGTGATTCGTGGCCCCCAATGTAATATGTGCCACTTTTTCTTTTTGAAAAGAAACTTTTAATAATTGATAACCAATTTTTCATTTTATGCCACATGTTCTGTTCCCCTTTCTTCCGTTATTGATTCCAATGCAGAGGCATGCAGAATGGCGGCTGCGCCTTCGGGATAACGATTATCTTCCTTTGTAAGGACAATATAGCCTGTTGGCAACTCACTTCCTTCCCCGATGACCCAATGGTCGAATTTAAAACCAACTGCCCAAGAGGCACCCTGCACTGTTTGAAGGCGGATAAGACGTGCATTTTTTTGATACTGTTTGGGAATCTTCGAAAGTTGATGCATGTCTTTGGTATTCCATGTATGCAAAGGCTTTACAAGCTCCTTGGGTATAATGGACTCAACAGCTTTGAAAGATACGAAGTGAACCGCTTCGCCTGTAAGAGGTTCAATACACCGATTTCCGGTATCGATGAACACTTGAATCGTAGTTGTTCCTTCCCAAATTGATAGCACCGAAGTGTATGAAAAAGTTGACATCTGACGGGCCATTCTTACATCCAACCATTTTGTTTTTAATAAGTACAATGAAATATAAGCTAAAAGTGCACAAACAAAGACGGTCACTCTGGCATCAGAAAACATGAATCTGTCAGTGAATACGGTTAGTACTCCTCCGGCGAAAAGTGCGCCTATAAGTACAATGAGTGAGGGACCTTTCCAAGCAGTGAAAGATACCCCAAAGGCACAAACAACCATTCCTAAAAAAGCGATTACAATTGCGAAAGCAGAGTTAGGGAAGAGTGTGACTGGAAAGGCGCCAATGAATGATGCAAGTAGGAGGCGTTTCCAGGTTGTCTGTGACTTGGCCATTCGGCTGGCGAATGAAAGAATTGCATAGTTGAATACCATGTTAATACCAATAATGATTTCCCCATACATCAGCCCACCCTCCTTGAAAGTAAGGATAACACTCAAATTCTGCAATGTTTGTCGGAATGAGGATGAATTTTGAGTAAAAATACGACAAAATCTGAAGTCCAAATGAAGTATGTTGTGTTACGAAGAGTTTATGTTGTGATACAAGGGAGTTACTTTTAAGTTGTGATACGGTGGTTACATTGTGATACGAACGAGTTACGTTGTGATACGAAGCTTTTACATTGTGATACGACCAAGTTCCATTGTGATACAAATCCCTTAAATGAACATCAAAAAAATCCCCGGCTTGTCCATTTGGACTCCGGGGATTTTCTATTCAAAAGATTATCTTCTTTGACGATTACGCAGGAAAGTTGGAATATCCAATGCATCATCCTGCTGATTGCTTTGCTGTTGTCTTCCCATCTCAGGTTGATGGTATTGTTGTTGTGGCTCTTCCCTACGTGTATGCATTGTTGTTACTGGTTGCTGTTCACGTTGACGAGTTGCGCCGAAGCCTGGGTTTCTTGTAGCCTTCGAAGGGCTTAACTGTTCTTCATTGAAACCTGTAGCAATAACGGTAACAACAATTTCATCTTTCAAATTATCATTGATGACGGAACCGAAAATCATATTTACATCTTCGTCTGAAGCAGATGCCACTATATCAGCAGCCTCTTGAACCTCAAACAAGCTTAAATTGGAACCGCCTGTAATATTCATCAAGACACCTTTAGCGCCATCAATAGAAGTTTCTAAAAGTGGACTTGAAATCGCTTTTTTCGCAGCTTCTGCAGCACGGTTTTCACCAGTGGACATACCGATACCCATAAGTGCAGAACCTTTATTTGACATGATTGTTTTCACATCGGCGAAATCCAAGTTAATAAGCCCTGGCACTGCAATTAGATCTGAAATACCTTGTACACCTTGTCGAAGGACATTGTCAGCTTCACGGAAAGCTTCCAACATTGGTGTATTCTTATCGACAATTTCCAATAACTTATCATTTGGAATGACAATTAGCGTATCGACCGATTCTTTCATTGCAGTAATTCCACCGATTGCTTGTGTTTGGCGTTTTCGACCTTCAAACGTGAATGGACGCGTAACAACACCAACTGTTAATGCGCCAAGATCCTTAGCCACTTGGGCGATAACAGGAGCTGCACCAGTTCCAGTTCCGCCTCCCATTCCGGCTGTTACAAAGACCATATCTGCACCACGAAGTGCTTCTTCAATCTGTTCACGGCTTTCTTCTGCTGCCTTCTTACCTACTTCAGGATTTGCCCCGGCACCAAGTCCGCGTGTCAGTTTTCCACCGATTTGCAATTTCACTTCAGCTGCAGATAGGTTAAGTGCTTGTGCATCCGTATTCACCGCGATGAATTCTACGCCTTGTACTCCATGTTCGATCATGCGATTAACCGCATTGTTTCCTCCACCACCGACTCCAATCACCTTTATGACTGCGAGTGCATCGATATTTGTATCAAAATCCAGCATTGTCTCTCCTCCTAATCCCAATCAGACCGTTTTTTTTGGTCATTCAAAAAATCCATCGAAAAATTTCTTAGTCTTGCTCATGAAGCTTGATTTTTTCTCTTTATTCTGTACCGTAGCCTTCTTTTTCGGTGTTGAAGGGTAATCCATATCACTATGAGCTGCTGCAGATTGAGATTCTGCTGAAATACCAAAATAGGAATCTTCCATATTAGCATAACGGATAAGACCCACAGCCGTCGAATACATTGGTTCGCGAACACCGATATACTCAGGTGTATGGATACGAACCCTTGTCTTCAAGACATGTCTTGCAAGCTGCAGGATGCCCTCTAACTTGGTAGTCCCACCAGTCAATACGACTCCGCCAGGCAAATCTCGAATCCCCATTCGGTAAAATTCTTCTAGCACCAAGTCGAATAATTCTTCCAATCGGACACCAATGATTTCCGATATGTATCGTTGACTATATTGATCTTTTGAATCGGCACCAATGACAGGAACTTCAAAAAGCTCATCATCAGATGCATCATCATAAAAGGCATGTCCAAATTGATGTTTGATCTTCCTGGCTTGTTCAGTAGGAGTTTTTAAAATAATGGACAAGTCCTTTGTTATATGGTCTCCTCCGACTGGAATGACTGTGGTAGACATGAAACGGTTATCCTCGAAAACGGTGATAGTTGTCGAACCTCCACCAATGTCGATGAAAGCCGTGCCGTGATTCATCTCATCTTCCGTTAAAGCAAATGTACCTGCTGCCAAAGGTTGAAGATAGATTTCACGTATTACCAGCCCAGCCCTTTCAACGCATCGTAAAATATTATGCACCAATGTTTTGGAAGTAGTGATAAGTGTACCGTCCAGCTCGAGACGAACGCCTATCATCCCGCGTGGGTCTTTAATTTCATCATAATCGTCGACAATAAATTGTTTTGGGATGATATTAACTATTTCCCGATCAGGAGGAACCGACATGACCTGAGCAGATTTCATAACACGACTCAAATCATCATCCGTTATCTCCCTATTCTCCGAATTAACAGCGACAACACCTTTAACGTCCTGTAAATGAACGCCATTAGCGGGGACACCCAATATAACTTCCCGAATTTGCATGCCCGTCATCCGCTCCGCCTGTTCCACCGCTTTTCGGATTGACTGGACGGTCGCATCTATGTCGATTATCGTCCCTTTTCGAATTCCGGCCGATTGGACGTTGCCAACTCCAATCACATGGAGGGAGCCGCTATCCACTTCGCCAATCAGCACTTTGACTGACGAAGATCCTATATCAAGTGATACATATGTTGTAGATTGATTCAATTCCCGGCACCTCCTATTGCTGTCCTTACCTTACATTCTATTGTATTAGAGTCATATTGTCTAAATATTTTCGCCATCTTTCCCTCAAATCCTTTCATTCCTGAAATTTCTTTTCAGAAACCTTTCCTCGTTCCGACCATTTCGTTAGCAAAATCCTTCTTATAACTGCGATATTTTGGAAAAGTCTTACCCCAAATGCGAATACCGCTGCCAAATATAGATCTACTCCCAGATGTACACCGAGGAATGCCAAACCGGCAGCAAGGGCGATATTAAAGAAGAAGCCCAAATAAAAACCTTATCATCATAAATTTGTTGAAGGTGCGCCCGTATCCCACCGAATAATGTATCCAGTGCAGCTAATACGGCGATTGATAAATAGTTGCTATAAAGTTGTGGAATTTGAATATCTGATAACAGACCAAGCGAAACTCCAAGTATTAAGCCAAGCAACGGCAACCACATTGTCATTCCCCTTTCGGCAGCTCCTGCAAATACAGATTTTCAAATTTCTCAGGCCATCCACGAATGCTTACATCATTCACTGGCTGATTAATATCTAACACTAAATTATCAAGATAAAAATCATCATGAATGGATGAGGCCAATAAATAATTATAAAGCTTTTCACTGTCGGACATTGTAGGTGAAATAATCTTAATCTTAAAAGGTGGTGTCGAAACATTGAGTCCGTTTACTGATGTATAACCATTTATGACCCTTATCGAGCTCATCACTGTATACCGCTTACCGTCAATCTCCATGGTGATCCCTTTAAACCGATTCACCTCGTTGACAAAACGTGTCAATAAATCTGATGAAATACTCGTGATTGGTATTCCATACGCTACACTTTCAGGTGATGGATTGATTTCAATAGTAATACCGGTCCGGTTATATCCGTTGTCCCGCTTTGCGGTTTAGTTTATCCACCGTATCATTCAAGGCTTGTCCAGCACTGGACTCGCTCAGCGACTTATAAGTCGATATTGTTTTGTCCAAATCCCTGATTTCTGATAGTAGCTCCGAATGAAGTTTCTTTTCCTCTGCCAACTCTTGTCGAATTGCCCATATATCCCTCGTATCACGTATCTTAGGATTTTTCACTGAATTATACTGAATGGCAATCATGAAGCCGATTAACAGAAGGACCATAGTGAATTTCCAATTGATTGCCTTATTCATGGATCCCCCTCCCTTTACTACAGCAGTTTACGATTCATCCCTCAATGCAGGTAATTTCAGCACTTTCAATTGTTCAAGGGTTACCTCAATATTGTCGTGGACAAGGCCATCAATAACCCCTCCGCCAAGACTTAGTGATGAAGATAATATATTCGCGTCTCCAATTGCTTCAACTACGAAAGGTGCAGGTAAAGTGCGGCCGTCAATCTGAATAACGGGTCCTGTGCATTTTATATATGAATTTGAAGATATCCTTTGGCC
The DNA here is from genome assembly GCF_030067815.1 of Sporosarcina thermotolerans. GTDB lineage: Bacteria > Bacillota > Bacilli > Bacillales_A > Planococcaceae > Sporosarcina > Sporosarcina thermotolerans. Next base: position 1,994,036 of record NZ_CP125968.1, on the reverse strand, counting down.
ATTGATGGCGATACCTTGTGCACCGGATATTTTCAATTCGTTTACAACTCGTAGCACATGACTTTCATGCACAATATAGTCGTTCGGATTTTGTTCGATTGGATCATAATCCCCATCTTTCAATGTAACGCGGACTCCGGGTCCAACTGCCGGAATAACCCCTAAAAGTAAACGTAGATCTTTAGCTTCTTCAACAAGTACTGCATGATTCTCTTCGTTTTCAGAGAAAGATTGTTCAAATTCACGGATTGCTGCTTGTTTTGACCGCATCTCGTCTGTTAGTTCCTTATTTCTTTCCTTTTGAACAATTAAATCCGCACGATATTGCTCTTCCTCTTGAAAAGTGGGTGATGGGGAAGTTTCTCCACTGTCCTTACCTAAAGTACGATAAGAAAATGCGAAGATAAATCCAAGGACCAAAAAGACAAGGGAGTACAAAATATATCTGCCTTTCTTTTTATTTTCCTCACTCATTTTCTTCGCCATCTACATCACCTTCTCCTTCTCCATTCCCCTCCATTTCTAGTTCCTTCTCAATTCCGTAAACTTTGTTAAATGGGGAAAAATATGTACCGACTTCCATATCGATTATACCTTTTTCCATGCCCTCTAATTGAGATGTAATTTCTGGATAGTAATCCATTTTCTCCGCGAAAGTCGGAATAATAGCATGGACTTCATATCCATCATCCATATAGGCCGTTATTGTATCGGGATATTCCTCAGTTCCTGTATATATAATTTCAGAAATTAAGTGCAGGACATCCTTGTCCATCTTCATAAGTTGATGAGTCAGCTTTTTCCTTATGTCGGGCTTGTCCAAATGATTCAATATCGGGACATTTGGATAATTGTTGTCACTTGAAATAAGTTCACCATTCTCCAACAATAAATCAAATTTTCCGCTGTTCTCCATATAGGCAACCATTTTCCACTCAGTTATGGAAATTTCAATATCCCTAAAAAGTTTTCTTGATACGGATACTTTACTGACGCCTTCGATTTTCAAAAGTTCTTTCTCAATTTCTTTTGTGTCGAACCCCCAATATGGACTACCTAAAGGGACACCACTCTTTTCGAAGTAAAACTGATCATCATACAGTTCCGCGCCATGGATTTCAATCGCCCCCACTTTACTAAGCGGTGATTGGAAATATAGTAGCACAAGGAGGGCTATGCAGAATACGGCAATGATGAAAATGAATTTTTTATTCGTTTTCCTTCGCCGTTTTTCCCGCATGGACGGTATTCTTTCTTCGATGTCAATCACTTTATCCATGTGTTAGCCCCCCCCTTTTTAGGTTTTTTTATAAAGGCAAAGTGTAAAATAGTTCCTACGGCCATCCATGTCGTTAGCAAGGAAGAGCCACCATAACTAATGAACGGTAAAGTTACCCCGGTTACAGGTAGTAATCCAGAAACGACACCAACGTTAAGGAATGTTTGAAAAATGATCATGGAAGCCATTCCCGCTGTTATTAAAAACGCTTTGTAATCATGCGTTCGGATTGCGATACCAAAGGCTGATAAAAGCAGTACTGCAAATAATAACAATATGAATGTAGCTCCTATAAAACCGGTCTCCTCAGCAATTATTGAAAAGATGAAATCATTTTGCGGTTCCGGCAGGTAAAGGTATTTTTGCCGACTATTGCCATATCCATGACCAAATAATCCACCTGGGGCAATTGCAAACAGTGACTGGATTCCTTGAAACCCTTTTCCAAGGGGGTCATTCCATGGGTCTATATATGATTTAATACGGTCAATCCTGTATGGGGCCGAAATTATCAATACCACAAAGGCACCGATTCCAGTCATACCAAGAATTGCGAAAAAGGATAATGGATAGCCTGCAAGGAATAGAATTACGAACGCTGCAACAATCATTATCACAGTTGATCCAAGATCCGGTTGCAACATGATTAAACCTGCTGGAAGTAAAATTAATACAAAATGACTCAACCTAAATGGACTTTTCCCAGAAGAGTTTTTAACACTGGAAGCAAGTTTTCCGATAAGGGCAACTTTGACAAACTCTGCGGGTTGGATGCTGAATGGGCCGAGGGCTATCCAACTTTGAGAGCCGTTCCTCACCGCTCCAATTCCAGGAATCATGACAGCGACTAATAAGATAATTGTTATGTAATAAAAGGCAGTCCAAAATGATTCATTGGATGTCCATTTCCCTTTCATCAACATTAGTGCGACAAAGATTGATATTACCATGTATATACCCTGTTTTACTATGAATGGGGATGAATCCGCGTAGTGGATTTGTCCCCAATATGAACCAGCAGAATGGACAAAAATCAAGCCAATTAGTGATAGTGATACTGCCGAAATGATGAAGGCAGCTTTCAATTTCTGATCCAGTGAACGCATCCTTCCGTGTTAGTGTTAAATCGGTTAAGAAGCTATTTTACAGCTTATCGATAGCGTCGATAAAGGCATCGCCGCGTTTTTCGAAGTTTGGATACTGGTCCCAGCTTGCACAGGCTGGCGAAAGTACTATTTGATCGCCTTCCAAGGAAATTTGAAAAGCTCCATTGACTGCATCATCCATCGTTTCCACTTTTTCAGCGTAAGGAACACCACATGATTTTGCGAATTCGATTAATCGATCGCCGGTTTCACCCAATGCAAAAAGTGCCTTTACCCTTCCCATATAAGGTCGAAGCTCTTCGAAAGAATGTCCTCTGTCCAATCCACCCGCTAACAGGATTACAGGAGCTTGGAAAGATGATAGGGCACTTTTCGTCGCCAATGTATTAGTGGCTTTTGAGTCATTATAAAATGCTCGCCCCTTCAGTTCTTTCACAAATTGCATACGATGCCGTACACCTGTGAATGAACTTAAAACATTCTCGATCGTTTCTTTATCACAATCCATTAAGATTGCAGAAGCCGTTGCAGCTAAAATGTTTTCCAAATTATGCTGACCTAAAAGCTTTATGATTGAACGCTCTAAAAAAGGTTCTCCTAGCCAATAAATCATCTCTTCATCGGCAGAAATACCTTCGACCGCCCTTCCTTTCAAAGTAAAAGGAATCTTTGTTGCTGCAGATCTCTCTACATACGGGAGTAATTCCGGTTGGTCAGCATTGTATATGAAGAAATCATCTTTTGTCTGGTTTCTTGTAACTTTCGCTTTTGCCATAGCGTATTCTTCGGTAGTTCCATGATAATCGATATGGGCTTCGTATAAATTTGTCCAAACGGATATTCTCGGACGAAACTTCTCCGTACCCGCCAATTGGAACGAAGAAACTTCCATGGCGATAACTTCTTCTTCAGTTGCCTCTTCCGCTACTGTACATGCAACAGTCCCGATATTTCCCGCAATAAGTGGTTTTTTACCACCAATATTCAAAATATGATAGAGAAGGGTTGTAGTTGTAGTCTTACCATTGGAACCTGTAATTGCTATGATAGGAGCCTTACTTATTAGGTACGCTAACTCAATCTCAGTCCAAATCGGAATCTCTTTTTTTAGGGCTTGCTGAAGAACTTGGTTCTTATAAGGAATCCCTGGGTTTTTCACTATGAAGTCAAAGCCTCCATCCAAGATTCCCTTGGGATGGCCACCGCAAATTACATTAATACCTTTTGACTGTAGAGCAAGGGCTTCATTATTTCCTTCCTCAGGTGAAGAATCATTGACAAGTACTTCTGCTCCAAGGGAATGCAGCAAATCAGCCGCAGCATAACCACTTTTAGCAAGACCAAGCACCAGTACTTTCTTTCCTTTAAACTGAATTCGATTTTCCACTTACATCACCTCCCACAATATGGGCAGTATTGAAGCCAAGAAGGCAATTCCCCAAAACACAATTACAATCTTCCACTCAGACCAACCCGAAAGCTCGAAGTGATGGTGGATCGGACTCATTTTAAATACCCGTTTTCCCGTCAGCTTAAAGCTTGTTACTTGAATCATTACTGATAATGTTTCAATCACATATACGATTCCAATAACAAGTAACAGAAGCTCCTGCTTTACAAGAATTGAAAGCATTGCAAGAACTCCGCCCAATGCCAAGGAACCAGTATCGCCCATAAACACTTTCGCTGGCTTCATATTGAACAATAAAAACCCTAACATTGCACCAGCAACAACGAATGCGAACATCGCGATGTCATGCTGCTCATAGATGAGGCCATACACACCAAATGCAGCAAATGCCACAGTTGATGTACCTGCAACAAGTCCATCAAGTCCATCCGATAAATTGACTGCGTTTGAAAACCCTACAAGCCAAAATATTAGGAAAGCCACGTAGATTATACCTAAGTCTATGGTGATATTCGTAAATGGAATGAGTACTGTTGTTTCAAAAGGTCCCATTCTTAATAGGAAGTAGGCAAGAACAGCAATTACAATCTGTCCGATTAACTTTTGTATGGATGTTAAGCCCAAGTTCCGTTTCATGACGACAATGATAAAATCGTCTAGGAATCCGATAACACCGAATCCAGCAAGCACAATCATCAGTACAATTGTCTGTGTTGTTAGTACTTCTTCATATATGTATGAAAGGACGAGCATCGTAATGATGATAGAACTCAGGAAAATAAGGCCGCCCATAGTGGGCATGCCTGCTTTTTCTTATGGGCTGCTGGACCTTCTTCCCTGATGCTCTGCCCAAACTTTAATCTTCTAAGCAACGGTATGATGGCGGTCCCGATAAGTGCTGTTAGTATAAATGAAACGGTGATTACCGTAATTGTAGTGACAAGTGTCATAATATTTCTCCTTAACTGTTATGAAACTGTATTAGTGTTGTCTAGCTACAGGCGCCAGGTGCTCGGGTCATAAGTCAAAGCTGCTTTGTGGCAAAGAACGCCACGACGCATCTTCGCCTTATGCCTGTCGCACCTAAGCGGGCGCCTTCCGCTTTTCTATTCTTCCTCAGTATATACGTGGATGATATCGTCCACCATTATTAAGGAATCAGGTGCCGGCATTTGATATTTTATCACTTCTCCATCACCATGCCATTGTATACGATATGTGTGAAGTTGGCGCCCAACCATTCCTTTTGTCATCCCTGTCAAATCAGGTGCACGATGTGTTAAAGGATCACCCCAGCGATATTCCTTTTCAATCTGCCCTTCCCTTTTTTCAATCCCTGCAAGAGGTGCAATTTCCTCAATGATCCGTCCTACGATTGGTGCAGCAATGACACCACCGAACTGGATTGAGTTTTTAGGACTATCAACAGCGATATAGACAAGTAGTTCAGGGTCGTCAGCCGGTGTAAATCCAATGAAAGATACAATATAGTCCCCATCGCTATACGTACCATTCACGACCTTTTGTGCCGTACCCGTTTTTCCGCCTACTCGTAGACCATCATTGAATGCATTCCGACCTGAACCATTTGCGACAACCGATTCAAGAGCTTCTCGAACTTTAGCTGATGTTTCTTCGCTAATGACACGGCGTTTCATCTCTGGTTCAAAAGACTGTATTGTCTCACCCTTATCATTCTTAATTTCCTTAATAATATACGGCTTATACAAATAGCCTCCGTTAATAGCTGCTGCTACCGCCTGAACTTGTTGAATTGGCGTGACAGATATACCTTGACCGAACGCGGTCGTAGCCTGTTCAACTGGACCGAATGCCTTTTGCGAGAATAATATTCCCTTTGCCTCTCCCGCAATGCCGGAGCCAGTCGATTCACCAAAACCGAAATCCCTAATGTATTTATCTAACTTTTCGCCGCCTAAGCGCCTGCCAATTTCGATGAATCCTGGGTTACAGGAATTTTCTACAACTTCGAGGAAGGTTTGATGACCATGGCCTTCCCTTTTCCAACATCTTAACCTTGCGTTCGCGACCATTGTATATCCCGGGTCATTAAAGTGTTGATTATGCAAATCGATGACACCTTCCTCGAGTCCTGCAGCAAGTGTCACGATCTTGAATGTTGATCCCGGCTCGAATGTCATCCAAACCGGCAAGTTGCGATTGTAAATCGAAGGGTCAGCATTTTGATAATTGGCCGGGTCAAATGAAGGCACGGAGGCAAGGACAAGAATTTCTCCCGTCTTTGGATTCATGACAATCGCTAACGCCGATGCAGCATCAAATTTTTCCAAAGCCTGTTGCAACTCCCGCTCAACTGCTTTTTGCATTTCAAGGTCGATTGTCAATTCAACACTCGCCCCATTTTTGCCAGTTTCGAAACTGTCATCTACATGAGGCAATGGGATTGTCCTTGCATCCGTATATAGACGTATTTTATCGCCTGTACCTTTTAAGATTTCATCATATGCATATTCAATTCCAGCAAGGCCATCTCCATCATAACCAGTGAATCCAATGAGCCTTGATAATAATTCTCCATTTGGGTAATTCCTAACAAAATCTACCCCAGTATACAAACCATCAATTTGCAACTTCGCAATTTCATCAGCTTGATCTTGGGTTATGTTCTTACCCTCAGGAGCCAATTTGACCATATACGCTTTTTTTGTCATCTTCTCAAGCAGTTTATCTTTATCCATACCGATGACGCTTGCTATTGCTGCTGCAGCCTTTTCAGGTTCTTTGTTCTGGGATGGCATGTAATAAAGCGTTGGAGCAAGTCGGTTACCAACTATCAATTGACCATTACGATCATTGATTTCTCCCTTAATGCTCCAAAAGGGATTTCCCTATCCCAGTTCTCTTCCGCACGCGCCTTTAACCATTCATGTTTAATGATTTGAACGTGGAAGAGCTTTCCTACGACCATGAAGATTGCAATAACGAAAATAATATAGACAGCCCGCAATCTTTTCTTGGATTGCAGATCAGCATATTTTTTACGCAGCGCCCCACACCTTTCGTTTTTCTACTAACCTATGAATAGATGTGGACTGCTATACATCATCCTCCAATTATCTCCTCTTCTTTTCCTCATCCTGCGGGGCAGGAGTATGAAGATCGGCCGGCGTCAACAGTTGAAGGACAACGGGATCGTCCTTACTAATAACGGCTCCTTCGGATAAGCTTTGTTCGGTTACATATCCATCACCATTCAAACGAATATCAAGCCCTGATAACATTTTAAATGATAATGCCATTTTTTTCGACCACCCGTAAAAATTTGGCAAAGTAGTATCCCCATTAGTTTCCAGGAGAACAATAGATCCTTTATTCATCTTCGTGCCTTTTTGAGGGTATTGACTAATAACATTGCCACCCTCTCCTATTAACACCGGAGAAAAACCTTGTTCACGGAGTTCTTCGATTGCAGAAGATGAATCACTGCCGATAAATTCCGATATAGGGACAGTTGAAGAACTTTCATTATTTTCTGGTACGATATTCATATATTTCAAACTGCTTTCCATAATTGACGTAAACAGTTTTGCCACAGGATCAGAACCATATTGTCCTATCTCAAGCTTCGGTTGCTGAACAATAACGTAAGCCAATAATTGGGGATCTTCGATTGGCGCCATCCCAAGGAACGAATAAAGATAATTCCCATCTCCTGAGAGATATCCCGGTCCATCCTTTTTGGGTATTTCTGCAGTTCCTGTTTTTCCGCCGACCGAATAACCCGAGAGGGCAAATTTTTTAGCTGTCCCAGGCGCAGAAGTTACGGTTGTGGCTAAGATTTCACGAACTTGCTTTGCAGTTTCAGCCGAAATAGGTGATTCCTTTTCTTCTGGTTTATGGTCTTCTACAGTTTCTTCAGTATTTGGGTTAATAATCTTATCAATGACGTACGGTTTCATCATCTTGCCATCGTTTGCAACCGCAGTAGCCGCTTGAATCATTTGAATTGGAGTTACAGTCGAACCTTGTCCATATGAAGTTGTTAATCTCTCACTCGGATTTATATCCAAAATGATGCCAGATGCTTCATTCGGCAAGTCAATTCCAACCTTTTCGCCAAAGCCAAAATCCTTTAAGTACTCGATGAATGTGCGATCTCCCATTCTTTCCAATAGGTAAGCCATCGAAACGTTGGATGATCTCTGAAAACCTTCGAGAAAGGAAATCCTTCCCCAACCGGTTCTATTAACATCTCGAATTGTCTTATCATAGATCGTATATTGTCCGGATTGGAATTCCGCAAATGGATCCCATTTTCTTTCCTCGATTGCTGCGGCTAATGTGAATATTTTCATTGTTGAACCCGGTTCAATCGTATTTTGCACAGCATCGTTCAACCAGTTTTCGGTCAGACCGACGCGTGTTGAAGGGTGAAATGAAGGTCGCTGGCTCATCGCATAAATTTCACCGGTATTAGGGTTAGTTATGATGACAAGCATTTTTTCGGGCGAGTATTCTTCGTCAACCTGATTCATAGCATCCTCAACAAAGTTTTGAATCGTCTTATCAATCGTTAACTGAATCGTCATGCCGTCTTGTGCAGCAACAATTTGTTTTTCTGACTTCGGTAATATAAAGCCCCATCTATCAGTCTTAAAATCCACCTTACCGTTCACACCTGTCAATGCCTCGTTGTATGTCTGCTCAAGGCCCATTTTACCGACTGTGGATACTTTTTATTTTCATCCTCTTCCCTCATCGCAAAACCGATCAAATAGGATGCAAAATTGCCATTCGGATAAAATCTTTTTTTATCTTCGATGAACTGCAGACCTGTTACGCCTTCCTTATCCGCCGCCTCTTTAATGGCTAACATCGTTTCATGACTAATATCCCTTCCTGCCTTACCGAACTCGATTTGATAAACATTCGAGTTATTCGCAACAGCCTTATCCCTAATCTCAATCATCTTGGATTTCTCCATTGGGATAAATCTACTTAACAGGTCTGCCGCTTTTTCAAAATCCACGACATGTCTTGGCTCCTGAGCACCTTTTTCAGTCGCTTTTTCATTCAATACCGCAATAAGCCGGTAACTTAATGTATCGGAAGCGATTAATTCACCGTTACGGTCAATAATTTTTCCTCTTTCAGCCTGAAGGATTGCTTCCCTTGCATATTTCGCCTCAGCCATGACAGCCATTGGTCTACCTTCAGCTTGTCCGGTAATTTGGATACTTAATAAACGTCCAAACAATAGGAAAAAGAGCCCTCCAAAAAAACGAACATCAGAAAGGCTCCCCATTGAAATCGAAACTTCTTCTTTTTCATCGTCCAGGCACGACCTTTACGTTTTTCTCGTTTAGATTCAAGCCGAGCTCCTTCGCTTTATTCCAAATCACTTCATATGTAGATTTCTCGCTCACGAGATTGGACAATTCAGTATTCTGTTTTTGAGTTTCTACAACTTCACTATTTAAAAGTTGCACTTCCTTATTGGTATCATTAATTTGCGCCTGTGTATGCAAAATCATCGTAGAAAAAATAACGAGAATTGCTGAAAACAGCACGAACAAAAACTTTTCGCCTTTGGAAATAAGTCTTTTAGAACGCCTATTCGGCTGCAACTCTTGTTTCTTCGGTGATTGTGGTGCTTCAATTTCATGTACTGTATTCATCTGGAATGTCCTTTGTTCCAATGCCATCTAACAATTCCCCTTCTATTTTTTCTCAATAATCCGTAATTTTGCTGATCTTGATCTTTTGTTCACTGAAATTTCCTCTTCACTTGGCACAATCGGTTTTCTTGTAACTGACTTGAATTCAGGTTCCATATGATCAGGAATAACTGGTAAATTTGGTGGAAGTTCCGGTAAAGAGGTCACCTCTTTAAAAATGTTTTGCACAAACGGTCCTCCAATGAGTGGAAGGTGATGACAGAAATACGTCCACCTGGATTCATGACCGTTAATGCGTCAGTTAATGAGTCTTCAGCTGCCCCAAGTTCATCATTTACAGCAATTCTTATTGCCTGGAATACTCTTTTGGCCGGATGTCCACCCGTCCTGCGTGCTGCTGCAGGGATGCCGTTCTTTATCAGTTCAACTAATTCTCCCGTACTTTGAATGGGTGCTTGTTTACGTGCTTCTTCTATTTTACGGGCGATTCCTTTTGAAAACTTTTCTTCCCCATATCTGAAAAAGATACGGACTAAATCTTCGTAAGCCCACTCGTTCACAACGTCAAAGGCTGTTAAAGGTGCATCTGTATCCATACGCATGTCCAGTTTTGCATCATGATTGTAGCTGAAACCGCGTTCTGGAGTGTCGAGCTGTGGTGATGATACACCAAGGTCATAGAGAACCCCATCCACAGAGTGAATTCCGATGTTTTTGAGTTCGTTTTTCAAGTTTCTAAAGTTCGAATGAATGAAAGTAATTTGGGATAAATAATCTTTTAGTTTTACTTTTGCTGCTTCAATTGCTGTTGTATCCTGATCGAAACAAATCAGTCGACCTTCAGGTGAGAGCTTTTTAACAATTTCAAGGCTGTGTCCTGCACCTCCAAGTGTGCAGTCTACGTAGACACCATCGGGCTTAATATTAAGCCCTTCGACGGCTTCGTGGAGTAATACGGTTATATGATCGAACATTGAAACCGCCATCCTTTCTTTTTCTAATATTAAAAATCAAAGTCGATGATGTTTTCAGCGATTTCGTTGAATGATTGCTCCGACTCATCATAATAGGAGTCCCAAGATGATTTGGACCAAATTTCGATACGGCTGGAAACTCCGATGACTACGCAATCTTTTTCCACTTTTGCATAATCCAGTAGGGAGGTTGGTATATTTACGCGACCTTGCTTGTCGATTTCCACTTCTGTAGCACCTGAAAAGAAAAACCTTGCAAATGCCCGAGCATCTTTTTTCGTTACGGGCAGTGCTTTCAATTTTTCCTCTAATCGCTTCCATTCCTCCATAGGGTAACCGAAGAGGCAATTATCCAATCCACGAGTCAACACAAAGCCATCCGCCAAATATTCCCTGAATTTAGAAGGGACTATTAAGCGGCCTTTTGCATCCACAGTATGCTGATATTCGCCCATGAACATACTCTTCACCCCACTATGTGATTTTAATGTACCACATCCCCCACATTCCTCCACCCATAATCTATTTTCCATTAAAAATGTGCCGATAGTACTTGTTTTATTGAGATGGGGCTTGATTTTCACCAATCACGTAGGTCTAAATAAAAAAGCTTTTCCAGTCGAAAATTGACTGGAAAAGCTAATAATTATCAAAGATAAACGATTTGATGGGTGCCGTCCATTTTCAATGGCTGGCAAAGCAAATTTCGGACCAATTCAGGACCATATTGATTCATAAAAGTATAGGGAGTGAAAAGCCGTTCTTGCAATGACCCTTCTGGAAGTAGTTCATTTTCAAGGATTCGATATTTACGTAAGGCAACCTCATGTTTAAGTAAAAGGCTTTCTTCAGCTTTCCCTCTTAAGTAATTTAGTTGTTTCTTATGAAATTCGAGGTTTTTATGAAGCAATTGCGTCATTGAAAGATCTACCACGGACTCTAATTCTACGTATTTACTTGTTAAAAACGTTTCTGTTTCCCTAAGTAGTTCATCAAATTGCTCATCATGCAATGTTTCAATGAATTTTTCACGTTCGTCTAGTACTTTTCCGGACAATACATCTGAGACCGTCAATGCAACATCGTCCATAGCCTGTTTCGCCTGTGGAGTGACTAATGTAATTGAAATCCGTGGAACAAGAATCGGCATTTTGATGCCAAAATGGTGGAAGGCATCTTTCAATAATGCCCAATAGGCAATTTCGCCAGGCCCCCCGACAAAAGATAGGACTGGAAATACCATATCTTGCATTATCGGACGTGTTGCAACATTATTGCTTAGGAGCCAAGGTTCCTCATTCGCCACTTTCATCAATTCATCGGGCGTGAAACGGATACCTGCACTACTATTCACGAAGTCTTCATTATCCCTTGTCAATAAGACCCTTCCCGTTTCATGCATATAAAAAAGATTCGCTGCATCGTATTCCGCTTGGATTGGCCTACCGAAACCAATCGCATCAAATTCTTCTTCTGTACTTGCAATCATTTTCGCGATTTTTTCAGCCGCTTCGATGAAACCAGTGAATGGTCCTTTTTCTATCTCTCTTAACGGTTTATATGCCGAATCAATAAGGAGGAGACCATGCTCACTGAATAGGCCATTCATCAATCTGACAAAAAAGCCAGTGAAAGTCTTTTCTAAACTAACTGCTTCAAGGACTTCGTCCAATAAGGATTTCGTATGCTCGGTTTCTCCGAATTGACGGAAAGTATCTTTAACGAAGGTGGTCATCATCTCATGTGAATACTCGGCTTCTGATGCCATTAATTTTAAAATATATTTTTCACGGTATTTATTCTTTGTCACCTTTCCGGAAACCTCTGTATAGACATGATTAATTTCATTCAGATCATGATCTTCTCCGGCAATCCAGAAAACAGGAATAACTGGAACACCAAGTTCTTCCCTCTTCTTTTCAGCAAGCAAGATGACAGTTATTGCTTTATGGACTGAATAAAGTGGCCCTGTCATTATTCCAGCTTGTTGGCCACCGATGACAACAACACCATCATTAGCTAACTCATCGATATATTTTGCAGCTTTTTCAGAGATGCCAAACGGTTCCATAAAGGAAGTAATTACATTCGCCAATTCCTTCCTCTGAAATGAACGATCCGACAACTCTTTCAACCTCTTCGGATAGGAGTTGCTTTCATTTTTATAGTCAAAAAAAGTATGTATGAATTTTTCATCATGATTATATGCTTGCATTACCTTATTTCCATTTTGTAATTCCAATGACTCAAGTTCCATCCTTCATGCCCCTTTTTACTAGTTTGAACAAAGTATACATTGAATTTCATCAGATTGAAAAAATTACGCTTATCCCCTACTATTTCGATCTCATTTGACATATTCCGAAACTTTGAAAATGATACCTGTCACAATTAGAACTAGGTAGGATAGTCCTAATACAAGAAAATATAATCTCCATGTTTTTTGTAAAAAGCGAGAGATTATAAATTCTTTCACTTTCATTCTTTCGATCACCGCTTGAAGTATGGCGATGAATATGGCGATACCCACAATATAGTACCCTACTCCATCACCGAATATTGCTGAAGCGCTGATATATACAGCTAAAAAAAGAAAGGGGGTTGTCCAGTCCGCCGCCTGTCCTAAAACACGTGCTGGAGCCTTCCCATTTTTCTCATCGTCACAAGAAAAACGATAGTTACAAGAAAAGGACATACAATAACTATTCCAATGAGCACCGAAATGATTCCATGAATCACGAACAATCATCTCCATCCAAGACAAACAAAATTTTCTCAAGGGTTTTCAATATCGGTAGAGGCGTTCCCTTTTTTTCCGCCATCTTAATAACCGCTGTCACAATTGTTTCTATTTCCATCGAATTCCCATTCAACCTATCTTTTAACATAGAAGACTGATTTAACGCGGTTTTCCGGCATACTTCTTCAATAGCATCCTTTGGTAAACTTTCTTGCATTTCCGGAAAGGCATTACTGATTTCCAAAAATAATTCATCAAACAAGATCTTCGCATGCTTACGCTCCAATAATTCACCATTTCTTAATTGAAGAATCGCAGTCAATGGATTAATCATGCAGTTGATCAGCACTTTTCGTAACACGATTCCCCGAGCATCCTCTACGAATTCGATAGGAAACGCCGATGTATTGACAAACCGCAGCGGATCAAAAACATTTTCATCCCCACGGAAAGGGGCAATCCTTATAAAACCAATACCATTGTGCGAAACAGTGCGGTCATTTAGACGACCAGCTCCGTGTTCAACAGTCGCAAGAAAACAGTCGGTAATTCTGATTCTTCAACAAGATTGAAATGTCCTAAACCATTTTGAATAAACATCACCGCATTGTCCATTTTTCTTTCTTCAAGAATTGAGATAATTGAAGCAACTCCACTATATTTTACAGCGACTATCCAAGGCGCTGACTTAGGTAATTTCTCAATCTCCGTTTCAGCATTAACTTGAAATATGCATTCAGTTCCTTCTGCATCAATCCGCTTAATCCCTTCTTTACGAATAATTGAAGCTTGTTCTTCCCTTCTTGTATAGAGAAACCTTCCATCCAGCTTCCGCAAAATAGGATCCATGAGCAAACCGATCGAACCAGCCCCCGCAATAACAACTTCCACCCCGATACCCTCCTTGTAGAAAAGGGCACCTTCAGAAAAAGGCGCCCTCTATTTTTCCTATTATTCAATTATACAGGATATACTGGATGTTTTTTAGGTGGTAATGGAAGATCTTTTGTCGAATAGAAATTGAATCTCTCCGCAAGTACTTCGCGTAAATCTGAAGGTGAAATAATTTCATCCACGATCATCTCGGAAGCCATTTTGTAAATATCAATTTCTTCTTTATATTCCTTCTGCTTCGCCTGCACAAATGCAATTCTCTCTTTCGGATCTTCAATTGCTTCAATCTTATTCGAATAAACAGCGTTGACAGCCGCTTCTGGTCCCATGACAGCAATTTGTGCAGTTGGTAAAGCTATACATACATCCGGTTCAAAAGCCGGACCCGCCATTGCATATAATCCAGCACCATAAGCTTTTCTAACAACAACCGAAATCTTTGGCACAGTTGCTGAACTCATCGCCATGATTAATTTAGCTCCATGGCGGATAATTCCATCACGTTCAACTTTCGTCCCTATCATGAAACCTGGAACATCAGCCAGGAATAATAACGGTATCGAAAAGGCGTCACATAAGTTAATGAATTTCGCTGCCTTATCCGCAGAATCTACGAATAGGACACCACCCTTAATTTTCGGCTGGTTTGCAATAATCCCAACAGGTTGCCCTTCAATCCTCGCGAGTCCCGTAATCATTTCTGAAGCAAATAGTTTTTTAATATATCAAAGAAGCTTCCTTCATCGATTAAAGCATCAATCGCTTCATACATATCGAACGGTGCATTCTGGTTTAGAGGGATGATTTCCTCAAGCGAGCGTCCTGCTTTTCTCGCTACAGGGTCTTTTAGTGAAGGCTTTTCAGTAAAGTTTGCCGGAAAGAATTCCAGATAACGGCGGGCTTCACTTATTGCCTTTTCTTCACTTTCAACAAGGACGTCACCGCAGCCACTAACTGTACAATGCATTCTTGCCCCACCCATTTCTTCCAATGAAACCTTTTCCCCAATCACTTTTTCCGCCATTCGAGGGGATCCTAAATACATTGATGCATTTCCTTCCACCATAATGACGATGTCACAAAATGCCGGGATGTATGCACCTCCCGCAGCGGATGGTCCAAACAAAAGACAGATTTGAGGGATGAAGCCGGATAACCTCACTTGGTTATGAAAAATCCTTCCCGCACCACGGCGGTTCGGGAACATATCAAGCTGATCTGTAATCCTTGCTCCAGCCGAATCGACAAGGTATAGGATAGGAACCCGATTTTTCTCTGCAACTTCTTGGATACGAATAATTTTTTCTACTGTTCGGGATCCCCAAGATCCAGCTTTCACTGTAGAATCATTCGCCATTACACAAACTGTTTGCCCATTTACCTTCCCCATTGCAGTCACTACACCATCTGCGGGTAAATCGTCAGCTTCACAATTCGCAAAACGGCCGTCTTCCATGTATTTTCCGTCATCGAATAAAAGTCTCAAACGATCACGAACGAATAACTTATTCTGTTCTTTCAATCTCTCATGATATTTCGGATGTCCACCCGCTACAATTTCTTCGATCTTCTTTTTTAATTGTTCATTGTAAACTGTCTGTTCTGCTTGTTTTGTCATCGTGTTCTACCCTTCCGATCACAGTTGCCTTTGTTAGATAGTTCGGCAAATCCCATTCTTTTATGCCTCAATTACAGCCAATACATCCTCTTCATTTACAAAATCCCCAACTTGAACATTAATAGAAGATACTTTACCGGTAATTTCTGCTTCAACAGGAATTTCCATTTTCATGGATTCCAATACAATAATCACTTGACCGGCCTCTACTTGTTCACCTTCCGCCACATTTACAGTGAATACCGTACCAGCCATAGCCGCTTTTAATTGTGTCATATATTTACTTCCTCCTTATTAGTTAATAACCATTCCATTAACACATTTGTATTGTAATTGCCGTCCAAGAATTCTTTGGAGTCGATGAATTTTTGGAACAGCGGTATATTTGTTTTAATACCTTCAATTGTATACGAATTGAAAAATGTCTTTGATTTTTCAATCACTTCTTGACGCGTCTCTCCATAAACAATAACTTTTGCAATCATCGGGTCATAAAAAGGCGTGATTGCACCACTTCTTCATAACCAGCGTCAATACGTACGCCTTCCAAATGAAGCGACTCCATCTTGGCAATTTTACCTGGAGATGGCATGAATGTTGTTGGGTGTTCCGCATAAATCCTGTATTCAACGGCGTGGCCCGAAGAGGAAATCAACTTTTGTTCCTTTATCGGCAATTCATTTCCACGGGCAACTTCAATTTGCCACTCTACCAAATCATATCCAGTCACTTCTTCGGTTACTGGGTGTTCTACTTGTAAACGTGTATTCATCTCAAGGAAATAAAATTCATCATTATCCGCTAAAATGAATTCCACCGTTCCAGCATTTTCATATGCTACAGCCTTAGCAGCATTCACCGCGGCTTCATGCAATCGAACTCTTACCTCTTCACTTAAACCCGGTGATGGAGATTCCTCAATCACTTTTTGATTTCTTCTTTGAACGGAACAATTCCGTTCGAATAGATGGACTATATTTCCCTTTGAATCTCCGAAAACCTGCACTTCAATATGACGTGCATTTTCAACAAACTTTTCAAGGAAAACCACATCATCACCGAAATAGGCCTTTGCACGGCTTTTGATGGATTGGAAGTGCTGACTGAGCGCTTGCTCACTTTCACATCGCACCATACCAATTCCTCCGCCGCCAGCACTTGCCTTTAGCATTATTGGATAACCAATCTGTTCAGCTGCAACGATAGCTTCTTCAATTGTAGAAACGCCCTCATCCGTACCAGGAACGACCGGAACCCCTGCATCCTTCATCTTCACCCTTGATGCAATTTTGTCCCCATTAATTCAATTGTTTGCGCATCGGGACCGATAAATTTCAAGCCCGCGTCTTTAATTTTCCGAGCAAATACCGCGTTTTCTGATAACAGACCATACCCCGGATGAATCGCTTCCGCACCGGTCTGTAGTGCGATTCCAATAATATCATCAGCCTTCAGATATGACTGCTGAACAGGTCCCGGTCCGATTAAATAGGCTTCATCCGCGGCTTTCACGAAAGGCATGTGCTCGTCAGCTGCAGAATATACAGCTACTGTGCTAATTCCGAGTCGCTTGCATGTTTTGATGATTCTAAGGGCAATTTCTCCGCGATTCGCTATAAGAATTTTATTCATTTTGAAACCCCCAAGTTGCTTAAATTAGAATTTCTCCCCATCTATAGTTTATACGAAGAATGAAACCGTTTTCAACTATTAGTCTGAATAAGTTTGATAATCTAAGTTTTATCAGTACTTATTTTTTTCTTAAGAAACTTTCCACAGCCTTATGATGCGCTTCGCTTTCCCATAGTTTGGCGCATTGTTCGGCCTCTTCAAGCATCCGATTTTCTATTTCGGTGTTTTTCCAATTTTGAATGGAAATCTTTTTATAAGCCCTATGTACATCTGGATGGATATCTTTCATCGTGGAGATGAATTCATGTAAACCTATTTCAGCAGTGTCATCATAAATAGAGGTAGCCCAACCTATCGATTTCAACTCTTCCGCATTATGGATTTTTGCTTCAGTTAGGAATTTCAAAACGGCATCATGATTTTTCATTTTCGTAAATAGTTGTGTAGCCCCACCCCAACCACTTGTAATCGCGAGTGTACCTTGGATGAATCCTGCCCTCGCTTTTGAGGATACAACCCTATAATCACAAGCTGATGCGATTTCACAACCACCTCCGACTGCTGCTCCGTTGACGAGTGCAATGACTGGCATAGGTAAGGTAGACAATCTGAATAATAAGCTCGCCATTCTACTCAACATCGGATAGGCTTCGATTGCTGTGCGAAAGCCATGAAATTCCGATAAATCTCCACCTGAACAAAATGCGCGGTCACCAGATCCAGTTATAACTGCGAAGGCGATTTTTTCATCATTCTCCACAATCCCTAAAAACTTTTCCAAGCCATCCATGACCTCAAAATTAATGGCGTTCCTCATTTCAGGCCGGTTAATCGTAAACGTAGCAACACCATCATTGATTTTAATTTTATACGCCAACATTATCCCTCCCTTTTAGGTAGTTGAAGAAATATATCGATCATTTCCCAATGGATATCAATCATTTCCACGATATATCGATCAATTCAAAGGATATATCGGTTATTTCCCGACTTATATTGATCATTTCCCGAGATATATGGTCATTTCGGGTCTTTAGTCACATCTACATAGCGCGCTTTCCGCTTTTTTCAATCCAGCTACAGCGGCCAGACGCTCGGGTCATAAGTCAGACATGCTGCACGGCAAAAAGCGCCGTTTCTCGTGGCCGCCTTATGCCTGTCGCATCTTAACGGCCGCCTCCGCTTTTTTTCAATCCAACTCCGGCGGCCAGACGCTCGGGTCATAAGTCAGATACGCTACACGGCAAAAAGCACCGTTGCGCGTGTCCGCCTTATGCCTGTCGCATCTAAACGGCCGCCTCCGCTTTTTAAATATAAAAAAGATCACCGGAGCCATGGCCTCTCGGTGATCTTTTAAGTAGGTTTTTGATTATTCGCCTACTACTTCTTTTCCTTTGTAATGACCGCAAGATTTGCAAACGCGGTGTGCCAACTTCACTTCGCCACAATTGTCACAAGTTGTCATGCCTGGAACTTGTAGTTTGAAATGTGTACGACGAAGTCTTTTAGATGTTTTTGAAGTTCTTCTTTTTGGTACTGCCATTTGAGGCACCTCCTTATAATCGATCGCCTATTCCTTGTCCGAATTAAAAAATTCAGCCAATCCAGCTAATCGTGGATCAACTTTATTTTCCTTTTCTTCGTTCAACTGCGCATCGTATTCATCTTCTGTTGTATATGACCAACCTTTCCCCTCTGCCCTTTTCATCTTTTCAGCTTCTTCGCTAAAAACTTGTAAAGGCACTTCAAGAAGAATTAATTCTTCAAAAAGTAGAGTCGGATCGACAACTTCACCTTCTACGGGGTGAATTGAATCGTCCGAAGCAAGGGTGGCTTCATCCCAACTAAACTGTTCGTTCGTTTCTATTGAAAAAGGAAATTCAACATCTACCCATGTACGAGAACAAGGTAATGTCATAACACCTTCAAGGTGAAAACGACAACTCAGTTTTTTCGAACCAATTACACAGCTGCCCGTTACGTGGACAGGCTTAATATCCCGGATTTCCGGATTCCGCTTTTTAACGGTTTCAAGGTTGACCGCTTCGTCAAGCGGCATAGCCCCTTGTCGGTATTTCTGTAATTGATGAATGGACCATTTCACGTCTATATCACCTCAAGACAACACTGTTGATTATATAATGGATAAAATGGGATGTCAAGATATTTTCTTGTCACCTAAATCGCAGCATCGTATAATTTAAATAGATAATATCAAAGGGGTGGACAAATGAAAGCAACAGGGGTTGTCGTTGAATATAACCCTTTGCATAACGGGCATGTATACCATGCACAGCAAGCTAAAGCGGCGACAAATGCTGATTTAATCATTGCTGTCATGAGTGGCAATTTCCTGCAAAGAGGAGAACCCGCATTTATCGATAAATGGGCGCGGACAAAGATGGCCTTGGCGTCCGGTGTAGATATTGTTTTCGAGCTGCCTTATCGCTTCGCAACCGGACATGCCACAGTATTTGCTCACGGGGCAATAAGCTTACTTGACGCTGCGGGTTGCACGGCATTTTGTTTTCGGTAGTGAAGATGGTGATATTGAGCCCTTCCACAACACCTTGGACCTTCTTGACAATAATTCGGAAGAATACAACCAGGCAATAAAAAACGCCATGCAAGAAGGGTTAAGCTATCCAATGGCACTAAACAAGGCATATGATGCAGTTCAACCTAACACAGAAAAGGGTGGAAGGCTTGTTGACCTCTCCAAACCAAACAATATTTTAGGGTTCCATTACATGCAAGCAGCCCGTACACTAAACTCATCAATGATGCCAACAACTATTAAAAGGCTTGGTGCAGAGTATCACGACGATACATTGGAAGTTAATAAAGTGGCGAGCGCTACGGGAATCCGCAAATCTTTTTTTTCGACAGAAAAATTGGATGAAGTACTCAATTTCATTCCCGAATCAACAAAAAACATTCTGATCGAATGGCAAACTGAACGAATGAATTTTGGTAACTGGGAGAGTTTTTATCCATTTTTACGATTTAGTATTTTACGGGATGGCCCAGCGCACCTTTCTACCATTGCCGACCTTTCAGAAGGTATCGAGAACCTGATTTACCGCGCCGCCAAAAAAAACGATACATTTCAAACATTTATGAATGACATAAAGTCTAAGCGCTATACATGGACAAGGATTCAACGAATGCTAACACATATATTAACCGGTTTTACAAAAGAAATGCGTTCTGAAATAGATGTTCCCGCTTATTTGAGATTGTTAGGAATGACAGATAAGGGACGGTCCTATCTTAGCGGTAGGAAAAAGGACTTGCCACTTCCCCTCATCAGCAAAGTGGCAGCCTTTTCAAATCCATCACTTGATATGGATATCCAAGCATCCGATATTTATGCATTGGCGATTGGAAAAGGATCTATCGCTTCTAAAATAGGGCTGGATTATACAATATCTCCAATTATGAACAATTACTTTTCAGGCAGTCCCCTTAAATAAGCTAGGGCATTGTCAATTGTTCGGACGGGCACGATTTTCATCTTCGTGCCTATTTTTTTCGGCCATTTTTACGGCTTCCTGATAGTTCGTCTTTATACCGGGGTTAGCATTGATCACTTGATCAGATAAATAATCATCAGGAGCAAAGAATATTTCAATGCCTTCTCGATCAGCAGCAATCACCTTAAAATCGGCTCCACCAATTCGTCCAACTGTACCGTCAGCAAGCATTTCACCGGTCCCTGCAATGTTGTACCCTTTTGTTAAGTCCTCATCCATCAACTGATTCATGATTTGAAGTGTAAACATTAGACCGGCAGAAGGTCCGCCTATTTCAGCTGTATGGATATCCACTTTTGGATTCGTAGATAGCTCACGATCTTCTTGGAATTGAACCCCTAAGCCTACCCGTCCTTCTTGGTTAGGAATTTCACTTAATACTAAATCTACATCCTTTTGTTCCGAGTCCCTGTCAACGGTTAGAGTTACTTTATCTCCCTTACCTTTTCCGGAAATTTTAGAGGCGAATTGTCCGGACTCTGCAATTGCTCCCCGTCAATTTTACGAATCTTATCACCGACTTCAAGCTTTCCGTCTGCAGCCCCCCAGTCAATACACTTACGACGAAGACGCCATCGTATGTAATATCGACCGGGATTCCTACCCTCTCGAATGCGACTGTAATCGCATTAAATTGTGAATCCGACATAAGCTTCTTTTGGCGAATATTATATTCTTTATCATTTTCCCCATCCCGCCTCACTTTATTTACCTCTAAGATTTTCATCCGATCTGAAAACTTGGAGGCTACATAAGAAAAGGGAGTGGCTTTTCCGATTGAAATCGTCATCAAATTAAATGTTCCGACATCATTCACATCGCCCCCTTCAACCTCTACAATTGGCGCTAAATCATAGGCACCACCAGGTTTAGATACGTAAGCATCCAAAGGGAAAATAAATAAAAACAACAATAAAAGCACAACAACCGCATACAATCCAATCCTTTTAGCTTTCATACACACACACCTCCATTAATAGCCTGTACAGATAACGCATATAAATAACAAAAGAAAAGCGTAGGCGGCCTGCTTAGGTGCGACAGGCATAAGACTGACCTACGAAACGGCGCTTTTTGCCGTGCAGTAGGGCTGGCTTATGACCCGAGCACCTGGCCGCCGGAGCTGGACAAAGAAAAGCGTAGGCGGCCTGCTTAGGTGCGACAGGCATAAGTCAGACCTACTAAACGGCGCCCTTTGCCGTGCAGTAGGGCTGACTTATGACCCGAGCACCTGGCCGCCGAAGCTGGACAAAAGAAAAACAGAGGGTGGCGTTTAGCTGCGACAGGCACTAAAGGATTTGAAAACAAAGGCGCTTTTTGCCTTTATTTCAAAACCGAAGTGACCCGAGCAGCTGCCACCCGGAGTTAGACAAAGAAAAGCGGAGGCGGCCGCTTAGGTGCGACAGGCATAAGACTGACCTACGAAACGGCGCTTTTTGCCGTGCAGTAGGGCTGGCTTATGACCCGAGCACCTGGCCGCCGGAGCTGGACAACAATATTGTTAACTAGTGTACCATCAAAAATATTCACAATAAAGTATTAATAAAAACGAATCCAATTCTGAGCCTGAAAGGAAGAGCATACTTGAAAAAACACTTACATAACATGCCACAATCGATAATATGATCAATCTTATTATTATATGGGGTCTGATCGTCTTATTCATCTTACAGCCAGGCATTGCCCATGACGGTGCAGAGGCCGGCGCTGCATTATTTGTAAATGCGCTGCTCCCTTACTTATTACCCTATATTATTCTAACGCAATGGCTTTTAAAAACGCCAATGAAGTCCAATTCAAAAAGAAACTGGAAGCGTTATTTTAAGGCATATGTTTTAGGTTCTTTCGGTGGGTTTCCTGTTGGAGCAGTAACCGTAACGGAAATGGTGAAAAACGGAGAATTGACGCGACGGGAAAGTGGCTACCTGCTTGCGGCATGTCATGCACCTGGCCCGATGTTCATTATAGGTTTTGTCGGTACAGAATTATTCGGCAGTTCAATAGCTGGCTGGAAACTTCTTGCTTCCATCCATATTGCTAATATCATATTTTTCATATTCACTTTACTATTATTAAAGAAAACTCAACCAAAAATGGAGATCCCTCAACAAGTGAGCAAGATAAAAGTTTCTAATTCCCCCCTTTTGGATGCACTAAAGGACAGCACAAACGTTATTGTATTGGTTGCAACTACTGTCATATTCTTCTCTTCTCTTGGAAATGTCTTAACCTCAACGATTTTATCTACTTTTACTGTTGATCTTGGAATTACTAAAACAATTCTTTTAGCTATATTTGAAATGACATCAGGTGTCCAGTCCGCTACAGATCATTTTTACACATCAAAACTATTTCCATTCATAATAGCTGCAATTATTTCTATGAACGGCCTAAGTATCCATATGCAAGTGTTCGTCATCGCAAAAACAGTCAATACACCACTTCTCCCCTACTTCTTTAGCAGACTTTGGAGCATCATTACAGTACCAGTAATTTTATATTTTCTTTTATAAATATAAATGTAGGGGGCTGGGGTTTTCCCCTGCCCCTACATAATTACTTTTCAAACTTCTTATTTAGTGCAACTTCAACCTCATGAGGAACAAGTGCTGATATATCCCCACCGTACTGCGCAACTTCCTTCACAATGGAAGAACTGAGGAAGGAGTACTGATTTTTCGTCATAACAAAAAATGTTTCAATACTTTCATCTAACATCCGATTCATCGAAGTAATCTGCATTTCATATTCAAAATCCGAAATCGCACGCAGACCACGTACAATTACTGAGGCCCCAGCATTTCGAGCATAATCCATTAACAAACCACTTGAAGATTCTACAATAACATTTGGAAACTTCGAAGTAACGGCACGGATTAATTCCTTCCGTTCCTCTACGGTGAATAGGGAACGTTTCGAAGAATTATTCATAACTGCTACTCGAACTTCTGGAAAAACTTTTGATGCTCTTTCGATAATATCAAGATGACCATTTGTAATCGGATCAAAACTTCCAGGTACTACTGCTATTTTCGACATAGATGTTCACTCATTTCATATAAATGGATATCGCACTGTTGCCGTAAATTGGGTTTTTCGTCTTTATGTATTCTCCAAATGACTCTGGTAATGTCAACTGCTTTTCATGTTCACAAATAACAATCGCATTATCGGATAATAAGCCCGCTTGCACAAATTCCAAAGCCAAGTCATAATACTTATCCTCAGCATATGGAGGGTCGATAAATAATAAATCTACAAGAACGTTAGATGATTGCAATGACTTTACCGCATTCCTCGCATCATTCCGTATGATATGCACTTCATCTGTAAATCGGCATTTCTCTACATTTTCCCGTATGATTGTGCAAGCCTTCGGGTTTTTTTCGAATATATACGCTTCATCCACCCCTCTTGACAGCGATTCGATGGACAATGAGCCACTGCCTCCGAATAATTCAACAACTATCCCACCATCAAAATAAGGGCCAATCATATTAAAAATTGATTCTTTCACTTTATCAGAGGTTGGTCTTGTCAAGTTGCCCGTTAGTGATTTTAATGGAGTTCCTTTCCTTGACCCTGAAACGACTCTCATTCAATTCCACCTCCCGTTAATGTAGTGATAAATATGGCCTCTTGATTTTTTTGTATCGATAAGTGAAATAGACGTCTTAATGTGTCTTCCTCGAAATAATATTCATTGTCAATTAATTCGAAAGGTGAATCCCTAAACGTATATCTTCTTTCGTTCAATACATAAAAAGGATCCAGTAATGAAAACCTAATCTTCTCTGCATCATTTTCAATGTATATAGATTGATCGGTAATTAATAGTGTATAACCACTCTGTGTCAAAATCTCCATCGCTGGATAGAGAGTCCTGTTATTCACTACTACCGCCCGCAGATCCTCTTGCGCCTTGCCGTTTAAATGGATGGTTTTAGTCTCTTCAAAAAGAAGAGGATAATTACCTTCTCTGTTCTTTTGTACAAAAGTGGTCCTTAGTCCATTTACTTCACCGATTAGTCTATCCAACGCGGCTGCATCGACACTTGTCCCCGTAGGTCGGCCAAATGGGTTTTCAACTCTTCCAACTGACTTGTTCTCAAAGACTTTTTCAACATCTCAAAAGCCTCCGTCGACCTTTGGTTCCCAATAGGCTTATCAATGAGTATGGACACTATTAAATCGGCTGTTAGCTGCTCCCCCTCGGGGAAAAAGTACTGGGAATGTACACCTCTATCCAAGACCGCATCCGTACTTTCAGGAAAGCCAAGATGGGCAATGACGAACCGGTCTGAATGAAGCGACTCCCCTTCGGGATCCACTGCTAATACAAGGTGAGTAGCATTCATTTTCCCTAACTGATCATTTAATTGGGTTGCTAACTCTTCATTAACGGATTGACCTAATATTGAAAGGTTGCTTCCCTTGTATGCTAGGGGCAGGGCTTTCTGTTGCCAATAAAGGTCGGTTACTTGGCCATTGCCTTTATACAATGAGTAGTCAATCATCTCCGTTTTTTTAGTTCCTACCAATTTTAATCCACTGATCCATATGCCGTTAATACCTGTTTCGTCTGTGATATGCAACATAGTTGTATCAGGTGTTGCACCTTTCAATGTAGCGAAAGGGCTTCTCCATAACTTCCTCACAGCCATAGTTTCGGATTTTGGAATGTTGTAAGAAATGGATTGATGGTTAATCTCACCTTCCAAAATCGCCGAAACATTTTCATTGATTCTTTCACAAGATGAGTCGACCTCACTGTAGCAGCTAATGTCCTCGCTGCCCTCTGGCCATATAATTTCATATCTGTTTGAGTTCAAATTTCGAAAATGGTGCCTGACAAAAAGCGCATCGGTTCTATTTATTACTTCAATTTCTTCTGAGTATGTCATTACTTGTTCCATAGTACCGTTTGCATCCGCCATTTGGCTGTAATGCATATATAATAATGAGAAGTTCATTATTAATAACAGAATGACTGTTCTAATGACGATCTTCATTTGTTGCACCTCATTGCAAGGGATGATAAATGCACTTTAAAAAATTCAATGCTATGATATGATGTATTCTGTTTCAAAGAAAGGTGGTTAAAAAATTATGTTACAACAGTACTTTATTGAATTAGGCGAAGGCTACGGTGACATTTTTGAGTTAGTCGAACTTATGAAAACAAATCAAAAGCGCTTACATAGAACCTTCATATTTTCTTCCAATACGAACGGAGGACAAGCAATCTCCCTTGCAGCCGTATTCCATCCTGCACAAGATAGTAAATTCATGCCAATATACATATGCCGGGAAGGAATTAAACAAATAGATGATAAAAAATCAAAAAGAAGAGTACTTTTTGAAAAGGCGGCTGAAGAAGTTGGTCAGGAACCCATTTTTATAGAATTAAAGCATTCTTCTGAGTTCGCTGATCATCGTCTTTTTTATCAGTATATAACAGGAATCCTACGTTTGAATCATTTAGTTCCGCCTCTGCAATAACGAAACAGTTTCAAAGACCGATTTTGTAGTCGTATTCTTTCGCCTTATCGGGTTTTACATTCTCGTATTCGGTTTTTACAAAAGGTCGATATGATGGCAGTACTTTTTTAACAGATGGAAGACGTTCAATTTTACGGATGTTCTCTTCAACATCCACTTGATCACAATACAGGACAACATATTTCAGTTTTCTCGATATATAATGGACATGACCATACTTCCTTAATGACTTGGCTTGTTTCAAATGATGCAGATAGACTATTATCCCTTGTCGATCAATCATGATTTCCCCCCTCTTTCCTATCCCATACAATACCATAGGTGAGAAATAGCCTGCAACCGAACATTGCTGACAGCCTTCGTTTTTTCCCTTATAATGTGTGTAGGACATGTTTACGATAATAGAGGAGGATACGAAATGGGAAGAAAAACGAAAGTGGCCATTACCGTTGGAGCAGCCGGTCTAACAGCTTGGGCAGCCTCCAAAGTAGTTGCCAAGCCGAAACCCCGCTCTCCCAAGCAATCACTTGAATTCAAAAATCCAGTCGTCCTATCAAATCGTGGTGGAATGATAAACGCACCAGAACACACATTGGCAGCGTTTTCAAAATCGGCAGAACTTGGTGTTAATGGTTTTGCTATTGATATCCGATTAACTAAAGACGAAGAGATCATCGTTTTCCACGATGAAACAGCAGATCGAACAACTGACTTTTCTGGTAAAATATCCGAATATACATTAGATGAGTTAAAAAATGCAGATGCTGGATATATGTTTGTAGATGATGAAGGCAATTATCCATACCGCGATAAAGGTGAGAAAATTATTACCTTGCGTGAACTATTGCATGCATACCCGCAAATGCTTATTGCCATTAATCTTAAAGACTCACCTGACACGTATGAAGGCAGTTTAATGCCATCCAAACTTTGGCGTCTCCTTGAAGAGACAGGTGCTGAGGATCGTGTCATTGTCATAAGTTCTTTTGACGAGCAAACGGATCGCTTCAATTTGTATGCTCAAAACAAAGTTGCAACCGGAGCCGGAAATGATGAAGTGAGAAAGGCCTATGCAGCGTATTCAAGTAAATTTGGTCATTTATACAATCCACGTGCAGATTTATTTTGCATCCCGGAAAAGTTGGGGGTTTTCCCGATGAATACTGAAAGCTTTATCAACTTCCTTTCTAGTCTTAACGTTGCTGTTTACTATAATGATGTTAAAGATAAAGAAACAATTGAAAGATTACTTAGCATAGGGGCGGCTGGTTTTGTAACTGATGTCCCGGAATTGGTGACGGAAATCATTCAACACCATTCAGACTAATAGAAACGGTTGCCATTATAAGAATGGCAACCGTTTCTTTTGTTTATACATATATTTTTACGCCGAACATGAACAACTTCCTCCGGTACCGCATCCAATCGAACAGCGAAGGGTTCATTTGCCGTATTTCTGCGCCTTTTGCAGAAATTAAGGCACCACGATTCACTTGTCACTATTTTAAAAGCGTTTAAGCCGAACAGGAACAACTGCCGCCGGAGCCACACCCTCCACCGCATGATGAATCCGTAAAGAATCCGTCACCAGCAGGGGCCTTGACCGAATCGGACACCGATTTTGCAATGATTGCACTAACCTCGTTCAATAAGTTCTGAACATCGTTCTCAGCAATTCTAAGAGCAGCTATCTGCTCATTCATATCCAAGTTTCTTTTTTGGATACGTATATCTTTCATCACTGTCTTATAATCAGGATGGTATCTACCAAAACGTTGCACTTCTTCGTAACGCTCTTTCATGTTGGTAAAATCGTAAATCGCTTTTGCCAACAACTTGTCGGAATATACGGCATGATTCGCTCTTCTATACTCATTAATAATTTCAGAAGAGAGTATCATGTCGGAGAGCGTCTCCGCTTTCTCAATGATTGACATCCATTCATCTGTCATCATCATCGGGCATTCCCCTCCATTCCAACTAATCATAACAAATATGATACTGTTTTTGCATGTTTTCTGTTCAATTAATCTCGAATTTTTTATTCTGCAATGCTTCTTTTGCAATCCGAGAATCAGAGAACGGAAAAACATTTGACCGACCTGCTGCGTTTTTTCATGCCCCTTACCAGCTATCAATACAACATCTCCATCTTTTGCTTCAAATACTGCTCTCTCAATGGCGGTTTTCCGATCAGGTTCAACAATTATATTAGGCGACATGTCATCTATCCCCATTAATATCTCATAAATTATTCTAAGTGGATCTTCATTTCTTGGATTATCGGAAGTAATAATTACTTGTGTCGAGAAGGCCGCCGCTACTTCTCCCATCATCGGACGCTTCCCATGATCCCTGTCACCCCCGCAACCAAATACAGTGATTAGTCCGCCAGTGCATTCTTTCCTCAAAGAGGATAGTACATTATGGAGTGCATCAGGTGTATGGGCATAGTCAATATAAACCGTTACACCTGATTCTTCAATTCTTTGCAAACGCCCCTCCGGCAATTGAAGCTGTTGGCAAAGTGATAATAATTCCATCCTATCAAAACCAAGAGAACTTAAAGTTGTAACGGCGGCAAGTGCGTTCATCCTATTATGTCTACCAGGTATAGCAGTGAAGTAGAGTCCATCCGTAGCCTTTACATCAGTGATCATCGTTTCACTAAAATAGATTGTTGGTCGCTTGGAATTATGAACAAGGGCCATGCATTGTTCGTCATCTGCATTCACAACCAATTCTTTCGCTATTGAAGCCAACTTCTTTTTTGCACTAAGATAGGACTGCTTACTGCCATGTTCCTCGTAATGGTCAACACCGATGTTTAAAAATACACCAATGTCGATTATGCAATGATCGAGTCTTGATGTGGAAAGTCCCAAAGAAGAGGCTTCCATGACTACATATTCCATTCCCGCATGAAGGCATCCTTTTAATAAGGGATGGAGGAATTCAGCTGGTAATGTTGTCATCTCAGGAACTTCCATACTAATTTTTCTTCCATTCGAAAAGATGCCTGTCGTACCGATAACTGCAGCTTGTTTCCCACACATATTTAATAATTGACCGATAAAATGCGTAACAGTTGTCTTGCCATTCGTGCCAGTTACAGCAATGATTGTCAGTGATTCTGATGGATCACCTGCAAGTTTTGAGCTTACATATGAGATGAACTTTCTTCCATCCGGTACGGCAATAATTGTAATATTATCAGGTATTTTTATATTTATAGTTGTATTGCGATCAACAACAATTGCAATCGCACCACTTTCTATTGCTTCCTGTAGATGACATAACCCATCATCCTTGGCACCTTTCCTTGCAACAAAAATATAACCCTCTCTCACATTCCCCGAGCGCTCGGTTATGCCACGTACTGACATACCGATACTTCCAGAAACCGTGCAGGGCCAATCTTTCAAGATCTCCGACAGTAACAAAAGCCCTCTCCCCTTCCCGAACAATTTTCACGAATACCGAATATATTGAGAGCGAACCATACTTTATCGTATGAAGAAAATGAAACGAACGACACGAAGAAAGTTGGGAGCTTGAATGATAGTTCAAAAATTTGGCGGAGTGGCTATGAAAGACCAACAAACAAGAAAATTATGCATCGAACACATCCAAGCCGCTCTGGAGAGATATCAAAATGTTGTAGTGGTCGTTTCGGCCATCGGAAGAGGGATTGATCCATATTCCACAGATAGTCTATTACATCTAACCGATGCTTTTAGCTCTGCGAAAGCTGCAAGTGATTTAGCCGCTTCATGTGGGGAGCTTATCGCTGCGGCCATCCTATCTGCGGAACTACAACAGGCAGGTACCCCGAATAGGATTTTACATGGCATACAAGCGGGTATTTGGACATCTGGAGATTTCGGGGATGGAACAATAAGTGATGTTGATCCAACAATGATAAAAGATGCATTAACAGAAACTGGTTGCGTCATTATTCCCGGTTTTCAAGGGATAAACGAATTCGGTCAGGTAATGACCATTGGAAGAGGTGGAAGTGATTTGACTGCCATCGCTGTTGGTGCTGCTCTAAGAGTCTCACATGTTGAGTTTTTCAAAGACGTTCCAGGCATCATGTCCAGCGACCCCAAAGATCACAATGATTCCAGGAAGTTAGATAATCTTAACATCCTTCAACTGCTACCTCTACTTGAAACAGACCGCCCCGTTATTCAAAAACGAGCTGCAATTTATGCAATGAAAAAAGCGATACCCCTGTATGTAAGAGGTATCACTTCTAAAGAGAATGGTACTTGGGTCAATCCATAATTCATCTTTGCATTAATCCTGAATCAGTTTTTTTCTTTGGATCGGATTTAATTAATACTTGTGTATAAAATTTTCCATATGCACCAGTACCGATATCCGTTGCATCGGGATCCAATAAGACACTGCGATGTGCGGGGGAATTCAGCCAACCATGTACCGCTTCTATAGCGTCTACGTAATTGGAGGCAATATTCTCCCCCGCCTTTTTATGTTCAATACCGGAGTTTTTCAACCGTTCTGATAGGTTTCCACCTGAAGGAGACTCATGTGAAAAGTAATTTCCGATAGCCATGTCTTTGCTATGATTTTGGGCAAGAGTTGTTAACCAATAATTATTTTCCAAAGGCTCAAGTCCGTGGTGTTCACGATAAAAATTCGTCAATTCAAAAATTTGTCGCTCCATGGAACGATCCACTTCCATCTGGGCTCTCGAAGATGGATGCCGAGCCACCATCAACTCACCCATATATTCCATATCATACGGTTGGTGGACGACTAATGTCTTAGGGTCGATAAATCGTACACCTTCAATTATTTCTTCTTCTCCATCTACATAAATTTGTGCAAAAAGACCTTCAAACTTCAATAGGATTTTATCTTTTAAATCTTGACTGTTTAATGTAAATGTATATACATTTTCTCCTAACACAACATTCACTTCGGTTTCTATAATTGAAAATCTATAAATTTCATTTATATCTTGCCCGACAAAAAATGGTTTCAATTCCACTGATTGATCTGCACTGAATATTTGGTTCACTTTTTCATCGTCGTTCACACCTGCCATGAAAGAGTATCCATCCGTGTATATCCACCATTCGTAACCATAGGAGGAAGGTTCAATCCTGTCTGGTTCTCCAAATGCTTCAATCAAGTCAATAGTATTCTTCCCGACAAATGTCGAAAGTCCTGATTTGGGTCTTTCAGGACCAGAAATCTGTTGTTCATCAAATTCCTTATCGGGTACGGGAATTGCCGTTCCGTGTTTTACTGGTGATTCAAGTGGTTCATTTTCTTTGACCCGACTGTCCAAGAAATAGAAAACTGCGAGAAGTATAAACAGTAATAAAGCTATCTTCCAAAAAACTCTCAAGTCTTCTCGCCCCTTTCTGATTACTTCAACCTATAGTTTACGTGAATTTAATCCTATTATAATACATTCATGACTATAGGGGCTATGTTAATTGTAACGACTTAAAAAACCGCCTCATTTTATCATGACTATCCAATTTAGACGTCCTCACTTCAATCATGACACAATGTTGTCATTGCAACTCACTCGAAATTGTTCTATTATGAATAAGTATAAGCAATTGACTGGATGATCACGAAGGAGGACTTTAGACGATGTATATTGAAAATACAGGCATTGAAGAAGTTGTTGCCGACTTATCATTACTTGATGAAATCATGTTGAATCATGATCTTGTTCGTGCTGGACAATGGGACTACGAGCGAGTAACCTATGATAAAAAATATGTAATTAAAGAGGGTACATATTACCTTCGTGTATTCGGTTTCACACCTGATGGAGATGTCGATACACGCGATGCCACCATACACTTAAAGAAACCAGCACTTGGGAAACACTACTATCCACACGGCGTTGAATATGGAGAAGATGAGAACTTCCCAGCGGGCCTTGTGAAAGACTGCCAAACAACATTGAAGGCAGTTATGGAAGATCTTAAACCATACCTACAAAAAAATTAATATTTTTAGTAAAAGTCGAAGAACTTTTGGTTCTTCGACTTTTTTTCTATTTAACTTTGCCTAATTTTGGGTATAATGCTAACAATGAACATTATGGAGGTATGACCATTGGCTCGTTGGCTTACAAAGAGGAATATTACGCTCTTTTCCTGCTCATCATCGTCATTTTACTATCAATTTTTATACTCCCTGTCTCAATACCAATTATTTTGGCCTTTTTAACCGCACTTCTTTTCGAACCACTCGTGAAATTAGCCGAATCAAAATTTAAATGGAAACGAAATGTGTCCGTTATGTCTGTTTATATTTTCATAATTGCACTTTTAGCTGTTATCATCTATTATACAGTCACTTCATTGATAGGTAGACTCATTCAATTCACAAAAGACGCACCGGAGTACTTGAACAAACTTTCAAATGTATGGATAGACTTCCAAAGTAAGATCTTTTTATACACCTCCGATTTGCCAGATGATGTAGTGAGGTCAATGCAAAATGGTTTTAATGATATTTTGATATCCTTTAAGGATTCATTTTTAGCTTTTTTTAATTCCGAAAAGATACTATCCTTAGCGTCTGAAATTCCAAGCTACTTAGTCAGCTTTATATTTTATATGATTGCGCTATTCCTCTTCATGTTAGAAATACCGGAGTTAAAGAAAATGATTTTCAGATACTTGTCAGAAGAAACTTCTAAGAAAGTACGCTATATGATAGTGAAATTAAACTCAGTCATTTTCGGATTTTTAAAAGCGCAATTGCTTGTAAGTTTCGTCATCCTTGCTGTTAGTTTCGTAGGTTTACTGTTCATAGCACCAAAATATGCTTTGGTCATGTCCCTCGTTATTTGGATAATCGATATTATCCCGATTTTAGGGGCTATCATCATACTTGCACCTTGGTCATTATATCAATACGTCAGTGGAGATATTGGACTCGGTACAAAGCTTGCTATCCTCGCTGCTGTTCTATTAGTCGTTCGAAGAACTGTCGAACCGAAAGTGATGGGCAATCAGATTGGCCTTTCCCTCTTCCAACGTTGATAGGAATGTTCATCGGTTTAAAATTGTTTGGTGTATTTGGATTGTTCATTGGACCAATGATAGTAATAATATTTAATACCGCGCGAGAAGCAGGCATCATCAAGTTGAATTTTAAATTATAAAAAACACGCTCCCTCAGAAGCGTGTTTTTCTTATATTCCTAATATGGCTTTGATCATTGACGTTGTTTCTCCGCCTTCATATATTACATAAAGCAATAAATAAACGGCAACGCCAGTGAGTGCGGTGAATAGCCAAATAATGCTTGTAACCGGACCAATCTTACGGTGTTTGTCCAATTTGTTTTTTAATCCCCAATTGATAGTAATCGCCCCGAAGATTGCTCCCGTAGTCGCAAGGACAATGTGAAAAACAAGGAAAATTGTATAGTAGACCTTCAAATTATCTGGCCCACCGAAAGCTGTATTTCCAATTAGAATAGTGCGTGTTGCGTATATGATAAAGAAAATTACAGCTGAGACTGCTGCAGCAATCATCATTTTTTTATGAGCTTCAATTTTTCTATCACGTATCAGTTTCCAACCAATTACTACAAAGATTGCTGATAACACTATGAAAAAAGTGCTCACTGTCGGTAAAAAAGGAACATCCATACATAATACTCCTTCAAAGTGAAATAGATTATCTATTCATTTCAAATTTTTGTCTTTCCAATAAATCTCTTTGAGTAATCTCATCAGCATTCAATTGCTCATCACGATACCATTTAATGAAGATTTTACCGATGACAACTACATAGATTAATTCTTGAATAATTTTCATAATAATTCCGCCCAGTTGCTGATCATATACTGTAGGCATGTTTGTAAATAACTCCGGTCCTGAAATGCCTAGACCAGATATGCCAGATAGCGTCCCAGCAGGTACACACAGTGCCATTGCCTTCAACCACGCTTCTCCGCTGCTGTACGTTTCATATACAGGTACATCTACAAAAATGATTAACGCACATGCAGGCGTCACTAAAAGGGCACTCAATAT
Organism: Sporosarcina thermotolerans; assembly: GCF_030067815.1. GTDB lineage: Bacteria > Bacillota > Bacilli > Bacillales_A > Planococcaceae > Sporosarcina > Sporosarcina thermotolerans. The sequence goes on along the minus strand of NZ_CP125968.1, from coordinate 1,959,636 downwards.
GACATAGCCAATTTTCTTCAATCCATGCAGTGTAGGATGATCTTCCATTGTATTTACAACCGGCCACCATAAAACCACAGCCGCTAAAAATACTGTAATTGTAAATATTGCATGCAATACCGCACTTAATTTAATGTAATCTAAAATCATCGGATAGTGGTACATAGAAAATGCAAGCGTAAAAATAAGTAAGCTAATAATTGGCTTGGTAAACAATCTAAAAACCTTATCAATGATTTTCACACTGAAAACTTTTTTCCAAATAAAGTTTGGTATTCCGATAATCATTAATGGGGCGACTCCCAATAATAGAAGAGCCATCTGCGTCATATGAACTGAAAACAAAATATGCCCAATCAAATCAAGCGGCGATCCTTTTACAATATACAAAAGAATCATTGAAGCAATAAAATACTTGATTTGTCGACCCGATACAGGTTCGGTTCCCTCAAACCAATGTCGCCATTTCTTCGTCAATAGGAAGTATAGTACGACAAGCAGTACAATTGTTAAGAAAAAATAGGGACTCCAAAGTGCCTGAAATCCGAATATGCTAAAAGGCATCATTGCCATCGCTCCTTTAAGGTGTCTTATTCTATTATAAAACGAACGAGACATTTAACACAATGAACGAACTTTAACATTGCCTCATTTTTGACTAGAATGTGACGAATTGATCTGAAATACACCGTAAAACAGAAAAAGCCTGTGGAATGGATCCACAGGTTTTTCTTACTAATTACCACCAAACGATTGTAACGAATGTTAAAGGGATCAAGAAACCTAAAAGGGCTCCTGTGTACATGAACATTTGAGGAATGCCATGCCCTTTTTCACTCATATGCATGAAGTAATACAGTTGCAACCCAACTTGAACAGCTGCAAAAAGCATGATCATCGGGATAATAAAGAATTTGGAAAACCCTGCAACTTCAGCTTCATATGCAACAACCATAGAGAATGAAACAATTGTCAGGAAGATCATAAGAGAAAACATCATAACCTGACTGCGCATAGATTGCTTTGCACGTCTTTGTGCAAGCTGTTGTTCAGCCGGTGTACGTTTGTAAACTTGGATGTCTGCCATCTTAACCTACCACTCCCATCAAGTAGACTACAGTGAAGATGAATACCCAAACAACGTCGATAAAGTGCCAGTACAATGAAAATGTATAGTACTTCGTAGCGTTATAAAGGTTTAAACCGCGTTTCGCATTACGGAAAATCAACAACGTGATCCAAACAAGACCAACAGCTACGTGGAACCCGTGAGTTCCAACAAGCGTATAGAACGCCGAACTGAAAGCACTGTTACCGTAAGTGAACCCTAAGCTGACATAATGCGAGAACTCATAAACTTCAAGCATTAGGAAGCCAAGTCCTAAAAATGCAGTAATTGCAAGCCAAAGTTGCATTTTCTTGAAGTTGTAGTTACGCAAATGGTACATCGCAAACACACTTGTCAATGAAGATGTTAGAAGCAACATCGTCATGACGAATACTAATGGTAATTCATAAAGCCCTTGAGTCGAGAAGCCAAAGCCGCTCGGTCCAGAGTTTTTCAATGCAACGTATGTTGCAAATAATGTCGCGAACAAGATTGTCTCTCCACCAAGGAAGAGCCAGAAACCTACAAATTTGTTTTTCGCTTCAAGCGTTGCTCTTTCCGGATGGTCAGGCCACGTCTCAGGGGTGAATTTTTTATTCAAATCCATTAGTTTTGACCCCCTTTACGTTTCAAATCACGGAGAATCTCTTCTTTTTTAACATAGTATCCAGTGTCATCTTGCAAAGAACGTGCTGCCATTGAAACGAAAGTCCATAGTAGACCGAAGATAAGTAATGGTAATCCCCATGACTCTTCAGTACGGAACATCGCGCCAAATCCTGCAATGAATAAACCGAAAGCCATAAGCAAAGGAATGATAGAACCGTTTGGCATATGAATGTCTTTGACTGGTTCTGAAGGTGTTAATCCTGACTCGTTGCCTTCCTTCTTCTCAATCCAAACAGTATCAAGTCCACGAACAAGTGGAGTTGCAGCGAAGTTGTAATACACAGGTGGTGATTCAATTGCCCACTCCAGTGTACGTCCATCTCCCCATGGATCGTTTGAAACTTTTACATTTTTAACTGATGTGATGATTGCATTGATAACAAGTACAATAACCCCTACTGCCATAAAGAACGCACCAACTGTACTGATAAGGTTTGCAAGGTTCCAACCTTGACCGTCCATATACGTCCAAACTCGACGCGGCATACCCCAGAATCCTAACCAGTGTTGGATAAGGAATGTCATATGGAATCCGATAAAGAAGAACCAGAATGTTACTTTACCAAGCGTTTCATTCAACATCGTACCAAACATTTTTGGCCACCAGTAATGTGTAGCTGCCAAAATCGCAAGAACAACACCACCAACGATTACGTAGTGGAAGTGAGCTACGATGAAATAAGAATCGTGCAATTGGTAGTCAAGTGGTGCAGCCCCTTGCATAACACCCGTAACCCCACCCATTGTAAATGATGGTATGAAACCAAGTGCATAAAGCATTGGAGTTGTAACCTTGATGCTTCCGCCCCACATTGTCAATAGCCAGTTAAAGATTTTAACCCCTGTAGGCACGGCAATCGCCATTGTTGCAACAGCGAAAATTGCGTTCGCAGTCGGCCCTAAACCAACAGTGAACATATGGTGAGCCCACACCATAAATCCTAGGAAACCGATCAACACAGTCGCGAAGACCATGGATGGATATCCGAACAAACGCTTACGGGAGAATACCGAGAAAATCTCAGAGAAAATACCGAAAGCAGGCAAAATAAGAATATAAACTTCAGGGTGACCGAAAATCCAGAAAATATGCTCCCAGATAATTGTATTACCACCCATTTCATGATTGAAGAAGTTTCCTCCGAACATACGGTCAAACGTCAAGAAGAATAGACCTATTGTCAATGGAGGGAATGCGAACAAGATCATTGCAGATGCAACAAACGTTGTCCATGTGAACAATGGCATCCGCATGTACGTCATACCTGGCGCGCGCATGTTGATGATTGTGACGAGGAAGTTGATCCCCGCTATCAATGTACCGCCCCCGGCAATTTGAAGCCCTATCGCATAGAAATCAACACCATGTCCTTGGGATGCAAGTGAAAGTGATGCGTAAGATGTCCATCCAGCATCAGGAACCTCACCATATAACCAAGAAATGTTGAGGAATAATCCTCCGAAGAAGAACATCCAAAAACCCAATGAGTTAAGGAATGGGAACGCAACGTCACGCGCACCGATTTGTAACGGCATTATCGCGTTCATAAATCCAAATAATATAGGCATGGCTGCTAAGAAAATCATCGTCGTTCCGTGCATTGTGATCAAATCATTGAATAGACCTGCACTAACGAAATCATTGTTTGGAATATGAAGCTGCCAACGAATCAGCATAGCTTCAATTCCGCCTACAACGAAGAAGAATCCGCCCCCAAGGAAGTAAAGGATTCCGATTTTCTTATGGTCGACTGTAGTTAACCAGTCCCACAGCGTTGCGCCAAAACCCTTTTTTTGAGCAACTGAACTCACTTTGTTTACCTCCTCATCAAAATCGAGTGAAAATTATTATTCAATAGATAGACCCATTAGGTATTCAGCAATGGCATCCAATTCCGAATCAGAAAACTGACCATCGAAATCAGGCATCTTATTACCTGGTTTGTATTGTTGTGGATGTTTGATCCATTCAATCAAATCTTCTTTCGTGTGATCCATAAATCCAGCAACACGGTTACGGTCTCCGAAAGTAGCAAGGTTCGGGCCTTGTGCTCCAGTCTCACCTACACCTGAAACTGCGTGACACCCGATACAGCTTTGTTGGAATAAGCTTGACCATCTGGATTTGCTACAACTTGATTATCAGCTGTTGCCTGCATTGCAGTAACCCAACGGTCAAATTCAGCACGTGGCATCGTTTTTACTTTGAAGTCCATCAATGCGTGAGATGGTCCACAAAGCTCCGCACACTTACCATAGAAGACTCCGCCTGCGTCTTTAAGATCTTTTGAATTCTTTTCAAATGTTAGATAGAACTTATTGACGTTTTCAACGTTCGTATCAAGCTTACCACCTACGGCTGGTATCCAGAATGAGTGTTTAACGTCTGCAGCAATTAGATTGAAGTAAACCTTTTCATCCATCGGCACGACCAATTCTTGTGCAGTTACGATACCTAAATCTGGGTATTCAAACTCCCACCAATATAGTTTCGCAGTAACATCTACTACAAGATTTTCAGCATTCCCATCTTCATCTACAGCACCCATTGCTGCCACATCTCCAAGTTTATAAGTGTAATAAACAGTAGGAACAGCGAGTAGTAAAATTAATAGAATCGGAATGATCGTCCATACAAGCTCAAGCTTATGACTGCCTTCAACTTGTTCTGGAATATGATCTTCACCTAATTTGGAGCGTCTGAAAACGTACTAACGCTACTAAATAAATTGCTACAACTACGAGAATAACGAGTAACATGATCGCTGAAGACAGTAGTAGTAAGTTGAACTGATCTCTTCCGACTTGTCCTGCAGGCAGAAGCGTTGATAGTTCTTCTTGACCACATCCCGCAAGGAACACTGTTAGTACAGCCAATAGAGAAAAGAGACGCCAATTTTTAAGTCCTTTCATCATCGCTAACTAATACCTCTCTTTCTAAAAAAATGTTTTGTTCAAATGAGGACTGTTGACCTCTCTATCATGAATTCCTGTCAAAAGAAAGAATTCCATCATTTAGATGAATATCGAAAAAATGATCATAGCAACAAAAAGGATTGTCATGTAATTCAGTGAATAGATGAACATGGATGTTGCCCATTTCAAATCTTCCTTTGCCTTAAATCCTTTTACCGCCAAGTATAACCAACCGATATTCAATACAGTTCCCAACACAATGAATCCGACACCAAGATCAGCAAGTAGGAATGGCAACGGGAATAATAGAAGCACCCATGCAAGTATTGAAACTTTTGTCCTCTTGAAACCCTTTACAACTGGTAGCATCGGTATTCCTGCAGCACGGTACTCTTCAGTCCTGCGCATTGCCAGAGCATAAAAATGTGGGGGCTGCCACACGAACATAATAAGGAATAACGCCCAGGCACCCATACCAAGTGTGGGTTCAACCGCGGCCCAACCGATTAAAGGAGGTATTGCTCCGGATATACTACCTACGATAGTATTGCTGACATATTTTCTTTTAGACCACATTGAATAGAGTACAACATAGCTGAATACACCCGCAAGCCCCCATAATCCAGCCGCTGGTGATGCTGCAAACAACATCACTTCTCCTATCACTATGAAAGCGAGAGCGAGAGTTAATACGTAAGGTGCTTTAAATCTACCTGTGACTGTTGGGCGCGTCTTGGTTCTTGTCATAACGGGATCGATATCCCGATCGATAAGATTATTCAAAGCTGCCGACCCGGCAATAATGAGCCCTGAACCAAGAAGTGCATACAACATTAAGTCCAAATTGTGGATAAAGCTCTTGCTTGAGAATTGAAAGGCTAAGAAAAGTCCGGTAAATGTTGTAATCAGATTAGAATTGACTATGCCTATTTTAATAAGTGCAAGGAAATCTTTCACGATGGAAGTCGATCTGATATCCGGTTCAACGGATGACGTAATCGCCCGACCATTTGACATATGTACCCTCCTTTCAAGGATGTCGGCAAGGACCGCTATACTTTACTATATCGAAATTCGGGACTAATTTCTATACATAAACCGAATTTCAATAAATCCGCAAAGTTGTACCACTTGTAAATTCACTTCGCCTATCTATAGTAAATCATTTCCCTATGCCTTTTGTGAAGTTAAAGGGTCTTTTTTATGAACAATTTGTGAAATAGCTTAGGGTAAACCCTGAATTGGCCAATATACGTTGTTTTTTCTACTATTTTTCGATATCATCTACAAGCGGAGTCTTTTATTCATATAGCAATCATTAGTTAAAGTAGGTGTTTTTTTGAGATATAATAAATTTTTAAAATGGTTTGCTGTAGCTTCTACAATTGGTATGCTACTAATTCTTTTGGGCGGTGCACTTGTTACAAAGACCGATAGCGGTATGGGTTGCGGAAGGCATTGGCCAGGTTGTAATGGTCAATTGATTCCTGATGAAATAACTGCGGAAGTGTTAATCGAATTCTCTCATCGGCTTGTGACTGGTGCTGTTGGAATCTTGATTGTCGTCTTGTCTGTTTGGTCGTGGAAAGCGATTGGCCATATTAGAGAAACGAAACTCCTTTCTTTTTTAGCTCTATTCTTCTTGATCTTACAAGCGTTAATAGGAGCTGCACAGGTTCTATGGGGACAAGGTGATTTCATACTTGCACTTCACTTTGGAATATCGCTTATTTCATTCGCTTCTGTCCTACTTCTTACCTTGTTAATATTTGAGGTTGATAAGAAATTTGACGCAGACACGCTGAAAATTGGTAAAACACTCAAAACACATACGATTGGAGTAACAATTTACTCTTATATTGTTGTTTATACTGGAGCGCTTGTTCGCCATACAGAGTCTGAACTTAGCTGTACAGATTGGCCGATGTGCAAAAACGGAGACTTTTCCCTTCCGCAAAACTTCTGGGAATGGGTTCAAATGGGTCATCGGACAGCAGCCGCATTAATTTTTATATGGCTCTTGATTATTGCAATCCACGCAATTAGGCATTATAAAAACCAAAGAGTTATCTATTGGGGATGGATCATCGCCTTCTCATTAGTGACATTACAAGTTTTAGCTGGCGCTATCGTCATTATTACTCGTTTGAATCTATACGTTGCTTTAGCCCACTCACTATTTGTAATCCTATTGTTTGGATTACTAACGTATATGGTCCTACTCGTATCAAGAAGTAGACAAAATTAATAAAAAAAACAACGCTCGTGAGTCAATGCTCACGAGCGTTGTTTTAATGATCAAGCTCTATTAGTAAATCCCCTGTCGAAATGGATTCCCCTGCGTTTACGTAGATTTCTTTTACTATCCCATCGAATGGTGCTTGGATCGTCGTTTCCATCTTCATTGCCTCTGTGATTAGTAGATGCTCTCCCCTTCTGACTTTTGTTCCTTTTGAGACAGCAATTTTCAATACAGTTCCAGGCATTGTTGCCGCTATATGCGAATCATTTGATAGATCCGCTTTTTGTTTATGAATAACATCGGATTCGATGTTCATGTCCTGTATGACAATTTCCCGTGGTTGGCCGTTTAATTCGAAGTAAATTACCTATTCCCATCCGATTGCGGTTCCCCAATGGATACCAATTTAATGATTAGTGTTTTCCCTCTTTCAATCTCCACTTCAATTTCTTGCCCCAATCGCATTCCGAAAAGGAATTCTGATGTATTAACGACAGATATGTTTCCGAACTGCTTCTTCGTCGTTGCATACTCCTCGAACACTTTTGGATAAAGCGTGTATGCCAATGCATCTTTCATCGTTGAAGGATGACCTAATAATTCCTCCGTCTTATTAAGAAGGATTTCAAAGTCCACATCCTCTAATAGTTCACCGGGACGTACAGTAATCGGCTTTCTTCCCTTTAGAATGACCTGTTGCAATTCTTCCGGGAATCCGCCATACGGTTGGCCTATATACCCTTCAAAAAACTCGATGACAGATTCAGGAAAATCAATTGTCTTCCCTCGATCTATAACCGAAATCTCATTCAGATTATTTTGCACCATGAACAATGCCATATCTCCGATTACTTTCGAAGATGGTGTTACTTTCACAACATCTCCGAAGAGCAAGTTGACACGGGAATACATTTCTTTCACTTCTTCCCATCTTTCCCCGAGTCCTACAGCCTTTGCTTGTTGTTGAAGATTGGAATATTGACCACCGGGCATTTCATGCACGTAAACTTCAGAGTGAGGGCTCACCATGCCGCTTTCAAAGTTTTGATAATATTTCCGTACATCCTCCCAGTAATAAGATAAGGATTCAAGTGCTTTAACGTCAGCACGTACTTGCCGTTTACCATGCTGCAAAGCATAATAAAGAGAACTTACAGATGGCTGAGAAGTGAGACCCGACATAGAACCAAGAGCAGTATCAACGATATCGACTCCAGCTTCTACAGCTTTTGCATACATATAGATCCCATTCCCACTCGTGTCATGTGAGTGAAGATGAATCGGTATGTCAACTGTCGCCTTTAGTTCTGAAATTAGTCTGTAAGCTGCCTCTGGTTTCAACAGACCAGCCATATCTTTTATGGCAAGAATATGAGCACCAGTTGCTTCAAGCTCCTTCGCCATCTTCTTATAATAATCCACCGTATATTTTGCTCGGGAATCATCAAGGATGTCCCCTGTATAACAAAGTGCGGCTTCTGCGACCTTACCCGCTTGACGAGTTGCATCAATAGCAATCTCCATTCCTTTTATCCAGTTCAGGCTATCGAAAATACGAAACACATCTATCCCAGATTCCGCCGAAGTTTTGATGAATTCACGGATGACATTATCGGGATAATTTGAATATCCAACCGCATTAGCCCCTCGGAAAAGCATCTGAAAAAGTACATTTGGAATTTGGTTGCGAAGTTTCGTTAGCCTTTCCCATGGATCCTCTTTTAAGAACCGGTATGCAACGTCAAATGTTGCACCTCCCCACATTTCAAACGAAAACAGATCGGGCATAAGTCTTGCTGACTCAGAAGCAATATTTACAATATCCGAAGTACGAACACGTGTCGCAAGTAATGATTGGTGTGCATCCCGAAATGTAGTATCCGTGAGAAGAACATCTTTTGATCCTTTATCCATTGAACCAATGCTTCGGGTCCTTTTTCATCCAATAGTTGCTTTGTACCGTAAGTCGGCGGAACGGATAGATCTATTGCGGGTTTTCTTACTGGATGGAAAATAGGTTTGGCCTGTTTACCTATGCCCGGAAACCCGTTGACTGTCACATTTCCCAAGTAATTAAGAATTTTGGTTCCTCTGTCTTTCCTTACTGGGAATTCGAATAACTCTGGTGTAGAGTCTATGAAACTAGTGTCATAACTTCCTGTTAGAAAGTTCTCATGACGGACAACATTCTCTAAGAATGGTATGTTTGTTTTAATTCCCCTAATTCTAAATTCTTGTAAATTGCGGTCCATCTTCGCTGCTGCGTCTTTGAATGAGGTTCCCCAAGTCGACACCTTGACTAAAAGGGAATCGTAATATGGGGTAATGACTGCCCCTTGGAAGCCGTTACCTGCGTCAAGTCGGACGCCAAAGCCTCCACCCGATCGATAGACCATCAGCTTGCCAGTATCAGGCATGAAATCATTTAACGGGTCTTCCGTTGTCACCCTGGATTGAATCGCATAACCGAATAGTGGTATTTTACTCTGTTCCGGAATTGCGGATTCACCTTCATGGAGATTTCCTCCATTTGCAATATGGATTTGAGCATGTACGATATCAATACCTGTCACCATCTCCGTAATAGTGTGCTCGACTTGAATACGAGGATTAACCTCGATGAAATAAAAATCACCATCCGAAACGAGGAATTCAACTGTTCCAGCATTGACGTAGGAAACATTTCTCGCCAATTTCACAGCTGCATCGCAAATATCTTGGCGTAGCGTATCATCCAATGATATTGATGGTGCTATCTCAACTACCTTCTGGTGGCGACGTTGAATGGAACAATCTCGTTCATATAAATGAACAACATTGCCATACGCATCTCCTAAGATTTGAACTTCTATATGTTTTGGCTTGTTAATATATTTTTCAACATACACTTCATCAGAACCGAATGCCGATTTTGCTTCTGACTTCGCACGTTCATAAGCATCAGGGACTTCATCCTCGGAATGGACAATTCGCATCCCTCTCCCCCCACCACCAAGTGAAGCTTTGATAATGAGTGGATAACCATGAATATCCGCGAAAGCGTTTACTTCCGAAATGGAGGAAACAGGACCATCCGTACCTGGAATTACTGGAATTTTAGCTTTAATCGCCTGTTCTCTTGCTTTTACCTTATCCCCAAACATATCTAAATGTTTGGATGAAGGCCCTATGAATATGATCCCTTCCTCTTCAAGTCTTCGGGCAAACTCCTCGTTTTCTGCAAGAAAACCATATCCAGGATGGACTGCATTTGCCCCGCATGACTTCGCTAACGCAATGATCCCTTCAATATCCAAGTATGCATCAATCGGTTTTTTCCCTTCACCGATAAGGTATGATTCATCAGCTTTGTAACGGTGGAATGAACCCCTGTCTTCTGCAGAATAAATACCGACAGTTGGGATTCTTAATTCAGTACATGCACGAAATATGCGGATTGCAATTTCACCGCGGTTTGCTACGAGGATTTTCTTTATACGTCCTAATTCCACCGTAAATGCACTTCCTTTTCTATTTATTCTTTTGGTATTTTGAGAACATTGACACATTCATCAATATTCCTAAAGATAAAGATAACAGAATCATAGAAGTTCCGCCATAACTTATAAGAGGAAGGGGTACACCTGTAAGCGGAATTAAACCGGTTAACCCACCAAGATTCACAAATGTCTGGATCCCAATGACACTTCCAATACCAGCTGCAAGCATTCGGGCTTGTGGGTCTGTAGTGGTCATCGCAATATACAATGCACGTAATACGATGAACCCAAGACCTCCTATAACAATGATTGTCCCAAGTATACCAATCTCTTCAGAAATTACAGCCATGATTACATCCGTATGCGGCTCTGGTAAATAGCCCATCTTCTGAATGGAATTTCCTAAACCCAATCCTTTTACTCCCCAGTTCCAATTGCAATATAACCGTTTGCGATTTGGTATCCGGAGCCTTGTACATAATCGAAAGGGTTCATGAAAGATAAAATACGGCCTTTCCGACTGTCATTCATGACTGTATCCCAAATAAAATAAAGACTAGCTGAACCTATTATCATCCCTACCATAATTATTCCGCCTAATTTACCAAACGTCTTTAATCGTAGACCGCTTGCAGCAATTACTGAAAAGGCACCCATGATAATGATGAATGATGTGCCGATATCTGTCTCAAACATAATCAATCCAATAGCAAAGACAAGGATGCCGACAGGAGGTCCAATCGATTTATTAATAGAATCGATTGTTCCTGCTTCATATTTTTTAGCAAAAACACTTGCAAAATAGATGATGATTACAAGCTTCGCAACTTCCGAAGGTTGGATGTTTCCGAATCCCGGGACTCGGATCCAACTTTGGGAACCACCTGCAGCATATCCAATGAAATGGACAAGTATGAGCAGCATGAACATTACTGCAATCGAAAACATCATGAACTTTTTTCTCTTGTAATTCTGATACGGGAAGAATGACGCTAATAGGAAAACAGGAATTGACACTGCCAGATTCTTCAATTGTCTTACATAAAAATGGTCAGGTGAAAAACCATATCGATTAACCGCCACTACCATACTTGAACTATAGATCATCACTAATCCGAAGAGGCAAAGCACTATGTATACTATGAATAACGGATAATCGAAGTTTGAAATCATTCTCTTAATATATTTCCCCATCGGACTTCCCACCTTTATTAAATAAAAAACTCAAACCAATTAATGAGTTTGAGTCTTTTGTTTATTTTTTTGTATATAGCTCATGCAGAATGTTCATCTCTTTTTCTAACAACGAAAGGATTTCCTTTCCTCTTTCACGCTCAATCAATCCAAGCTTGACAGCAAAATCAATTTCCCTGGATAAGCCGTACATTTGGGTATCCAACACTTCCTCGTAAAGAGGGCATTGGGGCATAGTCAAATGATCCATCTGTACCTTTATGAGTTGTGCGATTTTATCTGCATCAGCTTGCAATTGTTTCATTGCTTTTTCCTGATAGGTTTCCTGCAATTCAATATCCACGAGGACGCCCCATTCACCTTTTATTTCTACTACGGTGATTATGAATTAAATTGTATCTTTTGAGAAGGTAAATTGCAAGTGTTTCCCTTTTCACAGGTAGTATAATATCAATGTCTTTCCACAATCAATTGGAAGGAGTATACTATATACTAAACAGCTATAAGTTGTAGGAGGCTATTCACATTGGAAACAATCATAACTGTACAAGGCAATGTAAAACATAACATCACCCTCGATCCAACTGTCTGGATCTTCGACGACCGTAGAATTGATTTAAATACGTATTTTAACGAAGATCGAATTGAAATAGATGAAGACGAGAAATATTTAAATAGCATGGGCAAACATTGGTCCAGGGAGATTATGGAGGGTGCTACTTTCCCTCCTACATTAAAAACAGAAAAAAAGTTTGACCGTAAAAAAATGGTTACAGGTACTTTCGGGATTTTATTGAAACCTTTCCTGAAAAACGCCGTCCCGGGGGAAAATGCGGAGACGATCACTTTCGTTACATCTACCAATCACGAAGAAACATTTTCGCTTTCTGAAGCTGAAGATTTTATCTTTAAGTTCAGTCAGGACGGCAAGCCATTACTGGAAGACGGACCTGTACATCTATTATTTAATGATGGGTCGAATATCGAAAACCCTTTAAAAGCAATCAGCGGCATAGTCATTAAGTGATAATTGTCTTGTTTGGTTTTTCACGAAAAAGGAGTTGATCATTTGCGAGTAAAATGTGTTCTTTGCGACGAAATCGGGCAGCTACAAGATGATACTCCACTTGCTAAAAAACTTAGGAATCATCCGATCAATACCTATATGTGCGATCAATGCAATGAACGGATTACGAATTATACTAACTTACGAGTCAGCACGGGCAAGTTTATCTTCCACCGCAGTTCCCACTCTGCTGAAGATAAATTTTAGCCGATAAAATTTTAGTCCATAAGAAAACTCCACCGTTTAAACGGTGGAGTTTTCTTTATGCTCGTTCATCCTACGAATTCTGTAAATGATTAATATGAGCGCTGCAACAATCAGTCCCTCCGCAATTGGAAGGAAGAAGGCAAGGAACGTCAAGATAAGACATCCCAAAAACAAGAATGCATATATAACGAGATTTTGCCATGGCTTGATTTTCCTGGCAAAACCAAGCTTATAAACAAGTGCCGATAAGAGGAACACGAGGGCTAATAACACATACCCTGCCGAAGTGAACGAAGGCATCATTTCATATATAAAACGTGATATCCCCGACATACTTTCGATTACGTCCGAATCCTCCAACTTCATTCAACACATCCCTTTCCATCAACTCGATATAGCCTTACTCACCGAGTTTTTTCTTCTTTTGCACACGTTCACGTTCGTTTTTATCAAGGATCTTTTTACGTAAGCGGATTGATTGAGGTGTAACTTCACAATACTCATCATCTCCAACATATTGTAACGCTTCCTCAAGTGACATAATCCGTGGTTTCTTAGTTGTAACAGTTTGATCTTTTGTAGCAGATCGCACGTTTGTAGCATGCTTGATCTTTGTTAGATTAATCGTCAAGTCATTGTCACGGCTATTTTCACCGACAACCATCCCGGCGTAAATTTCAGTACCCGCATCTACAAACATGACTCCACGATCTTCCAATTGCATTATACCATATCCTGTGACAGTTCCTGTCTCCATAGATACAAGCACACCATGGCGACGGCCACCAACACGACCGTGCGCAACCGGCTTATAAGAATCGAATGTATGATTAATAATTCCGTACCCTCTTGTTAGTGTAAGGAAGTCAGTAGATACCCAATCAATCCCCTAGCTGGAACTAGGAAAATTAGGCGAACCTGTCCATTACCGTTGTTAATCATATCCAGCATTTCACCTTTGCGCTCTCCGATGGATTCGATAATAGCGCCGGTATATTCTTCAGGGATGTCAATTTGTACACGTTCAACAGGTTCAGAACGCACTCCATCAATTGTACGAATGATAACTTCAGGCTTCGATACTTGAAGTTCGAACCCTTCTCGACGCATATTTTCAATCAGAATAGAAAGATGAAGTTCCCCACGTCCCGAAACAACCCAAGCATCCGGTGAATCTGTAGGATCTACACGCAGAGAGACATCCGTTTGTAATTGCTGTTCTAATCTTTCCTCGATTTTCCTTGCTGTTACCCATTTACCTTCTTTCCCGGCAAACGGACTATTATTGACAAGGAAAGTCATTTGAAGCGTTGGTTCATCGATGTGAAGTTCAGGCAATGCTTCCTGGTGATCGATAGGACAAACCGTTTCACCAACGTCTATATTTTCCATTCCTGATACAGCGATCAAGTCTCCCGCATAAGCCTCTTCAATCTCAATTCGCTTTAACCCTAGGAAACCATACATTTTCGTAACGCGATAATTTTTGGTTGAACCATCACGTTTTAGAACTGATACTTGTTGACCCACTTTCATAGTTCCACGGAAAACACGCCAATTCCAATTCGACCAACATAGTCATTGTAATCAAGTAATGAAACTTGGAATTGTAACGGCTCTTCACGATTATCGACAGGAGCAGGAATATGTTCAACAATTGCATCGAACAATACTTCCAACGTTTCTTCCTGATCTGCTGGGTTTGGTGACAGACTTGCTGTTCCATTAAAACCGGAAGCATAGACTACAGGGAACTCAAGTTGTTCATCATTCGCATCCAACTCAATGAATAATTCGAGTACTTCGTCGACTACTTCTTCAGGACGCGCAAAATCTCTGTCAATTTTGTTTACAACAACAATCGGTTTTAAATTCGTTTCCAATGCTTTTTTCAACACGAAACGGGTTTGCGGCATACATCCTTCGAAGGAGTCGACAACAAGTACGACACCGTCTACCATTTTCAAGATCCGTTCCACTTCCCCACCAAAATCAGCATGTCCTGGTGTATCAAGAATGTTAATTTTCGTGTCTTTATACTCAATTCCCGTATTTTTAGCAAGAATTGTAATTCCACGTTCACGTTCAAGATCATTTGAGTCCATTGCACGGTCTTCTACATGTTCATTTGACCGGAATATACCGGATTGCTTTAACAACGAATCGACGAGTGTCGTTTTTCCGTGGTCAACGTGGGCGATAATTGCTATATTCCGTAAATCATTACGTTTTTTTGTCATGTTTTCACTCCGTTATCTTTTATCAGATGTATAACTGTGTTATTATAGCACATAGGGATGGTATTAAAAAACATTTTATTTCGGGAGATGTATCATTTTGAAGAATATTAAATGGGTTTTCGTCATTTATTCTTTTGCTGCAATTGCTGCCATGTGTGGTATTGGTATAGCCGTAGGCATGCGTAGCATCCCCGCTGCTCTAATTGCTATTCTCGCACTTATTTTCGTCATGGGTAATGGTTTCAAAACGAAGAAGAAGATGCGGGAACAAGGTTTATTATAATCGTGAAAAGGGACTGCAGGTTATTTTAAGCAGTCCTTTTTTTATTTGAGTACTATATAGTTTTTCAAAATCTCCTCATGTAATCCGGATTTTGCAACGATAAAAGTATCCTGCCCTAATAAATGCGGGTTTTCACCTTTCATATTTGTCGCTATCGCCCCAACCTCCTGGGCGATGACCATTCCTCCGGCAATATCCCAAGGCGATAAACGCAGAGACATATAGGCATCGATACGCCCTGATGACACATAAGCAAGTTCAATGGCTGCGGACCCATAAGATCTGGTTCCACGGCATCTATGTACCATTTCAACAATCGGCATATGTTCAATTCTTCGATTAGGTGCAACCCAGCTGGCATTTACACCAATGACCGCTTCTTCGATCGGCGTATTTTCAAGCATAGGGAGACGTTCATCGTTAAAATATGCCCCTTCGCCTTTTACGGCATGGTAAAAGTCATCATTCATCACATCATATATATAACCAAGTATTCCAACGCCTTCAAGATAAATGCCAAGTGAAATAGCGAAGTTCCTTTTTTGGTGGATGAAATTCATAGTACCATCTATCGGATCAAGCATCCAAATCACACCTTCAAGTGACTTGATCTCATCACCAAAACCCTCTTCCCCAAAAATACGGTGATCAGGAAATTTCTCTCTAATCTTGCGAATGAAAAATTGTTCGATGTCACGGTCAATATTCGTGACTAAATCATTCGCTTCAGCTTTAGACTCAACATCAATTGTTTTGTAAAAGGACACCCTTATTTTATGGCCCGCTTCTTTAATAAGGGATTTTGCATACCGGTCAATTGCTCCCCAGTTCATCTATACACCCCATCTACAGTCTTATTATTCAATAATAACATAATCCGCAGACAAAAAGGCGCCCACACTGTTATGTACCCTAAAGGGTTTTCAGTGAAGGCGCCTAATTCGGTTCGATGGATTTCTATTACGCAAAAGCATTGAAAGTCTCCAGCTCACAATGGATTTCAGTGAGTCTTACCTTGCTTTTCTCAGCCTGTTTGCTATCCTTCTCTTGCATGGCATCGAACAATGTAGCTAATTCATAATCCAATTCAAGATGCAGTAGTTTCACGTACTCCTTTTCAATTTCAGCTTTACGGATAATATGGACGACTTGTTTCATTTCGTAACACCCCTTTTTTTATCATTTACTTACGATGCATTTACTTACTTCTAACTTATGCTGGCCATTTTGCTTTTGTTAGTTATAAGCCTTCTTGTATAAGATTGTTCCCCGTTTTCTGTTACGATAAACGTGGAGAATGAAATGGAGGAGTTAAAATTGACACAAGGATTTTGGACAAAAGAAGATTTTAATGTATTTTCAATAGATGGATTAGATAACAGAATGAGTGCGCTTCAAAATAGAATTCAACCGAAGTTTGGAGTAATTGGTGAACATATTGCAACTTTTTTATCTTCTCATGGAACAGGCGAATTTTATCCACATATTGCAAAACACGCAAGAAGGACGGTTAATCCGCCGAAAGATAGCTGGGTGGCGTTCGCTCCTGCAAAACGAGGATATAAAGCTTTACCGCATTTTCAAGTGGGATTATGGGGAACCCATTTATTTATCATTTTGGCCGTAATTTATGAAAATCCGGATAAAAAAGGAATTGCTGAAAGGCTTAGTAAAAACAGTAACGTGCTTTTATCTTTACCTGAAGACTTCGTTATATCGGGTGACCATATGAAACCTGAGGCGGAATACATACATGAAATAGGGATTGAAGGGATCGAAAGTTTATTGGAAAGGTTAAAAACCGTAAAAAAAGCTGAGCTTGTAATCGGTAAGCATTTGTCTACAGACGTAGCAACCACCCTTTCTGAAACAGAATTTTTGGTACTTGTGGAAAAAACAATCAATGATCTTTATCCTTTATATGATGTCATCATCGGATAAAAGGAAGGGATGCATGTAGTATGCATCCCTTTTCTCAATTGTATAAGTCGTTTTTTCAGAAAAACTTTTTTTCGTACCCGCCCGTTATGCCTTGATTAATTCACCGTCATCGCCTTCTTTAGCGGACTTCACGATTTTATAGCTATTAAACCCGCTGACGTCTTCAAATTCTTTGAAAATCGTTTTTTCTTCTGCCATTGAAGGAACGACCTTTTTGAAAGCCCTATAAGCATTCATGAAATTCTCTCTCTTTATTTCTTTTTCATAAGCCTTTTCGACAGCCTGAAAGAAATTTACAACATCAATTATTTCTTCAGTCGTCCAATGATGACTCAGTGGGTAATTATAATCCAATATTCTTCCGCACCTTTCTTCAAGCCCATTTTCCACGTATTTTTTCGGCTTGATCTACCATTCGTCCGATCAATTCAGCAACTGAAGGTACATCCTCAATCATTCCAGCAACTTGTCCAGCCCAACCGAAACCTTGCTGCTCGTCCCCATGATGGATAAATCGGCAATTTGCCTCTCCGCTAATATAATCCTTCAACTTATCATAATCCGCATTGTCGGCTTCCATACGTAAGATTTTTTCAGTCCATGTACCAGTGAGGGCGCGTGCAGGTGCGCCAATTGTACGTTTAATGACAACTGTACCTGTTTCCTCAGCTTGAAGTAATGCATCTTTATACGCAGAGGAGGCATGAACACATTCTTTTGTCGCGATAAAACGCGTTCCCATCTCAATGCCTTCCGCGCCTAAGGTATGAGCAGCCATCCATCCACGTCCGTCCCCAATGCCACCTGAAGCGATTACAGGGATTTTAACAGCGTCAACAACTTGAGGGACTAAGACAAACGTACCGATATCGTCACGCCCTAAATGGCCGCCACCTTCTTGGCCGACAACCATTACAGCATCCGCTCCGAGGGATTCCGCTTTTATCGCTTGTCTCTTGGAGGCAACTAAGACAAGTTTTTTTATATCGATCCCTTTTAAGTACTCAAAGAATGGAGCTGGATTTCCCCCAGTAACAGAGACCACCTTAACATTTTCTTCGATTGCTACATCCAATAGATGTTCATACGGCCTTCCATGTTGACCAATTGCAAAGTTCACGCCAAAAGGCTTATTCGTCAACGACTTAACTTTTTTTATTTCCTCTCTTAACGCATCTGGAGATTCAAGACTCATCGCTGTAATTTGTCCAAGTCCACCGGCTTTGGAAACCGCTGCAGCAAGGTCCGAATACGCAAGATAAGCCAAACCTCCTTGAATAATCGGGTATTCAATTCCCAACAGTTCAGTAACTCTCGTTTTCCACTGCATGATTCATTCCCCCATTCACTTATTCATTCTCTTCTATTCCTTTTATCAAATTCGGATCGACAAAATTATAACCTTTCTCTCGCAATCCGTTTACTATCTCCTCTAACGCATCAGCTGTCCATTCCCTATCATGCATTAATAGATTTGAGCCATTTCTCAAGAGTTCAGTATTCACCATAATATCCGCAATTTTTTCTTTCGTCATATACTCTTTTTCATAATCGTATCCATATGACCAATTCATCAACAGCATACCTTCTTCTTTCGCCAAAGCACGGCTAAAATCGGTATTCACACCAAATGGAGCACGGAAAAACTTTGGACGCTCACCAGTCACCTCTTCAACGATATCATTCACGGAAATGATTTCCTCACGTTGTTCATCTTCCGATATTTTTTTTAGATTCGCATGCGTTTTTGTATGATTACCGATTATAAAACCCATATCATGGATTTCTTTCAGAATCGTCTTTTTTTCGTCAGTAGCGATGAAGTGACCGTTGACGAAGAAAATTGCAGGAACACCCAATTCCTTCAATGTCTTGGCCATATCAAGAGCCCGTTTATCTGGAGCGTCGTCTATTGTAAGAAGTACAACTTTTGGGTCCGCTTCACCGAATGGTTCGATTGAATACGTATTTGGATTCATCACGTATTGTGGTGCTCGAATAGATTTCTCCTCTTCTTCCTCTGCTATTTCCGTTTCGGATTCATTTTCAATATCCTTTTCCAAAACCTCTTCTGTTTCTATTTCTGCATTTGCTGGATTTTCTTCATGTAGAGAAGTTTCAGGATTCGTTTTTTCATTGCAAGAAGCCAAAAGCAGCATGGACAGTAATGGTATGTATAGTATTCTCTTTTCATAGAAACATCTCCTTTTATTGAATAATTCAATCCTAACATGATTTTGGATATCGCTTCAAACGAATAAAACGCGTCCGGCGGCAATTCATGCCTTGGACGCGTTCTCTATTAAACATGAAATATTATTTTGTAATCATATGAATAGGTTTACCTAAAGCAACTTCCGCTGCTTCCATTGAGATTTCACCCAATGTTGGATGCGCATGGATTGTCATTGCGATATCTTCAAGTGTCATACCTGCTTCAATTGCAAGTCCAAGTTCCGCTATCATATCGGATGCATTTTCTCCTACGATTTGCGCACCTAATAGTAATCCGTCTTCTTTACGTGAAACAAGTTTAACGAAACCGTCAGTTGCATTCAGTGCAAGCGCACGTCCATTTGCAGCAAATGGGAATTTGCCAGCTACAACTTCATACCCTTCGTCTTTCGCTTGTTTTTCATTTAATCCTACTGTTGCAAGCTCAGGATCAGTGAAGCAGACAGCCGGAATAGCCAAATAATCTACCTCGGATTTCTCGCCTGAAATCGCTTCAGCTGCTACTTTCGCTTCATAAGAAGCTTTGTGTGCAAGCTGTGGACCCGATACGATATCACCGATTGCATAGATGTTCGAGATACTTGTACGGCATTGCTTATCTACATCGATCAAACCACGCTCAAGGAATTTAACGCCCATTTCTTCAAGACCGATTTCATCTGTGTTCGGACGACGTCCAACTGTAACGAGAACATAGTCAGCTTCAACTTTTTGCTCTTCGCCTTTTGCTTCGTAAGTAACGACAACTCCAGTATCGGACTCTTCAACGCCTTTTGCAGATGCTTTCACAACCACTTCGACGCCTTTATTCTTCAAGCCTTTTTTAACGATTTGAGTCATTTGTTTTTCGAAGCCAGCAAGGATATCATCTCCACCTTCGATAATTGTAACTTTCGATCCAAGGTTGGCATAAGCGGAACCAAGTTCAGTTCCTATGTAACCGCCACCGATAACTACAAGATGTCCAGGCACCTCTTCTAAGTTTAGCGCCCCTGTAGAATTGATAACACGTTTCGAGTATTTGAATGATGGAATTTCAACAGGACGTGAACCAGTAGCGATGATCGCATTTTTAAACTTATACGTTTGCGAAGATTTCTCGTCCATTACTTTTGCAGTATTAGCGTCAACGAAGTATGCTTCCCCGTGACGATATCCACTTTATTACCTTTTAACAATCCTTCAACGCCGCCAGTCAATTTGTTGACTACACTATTTTTGAAAGCTTGAGCTTTTGAGAAGTCAAGCTTTACATCTGTTGCCGTAATTCCCATATCATCGGAATTCTTAGCAGATGCGTAACGGTGACCTACAGAAATAAGTGCTTTGGAAGGGATGCATCCAACGTTCAGACATACGCCTCCAAGATTTTCTCTTTCAACGATTGTCACTTTTTGTCCCAACTGCGCTGCTCGGATTGCCGCAACGTATCCTCCTGGGCCAGATCCTACAACAAGTGTATCCACTTCGATTGGAAAGTCTCCTACTACCATTTGCTTACGCCTCCATTAATAATAGTTCTGGATTGCCGAGTAATTTTTTAATATGGTTCAGAGCTTGCTGTCCTGTAACACCATCAATCACTCGATGATCGAATACCAAAGATAATGCTAACATAGGTGCAGCTATAATTTCACCATTTTTTACAATTGGTTTTTCTGAAATTCTTCCAATTCCAAGAATTGCAACCTCAGGATGGTTGATAATCGGTGTGAACCATTGTCCACCTGCAGAGCCGATATTCGTGATTGAACAAGAAGCACCTTTCATTTCTGCGGGGCTTAATTTACCGTCACGAGCCTTTTCTCCCAACGTGCTAATCTCTTCAGAAATTGCAAATACTGATTTACGATCTGCATGTTTAATTACCGGAACTAAAAGACCGCGATCTGTATCAGCCGCAATTCCAATGTTGTAATAATGCTTTTGAATAATTTCTTCTTTTGCATCATCAAGTGATGTATTCAACTGCGGGAACTCACGTAAGGTCGATACAAGAGCTTTTACAACGTAAGGAAGATATGTTAACTTAATATCTTTTTCCGCAGCAATCGCCTTGAATTTCTTACGATGAGCGACAAGCTCGGTTACATCGATTTCATCCAATAATGTCACGTGTGGTGCAGTATGCTTGGAATTGACCATTGCTTTTGCAATTGCCTTACGGATTCCTGACATTTTCTCACGAGTTTCTGGGAAATCACCCTCAAGCACGACTGGTGCCGCAGGGATAGCAACTTTTTCTTCAGATACAACAGCGTCTGTAGTTTGAGCTTCTTGAGTCGGTTGTGCAACTTCCTGTTGTCCGCCGCTTAAGAACGTCTCAATATCCTCTTCACAACACGCCCGTTTTTACCTGACCCTTGCACCTGACGAATATCTACTCCCTGCTCACGAGCATATTTTCGGACAGATGGCATCGCGATAACACGTAGTGATGGTGATTCTTCAGCTTGCACTTTTTCAGGCTGCTGTTGCTTTACTTCAGCCTTTTCGATTTTTTGTCCTGCTTCAGCAGTCGACTGAACCTGTGCTTCAGTCTCCTCTTGCCCTCTTCTTCAACATGAGGACTTTCGAATCCTGGAGCATCAAGACGGATTAAAACGTCTCCAACAATTGCAACTTTACCTTCTTCAACAAGGATTTCTTCAACTGTGCCGGTAACAGGAGATGGTATCTCTACTACTGCTTTATCATTTTGGATTTCAAGAAGCGTGTCGTCTTCATTGATTTTATCGCCTTTAGCAACAAACCACTTTACAACTTCACCTTCGTGGATTCCTTCTCCGATATCCGGTAAACGGAATTCATATGCCACAAGATTCACCCTTTCATATTGTCACTGTTAAACCTCAAATTAGAATGTCAACACTTTCTTAGCTGTTTCAATAATGTCGTTTGCATCCGGCAGCCAAGCATTTTCACCTTGTGCAAATGGATAGATTGTATCTGGAGCTGCCACCCTTAAGACTGGAGCCTCCAAGCTCAAGATTGCTCGTTCTGTAATTTCGGATACGACATTAGCTGCTATACCTGCTTGTTTTTGTGCTTCTTGGACAACGATTGCTCGGTTCGTTTTCTCAACGGATGCAATGATTGTTTCGATATCCAATGGTTGGATTGTCCGCAAGTCAACTACTTCTACTGAGTATCCTTCTTTCTCCAATACTTCAGCTGCTTTCAAGCTTTCATGCACCATCGCACCATAAGTAATGATTGAAAGATCGCTACCTTCACGTTTCACATCAGCCTTACCAAGTGGAATTGTATTCTCCCTCAGGAACTTCTTGTCTGAATGAACGGTAAAGTTTCATATGCTCAAGGAAAACAACCGGATTATCATCCTTAATAGCAGAAATAAGAAGCCCTTTTGCATCATAAGGAGTTGAAGGAATAACTACTTTTATCCCCGGTTGTGATGCGACAAGTCCTTCTAAGCTATCAGCATGCATTTCCGGTGTTGCAACACCCCCGCCGAATGGAGAACGGATTGTAACTGGAGCATTGAAATGTCCACCACTACGGAAGGATTGACGTGCTAGCTGACCGCTTACAGAGTCGATCACTTCAAAAATGAAACCGAAGAATTGGATTTCCATTACCGGACGGAATCCAGTTAACGATAAACCAATTGCAAGTCCGCCGATACCAGACTCGGCAAGTGGTGTATCGAATACTCGATCCTCGCCAAATTCTTTTTGTAGCCCCTCTGTTGCGCGGAATACACCGCCATTTACCCCAACGTCTTCACCGAAGACGAGGACGTTTTCATCATTTTTAAGCTCCGTGCGCATTGCATCGGTAATCGCTTGAATCATCGTCATTTGTGCCATCGGTTACTTCGACTCCTTCTCTGTGTAGATATCAAGTTGTTCTTGTAAGTTATATGGCAGATCGCCTTTATACATAATTTTGATAAAATCGCTTACTTTCTGTTTAGGTGCACCGTCAGCCAATTTAATAGCTTCTTTGATTTCTTCTTTAGCGCGCTCGATCACTTCGTTTTCCTTTTCTTCCGACCAAATGCCTTTTGCTTCAAGGTATTTACGGAAACGGATCAACGGATCGCGCTTCTCCCATTCGTTATCCGTGTCGGACGTACGGTATCTCGTCGGATCATCGCCCGCCATTGTATGTGGACCATATCTGTAACACATCGTTTCGATCAACGTAGGACCTTCACCGTTAATCGCACGTTCTCTTGCATCATGAGTCGCAACATACACTGCAAGTGCGTCCATCCCGTCAACAAGAATGCTTGGAATACCTGCTGCAACACCTTTTTGTGCAAGTGTTTTCGCAGCTGTCTGCAATTCACGAGGAGTTGAGATTGCATATTGGTTGTTTTGAACTACAAAAATTGCTGGTACACGGAATGCTCCTGCAAAGTTGATACCTTCGTAGAAATCACCTTGTGAAGTTCCACCATCACCTGTATAAGTCATAGCAACCGCTTTCACACCACGTTTTTGGAAACCAAGTGCAACTCCTGCGGCTTGGATATATTGTGCCCCAATAATGATTTGCGGAACGAAAATATTCAATCCTTCAGGAATGACACTTCCTTGATAATGTCCACGGGACCATAAAAACGCCATATGTAATGGAAGGCCATGGAATAAAAGTTGCGGTGCATCACGGTAGCCCGGCAAGATGAAGTCTTCTTTTTCCAATGCAAAGTGTGATGCTAACTGCGAAGCTTCCTGACCTGCTGTCGGAGCATAGAATCCAAGTCGACCTTGACGGTTCAAAGAGATAGAGCGTTGATCTAAAATTCTTGTATAGACCATTCTCGTCATTAATTCCGTAAGTTCTTCGTTGGACAATTTCGGCTCAGCGTCCTTATTGACGATTTCGCCTTCTTCATTCAAAATCTGGAACATCTCAAACTGTTCTTCAATAGAATGAAGCGTTTCCACCGGATTGAACTGCTTGTCTTTTTTTGCAGCCATAGCGGCAACTCTCCTTTATAACTGTATTATTTTTTCTATTACTTAAAGTGATACAATAGTCTTCACCATTTAGTATACTTAAGTGGAGCAAATTGGTCAATCGTTGAAATCATCGTTATTTCAATGCGTAATCACTATCTTAATTATACCAGAATAACAGTCTGTACTACTACAATATTTCACCTGTATTATAATAGTTATGCATTTTAAGAAAAAGAAAAAGTGGAGCAAATCGCCACCACTTTACCCATTTCCTTTATTTATCCTTTTCTAAACTTGAAAACACATCGTCCTTTATCGAATTGACTTCTTTTGTTGCTTCATTGAAATCGGCAATAGCAGTTTTAACAACCGCATTTTGTTCGTTGATTTCTTCCACTCTTTGCTTTAATTCTTCCAATTTAACATCTTCTTTGGATAAAACACTGTAAAATTCTTTTTGAAGAGAAGCTAACTTTCTATATTCATCCACAAATGACCGATGTAGTTCATATCGTTTTTGAACAGAGACTTTCAACTTTTCGACCTGACTTTTCTCCGATTCTGAAGCTTTTTCCAGAATCGTATCGAGTTCTTTGATGAATCCTTCCGCTTCCTTCATGGATTCTTTTTCTTTGCCTAATTGACCTAACCTCTCTTCAATAAGTTTCTCCAACTCTGTCACATTGGACCGTAACTTATCAACATCTTCCTTCGTTAACTCCATTGTTTCTTCAAATATCTTTTGTTCCGTCAATTCCATCTCTGTCATTTCACTTTGCGTATTTCGATATTCCGACTCAGAATCATTCATTTTAGATAGCGTGTCGGATAATTGTTTCTCGGTTGACACACCTATGCTGCAACCTGATAGTATCATTACACCGATCACCAAAAATCCTAACAGATTTTTCTTCATACGTTTTCCTCCAATCTTTGTTTCACTATATCGCTATCGTTCATCCTTTTCAAGGATGCACAAATTACTTTAACCATTTTTCCTATTAGCATATAATAGAGGAAAGCATGGTAAATGAAAGGAAGAAGAGCATCCAATGATTTTGATGAATGATATTGTGCGCGAGGGTCATCCCGTACTAAGAAAAGTCGCAAAAGAAGTGACTTTCCCTTTAATTGATGAAGACAAAAAACTTTGTGAAGAGTTACTTCAATATATTATAAATAGTCAAGACTTTGAAGTATGCGAACGATACGACCTGCGACCAGGCATAGGACTCGCTGCACCACAGGTTAATGTTTCAAAACGAGTATTCGCCTTGCATATTGAAGATGATGATGAAGATAAAGAGCCGCTAAGCTTTGTCGCCATCAACCCGAAAATAATTAGCCATTCAGTTGAAAGAACTTATTTATCGTCCGGAGAAGGCTGTTTATCAGTAGACCGCGATGTTGAAGGTTTTGTACCTCGCTATTCGAGAATTACGATTAAAGCATTCGATGTTGACGGCAAGGAATTCAAGTTAAGATTAAAGGGCCTTCCGGCTATTGCATTTCAACATGAATTGGACCATTTGAACGGTGTCATGTTTTACGATCATATCGATCCTAATGAACCTTTCAAAGAAATCCCAGGCGCAGTTCCTTTTGAAAGGGATTAATGGAAGATAAATAAAAAGTAAACCGTTGATTTACGCTGCTGGCGGACGCTTTCCGGGGGGCGGGCGGTGAGCCTCCTCGGTCGCTTCGCTCCACTGCGGGGTCTCACCTGTCCCGCTTATCCCCAGGAAAAGCCGTAACAAAGAACGGCTTTTGCGAACAATAGCGAAGCGTTGAGAGCATATCTTTGCATTTCGCCGCCTTCCGCTTCAATAAACAGATATTCTTTCACCATAATTAAAGTTTAAAATTAATAGAATACCCCATCAAAAAATGCTTAGAAGTCTCTGAGCATTTTTTCTTTCCATATTCCTTCTAAAACTATTTCCCTTGTTTGAAACGAAATCGTCCACTTGCAGCGCAAAATAACAGCAAATTTCTAATCAGGAAAATGTTTATCACCACTCAAAGCATGCTTATCACCACTTATGTGGGGTTTATCACCACTTAAAGCATGCTTATCACCACTAAGGCGATGTTTATCACCACTTAGTGTTAAAAACTCGATTTTTCCCTATACTATGCGTTTTATGTCCATAACATTTCTAAATTAAAAGTAATCCAAGTAGCTAAAGTGTGATCATCGTCGATTTTTAACAATCCTTCGTAAACAGGTGTATTATAATCCAATTCTTTTGACTCAATGATTAGTGCTTTTAAAAAGTCTAGAATATCTGTACGTATTTGGGGGTGTTTGAACCCACCGTTACCAAGATTTGACCAGATGAATTGTTTAATTTTCTCTGCTTGCACCTCTTCCACGTCAGTTAACGATACTTTCATAGTTGTACCATTAATTTGGTACACTTTCTCAATCTTCTCAGGAATAGTTCCCAAATTCACCATTTCTCCATCTGACGTACTTGCAGTAAACGGTTGTTCCTTTATCTCTAATCCCCAACACTCAGCCAATTCTGACCAACCGTAACCTTTAAATTTATATTCACTCATTATTTTCATCCTTTCATTAATGGGAAGTATTTCCGTTGATTGAAGCGGAAACCGTCCGCCTGCAGCGCAAATCAACATTACCTATTTTCATCATTAAACCTTAATTCAACTTGACAGAAAGTTCGAATAGATGTATAATGTCTTTAAGGAGTGATATGCCCATGTACAAGCGCCTAAAACGCAAACTGTTGAAACGGCTCAATGGCATACTCGGCAAAAAGACTATTGCATAATTTCACGCCCGCCAATGCAATTGGTGGGCTTTTCTTTATTTTAGACAACTGACATGCTAAGATGAAGAGAAAGATTTCAAACGAACGTAAAAAAGGAGAGCTTACCATGATTTACAAAGTCTATTACCAAGAAAATGTAACACAAGTACCTATTCGCGAAAACACAAAACATTTGTACATCGAATCCGATTCAGAAAGAACTGTCCGCGAAAAACTGAAGGATCGTAAGTACAATATTGAATTGATTCAGCTACTTGAAGGCGAACATCTCGAATATGAGCAAGCATCCCCTCATTTTGAGTTAGAGCAGGTCTAAGCATCATGAAATTAATAAAAAACAATGAAACTGCCGTTTTCGCTTTAGGCGGACTTGGTGAAATCGGCAAAAATACGTACTGCGTACAATTTCAGGATGAAATCATCCTAATTGACGCAGGCATTAAATTTCCAGAGGACGATTTGCTTGGAATTGACTATGTAATTCCTGACTATACGTATTTGGAAAGGAATATCGATAAAATCAAAGGGCTATTTATCACGCATGGCCACGAAGATCATATTGGCGGTATTCCATATTTACTAAGAAAAATTAATATTCCAGTCTATGGTGGGAAATTAGCACTTGGCCTTCTTCGCAATAAACTCGAGGAACACGGCCTCCTTCGAACAACAAAAATGATTGAAATCAAAGAAGAAGACGTCATCAAATTCAGAAAGACATCTGTTTCTTTTTTTCCGAACAACCCATAGTATTCCCGATGCTTTCGGAGTAGTCGTTAAAACACCTTCCGGAAATGTCGTACACACGGGAGATTTCAAATTTGATTTCACTCCGGTCGGAGAGCCTGCTAATCTTGCAAAAATGGCAAAAGTCGGTAGCGACGGTGTCCTTTGTCTTTTATCGGACAGTACGAATGCCGAAGTGCCGAACTTTACAATGTCGGAACGAAAAGTCGGTGACAGTCTTAACGAAATTTTCCGGAAAGTGGATGGAAGGATCATTTTCGCTACTTTCGCTTCCAATATACATCGTCTACAACAGGTTATCGAAGCTGCTGAGCATTATGGTAGAAAAATAGCTGTATTCGGCCGTAGCATGGATAATGCAATTACAATTGGTCGTGAACTGGGATATATTAATGCCCCTAAGGAATTATTCGTTGATACTCAATCACTAAACAGACTTCCCGCCAATGAAGTAATGATTCTTTGTACAGGAAGCCAAGGTGAGCCTATGGCAGCTTTGTCGAGGATTGCGAATGGGACTCATCGCCAAGTACAAATACAACCTGGCGACACTGTAATCTTTTCGTCGTCTCCAATTCCCGGAAACACTCTTAGTGTTAACAAAACAATTAATGCGTTGTTCCGTGCAGGAGCCGAAGTTATTTATGGTGCTCTAAACAACATCCATACATCTGGTCACGGATCCCAAGAAGAACAGAAACTGATGCTTCGTTTGATTAAACCTAAATTCTTTATGCCTATCCATGGAGAATACCGCATGTTAAAGATGCATAAAGAGCTTGCCATTGACTGTGATGTTGAACCAGAAAACACATTCATCATGAGTAACGGTGATGTCTTGGCGTTAACTGAGAATACTGCAAGAGTCGCTGGCAAAATTCCATCAGGAGATGTGTACATCGACGGAAGTGGAATTGGTGATATTGGAAGTGTTGTATTACGCGATCGTAAAATCCTTTCCGAAGACGGTTTGGTGATCGTTGTTGCAACAGTTGATAAGAAACGTAACAAAGTTGTTTCAGGACCGGACATTATTTCTCGTGGTTTTGTCTATATGAGAGAGTCAGGTACAATGATTAGCGAAGCCCAGCAATTGTTGTCTAAGGAATTGAATAAAAAGCTTGCCAATTCCTCGGCCGAAGCAGGAGCTTTAAAGAGTGACATAATCGATATCCTATCCCCTTATTTATACGACCAGACAAAGCGGAGACCAATGGTCCTTCCTGTCGTCATGGAAGTATAAAACAAAAAATCCTCTGTCATTAAATGACATGAGGATTTTTTTATCTTTCAAATTTAATGAAGAGACTTTCTCTCGAATCTATGGATATCGATATCAGAACCAATGACAATCAAAATATCATTCAGTTCAATCTCCTCAATAGCTTGTGGTGAAACTAATATTTGTGATTGGCGTTTAATCGCGACAATATTGACCCCGAATTTCGCACGGATATCTAAATCGATCAGTGTAAAACCTGCAATTTTTTCATTTGCCCTGATTTCAACAATCGAATACTCATCCGACAATTCAAGGTAGTCAAGGATGTTATTCGAAACCATATTATTTGCAAGCCTTTTCGCCATATCGCGCTCTGGATGCACAACCTGATCGGCCCCGATTTTACTTAATACTTTTTCATGATAATCATTTTGCGCTTTGACGGTAACTTTCTTTATACCGATTTCTTTTAATATCAATGTCGTTAAAATACTTGCTTGTATATTCTCCCCGATCGCGACGACAACATGTTCGAAATTCCGGATCCCGAGTGCACGTAACGCAGATTCGTCGGTCGTATCTGCTGAAACTGCAGTAGTCGCAATTTGAGCAAACTCTTCCACCCGTTCATGGGACACATCAATCGCCATAACATCCGCGCCAAGTTCCACTAATTCCTTAACAATGCTACCGCCAAATCTCCCTAATCCAATGACAACAAATTCCTTTTTCATATACCGACGCTCCAATCCGCTTGATGGATGAAACTAGTGTATCATACTTTCCTGACAAATAAAAAAGACGACCTATCCTATAGGCCATCCCGTTTATCTATTGCATTCTCGTTTCATCCAATACACGACTTACACGATTTTCAAGCATATGCATACTTCCGCTTCCACCTGCTTGGAAATGACGCAATTGACCATGCTTATCGAAGACATAATACGCCGGAACGAATTGGTTATCGAATGCATCTGACAATAGTAAATCATTATCGACAAAAACCGGTTGTGTAATATCATGTAATCTAACAAGCGCTTTAATCGTATCCAAATCATTGTCATCTGCGGATCGAGGCATATGCACAGCGACAATATTCAATTTACCCTTGTAGCGGTCACGGATATAATTTACATCCCGTATTGCTACTTTGCATTGACGGCAGCTTGCAGACCAAAAATGAATAAGGGTAGGCCTCTCACCTATCAGATCATACCTATCCACCCTCCCATTTAACCAAGTTGTTGCTCCTCTCAATTCGGGCATCTGTTCGCGTATTTTCATAGGTTTTTCCCTCCGTTTAAAAAGATCTTCACTGCCTATTCTATGCGTGCCCATCAAAATTTGTATTAAATTTAATTAACATCTTGATTTTCAACCAGTATTTTGTATAATTAAAAAGGTTTATAGTAAACTTAAAGTACAGTAATACTAAACTCCGATATGAAGGGAAGATGATACACCATGCAGATCGGGAGTAAAATCAAAAGTCTTCGATTGAAAAAAGGATTGACCCAAGAAGAGTTAGGCGAAAGAACTGACCTTACAAAAGGCTATATATCTCAATTGGAACGCGAACTTACTTCTCCATCAATCGAAACTCTCTTTTCTTTATTGGAGGTGTTAGGAACTACGCCAAAAGAATTTTTCGATGAACCTAAGAAAAACATGAAAGTAGTTTACTCACCTGAAGATCAAACCACCTATGTGAATGACGAACTAAAATATAGTATCCGTTGGTCAGTTCCCCGTTCGAATGAAAATGAAATGGAACCTGTCCATATTTCATTTTCAAAACACGGCGAATTTAAACAGTTCGATCCATCGCTTGCGGAAACTTTCATTTATGTTTTATCCGGTAAAGTTGAAATTGAACTTGGCAAACGTACATACACGGCCTCGAAGGGTGATTCAGCTTATTATGAAGCATCCGACCATCATCGTGTATCGAATGCAAATGAAGGTCCGACCGAGTTGCTACTTGTGGCAACAGAATCATATTTATAAAGGGGGAAATTTTTAAAATGGCAAACCAGCCTATTATCCGTTTTGAGAACGTAACAAAGAAATACAGTGATGACACAACCGTATTGGATAATGTCTCTTTCGAGATGGAACGCGGTAAGTTTTATACTTTATTAGGACCTTCAGGATGTGGTAAGACGACAATTCTTCGATTAATCGCGGGATTTATCGAGCCAACTGATGGGACGATTTACTTCAATGGAAAAAACATCAATAACGTCCCTGCAAATGAACGTCAAGTGAATACGGTATTCCAAGACTATGCCCTCTTCCCCATCTGAATGTGTATGAAAATATCGCATTCGGCTTGCGTATAAAAAAAGTGAAGAAGGATGAAATCGATCTTAAAGTCAAGGAAGCATTGAAATTCGTCAATCTTGCGGGCTATGAGAATCGGAAATTACGGAGATGTCAGGTGGCCAACGCCAACGTGTTGCAATTGCAAGAGCGATTGTCAATGATCCCGAAATCATTCTCTTAGACGAACCTTTATCCGCCCTTGACTTAAAGTTACGTTCGGAAATGCAGTATGAATTACGCGAATTACAGCAGCGTTTAGGTAAAACATTCGTCTTCGTCACTCATGACCAAGAAGAAGCACTTGCCATGTCGGATGAAATCTTCGTCATGAACGACGGTGTTATTCAACAATCCGGTACACCTCTTGATATTTACGACGAACCGATTAACCGTTTTGTCGCAGATTTCATTGGTGAATCCAATATAGTTTCAGGTCGAATGATTGAGGATTATATCGTTGAATTTACAAGCAAGAGATTTGATTGTGCTGATGCGGGTCTTCAACCGAATGAAAAAGTCGATATCGTCATCCGGCCAGAGGATTTGGAGATTACAACCGTCGATAAAGGTAAAATGAATGTAACAGTAGATACACAATTATTCCGTGGAGTACATTATGAACTGTCCACTTATGACAAGGACGGAAACGAATGGCTCGTCCATTCAACAAAGAAGGCGGAAGTTGGTGCAGTAATCGGTCTCGATTTCAATCCTGAAGACATTCATGTCATGAGGTTGAATGAGTCAGAAGAAGAATACGATGCAAGACTTGAATCCTATGGAGCGCTTGCCGATGAAGAATAATCGCCTACGGTCAATTTACACGGTTCCTTATACAGCTTGGATAGTATTGTTTGTCCTTGCACCGATTGCATTGATCGTCTACTATTCATTTTTCGATTTAACAGGCAACTTCACTTTATCCAATTATAAAGACTTTTTTACATCTGTTTATCTTAAGCTAACAATAAGTTCATTTTGGTATGCATTTTTAATTACATTGTTTTCATTGTTAATCGCCTATCCAACAGCTTATTTCATAACAAAGACTAAGCATAAGCAGCTATGGCTTTTATTAATCATTATTCCTTCGTGGATTAATCTATTGCTAAAAACGTATGCGTTCATTGGATTAATGGGATTATACGGACCAATCAATGCGTTGCTTGATGTAATAGGTATTGGCAAACAACAGATTCTGTTCACCGATTTCAGTTTCGTTTTCGTTTCCGTCTATATTTTCATTCCGTTCATGATTTTGCCGATTTTCAACGCGCTCGACAAGTTGAACCCTGCATTGATAGACGCGTCACGTGATTTAGGTGCTAATAGTTGGACGACGTTTAAACGTGTGATCTGGCCGTTGACGATAAACGGCGTGAAATCGGGTATTCAAGTGGTTTTCATCCCTGCCCTATCGCTCTTCATGATCACAAGACTGATTGCAGGTAACAAAGTGATTACACTAGGAACAGCAATTGAACAACAGTTTTTAGTGACGCAAAACTGGGGAATGGGTTCAACGATTGCGGTATTCCTAATTCTCTTCATGTTCATTATAATGATGTTCACTACTGGTAAAGAAAAGGGGGTTACAGGCAATGGAAAGAATAGGTAAGCTTCCAAAACTGTATCTAACTGTTATTTTCATTATCCTGTATGCGCCTATTTTTTATTTGATATTCTACTCTTTTAATTCTGGAGGCGGAATGTCGAATTTCGAATCATTTACTTGGGAGCATTATGCCGCAGTTTTTGAAGATAAACGGCTGATTATCATTGTATTAAATACAGTCATTATCGCCCTATTATCCGCACTTGTTTCAACAGCTATCGGTGTTATCGGAGCGTTGGCTATTTACTTCATGAGAAATAAAAAAATGAGAAATGCAGTGCTTTCACTGAATAATATTCTGATGGTAAGCCCAGATGTTATTATCGGAGCATCATTCCTCATCCTTTTCACAATGATTGGGGTTAAATTAGGCTTCGCATCGGTGTTGATATCACATATTGCATTCAGTATTCCGATTGTTGTTATTATGGTATTGCCGAAATTATCGGAGATGAATCCTACTTTGATAGATGCTGCACGCGATTTAGGTGCAACGCATAAAGACATTATGACAAGGGTCATCCTCCCTTTCATAAAGCCAGGTATATTCGCCGGGTTTTTCCTTGCACTAACCTATTCTCTTGATGATTTTGCAGTTACATTCTTTGTAACTGGAAATGGATTCTCTACTTTATCCGTTGAAATCTATTCAATGGCGAGAACAGGGATTAGTCTTACTATCAATGCCCTATCCGGAATTATCTTCGTAGTAACAGTTGGCCTTGTACTTGGATATTACGCACTAACTCGGAAAATGAAAGCGCCTCTTGCGGGGGTGAAAAAATGAAATCAATCTATCAAGCAGCAATATTAATCCTTATCGTTTCCGGTATCCTAATTTTCATCAATGCCAAATTGAATGAAGGAGGTTCAGCCGGAAAAAATACAATCACAGTTTACAACTGGGGCGAATATATCGATCCTGATCTGATAAAGCAATTTGAACAAGAAACAGGCATCAAGGTCATTTATGAAACATTCGATTCGAATGAAGGAATGATGGGAAAGATCGAGCAAGGCGGTACATCATATGATATTACAGCTCCTTCAGAATATATGATAGAAATGATGAAAGAAAAGAACCTTTTGTTGCCACTTGATTTCAGTAAAATTCCAAACATCAAGCATATCGACCCCTATTTTTTAGATTTGTCATTCGACCCGGGGAATAAATACTCCGTCCCTTATTTTTGGGGAACGGTGGGGATCGCCTATAATCCCACTTTGTTAGAAGGCCAAACATTTGAAAGTTGGGACGATCTCTGGGACCCTTCCCTAAAGCAAAGGGTTATCCTTGTAGATAGCGCAAGAGAGACAGTAGGGATGAGTTTAAATTCATTGGGATATTCTTTGAACTCAACAGATCTTGATGAATTACGCGAAGCAACAGATAAGTTGAAGGCATTAACTCCCAATGTCAAAGCAGTAATCGGCGATGAAGTAACTCAGTTAATGGTCAATAACGAGGCGGCCATAGCGCTAACTTGGTCCGGTCAGGCAGCTGACATGATGTCTGAGAATGAAGATATCGACTATATCGTACCTGAAGAAGGGTCCAATTTATGGTTTGACAATTTTGTCATTCCACGGACGGTTAAAAATATCGAAGGTGCCTATGCCTTCCTTAATTTTATGCTTGACCCAGAAGTAGCAGCTCAAAATGCTGATTATGTCGGTTATTCAACGCCAAATCTAACGGCACTTGACTTGATGGATCCTGAAGTGGTGGAAGATGAACGCTTCTACCCTGATGAAGAGACACGGAGCCATTTGGAAGTGTATAAAAACTTAGGTTTAGAATTATTAGGCGTTTACAATGAACTCTTCTTGGAATTCAAAATGAATTTGAGATAATCGTTCAATGCCCCCCCTCAATCTGTTTGAGGGGGGGTCATGTTCCTAAGCACCGAAGTGTTTTTACTTGCCGACTGTGGTAAACTATTTCAGATACACGAAATAGTTAAGAGAGGTGGTGTGTTCTTGGTCGAGAAACAACAATCCAATAATTTGGCATTATACATACTGATGTTCAATATGTTTATCGCCATGGCTGGCATTGGCCTAATTATTCCTATCATGCCGAAGTTCCTTGGAACATTCGGAGCTGCCGGGCAAGTGCTTGGGTTCCTGATTGCAATATTTTCCTTTGCACAGTTCATTTTTTCTCCTATCTCCGGAAGTTTATCCGACCGACATGGCAGAAAGAAAATTATTATTTTCGGATTAATAATATACGGCTTAGCGCAGCTTGCGTTCAGTATGTCGACTCATTTATGGATGCTTTTCGCAGCTCGATTCTTCTCGGGTCTCGGGGCCGCATTCATCGTGCCACCAATGATGGCATTCGTTGCCGATATAACGACTTTGGAGCGACGTGGGAGAGGAATGGGTCTCCTTGGAGCGTCAATGTCATTGGGCTTTATGATTGGACCGGGTATTGGCGGTTTTCTTTCGAAGATTAGTCTTCTGTTTCCTTTTTATTTTGCAGCAGGAGCTGCAGTGTTTGCAGCAATATTATCTATTTTCATCTTGCCGAATCCCGCGCCATCCATCTCAGTTGAAAAGCTTCAGAGTCGGAAAGAAAATCTGATTGAACAATTGTATCGGTCAACGAAAACACCTTACTTCATAATGTTGATTGTCATGTTCGTTTTTTCCTTCGGACTTGCAAACTATCAGGCGACAATTTCACTATATGTTGACCAGAAATACGGATATACTCCTTCTCAAATCGCAATCCTTATCACTGTCGGGGATTTGTCGGCGTCATTGTACAAACTTTTGTTATTAACCCGCTGTTTAAACGGTACGGTGAAATGCGCGTTATATTAGTCAACTTGATTGTCGCTGCATTTTCTATGTCGGCAGTTTTACTTGTTGATCTATTTTGGACGATTCTTTTAGTTGCGACAGTATTCTCAACAGCTACTTCCCTACTACGTCCAGCCGTGAACACACTCGTATCAAAGCTTGCTGGAGAAGAACAAGGCTTTGCAGCAGGGATGATGAATGCCTATATGAGTTTAGGCAATATGGTCGGTCCCGCACTTGCCGGTTCTATTTTCGATTTCAATATCGCTTTGCCTTACTTGGTTGGTACAGCAATATTATTAATTTGTTTTGGAATTACTGGCTTTTGGGCCAATAAAAACAAAACACTTCTTGCATCAACACGGACAACATAAAAACCTCATCTTCGAATCTGAAGATGAGGTTTTTCTTATCTTTTCTTTTTCGCTTTCAAAAGTTCAGATACATGGTCTTCTGCAACGGCGGGGTTTTTCCGTTACAGGTTTTTTCTCGATTTTTGCCATGAGTCCGAGAACATGCCAAAACGGCGTAATGTAATATCAATAAAAAATAAGATCATCGCAGCCATGATCAACCAATTTGCGATAGGCTTTTGATTCCCACTCTTAAACGGATGTGACCTGAATACTTTTTCAGGATCTTCATGATATTCTCCGCCTGTACGCTCAGCGATTTTTTCCAGTAACGCAACATTCGGCTCTGATGGCTTGTATTCCTCACTGTAAGGGACTGACACACCCGCTTCAAACAAACCGCCTTTATCATCCGAAACACCGAAAAAGACAAGTCCCGGATCTGCTTGCAAGGTAACTCTTACTTTCCCGGGAGCCAAAGGTTCAGACTGGAAAGGTACCTCATTTCCTTTTTCATCTATAATGGCAATATCGAGGAATGCAGCCTTACGGGAACTGTCTGTTACTGTATACGTACCGCCACGATCATGGGTAATGAGATAAGGGACGTCTTCATACGACGGCAGAAGTCGTGAAACAGCCGTATTCCAAAAATCGGAATAGCCTCCCCATCTTGCAAGATCCCTGACCACTTTCCTGTCGAATCTGAAGTGAAAGCAATCGTACGACCTAAACCATACATCCACTCCGCAATGACAGGGTCTTCTTTAGGACTTTCCGCAACAATAGTCGAGGATCCCTTTGGAGTTGTTGCAATATAAGCATTCATTTGTGGTACCCGTCCTTGAAAATCGATGTCCACTCCGGAACATTGCTGAATGTTGCGTAGAACGGATCGTCTTCAATATACGTTCGGGTTAGCATCGATGTCTCCCGCGTTAATATTGCGGGAATTGTTGACTCATCCACCGCATCATAAAATCTTCCCCGCCAATTTCAGCTAATTCTTCTAATAAGACACTATCTGCATCCGTTCCGATTGCAACGGTTGATAATGTAACATTGTTATTTTTCCCCTCTGAAATAATATCTTCATAATCAGGAGGCATACCTGACTGCCCATCTGTCAAAAGGATAATATGTTTTCGTTGGAGCTTTAAATCGGCTAAATCTTCGTAACCTTTCTCGACAGAAGGGAAAATATCTGTACCACCAGCGGCGGGAATCGATAGAATTTTATCGATCGTCTCTTGCTTATTCCCTAAGGGTCCAACGGGAATCACTTCCCATATTTCATGGTCAAATGCAGTGAAACCAAATGTATCATCATTCCGCAGCAATTCCACTGCCCTTGCGGCAGCTTCCCTAGCAATCACAATTTTCAGCCGGACATACTTCCCGAACGGTCCATAGCGATGACAAGTCCAAGTGAAGGAAGCTGTTCTTTTCCTTTCACTTCCATTTCCACAGGCAATAAACGCTCGATTGGGGATTTGAAATAACCACCTAATCCATAGCTTTCATCTCCGCCCACCATCATGAAGCCTGTACCGAAGCTCTTGACTGCCTGTTCGATTACTGCCATTTTATGTTCACCAACAAGATGACCTGGGACATTATCGAAAAGAATCGCACCATAGCCCAAAAACCCTGATAAATTCTCTGGTAACTGTTCGGCATTCACAACTTCAACTTCCATGGCATTTTGGTCAAGAAGTGTTGGGATAACAGATGGATTACGCTCCGTTTGAACGATGAGAACCCTTGGGGATTGCTCCAACATCGTAACGGATAGCATTCGGTTGTTTTCCAGTAATCCATCATCAGGGACAATCAGTTTTGCCTCGTATTTCAGAAGTCCAGTTCCCCTTGCCTCTACATGGAATGAAAACATGTTTCCACCTTCATCAAGTGAGACAAGTTCATTAATTATTTCTTCATCGTTTCGATAGATAAGTAACTGACCAGATTTCTGGGAAGACGATTCTACTTCCAGCTGCAGTAATTGTTTTTCCCCTTCATATGCAGTTCGTGGGGTTTCGAATAGCGAGATAGATGCATCTGTTCTATTTGCCCTGTTTAAGACAACCGTATCGATTTGAACTCGGCTATTCTCGTACTTTGGCAATAGTTCCTCCATAGACCCTTCCGTCTCTAACCCGTCGGATAAAAGAACAATCCTTGTAGCTAAATTCGATTTTGCCACTGCTGCGGACAAATCTATTGCATTCGCGATGTTCGTATTATTACTTGATTCAATCGGCTCCAATTTTGGCAGCTTTGCTTCCCCATCGGATAATTGAAAATCGGTTCGAAAGGTACCGGCAAATGAATAGATCCCTACTGATTGATTTGCACGGCGGAACTTTAAGCTGTCCGTAATCCATTTTTCAGCTGATGGTCCTGCATCTTCGACTGATACGGATCTATCCACGACAAATAAAATCTGTTCCTCATTATCCGGCAACATAATATAAGGGAAAGTAAGTGCAAATACGATACAAAAAATTGTCAGGCTCCTTAGCGCATAAAGAATGGTTCCTTTTCCAAAGAACCGCATTTTCGAAGCCTTCCAAGTGTACACCATATAAAGCGCTACAGGGATAAGCAACACTAGCCATAGCGGCTCCTCAATTCGGATATCCACGACGTCTTTGCACCTCCCACTCAATCAATAAAAGAAGGAGGACAGGCAATAAAAATAGCCATCCAATCATACTTTTGCCTTCTTCTTTCCACTACTATCAACTTCAACGAAGCCTATACGATAACTCATTCCACTGGAAACAACTTTTTCGTTCGGTTCCAATTGAACTGATAAATATTTCTCCGTTCCGCCATCTATCATTTTATAAACCCCTGGTACTGAGGGTGCTACAAAACTTCTGCCATTCGGGTAGCTAACAACGTATTTGTCTTCGATTGTAAAAATTTCGATTCCGTCCGATCCTCCACTTGTTAGGACGGCTTTCCTTTCATTTGGAGTAAAAGTCCCTACATTCTCATTAGCCGACCTAAGCGTTTCTGCAGTACTCCATATAAATAGCGGAAATGAGGGATGTAATGGCCAATCGGTCAACGCAATATCTGATAAGACGATAATATCGCCTCGCTGCGAACGCTGTATAAAAGGCTTTCCATCTATTGACGCCAATGTCGTATACCCCTCAAACGGAGGGTATACTGCACTCACGTATATATCATTAATCGATGCAATGGTAAACAAGGAGTCGTTGACACTATCCACCACCCCTGAAACCGGCTCAGTTGACGAATCGTTTCTGCCAAGTAAAAGAATCGGGTCCGATCCCTCAAGAAGA
Organism: Sporosarcina thermotolerans; assembly: GCF_030067815.1. Lineage (GTDB taxonomy): Bacteria > Bacillota > Bacilli > Bacillales_A > Planococcaceae > Sporosarcina > Sporosarcina thermotolerans. The sequence goes on along the minus strand of NZ_CP125968.1, from coordinate 1,919,928 downwards.
AATGACGGATCATTTGTCACAAGCATTGCCTGATCCCTTGCCATCGCATTTTTCTTAACGGAGCCCGTCGTTACGGTTAATCCGATTGCTTCAAATGCTTTCTTTACAAGTTCATGCAATTGGCTATCTACAATTACCTCAGACGATTCGTTGCCAATCATGACGAAGGCCTCGTTATCAGTTTGATAATCATCTTGTACTTGAAGAACAGCACTAACGGCAGAGAGTAACGGTAAACCTTTAAATGAAAGAAGAATATCAGCTTCCTCATTGACGGAAAATTCCTGTTCCGATAATGATTCATCTGTCAATTCATTCTTAATGATCACCTTTCCAGATTGTTTAGATTTAGATTGATTCGACAGCTTAATAATGGCCTCGGTTCCATCCACGGTAGATACGGCACCGAACTTTTCAATGGCGATATTAACGGATGGACTTTCATTGTTATGTACTGTCCAGGTGATTCCACTTACACTTTCCACGAATACCGACCTATCTAAAAAATCGGTGAAAATATGGACATCCGCACCATCCTGCAAAGCAATTGACTTTGCGAAGTCGATTGAGCGTGCCATATGTTCATGTTCATATTGCACACCTAATTTATCAATTGCTGCCAAAACTGCGCGTGTATCAGTCTCTTTCCGCAATAACAAAGACGGTTCTTTTCCGGTGGTAATGATTGATATTGCGTTACCAGCACGCTCTTCAGCGAGGTTTATCATTTTTTCTTTATTTCTTTCAAACAATGAAAGATCACCATCGGTTACACCCATGCTTGCAGATGTATCCACGACGAAAACAGTATGACTGTCCATAACAGTTTCCTTCGGTAAAAAAGGTGCAAGTAATATAAAAAGCAAAAGTAATAATGCCGCCATTTGTAAATAGAATAACGCATTACGCTGTAAATTTTTCAAATAAGGAGACACCTTCGTCTCACGCATTGAGTTCTCCCAGAATAATGTAGATGAAATTGTTGTGGTGACATACTTTTTCCTGAAGAAATAATAAAGAAGGACGGCCAACGGAAAAACCGCAGTCCACATATTACTTAACTGATCGAACCCCACTTAGCCGCCCCTATCACTGTAACCAACCAACTTGGCGCATTTTTTTCGTGAATAGATCCATGACACCTTCAGAAACCTCTGAACGTAATAATCCAATTCCGTACTTATTCGCCAATGCGGTTAGTTCGTTTTCATGTTTTCTTTTTTTCTCGGTATAGTCTTCAACGATTCTTTTAGTCATTGAAACTTCAATAACCGATTCATTCTCGATATCCACTAGCCTGACATCGCCTTCAAATGCAGGAAGCTCTTCCGATGAAGAGTGTACGGTCACTATACGGACATCCCTACAAATACCGGGTAATCTCTTGCATAACTTCTCCCATTTCTCAAGCTGTTCCAAACCGTCGGTAATAATTAATAGTACAGTCAATGCCTTCGGTATATGTTTTAAGGCTTGATCAGCAAAATCCATATTGGATGATGGGGTTTCAATTTTGGAAATGAATTTTGATAAATTAGCACGATGTAATGCACCTTTTTTCCGAAAAAAGAAGCTTTCATCCGTGCTCCAGGTAGAAAACGAAACAGTATCACCGCTTTTTAAAGCAATATGGCCGAATCCAATTGCAATTTGGCGTGCAAAATCCCATTTACCATCTGTACCCATGGACTTTGTGGAATCGAGTAAGATATGTACCCGCATCTCCTGTTCATCTAAAAACTGCTTAATGAAGGGTTTATCCGTACGCGCAAATACATTCCAGTCGATATGCCGTAAATCGTCGCCGGGATGATATTCTCGGAAATCCGAAAAATCGAGGGAAGAACCCGTCTTAGTTGAACGATGCGCACCTTTATGATGACCAAGGCGTCTCGATTTCGTCGAAATGGACAAAGCACCCAACCGTTTGGCCAATCTATCGGGAAATAGCTCTACCTTCATTGGATTGAAGCCCCTTGACGTACTTCCTCCAATAGTTTATCGATAAGCTTGTCGACATCAATCCCTTCCGCTTCCCCTTCATAATTGATGAGGATACGGTGCCGTAATGCTGGTTTTGCAACTGTTTTAATATCTGCAATTGATACATGAACACGCCCCGCCATAAGCGCTCTTGCTTTCGCAAGACGTATGATGGACTGCAACCCACGAGGGCCACTGCCATACTGAACGTACTGATTCCATTCATCTTCCGATCCCGATTTATGATGGGTTGCTGAAACAAGATCGACTGCGTAGTCAATCATATCATCAGCAATGACAACCGCTTTCGCCATTTCTTGTGCTTCTACGATTGTTTCAGTATTCATGACTTTTCGTATGGCAATAGACTCAGGACCGGTTGTTCTTAACATTATTTCCTTCAATTCTTCCTTAGAAGGATATGGCAATAAAACTTTACATAAGAACCGGTCCATTTGAGCTTCAGGCAATGGATAGGTACCTTCCATTTCAATCGGGTTTTGAGTAGCCAAGACAAAAAACGGTTTGGCCATCTTTCTAGTTTCACCAAGCACTGTTACGGTTTTCTCACCCATTGCTTCAAGAAGAGCACTCTGTGTCTTCGGTGTGGCACGGTTTATCTCATCCGCAAGTACCATTTGGCTGAAGATGGGTCCTTCCTTGAAAACAAATCGTTGTACGCCATCCTCACTGCGTTCAAGAATACTGGTTCCCGTTATATCTGCCGGCATTAGATCCGGTGTGAATTGGATTCGAGAGAAGGAAAGGTCCAAGACTTCCGAAATAGTTCTGATAAGCATGGTTTTCCCAAGTCCAGGTAGCCCTTCCAACAAAGCATGCCCATCAGACAAAATGGAGTACAAGGAAAATTCGACTGCTTCCTGTTGTCCAACTATGAATTTGCCTATTTCTGCACGTACATCAGCAAGTTTCTTGCTCATTTCTTCAAATTGTTCCGACGAAAACGACATGTGTACATCTCCCATTCATTTCTCATTCAATTGATGAAAAGTAATCAGAAAGAATTCTTTGCAAGTCAGCAGGTAACTTTAACTTATCCGAACCTTTCAAGTATGCATCTTTGTAACTGCCCACTACTTCGCGGTATGGCTTAAGGTTTCCTCTTTCGACAAGACCGTCACGTTCATTCTCTTCGATAAACTCACCTTCTCCAAGTTCACCGCCAATTACTGTTGGATCATTGTAGCCACCTATACGATCGTTTGGAATCGAAAGCATATTCCGGCCACCTGTTCCCGTTCCAGCACCCGGGCCCTGACCTTGGCCTTGACCTTGACCTTGACCTTGGCCTTGACCTTGACCTTGACCTTGACCCTGACCTTGGCCTTGCCCTTGCCCTTGCCCTTGCCCTTGACCTTGACCTTGGCCTTGACCTTCGCCCTGACCCTCGCCTTGACCTTCGCCTTGACCTTCGCCCTGACCCTCGCCCTGACCCTCGCCTTGACCTTCGTCTTGACCTTCGCCTTGACCTTCGCCTTGACCTTGACCTTGGCCTCCAGAACCAACTTGGGATTGGCCTGAGCCGGTTTTTCCATTTGTATTGGTGTTAGATTGGCCACTGCCCAACGGCTGGTTCCCGGCGTTAGCTAATGCTGGTAAAGAAGGGGCTTTGCCGATTTTATTTAATGCGCTTTGTGACTTTCCTGCTTGCTGAGCGAGCTGGTCGACTAACGGCCTAAGTTTGTCGAGTTCATCCTCTTCAGATTCACTTAATCCTTCGCCATCGTTATTTTTCTTTTCGGCTAATCTCTGTTCCTTCAACTTGAACTCTTTTTGTTTCTTCACTAATTCTCGCAAAGTCTCTTCAGTTGTTTCCATGGCTTTTAATTTCTCAGTTAAGTCTTCAAGATCCTTCTTAAGTTCAGGGTTTTTTTCCTTTTTGGCTAACTCTTGAATTTCTTTCTTTAATTCTTCAATGATCTCTTTCTCCTTGGCAACAGCAGTCGCTTCCTGCTGTGCATTAGAAGGAAACATCACCAACAATATAGATGCTGTAAGAAGGATCAGAAAACCAACTAACATCTTGCCATTTACAAACTTCTTTTCACGTTTCTTAAATTCTAGATACGCAGAGTTCATACTTTTCTTCGCATTTTGAGTGATTGACTCAGCAAAGCTCGATTGTTGGATACGATCATCCAATGCCGTCACTAATAAATTATCAGGTAAATATTTATCCAGCCTCCAGATGGCCTCTTCACGCCGAACATTTTTTAGTAATAAAGCGACAATCGTAACTCCAATTGTTAGGCAAGCAATCCAAATGGCTATCAATAAGTAATGCGGCAGTATGAACAGTCTGGAAGCGGAAAGGATTAGTGTGAACAGCAAAGCGGACAGAAACAATCCAGTTTGCAACTTATAGACCGATCGTTCGAGACGTAATGATCTTAACGCCTTTTTGACATATCGCTGTAACGCTATTTTCCCTTCCATCTGTTACACCCCCTCATTTTAATCTTTTCATATTGACACGTAATCTTTTCACCGATATAAAAAACGCCGTCACGGTAATCAATCCATAAAATATTAAATAACCGGCCCAAATCGGGAAGTCGATTTTCGTTAATTCGCTAATGGAGCTATTCAAATCGGGTGATAAAAATGATGCAAACAGCACCCAGGATTAATGGATGCCAAAAACTGACCTAAATAAGAAGGTGAGGTAATGGTCCCCATATTATTGAAAGCTTTCATTTGCATTACAATAATGAATAGGAAACCAGTTACTACCGATAAGAAAAGCATTGATCCATATGTTGCAATCATTGATACAATTGTTCTGCGAATTAATGTAGAGAACATGACCCCGATACTTCCAATTGCTAACAACGTTACGAATAGGAAGAAAAAAACCTTTACAAAATCCATTGGGGAAATACCGCCAAACAAGAATACCAAGCTATAAACAGGAAGTCCCGCAACGATTAGTAAGAGTAGGAAAGCTACGGACGAAAGCATTTTCCCTGAAATTATTTGAAACGAGCTTTGAGAAGTTGTCAAAAGAATTGGCAATGTCTGTTTTTCCCTTTCCGAACTGATTGATCCAGCCGTTAGCCCTGGGGCTGTGAATAACACAAGCCCAAGTTGGATATAGGATAGAAAGGCAAATAGGACAAAACTTTGACTTGGTCTGAAATAGGATGTGCCCGTCATGTTAACAGTGAGGAATATATAACCGAAAACAAATATGCACATAGCTAACAGAAAGAATAATATCCCATTGAAGCCTTTGAATGATCGGAATCTAAGTTTCAATTCCTTAAAAAGAACCGGATTATTAAAATTCATATTAGTCGGCGGCTCCTTTCGTTATTTCCATAAAGACATCTTCAAGGTTTGTTACATGTTCCATGAATGAAACAATCGGCAAATCTTCTAACATCGCCTTTTTCAGCATGCCAATCTGCTCCTCTTCGCTTCCCCTATACGTGAAGGAAATGCCATCTCCACTATCAAGCCTTTCAATTGATGTAACATATGGCTGTTCCTCAAAAAAGGAAATTACTTCATAAGTTTTAGAGATAAGTCGAACTGTAATTACTTTTTCTCCTTGCAATTTTTTCTGTATTTCAGCAACGGATCCATGTGCAATCAGTTTCCCATTGTCAATAACACCAATTTCATCACACATCTCCGCAAGTTCAGGCAGAATATGAGAGGAGATTAAGATTGTCTTTCCCATACCTTTTAACGTTTTTAGAATATCACGCATTTCAACCCGTGCCCTTGGATCAAGTCCAGAAGCAGGTTCATCCAAAATAAGCACCTTAGGATCGTGTATCAAGCTACGAGCCAAGCATAGTCTCTGCTTCATCCCCCTCGAAAGCAAATCAACATAAGAATTTCTTTTATGAGTTAGATTTACTAACTCCAACAACTGCGGTATAAGTATCTTCCTTTCCTCATCAGGAATACCGTAGCTGGCTCCATAAAAGTCCAAATATTCATCAGCCTTTAGCTGATCGTATACACCGAAGAAATCTGGCATATAGCCAATCAGTTTTCGGATTTCTGATGGCTTTTCACGAACGCTGATGCCATTGATGAATACTTCTCCTGAAGTTGGTTGAAGCAATGTGGAAAGGATTAAAAATGTCGTTGATTTACCGGCACCATTCGCACCGACAAATCCGAATACCGTTCCCTCATCGAGCGTTAAATCCAAATTATCAAGCGCGGTAAATTGCCCATATTTCTTTGTCAGCCCTTTAATTTCTATCATTTCTTCACCTCGCCATGCAACTTGATTTCGGGAGCTTGTGCTTCATTCCACGTTGCCCACCTGTAAATTCAAGGTGGAATTTCAATTCACCATTTTCAGACAAGTAAGGCCGGATTGAATCGATGGTTTGCTTCCGTTCAGACTTTAATTGCTCGAATTGCTGTGTGGTTTGATTAAAAATGCTCAAATTATATAATTGGTGTTGAATTTTGGATATATCTGCTGACTTCCAGTGGAATCCATTCCCCATGTACTCCTCAGGAATCTTCCATGTTTGGACATAACTTTCCTCATCGAAATAGTACATATTACCCGGATAGCCCGTTAGATGAGGCTCCATATTATATTTCTCCGAAAGAAGTTTCATCTCCATCATTTCGGCATCCATCGTGAAGGAATCACTGAATTCAATTTTAGGTGTAAATGGCTGTGTAATCATTGTCAGTGCGTCGGTAGTCGCTTTTATCTTCTCAAGCTTTACAGGTATTAGTTGTGTATCCGCATAACCAATGATTGCTGGTTTGGATTGACTATTGATAAAATCACCTGAAAACGACATTAGTCCACGTTTTCTCATTTCCATTAATTCATCTGTGTTCACCGGCATTTGGCCCGAATACACATTGCTGACTGAACGTTTAGGCAATAATGTGGAAGTAGTCAAAGTTTCATTCACTTTTAACGTTTCGCCCGGTCCTAAATCACCAATTTCGATTTGCTTATTTCCTGACCAAATAGCAACATCTTTTAAAGGGAAAGGGAAATTATTCGTTATTTCACCAGTAAGCTGTTTATCCTTCACGGTAAGTTTCACATCGTAATTTCCTTTTAGATCCAGCGTCGTTTGACCATACACGGAAGCAACATCCCAGTAACCAATATCTCTTAAAGATAATTTAGAGCCTGTTGCGTCTTTTTCAAGGATAGCCCGCTTATGTGAATTGGTGCTCATTCGCGAAGGTCCGAAAATGGAACCCATCGAATATGGCGTATACGTTGATAAAGTCGTCTCGAGGGGTACTGAGAAAACAAAATCCCCTGCTTTGTTTGTCAAAATGGATTCAACAAAATAACCAGTCAATGTTCCATCCCCGCTCACATCAAAGACGGAAGTCTGCTGTATTTGAGCCTGGCCGATACGATCTCGTGCACCATATGCAAAGATGAACACGGAAACGGCAACCGATATCGCGGGAATAATCCACCATGCGTGCTCCCTTTTGTCTTTACGTTTCAATACAAGATATAAAATCGGAATGATGATGACAATGTAGATCAGAATTACTCCAAATAGAAGTGGGGCGGACACTTTGAATGATGGAAAGAGCTCATTCGAATTTCCAATGGTCCAACGTAATGATTCAACCGGATCGTTGTAATATGGCATCATACCACCTGTCATCATTGATTGATCAACAGTGTCAAGTAGTTTTTTCCACACAGTATGTGCCCCATGCATTTTTGAAAAGGGTTCATCTCCCAATGAAAAAGAGGTTTGAACTACCATTCCCTTACCAAGTGGCTTCGATGCCGCCAAAATATGAGGACCGTCTGCATAAATCACTTTGGCATCGGCATTCAATTCTGACTGCGCAATAGTAACTTCCTTATCAAAGCCTTCGATTCCAGTCCAAATAATGAATGCTTCAGGACCGATTGTTGTACTAGTAGTTTGTGTAAGCGGCAAATAATCTGCAAAAACACCAGACTCTACAGTTAGATGATCTGAACCTCCGAAAATGATGACCCCACCTGAACGAACCCAGTTTAGTAACGCTTCCTGTTCAGCAGTAGTCATGTCAGCAATCGGGTATTCATCAATGATAATCGTATCAGTTGGTCCCCATCCGGCAGATTCATCTGGTAGTTTAACGGAGGCTATCTTGGAAGCATCAATCATCTGCACGTTAGGATAATTGGTTAAGCGCATTCCTTTTAAAGCGGACAGACGATCGATATTATCCGTAAATGCAGTTATGATTTTTGTATCTTCGTGATACATAGCAACCGTTATTTGCTGAGAACCTTTATGGGCTATCTCTTTCCCTTGTTTCCAGCCACCTTCATAAAAGAAGATTGACTTAGTGTTCATACCATACATATTGAAATCGAACATCTTAGAATTAATGAAAGTGACTGTTTTCGTTTCCCCAGCCCCTATATTTAGCGGAAAAACTTCACCGACTCCTGATTCATATGATTGCTGTGTATCGATGATTAAATCACCATTAAACGACGATGTTCCACTATTTTCGATTTCAATCGTAATGGGTGCCCCTTTACCATACTTTGCCTTTCCGTCAAACCCGGCAGACACCTTTACTTTAAGCTCAGGAGCTGCCATTGCATGAATGGTTGGTAAAAACAGGCATAATGCCATTAGTGTTAAAATAATTCCTATTTGCCTCTTCCACATAAGTAAATCCCCCTTCGTCAAACGCCATCTAACTTTGACCTTTCCTAATTAGTACGTAGAGAATAGAGGAAAGTTCCCTTCTATTCTGATTCCTTTCTTAATCTTCCAGCATATTTATTTACAACTTGAGTAAACGCATCCACTTGTTTCAATGCAAACGAAGATTCATAGCCGATCAGCCATGTATCTCTTGTCAGTTCAAATTCTTCCTCACTATTCAAAAGCGGTATCCTATTGACATCCTCATTCCCCGTTAACGTTATGGAAGGTAAGATCGCATAACCGATTCCATTAAGCGCAAGCTGTTTACACGTCTCGATTTGGTCCACGGTAATTTGTCTTCCAGGGTTTTGCGTGAAATGGCGCTGCCACCATCGCTGGATTTCCATATAATAATTTGAATCGCTTTTAAACTGGATGAATGGCCTGCTTGTATTTTTCAACTCGTCAATTGATGTGATTTCTTGATCGACAAGATACAGGCGATCCCTGAATAAATATTCTTTTTTACTTTTCCAATCGACTTGTCCACGTACAATTCCAATATGCGCTTCCCCGTCATAAAGTGCTTTTACAATTTCCGAACTCCAACCAGTCATCAAAGAAATTTTTGCATCAGGATACGTACCAACAAACTCTTTCAATACTTGAGGCAGCCATGTTTGGCCAACAATAGAAGCGCAGGCAATTTTCAAGGTTCCATGCACTTTATCCGCCAATGAAGCAATCATTTCCGCAGTTTCCTCTTTTTTAAGAATTGTTTCCTTTGCGAACGAAATAACAAGTTCACCAGCTGGAGTAGGTTCCAATCCTTTTTGGGAGCGGATGAAAAGCAATGTCCCCCATTCTTTCTCAATTGTCTGAAGCCGTTGAGAAAGTGCAGGCTGCGATAGAAATAACCGTTCTGCAGCCTTCCGCATATTTCCCTCTTCAGCCAAAGTCTTGATAATTTCAAGTTCAGTTGTCGTCATATTGAACCACCCCCCGCGGAATCCGTAAAATAAGTAGCATACTTATTACTGCAAAAACAAGAACGGCGATATATACCCATTGTAAAGACCCATCAAGTGCATGTTGCAATTCTTCCATTTTGAAAACTGGCAGTGTTGACCTCGCTTCTTCCGTCAAAAGAAGATTAATGTCATTTACTTCATAGTCAAGTTCCTTCTTTTTGAAGATCGTAAGTAATGATCCATTAAGTACGGCTCCGAAAATTGCGGCTCCTATCGTATTCCCAAAATTACGCATGAACATGTTAGCCGCAGTCGCAGAACCGCGGTGTTCCCGGCTAACAGCTCCTTGAATAGTTACAATGAAGGCTGTACTTGTCAAACCCATACCTACACCAATAAAAAAGCTTGAGAATGCTGCCCATAAAGGGCCCGACCCACCAGTCATTAATACGAATAACATTCCTCCGATAATTAATGATAACCCTCCGGCGAATGAAACCTTAAAAGTCCCGAATCTTATAAGAAGATGTCCTGCAACAGAAGAGGCAATTGGCCATCCTATCGACATCGCTGTCAATGTAAACCCAGCGATAATTGCAGGCTGTTCCATTACACCTGTCACGAATGTCGGTAAATAAGAGGAAACGCCAATCATTATGCCACCTGTCGTTAACGAAACAAGATTTGCGTAAAGAATCACAGGATTTTTCCAAATAGCAAATGGCATCATAGGATCCGCGGCCCTTCGCTCCGTCCAGATGAATAATGTAAACAATCCAATCCCGAAAACAACTAAGAAAAGACTTAATAAGGATGTCCTATCGAATGCTTGCCCGCCTTCAACAAGCCAAAATAGGATGATTGATAAAGAAGTGGCTAAAAGTGCTGCCCCTTTAAAATCAATGGCAACCTTCCGTTCAATTACAGGTTCTTGAAGAAAGAAAAATACTCCCGCCATCGCCAAAAGACCAAGTGGTACATTCACCCAGAAAACATATTTCCAGTCCATATACTGGACAATCAAACCACCAATGACTGGGCCTGAAACTGCAGAAACGCCCCATACACTTGATAGGTAACCTTGGATTTTCGCCCTTTCCTTAGTCGAATAGATATCCCCAACAATCGTAGTTGCGATTGGCATGACTGCGCCTGCTCCTAACCCTTGGATCAATCTATAGACGATTAACTGTTCCATCGTGTATGCAAAGCCACAAAGGATAGAACCTATAAGAAAGATAGACATTCCAATAAAGAATATTGGTTTACGACCAAACAAGTCCGCCAACTTTCCATATATAAGAACAGTGACAGTACTCATCAACAAATAGGATGAAAATATCCAACTATATCTCGAAAAGCCACCAAGTTCTGCAGCAATTGCAGGCATTGCCGTTGAAACGATTGTCGCTTCTACCGCACCAACGAACATGGCAAGCATCACTGAGATCAAAACGAATGGTCGATTTGTCTTTTTATGTATATTCATAATAATTCTCCTTCTCACATCGATACAAATAACAAAAGGCCCCAATTGGAGCCTTCCTCTTCAACGGCGAACCATTGAGCATTAATTCTTGTAAATGTATTTCTTAAATTCTTTCAGCATAACTCTTCTCGTCAGTATACCCGCAAAAGTACCGTCCTCTTCAGTTACACAAAGAAAAGTATGATTAATAAGCAGGTCCAAGCCCTTTTGGAACTTGTCAGTAGTTTTTATGTTCGGAATATCCGTTTGCATGATTTGGTCCACCTTCAAGTCTGCAAGCTTTTCATATTCGATTCGTTCCAACCCTAAAATGGAATCTGTAATCATCCCAATTCCAAGGAGTCCTTTTAGGTGATTTTTTGAATCGATGACAGGTATTGCAGAATAACCGGTTTTCGTAAGGACGAGAAGGGCGTGTTCCGCATTATTGCCGATTTGAACATGTGCCACTTTTTCGGCAGGAATTATATAATCGGCAATCGGTACGAATAGAAAATCCCTGTTATTTAGAGAAATCATTGAAATATCGCTCCTTCTGTTCACAAGCTTTAAAACAATTCTACAACACTATCATACCATAAGAGCAGTTAACATCCCATCGAATTCAAAATAAATGCGCAGGGCGCTCGCCTAACTGCGACAGGCATAAGACAGATAGCTAAACGGAGTCTTTTGACGTGCAGCGAAGCTGACTTATGACCCAAGCAGTTAGCGCCCGGAGCTGGACAAGTTTCAGCAGCAAAAAAGAAAACCCCTTCCTATATGGAAGAGGCCCAGTAAAAGAAAATTACGAATAGAATAAATAACGTTGCCACAGCGATCACCCAAATGATAGGGTTCAGAGACATCGGATGATCTTCAATCGCATCTGAAACATCATGATCATTTTCATTCAGAACAACACCGGTATTCCAGCTTCTTACAGCTTTCCATCCAATAGCCCCAATAATAAAAAACACGATTGCCAATGGAATAACCCAAATTACCATCTAAAAACATCCTCCCTAACACAATTTTCATTTAGGATGTGTTAGTTAAGCGATATAATACTTGTTCAGTTAGTGTTTTCACTTTAGAAAGGATACTGGTTCAACCATTGACCGCCGTCTAATGTTACGATTTCGCCGTTCATATATGCTGCTTTGTCTGACATGATGAAGGCAGCTAATTCAGCAATTTCTTCTGGTTTACCCACTCTTCCAAGCGGTACTGAATTGATCGTTCGTTGAACTGCTTTTTCCGATTGGAACAGACGTTCTGCACCGCCAGTTCGTTCAATTGGGCCTGGAGCAATTCCATTTATTCTGAACCCGTAGCTTCTTCCCCACTCAACAGCAAGTGTGCGTGTCAACGACATGACGCCAGCCTTTGCCGCAGCCGAATGGACAATTCCCGGACCAGCATCCCATGCGTAGGTCGCCAGCATATTAAGAATGGAACCTTTCTGCCCTTTTTTAATCCAATAATTCCCGACTGCACTTGTACAGTAGAATGTCCCATTTAAAACAATATCAATGACCGCATTCCATCCATTCGGAGAAAGTTCCTCCGCTTTGACAATGAAATTACCGGCAGCGTTATTCACGAGGCCATCAATTTTCCCGAATTTCTCGTCTGCGAATTCGACTAAACCTTGTACATTTTCAATATTGCGCACGTCCATTTGATAAATATGCGCTCTTTCCCCAATTTCCCCTTTTGCGGCATTTAGCCGATCGAGGTCGCGCCCGGTGATAATTACATCGGCACCTTCATCAGCAAATTTCTTTGCCATGTACTTCCCCATACCGTTCGATCCACCAGTTACAATAAACACCTTTTCAGTAAACATAACAATCCCCCTTAAAAGTGAATGAGTATTCATTCAAAATTATAGCATAACTTTCCATAGTTTCCGAGAGTAATCTGTCAACCGTTGATTTCCGTTTCAGGCGGACGCTTTCCGCAGGGCGGGCGGTGAACCACACCGCTCGCTACGCTCACAGGGTGTTTCACCTGTCAGAGCAAAGATGTGCTCCTTTCGCTACGCTTCACTCGCAAAAGCCGTTCTTCGTTACGGCTCTCGCTAATCCTCCCGGAGTCGCCGCCCTCCGCTCCAATCAACTAAGAGAATGCTTATTAATCAATTTATTAATTACATAATTAATTGAGGCTATTTGGGGTTAAAGAAATACATGTTCACTTTAGTTGAGATAGTTAGCCATGTAGTTTCCTTCTTCAAAAATTTCCTCCGAACTTTTTGAAGTCCATTCTCCTACTGTCATATCAGGATGCATATTTAAATAAGATCGAACCATTTTGTATCCTTCGCTATAGCCATAATTATGTGGGAGATTATTAGTGCCACCAAACATCATTTCAGCAATGATTTCATTGGTAGGGATACTATTAAGATATGGCTCAATCTTGCTCCAATTTTCTTTGTTAAAGCCTTCGTCAACATAATAATGGGTACTGTTTAAATTGGGATACACCAAGGTTTCAAACATTACTGCTTGCCCTTCCAGTATTAAATAATCTAATCCTGTCAAATTATAATTTTCCGTATGATGTTTTCCAATCCAAACACTATGATGGTATTCATGGGCCATACCTGGTTTATAAGTATTATCAAGCCTACTGTAAAAGACTGTAACTTTCCCTGACCCGCTTGTCACCATTTGAGAAGGATACCTTTCATTTTCAGGAAACACACATACTGTAGTTGTTTTATCTGATGGGAGTATGTCTGAGGACTTAACAAGTGATTCCTCAAATATCTCATTTAAATAATCTTTATTCATTTTTTCAATTTGATTTTTAATACTGTCAAAATCACTTTCTTTTGGTGTCCATTCCAATACAGTGGCAGAATCCATGTTAAAATGTTCAGCATCTTTGAAGCATGCTTCATATACAGGTTGTATTATTTCCTGTTGATATAATCTATAGAGTGTTTGATCTGGATTATCTTTGACTGCATCAAAAAAATACCCATATAACAAGTAGGCATAGATTATATTAAATTCCTGCCCTGTATTTGGGTTTTTAAATGAATAAGATATGCCTTCTTGCTCACTTTTTATATCCTCATTTGATTGCTCAATTTGCTTACAGGCAGTTAAAGATAAAATAAAAAGAAAACAAATTGTAATTAAAACTTTATTTGTGGTTTTTATTGTTCTCCTCTTCCTTTACTAGATTGTTGAACCTTCCCCATTTATAAAACTCTCCGTTGCTTGAAGTGGAAGGCGGCGAAGTTCAAAGATATGCTCTCAACGCTTCGCTTTTGTTCGCAAAAGCCGTTCTTCGTTCGTTACGGATTTTCCTGCGGGAAAAGCGAGACAACTGAGACCCGCAAGGAGCGCGCTTTTCGCGACTGAGGAGGCTCAGCCTCGCCCGCGGAAAGCGTCCGCCTGGAACGGAGAGCAACTGTTTAAGGCATTTTCTTTCACATCCATGAAAAATACTTTTCAACAATTTGTGAAGCAGGTATAGCCTTGCTGAATAAAAACCCCTGCGCTTTATGGCAGTCGGCCTCTGTTAGGATTTTAACCTGTAAATCCTTCTCTACTCCTTCAGCAATCACTTGCATCCCAAGATTATGCGCAAGATTAATAATCGTCTTGGCAATCGCAGCATTTTTTTCATCCACTTCAATATCCTTAATAAACGATCGGTCGATCTTAATGATATCAATCGGATACAATTTCAAGTAACTAAGTGATGAATATCCAGTACCGAAATCATCTATTGAAATCGTTACGCCAATCTCCTTCAGCTTTTGCAAAGTGAAAAGTGTATCTTTTATATTCATAAGTACAGTTTCAGTTATTTCAACTTCGAATGAGGACGCATGTATACCATACTTATCAATCATATCTTTTGCTTTATTCGCAAATTCACCTGTGCTGAATTGTTTTGGTGAGATATTTACTGCAATCCGCACTTTCCGGAATTGCTTGTCCTGCCATTCCTTCAGTTGTTTACAAACAGTTTCCAGTACCCAATCCCCTATTGTATGAATGAGTCCTGATTCTTCCGCCATCGGTATGAATAGCGATGGTGAGACGAAACCGAATTTACGATTATTCCACCTTAGCAATGCCTCGAAGCTGTCAATTTGTCCAGTTTTTAAATTCACTTGCGGTTGATAATGAATTTCAAGTTCATTGAACTCTATCGCTCTACGGAGATGGGATTCCATTATTGCAGCATCCGTAAAGGATGTGTTCATCTCTTCTTTATAAAACCTGTAATGTGCTCTCCCACGTTCTTTGACGAAAAATACAGCCTGCTCCGCTTTTTTTAGAAGATCTTCAAGTATCACCCATCGTCGGGGTAAACTGAAATACCGATAGAAGAGGAAATGAAATATTCTTGATGGTCGAAATAGAACGGCTTTGTAAAATCGCTTAATATTCGTTTAGATAGGTCTTCCGTTTTTTCGATGGAATGATCGCGCAAAAGGATGATAAATTCGTCCCCGCCATTCCGATAGAGCTTGCCTGCCTTCGGACATACAACTTTGATCCGTTCAGCAATCATTTTTAGGATTTCATCGGCACCTGTTCTTCCAATCGAATCGTTGATGGTCTTGAAACGATCCAAATCCAAATGAATGAACGATATTTTTTCTTCACTGCGGTATGCGTATTCAGCATCACCCTCAAAATGTTCTTTCAAGGCCCTTCTGTTCCACAATCCCGTTAATTGGTCATGATAAGATAGGAATAATAGCTTTTCGTTATTTTTAAAATGTGTAGAAGTATCCCTTAATATAAAATGGATTTCCTGTATTTCCCCTTGTATTGAAACGGGGATGGTTTTCAAATAAGCTGACAGATACTGTCCTTTTTTATGAAAAAAAGTTATTCCTTCCATTTCGATTGACTCACCAGAGAACGCACGCGATAGGAAACTCCTAAAATCGTCGACCCTTTCGTCTCCAATTAAATCCACAATGGATCTGCCCGTCAATTCTTTTGAACGATACCCAAAAGATTTATGAACCGCGCTATTTGCATATGTAATCCGGTTTTTCCGATTAACTGTAATAATCGGATCTAAATTATGATCAATGACTGACATATACTTTTGCTCGTATAGCCACCTAACTTTTTGTTCTGACATTAATTCATCTTGGGCACTTAATTCGATAAATATAGTTTGCTCGAATTCTTTGGTTTCTTGTCGAAATAATCTCAACTCAAAAAGCTTATCCTTATCATCTGTTTTGATGGTTAAAAACGCTTGTGTATACGGTCGAACCTTTAACGCTTTTAGATGCTTTTTAATCGTTTTCCAAATAGATCCAAAAAAAGCCGATGCAAGGACCCCTTCTTCCTCCTTGAAAAAGTGGCTTGCTTTATTATTAGCGAGGATCACCTTCCATTCATTTTCTATGCCCGACCCGATTAGGACGGTCATGTCGAATGGATGATTGTAAAAGTATGTATCCGTTGCTGGTTCAAGTTGAGCTTCAATTTCCACTGTTTTATTCTTCATGGCCGCCTCCATGCATGTCTTGAATGTAAAATAGTTTTATGCTCTCATGCAGTACTTTTTTTCGACGTTATTTTACAAGTATACCTTTTAATTCGACAAAAAAATAGTAGTTTCCTAAAATTTCAGTACCTTTCGCCTAATCATTTTGTAAATGTTTCGAGAATATTTGTGATAAAATATAAAGAGAGGAAAGATTTTAAAATAAATAGGAGGAGTCTATGGAAACTGAGAGCAACATACGTCAAATCGCCATTGCAATTTACACTGTGAATCGGCACGCAAAAACTGCACCAAATAATCGAGTACTATACGAATTGAAAAACAGTTCGATACGAAAATTGCTTCGTTTGGGATATGCACAAAAAATCGGCTTACACTTTATCGAAAATCCCCAATTAAGCAAACAAAGCTCTACCGTATTAGTTAAATGCGGTGACTTCCTCTTCATACCTTACCTGAAAAAGAAGACTTCAAATCTCTTCCCCATTTAGGCAACCAAGACGAAACATTTCGGAACCCCCAAGAACGGATGAATTTGAAAACCGCGAAAGAAATATTGTCAGATTTTATCGATGAACAAAATCCACCGATAACGGTCGGAAAGAAAAAGATTGGTTTCACCAAAACGACCAGCTAAACGATTAAAACCGAGAGTGAGCAACACCCAATCATTTCGTTCATCATACTTGGATGGAAAATAAAAAGGAGGGTTTCCCCTCCTTTTTCACTTGCCGATATATCGTTTGTATAAAACCTGTGTCCCTTTCTCACCATATCCTTCTCCAATAAGTTCATCATACATATTCCTTGCCATTTCAAGACCTGGGAGCGATATCCCCATAAGTTCAGCTTCAGATAATGCAATATTCATGTCCTTCAGGAAATGTTTAACAAAGAATCCTGGTTCAAAATCACCGTTTATAATTCGTGGAGCTAAATTTGAAAGGGACCATGATCCCGCGGCGCCAGATGAAATGGATTGCAATATCGTGTCAGCATCCAATCCAGCGGCCTTTCCATAGGCAAGCGCTTCACAGACCCCAATCATATTTGTCGCGATGGCAATTTGATTGCACATTTTTGTATGCTGACCTGCACCTGCACCCCCTTGGTAAACAATTTGCTTCCCGAAAACCTCTAAAATTGGGAGCAATCGTTTAAATGTCTGCTCATCTCCTCCACACATAATCGATAAAGTACCATTTTGGGCACCGACATCCCCTCCGGAGACTGGTGCATCTATAGAATGAAGTCCCTTATTTTCACCATCCGCCGCAATTCTTTTTGCTAATTCCGGACTTGATGTCGTCATATCAACTAAAACTGCTCCATTTTGCGCATTCGCAAAAATTCCATTTTTGGAGTAATATACTTCTTCAACGTCTGCCGGATAGCCAACCATTGTAAAGATAAGGTCAGCATCTTTCACTGCTTGTCCAACTGTTTCAGCCCACTTTGCTCCCAAGGCAATTACCGACTCTGCCCTTTCCTTAGTACGTGTAAAAATTGTCACATCATATTCAGCATTTCTTAGGTGTTTAACAATACTACTTCCCATAACTCCGGTTCCAATAAAAGCAATTTTCTCTTTCCCCATTCATAACTCCTCCAATTTTTAGTCTATATCCATTATAATCAAAAATCATAAAAAAAGGAGGACAGATCCTGTAAAGGGTCCGTCCTCAAAAGGGGGAAATGAGAATGTTGCTGTGTTCAATTATAATGTCCCCCGTTTTAAAACATTCTAAACCTCTTTTACGAAAAAACTTTTTTTAATTTGATCAAGTGCTTGCATAAAATTAGTTTGCTCACTCTCTGTAGGGACATGCGAGCCATATCTGACCTCATTGTAAACAGTTAAAATCTGTTCATTCTGCCCCCAGCCCATGCGTGAAAACCACTCTTTCACAGTCTCACCGTGCAGCCTATTTAATTTAAAGTCCTGAGCCTCTTTCTCAAATCGTTCAAAAGATTTCCGTACCTCATCCCTTGCGGAAGAATAATCATACAACAAGCTTTGATGTTTCGTTTCTTTCTCTTTCTTCCCTTTGAACGAAAATGTGTAGGCTTCCTGTTTTTCAACATAGCGATTGTTTTTCTTTTTCATGATGATGATGATTACGACGGCGATTAAAATAACCAAAGCAACAGCCAATGTCGTGTATTCAAAGATTGAGGAAGTGTTGCCAAAGACTTTATATGGATCATCTAATGGTGTCCAGTCGTCCCAACTACCTTCAACTTCTTCCTCCACATTTTCCTCTATGATTACTTGAGGTTCCAGTATAGGATCCAACGCTCTCCCAAAAATCCCAAACACGCCACCGAAAAGAAAACTGAAAATCTCGATGAACATTGTTCGTACAGGCTTCAGGGCAAATAAAATAACTAAAAACGCTGAAGTCCCAATCCCCATAATAACGCCGAAAATCCTTCCAGCTTCTCTCACTTTGAAGTTGCCTAACTGCCTGCTGTTCACCGTAATCGAAAGCATCCGTATAAAATAGAACAGCAACGATGTGCACAGATAGATGATCAGCATTTGCCGCATGATCAACTGTGGATTTTCGAATACATAAAACACCCTCGAAACAAAAGAGAAAAAGACCAAAGCGGCTGAATTTGCAGCAAAAAATGGCCAACCATTAATTCGCGAGCCATTGAAGTTTGCATGAATCCTCCAAAGCACAAATACGAAAAACACCAAAAGAATCATCAATGGAGTCCCAATCAGCCATAACAGCACCATCAGGCATACCGCGAGTGCAAGGCTAAGACCGAAAGAATAACTACGTTTAGTAAACAGGACATAAGAGATGATCCGCCAACAATTGCGATAAGCAGCCAAATGTATGGCATGATGGAAGTTGGATTCGCAAGTAGGAAGGCGAATAGATACACTAAAAGAAATAGTTCAACGACTAAGCGCTCGGAATGGATGAATCTGTTCCGGTCTTTTTCAAAACTGGATTGTTCCATTCTTCTCCACTCCCTTCACTTGCGGTATCCATAATGACCGTGTATTGTTTCGACCACTTTTGTGCAACCGCCCTGACCTTTTCATTTTCATGCGTAATCAAAACGATCGTTTGCGGAAGTTGTCCAGTACTTTCCATATTTAACAGCATCTCTTCATAAAACATTTTTGCATTCTTATCAGATATTTTCGCAAGCATGACCATCGTTTTTTGAAACTGGATTTTCCCGGTACCGCTTGGCAATTGTAAATAAGGTGTTGATCCAAAGCTACGCAAATTGATTGAAACCGAATAAGGAATATTATGTTTCATGCAATAATCGGCATATGAAACGAGCCTTTCGATTTTTTTTTTCGAAATCCATATACCCTCTGTCCTTCTCGATTGCATTCAAAATGAGCGCGACACTTTGTGAGCTGACCGGAAGGAATTCCTTCGTTTGGAGTTTTTGCATTTTAGCGCTTGCCGTCCAGTGGATTTGATCGAAACGATCTGTCGGCACGTAATCACGGGTGCCGATCATCTGCAATGTATCTCTAAACAGTGAAGTCTTTTGCTCAACTTCCCCAGGCTTGAATGGTGATGATTCCAGTTCCCTTCTAAGTGTCGTTACTCGCGGGTAAACTAAGCTTTGATAGGAAATTGGATCTTCTAGTTCCATATTGACAGAGCCGTCACCAAATAGGTGCGGTACTTCCAGCAATAGTCTTGTGACCCTCGACATTCCCCTCTTTTTACCTTCAAGAGGAATCCGGATTTCAACCTTCTTATTTGACCCAACCGCAAACGGAACCGATAAGTCGTAAATGCCGCTATAATGTTTTCGATTATCAGTATTCGGCGCAACGGGATCTTCAATTGACAGGGTAAGCGTGCCATTCCAAATCGGAACGATGCCATTTTCAAACTCCATGATCAACTCTTCTTCACCATCTATCAAAATACGTTTCTGTTTTGCCTTGAAGTTGACTTTCAAATCCTTGCCTACCTTGGCAAAATAAACGTTCTGGAATGCAAGCATACCAAAAACCGCACCAAAGCCTGCAGCCAACCACGGTTGTAAAAAAATGAAGGACCAGATAAAAAATATGAAAGTAAAGGCCATGCCTTGATGTATAGTCTTAAATCCATTTTCATAACGTATCCAGTTCATTAGACTGTAGCCTCTAATGGAGTTGGAATGGAAACAACTATTTCTTGAAGCACTTCATCAATACTCTTTGTCAATACCCCTTCCGTCGATAGCTCCATCCGATGCAGTGCAACTGGTGCAACAATTGCCTTAACGTCGTCTGGCGTTGCATAATCCCTGCCTTCGAGATAGGCCTTTGTACGCGTAGCTTGGAGAATTGCGAGAGCCGCACGAGAACTCAAACCAAGTTCCAAGAATGGATGCTCCCTTGTCGCACGGACGATTTTCAATATATACTTTTCGATATCTTCATGGACACTTACTTTTCGAGCTTCAGCCGCCCATTTCAAAACAGTTTCTGCGTCGATAATCGTTTGCGTTTTAATATCCCCAGGCTTTTGGCCATACTGCTTTAAAATCTCATGTTCCTCTTCAAATGTCGGATAATCGATGTTCAATTTAAAAAGAAAACGGTCTAATTGTGCAGCTGGCAGCGGGAATGTCCCTTGTTGCGACTCAATTGGATTTTGCGTTGCAATGACCATGAACGGTTTCGGTAATGGAAGCGTTTCTCCGTCTATCGTCACTTGCTTCTCTTCCATCGACTCAAGCAAACTAGACTGCGTACGCGGTGTTGCACGGTTTATTTCATCTGCCAATAGAATATTTGAAGAGACCGGACCAGCTTTCAGTATGAAATCCTGTGATTGAGGATTGAAATAACGAATACCTGTTACATCTGATGGCAAAACATCTGGCGTGAATTGAACACGTTTAAAATCACCTTTAAATGCGTTCGCAAAACTTTTAGCCATCATCGTTTTTCCTGACCCAGGCACACTTTCAAGCAATACATGTCCATCTTGCAATAAAGCTATCAACATCAAATCAAATTCTTTCTCTCTACCAATTACAGCCTGGTTTAACTCTTTTCTAAAATCTTTAATTGTTACCAAATAAACCACCCTTTCCCATTTCCCTATTTATTTTAAAAAGATCTCTTCATTTTCAAGGGAATTGTATTGGTTGATTAGACGATCAAGCTCTTCACTTATCATTAAGGTATCAATCGATGATAAACCTTTTTGCCTAGCCATCACGATCAACTCCGTGCGCTTGGACTCAACTTGTTCCTCTAACATCTGTTTCAAGCGCAATCCCCCCACTATAGAAGATATTACTAAATTATTATTATACATGATTTTGAAGATAAAGGTAATTCTATTTTAGATATCTTGAACAAATAAAAAAATTCTATTTTAATAGGAAAGACTTTACGTTATAGTTTTTTTATTGCACACTATAAGGTGAAACTTCTTGCATTGCAGATTTTCCACTGCATGTTAGTTGAAGTAATCAATTAAAGGAGCTGTTTCGCTATGAAAATTGCGGAAGTTGGAAATATTATAGAATTCAAAGATGGGCTGCAAGGAATCGTTGAGAAGGTGAATGAAAACTCAGTAATTGTTGACTTGACATATATGGAGAACTTCAACGAATTGGAACTAGAAGAAAAGACTGTCATCAACCACAAACGTTATACAATCATCCATGGAAGCGATGAATGAAACATTTTTTTCCTACAACCGTCTAAATAGGAAATGAGGAGGGATAGTAGTGAAAGTAAATTGGAAACTTTTATGTACTGGATTTGCAACAGCGGTTCTACTTTCCGCATGTACAAATAGCGATACAAAACCGAGTGAAAACACAGACCCAAACAATTCAGAGCAAGTTTCCGACGAAACAGCAACTGATCAGGGAAGCATCGTTAATGAGGACATGTCAGAGGCCATTTTGACTGATAGTGATGCGCAACCTTTCTCGATGTATGTATTGCCTACCTATAAGCTTACAAGCGAAGAGCCTGGACGGGATAGCTTATATTCAGAAGAAAACCCTTCTGCCTTTATGCGTATTGAAACGCAGGTTGCAGAGGAAGAGACATATGAATATTTATTAGACAATATGCAAGAAGTTTTAATTGCTTCTAGGAACGGCGAAGAACCAAAAGAGGTGCAAGATGTTTTTGCAAACCCAAGTGAGAAAGAAATAAAAAACGTAAAAGCATTTAAAGTGGATACTGAGACTGGTCCTGTTACAGGTGTCCTATTCGAAAAGGATAATATGGTCATCCGACTTACCCTTTTTGACACACCTGAAGAGGAATATCAGAAAGACTTTCTGAACATGGGGCAAACGATTAAATAATAAACGCCGCCCGAAGCTGGATAACAAAAAGCCGAACAGAATCGTCTGTTCGGCTTTTTTATGATAAGTTCTTAATGGATAATCCTAATTTTTTTAGAAGTTCGATTGCTGTCTCTTGCTCTTCCTTAGAAAGAACGGACATCAAATCTTGAATTTTTTCTTCATGGGACGGAAATATTCTTTCAATCAATTCTTTACCAGCTGGTGTGATGGACATATATGTGACCCTTTTATCCTCTTGGCAAAAAACCCTTTCCAATAACCCCTTCTTTTCAAGCTTATCCACGACATATGTCATTGACCCACTTCTGAGCAATATCTTTTGCCCAATCTTTTGTATCGGCTGCCTACCTTTATGATGTAATAGCTCCAACACTGCAAATTCAGTAGGGTTCAATTCATATGATTCGATTATTTTATTTGCTTCTTCCGAGACTACCTTGCTTGCCCTCGAAAGCACTATAAATAACTTCAATGCGATTTCAGTATCATTTCCCATTTATCGGATCCACCTTTTGTATTCCTGTCAAAGACTTGTAACTATTATAGCCAATATATTTGGTAGGTGTCAAAATGAATAGGTTATAATATAATGGATTGTATTTTTTCCAAAGGAATCGGTTTACTGTCGCTCATCAATGGAAAACTCAATATGAATTGTGTGCCAACGTCCACTCGGCTTTCCACTTTGATCGTACCGCCGTGATCTTCCACTGTTTTAAGGACAAAAGGAAGACCTAAACCAGTTCCCCCAGGTTTCGAACTGAAAAACGGCATGAATACTTGACTCACTTGATGATCTGTCATTCCTTTACCTGTATCGGAAACAATTAGGCTTAATCTTCCATCGTCTTCGGCTAAAAGGGTGGATAATATTCCCCTTCTTTCATGGCCTCTAACGCATTCTTATACAAATTTAATAGCACTTGTTTAATCTTATCGGGATCACCGTAAATTAAAGGAACATTGTTCAATTCGACTTTTTCGATAACTTCAATACCTTCCATATTCGCTTTAGGTTTTATGACCGCAACCATATCGGCAATTAACAGATCTAAAGAGAAAGCTATTTTCTTTTTTCTGGATGGTTTCGAAAGTACAAGCATTTCACCTAAAATTGATTCCATTCTTTCAATCTCATCCTCGATAACAGAAATGTATCGGACTGAATCATCTGAAGCGGACGCCTTTAGTAACTGCGTAAATCCTTTTAATGTCGTAATTGGATTTCTAAGTTCATGGGCAATACTTGCTGCTATCTGGCCAACAGCTGAAAGCGAACCTGAATGAGCTAATTGAACTTGTAAGTTTTCTTTTTCAGTTGCATCCGACATATGGACGATAAACATTTTCGTTTCCTTGTCATAATACGAGACAATATGATAAAATCGTGTATCCTCCGTCGATTTTTGATACTTTATAATCGTCGTGACACAACCTTGTTTCTCGGCGAGTTCAAAGTAATCGGGAAGTTGCTGAGCATTTTCTGGATCAATCAATGAAAAAACCTTAGAAATATGTTCACCGATCAATTCTTCACTTGTTTGGTTAATAAACATTGTATGCATTTCATTAACATCCCGAATAATCCCTTTTCGGTCAACTAAAAGCATAAAGGAACCGGATTGTTTGAATGCATTCAAGTACGTTTTAAGTGAGGGAATCTTTTGCGGTTCAAGGATATCAAATAATGCAATGATTTTATTTATATCGGGCAGATAAAATAACTGTACGTCAATCTTATGCTTTTCATTAAATAAGACATTCATCTGTATCATTTCCATTAGAATATGGGGTGAGTTTGCAGACCGTTCCGTAAAACTTGTCCAAGAATGTATCGATGATGAGTCAATGATTTCATCGATATTCTGTCGAGTTTTAGCCGCAAAGTGCACTTTAAATTGCTCATTTTCGTAATAAATATCTCCATTTAATTGCACGATTACACCCGGACGAAAACTATCGTCCAATAAAAACGACACACTTTTTCTTATCTTATCAACACTGTTCAATTTGATACCTCCCGCGCCTTTTACCAATACAGTATGAGAAACGACAAGATTTCATTCGTTACATAAAATTTATTAAAACATCTTAATTCAGATTATTTCATATTGTCAATATAAATTATATAGTATATATAGACCCATTTCAATGAACAAAAATATGAAATTAGTAACATATAAAAGGAGAAATAAAATGAATATAGTCCTTACAACTTTAAACGCAAAATATATTCACACGAATCTTGCGATCAGGTATTTGAAATCATACGTAATGCCCGATTATGAACCGATTTTATCGGAATATACGATAAAAGATCCTATTTTAAACATTGTAGCAGATATTCATCAGAAAAAACCGAAAATTGTTGGATTTAGTTTGTATATTTGGAATATCGAGGAATCTATTAAAGTAATTCGGATACTAAAGAAAACAAATCCTGAACTAGTCATTGTCGCGGGCGGTCCTGAAGTAACGTATGACTACGATAAATGGCTTGAAAAAGTCCCAGAGATTGATTTCATTGCTATTGGTGAAGGTGAGCGAACTTTTAAACAGCTGTTAGACTATCACGCGGGGAAAATTCAACTTTCAGAAGTACAAGGGATCGCTTACAACATAGATGACAAGTTAAAAATCACAGCACCTGGTCCAAAACTCGACTTAAGAGAGATCCCTTCCCCATTCAGATTCCCTGAGGATGTCCCTCATCTTAGCAGTCGTGTCACGTATATTGAGACAAGCAGAGGCTGTCCATTTTCCTGCCAATTTTGCTTATCCTCAATCGAAGTAGGGGTTCGCTATTTCAATCGAGAAACGGTTAAAGACGACATCCGGTACTTGATGAAAAACGGTGCCAAAACGATTAAATTCGTCGATCGAACATTTAATATAAGCCGTAGCTACGCAATGGAAATGTTCCGATTTTTAATTGATGAATATTTGCCAGGGACTGTCTTCCAATTTGAAATAACCGGAGACATTATGCGACCTGAAGTTATTAATTTCCTAAACGAAAACGCTCCGAAAGGACTATTCCGATTTGAAATCGGCATCCAATCGACAAATGATTTAACGAATGAACTTGTTAAAAGGAGACAGAATTTCGAAAAGCTCTCACGAACTGTCACAATGGTTAAAGAGGGCGGGAAAATTGCACAGCATCTGGACTTAATCGCAGGTTTACCTGAAGAGGATTATGATTCATTCAGAAAAACGTTTAACGATGTTTTTGCTATGCGTCCTGAAGAATTACAATTAGGTTTCCTTAAGCTTTTAAGAGGAACTGGGTTGCGTATTCAAGCGGAACAATACGGCTATACGTATATCGATGAGGCACCATATGAAATCCTTTCGAATAACGTTTTGACATTTGATGAAATTCTTCGTATTAAACAAACAGAAGACGTGCTTGAAAAATATTGGAATGATAATCGTATGCCAAGAACAATTGAATATCTTGTTTCTGAAGTGTTTGAAACACCATTCGACTTCTTCCAGGAATTCGGTACTTTTTGGGAATTGAGCGGATGGTCAAGAATTGGCCATCAACTACAGGATTTGTATACACGACTCGAGTCGTTCCTATTGGAATTTGGAAAAGCGGATATGGAAATCGTCCAGAGCCTAATGAAAATTGACTACCTTGCACACCACACATTCCAGCCGCGCCATATTTGGTGGAAAGATGATTTTGACGCTGATACATTGACTGGTATTGAACGATTGATTTTGAATGATGCTGAGCTGCTTGAGAGGACAGTAACCCCTACCAAGCTAACCGAAAGAAATATCCGTAAACATACCTTCATCACACCGGTTGCTATTAGACCGAATGAGACAAATGAAAATGAGTTTATCAAAGAAGATGGCTATCTCGTTACATTCTTCTGCCGCGGGCAAGAACCCCAGTTCCATTTTCTTGCAAAAAAATTAATGAATGCTTAAATCAAAAAGCATCTTTCCGATTCTAACGAATCGAAAAGATGCTTTTTTTCATCCAATAATAACGCGTTCCTTCGGATATGAATACGGTCTTTTATTTGTCTTACCACCTAATGTGTAAAGGAATGAAATCAACCCTACACGACCAATGAACATCAGTACCATAATGATTGATTTCCCTATAATCGACAGATCGGATGTAATTCCGAGTGACATTCCGCACGTACCGAAAGCCGATGTTATCTCAAATAACAATGCAACAACAGGTACGCCCGGCTCGGTAATAAGCAAGATAAGCAATGCTGTCATAACCATCATTGCGGCTAATAAAATTACCGCATAGGAACGGTAGACATCGATTAACTTGATCTCACGTTTAAATATATTGATGACATTATTGCCTTGTGCGAAATTGATAAGGAATAAAAGCGCTATCGCAAAAGTAGTTGTCCGAATTCCCCCTCCACCGAACTTGGTGAAGCACCAATGAACATTAGAGAGGATATGAATATATCTGTCGCATCGCTGAACTGGGTAATATCGTAAGTTGTTAGACCGGCTGATCTTGCAGAAACTGAATGGAATAATGACGCAAATATCCTTTCATGCCACGCAAGACCTTTGAAAGAATGAAATGATTCCAACACAAAAATGAGAACTGCACCCCAAACAAGTAGAAAAGCGAATGTGACTGTTGTAATCTTCGTAAATAGGGAAAACCTGAAATTCGGTGCCTTTTTTGAAAAAAATGCCTTTACTTCAATAAGCACCGGGAAGCCGATAGCACCTAATACAATAAGGATCATAATTACGGTCTGTATAAAATAATCACCGAAGTATGGATGCATCGAAGAGCCTGTAATGTCGAATCCCGCATTTGTTGTAGCTGATACCGCCATGAACATTCCATTTAAAAGCGCCTCGCTAAAGCTGTCATAAAACTTCATAATATACAATGTCAAAATGATTCCACCAATTGCCTCTATCAAGAAGATGATTACGACAATCTGTTGAATCAGCTGTACTACTCCCGCCAAGGAATATTGATTATGATCCACCATTATCAATTGGCGCTCACGCAGCCCTATCTTTTTCTTTACAAGAAGCCAGAAGAACGTACCTATTGACATAATCCCGATTCCACCAAGTTGAAGGACGAGCATAAGCATGCAGAGGCCAAAGATGGAGTAAGTCCCACCAATGCTTATTGGCGTCAATCCGGTTACGCTAACGGCACTTACCGCAGTAAACAGGCTATCAATGAAGCTAACCTTCACTCCCGGCAAATAAACGCCAGGAAGATTCAACAAAAGGAATGAAAAGCCAATTGCCAAAAAGTAATAAAAGACAATTATTTGTGCAGGTGTAAACCTATGCAAATTTTCCCTTGTTAGTTTCATGCCATCAATACCTTTCTGTATGAAGGAATCATCTTTCCATTTTAGAGAATTTCTCTGTAAAAAGAAAGGAAACAACAAAAAAGAAGGCTGGACACATTTATCATGTCCAACCTTCCCCATTCAATTATTTTTTCTTTTTCGCCACTGCAGTAATCCAACCACCAATTGCGATTGATGCAAGTACAATCCAGAAGATCAATTTCCACAATGTCGAATGTGGGAATGCCTCATCGATAATTTGCAAGTTCGGATGTGCCAATGTCAGAACGACTAATTTAACACCTACCCAGCCGACGATTAAGAATGCAGCTGTTTCAAGGGATGGATATTTTTCAAGCAATACAACGAACTGTCTTGCTGCAAAACGGATGATAACAAGACCGATAATTCCACCAAGAAGCATGACAGTGAATTGGCCGCCGTTTATTCCACCGATATGAAAATCTCCAAGCTCTGGCAAGGTAACAGCCAATGCAACCGCAGCAAGCATTGAATCGAGGGCGAAAGCGATATCAGCAAGCTCTACCTTTAACACAGTCATCCAAAAACCGGATTTTTTGCGTGGTTTTTTTAAATCGTCATGGTCTCCTTTTCCTTTATCCAATAAGCTTTTGATGGATATGAATAAAAGATAAGCTGCGCCAAGTGCCTGTATTTGCCAAATATTCACCAAGAACGTAATCATGAACAAAGCTGCAAAACGGAAGACAAATGCTCCTAAAAGCCCGTAAAACAATGCCTTCTTCTGTTGTACCTTTGGCAAATGTTTTACCATTACAGCCATAACAACTGCATTATCTGCAGCCAACAATCCTTCAAGTGCTATCAATACTACAAGTACCCATGCGTATTCCAATAATATTGCTTCCAACTAATTTCCTCCTTAATAAACCAAATAAAAAAACCCTCACCTAATAAAAGGCAAAGGTCTCGCTAAGTCAGAAATTCAGACGTGAATAATCCTGCTATCATAACCGATGGCACTTGCCACGTATTGACGACTATGAAATAGGTTGCCCTATAGCTACTCCCCTTTGACAACTGTCAAAGAACTAATATGTTGTTGAGTGAATTCTTATGCTTAATTGTACCATCATTAATTCTTTAATACAATTTTTATTGATAGAAAAAAGGTAGGTTCTTTTACCGTTTTCCCCAATGGCACGTTTTCTTGTCTGCTGATCAAACAAGCTATAGATGATTGGAACGATATACAACGTTAAGAACGTTGAGCTGATCAGACCACCTATAACCGCAATTCCCATCGGCTGATTCATTTCCGTACCTTCGCCTATGCCTAACGCCAAAGGCAGTAGACCTAAAATAGTAGTTAATGCGGTCATCAAAATAGGCCGGACCCGATCCCTTACAGAAGCGATGATTGCATCATAAGAAGTCATCCCTGCTTCCTTCCTTTGATTTATATAATCGACAAGGACAATCCCATTGTTTACTACGATACCAACAAGCACAAGTATACCGATAATGGCTGTAACACTTATTGGTGTCGATGTTATCAATAATCCAGCCGCCACGCCAATCACCATCAACGGCACGGAGAACATGATAACGAAAGGATATTTAAAGGATTCAAACTGTGCAGCCATTACGATGTAAACTAATACGACAGCAAGAGCGATGGCTAATAGCATATCATCAATGGCATTATCGAATAACTCCCTGTCGCCGCCATATGACATTTCCGTTTCTTCGGATATATCGATTCCATTGATCATTTCCTCTACTTTCGTAGTCATATCACCCATCGATAAGGATGACACATACTTAACATTAAAGGTAACCGAATGGGCTTGATCGACCCTTCGGATTGAAACAGGACCTTCTGCAATTGAAATTGTGGCAACATCCTTTAGTGCTACAAAATTACCCATTTGAGTCCTTAATTTGATTTTATTTAAAGCCTCTATACTGTCTCGATATTTTTCATCATACCTGACGATAACCGAGATTACTTTTTCATTTTCATCAACTATTTGCGATGCAAAAGTACCCCTTGTTATTGTGTTTACAGTTTGAGCGATTTGGTATGGAACCAATCCAAGGTCGGAGGCTTTCTCCCGATTCACATCTATATGAATCTCCTCAATTGTATCCTGAAGATTATTTGTAACCTTAAGTACTGAATCCAGTTTACGCAATTCATTATTAACCTTCTCAACTGCGTTTTTCAACCTCGCTTCATCCGTGTCTTTCAATGAAAATGATAATGTATTTGGATTAGAACCCGCTGCTGTTTGCATGTCAAAGCTTACACGGGCATCATCACCTACCAGTTCAAGCACTTCCGGTTGTACATCATCTATGAACTCGAAAACCGAACGTCCCCGGTCTGATAAGGGAACTAATTTGACATACATTTCCGCAGTGTTTG
Organism: Sporosarcina thermotolerans; assembly: GCF_030067815.1. Lineage (GTDB taxonomy): Bacteria > Bacillota > Bacilli > Bacillales_A > Planococcaceae > Sporosarcina > Sporosarcina thermotolerans. Next base: position 1,889,293 of record NZ_CP125968.1, on the reverse strand, counting down.
TTTTAGAGCTGCCTTGCGCCATGCTTTGCTGTGTTCCACCTACAAGACTTACATAAACTTCTATTTCTTCTTCTTCCTTTAATTTATCCTCAATTCTTTTAACGACTTCATTTGTTGCTGTTAGTGAGGACCCATTTGGAAGCTTAACGGAAATACTGAAGAATCCTTCATCTGTTGGCGGAAGGAATTCCGTACCGACTTTGAATAATCCGAAGCCGCTTCCTACAAGCAAGATACCTGTCATGATTAAAATAAATGCGCGATGCTTCAATGACCATTTTACTGATCGCTCAAAATTATTGAATGCCTTGGAACGACGCCTTCTTGCATCAATATTCCCCTTTGGTTTATTCAGCATTCGGCTTGCCATCATCGGCACAACTGTCAAAGCAACTACAAGCGAGGCAAATAGGCTAAAGGATATCGTCAATGCGAATTCTGTGAAAATCTGTCCAATCAGTCCACTAATAAAGATCACAGGAACAAAAACAGCAAGTGTTGTTAATGTTGAGGCTGTTATTGCACCACTGATTTCCTTGGCACCATCTCTCGCAGCATCTACACGGTCTTTCCCCATTGCAAGATGCCGTTCGATATTTTCGATCACAACAATCGCATTATCGACCAACATTCCTATACCAAGCGCCAATGCTCCCAAAGTCATTATATTCAGTGAGAAATTCGCAAAAAACATGAGTACAAATGTAACAATGACTGAATATGGAATAGCTACACCGATAATAATCGGGCTCTTTATACCCCTGAGGAAAAAGAACAAGACAAGCATCGCGAATAATCCACCAAGTATTAATGATTGTCCGATATTACCGATCGCAAGCTTCACATAGTCGCCTTGATCGAATAAAATATCAGCCTTAATATCCTTGAATTCATCTTGTTTTAGCAACTTATCCAATGCATTCTTAAAGGCGGTAGATACTGTTGCTGTATTAGCTCCTGATTCCTGAAGCACCGACATAAGCACGGCCTTTTGATCATTCGCTCTTGTTTCAGAAGATACCGGCGCCTCAAGTAATGCCACTTTCCCAACCTCAGAAATCTTTACTTTCTTCCCAGTCAAAGGGTGTGTACCGACCGTAATATTTTGTATATCAGTAACAGAAGTTAGTGAACTGATTATTCTTGTAGTCAGCTGTTTTCCATCTTGCGTTTCAATTGGTTCACCCGGCATGGATACATTATTCGCCTGAATCGCCTGAACAATATCCGATTGAACCATTCCGTTGCTTTCCAATTTACTCTGATCTAATATTACCTGGACTTCTTCTACCAATTTACCTGAAACGGTTACACTGGCAACGCCATTCGTCCTGCGCAATTCCGTCTCGAGACGTTCTGATAGTTCCCTTATGTCAGCCCCTTCAGCATTCGTTCTAAGCGACAACTGAATGACCGGAAATTGAGCAGGGTCAAACTTCATGAATCTTGGGGCTTTTGCTCCTTCCGGTACTGGAACTTGGTCAATCCTTTGCATAATATCCAACTGAACATCATCAATTTTTGTAGACCAATCGAACATTAATAAAATGAAATTTGCACCTTCCTGTGATGAAGATTGCATTGATTTCAATCCAGGAGAAGTGGATAGACTCGCCTCAAGTGGCTTCGTTAATTTCTCACTCACCTCAGTCGATGAAGCACCCGGATAATTTGTAACGACGACTGCAACAGGCGGATTTAACTCTGGTATTAACGTGACAGGAATCTTGAAAAAGGAAACTGTCCCTAAAATGATGACAAGTAACATCGTAACAATTGTAAAAACCGGTCTTCGTATGGAAAAATTACTGATCTTCATTCGCAAAATTCCTTTCATTTACAAAACTCTCTCTATCCATCATATTGAAATTCACAACCAACATCAAATGCGGACTACAATATATATTTCGCCAAATACAACCGTTTCCCTGCGCAGGTACTCGTTTATATCTGAATCCGCTCGTTCTATCGTGGAACCGCTCGTTTATTCCTGGAATCGCTCGTTCTTTCGTGGAACCGCTGTTTATTCCTGGAACCGCTCGTTCTTTCGTGTAACCGCTCGTTTATTCCTAAATCCGCTCGTTCTTTCGTGGAACCGCTCGTTTATTCCTGGATCCGCTCGTTCTTTCGTGGAACCGCTCGTTTATTCCTGGAACCGCTCGTATTCCAGAATCCGCTCGTTCATCATACAACGAAGTACGTTTTTATTTTGACAAAGGCACTTGGCGCGATATTTTAGATGTTTAGTAAAAAGGGTTTACCGCGTGACGTTAACCATTTTGTATCAAACATACCGCCGTATTTTTTAATACTTTCGACAATTTCAATCAGACTATTCCAAAATTCGACAAGTTTGGATACAATGAAGTGGAGGTGATGATGTGTTAGTAAAAAATAGAACAAAGACAATGGAAATTGACGGACTAATCGCATTGCTAAAACGAATGGGGAAAGGAGATGAGAGAAGAACAAGAATTGAAGAGAGATTGTACAACTTACAAGCCGGATTCGGGGGTGAAAGTCAATATGATAAGTATTTAACGGAATTCAAACCCGACTTTCCACATGCTATATTGCATTACGTCACACTTTGCGACGATAATACTTTCTTCCAAATGGATTCCATATTGATTACTCCAGCGTTTATCGTAATTTCGGAGGTCAAGAACATTGCGGAGAAGATCGTTGTTAAATCTAACCCTTTACAGTTTATCAAGGAATATCCCACCGGAAAAAGACTGCCATTGAAAAATCCAATTGTTGAAGTGGAAAGAAAAATGTTCCATCTGAATAGTTGGTTAAAAAAGCGTAAAATCAACATTCCAATAAAAGGATTAATTGCATTCGCTTATAACAATGAACTAATAATCGAGGAACCCCCTAATATGGACATCATGTTTACCTACGAAGTTGCCGCACATCTTAGAACATTATCGGTTACTCAAAGCATTCTTGACAAACCGAAAATCCACTCATTAGCACAAAAGATGGTTAAAAACCACAAAGAATTCCACCCGTTTCCTTTAATAAATAAATATAATATCCATCTTAGCGATATAAAAACAGGTGTTTTCTGCCCCATTTGCAGTAGCCTTTCCATGAAGTGGGAATATCAAAAATGGAGATGTACAAGCTGCGGTCACACAGGGAAAAAGGAACACCAAAATGCTTTATTTGATTGGTCAATGTTAATAAGGGAAAATATCACAAACAAGGAATTCCGCTATTTCACACGCTTGAATGACAGACATACAGCTAAAAGGTTACTGGCCACATCGTCGGCGGAACTGACTGGAAACGGAAGAGGTTCAAGATACAATATTGTCTTGCGTCCCGAGACTAAATTACCTTTATCGTAGAACCTTGCACCATATGGACGTATTGCTGAACCGCGGAAACTTGGTTAGTGTTTTGATCTGCTATATCGCGCTAAATGCATTTTACAAATTAATATTACTATCTTTTCAACCAGTGCTTGTTTATATCAATAGGCACTTGTTTTATTTGTTAATCGCTCGTTCTTTCGTGAAACCGCTCGTTTATTCCTAAATCCGCTCGTTCTTTCGTGGAACCGCTCGTTTATTCCTGGAATCGCTCGTTCTTACGTGGTACCGCTCGTTTATATCTGAATCCGCTCGTTCTTCTTCACAACTGCTCGTTTTCTCGCCCGCCATCGACAAAAAACCGGGAGGACTTTTAAACGTAAGTCCTTCCGGTTCCAGTTGTTCTTATAATAAGTTATATAGCTTAATATCAGGATATTTATCTCCGAACCAGCGGAGCGCGAATTCATTTTCGAATAGGAAGACAAGATTGTCATAACGGTCTTTTACAAGCATGGAGCGTTGACCTGTCATTGACTCTTTAACATCACTTTCATTTTCAATCCAACGAGCGACTTTTGAACCGACATGCTCCATATTGACTTCAACATTATACTCGTTTTTCATACGGTGCTCGAACACTTCGAATTGAAGTTGACCGACAGCGCCGAGGATAACTTCTTCTGTATGAAGTGTTTTATAGTATTGAATGGCACCCTCCTGGACCAGTTGAAGAATCCCTTTATGGAAGTGCTTTGATTTCATAACGTTTTTTGCCGTGACTCGTACGAATAGCTCGGGAGTAAACTGCGGCAATGCTTCGAATTGGAAATTCAACTTGCCCCCAACTACTGTATCGCCAATCTGATAGTTCCCTGTGTCGTAAAGACCAATTATATCCCCGCAACCGCTTCGTTTACAGTTTCACGATCATCCGCAAGGAATTGTGTTGTCTGGGATAATTTAAAGGACTTTGAAATCCTTGGTACAGTAACCGACATTCCTCTTTCGAAGGCACCAGATACAATACGAACGAATGCAATTCTATCGCGGTGAGCCGGATTCATATTCGCTTGAATTTTAAAGATAAATCCTGAAAAATCTTCAGATTGCGGGTCGACCTGCTGATCCTCCTTCGTCTGACGAGGTTGTGGCGGTGGAGCAAATTGAAGAAACGTCTCCAAAAATGTTTGTACACCGAAATTAGTCAATGCACTACCGAAAAATACCGGTGTCAACTCACCTTTCGATACACGCTCAATATCAAATTTATTTCCAGCCTCATTCAATAGCATTACATCTTCAATAGCCTGTTTATAATAGGACGTTTCTGTCATCGGGTGCTCGACTGCAAGCTCCCCTTCTTCATTCAAAGGTAGGTAATGACTGTCGCCTTCAACACGCGCTTGTTCAATCCTATTATTGAATCGATCGTATACGCCGATAAACTCTTTCCCCATACCGATCGGATAGTTCATGGCATAAGATTGAATTTCAAGAACTTCCTCAAGTTCTTCCATTAATTCAAGCGGTTCTTTCCCTTGGCGGTCCATCTTGTTCATGAACGTGAAAATAGGAATGCCTCTCATTCGACAAACTTTGAACAACTTGATTGTTTGAGGTTCAATTCCCTTTGCTGAATCGACCATCATGACAGCGGCATCTACAGCCATTAGTGTACGGTACGTATCTTCACTGAAGTCCTCATGTCCCGGTGTATCCAAAATATTGACGCGCTTCTCATCATAGTCAAATTGCAAAACCGATGATGTAACTGAAATTCCACGTTGCTTTTCAATTTCCATCCAGTCGGACGTTGCATACTTACCAGTCTTTTTACCTTTTACAGTACCTGCGTCCCGAATTGCCCCACCGAAATAAAGCAGTTTTTCAGTCATAGTCGTTTTCCCAGCATCTGGGTGGGAAATGATTGCGAATGTGCGTCGGGATGCGATTTCTTCATTTATAGGTCTTTGCATTTTAAACGAACTCCTTCTTTTCTGCTTTTATAAGCATAGACAGATTACGAGCCAATTTCAACATTTTTTTCTTTGTCAATAGAACATTATATGTAAAATAGAAAAAGCTGCCCCAGAGACAGCTTTTTCGTCATACTCAATTGTCCAAAATACCTTCGCCAAACTTTTTCTTCGCCTCATCCAATGCGATTGTTGCATCTGAATGCGGCAGTTTTTCCCTGCCTACAATTTGAAAATCTTCATGACCTTTTCCTGCAAAAATAATGATGTCTCCTGGATCAGCAACTGAAACAGCATGGCGGACAGCTTCTTCCCGATCCCCTATGCACGCATAGCGTTCATGTTTCATACCTGCTTCCAATTCGGCAAGGATGGATTCAAATGGCTCATCACGAGGATCATCAGTCGTTAAAATAACATAATCCGAAATCGAAGCCTTCTCCGCCATGATTGGACGTTTCTGTCTGTCTCTATTTCCCCTGTCCCGATAACAAAGATTAATTTGCTATCAGCATCTTTATATGGAAGAACAGCTTGAATCGCCTTTTCTATTGCATCTGGAGAATGGGCATAATCGATATAAATCGTCAATGGCATATCGGTTTCCACTTTTTCCATTCGACCTTTCGCTGCCGGAATAACAGCAAGCCCGTCTAAAATTTCTTCCATTTCAAGCCCTTTTGCAAATAGCGCAGCAATGACGGCAAGCGCGTTATAGACATTAAACTCTCCAATTAGGGACATGGAAGCTTCAAACTCTCCCACGGGTGACACTAATGTAAATGTTGTGCCTTCCACAGTTAACTTAATGTCTTTCGCCATAAAATCTGCATTTTTATGAACTGCATACGTCAAAATAGGGTAAGGTGTCATTTCCATCATTCGCCCACCCCAAGGATCATCAACATTCACTATTCCAAATTTCGATTGACTTAAATCTTGTCCAAGCTGAGCAAATAATAGACCTTTTGCGTAGCCGTAGTTTTCCATAGTCTTATGGAAGTCCAAATGGTCATGTGATAAATTCGTAAACACGGCAATATCGAACTCCGTACCAGCCAATCTTCCTTCCATAAGGCCATGTGAAGAAACTTCCATCGTCATTGTTGTGCAAGCTGCATTTGCCGCCTGATTGATCATCTGCTGGGTCGTCAATACATCAGCTGTAGTGTTTTCTGTTTCATATAACACTCCATCCAAGTTAAATCCAATCGTTCCAGTAACAGCTGACTTTTCGCCGACATGACTTAATATGGAGTGCAGCATATTGCTGACACTTGTTTTTCCGTTTGTACCGGTAACACCGATCATCGTCATCTGTTTGGAAGGATAATTAAAGAATCTCGGTGCGAGTAAGGCGACTGCCCTTGTGGTATCTTCAACATAGACGACTGCTTGCTTGTCCAAATCCACTTCGATTTCACGTGACGCAACAATAACTCGCGCCCCTTGGTCGATTGCTTTTTGCACATAAGCATGTCCATCCACTGTAAAACCTTCAATACAAACAAAAACGCCGCCAGCATTCACAGTACGGGAATCCACAGCAAGATCTGTAACAATTTCAGGTAAATTCCCTTCCACTTTCTTTATCGGTAAGCTTGAGAATAAATATTCGCTTTCCATGACCTGCCTCCAATCAATCCATCATGTCTGAAGTAATATACGAATGTAGTAATTGTGCTGTCGCTTTTAACGAGTCGACATGTGTCCTCTCAAGTGCATGGGACAATTCAATCCCCGGTCCGAATAATGCATGCTTTACATCGAATCCTGCACGGATTGCAGCAGACGCATCCGAACCATAGTATGGATAAATATCAAGCTTGAATGGAATGCTTCCTTTTTCACAAAGACCCGTCAAATGTCTTGTTAATGCATAATGATACGGACCGCTCGAATCCTTTGCACAAATTGAAACTGTGTATTCATCCGAGGATTGTCCATCTCCTATTGCCCCATGTCGACAGCTATGTATTCAACTGTTTCAGGCGTGATATTGGAGTTCCCTCCGTAACCGATCTCTTCATTGTTCGATATATAGAAGTGCGTTGTATTTGGTAATTCAATCCCATTTTCCGTTACCGAACGGACGAGGTCAACCAACAACGCTGTGCTCGCTTTATCATCAAGATGTCTTGATTTGATAAACCCGCTTGGAGTCACTTCAAATCTTGGGTCAAATGAAACGAAATCTCCCACCTCAATGCCAAGCGCTTTCGTTTCAGCTGCATTTTTCACCTTTTCATCAATGCGAACTTCAATATTGTCTGCATTTCTTTCTGCAGTACCTGAGTTGCGGTATACGTGAACTGTAGTTTGGTGCATAAGGATTGTCCCTCGAACTTCCTTGCCGGAAGCTGTATGTATATGACAATACTCTCCTTCAACAGCATTCCAATTAAATCCGCCAATCATCGCTAACTTAAGTCTTCCGTTACTCTTTATTTCTTTGACCATTGCTCCGAGTGTATCAGTATGTGCCGTCAATAATCGATGGCGGGAATCGTCTTTCCCTTTAACCGTCGCGATAATTGCCCCTTTATTCGTTCGTTTGTAAGTGACACCAATATTCGTAAATTCATCGCTGATTACTTTCATCACCTTTTCGGTAAAACCGGAAGGACTTGGTGTTTCCACTAATCTTTTTAACAGCTCTGTCGTTCTTGCCTCATTAAATTGATACATTCCCTACATCCCCTTTTTCGTTTTATATGATACTTATACTACTACAATAAAACAGGTTTTTCCCAGTATAATTATCGAATGATTCGCTTGATAAGCGAAAGTTTATTTCCATATGGCGGGAATCCCATACGCACAGAAAGTTTCGTACTCTTCTTCAAAATTGATTTTGAATGGGTGAACAAATCAAAACTTGCTTTGCCATGGTAGGCGTTCATACCGGATGCGCCGACTCCCCCAAACGGTAGATGAATGTTACCAACATGGGAAATCGTATCATTTATACAACCTCCACCAAATGGGAGATTTCCCAAAAAGTATTCCCGTGCTTGTGTATTCTCACTAAATAGGTAAGCTGATAGCGGCTTCGGTAATTTTTGAATTCTATGAATAACTCCCCCTAAATTCTGATAAGTTAGAATCGGTAGGATAGGTCCGAAAATCTCATCCTCCATGGACGGATTCGACCAAGTGACATTATCCAAAATCGTCGGGCTGATGAATAAATCATCGCGATCCATTTTACCGCCGAATACAATATTCTTCTTCTCTTTTTGAATCAACTCCGACAAACGATCAAAATGCTTGGAGTTAACAATCCTGCCGTAATCCACACTTGCGGAAACTTCTTCGCCGTAAAAATCTCGTATGCAATTGACAATTTCCTTTATCAGCTTATCCTTCACAGTCTCATGTACAAGGATATAATCTGGCGCAACACAGGTTTGTCCATTATTAAGAAATTTCCCCCAAACAATCCGCTCAGCTGCAATTTTTATATTCGCTGTTTGATCAACAATTACAGGACTTTTTCCACCTAACTCGAGCGTTAAAGGAGTAAGTCTTTCAGCGGCAGCTTTCATGACGATTTTTCCGACCGTTACACTTCCAGTAAAAAAAATATAGTCGAATGGTGCGTGTATAAGAGCATTTGTCTCCTCAATTCCGCCATTTACGACATGGATAAAATCGGATGGGTAGAGTTCCGTTAATAGTTCATTTATAAGTGTCGTTGTGTGAACAGTAGCTTCTGACGGTTTAACAACTGCACAATTACCGGCTGCAATGGCTCCAACTAACGGATCCATTATTAATTGGAAAGGATAATTAAAAGGGCCGATGATTAATACCGAACCATATGGCTCGCGTACGATGAAACTTTTTGCAGGTTGTAAATGGGCTGGTGTTTTCACTTGCTCAGGCTTCATCCATTCTCTCAAGTTTTTTATCATCAATGAAATACTCGATAAAACAAATCCTACTTCAGTTACATACGCTTCAAAAGGACTCTTCCCTAAATCTTTCTTCAAGGCTTCATGAATTTTATCTTCATTCAATTTGATCGCATCTCTCAAGCGCATCAACATTTCAATTCGAAAATCGGCGTCTTTTGTCTTGCCCGTCAGGTATAAGCTTTGCTGCAATTCGATTATTGTATCAATATTATTTTGAACATCCAACATCTCGGCGCCTCCTTCAGCGAAAACAAATTGTCAATATAGCAAAAGGACTGAATTTAAAACGACAAATTCCGACCAATTACGCAGTTTGGCGAAAAGCTTGTCAACATATACTATGGTTACACAAATCGTTGGGGCATTCCTGCTTTTCTGTTATTTTCAATTGAAATCACTACCAAAAGATGGATTGAAGGACTCCATCTAACAATAGGCCTTAAGATTCTTTTTCAATGGTTTACGTTTTAGTTCCTTTCAGTACAGGGTAAGGAATTACACAATCGCAAATAGTGAATATAATTGAAATGGAGGAAATGAACATGACAACAACAGATACTTGGTGGGAAACAATCTTTGAGGGAAATCTTTCATTAGGTCTCAACAAGGAACGCATCTCGGACCTGAACGATGAAAATTTCCTCTTCTTTGACGACCGCTTTGAACAAGAAAACGAACATACACATTCATAATAAATAACCTGGCTTTCCTATATAGGGAAGCTTTTTTCATGCTCAAAGTGTCACTCTATACTTCTCCATAAATACAATGCGGCGTAGCTTAAGTATGGTTTCCAAATCGGAATTTGTTCCATAATTTCTTCTTTTGTCGGTTTACGGTCCATTGCCCATATATTTTTCAGGGCGTTTTGCAACCCTATATCTGCTATAGGGAATAGATTCGGCCGCCCTAAACCGAACATGAGAAAGTTTTGTGCAGTCCATGGCCCAATCCCACGATGGGCAACCATTTCATGAATTATCTCTTCATCTTCCATCTTTTCAAACTTATTCAAGTCTAGATTTCCATCGACAATTGCACGTGAAAGTCCGATTACATATTCAGCTTTCCTCCCACTAAATTGAAGCTGACGTAAATCCTCCACTTTTAGTGCGGCGATTTTTTCAGGTTCTGGATATCGCCATACCCCATCTTGATTTTCGCCAGAGTTCTCAACAAATCGCATCGTTAAAACATGCGAAAATGCAAGATTTAGCTGTTGGTGAATGATACTTTTCATTAGTGTACCGTAAAGCGAGAACTCTTTGATAAGCGGTGTACCAGCATGTTCGACGAAAAGCTTCTCAAGGTTGGTATCCCGGAAATGATCAGAAACCGTATCTAAACGCCGATCAAAATGAAAAAAGGATTTCACTTTATCAACTTGCGATTCATCTATTGCGTTCTCCAGCAAAAACGAAGGTGAATCCGTGGTGCCTAAACCGCGTAGAGTGATGACATTCCCCTCTTCCATCGGAATCTTCACTTCCCGTTTTTGTAAATCGACTGCATTTACAGGATCCCCCGCCAACCGTTCGAGTGCTCGTTCAAAATCATAATTGAATGGTAAGGAAATTTGCATTTCCAGCCACCCCCCTTTCTTTCCATTCTACCTTTATATCATCGAAAGAAAAAACTTTTAGAAATGATGTTGACTTCTTGGACAAACCCGCTATAATAATAAATGTGCAGTAAGCAAGTACAACTTCTCCCGATTCCGTAGCTCAGCTGGGAGAGCGCTACCTTGACAGGGTAGAGGTCGCTGGTTCGAGCCCAGTCGGAATCATTGGGTGCCAAACCCTTGGAAGTATTGTCGGAACAACGATACTTCTCCGAAACAGTCCTATTAGGCCGGATGCCTAGGGGCTGTTTTTTTATGGTTTTTTTACCTAATGTCCGCAATTTGTCCGCAGTTGCTTTTCTTGTTTTTTCTTCCTCCATAGCATCCGGTATGCCACTTCAATAAAAAAGGCTTTACTCCTTCTTGAAGTAAAGCTACCCGTTAGTAAAAACTCACTTTAAAAAGGACCTGTCAAAATACTCCTTTATTAGTATTGCTAGCCCCAAAATCGTAAACAACAATCCTACAACAAATGGGAATCCTAAGAATAAACTTTGAACAGTTTCAATCCCATATTGCTTTCCTCCAAAAATCGCATACCACAACTTTGAACCAGACCAACTAGTCATGCTTGGAATATACGTCATTGCTACCAAAATTATAGTTAGTGTAGTAAATAATCCCCCTATCATTATAAAACCACCAATTACTGTCCTTTTCATTCTTTCGCCCCCAATCTTTATCTCCAATCAAAATAGTATATTTTTTACTTCAAGTTAAAAATCCCCTTACCAGTTTCCATATTTATTGGCAATGATGAATGTTCATGAGCTATGACCCAAGATTCATTCACTTTCTTTAAACCAAATGTGAACCGATTGGTCATTTGACGAAGTTTCTCACCAGATTCTTCTTGGTGAGCAGCATATGTTATTGCACAATGAACAAATGCTATATATGAATCTTCTTCAACTACTATGTCATTAAAATCAACTTTAAGTAAAACGCCATCCTCACTCAATCCATTAAACCACTCTGTTACATTTTGCTTCCACGAAGAAATACCCTTGCTTTCCCAGTTCCCCCAGCAATCATAAATATGCATTTCGCGATCATACATGGATAAGAATTTTTCAACATCTTTTTCGTAAACTGCTGTTTTGTAATTTTCAAGTATGTCTTGAACTTTGAAAAAACCCTCCGTCATTAAGTGCATCCCCTTTACTAATCTCAGAAATGTAAGAATGTTACTATAGATAAATTCTATACTCAATCATTTTTTCCTTCTTCAATTACCTGCCCCTTTAGTTCAATTAAGAAATGATCCTCCAAGCAGTTCAATGATCTATTAAAAAACACCCGTTTGGATCAGAACTCAAATTCAAACGACATCAATCGATGCGAATATTCGAAACCCAATTTTCCAGCTACTCTTTTGGACGGCTCATTCGATTCATCAGTAGTCCAAAACACACCAATCCCTCTTTTCAAGCATTCCTTTATGTATTGTTGTCCTAGGATCGTTGCCAAACCGCGATTTCGGACATTTTGATCAAATGTTGCTATATAAATTTCATGGCGGTCTCCGTTCACACAACATGTGTAACATGTACTTATTACTTTACCATTTTTTAAAACAGCATATCCTTCCCCATATTGAGTAAAAGATTCCGCTGAAGACCAGTATTCTGTTAACTCTTCCCTTAGATTCTCGTCAGCGTTAATCAATTCCTTAGTGATCTTTACCATGGTAATACCTTCATCAAGCACATGACATAGTTGCTCCAAACCTTTATTGAAACGAACCGTATCCAATTCGTAATAGACGTTATATCCCACATAATATTTACGCCCATCAACCATTTTTTTCAGAGCCTCTTTCCAAGTTTCGTTAAAGATATTGGCGATAAACCAGGTTCCTCCACATAAATCCAGACTTTCTTGCTTTAATTGTGTGGAAATTAAATTACCCAGGTGGCTGTTAAACAACTCATTCTCTGGATCACCGAGCAGATAGTACCCCAAGCCCACCGCGTATACAATTGCAGTACGGGGCTCCTCTATCTGATCAACATATACTACGCCTTGATTCATTCCGCTAAGAACTGCATTTAATACATTTTCATTTTTTTCTTGCGGACTAACCAACAATTTATTAATTTTGTAATAATTTTCTTTTGGCAGTTTAACGATCATCATTTATTCCTCCCTTAAGGTTTTATTTTTATTCTACTAGTAACCAAGCGCATTTTTTCACAAACCTCTTATAATATAGAAAATATTATGTTGTTCAGTAAATACATTTCATAATCTCGCTGATTTCATTTAAATTCATATCAAATATAGTGGAATATGATGCGGTTGATTTACTTATCGATTCAAAGTATTTATCTTTACAATTTCATAGTTTCTTTTTGTTTCATTCATTTAATTTTCCTCCCCATGAGCTAATCAGTAATTCAAATTGTTCCGATAAATCCTTCTTCCCTTTATCTTACAATATTTACTAATGCAACATGACATTATCACAACTATATATTTGTACAAAAAGGCGAGGATTGAAGAGTTTTTTTCTATATAAGTTCAAGTTCATTGATGTTTCGGCATTGGATCGCAGGTATATAGGATATAGTTGATTGAAGCGGAGAACGGCGACTCCAACGGGAACAGCGCGAGCTGAAGACCCTGGACTGAGCGAAAGCCGTAACGTAGAACGGCTTTTGCGAGCAAAAGCGTAGCGTTGCGAGCACGGATGCAAAGCTGCCTTTATTTCTGCAAAATGCGCAGAAATACGGCAAATCGAACTCTTCGTGGTTCCATTGGCTGAAGCCTTGCCCGCGAAAAGCGTCCGTTCGGAGCGGAAATCAACATTGCCTAATATTACCCCTACAGTATAAAATTTTAAGTTAACCTCCACCCTTTATGGACGTCTAAATCTGTTACAATATATATTGAAATTAATTGGAAGGAATAGAGTATAATTTGACTGAAGTTGTTATCTTTTTAATAAAGGAGGAGAGTACAATCTACCCAGAGGAAATCGGTAGGAAGGTAAAAGAAGCGAGATTAAACAAGTCCTTTACTCAACAGGAATTAGCAGATAAATGCTCGTTAACAAAGAGTCATATATCCAAAATCGAGAATGGACAAGCTTCCCCCGCCTTAGCAACGTTATCGAAAATAGCAAAAGAATTAAATGCACCCTTGTCCTATTTTTTGGAATCAAATAATCAAAGCAAGATGGCAATCGTTAGAAATACTGAAAGAACATTAAAAGTTGGAAATGAAGAAATTGGTTATACATATGAAGCTTTGGCGAAGCGTCCTCATTTCAGCAAAATTGAACCAGTAATCGTGACAGTCTTGCCGGAAGCGGAATTAGTAGAACCTTTTACACATGCGGAGGATGAATTTATATTCGTCCTTTCCGGCTCCATTAATCTTTATTATGATGGTGAATTACATTTATTGGAACAAGGCGATAGTGCTTATTTCGAAGGAACGATTCCCCATATATTTCTTTCAACTGGAAAAATAGAAGCAAAGGTCTTAACGATGTTCATTCAGGTAGATAGCCTGTAGTCTGAAAAATAATTTTGTTTTGAATGTAAGTGTTTACATTATTTTCGTTTTCATGTACTATTTTGTGTAACCGCATTCAACTCAGTTGAATGTAATTACACAACAAGGAGTGTATATTAATGACAACTACTAGAATTCCAGGATTTTATCGTTTATCAACTCAGGAAAGATTAGATATTGTTACGAAGGGACGCGGCTTAACAGAGGATGAATTATCATATCTATCTGCCAATCAAACGCTACCTATGGACCTCGCAGATTCCATGATTGAAAATGTTGTTGGCCAAATCAGTATCCCGGTTGGAATTGCAACTAACTTTAAAATAAACGGAAAAGATACGTTCATTCCAATGGCTACTGAAGAACCATCAGTTGTAGCAGCAGCAAGTAATGCAGCAAAAGCTACATATGAACATGGCGGATTCTTCACATCTATGAGTGGAACAATTATGCGAGGACAGATTCAAGTTCTTAATGTTGCTGATCCTTATGCAGCAAAAGCTAAAATCTTCGAACATAAAGAAGAGATTATGAATCTTTGTAATGAGAAAGACCCAACATTAGTTTCTTTAGGCGGCGGAGTAAAAGACCTCGAAGTGCATATTATTCCAACGACAAATCATACTATGCTTGTTATTCATCTCATCGTTGACACGCGAGATGCAATGGGTGCAAATGCTGTAAATACGATGGCTGAATCCGTTGCGCCTATGATTGAAACAATAACAGGTGGTAGAGTGCTTCTAAGAATCATTTCAAATTTGGCAGATCGTAGACTAGTTCGTGCACGCGCAGTATTTTCAGCCGAAGCCCTTGGTGGCAAAGAGGTTGTGAAAGATATTGTAAGTGCTTATGAATTTGCAGAGTTTGATCCTTATCGTGCAGCTACACATAATAAAGGAATTATGAATGGTATTTCAGCGGTTGTTTTAGCGACTGGTAATGATACTCGTGCTGTAGAAGCGGGTGCCCATGCTTACGCTTCCATCTCCGGACATTATAAATCCTTGACGAAGTTTGAAATAAATGCGGATGGTGATTTATCAGGTTCAATCGAGCTTCCTATGGCGGTTGGAATTGTTGGCGGAGCAACAAAAACGCATCCAGTTGCAAAGGCTTCGTTAAAAATTATGGGGATAAGCTCTGCGGAAGAACTCGCAGGTTGCATTGCAGCGACAGGACTTGCCCAAAACGCTGCTGGTCTTCGTGCACTTGCATCAGAAGGCATCCAGAGAGGTCATATGTCGCTACACGCAAGAAATTTAGCGGTTATGGCTGGCGCAGCTAAGTCGGATATTGATCGAATTGTTGCTCAAGCAGTAGCAGAAAAAGATTTAAGATACGATCGAATTTTGGAGATCACTAAAGCAATTCAAAGAGGTGAATAATTTGAACGATAAACATGTCAATTCGACCGATACTTCTTCAAAAAATAAATACTTAGAAATACTTGGAGATACAATTGTACCTAATCAGTTGCTCTTCTCAATTGTAATAAGTGTCGCAGTAAGTTTAGGTGGTTATAATCTTGGTCTCTGGTTTTTCCCATCTATTGCGAGTGAAAATATGGTCGCTTCCTATTCCCTACTTCTTGGTATTACAGGAACCGTCCTTTCATTAGTATTATGTTCTTTTGTCTTTAAACCAAAACGAATATTGATCGAAGAAGAGACTTCAACTAACAGTATGAGAGAAGTTTTTGAGGATTTACAATTAGATGCAGATGAAGAGCTTGCACTAATAGAGAACGACCCAATTACCAAAAAAGAATTAGAAGAACTTGGTGTTCTTGAGCAGTTTAGAGCTCTGGGGGTGACAAAAAGAAATGAGTTTATTACTAACGGCAATTATATTTGCATTTATTGGTGCAATTGTGTTTTCTTTAATCGGATTGATATCCGGTACGGATGAAACAGCGATCATGGTACCCCTTACTCTGTTAGTCATTCTTTTGGGCGCTCCCCCAGTAGCCGTCTTTTCATTCTTCATGGCTGCTGTTTTGGCAAAGCACCTCACGCATGCTGTACCTACAGCGTTAATGGGGATTCCTGGTGATACTACGGCGGTCCCTTTAATCGACCATGCCAATACACTAAGAAGAATGGGAATGCCCCATGTCGCTCTGAGAAAGATGATCTCTGGAGGTATTATTGGAGCGTTCATCGCCCTACCTACAGCGGTTCTGTTAGGACAATTTTTAGGTCAGTTTGCTGATTTCTTTAAATCATCGGCTGGAATCATTTTCACACTTGCAGCAATATTAATTGCCTACTTCTCAAAAGGTAGATGGGTAAGTGTTTTAATGATCATCCCTTTTGCATTCTTTATAAAAAGTTTAGATTTAATGAGTTTTACACTATTGGACAAACATTTATCAATCAGCTTCTTCTTAGGAATTGCTGTCGGCCCTATGTTTTCTGATATTTTATTTGCCACTTCTGCAAGTGCAAAACGTTCAATTGAAAGAAGCAAGCCTAAAGAGTATCACTTGGCTCCTGAGACGAAAGCATGGAAAGGATACTTTCCAAACCCATTAAAAATACTCACAGGCAGGCAAAAGTTTTTCACAGCGATTACGACATTTATTTCTTCATTAACGTTTGTTTTCAGTCCAGTCGGTATGACCTCATTAATGGGTGAAATCGTTGGGTCCCGTACGAAAGGGGCTTATAAAAAATCGACAACAAGTTTAACAGTTATGAATGGTGTTACTGAGTCTACATATATTGCAGAAGCAATCATTCCACTTATTGCGTTCGGGATTCCTTTGAGTCCTGTTGCATTAGGGCCAGCTTCTCCTTTATTCAATGCACCACCTGTTTTTACTGTTGACCCTGTCAATAATTTGCATACGTACATGACGTCATGGGATTTCTTCATTTATGGATTTATAGGTCTCGCTGTGGCTGCACTCATCGCATATCCGTTTTCAATGAACTATGCAAGAAAAGCTTCCGTTATCGTTATGAAATTCGTCAGTCAGGAAGCAATCGTTGCAATGTTCATTGGATTAGCATGTCTACTTGCTTTTCATGAGGCACAATTTGTCGGTATCGCGCTTACCTTTACGGTAGCAGCTGTTGGTGGGCTATTGAATCGTATCCTCGGTATTGGAGCAGGTGTACAGTTTATGGTGTTCTATGCTTCAGCTTGGATTATGGCTACCCTATTTGGATTTTAATTGAAAGGGGTTTGTATAAATGACATTTAAACAATTCCCGGAACAGGTATTTATAAGAGAAGTCGGTCCAAGAGACGGCTTACAGAATGAAAGCAAATTTATCAATACAGAGGACAAGATCGAATGGATAAACCAGCTTTCTTCAACTGGTTTGAGCTATATAGAGGTCACTTCTTTCGTTAATCCTACATGGATTCCTGCATTATCTGATGCGGATTCCGTTGTCAAACAGATTACAAAAGCTCCCGGAGTGACATATGCAGCTCTTGTACCAAATATGCGAGGACTAAACCGCGCTTTGGAGAGTCAAATAGACGAAGTTTCAGTTTTCATCTCGGCTAGTGAGACTCACAACAAGAAAAATATCAATAAGACAATTAGAGAAACAGAAACTGTTCTTGCTGAAGTTGTACGAGAATCAATTACAAACAATAAGTCGGTAAGGGGTTATATCTCAACTGTGTTTGGCTGTCCTTTTGAAGGTAACGTCGAGATAAATGAAGTACTTCGATTGACGGATTCTCTTTTGAAATGGGCATAGAAGAATTATCATTAGGGGATGCTATTGGCGTCGCTAATCCGTTGCAAGTAAGAATACTTTTGGAAGAGCTTTTAAAGCGGTATCCACAAGAAAAAATAGCGATGCATTTCCATAATACCCGTGGTACAGCTATGGCAAATGTGCTTGCCTCTTTAGAGATGGGGATCACTAAGTTCGACAGTTCCCTTGGCGGTCTTGGAGGTTGTCCATATGCACCGGGCGCATCGGGTAATTTGGCAACAGATGATCTTCACTATATGCTTTCAAATATGGGCATTCAAACAAATATAAATGCTGAAAAACTTCTTTCGGCAGCGATGTTCATGCAGGATAAAATGGATAAGCCTTTAGATAGTCATACCGTTAAGTATCGAATGAACAACTAATATAAGCATTCATTTACAATCCGAGACTAAAATCTTATAGTCTCGGATTGTCTAATAGAGAGGACGATTTAAGATGGCAGATAGGAAATCATTGGCGGATTATCAGAGGGAATATGAGATAATTATCTTTGCAGATCAACCAAAAAAGGATATACTACTTGCCGGTTTAATGAATGAGATGGAAAAACAATTCAATATCCCCTTCCCGAGAAATGTGTCTTGGGAAAGAGAGAATCCTAAGATTAATGCAATGTACAGGAAAATAGCGATTACTAGGACACTTTAACATCCTGTTCGAATAAAATAATAGTATGATCAATTCAGAGACTGGGTGAATAACGTGTTCATAGGTGATCAAAAAAGAAATGATTTGATTAATTATCCTAATGGAAATGGCGCACAACAGACGAGTGTAAGTAAAGGGGCCTTATTGGGATTAATAGGAGGAATCACCTCTACCATCGGTGACGCACTCCAAGCATTCGGGACAGCGGTATCCATCACGGAAGATCAACAACAACAAATTCAACAGGATCAACAACAGCAGCAGGTAAATAAGCAACTTCAGGATTTACAACAACAAATCGAACAGCTGAAACAACAGCAACAACAACAGCAAACCGAGCAACAAATGCAACAACAAATTCAACTATTACAGCAGCAGATGATTAAAACACAAGAGAAACAAGAGGAACAACTCAATATATTGAAAGAATTTATCAAGCATCTTCAAAAATAGTAAAGAAAGCCATGAGACAATTTCATGACTTTCTTTTTTCATTTATGAGAATCAATGAATCGGTATTAGGATTTCAACAACTTCTTCCTTTGCGCCATTCTCAAGGTAGAAAATTTCGATTGGACAAGAGTCGTTAAACTGGTTTTGTTTATATCCGTTCTCCCCATCCAAGCAAACAATTTACTATACCCTTGGTCAATTGTTCTATTTGAGCAGCAGATTTTTGCGTATTTCATTAATGGTAATTCGAGTCCCATCATGCCATCAGGTATTTCATTTAACTCATCAACCTCTAAACTAGGAAAATAAGTGGCGAAGATACCATTGGACATGTATGGACTAAATAATACCTGTTTACTTTTGCTATTCGCTATCTCATCCATTCTTCTTTCGAAATCCATTTGAACCTTTATGGCAGCATCCGGGAATCCTTTAGGAAAGTTTGCGGTTATGCTCTGCCCTACCAACTGGTACTCCTTTTCGATAATTCCACATTCAAAACTGGCAATTGTTTTCACTTCCATTGTTATCTCCCCCACAACTGTATTTCCTACTAAATTCGCCATTTGTTTTTGAATTCCTTTCGAGTATAGTAAAAATATAAGGGGGAATTTAAATGGAAATTATTGCAGTAACTGAAAGACAAGATCTTTTCGAAAAGGCGGCAAAAGCATTTTGGGAGCAATGGGGAAACGAATCGAATTATAAGTTTTACAAGGATTGCATGATTCATTCGACAACTGAAAGCGTCCCATCATTTTACATTGCAGTGGATGGTGATTCAATCATCGGAACATATGCGATTTTGCGGAATGATTTGGTTAGTCGACAAGATCTCTCTCCGTGGCTTGCCTGTCTGTATGTGGACCCAGCTTACCGAGGACAAGCGATGGGCTCGAAGTTAATGGATCATGCTATTGCTGAGGCCAACAAGAAAGGATACGACAAGCTGTATTTGACGACCGATCATATTGGATATTATGAAAAATATGGATGGTCAAGACTAACAGAGTGCTATGACTTATTCGGAAATCAGACATCCGTTTACGAAAAAAAATGTTAACTATTTATTAATACAAAAACCGCCTACATCGTAAGCGGTTTTTTCTTCAGGATAAAAATGATGCTATGAAAATAACGATGATGGCAAGAGGTGCAACAAAACGTACGATAAACTTCCATGAACGATTCAAAAACGGATGCATTTTTAACTCATCATCGGTATCAGCAGTCGTTAGTACATAGCCGGCAAAAATCGAGATAAGAAGTGCTCCAATCGGTAATCCGAATCGGCTTGTCAGAATATCTGCGAAGTCGAAAAACGTGCCTCCGGGCAATTTCAGATTCTGTAACAATCCAAATGATAAAGCACTTGGGATCCGACGATGAAAATAAGCAAACCAAACAACCAGGAAGCTTTCCTTCTCCACTCATGTTTTTTCCCAATTCCTGTAGACACGACAATTTCCAACATTGCAATCGAAGAAGTTAGCGTAGCAAATAATAATAAAATGAAAAACAGCACTATGAAAAATCCACCCAAAGGAATTTCATTGAAGATAGCTGGTAAGATAACAAATATAAGTCCCGGACCTTCAGCAGGTGATTGTCCAAGCGCGAATACAGCTGGAAAAATGACGATGCCAGCCAGTAGAGAGATGAAAATATTCAATATGGAGACATTAAACGCCGATTGACCGAGCTTTTCTTCTTCGACAAATAGGACGCATATGTCAGCATCGCCGTCACCCCGACACTTAACGAGAAAAAGGCTTGTCCAAGTGCAAGTAAGAACGTTTTCGCGGTTAAATAAGACCAATTCGGAACGAAAAGAAACCGGATTCCTTCCATAGCCCCGTCAAGTGTAACCGACCGTATTGCAAGCACAATGAAGAAAATGAATAATAAAGGCATCATCCATCGACTCGCGCGCTCAATTCCGCCTTTAATACCGCTTTGAACAATCCAGATTGTCATAAGCATAAAGACAGCTTGAGCAAGCAACACCTCCATCGGATCTGCAATAATCGAATTAAATAGTCCGCTATAATCCGTGGTATCAAGACGTGAAACAATTGCCCTTGCGAGATAGGATAAAATCCATCCTCCAACTACGCTATAAAATGATAATAAAATAAATGAAGAACCTAACCCAAGCCAACCGATCAAATACCAGCTGCTTTTCGGTGCAAGACGTTTTAGGGATGTAACCGCATCATGCTGTCCCCTTCTTCCAACAACGAATTCTGCTAAAAGTATGGGCAGACCAATTGCCAACGTACAAATAATAAATAGCAAAACAAAGACACTTCCGCCATTTGTTCCTGCCATATAAGGAAACTTCCATATCGCCCCAAGTCCTATAGCGCTACCTGCGGCCGCTAAAACAAATCCAATCTTAGATGTCCATTGCTCTCGTTGTTTCACCAAAATCACTCACTTCGTATAATGTGTCCCCACTGAATTTTTCTTATTATACCTTATTCAAATTGAAATGATCATTATTTTATTATTCCGTAAAACAATAAGTAAAAAGCAAATATTTCCATTGATAATCCAGTAAAACACATGTATTATATAAACATAAGCTGCATTGTACGTATAACATTAAGTTTTAACCTTTATGCTGTAAAAGGGAGTTTTATATAAGAACAGGAATGGCAAGCCCTATCCTTTACTGATAGGGACAGACAGGAATGTTTTTGCGAACACCCACTTTGAGGAGTGGTGGTTTAAAACTTTCTATGATAAATACGGCAAAGGCGGCTTTACTTACATAAAATTATTTAGCACCTCCCTTATCTTATAGGGTGGTGCTTTTTTGAATGATTATAATCAAATTCGGCATCCTATAGAAAAGGAGCTGAATTTGAAATGCGAAATATGCTGATTGCTCTTGGGCTAATAATAACTACTCATTCTACACTGACTCATCATCCGGTGGTCGTTAACGAGCCTGTTGAACCTGCTTACGCAAAATGGGGACAGCTTGCTATGAAAGAAGTTAAAGCAAAGTACCCTAATGCAGAAATTATCGACTACTTGCACGAAGGAACCGAATCTGTTGGGGACTCAACAATTGAAAAGTTTAAACTATGGCTTAAAGAGGGAAACCGTGAATTCGGTGTTTTTGTGAGGATCACATATACAACCAAAACGGGTGAACTAAAAGGAATAGACTATCGGGAATCCGACCGATGAAATCAATTAGGATCAATCACAAGTTCGGATGTAATTGATCCATTCCTTCCCTTCTATTTCAAAAATAAACCATTAATTCCTCATCAAAATATGTCCCATCAATTTTCAATGCATTTTTCTCAATCCCGTACGTTTCAAATCCAAATGAAGCATAAAGGCTATTTGCAGCCTTATTGGAACTGACCACTGCCAAATGAATTTGTTCAATGCCTTTTATTGTCCTTGCAGTTGTTATCGCTTCTTTGATAAGTTGTTTCGCTACGCCATTTCCGCGTTTTTCGGGTTTAACGTACATGGCGACAATCGATGCACGATGGTTAAGTTTCACCAATTTTTCTGGAATTAACGTAACGGTGCCAATTAATCCATCATCATCAAAAGCTCCAAATGTAAATGAATCATCGTTTCTAAATCTCTTTAGATACTTCTCGGCTAATTGCCCCTTCTCCTCCAAGTAACTAACAGCAAATGCTTCTGGGTTCATATTTAACGCCTCTAACCGAATAGCATAGTAATCTCCTGCATCTTGCGCGCATAATCTTTTAATCTGCATCACTTATCCCCCTCACCATGTTTTCTCTAACGATAATTTATACGACTATCATTGTCCAGTAAAATTAGCACACTCGTCTTTTACACCTCGAACATACATTAGTTTAGTATAATAGAAAAATATACAGACGTTGATAATTGCAGAAAGGGTGGTCAAATGTCAAAAGAACTTTTCATCACAACAGATCTACAAAAAGAATGGATGGCTAAAATAATGGGCCTGGAATCACAAATTCGAGGCTCTGCCGAAAAGACAGACAAACTTGCCGTCTTTCCAAAAGAAAATATTCAATCCCTCGTAGAGCTTGGCTATACAACACTCACACTTCCAAAAAAATATGGAGGTGGTGGAATTACGGTGAAAGACATGGTTTTATTACAAGAAACGATTGCATCCTTCGATGGCGCCACCGCGTTATCCATCGGTTGGCATCAGGGCGCGGTTGGTGATCTTTATGAAAACGAACTATGGGAAACGAGCCGGTTAGATCATTTCGCAAAAGATGTCTTGAATGGTGCATTAGTGAACCGTGCGGCAAGTGAAGCCCAAACTGGCAGTCCAACTCGAGGTGGTCGCCCACGAACAACGGCGGTCAAAAAGGATGGACATTGGGTCATTACCGGTCAGAAAAACTTCACTTCGATGTCACCTGTACTCACTCACTTCCTTGTCTCAGCTTGGGTAGAGGAACGCGAAGGCATCGGCTTTTTCCTCATCAAAAGAGACAGTGAAGGGTTATCCATAAAAGAGACTTGGAATATGCTCGGCATGCGTGGCACTGAAAGCCATGACTTGGTTTTGAATAATGTGAAGGTCAATGAGGAAGCCTTCGTTGAGTTCAGCAAAGGCCCCCGTGGAGACAAATTGAATGGATGGCTTCTACATATTCCAGCCTGTTATTTGGGAATTGCGCAAGCTGCCCGTGATTACGCCGTGAAGTTCGCAGTAGAATATAAACCGAATAGCATTCAAGGGAGTATTTCTGAATTGCCGAATGTCCAAAGTCATATCGGCAAATTGATCTCGAATTGATGCAAGCGAGACATTTCCTTTATAGTGTCGCCGCCGCGTATGATGACACAGATAGACGGAAATCGATGAAACAAGAATTAGGAGCCGCAAAGCATGTAGTCACAAACGCTGCAATTCGAATTGTTGACCGCTCAATGCGTCTCGTCGGGGCGAAAAGCCTGGAGTTAACCAACCCACTTCAACGCTATTATCGGGACGTCCGTGCCGGTTTGCATAATCCTCCAATGGATGATATGGTCGTTTCGAAAATAGCGAAGGTGGCAATCGAGGATATGCTTAATGATTAAAAGACTTGTCATAACAGGTTACAAAGCACATGAATTAGGCATTTTCAACGATACTCATCCTGGTATTGGTATTATCAAAAAGGCGTTAGAAAGCAGATTGACTCCCCTTTTAGATAGTGGCCTTGAATGGGTGATCCTCAGCGGACAACCGGGCGTTGAGACATGGGCGGCAGAAACAGTGATTGACTTACAAGAAATCTATCCTTCGCTACAATTTGCAGTCATCACACCTTTTTTGGAACAAGAAAAAAATTGGAATGAAGCGAAGAAAGAAGCTTATGAATTCATCCTCACCCATGCAGACTATACAGTTAGTTTAACGAAACGTCCTTATGAAGCCCCGTGGCAATTTATCGAGCGCGATAAATTTTTATTGCGGAATTCGGACGGGATTTTGCTTGTTTATGATGAGGAAAACGATGGATCTCCGAAGTTCATGAAGAAAATGGCTTTGAAGTTTGCGGAAACGAGCGATTATGAAGTGCTGACGATAACGGCGGATGATTTACAACTAATAGCTGAGGATTTGCAGAGACGGGATTGGGATTGAACTTGATCGAACGAGAATTCCTCATGAAGAAACGAGCGCTTTTCAGTATAAACGAGCGGTTCCCGAAATAAACGAGCACTTTCCAGAATAAACGAGCGGTTCCCGAAATAAACGAGCGCTTTCCAGAATAAACGAGCGGTTCCCGAAATAAACGAGCACTTTCCAGTATAAACGAGCGGTTCCCGAAATAAACGAGCGCTTTCCAGAATAAACGAGCGGTTCCCGAAATAAACGAGCACTTTCCAGTATAAACGAGCGGTTCCCGAAATAAACGAGCGCTTCAATCAAAATAGCTGTCCGCCGGTCAGATAACGACCGATGGACAGCTATTCCTTTTATTACTTCTGATGCTTTTCCAAAAACTCCAACATCAAACTGTAAACCTTTATTTCATTCTCTTTCTTCGAAAAACCATGACCTTCATCTTCCAATATTAGGTACTCAACATCTCGTCCTAAGCCTTCCAACTTTGCAACAATTTGGTCAGACTCCTCTTTCACGACACGCGGATCCTTCGCGCCTTGAATAACCAACATTGGTTTCACCATTCCGTCCAGATACGTAACTGGGGAATCTTTAATGAATCGTTCTTTATCACGTTCAGGATCTCCAAGCCAGCGATCCATTATCGGCTTCCAGTGAGGAGGAACTGAATTGACGAATGTAAATAAATCGGATGGACCGAAAATATCTACGACTGCTTTGAAGTAATCTGCATGGCGACCGTGCAGCAGTAACGCCATATAACCACCGTAACTTCCCCCGACAAGGAAAAGACGGTCACGGTCCGTGATATCGTTATCGAATAACCATTCGATCCCTGCCAAACAGTCAAGGCGAGGGCCTTCGCCCCAGTCCCGCTCCACCATTTTCGTGAATTCCGAGCCGTACCCAGTACTTCCCCGGAAGTTTGGCGCAAAAATGTTATATCCCCTGTTCAAGAAGCATTGGAACATCGAACGGAACATTTTCCGTTCAGAGGCTTGCGGACCGCCGTGTGGCCAGAAAATCGTAAAGCCATTTGCATTCTCAGGCTTTGCCTTGAATAGTAAAGATTCAATTTCCAAACCGTCGAATGACTTATAGGAAACAACATCAGGCTCAACCATTCCATCTTTGCTGACACCAAGCACCCTGTTTTCCGTAAGCTGCTCCCACTCTTGTCCATCCGCTGATTTGAAAATATTATGCGGAGCTGTAGCACTTGCTCCTAAGATATAGAGATTTCCAGCTTTCGTAAAATTGATTTGATAAAGCACATCAACCGGCAACGTACACTCTTCCGGCTTTTCCCCTTCTAACTTAAAGCGGTATAATTTATCAGTTACCCCTCTGGAAGTGACGAAGTAGAACTCGCCTTTATCCTTATTGAACTTGATTGTCTGGATACTTTCCCCTTCAACTTCCAAAACTCTTGAAAATTCTTTTGTCGTCAAATCAAATTTCGCAATATAAGAGAAATCTCCCTCATAATCCGTTACAAAGTAAATTGTATTATCATCCGTAAATACCGGATCATAAGCGACATGCACCTTGGAAACGTCAGGCGTTAAGTTGAAAGTCTCTTCCCCATTTTCACGAAACTAATTGAATATGTGTTCGCAAATGAACGGGAATATACAAACTTCTCTTCGTCATTTGATACTGCCGAAAGACGCGTAGGTGATGTCTCTCCAATATTCAATAAAGTATCTACACCACTTTCCAAATTCCGCATATGCGTATTCAAGTACATCGGATTATCCAAGGACGTCACATAGTAAATTCTTTTTCCATCTTCACTTAGGTGGCTGAAAAAGAATTTTTCATTAGAATCCCCTGTAATTAATGGATGTGGCAAACCACCTTCTAGGGGAATCGAATAGATTTGATAGTTTTCATCCCCATCACTATCGAATCCGGCAAGAACATATCGATTGTCCGGATCGAACTTGATGAAATTGCAGGACTCGTCCCGATGAGCAAATAAATAAGGAAACGATTTAGGAAGATCCATTGCCCATAAATTCATCTTTCCATTTAAATTCGTGTTGAAGACAAGTTTAGTTTCATCAGCATTTACATCAAAATTCGTAATTGCATACGTACGGAAAAACTGCTCAACTGTTGGTTTCGCGAAAGTAATCATGATTTTCCCCCTACTTGAATTCTATTTCCCACTCAAAGTATAGTATAACATTTCTATACTTATGAAAGAATCATATTTAACTATCTTTGTCGAATAATCGTACATCTCAGTTTTCATTCAAATTAGCAGCTCCACAAGCATACGCTGTCATAGTGGGGGTGAAGCTTTTGGAAATCGAAAAACAGCAAACAAATGGAATGGCTGTTAGTTCACTTGTTTTAGGAATTCTTGGAGTCGTGTTAAATCTAATACCAATCCTCCCTTATCTACTTGGTATTTTAGCTATCGTTTTCGGAACGATGGGCAAAAAAACAGAAAGTGGAAAAGGGATGGCCGTTGCGGGTACCATTTTAGGTGGTATTGCTTTAGCCATGAAAGTTGTTTTTTGGCTCTTTGTCATTGCGATTGGGGGACTAAATTATTAGGTGTTTTACAGAAGAAATCCGCCTCGAAAGAATCGGGACGGATTTTTTTCATACATTATTTAGTTGGTTCTCTACCAAATCTCCGATGAACGGCAATTTGAAGTAGTTTCCTTTATACGCCTGGTACATCAAGAAAATCATTAACACAAATGAAAGTGGACCTAACAGCAGACTAATCATGAAACCTATGATAGGAATGAACCCTAACACAATGCCGATTAAGAAAATTGCAAGTGCAGTGAAAACTGCTTGCAAGGCGTGGAATCTGATGAAACGATTTTCTTTTTCTATAATCAGAAAAACAATACCGATGATGAAGATATAACAAAGCATTCCCCAACATTCTCTGTAAGTCCAATTGACGTCTTATCGGACTTATCTTGGGTAACTAAAAGATTACTTTGTTTGTCATCATCTAATTTGTTTTCACTCAATCAGCGTGCCTCCTTTTTAGCTACTATATGGGAGTGCCACTAAAAACATTCCATATATATTATGTGTTTGGATCATACTCATTTTGAGCCTGCTTTCCTTTCACTAATATACGAAAAACTTTTATCAATTTTTTCGGCGATAAAATGTGTTCTTTCAAACAAAACTGATTTCAGGAAGTCCATTTGCCGCATCAATTTGTCGACCAATCCTTCCTGCTGTTCAATCCTGTCCACGATTTTCTCCTGTGTACTCTTCTGCTCCTCCAGTGATATCGAAAATTGCTGCTGACGATCGAGTTGCTCATCCATCTTTCTCAAAAGCATTTCCTGATCTACGTCAAACTTTTTTAGTTGCTCGGCTATTTCCGAGTTTGATTGACTTAACTGATTAATTTGCTGGACGAGTTCTTCATTCTTTTTCCGCTTTTTCTCCAAAGCACTTTGCAGCTCTTTGTTTTGATTATCCAGACGTTCCAATGTTTCCATTGCTTCCCGCTCAAAATGGTGGTGCTGTGATTGATTTTCCAGGATTTCATCGAACCGATAGTCGGTCGTCTTCCATCGTTCGGATTGAATCCTTTTCTGATTACGAAGTTGTTTCTCCAGAACACCATATTTCTCATTCATTTTGTCAAAAGCTTTCTGTTGCTCTTCCAAAGCCGTTGAAACCGTATCAGTACGAAAGACCTCCTGATTATGATTATCTATATTGTTGCCTTCATATATTTTCAATTCATTTTTTCTGTTAAAGAACAATCCCATCATTCAACCCCCATCCATCGTTTTCTTTATGATATGTCGTCAAGTCTGTATTTGTACGGAAGAGGTATTTAGTGCGATGGAAAAAATAGGCAAAAAATAGAGAAGGGAACCGAAAATCCCTTCTCTACATGTTCATCGGTTACTTTTCAAAAACTTGGTGGAGTACTTTGTCCGCCTGAACGTTAATTAAGTTTTTATAAATACTGTTATTCGGTTTAGTTCGAAGTGTTTTGGCAAATGAGTTCGCATGCTCCGCCTCACCAACTACATATAATTCCTTCCAGTCACGTTCTTTTCGGATCCTTTCGACAATGACGCCCATTTCTTTATAAAACCGCTGTAGATTTTCTTTAAGACGCTGATCAAGTCCATCGCTATTACCTTCACCTGTTCCTGTTTGAAGTGACGATTTCACCCTATTATTTTCTTTCCAAACATCCAAGCCCGAGTCAAATCCATATGACCTCTCACCCGTAATGAACCCCATCGCAGTATCCAAAATACGTACTTCCCCAAAGCTTGGCAAAACAATGCCCGCCTCTGGGTAAGCCTTTAGCATATACTCCATTTCCTCTGTAACTGGGTGGTCCTCCCAGTGGAAGCTGTTCTTCACTTGCACTTGAACGTAGTGGACTGACCATAATTCGGGATCCTCGGACGCAAAAATAACGACTCCTTTATTAAAGTCGCCTTGATTGGTTTCAATTTCCTTCGTTACTTTATCCCTCAATTTTTTGTACGCTTTTAATTCCTTTTCATCGTTAGAAGCTTCCAAATACTCATGGATGCGCTTCAATCCAGTTTTCAAATGGATTCGCCAAGCACCATTCTGTTGTTCCGGGTCGGCAGCGTTGGTATTTAAGTAAACACTTAACACACAGCGGGAGTCGCATTTGTATTCCTTCAGTTTTTGCAGTTCTTTACTAAATGTCATCTATCCCGAACCTCCTTAAAGTATGCTCACTTTTAGCATACCCTGGTGATTCAAATCTAAAACGAGGAGTTTCGGCATGTCAGTCGATTGTAATGTTTCACTGTAATTTCTCAGCATAAAACGATTGAATAGCGCCATATTATGAACGACGATAACGAAAGGAGCGAAAAAACATGGGAAGAGATAATCATAATAACAAGACCGGAAATAATAAAAACTCTTTGCCGCAAACTCCTAAAAACCAGAAGATCAAACCAGGAGATATGAAGAGGAAATAGCAAAGGAATTTGCAGAGCTACGAAGTGGCAATAAGGATAAAAAGAAGAAACAATTTAGATGGCCTTAATAGTATGCCCCTACACGAAAAATTCACGTGTAGGGGCATCAGATTTTTAATTTTAAATGAATGAAATGAAATAAAAACGCATAAATGTCTGGAAAGAAGCATAAAACCCTAAAAAGAAGCATAAAGTCCCGGAAAGACGCATAAAAAATAGTTATGCGTATCTTGGTCGATTTATGCGCACCTAACAAGATTTATGCGCATTTCAACCAATTTATGCGTTTTTGTGATCAAATTAATTATTTTGTTCCAGACTTTCATATACAGCCATCATATCCCGTTTATTCAACTCACGAATACGGTCGAAAATTGGAATGTCTGATACGGCTTTTGAACTTTCATCCACAACGTCCCTAACTTTGCCAGTGAGCCAAGTTAGTACGTCTATCCCCTCGACGAGTTCCTTCAGACCTTCCTCATTGATGCCTGTAGCATGGCAGCTTACACAAGGGATTGTTAATTTGAACACGCCATCATGTAAATTTTCCTCTGATATCACTTTTTTACCTTTACAGAACGGACAAGGATGGGCTTTTCTAATTTTGTTAATATGTGTGACTAATTTTTTATAACCAAATGCTTCATAAACATAGGTCAGCTTTTTGTATTTTCCGTTTGTGAAATACTTATCGATAATTATTTCTCTTGTTTCATTCACATTGGGGAAATCGCAGATCGTAACTTGATTATTCCTACTGATCGACTCGATATTACCTTTAATGTTATCCCAAAAAGGCAAAGCATTCTGTAAGACGATTTCATATCCAGTGAAGCTTGCCTGTTCCAATTCAAACATTTTCAGTGCGACTTGTACTTCCCGAGGTTGCAATGAAATATCCTTCGTCAAAATCATCTCACCGCCGACAATCGATTTTAGTTTGACAAGGACAGGTAAATCACCAACGATTGCTAATACTTCACTAACTTTCAAATTGATCATTTCACGAATATCCGTGTTTTCGTACTTTAGCGGTTTTTGGTGGTTCAACACTGTACCTTCACAAATAGGACATCTAATCTTTTCTTTAGAGACTTTCATTTGCTCTTTAATATCTGATTTGAAACGACCATATACATGCCTAAAATTGTATTAAATCCTACCCATGTTCTGCGCGCCTTTCCTTCCTTATCATAAAATGACTTCTCAAAGTATCCATACCAAAACGTATGCTTTTCTTCATCGGTCATCTCGTTATAACTCTTTGAAAGGTCATGTCCTAATTCGTTCTTAATTTCTTCAAATAGAAATTTCAGCTTATCGTGTTTATAATACTTCAATACTTCCATCACTTCAGGATGAAGCAATCCATTCCAGAAAGGAACGTCTTTGTTTTGAATGACAAGTTCTTTATCAAAAACTTCAATCTCAAGACGGCCGGAGCATGATGGGCAATGATTGTCTTTATTATAGAAATCAAAGCTTTTCGTATCTTTGTTTGTAGGATGCGCCGCCACGATATGGTTGATAAGCCCACCGATTTCATACAGAAAACTATATTGGCTATACAAATGTCTTTCAAGGTCAATGGCAATGACGGGTGCGATGGTGTCAGATTCGTATTCACCGTAAATCAAACGGGCCATCGAGGACAAACTTTTTAAGATACCGCCTTTATAGATGTTCTCTGCGTTTTTAAAGTAATCGATATGATTTTCTTTTAAATAAGAAATGCCATTTTGCTGTTTCAGTGTAGAAGAAATATGCGCGGGCACCTCAACATCTTCCCTATTTTTATCCTTATAATAATCGTTATGACTAACGACATCTAAATGTGTAACAGGGTCACTTATTCTCTTCCCAAAATCGGCGATGAAATCCGAACTCTCCATCATATACCCATTATGTTCAATCATGATAATTGAAACGGTTTCATCTTCAAGAATTAGCCTGAGACTATCAATGAATTGATTCAAAATATTTTGGGATAAACCTTTTGAAGGCTCGTCAAATATAAAAAGTGTATGCGGTTTTCTTGTGTTAGAAAACAGTTCTGAAACTAAATGGACACATTGAAATTCACCCGTCGACAAAGTCTGTGTCTTTCTTTCCAACGTTAGGTAACCGAGTCCAAGTTTGATCAATAAGCTCAAACGTTTATGAGCAATGTCTTCATTCGGCAGATCATCGATAATATCTTCAATCGACCGTTCAAAAATATCATCAATCTCATCGCTGTATTTATTAAGCTTCTGTTTAATATCAAGGAACGTTGCAACTGTCGAACGGCTCGTAATCGATTGGTTGCGGTCCTGGCCAACTGTGACCAATTTATCTTTCGGATATCGCTTCACAAAATCTTTGGCGACACATTCATTGATAAGTGTAGATTTACCGCAACCGGACTCGCCCGTAACGGTTACAAGTCTGTTTTTCGGAATCTCAAATTCAGCCATTTGGATATTACGGCAATAAAGATCCTTAAACAGATAGGTTTCTGTTGGCTTTTCTACATTCAGTTCCTGAAAAACAGGTTGTGGACGCGGTGATTCTTCAACAATTTTCCCGCCATATTTACCACTGCCAGGTCCGAAGAAAACTTGCTCATCCGTTATATCGAGCACCGTGTCCGAATGGTCGATGAGCAAGATTTGATTTTTATAGCCCAATTGCTTAATCTGCTCTAAGATTTTCAGTAATGTTTGGCGATCAAGACCGACTGAGATTTCATCGATAATAATAACGGTATTTTCACTAGCTGCCATGAATTCCGCCAAGTAAAGGCGTGTCAATTCTCCACCAGATAGTGTACCCATTATGCGGTTTACTGTTAAGTAACCGATATTCATATTGATAATATTTTTGAGGATCAGTTGTTTCGCTTCACTAATATGTAATTCTTCAGCAAGTGAAAGAATCGTTTCCAACGCTCAAGTTGTTAATATCGGCAATCGTATGCGGTTTATCAAGTAATTCAATCGTATATTGCATTACATCTTGATTATAGCGTTTACCTTCACACGCCTTACATTCAACGTTACTATTACTCCCGCGTCCTTTACATTTCGGACACCAGCCTAATTCATTGTTGAATGAAAACACTTCTGGAGAAAGATTAAATTTATCGGCAATACTTGCTCGAATCTCTGTGAAAACGCCTGTATGTGTTCCAATGGTTGATCGTGGATTCGAAGAAATGGATGATCTACCGAGAAAAAGCACTAAAGGCATCTCTTCCATTTTGATGGCACTGAAATTGGTTTCCATAATATTTGGGAATAAATATTGGTAGTCTGCCTTCGGTAATAAGGAAACGAGTCGCTTCTTCGACTCTTCGCCGATTGTCTGGCAAAAAGTAGTTTTACCAGACCCGGATAATCCAGCAATGCCTAACGATTTATCTTCAGGAAGATCTGCATTTAAGCGTTTAATATTGTTAGCGATTAATTGGTTTATTTTCATTTTGACATCCTCTCCAATCTCTGACTATAGTATCGCCATGTTAATAGAACTTCATTACTTATTCCAATAAAAATGACGCTTTCCCTCTCCTGGAAAAGCGCCCTATAATAGGTTTAGTATGGAGTGTTCGTGGATATTTTACTCTTCTTCTAACACAATTGTAAGCTTCTCGGACATATTCGTCCAACCATATTGAGCACCCTTCAATCCGTCTTCACTGTGGATTCCGGTTTGATCAAGGTGGAGATTTGTGTTGCCATCCGGCGTCTCTGTTAATGTCCAAGTGACTACATGCTCTTCAGCGCCACTCGCCCATGTGTAAGAAATCATATTCGGCTCGTCCACTTCCAAAACTTCACCCTTGACGATTCCATCCCACCATTCACTTGGCTCGGCGCGGAATGTAAACTTATGTCCGACTTCTGGTTTAAAGTCATTTTTCCAGATCCACTTCTCAAGCATATCCGAATCCGTTAATGCGTGCCACACTTTGTCGATTGTTTTGTTGTACTGAAAATCCATAGTTAAAGATAAACTCATTCTTCTTCCTCCTCTAATAGTTGGTTAAGGCGAGACAGTCGGGCACTCCAGAACTTGTCGTAGAAAGCCACCCAATCTTGAATTTCTTTGAGCGGGGAGGCGTTCAACTTAAATCGGGTTTCCCTGCCTACTTTTCTGCTTGTCACAAGTCCCGCCTCTTTTAAGATTGCCAAATGTTTTGAAACTGCAGTACGACCCATTTCGAAATGAAACGTTAGCTCATTAAGAGGCGATTCTTCTACGTCTGCCAACAATTGAAGCAGTTTCCTCCGAGTTGGATCAGCTACCGCTTCATAAACATCTCGAGTAGGTCTTGTCCCGTTCAAAATCACTCTCCCCCAATTTTCGCAAAGTGATACCAAAAGGTGTCCTAATGGAATTAATAATACGACACTGTTGGGTGTCGTGTCAAGTATGTCCTTGTTGAATACTTTTAGTCAAAGTGTTTAGGGGGAGATGGGGATTGAAAGAAAATACTTCAAATAAAAAAACCTAATTTCTCATTTATTGTGAAGAAATCAGGCTTTTATCATTCAATTTAATCACTCAATATCGATCTGCTTTAGTATAGCATTGACCTGTATGCCCCGATTAACAAGCATATGCTCAAGTTCATCGGCAGTTTTTTTCCATCTTTGCCCCATAATTTCGGCATCGGGACTTTTTTTAATTAATTTTTTAAGGATCAAATATTGGGATACATATAATGCATGTTCTTCTGATACTTCTATGTGCGGTGCTACACCTATTCCTTCCCAATTATCATTGGTTATAGGATTTACTGCTCTGCCAATCGGAATATTTACAGTGAAGTGATCATTAATTCTTTGAAAGCCACCAGGATGTGCACCGCCACTCGTTCTTTCACCAACTATTGTAGCTCGCTTTAGTGCTTTAAGATTGTAAGCAAAGTCTTCTGCTCCAGAAAATGTCCTCTCACTTGTTAAGACAAACACATCTTTATCATGAAGAGTTTTGCCCTCAATATGGGAATTAGTCCAAATTTGCTCGATTCGGTTGCCTTTCCTCCAATGAAAATCATTCAAGTGCACTCGACCTTTGAATAAATAGCTGCAAATTAGGGCAACCATACCAGCATCCCCACCTGTATTTTCTCGCAAGTCAAATATTATGGCACTTGTATTTGTTAGGAAATTGAGTGAAGCAACCGCCACATCACCTTCGATTTCCGTTTCAAAGAACTTTACTGTTTTATGATAGCCAATATTCCCAGGTAATCTCTCAACTTTATCAAATCCATAATTATGCAATGCTAAAAGTCTATTTCTTTTTTCAGCTTCTTTTTCCTTATCTGATTCGGTCTGGGCTTTAGGCATTTCAAGAAACTTTAATCCAAGATGCTTATCCTTACTTATACTTTGCAAGTCTTTCGTTATTATTTGGCAAAATTGAGTAGGGTCAATAATTTCAATGTAATCTCCATTGTTTAACTTACTAAGAATTATATTCTCCACTTTCTCTGCTACTTCAGGAAATATATAGGATTCTTTTATTAACACAAGCATTCGTGTAATAACCTCTTGCTGTAAATCATCAGTAAGGACATATTGAATTTTAGTTGGTGTCTCGTTCATTATAATCCCCCTTGTACTCATCATTTTCCTACAGCAAATGTCTATCACCCAACGAAATCACTTGGAATACTGCCCTGTTCAGATATGTCTATCGTCCAAGCAATCATGGTAGTACTATCTCTTACATTATTATTTATAATTTTATCAAAAATACTAAAAAGAGTTACGACGGGTTCCCCCTCCATCAATATATCTCCTAAATCGATTGGGTTCGTGAAGGGTTCCCCTGGACATTCAAGCAAGCCATCCGTTGTCATGAAGATATGATTTGTCCCTTTTCTTAATTCCCGAACACCGGACGAGAAGCACGGCACAGCTTTATCAAACGTATTCACTTGACCGATCCACTCATAGAATTGCCTTTGATTCAGCTGAAATTGACCAAGAGCGATTAATTCCGGATGGAAAACGTAAACTACACAATCACCGACAGAAAACCACCAAAGATAGTTTTCCTTACGGATACAGATGAGACAAGCCGTCTCACCTTTGACCTTTTTGCATTGATCAAGAAATTCGTCACTTTGGAAGATATCAAGCAACTTCTCTTGAACATGGTGAAATCCCGGT
Source organism: Sporosarcina thermotolerans (assembly GCF_030067815.1). Classification (GTDB taxonomy): domain Bacteria; phylum Bacillota; class Bacilli; order Bacillales_A; family Planococcaceae; genus Sporosarcina; species Sporosarcina thermotolerans. Next base: position 1,853,327 of record NZ_CP125968.1, on the reverse strand, counting down.
TTGGCAATCAATACAGAAAGTTCCTGCTTGGATTTTTGCAGTGTATTGATCACAAGCGCGGCACTTTCAGCACTATAATGTGCATCAAGAACTGCGGCAAACTCCCAATCATCACCGACCCAAATGACACATCCGTCCTCATTCTTATATTGACCAGCTGACGAATTGCCGCCATAAAGCCCAACTGTTACGTTACCGATTGATTGCACAAAGGGATGATCAATGTAATGACGGTCGCTTCCAACCCATGAAAAACTATTCATGGTTATTTGTTTCCAAATATGATTTGATACGTAGACAAAGTTCCTTCACTTCTTTATTTCCGCCTACCGGGGCACCTTCCCAGTCATGAACGGACATCGGTCCCCAATATTCCCTTGGAGTTCCTAAATACCGCGGCACAATATGCATATGCAAATGAGGTACAGAATTTCCTGATACAAGCGAATAGATATGTTCCGCTCCTTCAGTCACCATAAGAGCCTTACTCACCCGTGCCATGGTACTTCCAAACGCCTTCGCTTCCTCTTCATACATATCCCCAAGTGTCGGTGTATGCCTCTTCAGATCAATCATTAGATGACCTAAATAACCGGGTTCACCGTTATTATCGATATGCCCAACATACACAAATTCATCTTCGTAGATGGTGATACCATCTGTCTGAATTTCCCCCTTATGTTTATCACAAATGAAACAAGACTCTTCCATGACTCCATTTCCCCCTCTTCTTGATTCCACAGAGTTTTTATATAGGCTTTTCACAAGGGCTCATTCTTCTGTCCTACGGGTCCGTTCTTTTCTACAAAGGCCCATTCTTTCCCTGTTTAGGTCCATTCTTTTATACAAGGGCCCATTCTTTCCCTGTTTAGGTCCATTCTTTTATACAAGGGTCCATTCTGGCACCTCAACGGCCCATTCTTCCTACAGCTTTATTTTCAACTAAATTGATTGAGATCGAGTCCTTCTGATTCGATGACGATTGCTTTCATCCCTTCGTCTGTTGATGTTTCATGTCCTTCTCCTTTACCCCAAATGACAACATCACCCGACGTAACTTTCACTTTCGGTTCATCGCCTGTTCGGACCCAGCCTTCACCTTCAATGATTACAAGCATTTGCGGGATGGTCGCTTCGTGATAACCTACCAGCCCATTTTCACCCAAGCCCATAATTCCGACGTGAGAGGGTTGATTTGTCATTAATAGTTTTCTCATATTAAAATTCGAGCCATACTGAGTAATGTTCTTTCCTATGACTTCATTCAAGCGTAAAATTCTCAACCTTCGTCCCCTATGGTTTTGAGTATAGTCAGTGAGAATCGGCAAATCTGGAGGACTTATGTTGCTTGGCAATTCGTCAGTTGAAAAGAATCGCAACGACGATACTTCATTCTTATCTGCTATTAATTCCCCGCTATAACTTTTACAAATGAAAGTGGTTACAACGTTATATACTTCATCACCATGTGGATAGCGATAATAAAGTTCCTCCCCAGAATAGACGTTAAATAATGAAAGTTCGTTTGCAGTTAGATTTGTTTCCTCATAGAGCTCTCGTTTCGCCACATCTTCCAGTGATTCGCCAAGTTCCATAGACCCACCAGGCAGCCCCCAGCAATTATTGTCGATTCTCAGCTGAAGGAGTAGTTGATCTTCTTCATTTACAACTATTACATTTGCTCCTGCCATAATAATGGGCCGTGAACCAATCAATTTTCTCAATTCTTTTATATACCCCATAAGATACCCCTAATTTCTATCCTTGTTAAATGAAGGACTTAATTCGCTCCACACATCAAATTGATTTCCGTCTAAGTCCAAAATACGAAATTGACTCCTGCGTGTCCCCTTTTTTCAATCTCGCCGACACTCACATCAATTTTAATAAATTGTTCATGGATTCTTTTTTAGAGCCTCTTCCCCATCGACTTCAAATGTAAGAGAAAAACGCTCATTCCCATAGACATCCAAAAAGTTGGCAGTCTGTGATTCTTTCGCTTTTACAAGGAAGAAACTTTGATCTGTTAAATTTATAATCGCTTTGTCTTCGTCCCGATAACTTAATTCCGCATCCAACTTTTCTACATACCATTCAGCAGCCAGTTCAACATTGGATACTGGAATATATGTAATGCCTACCCTTAGTAATCTATTAGTACTCTTTTGTTTCACATCAACCAACTCAAATCGTTCACAAACAAGCAAAATATCCTCAGTGAATTTTAGACCAACTTTTCCTAATTCCCGTTTGAAGTAACGTTCATGGATTTCCTTCCAATTCCGGTACGATCCATCACCTTCCGCCAAAGCAAACTCCTCTGTCACTTCATTCATTGGAATTATTGATACATCCACTGTTTTGATGATCGCGACAGGCTCGTTTAGGCTATTCAGGATGATGCTGTACTCGTTAACTACTGGAATCGGTTCCTTCTCCAATTCATATAATACATGTGCTGAACAAGTCGCAGTCTTTCTTCCTTCAATCACCGCTTGCGCTAATTCATCAACCGCTTCGCCAAACATCCAAGCGCTGACATTTACGGGGCGATCATTCTTTCCCCAAAATTGATCCCAATAATCCTTCGCAGCTTGATTCATGATAATTCCCCCTATAATACCATTTCAATGATTTTCCGACACTTGTCCTCATCGGCATCAATCCCAAGTTCGTCACTCAAAATTTTATTTAACCTATAAAATTCGGGAACGATATTTTTCACTGTTCTCATGATGTCATGCTTATTTCTTCCACAATCCCAGCTTGCCAACTCGTCTAACTGTTTTTCATCTAAACGGCTTCGTTGTCCTTCAATTTTCGACCATACCCCATAGGAGCTATTTAAATGGCGACCTTTCTCCATATACCATCCATAAGCAATCAACCAGCGAATTCGGTCTAAATTTGATAAAGCATAATAATATTCTTCTCTCATAGCAGCTCGGTATGTTTCATGAATAAATGCCAAGACTTTACCACGCCAACGTTCAACTTCTTGTTTCGTTGGCGCATACACGATTCTTTCTGACTCCCCAATTCGCTTCGTAATGACTCCACTTTTATCGACATATACCTTCAGCCCTTGCAGCCATATGGAAGGTTCGATATCATCCGCAGTTTGATACCAAGAATCTACTTTCACAAAACAATCATAATGAGTTACGATTACGGGTGAGGAAGGCGAAGATTCCTCAAAAAATAATACATTTCCCCATTTCTCGGCCCGTGACCGTTTTTCTTCGATAAATTTCAATTTCATACTAGGCGCCACAATTACGTGCAAATCGATGTCCGAATAATTATCGTAATCGCCTCGCGCTAACGACCCACCTTCAAAAATCGCTTCCACATATGGATCGTCAGTCAAATCTCGTAATGCGTTATTCAATATCTTTTTACGTTGTTCCGGTAATTGTAAGTCTCTTTCCTTATGTTTAGATTCAAATCCCACACATAGAATGTCATCTCCTTTAAATTCCTACTTCCGCAACCCTCTTCACTCGCTCAACAAATTCAACAACCGGTTTATCATTTGCAAATAGTACGAATAACTTGATGAACCACTTAAGTGGTTTGTTTGTAGTTGTATAAGTGAAGCGTGTTTTCTCATCATTTATTCGGTAAAGTTTATATCCTGCAGTAATTTCAAACATCCCACCGAGTGTAAAACCGACTTTCATCTTTTTTTCATCTGGAGAATCGAAATAGTCGAGTGTTTCAACTTCATACTCCATGACACGCTTGCCTTCTCTATACTTCTGCAAATATATACTTCCTACCATTCCCTCGGTAATGGTGACAGTTTCGTTCGATACGACTTGAGGCATGATCTTTTGCATGTCCTCTAACGATCCATTTAAATACTTCCAAACATGTTCGATTGGCGCTTCAATCTCAATTTCCTTCGTCCACTTCTTCATTCCCAGATCCTCCAATCTTGACAACTAATTAACCGTACTTAAAAACTTGTAATGCTTTGAAAGGAATTCATCCAATATGGCCCTATGACTTTTCACGATATTTTCCGGAAGTTCATGTGGATAAAAATAGTTAAATGTAATGGATTCAGCCTGATCGACAACTATATCGCCAATTGCGTTTTCTGCGTAATAAGCGGTTGTCACCACATAAAATTCATCGCCATTTGCAGCTCGGATAAAATGTTCAGGACCCGAGTAAACATTGATTAATTTTAATTCATTGACTTGTAGACGGGTCTCTTCAAATAATTCACGCCTTGCCACGTCTTCCGTTGACTCCCCTAATTCCATCAATCCGCCAGGAATTCCCCAGACCCCCTCTGGAAATTTCCTTTGTTGTAGCAAGATCCTTCCCTTTTCATCAATTACAATTACTACAGATCCAACAAAAATTAGTGGTTGGTGTCCAACAAGTTTACGCAAATCTTCAATATAGCCCATTTCCAATCCCCCTGTTTTATGATCGCACCGGTGAAATCAGCTGCACGTAAGATGTCTCAATTTCCGGCGTAATGACCGCCGGTTTCATAACTCCATAAAAACTGATTGTCACCTGTTCTTCCTGTATCCCTTTTAAAGCATCAAGCAAAAATCGCCCGTCAAATGTCATGTTAACGTCGGTGTTTCCTTCCACCATACTAATTCTCTGTTGTTCTTCGATTGCTCCTATTCCCGCTGAGTTTGTTGTTATTTTCAAAATGGTGTTGTCGATAATCGTCAAATGTACATTATTATGTTTCCATTCTTCGGAGAAAACGCATGCTCGGTCAATCCCTGCAATCAATGTCTTCGTATTCATCGTAATTCTTGTCGCGAAATCCGTAGGAATCAATGACTGTGTATTAGGGTAGTTCCCTTCGATTAATACGGAATACAAAATCGTATTTTCTGTGGAAAACAAAATCATATTCTTCGCAATTGTAATATGTACTGTAGCAAGGCTTGATTCCTTCAGTTGTAGAAGTTCGATCAAACTTTTACTCGGAACAATGACTGAATGGGAGTCCTCAGTGTATGAGATTTGTATCTCTCTATGCGATAAGCGATGAGAGTCTGTTGCGGTACAAATAAGTTTATTGTTATCAAACTCCATCTTCACACCAGTTAGCGCCGGCTTTTCTTCACTTTTCGAGACAGCAAATATCGTTTGTTTGATCACTTCCTTTAACGAGGTTAGATTAACCTCAATTGAATGGAGAACTTTGATTTCTGGCAGAGTTGGATAATCGGCTGCACGTAAGCCATTCAATCTTGTTACAATATCACCTGATTTAATGAGTACTGACTGCATATCGTCAGATGAGATTTCAATGTCGTCCGGCAGTTTTTTCAAGAGGGTCACAAAATGCTTGGACAATACAACAACGCTTCCCTCTTCATGCACCTCAACGACTGTTTCCCCATTTATATGCAGGGGGAATTTCTTTTTGATGAATAACTCTGCATTCCCGCCGACTAACACAACACCGTCTTTGCGTGCTTCGATTTTTATACCGGATAGGATCGGAAGGAGACTTTTATTCGAACTAATTTTATGTAGTTCAGAAACGATTGCCGTAAATAATGAATTCTTTATAGTGAATTTCATACAAATGCTCCCTTTTCTGATTTTCCCTTCATAATACTTCCACTTTGCTCCATATCGATTTCCATTTTTTCTTGTGAACACGATCTTCATAAATCACCATGCCCTCTTTTGTTTCATTAAAGAAAGGAGTTGGCCTTATGTGACAGTTGATAACATCACTTATTCCATGCGGAGCAGTCAATAGTACCTTGCCTCGTTCATCCAATTTCACGCCCAACGCAGTAGCAGTTTCAGGAAATTTGGCTATTGCATCAACTGAGGACGAATAGGGGTAGATATTGTTCACGCTATGCATTCTTGCTTGATTTTTCACAGACCACGGAATATTAGGTTGAAGACGATTTAGTATTTGTTCATAACTTTTCTCTATCTTTTCATCCACATTTACTTCATCGAAATAAATCACATCAATATCCGGCAAAGGTGTTCTTTCATTAAATTCATGCAGCACATCCCAGATTTTCGATCGCACGAAACCCGCACAAACCCACCAATCCGGTAAATTCAAAGACTTTGCACTCCGTAAAATATCCATCATCCACTCGTCTTCAGAAACCAAACGGATTACATCCTCCTCGTTATAAATCAACATACGACTACCTTTTTGTCGATTTTCAAATGAATCAATTCATGCTTTACTCCAAATCCAGCAGCTTGATACAGTCTTATTGCATTTTCATTTTCGTTATCAACACATAAAGAAATTTCTTCAATTTCCTCATAAGCAAACAATTGGTTCACTGCAAATGAGAGCAACTTTTTGCCAATCCCTCGTTTACGAAACTGATCAGAAACTGCGATGTATTCAATAGAGCCTTCCCCATGTAGAGGATCAGCTTCAATATAGACATAACCGGTCAATTGGTCACCACAAGTCGCAATAAATAATTGATTTTGTTCACTTAAACGTTCAAATATCGTTTGTGCGCTGTAATATGTAGAAGGAAATGCCTGGCCATGCAATTCTTCAAAGCCTTCTTCATAAGCAGAATCGTATTCTATTACTCCTTCATCAACGACTCGTCCCCATTCATTCTTCTTGGCTACTAAAACTGTATGTTGCCCCGTCGATTCCCCTCCATGTGAAATGGAGAATTCTTTTGCATATGCGTTTTCACGGTTCAGGAAAAAATTATATCGATCCACTTGCGAGGCGGATAGCGCAGTCACTTTCTCCCACAGTTCATTGACAAGAGCAGTATGTATATATGCCTCACTCAAAAAGGGCCCCCATACTTCCGCACTCCTGTCTTCCAAATCGATATCCAGTCCGATTGCACCTACAATTTCCTCTTTCTCATAAGCGACCATAAAAGAATTTTCTAAATCCAAGTCTGAGAAATCGCTTGTAAGCGTATCGTATATTTCCTCTTTTGATTCCCCGCAATAGCCGACATGTTGGCTCGTCTGTGTATTCATATTCGCAAGGTATATAGCCAAATCTTTACTATTTCTTGGTGATTCTATTTCTATATTCATCCTTTACTCCCTCATTTCACATAAGCATATAATGTTTCCGCAACGACATACGACAACTCTTTACAAATATGTAATGAATATGGACATGTGGAATCCACTTCTTTTTCGATGAATGAAATGCTATGCTTCACTGCATCCTCAATTTGTCTTTGAATCAATTTATCTAAGTCAGTTAGTCTTGTTAGATCAGCTACTCCAACCCACCCCAACTCCCAACTATTCTCATCGTACTCATACATAAGACTGAAGGCAATAATATCCAAACCGTCTACCATGACATAGCTATAGTCTTCCATTAATCCATCCATTGCAGCCTGTCTCCAACTATCACTCGACAAATTTGCAACAGGGTTGTCCGTATGAGTTTCTGTATACGTCTTTTTACAAAGTTGAATAAAACTATCCATTGCTGCTTCATTCGAACGAATCTCCCTAATAGATAAAATTCGTTCATCATGCCCCATTTCACTTTTTGGCAGAGTCGGCTCGATATGTATAATCTCCGTTTTTCTAATCATCCAGAACTGATCGCGTGTGAGAACTTCTATTAATCCATAAAATCTATTGTCTAACAGGAAAAATAATGGTTGATCATATTTATTTTTCAACATAGTAATCATAGATTGTAGAGCTCTCGCATCGACCCCATACAGATTATAAGCAAGTTGGACATATATACAATTTGGATGCCAAGTAGATTTATGGGTGGAAGCCACAATATGTATTTCCTTGTCAATTTCTAATACAAAAATGTCTTTATGCAATTTGGCGGAAATGTTAGTGTTCATTCGCGACTTCAAATCACTATTCTCTAAAAATACCTTGTCTATGAAAATAGTTAATTCGTTCAATTCACCTAAATTGTTTTTATCCAGCATCCTTATTTCCAATCCAATACTCCTTCCCATCATCACTGCGTTTCATAAAACCATAGTCGATAAAAAAACGTCGAATGGTTGCAAAATCGAGATATATTTCTTTCAGAATTACGTTTATCTCTTTTTCCAAATACACTTTTCCAACTTCAAAACGTTTTATTATTTCTTGGGCAATGATATACTTCCTTTTCTCTTTGCTCGGAAACGTATCAAGCGGCCCGTCTAATCCTTTTCTGAAATAGTTTTTAACCACTTTCTCTCGTTCTGTTTCAGTAACTTGGAACCTTTCTTCCATTTCTATCATTCCTTTATATTTATGTGCTTTGATAACTCTACGAAATGCACATTGGCTAATTCAAGAAGGTAAAATCGTTTATCATCAATCAATCTTTTCAACTTCCTATATTCCAACCATGCCTGGACATATTCATGTTTCGATATGATTTGCTGATTGAACGCATCTTCCAATTCATCCGCATCTTTCTCATTCACATCTCCAGTAGGCAGAACAATCAGATCCAAAAACCAATCATCCATCCACGGACCATTCGTATCACAATATCCATTTTGCTTACAAATATCGATGTACCATTGGACAACTTGATTTTCATCATTAAATACGGTTGTCACTGAATAATATTCACCTTCAGGAAAATGCTGAAGCCAGCTGTATCCCTTGTCAGCTATACAAGTATTTTTCTCACCATACTTTTTGAATAAAGGCTCTTTCACTTCATCCATACGGAAAAGGGTCACATGTCCCCTGAATCGCGGAGTATCATAATACTTTTCAACATAACTCTTTTTCAAAATCCGTTTCCAGTCATATCTGCTGCCATACTTTCTCTTCAACATTTACCCCCACCCCTAACTCGGTCTTTCGCTATATGGATGAAGTTGACCGATTATCCTTTCGTCTTTCTTATTAACAATATGCTCAACAACCCCGCCTGCGATTTCATCATGTGTCAGCCATCTTGAAGTTCCTTCCTCTTTCACAAAGCCAAGGAACACTTTTTCATATTCACAATTGACAGGGACTCGAATTTCTTCATCTTCAAAATACCTTCGGCTTCCTTTCATATGAATAAGTCGAAATGATGTTGCTTGCTCATTTATTTCACAAATCTGTTCAAGCGCACGATAATTCGGTGTCCAGCTGACGATCAACTTAAATGGACCCCTTTCCGCAATCGCTTTTTCCACTTTTGAAAAAAGCGTATTTGAATCATAGTCAACTTGGATTGGGAAAATAGTGCCCGATGGACTCTCTGCTTTCAAACGTTCAAACTTTGCAGCTGTCCGACCAATGACCGAAACCAAAAACCCTTCCTTTGCCAAGAACAACGATACACCTGCAAGCATACCCGTTCCACCGATGATGAGCGCGTGGTTATTTCTCACCTAAACTCACCTCCTGAGTTAAGAACTTCACATATTACCTACCCAAAAAAAATCTTTGATCCGCATTCTTAGGATTTCGATAGATAGTTTTTTGCCAAATGGTAAGCAGTCACCGTGAAAAGCTGGGTGATTTCTTTATTTCGAATCATTGCTTCTATACTCTCAAAAGGATAATGCTTAACATCTAACACTTCGGTTTCATCCAAGTTTTGTTCATGCATATGTACGGCATCAGTCATTAAATAGCTGATTACCTTATTCGTTTGTGTTGCAGGGTTAACCATGAACTCACCTAACAGGATCAGCTTTTGCTCCGAAATATACCCAGTCTCTTCACAAACCTCACGGCGGATTGCCTCCTCATACGATTCGCCTTCTTCTATTTTCCCAGCGGGTACTTCAAGATAAAAACCGTTCCCGGGATGGCGATATTGCTTTACGAGAACAATCTTCTTATCTTTCGTCAACACAACTGCATTTACCCAATCTGCATACTCGTTCACATAGTAATCTTCAATCACTGTCCCGTCAGACATTTCACAAGTATCTTTACGTAAATTCCCGAACGGCGACTTATACGTGTATTCACTGTTCAATACTTTCCATTTTTCCAACTTCACTACCTCCGTTTTCAATCCAATCTTTCAACACCCGGTTAAACAACTGCGGATTGGCTACTGGAAATCCATGTCCGATATCCGGCACAATGAATGACTCACAACACTTATTGCCATTGATGATTTTCTGAACACTCTTCTTCACTAATCCCTTCTCTTTTTCACCGGCAGTAACTAAAATACGTGCAGAGCTTTTCGGGAAATCTTTAGGAAGTTTGAAAGCCATATTCTCTTTCAAAACGGCTATAAGCGTTGAAGGATTCATCTTCAAGCTTTCTTCATAATACTTCGTGAAAAAATGCCCATCCATATACAATTGTTTCGCCTGTGCCTTGGCGAACGTCTTGTTTTTAATGAGTGGGAACGTCATTTTAATTGTCGGTGCAATGAAGGGGATCATGTATCCCATAGGAATGACAACAGCACTGTTTATCATGGCGGTTTTAATAAGAGTTGGCGCGAGGGTCAAGATTTCCAAACAGATTTGCGAGCCAATAGAGAAACCTATAATATGTACGTCCTTCTCAACTTTCTTCTGTAATATCAACTCGATTATTTCAAGTGCATTTCCACGTATGGAAAAAGCCGTTTCATCACTTCTGCTTCCATGTCCTTGTAGTGTAGGGATCAACACGTGGTAGTTTTTAAAATAGTCCGCCTGCTGACCCCACATCCACCCTCCTACACCGCCCCCATGTAGAAAAACGAGGAGCGGTGCTTCTTTATTTCCAAACTCTCTAACATGCATAACTAAAACTCACTCCTTGCTATCAAACCGTAAAATATGGGTCGTTTCAGAGGCAGAGTCATCGAACTCAAAGCCGCATGCACGATAAAATGCATCTGCTTTCGCGGAATCAGTTCGTACGGTGATTTCTTTGAAATGGTTTTTCGCATGATCCACAATTGTCTGTTGCAGCAAAGTCCCCACACCTTGGCGACGAACTTCATCCAATACGTAGAATCTTCTAAGGCGAGCAACTTCCGCATCTTGCGCAAATGGTGATTGGTTAATGCCACCGATTGCAACAACCTTTCCCTCATTATTAACTACACAAAAAAGGGCTTCGTCGGGCTTGGAAAATGTATTTGTTCCATCTTGAAATTCAGAGACCAATCTAGTGACAAAACGATAACCTTCCTTCTCGCTTTCCTGAACCAATTGCCCAATATCCAACACATTTAGATCATTAACCCTTTCAACGAAATACTCCATCTGCTCTCCCCCTCATTTTTGAATATACTATTTAATTAACTTCCACAAGTGCAACAATAAAACCTGCTTATTTTTAGATTATGTCTATTTAAAAAGTGAGCGACCGCTCTTTAAAGCAAAAGTAATAAAATATGGGGACACTTTGAGGATTTGCGGGAAGATTTTAAGGAAATGCGGGCACACTTTCAAAGTTTGCGGGGAAACCCGGGAGATGCGGGGATACTTTGCCTATTTGCGGGGGCATTTCATGCAATTGCAGGCACACATGCAACAGGCGAATCCGCAAACGCCTTCACAAAGAACGGCGTTTGTGGATTCAAGTTTTTCATTCAATCTATCTCTCAGTTTTAGTATTCATACTGCACTCTCATTGTTGAACGAATAGTAATTTGCCCTCCTTCAATCGGAGTACCTCCTGCAGCCATGTTAACTGATTTGAAAGCGACGGGAGGCTCTCTACCACCCGCTAACTCAGTTACTTTTATTGGCTCTGGATTGATTTGCAGATGTAATGTGTTCGCAATTGTGCGTGCCTTAACTTGTGCATCCTGCAAAGCTTTAACGATTGCCTCCTGCTTATGCTGTTCGACATTTCGAACAGAAAACTGTACATTCGACACTCGATTCGCCCCATTTGCCACCGCAGTATCAATAACAGTTCCTACCTGCTGAATGTCTGAAAGCGTTACGGCAATTGCATTCGTTACTTCATATCCCCTAAAAACCTGTTCGCCATCGACAAAATCATATCTTGGAAAAATGGAGTAAGACACTGTTTGGATATTTTCTCTTGGAATCCCTAACTGATATAAGGATTGAATCACTTGATTCATTAGTGTCGCATTTTCTTGCTGTGCATCTTGCAGTTCTTTACTTTGTGTATTGATCTCCAATTGTATCGTTGCAACGTCTGGCTCGGCCGCCACTTCACCATTTCCCACTACCGTTATCAAACGGTAAGAATGCTTCACTTGTTGACGGATATATGGATAATACAAAGGGAACCCCCTCTCCCTGATTTTTTGTTTCACTTCAATGTATGCCCGGCGTTTGAAGAAAATTAAAGATGCCCTCGACATTCTCAGTCGAGGGCATCCGCAAATACATACTATAAAATTTTACTAAAGAACGCTTTCGTTCTTTCATTTTTAGGATTTGAGAAAATTTCCTCAGGGGTTCCTTCTTCTACCAATAATCCTTGATCCAAAAATAAAACTCGATCTCCCATTTCTCTTGCAAAACCCATTTCATGTGTGACGACAACCATCGTCATCCCTTCTAAAGCCAGTTGTTTCATAACATCCAATACTTCCTTCACCATTTCGGGATCCAATGCCGATGTCGGTTCATCGAATAACATCACTTTCGGTTTCATCGCAAGCGCCCTGGCGATAGCCACCCGCTGCATTTGCCCCCCAGATAATTGTTCTGGGTATGCATACGCTTTATCGGCCAAACCGACCTTCTCAAGTAATTGGAGTGCCAATTCTTCGGCTTTCCCTTGACTCATTTTCCTGATTTTCTTTGGAGAAATTGTTATATTGTCAATGACACGCATATGTGGAAACAGGTTGAATTGTTGAAAGACCATACCGACCTCACGGCGTATTTCGTTTATATCCGTTTTGGGATCATTGATTTTCACACCGTCTATGAAGACTTCACCATCTGTAATTTCTTCAAGAAGGTTGATACATCTCAAAAAAGTACTTTTTCCCGATCCACTTGGACCGATGACACAAATGACCTCCTTCTCCTTAATGTCATAATCAATCCCTTTCAACACATCCAATTGCCCAAACGATTTATGCAAGTTCCTAACTTTGATCATCGTAACCCCCCTCCATCGAAGAACGTCTCATTTTAAAAATCGACCTTCTTGAGGACGGTACGTAACTATTACTAAACCGTTTTTCAATATAATTAATGAGTTTCCCGCATGCGAATGTCAATAGTAGATAAAGGACAGCAACTGTTAAATAGGGCTCCCAAAATCTTTGATAGACCCCTGCCACAATCTTGCCTGCATAAAGAATGTCACTTGCCGCGATGACCATAAGGAGTGAAGAATCCTTTAGTAATGCTATCAATTCATTGCCAAGCGGCGGAATCATTCTTCTGAATGCTTGTGGCAGAATTACCAATTTCATAGCAGTGTTATGGGGCATTCCAAGCGAACGGGCAGCTTCCATCTGTCCCCTATCGATGGATTGAATCCCAGCTCGAATAATTTCGGCATTATAAGCAGCACTGTTAAGCGAAAGTGCTAATACTCCTGTAACAAAATAACCTAAAGAATGCCCGAAGAGACTTGGAATCAAAGCTGTGTGGATTAACAGGATTTGCACCAATAATGGAGTTCCTCGAAAAAAATCAACATAGTATTTCGCCGGATAGTAAATCCATTTTCTTTTCGACAACTTGCCCAACCGACGATTAAACCTAAGATAAACCCTCCTACATAACCTGCAGCTGTCAATCCAAGAGTTACCCAAATTCCACGAATGAAAAGCTCACGATAACTCCAAATATTTTCCATCATTTCAAATCTTATACCTAAAAACTCCATGTTAATCACCTCCAGGATGGGAATGGCTGTTGCTTATAAGTCAACAATTACTCCACATCAAAGCCAGTGATCTCTTTTAGTTTTCCGTTTGCCTTGATCTTTTCGATTCCTTCATTTAATAGATCAAGTATCTCCTGGTTTCCTTTTTTGACCATTAACCCGTAATATTCCTTTTCAAAACTATCATCTTCAATCGTCTTTAATTTCACATTCGGATTATTTGCCTTGTAATCAATGATGACCGCATTGTCGCCTACTGAAGCATCTGCATTTCCATTGATCATCTCAGTGATTGCAAGTGGCATCGTTTCGGTTGCCACGATTTTTGAACTTGTTTTTCCTAACAGATCAGCAACAACGAGATGCCCTGTTGTATTAATTTGCACTGAAACTCTTTTATCAGCTAAATCACTGAATGATTCAACATCTGAATCTTCCGGGACTAAGATTAATTGATTCGCAATGAAATATGGATCAGAAAAGTCAAATGACTGTTTCCGTTCATCTGTAATTGTAATAGAAGATACTGCAAAATCGACCTCTCCGTTATCTACCGCTGGGAATAATGGCTCCAACCATAGTTCTTATATTCGACTTCAAACCCAGCCGCTTCGGCAATCGCATTCACAATTTCAATATCAATTCCGATAATATTCCCTTTTCATCCATAAACTCCATTGGTGCATATGTCGCGTCCGTACCAACGATCAACTTCTTTTTCCCACCAGAATTCGTTGCATCAGAACCACCACTTGAGTTCGTTGAACCTGCACCACAACCAATTAAAAGAATAGATAGACAAGCCATTGCAACCCCTAATAGTAAACGCTTAAATGATTTACTCCCCAATCTTACTCCCCCTATATCCCTTTTAATTTACTGAATAGATTGATACTTTAATTGATTATATATGAAAAAGGGTCTATTCACAACAAAATATTTTAAATAAACTACCAATATAGAATAGTCCGTTATCACTGTATATAAAAACTGCTCCTTCGTCAAAATTCGACTTAAAGAGCAGTTTAGTAATATATACTATTTTCCATTCATGTAAAAGCAGGCATCGTAACAGCTACCATCAATAAGAATAATATCGCTATATAATTTACCGAATAAAGGAACATGACATATGCCCATTTATTATCATCTTTCGTGAAAAACCCGCGGATTGATATCGCTAAGAACCCAATATTCAATATTGTTGCAAGAACGATAAATACCATTCCAAGTGAACTTAAATAGAAAGGAAGTGGCAACAAACATGCGATATATACGAACATTTGTCGCTTTGTCATTTTGAAACCGCAAACAACAGGCAACATGGCAACATTCGCAGCTTTATATTCATCGTACTTTCTCATTGCAATTGCGAACGTATGCGGCATCTGCCAAATGAACAATATGATGAAGAGTATCACTGGAACAATATGATACGCGGGTGCAAGAGCTGCCCAGCCGATTAGCGGAGTTACAGCTCCGGAAATACTTCCAATGACGGTATTTAATGTGTATTTACGCTTCGTCCACATTGTATACATGATTACATACGTGAACCAGCCAATAAAGGCGTAAATTGCTGCTTCCATAGTGGTAAACATAAGCATGATCATACCAATCGCAGACATGGAAATCCCGATTCCAAGGACGGTCTTTAACGATATATTCCAGTAACGGTCGGACGTTTTTGTGTTCTTTTCATCACAGTATCAATATCTACATCATACCAGTTATTTAAGACAAGAGCCCCACCCATTAAAATTGTGCTACCAATAATGGAGAGCCAAAACAACCTGCTGTTCGCAAGTAAAGTTCCCCGGTAAAATGAAGGGCAAGCCAAAAACCGACGAATACGGGTAGTGCATTAGCAATTAACACGGGACCTTTGAATAGCGACTTTACATCCCTAATAATTGAGCCCGCCTTATCTTTATCCATTGTAGTATTTTCATTGTATGGAATTTCAATTTCTTTCGTCATCTATTTATCCTCCTTAGAGGTATTTCGAGATTATACCGTCCTAATCATAACATTTCATTCCTAATAATATAAACGTTTTCGGACTTTTTTTCAGGGAATCCCCTTACTTTATCAACAGTTCGTCACAAATTATTCAAATGTGGGCCTTTGTATATCACTGTGATTTGCCGGTTATGTTAAAGGTAGTGCATTGGAAAGGATGAATAGTTAAATGAAAAAAATAGTTTTCTTTATTTTCTTAGTACAATTATTGCTTATCGCATCTGCTTGTAGCGACCAAAATATTATACCGAAAGAGAAAGCAAGCGAAGTGGTCGAAACATACGGCATCAAAGCATTCACTGTCAAGATTGAGACGAAAGAACAAAAAGAAGCCCTTAAAGCAAGCTTTATAGAAAAAAAGGACCGTTCTGAAGCGGAATATTTAAATAAGAAGGATGATGTTACCCTTCACGGCAAAAAGGCACTAAAGAAAATAATGGAGGCATTTGAAAAACTTGACCCTAATCCCGAAGCCGATGAAACCGAATTAATCACGAAAACGGCTGAGGCATTCGGTTTCAAGGATTATAAAATGATCCGGTTGGAGGTCACATTTAAAGGACACGATAGCAAGGAAATTATGTTTTCTAAATAGAGGTGAGGCATCGGAGGCCAAAACGGCATTCGATGTCTTATTTACTTTATTAAACATTTATGAAAAAGGGTAAAGGGATAGACAAGTAGTTTGAGGAGGCGGTTTACTTGGAATGGAAAGGCAGAAGGGGTAGTACGAGCGCTTGTACAAGTAATTAAGCAGGTGAAGGATTCTTGTTCAGTTGAACATTTCCCTTCACCTGCTCGTTTGCTTTTAAACTACACTCGATACAATTTTCGACTGTTTGTCGAGTTCAGATGCCGATGAAGCAATTTTCAGGAAATCTTCCATCGCCACTTCAATTCTTTGCTGACAACGGTCCACATTTTCCTCAGCCAGCGTCGTCCCTTTGGAGATGTTTTGGATTTCCGCTGTAATTGCTTCTACTCCTTCCCGTACTTCAACAATCGATTTTTCCACCCTTGCTGACAATTTTCTTACTTCTTTTGCAACGACATCGAATCCTCGTCCATGCTCGCCTGCCCTTGCCGCTTCAATTGCAGCATTTAAAGCCAGCAAATTCGTTTGCGCCGCAATTTCCCTAATCGTCTTTACGATATATTGAATACTCTCAACATGGGTTTCTAAATTACCCAAGGTATTTGTATTGGTACGGGATATATCAGCAATGTCTTCGATAAGGGCTAACAATTCCTTACTTCGTACTATTCCAATATCCGCTCGTTCGGTCAATCCTTCTGCCATCTGACTCAGCTCTTCAACAACCGATGTGATGGATGCTTGCCGAGAAGTAATATTCGAAGCGACTTTTGAAATGCCGATCACCCTACTTCCATTCGAACTGAAAACAGGCATATACGTTGCTTCGAGCCACACTTTATTACCTCTCTTATCCTTTCGCACAACCTTCTCTTGTTTGCTTATTCCACGCTTCAATTCATTCCAAAACAGTTCATATTCCCTACTATTTGCATAATCATCGAAACATAAATCCTTATGAGCGATTCCAATCATCTCTTCTTTCGTATATCCCATTGCATTCGCAAAGATATCATTCACAAAAGCGATTCTATGATCTAAGTCAAATCGAATAATTGCGAGATTTTTTTCAAGAGATTTAACTACATGATCATCTGTAACCTGTTCAATAATCTGTCCATGTCGTTCCCCCATTTGCTTTTATGTTCCTATTGCGATTTCACTTTCCAAGTTAGCGAGTGTTGCTATAATACTCGATCCAGTAATATGACTTGTCTTCGGATTATCTGGTGATGGGTTATTTTTAATCGTCAAGACAAACTCCCCAAAGGCACCAATTACCTCAATCTGATGAGTATTTTGGGTAACAGCTGGATCTGCTATTATTTGGACAGCTGTCTTGTCCACCCCTAATCCCGCCAAAGACAAGACAATTGCAACGTTTGCATTCTTAGGGAATTGTTTTATCGCTTCACGGGCTGAGCCTTCGAATAAGATTTGCTCCCCTGAAATAATTTCATCAGATAGTGAATTTGCAGGCTTTCTTGTTGTCAACATTACAGACTCCAACCCACCAGCCAATTTTGCCGCCTTCAATGCATCCAATCCGCCAATTGCACCCGATGGTAGATAAACGCGATTTCCGTATTTCCGTGCGTCCTCTTTTAAAATTTCGGCAAAAGGAGTATCGGCAAATGCTCCAATGCTAATCAACAGTAGGTTTTTCTTTTTAATGACTTCTGTAGCGTACAACTTGGCAGTTTCAATATTAGCGCATTCAACTACGATATCGATGCCTGACTTTAAGAATGAATGAATGTCTTGAAACGAGTCACAATCGTATTTTTCTGCAAGTATGGAAAGTTCGTCTTTCGCTTTTTCTCGTTCATCTAATATAGAGACAATCTTGTAGTCTTTAAGGATTTTTTCGTGATTTATTTTTCGTAAGAGAAACAAGCCTAAATTGCCTTTTCCGATTAGACCAATCCTGATTGGAATCAATCCTTTCGTTAATCCTTATTTTTAGAGGCCTTTTTGAGATACATTTGATAGATTGGTTTTAATGATTTCGGGTTTAAATCGATATCGTTTTCATACGCGTATTTCACGGCATGTCCAAGGGCAATTGTCATCCCACCAGCCACGCTTGCCCCGCTACCATACCTGCACCAGGAACTACTTTTACGATTTGCCTAAAGATTGTCTTTCCGATATTTCCTACAATCGTAGCAATGATCAGTTCCTTAGCTTTGTCTTTCGTTATCGGTTTCCCGTAGAGTGTCGACAGCTTTAACATCAGACTTACTTGCAAAGCAGTGAGGGGAACAAAATCCGAGCCAGGTATCGGTACTGCACCGATTGCAGCTGCAGAAGCCCCTGCCCCCAATATCCACCGATTCGCAATCGCCGATTTATCGGCCATATTAGCGGCCATTAAAATGTCTTTTTTTTTTCGTCTCGAGTAAATCAAGCACTTCTTTTTGAAGCAAGCTGATATTTTCTCCGGTTCGCGAGGATATCGGAGTGATAGGATAGTTATAATCCGTGTGCTCCTCGACATATTTCACCAAACTTGGTATATCGTCCGCTGCATCTATTTTGTTCAACACAAGAATTATATCTTTATTCACTTTAGCGATTTTCTTTAGTGATTTTAGTTCCGTTTCTGATAAAACAGTTCCCGCTGCATTTAGGAAGAATAAAATTAGATCGGCCTGTTTGTAAAACTTCAATGTTTCGGCGGAATGCTCCGTATATATATCATCCAATCCTGGTGTATCGACGAAAATGATTTTGTCCTTAAAAATGAATTTCCTAATTTCGATTGTTTCACCGGGTTTCGCACCTACCTGAGCGACTTCAGATCCCATTAGTCGATTGATGGTTGATGATTTACCCGCATTGACGTCACCAATCATAGCAATCAGAATTTCACTTTCCAATTGTTCGTTGATTTCGGATGATTTCTCGTCAAATATCTGGTCAAACTCTTCATTCGACATCCATTGCTTTTCCACTCGGATCACCTTCCCATTTAATGTCTGTCTATAGTACGGATAGTATGTGGTTAAGTTTTCAGTACATTAATCATACCCCTATAAGGCATTGATAAAAAGTGAAGGCGGGATAGGTTCTATGCATTTAATAATTCATCAAACCATAAAGCACATTGGTAAGTATCCTTCCAATCGGGATCTTTATCCTCAATACTCCAACACGCATATAAAGTCCAACCCAACAGCCGCTTTCAATAACCTTTCACGATCCAAACTTAATTGATCCAAGAGTGCATCGACTCGTAGTTTTAACAGCTTTTTTGGGTTAGGCTTGGAGAATAGATGATTGATCATGAAAGAAATTAGGTCAAAGTGTGAATCGCCCCCAACCCCTTTTGGGTCAATTGCCAGCCAGCCTCGCTCATTGGAATACAAGATATTTTCATGATGCAAATCACCATGCAATAATTGAATGTCCGTTGAAGTTTGCATGATTTCTTCTATATATGTTTCAGCCACTTTAACGTGTTCAGTGGGAATCGGACCATCATTAGCTAGATACAAGCCTATGTATTTTCCGAATGCAGATGCCCAGTTCGTGATCGTTGGAAATTCCCCGGTATTTGGCAGTGGCCTGCGGATTGATCGCCATACCTCGCAGAACGTTTGGATAACGACATGTTCATCTTCAATTTCAGAAAGCATTTTTCCAGGCTGCAACTTTTCGAGTAACATAGCACCGGCATCCAGATTCGCTTGAATCACCTTTGCACAACCCCTACCATCGTAAAGTTGCACAGTCCGTAATTCATTTTGGAAATCAAAACCTGGCAAACCCATCTTCAGTATGTATTGGTTATTATTCTTGTCGCTGACATTGATGACATAATTATAGGATAGATTGGCCACTGGATTTTCGAGTGTCAGTTCCCACTTCTCCGCTATTTCTTTTGTTTTTGCTTCCAATGAGTGTAGCCAAGTTTCACCCGAGACACCAAAGCAATTTATTATTTTTTCCTGAAATGAATGAGGAATGTCCATTTTACATCTCCTTATATTAACTTCGCCATGTAATATTCATCGATGTATTCACCATTAACGAGCAAGGAATTCTTTTTCACTCCTTCGATCTGGAAGCCAGCCTTTTCATACAAGGCAACGCCAGGGGCATTCGTTTTCATCACTGTTAATTCAAGACGATGGAGATTTTGTTTGCGGGCCCAATTGTCAAGCTCCGCAAAAAGTGCTTTGCCAATCCCTTGCCCTCTAAACTCCCTTGAAATTCCAATCACTAAATAGGCCGAGTGCTTATTTCTTTTTGACCCACCTGCAATTACCATTAAATATCCAGTCAATGCTCCCTCATTTTCAGAAATGAGAATGGTGGACGCATCCTCCCCAAATGATTCGATTCTTTTTCGAAATTGCTCCGCAGATAAATTTCGCTCACCCGCTTCAAATAACATAAAATCGGATGTACTTTCTACATGACTGATCAATTTTACTAATTGCTCTGCATCGGGTGGTTTAACCTGCCTGACTTTCATTTGATTTCCTTCTTTCTTTAATAATTATACGGGGGCATAAATTCATTCCCCTATCTTCCCGATATCTTCCCAATAATATGCAATCTCTTTAAATTGTTCTCCACCGATTTCAATCATGGTCTCAGCAAGTGGTTTCCCGCCGAGTGCTTCATAGAATTTCTTAGACGGATTAAGTTCAAGCACCCATACTAACATGGAAGAAAGTCCTTGTTTGTTTAGTTTATTTGCAATCTCCATCGTCAGCGTTTTTCCTATCCCTCCCCCTTGCGCTTCCTCTATTAGATAGATTGCATATAACTCGCCATCTACACCATAATTACCTGTTCGCTCTTTTCCACCGGTTGCGAAACCAACTATTTCTCCTCTTTCACTCTCAGCTACAAATATTGTGTTATGACCTATGCCGCGACGCCAATTTTCAGCGCGCTGCTCGTATGATAATTGTTGAAGATAAGAATCTGGCACTATCCCTTTGTATGTACTCCGCCAACTATCGACATGTACGCGTGCAATCGCTTCGACATCTTCTAATATTGCTTCTCTCATTTGCATTCCCTTTTCCCCCTGCCCCATTTCTATTAGTTTACCGCAAATTACAGAATAATAGAATTGTACAAATTTAATTGAAGAGAATTGACCATGATCTAAAACTTATCGGTCATATTCACAATTTTATCGGTCAGTTTAGTGGAGTTATCGGTCACTTTTACAATTTTATCGGTCAATCTGGCGAAGTTATCGGTCACTTTCACATTTATATCGTCTTTTCGTTACCTTTGACCTACAAAAAACCCTCACAAAAAAGCCGCCACTTGGACAACTCATCCAATGCGACGGCCAAATTCTCTTCAAGCATATCTTCGATGAACCTTTTTCCCATCATACGAGAACACGATTTGTTTAGAATCTGTATACGTCTCCAAGTGGACGATACGGCCCCATAATTGATGTATATAAGGAAGGACATTCTCCAAATAGGGGACATCTAATTCCGTTCCTTCAAACTTATGCACCAGATAAAGCTCACCATTTCGAACGTAGTCCCCATCGTGGACGACGATAAAAGGAAATCCACCATTTACTCGTTGCGCGATTAACCGCTCTTGCACATTTCGATATTCTTTATCTGATATTTTATAATAACTTCCTTTTTTCTCGAAAACATACATGTCTTCTTGTTGCACGATTTCCTTGGTCAAGTAGTTTCTTATGAATGAAATATCGGAATCCATTTCCCTAACTTCAAACATTTTTTCCCTACCCGAATTCGGAGTCACCCCAAACTCCATCATTTCTTTGGTAGGATTATCGTATCGGCGTTCAATATCCTCGAAAATCTTCAGTCCCAAATAATATGGATTAATGGATGTTCTTGACGGTTGAATAACGTTCGCATTCAATTTAGCAAATTCAATTGTTTCGTCTGACGTCAAGTCCATTTCCCTAAGGATCCGTTGATGCCAGAATGTTGCCCAACCTTCATTCATGATTTTCGTTTCCATTTGTGGCCAGAAGTAAAGCATCTCTTCACGAACCATCGTCAAAATATCTCGCTGCCACTCTGAGAGTTCCCGACTATGCTCCAATATGAAAAGCAGTATATCCTTTTCCGGTTGAGCAGGAACTCTTTTTCTTGTTGTTTCCAAAGTGGGCGATGATAGTTTACGATTATCAATTTCCCAAAGATCGTCGTATGCAGTTTTACGAAGGATGGGTTTCGTTTCTTCTTCCTCTACTTCTTCATTGCCATATCTCCATCTTACGAGTGATGGATCGATATGTTCCTGAATCGCAAGCACCGCATCCAAAAATTGTTCAACTTCGTCTTTTCCATAAGTCATTTCATAATTTGCTATACGTTCCGCTGTTGCAGTCATACTTTCTACCATATCCCGTCGCGTATTCGCAAACCTTGCATTGTTTTTAAAGAAATCGCAATGGGCTAAAACATGGGCGATGATCAGCTTATTTTGTAACAGTGTATTGCTTTCGAGCAAAAATGCATAACAAGGATTTGAATTGATCACTAATTCATAAATCTGACTCAGCCCTAAATCATATTGCAACTTCATTTTGTGGAACTGTTTTCCAAAACTCCAATGAGAGAACCGTGTAGGCATTCCGTAAGCACCAAATGTATAAATAATATCTGCTGGACAGACTTCATACCGCATCGGATAGAAATCCAGTCCGAAACCTTTGGCTATCTCCGTAATTTCTTCAACCGCATATTGCAGTGCCCTGCGGTCCGTCATTCGGATCCCTCCTGATGCTTGTGGAAAAACTTCTTTAATGCATGGTAAACATCTTTGTTATCTTTCAGTACATAATGACGGAATTTCGGATCTTCTATTTTATTGTACGTATTCATCAGTGTTGAATATCGGCTATGGGCATTCACTTCCCCATAACCGAACATATTTGAGACTTCCATCAATTCATTCACCAACGATAAACATTTCCCGTTATCCGATGACATATTTTCCCCATCTGAGAAATGGAAAGGGTAAATATTAAAACGTGTCGGATTATATTTCTTTGAAATAAGATCGAGCGCTTTTTCATAAGCGGTCGAGCAAATTGTCCCTCCACTTTCACCTTTGGAAAAGAAATCAGTTTCCGACACCACTTTAGCAATCGTGTGGTGGGCTATGAATTCAATTTCTACCTTTTCATATTTTGTGCGTAAAAACTTCATCATCCAAAAATAGAAGCTTCTTGCCATATACTTTTCAAAGGTGCCCATTGAGGCACTTGTGTCCATCATCATCAGAACGACTGCACTGGATTGGGGCTTTGTGACCTCATCCCAAGTTTTAAACCGCAAATCATCGTTATAGATTGGCATGATTCCGGTTTTACCATCCATTGCATTCCGTTTGAATGCAGCAATAATTGTTCTCTTTTTATCAATATTTCCGATAAGACCTTTTTTCCTTATATCATTGAAAGCGATTGTATCGTCGGTAATATCCACCTGTTCTCGTTGTTCAAGATTCGGCAATTCCAATTCTTTAAATAAGGCCGCTTCTATTTCAGCAATGGATACTTCGGCCTCATAATAGTCCTTGCCTGGCTGATCGCCTGCCTGTTTTCCTTTACCGTTGCCTTGTTTTCCGTCACTCGCAACAACGTCACCCACCTGGCTCTTCCCATCGCCTTGCCCGACATGCTTAGACTTATCGTGATTGTACCGGATTTTATATTCATCTAACGACCGTATTGGTATTTTGATAATCTCTTTGCCGTCCGACATAACAATGCTTTCTTCGGTGATCAATTCAGGTAAATTGCTATGAATCGCTTTTTTCACTTTATCCATATGACGTTTCTGATCCTGGTAGCCTTTTCGGTGAAGCGTCCAGTCTTCCTGAGAGACGACAAAAGACTCGTTTTGATTGTCATGCAATACTATTCACCTACCCCAGTCCATTCATTTTTTTAGTATATGCAACGACTGGCGGGTTATTGAAATCTATTAACGGTTTAGGAGGCTTCCGACATAACGTAATAATTCATTTGCAGAAACTGAATTATAGCCATATTCATCAATAAGTCTGGCAACGACTTCGTTGATTTTTTTCAAATGTGTTTCGTCTGGTGTAGTGGATGAGGTCGTAATTTTGACAACATCCTTCAGGTCCGCAAAGAGTTTCTTTTGAATGGCCTCACGTAACCGCTCATGCGATTTGTATTCGAACCGTTTGCCCTTCCTTGCATATGCTGAGATCCGGATAAGAATTTCTTCTCGGAAAGCCCGTTTAGCATTCTCAGAAATTCCAATTTGTTCTTCAATAGACCGCATTAGCTTTTCATCCGGACTCATTTCCTCGCCAGTGAGTGGATCCTTCAATTTATGTTTATTACAAAAAGCCTCCACGTTATCGAGGTAATTATCCATCATTGTCTTAGCGGATTCTTCATACGAATAGACGAATGCTTTCTGAACTTCCTTTTTAGCAATCTCATCAAATTCCTTACGCGCGATAGAGATATAATTCAAATACTCTTCTCTGTCTTCCTTTGAGATGGATGCATGCTGATCTAATCCTTCTTTTAATGCACGCAACACATCCAGGGCATTGATGGCATCCACTTCTTTTCGAATGATGGCCGACGATATCCGGTTAATAACATATCTTGGGTCAATTCCGTCCATTCCTTCATTCGGGTATTCCTTTTTCAATTCTTCCAAATCTGCAGAGTTAAAGCCTTCCACATTTTCTCCGTCATATAGTCGCATCTTCTTTACAATATCGATGCCCTGTTTTTTCGAAACCTTTAATCTCGTCAATACAGAGAAGATAGCTGCAACTCTAAGGGCATGTGGAGCTATATGAACATGGGACATGTCACTTTCCCGAATCATCTTTTCATAAATCTTTTCCTCTTGGCTTACTTTCAAGTTGTAAGGGATCGGCATGACGATAATTCTGGAATGGAGCGCTTCATTCTTTTTATTGGAAATGAAAGACCTATATTCCGTTTCATTCGTATGTGCAACGATTAATTCATCCGCGCTTATAAGAGCAAACCGACCTGCTTTGAAATTCCCTTCCTGGGTCAATGAAAGAAGATGCCATAAAAACTTCTCATCCAATTTCAGCATCTCTTGAAACTCCATCATTCCTCGGTTCGCCTTATTCAGCTCACCATCAAATCGATATGCACGCGGATCTGATTCGGATCCGTATTCGGCAATCGTGGAGAAATCGATACTGCCTGTTAAATCGGCAATGTCCTGAGATTTTGGATCGGATGGAGTGAATGTGCCAATTCCCACCCGTTTATCCTCCGAAAAGAAAATCCTTTCTATTAATACATTTTCAATCCGCCCATCGTATTCCTTTTCAAGGCGCATCGTGTTCAATGGAGAAAGACTGCCTTCAATTCGAATGCCGAATTCCTCAAAAAAGTCATCCCTTAAATAATCAGGAATTAAATGTAGCGGGTCTTCATGCATCGGACAGCCTTTAATGGCATATACAGCCCCATCATCTGTTTTTGAATACTGTTCCAAACCGCGTTTTAACAGCGTGACAATGGTCGATTTTCCTCCACTGACCGGCCCCATTAGCAAAAGGATTCTCTTTCTGACATCAAGTCGTTTTGCCGCAGGATGAAAATATTCATTTACCAACCGTTCGATTGTATCTTCAAGCCCATAAATTTCATCATCAAAAAAGTGGAATTTAGATTGACCGTTTTTCTTTGTTTCCCCATGGCTCTTAATCATTTCATACACACGAGAATGAGCAGTTTGCGCAACTTCCCTACGGCCTTTTAAAACGTTCAAATACTCTTCAAAGGTGCCTTCCCACTTCAACCTGTTTTCCTCTTCACGGAAGTGTTCGACTTTCCGCAATATATCCATTCATTTCCCTCCATTCAGGGCGTGGTTTCAACCATTATATGCAGGAGAACTCAGTAAAATGAGACTGACAAAATAAGCGGCTAAATGAATAAGTTCATTTAGCCGCCTTTATTAGGATTCTGGATAATTTTTTCTGAGAAACGTGACAGATTGGACAATTAGGTCCCTCAAGACTTCGATATCGATATCATCTACTTTGTTTATATACACACAAGATTTTCCTGATGTATGTTTCCCAAATTGCTTCAACAATTCATCCCGTTCAGTATCACCTGTAGCAAAATAGAGGCTTGTTTTCGCCTTGCGTGGTGAAAACCCCACTAATGGTGCATCCCCTTCATGCCCAGTTTTATATACATAATGGTAAGATCCAAAACCGATTATTGTAGGTCCCCACATTTTCGCATCAAAACCTGTCGTTTCGGTGAAGATATCCAAGAGCCTATAAGCATCTTCACGCTTTTTAGGACTTTCTACAGCTTCGATGAATTCAATGACACTAGTGTCCGTTTCCTTTGTCTTTTGTTCGTACATTTTTTATCCCGCCTCCTATAAATCTGAATGATTCAATTACTTGCTATTATACAGAACATATAATAGTGTTAAAAGCACCAAAACTCCTTCATTTACCTAATAGTAGAGAGGTTAGACGACTGGAGTGCAAAGTGCAAATAAATTATCTTGACTAGCTAACTTTTTACTTTATAATTAGAATGATTTTACCGATATTGTCGAAAAAAGGAGTGATATTCAGGTTGGAAAATAAGCTGAAATTGTACGGCTTTAACAACCTCACAAAAACACTTAGCTTCAACATCTATGATGTGAGCTATGCAAAAAGTGAGCGGGAGCAAAAAGATTATATTGCCTATATCGATGAGCAGTACAATTCTGAGCGTTTGACAAATATTCTGTATGAGGTTACCAAGATTATCGGTGCACAAATATTGAATGTCAGCAAACAGGATTATGATCCACAAGGCGCAAGTGTGACAATCCTTATTACAGAGGAGTCACTTCCAGTTGCCGTAATAGATGAATCTTGTAATCTTGGCGAAATCGATATTTTAAAAACCCGGGATTCCGTTGTAGGTCATTTAGATAAAAGCCATGTCACTGTCCATACGTATCCTGAGTATCACCCGGATAATTCAATTGCTACTTTTCGTGTCGATATCGAAGTATCAACTTGTGGGGAAATTTCCCCGTTGAACGCTTTGGATTACCTAATCGGTAGCTTCGATTCCGATATTATTACGACTGATTACCGTGTAAGAGGGTTTACTCGTGATGATAAAGGGAAGAAGTTGTTTATGGACCATAAGATGACGTCCATACAAGACTACATCGACAGTGAAACGTTACAAAAGTATGATGCCATAGATGTGAACGTATATCAATCCAACATTTTCCATACAAAACTGCTGATTAAAGATATCAATTTGCAAAATTACCTTTTCAATACGGATGTCTATGAAATACCACCGAAGGAAAGGCTGAACATTACAAACAATTTGCGCAAAGAGATGATTGAAATATTCAGCGGTTCCAATATATATGAAGAGTGAGAGGACGAAAAATGAACATTCTTTCACAACAGAAGGCTCCAATTATGGAGGCCTTAAACAAATACAAAAAAATGCGTGTCGTTCCTTTTGACGTTCCTGGCCATAAACGTGGCAGAGGCAATGCGGAACTGACCGCTTTTTTAGGCGAGAATTGCATGACAGTCGACGTTAACTCGATGAAACCGTTGGATAATCTAATTCACCCGGTTTCTGTCATTCGTGAAGCCGAAGAGCTTGCGGCTGAAGCATTCGGTGCAAAGCACGCCTTTTTCATGGTGAATGGGACGACTTCTGCCGTACAAGCGATGGTTATGACTGCATGTAAGGCGGGGGAAAAGATTATCATGCCCGTAATGTGCATCGCAGCGCTATTAATGCCCTTATCCTAAGCGGGGCAGTTCCTGTTTATGTCAATCCAGGTGTCAATAAAGAGCTTGGAATTCCTCTCGGGATGGCCGTTAAGGATGTCGAAAGAGCAATCCTTGAAAATCCTGACGCTAAAGCAATTCTTATAAATAACCCGACTTATTACGGGATTTGTTCGAATATGCAAGCAATCACGGATCTTGCACATCGTCACGGAATGCTTGTCCTTGTCGACGAGGCGCATGGAACTCATTTCTATTTTAGTGACGAACTCCCTGCCTCTGCAATGTCTGTCGGTGCCGATATGGCCTCCGTAAGCATGCATAAATCGGGTGGTTCACTGACCCAAAGCTCTTTGCTATTGATTAATAATGAAGTGAGCGAAGGGTACACAAGACAAATCATCAATTTGACACAAACGACTAGCGGCTCGTATTTACTTCTTTCTTCATTAGATATCTCACGAAAAAACCTTGCATTGAATGGTAAGGACATTTTCCGGAAGGTTGGAGAAATGGCACAGTACACACGGGATGAAATCAATAAAATCGGTGGGTACTACGCTTTTTCTGAGGAATTACGAAATGGCGATACGATTTACGATTTCGATACAACAAAGCTTTCCGTCCATTCACTTGAAA
This sequence comes from Sporosarcina thermotolerans, assembly GCF_030067815.1. Taxonomy (GTDB): domain Bacteria; phylum Bacillota; class Bacilli; order Bacillales_A; family Planococcaceae; genus Sporosarcina; species Sporosarcina thermotolerans. Next base: position 1,824,544 of record NZ_CP125968.1, on the reverse strand, counting down.
TTGGATTAGCTGGGGTTGAAGTTTATGACATTCTTCGAGACGAGTACGACATCCAAATCGAATTTGGGGATATCGGCAACTTTTTAGCATACATATCAGTCGGAGACCGTCGTTTAGATCTTGAGAGGCTCGTATCAGCCCTCGCGGAGATCAAAAGGCGCTACAGCAAGGATAAGGGCGGATTATTCGATCATGAATATATCAATCCGCAAGTCGTCTACACACCCCAAAAAGCGTTTTATGCGCCAAAGGAGACGCTGCCTATTAATGAAAGTGCTGGTCGAATCGCGAGCGAGTTCGTCATGGCCTACCCTCCCGGAATACCGATTTTAGCGCCAGGTGAAATGATCACCCCTGATATTTTAAAATACATTCAATACTGCAAAGACAAAGGGAGCTTCATGACAGGTACGGAAGATAGCAAAATCGAACATATCAATGTTTTGAAGGAGACTGAGCAATGAATTTATGGTTTACCGAAAATCATTCGCCAAATGTCCTATTTTCCATAAAAGTCTTGGAACATCTATATACTGGGAAAAGCGAGTTCCAAAAAATTGATGTGCTTCAGACAGCGGAATTCGGACGTGTTTTAACGCTCGACGGATTAGTCATGGTCACTGAAAAAGACGAGTTCATCTACCACGATATGATCACACATGTAGCGATGGCGACCAATCCAGGCATAAAGAAAGTGCTTGTCATTGGTGCTGGTGATGGCGGCACAGTAAGGGAATTGACAAAATACGAAACAATTGAGCATATCGATATGGTTGAAATCGATGAGATGGTTGTCGATGTATGCAAGGAATTCATTCCGCAAACTGCTTCTAAATTAGACGATCCGCGTGTCCATCTTCACTTTGAAGATGGGTTGAAATTTGTCCGTTCCCATGAAAACGAATACGATTTGATCATCGTCGACTCGACGGATCCATTCGGGCCAGGCGAAGGACTGTTCACAAGAGAATTTTACGGTAACTGTTACAAGGCGTTAAACGAAGATGGCATACTTGTCAATCAACACGAGAGCCCTTTTTACGAAGAGGATGCGCTTGGCATGCAACGGGCACATAAGCGGATCACCGGATTCTTCCCGGTCTGTAAAGTGTATCAAGTGCATATTCCGACGTATCCATCCGGTCATTGGCTATTCGGTTTTGCCTCTAAAAAGTATGACCCTATCAATGACTTGAACGCAGATGCTTGGAACCAGCTTGGACTGAAAACGAAGTATTACAATACAGACATCCACGTCGGTTCGTTTGCTTTGCCGAATTACGTAAAGGAGCAATTAAAAGATGTTGAATAAAAACATTGAAACTTTCATCGGGTGCGATAATGAATACGATGAATCCCGCATTGTCATTTTTGGTGCCCCATTTGATTCGACCACTTCCTTTCGACCAGGCACTCGCTTTGCGAGTAAGGTGATGCGTGGAGAATCATTCGGAATCGAAACATATAGCCCCTATCAAGACAAGGACCTCGAGGATATCAACGTGTACGATGGCGGGGATCTTGAACTGAGTTTCGGGAATCCTGAAAAGGCATTAGGCAGGATTGAAGAATACACTCAAAAAGTCGTCGAGGACGGCAAAGTCCCTTGTATGATTGGTGGCGAGCATCTCGTGACACTTGGCGCAATTCGAGCTGTCGCAAAGCAATATCCCGATTTGCACGTCATCCAATTTGACGCGCATGCAGACTTGAGGGATGAATACCTTGGCGAACAATTATCGCATGCAAGCGTCATTCATCGTGTATGGGACATTTTAGGCGACAATAGGATTTTCCAATTCGGAATCCGCTCAGGCGATCGAAGTGAATTTGAATGGGGCAAAGATCATGTCTTCACGAATAAATTTAACTTTAACGGTCTTGAAGAAGTTGTTGAAAGTTTAAAAGGGAAACCAGTTTACCTAACGATTGACTTGGATGTTTTGGATCCTTCCGTCTTCCCTGGTACAGGTACTCCTGAAGCTGGCGGTGTAAGCTTCATGGAGTTATTGCAAGGTGTTTTGACAGTGAGCGGACTTAACATTGTAGGTTGCGATGTGAACGAACTGTCCCTATTTACGATCAAAGCGGAGTTTCTACCGCGGTTGCTTGTAAAGTTCTTCGAGAACTTTTACTGGCAGTTCATACAGAAAAATAATTATGGGTGGTGTTTTGATTGGGTAAAGCGTTAATCATTGGAGCAGGTGGAGTTGCAAGTGTAGTAGTTCACAAATGTGTTCAAGTCCCAGATGTGTTTGAAGAAATTTGCATCGCAAGCCGTACGAAATCGAAATGTGATGCGTTGAAGGAAAAACTTGACGGAAGAGGAACAAAGATTCAAACTGCACAAGTTGATGCAGATAATGTTGATGAACTGATTGAACTCATCAATGATTTCAAACCTGAAATCGTCATTAACGTTGCACTTCCATACCAAGACTTAACAATTATGGATGCATGCCTTGCTACAGGTGTTCACTATTTGGATACTGCGAACTATGAACCTCTTGATACGGCAAAATTCGAATATAAATGGCAGTGGGCATATCGCGAAAAGTTCGAACAAGCTGGCCTAACTGCAATCCTTGGATGCGGTTTCGACCCAGGTGTAACAGGAGTCTTCTCCGCTTATGCACAAAAGCATTACTTTGATGAAATCCATACGATTGATATCGTTGACGCCAATGCTGGAGACCATGGTTATCCTTTCGCAACGAACTTCAATCCAGAGATCAATATCCGTGAAATCACGGCAAACGGCCGCTATTGGGAAAACGGTGAGTTCATCGAAACTCCTCCACTTTCCGAAAAACGTGTTTATGATTTGCCTGAAATCGGTCCTAAAGATGTTTACCTTCTATATCATGAAGAATTGGAGTCACTTGCACAAAACATTAATGGCATCAAGAAAATCCGTTTCTGGATGACATTCTCAGAAAAGTATTTGACACATTTAAAAGTACTTGAAAATGTCGGGATGACTTCGATTGAGCCGATTAATTTCGAAGGCCAGGAAATGGTACCATTACAGTTCCTGAAGGCTGTACTTCCGGATCCAGCTTCCCTTGGACCACGTACAAAAGGAAAAACAAACATCGGTTGTATTTTCCAAGGTACGAAAGATGGCGAAGAGAAGACATACTATGTCTATAACATATCTGACCACCAAGAGTGCTACCGTGAAGTCGGTTCCCAAGCGATTTCCTACACAACCGGCGTTCCTGCAATGATTGGTGCAATGCTATTGATGAAAGGCGAATGGAAAAAACCTGGCGTTTATAACGTAGAAGAGTTCAATCCAGATCCATTCATGGAAGCATTGAACGAATATGGGCTGCCTTGGCAGGAAGACTTCAATCCGGAACTCATCGATTGATAGGAGGCATGCAACTAATGAAATTGAATTTCGATCCACATGCAGTCCCCTCCCCTTCATATGTAGTGGACGAAGGGCTGTTGATCAAAAACTTGGAATTGCTTAAGTCCATAATTGACCGAACAGGTTGTAAAATTTTATTGGCCCAAAAAGGGTTTTCGATGTACTCCGTCTATCCGCTTATCGGAAAGTATTTGAACGGGGTGACTTCAAGTGGTTTATTGGAGGCGAAATTAGGCTTTGAAGAGATGGGGAAAGAAGTTCACACTTACTCTCCCGCCTATTCAGAAGCAGATTTTGACGAAGTTTTGTCGTATTCCGACCATCTCGTGTTCAACACATTCGACCAATGGAGACGGTTCAAGGACAGAGTGAAAAACCATCCAAAACCGATTGAATGCGGGATTCGGATAAACCCGGAGTATTCCGAGATTGAAGTCGATATGTATAATCCTTGCTTCGCATTTTCACGATTCGGAGTGACGCTTGAGAACTTCGAACCGGAAGAACTTGAAGGCATTAGCGGCTTGCATTTCCATACGATGTGCGAACAGAATTCCGACACACTTGCAAGAACCATCAAAGTCGTGGATGAAAAATTCGGCAAGTATTTGAATTTGAAAGGCATGAAATGGATCAATTTCGGAGGCGGTCATCATATTACCCGCCGGACTATGATATTGAAACGCTCATCGAATCGATACTGTTCATGAAGGAAAAGTATGGACTGGATGTCTATTTAGAGCCAGGCGAAGCAATTGCTTTAAACACCGGATTCCTTGTAACGACTGTCTTAGATACGATGCAAAACGGTATGCCAATTGCTATTGTTGATACATCAGCTTCCTGTCATATGCCTGACGTATTGGAAATGCCGTATCGTCCTGAAATCGTAGGGTCCGGAAAGCCAAACGAGAAATCCATCACCTACCGACTCGGCGGTCCTACTTGCCTTGCTGGAGATGTCATCGGCGATTACTCATTTGAGCAGCCGTTAACAGCAGGAGATAAACTCGTATTTACTGACATGGCTCATTACACAATGGTGAAGAACAATACTTTCAACGGCATGAACTTGCCTTCAATCGTACTGAATACCGTAAATGACGGACCGAAAGTGATCAAAGAATTCAGGTACGACGACTTTAAAGAACGCTTGTCATAAAAATTAAAGGGTTAGCCTACCGCATCATTTGCGTCAGGCTAACCCTTTAATATAATCGTCTATTGTTCTTTACAACCAATAGAAAAAGCCTGAAACGCTCGTCTTTGACGGTCCCTTCGTTTCAGGCTTTCATTTATCTTATGTCATTCATCTGAGAGAAGCATGTTCAAGAATTCTTCTGATACATATGTTTTATTGCCACCGATCAGTTCAGGTGCAACTGCAAATTGACGAATGCTTTTATTTAATCCGTACGACTTTGTGCCCCGGGTAATTGTAAAAGAACGATTCTCCCCATCTCTTGTAAGAATTGCTCCATTCACTTCCCCACGTGATATAACCAAATAACCAAGTTCCTCTGCAACCTTGCGCAGCGGAATCATTTTCACGCCATCCTTCATGTAATGATCTTTTTCAATGATGTTCATGACACGCATATACTTTTCTGACTCTAATGTATCTAAAGCAATGATTTTGGTTGGTGGTGTTTGTGGCGGTAAACTCATTGTCATAATTGAGTAAAATACGATTAATTCTTTACCTTTTAGATCTGCTTGTTGAATTTTTTTGCCTTGCTGATTCACTAATACTGTTTCTTCACCGATGTTCAATTTCAATTCCCCGTCTAAACTAAGGAAAGATTCATCAAACTTCCCTACTTTAACGCTGCCCATATGTTCTTCATCCATTACAAAGAATAGCTCAGGTGTTATTTGGGCTGGGTATATCAAAATCATAGGCTTGTTTTTATCGTAATAGCCTTCGACTTTCATCCCTTTTTGCAACTTATCGGCTCCGAAACTTTCAGTCTTTCCGCTATGGAAAAGAAGCGTGTCATTTGTTATCATGAAGTTCGTAATTCCGCCTTCATCACTTTCCACAGTTACCATTCGAGCATTTTCACGGTTTTCGATATTCGTAATAACCCCTGTTTCCTTCATGTAGACAGAAGCATCCTTCACGTCTCCATTCTCCATTTGGATCACGTTCTCTTTTGCTTGAACAGAATACGTGGTTGCCCATGCGGAACTCGCTAATAGCGCTGTTAACGCGATTGCTCCAATTTTTTTCATATCTCTCTCTCCTTCAATTGGTTTTCAACGAGTTAGACGGAAAACTTTGCTAATAGTTACATGTTTTTTCTTCGTTTACTAATTTTATATTTTAGTATACAAAAACGGATTCCACAGTTCGTGAAATCCGGTTTTGTAACTAATGCCTCTCAGTTTAAACTCGGAATAAGTAAGACAGATGATAAAAGATCTACTGCCTGATCGATTTCCTCTTCGGTTACCGTCAATGGTGGCAGCAACCGAATGACAGTCGGTCCAGCCTGAACGACAAGAAGACCCACTACCTCCGCTTTACTTATAAAAGAAGTAACATCCTCTTTGCAATCAATGCCAAGTAACAACCCCTTACCCCTAACATCAAACTGCTTCGGCAATGCCGACTCTAATTTTCCAATTAAATAATCCGATTTATGTTGAACTTCTTTTAAAAAGGAGCCATCAAAGATATAATCCACAACCGTCTGTGCAACAGAAATAGCGAGGGGGTTTCCACCGAAAGTCGTCCCATGAGACCCGGGTGTGAATGCATCGAACAACTCAGCAGTCCCAAGCATGGCACCAATTGGGAATCCCCCACCGAGTCCTTTTGCAAGCGTCATTATGTCCGGAACAAGCGAAGTTTGCTCATAAGCATAGCGCGTTCCAGTTCTGCCGATTCCAGTTTGCACTTCATCTACAATGCATAAAATCCCCTTTGACTTACAAATACCCGCAATTGCATCTGTGAATTCAGCAGTGACCTCATGAACTCCGCCTTCACCTTGGATCACTTCAAGCATGATCGCTGCAACATCATCGTCTATTGCAGCTTCAAGTGCTGCCGGGTCATTGAACGGAACCGTTCGGAAAGATTCAAGCATTGGACCGAACCCTTGCTTAATCTTCTCTTGGCCGGTTGCCGCCATTGCCCCAAATGTACGCCCATGGAAGGATTGCTCGAATGTGATGATGACATGTTTACCAGTATGCTTTCTTGCAAGTTTTATAGCGGCTTCATTCGCTTCCGCCCCGCTATTGCAAAAGAATGCATGAGCGAACCGTGTATTTTTCGTCAATGTTTCTGCAAGTTTTTCCTGTTCCGGACTTTCAAAAAGATTGGATACATGCCAAAGCTTTTCACTCTGATTTTTTATCGTTTCGACAATTGCCGGATGTGCGTGACCCAAGCTGACAACAGCTATACCGCTTATGAAATCGAGATACTGTTTACCCTTGTCATCTTGGACAATCGTTCCTTTCCCGCTTACAAGATGGATAGGCCGCCTTGAATAGTTTTTGAATAAAAAGGTCAATTCAATACCCCCTCGTATGCAATAATCGTTCCGGTCAAATATTGATCTACCACTTGAACAGTTGGAACACCTGCATCCAGGCAAGCAATTGCCGCGTTCACTTTAGGAATCATGCCCCATAAATATCCCCGTCTTCAATCCAATTGGCAACTTGCTCAGGGGAGACAATCTGCTGAATCTTGCTGTTAATCTTTATCCCCGGTGTGTCCGTCACAAGTAGAAGACTATCCGCCCCGATGGCAAGCGCGATAAAGCTTGCAACCGTGTCTGCATTAATATTGAGTGAATGGCCATCATTCGTTGAACCGATACAGGTAATCACCGGCACAATATTTGCAGCAAGCAACTTTTCAATCATTGTTTTATTCACCGATTGGATGTCTCCAACGAAGCCATAACGTTTCTCGTCTAATATGGAGCACTCCAATAGTTTGCCATCGAATCCGTTAAGGCCGATCGCTTCGATGCCATTCTGGTTCAATTGATGGACGAGTGACGTATTGACATCCCCAATCAACACCTGCTTCACGATTGAAATGGATTTCTCACATGTCACCCGGATGCCATTGTCGATTTTCGATTCAATGCCGTTCTCCTTCAACGCCTCATTGATGAATGGACCTCCGCCATGGACGATGATAATTTCATTTCCCTCGTTCCGCATTTCGTTGAAATTTGTGAAAAACTCATCACTTATACGTTCAAGCATGCTGCCGCCTAATTTGATGACGATTCGTTTATGTTCGGTATGATGCATTGATTTGGACGTAGTCATATGTCAAATCACACCCCCATGCGATTCCGTGTCCGCTTCCCTTATTCAATTCTACGAGGATTTTCACTTCGGGCTGTTTTAAATAAAGAAGCAGCTGCTCTTCCGAAAAGATAACTGGTTCGCCATCTTTCACAACCAACGTTTCGCCAATTTTAATGGAAATCCCTAAAGGATCTACGGATGCGCCGCTATACCCGACTGCCGCAATGATTCTTCCCCAGTTCGCATCACATCCGAATACCGCTGTTTTGACAAGTGGAGATCCAACAACCGTTTTTGCGATTTTTCGCGCTTCAAGGTCAGATAGTGCCCCATTTACTTCCGCCTCGATTAATTTCGTCGCCCCTTCACCGTCTTTTGCAATCATTTTCGCAAGATCTTGGGCCACGGCGTGTAAGGTATGAAGAAAAGCGTTCCAATCAGGATGCGCCGGGTTCAGAGAAGAATTTCCTGCCATCCCATTTGCAAGGACCAGGACCATATCATTCGTAGAAGTGTCCCCATCAACCGTAATCGAATTGAACGTTACATCCGTCACTGCTTTCAATGCTTCCTGTAAATGGACTGTTTCAATTTCTGCATCAGTCGTTATGAAGCCTAACATTGTTGCCATATTCGGTTCGATCATGCCTGAACCCTTTGCTGTACCAGCTATCATGACCTCTTTTCCATCGACTTCCATTCGATAGACAGTGTTTTTCATGACGGTGTCTGTTGTCAAAATCGCTTGCGAAAATTGAATCGAGCCTTCCAAGCTGTCAACTGGAGTCAACTTTTCAATCCCATTCAACAGGGGCTCCATATTCAATTTCTCACCGATTACGCCTGTTGAAGCGACGCCGACCAAGTCAGATGCAATGCCGAACTTTTGGGCGGTCTTTTCCTGCATCGTCAATGCATCCAACAATCCCTGTTTCCCTGTACACGCATTCGCGTTACCAGAATTGATAATTACCGCTTGCATCTTCCCTTTTTGGACGACTTCCTTCGTTACGATGAGGGGTGCGGCTTGAATTGCATTCGTAGTGAAAACCCCTGCTACACTCGCCGGAACTTCGCTCAGTAAAACTGCCAAATCATATTTTTTATGTTTTAATCCACAATGAATACCGATTGCTTTGAAACCTTTCGGTGAAGTGATATTTGTTCCCGAAACGTGTTTTGCCTGTTGAATGGCAATCGTCATATCGTTTCCTCCTCTTTATATGAATAACGGGACTTGATGCAACCCAAGCGTTTCTTTTAACCCGAATGATACGTTCATATTTTGAATCGCCTGGCCCGCTGCACCCTTCACCAAATTATCGATGACGGAAACAACAGTCGCCCGATTCGTCCGCGAATCCACTTTGACATGGATATCACAGAAGTTCGTGCCATACACTTGCTTCGTGCAAAATCTCGGTGAATCCGGCATGACACGGATGAATGGCCGACCTTCGTAATAGTCCTTTAAACAATTGATAAGCTGCTCTTCAGTAACGCCTTCCCTAATTGGTGCATAGCTTGTTGCCATAATTCCCGAGTCATCGGGACTAAATGCGTTGTAAATGTCACAGGTGTTTTTTGATTGCCAAACTGTTCGATTCCCTGTTCAATTTCAGGGATATGCTGATGTTGATTAATTTTATAGATTGATAGATTTTCATTTGTCTCACTGAAATGTGTCATCGGTCCTGGTGTGTTCCCCGCTCCCGACACTCCACTTTTCGCATCGATAATCAGCCCCGTTGCATTGATTAGCCGTTCCTTAACAAGTGGCAATAAAGAAAGAAGGACCGCTGTTGGATAACAACCTGGATTCGCGATTAACTCAGCCTTATGGATTGCTTCCGTATTCCATTCCGTCAAGCCGTATGCACTTTGCTCGACAGCTTCCTTTGGTGCGGGTGACTTCTTATACCAAAGCTCATAATCTCTGGAATTCTTCAATCTGAAGTCACCAGAAAGGTCAATCAGCTTTGGTCCTTTTCCGATGAAAGAAGGCAATAATTGACTTGTAACCCCTGCTGGCGTACTTGCAAATAGGACGTCGTAGTCGATTAATTGCGCATGATCAATTTTTAACAGAGATTGATCATACAAATTGGTTGTATGAGGATACTTCGATGAAAACACTGTCCCTCTTCAGAAGATGTGTATAAATCGATTACGTGAACTTCCGGATGCTGATGCAGTAATCGCATCAATTCAAGGCCCCCGTATCCTGTGGCGCCAATGATTCCAATCTTCATGTCCCCACTCCTTTTTACCATTAAAAGTAGTATATCCATGCATAAATATAAAGTCAACTGCATTTTTATAAATATTTTCTCTGTTTATATTCACATCCGTTGAATTGAAGTGTTGAATTGTGGGAGAGTATGTTATAATTTTGTTATTATCAGGTACTAATATTAGGTATTAGCTTTTTAAGGAGGATATAATAGTGGATTTATTAAAACTAAAAGATAAGAACATTGTCGTTATGGGTGTTGCGAATGAAAGAAGTCTTGCTTGGGGAGTAGCAAAATCCCTTTTTGAAGTCGGTGCAAATGTAATTTTCACATATCGTAAAGAACGTTCTCTTGCAAAGCTTGAAAAAGCATTGGAAAGCAATGGTCTGGAACCGAAAATGATCGTACAATGCGATGTCAATGAAGATGAAAGTATCCAACAAGCTTTCTCATCAATCGGTGAAAAACTGGTACGATCCATGGCGTCGTACACTCTATCGCATTTGCGCACGCTGAAGATTTAAAGAATGACTTTGTCGAAACGACAAGAAGTGGATATGCTTTTGCGCAGGATTCGAGTTCATACTCACTTGTCGCAACAGCGAGAGAAGCACGTCGCTTTATGACAGAAGGCGGCTCAATCATTACGATGAGTTATTTGGGAGCGGAACGCGTTCTTGACGGATATAACGTCATGGGAGTAGCAAAGGCCGCGCTTGAAGCGTCTGTCCGCTACTTAGCAAATGATCTTGGAAAAGAAGCAATTCGTGTCAATGCGATTTCTGCAGGTGCTGTACGTACATTGTCAGCAAAAGGCGTTCCTTCATTCAATAAGATCTTAGGTCAAATTGAAGAGAAGGCACCTTTGAAGCGTAATATTACGAATGAAGAAGTTGCGAAGATGTCAATCGCAATGTTAAGCGACCTATCAAGCGGAGTTACCGGAGAAGTTATTTACGTCGATGGCGGATATCATATTATGGGGTAAAAAAAGAGGAGCCTAATGGCTTCTTTTTTTTGCCTTTGGGACGGTAATCTGTCTCTTTGTACACGAAACTGCACACTTTGGTTGTCCGACTGCTTCTAACAATACCTGTTGAAAATCTCCCTAAGTTATTTTCTATTTCCGTTTGTATACATAGAGTCAGAAATCCTGCAGATAATAAACTGAAGAATGTTAAAAGGAGAGCACATGATGACAACTGCCTATAAAGGTACCAATAAATTAATCACAGGAATTGTATTTGGTGTATTGACGTTTTGGTTATTTGCTCAAGCAATGGTCAATGTTGTTCCTGCAGTACAGAATGATTTAGGTGTTTCATCCGGAACATTGAACATCGCAATTAGTTTAACAGCACTTTTTTCGGGAATTTTCATAGTAGCAGCGGGTGGCCTCGCCGATAAGTATGGGCGAAAGAAACTGACAAATATCGGGCTATTTCTAAGTATTATCGGTTCACTTTGTTTAGTATTAGCAACCGGTTCATTTTTACTTATTATTGGTCGGGTTATACAAGGTATATCTGCCGCCTGCATTATGCCTGCTACCATCGCATTGATGAAAGATTATTTTGAAGGTGCAGAACGACAACGGGCACTTAGTTACTGGTCGATTGGTTCTTGGGGTGGTTCAGGAGTTTGTTCGTTATTTGGCGGAGCAGTTGCAACCTATATGGGATGGAAGTGGATTTTCATCTTTTCCATTATCTTCGCCATTGTTGCCTTGTGGTTAATTAAAGACACACCTGAAAGTAAAGCGAAACAAACAGGGAACTCCAAATTTGATGTCAACGGTCTGATTGTATTCATCATCACCATGTTGGCATTAAATATTTTCATCACTCAAGGTGCTGGATTTGGTTGGACTAATTGGATTACGATTGTATTGTTAGCCGTTGCAGTTATTGGTGCGATCGTCTTCATTAAAGTTGAAAATGGCAAGGACAATGCATTAATCGATTTTAAATTATTTAAAAACATGCCGTATACAGGTGCAACTGTTTCAAACTTCTTATTAAATGCCGTCGCTGGAACCCTGGTCGTTGCGAACACCTATGTACAAGAAGGAAGAGGGTTTACTTCATTCCAATCAGGGATGCTTTCCATCGGTTATTTGATTGCCGTACTTGGTATGATCCGTGTTGGAGAGAAGATCCTTCAAAAAATTGGTGCGAAAAAACCAATGCTATGGGGTACTATTTTAACGCTCATCGGTGTTGGAGTGATGGGGTTAACATTTTTACCAGACGTTGCATATACAGCCGTCGTATTTATAGGATTCGCTTTGTTTGGATTAGGCTTAGGGATCTATGCAACACCTTCTACAGACACTGCCGTATCGAATGCACCGGACAAAAAATTGGTGCGGCGTCAGGAATTTATAAAATGGCAAGTTCACTTGGTTCCGCTTTTGGAGTTGCCATCTCAGCAACCGTGTATGCAATGATTTCAACAAGTAGCGGCGTGCATGTAGCAGCAACTGGAGGTATCATTGCTAACGTCATTTTCGCAGCTATCGCATTGTTATCGATTATCTTCTTAGTTCCAAATAATGCTGGCAAAAGCGAAGCTAAATAAGGGAGTGTGTGATACGTGAAGGAACAATTAATGAAAATGCTGGACGAGCGTAAAGATGAAATGATTCAAATTCGCCGTTATTTACACGAATACCCGGAGTTATCGTTTAAAGAAGAAAAAACGGCTCAATATATTGCCGACTTCTATAAAGGCAAGGATGTCGATATACAAACTAATGTTGGAAATGGATACGGAATTATTGTAACGATAAAGGGTGCTAAACCCGGAAAAACAATTGGATTGCGCGCAGATTTTGACGCACTTCCGATTGTGGAAGAAGCAGATGTGCCATTCAAGTCGAAAAATGAAGGTGTCATGCATGCATGCGGGCATGATGGCCATACGGCATATTTATTAATTCTCGCGGATTGTTTAATCCAATTGAAATCTGAACTATCCGGTACGATTAAAATCATCCACCAACATGCAGAAGAAGTTCCGCCAGGTGGAGCAAAGAGCATTGTCGAATCTGGACTGTTGGATGATTTGGATGAAGTATTTGGCATTCACCTTCTGCCGATTGCCCCTGCCGGTATGGTTGGCTACAACAAAGGCTATGCTTTCAACGGCCGGGCATACATGAAACTGAAAGTGCAAGGCAGAGGCGGACATGGTTCATCGCCTCATTTAGCGAACGATGCCATTGTTGCCGGGCACACTTTGTAACTGCAATACAAACGATTATTAGCCGTAGATTGAGTCCTTTTAGTATTGGTGTTATTACAATTGGATCTTTTGATGGAGCGGGCATATTTAATGTGATTAAGGATAGTGTGGAACTTGAGGGTGATATCCGTTACATGACAACTGAAACGAAAGAAATAATTGAACGGGAAATAATACGCATGGTTAAAGGACTTGAAGAGGAGTTCGATGTGGAATGCGACCTAACCTATACACCAGATTATCCGCCGTTATACAATAATCCTGAACTTACAGAAAAAGTAGCGAACGCACTGAAAAATGCGAATGTGAAAGAAATTACAGAGGTAAAAGAAGTGCCGCCAATGGCACCTTCAGAAGACTTCGCTTATTATGCCGAGAAATTCCCAGCTTGCTTCTTTTATATTGGGTGTACACCTAAAGGCGTTGAAAAACCATATTTCAACCATCATCCAAAATTCGATATCGATGAAGATTCGCTCCTTGTTGCAGCTAAAGCCGTTGGGCAAGTGGTTTGCAGTTTACAAGAATAATCCATTATTTAAAAATCGCCAGAACAGCTTGTATGAGCGGTCCCTGGCGATTTTCTTTAATTTTCAAGAGTGCTCTACTTCCCTACTTCCATCATTAACCCCTTATTTCCTTTCGTCAAAATGTTTTCATACTCGATGTATTCGTAAATATCATTATCTATCTTTTCACTAAACGTTGACAGTTCCTCCACTGTCAAATCCTCAATAGCCTTCTTCTCTGCTTCACAATAAATGATGATTTTCCCAACGATTTCATGTGCATCGCGGAATGGCGTCCCTTTGCTTACCAAATAATCGGCCACTTCGGTTGCATTAAGAAAGCCAGCTTTAATAGCCGCCTTCATATTCTCTGCATTCACTTGCAATGTATCGATCATTTTGGACATGATTTCCATGCAGTCCAGCACGGTATCAAGTGCATCGAAAAACTGCTCTTTATCTTCCTGCATGTCCTTGTTATATGTTAGCGGCAACCCTTTCAACGTCGTCAATAAAGCGAATAAAGAGCCGTAAACTCTGCCAGTTTTCCCACGTATCAGTTCCGCCGCATCGGGGTTCTTCTTCTGTGGCATGATGCTACTGCCTGTCGAATATGCATCTGCCATTGTAATGAACTTGAACTCCTGGCTGCTCCATAAAATCAGCTCTTCACTTAATCGGCTTAAATGCATCATAATGATTGAGAAATCGGACATCAATTCAAGCATATAATCACGATCGCTAACTCCGTCAAGGAAATTATCGACCGGCTTCGCAAATCGTAAGAGTGCCGTCGTTACATCCCGATCGATAGCATGTGTCGTTCCCGCAAGCGCACCACATCCTAACGGGTTTTCATCCAATAGTTCGAGTGCATTGCTGATTCGTTTCTTATCACGCTTGAACATTTGCTCGTAAGCGCCTAAATGATGTCCAAACGTGACGACTTGCGCCCGTTGCAAATGTGTATAACCTGGCATGATGACATTATTCGCTTTCGCTTTTGCATGCAATGAGTCAATCAATGACTGAAGGCCATCTTTTACTTCGACCGCCTTATTTTTTGCATATAACCGCATATCGACTGCTACTTGGTCATTTCGGCTGCGGGCGGTATGCAGTTTTTTACCTGTTTCACCAATGCGTTCCGTCAAGTGCATTTCCACGAATGAGTGAATATCTTCATAATTCCCTTCAATCACTAACACTCCACTTTCAATATCATGGAGAATGGACTCAAGCCCTTGTATGAGTAAATCCCCTTCCTCCGGTGTCAGCAAATCGCTATGGACAAGCATAGAAACATGGGCCAAGCTGCCTGCGATGTCTTCCCGGAACAGTCTATGATCTACTGGCAATGATGTATTGAACTGCTCCATTATTTGATCGGCGCGACTTGTAAAACGACCTCCCCAAAGCTTCATGTATAATCAACCTCCGTTATGTATTTTTATTCATTTTAATGTATTATAATGAATAAATGCCTCTATTGCAATGCATTCCTGAACAATAGTCAAATCCTTGATTGAACTTGAGTGAAATGCTATGCTTAACTGACTGACTGCAAAAGAGTGATTAAATTGACTAAATACTGTGACCAACAAAACTATATGGTTTATTCTAACTAACCCTTGACAACAATATGTCAAGGGTTTTTGTTTCCCCAGGGAAAAAATGAGTTTGGAGGCAAGAATTATGAATACAAAACAAAACCATTCCATCGCTTCAGTGTTTGCAATTTGGATCAGTTTAATAAGTAATATTGTTTTAACCGTGTTGAAAATCCTCGTTGGTGCGCTTTTCAACAGCCCCGTTTTACTGGCCGATGGCTTCCATAATGCGGGGGATGTTGTCGCTTCTGCAGCTGCTTTAACATCAATGCGGTATTCACAAAGACCTGCGGATGAAGACCACCCTTATGGCCATGGAAAAGCTGAAGTTATCGGTTCAGGAATTGTTGCCATCATTCTTGCCATCGCATCCATTTATATTGGTTATGAAGCTGTAAAAACATTTTTCGAAGAACCCGCAAAAGCAAGTGTGATTGCATTGATCACTGCAATCATCTCCCTCATCTGGAAGCAGGCGCTCTATATATACACAATGCGTATCGGAAAGAAAGTGAACAGCAAAGGGCTAATCGCAACTGCCTATGATCACTTGGCGGATGTATACGCCTCACTCGCTGCAGTCGTTGGAATTGGATTGGCACTCATTGGCGATGCCTACAATATTTCATTCCTTTCTTATGGCGATCCATTCGCAGGAGTAATCGTTTCCATTCTTGTTCTAAGGCTTGCATACGAAATTGGAAAAGAAGCAATGGATATCTTAATGGAAAAGAACGTCTCTGAAGAACGACTTAGGGAATTCGCGGCTTTGATACGCACGGTTCCTGAAGTAAAACGAATTGATCGCTTACGTGCACGTGAGCATGGCCATTACGTTCTTGTTGACTTACGTATTGGGATTCCGGGTACGATGACAATTCAGGAAGGGCATGATACCTCAAGTAAAATTCGGAACATGATCATCAATGAACACCAAGATGTAGATGAAGTACTCATTCATTTGAATCCCTGGTATCCCGGGAATAATTGGGCAAATTATAGTTGAATTACGGTATACTGTAGAGTGAAAAGGAGTGTCTCTCATGTTAAAAGAGAAAATTGAGCAATTAGTTGTTGGGAACGAACCATTATTCCCGATTGAAAAAGCATATGCTGTCAAACAAGGGTTAATTGATGAAAACGTAGACATTCACTATAAAGGGTGGGGCTACACCGTCATTGAAAGATGCTTGAAAGAGACAGAAGAAGTTATTAAAGAGGAACATGGGACCTTCATGAATGAACCGGTTTCCTATTTTAAAAGGAATATCGATGAATTTGTCTATATCGAATCAACCGCTTTCGAAATAATTAAAGTGGACGGCATGGCACTCGAAACAGATGATGTATTCCAAACTTATACAGTTTTATTCGGATTAAAAGTACAGAAAAAATGGGGACCTTTCCTGAAAGATTATTTGGCGGCGAACGTTGGATCTAAGACATATAGTGCAATGTTCTCTGATACAGACGGATTATGGGACGTCAATATTCCACTTAATCATTTGGAGGGGTTCGAAAGTGAAATGCCAATTACAGATGCAGTGGACCTTGCCTATCGATTCATCTTTAATTTACTTGAAGCAATCGAGGCTGCAAATTGAAACATGCATTTGAAGTGGATACTAAGAAGTTCATCTACACGTATGTGCGGCAAGTAGATGAACATGACCTATGCCGTTTGGAAATGAGGGCATTCTTTGGCTATGATAGCCCTACGAACGTCATTACGAGTAAAGTGAAAATCGATCCAAGCAGGAGCCCTTTCATAAGGGAGCGCTTGGAAGTCATTTTTTCAGGAAAAGACTTGGATGAAATAAAAGGACAAGCAACTGAATTTGTCACACATAAAAGTTTCAAAGTAACATGCCTGAACTCAATTGCGCTCAATATGACGCCTAAACTCCATCATCCAGAGCGACGAAGCATCGAGCGGGAAATTGGTGAAGTGATTCAAGGGGAAGCCGATTTACATGAACCTGAAGTTAACTTTGGAATCGTCTTATTGGATGAAGTTTGGTATTTTGGCATCATCAAGGAAAGCGAACCCATTTGGAGATTCCATATGAAAAAGCCCCATATGTATTCCACTGCGCTAAGCACGAGGGTTGCTCGCGCAGTCGCTAACATTGCAGTCCCTCACCCCGAGGGAATCCGTGCGATTGACCCTTGCTGCGGCATCGGGACTGTTTTGGTCGAAGCCCGCTCAATGGGAATTGACATTGTCGGTAGGGATATCAACCCTCTCGTTTGCCTCGGATCCAGGAAGAACCTTGCACACTTCGGGTTGGAAGGTGAAGTTGTCATCGGTCCTATTTCCGAAGTGACGAATACATATGATGCTGCAATTATCGACATGCCGTATAATTTATTCACCCATATTACGGCTGAAGGACAATTAAACATTTTAAAAGATGCCAGACGGATTACATCGAAGTTGGTAGTCGTCACGATTGAACCAATGGATCATATGATTACTGAAGCTGGATTTGAAATCGTTGATCGTTGTATAGCGAAAAAAGGAACATTCGAACGGCAAATTGTTGTTTGTGAATAAATTTAATAAAAAAAAGGACATAACATATTCGTCTTACTGAATATGTTATGTCCTTTACTATTTCAATTCCTGTTTCAAAAACTCTTTTAGATTTGGAGATTGATTATATTTAATTGCTGCCTGCTCGTCTTTTTCTATAATGGCTTTTGTTAAATCGATTTGATTGATACTTGCAATGGCAACTGCGTAATGGATAACATCTACTAATTCACGTTCCAGGGATGCATCTGATGACATAGATTTTCGGCCTTCTTGCTGGTTTAATACCTCTGCAACTTCACCAATTTCTTCGACCAACTTCATAAATAATCCAGTGGACATCCGTCCTTCTTTGTATTTTAATGATAAATAACTTTGTAATGCTTGAAATGTTAATTGATCCATAAGTAAGTCCTCACAATGTTAGTTATGTTTTACGACATTACGCTCTTTTGCTAATAGGAATCAAGATATCAAAATGAGGATTGTTAACATCCCGGTCATTCGGATATCTTTCGTGCTTTATCGGTAGCCGATCGAAATACTCCACGTCATCTTCCCTCAATGGCTCATATTTACTTTCCTTCAGCCATTGAAAGATATTGTCATAACTCTGACCAATGATGTGTTCTTTTTTATGATGTATCATTAAGTAAGTCATTTCAGGTATATAAATTTCTACCATACCCTCCGGGATTTGTTGTTCTTCACTAACTTCATACACGGAATAATGTACAAAGCCGTCAGGACGCAGATGATAGGACAATCCAAGTTGAACTTCTGGATTAATTGCATGCTCTAACTCACTTACTCCACTACTCATACTATAAATAATTTCTTTCAAAGAACTAACTTCGGTATACGGGCCATCCCACTTATATCCAATTGCACGATATGCTGGTATCTCCACAATTTCATATTGGAAGTTTTGCATTATTATTAATCCCCTTTTTAATATTAATGAACAATCAATTGCCTATTAGTCTTCGTATACTTTATATGATTCGTATTTGAATCCCTGATACAGATAGTTTTGTTTTTTGTACATTTCCCTTGGGGTGTCTTCACCATCGGCCACTAATATTACAACTTTCTCCGGAAATGAATCCATGACGAATTTTTGTAATCGACTTCCTATCCCCTTTTTCTGAAACGATTCATCTACAGTTAGGTTATCGATTTCTGCTGTTTCATTCGAGACAATGACATCAACATAACCTGCCGGAGATCCTTTATAAAAAGCCAAAACTTGAAGTATGTCGTGATCGGTAAATTGACGCTTTATAAGATCGGCCTTCTGTTCAGCAAATTCATTTCCAATCTCTAAGTCATGCTTATACTGCAAATCAAGATATATATTTAGTGTTCTATCTGTCACTGCTTGAATATCTATATCTGGATTGTTTGTTATTGAAGGGAAGTCTTTCGGCTGAATTGTATACAGCTCTAAAAAACCTGTTTCATAACCCCTATCGGCTAAATATGCAGAGAGTTCTTCTGTCGGCTTTATATTTGCCGGAAAAGAGAATTTCACATGCTTTTGGCCTCTTTTCACATGAAAATCCCTAAGATAATTTTCGATCTCTTTAAACTCAGTTAATGACGGTATCGTTTTAAATTCAATGAAATTACTATCATACCTGACTAACATCTCAGGATAATGAAAATGTCTATAAAGAGCATTTTCCTCCACTATGTTTCCAAGTATATTAATTTGATCAAATGTTATTTGTTCCATCTGTACTCTCCTAATTATCTGGTTGCGCTACGCTATCTTGCTGAACTTTTTCAATCAATAATTTTTTTATCTTTTCAAGGTAAGGAACTACAATTCCATCGTTAAACATACTTTCAAGTTCAGTTATAGTAACCCATTTTGCATCAGTTACCTCTTCTGGTTGAAGTACGGTGTCTTCAATATCAAAATCATGATGAAATAGCCACACATCTTTGAAATCGTGATTCCGACGTTCACTCTTTACTAATTCTCCATAGCTGCTTGATAGGTCAATCCCGATTTCTTCTTTTACTTCCCTCAGTGCACCTTCCAAACTGTCCTCCCCCGTCAAAACAGAACCTCCGGGGCATTCCCACATGTTCGGATAAGGCTTGTCGGGATGCCGTTTGGTTACCAAAATTTCTTGTCTACTATTAACGATCAAAACTGTGACGACCAAATGATAGTCTCCAGCAGGAAGAGGTTTTCCTCGCTCATGCTTCCTTCCAGTTTTAATTCTGTTTTTATCGTATATATCCCAATACTCCACCAGAATCCCTCCTCCACTTAACTAAGCTTCAACCATCTTATAGGTTATTCTTTATATACCCAAAAAACATCATCTCGCCATTTTCATTTTCAACAATACTGTAAGGTTCGATTTGATCATAATATCTTCGAGCAAATTTCCCTTCACCTACTGGGTAGATTTCAATATGAAGATTGCCAAAGAATCTTGTGAAATATAATTTGCCATTAATGAATTCGATCTTAATCTTATCCTTTAAGTATGTTCCACAATACTTTTCAAGTTGACTTTCATTAAGTGGAATTTCTCTATGCTTAGTCGGGGCAGCTATATCTACATGATGCAGCATATCTGAAATTGCATTACCTAACCTGTACTGATTTATAGTTTCATTATTGGACAGGATGATGATACAAATATCTTCCTCGAAAAAATTCTGCATGTACGTACAAATCCCAAGGTGATCCCCTCCGTGGGAAAACTTGTCTGTCCCGTAAACATGATGTTGTTCCAGTCCATAGCAGTAATTGTTTTGGTTCACGCTAAAAAACCTATCATACACTTTGCCGGACAGTAGTTTCCGATCCGCAGACAAGTATACCATTTGTACAAATCATCACAGTTTGAAACGATGGCCCCCGCACCGATGCTAAATTTCTCGTTAAAATACGGACTTTTGACGACTGAATCATAGTCATAAACATAATTACATGATCTGTTTTTTATCGTTTTACAACCGTCATCAACATAGCTGTTCAGCATATGTAAAGGCAAGAATATGTGGTTTCCTAAAAATTCATCGTATGTTTCTCCTGATACATTTTCAATAATCCATGCAAGCAAATTATAGTTCGAGTTATTATAATCAAATACTGTACCCGCTAACTTGGTTAGTTGTTTATTAATATACTTCTGAAAAAAATAGTCTCGTGAATAATCCATTCTATTGTAACCAGCAAAAAAATCATCTTCAAAGTTTGTAAAATTATATAAACCTGAGGTATGAGATAATAAATGATGGACAGTGATCGATTCGTCAATCTGCATTTCAGCAGGTAGATATAATTGAGCAGGTTTATCAATATCCAGCATTTTCTTGTCATAAAGGAGCATAATCGCAAAAGCTGTAAATTGTTTTGACATAGAGGCAACGGAGAAGCGTGAATTCATATCATTTTTTATTCCAAACTCTATACTTGCATAGCCATACGCATCTTCAAAAAGGACTTCCCCCTTTTTTTTCACTTGGATAACACCGTAGAAGTCCCACAGCTTTGCGTATTCGTTGATATACTCTTTTAGTTTTAATCGCAGAGCTTGCATGAATTCACACTCCAAACTTTTTTTGTTCAATTAAAATAAGTCAATGCGGCATATAACCGCATTGACCCTCCAGAATGGCTTTTATCTGGTTATAAGATATTTTCAATCTTTTTCAGAAGTTCATATGCACCTTCTGATTCATTGGAACAGACAACGATTGTCGTTTTAGTTTCTGGATAGCATACAGCACGGAAATTAACCCCCGGATCATATCCCATCTGTATATACTTAACTACATGATTACAGTCGTCTAACTCCATAAAACCGCTATAGCCATAATATATATTTTCCTCTTCATCTACTACCTCACGCGGCATTAACAACATCTTGGTCATTTCCTTGGACAACAGTTGGAAACTCGTTAATGCTTGCCAGAATCTAATCATGTCTTCGGCCGTGACATATGCTCCCCCGTCTGGTCCTCCTTTTGCCGGCACGGAATAAATATTTGTTTTCCAGTTACCTTCCGAATCCTCGATGTAACCAAGTGCTGTATTTACTGGCAAACGATCCAACTCAAAGTATCCCGAATTCTCCATACAGGCTTTACGAAAAATATGTTCCTCAACGAATTCATCAAAACTACATTGGGCCACATGTTCTACAATTAGTCCTAACAATATATAACCAGTGTTGTTGTACTGAAACGAACAGTTCAGATTTTCCTGCATTTTTTCATACTGAAACATAGGCAAGAAATCCTTCGGAGCCCGGATGTGATACATAGGGAGCGATTTCCAGAGCAACGCGAAATCGTCCATTATTTCTTCATTGAAGTAGTCTGGTACACCTGATGTATGTGTTAGTAAGTGATGAATAGTAATATCTTTATCAAAATAAGGAAAATCTATATCTAAACAGTCTTTTAATTTTGTACCAAATGAAATTTTCCCAGCTTCAACTAACAAACAAATCGCTACTGAGGTGAATATTTTACAACCTGAAGCAATTGCAAACCTTGTATTTTCTTGATTATCAATTTTCTCCGATCGATTGGCGAAACCATTACTTCCCTCTATGATTTCGTTTCCTTTTTGAGCATAAAAAGCGCCTGAAAATAGAAGCTCCTTTGTACTTTATCCAAGTAGCTTAATTTGATTTCTGTATTCATTATGATTCCTCCTGAATTCCTTTTATGGTTTTTTTATTTTATTGAAAGGAATTCAGTTAGTTTGTTCATACCATATAACGGATCATCATTATGTCCTCCCTTTCAGAAAAGATAATAGTAGATAAATTGTATAGTAAAATCTTTTGGGATGCAATTCAAGTGTGAATATTCCTAATCATATAATTACCTTGTAGCTTTTCACCAAATACCCTAAAACCTAAAACTCTACCTAAAAAGGGAAAAAGAATATGTCTTATAATCTCCTGTATCAGAGGAGAATTGAAGTACATTTCCATCGGTGGGTATCCCTTTGAAATAGGCACCAATACAGCCTGTGGTACATCTGTGACCGGCTATAAGAATATTCATCTCTTTATCCCCATATTGCTTTTGAAGTTCTTTCATGAAATCAAACACTCTACTTGCAAATTCAGTTGGATTTTCAACCCCATTATAGGTAGATAAATCGGGTAACAACCCAACCCTTTTTACTTCACTAATAGGTAAACCGTCAGCTTCCCCTACATCAAAGACATCCAATCGATCATCCATTAGAGCTTGTGCCCCTGTAATAATTTCTGCTGTTTGAACCGCTCTTTTTTGTGGTGACGAAAAAACAAAATCAAACTTTACATTCTGTAATTTCACCTTTAATGTTTCTGCTTGTTCGATTCCGTAATCGTTTAACGGTACACCCATTCTCCCCTGCATTTTTCGATCTTTATTCCATTCTGTTTGACCATGTCTCACTACATATATCATGGGAAACCCCCTTTTTTTCTTTTCGCTCCAATCCACAGTGTTCTACGGGAAGTCGCGTCGGTTCTATGGGAAGTTACCGCTGTTCTACGGGAAGTCCACGGTAGTCTATGGGAAGTCACTCCGATTCTACGGGAAGTCTGCCGCGTTCTATGGGAAGTCACCCCGATTCTACGGGAAGTCCACCGAGGTCTATGGGAACTTATCCCGATTCTACGGGAAGTCCGCCACGTTCAACGGGAACTGACCGCAGTTCTATGGGCAGTCTAAGCGTTACAAATCCAAAAGCGACTGATTCCGTTCAATCCTCATCCTATAATGGTTCATGATTCGAATCTGTTCTTCCGTTATCTTTTCTTTATTCCAGTACATATGCATTAAACTGTACTCAAATACTTCCTTTAATTTAATGAACAATGGAAGTTGTTCTAACATTTCTGGGGGAAGGTCATTTTCCTCCAGGTAACCGTCAATGATTGCTTTTGTAATTTCCGTCCATAATCGACTATGTTGCCCCCTCCTACAAACGAATACTCGATTGCACTGTAGATTGGAACTGCCAAATCAAAAATGTAGAAGTTTTTCTCGCAGTCTTGAAAATCGACCATCGCCAAATTTGATTCATCATCAACCAAAATGTTTTCCAACCATAAATCTCCGTGCAATAACCCATAATTTGAGGTGTTTTTTGGCAATCCTTTTACAGTTAATAAAACATCTTGTGCAATTTTTCTAATTGCGGTTTCTTCTTCAGGAATATATTTAAGAAAAGCATATTCCTCATTATCGTGCCAATCGTTGATATACTTTACGGGTGGATCTCTTCAAATTTCCTCGAGAAACGATGCAATCTACCGATTTGACGGCCTAATTCTTTTAATACGTTGGCATTCCATTGACTTCTCTCCAAATGGACACCAGGCGCCGCTTTATATAGAACGGTTAACACTTCTTTATCGCCAAGTGTTATTTTTTCTACTACATTTCGATTCAATGAAGAAACTGTTGGCGACACTGCCAACCCTTCTCTATTCAAAAAGTTTGTATAAGTCACTTCTTCAAGCTGTTCATCGTATGACTTGTAATTGGTGATTCTGGCGAAATAAACGTCTTGTTTCGCGGTACATCGGAACATCTCATTTGTTACTGGTTGAGCTGCAAGGAACTCCACTGGATATAAATCATTGAGTATTTTAATTAATTGTGTCGAATCTCCGTTTTGAAACATTTACAAAGTCACCATCCCTAAAAAACAGATATTTCCATACATTTTATACATAATAGACTGAATTTACAATGCAAAAAGAGGATATATGTTCAATTTGAACATATATCCTCTTCGATTTTTATTATTTCGAAACTTCCACAGTATAGTCAGCCAATAGTCTTGCGCCGTAGCCTGTTGCTGATTTTGCGTAATAGCCTGATGCGCTTGACTTGCTCATCATACCAGCCATATCGACATGCAACCATTTGCTGTTTTCTGGCACGAAGCGACGTAGGAACAAACCTGCCGTAATGGAGCCCGCGAAGTTCATTGAGCTGATATTGTTCATGTCTGCGTAATCGCTTGCCAATGATTTATCGTATGCTTCTACCAACGGCATAGGCCATACGAAATCACCGTTTTGATCCCCAACTTTTTTCATAACGGATGATAGTTCTTCATCACCGAAAACGCCGCCGATTTCCGAACCTAATGCAGCAACAATCGCGCCCGTCAACGTTGCGATGTCAACGATATACTCTGCATTCAACTCACCCGCACGGATTAAAGCGTCAGCCAAGATTAGACGACCTTCTGCATCTGTATTCCCAACTTGAACAGTTTTGCCGTTTTTATAACGGATTACTTCACCAGGGAAAACAGAGTTTGCATCCGGTGTGTTTTCAACCATAGGGATCAGAGCAACAACATTTACATCCGCTTTCGAATCAACAAGAAGCTGCATTGCTCCAGCAACTGCCGCTGAACCACCCATGTCCATACGCATGCTGCTCAAGTCTTTACCGCTCTTTAGGCTAATTCCACCCGTATCGAATGTTACCCCTTTCCCTACAAGTGCCACAAGTGGTTTTGAAGAATCTCCTTCATAACGGATCTCAACGAATGATGGGTTGTATTTACTGCCTCGGCAAACTGTCAGGAGACCATTCATTTCCATTTCTTCAAGCTGTTCTTTACCGTGAACAGTTATCTCGACACCTTTTCCTTCAAACTGCTGTTTCAAAACTTCTGGATATGTTTCCGGATTCAATACATCTGATAGTTCGTTCATCAAATCACGGGAGAACGCAGTTGCTGCAGCACGGATTTTTCCAAGCTCAACAGAAGCGTTCAAATCGCCTGCCACTTCAAGTGCTGTTTTTGTCGTTTCAGCATCCGATTTATATGTCGAGAATTGATAAGAGCCAAGCTCCCAACCTTCAACAAATGCAACAGCGACCTCTTCTTTATTAAGATCAGAAAAAGCTGCTTCAAGTGCAGTTCCTTGAACACTAGCTTTTTCAACTTTTTGAGAAGAAAGGTCACGGGAGATATTCCCGCTGTGGATCTCACTTTTTCCAATGACTTCTTTTTATCATCGGTTTTAACGATTACATACTGCTCGTCCTTAATGATTAAAGAACAATGACCTGCTTTTTGATTCTCTACAAAATTCTTCACTGCACTGTTTTCAGTTACTAATACATCATCCGAAAAGATGATCTTTACTTCATTCGTCAATTTAACTTCCCCCTAAAACACAATTTATTTCGACTATAGAAATAGTCTACCACAAATTACGGATTTTGAAAGATTATCTTTTCTCTGAAATCACTAAAAAGAAAGTCGCAATTGGACCTAAAACCAAAGATAACAAAAACCAATTCAACCCACTTCTATTCTTCCCCTGTGCAATTCCTGCGTTAATGAGTGAAAATGTCCCCACCCAACAAAATAACTACCGTCCATGAAATTACCTCCTTATGTACTTATAAATAGTTGCTTTCCGTTACAGGCGGACGCTTTCCGCGGGCATGGCTTCAGCCTCCTCACTCCGCTACGCTTCGTTGCGGGGTCTTCAGCTCATGCTATTCCCGCAGGAGTCGCCGCCTTTCACTCCAAGCAACGGAAATCACTATATACAAAACAATTAACAATCCATATATACCTTACGTCAAAATACAAATATAGTTTCAAAATAATTCTTACAGTACCTTGCAATGAATAATACTGTATGATATATTACACTTAACACAGTAGTATTCATTACACTGTACTAAAAAAGGAGGGATAGATGGTGAATATTCAATTCAAAAAAGGTGTTTTAAACTTATGTGTCCTTGTTTTATTGGATAAACAAGACCGTTATGGCTATGAATTGGTACAGAAAATCTCTGATCAGATTTCCATATCTGAAGGATCTGTTTATCCGCTGCTGCGCCGATTGACGAAAGAAGGTTATTTTACGACCTATTTACAGGAATCATCTGAAGGACCTCCCCGTAAATATTATAAGTTGACGGATGCAGGGCGTGAGTACTTACATGAGCAATTAAATGAATGGCGCAGTTTCACGGAAGGTGTAAATAAATTAATCGAGGAAGGTGTTCGTAATGACTGAAAACCAATTTATCATGGAACTTGAGCAAGCCTTAAAAAGATTGCCAACTGAGGAGAGAAACGATATTCTGCAAGATATACGTGAGTACTTTTCGAATGGCAAGGCTGATGGAAAAACGGAAACAGAAATAGCTTCTTCACTCGGCACACCAGATAAAATTGCAGCAGAGTTATTAGACGCCTACCCGTTTAGTGAAACAAACACCAACGTTGCAAAAGATCCATCGAGTGAAGTGATCACGATTCAGGACGACAGTTTTTCAAAAGTCGATATTGAGGTATTTCATGGCACTCTTACAGTCATTCCTTCTAATAACAACGAAACAAAGATTGAATTGTTGAATCCCAATGATAAGTTAGAACTGACGGCTGATGTAGTTGGAGATACATTAAAGGTCAGGTTGAAAAAGAAAGGTCTTTGGTTATTTGTGTTCAACTTCAATACAAAGGCGGTGGCATTGAACGTGTTCATTCCGAAAAAGCTTTACCAATCCATTTCTATGAAATCGGATAACGGCCGGATAAATGCCGAAAAATTAATAGGAAAAACGATTGATGCACGCACAGATAACGGTAGAATTGAATTAGCTGAATTGGCAGCTACAGTACTTATTGCGGAGACCGATAACGGAAGAATTGAAATTTCGAAAGTGCAAAGTGATAGATTAAAAGCAAAAACAGATAACGGCCAATAACGCTTGCGCATGTAGAAGCCGATTTAATTCATGCCAAATCGGATAATGGCAGAATCGAGTTCGAACATGTAGATGGGAACTTGGTAGGTGTTACCGACAACGGTCGAATTACACTTGTAACGGAACATCTTGACCGTAATATCAATTTTGAAACAGATAATGGAAGTATTGAAGTGAAGTCGGTTCGTAAGCCAACAAATGCACTAATTTCGGCAAAAACTGGCCATGGACGAATAGATGTGTATGGTGATAGAAACTCTCGTACTCGCTTCGGCGCGGAAGAATATCAGATTCAATTGAAATCGGATAACGGAAGAATCACAGTGAAGTGATCTGTAAAAAAATAAAGAGGGCATTTTCTGCCCTCTTCAACTGTTTATGGAGTTCATAACCTTCGCATCATCGAGGTTTCTAAAATTCTCTGCACCAACACGTTTTTTAATTTCCTCTTCATTTAATGGAGGTGGCAGCTGATTTGCAGGTATGATTTCCTGCTCTTCACTCATTATATTTCTTTCCACTGCCGCATTTCTTGCATTAACGCTACGGCCATAGTTCTCCGCTTCCTCAATAGTCATCCCATAATTATTTTCTTCCTTTATTACATATCCCTCCTAAACCCATTTTTTCTTGTCATTCCCTCTTTGAATTAAATTAAAACTTTTGAATATGATATAGTAGACATCAATCCATTTACAGCATGGTCCTTCCACAAGCTTCCATACTGTAAAATTGAAAAGAGGTCGAGACAATGGCGACGATTTTTGTAGATGCAGATGGCTGTCCTGTTGTAAACGAAACGATTTCCATTGCGAAACAGTTCAAGCTTCCGTGCATTCTCATTTGTGACACTGCACATGAAATGCATCGGGACGGAGCTGAGACCGTAATTGTCTCCAAAGGCGCGGATGCAGTCGATTTTGTTTTGGTCAACCGTGTTAAAAAAGGAGATATCGTTATTACACAGGATTATGGCTTAGCCGCAATGGTATTAGCAAAACAAGGTCATCCGATTGATCAGAACGGTAGACGCTATACTGAAGAAAATATCGATCAGCTTCTTTTCGCCCGTCATACTGCACAAAGAATTCGGGCTGCTGGGGGAAGGCTTAGAGGTCCCAAAAAACGTTCAAAGGAAAACAATGAAAGATTCGTGAATAAGCTGCGTGATTTATGCAATACTGTAATTCCTCCAAATTGAAGCCCGCTAATTTGCCGGGCTTTCATAATCCCTTCAACTCATTCATAAACTACATTAATACCTATATTTAATCCAGCGCCCAAAAGTTTACCCAATTTCTCCATAAGGACATGCATACGTTTAACATTTTTCTGTAAAGGTTTGAGAATGATAACTAAACGGAGGTCTATCCATGCCAAAAATTGTTTCCGTCAGTACTGTTCTGCCTCCTCACGAGGTTAAACAGGAGCAAGCTGTCGAACTTACCCGCTCTCTATTCAGTCAAAGATTCAAAGATATCGAAAGGCTTTTGAAAGTCTTCCAAAATGGTGATATCGAAAAACGTGATGTATGCATGCCCATTGAGTGGTATGGTCAAGCCCATGATTTTGAAGAGCGGAATGAATTATATATTCACCATGCCGTGAATTTGGGGGTTGATGCTGTAAAGGCTTGCCTACAAAATCCAAGAACCTTGGAAAAACCCGTTGATCCTTCTGAAATTGATGCAATTTTCTTCATTTCAAGTACAGGTATTTCAACGCCCAGCATAGATGCACGCATCATGAATCTGATTCCTTTTCGTGATGATACAAGGCGTATACCGATATGGGGACTTGGATGCGCGGGCGGAGCAGCAGGAGTCAGCCGGGCATTTGAATATTGCAAAGCATTTCCGAAATCTAATGTATTAGTGCTGTCAGTCGAATTTTGCAGTTTGACGTTCCAAAAAGACGATTATTCGAAAAGCAATCTTGTCGGTGTTTCCCTCTTTTCGGATGGTGTTGCTTGCGCTTTAATTACAGGCGATCAATCCGAAATTACAGTGAACAGAACGGTCCCTGCCATCATTGGTACTACGTCAAAATTAATGCCTGCATCAGAAGATGTTATGGGCTGGGATATTAAAAACAATGGGCTATATGTTGTCTTCTCAAAAAGTATTCCAGCGATCATCACGAATTGGCTCGGACCTTCGTCCATGAGTTCTTAGCCTCAAATAATTTAACTAAAGACGATATTACACATTTCATCGCGCATCCGGGAGGAAAAAAAGTGTTGATGGCATATGAAGCAGCTTTACGGTTCGATTCGTCTAAAACGGCTATTTCAAGAGAAGTGCTACGGAATCATGGCAATATGTCTTCACCGACTATCCTCTACGTCCTTAAGCAATTCATGGAATCTTCCCCTGAGCCTGGTGAATACGGTTTAATGGCGGCCTTAGGTCCAGGATTTTGTGGGGAATTGCTGTTGTTGAAATGGGATTGAGGTGAGCTAAATGTTATTTGGTATTGTCATCTCAATTGTGATCCTGCAACGTCTAATTGAATTGTTCATCGCAAGACGAAATGAAAAATGGATGAAGAGCCAAGGAGCTTTTGAAGCAGGTGCAACTCACTATCCATTTATGGTTGGGTTGCATATTCTTTTTTTCATTTCCTTGCTAACCGAAGTTCTTTTTTTCAATCGTGAACTATCACTGATTTGGCCATTCTTGTTAGCTATTTTCCTTGTAACCCAACTTTTACGGATATGGTGCCTTTCATCATTGGGCAAGTTTTGGAATACAAAAATCATAGTCCTCCCTAATGCTCAGGTAGTTCGGAAAGGTCCATATAAATGGATCCGTCATCCAAATTATATAATCGTTGCAACGGAATTACTCGTCTTGCCCTTGCTTTTCAATGCATTTTTCACAGCCGTTTTATTCACCCTCCTCAATTGTTGGATGATGACAGTACGAATTCCAACTGAGGAGAAGGCGTTGAAGGAAGCCACAAATTATACGAAAGAATTTCTGTTGAATAAATGACAAAACACCAAGGAAGCCTCTCCTTGGTGTTCTTCTTTGATTACGGCCACCCGATCTTACTCGTGACATCTTTTTTACCACACAACGCCAAGAAATTTACCACAGAGTGCCAAGGTGTTTACCAATGAATCAAAAACCCCCTACAGAATAGCACTGTACTAAACTGTAGGGGCTTTGATTTTTAATCAGTATTTATTCTGTTCTCGAAGTAATCCATAATTATTTTTCTGCTGCCTTCTTATATATCCTGCCCAGAATAGCTGTAAGGGAAAGGTTCTTCTCCATAGACCTCCAAGAGTTTCTTCTTAAGTTCTTTGGGAAGGGGTACCAACTTTTGTAACCAGACCAGTAATAGTTTTCCTCCATTTTTCGAAGATCCTTTTTTGTTAATACAACCATATCAACCTTCTACGCCCAACCCATGGCGCTCTCGCATGGAAACATCTCCATCTATGAGAATCTGATAGGAGTCATGGATAATACGGTCTAATATTGCCTCCGCAATCGTTTCATTCCCCAATTTCAAATGCCATCCGCTAGGGTCTATCTGTGAACAGAAGATAGTTGAAGCTGCCTTATGGCGTGCTTCAGTGATTTCAAGTAGGATTGCGGCCTCATCTGTCGTTAAATCGGTCAGTAGCCATTCATCTAAGATAAGAAGATCGACATTCGTATATTTCTTAATCAATTCGCGATAGCTCCATCCGCGGCTAATTTCGCAAGTGTCAATTCATCAAGTAACTCCGGTAGACGGATGTATTTAACAGTGTGAAATTGACGGCAGGCAGATATGCCGAATGCACTGGCCAAATATGACTTGCCGGACCCAGTGGGTCCCTTCAATATGATATTGTGACTGTCGAGAATATAGGCACCGCTTGCGAGCTTCAAGATCAAGTCTTTATATAGTTTTCGATCTTCGTGATATTCTATGTCTTCAATACTATCACTTGGGTTTAAAAAAGTTGCTGTTTTGATCAAGCGTTGAAGCTTATTGCTTTTACGTCGAGAATGTTCCAGATCGACTAGAAGTGAAAAGCGGTCTTCAAAACTCATCTTCTGGAAATCTTTGTTTCTTGCCTGTTCCTGGTAAGCTTCTGCCATTCCACTTAATTAAATTCTACTTTAAGTAATGGGTGCGTTACTTGAAGAAGCATTAAGTGATTTTAGGACTAATGCTAAATGTTAGTTATTCAATTAAAGGGCGCTTTTCTGAAATAAGGAAAGCGTCTTTCTTCATGGAATAACACCATTAAAGAAAACTAGATATTTAAATTTTAATATAGATGAGATTACGAAGGTTTGTATTGTTAGGTAAATTTACCCTTTCTCCGCTTGTTTATATTGTTTTTGGTGGTATGGCGATTTGGGCAATTAAATTAGCTGGTGGCGTTGGCCCTATCTTAGCTTATTCAGGTGCGGGTGTTAGCGGAAACAACTAACAAAAAATTGAAAGGGGTTTTTGATATGTCAACAGATTTATATGCAAAAGAAACCTTACAAAATTTGGCTCAATTAAAGGATCTTGCTCTGGAACAATTAAAAGCTTTTACGTTGGCACTGACGAATAGACTGAACAACAGCACACCGACAAGCATTCCTCCAATTACAAGCTTGAGCAGTGAATGAAGCAAGCGCTGCTTCGACTTTGAAACCGTATGCGTAAGGATGAGATTCTCCTCCTTCGATTAGATCATTCTTTCCAAAGATGCCCATTATATCTCGGATTTTGCTATGTGCTACGTACCTATCATCTTAATAAAAAGAGTGTAAGGAGGTCTGAGGTGAACGTTGGTTCATATAATTTCCATTTAGTTAGCGATACCTTCTAAAGCTTCCCCTTCCCAAAATTGTAGCAGCAAGAATAAGGCAATGCATCCTATAAAAAATAGCATGCTGCCGAGCGATTGCATGGTTCCTGATTCTATACCGATATACAACAGAAAGTTTTCGAACGGAACGTTAAGAAAGCCTATTGACGCAAGAAAAATTAAATATGCCAATAACGTCATTACAGGAAACGCGCCTTTGCATCTTTTTTGTATAATGAGCGCATTCCAGAGGA
Source organism: Sporosarcina thermotolerans (assembly GCF_030067815.1). Lineage (GTDB taxonomy): Bacteria > Bacillota > Bacilli > Bacillales_A > Planococcaceae > Sporosarcina > Sporosarcina thermotolerans. The sequence continues at coordinate 1,791,944 of NZ_CP125968.1, read as the reverse complement.
GGGATGTTATTTCCAAGATAAAAACGCTAATCGCAACACCTGCATAACCGAATCCCGGTATTGCAGTTAAATAATAAGCGGCGATTGCAGAACAAATAAGGCCCACTGGTAAACCGACTAGGGGAGCCTTTTTTGATCAGCCGCCCAAAGGATCGTTGTCGTTAGCTCCCGCATGCCGGCAATAAGAGGAGCAAAAGACATGTAGCGTATTGCTTCGGTTGCCTCTTGACTACCCACAATTAGCATAGATAAATCATCCGCATGAAAAAAAAGGATTAACATGGAACTGATTCCCCAAAACCACCCGATTTCTAAGGACAGACTGGAACGCTCAACAAACCTACTTTTTTTCCCGTTTTGCCAATTGGTCGTTAACTTAGCAGCCATCGTATATGATATTGCCGCGGTAACAATAGTAGGTAGATACACGATAGTTGTCGCGATTCCGAATACTTCTCCGAAAATGGCAATAGCCTCTGATTGACTTAGGCCAGAAACTTGCAGACGGCTAGGAATGATTAACGCATCAAGAAAATCGGACGCAGGCATAACGATACGCGTTAATGTAATAGCAAAGGATGATTTGAAAAACAAAAAAATTCCAGGTCCAAGGATCAGCCACCGGGCGGATTTATTATATGTTCCGTTATTGGTGGCAGGTATCAGCTTCAATCTTTTATTATATTTCAGCAACCAAAGAAACAATAATGCGATACAGGCACCTGTAAATGCACCGAAAACGGCACCCCCTGCGGCAGCATAAGTGCCTTGTTTCAGCCATAGAACGACAAGCAAAAGCATTGTTCCAACACGAACCGTTTGTTCTATTAGTTCAGAAACGGCCACATATCCGTAGAACTCCACACCTTGTAAGAATCCTCGGTATAGCTGAAGCAGTGGAACAATAAAAAGCGCCGGAGCTAGGCAGCGGATGGGAAACGTCAAGCTGTAATCTCCGAGAAAATGTGCAATATTAGGCGCTATGGCGAAACAAAGCAAACTGGAAACAGTTCCAAGGAACATAATGGGTACAGCCAGGCTTTTATAAACAAGCCAACCCTGTTTTTTATCCTTAGCGGTCAATAATGCCAACGATGTAGGAAAACCACCTGAGAGCAACGTAAGTACGAATCCATAAACAGAATAAACAATTTGATAAATTCCCATTCCTTCTGAGCCGAGAAGCCTAAACAAAGGAATGCGAACGGCGAGACCGATGACTTTAACGAGAAATATAGCACCAGTACGCAGCGCTGTTTGTTTAATAAAGGTAGGCAGTCTCATCTTTTCACCCCAAGTGACCTTGTCCTAATAACTATATGAACAAGATCACAGGGGTAGACTACGGAGACTTTTTACCAAGACCTTTTTCGATTAATCATTGATATGAATGAGGATATATTTCGTTGTTTTATCCCAGCCGAGGTCAAACGGTACACGATACCGATCCGCAGTATGGGAATTCACTAACGGATAGCCGTTAGCATCTTGCCCTACCACAACCGAAAAATGGTCCGTATCTCCATCTAGCGTGTAGCCGATCACGTCACCTGGCTTTAAGCTTGAGATTGCTCCATGTGGATGTTTGTCGCTTGATTCAGTAACTTCTGTAAATGTCCCCTTTGCAATCAAACGTCCATATCCGGAATAGAGCAAGAAATGTTCAAAAGCATCCGTTTGTACCCATGCTTTACTTCCACTTCTCCAATTGCGCGTTTTCTGCAAGCCGCCGCCTTCCTCCTCGTCGCCAAGAACTTGGGATACAAAGTTGGTACAGTCTCCGCCAAGTGGTGTGTAATCCTTATATTTCGAATTGTAACGGTTATTATTCCCGGCTCCCCAAGCTAGGCCCGCGTACTTATTGGCATAGGCCACTGCACGTTCACGATTATATCGCCCTTTATTCTGCGAAGTTTCGTTGTCGGAGAAAGATGGGGGAAGCCCACTGGTGAATCCGCTATTAACTCTGAGTTTTCTTCAAGCGGATCCAAATACCATTCCTTTAATACCATCCAATTACCGTCTATTTTCTTCAATGTAAGAGCATGCCGCGTACCGACACCAAAGGATTGGGGTGGTAGATAAACTGTATTGTAGTCATACGATATTTTGGCCATCTGTATCAGGGAAACATGCGCTACATCCCCATTTTTTTCGAAACGAGTAATACGAATGGTGGGTTCTGCTCCTATAAGCCGTATGCCACGTTTATCTGCCCAAGTATTGATGTACTTTTCACGTCTTAATTCCATTTGATAAGCGTAGCGGCTTACCTTCTCCGTATGGATATAATACTTGTTAATGGATTCCGGAAGCCGATTGACAAGAAAGGCATTACGATCAACAAACAACTGTGTCAGGAAAGAATCAACCTCCCTTTTGTCGTAATCCTCTTGAGCAAAAGCTTCATAAGCATTCAATGGCATCAACCCGACTAATAAAGTCATTCCGAACAATAGAACCAAGCGGAACAAGCCAAACTCCCCCTTAATGGTGCCTGCTTTTCAATCCACCTTATGATGGTTCACTTCAATATAAATTATCCGTTTCCTAATCAAACATGGAAACAAGCCGTTTTTCCGATATTTGATCCGAAAATATCGTAATGTACTCGGAGCAAAGGTGAAGTTTTTACCAAGCATACCAAATCGATTTGAAGGGGGAGCTGCAAAACAAAAATCCGGTAACCTTTATCAAATATTTACATATATAAATAATTGGAAAAAAGAGCCGGATGAAACGGTTGCAGGTATGTTACTTTATGCGAAAACAACCTCACCCTCCCTAACCATATTTATCGCATTAAAGGTAATCAAATTTATGTTACATCTCTCGATTTACAACAAGGTTTTATCGGCATAAAGGAAGACTTATTAGCATATGCTTATCAATTTTTTGCATAGTTTTATAATTCGCTTTATATATATTCGGAAAATCCCTTGATTCAATCATTCGGGGATTTTTCTATTGTTACTCGTTCAATTTGATACAAATGAATCTTATGGCTATTAAAACAATTGTAACAAACCCTGTACACATGTAGTGGTAAACGCGTGACGTTTGCTGGTACATTTGTAGTCATTCGGTGGTAAAAAAGATGGCAGAGGTGGTACATTCCGTTGGCCGTAATCACTTCTTTCATGAAATTCGCGTCAACGTCTTCCCCATATATCCGAAAATAATCGTTAAGATTGGAGATAGCAAACAAAAGAATACAAATGGTAGATACTCCAATGTAGAAACACCCAACACTTGAGAAATGAAAATTCCACAAACACTCCACGGTACAAGCGGATTCACAACCGTCCCCGCATCTTCCATGACACGGCTAAGATTTTTATTGGCAAGACCAACTTTCTCATAAGAAGATTGGAATGCTTGTCCTGTCAATAAAATTGATAAATACTGCTCACCAATTAAGACATTAATTCCAATGGCAGTGACCGCCGAAGATATTATGACAGAGGAGACTTTCTTCAAAAGCGCTTCGATTCTTCCTAAGAAACTTTGGATAATCCCTAATGTAAACAATAATCCTCCCATGCTTAATGCTAGTATTACTAATGAAACAGTGAACAACATGCTTTCCATACCCCCGCCCGTCAGCAGTTTATCAACATCCTGTACGCCAGTAGAGGATACAATCCTTTAAATAAAATCCCCAATACGTCAGCAAAACCATAATTATGATGTAGGAATGATAGAAGTACTGCTACAGTCGAACTTATTGCCAATGTCAGAAGAGCTGGCATCTTTTTGATCGTTAAGACGAATAGGGTTAAAAGCGGAATGACCGTATACCAATGAATCATCCCAGTTCCCAAAAGTGTTTCCTGGAAATCAGCAATTTCATCAAAATCGCCTGTATTTACATTAGGAGATAAAATGCCGAAGAAAATTGTCGTAAGGATAAATGCCGGTACAGTTGTCCACCCCATATTGCGAATATGTTCGAAAAGGTCGACACCAACTATTGAAGATGCAAGGTTAGTCGTATCGGACAATGGCGACATTTTATCACCGAAAAACGCACCTGACACGATAGCACCCGCAGCCAATGGCAATGAAAGCCCAAGCACATCCGCCATGCCGATAAACGCAACTCCGACTGTTGCTACAGTCGTCAAAGAACTTCCGATTGATATGCCCACAATGGATGAAACGATGAAAACAATCGCAAAGAAGAAAGTGGGAGTTATTAAATGAAACCCTGCGTATATTAACGAAGGAATTGTACCGCTCATCATCCAACTACTTATAAGCATTCCGATGAAGAAAAATAAGAAGACGGCACTCATCCCTGCACCAGCACCTTCGACCAAACCTTTTTCAAGTCTCCGGTATGGTATTCGTTTAAGCAGGCCATATCCGATTAATAGTAATATCGAAAAAAGAATCGGTAAATGAGGAACAGCATCGAAGTAGATAATACAAACACCAATCATGAGAACAATCCCAACAATGAGCACGACCGATTCCCAAAATGATGGTGTATGAATTGCTTTGATTTTAATCATACTGCTTTCCTCCTTGAGTCTATAATGAACACAAAAAAACCCTTTCATCCCGTAAAAAGGGACGAAGGAGTTCTCCGCGATACCACCCTATTTTGACGACAGTCATCTGCCATCCACTTCATTTAAAAAGGAAAAAAATGTTGGTGTATTTCATCCCCGCTGCTGCCTGAATTTGCACTATCCAATCAGTCTCTATTTGCTGCCCACAACGGAATTACTGCGCCAACTTTCCAACGTCTATTTGTTTTTAAATTGATCTTTGCTTTTATTTATGTTCTGAATCTTACCATGCCTGGGGGAAAAGTCAATAGGATTTATCTGCCATCATAATGCTTTACCAATAATAAATCCTACGAACGCAACTAAAATCCCAACACCATAAGTAAGTAAGATATAACCGATGAATTGCCTTTTCCTATTTCCGAACCATAACTGCAATAACTCTTTAAACAACGTTGAAAACGTAGTTAAGGCGCCAGCGAATCCGGAGACAAGAAATAGAGTCCACAGTTTCGGAACACCTAAACCGACTACAATACCAATCAGCAAGGACCCGGCTATATTCACAATTAATGTTCCAAAAGGTAGGCTGCTTCCCTCTTTATTAAACTTACCGGAAAGAAGATATCGAATGACCGCGCCAATAAAACCACCCGCCCCAATGATTAGTATATCAATGACCGTCATTCTCTCCCCGCCTTCCGGGCCAATTTCATGCCTATACTGCCAAATAGAAAACCACCAACAATACTACTTGCAATGTACATAAGTGCTATCAAAATAGCATCATTCTGAAAAAGGTTCACGGTCTCCATACTAAAAGCAGAAAAGGTTGTGAAGGAACCTAAAAATCCGGTCGTTAAGGCAGTTTGCAAATCGTGGTTAAGCCTTAGACGTTGAATGAAGCCTGCACTAAGAAAACACAAGAAAAACGTTCCGACCATATTTACTGTGAATGTTGCAAAGGGGAAATTCCCGAAACCGAATGAGATTTCACCTATACTTACACGTGAAACAGCACCAATCGCTCCCAATGCCCACTAAAAGGGCCGCTCTCATGACTCCACCTTTTTTAATAACCGTCTCGACAACACCGTCTCAAGCGAGAGGCGCTTCTCATTCTCTCCAAATTGAATGCGAATTTCCGCATCACCAATTTCAAGAACAACTCCCCTGCCAAATACACGGTGAATTACATGCATTTCGCTATACAATTCATTTGGATCATGAATGCCGTCCGGATCCATCGGAATGGATGGTTCCACCTTTTTAGTTTTACCATTTTCCGCTCCTCCGGTTTCATGACAATTCCACGCACTTCATTCACAAATCTTGAATCCTCTTTTGTCTTGCCATTCTGTTTTTGATAGGATAGCAATTCCAATCGATCCTTCGCGCGTGTCATTCCAACATAGAATAATCGTCTCGCTTCCTCCATTAACAACGGATCTGTTTCATCTTCTTCAGATGGAATAATCCCTTTCACCAGGTCAATCATGAAAACGCGTCTAAATTCCAATCCCTTTGCACTGTGGAATGTCGACAATGTCAACGCATTGTCTGAAGGGTTAAATTTTGCCTGCTGAACTGCGATCTCCAATTCCTTTAATCGGTTTGCAAATTCAACCATTGTCCGCAATTGGGAGGCGATTCCTTCAAGTGTATCAAGAATGCCAAGTAAGTTATCGATCCGATAGCCGAATTTCTGTGCACGACTTCTAAGTGCTTCCTCATATTCAAGCTCATAACGGATCATCCGAATCACTTGTCCAGGTCGCATTTTAGGAATTTTATCGTAAACTTCCTTATAGGATTTCAATTTTTCAACTTGACTGCCCTTTAGTTGGACAGAATGCTGAAACGCGTCAAAAACATTCCCTGAAGTCGATTTCCTTTCGAACTCTGCAAGCATCTTCCGAGATATGAACAAATTCATCTTCATTGCAATTTTTGCGAAGACGTCCTTCCTTTCAACATTGAAGCTAAGTCTCATGAAATTCAATATATCTTCCACAACCCAATGTGTAAAGAACTTGTCATCCGCATCCTTCATATAAAAAGGAATTCCCCTTCTATGAAGCTCGTTGACATACATTGTCGATGATGAATTATTTCTGAATAAAATAGCGACCTCGTTCAAGTTTTTCTCATTTAATAATTCATACGTGACATATTCCAAAAGGTGTTTTGGATCTTCGAATTGTTTAATGAAAATAGGTCCGTTCTCTTTATTCTCAGTACGCATCTCCTTTACATACCGATGCCGATTCCGTTTAATGAATTTAGCAGCTGTCTCGACGATTTCTTTCGATGAGCGGTAATTCTGTTCCATCTTAAGCAATTCGGCATCTGGATATACTTTCTTGAAATCCAACAAATAGGTTGGATCTGCACCCCGCCATGTATAGATTGATTGATCATCATCCGCCACGACGCAAAGATTTCCGTGATGGGCGACGAGATGCTCAACAATTCGATGCTGAACAAGAGATGTGTCCTGGCTTTCATCTGTTAGGATATAATCGAATTGACTACGAAACTGCTCCGCAAGTTGTTCATCTACACGCAATGCCTGTTCGGCTATCGTCAGCATATCGTCAAAATCGAGCAGTAAATGGCCGATCATTTTCGTTTTATATTGCTCGTACTTCAGCGCGATGCTTCCCGCCTTTTCAAAAGGTCCAGGCACTTTTTCCAACTCGTTAAAAGGAATCATCCTATTCTTAAGGAAACTGATGAATGTGGACAGTGAACTTAACTCTTCTTCAGTGCCTTCTTCGCGAATCACTTCTTTATATAATGCTTTCAGCAACATCGATTTGTTCGGCGATTGTTTCCCTTTACCGCCTTCGATCAATTCATATCCGGTGCCTGTTTTATTCAAATAGGTTCTTGTAATACTAAATGCCAGACTATGTATTGTTGAAAAATCGACTGGGGCATGATGCGGAAAGAAACGTTTAAATCGTTCCGTCATGTCATTTGCAGCCGCACGGCTAAAAGTGATTGCTTTTATCCGTTTCGGATTCACGTTCTTCTCTTCTATCAAATAGCCGATTCGCATGATCATCGTCGTTGTTTTCCCGGATCCAGGGCATGCTAATAAAAGTAATGGTCCATCTGTTTGTAGGACGGCAGATTTTTGGACATCATTCAATTTAATATGTAGTTCTTTCATTTTTCGATTAAAAAAATCAGACATTACATGGTGCTCCTTCTCTTTTTTGCATTGTACTTAATTTACCATAGGTGCGCGTATTTGTTCCCGTAAAAAGAAAGAACCTCTGCATTTTCGCAGAGGTTGTTGACTAAAATCCGCCCGATTCCAGACGATCGTTTTGAATATCCACTTTTTCATTTTTACTACCCTTATAGGCAGTGGAGGCAACTTCGTTTGTGCGTCGTTGTTCGTCGGTGTACTCAGTCCCGCCTAACTCGGCCCTGACATCGTCTTTGTTTTGCCCTTTGTTTTTATTCTTTTTAAACAATGGTGATCACTCCTCCTTGAGTAGTCTTCATAAGATACCCCAAAGAGTTAGAGTTAATCATGCAATTGGCTATTCCTTACTTCGGAAAACCAATTGAATTCAATGGATAGAATCTAAAACCTACTTTGCCAACAACGGATTCTTGATCGATACATCCGATCACCCGACTGTCTGTGCTATTGCGTCGATTATCACCCAAGACGAAAAGCTGCCCTTTAGGTACAGTCACTTCAAAGTCCTCCGTCAATTTCTCGTCTTTGAAAATCTGTTTCTTGTTCTCTTTCAGATAATCCTCTTTATGCTCTTTTCCGTTAATGAAGAGCCTGTCATCCTTCATAACTACGGTATCACCTGGTAAACCGATTACTCGTTTAATATAATCCTCTTCTACACCTGGTGCATGGAAAACAATCAAGTCAAAATGATCAAGTGTATGGATTTTCGAAATGACTACGCGATTATCCGATTCAAATGTAGGTTCCATCGATTGTCCGGATACAATTACTGGTGAAAATAAAAAATGGCGAACTACGAATACGATGACACAAGCAACTGCTATGGATTTAATCCAAGACATTATTTCATTTGTTGTTTCTTTATTCAATGTACAGCCCCCATTCAAGCAATTGGTTGTTGTATAAGTATATTATAGACTATTTTTCTTATGAAAGGTTTCAAGCGATAAATGGGCCGTGCAATTGAAAAGCTGGCAAACGTTTTTGTCGTCCGTCAGCTCGACAATTGTTAATGAAGTATTATCCAAGCTCGTCTCATAAACAGGATCTGTTATCAATTCGTTCAACATCCGTTTAATGAAACTACCATGGCTAACGACCAACACCCTTTTGCCTAAATGTTTTCTCCTAATTTCATCAATGGATTCCAAACCGCGGGATATGATCGCCTCCTGGGTTTCAAACCCCATGTCCAGCTGCCTCCAGTCCACTCCCCACTTCTCGATCCGTTCTGCCTCTGTCGTCCCCTCAACCATTCCTCCACTAACTTCACGTAAACGAGGATCTTCAACAAGTTCAACACTTGGCATCTTTTCAGCAATGATTTCAGCGGTTTTACTTGCACGTTTCAAATGGCTTGTGTAAATGATATCCCACTTTTCATTAGCCAACCGATCTGCCACACGTTTTGCCATTTCAATTCCTTCTTCATCCAATGGGACATCCGTGCTGCCTTGCGCTCTTCCTTCTTTATTCCACGCTGTTACACCATGTCTCACAAAACCGATAATCGTCATACTTAACCACTCCCCTATTTGATCAAACGATATATCCTAAAGAGCGAAGCACATTGTTCATGAAGGATTCGATAAACAAATAAACTTCCTCTCTCTCAGGCTCTTGATAAAGATCATGATAAAGCCTTTTCCACTCTTTATATTGAAAATCGGAAAGTTGCTGATTCACTATCCATTTTTTCGCAGCTGCAATCTCTGTTATTTTGTCTTGCCCCCCAGTATGAACAAGAACCGGTATATCCTGAATACTTTCCTCATGCGTAACGATAGACTTCATCATCGCTTGCAATTCCTTATACCAAGAGGCAACAACTTTGGAGCTATAATTTCGATCGTTTTGAAATTCTATGTACATCTCATAGTTACGCGTTAATAATTCTATTGTAATATCGTGGTTTATCTTCTTCGAGCTTGAAAGTTTTGTAAGCACACCCGAAAACTTTGACGGCTGATGCTTGATGGAAAGCCATGGCGAACTGAAGATAAATCCTGCACATTCCAACTTTTCACGCTGCAGAATATGCATGATAAGTGACGCTCCAAGCCCGTGCCCAAGTACAAATACAGGCAAGCTATCGAGCATTCCAATCTCAATCATCTTTTTCACATGACTAATATATGAATCAAACGGCTCGTCATGAAGTCTTCTGCCATTCTCAGATCCGTGACCCGGCAAATCACTCGTCACAACATGAAATCCGCCAGTTCTTAGCTTCTGAATAAGCCACGCGTAGCGGAGATGATGCTCATAAGCATTATGGACAATGACAACGACCGCTTTCGGTTGTCCTTCTGCCTCCCATTTCCACATAGAATCCACCTCCTCTTTATGTAAATGAAAGTTTCATGATATGATAAATTATACACGATTTATAGAAAAGAGGAGACATTCATGATTTATCCATACAATGGAAAGACTCCAAAAATCGATCCATCCGTCTATGTAGCGGATTATGCGACAATTACTGGCGATGTGACGATTGGCGCTAACAGTTCAATCTGGTTTAATACTGTCATACGCGGAGACGTTGCACCAACAATAATAGGCGAACGTGTCAGCATTCAAGATTTAAGTTGCCTACACCAAAGTCCGGGAAGGACGTTGTTGATCGAAGATGATGTCACTGTCGGCCATAAAGCCCTTCTTCATAGCTGTGTCATACGTGAAGGTGCGCTGATTGGAATGGGCGCAATCATTTTGGATGGTGCTGAAATTGGCGAAGGTGCGTTCATCGGAGCCGGAAGTCTTGTACCTCCCGGCAAGAAAATACCGCCAGGCTGTCTTGCGCTTGGTTCCCCGGCGAAAGTCGTCCGTGAATTGAATGATGATGATCGAGCTGATATGAAGCGGATTGTTGAAAGTTACGTTGAAAAAGGTGCTATTTATAAGGGTATGCAAAAATAATAACGGTGTAGGTGTTGCCACTTTTTGCGCAACACCTTTATTTTTTGATAGCCATGAAAACAATGATTCCTGCCACGATGATAATAGTGAATAAACCGATAAGTCCTAACAACCAAAAGCTTATTATACCCATATAAAATCCCCCATCCTACCAATCTATTTACTAATTAAACGTTTAAATTTCAGTTTAGTTCCCTAATCTTACACCTTTTTATAACGCTGCCTGAAGAATGGACCTTGGTAGAGGAAGAATGGACCTTGGTAGCTGAACAATGGACCCTGGCTGTGGAAGAATGGACCTTGACCGTGGAAGAATGTACCTTGATAGCGGAACAATGGACCCTGACCCTAAATAAATGGACCTTGCCCACTTAACACACAGCCAAGTTCTCCTTTCCACTTAAAGAGTTCTCATTCTTCGTCGTAGAGTTCTCCTTTCCACATAAAGAGTTCTCGTTCTTCGCCATTTAGTTCTCCTTTCCTCTAAAAGAGTTCTCGTTCTTCGTCGCAGAGTTCTCCTTTCCACTTAAAAAGTTCTCGTTCTTCGCTCAGGAGTTCTCCTTTCACCAAAATAAAAAACAGGAAGGCTGGATTTCTCCATTCTTCCTGTCTCTTTATTCAATCATCCAATTATTAATTAGACAATCCAGCTCTATCCTTCAATTCTTCCGCCTTATCCGTGATCTCCCAAGGAAGTTCAACGTCTGTACGACCGAAATGGCCATAGGCTGCTGTTTGTTTGTAAATTGGACGGCGAAGGTCAAGCATTTTAATGATGCCTGCAGGGCGTAAATCGAATAACTCACGCACGATTTCCACAAGCTTGCTTTCCTCTACTTTACCTGTTCCGAATGTATCAATCGAAATAGAAACTGGCTTCGCCACACCGATTGCATATGCCAATTGCACTTCACAACGATCCGCAAGCCCAGCTGCAACGATATTCTTCGCAACATAGCGCGCAGCATATGAAGCGGAACGGTCCACTTTTGTAGCATCCTTCCCGGAGAATGCACCACCGCCATGACGTGCATAGCCGCCGTATGTGTCAACGATGATTTTACGTCCCGTCAATCCTGCATCCCCTTGTGGGCCACCGATAACGAAACGGCCTGAAGGGTTGATGAAGTATTTAGTTTCTTCATCTAATAACTCCGCAGGGACGACCGGCTGAATAACTTGTTCTTTCAAATCTCTTTGAATTTCTTCAAGTGTCACATCAGGAGAGTGTTGAGTCGAAATAACAATCGTGTCAATACGGACAGGATTATTATTTTCATCATATTCTACTGTTACTTGTGTTTTTCCGTCCGGACGCAGATAAGTAAGAATATCTTCTTTACGTACTTCAGCAAGGCGGCGGGCAAGTTTATGGGATAAACTAATAGGCATCGGCATGAGTTCAGGTGTTTCATTACATGCAAAACCGAACATCAATCCTTGGTCACCAGCTCCGATTGCGTCAAGCTCCGCATCTGTCATTGTTCCTTCTCTTGCTTCAAGCGCCTGATCCACGCTTGCCGCGATGTCTGGGGACTGCTCGTCAATCGAAGTTAAAACAGATGAAGTTTCCCAGTCGAATCCGAATTTAGCACGTGTGTACCCGATTTCTTTCACTGTATCCCGTACAACTTTCGGAATGTCGACATAGGTAGTTGTTGTAATTTCACCTATAACAAGAACTAATCCTGTTGTAATTGTCGTTTCACACGCCACGCGTGCATTTGGGTCTTCCTCTAAAATCGCGTCCAAAATAGCGTCAGAAATCTGATCGCACATTTTGTCCGGATGTCCTTCAGTTACCGATTCCGATGTAAACAGTCGGCGATTTGTCATTGTTGTTTCCTCCTTAACAGCTTGCAAATATTGATACGGTACTCTAATTGTCCCAGTAAGTTCAGCGCCTAGAGAGTCGACGTCAACATACACAAGGATTAAGGGCCTGTAAAATGAATATAAAAAGCCCTTCGCTCACGTAAATATACATGAGGAAAGGCAGAATTTCAAAAGCAGCACCTTTCACTCTTATCGTCCAAGGAATTCAACCTTGCTCCAGGTTTGGCACCTTCTCGCAGGTATATATGCGCAGGTTGCCGGGCTTCATAGGGCCTGTCCCTCCGCCAGCTCGGGATAAGAGTATCCGTTCATCTAACAATAGTAAGTAAAGAAAGTGGTTTTGTCAAATATTTTTGATCTAACCGCTTGTGTTTTCAATTAGTATAGACTATTATTCTAAATGTGTTATACTATTTACGAAATGTGATGACACCCGTGACTCGGGATTACACGCAAAGGACGGTACGAACAAAATGATCTCAGCGAAAATTGAAAACGGACTACATGAGTTACTTTCAGGCAATAACGTAAACATCCAGCCTTCAGTGGCAGAGTTAGTTGAAAAAGCGACAGCTCGTGGAGAAGCTAAACTTTCTGCAGATGGAGCACTTACTGCGCAAACTGGAAAGTATACTGGCCGTTCACCTGGAGATAAGTACACAGTCGAAGAAGATTCTTCCAAAGATAAGATCGATTGGGGCAAAGTTAACCAACCGATTTCCAGTGAATTATTTGATTCATTATATACAAAAGTGATTAACCATCTAAAAAAGAAAGACGAACTATTCGTTTTTAAAGGCTTTGCAGGAGCTGATAAAGATTCACAGCTTTCCATTCAAATTATTAATGAATTCGCTTGGCAAAACCTATTTGTTCAGAATCTATTCATCCGACCTACTGAAGAAGAATTGAAAGCACATGAAGCACAATTTACAATACTTGCTGCTCCATCTTTCAAAGCAGATCCAGCAGTCGACGGCACGAAATCCGAGACTTTCATCATTGTATCACTTGAGAAGCGCATTGTCCTTATCGGAGGAACAGAATACGCAGGAGAAATGAAAAAATCGATTTTCTCTGTCATGAACTACTTGCTTCCTGAGCGCGGAATTCTTCCTATGCACTGTTCAGCAAACGTTGGTGAAGAAGGCGATGTTGCCCTATTCTTCGGCCTTTCAGGTACAGGAAAAACGACTCTTTCCGCTGATGCTAACCGTAAGTTGATCGGTGATGATGAGCACGGCTGGTCTGATAACGGTGTATTCAACATCGAAGGTGGATGTTACGCAAAATGCGTCAACTTGTCTCAAGAAAAGGAACCAGAAATCTTTGGAGCGATCCAATTCGGTTCAGTTCTTGAAAACGTTGTGCTTGACCCAGAAACACGTATCCCAGATTATGACGATAGTTCATTAACTGAAAATACACGTGCAGCTTATCCAATCCAAAATATCGAAAACATCGTAACACCGTCCGTTGCAGGACATCCGAAAGCAATCGTGTTCCTAACTGCGGATGCGTTTGGCGTGTTACCTCCAATTTCGAAATTGACGAAAGAACAAGCGATGTATCACTTCCTAAGCGGTTTCACATCGAAGCTTGCAGGAACTGAGCGTGGCATTACTGCACCTGAGGCTACTTTCTCAACATGCTTCGGTTCTCCATTCCTACCGCTTCCAGCGACTGTGTACGCTGAAATGCTTGGTAAGAAAATCGATGAGCATGATGCACAAGTATTCCTTGTAAACACTGGTTGGACGGGTGGCGTTTACGGAGTTGGTAAACGTATGGAATTGAAACATACACGTACAATGGTCCGTGCTGCAATTGCTGGCGAATTAACTGATGTTGAATTTGAAGAAAATGCAATTTTTGGCCTTGCTATGCCAAAAGCTATTGAAGGTGTGCCAAGCGAAGTGTTGAACCCTCGCAATGCGTGGAGCGATCCTGCAGCATACGATGAAAAAGCAAAAGAATTAGCGGACCTTTTCCGTGAAAACTTCAAGAAATTCGGTCATGTCTCTGAAGAGATTACACTAAAAGGCGGACCGATTGCTTAATAAAAGCTTTCTATTAGTATCATATATGCCAAGAAAAACAATACGTTTTTCTTGGCATTTTTTATTTTTTACAAAAGAAGTTAACGATTGTCCAATTGATTGAAAGTGAATAGGAATGCATTTCATTCACATACTAAATAATGATCCATGATTTAATGGAAAACATGAAGAAATGAGGGAAGAAAAAATGGGCATTTTAAGCGGAAATCCTAAAGACGAGCCAATGCATTATGGTGAGGTAATTGGTTGTTGGGCATATTCGGAGCAAATAAAGGATTGATCAGTGGTTATGAAGCATTCATCAACCATGCCGGCGATGAGGATCTGATTGAACTATTAAGGGAAGCCATTGAAATGATGAAAGCCGAGAATAAAGCTGTGGACAAGGTGTTAAAGGATAATGGAGTGACTCCTCCTCCATCATTGCCTGAACGTGCTAAGGCGAATGCAGAAGAGATTCCTATAGGTGCACGATTTATGGATCCAGAAATAAGTGGTGCGGTATCCATTAACGTAGGGCAAGGACTTGTTTCCTGTAGTCAGGTCCTTGGTCAATGCTTACGTGAAGATATCGCGATGATGTTCGCCAAATTCCATGCCGATCGTCTTATGTTCGGTGCAAAATTATTAGAGCTTAATAAGAAAAAAGGATGGATCATCCCTCCACCCCTCAACGTACATTCCAAATAACTAGGAAAAAGCAGCTGAAATAAAATTCAGCTGCTTATATTTAAAATCCCCTATAGAGATATTCTCTGGAGGGGATTTCTAATTTATTGTTCCTTCATCCAATTGCATAAGTCTCTTACAATTTGAGCATTGTGCAGGGCAGGAAAGTAATGTGTATACTCTGGAAAATACCAAGTCTTATATGATTTATTATGTTCCCTTAATGCATTTTCCAATAATACGGCCTGTTCGAATGAAACATTATCATCCTTTATTCCATGTATAATTAACACTGGAGCATCTATTTCATCAACCCTAAACAATGCAGTACGCTCGCGATAAGCATCAGGCATACTATTAGGAGTGCCACCGATGACTCGCTTCATCATTCGGCGCATATCTTTTCGTTCATTGTATGTAAAAACGACATCTGAAACTCCAGCCCATGTAACAACGGATGTAATATCCTCCCTTATGATGGCTGTCCATAACGCCATAATTCCACCACGAGAAAAGGCATAGAGATGAATTCTTTCCTTATTTACACTTGTGCTTTGCTTTAACACTTCAACGGCATTTACTGCGTCTTGTCGGTCATCTCCAGCAAACTCATCTCGCCCTTCCCCGCCTCTGTTTCCACGGTAGTAAGGTGCGAACACAACGAAGCCTTGTGAAGCAAACTGTGCAATTCGGGAGGGTCTAACCATTCCGACATGTTGAATGCCGCCGCGTAAATAAATGATTCCTTCATATTGCCCTTCAACAATCGGTTCAGCTAACAATCCTTTTACTTTGAAGCCGTCCGACCAATACGTAATTTCTTCAAGGCGGACGTGGGGATTCGGCGAAGGATACTCTCTTCTATGTAAAATAGCCCCGTTATTGTACATACGTTTCCACCCACTTACGAATTTCAACCATACCAGCATCTTTCATATGAAAACTTAACTCCTTACAGTCATTTAATTCCTCAGCAGTCATCCATAAAGCGCCTTCCGTTTCAAACAACGTCGGATTTTCATCAATCATCGAGACTTTTCCGGTAAACACCGCTTTACAAAATGTCACATTACTCATAACGACGTATTCCGCGAACTTCACTAAATCGGTTATCGTGGCACCAGTCTCTTCAATCGTTTCCCTGATTGCCGCTTCTTCGATTGACTCTCCCTCTTCCGCTTTGCCGCCCGGGAATTCTATTCCACGGATTGAATGGCGGGTTAATAGCCATTTACCATTATGTTTTAAAACAATAAGCACATGTCGGGCTTCCATTCCAAAGCGGTTTTCTCCGAAAGTTAGCTCAACATGTGCACCTCGTAGGTCCTTAAATGTTGTAGTTATATGACTTCACGTCCTTTCAGTCAACTAAATGGTTGAACGGGAGCCGATGTTATCTTCGGATTGCCCCTTGTGAAGTAAGGCAATTTCTCGATGAACTTCTTCGTCTCATCATCCGTAAATTCATGAATTAACGCATACAATTTCATCGTTCTAAGATCAATGTCATGGTTATCCCGATCATAATGATACTGGAAAAATGGCCGCGAATGGCCTCTGAGTAGATTACTGAACTCCAAACGCCCTATTTGTGAAAATAATTGATTAAAAACAGGAAGAAACTCTCTGCTCATTTCTACTTCATATTCCCAAGGCGAATCATCTTTATGCGAATAGACTTGTTGATTAGCAATTGAAACATACATCCTTACTTTATCATTATCCATGTGAATGTCCCATCCTTTTTTTATTAGTATGGTTCACTCCTGTCAAACAATGCATGTAAATGAAAACAAAGCACGAACTCCTATAAATTTAATAGGAATCCGTGCTCATTAATTATGCCTTCACATCGATGGACATCCCTTTATGAGGATGCAGGGCAGCAGAAGGTTGATCCTCCATACTTTGAAGCATATCAGTCACCGCCGCCGTGTTAATGGATAACGCTTTATTCATGACGCTCATTTGAACAGTCGATTGTAGACTTCTCAATTGGCTTGCCATGATAGAATTTATGTTCATTGCCCATTCCTCCTTACATATTACTTTATCGGAGAAATAGTCGATAATTCAAGACATTCCTATCATTTATTCGACTCACCAAGGAATGCATTCAACATCCATTGATGCTTTTCGATGCTTTGGTAGGTTGCATTCAATATATCTTCCGTCATATCATCACCCTCTTGCGAAGCGACATCCATGCCTTTCTTCAACGACTTCATAATTTTACCGAAGTCGTCAGCAATCGTCTTCACCATTTCCTCGGCTTGTTCGTTGCCTTTCGCCTCTTTAACGACAGACTGCTCCAAATGCTCCGTTAAGGTCGCTGTCGGATTGCCTCCAAGTGTCAAAATCCTTTCGGCAATCTCATCCATATGAGCCGTTGCCTCATTGTAAAGCTCTTCAAATTTTTCATGGAGCGTAAAAAATTGTTTCCCTTTTACATACCAATGATAATTATGCAATTTTGCATACATGACCGACCATGTAGACACTTGTACATTCAGTTCTTCTATTAATTCTTTAGTCATGAAAAAACCTCTTTTCATTTATAATGCTTCTCCCTGTTAATTTACCACCGGAACAAATAAACTAAACATATATGCAAATGAAGGAGCCTTTAAAATGAAAACAATATTGATCGGCCTTATTAAAATATATCAAAAAATAATCTCTCCACTAACTCCGCCAACCTGCCGTTTTTATCCTACTTGTTCCCACTATGGTGTTGAAGCAATACAAAAACATGGTGCAATGAAAGGTTCTTGGCTTGCGATACGTCGAATTTCAAAATGCCATCCATTTCATGAAGGCGGGTTTGACCCAGTGCCTGAAAGGATTAACAAAGAGAATTGACAACATCACTAACAACACGAACTGGGCTGTTTCTTTGTTCTTGCTAAAATCCCATTCTTCTTGTATTATAAGAAAGCATTATAAATCGGAACGATTACAGTTAGTGACGGAGGAAATTTTATTATGAATAAAAAATTACTCATTCCCCTCATGCTCATTCTTACATTATTAGTTAGTGCATGCGGGAACAAGGATGATAATGGCGCGATAGAAACGAAAAACAGAAACACGCTATCTGTGTATACTACCGTTTATCCCCTACAATACTTCACGGAGCGGATTGGCGGAGAATTTGTCGATGTCCATTCCATTTACCCTGTTGGAGCAGATGAACATTCATTCGACCCTACACAAAAAGATATGATAGCCCTATCTGATGCAGATTTGTTCTTTTACATAGGTCTCGGTTTGGAAGGATTTGTTGAGAATGCTCAAAAGACGTTAAAGGGTGAGCATGTTGAATTGGTGGCAACCGGGAATTCTATTTCGGACGATCAATTAAAAGAGGGATCACATGAAGAACATGAAGATGAAGATCACGATCATGGACATTTCGATCCCCATGTTTGGATTTCTCCTAAACTAAGTATCGAATTGGCAGCTTCAATAAAAGAGTCGCTTATCGCTAAAATGCCCGATCAAGAAGAAAGCTTCAGCAAGAATTTCAGCTTATTGGAAGACGATTTAATAGAACTCGATGAACGTTTCAAGGAATTGTCAGCCAATGCGAAAACAAAAACCTTTTTTGTCTCCCATGCTGCATTTGGCTATATCGCCAATGAATATGGTTTAACTCAAGTAGCGATAGCAGGTTTGAACTCACAAAGCGAGCCTTCGCAAAAACAACTTACACAAATTGTTGAGCAAGCAAAAGAAGAACAGATTCACTATATCTTATTCGAGCAAAATGTATCATCCAAACTGACTGAAGTCGTCAGAAAGGAAATCGGCGCCGAATCATTGACGCTCCATAATTTAGGTGTTCTTACACAAGAAGATGTAAAGAACAATGAGACGTATTTTACGCTAATGGAACGTAACTTACGTGTTCTTGAACAAGCTCTTTCCGGAAAATAATTTAAATGCCACCTTCGTCTAAAAACGTTGGTGGCATTTATAATTTATTTCAAAGAAGCCCATTCTTTTAATTCACGTCTTAATAATTTATTCGATGCATTGCGTGGCAACTGATCTACAAAATAATAAGCTTTAGGAATCTTATATCGTGCAAGTAATTCCCACAGTGCATGTCCAATTCTTCTTCAGCAACATCTCCACTTAAAACAATAAAGGCGACTGGCACACTGCCCCATACTGGATGGCTTTGACCACACACACCCGCTTCCTTTACCAGTGGATGGCTAAGCAAAGCGTTTTCCACTTCTGCCGGATAAATATTCTCTCCACCAGAAATGATTAAGTCCGATCGCCTATCAACGATGAATAAATATCCTTCGTCGTCAAAATACCCGATGTCACCAGTTGGCAACCAACCATCCTCTAATGGATCCCTATCTACAGCGTGTCCGATATAACCAGGAGTTACATGGGGACCCGCAATAAGAACTTCACCTAACTCTCCCGGTTGTTCAGTATCTCTGATTTTAATTTGGTTAAAAAAGAGTGGTTTGCCTGCAGATCCGGATTTACGCAAAGCATCTTCCGAAGATAACGTAGCCGTCTGTGAGCTTGTTTCGGTCATTCCGTACGTTTGTAATACTGGTAACTTACGGCTTTCGGCTCTTCTGAGGAAATCGTCCGGCACGGGTCCTCCTCCAGCTAACATCGTCCGGAAAGTAGGATGAGCCACAGTTTCAGTTTCTTCGAACTCCTCAAGGATGCGCCGTAAACTTGTCGCAACAACTGACATTCTTGTTGCTGTACCATTCCTAATCTCATCGACGATCGTCTTTGTATCAAATTTCTCGTAAAGCTTCACTTCCATCCCGTAAATGACCGATCTCACAAGAATGGAAAAACCGCTGATATGGAATAAGGGCATTGTGCAAAGCCAGCTATCTTCTTCTGTCAAACCTAAATTCAATACGGATGATAGTGCGCTTGATGTATGGTTACCTGCTGTCTGACGGACGCCTTTCGGAAATCCCGTTGTTCCTGACGTATACATGATTGTAATTGTTCTCGAGCCATTCCACATTTTAGAAATGGTGAAATCTCGTTGCTCGCTTGACTGAAGGGACGAAAACGTAATCATTGGGACATCTTGAATCTTTGTTTGTCTTAATAGTTCATCCTCAACGATTAATAGGGATGCATTTGCATCGCCTAATTGCCATAAAATCTCTTTTGTGGACAATCTGCTATTCAGCATGACAATTTCAAGTCCACTAGTAAGCAGCCGTGTATAACAAACACCATATCTGGATTGGATGGTCCTAATAAGGCGATCCGATCACCTTCTTCTAAACCATTCATCCTTAATTTCCTCGCGATTAAATCGGCTTCTTGTTTCAGTTCTTGGAACGTCCATTGTTTCCCACAGAATGAAAGGGCTGTCCGACTTGGTGTCAGGCTGGATCTTTTCAACAACCAATTAGGTATCAATTTTTTTCACCTCAATAAAAAAGCTGCCATTCAAAGGCAGCTTTAAAATTTTTATCCCATTATTGATCAAATGATTAAGGGAATCTCGGGAATTGGCCAAAGTCAGGTTTACGCTTCTCTTTGAATGCGTCTCTTCCTTCCTTCGCTTCATCCGTTGTATAGTAAAGTAATGTTGCATCCCCTGCCATTTGTTGAAGACCAGCAAGACCGTCAGTATCTGCATTCATGGCGGCTTTGATGAAGCGAAGCGCTGTTGGGCTCATTGCAAGCATCTCTTCACACCATTGTACTGTTTCATCTTCCAATTGCTCATATGGAACAACCGTGTTAACTAGGCCCATATCCAATGCTTGCTGAGCATCGTACTGGCGGCATAGGAACCAAATTTCTCTCGCTTTTTTATGGCCGACGATGCGAGCCAAGTAACCCGAGCCATAGCCAGCGTCAAATGAACCGACTTTCGGACCTGTTTGTCCAAATCGAGCATTGTCTGCGGCAATCGTTAGATCACATACGACGTGCAGTACATGTCCTCCGCCGATTGCATAGCCCGCAACCATTGCAACGACGGGCTTCGGAATTACACGGATCAATCTTTGTAGATCAAGGACGTTCAAACGCGGAATTTCATCATCTCCGACATACCCTCCATGTCCACGGACAGATTGGTCTCCTCCTGAGCAAAATGCCTTTTCGCCTTCTCCTGTCAGTATGATGACTCCGATGCTGCTATCATCCCGTGCTCGTGAAAAAGCATCGATTAACTCCATTACTGTTTTAGGACGGAATGCATTGCGAACTTCTGGACGGTTGATCGTCACTTTCGCAATGCCGTTATACTTTTCGTATTTAATATCTTCATATGTACGGATTGTTTCCCATTGACGTGTCATTTTCTTCCTCCTTCAATTGGTGTAAATACTCCTTAATCATTGTAGCAAAGATACTTGGATTTTCCACGTGAATTGCATGTCCTACTTCTGGAACGATAGAGTGTCGACATTTTTCTACAAGATTCTTCATTTCCCGGGCAATCGCAACAAATTTCGCGTCAAACTCTCCGGTTATGAGATAAACCGCGGTGTTAAGCGTTTCAAGTTCATCCCAATAAGATTTCTGACTTCCTGTTCCTATCCCTAAAAGACTATTTGCAAGTCCTATCTCGCTTTGCTGAAGCCGTTCAGTCCTGACGTCTTGCCGCTTCTTCTCTGAAAGGCTTTTTTGGGATTCGAATAAAGGAATGTTCTCCCATTTGTCGACAAAAGAGGTAATGCCATTTTCGGTGATTTTCTTTGCAAGCAATGCATCCGCATTTCTACGTTGTTCTCTTTCAAGCTCTTCCTTCAATCCTGGCGATGCACTTTCAAGAATTAAAGCACGCACATGCTCAGGATACTTTATCGTATACCCCAAGGCGATTCGCCCGCCCATCGAATAGCCTACCAAATAAAAAGATTGGATTGAAAGCTGTTCAATAAGTTCGTTCAGGTCTTCAATCTGCTCCTCCATCGAGTATCGTTCTGGATTTTCGGGAATTGTTGTTTTTCCATGCCCAGTCAAGTCGATCGAGACAGTCCTGTAACTTCCTCTAAATTGTTCTCTGACCTCACGCCACGTAGCTGTAGATCCTGTAAAACCATGTAGAAAAATGATTGTCGGAAGATGCGGCTCCCCCTCCATTTCGACATGGATGGAGAGTCCACGGATTTGAATGCTGCAGTCATCATTCATTTCCATCGAGCCTTTCAACTACATCAGCCCAGTATGCGCGATGAGCCTTGACATTAATAGGTCTGCTTGTAAATACTTCGATGATCCGGACCGGCTTTGTTTTATCCTTTTGGATTTCCTCTTTGAACTCTTCAACTGTATTTACTGCGGCATACTGCGCATCGTACATAGCCCCGATATGCTCAAACGTCAATCCCGTAGGTGTACCGAATAATTCCTCAAAATGGTTCGGCACAGTTGACTGCGACAAATACGAGAAAATGCCGCCACCATCATTATTCACCAAGACGATCGTCAAACTGGTTTCATGGAATCTGGAAACAATCAATCCATTCACATCATGTAAAAAGGACAGGTCCCCGATTAACAAATAAGTAGGCCTTTTCCGTGCCGCTTCTAAACCGAACGCTGTAGAAACGACCCCATCAATACCGTTTGTCCCTCTATTTGAAAATAGCGCTATATCTTTATTCGTCTTACTAAAGAAAGTGTCTACATCACGGATTGGCATACTGCTTCCGCAGAATAAATCGCTGCCGTCAGGAATCATTTGAAATAATGTCTTTACAATTATCCCTTCATCTCCCAGTTGGCCCTCATATTGATGCGTCGCTGTTTCAGTAAGGTCATTTGCAGCCGACCACATTGCTGTATATGCATTCGGTTCACTTTGGCTCGGAATATCAAATACTGATTCAGGGGAAGCCTGTAAATGATGTGTAACTACTCCGAGTGAATCACGGAATTCGGGTGCTTCATCAACAGCTATGAAGACATTTGGACGAACTTTCTTCAGGAATAGTGACAAAGGTTTGGATACGGGTTGCGGACCAAATCGGATAACAGTATCCGGAACAGCACCCTCCGCAAACTTCTCACTTTTTAGTATTGCGTCATAATGGGCTATGCATAAATCGCTATATTCTTCCGGTACTTCAGACCGTAAATTAGATAATGGGTCACATAGTACAGGCCATTGCATTTTATTCGCAAATTCCCAGAATCGCTCCTTATCAAATCCGACGGGTAATTCACCAGCAATGATTAGTCCATTCTTTGTGTTTTCGAATAGCGATTGAAATGTCCGCCTTTGTTGAGTCGAAAGCTCAATTTCTCCATGCACTCTTTCAATAAATGTGGACTGTGCAACTTTCATTTCAAAATCGATCAGTAAAGGTTCACGCAGCGGGACATTCAAATGGATTGGCCCCATTGGTTTCGTCATTGCGATTGAAACCGCACGATTGACATGCCGCTCCAAGAACCAATCAAGTTCTTCATTCTCTTCCGCCAGTGGAAGATCCACACTGAACTTTACATGCTTACCATACATATTCAATTGGTCAATCGCCTGCGGAGCCCCAACGCCTCGTAATTCATGCGGACGGTCAGCAGTAAGTACAATTAAAGGCACACGTGCATAAAACGCTTCCGTGATTGCCGGATGATAATTGGATGCTGCAGTTCCGGAAGTGCATAAAAGCGCAACTGGGTTCCCGGTAGCCTTCGCAAGGCCTAAAGCAAAATAGCCGGCCGATCTTTCATCTACCTGCATATATGTCTGAAGTTCTTTTGAAGCTGCAAATGCATATGCGAGTGGCGTGGAACGTGAGCCTGGGCTAATTACAGCAGCCTTTACTCCAGCTTTCAATAAAGTATCTGTCATTCGTAAAACATGATTTGTTAACACTGTCCGGTCATCCATTAAGCTTTCCTCCAAGCGCCCTTAAAACTGGTCTAAACTTCACCCATGTCTCTTCGTATTCTTCCTCAGGGTTAGAATCTGCTACAATTCCCCCTCCCGCGTACAAATAGGCATGGTCTTCTTTTATCAACGAAGAACGGATGGCTACTGCAAATTCCCCATTGCAAGCGGCATCAGTCCAGCCTATCGGACCAGCATAAAACCCGCGATCCATTCCTTCTTCTTCCCCAATAATTTTTAATGCGACATCCGTTGGAACGCCACCAAGTGCAGGTGTTGGATGTAAAGCTTCTACGAAAGAAAAGATATCAACTTCCTGCCCAAGTTTTCCTTCAACAGGTGTAAAAAGATGCTGGATATCCCTGATCTTCATCAATTTAGGTGCTTTAGGGATCCGTACCTCATTGCAATAGGATTCAAAAATACTCGAAATCATACCGACAACGTATTGATGTTCCTCACGATTTTTCCGATCACCCAAAAGCTCTTCTCCAAGCTTCCGATCTTCAGCTGCCGTTTTTCCACGCCTAATTGAACCGGCTACACATGCCGAATAGGCTTTACCATCGCGGATTTCTATTAAACGTTCAGGTGTTGCACCAAAAAAGAGTGAATTTCCCTTTTGAAGTCCAAAGTGATAGCTCTCTTGCTGTTCATTCGATATGGAATGCAGCACACTAACATCATTTACGTCATGTTCAAATTGGAGCTCTATTACACGTGCAATTACAGCTTTATCGGCTTTGCCATTTCTGATGGATTTTGTTACATTTTCCACTGCATTTAGATAATGCTCTTTGTTTCGCTCATTCGTCGATAAAATTGCATTCGAGTCGGTAAAATCAAATTCCTCAACCTGGGCAAGATGGATGAGATGGTCCCTTTCCTCACGCAACCTTTCAAAGTCTTCAGCTGCTTCCTTTTTGTCCGTAATCATATTGATGGAAATCAGTGTTCTACCTTCCTCGATTTTCATTTGAAAAGAAGGAACGACAAAAAAGGCAGATGGAAACTCGTCCCATTCAGAATTCCTTCGGTTTTCTTCATCAAAGGAAAATCCACCAAAAAGAATAGGATCAACATCCTTTTCCTCTTTATCAAGACAGAACATAATTGCTTCCACTTTTCCGATATATCCATATAGCGATTCGTTTTCTTTTGATTTGATAATGTATAAGCATGTCCAATCCCAACAAGAGTCAATGTTTTATCTGAGTTCTGCCAATAAAAGCGTTCGTTCTTATAAAGGGACACGCCGGCTTCAAAAAATGACAATGCGGATAAACGCCCCACTTCAACAGTCTCCGTAAAAAAACGTGTAGCGGGAGATATCGTCACCTCCCGGTTTTTCTGCACATCTGTGATTTTATGACTCATCATATTCTCTCCTTCATGTTCAATCAACCTGCAGCTCAACTTCCGAACCTGTATTTTAAATGAAGAATAAATTTCTTACTTTTATTATACCGAATTTACCCGTTTCTCGCATAGATAATGCAAAGGGGATACCTCTTTAATGCATTTTGGAGTACAATGGATAACGGAAACATTAGGATAGGAGAGAATAAATTGCAACATACTATTAAAGCAGATACTGGATGGCGTATTTGGTGGCAACTTACACGCCCGCATACATTAACAGCAGCGTTCGCTCCGGTTTTCCTCGGAACAATGATCGCGCTGACTTACGGAAAACTTCATTTCCCATTATTTTTCGCCATGCTTTTGGCAAGCATTTTAATACAAATGGCAACGAATATGTTCAATGAGTATTATGATTTCAAACTTGGGTTGGACACTGAACATTCCATCGGTATTGGAGGAACGATTGTCCGTAATGGTGTAAAGCCTAAAACCGTTTTAAACATAGCCCTTGCACTTTATGCAATATCCGTTCTTATCGGAATTTACATCTGTATGCAAACATCTTGGGGTCTTGCACTCGTTGGAGCCATTTCAATGCTGATTGGCTATCTTTATACCGGCGGTCCGCTTCCAATCGCTTACACACCTTTTGGAGAGCTTGTTTCAGGTGTAGTCATGGGTATGCTTCTGATCCTGATTGCCTTTTATATTCAGACAGGTACTGTTACGACAGATGCTGTACTTATTTCTATACCAAGCATGCTTCTTGTCGCTGCAATTATGATGTCCAATAATATCCGTGACCTTGAAGGCGATAAAGAAGGCGGAAGAAAAACGTTGGCTATCTTAGTCGGAAGAAACAATGCCATCACCATACTTACATTATTTTTCGTCATTTCTTACATTTGGGTCATTGCACTTATTTTACTCGGTCACCTAACACCATGGGCGTTGCTTGTATTACTTAGTGTTAAGAAACCCATTAATGCTATATCTACGTTCAGATCATTTACTGTTCCACTACAGGTCATGCCTGCAATGAAGAACACAGCGATAACAAATACTCTTTTTGGATTACTTTTAGGAATTGGAATTTTAGTCGGCATTCTTTTTGATTAATCTCTAACAGGCGGGGGAATTTTACCCTCGCCTGTTTTTTTATTGGCGGGGGTGTTTTAGTTGAGTATTGGTGAGGGAAAGAATGAGAGCTTGTGGGAATAAACGAGCGCTTTTTGAAAAGAACGAGCGATTAAATAATAAAACTCAAGGTTTAGCTTATCCTATCTCAAGGGAATTGATAAAGGAAACACTTTAATTGCTATGAGAAACGTCCACAAAGTCCATACTATCGATAATACAAAAAAGGATGTGCTGAATATGTTATCCGATCAACAAAAAAACATAATTAAACAAGAATTGATGGAAATGAAAACACAATATGCTAAAACGGAAAAAGAGACCGATATCAGAAATTCAGAAAGAGATGCTGTAGGCGAATTGTCATCATACGACAATCATCCTGGCGACCTGGGAACAGAACTCTTTGAACGCCAAAAAGACATGGCATTGAATGTACATGCAGGCGATGAATTCAACAAAGCAGAAAATGCATTACAAGCCCTTTCAGACGGAACATATGGTTATTGTGAATTATGCAACCGTGAAATACCTTTCGAACGGCTCGAAGCATTGCCTTATACAACCTACTGCATCGAACATAGCCCTGACCAAGATATACCAAATGATAGACCATCGGAAAAGGATATATTAATCATGGCAAATCCTAATTCATTTGCTGATCGTGATCGTAGAGAAGGACTCCATAGAGACGGTGAAGACAGCTTTCAAGAAATAGCGAAATCCGGTACTTCTGAAACACCATCCGATTTCACTGGAGACCGTGATAATTATAATACATTATACTATGATGAAATCTCTGATGGTTCTGCTGAAGAATTGGAGGATTTTGTTAGCACGGATATTACTGGGGAGGCACGCGGGTACGTCAGGTCTGAGTTATCCGAAGAATACGAAGAGAGACTAGATGACGAAGGGATTGAATCCCCTATTGGCGATATTCCATATCATCTAAAAGACAGTTATACAGAAGATAAATAAAAGACAGCCACATCCTTTAAAATGGATGTGGCTGTCTTTATGAAATGACCCCTACGGGATTCGAACCCGTGTTACCGCCGTGAAAGGGCGGTGTCTTAACCGCTTGACCAAGGGGCCATATAAATATGGCGGAGAAGGAGGGATTCGAACCCTCGCACCGCTTTCGCGACCTACGCCCTTAGCAGGGGCGCCTCTTGAGCCTCTTGAGTACTTCCCCGTATAAAATTGGCTCCGCAGGTAGGACTCGAACCTACGACCGATCGGTTAACAGCCGATTGCTCTACCACTGAGCTACTGCGGAAAATGGTGGGCCTAAGTGGACTCGAACCACCGACCTCACGCTTATCAGGCGTGCGCTCTAACCAGCTGAGCTATAGGCCCCATGGAGCGGGTGAAGGGAATCGAACCCTCATCATCAGCTTGGAAGGCTGAGGTTTTACCACTAAACTACACCCGCAAGAATGGTGGCTCAGGACGGAATCGAACCGCCGACACAAGGATTTTCAGTCCTTTGCTCTACCGACTGAGCTACTGAGCCAATCATACATCATAACTATTTTTCTCGGTTACTATGTATCTTAAAAGAAATGGCGGTCCCGACCGGGATCGAACCGGCGATCTCCTGCGTGACAGGCAGGCATGTTAACCGCTACACCACGGGACCATTTGGTTGCGGGACAGGATTTGAACCTGTGACCTTCGGGTTATGAGCCCGACGAGCTACCACTGCTCCACCCCGCGATAATGTTAGTTGTAAGATTTTTTTATCCTACGCTTACTGTCTTGCTTTAGGACTTAACTATAATTTCCTTTTAGGAAATTATACAAATCGCATTCTGCGTGATGCGACTTGCTCCACCCCGCGATAATGTTATTCGTAAGATTTTTATATCCTACGCTTACTATTTTGTTTCCAGCCACTATGTCTGTTTAAAAATAATGGCGGAGGAAGAGGGATTCGAACCCCCGCGGGCTTTAACACCCCTGTCGGTTTTCAAGACCGATCCCTTCAGCCAGGCTTGGGTATTCCTCCGTGTGTATACAAATAGTGGTGGACCTTGCAGGACTCGAACCTGCGACCGGACGGTTATGAGCCGTCTGCTCTAACCAACTGAGCTAAAGGTCCTTTAGGATGGCGGCAGAGGGGATCGAACCCCCGACCTTACGGGTATGAACCGTACGCTCTAGCCAGCTGAGCTACGCCGCCAGGAAAACTATTTTAATTATATGGTGGAGCCTAGCGGGATCGAACCGCTGACCTCCTGCGTGCAAGGCAGGCGCTCTCCCAGCTGAGCTAAGGCCCCAAAGAAGTGGTCGGGAAGACAGGATTCGAACCTGCGACCCCTTGGTCCCAAACCAAGTGCTCTACCAAGCTGAGCTACTTCCCGTGATTTAAAATGGCGCGCCCGGCAGAAGTCGAATCCACAACCTTCTGATCCGTAGTCAGACGCTCTATCCAATTGAGCTACGGGCGCATCTTTATAAGAAAATTGGTGCCGAGAACCGGAATCGAACCGGTACGGTAGTCACCTACCGCAGGATTTTAAGTCCTGTGCGTCTGCCAGTTCCGCCACCCCGGCTTAAGAAAGTGGAGCGGAAGACGGGATTCGAACCCGCGACCCCGACCTTGGCAAGGTCGTATTCTACCACTGAACTACTTCCGCATTGAAAGTGCGGGTGAAGGGAGTCGAACCCCCACGCCTTACGGCACTAGATCCTAAGTCTAGCGTGTCTGCCAGTTCCACCACACCCGCGTATTCATTTCGAGACCTTAGTCAAGAAAATGGTGAGCCATGCAGGATTCGAACCTGCGACCCTCTGATTAAAAGTCAGATGCTCTACCAACTGAGCTAATGGCTCTAAAAGTGGTGCCGGCGAAAGGACTTGAACCCTCAACCTACTGATTACAAGTCAGTTGCTCTACCAATTGAGCTACACCGGCAAATCATTTGTTGGAAATATTATGGTGGAGGATGACGGGTTCGAACCGCCGACCCCCTGCTTGTAAGGCAGGTGCTCTCCCAGCTGAGCTAATCCTCCATGTTAAAATCGTGATTCCTTGTCCTGCTCGCTTTTCCCAATTTTAACGGGAGCTGCGATGTGATGATTCAACTTCACTCATATATGCTTGTACAATTATGTATGAATTTGGTTTGCCCGGCGACGTCCTACTCTCACAGGGGGAAGCCCCCTACTACCATCGGCGCTGAAGAGCTTAACTTCCGTGTTCGGTATGGGAACGGGTGTGACCTCTTCGCTATCGTCACCAGACTATATTGTCTCTTGTAAGGACAATACTTATTATACCAAATCTGTAGATATTTGCAAGCACTTTTTTTAAAAAACTTTTAAAGTTTTTGTTGAACGTTGCTTGTTCGTTCAAAACCGGATAAAAGAGACATTGTTGCTACTTCAAGTTCAACCATACTTTATAACTTAAGGTTAAGTCCTCGATCGATTAGTATCCGTCAGCTGCACGTGTCGCCACGCTTCCACCCGGACCTATCCACCTCATCATCTTTGAGGGATCTTACTTACAAATGTAATGGGAAATCTCATCTTGAGGGGGGCTTCATGCTTAGATGCTTTCAGCATTTATCCCGTCCACACATAGCTACCCAGCGATGCCTTTGGCAAGACAACTGGTACACCAGCGGTGTGTCCATCCCGGTCCTCTCGTACTAAGGACAGCTCCTCTCAAATTTCCTGCGCCCGCGACGGATAGGGACCGAACTGTCTCACGACGTTCTGAACCCAGCTCGCGTACCGCTTTAATGGGCGAACAGCCCAACCCTTGGGACCGACTACAGCCCCAGGATGCGATGAGCCGACATCGAGGTGCCAAACCTCCCCGTCGATGTGGACTCTTGGGGGAGATAAGCCTGTTATCCCCGGGGTAGCTTTTATCCGTTGAGCGATGGCCCTTCCATGCGGAACCACCGGATCACTAAGCCCGTCTTCGACCCTGCTCGACTTGTAGGTCTCGCAGTCAAGCTCCCTTATGCCTTTGCACTCTACGAATGATGTCCAACCATTCTGAGGGAACCTTTGGGCGCCTCCGTTACACTTTAGGAGGCGACCGCCCCAGTCAAACTGCCCACCTGACACTGTCTCCTGCCGGATCACGGGCAAGGGTTAGAAGTCCAATACAGCCAGGGTAGTATCCCACCATTGCCTCCTCCGAAGCTGGCGCTCCGGATTCCAAGGCTCCTACCTATCCTGTACAGGCTGCACCGGAATTCAATATCAGGCTACAGTAAAGCTCCACGGGGTCTTTCCGTCCTGTCGCGGGTAATGCGCATCTTCACGCATATTATAATTTCACCGAGTCTCTCGTTGAGACAGTGCCCAGATCGTTACGCCTTTCGTGCGGGTCGGAACTTACCCGACAAGGAATTTCGCTACCTTAGGACCGTTATAGTTACGGCCGCCGTTTACTGGGGCTTCAATTCAAAGCTTCGCTTGCGCTGACCTCTCCTCTTAACCTTCCAGCACCGGGCAGGCGTCAGCCCCTATACGTCACCTTACGGTTTTGCAGAGACCTGTGTTTTTGCTAAACAGTCGCCTGGGCCTATTCACTGCGGCTCTCTCGGGCTTTAACACCCTACCAGAGCACCCCTTCTCCCGAAGTTACGGGGTCATTTTGCCGAGTTCCTTAACGAGAGTTCTCTCGATCACCTTAGGATTCTCTCCTCGCCTACCTGTGTCGGTTTGCGGTACGGGCACCTCCCGCCTCGCTAGAGGCTTTTCTTGGCAGTGTGAAATCAGGGACTCCGGGGATAATTCCCCTCGCTATCACAGCTCAATGTTATAGGAACGGGATTTGCCTCGTTCCACACCTCACTGCTTAGACGCGCATGACCAACAGCGCGCTCACCCTATCCTTCTGCGTCCCCCATTGCTGATAACGGCGGGGAGGTGGTACAGGAATATCAACCTGTTATCCATCGTCTACGCCTTTCGGCCTCGACTTAGGTCCCGACTAACCCTGAGCGGACGAGCCTTCCTCAGGAAACCTTAGGCATTCGGTGGAAGGGATTCTCACCCTTCTTTCGCTACTCATACCGGCATTCTCACTTCCAAGCGCTCCACCAGTCCTTACGGTCTAGCTTCAACGCCCTTGGAACGCTCTCCTACCACTGACATCAAAGATGTCAATCCGCAGTTTCGGTGATCCGTTTAGCCCCGGTACATTTTCGGCGCAGCGCCACTCGACCAGTGAGCTATTACGCACTCTTTAAATGGTGGCTGCTTCTAAGCCAACATCCTGGTTGTCTGGGCAGCGCCACATCCTTTTCCACTTAACGGATACTTGGGGACCTTAACTGGCGGTCTGGGCTGTTTCCCTCTCGACTACGGATCTTATCACCCGCAGTCTGACTCCCAAACATAAATCATCGGCATTCGGAGTTTGTCTGAATTCGGTAACCCGGGATGGGCCCCTAGTCCAAACAGTGCTCTACCTCCGAGATTCTTTGTTTGAGGCTAGCCCTAAAGCTATTTCGGAGAGAACCAGCTATCTCCAGGTTCGATTGGAATTTCACCGCTACCCACACCTCATCCCCGCACTTTTCAACGTACGTGGGTTCGGGCCTCCAGTAAGTGTTACCTTACCTTCACCCTGGACATGGGTAGATCACCTGGTTTCGGGTCTACGACCCCATACTCATTCGCCCTATTCAGACTCGCTTTCGCTGCGGCTCCGCATTCTCTGCTTAACCTTGCATGGAATCGTAACTCGCCGGTTCATTCTACAAAAGGCACGCCATCACCCATTAACGGGCTCTGACAACTTGTAGGCACACGGTTTCAGGATCTATTTCACTCCCCTTCCGGGGTGCTTTTCACCTTTCCCTCACGGTACTGGTTCACTATCGGTCACTAGAGAGTATTTAGCCTTGGGAGATGGTCCTCCCGGATTCCGACGGAATTTCACGTGTTCCGCCGTACTCAGGATCCACTCTGGAGAGGATGGACTTTCGACTACGGGGCTTTTACCCGCTATGGCGGACCTTTCCAGGTCGCTTCGTCTAATCCATCCCTTTGTAACTCCGTATAGAGTGTCCTACAACCCCAGGAAGCAAGCTTCCTGGTTTGGGCTCTTCCCGTTTCGCTCGCCGCTACTAAGGGAATCGATTTTTCTTTCTCTTCCTCCGGGTACTTAGATGTTTCAGTTCTCCGGGTGTGCCTCGTTTACGCTATGTATTCACGTAAACGTACTGCCCCATTAAAGGCAGTGGGTTTCCCCATTCGGAAATCTTCGGATCACAGCTTACTTACAGCTCCCCGAAGCATATCGGTGTTAGTGCCGTCCTTCTTAGGCTTCTAGTGCCAAGGCATCCGCCGTGCGCCCTTTCTAACTTAACCTTTATACGGCTTTCGATAAGCTGCGCATTACTTTGTCAGCTCCTTCACTCCGGTCCTCACGTGCCTAAGCACGCTCCGGTCCTCGTTCGGTCGCTTCCTCGTCCTGCTTGCTTCTCGAAATCCTCGGGTGACTACCAATGCATAGCGATATGCACTAATAATCGTTAAAAAAGTATAAATCAATCACAAAAGTGATCGACTCGGTTGATTACTTGATGTTTTGTTGCTTCAATGTCGTTTTATCCAGTTTTCAAAGAACAAGTTTTGAAAGTCATCATAGAAGATGAACCTTCAAAACCGAACGCAAAACGTCAACGTATGAACCCAAGATTCATATTCCGTAATTATCCTTAGAAAGGAGGTGATCCAGCCGCACCTTCCGATACGGCTACCTTGTTACGACTTCACCCCAATCATCTGTCCCACCTTCGGCGGCTGGCTCCCGTAAGGGTTACCCCACCGACTTCGGGTGTTACAAACTCTCGTGGTGTGACGGGCGGTGTGTACAAGACCCGGGAACGTATTCACCGTGGCATGCTGATCCACGATTACTAGCGATTCCGGCTTCATGCAGGCGAGTTGCAGCCTGCAATCCGAACTGGGAACGATTTTATGGGATTGGCTCCCCCTCGCGGGTTCGCAGCCCTTTGTATCGTCCATTGTAGCACGTGTGTAGCCCAGGTCATAAGGGGCATGATGATTTGACGTCATCCCCACCTTCCTCCGGTTTGTCACCGGCAGTCACCTTAGAGTGCCCAACTGAATGCTGGCAACTAAGATCAAGGGTTGCGCTCGTTGCGGGACTTAACCCAACATCTCACGACACGAGCTGACGACAACCATGCACCACCTGTCACCGCTGTCCCCGAAGGGAAAGACATGTCTCCATGCCGGTCAGCGGGATGTCAAGACCTGGTAAGGTTCTTCGCGTTGCTTCGAATTAAACCACATGCTCCACCGCTTGTGCGGGTCCCCGTCAATTCCTTTGAGTTTCAGCCTTGCGGCCGTACTCCCCAGGCGGAGTGCTTAATGCGTTAGCTGCAGCACTAAGGGGCGGAAACCCCCTAACACTTAGCACTCATCGTTTACGGCGTGGACTACCAGGGTATCTAATCCTGTTGCTCCCCACGCTTTCGCGCCTCAACGTCAGTTACAGACCAGAAAGTCGCCTTCGCCACTGGTGTTCCTCCACATCTCTACGCATTTCACCGCTACACGTGGAATTCCACTTTCCTCTTCTGTACTCAAGTCCTCCAGTTTCCAATGACCCTCCACGGTTGAGCCGTGGGCTTTCACATCAGACTTAAAGGACCGTCTGCGCGCGCTTTACGCCCAATAATTCCGGACAACGCTTGCCACCTACGTATTACCGCGGCTGCTGGCACGTAGTTAGCCGTGGCTTTCTAACCAGGTACCGTCAAGGTACGGGCAGTTACTCCCGTACTTGTTCTTCCCTCGCAACAGAGCTTTACGATCCGAAAACCTTCTTCGCTCACGCGGCGTTGCTCCATCAGACTTTCGTCCATTGTGGAAGATTCCCTACTGCTGCCTCCCGTAGGAGTCTGGGCCGCGTCTCAGTCCCAGTGTGGCCGATCACCCTCTCAGGTCGGCTACGCATCGTCGCCTTGGTAGGCCATTACCCCACCAACAAGCTAATGCGCCGCGGGCCCATCCTGCAGTGACAGCCGAAACCGTCTTTCAGAGTTCTTCCATGCGGAAGAACCGATTATTCGGTATTAGCCCCGGTTTCCCGGAGTTATCCCCATCTGCAGGGCAGGTTGCCCACGTGTTACTCACCCGTCCGCCGCTAATATCAGGGAGCAAGCTCCCATCAATTCGCTCGACTTGCATGTATTAGGCACGCCGCCAGCGTTCGTCCTGAGCCAGGATCAAACTCTCCATAATAGAAGAAATTGATTTGCTCAATTCTTGCTGGCATCATTTAAGATGTCAATTTCGAATCCGAAGATTCGTTTTGTTCTTTTCACCGACAGGGTCGGCTCCAGAACTTTATTTGTTGACGTTTTGCTGTTCAGTTTTCAAGGTTCATTGTACGCCGTCTTTTTGCGGCGACTTTATTATCTTAACATATCGTCTCTATCAAGTCAACAACTTTTTTCATTTCTTTTTCTCGAAATTACTTACTTCGTTTCCGAAGTTGTTTTTGTCTCTCAAGGACAAGTACTAATATACAACATTTCGAATCAAGAAATCAAGTCTTTTTTAAAAATAATTTTGCACGAAGCTTTTTTATATCAACAATAAACAAGAGAATGCCCGCTATGACAACGATTCCGCCTGTTATTTGCGCTACAGAAAGTTTCTCGTGAAGAATGTAGAACGCAAGAACCGATGCACCTACTGGTTCAAAAAGAATGGCAATGGAAATCACATTCGTACTGACCCACTTAACTGCCCAATTGAAAAGTGAATGACCTAATAGATTTGGAATAAGCGCAAGGAGGAAGAACCAGAACCAATTCGACGCAGGGTAAGGACCGAATGACTCTCCCTTGATAAGCACATAAAAAAAGAGTGTAACTGTACTGATTGAATATAGAAGAAACGTATATGTAATTAAAGATAGTCGCTTACGAACTTCTTGGCCAAATAGTAAGTATGCAGTAATTAATGCACAAGCAGCCAATGCAAGCATATCTCCGAAGAAAGCTGTTCCGCTTAATTGGAAATCACTCCAACTGATAATGACGCTTCCCGCTATTGCAATTACAGCCGACAATATTGTTTTAAACGAAAGTTTCTCTTTAAAGAAGAAATATGTACCGACAAAAGCAAAGATCGGTTGCAATGTTACAAGTACAGTTGAACTTGCTACCGAGGTGTAATTCAGTGATTCAAACCATAAGATGAAGTGAAAGGCCAGAAAAATCCCGGCAACCGCCAAAAAGATCCAGTCCTTCTTCGTTAATAGAAGAACTTCCTTCCTATATTTAACTAAGAATAACGGGAGCATTAAAAGAACTGTGAAAAACATACGATAAAAAGCGATGACTCCAGCATCAGCGGTCGTTAGTTTTACAAATATCGCCGAGAGCGCCACTGATATTACACCCACGATGATTGGGATATACGGATGAATTTTAGGTTTTTCCATGATGCACACTTCTCTTTCAATCGAGATACATGTTAATTTGGTACCCTTTAAGGCTAAAGACAATATAAAGAGTATAGCACATCTTATTAAGGATGATGATAGTGGGGGGAAAGCCAATGGAGTGGATTATCAATAATTCGATGTACCCCGAGGTATTAATTAAAATCGGAATTGCATTGGGATTAAGTTTAATCATCGGTGTAGAGAGGGAAATTAAGAAAAAGCCAATTGGTTTGAAGACAAGTGCAGTCATCTCCACCTTCAGTTGCCTACTGACTATTGTTTCAATAGAAGCAGCTTACCTCGTTCCGGCAAGGAATGATATTAATGTTACGATGGACCCCCTTCGACTTGCCGCACAAATCGTAAGTGGGATCGGTTTCCTTGGTGCAGGCGCCATTTTAAGGAGAGATAACGACAACATAACCGGCTTGACGACAGCCGCGATGATTTGGGGCGCCGCCAGTATCGGAATTGCAGTCGGTGCGGGGTTCTATATTGAAGCGACGTTTGCAGTATTAAGCATTCTCTTCGTCATCGAAGTCATCGCACCGGTTCTTGACAGGTTTGGTCCAAAAAGAATTCGTTCGAAGGAGGCTGCATGTATAGTCGTCATCTCAGATAAAGACAAAATTAATGAGTTAATTGGAATTTTAAATTCAGAAAATATGAAAGTGGAAAATTTGAGAATCCGCCAAGTACACTTTGACGATAAACCTTCAGTACATGAAGTGGATTTTCGTCTGGATGCACTGCCGAAAAAGGAAACTACACAATTATACATCGAATTGACTGAACTACCTTATATTGAATCAGTCGAAATAGAAATCTTTCCTTAATGGAGGCTAATAGTTATGAAAGATATTTTACGTTTACTAAAGGATGGCAATAAACCCTCACTTTTAGCAGCTATCGTTAATACAGGTATAGCAATACTTAAAGCAGTAGCCTACGTACTAACTGGAAATGTTGCCATGTTTGCAGAAACATTGCACTCCCTTGGCGACGCCGCGAACCAGTTTTTTGTATACATCGGTTCCGCCCTTTCGAAGAAGGCACCAACCCCAAATTTCCCGAACGGGTTCGGAAGGGTTGTCAATCTCGTCTGTTTAGGTGCCGTAATTGTAGTTGGTATCATGTCATACGAGGCTGTAAAGGAAGGATGGCACCATGTATTAAACCCCGTAGAAACAACTGGTCTCTTCATTAATTTAGGCGTCTTGGGGTTAGCTACATTACTTGAGTTTTTTGTATTAATAAAGGCTTCAAAGGAGATTGCACATGAGACCGGCAGCCTTATTCAGGTTTGAAAGCATTTGTTCACAGCTTTACTCATCTTAACAAAGCAAAACCTGCCACTAAATTGGTCTTTATGGAAGATATGGTTGCAACAATTGGAGGTTTATTGGCATTCACGGCAGTTTTAATCGCACATTTCACGGGATTTCTTCAAGCCGAAGGAATTGCTTCAATATTGATCGGTCTCATGATGTTTTATGTTGTTGGGAAAATATTTCTTGATAATGCAAGAGGCGCCATTGGGGAAACAGATGAAGAAATGTTAAACCATATCGCTCTTATTATCGCGGAGGACCCAGATATTAAGGACATTCAAAAAGTTGAAGTAATAAAGGAAGGAGAATACCTTCATGTAGAAGTGATTGCAGAAGTCGATCCGAAACAAACCGTGGCTTATATAGATGATGTCAGAGATCGACTTATGAAGTTAGTTTTGAAGCAAAAAGGCGTGCGCGAAGCGTTGATTTCATTTGATGAAGACGATGGTATTAAGACATGGCAAGGAGTTAACGAGCCTACGATGTCGGATGAAACGAGAAAGAAACTGCCAGAATACAAAAAATAGAGGATGGAATCATGTGATTCCTCCTCTATTTTTTATTTTGTTTCTATTATAAGGAAGCTTCAAGCAAAGTTTTTACTTCCTCTTCACTCAATTGAGCGTATCTTCCGAGAGGGCCATTGACCGCTGCCTTTTTCGCCATAATATCAATTTTTGTTCCATCTATTCCGTAATCAGCCAATCTTTCGGGTGCACCGATGGATGTCCAATAAGCTCTTAATTTATCGATCCCTTCAATTGCAATTTCCTCATCCGATTTGCCTTCAGGGTTAACACCGAATACTTTTACTGATAGTCTTGCGTATCGAGCGGGATTGAGATGTAGTGTTTGCTTCATCCAATGTGGGAATAATATTGCCAGCCCACCAGCGTGCGGGATATCGTACACAGCTGAAATTGCATGCTCGATATCGTGCGTACCCCAATCTCCTCCAGCATTCCCCATTCCAAGGAAGCCGTTCAATCCCCATGTACCGCCTAAAAGGATTGTCTCGCGTAGCTCATAGTTCTGCAAATCATTAACAAGCTTTTCTCCGGCTTCCATGATTGCCCGTAAGGCCCCTTCGCAAAGCTCATCTTGAAGAGGCGTATTCGAAGCATTGTGGAAGTATTGTTCAAATATATGTGACATCATATCTACGATTCCGTAAACAGTCTGATCCTTCGGCAAGGATAATGTATACGTAGGGTCGAGGATTGAGAACTTTGGAAAGTTAAGAGGTCCTCCCCATCCATACTTTTCTTCGGTTTCTTCATTCGTAATAACAGAACCAGCATTCATTTCAGATCCGGTTGCTGCAATCGTTAAAATGGTACCGAAAGGAATTGCCTCTTTTGGAGAAGCTTTTTTAGTTACGAAATCCCATGGATCTCCATCGTACTTTGCAGCCGACGCGATTAACTTCGTACAATCAATAACTGACCCACCGCCAACAGCAAGGATGAAATCGATATCGTTTTCTTTACAAATTTCCGCCCCTCTTTTCGCCGTTGAAAGACGTGGATTCGGCTCGACACCTGCAAATTCGAAAACCTCTTTGTTTTCATCTTTAAGGATTTGCATTAGTTCATCATAAAGACCGTTTCGTTTGATGCTTCCTCCACCGTAAACGACGAGGATTTTATTCCCGTATGCTGATAGTTCCTCTGCAAGCTTTGAAATTGAGTTTTTACCGAAAACAAGCTTAGTCGGATTTTGGAATGAAAATTCTTTCATCTAAATTGCCTCCTTGTTTTAAAAGTTCTCGTTTAACTAAAATTAGTTCTCATTTATAGCCAATAAGTGCTCGCTCTTTACCCCATTCATTATCCAAGAATAAAAACAGGGATGCAAGTATTGGAACAACACGTATTGGGAATCCTACAAGTAGGAGGTGCTTTGCTTGGATAAAGTTCGTAAAATAGCATTGGCGATCACAATAATAGGGGCGCTTAACTGGGGAGTAGTCGGTCTCTTCAGTTTTGATGTAGTAGCGCAACTTGCGAATGGGTATGCGAAACCACTCGCTCGCTTCTTTTATATGGCAGTTGGGGTCTCTGGACTTATTTCATTAACTGTTCTCTTTGACTATCTAAAGGAACGTACTGATGACAAAGTGATTATTGCAGCGCCGGAGAAAGTATAAAAAAACATCTCCCAGTAATCGGGAGATGTTTTTTTACAATCTATCTATCATCCAGCTCCGGGCGCTATCTGCTCGGGTCATAAGTCATAGATACTGCGTGGCAAAAACCGCCACTTCGTATCTTCGCCTTATGCCTGTCGCAGATGTGCAAGCGCCCTCCGCTTTTGTTATGCCCATCCTCTAAAACGGGACGCTTCCGCTGTCTTACGAATTCCGATCATATAAGCTGCAAGTCGCATGTCAATGTTTCTTGTTGAAGATACGTTATAAACGTTATGGAATGCCTCAACCATTTTTTTAGTCATTTTTTCGCGAACTTCTTCTTCCGACCAATAGTAACCCATATTGTTTTGTACCCATTCAAAGTAAGAAACTGTTACGCCGCCTGCGCTTGCAAGAACGTCTGGTACAAGAAGGATTCCACGGTCAGTAAGAATTTTCGTAGCTTCAGATGTTGTCGGACCGTTTGCCGCTTCAACAACGATTGTAGCTTTAATATTATGAGCATTCTTTTCAGTAATTTGGTTTTCGATAGCTGCTGGAACAAGGATATCGCAATCCAATTCCAACAATTCGGTATTCGAGATTGTATTTTCAAAAAGAGTCGTTACTGTTCCGAAACTGTCGCGTCGGTCCAACAGATAATCGATATCCAATCCTTCTGGATCATGAAGTGCGCCATAAGCATCGGAAATTCCGATTACTTTTGCACCAGCATCATGTAGGAACTTCGATAAGAAGCTTCCCGCATTCCCGAATCCTTGGATAACAATACGTGCACCTTTCATATCAATTCCGCGCTTTTTAGCAGCTTCGTTGATAATAATTGTTACACCTTCTGCAGTTGCACGATCGCGTCCTTGTGAACCACCGAGAACAATCGGTTTACCAGTGATGAAACCTGGTGAGTTGAACTCGTCAATTCTGCTATATTCATCCATCATCCAAGCCATAATTTGAGCGTTTGTGAAAACGTCTGGCGCTGGAATATCCTTATTGGGTCCCATTACTTGGCTAAGTGCACGTACATATCCACGGCTTAAGCGTTCCAATTCACCCATGGACATTTCACGTGGGTCACAGATGATTCCACCTTTACCGCCGCCGTATGGAAGATCGACAATACCAGCTTTCAATGTCATCCACATAGATAGTGCACGCACTTCGTCCGCACTTACTGCAGGATGAAAACGAACTCCGCCTTTTGTTGGTCCTACAGCGTCATTGTGTTGACCACGGAATCCCGTGAACACTTTCACTTTTCCATCGTCCATACGGACTGGAATTCTAACCTCTACCATGCGAATAGGTTCTTTAAGAAGATCGTACATTCCTTCATCATAGCCTAATTTGTCTAATGCATCCTTGATGACAACTTGCGTAGACGTAAATAGATTCAGGTTTTCAGTCATTGTAAAAGTTCGCCTCTTTGATTCATAATGTATTCACCGCACATATTGTACCATAGACATAGTTACTTGTGTGTACAATTTGTTAACTTGCAAAAACTTTATTAATTTGTTCCAATGCCCAGTCAAGCTCTTCTTTTTTAATAATTAAAGGAGGAGCGAAACGGATTACAGTTTCATGTGTTTCTTTGCAAAGCAATCCCAATTCTTTTAATTTTTCACAGTAAGGACGAGCTTCTTCCGTTAATTCCACACCGATGAACAGACCGCGTCCACGCACATCTTTAATCGAAGGATTATTGATCTTTTTCAATTGGTCAATAAAGTATTCTCCAAGTTCAAGAGATTTGTCGGCAAGTTTTTCATCCTGAAGCACTTCCAAAGAAGCAATGGAAACGGCACATGCAATCGGGTTTCCACCGAAAGTCGAGCCATGGGATCCCGGATTGAAAACTCCTAAAATATCTTTATTCGCTACTACACAAGAGATTGGGAAAACCCCTCCACCAAGTGCTTTTCCAAGGATGTACATATCCGGCTCAATACCTTCCCACTCGCATGCAAACATTTTACCCGTTCTACAAAGGCCGGCTTGAATTTCGTCAGCAATGAAAAGAACGTTATGTTTTTTACATAGGTCGAACGCTGCCTTCATATACCCTGCAGGAGGAATAAGGATTCCGGCTTCCCCTTGGATTGGTTCAATGATGAAAGCTGCTGTGTTCGGAGTGATTGCTTCTTCCAATGATTTCAAATCACCGAAAGGAACCAATTGAATGCCTGGTAACATTGGGCCAAATCCTCGTTTATATTCAGCTTCAGATGAGAGGGAAATCGCAGTCATCGTCCGGCCATGGAAGTTGCCTTCACATCCTATGATTTCAGCTTTGTTTTCTTCAACGCCTTTTACATCATAAGCCCAGCGGCGAGCGGCTTTAATGGCAGTTTCAACTGCTTCCGCACCCGTGTTCATCGGCAACGTCATATCCTTGCCGGATAGTTTACAGATCATTTCATACCATGGGCCAAGTTGGTCATTGTGGAATGCGCGAGAAGTCAATGTAACTTTGTCGGCTTGATCCTTCAATGCCTTAATGATTTTAGGATGACGGTGTCCTTGGTTTACAGCGGAATACGCTGATAGCATATCCATGTATTTATTTCCCTCAGGATCCTTCACCCAAACCCCTTCAGCCTCAGAAATAACAATCGGCAGTGGATGATAGTTATTGGCCCCGAATTTATTTGTCTGTGAAATGATTTTCTCTGAAATCGACATATGGTTCCCCCCCATTTTTTATGTAGAACGGAAGCAGCCAAAGCCGTTACGAAGAACGGCTTTTGCGAGTAAAAGCGAAGCGTTAGGAGCATATATTTGCCCCTTCCGGGACGCTTCGGTCTTAACCGCTGCCTCCTATTTTAAATAAGATGATTAAAATGTCTCTGACGTTGTTTTACCTTGCATATGAAGTTGTAGGTAATCAGGACCGCCCGCTTTTGAATCCGTTCCTGACATATTGAATCCGCCGAATGGTTGGTAGCCTACGATAGCGCCTGTGCAACCACGGTTGAAATAGAAGTTTCCGACATGGAAGTCTTGACGCGCTTGTTCAATATGAGCGCGGTTATTCGTGATTACAGCACCAGTCAAACCATAATCCGTGTTGTTCGCAATTTCGATTGCTTCATCGAAATCTTTCGCTTTTGCAATCGCAACGAAAGGTCCGAAGATTTCTTCTTGCATGATTCGTGCTTTCGGATCTACGTCTACAAATACAGTTGGAGCGACAAAATACCCTTTCGAGCTGTCCCCTTCTCCACCAGCGATTAGACGACCTTCTTGTTTACCGATTTCAACATAGCTCATGATCTTATCGAATGAGTTTTGATCGATAACCGGCCCTGTAAAGTTGGATTGGTCAGCTGGATCGCCGTATGTCAATCCTTTAGTTAACTCTTCAACACGTGCAACGACTTGGTCATACACATCTTCATGGATGACAGCGCGTGAGCATGCCGAACACTTTTGTCCGCTAAAACCAAATGCGGATTTAACGATGGATTGTGCCGCCAATTCAAGATCTGCTTCATTATCAACTACAATCGTATCTTTACCGCCCATTTCAGCGATTACGCGTTTCAACCAGATTTGACCTTCATTTACTTTGGAAGCACGTTCGTAAATACGTGTTCCAACTTCTTTTGAACCAGTAAATGAAACAAAACGAGTTCTTGGATGATCAACTAAGAAGTCACCCACTTCAGCTCCTGAACCTGGGATGTAGTTAACAACTCCTGCAGGCATACCCGCTTCTTCAAGAACTTCCATGAATTTATACGCAATAACAGTAGTTGTAGATGCAGGTTTCAATAAAACTGTATTACCAGTTACCAATGCCGCAACTGTTGTACCCGCCATGATTGCAAGTGCAAAGTTCCAAGGAGAGATAACAACACCAACTCCCAATGGAATATAGTCGAAACGGTTGAATTCACCAGGACGGCTTTCTACTGGAATACCGTTTTTCAATTTCAACATTTGACGTCCGTAAAACTCAAGGAAATCGATTGCTTCAGCTGTATCAGCATCTGCTTCGTTCCATGGTTTACCTGCTTCCTTCGTCAAAAGTGCTGAGAACTCATGCTTGCGACGACGGATAATAGCAGCCGCTTTGAAAAGAACGTCAGCACGGAAATCAGGTGACACTTTTCTCCATGTTTCAAATGTTTTATCAGCTACGTTCATTGCCTTTTCGGCAAGCTCTCTGCTTGCTTTAGAAACCCTACCGATAACTTCCTCTTTG
Source organism: Sporosarcina thermotolerans (assembly GCF_030067815.1). Classification (GTDB taxonomy): domain Bacteria; phylum Bacillota; class Bacilli; order Bacillales_A; family Planococcaceae; genus Sporosarcina; species Sporosarcina thermotolerans. The sequence goes on along the minus strand of NZ_CP125968.1, from coordinate 1,748,190 downwards.
CAAGCAGGGTTTGTCGAAACGAGTTTATCCTCAGTCATAATACGCTCGCCGCCAATGATCAATGGATAATCTTGGCCAAGGTATCCTTCTACATGCTTCAATGCTGCAAGATATGCTTTTTTGTTTTCTTCGTTTGTGAAATCTGTAAATGGTTCGTGTTTGTATGGAATCATTTTACTCCTCCTCAATAATTAAGTAGCAAAATAAATTTGCATTAATTCTATGATTACACCTATAATAATGCAAGAGATCGTTGCATTTTTCAAGCTTTTTTACTCATTTCACGAAAAAATAGTAATGGACGGTGATAGGTATGAATAAAAACGAAAAAACTTTTTTTCCTTTATTCGAATTTGCGGTCAATCGGGCTGGCGTTGGAATCCATGCTATAGACAGAAATGGCCGAACCGTCATTTATAACGATAAAATGAAAGCAATAGAAGGCTTGGAACTTGAAGAAGTCGGTGATCGTTCAATTTTGGAATTATTCAATTTTGATCAAGAAGAGAGTACATTATTGAAAGTGCTTCAAAGTGGCCAAGAACAACTGAATGTCAAACAGACGTATTGGAATCGGAAAGGGACTGAAATTACAACTATCAATGATACCTATCCAGTATTTCATGAAGGTGAACTTATAGGTGCTGTGGAAATTGCGAGGGATATCACCGCCTTAGAGAAGTTTGTGCTTCATCCATTACGCAAAAATAGTGAACCAGCGACTTTCAGTCAGATCATTGCTACTTCAGATGAGATGAAAACCGTTATTTCAACGGCGAGGAAGGCCGCCGTTACAAATTTACCTGTTCTTCTTGTAGGAGAATCGGGAACCGGTAAAGATTTGATCGCCGAAAGCATCCATAATGAATCAACCAACTCTAACGGCCCATACTATACTTTTTTCGGTCACCAATCAGACGCCACAATAATCGACAGATTGGATGAGGACCTGAATATGTCAAAACCATTCACGTTATTCTGTGAGCGGATCGATTTATTATCCATTTCACTTCAACAGAAACTATTTTCATTCTTAAAGGATTCGGAGCGTCATGGGCGTCAATTTATAGCAAGTATTGGGGATGATCCTGTAGAGTTGATTGCGAAGGGGACTTTATTGAAGGAACTGTATTATTTCTTTGCTTCGTTTACGATCCGAATTACTCCTCTTCGGAAAAGGAAAATGGACATCCTTCCGTTCGTAAATTCGTATTTAGCGAGGCGGAAAGAACGGTACGGCACTTCCCTCGAAGGGATTACAACTGAAGTTGAACAGGTCTTTCTTCAATACGATTGGCCGGGGAATATGCGTGAATTGGAATTTTTACTTGATGAGGTCTCCTCACTTGCCACTATGGAATCGGTCATCACTTATGATATGCTACCTCTTCACTTCCGGTTGAAAAGCGATAGTTTAACTGAAACCTCGACACAAGCAACCGATTTTATCGTTCAGCCGGAGAAGGAATTAATGCCCTCGACCGGTATTTAAAAGAAGCCGAGGAGTATTATTTACTTAAAGCAATGAAGATACACGATGAAAATATAACTAAAACAGCTCAGGCTCTTGGGATGAGCAGACAAAATCTGCAATACCGTTTGAGGAAATTAAAAAATGGGAGATAGGCTAATTGCCTACTCCCATTTTTGCGGATATTACGTCTAAGCTTCAGGCGGCCCTCCGCTTTTGTTTTAATACCCAGATCGATCAATCCAGTCTTTCAGTTTGTCTTTAAGTGAATTGAAACCTTCTGAATCATGCTCTTTAACTTTGTCTTGTAACGATTTTCGGGGGCGTTCGGGTTTTTGGAAATTGCTTGGCGGTTCTTGAAGTGCACGGATCGATAAACTGATTTTACCGGCAGCCTGATCGACTTCCAGTATTTTGACTTCCACTTCGTCTCCTACAGTTAGATAATCATTGATATCCCGGACGAATCCGTATGTGATTTCCGAAATATGAACAAGACCCTGTGTCTTGTCATCAAGTGCGACGAATGCGCCATATGGCTGTATGCCCGTCACTTTGCCAGTCAACTCTTCCCCCACTTCATAATTTCTTCCCATTTGAAACAGCTCCCAATCATTTTGGTATCGAATCTGCCTATACGGCCATCCGCTATTATACCATAAATAGCCCTTTCACAGCAAAATTACCGGGCGGTTAATTGGAATATTTTCCTGTATCTTGACCCTATTTATTTATCTTCCTGCAACCTTTTTCTCAACTCATTTTCTAACGTGAAATATTGGTATTTATTTAGAGTAGAAGCAGCCCATCCAGAGTTCTCCATTTCCTCGATGATCTCTTTCATCAATTGAGCAGATGGCGAGTCATCCCCGTGCGCTGCAATACTTTTCCATACTTCCCTGTATTCCTCTTTGACAGAGTCTGTTGTATCGTAAATATCGAGGTACCCGCCCATTCCAATGATCATATACATAACTGAGGTATACGAATTAAAAACCATCGAATGAAACTCGTGGCCTTCCGCTTGAAACAACCCCTTTTCAAGCTGCAACAATAAATCAGCTTGCTCCTCAACTGTCCATTCATGGATATCAACCATATCAGCCATTAAAATGGAAATATAAATGCCTACGTCTGGATGCAAATTTTCTTGAAGGGTTTTGGAAAGATTCGAATTACCAATTGCCGGATATACATATATATAACCCGCCCGCGCCGGAGCGCTCGAATCACCCTTGAATACAATGCCCAACGCTTCCATGCCATTAAGCGTTTGCTGTAGTTCTTCAGGAAGATCTGATATATTCGCATTCAAGGTATCCCAATCAAATCCTCCCTCATCATTCCTTCCACTCTCGAGAATGGACATTTCATATTGTGTTCCTATATGCATATAGGATCTTAATAAAGAACTCATTTTAACGATATACTCATCTATAAACTCTTCACTTTTCTCATGATCATTAAATAGGGGATTTTCAGATAAATTCTTCACCATTTCAGAAGGTATCAAGAGCTCCTGCATCAGTATGTCAAATTCGATTTCCACGTGTCTTTTATCGAATTTGCCTGTGCTGTCAAACTGATCCTTCAAGTCAGCGATCAACCAGTCAAATTTCCTTCTTGTATTTTCACCATACTCCTCCGAATATACGTCTCTCCTAATCACTTCGTAAGTAGGTAGACCTGCCAATTTTTTATTCCGATCTAACTCTTCGCTGAAAGCATTTGTGGATTTTTCAATGAACTTTTCCAAGGATGACTGTTGGTACGCTTCACTTTTAGTTACTGTCATAACCAACAGCATCATAGCCAATATACTAACCCCAATTCCCCATAACAGCATGGGCCTTTTCCTTTTAGGTTTGTCCTCTGTCATTTTGTTTTCAAGGGAAGTTGATTCTATATTATTCGAGTAAAATATATTCATTTCATTATGCATTGCTGGGAGTCTTTGATAGGACAAATTCAAGAACTCAATTTTCTTTTCCAAGTTAGGTTCTGATAGATAATTAAATGCTTCATTGATGGCTAACTCCACTTGTTCGTCTGTCTTTCCTACGAAATCCACTATCTCAACAGTTGACTTCCCATGGAAATTAGACAGAATGAAAGGGATTCGAAGCTCTGATGGTATGCCTATAATTCGGCGGTGCAACTTGTTGTCTTCCTCGAACGGGAACAGCCCTACCTGTTGTTCATCCGACTGAATTTCGTTGAGCTTCTGTATTGCACTTTCAAAAAGATACTTTTCCTGTATCTGATCTGTTGTCAGTTCTCCAAGATTCCGATATAAGTCTTTAAAAACAGATTCAGCTACATATCCGGCTTCTTTTTGACTAACCCCATACTGAACTGCAAAAAGTTCAATCGGACGAATTTTTATGTTCATCCATTCCTTAAATGCCTCACTATCCCCAAGTATCACCTTATCTTTCAAGTTTTCCACCCCTCCCCCTACCTCCCTATGTCACTCATTTCTTAACGGACCAGATTTCTTCCACCTTCTCACCCAACAATATCGTAATATGGGATTCAATATCATAATTAGTTGATTTCCAATTGTTTTTTTCCAATTCTCCTACGACTTCTTGCATAACTTGCATAGACGGACTTGATTCATCCATTGATGCAAAAGACTTCCAACCCTCTCTGAACTCCTGTCTTACCGAATTATTTGCATCGTATATGCCGGGATATTGATAGATTCCTAAAATGCTATAGACTAACCAACTGTACCGGGAATATAAAACATCTTTTAAAGCATCATTTGCTGTTGTCTTCGGCAATTCCTTTTCAATATAATTAAGCGCGTCAATTTTTTCTTCCATCGTTCCACTACCATACATAACACCCAAACTTTCTCCAGAAAGCAAATAAACGTAAACATCCATATCCGGATGCAAGTTTTCATTAAGATTTTTTAAAGTCTCAGGTGTGCCAAACTGCGGGTAGATCAAAACTACATCCTCAATGCCGCCTAAGAAAAAGAATTGAGTTTCCATACCCTTAATCGCGTTTTGAAGTTCAATTGGATAATCGTCGATTTTCTCAAGAAACAGGTCTCTGTCAACCACTCCATCTGCATTCAGGTCAGCCGACATAATAATATCTTCATAATTATTGTATATGACTTCCATATAGGAGCTCGACAGCTGTTCCACTTTACTCGTAAGTTCTTTCATAAATTCATGGCTTTGATCACGATCTTCCGTCAATGGATTGTTTCTTAACTCCTCAATCATTACGGAAGGCAATCTTGATTCATCCAATAGCTTTTGATAATCCTGCTCGGCGGCCTTTTTATCGATTTTCCCCGCTTTTTCAAGTTGTTCATTCAGATTTCCAATTTGCCTAGCAAACGCTCTTTGGGGCTCGTCTCCAAATAGATCAAGAACATGGTACACGGTATCTTCCGCTGGTTTCTAAACCCCATTAAGGTGTATCGGTCGTCGATCTTTTGTTCAAAGGATGCTTTCAATTCCTCGATGAATTTTTCGGAAGTTGAGTATTGGTAGGCATCACTTCTTATGACTGAAATGAATAAAAGCCCTATGAGTACGGCAACACCTGTACCCCAAAGAAGAAATGGCTTTCTTTTAATTACCTTCGTTTTCGTTTCTACAACAGAGTTAGACGGGGGCTCTATACTTTTTGGTTTGTAGATGTTGTCTTCTATGTAGATAGGCAACAGACGATGATAGGATTTATTCAAGAACTCCAGTTTCTTTTCCAAGTTTGACTCATTTAATGAGTGATTTGCCTCTTTATCGAACGTTCGACTTGCTGCTCGGGTTGGTCCAGAATTGAAGCAATTTCCGGGATGGATTTATGGTGAAAGTTGAATAGGATAAGAGGTACCCTTAGTTCCGGCGACAAGTTGACTATATGGCTGTGCAATTCATTGTCTTCTTCAAAGGGGAATAAACCCTCTTTTGAATCATCAATCTGTAAGCCTTCTAACTCTATCAATGCGCTTTTGAATAAAGCATTTTCGTCTAACTGATCCTCAGTTAAATCTTCAAGGCTATGATACAAGGTCCTGAATACAGTTTCAGTCACTGCTCCTGCTTCTTTTAAAGTAACCCCAAAGGAAATCGAAAAACGCTCAATCGGCCGTATGTATACATCCATCCACTCTCTGAAAGCATCTTGATTCCCTTGTAAGATTCTATGTTTTAAGTCTTCCAATTCCATCCCTACTTCCATTCGCAAAATAAAACTCCCTTAAGTATACCAAATTGACAGAAAAAAGACTGCCGTAATTGGCAGTCTTTTTAGTCTCCATAGTTATTCAAAAGGATTGAACTTCACACGCCAGCCTTCTTCCGTCCAAAACATATGGAGTTTCATTTCTGAAGGAAGATTAGGGTATAACTCTGTATCGACTGTAAGCGTTGCAACACCTGGCCAGTTCCCATTTTCGTCTTGTTCCAGACCTTGGAACGAAGCTTTTACATACATTCCATCTTCATAAGGTGGGGATTGAGAATATTTTTCTGGATTTTCCAAGTAAGTTTCCTTCTCGACTATTTCCGACCCTTCTCCTTGGAAAAATAATTTGTATTGAACTTCATAGTTACCCCTACTTAACGCATAGAAATATGCACCGACCATATCCAATGCACCTATTCCGTTTAAATACTTCATATCGTAATTTGGATTGTTTATTGATCTGTGTGTATACTCCCCGGAGTTTAATAAATCCCTGAATCCAATTTCAGGGCTCATTTGATAGGACGGTAGGGTTTCCATAAACCCTGAGTACACTTCCCAAATGCCTTCTTCATTAAAAATCATTTGCACTTCCCTATCAGAGCCGGTAAAGGAAAGATGGCTACGAAATTTCAAACCCTCGCGATAGACAGTATTTTGATCAAACCTGACTTCTGTAGCGTTTCGGAAGTGGGAGAACCCTTTGCGCCAATTTTGCACATAGTCATCGAGTTCGATTTCTCCATAGTTACTATACATTACACTTTCACTATACAAATGATACATCGTTTCCGGATCATCCATTTCGTTTGCGTAATCGAAAATCCCTAACACGTGAATCGGCGATGCTCCTTTTAATACAGACTTGTCATATGATTTCTTAAAGTCCTCATACAATGCATAAACTTCATTCCAAAATGACTCATTCGGGAATTGAATCGTTTCACTCTTGAAATCAGGTCTTTCCCCATACATGTAATACTCCAATTGACCTTCACGAGCCAGGGTAATAGCATCTTTTAATGCATCGTACGAAAGTGAATTCCAGCTCTCAGATTCCCTCCAACCCGATGCCTCCATCTCTTTGACGATTGGTTGCATAACATAGGTTAGGGGACTCACATCACCAGTCGCCGCCATTCCGCGCCAAACATCCTGATAATCCGGAAGAAGAATACCATCTTCGTCGAAGATTTTCGTATATTCGCTGCCTTTCACCAAGTCATTGAAAATGGTGAGGTAATACGATTCCAATACAGGATATAAAGAGTGGTCCTGTTCCACATTTATGAGTGTTTGTTCCATCCTTCCTAACTTATATGCCATTTCATTAAGCGGATATTGAAGTATCGGGCCATACATATATGGCTCTTCAACCATCATTTGAATATAAGCGTCTGTATGATGATGCAAATTGAAAGCTAAATCAGAATAATAAAAATAGTAATTGTTATGCCGGGTCCTAATTTCCCCGGAATATTTCTCTGTATGCAGTCGAATCGACTGATCCCGCATTGTTCCGATAATATTTTGGAGTTGCTCTGGGAAACTTTTGGTGCTTAATAACATGATCTCGGCTTTATCGACATGTGGTCCTACTTCATATGCATCAATAGCTTCTTTATTCTCTTTTAGGATTTGATCATAGATTTCAATGAGCATCTGAATTTTTCTGCGATACTCACCCAAAAAGGTGATGCTTCCCTGTTCATCGTTATTAAGGCTGTTTGCTTTCAAATCCTTCAGCATTTCTGAAGGTAACTTCAATTCCTCTATTGCACGATTATAAGTCTCTTCAAGAGGTGTTTTTTCCGTTCCTTCGCTTACCATTTCAAGATAACTTTCGTTTTTCAATAAGTTAATCGTGCTATCTGCGAAGCTAGCATAATGCTTAAAGAAAACTTCATCCAACTTCACCATTTCCCGGCGTTTTTCACGTTCTTCTTCGTATTGCTTTAACAAACTCTCGATATATTCATCCGTAACCGGTGTTTGGATAACTTCCTCATCGGATTTCTGTTTCTGATCTAATACATATCCTGCTCCAATGATTCCTATAATGAATATGCTTGCGATGCCCATTGCCCAGATTGTGAGATGCTGCCTAAACCCGCCATTGGAGGATTTTTGCTTATTGGATTGCGGGACCTTCTCTTCATCAATCTTCTTGAAAACTTCATTCGGATCAAAAGAGGAAGGAACACGATCATATGACTTTTTCAAAAAATCCATTCGTTTTTCAAACTGATCATTGTCCATGCGGCACACCCCCATTCAAGCTCATTTCTTTTTTCAAGGCGTCTTTCGCTCTGAATATCCGGGTCTTTACTGTCGATAAGGTTAAATTCAATACGTCTGCAATTTGTTGGTAAGATAATTCTTGGAAATAAAATAGGATAAGAGGAATCCTGTATTTCTCATCAAGCCTGAGAATTGATTCATGCAATTCACGGTCTTCTTCAAAAAGGAGGACCTGATGCTCGGCCGATTGATTACCAGTCTGCTTCCCTTCCCTTTTTAACCGCTCCTCTTTCGCTGTTTCCCTTCCCTCTTTACGGTAATAATCCCGTGCTGTATTTAACGTGATTTTATATAACCAAGTCGTAAAACGTTGTTGATTGAACTGTGGCAGGAACCTGTAAAGTTTTATAAACACTTCCTGCGTAACATCCGGAATATCATCAATACGCACACCACATTGGTACGCGAATTTCGACAGTCCGATAATGTATATCCATCAATTGCGCAAATGCAGCCCGATCCCCATTTTGTGCGCTCGTTATCAAATCCGCCTCATCCATTTCTCACCCTCGCCCTCTATTCCCTTCTGATGATGATACGATAGGTACCTCTTAAATGTTTCAGATAAAAAAACCGAATCTACAAGTTCGTAGATTCGGCACTGTTCAGACGATGTATTTCGCCTCGTATTTTACGGCTAATAATTTATATGATATTTGCATGCATTTCTCAATCGGAATCCAAATTGCGTAGGAATGTTCATAAATATCGCGGATTCGTTTCGCAAGATCAGTAGGATGATCAAGCACTTCTAATTCCACTAGGACATTGGCTATCTCAAGCTCATACGCTTTTCTGCCAGCATTGAAAGGATCCCATTCTTCAAGTAGTGTGATTGCTTTTTTATTCATTTCAATTGTTTGCACGACAATTCACCTTATACTTATTTTTTTCTGTTGTTTCGTTTATGATAGCATAGTAATGTAAAAGAAAAAAGGAAATGAGGGTTTTTTTCATGAAAGAGTTTGAACAAGTGATTGATCGCAAACAAACACGATCCGTAAAATGGGGAAATATGGAGGCTGTTTATGGAGTAGAAGATGCTTCAGATATTTTACCTATGTGGATTGCCGATATGGATTTCAAGGCACCGAACCAGTTATCGCAGCGATGCAAGAGCGGTTGGATCACGGTGTTTTTGGTTACTCGTACATATGCAGCAAATGTAAAGATGCAGTACGATCCTGGCTATCTTCCCGCCATGGATGGGAAACAGAAAATGACTGGATGCTTTTCCATCACGGAGTAGTACCTGCAATTGCGACTGTGATTGAAACGTTTACGAAAGTAGGCGACAATATTTTAATCACTACACCGGTCTATCCGCCATTCTTCAATGTTCCAGGTCATCAAAGTCGGAATATCGTTGAATGCCAGCTGAGAGAGGATAATGGAAATTACTCAATCGACTTTGAAGCATTCGAGAAGAGCTTGCAGCAAGATGTAAAAGTGTTCATCTTATGTAATCCGCATAATCCTGCGGGTGTCATTTGGACTGAGGAAGAGTTGCGTACAATTCTTCGCCTATGTAAACAATATGACGTATTGATCCTTTCTGATGAAATCCATGCCGATATCGTTCTTCCTGGATTTAACCATATTCCGCTTGCAAAGCTTGCTGAAGAAGAAGGCGGCAAAGTCATCACTTGTGTAGCACCGACTAAAACGTTCAACTTGGCGGGTGTACAAGCTGCGATTATGATCACGAAGGAAGAAGAGTTAAGAAATGCATTGCAACAAAATGCATTTGCTCATGGACAAATGGAATTGAATGCATTTGCTGCATCCTCCCTGGTGTCCGCATACACAGAGTGTGAGCCATGGCTTGAGAACCTGCTTGAAATTATTTCTACTAATATGGATTATGTCATTGATACATTACCTGCGGCTGTTCCGGGGATTTCTATTCAAAAGCCACATTCCACTTACTTATTATGGATCGATTATCGTGGGACTGGGCTTTCTGAAGAAGAAATGATGGACAGGCTGTTGAATAAAGGAAGACTGGCACTTGAACCAGGCACGAAGTATGGTGAAGCAGGCCGTGGATTCCTACGCATGAACGTCGCTACTCCGCTTGCTATCGTTAAGGAAGGCGTTGAAAGATTTATTAAGGCAATGCAATAATACATGAAGACGGATCCCCTGTGGATTCCGTCTTTTTTTGTTTGAATGACGTCTTTCGAGCTCAAGCGGCACTTCGTTGAGCGTTAGAACAACTTTCTTGAGCGCCGAACCTCTTTCTTGAACGCCAAACCGCTTTCTTGAGCGCGAGAAACGATTTCTTGAGCGCCAAACCACATTCTTGAGCGCGAGAAATGATTTCTTGAGCGCGAAAGTTTCCAAGCACAATTAAAAAAGACATGATCCACATCGGATCATGCCTTCAAGAATTAAAGATTATCTTGTTGCTGTTCTTTTGCTTCGCGACGTTCGCGAAGGATGCGTTCTTCCAGTTCGCGTGTCTCCGCTTCCTGTTTTTTCGAGGTCCGTTTGATCCACATAAATGTGAATGCAAGAAGAATCATGAAAAAGACAAAGGAAATTGCTGCTGGAATATACTCGGATTTATCTTCTGGAAAGTAAAGGAACGGCATTAATATAACGTTCATTTACGTACACTTCCTTACTTATCTAATTATTCCCGGTCTAATTATTTCTGGATGATTTCGATTGATTCGATTGAAATTTCTTCAACAGGCTTGTCTCCGCGAGTTTCCGCATTGGCAATTTTGTCAACTACGTCCATACCTTCAATCACTTGGCCGAATACTGTATGTTTTTGGTCAAGATGAGGTGTACCACCATTTTTTTCATACGCTTCAGCAATTTCTTCTGGCCATCCGCCTTGTGTCAATTGAGCGGCTGACGCAGGTGGATTGGAAGCTTGTACGATAAAGAATTGGCTGCCGTTCGTATTTGGACCAGCATTAGCCATTGATAAAGCTCCTCTTAGATTGAAAAGGTCCATCGTGAATTCATCTTCGAATGAATTTCCGTAGATGCTTTCCCCGCCCATTCCTGTTCCAGTCGGGTCTCCACCTTGGATCATGAAATCTTTAATAACACGGTGGAAAATGATTCCGTCATAATAACCGTTTTCAGCGTGTGTCAAGAAATTCTCAACTGTTTTTGGTGCTTTTTCAGGGAATAGCTTAATCTTGATTGGACCCATAGTCGTATTCATAACGACAAGTGCTTCGTTTGCAGCAACTTCATTAGATAATTGTGGATACATAATTGTGTCCTCCTCTTGACCTTTATCGCTTTGATTACAAGCAACGAGCATGAGAGCCGAGAAGATTGTAAGCAAAGCAAGTGTGATCTTTTTCATTTTCATTCACCCTGAAACAGTTTACCATATCCATATTTTTTTTTCGATTGATAAGCACACCACTTCCTTCGTCACTCGAAATGTTCTATAATAGAAAATTATACAAGGAATCACATCCTTCTAAAGCGATCAAGCAATTGCCAGCATCACGGTATATAAAAGAAAGCAGGTTTCTTAGATGAATATTCAAAAACGAAATTTCATTATCATATGGCTTGCCAACTTTTTAGTTGCCGGTACGATGACAATGATCATGCCTTTCCTCTCTTTATACATAGAGACATTCGGGGATCATTCCGATGCCTATGTCCAAAAATGGGCCGGACTCATTTTTGGTGCAACGTTCATTACGGCATTAATCATGTCGCCGATTTGGGGTCGAATTGCAGATAAATATGGCTTTAAGCCGATATTGCTTATTAATGGATTCGGGATTGCCACGTCCGTATTCTTAATGGGATTTGTCGATTCAGTGGAAACATTCTTTCTTTTACGCCTCCTAAATGGTGTAGTTACAGGCTTCATCCCTACTTCACTTGCATTCGTATCTTCACAAACAGCAAGAGAAGAAGCTGGCAAGAAGTTAGGAACTTTGCAAATGGGAAGTGTGACAGGGACGTTATTCGGTCCGGTGTTAGGCGGATTGATGGCGGATGCATTCGGTTTTCAATATACATTCATCATTACATCATTTTCAGTTGCCGTAGCGGCGCTGATTGTCCTATTTGGAATTAAAGAGCAAAAGAAAGTAAAGAATACGCGAGTAATCCAATATTCCCGTAAAGCGATTTTAAGCGGACTTCTTCATCACCGATTGATGTTTAACGTCATGATTGTGACAGCATTGATCCAAATCGGGAACTTTAGCATTCAGCCACTTCTATCCCTTTACGTAGCTGGTTTAACGGATTCGAATGATGTTGCCTTCCTTGCTGGACTAACATTTAGTGCTGCGGGTGTTGGAAATCTCCTGTTCGCAAGGAAGTGGGGGAAGATGGGAGATGAAATTGGATATGAAAAAGTGCTTGGTGCACTCCTCCTCCTCTCTTTCATCTTCATTATTCCACAGGCGTTTGTCTCATCCATTTGGCAACTGATGATTTGCCGGCTATTATTTGGTATTGCAGTTGGGGGGATGATCCCAATTACCACTGCTTTAGTCAGACGTGAAGCCCCGATTGATATCCAAGGAGAAGTAATGGGTTACAATACAAGCTTCCGTTTCCTTGGCAATATCATTGGACCAATGTTTGGTGGGATTATTAGTGGTTACATCGGAATATCGTCCGTCTTCTTCCTTACAGGCGCGCTATTCTTAATAGGCTTTGGTTTCCTATACTATGCAATAAAAAAACCAGTCCAGGACTTCGAGGATTTTCTCGCAGATGAGGCAAAGAAAACGAATCTATAATATCAGCACATTTCCCAAGCGGAAATGTGCTATATTTTTTTATAGGGGGGATCTTATGAAACAATTCACTGGCTTCTTATTTATAATTGTACTGATTCCCCTACTATTGGGCATTCAGCAAGCCATTGCAAAAGAATGGGACAAATCACATCACTTGAAAGATAAAGTAAATGAATCGATTGAACTCACTGAACCCACCTTAAAAATGCCGATATCGATAACGGATCGGAATGGATTGGTCTTTGCGGAAGAGTATGTCGAATGGAGATATCCACTTGCGTTGAACCAGATACCTGACTTTTTAGTAGATTTATTTTTGGAAAGTGAAGATAAAGGCTTTTTTGAACATAGAGGCTATGACGTGGCTGCAATTGTAAGGGCTTTTGCGGTGAATACAGCTAATGACGACTTGCAACAAGGTGGTTCAACAATCACACAGCAACTTATTAGGATCAGATTCCTGACGACTGAAAAAACATATGAACGTAAATTCAAGGAATTACTTTATGCAGCAGAATTGGAAAAACAGTCGACGAAAGATGAAATTCTCGAAATGTATTTAAACGAAATGTTCTTTGGCAATCAAGTTTATGGAATCGGGGCCGCCGCCACTTATTATTTCAATCGCCCCCTCGATGAATTGAGTCAAGCAGAAATGGCATTCATCGCAGCGATTCCAAACAATCCATCCCGATATAACCCGATAGTGTATTTTGATAGAACAAAAAAGCGGCAAGAGCTTCTTTGTCACAGCTTGCTAAAAGCGGTGCAATAACAGAAAAAGAGGCGGAATTATGTAAGAGTGAGACCATTACGCTTGATTTGAAGGAAAAGCCAAATCGATTTTCAATGTATAGCTCTTATGTGCTTAACGAACTTGAGGAATTAGTCGGCAGATCAGAAGGTTTTTGGGAATCTATTGAACTTGCGGAGAGCCTCGAAGAAAAACAAGTGCAGATGAATGCTTTAAAAAAGCGTACCGCAGAAGTTGTTGCGAAAGGAGTCCGTATTGAAACGGCTCTTGATTCACAAAAACAAAAGCATAATGAAATTTCGCTTTCTTCCCTTCTGACAACGAAGGGAATACAAGCGGAGCGGTTGTGATCGATAATGAAACAAGAGAAATTGTAAGTATATATGGAGGGAAAGGATACCAGAAGGCCGATTTCAACCGAGCATTCCAAGCGGTGCGTCAACCAGGTTCCGCGATAAAACCATTGCTCGTCTATGCACCATTTCTTGAAAGTGGACCTTACAACGAACACACACAAATTGATAGCAGTAACCTTTGCATCGCTTCCTATTGTCCGAAAAATATTGGGGGCTTCAGATATGGTATGACAACGGTAAAAGAAGCATTCCGTTACAGCCATAACACAGCAGCTGTCAGGGTGTTCAGTACAGTCGGGATCGAAAATGCCTTCGCCTATTTAAAACCAATTGAATTTAACCATGTGAACGAGGCAGACCACACATATCCAGCAGCACTTGGCGGTTTTCAAAGAGGCGTGACTCCACTTGAGCTTGCTTCCGCCTATACAAGTTTCATCGATGGGACATACGAAAAGCCCCATGCCATAAGAAGGGTTGTAGATCGCGATGGAAACACTCTTTATACATGGGAGAATAAAGCAGAGAAAGTCTGGTCACCCTCAACCGTTTCCACAATCCGTAACCTATTGGAGGATGTTGTTTTAAACGGAACAGGTCAAGGCATCACCTACAGAAGCAACTACACAGGTGCCAAAACTGGAACAACCGACCACTATAAGGATTTATGGGTCGCAGGCATGAACGACCACTACACAACAGCCGTATGGATTGGCTACGACAAACCAGCCTCCATCCAACGCCTAAGCAACCAAAAAATCCATTTGAAGGCATTTAATGAGTTAATGAGAGAGTAATCAAAGGCCGTTCTATTTGAGCGGCTTTTCTACATAACAGGCAAACTCGCAAGAATCCCATTATATAATTTTAAAAGGATATAAATAATAACTGACAATAAAGTCCCCCACACAATTATCTCAAAAAACAACAAACCTACCGTACGCGAGAGGGTCATGAATTTACTAAGTTTAAAAACCATATATACAAAATAAACAAATGTCGTCAAAAGAAAGATGATCAAAAGCACCTGAATCGATTGAACTCCTGCCACCGAAGCGAGCGCACCAAAAAAATAAATTAAATTACCGCTTTTTGCTTCACTATACGACTCCCCCACTGCATCCTTTGAAAAAAACAGCATTGCCGTCTCATGAATCGTCTCCGCAATTAACTTCAACGCCGAGAAAATCATAAAAAAAGCAAGCGAATAAATGACAAGAAGAAATAACCTTAGCTGTGAATCGGTTAAAAACTCCCTCATCCCAGCATAAAGTCCAATTTCCCCAAAAAGTTTAATAGATGTACCAACCATAAAGACACCGAAAGTCAAACTGAAAAGGGTAATCGTCAAAAATGGCAAATACCCAAACAGGTATGGATTCCTCATTTGGCACCCCGAATGTAAATATTTTATCATTCCCTATAATATAGGAAGTGAAACCAAATTCGCAACAAAACTAGTTTGTTACCTATGCATTCCCTGTGATTTTACGTTATACTTTTAAACAATGTGTAGAATAATGATTCTTTTATTGGAAGGAGGATTTACTTGGAATTTGTATTTTTGATTTTCCTGCCGATCTTGGCGGCCTTATTTATCCCCACACTTTATAAAAGGATAAAAGGCATACATACTGGTTGGTTCGTACTTCTTGTACCTGTTCTGTTATTCGCTTACTATACAACGTTTATCAGAACCACAATGGAAGGTGGACATGCAGTTTCCGAAGTGCAATGGATTCCTTCCCTCGGCATCTCTTTTGTTTCTTATATCGATGGATTAAGCTTACTGTTTTCGTTGCTTATTACAGGGATCGGGGCATTGGTAGTCCTGTATTCCATCTTTTATCTCGATAAAAACAAAGAGAAGTTAGGGAACTTTTACGTCTATCTTCTACTGTTCATGAGCGCGATGTTAGGTGTTGTTCAATCGGATAATGTCATTTCGCTCTATCTATTTTGGGAATTGACATCCATTTCATCATTTTTACTTATTGGTTATTGGTTCACTCGTGACGGTTCACGGTTCGGCGCATTGAAATCGATGATGATAACTGTGTTCGGTGGGTTGATGATGCTTGGGGGATTCATCCTTCTTGGCATTATGGAGGAACGTTCTCCATCCGAGAGCTCATTGCAAGCTCATCCACATTTGTCGGACATGAGTTTTTCACTCTAGCACTTGTCCTCGTTTTACTTGGAGCGTTCACGAAATCTGCACAATTCCCGTTCTACATCTGGCTTCCGGACGCGATGGAAGCGCCTACACCAGTCAGCGCTTACTTGCACTCGGCCACGATGGTAAAAGCGGGACTTTATCTTGTAGCGCGTTTCACGCCGATTTTCGCTGCTTCTGAAGTTTGGATTTGGCTTGTGACGGGCATTGGATTGCTTACGTTGTTCTGGGGATCCATATTCGCTGTCAAGCAGACGGATTTAAAAGCTATTTTAGCCTTCTCCACTGTCAGTCAATTAGGGTTGATCATGTCACTGTTAGGTGCAGGGGCCATCACAATGCACACGAATGAAGACATCTTCACCTTTGCGATGTTTGCAGCAATCTTCCATTTGATCAACCATGCGACATTTAAAGGTAGTCTCTTCATGATTGCCGGTATCGTCGATCATGAAACTGGACAAGGGATATCCGGAAGCTTGGTGGGTTGATGAGCATTATGCCAGTAAGCTTTACCGTCGCTTTCATCGGCTCGATGTCAATGGCGGGTCTTCCACCATTTAACGGTTTCCTAAGTAAAGAAATGTTCTTACAATCCATGTTGGCAATCCGCCATTTTGAACTCTTCAATTTTGCGACTTGGGGAGTGATCTTCCCGGTTATCGCGTGGATTGCAAGTGTATTCACTTTCATTTACAGTTTCTATTTTGTATTTAAGACCTTCGCTGGAAAGAGGAAAGACGCACCGCTTCCACATGAGCCTCATGAAGCACCGGTTGGGATGCTTATCTCCCCTGTGATTCTTGCTACACTCGTTGTCGCTATCTTCTTCATTCCGAATGTTGTTGGGAAATGGCTTGTAAAACCGGCTGTTATGGCAATTCAGCCTTATCAATATTCCCATCCATCGGAAGTGGGCATTCATGTCTCCGCTTGGCACGGTTTTGCTTCGGTCGAGTTATGGATGACGGTTGGAATTATTATTATCGGTGGACTTCTCTTTTTATCTTTATCGAAATGGCAGAAGGTTTACGCTATCCAGCCTGAATACTTATCATTGAATTCACTATATGATGCATCAATGATCTTCAGCGAAAAAGGGATGAATCGACTGTCACGGTTCTATATGACTGGCCTCATCCGTACGTATTTTCTATATATTTTTGCGTTTATATCCGTTACGACAATAGCAGTCCTTTTTATTCAAGATGCATTTGTCGTTGACATGAACAGTTTTTCAAAGGTCAGTGCATATGGGGTAGTTAACGCCATCATCCTTTTACTCGCTGTCGTTTTCGTTTTACTTTCAAAAACAAGGCTCGGTGCAATCATTTCGCTTGGGGCTGTAGGCTATTCGGTCGCTCTGTTCTTCGTCATATTCAAAGCGCCTGATTTAGCACTTACACAATTGGTCATTGAAACAGTATCGGTTGCTTTGTTCCTTCTTGCGTTTCAGCATTTGCCAAAGCTTTCAGACCACGGTGAGAAGAAAAGCAATAAAGTAGTGAACGCGATTATCGCTCTTGGAATTGGTGTCACTGTAACATTGGTCGCATTGTCTTCCCACTCCAATAAGCTCGTTGCTTCGATATCACAGTATTATAAGGATACTGTCGCGACTGAAGCTGGAGGGGGCAATATCGTCAACGTTATTTTAGTGGATTACCGTGGTTTTGATACATTATTTGAAATTGCTGTTTTGGCAATTGCGGGGATCGGCGTCTTAGGCATGATTAAACTGCGACTTGCAAGAAAGGAGAATCCAGATGAAAACAAATGATGTCATTTTACAGACGACAACTAAAGTGGTGTTTTTCATCATCTTCTTGTTCTCCATTCATATCTTTTTTGCAGGTCATTACACTCCTGGCGGCGGCTTCGTCGGGGGCTTGCTGACGACGGGGGCAATCGTTCTCCTATTGCTTGCATTCGATTTGAAGACGGTACAAAAAGCATTGCCTTTCAATTTTACAATCATGACTGGAATCGGCTTGCTTTTAGCCCTTGGAACTGCGGCGGGGGCAATATTTTTCAATGTCCCGTTTTTCACGCATGCATTTGATTACTTCACCCTTCCTTTATTCGGTGAAACCTCCTTGCATACAGCGATGGTGTTTGACGCTGGAGTCTTTCTTGTCGTAGTTGGATCAGCGATCACAATCATCCAATCGATTGGAGGAGATTCGTAATGGAATTGTTAATGGCCATCTTAATCGGGGTACTGTTTACCGCTGCTGTTTATTTGATCCTATCAAGAAGTCTTTTGAAAATTGTCATCGGTACCGGGTTATTAAGCCATGGTGCCCATCTTCTTATTCTAACGATGGGTGGTCTCGGTGGAGTCTCCCCTCCAGTATTAGCCGATGGAGTTACAGATTTTGCTGATCCATTACCGCAAGCACTCATCTTGACGGCAATCGTTATCAGTTTTGGAGTGACGGCCTTCATTCTTGTTGTGGCTTATAGAGCTTATGCAGTCCTTAAAACTGGTGACCTGAATCATATGAAAGGAAATGACGAACATGATTAACCTACTATTATTCCCAATCATTATTCCTTTCCTTTTCGCGATTCTATTATTGTTTTTCAAAGAAAACGTAGGGATTCAACGAATTTTGACGGTAATCGGTGTCGTTCTTGGATTGATCTCATCATTCTATCTGATGTTAACCGTCAAGACTGAGGGTGTCCAAGCTATTACACTCGGAAGCTGGCCTGCACCATTCGGTATTTCAATGGTGTCCGATATGCTTTCAGCGTTACTTGTGACGACAACCCTATTAATTACACTATTTGTCGTATTATACAGCTTTACATCGATTGGAAAGGAACGGGAACGCTTCTTCTACTATCCAGGAATCCTATTCATGGTGACCGGTGTGAATGGTGCTTTTACAACAGGTGATATTTTTAATATGTTTGTCTTTTTCGAGGTGTTGCTCATTGCTTCATACCTTCTTATCGTCCTTGGTGGTGAGAAAAAGCAATTACGCGAATCTATCAAGTACATACTTGTTAACGTCGTTTCCTCTGCATTATTCGTAATTACAGTCGCTTATCTATACTCCGTCGTCGGAACGTTGAACATGGCGGATATTTCGGTGAAAATAACGGAAATCGGGCAACCGGGCATAGTAACCGTCATTGCAGTTCTTATGCTTATCGTCTTTGGAATAAAGGGATCGATTTTCCCTCTTTATTTCTGGCTTCCGGGTTCTTATGCAGCACCCCCTATTCCCGTGCTTGCCTTGTTCGGTGCTTTGCTTACGAAAGTCGGAGTATATGCTATTATGCGGACATACACTTTGTTTTTCACTCATAACACGGGCTTCACCCATGAAATTCTGATGGTTTTATCCATCCTTACAGTTATCGTCGGGTGCATCGGAGCACTCGCCTATTTCGACTTGAAACAGATCATCATATACAACATAGTGATTGCCGTAGGTGTTATTCTTTACGGAGCTGCCCAAATGAATGAAGCAGGTATTTCCGGAGCCATTTACTACCTCATTCATGACATGCTCATTAAAGGGGCTTTGTTCCTTTTGATAGGAATCATCATTTATGTAACAGGCACATCCAATTTGCGTAAAATGGGTGGATTGATGAAAACGCATGCTTCTTTAGGGTGGTTTTACTTGATTGCCGCATTTGGTTTAGCCGGCATCCCCCACTGAGTGGATTCATTGGTAAACTTTTAATTGTACAAGGTGCATTCCAAGCAGGAAACGTTTGGGGCAGTATCATCATTCTTGCTTCCAGCCTAATCGTGTTGCTATCTGTCATGAGGATTTTCATCTATGCGTTTTGGGGAAAGCCTGTGGAGTTGCCTCGAACCAATCAAAAGTCTTATGCACGAATGATGGTTCCTGCAATCGTATTAGTCCTGTCAATCTTCTATGGGGTAGGCACAGAATGGCTTGTCCCTTACATGACAGACGCTACAGACGTATTATTAAACCCATCCATCTATATTGATGCGGTCTTAAAGGAGTGAGCTCAATGGCATTTCAAATTTTATTGAACTTTTTCATCGCCGTCATTTGGATGTTCATGAACTCCTCATTGACCGCGACTACGTTTATCATCGGGTATTTGATAGGTTTGATTTTAATCATCATTACACGTCGTTTCTTCAACTCAAGGCTCTATGTCTGGCGGCTATGGTCGGCGGTTAAGCTGGCTCTTCTTTTCTTGAAAGAGTTATTGCTTTCTAATATTTCGGTACTACTCCTTGTCCTACGTCCGAAATTGAACCTCCGTCCATGATATTCGCATTGCCGACAGAATTGGAGCATGAATGGGAAATAACGTTATTATCAAGCTTAATCACATTGACACCGGGAACAATCGTGCTTCACGTATCTAACGATCAGCGGATTCTTTATATTCACGCGATCGATGTAGAAGATGTTGATGAAGCCATCGATTCAATTAAAAATTCATTTGAAAAAGCAATTTTGGAGGTGAGCCGCGCATGATGACTTTCATATGGGTCAGTCTGATCCTCGTAGTCTTATCAATGGTCGGAATCATGTATCGTGTATTCCGTGGTCCTTCGATACCTGACCGACTTATCGCGCTTGACGGGATCGGCGTCATGCTCATTTCAGCAATTGCGCTACTTTCAATTCTTTTTGAAACAACCTTTTTCATCGATGTTATTTTGCTGATTGCAGTCATGTCATTTATCGGTACTGTATCATTCTCCAAGTTCATCGAGAGAGGAGAGATCATTGAACGTGATCGTAATCGCTAATATTCTCATCGTCACAACAATCGTTGTCGGTATCATTTTCACAATCGTTACAATGATTGGCATTCTCCGTTTACCGGATGTGTATACACGAGCACATGCAGCTTCTAAAAGTGCTACACTCGGTGTTCTAAGCATATTGCTTGGTGTTTTCTTGCACTTTTGGTTGAAGGAAGGGCATTTCAGTATCCAGCTTCTATTAGGGATTCTATTTTTATTTATCACATCACCGGTCGGCGGCCATTTAATGGGACGCGCTGCGTATATGTCGGTGTCAAACCTACTGATGAGACTGTCGATAATGATTTGAAGGAAGCTGTCGAAGAAGCAAAGAAGAAGAACTTGCAACGATTGAAAGATTAACATAAAAAACACACCCGGCATTTTCCATTTAGGATTGCCGGGTGTGTTTTTTAATACGGAAATCCGTATGGAGGATAGCCGTAATACGGAGGGTAACCGTAACCGCCACCATAACCAAATGGATAAGAATTTGGATAAAACGGCTGGTTATATCCATAAGACGGGGAAAGCGCACCTCCAAGGAAACCTCCAACTAACCCCCCTAAAAATGGTGCACCAAAACCAAAACCAAATCCTGGACCAAAAAAGCCAACATGTCGTCCAAACCCTCTTTGTCGTGACATCTTTATCCCCCTTTCTCACCTATCCTATTCAAGACGGGCGAAGTGTCGGGGATGAATGCCTATTATTCGCTTAAACCTTCATTATCCGCCATTCGTTCAACGATTGTCGCAAGTGTACGAACCATTACACCCGTAGCACCTTTCGGACCAAGATCATGAGCTGCAGATGCATCAGAAGTTCCCGCGATATCGAGGTGGATCCACGGTGTGTCTTCAGCAAATTCCCCAACAAATCCTCCACCGAAAATCATATGCCCATCACGGCCCGGTGAATTGTTAAGATCAGCTACATCACTTTTTCGGATACGTTTTTTATCACTTTCTGTCAAAGGAAGTCTCCAAACGAATTCTCCAGTTTCCATTGAAGCTTGCATGAACTCTTCAAAGAATTCCTCATTATTCGTCAATGCTCCTGTCTTATCATTACCTAAAGCGACGATAACACCACCCGTAAGCGTTGCAACATCAATTAGATAGTTTGCTCCGGATTGCTTCGCATACGTTACAGCATCGGCAAGAACGAGTCGTCCTTCAGCATCCGTGTTCAACACTTCAATCGTTTTTCCGCTAAGCGATGTAATCACATCATCCGGTTTGAAAGCTTCACCCGACACCATATTGTCTGTCGCGCCAATAACAGCGACGACATTTTTCGCTGGACGTAGCTCACCGATAATGTTCATTGCGCCTAGCACTGCTGCAGCGCCACCCATGTCGCCTTTCATACCAACCATACCCTCACGCGGTTTCAGTGAATAGCCGCCAGTGTCGTATGTGACACCCTTTCCGACTAAACCGACAACGTCTTCCCACTGATCAGTACCAGCGTATTTCAATACAATCAACCGAGGCTCTTCAACGGAACCTTTATTGACAGCAAGAATGGCACCCATTCCTAACTCTTCCATCTCTTTTTTACCTAATACTTCAATTTCAAAATCGTATTTCTCGGCAAGTTCTTTTGCGTAGTCAGCCATTTTAGTTGCTGTCAGCATATTCGGTGGCATATTGACGAGATTACGGGCTTCATTCACTGCATTCGAGTAGACACTTCCTACTTCGAACGCTGCCTTCAATTCTTCTTCTTCGGCTTTTGATAAGAATGCCACCGACTCTAATGCAACATCTCGCTCGTTTGAATCTGTACGGAATCCTTCGAATTTATAAGATCCCATACCGATACCTTCTGCCGCAGCGAAGACGACATCATCGCAAGATAGGTCTTCATTTGTAAATGGTGCTGTCCAAATGCTTACAGAAGATACTTT
Organism: Sporosarcina thermotolerans; assembly: GCF_030067815.1. GTDB lineage: Bacteria > Bacillota > Bacilli > Bacillales_A > Planococcaceae > Sporosarcina > Sporosarcina thermotolerans. The sequence continues at coordinate 1,725,498 of NZ_CP125968.1, read as the reverse complement.
TGAAGCTTTCAGTTCTTTCCCTACCGCAGCGAAGACTTGGCGCAGACGGTCTTCAGTCAATTTTTTAGTGTTTCCTAAACCGATGAAAAATGCTCGCTCATATGTACCTTCGTTGAGTGCAGGCATTTTCACGATTGTTTTGAAATCCGACTTGATATCCCCTGACTTAATCCAATCCATCAGACGTGGGCTGAAAGAATTTGCAAGGGTATCCCATCCTTCAACATTTTCGGGTGATCTGGAACCCCAACTAATAGTACTTCACTTTTTAGATTATTAAATTCAGGTTCAATAAATGATGCTTTCATTTGACTACCTCCCTGTTTTCATACATCCTCTATTATATACTAACAAGCCCTATAGCCAATAATAATAATTCGAATTCCGTATTATCTATTATCCAAATCGCTTGTTATGGTATACTAACAATACATTTTCATTTTTTAGAAAAGGAGTGGACTTCATGGCCCTATTGCAAAACACTCCGCTCCTTGCGGCATTATTTGCGATATTTTTCGCTCAGTTTGTGAAGATCCCGATTCATTTTCTTTTTACAGGGAAGTTGGATTGGAAATTGATGACGTCGACAGGCGGGATGCCAAGCTCCCATTCAGCCGCAGTATCGGCATTAACTACGGCAATCGCCTATGAAGTTGGGTTGGGATCACCATTATTTGCAGTATCCGCCATCTTTGCTGTCATCGTCATGTTCGATGCGACTGGAATTCGTTATCAAGCCGGGCAGCAAGCTTTGATCATTAATCAGATGCGAGTGGACTTTCAGACTTTCGTCACAGAAATGAAAGGCTGGCCCCAAAAAGATGGACAGCAGAAGATAATGGAATTGAAAACACTGTTAGGCCATAAACCGAGTGAAGTATTTGCAGGATTAGTGACAGGGATTCTTATTTCAGTCGTCACTTACTCATTTATCGTCTAACAAGAAAGCATAACTATTCACTTTTGGAATAGTTATGCCTTTTTCTATTTTCTATCCTTGCTATGTTTTAATGTACACAACAAATGAGCATTAGATTTAGGTGTATTAATTCGCAAACTGCTCTTTAATACTTACTACAAAACCGTCTTTAACTTCAACCCAGAATACAACTCTATTAGTTCCCACGCTGTCTAAGAATTCCATGAATTCTTCTTTTTTTTGTTGTACTGTAATTTCTATCTTCTCCTTCTTTATAAAATGAAAGAGATTCAAGTTTCACAAAACTATATTCAGTGTCTTCAGCTATCTTATAAGATACTGTGTCTGTGCTTGGATTATTTATATAATATCCATTCGGCATGTCAGATCGAGACAATTTTAACTCTTTTATTCGGTCTTGGTTTTCATCTGTTATCCATTCAACCTCATCTAAATAAAGTATATCTTCCTCAATGTCTATGTGACCGATATACAAATCCGGATTGGTGTTATTCACATCGGTCTGATTACAAGAGAATAATACCAAACTTACTAAACCTAAAGTTAATAGAAGAAATACTTTTTTCATTTTCTTACCTCCACTATTTTATTTTTTCTGAATATTAATATTAAAAATAAGGTACGAAAATCGGTGTGATTTCGTACCTAATTTATGTTGCTAATTCATTTTTTGTGATTCAAACGGGAACGTCACCACCCCCGCTTTAGTTTAAAACATTCGATAACCTTGTTTTCGCAGTAGTTTCATAACAAACCCAGAAATGATTGCGCCTACTAGTCCACTGGCAAGGATAATAATATCTGCAGCATGCAAGGATACGAGTTTATCGCCTAAGAGTCCGAATGCATAGCCTGGTTTCGTAAAGTACTCGAAGAATCTCACTTCATCGATAATAAGTATTACGACGATTGGGTAAATGATAGCCATTAGCCAAGTCATACGAAGTAACATATTCAATAGGAAGCCGATCCCAAAAACATTACCATAAAAATTATTATAGATAAAACGAAATGCGTTAATGTCATTGTTCCCAAATTGTATACCCCCATTTTCCATTAATCATTTTACAGGAATGGATACAAGCTTTCAATAATATAAGGCCATTTCAACAATTTGTTGGAATTGCGTTCCTTGAAAAAACACCTGCCATGATTGGCAGGTGTTTACTTTTGTTCTAGGGTGTTAATTATTTAAGTAAATTGAATTTACCTTTTTTAAGTGTTAGTCCAACGCCGCCAATCATGAATAGGGAACGGTTATCAACCACTTTTTTCATGAATGAAGCTTTTTTACCCATCAATTTTTTGCCGAAAGCGACACCGATTGCATCGTCATCCCCTAAAGAAGCAATGCTTCCTTTAATATCAGGAGTAAATTCAGCCGTTGGTTGGCCTTTCATCAATGCAATGATGTTATTCGCACACATATCACCTTGCTGCATAGCAATTTGTGCAGTCGGTGGGTATGGACGGTTGACTTCTTCATTGATCATCAATGCGCAGTCGCCGACGATGAATACGTCTTTTTGTCCAGGAGCACGAAGATCTTTATCTACTTTAACACGCGCACGCATGTTTTCAATTCCAGTTTGTTCGATTAGACGGTTGCCTCGTACACCTGCCGCCCAAACAACAGTACCAGCTTTGATGAATTCAAATTCATCTTCGCCTTTTTTAATCTTAACGCCTTCTGGAGTTGCTTCAACAACTGGCGTACCAATTGAGAATTCGATTCCTTTTGCTTTCAATTGTCTAACAGCATAGTCAACAAGCTCAGGATCGAAGCCTGGTAATACCATAGGAGCAGCTTCTACGCAAATGACGCGTACTTTTTCAGCGGGTACATCATATTCCTTACAAAGTTCTGGTACACGGTTTCCAAGTTCACCAAGGAATTCAATTCCAGTGAATCCTGCGCCACCAACAACAATTGTCAATCTGCTATCGTCTCTTTCTTCATCAAGTGACCATGAAGCGAATTGATATTCAATATGATCACGGATATGACGTGCAGCATCTACGTTAGCAATAGACAATGCGTATTTGTCCAAACCTGTAATGCCAAATGTTTCACCTTCGAAACCTAATGCAATTACAAGATAGTCATAAGTATGCGTACCGACATTTGTTGTGACAACCTTGCCTTCAATATCGATTGCTTGAACTTCAGCTTTAACAAATTTAACTTTTCCTGGATTGATGACATCTTTAATGTCATAACGGACTTGCTCAGGAGAAAGTGTTCCTGCAGCCGCTTCATGCAACCAAGTGGACTCATAATGGTAATCATTCTTGTTGATAAGTACGATATCAGCCTCGTCAGCGCCAATGGATTTCTGCAAGTTGACAACTGTGGATAAGCCACCGTAACCCGCACCTAATACTAAGATTGTCGGTCTTTTCACGAAAATCGAAACCACCTTTGAATTTATTATGTGCCGGGTCCGATGTAAATCGGGTCAAACGTCGATTTGCTCAGTCCTGGCATTTGTCTCTATTTCGACAAACTTCTACTATACAATAGTAGCCCTTTTGATAAGGCTTTTCAATACTTTTTTATAATATATTTCAATGCAAATAATAATAAAGACCCTCTTTCAGCCAAGTGAACAATTTAGTTCAAACGGATGAAAGAGAGTGCTGAAAATCAATCACATGATTGAGGTGTCCCAACTTTTTTAGCAGTTCGGAATGACGTCCCGCAACCGCAAGAAGCAATGGCGTTTGGATTATCAATTGTAAAACCGCCGCCCATCAGAGATTCCTTATAGTCGACTTTAGTTCCCTCTAAAATTCCAGCATCGTCTTTCGCTACGACAACTTGAATTCCATGCTGGGACATTAGGAAATCGTCTTCGGATTTCACTTCCTCAAATCCTAAACCGTATGTCAGTCCGCTGCATCCCCCGCCGTTGACGGCGACACGTAGGAATGATCCTTCCTCACCATTATGCTTCATCATTTCCTTAACGCGATACGCCGCAGCTTCAGTAATTTCAACGTATTGTGTCATTTACATCCACCTTCCCGCTTTTTAACTATTATATCAATGTTTTTACCACTAACGCAATCTTATTTACTTGGTTCGGATCGAAATAGGGTATACTTTAAACAAAAAGGGGTGACACGAAGTGGAAGTAAGTTCCTCGTTTGTTAGAGAAATGGTGTGCTTGAATTGTAAAGAGAAATTCACTACAACAAAAATCCGATCACGCTATGTTCGTGTTGTGAAGCACGAAAGCGACTTCAAACCTATCTATCAAGACCTATCGGCGTATCCGATTTTATATAATGCAGCGGTTTGTCCACATTGCGGATTTGCATTTACGGATGACTTTTCCCCATATTTTGCAGATGGAGTTAAAGATGAAATTAAAGAGTCCATCACGTCACGTTGGAACAGTCGTTCATTTGGTGAGGAGAGGACAATTGAAGAGGCGATTGAAGCGTATAAGCTTGCATATATAAGCGCTTCGATTAAGAAAGAGAAATCATTGACGATTGCAGGGATAACTCTTAGAATCGCATGGCTTTACAACGACTTGAAAGATGTTGAATCCGAAATGCGGTTTAAAAAAATCGCACGTGATTTATATACGCAGTCCTATACAGAAGGTGATTATGTTGGAACGCAAATGTCCGAAACACGAGTAATATACTTAATGGCAGAGCTGTCACATCAAATTGGTGATAATGAGGGTGCTGTCCGGAATTTTTCACGTGTCATCGAAAGACAGCGGACTTCAATTGAGCCAAAACTTATTGAAATGGCGAAGGAAAGATGGCAGGAGATCAGGGAACAAAATCAGCAAGAAAAAGTTAGAGCGGACTGAATATCTTCAGCCCGCTCCTCTTTTGCAGTATCCATTAAAAGACTTGCTCTACTTCAACTACTCCTGGTACTTCTTCAAGCAATGCTCTTTCAATACCGGCTTTCAATGTGATTGTCGAACTTGGGCACGTACCGCAAGCACCTAAAAGACGAAGTTTTACGACTCCCTCATCAATATCAACAAGTTCACAGTCTCCCCCATCACGTAGGAGGAATGGTCGCAATTTATTTAAAACTTCTTGTACGGGTTCCATCATAGCTGTATCTGTCATTGTTTATTTCTCCCCTTTCTTTATACTTATTATAAGGTAAGTGCTACTCATAACACAAATGAATTATACCCGAATAACGTTTTCCTCTATTATCGAACCGTTTCATTCATCTATATCAACATGCTTATCACCACTGTTATTTCCCGACCGTATTTCCATCATTTCTGAGATAGTCACAAATCTAAAACCCCGTTCCTGAAGTACAGGCAATATGTTCGCCAATGCTTTTACAGTTTGTTCACGATTTCCGCCACCATCATGGAAAAGCACAACATTGCCTTCCTTTGCCCCGTCTAAAACGAATTTAGTTATTTTATCTACACCGGGACTTTTCCAATCCATTGTATCCAAATGCCAAGACCACATGATGACCTTATAGCCCTCATTTACGACAGCATCTATCATATCGTCAGTATAGTTGCCCTCGACCGGTCTAAATAATTTTGTTGACTGTCCTGTAATTGAAAATATGGTATCATCGGTCTGCTTGATTTCCTCCAGTAAATTCGGTACGTTCTTCTTCTTGTGGTGACTGTATGTATGATTTGCCAATTCATGTCCTTCTTCATACATACGTAAAACAACTTCCGGATTCTTCTCGGCATTCGCTCCGAGGATGAAGAACGTTGCCTTCGCGTCGTACCTATTCAATAAATCCAGTATTTCGCGAGTATACTTTCTGTGAGGTCCATCATCAAATGTAAGTGCAATCACCTTTTCTTCGGTATTTATATCCCATAATATTTGCCCGGATTGCTCATAATATTTTCTGCCCCTATCGGCAAACGTATGTTCAAGTATAACAAACAGAAGTACAACAAATATAAGTAGTGAAATATACTTCTTCATGGATAGACACACTCCTTGGGCAGTTCTTGTTTTACCATATTGTTTGTTGTTTTTCGATAAAGATGTATGCATAAATGTTTTTTGTTCTGATTGCAAAACTAGTGAATATTGATAAACTGATAGGTAGCGGGTTTAATGTAAAACCTCATCGAGAATGGGAAGGAGTTATGATCATGGAAAAGCAGAAACAAAAGGTAAAAATCGAAATTTACGGGGCAGATATCGTTTGCGCTAGCTGTGTCAATGCACCATCTTCAAAAGATACATACGAATGGTTGCAAGCTGCGATTACGAGGAAATATCCAGGACAGCCTTTTGACATTGATTATATTGACATTGAATCTGAAATTGCGGATTCCGAACAGAAAGACATCGCCGAACAAATATTGAATGATGAGTATTTTTACCCTCTGGTACGTATCGAGGATGAAGTAATTGGTGAAGGCTATATTCAGTTGAAACCTGTTTTTAGCGCACTTGAAAAGCGCGGATATGTGGAGCAAGCATAATTCCTATTGATAATATTTTAATGTAAATGAGAAAAAATTCCCTTCCCCGATGAATTCGAGGGAGGGATTTTTCTTTATCATCCAGCTTCGGGCGGCAACTGCTCGGGTCATAAGTCAAAGATACTACGTGGCAAAGACCGCCACTTCGTATCTTCGCCTTATGCCTGTCGCAGTTAGACGCCACCCTACGCTTTTGAATTACCCATTATGCCATTTGTACATCCAGAGTACTCCTGATTTCAATAAACGGGCTATCCGGCCTGTTACGGTTCGATCCGCAAGATAGGCAAATCCTTGTTTTTTTCCTAAGGAACCCATGAAGCCCTTCAATTTGATTTCCGGCATTTCTTTCGGCAATGGTTCTTTACTCCATACAAGGCGTAGTACCCGTACAATCTGTTCTGCCTGTTCTTCAGCAAGTTGTGCACTTGGTGCGTGTGGCAATGCAGCAATATCTCCAACAACGTACACGTCTTCGTAATCTGGGATTTGATGGTATTGATTCAACACGACGCGACCTCTATTTTTCTCTACATCCAATTCACGTACAATAGACACTGCTTGAATTCCAGCGGTCCAAACTACTGCGTCGACTTGAATACTTTCTTCATGATTGTAAAGGATATTTTCTTCGACCTTCGTAATGTTTGAATTGGAAATAACATCAACTTCGTGCTTGTCAAACCAATCCTTTACATAATTGCTCAGTCTTTCAGGGAAATCTTTTAAGATCCGTGGTCCACGATCAAATAATTTAATCTTCAAGTCTGGACGGCTTTCGCGCAATTCACTTGCCAGTTCAATACCGCTCAATCCAGCACCGACAATACCGACCGTCGCCCCTCCTCCAAGACCTTGAAGCAACTTGTATGTGCTACGTGACTTACCGATTGTCTGGATGCTGCTTGTGTATTCCGCAGCCCCAGGAACGTCATGATAATTATCTTCACAACCAAGACCAATTACAAGTTCATCATAAGGAACTTCTTCGCCATTACCAAGGCTGATTACCTTATCATCCAATTTAATGGCCGAAATTTCACCTTCTACGATATTTAGTCGTTCATGGGATGGTAATGCAACACGGATTTCCGAATCTGGAACCGTCCCTGCAGCCAATGCATAGAATTCCGTCTTCAAGCTGTGAAATGGAGTCCTGTCCACTAATGTAATTTCTACGTCGCTTGGCAGTTCTTTGTTTAGTAGACGAAGCAAAATTCGCATATTACCATACCCTGCACCTAATAAGACAAGTTTTCTCATTATTTTCTCCTTTTAAGCAACCATTTTCCGACATGTTCTCACTAAGATTATATCAGTTTGTGAGATTTTTCACAATAAGACATCCCAATTGACGGCGGGTGAAAAAGAGAGTAGCATGCCATGTAGGGTGAGGTGATCGCAGTGAATCCGATCGTAGAATTCTGCATGAGTAATCTTGCAAACGGTTCACAGAAAACATTGGAAGCATTAGAAAAGGATCCAAATATAGATGTTCTTGAATATGGTTGTCTTAGTTATTGCACATTATGCGCTCGAGGCTTATACGCTTTAGTTAATGGAGAAGTCGTTGAGGCGGACACGCCTGAGGAATTGACGGAAAAAATTTATCAGTTTATTGAGGAGAATCCGTTGTTTTAAAGCACAAAAGGGCTGTACAGAAAGTCAGTAAAACTGACCGTCTGTGACAGCCTTTTCAAATTACAAAATGAACAGTTTAAAACCGTTGATTTGCGTTCCAGCCGGACGCTTTCCGGAGGGCGTGCGGTGAACCAACCCGTTTGCAATTTATAGCGAATATCTTCTATTCCAGTCACTTAAATTCTTAAATAGGTAAGTCGGTTGCTGGGCTTGTTCCTTCACCACATCAGCGCTTGTCACTCCACCCTCAACATGGGCTGTGTCGATTCCGAAACGAATGCCTGCTTGGATGTCTGTGCCGTAATTATCACCGATCATGATTATTTCTTCTTTTCGAAAGCCCTTTTGTTGGATGAAATGAAGCAAATGCGGTTCTGGCTTTCCTACATATGTAGCTACTTTATCTGTCGTCGTTTCAAGAAGTTTAACAAAAGAACCATTCCCCGGGACAAGTCCTTTTTCCGTCGGGAATGCTTTATCCCCATTCGTTGCGATAAATTCTGCGCCAGCGCGTAGTGCCAAACTGGCCTCCGCCAATTTTTCGTAGGTGATTCCACGGTCGATACCGACGACTACAACGTCCGGACTTTCCGTTGTCAGTTTAAACCCTTCCGCCATTAGTGCAGCCTGAAGCCCCTCTTCACCGATCATCATTACGGATGCCCCGTCAAAATGTACCTTGCAATATTTCGCCGCTGCGATTGCAGATGTCATTATTGAATCAGTTCCCGTTTCAATGCCAAGTTGAAGCAGTTTCATTTGGAACTGCTTTGGTGTTGCGGAGGAATTATTCGTAACATAGAAAGGTTCAATCCCTCTACTTTGAAGGTCATGAATAAAGTCTAATGTCTCTGGTATTACTTCGTTCCCCTATATACCGTTCCATCAAGGTCAAGGCAAATCGCCTTATATCGATCCTTTGTCATTACTCCGTAGGGCTGAACGCTGAAACCGGGCCGAGTTCATTCTCCAAGTAATAACGGACCTTTTCTGGGAATGCTCTAATGGCTTCTTTTGTTTCATTCAATACCGTCTCAACTTCTTCATTGTCAACTTCAACAAACTCACGTACAATCATCGTTCTAAGTCCAAGAACCTTTTTAAGCGGCTCGGACATTTCAGCTGTAATGACTTTCTCGTCTTCCATAATATCGATAATATCATCGTAGCTACCAGGATCCCGCATGATGAATCCGTCAATCATTGAGTTTCCGACATCAATGATCGACTCAACCACTGTATGGGCAATGCGTTGGAGAGCCAATTCATAGACTTTGTCAGTATTCCATTTTTGATGCCCTTCAAATAACTCCAAAAGGCTTTCCATGTATGATAATGCTTCGTTGATTTTATTGCGATCGATAAAGTACAAATTCGTTCCCTCCCGATTCTAAACTACCAATCCATCATATCATAATGTGCATACAAATGAACCGCCAAGTATACACGATTGTGTACACTTGGCGGCTCGATTTCCTATTCCTGTTCAGAGGGCTGATTTTTCACCTTGCCCACTTTCCGTAAGACAAAATAGGCACATCCGAAATTACAGTATTCATAAATATAATCTTGCAATGTACTTATTTTCGTTTCATATGTCGCTTTTGAATTACGATCCTCAAAAAAACCTTTCAACCGAAGTTGACCATATCCCCAGTCACCTAAAATATAATCGTATTTTGACAACACGTCACTATACCTAGCAATTAAGGCTTCTTCATTGAAACCGTCACGGTATTCCTTCACCATTTCATATTCATATTCATTGATTGTTATCATCAACATCACCGCCATTTCAACTTTTACAGATAACTAATCTATATGCAGGAAAGTAAGCTCATTCATTCTTAAAATCAAAACAATCGCTTCTGCCAATGTATCATATATTCTGACTTCCAACAACTATTGATTCGCCTAGTTCAGTCAGCCCTGTCTAAAAAAACCCAAAAGAAAAGCAACCATTTAAGGTCGCTTTTCTAAGGAATTAAATTAACGGTTCTCTAACGTTAGGCTCTGCTTCTTGATTTGGACACTGCCCAAAATATGCTTCCCGCTAATCCTCCCCAAATGATGAGGATTCCTACTACCATCATGAATATCGCTCCACCGCTCATATTGAATCCTCCTTATCGATTGTCATAGTCTGTTGAATCCGATGTTTTTTTATTCCATTTCAGTGCAGTGAAGATGACGGCCATAACGATTGCGAATAGGGCGACCATCCAACCCGTTGACATGATGAAGGCATCTGAATACCCTTCGTAGTTTCCAATTACGTTCCCTGCCGCATCTTTATGCTGTTTGAAAAGGTTGATGCGTAAAAGGTCGAACATCATATAACCAAGAACAGCAGGTGTGATGAACCTCAAGCACACTTTCCAAAGTGTTCCAACTTGTATATCGGAGATCTCATTTGCATGCTCTCCAAATACATCAAGCTTCTTGAAGACCCATACGATAAGGACTACTTCTACTAAGCCGATTGCAGCTACCCCGAATTGGTTGATGAAGTAGTCAGCTACGTCTAAGAAGTACAATCCTCCCGCGTTGCGAAAAGCAAAGAGATGACAGCAGCAAGCCCGACTCCAAATAAAACTGATTTTGTTCTGGAGATATTGAATTTCTCTGATAACCCTGCGATATATGTCTCACAGATTGAAATGAGCGATGTAAGCCCTGCGAGAACAAGGGATAGGAAGAACAAGGCCCCGAATATACCATTCATTCCTGGCATTTCATTAATGATTTGCGGGAACACAACGAATGCCAAACCGACACCAGCCGAAGCAACATCCGAAACAGCTTCACCTGCTTGTGTCGCCATGAATCCAAGCGCTGCAAAAATTCCAATACCAGCCAATAACTCAAATCCTGAGTTTGCAAAACCAGTTATGAAAGCGTTGTTCGTAATATCCGATTTTTTTGGTAGATAGCTCGAATACGTGATCATAATAGCAAACGCGATCGATAGACTGAAGAAAATATGCCCATATGCTGCTACCCAGACCGTGGAATCCGCCAACTTGCTTAAATCCGGTTTAAAGAAGGCATCCAACCCAAGCGCCGCACCTTCAAGTGTTACAGCACGTATAACAACAAGCAGGAATACAATGACAAGCAAAGGGATGAAAATTCTATTCGCCAATTCAATTCCTCGTTTTACCCCTGCTAAAAGAATGATAAACGCAATCGCCCAAACAAGGACTAACGGAATGAGTACACCTGGGACGAGCCCACCGACATCTCCTGGATTATCGGCTAAATTCAATACTGTTCCAAACAGGAATCCTCCTGTATCATCACCCCACGCCAAATTGAAGGAGTAAACCGTGTACTTGACGGCCCAAGCGATGATAACTGCATAGTACGTAGAAATTACGAATGATACGAAAATCCCCCCAGCCAGCCCAACCATTCAGCACCTTTTCCTTTCATCCGGAAAAATGATAGAGGTGCCGAACCACGATACTTGTGACCTATCGTGAATTCCAAGATTAAGATCGGGATACCGGCAGTTAAAAGTGCAAATAAATACGGAATGAAAAATGCCCCGCCACCGTTTTCATACGCAACATAAGGAAAACGCCAGATGTTTCCCAAACCAACAGCCGAACCAACCGCAGCCATCACGAACCCGGCCCTTGTACCCCACTGCGAACGCTGTCCCATAACAAATCCCCCTTCACATGTATTCTATGAATCTTTACCACTTTCAGACTATTATAATCTTATAAATCAGTATAACCGCTCAGAACTAGAGCGATATCCTAATAGTTATAATAATCAGTAATATAAATTATGTTTGTTAAACTCGCTTTATACTTGTTTGGAGAATACAAAAAAAACAGGTGAAGGAAAAAATCCTTCACCTGTTTTTTACTTTGTTAAAGAAGTCATGTTCACGTCTGATTTACCACGTTTTGATGCCCAAAAAATGAATAACGCGGCTGTTACGATAATAACAGTACCTAATCCGATCCAAACCGATCCTGTAAGTCCAAGGATGAAATAACCGATTATAGAAATCCCTGCAGCAATCAGTGCATATGGAAGCTGAGTGGAAACATGATCTATATGATTTGAACCCGCTCCGGTCGATGATAAAATTGTCGTATCTGAAATCGGTGAACAATGATCGCCGAATACAGAACCCGCAAGGACAGCCGACAATGCAGGAAGAAGTAACTCAGGCTCGGCATTGATCATAATCGTTCCTGCAATCGGTAAAAGGATACCGAATGAGCCCCATGATGTTCCTGTCGAAAAAGCCATTAAACCTGCTAAAACAAACATAATTACTGGTAGAAAATGTACTGGTACATTCGACTGTTCAACGGCATTTGATAAAAAGAGTCCTGTTTCGAGAATTCCAATCAAATGAGTTAATGCCCAAGCAAATATTAAAATGAGAATGGCTGGCATCATCGCTTTCATACCGCTGACAAATGCCTTGCCAAGCAATCCATAAGAAGCCGTCTCATTTTTCCCCATTTGGGACAAATAAAGAATTGCTGCTAAAACAGATGCGGTAATACCGCCTGTCATTAATGACAACGGAACATCTGTATTTTCGAAAATCGTCCAAACGCTCATGGAACCGCCAATACGGAAGCCAGTCCAAATCATCATGCCTAAAGTCACGACAACAAGTGTAATAATTGGAGCAATCAAATCCACAACACTTCCGTATGAGTGAACCGGGAAATCCTCTTTCAACTGACCTGGAATCTCTTTTTCGGATCAAATAATTGACCTGATTCCTGTGCAATCGTTTCATGCTTTTTCATCTCAAAGAAATCAATGTTCGACCAAGCGAAGAAAAATACCATGGCCAATGTTGCAACTACATAGAAATTCATCGGTGCCATCATTAAAAATGCAGATAAAGGCGAATAGCTAACTGCCGCAGTCGTACTAAAAATTAAAGCGAGTTGGCCAATCAGGAATGCTCCCCAACTTGAAATAGGTGATATCACGCAAATTGGAGCGGATGTTGAATCGATGAAGTATGCTAACTTCGCTCGTGAAATGCGATGCTGGTCCGTGATTGGACGTGCAATTTGGCCAACAGCCAATGCATTAAAATAATCATCGACAAAAATTAGTATACCTAAGAACACTGTCAGAAGCTTTGCGCCTCGTCGCGTTTTAATGCGGCGTGTTGCCCATTCAGCGAACGCCCTGCTTCCTCCAGACAAACTGACAAGTGCTGTAATGATCCCAAGTAGCAGAATGAATACCATTATATAAATATTATAGGTATTCAATTCACCATCTGCCCAAAATGAAACAATCATGGCTGTCCAAAGATTTTTTAACGTCTCAATCGGTGTAAAACTTGCTACTAATAATGCTGCCGTCAAAATTCCCGACCCAAGTGATATAAGAACCCTTTTTGTAACCAATACCATAATAATTGCCACGAGTGGCGGTAAAATTGAAACCCAAGTGCCTATCATACTAACTTCCTCCAATTTTTTTGAATTGAAGAACAAGGTAACGAGCAAAAGCGAAGGGCGCACACGTAAGTCTATGGTGAAACTGTTTAACGGCGCTCTATGCCGTATAGCATAACCAATTTATGACTTTTGTAGTTAGCGCCCCAGCTAAAGTAAAAAAAACCGACAGCCTATATACACTTTGAAAGTGTGAAAGGCGCCGGCTTATTCTACGATTCGTTTGAAAGATAATCTAAGATGTTTTATCTAACGTACGATCTGTAGCTCATCATGCAATTTCGCATGACAGTGCCATTCCTATTCGAAATGACCCAGCAGAAGTGGATCGGCAATCCAGTTTCTACTTCGGCAAAACTTCCTTTCACGGGCGGTCATTGATGCCAATCTAACGTCCGTTACTAATAAGTCTTGCAGCCTCTACCCAATCGGTGTTCCTCTTGTTTTACAAGCTTAACAGCTTGACGAGATCTTTTCAAGGACTTTTTATTGGCCTCCTCCCTTACCTGGGAAAGGAATCTCTATTTGTGGGGGATTTCCGCTTCCACCGTTATAGATTTGCGGGATAGGACTTTGAAGCAATCCGATTGCCACTGGAATCCTTTGCTGCACTACAGTTCTTTGAGTAGCCAATGGGACTATGATTTGGACATTTACCGTTACTAATACATTCACTTCGACGATTGCGTTATTAATGCCAAATTCTGTAACTAATGTCTCTACATCTGTCTGAACCTCTCCAATGACATGAAACTTGATCGGAATTTTTGGTCCGAAGTTTCCAAGCATTGGCATATCCAATGCCTGACCTAACGGAACAAAGAATACTACTCCACCATCTTTCTCCATCTTATCGGGGTCGTATTCGATATCTTCACTGAGTGGCAGCATTTCCAAATTTCCGTTTTCCGCCATTTCTAAATGGGACTCGATTAACCCTTGTATTTCGGCCATTGTTCTTCTGATGATTTCGGTATTCAATGTATTCGTCACCATTCCAGAAGATTCAGTTGGAACATTTTGTATGATTTCATTCGTATCATAGATAACTGTTGAACGTGATTTGATAGCCTGTGTTATGACATGTGCAGCTATTCTTTCAGTTTGAGTTTCCGCATATAAAGTATAAATCGGAGTGAGCTTTGAATTGACGTAGTAAACAAAGAGGACGATAGTGAGTACAATTGCCGGCAAAATAATCGGAAACCATCTGCGTTTCCGCCGTGGACCACCACGATGTTGTGGAGTTCGGTGACGATTTCTCCTATAGTATTTGTGAGGCGCTTGCCCATAAAATCTCAAAACGACCCCTCCTACATGATATTATGCAGTTTAGGGGCCGTTCATGCTTGACTAAGATTCATTTTGATGGTCCGTCATGCTCAATTTATCTGACGCTTTCTGCTTTCCATACCAGCTTACAAGATCTCGGATCAACTCTGGCATATAATATTCCTTTTCTGCTTGTTGCAATGACGGAAAGAAGAAACCAAACGTGAACATATCAAGGGTTGCAAGCTTGTATGTTTCGCCGGAGACTACTTGCCTATTGCCAGCAAAGAGTTCACCTTCGTTGTTTTTGTATAATCTTTCAAAAATCATCTTCCCCATAAGAGTACCTCGGAAACCAAGGCCCTTAATTTCCATCTTTGGCCAATCTGCGTTTTGGGCAAGGTTGTAAATCTCAAGTACTTCACTTCCGTCAAGTGTGATTACACACGGATTGATCGGATGGGGTAGCATTGAATGCAACTTGCGCTTCGTCACCCATCCCTTTTCAAGGCTACTTAAAAAAATACCCGCATTGAACATGGCGCAATCCGCATCCGTATATTCAATCATTGCTCTGCCAAAAAATGATGAAAGGGAGCTTGCTTTGAGTAACTGCTGTTTTAGAGGTTCGGCATTGTAAAACACCTTTTCCTCCATCGCCTCGTTTCCAGCATTGATCAACGCATTGACGTCTTTTATATCCTCTTGTCGTCGCTCCATCTTATTGACATGAATGACTTCTGCCTTTTTTCCAATGACGCATTTAGATTCGTCCAAGGATATTGTAATATGGCCTACATATTCCGCAAATTTTCCAGTTGCCGCGAGTAGCGTTTCATTCACAAGCTCGCCTTCCATAAATAAATGATGGGTGTGCGCCCCTAATATGATATCAATTTGTTCGCACTCTTCAGCTAACAATCTATCCTCATATACCCCTAAATGGGATAAGCAGATGATGACATCCGTTTCATCTTGGATTTGATGTACAATCTTCCGAACTGATTGTCTGGGCTCATCAATCTGCCAGCCAAGGCGCCGATAGAATTCCGAATACATCGCTGTAGCACCTATAACTCCAATTCGGATACCTTTTTCAGTTTCATAAATATGATAAGGCTCCAACCATTTTGGAGTCGAACCATCCGTTTCCTTCAAATTGCATAGGATTACGTCAAAATCCGCGCCTTCATAAAGATTGGTTAATGCCTTTTTTGACATCGTAATCCCTTCATTGTTACCAATTGTCACTGCATCGTATCCCGCATGGTTCAATAAAGCAATATTCCCTTTGCCAATCGTTCCTTCCGTGAAAGGATGGGAACGGTCAACATGGTCACCAATATCAAATAGATAATAAGCTTCATTCTCCGCTTCATGCTTTTCCCTCGCAGACCGGAGAAATCTACTAATTTGAGGCCAACTATCGAAATGGCTGTGGACATCATTCGTATGATAAATATGAATTGTCTCCAAAGAGTTTTGCATTGTTTATCCCCAAATTCCTTCAATAATCGATCTTATTCCGAATAACAATAGCATGATCCTTAAAACGAGAACTAATGTATCTGAATTCATCTTCTTATTTAACTTCGTTCCAATCATTCCGCCGATATAAGCGCCCGGTATGACCGGAAGAGCATAGAGCCAAGGGACATGCCCTAAGGAAATATGGGTGGCGGAGTTCGCGATCGCTGATAGGAATACGATGAACATTGACGTCCCCACTGCAACATGTGGCGGGAATAAAAACAATAGAATCAGTGCAGGTACAATCATCGTTCCTCCACCAATGCCGAATAGGCCAGAAGCGAAACCGATGATAAATGTTAGGATTAGGGCAAACCAGATTGGATACCCATACACATGAGAATCTCCATTCTTATCGATAAACGTAATCGGTTTGCCGTGTTCTACAAACCATTTGATCGGTTTCAAATATTTACGGGATAGCAACAGGATGGAAAGGACTATAAGCAAAATGCCGAAGTATAGATTAAATGATTGCAAATTAATTCCTTTATTCACAAACGCCCCGATTATTAAACCTGGTATAGAACCAGCGAAAAAGATCCATCCCGTCCGGAAGTCGACCGTCTTCCCTTTCATATGCGAAAGGGTTGAAGAAAGGCCGTTGAATATCATCATAATAACCGAGATCCCGACTACGCTTTGCGGAGTGATGCCTGGAATCCAACCAAGGTTAATACCAACTAATAATGTCAACGGAACGAGAATCGTACCGCCCCCAAGCCCGACAATCGAACCCATTATGCCCGATATCGCACCAATAATAGCCAACAATACATACGCCATACTTATTCCTCCTCAAAAAAGTCAAGCTGCTTAGGTGTAAGTGCTTGGAAATCAATGCCCATCATTTTTTGAAAACGTTTGGCGTTCTCAGCTGCATGGCCACCAGAATTATTATTGAAGACGACAAATACATTCTTCGCTTCATTCTTTAATTTATTGACTGCCTGACGGATTTCATCCAATTCACTATCTGAATAATTATAGAGATACCGGACTTTGCGCCAAGCCTCATTATCTCCTGTCGTGTTGCGCCAGCCATTTACATTTCTTCCATGCAGGCGGATAAGCACTTTATCGTTGCGAGTTGTTTCTGCAACAAGAGGAATACTGCCAATTCCTGATTGCGGCTCATCACAAACGGAATGAATGAAATTAAGCTCTTTAAGAAAGTCAAGCGTCTTTTCCTGCATGGATGGCACGTACCATGATTGATGGCGGAACTCGATTGCCACGTCGTACCCTTCCAATTGGGTTCGAATGTATCTGATTTGGTTTACATTTTCTCTTATGCAATCAAACCAAGGTGGAAATTGTACGAGAATCATAGCAAGCTTTTTAGAAGCCCTCATCGGATTGATGGAAAGCTTGAACTGCTTGAACATTTCTTCAGGATTGGCGTATGGCAGTCTTCCCGTTGATGCCCCGTCATCCCTTGATACGCTTTTACGATGAATTGAAAGTCATCGGGAGTTTCATCAATCCATTTACGGATATTACGCTCGGGTTGAATGGCGTAAAAAGATGCGTCTAACTCAACGATTGGAAAATGGGAGCTATAATCAATCAGTTTTTCACTTTTCTTGGAGGTCGGCGAGTAAACGTCCGGATGGTCGCCCCATCCTGTTAAACCGACTTGTATCATATAATCCCTCTTTTCCTTTCGCAGATGAATATTTTCATCATATCATATGTCTTAGGCGCGAATCTGCCATTTTGCATCATGGTTTTGTAGAGGGGGAATGCTTTGAGCGTGTGGGGGGTTTACTTGAGCGCGGGGCACGCCTTCTTGGGCGCGGGGCATGCTTTCTTGGGCGCGGGGCACGAGTTCTTGGGCGCGGGCCATGCTTTCTTAGGCGCGGGGCATGCTTTCTTGGGCGCGGGGCACGAGTTCTTGGGCGCGGGCCATGCTTTCTTAGGCGCGGGGCACGAGTTCTTGGGCGCGGGGCATGCTTTCTTGGGCGCGGGACATACTACTTTGATCAAACAAAAAGGCAGCCAAAGTTGGCTGCCTCATAATGGAGAGTATTACATTTCTCCGCTTAATTTCACTAAAATCTTTGCTTGCGTTTTATCATTCGTCAGAGCTTCGAAGCCTTTATCAACGATATCTTCCAACTCAATTTCAGAAGTGATAACGCCATGTGGATTCAACTGCCCTGTACCGATTAAGTCAACTGTTTGTTGAAATGTAGTTGGCGTATAAGCAATGGTTGATGTCACTTTAACACCCGTGTTCGTCAACTGCATTGGATTCCATTCAATCGGACGAGCAAAGATCGATACGATCACCATTGTACCGCGAGCACGTGTTGCGTCGATTGCTTGTTTGAATGTCGGTGCAACACCGGCAACTTCGAAGGACACATCCACGCCATCAGGTACAACGTCTTTAATAGCTTGTACAGGATCAACTTGTCCTGAATTGAAAACATGTGTTGCGCCAAGTTCTTTAGCTTTTTGCAAGCGGTCTTCAGATAGATCGAATGCGAAGATCTTACTTGCACCCGCTGCTTTAGCCGCAATAATTGTCAACAATCCAATCGGGCCAGCACCAAATACTGCTACTGTATCCCCGAATTGCATATTACCTTCTTTAACTGCTTGTACAGCTACTGCCGTAGGTTCAACTAATGCACCATCTTGCAACGTCATTCCTTCTGGCAATTTATAAATAAAGCTTTCACCTGCGTTTACATATGTAGCAAAACCACCGTCTGACCCTAAACCGATAAATTGGAAGCCATCATATGCATCCACATCTTCATGTTTATTACCAAATGTGTACATTGGGTTTACAGCAACACGATCTCCTACTTTGACCGAAGTTACGTCTTTCCCTACCTTTTCGACAACACCAGCAAATTCATGCCCCATTGTGAGGGGTGCTTGTTGTCCTGTTAATTGATGAGGTTCATTAACCGGAATAAACACCGGGCCCTCTTGATATTCATGTAAATCTGAACCACAAATACCTGCCCATGCTACGCGCACTGTCACCTCATTGTCTTGCAAGGGTTTCAGTTCACGTTCTTCCACACGGATATCTTTCTCGCCATACCATACTGCTGCTTTCATACTTCATACCTCCTATTTTTTGGTGAAAAATCTACTGCGATGTTTCTAAAATAGAAATTGAAGAACCGAATTAAAATATCTTTAATTCAAGATAATTATATCAATTAATCTATAACAATACAAAGAATATGATTTTAGGAAAGTAGTCTATTTTATGGAAGCTATTATGAAATTTTAACAGTATGTAAATAAAAAAACCGCCTGCAATGAGGCGGTTTGATTGTTTCTTTATTATCCGATAGAACCTTCCATTTCGAACTTGATAAGGCGGTTCATCTCTACTGCGTATTCCATTGGCAATTCTTTTGTGAATGGCTCGATGAAGCCCATGACGATCATTTCAGTAGCTTCAAGCTCAGGAATTCCACGGCTCATCAAGTAGAAGAGCTGCTCTTCCGATACTTTCGAAACTTTCGCTTCGTGCTCGAGTGAAATGTTATCATTCAGGATTTCGTTGTATGGGATTGTGTCAGATGTCGACAATTTATCCATGATCAGCGTGTCACACTCGATGTTTGCACGTGCACCATCTGCGCGGCGGCCGAAGTGAACGATACCACGGTATGTTACTTTACCACCATGTTGAGAGATTGACTTCGAAACAATTGTTGATGAAGTATTCGGTGCCAAGTGCATCATTTTCGCACCAGCGTCCTGATGTTGTCCTTTACCAGCAAGCGCGATGGACAATGTCATTCCACGTGCGCCTTCGCCTTTAAGGATACAAGCCGGATATTTCATCGTCAATTTCGAACCGATGTTACCGTCAATCCATTCCATTGTAGCATTCGCTTCACAAACCGCACGTTTCGTAACAAGGTTATAGACGTTGTTTGCCCAGTTTTGAATCGTAGTGTAACGGCAGTAAGCATCTTTTTTGATGATGATTTCAACGACTGCACTATGAAGGGAGTTCGTCGTGTAAACTGGTGCTGTACATCCCTCAACATAGTGAACGCTTGCGCCTTCGTCAACAACGATTAGCGTACGTTCGAATTGACCCATGTTTTCCGAGTTGATACGGAAGTAAGCTTGAAGCGGTGTGTCCAATTTGACGCCAGGTGGTACATAGATGAATGAACCTCCAGACCAAACTGCAGAGTTCAACGCAGCAAACTTATTGTCTGTATTCGGAATGACAGTTCCCCAATACTTTTTGAACAGCTCCTCGTTTTCACGTAATGCTGAGTCTGTATCTTTAAAGACGATTCCCATGTCTGTGAGTTCTTCTTTCATGTTGTGGTAAACAACTTCGGATTCGTACTGTGCAGAAACACCAGCGAGATATTTTTGCTCAGCTTCAGGAATACCCAATTTGTCAAAAGTGCGCTTGATTTCTTCAGGCACTTCATCCCACGAACGCTCTGTCGCTTCGGAAGGTTTTACGTAATATGTGATCTCATCGAAGTTCAATGAACCTAAATCTCCGCCCCATTGAGGCATCGGTTTGCTGTAGAAGATTTCAAGGGATTTTAGACGGTAGTCCAACATCCATTGAGGCTCTTCTTTCATGTTCGAGATTTCTTCAACAATTTCACGTGTCAAACCACGTTCCGAACGGAAAACAGATACGTCCTTATCATGGAAACCATATTTGTAATCACCAATTTCAGGCATTTTTTTAGCCATCATTATTCCTCCGTTCTTACATTTGTCTTACCCGGCCAAATCGCTTTGCATTAACCGACAATCGATTTCAGAATCATTGTTCGGATTCTTCCGTGACCCCTTTTTCCATTGCCTTCCATGCGAGCGTTGCACATTTGATGCGTGCAGGGAATTTAGCGACACCAGAAAGTGCCTCGATATCGCCAAGATCCATCGAATCATCGATTTCTTTCCCGAGCATCATATTTGAAAACAGTTGTGCATACTTTTTCGCCGTGTCCAGGTCTTTGTTCTTGACGATCTGCGTCATCATCGAAGCGGATGCCATCGAAATAGAACATCCTTCCCCTTCAAACTTCGCATCGCGTACAATGCCATCCTCCACTTTTAGTGTCAAATGGATGACATCCCCGCACGTCGGGTTATTCATGTCGATTGTGACATTGTTTTCTTCCAGTACACCTTTGTTCCGTGGATTCTTGTAATGATCCATGATGACTGAGCGGTATAGCTGATCTAATTTATTAGTTGACATTACTCAAAATACTCCTTTGCAATGCGGAGTCCTTCTACGAGACGGTCTACGTCTTCTTCTGTGTTATAAACATAGAAGCTTGCTCGGGCCGTTGCAGAACATTCAAGTCGTTTCATCAAAGGCTGTGCGCAATGATGTCCGGCGCGAACTGCAATTCCATTCATATCAAGAACCGTAGCCACATCATGAGGATGGACATTGCCAAGATTGAATGTAACGATTCCTGCACGTGCTCCGGGATCTTTAGGACCATATATTGTTAGTCCTTCGATTGCCGACATTTTTTCCATTGCAATTGCTGCAAGTTCGTGTTCATGCCGTTCAATCTGATCCAAGCCGATCTCTTCTAAAAAGTCGATGGCGGCTCCGAGACCAATAGCACCAGCTATAATCGGAGTGCCTCCTTCGAATTTCCACGGAAGTTCTTTCCACGTAGATTCGTAAAGGCCTACGAAGTCGATCATTTCTCCACCGAATTCAACAGGCTCCATTTTATTCAACAACTCTTTTTTACCATATAGGACACCGATTCCAGTTGGCCCACACATTTTATGGCCGGAAAAAGCGAGGAAGTCACAATTCAATTCTTGAACGTCAAGCTTCAAATGAGGTGCAGCTTGCGCACCATCGACAACCATGACTGCACCATGCGCATGAGCAATCTCCGTAATTTCCTTAATCGGATTCATTGTGCCAAGCACATTGGATACGTACATGATTGAGACGATTTTCGTGCGATCAGTGACTGCTTCACGCACTTTATCAAGTGAAATAGTGCCGTCCTCTTCAAGATCGACATATTTCAAAACTGCGCCTTTTTCCTTTGCCAATTGCTGCCACGGGATGATATTGGAATGGTGTTCCATATGTGTGATGACGATTTCGTCACCTTCGCCAACATTCGCGCGTCCATAGCTTTGGGCAACCATATTGAGGGCAGTTGTTGTGCCTCGCATGAAAATGATTTCCTGCGTCGATTTCGCATTGATGAATTTACGGACCTTTTCACGAGCCCCTTCATAATGATCTGTCGCTCGGTTGCCTAATGTATGAACACCGCGATGGACGTTAGCGTTATCCCATTTGTAATAGTCATTGAGAGCATCAATGACTTGCTGCGGCTTCTGAGAAGTCGCAGCACTATCTAAATAAACGAGCGGGTGCCCGTTGATTTCCTGGTCAAGTATCGGGAAATGTTTGCGGATGTCTTTGCTGAGCATTAGCGCACTTTCCTTTCAATTACCTCCGTCAATTGCTTCTTAACACCTTCGATTGGCAATTTGCTTACTACTGGTGCAAGGAAACCATGGATGACGAGGCGTTCAGCTTCTTGTTGTGAAATTCCTCGGCTCATCAGGTAGAACAATTGAAGAGGATCTACACGGCCAACTGATGCCGCGTGTCCTGCTGTAACATCATCCTCGTCGATCAAGAGGATTGGGTTCGCGTCTCCGCGAGCTTTTTCACTAAGCATCAAGATACGAGATTCTTGAACGGCGTTCGATCTTGTAGCGCCTTTAGCAATTCTGCCGATACCATTGAAAATTGAAGAAGCTGCTTCTTTCATGACGCCATGCTTTAGAATGAATCCATCTGTATCAAGTCCCCAGTGGACGATTTCAGATGTGAAGTTCTGTTTCTGGTTGCCTCGGCCTACAACAACTGTTTTCAAGTCGCTTGAAGAACCGTTTCCGACAAGATGAGTGATGTTTTCTGAAATTGTATCACTGTCATTCATCAAGCCCAATGCCCATTCAATGCGGCTGTTCGGCCCAGTGATGCCTCGGCGGTTTACGTAAGTCGTAACCCCTTTAGCAAGAACGTCCACAGCACCATAGATGACTTTCGCATTGTCCTCCGTAAATACTTCAGCGATGATGTTTGCTTGTCCAACAGCTTCGTCAACAGTAGACAGGTAGTTTTCCACGTATGTAACAGAGCTGTTAGCATCTGCAACGATGATAACGTGGTTGAAAAGTGATGCTTGTGCATCGTCATGCAAGAATAGAACTTGTAGGGTTCTTCTACAACTACATTTTTCGGAACGTAGACGAATACACCGCCGTTCATCAATGCTGCGTGTAGTGCAGTAAGTCTATGTTCATCAACCTTAACGCCGTCCGACATGTAGTATTTCTTCAATAGGTCAGCGTGGTCGCGAGTAGCCGTGAAAATATCTGTTAATACAACACCTTTTGCTTTCAATTCATCTGAAAGTGAAATGAATGCCGGTGTATTATTATGTTGAACATAAATGTTCTTTTGGTCATCACCGACAAGTTCTTTCGCTTCATCCGGCAGTTCCGATAATGAAGAGAAAGTTGAACTTTCCACTGCATGTACAGGGAACTCAATGAAATTCCATTTGTCGATCTTTGTTTTATCTGGTTTTGGCATAGGAAGCTGTTCCACTTTCGCTAACGCATTCGTGCGGAATTCTGCCATCCAATCGGCTTCATTCATGTTTGCGGAGAAAGAGCGGACGTCCTGTTCGGTCAATGCCATTTTTGTTTCAACCGTCATTTTGAATCGTCCCCTTTCTTAAGCTTCTTGTCCAACTGTTTCGTCTTCGATTCCAAGTTCTTCTTTAATCCAGTCATAACCGCTCTCTTCAAGTTGTTTAGCAAGCTCAGCTCCGCCTGATTTAACAACTTTACCTTGCATCATTACATGTACAAAGTCCGGTGTGATGTAGTTTAGAAGACGTTGGTAGTGAGTGATGATTAGGCAACCGAAGCCTTCACCGCGCATTTCATTGATTCCCTTTGAAACAACTTTCAATGCATCGATATCAAGACCGGAGTCGATTTCATCAAGTACTGCAAATTTTGGTTTCAACATCATCAGTTGAAGGATTTCATTACGCTTCTTCTCTCCGCCTGAGAACCCTTCGTTCAAATAACGTGTTGCCATATCTTGATCCATTTCAAGGACTTCCATTTTGTTGTCCAATTCACGGATGAATTTCATTAATGAGATTTCGTCGCCCTCTTCACGTCGAGCATTGACTGCTGAACGCATGAAGTCAGCGTTTGTTACACCTGTGATTTCACTTGGGTATTGCATCGCAAGGAAAAGGCCTGCCTTCGCACGCTCATCAACTTCCATTTCAAGAACATCTTCGCCGTCAAGCGTAACAGATCCAGAAGTGACTTCGTATTTAGGGTGACCCATGATTGCGGATGCGAGAGTTGATTTACCTGTTCCGTTAGGACCCATAATCGCGTGAATTTCACCTGTATTAATAGTTAAATTGACGCCTTTCAATATTTCCTTACCTTCAATTTCTACGTGAAGGTCTTTGATTTCCAAAGTTGCCATTCCAATACCTCCAATATGATAAAGATGAACGGTTTTTTCCATTCTCTAATTAGTATCATTCTAATTTTAGCTCATTCAGGGCAACCTTGCAAATAATTAAGAACGATTATCATTTATATAGGGGTTCAACCTATTACCTACTGTTCTTATTGAATAGAAAATGAATCTTCTATTTTCAATTATATCCAATTCATTGAGAATCAAATACGCACTCTTAATTGAAAATGCCGCCACATAAGGTGACGGCATTTCATTTATCATTTTTCCGTTTTTGGCGTGAATCGGTCTACAATCATTGCCAATGCCCCGTCACCTGTGACGTTTGTAGCCGTTCCGAAACTATCTTGCGCCATATACAAAGCAATCATTAAAGCTACCATTGACTCGTCAAATCCAAGCATTGTGCTAAGAAGTCCGACCGCGGCCATGACGGCACCCCCTGGAACTCCTGGTGCTGCAATCATCGTGACTCCAAGCATAAGGATGAACGGGAAATAGCTGGACAAGCTGATATCCATGCCATTCATGAGCATAACACCGATGGAACATGAGACTAGTGTGATCGTACTCCCAGAAAGATGTATAGTTGCAAATAGTGGAACCGTGAAATCAGTAACGCGTTCAGACGCTCCTGTCTTTTTCGCCTGTCTTAATGTGACCGGAATCGTAGCTGCAGAAGATTGCGTTCCGATGGCCGTCATATAGGCTGGTGCCATTGTTTTCATCAGCATGAAAGGATTTTTCTTTGTAAGAAACCCGCCACTGTATATTGAATAGTCAACATAAGCAAATGCAAGGCGATGATCATGATGAAAACAACTGAGAATACGGAAAGAACCTTCGCAACTTCTCCACTGTATGTCATATTGAGGAATATACCGAAAATGTGAAACGGCAATAATGGAATGATGACGAACGAAATTACTTTTTCAATTAATACATGGAGTTCTTCAAAGAATGAGAGCATCGATTTGCTGTTGATGGAGGCCATTCCTATTCCAAATACGAATGCTAACAACAACGCTGACATAACCCCCATCACTGGAGTCATTTCCAGATCAAAGAAAGATATCGCCTGGGCCTTTCCAACATTTTCAACGGATTTTGCCCCAAACCCGTTAATGAAATTCGGCAGAAGTGTCTTTGCTGCAAAAAACGCAAGAATTCCCGCAAAGACTGTGGAAGCATATGCAAATACTGTTGCTAATCCCAATAACTTCCCTGACCCACTTCCAAGTTTCGCGATACCAGGAGCGATGAATGCAATAATAATCAATGGAACAACAAAGTTAAGAAATCCTCCAAAAATCATATTAAACGTCGCCGCTAGACGGACAAACCAATGAGCGAAACCTTCGTGTATTGCTGGAAGCAACATTCCCAAACCTATTGCAAGCCCTATGGCTATAATGATTCGCCATATGAGTCCTATTTTTCTATTCATCCAATGTCCTCCTCAAAAACACATTTGTGTTCTAAAATAATAAAACTACTTTAACATAATAGAGAAGGAATAGGAATGTATTTTTATTAAAAAATAAAAAAAGACTGGCAGTCATCCATAGGGATTTGCCAGTCTTTGTTAGTTATTTATTTTACAGGTACGACAGAGCCGGACCATTCTTTCAACATGAACTCCTGGATTTCTTCGGACGTCAACACTTCGACGAGTGCTTTGATTGCAGGATTGTTTTCATCACCAGAACGAACCGTAATGACGTTTACGTAGGGTGAATCCGTTTTTTCAATAGCAATTGAATCTTCAAGAGGGTTCAAGCCCGCATCGATTGCATAGTTAGAGTTGATCAAAACAGCATCGCCTTCATTATTATTGTAA
The DNA here is from genome assembly GCF_030067815.1 of Sporosarcina thermotolerans. Classification (GTDB taxonomy): domain Bacteria; phylum Bacillota; class Bacilli; order Bacillales_A; family Planococcaceae; genus Sporosarcina; species Sporosarcina thermotolerans. Next base: position 1,698,815 of record NZ_CP125968.1, on the reverse strand, counting down.
AGAGTTGGAAGTAATGCTGCTTCGTAATCCGGCTCAAACAGTAGGTTTTTCGGATTGTCCACAATATCTGTAAGTTCCGCTTTCACTTTATCAACACCCTCAGCAAGTGTGATCAAGCCATTTTCCTCAAGCATTTCAAGCACACGACCATGATCCGAAACTGAGTTGCTCATAAGGATCGTCGCACCGTCCGGCAATTCAGCTAATGATTTATATTTCTTCGAATAAACACCCATCGGTTCGATATGGATTTCTCCCGCATTGACAAAGTCGTAGCCGAAATCAGCCATTTGACTGTCCAAGTAAGGGATGGTTTGGAAATAGTTCGCATCCAATAGACCCGATTCCAAGTCCTTGTTCGGCAATATATATTCCTGATATGTTTCGATTTCCAAGTCGAAGCCTTTTTCTTTTAATAACGGCTTCACTTTTTCCAAAATAACGGCATGTGGTGTATTGGAAGCGCCGACGACGATTTTCGTCTTCACCTTTTCTTTATCTTTCGCTCCGCATGCTGCCAGAGCGAGCACGAGAACCGTTAATAATAATGCGGATAATATCTTTTTCATTATTCTTCTCTCCATTCTTAGATGTTTTTTATAATTATCAGGCCAAGCCCGCAAATTAACGTTTGTCCAATTTCTTCACGGCGAAGTCGCCAATTATTTGGATGATAAATACGATAATCAAAATAATAACTGTTGCAACAATCATCACATCAGTGCGGCTTCGCTGGAACCCTTCGTAATATGCGAGATTTCCGAGCCCGCCTGCGCCGATAACTCCAGCCATCGCCGTATATCCGACAAGCGCAATCGCAGTTACCGTAATTCCGGATATGAGGGCAGGCATCGATTCGGGAAGCAATACTTTGAAGATAATCGTGCTTGTTTTTGCACCCATCGATCTTGCAGCTTCGATAACGCCCCTATCAATTTCACGCAAGCCAATCATGACCATTCGCGCATAAAACGGTGCAGCCCCGATAACAAGTGCCGGGATGGCCGCTTCCGGACCGCGCATCGTCCCAACGAAAAGTGTTGTGAATGGAATCAGTAGAATGATCAAAATGATGAAAGGAATCGATCGGAAAATATTGACGAACGCTCCCGTGATGCCATACACCAATTTATTTTTCCAAAGCTGGCCAGGGCTCGATAAGAATAGAAGTACGCCAAGTAAGAGCCCGAATATGAACGTATATAAAGTGGAGATTCCGGTCATATATAACGTTTCAACTGTTGCCTCCCACATTTTATCCCAGTTAACGTGTTGAAATAAATTTTCATTCATTGGTGATCACCTCTGTCTGCACACCTAATTCATGGAGATAGGCAATCGCCATATCAACATCCTTTTCATTACCTAAAAGCTGTAAAATAAGCGTGCCATAAGCGCCGCCTTTAGTCTGGGATATATTCCCTTGTACGATATTCACGTCAATGTCGAATTTCCGAATCAAGCTTGCCAACACAGGATGCTCTGTCTTCTCTCCGACAAATGCAAGTTTGATGAGCGTGCCTCCCGGTATATGTGCGAGTACCTGTTCAGTACCAACAGGCTCGGTCACTTGGGAAACAAACCGTTTTGTAATTGGCTCCTTCGGTGATTGGAAAACTTCAAGAACAGATCCAGTTTCAACGACATTACCTGCTTCCATGACAGCTACTCGATGGCAAATTTTCCGGATGACATGCATTTCATGTGTGATTAATACAATTGTCAATCCAAGCCGTTCATTGATGCTTGTCAATAAATCAAGGATAGAATCTGTCGTTTCGGGATCAAGTGCGGAAGTAGCTTCGTCGCAGAGAAGAACTTCAGGGTCATTTGCCAATGCTCTTGCAATGCCCACTCGTTGCTTTTGCCCACCGGATAATTCGGAAGGGTAGGCATTCTCTCTTCCCTTTAAACCGACCAAATCAATTAACTCATTCACTCTTCTTTCACGTTCAGCCTTTTTAATTCCCGCGATTTCAAGTGGGAAGGAAATGTTCTGTTTGACAGTGCGAGACCAAAGTAAATTGAAGTGCTGAAAGATCATGCTGATTTTCTTCCTTGCATTCCTTAGCTCCCGGGCATTTACGGAAGACATTTCATAACCTGCAATCTTCACCGTTCCTGAGGAAGGCTTTTCGAGTCCGTTCAGAAGTCGGATCAAAGTACTCTTTCCCGCTCCGCTATACCCGATGATGCCGAAGATTTCACCTTCCGCGATATCCAAATTCACTTTATCAACAGCGATAATAGCATTCGAGCCATTGCCGAATTGTTTATTTACACCCTGTAAATGAATCATGTTTTCACCTCTATATAATCTTAACCAAAAATAAAAGCCTTTCTGCAGACAAGCAGAAAGGCATAACGTTATATTAAAAGTAAACGTTCATCCAATCTCTCATCTATCAAAGCAAACGCTTTGCGTGACTTGGCACCATTTCACTTTCGTGACGGTTGCCGGGCTTCATAGGGCACTTCCCTCCACCTCTCTTAATAAGAGCGACGATATTCAGTTAAGTTAATAGATATATTTATAACATGGACGACTAATAGGGTCAACCTATTTGTTCAAGAAGATAGGGAACGGATTGGAATGCGTAGATTTTATGGGTCACTTTTCCATTCTCTTGAATCAATAGACAAGGTACGCTTTCTATTTCGTAATCAATGGCAAGGTCTTCTATAAAGTTCAAGTCTGCTTTGCCAATTGGCAGGTCCGGTTTCATAGCGGATATGACTTCGACCATAATGGAAGCGACCATGCAAGTTCCACACATTGGTGTATATAGATAAAACACGGATTTAGAGGATTCTTTTTTACTTTTTTCCCATTGTTCGATTGTCCAATTTTCGATAGTTGACATGTTTTCACCTTCAAAGTAAGAATTCGGGATGCACTTCAAAGTTTTCAGCGATAAGAATCGCGGCGAGAGTGCGGTAAGGGGTTGTTTCGACTTGGCGGTAGACACGTTCTGTGTAGAGATGGATTGCTTCAGGATATGCCCTTTTGAATAGTGTTCGGATTTTCTCTCCGGATTCGTCAGCGTCAAAAAAGATGTATAGGTCGCAGTCTTCATACGGCATGAGCATTTCTTCGATGCGATAGGGGCTGACTGTACCATTTGTGCAAATGATGTCTATCGGTTCTGCCAATACTCGTTGAAGTCTTTTTCGGTCTGATCCACCTTCGACTATTATGACTTTATTTGAATCCATCTCCTCACCGCCTTCTATAATAGTTTATCCACATCCCTTTAAATTATTGAATCAAAAAAAGCGCTGTATGGCCAGCGCTTTGGGAAATTACTCTCCATCAGTCATTTTTTCATAGTCTTCAGCTGACATTAACGCGTCAAGTTCTGAGTCGTTAGAAGCTTCGACTACGATCATCCAAGCGCCTTCATATGGAGATTCGTTCACCAATTCAGGGCTATCTTCTAATTCTTCGTTCACTTCAACTACTTTACCGCTAATCGGAGCATACAATTCAGAGACAGTTTTAACGGATTCAACGCTGCCGAATGGTTCGTCCGCTTTTACTTCATCTCCAACTTGTGGTAGTTCAACGAAAACGATATCGCCAAGCTCAGCTTGTGCAAAATGCGTAATACCGATACGATATTTACCGCTTTCATCTTTTACCCATTCATGTTCCTCGGAATAACGTAAATCTTTAGGTGTGCTCATCCCGTACCCCTCCATAAATATACATTTCGTTAGTTGTTTCTTTCTACTCAATTCTCACATATTTCAATGATAAAGACAAGTGAGTTATTTCGTACTCCATACATCCCCAAACTGTGCTTCATTAAAGCCTACAGTCACTTTGGAACCGTCTGTTACAATCGGTCTTTTAATGAGCATTCCATCTGTGGATAAGAGTTGAATTTTTTCATCATCTGTCATGTTGGAAAGTTTGTCCTTCAAATTCAATTCTCTATATTTCATCCCACTGACATTAAAAAACTTTTTAATGTCCAGGTCTGAATTTCCGATCATAGTTCGAAGCTCTTCTTCAGTTGGTGGATTCTCGGCAATATTAATATCTTCGAATTCCAATCCGTTGGTTTCCAACCACTTTTTTGCTTTTCTACAAGTCCCGCATTTCGGATAACCGTAATAAGTTATTGTCATATCGTAACACCTCCACATTTTCTCCAGTATAACAGAGAATCCACCCAGGGATGAAACCCCTGGGTGGGTTGGAATCATACGATATATTTTTCAGCGTCGATCAATTTGACAGATGCTTCGCGTTTCTTCGCGATGATATTGTAAGGATTTGAACGAGTCAATTTACGAAGCGCCGACAGCATCATACGTTGGTTATCCCCATCTACGGAAGCAAGAAGAGTTTCCTTTGCATCCTTTTCGATTGCTTCGAATGCCTCTTGGCAGAAAATTTCTGTATAAAGGATTTTTTGTTGTTCCTTCTCTTCGCCGTTTTTGGCAATTGCTTTTTCCGTACGCAATAGTGCGGATTCCATTGCAAAGACATTGTTTGCGATGTCAGCAATATTTACAAGAACTTCTTGTTCTTTGTCGAGGCTCGTGCCGAAACGTTGTGCTGCCATTCCAGCTGCAAGTAAGCCGATCTTCTTCGCGTTTTTCACAAGTACCTTTTCTTGTGCAAGTGCTTCGTCGCCAATTTCTTCAGGCATCATCATGAGAAGTTCTTCTTGTAGGCTTTGCGCTTTTTCAAGTAAAGGCAATTCGCCTTTCATCGCTTTTTTCAAGAAAGTTCCCGGGACGATCATGCGGTTGATTTCATTTGTTCCTTCAAAGATGCGGTTAATACGGGAATCGCGGTAAGCACGCTCAACTTCGTATTCTTGCATAAAACCGTAACCGCCATGCAATTGGACCGCTTCGTCCACAACATAGTCAAGCACTTCGGAACCGACAACTTTGTTGATGGAGCATTCGATAGCGTATTCAGCGATCGATGCCGCAACTGCTTTACCGTCTTTTTGTTGTTCAGCAGTCATTTGGCTATTGCGCTCTTCGAAATAACCGACCGTACGGTAAATCAAGCTTTTCAGCCGCATAGATTTTCGATGCCATTGTCGAAAGCTTTTCTTTTGTAAGGTTGAATGAAGAGATCGGTGTTTTAAACTGTTGGCGCTGATTCGCATACGTAACCGCCAATTCAAATGCACGTTTCGAACCGCCGACTGTTCCTACGCCCAATTTGTAACGGCCGATATTCAAAATGTTGAATGCGATAATATGCCCTCTGCCGATTTCTCCAAGTAAGTTTTCAACAGGAACTTGTGCATCTTGAAGGATCAACGTACGTGTGGAGGATGATTTGATCCCCATCTTCTTCTCTTCTGCGCCGACAGAAACGCCAGGGAATTCTTTTTCAACGATGAAGGCAGTGAATTTGTCGCCATCTACTTTCGCATAGACAACGAATACATCCGCGAATCCAGCGTTCGTGATCCATTGTTTTTCGCCGTTCAATACGTAGTGAGTACCTGCTTCGTTCAATTTTGCTGTTGTTTTCGCACCAAGTGCGTCTGATCCGGATCCTGGCTCAGTCAATGCGTAAGCAGAGATTTTGTCGCCTGTGACGGAGTTCGGCAAGTACTTTTTCTTTTGTTCTTCGTTTCCGAATAGGACGATCGGGAGTGTGCCGATTCCTACGTGTGCACCGTGAGTGATGGAGAAGCCGCCCGCTACGGACATCTTTTCAGAGATCAGGGCTGAAGAAATCTTGTCGAGGCCTAAGCCGTCGTATTCTTCAGGTACGTCTGCTCCAAGAAGTCCAAGGTCTCCAGCCGATTTTAGTAGTCTGACAGAGTGTTCGAATTCATGGTTTTCGAGCTTTTCGACGACAGGGAGTACTTCGTTTTTGACGTAGTCCTCTGTTGTTTTAGAAATCATTTTTTGTTCGTCGGAGAAGTCCTCGGGTGTGAATACGCGTGATGCATCGATGTCTTCGATGAGGAATGCTCCTCCACGGATAAAATCTTTTGTTTGTAATTCAGTCATTGAAATTCCTCCTTTGATAAAATAAAATTCCTATTCTTATAGCATTTCAAATACGCCCGCCGCTCCCATTCCGCCGCCGATACACATTGTGACGACGCCGAATTGTTTGCCTTGGCGTTTTAGTTCGTTCATTAGACGAAGTGTCAATACTGAACCTGTTGCGCCTAATGGGTGGCCGAGGGCGATGGCTCCGCCGTTGACGTTTACTTTATCTATGTCGAGGCCTAAGTGACGTATGACTTGTAGGGATTGGGATGCGAATGCTTCGTTTAATTCCCAAAGGTCGATGTCGTCGATTGATAGTCCCGCAAGCTTTAATGCTTTTGGAACGGCTTCGATTGGGCCGATTCCCATTACTTCAGGTGGTACGCCGCCTACTGCGAATGAACGGAATTTGGCGATTGGCTTCAGGCCTTTTCCTTCAGCGACTTCGCGGTCCATGACGAGGACTGCTGCCGCGCCGTCGGATGTTTGGGAAGCGTTGCCCGCAGTTACGGATCCTTTCACTGAGAAAGCAGGGCGCAATTTCGCCAATACTTCCATTGATGTGCCGTGGCGGACGCCTTCGTCCATTTCGAATGTGAATGTTTTTTCCTCGTATTTTCCTTTTTCATTCACAAAACGTTTTACGACTTCGACAGGGACGATTTCGTCGACGAATTTGCCTGCTGCAATTGCGGCTGCCGCTTTTTCATGTGAGCGTACAGCGAAAGCGTCTTGGTCTTCGCGGCTTACGCCGTATTTCATCGCCACTTGTTCAGCTGTATGACCCATCCCCATGTAATATTGCGGTGCTGTTTCGGCCAATTTGAAGTTTGGTCTAATCGTGTTCCCCATCATTGGAACCATACTCATTGACTCGACCCCACCAGCAATGATTGCTTCGGAATGTCCTAACATGACCCGCTCAGCTGCATAGGCGATTGATTGAAGGCCTGATGAACAGAAGCGGTTTACCGTAATAGCGGGTGTTGTGTCTGGCAACCCAGCGAGGGCACCGATATTACGCGCGATGTTCATTCCCTGTTCCGCTTCGGGCATTGCACAACCCATTATTAAGTCATCTATTGGTCCATCATATCCATTTGCACGTTTCAAAGTTTCTTTAATCGCGAGTGCCCCTAAATCGTCCGGGCGCACGGTCGCAAGGCTTCCGCGTCCCGCTTTTCCGACCGGTGTTCTCGCACCTGCTACAATTACTGCTTCACGCATTCGACTTCCTCCTTTTTTGCTATCTATCTAAATCTGTGGCAAATCAGTTGCGCAATGGCTTCCCTTTAAGGAGCATATGCTGCATCCGCTGTTGGGATTTCGGTTCCTGTACAAGGCTTAAGAACGCTTCACGTTCAAGATCCAACATATATTGTTCATCGACAAGTGTTCCAAAAGGCACTTTCCCGCCAGATAAAACAAATGCAAGCTTTTTAGCTATTTTCAAGTCATGGTCGCTAATGTACCCGGATAGGTACATGCCTTCCGCTCCAAGGAGCATCGTTGCATAACCGGAATCACCTGTGACTGGGATTTTTGCTTTTTTAGGCGGTGTGTAGCCGCTTTCGTACAATGCAAGTGCCGCTTGTTTCGCGTCATAGATTAGATGATCTGGATTGACACTGATGCCATCTGCGAAATCGAGGAAGTTATTCTCTATCGCTTCTTCAGCGGATGTTGAAACTTTTGCCATCGCAATCGTTTCAAACACTTTATTTGCAACAAACTGGTAGTCTACTTGGACACCGTTCGGCAAACCTTTCAGATGCTTGGAATAAAGATTGACGTTTCCGCCACCCCCAGGAATGAGACCAACGCCCGCTTCAACCAAACCGATATACGTTTCCATTGACGCTTGAATATGGGCTGCAGGCAAGCAGACTTCAGCACCACCGCCAAGTGTCATTTGGAACAGTGCAGCAACAACCGGTTTACGGCTATATTTGATTTTCATCATTGAATTTTGGAAGGAACGGATAATGAAATCAAGTTCAAAGATATTATCGTCTTGTGCTTCCATCAAAATCATGCCAAGGTTTGCACCTACACAGAAGTTCTTACCTTGATTCCCGATGACGAGACCTTTGTAATTCTTCTCCACTTCGTCAATTGCAAAATTGATCATCTGGATGATATCCGGGCCGATTGCATTCGATTGGGAATGGAACTCAAGCAGCGCAATTCCATCGCCAAGATCGATAAGACTTGCGCCAGAATTTTTCTTAATGACGCCGTGCTTCTTCTTATAACGTTTCAAGTCAATCGCTTTTTCATTGACAGGCACAGACATATATCCGTCACCGTCGTAGAAATAAAGCTCTCCCTCTTCTTCTTTATAGAAAGATTCAAAACCGTTATCGAGCATGGTTTGAAGGAATGCAGGGATTGTATCCCCTTCTTCCTTCATCTTTTCAACCGATTTTGCAACGCCGATCGCATCCCAAACCTCGAACGGACCTTGCTGCCAGCCGAAGCCCCATTTCATCGCATTGTCGATCGCAACGATATCATCTGCAATTTCACCGATTAGACCTGCTGAATAGCGGAGTGTCGGTGAAAGGATGCTCCAAAGGATTTCCCCTGTACGGTCTTTTGCATAGACAAGCGTCTTCACTTTGTTCGCAAGTCCCTTTTGCTGTTTCGCCATTTCAATTGAAGGCGTTTTCATTTTTTTCGTCGGACTGTATTCGAAAGTCTTTGGATCGAGTTCAAGAATCTCTTTGCTTTCCTTCAGGTAGAATCCTTGCTTCGATTTCGCACCAAGCCATCCGTTATCGATCATTTTCTTCATGAATTCCGGAAGCTCGAATACTTTTTGTTCCTCGCCTTCCGTCTTGTCGTATGCGTTTTTAGCGACATGCATGAACGTGTCAAGTCCGACAACATCAAGTGTACGGAATGTTGCTGATTTTGGACGGCCGATCAGAGTCCCTGTTACCGAGTCGACTTCACCGATCGAGTAGCCACGTTTCTCCATTTCACGTAGTGTGACAAGTAAACCGTACGTTCCGATTCTGTTTGCAATGAAGTTCGGAGTGTCTTTTGCTACAACAACTCCCTTGCCTAATCGATTTTCACCGAATTGAAGCATGAAGTTCAGTACTTCCGCATCCGTCTTTTTCGTTGGAATCACTTCAAGCAATTTCAAATAACGCGGTGGGTTAAAGAAATGTGTACCAAGGAAGTGCTTTTGGAAATCCTCGGAACGGCCTTCCGCCATTGCTTCGATGCTGATTCCTGAAGTGTTCGAAGTAATAATTGTGCCCGGTGTACGGACCGCATCTATTTTTTCATATAACGCTTTTTTGATTTCAAGATTTTCAACGACAACTTCGATGATCCAGTCAACGTCTTTTAATCTTTCCAAGTCATCTTCAAAGTTGCCTGCTTCAATGAGCGTTAGGTTCTTTTTCGTTGTTAATGGAGCTGGCTTCTGTTTCAAAAGCTTTTCCATTGCAGTCATTGCGAATTTATTACGCACCGACTTATCATTCAACGTAAGACCTTTTGCTTCTTCCTGCTCAGTCAATTTGTTTGGAACGATATCCAACAGAAGTACAGGAATTCCGATATTCGCGAGATGGGCTGCAATACCAGATCCCATTACGCCTGAGCCTAATACTGCCGCTTTCTTAATTTGATATGACACTTTAGAAGCCTCCCTTTTCGTCTTGAATGAACACTCATTCATTTTATAGGTAAAAAAAATAGAACCTCTCTATCTATTAGTCTAAAACATTCCAGTCGTTTCTGCAATATTAAAATGTTGCGAAAATGGTTTTTTTATAGTTAATAATCTGTCCCGGGCATTTAATTACCCTAAAGTCACGATATAATTGTAAACTAAATATGTGGAATTACGAACTACACGCTAAAAATATAGCAGCAAAAGGAGTGCAATTAAATTGAAATCAATTAAGACTGTAGAGCAATTCAACGAAGTTATTAACGGAGAAGGCAAAGCACTTATCAAATTCCAGGCTGGCTGGTGTCCTGACTGCACGCGTATGGACATGTTCATTGACCCGATTGTTAAGGAATACGATATGTATACATGGTATGACGTGAATCGTGATGAATTGCCTGAAATCGCGGAGAAATATGATGTAATGGGAATTCCAAGCTTATTGATTTTCGAAAATGGCGAGAAGAAAGCTCATTTGCATAGTGCAAACGCGAAAACTCCAGATCAAGTAACGGATTTTCTTGAGACTGTAGAATAAAGAAATGCGGAAGGCGCTTGATCAGATGCGACAGGCATAAGGCGAAGATGCGGAGTGGCGTTTTTTGCCACATAGCAGCTTTGACTTATGACCCGAGCTTCTAACGCCTGTAGCTGGACAACGCCGAGTCTGGAGTGCAGCAAATGAGTTCTATTAAAGGATTTCAAGGAAAATCCCAATACGACAATGACATTGATGTACGTTTTCGCCCTTCTGCTTGTGGCCCTGTAACAGCATATACGATTCTTCGCTACCATAAAAACGAAACGACAAATGACAGTATCGATCATCTCTATCGCTTACTTGGCGGGACGAAAATTGGACTGTTCAAATGGCGGTTCGTTAGACGGTTGCGCAAGTTGCTTGGTCCTGAGTGGATTGTTGTAGATTGTGGTATCGAGGGGCTCAAGAAAGAAATTGACGAAGGTCGCCCAGTCGCAGCCAAATTCGATAAATGGTTTTCATTCCATTGGTTCGGCAAATTTGTTTTCGATTATCACTGGGTGCCTGTCATCGGTTTTAAGGAAACTGCAAATGGCATCATGCTGATTGTCCATGATAATGGTGGGCGGAATCGGGATAGTCGGGTTCGTGAGATTGCCTATGAATCGCATAAAGACATTCTTTCGTTTGTAAAAATAGAGAAAACCACTGTCGCTTAGACAGTGGTTTTTGTTTGTTCAGGAAAAAGTGAATTCAGTTGTCGAAGGATCATTGAATAGCCATGTTGTTCCAACTCCTCTCTTAATTCAGAAGAAGAGAAATCAGGCAAATTCAGTGCTTCTATCGGATCCTCGAAGTCTAATTCGCAATGGATTTGGGCTAATTTTTTCGAAAGGTGAAGCATTTCGAGATCGGCTTCAATCTTTTTCCTCATACCTGGTGCGAGTTCATGTAAGGATTCAACGACTTTTTCGACAGTCTCGTACTCTTTGATCAGCTTTAAGGCTGTTTTAGGACCGATGCCTTTTACGCCCGGATACCCATCACTCGCATCCCCTGTAAATGCTTTTATCTCGACGAAGCGATGTGGAGGAATTTCATATTCTTCGATAAAACGCTGTTCATCATAAATATCATAAACATTATAGCCTTTTTCATGAATGCAATCTTCACACCAGGCCGGAGCAGTTGTAGCAGATCCTTATCACCTGTAACGATAGTGATATCCGCCTTCCCTTCCCACTCGCAAACAAGCGAACCGATCAGATCATCCGCTTCCATCCCTTTTATTCCATAATTCTTCCAACCAATCAATTCGGATAAATCACGCGTCATATCGAACTGTGGCAGAAGTTCCGGCGCCGGTTCAGGACGGTTCGCTTTATACCCATCGAATAAGTCATTTCTAAATGTATGTGCACTCATATCCCAACAAACCGCAATATGCGTTGGGTTGAAAATAGAAGCGGCCGTCAATGCATGACGTCCAAATCCTTGCACGCCATTCGTCGGAACACCATCCGCGTTCGGGAAGAAATGTCCCATTGCGGAAGTCGCGAAGAACGATCTGAATAAAACGGCCATGCCATCGATGAGCAATATATGTGGCTTATTGTCCAATATTTTGTCCTCCCTCTCGTTATCTCTTATATCCACGTGCATTCCAATAATCTAATCATATCAAAATTCATGTGTGGAATGAACAGATACTCTTGGATTTGTTGAATGAGAAGTATTTCCATAGTAATAGTTGAATACCAGTTAAACAAAACTCTTCAATTGTTCTACTAAAAACTCTAAATCCTCAGGATAGACGTGGTGAATAGTTTTTATTTCTGATAATGACTTCCAATCAGCTTCGACAATAATTTCATCAGGATCATTAATTCCACTGCTTTCACCGATCTTTTCCACCCTAAAATAATATGTCTTTACCTTTATATCTTTAATGGTTGTTTCTTTAACTCTTAATTGTTCGATGACTTTCACGTCATATCCTGTTTCTTCTTTAACTTCTCGAACGCAACATTCCTCTGGACTCTCGCCTTCTTCAATACCACCAGAAGGTATTGCCCATCCCTCTGACTCGAAACTTTTGACCATTAGTATTTCCTTGTGTTCATTGATACAAATACCAGCTGATCCTGACCAGCTTTTCATTCTTATACTCCCCCATCTGAAAACTTTATTCAACTAACCTACCGCGTTAGTTGAATAAGAAAAAAGTGTAGTTTAAGCTGCTCAATGTTCTTCAAGTAAAGCACCCGTTACTTAGGATAATCATTACATCATATTTGGAATAAATACTTTCATAAATAGGAAGTAGCCTAGAGCACCAACGACTAAGGCAATAAGGATTATTACAATCGGTAAAGTTTTAGTTTTCATGGTTTCCACCTAATATAATTTTAGTTTAACAAGAAAAAATATCCTTCTAAACAGCTTAATAATCTTCAAGTAAAGCACCCGTTAGTTTAAGATGGTCCTCTATTTTACACTCTCTTTAATTGCTTAAATGCATAAAACTTCATGATACTTTAACTGATGAACTAGGGTTTTTCACTAAACTTTTCACCTTGTGAATACTCCAAAGGGCTAAGGTTACCGTTATAGCTGAAATTATGTATTGCAGATAGGTCGCCATTTCTTGTGTACCTTGTGAGTTAGGGTTCGGTGTATACATTAGTGTTAAAATAACTCCTTGTAACACATCAGCTACCCCTATTGAAATCAGTACAACAATGAATATCCCAATAATTTTCTTCATTTTTTCTTCCTCCTATTCATTAAGCTTACGCGGAAACTTGAGTTTTTCTACAAAATTGTAAGGAACGTCATTTTGAATAATACTCTTAATAAGATCATTATAAGGAGCACTAGTTCCATTCGCATGAACTTGAGTATTATATACTTTTACATTCTCGATATCTAAATATTTATTTGAAATTGTCATATGAGAAATGATTTTTTTTGTATGTTTAATAATTCTCTCGTTGTCTTGACTTACTCCTTCTATTAAATGAATTAAGTTCAATTGTTCAAGCTCTTTATCAAGCTCATGTCTGTAAAAATAGTTAAATACCCTAATAATTTAGTCTCTCTTCCGTCCCAATAGTCAGTAAAGTTTTCCTGATTGTTAACCCCACCAATTAAGAAAAATTCAATGTTTTCATTCCTGAATGTTCTATTAAAGAAAAAAGACTCATACTCCCTCATAAATGACACTCCTTATAAATCTTGGGTAATTGCTTAGCTGATGATCGGTCCTATATTATACGAATGACAAATAAAACGGTTTCACAATCTTGGGACCCTCTTCAACTAACCTGCACCGTTAGTTCAATAAAATTACTTACTATTATTATGCAGTTCAAATGACTCTTCAAAGTCATCCCATTTACATGTACTTTGATAACTGCATCTTCATGTACTTTTCCCCCGCCTATCCAACTTCCTGAAGCCGAAAATATTCCTGACAATGGGGGTTCCGTGAACACTTCTGTGCCACTCCCATGACCACTATTGGTTTCGTAGTAGTATTCAAGTTTTTGTAATGAAGACAACTCTTCTAAAGAACCTTTGTATTTTAATATAAACCTAAAGTCATGTTCGTTCGAGTAAGTCCTTTGCCCGTCTTTTTCTCCCCATGTTTCTTTTCCATTGTAGGTGTATTCTGCTTCCCAATGCTTACTTTCCCCACTAAATAAATAATCGTTGTGCGTAGTCTCTGAACAAGCTGTTAAAATCAGTATTGAAAATATTAATAAAATGCATATTTTCTTCAACTTAACACCCCCCAAAAAAATTGTGCTGTATTAATAACTATTTCGACACATCTCCAAAAACACCTCGCTCTTAAACTAACCTGCCCCGTTAGTTCAAGAAGAAAAGCTTTACTCCTTCTTGAAGTAAAGCTACCCGTTAGTTGAAAAAGACAGCCCTACAAATCAAAGATTAATTCTCTGATATCAATCTTACAAATTCAGCGTAACTTGGGAGAGAGTCCGAATCAGGAATTTCGTTATAGTAATAGTTTTTGAAGACTCCAACTATCTCTAGTTGACCATCCTCAGGTAACGTATCTAATTGGTCACCTAATGCTTTTCTTAACTCTTCACCATTGTTAATATCAAAGAAAATACTTCCTCTTTCAAATTCCCAGAGTGTATGTGGCATGGACTCCAAATTCTCATTGACCATAAAGGAATAATCATTACCCTGACGAATTATGGTGCCTTTAACTTCAAATTCACCCGTGAATTTAATAAAATAAGCTATCGCGTCATTAATTGCCTCCGTTTTTATATCTGATACGATTAAACCAGCGATTTGGTTATTAACTTTTACTTGATCGGGTGAAAAGATGTTTGCTGTATCAGAGATGGTACGAGTATTCGAAACGGGAAATTTTAATACCCTCTGATAACGATTAATTAATTCTTTTTGCCTTTCATTATCGAATTGTAATGAAGTTATTTTATTAGTTAATTGATCAACCTTCCTAGATCCTTCTAACCCAGCTATCTTCAAATCTAATTCTAATTCCTCGTTAACTTCCGATAATCTTGCTATTTCTTGCTGTAATTCTTCATTTTCTACCTTTAATTCTTCATTTTCTTGTTTTAGATTATTATCAGATCCGTTATTAGAACATCCACTGATGATCAATATAGAAAGTAAGATAATCGTATATCTATATTTCATGGACAACCCTCCCAGTTTAAAAAAATTCCATTATCCATTCGTGTGGCTTGTAAAAGTACCGTTTCCAGCTTCCCCTTCTGCATATTCAATCGAATAATAGACCTTGTAATATTTCCTTATTCAACTAAACTGCTCCGTTAGTTGAATAAGACAAAGGTGCGGTCAAAGCTCAACGATCTTCAAGTAAAGCTACCCGTTAGTTTAATAAGAAAACAACTAAATTCTTTTTCTTTTCCCCAATCTTCTTATATAAAGAGATGCGAGAATATAAAACCGATAGGGATAGTAACCCAAATTAAAAAGTTGTTCAATTTAATTTTAAAAAAAGAAGTATTTTCTAATTTTACTTTGGAAAGATTCTCCACAGCAATAGTACCCCAATAGCGCAAATCGGTAAGATTAAAAGGAATTCTGGATGTGATGAAGTCAGATGCACTTTGAATATATCGTTACAAAATAGACATAAAATATAGAATTCAGAATAATATGCATATGATACACTGAGTTTATAAGGACCAATTTACAAGAAAGAGGGATTTTATATGTCCGAAAGCAAACGATTTATAAAAGATGTTCCTGTTAGGGATGTGAAATTTTCCGTTATAATACCTGCTCACAATGAAGAAAAGTACTTAGGGGAATGCCTAGAATCAATTGCAAAGGCCGCACAACCATATAAAAATCAAGTTGAAGTGATTGTTGTGCTAAATCGTTGTACGGATAAAACAGAGGAAATTGCAAAGTCATACAATTGCGTGACATTGGAAAATTACGATAAGAATTTATCCAAAATTAGAAATGCAGGGGCCGCACTAGGAAAAGGTGAAATCCTGATTACAATTGATGCTGATACTCGAATGACAGAACATTTGTTATCTGTGGTTGAAAAGCATTTAGCATCCAATCAATACATTGGGGGAGGCGTGAATGGAAATCTCGAAAGAATATCCATAGGTATAGTGGTTTCTACCATGCTACTAATTGTTCCCTTACTGTTCAAGTATGGTTTTATCTCTGTAGGAATTTTTTGGTGCTATAAAAAAGATTTTCAGGCAATTAAAGGTTTTAACGAGAATATGCTAATGGCAGAAGATGCTGATTTTGCAAAGCGATTAAAACAATGGGGTAAGAAAAATGGTAAAAAATATGGAACGATTAAGAATGGAATGATTACTTCGTGCAGACGATTTGACCATTATGGGGACTGGGTTTTACTTAAACGACCTGATATGATTTTAGCTTATCTCAAGGGCAATAATCACAAGGCAGCTAATGAAGCCTATTATGAAGATCAAGCAAGATGATAATGAAGTAAACTCAATTGCTTATATTCCAGATAATAATTCTCTGCTTGAAGGCAAGATAACGCAAACAAAAAGCAGATAATAAAACAGACGACAAATATAGTTGTCTGTTTTTTATTGTGTCCATTTTTATATCGTTCTTCGTCTGCTATTCGGTGTATTTTTTTATCTCGTTTTTTATCTTTTGTCATTCCTTTCCTCCTTAATCCAGTAGTTTTAAGTTGTATTTTTGCACATATTTCATTTTCTCATCAAATCTTCTTATTGAACTAACCTGCTCCGTTAGTTGAATAAGACCTATCTTCTAATTTATATAATCTCTTAACTTAATGGACCGTAAATTTCAATGAATTTCCCGCTGTAAGCATCTATAACTACGGTAGGTTCTTTTCCATTATATATAACCGTGATTTCCCATTTATATCTATTAAAAAAACGACCTTCACGTTTAATTAAGTTAGCGATAATATTTTCTGGAGTAACTTTCAATCCTACATCTAGATTTGCCTTTTCCCAACCTTCTGGTGGATTTTTAAGGATTTCTTCAGCTCTTTTTGTTGCTTCATACGTTGTCAGAATGGGTTTTTC
This sequence comes from Sporosarcina thermotolerans, assembly GCF_030067815.1. GTDB lineage: Bacteria > Bacillota > Bacilli > Bacillales_A > Planococcaceae > Sporosarcina > Sporosarcina thermotolerans. The sequence continues at coordinate 1,682,065 of NZ_CP125968.1, read as the reverse complement.
ATAAAAAAATGTAAAAGTCACCACTGACAATAGTAATATTAGTAAAGCATATATCAAGATATTCTTTTTCATGAAATAGCTCTCTCCTTTTTAGTCATAGAACTTCCCTAACACAACATCCCTTTGGACTTCAATACCACCAGAAGATACTAACTGTCCCCTGACTCGAAACTTTTAACCGTAAGCATTTAGCTAAGCCCCCTTTAATTAATAACTGCTTATTCAACTAAACTGCTGCGTTAGTTCAATAAGCACATTGTGCCTTCTTAGGAGCCCAACAATCCCAAAAAAGTATACTACCAGCAGTTAAGAAACTATCAGTAAAGACCGTCAGTTTAAACAACTCTTGTGAATAGATATACTTTCTGCTTTACTTATATTACTTTCTTTATTATTCGAACTAAGTATTTCGCACCAAAGTATGATAAAGGAATACCTAAAAACAAGACAAGATAGCTCATAAAATGACTATTAAAAAAGTAAAAAAGTATTCATTTGACAAGTAAGCAGCTAGTTTAAAATATTGAAGAAAAAGTATGATTACTAATGCTACAAAACCTGCTTCTCTCATCATTAATTTATTTTCGTTAACCTTCCCCTTGTTATTCCAGTTTTCTTCCATAACCGAAACCACTCCCATTCCGAATGATTCTACCCGCACTAACTTCCGTTCGTTGTAAAAACAGCACTAACATCTATACGTTCTTCACGCAGAATAAGTTTCATTAATCAGAAATCTTAAATAACAACAAAAAAGTGTTCAAGTCGATGATCACTTTTTGGAATTTGCAAGTTTTTCAAGTCTGCGTAATTTCGATAGGTACAGCAAATATTTTTTCATCATTTTCATTATATAAAACTGTATTGAATGAGTGATGTAGTACCTAAAACAGACCAGCACATATGTAACATGGTAAACCTTTTTGGACACCTTAAGTGTTGTTAGGATAGGTATTTAAGTTTCACATGGTAAACTAATTGCAACTTGACAGTTGGAGGAGTCATCATGTCACCGAAGCACCGTTTTGAAAATTTAGATCACGTGAAAACGACGAAGTCATTCGCGGACTTTTGGCGTTGGCAGAAGGAACGCTGGGCGAAGAAAATAGTAAAGGATCTAAGCCTCCAAATCGAGCAAGCGCCCTACAAGGAAATTGAAAAACTAAACAGCAATCGGAAGGATATGTCCATCACATGGATCGGGCACGCTACATTTTTAATACAGATGAACGGCCTCAATATGTTGACGGATCCAGTCTGGGCGAACCGTTTGGGCTTTCAGAAACGACTGACAGCACCAGGAATCGCATTACAAGATCTGCCTGAAATCGACGTCGTTTTCATCTCCCATGGGCATTATGATCACTCCATCTATTTCGTCGGGGACACAGGCTATTTCCGTGGATTCAAAGAGATTGCCGAAAAGTTCAACATCCAAACAGTGCTCATGTCGATCGGCGCCTATGAGCCGGAGTGGTTCATGAAAGAGAGCCATATTACCCCGGAAGACGCTGTACATGCCTTCTTGGAGTTGAATGGACAGACATTCATTCCCTTGCATTATGGCGCTTATTATTTGGCGGATGACACCGGCCCGGAAGCAATGGAAAGATTGGATGCGGAGTGGAAGAGGTTACAATTGGATACTACTCAATTAAAGAAATTACTTATCGGGGAAACTTGGTGGATATGAGTGAAACCACAAAAAAGTGATCAACTTTGATCACTTTTTTTAACGTATCACAACAGTCACCATGAACATAAGATAGACGCTCATTACAAATAGACAGCTAAAAACAAAAGATACAATGATCGATGCTCTTTTGAAAAACGATAGGAGCATTAATCCGAAAAATAATATGGAGATGAAAAATAAACTTACTGTATTTACATTCACAACAAAGCCAATCGTGCTCTTGGCAGTGATGACTCCATCATGAAACAGACGAAATAACGGCGACACAGCATCCGCCGTCAAATAATTGCCGTGAGGAGGTGCTTGAAGTGAAAAAATAGCTGTAATCACAAAAATTACAAACAAGATAATACCTTCTACACGAATCCACGGAATCGGGTTAAATGCAGCATCTTTTGTAATCTTATATTTCACAATGAACCCATTCACCAATGCATAAAAAACAACTGGCAGCAGAAACAAATGCTTGATGAATAATCCCTGTCCATAATTAACCATCCACGAATCAGTGTACCCATCCACCATTGTATCCATCAAGAGCAAACCACTAAAGCCCGTCGCGAATAAACAGCCAAAAGCGACAATGGAAAACCAGCTTAGATAAGCAAGCCAGTTTTTATGATTGGCGGAGCACCAACCGACAATAAGTAATATCCCGACCCAAATGCTGACAGCCGCCAGATGGATAAAGTGGCTCGTAATTCCGACAGCAGGACGAATTGTACTTACATGACTTGACCAAGCAATCGTTACCATCAATCCAAATGTCAGTATGGCTCCTAATATTGTTAAGCTGCTCGTTTCAGTAGATCTTGCAAAAACGATTACTAGGACTAGAATAATGGATCCAAGAAGGGTAAAATCCCAGGCAGTGCCAACTGTATAAGTTGTTAACACAATTTTTAACGCTTCAACGAAACCAAGCCTTGGAGCGATAAATAACGTAATATCAAGCACAGGAATAAACGCAAAAACAGGTAGCGTCGCAGCACTAACAAGTAACAGCCGTTTTGAAATCTTTAGCTCAGGACGATATTTGCTTGGGACGAGCAGGAGTATAAAACTTCCTGCTAATACCGCAAAGCATACATATAATAATGTCTGACTAATCATCACTACGATTTCCATTTATTATTTCTTTCTTTTCGTAAGCAAGAAGAAACCACCTGCTACAATGACAACCAAAAGAACAAGTAGAATAACAGTCATAGAGGGTGATTCTTTTTCCTCGACTTCGTCCGCTGCAGCTCCACTTTCTTGCTCTTCTGTCGTTTCTTCAGCTGATTCAGTTGTTTCAGCCGGTTCTTCAGTTACTTCTTCTTCCACAGTTCCAGAAACAGGCGCATTCACTTTGAATGAAAATTCGCCTTCTAATGGATGCCCGTCTACACTAATAATACTCCAGTTCACTTGATAATCGTCATTTGGGAATGGCTCAGCAACAGTAGCTGTCAACGTCCCCTCGCCTATAATAATATCTTGTACTTCAATTGCTTCCCCACTCGTCGTTGTTACATCTATAAAACTGCCTTGTTCAATTTCACCGTCAAACTCCAGTACAATTTCCTGTAATGGCTCCGTGACAACTTCACCATCTGCTGGATTCGTTCCACTTAAATGAGAATGAGCAAACGCACTAGGAGAAATAGTCATTGCTAGTAAAAGTGCTGTTGCTGCAGTAAGAATATGCTTCAAAATAACTCCTCCTAAATTGTTAATAGCATTACTAAATTCCAACTATTATCTTACAATAATTAAGTGAGTTTGTGATGAAGTTAGTAGGGCTATATTATATATATGTATAAACAATGAACATTAAAAAACTCATCCGAACTATACGACTAGTCAATTTCGTTCAACTAAGTCTAAACAATTATCTTCTATTCCATTCAATGTTCATCCATTCTATTGTTCTCTTGAAAAGAATCACTACCTCGAAAGTAATTCTGAAATACATGAAAATTTAGAGAAGAGATAGAGATTTTGCGCTAAAATTGATTCGAGGAAGACGCAGCAATTTGTTGCATAAACGAAGAACGTAATTGTAATTTCAGCATTAGGAGGGGTTTTATTGAAAGCTGCAATCGGAACAATGGTTGGCTTCATCTTTCTTAGTCTCGTGGTTTTACAAATTATTTTTCAGTATTTCCTAGGTCCAGAAGGATGGGATTTGTTCCCGATTTATTCAGGACTAATTCTACTAGTGGGCTTATAGTTTTTTGTACAAAGATCGTGTTAGAAGAAATAGATGGATTAATACAAAAGAAAGCTGAAGAGATTTCAAAAAAGTAATAATACAGCTAATTGCTATGGAGGAAAAAGTAATTCGGCATTCATGGCACAGGTGTAATAGTAACGGGTTCGGTTGACGGGGAGGTATATTTCAAGACTGAAAAAAAATCTATTTAAAAGTAAAAACGCTCAATCTGAGCGTTTTTCAGCGTAATATTTTAATATCCTTTTTGAACTAAAGCACCTCGTTAGTTGAATAAGCAAAAGTCACTAAAACGTTTCAAAACATCATCAACTGTCATATCTGGAAGTAAATTTAACAAATGTTTTAATAAAAGCTCTGAGAACTTCACCTAGTTCATTCTTTTTACTAAGCCAAATATAGTGTTCAGCCCCTTTAATTTCGATATATCTAGAATTACTAATAAGTCTGGAAATCTGCCTAATTGACCAAGAAGGACGAATATCATTTTCTGCATAAATAAACAATGAGGGTATTTGAAGTTGTGAGATATCCTTTAGTAACAGTGGTTTTTTAATGAATGCTCTCCAAGAATTAATCAGCGAACGATGAACCATCACATTAGCCTCATACTCAAAATCTGGTTTCAATTCACCAATTTCTTCTTTTTTTCGATTATAGACATCCTTCCAGTCCCTATCATTTTGTACTCCAGTTCCCGATATGGATACATATCCTAAAATAGACTGAGGAAATACCAATGAGTAAGCTAAACCTAAATCAGCTCCCCAAGAGTGACCAATTACCACCCACTTTTTAAACCCGTACTCTTTACGAATTCTTTCCATATCTTCAAGACAAGATTCTAAATCATACCCGTTTCCATCGTAATCGGAACGACCACAACCTTTAGGATCAAACATTATAACCTCACAAATATCATCAATAAGAAAAGACAATGGTTCTAAATAATTACTAGATCCAGGTCCCCCACTTATTAAAATGACTGGAAGACTGCCTTTCCCTCTTTTTTCAGTCCATATCCTTCCATTATCAACTGTAATGTATTTTTCAACCACCAATATCACCCTTTGTTATCTGCTTTAAGAACTCTACTTAGATAAAAAGAACCCCTTCTTCAACTAAACTGCCCCTTTAGTTCAATAAGGAAAAATACTTTACTTCTTCTCTAAGTAAAGCACCCGTTAGCTTAAGAAGATTTCTTTAATTTACATTATTTTTATTGTCTATCTTGGTGGAAAACGTAGTCATCAAAACCATGAAAACAGGTAATAAACTCCATAAAAAGAATCCCCATTGGTGTGTGATTAAAGTTAATACTAAGAAGAAAGCAAGTGCTACAATTGAAATATAAACAGAACGCTTTTGGTATTTCTTCACCTTGAACACCCCTTTTTAAAAAACTTAAATATTACATATTCAATTTAACATCTCTTATTCCATTAACCCGCTTCGTTAGTTCAATAAAAGTGCCAACCCAGAATATTAGAAAATCACCCCTTCCACACAACATTTTACATATATTAAATTATTCAACAGAATCTTAAAAAAACCTTCTTATTCAACTAACCTGCCTCGTTAGTTTAATAAGAGCAAGGACGCTTTGTGCCCCGTAAATATAAAAAAATTAACCCATCCACATCGCCCAAACAAAAAATGAAAACAAAGAGATTGGCAGCCCTATTAAGGTAAATACAGTAATGCACGCAAGAAGATATACCCCTTTAAGTTTAAGGATTTTTAATACTAAAACAGGTGTAACTATATACAATGCAATACTAAGGAAAGTTACAATCGTAATAACTGTTTTTAATTCAATGGTTGGGTAACGGTTATTCAAATAATAAGATATATCTTGACCGTAAATCCCTAAAATAGTTGCAAATATAAGACTGATGATTGCACCGATAATCACCAAGGAATTATTAACCTTTACCTTCATATCCTCATTCCTTCCTTTTGAAAGCACTCCGCCAATATGAATTCATGTTAAACACCATTCTTCAACTAAACTGCCCCGTTAGTTCAATAAACAACAATTGCGCCCGTTTTGGAAAATAGGAAAGTTCATTAACCCTCTACAATTGCATAGTATTTCAAGATTTCCCCTTCTGATTCCACGAGTAAAATAGGACCTTCTTTTTCTATTGTTGAAAAAATCTTTGCACCAACAGGTAGCTTATTCGACATTTCATTTTCAAAGTTTGTATCTGTATCACTTCTTTTTTTGATTTCCCTACTTGCTCGCCTTTTGTTAAAGTTAGTTCTTCAACCCAATCAATTCCAGTCTTATAAATCACACCCTCGAACTGAAATATATCGGCTTCAGGGTCTAATGTTAAAATCTCTTTCGCATCAGGATTTCCAGTACTATGAACATCTAATTCACCTGTACCTGATGAATTAGAACATACAAAAGCAGTTAATATTATAAAAATAACCAAACTAAAAAATAGTCTTGTACTCTCACGATATCCCTCCTCATACCATTAGACCGATTAAGGCAAAATAAGTTACTGATTTATTCTAATAACCTTTTTCAATCGTTAGGATGCCTCACTTATCTTTGAATTTATCATTCCATCGATTAAAGATATCAATTAGAATATCGCCTTCTATTTTAGTAGTAAATTGTTTTAAAAAAGTCGTTGACATCTTGCTACTGGAGCTAAGATTATTAACGGGAGACTTTGGAGTTACGATGGAGGATGTTAAGAGGTTTTCGATTGTGTATCCTAGTAAAAAGGTTACTACGGCGTATCACTGAGGACATCCCATTCAAATTTTCAAAGAAGAAAATAATGCATTTCAATTTGCTTTGAATCATAACAATCACCTTTTAACATCGTTTGAGTCAGATCCAACTCAACTTCAGAATACGGAATTGGTAGATCAAGTAAAAAACCATCTGTTTCGATTGGGAGAATTCCATAACCATTATCATCGTAAAGAAAAACTCTTCTTCCCTATTTTAGAACGCTACGGACACGTTGTACCAACGAGAGCAGTATGGGAAAGGGATGACCAAATTCGCGTCCTATATCAAGGCTTAAAAGGACAGGTTGCTCAACTTCCCGATGTGATATTTTCACGAGTTCGAAAGAAATATGATGCATTTGAACAGGAATTCAAAGAAATGATTCTCTATGAGGAGGAAATCATATTACCAATCCTAGAAAAATTTAGCGAAAAAGATTGGATAGATATTAAAAACGAAAGTTATGCATTCGGCTATGCGTTAATTGAGGCTCCGAAAGAAAAATGGGTTCCTGAATCCGAAGAGTCAATTGTAGAAGCAAAATTACGTAATCAGACGGCAAGTGATGCAATTTTTAGTCAAACCTTTAAATTTGGCGGAGGTTACTTAACACCGGAAGAAGCAAATCTTATTTTGAACAGTTTGCCATTGGAAATCACATTTATTGATAAACAGGGATTGTTTAAATACTTTAATGAAATGACGGAAGCATCGGAAATGATGCTGGTACAACCCCAAGTTCGATTGGCCGTCATGTGGCCAATTGTCATCCACCCAAAAGCTTGCGGAAAGTGATGACAGTTATCCGCGATTTAAAAACAGGGATACGGACTTCTGAAAGCATGTGGTTCAAAAAGAAAGATCAGTACATTCACCTTACTTATAAAGCGATATTTAACAAAGAAGGGGAATTTTTAGGGTATTGGAATATGTCCAAGATATTCAGCATTTCTTCGAATTGCCAAGCAAGGTGAAAACAGGACTTAGTGAGATTGATTTTGAGTAATAAAAAACATCATGTCTGCCCTCGATGAAAGGGAGACATGATGTTTTTTAGGCTTTCAAATAATCGGCTATCTTTTCAATATCCGGTCCAAAAATCCGGTCTTCATTAATCGGAGCTACAATTTCCATAAGACCATCCAATTCCCTGCGTGTGTTAGGTGCCATTTTATCAACCCCGCGGTATACGCAGCCAGTCATTGCGCATAGTGCTTCGATAGCAAGGACGTTTCTTGCATTCTTTATAATCTGCCCCGCATGTCTTGAGCCGATTGTTCCCATTGATACATGATCCTCTTGGTTGCCTGAAGACGGAATTGAATCGACGGATGCAGGATGTGCCAATGTTTTATTTTCCGAAACAAGGCTTGCTGCCGAATATTGTAAAATCATGGCACCCGATTGCAAACCTGGTTGCGGGCTAAGGAACGGTGGCAATCCTTCATTTAATTGTGGATTTACGAGACGCTCAATGCGGCGTTCAGAAATATTCGCAAGTTCTGCCATGCCGATTTTCAGGAAATCCATTGCGAATGCAATTGGCTGTCCATGGAAGTTTCCACCGGACACTACGACGTCCCCGTCTTCAAAAATAAGTGGATTATCCGTTGCAGCATTCATTTCAATCTCTAATTTTTCTTTTACGTATGACAATACTTGCCAACTTGCCCCGTGAACTTGTGGGATGCAACGGATGGAATAGGCGTCCTGGACACGTTTTTCACCTTGAGTAGTCGTCAGTTCGCTTCCCTCTAACCAATTCAATACGCGGGCAGCAACATCTACTTGCTCCTTATAACCGCGCGCCTCATGGATAGCAGGATGGAAGGCATCCGTAATTCCGTGCAAAGCTTCCATTGTCATGGCGGCAATCCATTCGCTATCATACGCGAGTTTTTCCGCTTCCAAGTAATTCACTACGCCTTGAGCAGTCATCGCTTGTGTTCCGTTAATCAATGCGAGGCCCTCTTTTGCCTCAAGGATAATTGGGTTAATACCTAACTCCTTCCAAACCAATTCGGCGGGAATTTGTGCGCCATCTTGCCAAACGAACCCTTCTCCTAATAGGACTAAGGCCAAATGAGATAGCGGGGCAAGATCCCCAGAAGCTCCAAGCGATCCTTGCTGAGGGATAACCGAATGGATTCCATTATTTACCATAAATGCAAAACGCTCAAGCACTTCGACACGAATTCCGGAAAATCCTTTCAACAGCGCATTTAGACGTAAAACGATCATTGCCCGGGAAACTATTTCAGAAAATGGCTCCCCTACCCCGCATGCATGAGAGCGAATAAGGTGAAGCTGCAACGCTTTCGTATCCTTTTCATCAATCTTCACATCACTGAATTTACCGAAACCAGTATTGATACCGTATACAGTTTTGTCATTTTCTACAATTCTTTCAACCGCTTCCCTGCTCTTTTTCACGCGTTCCAATGCATCCGTATTTAATACCACTTTTTCCCTTTTATATAGAATTGCTTCCATCTGTTCGAGAGTAAGAGAAGCTCCTGTTAATTCGATCATACCAACCATCCTTCCGCCTCTAAAAATACGCTTACTATGTTCATCGTACACGAAAAGGAAACGAGTTTGTCGATTTTTACGAAATTTGTTCTATGGTAATGTGCTGTTGTTTTAGTGTGATGACGTGTTGAAAAATGGTGAAACTATATATTCCGGAAAGAGTTGCTTTGGACGCGAAAGAACATACTTTGGACGTGGACCGGTGAACTTTGGACGGAGGGGGACTCACTTTGGACGCTGACTGATAAAAAGGGGCCATCCAGACAACATCCTGGCAGGCCTCTATAAGTTATTTGATTTTGATTTTTACGTCTCCTTTAATATAGGAAGGATACGCGTGCAAAGGAAATGTCAAAGGGTTTTTAAATTCCACGTCTGGAAGCTCCAGTCCAAAGTAATTAACATCGTCAGAGCCGGGACGATAGGTTCCGGACATCTGAGAAAGCGCTTTGCCTTCTGCGTCATAAAAAGTTGAAAACGGATCATGATAGTACCCTTTTCCGCCTTTCAGTTCAATTTCCAAATGCGAGCCATGGATTTTTAAGTTACTGAATCTCTTATCATTCGGTTGTTTCAAAATTTCTTTTGTTTCAGTGTCGATGATCAATTCAGCTTCGTCTTTATCCATCGCCATCAGCTTGTTGAACTGGAGGTAAAGATGCTCGGTATCTCTGAAATAATTACTTTGCAAGAAGTAGCTAATAACAGCGGAATCCTCACTCCAGCTTGCCGTTGATCCGTTTTTGATAGCACTCCATACTTCACCTTTTTCATCCAAAATGCGCAAGTCTTCGAATCCGAAAATTTTCTTTGTATTCTTCGCATCATATTCTACTTCGACAGCTGTTTTTATAGGTCCAATCGTTATTGAGTGGATGTGGATTTTTTGTCCATCGACGACAACCGTTTTGTTAACCGCATAATGTTCTTTTTTAACGGGCTTCAATTCCACTTTGAATGGAATTTGTATTGTATCTATTACCTGTTCACCGTTAAACTCCCCAGTAATTTCATATTCCAAAATCATTTCTTCGGTCGGTACTGGACTCTCAAATTTTATCTCAGTCGTATTGGTCGCTAACAAGTCATTTTTTTGATTCCACACCGTACTAAAGAATTGCCCATTTGGAATCTCTTTCCCATTGCTATCCAGTATCCGATATCCACTTAGATAACTCTTAGGGTACTTTTTATTATTTTCGATTTTGGAAAAGACGATTAAACTCGTTTCATCGGTAATAATGCCTTCGAGTGTCACTTTCATGCTGTCTGTTTCGCCGGTCGTTCCGATCATTTGGTAATGCTCATTTTCAATTGCCATTTGAATCCCTTTATTATCTTGAATTAGTTCAATGATCCCTGACAGTCCGGGGATTGACGACAGAGCATTTGCAAAGGCGGGTGATACTCGGATAGATGTGACAAAAGCGAGAATGAGAACCGCGGCGATAGCTGTAGACCATATACTACGTTTCATGAAGCCACGTTTTTTGTTTGTATGATTCCGTTTAGCTGCTTCAAACCCGATTTGTATAGCTTGATCTAATCGATCAGCAGGGACTTCCCTTTTCTCAACTTCCTCTTTCCACTTCTTCAATTTTCTTTCCTCTTCCATCAAGTTGATTCCCCTCCTTCCCATCAAAAAATGTACGCAATAATTTGACCGCCTTGTATAATCTTGTTTTCACGGTTCCCTCCGGAGTTGACGTCATATCGGCAATGTCTTTTATTTTAATGTCATGCAAATATTTGAGATGCACTAATTGCCGATCTTTTTCCGATAAATGACTAAGCGCCTCTTCCACTTCCATATAAGTGAAGTCATCGCTGATTCCTTTTAATTCGCCGATGCTTTCATCGAACACATAACGTTTCCTTTTTTGAAGGACGTCATGGCAATGGTTCATCATGATCCGGATAAGCCATGTCTTAGCATATTCAGGCATACGTAAAGTTTTTATTTTTTCATAGGCACGATATGTCACTTCTTGTACCGCTTCAAGCGTATCTTCTTCATTTTTCAAGTAGGCGAGCGCTGTTCGATATAGCGACTCTTTATGAATGGAGATTAATTGTAAAAACGCTCATCATCCCCATGTATTGCTTTTTCAGCAAGTTCTATCTCTGTCAATTCCCCACCTCCAATTGCCCTCTATACATTAGACCCTTAAACACAAAAAAAGTTTTCATACCCAAGAGTCCAACCCATTTCTTTTATTGTGACATAGGATATGGGGAAGTGCGTGAAAGGAGAGAAATAATGACGAATAGTCACGAAGATGAGTTATGGTACCCAAAATTACCTGAAGGATATACGGGAGGGGCACAAGATATGAATGGATATGGAATGGACGGATGGATGCCTGGAGCTGGAATGCCGAATTATGGAATGGGCGGAATGCCAGGGATGGGAATGCCCAATTATGGAATGGGCGGAATGCCAGGGATGGGGATGCCGAGTTATGGAATGGGCGGAATGACAGAGATGGGGATGCCGAGTTATGGAATGGGCGGAATGCCAGAGATGGGGATGCCGAGTTATGGAATGGGCGGAATGCCAGGGATGGGGATGCCGAGTTACGGTAATGAGTGGAGTCAAGGAAACAGCAGCGCATTTCAGCCAATGCCAGGATTTCCAGGTGGCGGGTTTCCTGGAGGTGGATTGCCTGGAGGTGGATTGCCTGGAGGTGGATTCCCTGGGGGTGGATTCCCTGGAGGTGGATTCCCTGGAGGCGGATTCCCTGGAGGCGGATTCCCGGGGCAAGGTGGAGGGCATCAGCAATCACCAACTTCACCACCGCCGGGCCATACACCGGCCTACCCAAGTGCATCGCTTTTAAGGGTTGACCCAGGTGCAATTAGAGGCTGCCTATTTAGATATACGTATGTATGGACGTCCAGAAGAAATGGTTTCTGGTATTACCCAACATTCGTAGGTCGTACTTCGGTCGCGGGATACCGTTGGAGCCCAAGCCGAAGAAGATGGGAATTCTTTGGAATTGACTTAAATCGTATCGATCAGTTTACTTGTTTTTGATGAATGAAAAAGGAATCCTTTCTAATGAAGGATTCCTTTTTCTTTTTATTTCACCCGAATGCCACGTCTAAGATCATCATGACTGCAAAACCGATCATTAGGCAAATTGAAGCGAGGTCTTTATTCCCGTTTTCCTGAGAACCTGGAATGACCTCTTCGACTACGACAAAGATCATCGCTCCAGCTGCAAAACTTAGGGCAAATGGAAGTAGTGGTTGCATCGTTGTAACGGCTAAGACGCCTATCACAGCTGAAAAAGGCTCAACCGCGCCTGACAACTGTCCATAGAAAAAGCTTTTCCTGCGAGACATACCATCCCTGCGAAGCGGCATGGATACTGCTGTCCCTTCCGGAAGGTTTTGGATTCCAATGCCGACAGCCAATGCGATTGCCGCAGCGATTGTAGCCGATGGCATTCCGGCCGCCACTGCACCGAAGGCAACTCCGACCGCAAGCCCTTCGGGAATATTATGAAGCGTAATAGCAAAGACAAGAAGCGTGCTACGTCTTCTGCCTGCGGGATTTATCCCCTCTGCATCTTTCATGGAAGAGCCTGGGTGTAAGTGCGGAATAATCGCATCCGCCAGCCATAGAAATAGGCCGCCCAATAAAAAACCAGCTGTTGCCGGAAACCAGGATGGAAATGGTCCATTTTCCGCCATTTCAATCGAAGGTGAAAGCAATGACCAAAAACTTGCTGCGATCATGACACCGCCTGCAAAGCCTAACATCCCATCCATAAACTTTTGATTGACTTTCTTTGTTGTAAACACCAAGGCTGCCCCGATAGCGGTCATTCCCCAGGTGAATAAGGTGGCAATTATTGCCTGTTTAATTGGACTAAGTCCTATAAAATAATCTATCATCATGATTCTCCTTATTTCTACAAGGTTCTATATATTATAGCTATTATATGTGTGATGTTTCCCTTGTGCAATATTTTAATCAAAAAATAAAATATTGCAGTGGAATGAATGGGAAGTTTTTGGGCGGGAACGAGAACTATCTTGGCGTAAGGAGAACTCTTTGGGAGAGAATGAGAACACTCTTGACGAAAAGGAGAACTCTTTGGGAGAGATTGAGAACACTCTTGACGAAAAGGAGAATTCTTTGGGAGAGAACGAGAACTCTTTTGGCGTTAATGAGAACTTATCGCATAAGAACGAGAACTCTCTTGACGAAAAGGAGAACTCACCACGGTCGGAGTTTCAGTTCACAAAATTAAAACCGCGTATTTACATCCCAAATATTATTTCTCCAAAACGTTCCATGGTATTATTAAGAAATGAACGTTTCATAGAGAATGATCCTTAAGGAGTGAAGTATTTTGGATAAAAAAGAGAGACAACTCTTTAATTACTATTACAATAAATTTGCAGAAAGACACTTTGACGAAAAGGACGTCTTGAGCTTTTTATTATTTGTAAAAAATGATGTACAAGATAATAAAGTGATGAAGGAACTTGGAGATTTTATCGTACATAGGGAAAATAATACGGGGTATATCAAAGAGTTTTTCGAGGACTGCAAGGAGATCATTAACAATCTTGGAAAAGGAAAGCCTAAAAAGATTGAAACGATGTTCTCTTTTAAAGAGATACGAAACGGTTTCAACAATTTATTCATCGAACATGGGTTAGAAAAGCTATCACATGATGTCATTAACGATCTTCTTTTATGCATTATTTCGTTGCTTCAAAACGTTAAATTGGTATCAGGAAGCTTACAGAAAGAAGTAGGTCATCTAAGTTTTGCGGCATCCAGCAAGGAATTATTTTTAATGGGCAATATGAAGGTCTTGCATAAAGGACGTTTCATACCAGTGACATTCCCTGTTTTGTCAGTGAAAAACATGTATGAGAAAGTCAAACCGCAAGACGAGAAAGACACCCCGTATCTATTTGATGACCAAATTATTGATGTTATCAACAGTGATGGAGAAATGATAATCACATTTCCTACATTATAATACCGTTAGGGAGCCAATTTGATTGGCTTCCTTTTTGTTTGTAAAGGTACCTGTGCACGACACATTTATGACAATTCTATATAATGTATAAAAATACTTAAAGTTGACATGCAAACGGCATAAAATCAGTCTTTCCATTTCTTTTTTATACACTTTCAGTGAATTTTCTTGATTGTGTTTGGCACAGGTACCTTAACATCGGTACCTTAACATCAGCATGTATACATTCGGTAGAATATGAGGGAATTCTCTATATTTGTCGGGAGTCAGGCATGCATTAATGGTAGACTGAATATACAAAATAAATGCGAGTTTGCTATATGGGAGGTGAAACGTTGAAAATCGTTATTGCGGGTGGCACCGGTTTTATTGGGAATAAATTAATAGACTTATTTCTACAGGAAGGCCATGAAGTGATTGTTCTAACGAGGAAAGTAAGACCCTCATCAAACAATTTGTCATATGTAGTTTGGCTTGAAGACAATACAAGTCCTGAAAAGGAAATTGGAAATGCCGATGTGTTCATTAACTTGGCTGGCGTTTCGATAAATGACGGAAGATGGACGGAGAAACATCAAAAGCAGATCTATGACAGCAGGATGGTCGCGACATATGAGCTGCTGAGGATCATTTCCGAAATGCCTCAGAAACCATCCGTATTTATAAACGCCAGTGCAATTGGCATTTACCCTGTATCTCTCAATAATGTGTATACGGAAGATTCGACTGACATGCCTGATGACTTTTTAGGCAGAACAGTTCATGATTGGGAGAAAAAGGCGAAGCGCGCAGAGGAATTCGGGATACGCACGGTCTTCATGAGATTCGGAGTCGTGTTAGGAAATGACGGCGGCGCACTGCCTCTCATGGCATTGCCGTATAAACTATTTGCGGGCGGGACGGTTGGATCGGGAAAACAGTGGGTTTCATGGATACATGTCGTTGATGTGGTCCGCGCGATTTTGTTCGCGGTTAGAAGTGAACGGTTGCGAGGTCCCGTAAATGTCACAGCCCCCTTCCCTCTAAGAATGAAAGAATTCGGCAAAACGATTGGCAGCGTATTAGGCCGGCCACATTGGATTCCCGCACCATCAATCGCTATGAGAATGGCATTGGGACAAAAGAGCAAATTGGTCCTTGAAGGTCAAAAAGTATTGCCGAAAGTGTTACTTGAAAAGGGATTTGATTTTGAATTTCCAAAGTTAGAGTCAGCTTTGAGGGATTTATTGACGTAAAATTGTAAAGTACCTGTGAAGGGGGAACGCCCCCTTCTTCTTTTCATACTGAAAGAAACCACCAAAAATCAGAAAGTCTTCGTCATAAAAACCTGCGATACTGGCGTGTTTTCGAAACCGTTTGAAACCAAAAATGAAACTACACGGCCATCCCCTTTTAGGAAGTTGTAAGTTGTACGGGTAATCGGTTGATCATATTCCAATGCGTGAGCAAGAAGTTTGTTGAAAGCATCTTCATTCCCATTTTCCTTTACCTGAAACAACGTAATGCCTTCCGCTTCATTCCCAAACACAGATTTCTTACGGATCAAACAAGCAGCCTGCACAGCTCCATTCTTTGTAATCAATACAGCTTCCCCACCTATTTTCGGTGTGCCACTGACATCGGTTTGCCAAGGGACAATGCCAGGAAATAAATCTGAGCCAATAGCTTGAGCCGATGGAATTCTTATCATTTCATAACCGTCAAGGCTTGGTAACTGGCTGTTTACAACACCGTTTGAACGTAAAAAGAGCAATTCATCCTCTATTTTGTAGCCACACTTTTCATACAAAGAAATGGCTGGCTTATTTTCAGAAAGCGCTTCTAAAGTCGCTATAGAAACATCACATTCGTTTAGACGTTTTTCCGCTTCCTCCATTAAGGGGTAACCAAGCCCCCTCCCCTGTATTCCGGGATAATGCCCGTTCCACCATTCCAGGAAATCTTTTGACCATCCACTTCTCTTATTCCTTGAAGCACGAAGCCGATTGGGTCCGCTCCGTCATATGCAACGACGGATAACGCCGGAGATAAGCCATCATTACCAAAACGGCCTACGAATGTATCCAAAGATAAATTCATTGGCATTATATATCCTTCAAACCCACGATTAAACAGGTCATGCGCTTTTTCAAAGCTTAACGAAGAAATCAATTTATACGAGATGTTCATGGCTTCCCCAGATTTTTTTATTTTCAAAACGAAGTTAAACATACCGGCTTTGTAGTAGGCATAAACCACCGATCCAACTGTTTTGCCGGCCAATTATTCACTTCCACTTTTCCATATTGGACTAACTGCTCCATGCTGACACAGCCCATCCACCAGGAACTTAAATCTGAAACAGCAATGCTCAAGTCAACGTCTTCAATAGAATCGAAGGATTTTTCAATGCTCCAAGTATCTTCACTGAATGTTAACTGGTACCTACCGTTTTGCTCCTGAATAAACGAATCCTTGAGAAATATGGAAATGGTTACAGGGCTTTCAGGTCGATTCAATGAATTAAAGTTAGTTTGTTGTACAAATGACTCGATTGAGCTAATTCTATACATGATTCCCGTACCAACAGTTCCGATTTCATGATACACACTTGGAATCAAACGATTGCTATCGTTTCGAGGATCATCAAAATGATAGATAAGTGATTCATCATGCGTCCGAACATACACACGATCCACTTGATCCTGTTGTGAATGAATCCAAGTACACATATCGACGAAAGCACTTGGCTTCGTCCATACCCATTCAAGGATATTCATATCATGGTGAAGAAAATGACTATCTTTCACAGGTTGCAACGTATATGCAAGTGCACCAACTAATGCATCCCCTTCATACACTCCTGCATAATGGGAAACTTTTTTCTTAATTACGTTTCGTTCATGCCAAGTCCGCTCCATCATTCCATGATGCATAGATACAAATTCATTGTAGACAGCAACAATCTTTTCTTCTTCGGCCGCAGACAACATGACCACTTTTTTTCGATCACCACTGTTTGGGAAACTTGCAGGCTTCAATTTATATTGGTAGCGAGTTGGTCCATATCCGTATCCCATCTTTTGATAAAAAGAAGTATTAAAAGGGTATAACGATACAATCCCGACATTTTCTTGCCTTGCAAGCTCGTGAAAATGTTGCAACAACTGTTTCGCTATACCTTCTTTCTTATGGAAAAAATGAACCGCTACCATGCCAATTCCCCAAATACGAACAATTTCTCCGTTAACATTCCCATTAAGTTTATGAAGTTTGTATAACCCTAACAACTCATTTTGTTCATTAAATAACCCGTAGAATTTCAAGTTATTTTGAGATTCAATTTCGATAGTAAGACGCTCAATAAATGCTTTCTGAGCTTCCTCACCCGATAGTTGCATCCCTGGATAAGCCATTGCCACGAGAGAAGCCGCTTGTTCTAAATCACTTTTAGTTAATAAACGAATCACATACATCCCCCTTCTAAAATTATAAATCTTAGAATTGTGCGAGTAAACAGCTTTAGCTAAAGAGTCGGGTTAGTTGAAGAAACACGTTTTAGCAAATCTGGTCAAATTGTTGAATAACACCGGAATAACGCCGGGGGAAGAAATACAGATGCTTATTAATCACTCCTCATAAATTTGTCCCTATTGAACAAAATATATTACGGGACCAGTGCTACTTAGAACATAGCACTTCACCATAAAAAAACGAGGGAGTGAAATTAAGTGACTGATTTTAACAAACGCAAACCTAACGATAACGATACTGGCAAGGCAGCAGGAACAGGTGTAGGTGCATTTACTGGGGATACTATGGCTACTGCTCTTGATCCATTTGGTACTGCTGCTGTTTCTGATTCTGACAAAGCGCCGGACAACAAGGCGAGGGAAGGTAACGTCGATGACAATAAAGATGGCCCCAAAACCAGAGATAAATATTAAGTAAAGTCATCCTTTAACCGTGGATCATGGTATGTGCAACGGACTTCCTAAATGGGAGTCCGTTTGTAAAGGTATCTGTGCATGACACATTTATGACAATTCGAAGAAATGCATAAAAATACCCGATGTAACTATAGCGTTATTGTCATTTCGGGATTTCCATTTCTTCCTTATGCATTTTCGTTGAATTTTCTCTATTGTGTATTACACAGGCACCTTTACAAATTGTATAAAAATACCCGATGCAGCTATGAAGTCATTGCTACATCGGGATTTACATTTCTATTTTCATTCAATGCACTGTTCAGCAATCAATTGATATGATTTATGCTTATCTTTCGGAGAATAAGTAATGGTAACGATCATGATTTCATCTGCAAGCACACGGGATTTGATCTCCATAAGTTTGCTTTTCACTTTTTCCGGATTCCCGATAATCATTTTACTTTTCGCTCTTTCAATTGACTCCTGATCACCCATGTTTAATTGAAATTCTTTTGCTTTTTCGATAGAAGGAACACCTTGTTTCCCTTCGCCATTCTCTCTTTGCAGGCCCCAAACAATAGAGCTTAAAGCAATGTCTTCTGCTTCTTGTGTAGTTTCTGCGCAAATTACTGTTAAGGTCATAATGACATAAGGTTTCTGGCCATTTTTTCTAGGTTGAAATGAATCACGATAGTGTTGAATGATTTCTTCACCGTTATCATCGCTCATAAATTGTCCGAAGCAATAGGCTAAACCATTTTCCGCTGCAAAACTTGCACTTTTTTTACTGGTCCCTAACATCCAAAGTTCAGGACTAATTTCCGGCAATGGAGAAGCCTGTAATATGGCGTCTTCATTATCTACGTATTTAATTAATTCCTTTACTAAATCAGGCATTTTATAAACATGTTGTAAATAATTGTCGGATAATGCATTTGATGCTTCAGCCGGGCCGCCCGGTGCCCTCCGATCCCCACATCAATCCGATTTGGAAAGAGGATGGATAACAAGTTATACGTTTCTGCTACTTTATACGGTTTATAATAGGGCAATAACACAGCTCCGGAGCCAATTCGTATACGTTTTGTATTTGCACCTATATACCCTAACATCACTTCCGGTACGGAACACGCAAGTCCCGGCAATGCATGATGTTCAGCAATCCAATAACGTGAATATCCGAGTGTATCCCCGAGCCGTGCTAAATTCATGGATTCTTGAAGTGCCTCTTGGGCAGTTTGATTTGTCGATATAGGAGATTGATCTAAAATGCTTAATTTCATAATATGAACCTCTCCTTTTTTAGTTCTCCACTTCTTTTAATGTTAGTTTATATTCACCAACATTTCCTTTTTCATATAAATTTGTTATGGATGTTGAATATTGTTGGATCGTTCCACGGAATTCAATCTGTTTCTCTGGCACCTTAACATCAAATGTTCCTTTATAAAGGAGTGTTGTAATATCATGATACTCTTCATTTGTCACATTAAAAGTTACTGAAATCCAGATTTTATTTTCTTTCTTTTTCTTTTCAAAATGTGAAATTTTGATTATCGTATCATTTAGTCGAATTTCCTGAACCACTTCATCAAACTCCTTTAATCCATAAACGCGCCCACTCTATGAATTTCGATTGATTCATTTAATTTCACGGTACCATTCAAAGAATTACCCCTGAAAAACTCCCTTTTAATACTTCTATCCCTTCCTGGTTTGTGCATATAAAGAACGTACTTATAGACGTTCGGTTTTTATTTTCCTGCCATTCGTATTCCTCGATTTCCACTTCACACTTGATTGTATCACCTGTAAATACAGGTCTTAAAAACTCAAAATTCATCGTCCGGGCTAACACGTTTGCATCTCCACCAATTTTCGTCGGTAACGTTGCTGTAAGTAGCCCTTGGATTACAAGTCTTCCTTGTTCATCCGGGGTAATGTGATGTTCCCCTTCATCACAGGAAACTTCCGTGAATAATTCAACATCCCTCACTGTAAAAGTACGTTCAAACGTGATGATATCCCCTATTTTTAATGACATATATCTCCCCCCTATTCAAGGCCGTCGTTCCTCGAAAAGAACTCAAACAATAAATTCCAAAGGTCCGATGATTGTAATAATTATAACGCAAGTTGTCACAATTGCCATAACTCAAAAAGAGCAACCCGCTTACCTTCAAAAGGTATTTCGGGTTGCTCTTTTCATATTTAATGCGGCAGAAATGCCAATTGATAAAAGAATAGAACTGCGAACACATATACCAGAGGATGGACGACACGCCATTTCCCTGTTACAACCTTCAAGATCGGATAAGAGATGAATCCTAACGCAATCCCTGTTGCAATACTTGACGTAAGCGGCATGCTTAAAATGATCAAAAATGCAGGGAAAGCTTCATCGATTTCATCCCATTTAATCCTCGCAATGGCCCCCATCATTAAACTACCTACGATAATCAATGCAGGTGCGGTAATTGATGATAAACCTGAAACCGCACTAACAAGTGGTCCGAAAAACGCTGCAACGATGAAAAGAATCGCGACAGTCACCGTAGTGAGCCCAGTTCGCCCTCCTGCAGCAACACCTGCTGAAGATTCAATATAAGCGCTTGTAGGAGTCGTTCCGAACATAGAACCAGCAGTAGCTGCCACAGAGTCTGCAAGGAGTGCTTGTCGAGCTCTCGGCATTTTATTATTCTTCATTAACCCTGCTTGCTGTGCAACACCGATCATCGTTCCAGTCGTATCAAAAATCGTCACCATTAGGAATGAAAAGACGACCGGGAACAGCATATGTTGCCATACATCCGTGAAGGCAGTGAATGGATTGGAAATAATGAGCCCTTCCGGAAGTGACGGCATTTGAACGAACCCTTGGTCGAACGAAAGATGTCCTGTGAAAAAGGCGACCACTGCCGTAATGATCATTCCAAGGAACAATGCCCCGTGCACCCTCAATGCCATCAGAATAAGCGTTACAGTAAGTCCAAGCAAAGCAAAAAGCACAGTTGGTGAATGAAGATCGCCTAACGCAACAAGATTGGATGGATGAGCTACGATCATTCCAGCTTGTCTCATTCCTATAAAGGCGATAAACAAGCCAATCCCAGCGGTAATACCATGCTTTAAGTTCTCAGGAATGGCTTCTATCAATACTTTCCTAAAAGGAGTCAACGATAAAATAACAAAAATGAGACCCGCCACGAAAACTGCTGAGAACGCTGTTTGATATGTAAGTCCATTCGTTCCGACGACAGAATACGCAAAATACGCATTCATGCCCATTCCCGGCGCAATCGCAATCGGATAGTTAGCAGCAAGTGCCATCCATAAAGTCCCGATGACAGTTGCGATAATTGTCGCAGTGAACACCTGATCGAATGGGACACCAGCGTCTTTTAATATGATTGGGTTGACAATCACTATATAGACCATCGTAAAAAAGGTCGTGAAGCCTGCAAGGACTTCCGTTTTTACAGTTGTATTGTTTTCTTGTAATTTAAACACAGAGAAACTCCCCCAAAGACGAACATTATTTAATTACATTCATATATTATTCGTTTTTGAAGGATTTGGCAAGTGTTTTATTTGAAAAGGTAAAAAGACTGTAGCAAACATAAAATGTTTGCCTACAGTCTATTTTTTATTAACTCCAACTTTGGAGTTCTGTTACCCTTCTCTTTTTAGATGTAAGAAATCACTAACTACCTTTACAAATTCATCTCTTGGATACTTCTTATATAAGTCGCTTGCTAATCGAATCGGGTCGCCAAAAAAGTATCTCTCATATTGGGTTTGCCTTGTTCCAAATGAACTCATTGTCAGATCCCAAGCTAAACGAAATATTTGTACTCGTTCCTCCGCTGTCTTCGTTGCCCCTTTAAGATAAGAATTTAGGTCCTTTCTAATACTAGAATGAAATGATTTTTCGGTTGGCAATGCAATCATTCCACTCGCTCCAAGCAGCTGGATAATTTCAGTAAAACGAGGGTAGATTTTAGGAAAGATGTTACCAGCAACTTGAAGCGGGAAAATTTCTGGCCTCATAAACCCCCATTCATCTAATTCCGCGTTATTCTCCGCTTTCTCCAATAAGGCTTTCATCGTTTCTAAACCAATGATGATTTCCGACATCTTTTCTTGGATATGTTGATATCCGCTAATATTAATCGTTTCGATAAGAAGTTCAGCAATCCCTAAGATGAACTCTGTTTTTACAATTTGTCTAGTCAACACTTGGTGCTTAGCAAAAGGATGGAACGAGCTTTGAATAGGGAATTCTTCGGCTACCTCCGCATTGTTGTAATAAAATACCCTGCTCCAAGGTACCAATACATTGTCAAAGACAACGATAGAATCCATTTCTTCAAACCGCGAGCTTAATGGATGATCAAAAGAAGATTGGCCTCCGATGAATGTATCCCGACAAATAAACTTTATTCCTTTCGTGTTAGAGGGGATAGAAAAAGCAAAAGCTTCATCTTCATTAAATAGAAATTTACCTACACTAAATACTAAAACTTCATCTGTTAGCCCCCCTTGCGTAGCTAGAAGGCGGGCGCCTTTAACGAAAATTCCTTCTTCATTTGTAGCAACAATTTTTGCAGCGATTGGCTCATCGGTATTTTCAATGTAAATTTGAGAACGGTTCACTTGCGGCGAAATAAATGTATGTGTAAACGACAAGTCATTTTCCCTGGCAAATTCATAAAAAGCTTGTAGATTATTTGGAAAACAATTTTCCTTATTTTTTAAAAAGGGTACTGAAGAAGCAAAGCTCGTCAAAACTGTGTTCAAATAATCTGGACTTCTTCCCATGGTACCCATTGAATACTTAGCCCAATGTTCAGTCATTTTTCTTCTTCTAATTAAGTCCTCTTTTGTTTTCGGCTGCAAATAGGAAAGACCAATCATTTCTCCTGAAACTGGAGAGATGAATGTCATTTCATCTTTTATTTCCGGGTCATGCTGCAAGTCATAAAGAGCCGCTTTCGACTGAATAAGTCCCTTAAAGGCAGGATATTCAGAGAGCGGCCCCTCAATTTTTTCACCGTCATACCAAATTTCATTATTTAGCAGATTTAATCGGGTAATATAGTCATTTCCATTAATAGCGCCCATGTTTCACTCCCCAATGTTAATCGATATGTAATAAGAAGTGTTCGATCATAGAATTACTGTATGTGAAGTGAGCATGCTAATATTCCTTCTTTGACGAATGGCCAACCATGAGAAGTTCAATGACCTTTTCTTCAATTAGACAAGGTCCAAAATAGGAGGGTTGCCCATAGACTAAGAGTGGAGGTGAAAAAAGAGTGAATCAAAGTTCCATGCAGACTTCTACGAGTACAGAAGTCTTAAATGAAATATTAAAAGCGATCGATGGTGAGTACACTGCAATTGCCTGCTATGAGTTATTAGCGAACCAAGCTCCAAATGACGAGATGAAAAAACGCATTCTTGAAATCAGAAATGATGAAATTAGACACTACACAACCTTTTGGTATCTTTATATTTCGTTAACAGGTAAGCAACCTTCTCCCAAAATGACAAGACAATGTCCTTCCGATTTCAAAAGCGGAGTTCTGCTGCATTCAAAGATGAACAAGAAACCGTTGACTTCTATCACGAAGTCGCGAGAAGTACCGATAACCCAATTGTTAGACGCTTTTACACATGCCTCAGCCGATCAACAAAATCATGCGGTTTGGTTTTTATACTTTCTGAATAACCTGTAATACCGATAGCTAGCCGAATTTCATGTCGACTAGCTTTTTTCTTAATTCTTTAATGGAAAAAGCATGCAAGGAGTCCTCTTTTGATTTTTGATAGTCCGAAATAAATAAAAAATGAAAGTCGACAACTGTTGTTTAGTCGACTTTCATTTTTTTGTCTCTTTATATTTCTCTTCTATTATTACTTTTTAGACCTAACCGCTAACGGCGCATTTCGCATAATCGGATATGTGATTAACAATGCAATCAGACTAATCGTAACCACAAAAAAGAATATCGCTGAGTCACTCAGATCCTGGGCAACTACCCATTTCCAAAATGAAAAGTTGATCAGTCCGCTGTATTGCAAAAGCGTACTGACGATTATCAATACAGTCATCCAAATGACACTTCTTTTCAAACCGAGTCGATGATAGATTGCATAAAACAGAAAAGCGAAGGAGAAAAGAAAAATTCCTACCATGAAATCCATTAAAAAATAGGATAGAAAAGTATACTCCCGATGTAAAAAGGTTCCTGGATGCAGGATGTGAGCCGCTACATTCCATCTCTCATAAAATGTTAAGAGAATCCATTGAAAGACATTTAAAATAAAGGTGACAACAAGGACACTTGCCAACCCTATTGCATAAAACGTTTTCAGCAAATTGGTCCTTGTACTTCCCATTCCGATTGCGACAGGGAAAATGGTTTTGAAGCTATTCACGGCAAACAGCATAATGAAAAAATAGGTTGGTCCTGAGATAGCAGCGATCACCTCTTCACCTAAGTTAAAGAAATATCCAACGGTTAACCAGACTAATAATATAGGGATTGTAATATACAAAATCAGCAGCTGTGCGAAGGCAAATCGTGCATCTTCATAAACAATCCTGAATGTCCCGCTGTTTATGTTCATTGGGCCACCTCAATTCGTTTTTCTGTTCGATTTACTAAATAATCATGCAGGGAGGCTGGTTCAATCGTTAGACCATTGGCCATTGCAAAATGCTTCCATTCACTCGTAAACGGCTCATCAAGCATGACTTTCATTTTCGTACCTATTACTTGTTGCTCCAACACAGTATGCGACTGGATAATCGTTGAAAAAGCATCCTTCTCCCCGCTTAACCATATGCCTTTTTCCCGCATCGTTTCCATTGGTTCATGGAAGAGAACGTTGCCATCATGAATCACGACCAGCGCTTCACATAGCGTTTGAATTTCTTCGATATTATGTGAGGATAATAAAATAAGCCTTGGATTCTCTTCATAACTATCCAATAATACTTTGTTAAATTTCTTTTGCATCGCAATATCTAACCCGTTTGTAGGTTCGTCAAGTATCGTGATATCTGCATTGCTGGCCATACCGATGATGAATTGCAGCGCCGATTTCATACCTTTAGATAGCCCAGACACATGTTTCTTTTCATTCAAATTAAAAATGGATAACAGCTTTTTCGCAAAATCCATATCAAAATTCGGATTGTAATAATTACCAAAACGTAATGCATCTTTTACTTTCCACATCTTACTGAATGGATGATCTTCTTGCATATAACATAGATGATTATTTGTTCGATCATCGTTATAAGGGGTAAATCCTTGTATATTGATCTCACCCTGATTTGGTTTTAAATGGCCGGCTAACAACTTCATGAGGGTTGTTTTCCCAGAACCGTTCCGCCCCCAAAGTCCAACGATGACTTTCTCATGCTCTATCAAAGAAAAGTCATGCAATACGTCGGTTGTATGATATCTGAAATGAACTTGATTGACTTCTATCATGATTGTGCCTCCTTTTCAATTAATTGGATGATTTTTGGACATCCATCCCCAAGCGAGCCCCTTCCTCTAACAAAGGGGTTATATAATTCTGTCGAAATTGTTTCTGGCGTTCCTCTACTATTTTCTGATAAGCTCCTTCACTTACAAACATACCGATACCTCTTTGTTTATAAATAAAAGCATCATCCACTAAAGTTTGAAGCCCTTTTCTCACGGTTGCACGATTAATAGTGTAAAAGCTGGATAATTCATTTTCAGAGGGCAATTGTTCTCCTTCTTTTATATGACCTTCCACGATTTCATTTAATATAATTTGTGCAATTTGTAGAAAAAGTGGTTGATTTTCATCTAATGATGGCTTCAACGTTTCACCTCCAGATTCATCGGCATGGTTACTTGTATACTCGACTATACAAGTATATTATATGTCAATCTTGTTGTAAAGATACACAAAAATAGCCCTGTGAATTCGATTGAATTCACAGGGCCATTTTTCTTTCTCCACATATCTTCGACTCATAACCATAACGAAAGCCTTCTAAAATTTCTCCAATCCCTCTCCTTGCCCATCTATAACCCCCCTTACCTTAGCCGTCCAATTCACCATGAAGATGCCGATGAATATACATACACCGCCAAGTAATACGTTCCACTTCATCGTTTCATCCAAAAATAACGACCCTGTAAGAACGCCGAAAAATGGGGCTAAAAAACAAGAATGCACTTGTTTTGCCAGGGTCGCCTTTTTGGAGAAGGTAAAACCACACTGCAAATTGTACAATGGAAGCCATTAATGCCAGCCATAAAAGAATAGTGATCGATATGGCGTTAATTTGAAACGAAGGCTTCTCCAATAGAAAACTTCCGACGAACAGAATCAGACCACCAATCAACATTTGATAAGCCGTTAAAATCCACGTATTGATTTGAGGCCCCCACTTTTTAATCAGCAGCGTGCCAATAGCCCATGAAATGGCTGACAGTATACCAAAAAGAGTTCCTATTTGAACGTCCATTTGCGCGCCTAAAGTAATGAATACGCCTACAAAACCCAAAATAACACCGGTCCATTGCCGCCAATTATACGTCATTTTCATGAAAAACGTTCCAAATATGACAACCAAAAGTGGGTTCGTAAATGTTAATATAGATGATTGCCCCGCTGTGATTGTTCGCAAACTGACGAAAATACATCCCATGACACATGCTGTTTGAAAGAAACCGATCAGCGCTATTTTTATCCAATCCGACAACTGCTTAGGATGAACGATTCTTAAAGATTTCACAATAACCGCCATAATGACCCCTGCTATAAGGAACCGTAGTGCAACCAACATGATTGGTGTAGCATATATCAATCCGATCTTTCCGATTGTAAAGGCTGAGCCCATTAAAGATGTTGTTAAGATGACAAAAAATCCAAAAAGCCACTTATTCATAAGGGCAGTCTCCTTCGTCCCTCATTGCTGAAAATTGGTAAAGTTCTTAAATCGAGTATAACACTTTAGGCCGTCTGAAGTCCCGCACTCAAATTATCGGTCGCTCACCGTTAACGAGAAGATACTCAATTTCTTTAATTTCTAGTCCGAAACCTCAATAACAATGTATACTTTTAGAAAGGAGAAGTGATGTTGTCATGTGTTTGATTAATTTCCATGTCCATGATCATCCGATCTACCACTTGGTCGTGGCTGCGAACCGGGACGAGTTTTACGAGCGACCGACTGCACCGGCGCATTTTTGGGTGGATAAGCCTGATTTATTGGCGGGCAGGGACTTATCGCAAAAAGGAACATGGCTCGGCATTACTAAATATGGACGATTTGCTGCACTGACCAATTATAGAGATCCTTCTGAACAGAAGAAGGACGTTCGGTCTCGCGGTGAAATCGTGACTGATTTTCTCGAATCCGATATAACAGCCGCTGAGTTTCTGAAATCTTTACAACAGAAGCGTTCGGAGTATGCGGGTTTCAACGTGATTGCCGGTACTGCGGATGAGTTGTTTTATTACTCGAATATCGAAAATGATGTGAAGAAGATATCACCTGGGACACATGGGTTGTGCAATCATTTTCTCGACACGCCATGGCCGAAAGTCGTAAAAGGGAAAGCGAATCTACGGAAGCTTGTTGAACAAAATCGTGTAATTCAACCTAATGAACTGTTTGATTTACTGCAAGATGCCGAGCCGTTTCCGGAAGAGCAACTTCCAAATACGGGGGTCGGTGAACAACTGGAACGGGTGCTATCTCCCTATTCATCAAATCCGAAGGGTATGGCACTCGCTCCTCAACAGTCCTGCTCATTGATCATGAAAATAACATCACTTTCGTCGAACGGACGTATCGAGAAGGAGAATTCGTGGAAGACCGTACGTTCAAGTTTTAAATAGACCTTTGCAGGGAAAGAATGGACCCTTGCGAGAAAGAATGGACCCTGACAGGGAAAGAATGGGCCCTTGCGAGAAAGAATGGACCCTTGCGGTGAATGAATGAGCTCTTACCGCAAATAAACGATCCCTCCGAATAATAAAAGATTTCGCGGTATAAGGTAGTTTTTTTTAGGAATGTATCAGTGCATTAGGCTATAAAAAGTGATACTATTTGATGAGCAAAGGATTTTCCATGCAACAGGAGGATACAAAATGAGTAACGAAGATAATTTTTGGCTTGATCTACCGAAGCCGTTTTTCATATTAGCACCAATGGAAGATGTCACAGACGTCGTGTTCCGTCACGTCATCAGTGAAGCAGGACGACCTGATGTATTTTTCACCGAGTTTACGAATACAGAAAGCTATTACCATCCTAACGGAAGAGAAAGTGTTCGCGGCCGTTTGATGTTCACAGAGGATGAACAGCCAATTGTCGCTCATATTTGGGGCGATAAACCTGAGTACTATAAACAGATGAGCATCGATATGAAAAAACTTGGTTTCCGCGGCATCGATCTCAATATGGGCTGCCCGGTACAAAACGTAGCGGCAAACGGAAAAGGTGCCGGATTAATTCGACGCCCCGAAGTTGCAGCTGAAATCATCCAAGCTGCTAAAGCAGGTGGATTGCCGGTTAGTGTCAAAACAAGGCTCGGCTATATTGAAATCGACGAATGGCGCGATTGGTTACGACATATCTTGGAGCAAGACATTGCAAACCTGTCCATTCACCTTCGCACAAGAAAAGAAATGAGCAAAGTGGATGCACACTGGGAACTGATTCCTGAAATTAAAAAGTTACGGGATGAAGTCGCTCCAAATACTTTGTTAACGATCAACGGCGATATCCCTGACCGTGCAACAGGGTTAAAATTAGTGGAGCAATACGGCGTTGACGGTGTCATGATCGGCCGTGGCGTTTTCACAAATCCTTTTGCTTTTGAAAAAGAACCAAAGGAACATAGTGTGAAAGAATATCTCGATTTACTGCTATTGCAATTGGACTTGCATGATAAATATTCAACTGAAGCAGAACCACGTCCATTCAAACCACTTCTACGCTTCTTTAAAATCTATATTCGTGGATTTAGAGGCGCTGCTGAGTTGAGAAACGATTTGATGAATACGAAAACGACGGATGAGGTCCGACGCATGTTGAAGGAAGTTATGGAGAAGGAACTGGATTTAAATTGATCATAAAAAAGAGGTTGAAAAATGAGTTCATTTTTCAACCTCTTTTACTTTTTCTTTGTAAAGGTACCTGTGCACGACGCATTTATGACAATTCAACACATTGTATAAAAACATCTGAACTAACTACACAAAGATTGATACACGTGTATTTCCACTTCTTTTTCATGTATATTCGATGAATTTTCTTGATTGTGTGTAGCACAGGTACCTTTACATTTTTCGACAAAGAAAGCCCTGCACATCTTATTTGATGTGCAAGGCCAGTTTAGTTCTTAACTATATTTATATCTCGTCCATTTTCTTACATCACCAGCAATTACGTCTGCGATTAACTTCCCTGCATCGGCATCTAAAGTCGTTATTACGGTTAATATCTCTGTCTCGATCAACTTCATTGCGACGCATAAAATCGTTGAATCGATCAATATCATTGCGTCGACCAAATTCATTACGACGATCAAATTCATTGTCAAATCTGTTATCCCGTTCAGACCTTACTCTACGGCACTCACAAATTAAATCTACATCTCGTCTGCGTCTATTATTGTCAAAGCACATATGTTTTCACCCCAATCATCGCATAATAAGCTGGCCAGCTCTTACCTTAATATATGGATGAGTGAATCAATTGGAATGGACAAACAATATAGTTATAGAATCTTTATTTAAATTGTATTGTAAAGGTGCCTGCGCACTACACACAAAAACCCACCATTCTTTGATAAAATGTAATTAGTTCTTAATTGAAATGATGTGAAGGATTAATTAATTTGGGTACCTGTTTTGGGGTACCTATTTTATTTACCACAAAATAATACAGGAGGTATTCATGATATGCCTAACACCTTAAGCAACACCCTTTTTACGGTTCCACCACCTTCAAGAACATCGTACCGATACGTTCAGGTAATCTTCTTCGACCACTTATTGACGGGGAACCCGCATTTCGCCGTGTTTGTGAGGCAATCGAACAAGCAAAGCAGAGTGTTTGGGTTACCGTCACTTTCATGTGGGCAACATGCCAGATGCCTGACGGTAGAGGCACTCCGCTCGATGTTCTGAATCGGGCAGCTGACCGCGGATTGGATGTGCGTGTAATCTTTTGGCGTCCTGACGCTGAGACCGCATCATTGAAAACAAATGCATTCTGGGGAGCTCCGGGGCATTTTGATAAGTTAATTGAAAGCGATTCATCAATCCGAATTCGCTGGGATCGAGCGCAGCCCGGCTATTGTCAACATCAGAAAAGCTGGCTGATTGACGCAGGCACTTCATCGGAGACGGCATTTTTAGGAGGCATTAATCTGAATCCGAATTCTGTAGTCTCCCCCGGCCATCAAGGCAAAGGGCAAAACCACGATGTATACGTGGAACTTAAGGGGCCTTCGTGTGTCGATGTCCACCATAATTTCGTACAGCGTTGGAATGAATCAAGCGAAAGAAATCTGACTGACGGACATTGGAAGGCTGATCGCAATCACGATCTACCCTTCCCTACCGCTATTCCT
This sequence comes from Sporosarcina thermotolerans, assembly GCF_030067815.1. Classification (GTDB taxonomy): domain Bacteria; phylum Bacillota; class Bacilli; order Bacillales_A; family Planococcaceae; genus Sporosarcina; species Sporosarcina thermotolerans. The sequence continues at coordinate 1,651,300 of NZ_CP125968.1, read as the reverse complement.
GAGGAAAAAGGAAAGGCACTCGTTCAGATTCAACGGACGATTCATAGCGGCCGGTATGTGAATGGGCAAGCTTCACCTAACGCAAATGATTTTGACATCGAGGCCGGTGAACAATCGAATTTCGAACAATATTGCACTGCGATTAAAGCTGCACGCAGCTCGATCTATATGGAGCATCAACATATCGACGTTCCTGAAATCGTCTCGCACTTGCGAGATGCCTTACAACGTGGCGTAGAAGTAGTAGTGGTCTTGCCCGCTGAAGGAACAATGACTGAGGAATTGGCCTCCCTTACCGCTTTCAATAACTTTACAATGGCGGGCATCGCTGGATTAGGTGATGACGGCAAGAGGCACCCGGTTTGGATTCACTCCAAACTGATGCTTGTTGACGGTGAATGGGGAACTGTTGGCTCATGCAACCTCCACCGTTTTTCGCTTTTCGGCAACTGCGAGATGAATGTTGCTTTTTGGGATCAAGAGATGGCGCAGACACTACTTTCCGAACTGCTTCAAGAGCATATAGATTACGATGTTTCCGAACTGGACCATCTCACCGCATTGTGGCTTTTCGCAAAGACAGTCCATGACAATCGACGACTCTATGAAGAAGGAAATTTGAGCTATCAAGGGATTGCCTTTCAACTGCTTCCAACAGCTTCGGATGACCCCGTACATAATAAACTGATTTATAGGGATAGAACGGTGTTTGAATAAATTTAATGCGAATTGCCCTGAAGGGTTTTATCAATGGAAACTCGAAATTATTACTATAGTAAGCCATTAATAAACTTGGGGGGAAATGTATGAAGGTGCTTATTTTGGGAGGAACTCGTTTTTTAGGTAGAGCTTTGGTTGAAGAGGCTTTGAAACGAGGACATGAGGTCACTTTGTTTAATCGCGGGAACAACTCTGACGTGTTTCCTAATGTGGAGCAGTTGACCGGGGATCGAAATGGGGATGTGTCGCAACTTGAAAATCGAAAATGGGATGTCGTTATGGACACATGTGGAATGACCCCGATTCAAATCAAAAAAATTGCTGATGTGCTTAAGGATAACGTCGAGCATTTGACGTATATCTCAAGCATCTCCGTTTATCCAGATTGGATTCCCCTCAATATTGCGGAGGATTATCATGTGCATTCCATTCCGCCGGAAGATGTTTTGAAGAAAATCGAAAAGGGAGCCGTATCCCCTTACGAATATTACGGTGGGGATGAAAGTGGCTTGCGAAGTGGAAACCGAAAAGCATTGGCCAAATCAGGTTTTGAATGTGCGAGCCGGGTTGTTAGTCGGTTCATATGACTATACGGATCGTCTCCCCTACTGGGTTCAGCGTGTAGCGCAAGGCGGAACTGTGTTGGTCCCGGGCCGTCCGGATCGTGCTGTACAATTCATTGATGTAAAAGATATGGCGGCGTGGGCGTTAACTATGGCGGAAAATAGGAAATCGGGAACGTTCAATGTTACGGGGCCAGGTTATGAATTAACGATGGAAGAGTTTCTGAATACATGCAAAGCCGTCACAGGAAGTGATGCCGAATTCGTCTGGGCAGATGAACAATTCATGATGGATCAAAAGGTGCAACCATGGACGGAAATGCCTTTATGGATTCCCGAGGAATTCGCGTTAGGAGGTGCATCCGAACCGTGGAAAGGCAGTTCATTTATCAGTATAAAGAAAGCTGTCGAGGATGGACTTTCCTTCCGCCCACTTGAAGATACAATCTCCGATATTTACCAATGTGTGCAAGCAAGACAGGACGAAGATTGGAAAGCTGGAATTTCACGGGAACGGGAGCAGGAACTCCTTGAGGCTTGGCAACCTGCTAACAAACAATCGGAAGTATTCTAAAAAGTCAGTTGCAAACCCTCCTCCCCCTGTGTACAATGGTGGCGAGAGGAGCGATTGCATAATGGGCATAAGGAATTTAAAGCACCACCTGTAATGAAATAAAAATTACAGGAGGAATTTACATGACGACAAACCAATGGGTCATCCCCTTTTACCAAAAACAATTTGAATGGTTACAAGATATAGAAGATGAAATGACAGGCTACATGCAAAAAGAAGCTGATACGATTGAAGAGCAAATCGGAGTAAAATTCAAATCGATGCTCGATATTGGAGCTGGCATCGGCAGTATCGCACGGACTTTAGACGCGCGGGGCATTGCAATGACGACGCTGGAATTAGTTCCTGAATTGGTCGAAGCAGCTAAACGTCGTTCATCAAAAACAATTGATATTCATTTAGGCGATTTCTACACACACGAGTTTGCCAAGCAATTCGACGTCGTGAGCTATTTCGATGGCTTCGGCATTGGTTCAGACGACGATCAACTTACACTTCTGAAACGAATGAAAAACTGGGTGACAGATGACGGCACCATAATCATCGATATTTACAACCCGAATTACTGGCGTAACATTGCAGCTGGTAAAGCAATGAAAATCGATGTTGCAGAGAGGATCTATTCATTCGACGAAGTTGGCTGCCGAATGGTGGATAGCTGGTGGCACAAGGAGAAGCCCGATGAAATTGTCACACAATCGCTTCGTTGTTATACAATCGATGAAATAAGCACTATGTGCAATAAAGCAGGATTAACAATCATCGGTATCTTTCCAGGCGGAGCCATGGATTTCGACAATGGGGCATACGTGGAAACAGCAACGTTGTCCACTTGTCTTTCCTATCGGATTAAATTAAAAAAGAACCTTTAACCTGGCGCATTAAGTGATTGAAATCTGCAGGTTCCCTAACGGGGCAATAATCCATCCGATTCGAATTAACACCTCGGGGATGGATTATTTTTTATGTTTTTTTCGGGGTACCTTAAGGTTTCACCGTTTTTTATATGCAAGAACTGTAAATATTTTCGATTGTTTGTTACACAGCCTTCACAATTATAATTCCCTGAAAAACAAGGATTTCCCTTATCAATAATAGAAATATGTAGGTATACAAAAATAAGAGATATGAAGATTTACACCTTCTAAAAGACAGGAGTGTTTATCAGTTGGCAATTTTGAATTCAAATTCCCAATACATAAGAGCCGTGCGCCTGAAGCACGAAGGGATACCGCACGGAATATTTCCGTTCACCCTTCCATTCGTCCGTAACTTGCACGAATTAGAGCTTCATCCGAACATCACATATGTAATAGGTGAAAACGGGATGGGTAAGTCTACGTTGCTGGAGGGAATCGCGATTGCTTATGGATTTAATCCTGAAGGTGGGACATTGAATTTTAACTTCTCAAGTTTTAATTCCCACTCGAAACTCGATGAGCATATTCGTCTTGTCAAGGGGACGGAACGGGCGAGGGATCATTTTTTCTTCCGAGCAGAGACGTTTTATAATGTGGCTACGAATATCGAGGAGCTTGACCAGCAACCCGCATATGGACCGAGGATCATTGATTCGTTCGGAGGTGTATCCCTTCACGAGCAATCTCACGGTGAGTCCTTTTTGCTGTGTTCCGGGAACGGTTTAGGGGGAACGGCTTATATATTTTGGATGAACCCAAGGCTGCACTGTCCCCTTTTCGGCAAATCGCATTGCTTGCGCGGATCAATGAACTTGTAACGGAAGGGTCCCAGTTCATTATATCCACTCATTCACCCATTATCATGGCCCACCCACTCTCCAAAATTATTCAGATTACAAAGGACGGAATTGATGAAACGAAGTTGGAGGAAACGGAGCATTACTCCATCATGAAGCAGTTTTTCGACGACCGGGACCGTTTGTTGTATCATCTTTTTCAAAATGAGTAATGGAAATGTGGCTGTTGCTCCCTGACATTTTCTCGAAAGTAACAATCCTGCTTACTCGGACGTTAGCAGTGAATTGTTACTTTTTTTACTGCAATGGTTTTATTGTCCGGAATGTTCTACTTTTAATTAAGATAAAAATAGTTATTCAAACCTTAACGTTACCAATTCTCATAGATTGTGTCTAAGTAGTAGTAGATAAAGAGAGGTGAGCGATTTGTCCGGTGAGAGTTGGTTTAATGAATATGTTGACGCCGTCTACAGCTATATCCTGATGCTTGTGAAGGATTCCCATACCGCTGAAGACCTGACTCAGGAAACATTTGTGAAAGTACTTGCAAATGAACAGCAGTTCAAGGGGGACTCCTCCGTCAAAACATGGATTTTCCGGATTGCATACACAACAACGATGAACCATTTTAGAAAGAAGAATCCTTTGACGTATTACTTCGATGTGCACGTACTTGATTCCCAGAGGCATAATGCTTCCGCAGAAGAAACCGTACTTCTGAATACACAGCATAAACAATTTTACGAGGCGCTCAATCGATTGAAAAAGAGCTATCAGCAAGTAATTATTTTGCGGAAAATCCAAGGGTTTTCCACGAAAGAGGCATCATCCATCCTCAATTGGTCGGAAGGAAAAGTGAAGATGAGTTTACTAAGGGCACTACAAGCATTCAAAAAGGAATTGGAGAAAGGTGGTTTTTCGATTGAAACATTTATCAGATGAGAATATCTCAAAAGAATTGGAACAGCTTGGCGAAGCATTTCGGCCTTCTTCCGTGCAAAAAGAAAAAATGCACCGGTATATTTCCACTCAGACACGTCCGAAGAAACCGTTTCATGTTCGTAAATTGCTTCCGACTCTTCTCTCGGTTATCGTTTTATTTTCGGTAGGCTTCGGTCTGTATATCGGTCTTGGGGAATCCGAGTCGGCGAATGTTACGTCCTCTTGGGATCAATTAGCAATGCAACAATTAAGCCACACGAGTGCCACAAATTACACACTAATATTTGACGGATCTACGCTGACGATTGAGGATTATTATATTAATAATCCCGAATTAGCGGCAATGTTTACTTTTAAATTTAAGGAACCCCTATTAGTGGCTGGCACGTACGAAAATTACACCGTAAAGCAAAAAGGGGATACGTTTACAATCAAGGTCAGTGGAGAAGGTGGATTCACTTACAAATTGGAGAAAAAGGGTCCACGAATCTTCGTCGGTGAAGACGGTATTGAATTCCATACCTGGAGATATTTGGAAGAAGTAATTAATGATATGACCACCCCTGAACGTTTGGATATTGCGACACAGTCAGAACACACATTTTTAATTGAATGGGGCTCGGATACAATGGATCGAGGAGACCATGACTTCGAAACCCACGAACACGGTAAGCTTGTCGTTTCAACCGATTTCAGCGAACTTAAGCGTGGGCAGCCGGTCTACTATCATATGCCCCCTTCTGAAATTGCAAAAAACTCGGCTATTCCCGAAATGTATATCGGTAGAGTTGTCGGTTTACCAGGTGAAACTGTAGAAATTAAAGGCGGTCAAGTGTATATTGACGGGAAAAAGCTCGATACGTTTTACGGAAAAGCAACAGTGCGGGGCATGGGTGAAGAAGAATATTTTAGGACGGCTCCTAAAAGAAACCTTGCACAGTCCTGGAGGGACTATTTCAATATGGATGTGGCAGCTGTCACTGTGCAGGAAAACACAGTCTACCTCTTAGTTGATCATTGGTGGCGCGGCACGGATAGCCGTGACTTCGGACCTTTGCCGATCGAGAAAATTGAGGGTATCATACTTGGGTATGAAAAGTGAATTTTTGTCGGTACCTTAATGATTCCGACACGACTTTCATATAGTAGAAAAAGTCTTGTAGGAAAAGAGGCACCTGATTGATAGAAAAAGCATTGTTAATGATTATTGCTTTACGGATTTTCTCCGGCAGTGTGGATATCGCCGCCGCCCTGTTGATGTACAAGTTCAATGATTTGGAAAAGGCTTTTTACATCAACACATTATTGGCTCTTGTCGGACCTTGTATATTGATCATCACCACCGCCATCGCATTATTCGGTCTTGCTGAAAAAATCTCTCTCACACGGATGATTTGTCTTTTTGCTGGAATCACGCTAATTCTTATCAGTTTGAAATCTGACTAAAAACCTATTAAAAACAGCCATTGGAATGAATATTGTTCCAATGGCTGTTTTTAATCGTATTATTAATATTTTCGAAAAAAAGTTATTTTACGACAAATCAAATTACGTGGTAAAATAAATTGAATTTAATTCCAAAAGGAAGTGTAAACCCTACAACAAGAACCGTTAACAATTAAACCCATTACCCAAAACCGTATTTGTTTTGAAAATTAAACAGTTTAAGAGGTGTTTTAAGTTGATAACGGAGTATAAAGACCAAACTATATTTAATCACGTTGGAAGTAAGATTATTACAGATAGAGAGATTGACATAGTCGCTAGATTAGAGGAGCCATTGATAGTTGTTTTAGGAAATGTGTTAAGTGCCGAAGAGTGCGATGAACTGATCAACTTATCTAAGGACAAAATGGACCGTTCAAAGATTGGAACGACACGCGAAGAAAATGAGGTAAGAACAAGTAGCAGCATGTTTATTGAGGAAAGCGAAAACGAATTTGTTGTTAGAGTCGAAAATAGAATCTCAATTATTATGAATATACCTATTGAGCATGGAGAAGGCCTTCAAACCTTCGGTATACTCCAGGCCAACAGTATAAAGCTCATTATGATTTCTTTTCATCAACAAACAAAGTGATAAACAATAATAGAATTAGTACGCTCGTTATGTACTTAAATGATGTTGAGGAAGGTGGAGAAACCTTCTTCCCCAAGATGAATTTTTCAGTATCACCTAAAAAAGGTATGGCAGTCTACTTCGAGTACTTTTACAACGATCAAAATTTAAACGAATTAACTTTACATGGTGGAGCGCCAGTTATAAAAGGAGAAAAGTGGGTCGCAACACAGTGGATGAGAAAACAAAAAGTAAGGTGAAATAGTAAAAACTCCAGTGCCTTTATGCTGCACTGGAGTTTTTTATACTTACAAATACGTATCCAAAAATTCTCGGATGGCGCGATAGCCTTTAATTTGGTTTTCGCGTTTTGTAAAGCCATGTCCTTCATCTTCAAAAATGATGTACTCAACAGGAACGCCATTTTCCTTTACCTTTTCGACGATATCATCAGACTCGACTTGCAACACTCGCGGGTCATTTGCGCCTTGCAAAACGATGAGTGGCTTGTTAATCTTTTCAGCATGGAAAAGAGGCGAAATACTACGGATATATTCGGTCTGCTCATATGGATCGCCAATCTTTTTGTATAACAATTCACGCGCCGCTTCCCACCATGGTGGAATGCTCTTCAGCGTTCGCTCCCAGTTGGATACCCCAAATATATTGACCCGACTTCGAACGAATCAGGTTGGAATGCAAGTGCAGCAAGCGTCATAAAACCGCCGTAACTTCCCCCGATAATCCCGATTCGATTTTCATCGATCCGCCCTGTCCCAATTAAAAACTTCTTCCCTTCAATACAATCGGCCAAGTCCACTTCACCATGTTTCAAATCGGCTGCCTTGAAAAATGTTTTCCCGTAACCAGAACTCCCCCGGTTATTTACTGCAAGTACCGCATAGCCGTGGTTCACCAAATACTGGATCATCGGGCTGAAATCGACTGTCGACTGGCCACCTGGACCACCGTGCACCCAAATAAGTGCGGGCGCCTTTTCACCATCTTCAAGATGAGGCTCATAATAAATTGCAGGGATTTCAAGTCCGTCGAATGAAGGGTAATGAACAACCTTCGCATTCACAAGGTCATTCTCGTCAATTTCAGGATTAAGAGTATCCGTTAAGCAACTTAATTCCTTTGCTTCAAAATCGTAGACATACAGATTAGCTGGAGCTGTTGAGCGGTTTACTAAAAACGCCATATACCGTTCGCTTTTGGAAATGGACAACCCGCTAATTTGGCCTTCCGGGAAATTTGCTATCTCAACAGACTCCCCTGTTTCCGATTCGATAACTTTCACTTCGATTTTCCCGTCATTATTTACATAATAGTAAAGGTATTTATGATTAGGGGAAAAGCGGGCAGTTAAGATATCCCAGTTTTCTTTCGCGACAACCTCGCTGTTTCCTGACGTGAGGCAAAGTCGTTTTACGTACTGAAACTCATGGTCTTCATCTGTCAGATAGTATAAATGAGCAGAATCCAAGTCAAATGCGACTGGTTGATATTGAACATCACCATCATGTTCCGATAAATGTTTTACACCATCTTCTTCTGTGTAGATAAACATATCCGAATCATTCGATGTCCGCGGCTTGTGTAAGGCAATATATTTTTATCATGTGAAATCGCTGAAACATAATAGCCTTCTTCATTTTTAAACAATAAAGTTGGTTTTAGCGATTCAATATCCATTTCATACAAATCCATAAAACGCGGATCCCTTACATTTGATTCATAGAAAAAATGCTTATCATCCCGGCTCCAACGTTGAAACTCCGCTTTTTCTTCTTTGCCTGGAGTAAGATCGACACTTGTCCCATCTTCTGCTTGCATATATAGATGTGTTATTTCATTCCCGCCTTGATCACTTCTGTACATAAAATTACGTCCATCGGGAAAATAACCAACCGGTATCATAAAATTATCCTGTGAGTTCGTTAATTGTTCGACATCGTTTCCTGTACGGGATACTGCATACGTATTGTAGACACCCGAGCTATCACTACCAACTAAAATCTTTTCGTCATCCGGGGATATCGATACCCCTACAAGCCTTTCACAACTGATGAATTGTTCAATAGAATACTTTTTCTTTACACCAATCATTTCTTCGCCCCTTTTCCCTTTTTCAAACTACACCCCACTAATATAGTAAACTATTTAGACTACTATGACAAATTTCAGTACAAGTCATTAGCATTAATTATCTGCATTTATCTACGCAAATTGATGCTTACAATTTCATTATTCGTTCCAACTCGCATCGGCATCCCCCAGGTCCCGACGCCCGATGATACGATAACATGCGGACTGGTTGCGTTCTTTTGATAATGTCCATAATCTACTTCAAAAATTGCATTTGTTATTAAGCTGCCGGAAATAGTTGCCCTCTATGCGTATGACCGGCAAGCAATAGATCGATTTTGTCTTCATATAATTCAAGTTTGGATGGTGTGTGATCCATAACAATAATAGGTAAATCTATATCATTAATCGACGTTAAAATTTCCATTATATCTTTCCGTTGTAACCCACCGAAACCTCCTATTGGCGATGGATCTACCCTTCCGACCAATATAAATTTGTCATCAATAATCACATGTTCATCATTAAGAAGCGTTATATTGCTTTTCTCAAGGAAGCGAACCATTTCATCAAAGGTATCTCCCCATCATGATTTCCCAAGCTAACATATACACCATATTTTGTCTTAATATTTTTTAGTAATTCAATGGCTTTTTCAGGATTTTTAATTGCGTTATAATCGTCGTTAAATAGATCTCCAGCTATCGTAACAATCTCGGGTTCAAGTAAATTTATATTCTCAACTATGCTTTCAAGACGTTTTTCGGAATTAACAGCACCGAGATGCAGATCGCTTATCAAGACCATATTGATGTCTTCCGGTAAACGATCCCCTTCCATTTGAATATCGTAGGAAACATGTTTAATCTGAGTTGCATTATAGATGCCATAGCTGACGATGCTTGTAGTAAGTAAAAACACCGCCAAGCCCGCATAAAGATGGATACTTCGCGGCATAGGTTTTGGAATTAATTTCAACAGACTTCCAATAAATAAAATCAAGTTGGCCATGAGAATAAATAGGAGGAGATATGCAAAAACCCCCATCCAATAAGCGCTAATCCAACCTAATACACTCTTAATGCCTGAAGGTAACGGTAAAAAAGCGAGTATGATAGAAGAAGCGATGAATATGTAAATACCTGTGTACAGCTTTGGCTTTATATTAGGAAAAACCAAACGAAGCCATTGATAGGTTTTTCTTGCGATATAATAATTTGCACTTCCATAGATAGAAATAATAATGATAAAAGCGAAAACCACACCAACCATAGCAGCACTCCCCTTCCGTACAACATTTTTCCTCTAATTTCATATCCCATTTTAACAATTTTTTCTTTATTCTGCCAAGTAATCTTACTTTCCAGCCTTATAGTATATATAATTGAAATAAACAAGAAATTTTAATCTGATGGACGGTATAGATAATGCCTTATCTGGAAGGGGGAAAAGTCATGTTTATGAAAAAAATGTATTTACTCTTCGTTTTGTTAGTGTTAGTCGCCTGCTCAAATGATCCGCCAATTGGTGAAGTGAAACATACAGAAGAGAACAAACAACATATTGATGTGGATGAAGACGCGTGGGAAAATGACTTCACATATACTCCGGAAGGTCAGGAGGCAGGATTATCAATTCTTATACCGACTACAAGTATGTTAAACGCTAGTCGGACGTTTACACTTACTGGAATGGTTGATCCTGCCAAGATTAAACATGAGGAGATTTTGATCGAACTCAAGAAGGATGGGTACCTTTGGAAGGATGTCCTTTTAGTTGTAAACGGTGAATTCACGTATGATATCCCTCTATTTTTCGGTAAAGGTATTCATGACTTGGTTGTCTATGTTCCAGATAAGGAGTATGACGATTATTTTCAAGTCGGAACTTCAATGCAAATCGACAATGGCTCCGACTATTGGGACGACATCCATTATAGCCCGACTTATGTTACGCGCGGTATCAATTTTGAATCCCCTTCCACTGGAGGCAACGAAGCCAACTTAACTTATCGTATTAAAGGATCCATAGATATGGATGCGCAAGCTGCAAAAGAGACAACCCATTTAGTAGTAACAACAAGTAAAAATGACGATTATGCGGATTACATTATTCCCGTCGAGGATTATAAATTTGATGATGAAATCTATTTACGATTTGGACCGGGAAAATACTTTGTGACTGTGGGTGTCGCAAAAAAAGAGGAAACAAATCGTGCAATCCCTGTATATAATCAGGTTGCACAATTCATAGTGGAAAACACTTCCGCCGAAGATCTCCGTGATTTATTGCCATCTAGAGGAGTTCAATCCGATGCACCTGAAATCATTGCCCTTTCAAATGAACTCATAAAGGATTCAATGTCGGATCGTGAAAAGGCAAAAGCGGTTTACGAATATACAGCGAAAACAATTTCTTATAATACCGGGAAACTATATTTCATTGGCAATCAATGGGACGATAGCGCCTTAAAAACGTTAAAATTCAAAACAGGGATTTGTGTAGATTTTGCTTACCTTGCCATTGCCCTACTTCGTGCAGCCGAGATGGAAGCAAGGTATGTAGTAGGAACTGCAGGATTCGGAGATGATCGTGAAGGACACGCTTGGGTGGAAGTAAAAGTGGATGGTGAATGGCTAACAATGGATCCTACATGGGGCTCTGGATATATCGACTACGGCCGTTTCGAGCCCGAGTATACGGAGGATTATTTTGATCCTACAGAAGAAGTATTCAGCAGTCATGTAAAAGAAGGTGTGGCTTATTAAGTGATAGTTTCGTTAGGAGGGATTCGTATTAAAAGATATATTCCTATTTTGTTATTACTGCTTTCTGCATTCGTCTCTGCATGTAGTCAAAACGTAGAGGATACGGAAGAGTATTACGGGTTTATTGGCGGTGGCAAAGCAATGGGTTATGAGTTCACCATTACAAAAGAAGAACTTGGCTCCTTCCTTTGGGAGATTGGTTATAAAGGTGATCTAATTGTACTTGAAGAAGACGAAAGTAATATTGACGATTTGCTAAGTTATGCGAATGCTATACATGATGTGGAAGCAACGTACTCAACAGTCTTTTATTCAGTAATCTACTTTTTGCTTGTTGCGGCGATTTTCTTGTTTCTTTTCGTGAAGAATAGAAAAGTCCTAAAAAGTGGAGGTGCCATCGCTATTGTTCTTGCAGGCGGAATTTCATTGTATTTTGCACTTGATACATCAATAGACTTGAACAGAGCAATGCAAGAAGCAAAACTTTATTATTTGAGGTTAGTTGAGTGAGTGTGAAGAAAGCGGGCGGTGTATGTCAATCAAAAAGAGGTTGAAAAACGATATCATTTTTCAACCTCTTCGAGTTGTTGTAGTTGAATTCCAGCTTATTTATTGTTTTTGATATAATCCATGCCTTGATCTGTGATTGCTAAAATTAGATGGTCCGTGCCTTGCCCGCTATCTGTCGCATACCCCGCTTCAAGAAGGTGATCAATCGCTAACTTGCTGTTTAGATCAGCATTCAACATTGCTTTCGGTAAGTTATAACTTCCACCGTTAGTGGCAAAGTGATAGTCATAAAGACTTTGCAAAAGTACATCTGATAGTTTCTTTACTTCTTCATTCATCAAACAAATCTCCCCTTTCTATTCCCCATTCTTCAAAAAGCTGCAATATCCCTCTATTATTTCGCTTTTGTTAAGGTACCTGTGCATGAAACATTCATGTTTATTCAGACAATATGTATGAGTATGCGTAAAAAAATTATAAAGAGCGATATAGAAGGTTTTCAATTTAATATTTATACAATTGTAGTGAATAAACTAAATAGTGCCCTGCACAGGTACCAAAAAAACCATTACCAAATATTACCACGTTGCCTATAGTACTGAATAAAAGTATACTATGTCACGTGACATGAATTATCAAATCAATTAAACTATTAAAACTGAATTGCGGGGATCCGGGAAACAAGTTATACTATTATCTATCGGTGATGGGCAAACACTTCAGATTTACGATTAATTGCCGATAAGAGAATGGATAAAGTAAAATCTATTACGAAGGAAGCTAAATCACAATGAAATATTTAAAACATCATCTTACGGTCATACATATAGGGGCAGAAAAATGAAAAATACGTCTTTATTACAAGAAGAAAAAAGAGCTACTGTTATATTCTTATGGTTATTTTATATTGTATTTTTCTTATATGATATTTTTTATTACAATCTTTTTCCTTTATTACCATGGATGGCGGATGCCGTACCTGATACAGTATGGTATTTTTTAAGTTTCATTAAGCATTTAATCATGATCAGCTTGATCCCTGTTACGATCTATTTCTTTAGAAAAGGCAATCCAGGGAAGGCAAAATATATTGTCGTCATTGCTTATTTAGTAACGAACCTTGTATCGGATATATATTATTACTTTGGCAAGGCAGAATCCTATTCAAGTGGGAACCTCGTAGAATTAATTATTATATTATTTTCACCTATTTTCATTAATAAACGATTTTTTTATCTCGTTACATCTGGAGTAATCCTAAAATACATATTGGTAGGCTTATTCATACAAGATCCTGTCATATTATTTCCAGTTATCATTGTCATCGTATTATCAGGGATTGCTTACATCCTTCTTTCTCGAATCTTAAATTACGTGAAAGCATTAAAGTTCTCCTATGACGAGCAACTGGTTGGAATGGTAAAGGGAGTTATCGCCACATTGGAGTTAAAAGATCCTTATACGCGCGGACATAGTGAGCGTGTGGCTGAATATGCAATGAGTCTTGCAAAGGCAACGGGGAAAGTAAATGAATCCGAATTAAATTCATTTTATTATGCATGTTTATTACATGATATAGGAAAAGTTAATATTCCTGATGCAATACTGGCGAAACATGGTAAACTAACAGTGGAAGAATATGATGTTATTAAAACCCATCCAGTTGTTGGGGCAAAAGCAATTGAAGATGTCGAAGGAATTGCTGATCATATCGCCGTCGTTTATCACCACCATGAAAGATGGGATGGCAAGGGCTATCCAGCAGGACTCGTAGGGGAAGAAACACCTTTTGTTGCCAGGATTACAGCTGTTGCTGATGCCTTCGATGCAATGACTTCAACAAGGTCCTATCGACCGGCGCTTCCTTATGAAGAAGCTTATAAGCGAATTTTGGATGGAAAAGGATCCCAGTTCGATCCTGAATTGGTGGAAGTTTTTAAACAAGTGTTTCCAGATTGGATAACAATCTCTAAACAATATTTTAAAAATCATACACCAAAGGAGGGGCACAAACATGAAAATCCGTAAACTTAAACAAGTTAAAGTAACATGCTGGTGGTGTTTCCTATTTCCAAAATATTAAGGAATCCGACAAATGGGATGCTATCGTGAATAGCATCCTATTTTCATTTTAATAGGCGGTGGTGTTTGGTTTGAAGATAACGTTACAATCACAATTCACGCTTTATCCTTTAACCATTCGAATAGATAAGAAGAATTATATCGTTGAAGAACCTGTTTCTGGTGATTTTTTTGAAATGCCAGCGATTTGTATTGATGCAATTGAAAGGATAAATAGTGGCCAAACTTTAGGTGAAATCGAACTAATTCTACGGGAAAACTATCCGGATGAAGACGTCGATATGATGGAATTTGGCGGACAGCTTATCGATTTAGGTTTAGTTCAAGAGGTAGATGGAGAGAAAATCCCTCAGAAAAAGGAAATCCAGAAAACAGGTGGATTTACGTGGATCCCTTCATCTGTTGGACGATTCTTTTTCAATGGGTTTTCGAATAAAATTTATATCATTTTATTATTAATCAATATTTCACTTATCGTGTGGAATCCTAAGCTATTCCCCCATTATCAAGATATATTTTTATTCGATTCGATGATGTTGAATATCATCACATACATGCTGATATCCCTCGTATTAATCATCATTCATGAGTTCGGACATATTTTGGCGATACGATCCTATGATTTACCGGCAAAATTAGGTATTGGCAACAGGCTTATCTTTGTCGTTTTTGAAACAGACTTAACTGCTGCTTGGAAACTGAAGCCAAGGCAAAGAAATATCTTATATTTTGCTGGAATGTCTTTTGAACAACTATGTATGTTAATCGCACTTTCAATACAACTTCTCTTTCCAGAAGCGAATGCTATTGTTATAGGTATTTTAGGTATAGTTGTCTTCGATATTTTCATAAAAACCTTATACCAATGCTGTTTCTACATGAAAACGGATGTCTATTATTTTGTTGAAAATAGTACAGGATGCTATAACTTGATGGAAAATGGGAAACAGTATTTAAGCAAATGGCTGCCATTTTTGAGAAGTGATTCGACTGATACAGAGGCTTTCGATGGAGAGCAAAGAGTTGTTCGTATGTATAGCGTATTTTATCTCATTGGCATTTTATTAACGCTTAGTCTGATTGTCTTTTACTTCCTACCCCAGGCTTATTATGCGTATTCACAAGTATTCTCGAATTTGCTTTGGTCTACGACTCCATCAGCCTTTTGGGATGCCATAGCATTTCTTGGACAAACAGTCATTCTGTTAGGGTTATTCATATACTCTAAATTTAATAAAGGATGAAGTATCCACCACTTGAGTGAATACTTCATCTTTTTTTGTGTTTTTGGAGATCGGGACATTCATCCACTGCACTAAAGCCCATCCCCTTACATATTAATAGATATGGTGGGCTAAAAATCAGTTGAAAGGGGATTTCATGGAAAGAGGTAACAATCCAAAGGAAGAGCAGCTTGAACAGTTCAAGGTCAATAACTATGGAAAGAAAATGACAACAAACCAAGGGTTGAAAGTTTCTGATGATGAAAATTCTTTGAAGGCAGGCGTACGTGGGCCGACATTGTTAGAGGATTTCCATCTTCGTGAGAAGATTACCCATTTCGACCATGAGCGGATTCCAGAAAGGGTTGTCCATGCGAGGGGCTTTGCTGCTCACGGCGAATTTGAGTTGTTAAGATCCATGAAGGAATTTACAAGGGCGAAATTCCTTCAGGACGTTGGATCCAAAACTCCAATATTCATCCGTTTCTCAACCGTTGTCGGCAGCAAAGGATCCGCTGATACGGTAAGGGACGTACGCGGGTTTGCCATTAAGTTTTATACGGAGGAAGGAAACTTCGACCTCGTCGGAAATAATATTCCCATCTTTTTCATTCAGGATGCGATCAAGTTCCCGGATTTCGTGCATGCCGTGAAGCCTGAACCGCATAATGAAATTCCGCAAGCTTCATCTGCCCATGATACTCTCTGGGATTTTGTAGCAAATAATCAAGAAACTGCCCATATGATGATGTGGCTTATGTCAGATCGGGCCATCCCAAGAAGTTTCAGGATGATGCAAGGTTTTGGTGTCCATACATTCCGCTTTGTCAATGAGGACGGGAAAGCGAAATTCATAAAATTTCACATCAAGCCGCTTTTAGGTGTCCATTCGCTCGTCTGGGATGAAGCGCAAAAGATTGCCGGGAAGATCCGGATTTCCATCGACGTGACCTTTGGGAAAACATAGAGCATGGAAATGTCGTTGAGTATGGAATCGGTGTACAGATGATCGATGAAAAAGATGAGTTCATGTTTGACTTTGATATTTTAGATGCGACGAAGATTTGGCCAGAGGAAATAGTGCCCGTCCAGATGTTTGGCAAAATCACTTTAGATCGGAATGTATCAAATGTCTTTGCAGAAACGGAACAAGTCGCAATGCATCTTGGCAATATCGTGCCAGGCATCGATTTCACGAACGACCCGCTCCTGCAAGGAAGATTGTTCTCATATTTGGATACCCAACTGCTTCGTCTTGGAGGACCAAATTTCGCCGAAATTCCAATCAATCGCCCGGTATGTCCGTTCCATAATAATCAGCGGGATGGGTTCAGTCGCCAACGAATCGATGTCGGGCAGGTCGCCTACCATAAAAATTCACTCGCTGGAAATACTCCGTCTACTTCCAGTTGGAAAGAAGGGGGCTTTGTCCATTACGCCGAGAAGGTTGAGGGACGCGTCATTCAAGCGCGAAGCGATTCATTCCAAGACCATTTTTCGCAAGCTCGTCTTTTTTGGAACAGCATGACGAAGCCGGAAAAGGAACATATTACAGATGCCTTCATTTTCGAAGTCGGGAAAGTGAATTCGGCAGATGTCAGGCAGCAAGTTGTCGATATGTTCGTCAATGTGGATGTGGGATTGGCAACGGCAATTGCTGATGCGGTTGGTGTCAATCGCCCAAAGGTCAGCAAGTAAATGTTACAGCATCCTCTCCAGCCCTTAGCCAATCAAATACGCCAAGATATCCATACACACTCAGAGTCGGAGTGTTAATTGGCAGCGGGTTCAACGGTAATGAAGTGAAAGCAGTCGTCAATACATTATTTGAGAATGGCGTCGCAGTCGACATTGTCGGTGAGCATTTAGGCAGCCTTATGGGTGCCGATGGAGTGAAAGTCGTGTTAAATAAAACTTTCCTAACGACTTCGCCCGTCCTTTTCGATTCGTTATATGTTGTCGGCGGAAACGCTAAGAATCAAGCGAAATTCAAAAGCGATATTGAAGAATTTATCAATGAAGCATACCGTCATTACAAACCGATTGGTGTAGCTTCGACTGGGGAACCCATTTTCAACCAATCGATTGCGAAAATAGGACCTGGCATCGTAATCGCATCTCAGGCTGGAGCTAATTTCCCTGCTGATTTCATCCAAGCGATCACACAGCAGCGCTTTTGGGACCGTAATATCTATACCGAATGAAGGATTGAGCCATTAATGTAAAGTCTGTTTTTTATTCCAACCTTTTTGATCCAATCGATAGATCACCGCTGCCAATTGGGCTCTGGAAATAGGGTCATTGATTCCAAATCTTCCATCGCCGAATCCAGCCATAATTCCTTCTTGCCTCATTGTCTCGATTGCTATATAGGCCCAGTAGTCTTTGCGGACATCACTGAATGATTTCAGATTATTAGCTGCCGGCTCGGAATAAAAACCGGCATTGTAGAATATTTGTGCCATCTGTGCCCTCGTTGCATCCATTTTAGGCGAGAAATAGTCACTGCCTGTACCATTCATGAGTTTGTGTTGTGCAACCAAGACGACTGAATCATGTCCCCAAAAGCTTGTAGGTACATCTTTAAAGTGGATTGGTTCAGTTGTTTTGGTCAATCCTAAGAAATTACCAATAATTTTGGCTGCTTGCGCTCTTGTCAGACTATCGTTCGGTTTGAAAGTTCCATCATTGAATCCGTCAATCCAACCATTCTCTGACAAAAACTCAATCTCTTTTTGTGCCCAATGACCATGGATATCTTTGAACGTTCTTTCGTCATGCTCGTACAAATTCCATTCATCCATGATTTTGCCAACTGCGTTTCGATAGTAATCCCCACCAAGATGATTGTAACCTGCAGTCGCAATATCATATATGTATTGTTTGGATGCGCGTTCGTAATTCCAGCCTTTGTTTAAATTGTTTTCATAGTTTGTTTTCGCAAACCCGTATCTTTTATTTAGAAGAAATGTTCCCCCTAAGTAATCAACCGCTTCTTTACGGCTTGAAAACATGCGATACCAGTTATCTACTCTATTTGTTTCGTCATAGATAATCCGATCCACTCCAAAGTCGGATAACACTGGGACTGTCCCATTGTTTTCATCAGGTTGACCTTTCAGTTGCCACCCTTTATTGGGATTCGTTACCCATATTTTTATTCCAAAAATATTATTCGCATTGACTGCGATTCTCGTCGTCCCATATCCGCTCTCAATCACTGCCATTCCGATTATCGCGCTTGCAGGAATGCCCCATTTGGCACTAACTTCCTTTGCGTAATTCGAAATTTCATTGATAAAATTCACCCGGTCATTCATAGACGGATTGTATGTCGGCATGTAAGCATTGCTGTTTCTACCCGCTTCCTTATTTTCGAAAGGTAAGAAATTATTCGGTTTCGGAGTTGGAGTTGGATTCGTACTCGGAGCCGTGCCCGGTTCTGCAATCACCATCGCCGCGTTGATCGACAAAAATAGTAGAATGCCAATCAAAATTTTTACGATTCTTTTTGTCATTAACACAATACTCTCCTTACTGCTATTCTCGGAAATGCAAAATATATATATCTATTGTTTCCTGCGTCCCTATTATAATAGAAACACAGTCGCTTCCGAGCCGTTAAATAAAACCAGTGCCGGGTAGATATTCCAGTATGGTTTGGAGGTACCTGTTTTTTGAAGGGATATGAAGGTACCTGTGCAATAAACATTTATGTTTATTCAGTCAATTTGTATGAATATACACCCATGTTTTACAAAAGTTAATTTAAGAACATTTGTGTTTTATGTTTATACATTTGTAGTGAATAAACGGAATAGTTCCCTGCACAGGTACCTTTACAATTCCTTTACAATTACAAAAGGCCTTCCCGCTGAAAACGGGAAGGCCTTATTTTATTTACTATAGATAACTTCTGTTGCAGGGTTTCTATCGTTGGATAGGATTTTGTTATTATTTTTATCTCTGAATATCTTATATTCATTGAATCCTCTTGGCAGTTCGACTCGGACGTCAAGGGTGTCTGCCCAGAACATTGGATCGACTTTGATGCTATCTCTTTGATTTGGCTTTTTATAGATAATATTGTTGGTCTGTTTGGAAGAAGTGTACGTTATTTTTGCTTCTTTTGCGTGAATCGTTACTCCGTTCGTTGCTCCGACTCCACCCAATACATTGTTAGTAAAGGCAATATTTCCATCGAGGATCAGTTTTTCTTTTGTTTCTTTTTTAACGGGATTCCCTACATAGATTGCGGCTAAGGTGGAGTCTGTGAGTGTTGAGTTTGATAGTGCCAATGAAGCTCCGTTTCCGTTCACTTCGATTAGGTGATCGTTCATGTCTTTTCCTGCGGTGAAGTTCAGGTTGTCAATGACTACAGTTGAGCTGATCAAAAGTCCTTCAGCATTCTTTTTCGGGTCCCCTTTTGAGTTAAGGGTGATCGTTTTCCCATTCCCGTTAATGGAGACGGCAGCATTCAAATGGAATGGTTTATTCGTTGTGAAGTTATTGGCTATGTTCATCTTTGGAGTATACTTATCTGTTATTGTTTTACTAAGTTCCGTGAAGGCGTAAGTTAGCTCCAGGTCATTGTCAATGTGGTAATAGCTGTTTTGTATTTTCGTATATAGATTAAAATCGGAAAGTTTGAAATCAAAGTTCCCTTTCCCCTCGGTCCAAAATGCAGGGGCTGGTACACCTTTAAATTGATCATTATGCTGATTACTTTTACCATTAATAATAATTTTGCTATTAACCCGATCCGCAATGAGATGTATGCCGCCAAGTTGATTATTCACTGTGTCAACGTTTGTTAAATTAACGGTTGTCGGGGAGGAAGTTTTAGATGTATATACTTGCAAGCCGCCTTTAGTCGAATTGGCTAATTTCACTTTATTCAACGTAACGAGAGACGAATTGTCTGTTACGATATTGTAGCCTGCGAAGTCCGTAACTTCGGTATTCTCAAACGTAACAGAATCCGAATTGACAAGAACTCCATGACCTCGTGTACCGGAATGTCCGACCAACTTCACATTCTGCAATTTTGCATTCTTAGCATTTTCATCAAATGTAATCGCAGCTTCTTCAGCTTTGTATCTAAATCCATCGGCAACTTTAATCGTCGCTCCATTGATCGCTTGAATCTTTACATTTGGATAGTTTATATTCACGGATTTCGTGATCGTGATATCTCTACTAATCAATATTTCTGGTACCTTCAAAGAGATTGCTCTCTGTAATTCGGTTTCATTCGTCACGTTGCCTGTAGGAACGGAAATCTTCGACCCCGCAATGGATGTATACGTTCCCTTAGCTCCTGACACTGACAATGTCGAGTTGTTCAAGAAAGTTAATGTATCGTCAGTGAAATCAGTATCTACTTCCAAGCCCAAGCTACTGACTCGGTAAGTGATTTCAAATACTTTGTTCTTTAAGCGGATATCTTCATAGAATGTAACCGTCTTGTAGTTGCCGCTCGAAGTGACTGTCGAGTAGGCGGTGGAATAGTTGTTCCTTCCTTCACTCCATGAGAAAGTCCCCGCTTGACCGTTCGTGTAGGTGCCGTTATTGATCGACAGATTTGTCAGTTCGAGTGTTTGGTTTGTCTTGACGTCCCCGTCGTACATCGGAGTTTTCGTTGTCATCTTATACTTCGTAGGGTTTTGGTCAAATGTCATGGAGATGAATCCATTGCCGTCCATAGTTGCGGTTCGAATCGTAATGTCATAGACGACTGGCGGCACATAAGGAGGCGTGCGATCCGGATTTAAGACCCCGTTAATTCGTTCTATTCGGTACATTGCTGAATCATAGTTACGGATGACATTTCTAATAGATGTGTTCCAAGGAATGAGGACATTGGACACCCAAGTTTGCGTGCCTACGTTCACATAGCCGTCTCGTGGAATGTCTAACACCGAGATGGTACCTGATGCATTAATTGTCACAAGGCGGTTTGTCAGGATGTTGACACTTGTAAACATGCCTGCTCCATTCAATGTCACGTCCCTTGTCGTTGCGACTGAAACCTTAGGGACATTTGAGTAGATTGCCGCTTCTGATACTGAGCCTTCTACTGAAACCTCATTGACCCGAGCAGTATCATTTGTTCTGAGCGTACCATTTGCCTTCATTGTGAAGGATTGTGCGAATGATCTGTTCGAGAGTATGAAGTTCGTGTTGGATTTGGATAGCAGTACTGTATTCAAAGTGGAGTTATTGAAAGTGAAGTTTAGAGTGCGATTAGTGGGTGTGGTGTAGTCGTTAAATGTCGTGGAGCCTTTAATGTACAATGAATCTCCAGTGAAATAATTTTGCGTTCCGGAATTGAAGCTGACGTTTTTATTAACAATCAAATCCCTGACATTGAGGTAATCGGCATTGATAATCAGATTGCCATCCAAGGTTGCAGTGTTTCCGTACAATGTGATCATGTTAGATGAAGTTCCTGAGTTCCTGAGTTCAATTGTTGTGATGGACGTGATGGTACCTTTATCATGCTCAAAAGTAACTTTTGCGTTTTTTAAGGCATTGGAGTTTTGGGATGAAAAGAAGTTGCGTAAAGTTGTTGGAATGTCGTAATAGCCCTTATCCGTTTGCAGCGTATACCCATTGAACGTTGAAATCGTCGCATTCACAGTTTCCGTCCGCTTCTTGGCCAATTCGCTTCGGTGTACAAACATCGCCATTTGCCCGCGATCTACATTTTGGTTTGGTGCAAATCGGGTCGGCGTGATTCCGAACGTGATTTTATTGTCAATTAAGGACTGTAAATAAACAGCGTAATAGGCATTTGCAGAGACATCAGAGAATTTCGCTGTACGTAGTGGTTGCTTTTCAAACCCATATGCAATAGCCAAGATCTTCGCCATCTGTCCACGGGTCAACGGGTCATTCACCCCGAAATTACCATTCGAGTACCCATCAATGACGCCTGCCTCGTGAAGTGCCGCAACGTACTTGTAAAATCCGTGCGTTGTCGGGACGTCATGGAAACGCGGATTCTTCACATTCTTTAGATCCAAGTCCAATGAAGTCGCCAAAATCTTCGCGGCCTGGCCGCGGGTCACCATTGCCGAAGGTCTGAACGTCCCATCATCAAACCCGTGAATAATACCTTTTCCTGATAGATACATAATAGACTCATAAGCGACATGATTTGTTGGGACATCCTTAAACGACGTCGGTGCAGCAGAAACGACAACAGGTGCAACAATAGCACTCGTCACCACAGCCGCTGACGTCAACAGTTTAAAATTTTTATGGTTACTGACCAAACAGTTACCTCCTCATTTGTTCAATTCACAGATTAGACGACGGCAGGAAGTAAAAGTTTCGGGAGGTTTTCTCTATCTTTATGGAATGTATCGTAAGTATTAGAGGACTCTTTCTATGGGAAGTCGGCGCGGTTCTAAGGGAACTCCGGCACCTTCTATGGGAAGTCAACGCGGTTCTATGGGAAGTCAACGCAGTTCTATGGGAACTCTTGCACCTTCTATGGAGGTTGGCGCGGTTCTATGGGAACTCTTGCACCTTCTATGGGAGGTTGGCGCGGTTCTATGGGAACTCTTGCCTCTCCTATGAGAAGTCAGCGCGGTTCTATGGGAACTCCTGCCCATTCTATGGGAAGTCAGCGCAGTTCTATGGGAACTCCAGCACCTCTATGGGAAGTTGGCGCGGTTCTATGGGAACTCTTGCCTCTCCTATGGGAAGTCAGCGCAGTTCTATGGGAACCCCTGCACCTTCTACGGGAACTCCTGCCCCTTCTATGGGAAGTCAGCGCAGTTCTATGGGAACTCTGCCCCTTCTATGGGAACTTCGGTGCCTTCTACGGAGGTCAGTCAATCTTGGGCAATCCTTTTCACCTGTGTACTCAATACTTTTGTATGTTCATCGCGTCCACCACCAAAAAGGGGCTAACCAAATAAAGTTATTTGGTTAGCCCCTTTTTAAATTAATGGATATTACGTTTACCGAAATTTCCTCCTCGTACTTCAGCGACTTCATAAACAGTAACGAAGGATTTCGGATCAATTTCGAGAATGATTTCTTTCATCTTACTATCTTCCAATCGGTTGATAATACATGTGATTTCCTTGAACTGTTCACTGGAATACGCACCTTGAACGATGCTTATAGTCGAACTACGACCAAGGCGGTCACGTATGGTTTCCACCATTTCTTCCGGCTCGCTCGTAATGATTTTATACATTTTGGAACCGCTCAAACCTTCCTCAACGATACTGATCACTTTCGTAGCAATATAGTAAGCAATTGCGGACAGGAAAGCCCCTTGAAGGCCGAAAACAATCGAGACAATGGCAAAAACAAAAACATTCAAAAACAGGATTAAGTCGCTTGTTCCAAACGGCATTCTGCGCGAAATCAAGACAGCTAACATATCAATACCGTCAAGTGCGCCCCCGTTACGCAGCGCTATCCCCATTCCGAGACCGAGGATAATTCCACCGACTACCGTGACTAATAGCGTATCCCCTTGAATAATTGTAGGTACGTGGTGCATCATGCTCGTGCTGACTGCGAGGGTTGCAATTCCCAACACAGAGTAGAGTGCAAAGCTTTTTCCAATCTGTTTATAGCCTAAAAAGACAAAAGGAATATTTAGAATCGCGATGAGAATTCCTAATGGAAAACCGAATAATTGCGAACCAACGATGCTAAGACCTGTTACGCCTCCGTCGGATACTTTATTTGGGATGAGCACAGATTCTAATCCGTAAGCAGCAATGATTGCACCAATCATAACCATTGCACCTCTGAAAAGAACCCTTAAGATTGTTGTTTTTTGTTGTGGTTTATTCATATAGTGTATCCTCTTCTTGGTCGTTTGCTCTATTCTACACTATTCATTATTCCATTGTCAGTTCATTTCCCTTGAACGCTTTCAATGATACCTTTACAACAATAGTGAATGAGCGGAATAGTTTATCGCTCCAACTATTCTTTTGATATCAAATAATTACTCCCCGCCATTTGTTTGCACTGCTTTTTTACTTTACTTCCTTCCTTCGCTAACTCATATGTAGATTGAAAATGACTTTTGAAAATAACTGCGATTGAAATAGTCATTAAAGGAAACAATTCATCTTTTCCATGTCGATTTTTAGAACCAATCCATCCAACCTCTACATCATCCTGCGTGTAAAAGCGAGTGATCGTAGCATCGAACTGTTCAATAATTTGTTCACTATACGGAACACACTTTTCTGACGATGCAACAATAATAAAATCATCGCCTCCAATATGTCCTATGAAATCGTGGGGGACACGATTTCCTCCAATAGATGAGCAAGATGCATGAGCACTTGATCACCGTTTTCAAAACCGTAAACATCATTGTACGGTTTGAAATTATCGAGGTCCAAATAGAGGATACCGTAACGATCCGTCGAATCAATACAGAGTTGTAGCTGTTGTTCAATCAATACATTTCCAGGCAACTCAGTTAAGGGATTCATATGTTTTGCAACATTAATTTCGATTTCCATCGACTTTTCCAGTAATTCCTTAACTGTTACAATTCCATAATACTGTCCATCTTTCGTTATCGTAATGAAATCATAAAGACGGTTCGAATCCCTCATCATTGCAAGTTTAGCAACCATATGAATTGGGGTATTCCTATCCACTTGTAAGAAATTCGTATCCATGATTTCATGTATCTTCCTTTTATTGTATAAACTATACCCATATGTACCACTAATTTTATAATGCAATTGATTTCTGGTAATCACACCAACCAATCGATTTTGATCAACAATGCAACAGCCTGGTAATGTACTATCTTGATCCATCGTTGACTTTACTTCGTCAACTAATGTTGTGACACCAAGAGTTGGCAAAGGGGTAGAAATATTGCCGACAGATGTATCCGTTTTTCGATTCAATGATATATACCGTTTACACTTGTTTTCCACTACAATGATTTCAACTAAGTCATCCCTTATCGGCAGAAGGACAGATTTAGGCTTCTGAATGAAATACCCTTGTCCATATTCGACACCTAAATCGATTAACTTGCATAATTCCTCTTTCGTTTCAATTCCCTCTGCAATAATACTTATTTGAGAAAGATCTGCAAACTCACATAAACTCTTCACAAGCGACTGTTTTATTGCATCGCTGTCTATTTGTCTTATTAACTTCATATCCAGTTTCATGAAGTGGGGATGGATATCTGTAATGATATTCAAGCCTGAATACCCTGAACCTACATCATCGATTGCGATTTGGTAAAGTTGTTCTTTGTAATGATCTACAGTTTTTTTAAAATGGAATAACTTTGAAACCGCTTCTTTCTCTGTGATTTCGAAAACGATTTTATTAGCTTCGAATTTATAACGACTTAAATATTCTCTTGTAAACCCTTGTCTGAACTTCGGGTCACTCATAATATTAGGATTTACATTTAAGAACAATTTGCCTTGCGAGTGAAGCATATGGGCAGATTCCAATGCTTTCGCACGGCATAGAAATTCCAATTCCCAAAGCTGATCATATTCCATTGCATAGGAAAATAACTTCTCAGGATTTTGCAATGGTGTATTTGAGGGACCCCGACTAAGCGCTTCATACCCTAATAGTTCTCCGTCCTTCAAAGAAATAATCGGTTGGAACACTGTTTGGATGTCCTCGTTTTTAATGGTACGGTTAAACAATTCTCTCAAATGCTCTTCCTTTAACCTGATCAACAGTATTCTCTCCATTCAATAGTTCATTACTATCATTATAGTTCAAGTGAATAGTTCTATTATCCGAGAGAAGTAAAATAATTGTAAATTCTTTGTAAAGGTAGCATTTAATATAGCGTTATATTTCATATAAAAGATCAAGCCCTGAAGTTTCTATACGTAAACTTCAGGGCTTGATTAAAAATTTCTATGGAATTAAAACACCTTAATATGATAAGCATCCAATACGAATTGCGGGATTAAAAATCTTGCGGTCATTAACGGATCCACCACCTGACTAATTTGTGCCTGTCCCACAGCACTCATCAGCATAGCTGCCTCTTCAAGGCTTAAATCCGTGTGGCGCTCAAGGAAATGGACCGCCTGCTTCGTTGACTCTTTTACAGCCTCGTCCAAAATCTCTTTTGAAACAATGAATGAAAGTCCTTCTGCATATTTAACGATTGGATGTTCAATCGTTTGTTCCTTCACAACCTCAACTTTCAGAACGGCCGAACCAGCAATCTCGACCCCCGTGCCGCTAATTTCCCCATCTCCCATTGCTCCGTGAAAATCACCTAAGGCAAGTAACGCACCATCGACAAATACCGGTAAGTATAAGACGGATCCTTCTTTGATAACGGTCGTATCCATATTCCCGCCATGCGATTCCGGCGTACCACATGGAATGTCTACATGTTCAGGTGCAACACCAATTACGCCAATCATTTTAGTGATAGGAAATGAAAGTTTATCATTAAAAACGACTTGATCATCTTTGATTTGAACAATTTTCTTCGTCATTTCAGTGAACTCATCGCCCAACATTCCGAGATCCGGCCCCGCAAGAAGTACTCCTTGGTCGTCAATATTGATCTTTTCAATCGTAACCTTCAGCGTATCCCCTTTCCTTGCCTCATTCACGTAAATAGGACCCGTTGCCGGATTGATATGATTCCAATCAATTCCCGAAATCATATCTTCTTCCCGCGGATTTGATTGGATAAAGCATCCAACGTTTCAACTTCAATCGTTTCGCCGCTGTCAATAAAAAGAGCTGGTTTGTTATTCTTGGAAAACGCAAATATCGTATTATTTTTTGCCGATAGTTTTTTCATCAATCTCCCTACTTTCCTAAACGGTATTGTAATTCATGGCAAAACGCCAATAATATAAACGGACCTTCTAAATTCATTTCGAACTGAATGCCGGTTGTCAGCTAAACAAGTCAAAATGAGAAGTATCATTAAATTTATTCACAACGTTTTGCTGATAACTATTTTGACTCAGAACAGTAATACCACCTACAGACGAGGAGAAATATGCATTCACAATCATTTCTGGTTCGAATTTCATCCACCAAGCAAGTATGTATCCTAAAGTTCCCCCATGCGTGACAATCACGAGGTTTTTATCCTTTTCCGACTCATATATCCTATCCATGCAAGCGCAAACTCTGGTATAAAACTCTCGCCAGCTCTCGCCGTCTTGAAACTCGCGATAATCTAAATCAAAACCACTCTTCGTTCGCGGGTTTTTATTCGCTCTTGCCCAATCCTTAGTTTTACCTGCTGCGACACCTGTATTTATTTCTCGAAGTCCTTGATCATGAATGACCTCTCCCCTAACTGCGATCCGACTATCTCCGCGGTTTGAGAGGCTCTCAATAAGTCAGATGAATACAGGTTAAAATCGTTTTTATCGACCACTTCTTTTAATTTCTTCCCAATCATTTCTGCTTGTTTTCTCCCCAATTCAGTTAAAGGAGTATCTGTCCAACCACCTGACATATTATTTACATGATGCTCCGATTGGCAATGCTGAATCAAGATTATCTCGCTCATTCCCATTTCCCCCTATAAATCATTTATCACGCCTTTTATGGAAGCCAGTTTCCATTTAATATACTTAACGGCTCACCTACATCAGAGGCGCAATACGGTTATTGGCTCGTTGTCGCAGATTTCGCCGTTGTCACGGAAGCCAAAGCTTTCATAAAACTGCTTGGCGGCGAAGTTATCAAACCCATATGGGATCCAGCAGTAACTTGCAGGCCCAGCAGGAAAGGTACGGATAAATTCCAAGATTTTTTTCATAGCTTCCCTACCGTAGCCCTGCTTCTGATATTGCTTGTCAATCATCAATCGTAAGATGCAATAGCTGTCATCTGCAATTGACGGGAGTTCATATCCGGTGATTCCATAAGTTATCATAACAAAACCGACCGGCTGCTCATCCGCGTAAATGGCGAACGGAAATGGATGTCCCCCATTGAGTGCGAGGACATAACAGGAAGCCACGCTTGAAAGATTGGACGCAACGAAGCGGCGTTGTTCTTCTGAAACTTCTAGATTAAACACAGCACGACGGTTTTCCAACGTAATTTTTCTAAGTGTTATCATACAGGACTTCACCCTTCTGAAGTTTATTTCAATTGCAATTCTAAAACTTGTAATGTCCCCATAAGGTTCTTTAATAAACCTATCCTTTAATTTTGAAGCACTACGTTGTAGGCAGTTACGTCAATGTATCTATTTTTCAACTATTACAATAATAT
This sequence comes from Sporosarcina thermotolerans, assembly GCF_030067815.1. Lineage (GTDB taxonomy): Bacteria > Bacillota > Bacilli > Bacillales_A > Planococcaceae > Sporosarcina > Sporosarcina thermotolerans. Next base: position 1,622,800 of record NZ_CP125968.1, on the reverse strand, counting down.
CACACAACATAAAAAAGGTTCCTTTATTTTAGAAAGATTACTATTTATCCATTCGCTGCCCCAACCCGTATGCTAAAATAAATAAAATTGTTAGTTAAAGGAGAACCCCCCCATGCCTGTCTACAACAAACTTGTACGTGACTTGATTCCAAATGTAATAGCATTAGATGGTAAAACATGTGTCACTTATAGATTGGACGACCCGCAGTATATTACAGAAGTGAACAAAAAAATGCATGAGGAATTAGCGGAATACGAAGGAGCTATGACATCTGATGACGCTGTTGAAGAATTGGCTGATTTGTTGGAATTGATTCACTCGGCGGCGAAGTTTCACGGCGTGACGGTGGAAGAACTGGAAGCAGTTCGTGCGGAGAAAGCAGTTAGACGCGGTGGTTTTGAGGAACGGATCTTTTTGGTGGAAGTAGAAGATGAATACGTTTGAAAAAAATCCATCCTAACTGAGCTCTGACTCAAGGATGGATTTTTAGGTATGAACGTAAAGTTGACAACGATTAATGTTGGGACTAAGAATCAAAGATTTTCCTTCTTTACTATCTTCTCAAGCTCAATTTGGAACTTTTTTGTTTCTTCCGGGTTGTTTACTACTTTCTCAATATCCGTTTGTTCCACAAGGTTCCTTACTGAATAATTCAGCCGGATTAAAGCACTATTGTACTTCTCCTTGAACCATGACTCTTTACGTAGTATCTTAAATTTCTTGATAACTGTTCTATTTTTCTTAGTTGGAATTGACATTACAATTCCTTCAAGCAAACTACCAATTAATTCTGCCATTTACTTTTCCCCTCTTTACACTGACTCTCTTTATTGTAACAAGTATTAAACTAAAAAAGACACCTAATGCATTATTGGTGAAGGTAACAGATTCCGGAATAATTCTAAATTCAATGAGTACCTGACACCACATCGGTTAGGTCTATAAGTTCCTTATCGTCTGGTGGCATGAAAAAGTTTGCGGGGACAACATAATCATCTTGTAGTTCCGTAACAATCGATTGGGAAATTAAATCCCCATTTAAATAAACCTCCACTTTCATTTCCACTTTCGTCTTAACATCGATCCAATACTTGCTTACATAACTATCAGAACCACTGAATTCCCGTTCGTAATAGTAAGTGACTCTTCCGTTAAAATCAATGATTTCGGAGACTGTTAGTGTATCCACTTCCAACAGCAGTTTTGGATCCATTTCATATGTACCATCTTCACGTGGTTCATATTGGATGAAGTGACATACGGGTGATTCTTCCGAATATGTGTAAATAATTTTATCTTTATCATCAAAAACAGTAATTGAAGTTTCATTGTTTTGCGTGTAGAATTCTTTGAAATCACCGTTGGAATAATACTTAGTTATCTCCTGAACCCCGGCCATATTTTCAGCAACCATCTTAAACATATACCTGTCTTCAAACTTCGGCAGCATAATTGCATTATATAAATTAGCTCCGGTCAAGCCATCCAACGGGTCGGTTACGGTGGATTCTGGTGTTTTTTTCGTAGTTTGTGTCGTTGTGGGATCTGTGGTCTCATGATCAATAGGTAAACTTCCCGAATTACAACCAGGTATCAAAACCATTGTCATGATTAACAGTAATAGGATGAATCGTACTCTTTGCATTTTCATAAATGCACCCCTTTTTTCGAACTCTGGACTAACAAACATACTATTATTGTATGTCATGAAGGGTACCATCGTCTTAAACAATTAAGACCCTGGTATTTTGATTATACTTCCCATAGGGATACTGTGACTTCCCATAGAACGCTGCCGACTTCCCATAGACCTGCCGCGTGTTCCCATAGAACGCTGCCGACTTCCCATAGACCCGCCGCGACTTCCCATAGAACGCCGCCGACTTCCCATAGACCCGCCGCGACTTCCCATAGAACATTACCAACTTCCCGTAGACTGCTATTACCATAGATCCCCACGTATCCCCATAGAACACATCCTACCTCCCACGGCCTCACATGAAAAATCCCATAGAAAGACTCATTGAAGTTTAATTGAATAGTGTGATAAATTATATATAAGACTTTTCTGAAACTTGTACTTCAGAAAAGACCGGGTGATGTGCGGAAACACAGCACCCGTACCCAATATACAAATCAATTCAAAATTTGATTAGACACTAATACATTACATATAAAAATAATCCATTCTATTTGAGTATTACTCAAGGATGGATTATTTTTCTGTTTTAATATAAATCTTGCATGAATGTGGACTCAATTAGATAAATGGGTATCTAAAATACCGGCCAATTTCTCTTTAACCGTTTCGGTCGTTACGATGCAGTAGGCACTTGATAACTTGGTCTTGATTTTCAACTCATACCCGCTGTTCACTTTAGGAGAGTAGCCCATAAAATAGCGAACTCTATTAAAATTAATTCCATTTAGTCCAAGCTCTTCCTTCTAAACTGCATACTTTAAAGCATTAAGTTAAGGAGGTGATTATAGTGATTAAGGTAATTGATTACCAAGCAGCACAACCCTTTCGTAGGTTTACTCCAAGTAGACCAACTACGATTCCTCGTTCACCATTAAGGCTTTCATTGGCAACTATTCGAATTAGGATTCCCAGTGGTGCAACTATTAATCGTGTAGAATTAATTGCGACAGTAGGCGTGCATGGGGTTACAGGCACATCCCAAATTTTGTTTAGAATCTTCAGGGACGGAAGAGAAATCTTCAATACCCAAGTAGGGATAGAATCTGATTCTGAATCAGAAGTAAACTATGTAGAAACATTCCAAGCAATAGATTTTAATGTTGGACAAGGTACACATGTTTATCAAGTAACTGCACAAAATTTGACTAGTGGGACAGAGCTGCAGTTGTAGGCCCTGTTTCCTTTAGTGGCTTAGCAACTACTCATAAGGGGTAATGCTATTGTTAGGGTGTACTTGGCCTTAAAGTAGGCCAAGCACACCTTTTGATATCTTTTGTGTGATAAAATAATCCATCCTTGAGTTAGTCACTCAAGGTTGGATTATTTGTGGTTCCTATTACTTTTTCAATACCTCTAATGAATTAATATAATTAGAATTGGAAATAATGAGTAGAAAGTTAAGGAGCTGATACTCATGGTAAGTAGGTATTTTGAAGATAAAAAAGTATATTGCTATATCTGTCGCAAGATCACCTCTTTCACTCAAAAAGACTTACATAATAATAGTGGAGTCGAAAGTCATTGCAGTGAGTGCTTAGAGGTTTGGTTTGAATGGCAAAACAAAGCGGTCGAGAGAGAGATGATCAAGTGGATTAACTATAATAGCACCAAGTTTTCTCTTAAGAGATTAATGAATGCGGAAAAGTAAATGCTGTAAGTCAATAGCTGATGGGTCTTAAGTCCCTAAATGACAATATATCTCGGGAAATGATCGATATATGCTGGGAAATGATCGATATCCTTCTGAAAGTGATCGATATAACGCGGGAAATGATTGATAACCCTTAGGAAATGATCGATATAAATTTCTATATGGTGAATCGACAAGTATTTCGAATGAATCAATAATAAACTTACAATATAATGTTTGTGAGCTTCCACTCAAGGATGGATTATTAATGGTTTACACAAAAACTCCAACTGAAAAGGACCACCTAATGCGCTAACATTAGGTAGTCTGTAAATTGAGGATTATTTTATTAGCGCTTCCTAATTCATTTCAAAATCACCATCTATAAAAATAGTGTGGTGATATAGACAATCAGCGGAATGGTGATCAATGAAAACATAGTAGAATAAACGGTTGTCATAACCGCAGTCTCTTCATCATGGTCATAACGAGCAAATAAAATGGTTGCCAACATAAATGTAGGCATTGATACCTGAACTAAAGCCACAAGTTTAAGATCCTCGGTGATTGGAATCACTTGCAAGACAATAATCATCATGAGAGGGAAAACCAACAACTTCATCAGTAAAGAAATACTGATAAACCGTAGAGATATTGCCTTCTTTTTCTTTGAAAGTGTAGCTATTAATAGACCTATATATATCATGGCTAACGGAGCAGCTAAACCCGCGAATGTTGCTATTAGGTTTTTCACGAGTAAAGGAGGTTCATATCCGGTTATAGCAATGGCTATTCCAACTACGATAGCAATGATCGGTAAATTGATGATTGCTTTAAGCCCTTTTAAAGTAAATCCTCCATTTTTATTCAGCAACACAACGACCAGCGTAAAAACAATTACATCAAGCCCAGCATCAAATATCGCTGCCAATAGTCCACCCGTTGGTCCAAACAATGTTGCACAAAGAGGGATACCGATGAAACCGGTGTTGCCTAATCCCGCGAGGATAGCTATCAATTTTGCATTCATCTCACGAAAACCTAATAGAACTGCACTTATCCAGCCTAATCCGATACCTAACGCATTAAAAATTATGGACATAATAAATATAGTTAGCATTTTCGAAAGTAACAGATCGTTCATTTCAATAGAAAATATTCCATTTAAAATGATTGAAGGCAGCGCGATATTGAGAATAATAATGACTAACAATTGTTTTGATTCAACTGTAACCCTGGTTACCTTCCCGATTATCGCTCCAATACCTACAATGATTGCCATCATGCCGACTGAAGATAGAACAGTTGTAACCTCCATGGCGAACCCCCTCTTCAAGAGATATTATCACTTTTTATGTACCCTGACCAAACGCTATAAAAAGAAAAAGGAAAGCAATTTGACTTGCTTTCCCCAAGAGATTTTCCACTTCTGAAAAATTTTTAGCATATCTATTTGTTTTTTTCAGCTACTTCACATCAAGCAAATCGCTCTAAAATTTGGGAGCTTTCGGCAATGCGATCGACTACGGCATTTCCAATTTGAATCGATGCAGTTGCAGCAGGTGATGGTGCGTTGCAGACATGAAGCGAGTTTGTGCCTGCAAAGATCGCAAAATCGTCTACCATGCTTCCGTCTTGCATGAGAGCTTGCGCCCGCACTCCGGCATGTGTTGGAACGATATCTTCTCGGTCAATTCTGGAATTAGTCGTTGTAGGCTATGCAAAAATGCCTTTTTGCTGAAGGAACGTACGTATTCTTTCATCCCTTCTTTCATATTCGGCATTGCCATCTTCCAGAAGCCCGGATAGGTCAACACTTCAGCTAAATCCTTAACATTAATATCCGTCTTGTTATATCCTTCACGTTTGAAAGCCAATACGGCGTTTGGTCCTGCATGGACGCCACCGTTTATCATTCGGGTAAAGTGTACTCCAAGGAATGGGAAATCCGGATTCGGTACAGGATATATCAAATGTTTCACGAGATGATGTTTTTCCGGTGTTAGCTCGTAATACTCACCACGGAACGGCACTATTTTCATACCTGTTTTCATGCCGGTCATTTTCGCCACACGGTCGCTTTGCAAACCGGCGCAGTTGATGAGAAAACGGGCATTTATCGTTCCACGGTTCGTCTCAATCGTGACACCATCCGTTTTCTCGACGACATTTTCCACTTTCGTTTCAAGACGGAACTCTCCGCCGCCCTCCTGAACGATATCGGCAAACTTCCGTGCAACGCCTTTGTAATCGGCGATGCCGCAGATTGGAACACGGACCGCCCCCAATCCATTAACATGGGGTTCGATTTCCTTCAACTCTTCTTTACTGATCCTCACAACGTCCAAATCGTTCTCGAGGCCTCGTTTATACAGATTCTCCATTAGCGGTATTTCTTTTTGTTCGGTAGCGACGATTACTTTTCCGCATACATCATATGCAATGCCGTGCTCCTTGCAAAACTCCACCATCGATTCGTTGCCTTCGCGTGCAAATTTCGCTTTAAAACTACCTGGCTTATAATAGATGCCGGAGTGAATAACCCCACTGTTATTTCCTGTTTGATGATGAGCCCAGTCTTTTTCCTTCTCGATCATCACAATTTTTGCACCCGGATACCTTTTTGTCAGTGCCATTCCAGTGGATAAACCTACAATTCCACCACCTACAATTGCAAAGTCATACATAATATCCCTCATTTACATTATTTTGTTATAATAAATTAAAGAACGTCTATCTTGATAAATAGGTAAAAGCAACAGCAAGCACTGTTGCTCTACCTTTACTTTATTTCGTTTCAAAACCCATGGAGATAAACTTCTCCTCCAAGTATTCGTTTAAGCCTTGATGTCCGCCTTCACGGCCCATTCCACTCTCTTTAATACCACCAAATGGAGCTTGGGCAACTGTAGGAATCGCATCATTCATACCGATAATCCCGAACTTCAGGGCTTCCGAAACTCTAATGGATCGGCTAATATTTTGTGTATAGAAGTAAGCTGCTAATCCAAACTCCGTACTATTGGCAAGCTCGATTACTTCTTCCTCTGTATCAAATGGGATGATTGGAGCTACTGGTCCAAACGTTTCCTCTTTGTAATGATCATATCTGAATTGACTCCGCCTAAAACGGTAGGTTCGTAGAATAAACCATCAGCCAATTCCCCTTCAATTCTTTGTCCTCCGCAAAGTAGTTCCGCGCCCTTCGACAATGCATCCTGTACATGCGCTTCTGCCTTCAACAGGCCTTCATTGTTTACAAGCGGTCCTACTTGAACCGTCGGATCGACGCTATTTCCTACTTTAAGCGCTTTTACTTTCTCGACAAAAATTTGAGAGAATTTATCGATGACCGAACGATGAACATAGATCCGATTCGCACAAACGCATGTCTGTCCCGTATTTCTAAATTTACTTTGTAAAGCACCTTCAGCGGCTGCCTCTAAATCAGCATCCTCAAAAACGATAAACGGTGCATGTCCGCCAAGCTCAAGGGACAATTTCTTCAATTGTGCAGCTGATTTCGTTACAAACAATTTCCCCACTTCTGTAGATCCAGTGAAAGAGACTTTTCTAACGATAGGATTTTCAAATATCTCATCGGAAATCGGTCCGGATTGTCCTGTAACAATGCTTACAACACCTGCAGGGATACCAGCCATTTCTACTAATTTACCGAACGCTAAAGCACTAATCGGAGACTGACCCGCAGGCTTCACAATAGCCGTACATCCTGCAGCCATTGCTGGACCAACTTTTCGTGTCATCATCGCCAATGGGAAATTCCACGGAGTAATGGAAGCTACCACGCCGATAGGTTGGCGGATCACCATTATCCGTTTATTTACCGCCGAGGCCGGAATTGTTTCCCCATACACACGGCGTCCTTCTTCCGCAAACCACTCCAGGTAGCTTGCAGCAAAATTCACTTCCCCTTGAGCTTCTGTAAATGGTTTCCCCATCTCTAAACTCATGATCTCAGCCAATTCATCTTTGTATTCGTGCATTAGATGGAATAGCTTTGTAAGATATTTAGCACGATCGCCCGCAGTCAATTTCGACCAAGATTTGAGGGCTTCATCAGCCGCTGCAATTGCCTGCTTTGTTTCTTGACGGCCTCCCTTAGGAACTTCGGCTACTACTTTACCTGTCGAAGGATTCACAACAGAAAAAGTTTCACCACTCTCCGCTGCTTTCCATTCGCCGTTCACGTACATTTTTAGTTCATTCAAATCAAGTAAATTACTTATCTTCGTCATGATAAAATCTCCTTTCAGCTATGGATGATTAAACTCCTTAAGCTTTAATTCCTTTTCCGAAATCCTCGTCAATCGAAATTCTCTCATTCTTAAGTACGAACAGATAGCCGACAGAGGCAACGAGACAAATGATTACCGGAATGATCAATGCGATATCAAAGTTATTCAGCTTAGCTACTAAAACCCCTGTTGCGACTGGAGCGATCCAACCTGCGAGGTTCCCAATGAAGTTCTGTAGTCCAGCCAATTTTCCTTCCGCACCCTTTGGAGCAACATCCGACACAGTTGCCCATAGGATTCCTGCTGCTATTCCCTCACCGCCAATTGCAATCGAGATATACACAATCGCCATTACTGCGCTTTCTGCAAAGATCGTAGGAATAAGCAATAGCGGGAATAGCATACCGATTCCTAAAATAGTCTTTCTTGCTTTAATCGAATTCCAACCACGTTTGATTAAACCATCTGATAAAAAGCCGCCTAAGATGTTTCCGAAGAAGGACATGATCCAAGGAAGCATCGTGAAAAACCCGGCATTTATAAGGTTCATATCTCTTTCGGTTACGAGATAGATAGGCAACCAAGTCATCATTAAATACGTAAGGTAGTTATGTGCGAATAATCCATATAACAGTGGATATACATTTTTGAATTTCAATAATTTAAATGGCGATATATTAAGAGCAGGTGCTTTTTCTGTTTCAGATTCATCAGCCTTGATATAAGCTACCTCAGCTTCATTTGCCAAGGTGCTGTCCTTTGGCTGGTTTTTGAAATAGATCAACCAGAATGCAAGCCATATAAAACCGATTGCTCCAACTACCACAAATGCTGCTTGCCATCCCCAATTTTGAATGACCCAAGCAAGTAACGGTGTCGACATTCCAATCCCAATCGCCGTTCCGGAGTTAAAAATCCCGTTTGCGATGCCCCGTTCATGTGATGGCAGCCAATCTGATATAACACGGGTATTAGTTGGAAACGCAGGAGCTTCCCCGATTCCCATCAGAACACGAATACCGATCAACGCTCCAAGAGAGCGACCAAATCCTGTGAAAATTGTACATAAGGACCACCAAACAATAGCAATTGAATACGTCAAACGAGCCCCTAACCTGTCGACAATCATACCGACCGGGATTTGCATTAAAGCATAGGACCAGAAAAACGCTGAACCTAACAATCCAAATTGAACAGGTGTTAGTGAAAGGTCCTCCATCATTGCAGGACCCGCGACTCCAAGGATCGCTCTATCCATGTAGTTGATTGTTGTAGCTACAAAAAGAAGTGCTACGACAAGCCACCTCGCATTTGTCTTTTTCATAAATTCACCCCATTAAAGTAATTATTTCCGGACGCAGAATTAAAAGCTTGTTAAATCTCCCTCATACGCTTTTTCAATAATCATTTGGATGTCAGCAGGCTTTGTAAGTCGAGGGTTTACAAATACGTTTCCACTTCTCATGGAATCCTCCACTAATTTCGGCAATACATCCAATGTAACACCCAACTCTTTAATATTAAGAGGAATATTCATGCTTCGGTTTAGCTCGATAACCGTTTCAATCGCTTCGTTGGCTGCTTCCATTACTGATAAACCGCTTACATCACGTCCTAAAGCAATCGCGATTTCCTTATATTGCTCGGCACACGCTGGTAAGTTGAATTTCATTACGAAAGGCAATAGTGCTGCATTCGCAATTCCATGGGGTATATTGAAAACGCCTCCAAAAGTATGCGAAATGGCATGAACGTTACCTAAACGGGATTGTGAAAACGCTGCCCCTGCTAATAGAGAAGCTTCAAGCATATTTTTTCTGCTTTCCAAATCCGTTCCGACAAAGTAACAGTTTGTTAAGTTTTTGCTGATCATTTTAATCGCCTGCATCGCGAAGGCCTGGCTAATCGGATTTGCCGTCTTAGACGTATAGGATTCAATCGCATGCGTTAACGCATCCATTCCTGTCGCTGCTGTAATTCCCTGTGGGAGTCCCAACGTAAGTACAGGGTCAAGTATCGCTAAATCTGGGAATAATAACGGGCTCAGTACGCCTAATTTAAAGTGTGTCTCCTTATTCGTGACAACTGTTGAATTCGTCACTTCACTGCCTGTTCCGGAAGTAGTCGGGATTGCAATGATTGGAAGTGGAGAATTCGTAAGCTTTCCAACACCTTCATAATCAAAAATATGGCCGGAATTCGTTGCCATCGCCGCAATTCCCTTGGCTGTGTCTATACTACTACCACCGCCTACAGCAAGTACAGCTTCAAATTTATGTTCTTTCAGTAGATCTGTCCCCCGGTGAATTGTTTCAGCGGATGGGTTTGGCTCTACTTCATCGTAAATTTCATAATTCAAGTCAGCCGCAGAGATCGATTTGATAATCCCCTCTAAAAGGCCGGCATCCCTTACCCCTTTATCTGTTACGACTAATACACTTGACACCCCTAAGGTTTTAGCTATTTCCCTGTTTTTTCGGAAACTCCGTTACCGGATTCGACTCGTGTTGGCAAATAATATGAAAAAGACATATCGCAACTTCCTCCCAGTTTACTTTTCTATTTTTCTTATTTTTATAAATCCCTGATCACCTTTTGACAAACAGTAGATTCATCAAAATAATATACAATTTCGAATAAAATATAGCACATTGTATATTGTTTTGTAAATAACAAAAAATATAATGATTTTATACGATTCTAAAAAACCTTATTAAATCAACGTTTACGAGACTTTCAATATTGAATTGATTGAATAAATAAATTAATAAAGGTAATAAATTGTATATGAAATAAAACGAAAATACATTTTTAGTATATAGTTTTGTTGGGAATTATAGTATCTAATAGAAAAATTCACACCTGATCAATTGTTCATTCTGCTACAATAAGAGATATAGTCTATTTTTCATCTAAAAAACAACAATCCAATTGGATTTTTAAGATAGGAGCATTTCAATGATATCCGGGAAAGAAAGAGGAGAAATGACAGAGTTTGTCTACAATTTATTGAAAAAAATGATATTTGAATGGAGCCTAACACCTGGTCAAAAGATAAATATTAGCCATTTAACAAGGGAATTCAACGTAAGTGCAATCCCTTTAAGAGAGGCTTTATCTCGCCTTAGTTCCGAAAAGTTAGTGATTTTGGAACCAAATAAGGGGTATAGTGTGAGTGGGATTTTAGATGAGGAAAGCATTACAAAAATGTTGGAAGCTCGTATTTTATTAGAAACCCACGCCATTCGGAATATTATCCGTTCGAATAACTTAGGCGTAATTGAAGAATTGTCTGAACTGACAGAGCAAATGTTTTCCGTTTCAGGTTCGATCAATAAAAAAATACTTGATTTCACCCATTTAGATCAGGAATTTCATCGTTCGATTCTTAAGGCTGGCGAAAACTCTTTTCTGTTGGAAGCGTACGAGGGTATGCATTGCCATCTACATATAGGTCGTTTTTATCATATAAAAGGCGAACTGGACCAAAAGGATGCTCCGACCGAACACTTGGAAATTATCGAGGCCATACGCACAAGAGATGTTTACAAAGCCGAGCAAATCCTTACCAATCACATCCAAGACTCGACCAACCGCTTGTTAGGAAAACAGAACTAACTTCTCGATTTTGTTTATCATGATGCCGCCTTCAAACGATTGCCCTAACAATAAAAAAACGAGGAACCTATCAACGTCTCGGTTGATTTGGTTCCTCGTTTAAATTGGAAAGGCGGTGTTCATCATAAATGATCTTACAAAACACCCGCCATACCACCGTCAATATTCACAGAAGTACCAGTGACATAAGATGCGGCATCTGATACAAGGAAGGTAATCACTTTCGCTGCCTCGTCCGTATTTCCAATGCGTCCTAACGGAATTTGATGTTGTTTACTTGAATACTCTTCCCATGTTAGTTCAGGGTTCTCATTTTTCCATTTTTTCTCAATCTGTTCACTGCGAATTAAACCAATACACACGGTATTCACCCGAATATTATCTGGTCCAAGATCTTTACTCATTGCCTTTGTTAAAGCCATTCCCGCTGCTCTGCTCACTGAAGTGGGCAATGATGCTGCAGGGGGTCTTTCCAATAGCAGCTGTCACGTTGATGATTGCGCCCCACCCACTTTCCGCATAAATGGCACAGCATTTCGGGAACAACGAATGGCCCCGAACAGTTTCAAGTCAAGATCTTGCTGCCAAAGTTCCGTTCCTACTTCATCAAAGGGATGGGCTTGAGAAGTACCAGCATTATTAACCAAAATATCTAAACGTCCATATTTTTTAACTGTATCCGAAACGATTCTTTCACAATCCGCTTCCTTTGTAACATCTGCTTCTATAATTAATACTTCTCTACCTGTTTGTTCAAGGATATAGGCCGCTGCCTCTTCCAATCTCTTTTCATTTCTTGCACAAATCGTTACCTCCGCGCCTTCTTTCACTAAGTAAAGAGCTGTTTCCAAGCCAATTCCCCTACTTGAACCTGTAATGAGCGCGACTTTTCCTGTTAACCCTAATTCCATTGTAATCCCCCTTCTCTGAAAAGTAGAATTGTTCATCTAATCCTATTATAGCTTTTATCCTTGGCTTGTACGAGTTTGCAGGGCTGTTATACGGGACGGAACCGGGTTCTGTTCGTTCATCTATTCTTATTTTACCGCTTGGGCATGAGTTGCATGGATTGCAGCTGATTTACCGGCTAATTTACCAAATACAGATCCTGACATTAGCCCAGATCCGCCTGGGTAGTTTTCATAGAAAATGCCACCAATCATTTCACCAGCTGCGAAAAGGCCTTGGATTTTTTCACCATTTTTGTGTAAAACTTCACCATTCGGAGTCGTGGCTATACCACCAAACGCAAACGTAATCCCGCATGTTATTGGGTATGCATAAAACGGACCTTCACTAATTGTTTGTGCCCAGTTCGATTTGGGTAGTGTAATGCCTGTTGTTCCTTTGCCATCTTTAACAGAAGGGTTAAACTCCCCGTCTTGTACAGCTGCATTGTATTCTTCAATGGTTTGTAAAAACTGCTCTTTTTGGATATCAATTTTTAAAGCGAGTTCTTCCAACGTTGCCGCCTCAAAAACAGTAGCCTCGTCTAAATTATATTCTTCACGTACGATTGGTCGAACTTTTGCGTCAAAAACTTGGTACGCCATATTTTTTGGTTGTTTCAACACTTCTTTCCCGTATTTCGCATACGTGTAGTTACGGAAATCAGCGCCTTCATCAACGAAGCGGTACCCATCTACGTTGACCATTACGGTATACGGATAGGAGTGCTTCTTGAAGATATCCCCAGGTTTTTGGAAGTCACCAACTCGTGGTGCATTTGCATCTGTTCCGATTGCGTGACATCCGTCGTATTGACCAAACTTCTGTGCACCAACCAGAGCGGCCATATCGATCCCATCACCCGTGTTAAACTCTGTTCCACGGACTAATGCCGCACCCCATTCCTCACCTAAGGCCTCTACACGTTTCTTCTTGTCAGCCTCAAAACTTCCACAAGCAAGCACAACATTTTGGCAATCAATCGTTTTTGTACCCTCTTTTGTCTTTACCTCTATCCCTGTTACCCCGTTATTTTCCGTAAGGATCTTCGAAGCTGCAGCTTCATACCAAACATCAATCCCTAATTCTTCACAGCGATTGAATAAGCTTCGCATTAAGCCAATCCCTTTATCGACTGTTTTAATCGGAAGGCCTCCCAAAATTGAATTCTACCTTCTTTTTCAAAAGATTGATTGGCAAAGTTCAATTCGAATTCGACGCCATGGGATTTCATCCACTCAATCGTTGGGAGTGATTGCGTGACAAGTTGTTGAATCAGTTCTGGTTTACTTTGATTTTTTGAAACGCGCATAATATCATCGTAAAAGTCTTGAGGAGAATACTCCGGCATATCAATTTTATTGGTTGTTTCTTCATCTAACTCAATAAAGTTTCTCATCGCATCAAAGTTGCCATAGCCTACACGAATCGCACCATCCGTGAAGAATGAGTTCCCTCCACGTTTCTCACTTGGACCTTTTTCTAATACCAATACACGACTCCCTTGTTCCTTTGCAGAAATTGCAGCACATAAAGCTGCATTTCCAGCACCAACAATGATTACATCATACCTCGACATTGTACAGATCCCCTTTACTTCATTGATACATCAAGCATAGTTTACTTTTCGAAATAAATAAAATACAATAATTTCAAGGTTAGCTATAAATTTTTTTTATTTCAAAATAAATATCGGGGTGAAGATTTCAATGAATCTAAATGATTGTCGTCTCTTAGTCGATTTACGCAAAACCCAAAATATTACACATACAGCTGCAAATCTTTATATTTCCCAGCCAGCATTAACGTATCGTATTAAGCAATTAGAAAAAAAATATCAAGTTCCCTTATCGTCCGGGGCTCAAAAGGGATTGAATTTACAGAAGAAGGCAGGATTTTACATGAACACGCATTAACAATTCTCCAAAATGAAGAATTAGTTATGGAGAAACTTGCGAAAGTTTCTGGTGAAATAAGAGGAACGATTAAGATCGGTGCTTCAGGGCTCTTCTCCCTCTATAAACTGCCGAAAATACTTAATGCGTTTAACAATAAGTACCCTACGATCGATATTCAATTGAAAACGGGTTGGAGTAGAGATATTAAAGAGGCACTCACTCAAGAAGAAATTCATGTAGCTATTATTCGAGGAAATTATCTCATCAACTCAGAGAAATGCTTGTTAGATAAAGAGGAGTTATATGTTGTATCTAAAACTCCATTCACAAAGGCGGACATACCAACTTTGCAATGGATTACATATGAAACGGATTTATCATTAAGCCAAATGATCGATAAATGGTGGCGAACGAATTTTGACCAACCGATTAAACCATCAATCGAAACCGACCAGGCCGCAACATGCAAAGAAATGGTCAAGTTCGGGATGGGGATTGCCGTCCTACCTGCAACAAGCATTGAAGGCGAGGATCTATATAAAATTTCGCTTAATGCGTTTGGTGACGAAAATTATTTTCGGGAGACGATTTTATACTACAACAAGTACGTCCAAGACCTTCGCCATGTGAATTTGTTTATTAATTTTATTAAAGACTGGTACCCAACAAAAGCAGATTGAAAAAAATAATCGAGTGATTTTTTCCCACTATAAACAACAACCTATTTTTTTTTTTAAAAAACCCTTATCTTTATAAAAAATTGGGGAACAATAATTTTTATTAGAATTAGCCTCGAAAGGCGGTCTTATCTATTGTGGGTAAATTAAAGAAAGCCAAGTTATGGACAAACCAATACGTAATCATTATTTTATTGTCTTTAGTCATGTTCTCTGCTTTTTATATGATTACGGCAGGTTTCCCAATTTTTGTATCAACGGTTAGTAATAATCCAGCGATTGCAGGAATTATGACCACCACTCTCATGTTGGCCTCCCTCATTACGCGCTTCTTTGCAAGTGTCATTATCCAAAAAGTGAATATGAAATTGCTCCTTATTCTTTCCATCGTTTATTTTTTGGGAACCATCGCTCTGACATTTGTAAATCAGTCCATCGGATTTTTAATTTTCATTCGTGCATTACAAGGGATTGGATTTAGTATGCTTACGATTTTAGTTTTTACGATATCGAGTAATATTGTTCCAAAATCCCGGTTAGGTGAAGGTATTGTTTATTTCGCAATGTCTACAAGCGTTGGAACGACACTCGGGCCACTCATCGCTATTGCTTATCTTGCGAGGTTTTCATTCCAGTCGATGATGATGTTGACCCTGGGCCTTATGTCTTTTTCATTACTGTGCAGTTTTTTCACGAAAAATAATAAGGTTACACAGGACAAGGAAAGTTCTAAGGCGACAACTAAAGAACCGTTCTATAAGTACATGTACGATAAACGTGTCCTTCTTCCGTGTATTTTGGTGGCGTTGAATTATGTAGCCATTGCAGGAACTGTAAACTTTATCGGGGCGTTTGGTAAAGAGATTCATGTGGGTGGTCGTATTTCTCAGTTTTTTATCGCACAAGGGATTGCTATGGTAATCGTTCGTGCATTCTCAGGTAAAATCTTCGATCGATTCGGGCACCGGATTCTTATTATTCCTGCCGCTATTTCAGGGGCTGGCGGGTTGGTTCTTTTAGGGTTCTCTAAGAACATGTTGATGGTTATTATTTCAGGGGTATTGTTCGGAATCGCTTTTGCCATCATCCATCCAACACTCCAAGCTTGGGCGTTACAGCTTGTTCCAGAAGAGAAAAAGGCAACAGCCAATTCAATGCTTCTGATCTTTATTGACGCTGGTTTGGCTCTTGGATCAGTGGGACTTGGATTCTTAGCAAAAAGTGTCGGGTACGGCATGACCTTTAGTTATTCTGCAGTTACTATGATTATTATTTTGGTGTTGTATCTACTGGGGAGCAAGAAAACGGTAGCAATGGCAGCGAATAAGGAAAAGGTATCCTAACCGTTGAACGGATAGATCTTGTCATTCCACATATCCTACTCGTGTTTAGGAGGTGAAATGTAATGGCTAACCAGCAAAATGGGGAAAATGAACAAACTAAAAGTGTCGCGGAAAACATTAAGAATACAGCTGGATCTGCATTCGAAACAACAGGAATTATTGCATTGTATACTGTAGACGCTGCTAAAAACGCCGCAAAGAAATTAACAGGAAACATAAAAAACAATCAAGATAATCAATAATGTATATTAAACGCCATTTTCTGGCGTTTTTCTTTTTATGCATTGTGGTCAATTCCTCAATGCTGGATCAGTGGGACTTGGCTTCTTAGCGAAAAGCGTTGGGTACGGCATGACCTTTAGCTATTCTGCAGCTACAATGATTATTATTTTGGTGTTGTATCTTATGGGGAGCAAGAAAACGGTGGCAATGGCAGCGAATAAGGAAAAGGTATCCTAACCGTTGAACGATAGATCTTGTCATTCCACATATCCTACTCGTGTTTAGGAGGTGAAACGTAATGGCTAATTACAAAAATCAGAATGGTAAAAGTGTCGCAGAGGACGTGAAAAACACAGCTGGATCTGCATTTGAAACAGCTCACAATGCTTTAGAAACAACGGAAAACATTGCAATGAAGACTGTAGATGCAGCTACTGATGCCGCGAAGAAAGTTACCGAAAACATGAAAAACAAAACAAGGTAAATAATGATTATATTAAACGCCATCTTTTCTGGCGTTTTTTTGTGGAGTTAGGAACCGTCTCTTGTAAGACGGTCTTCCAAGGATTCGATTGCAAGTGTAAGTGCAGTTAAGCGACGCTCATTGAGCAGGAAAAACAGTTGGGATTTTAAAACAAGTTTATTTGCAGTATCTCCGAACGCCAAAACTTGATGTATGCTAATAAAGCATCCTATTCAGTTCCAGTTATAGGTATTTAGAATCATTTTAGATTATTCCCCATTCCTATTATCCTTTTCGCCTTTTCACATCTATATAGAGAGTGTAGGGGGAGATCATAATGATACACTACTTGAAAGAATACGCACGGTTCGCAACGATTGAAGAAATGGACGCTGCTGCCGAGCAGCATGTTATGCGCCATTGGGATGAAATGACGAAATCGGATCGCCAAGTTTTAGACACGATTCGCCGCTATTCAGTAAAATACGGGGCAGTACATTTGAAACATGCAACAATTGAAAGCATCATCGGGAAATCGAACGTGACAGTTAGACGCGCAATCCGCAAGCTGATTAGCCTTGGAATTATCGAGAAAGTCCACTACATACGCCCAGTTATGAGCGGTCTCGGCGCCAACATCTACATCATTTTACCTTTCGATGACCAGGCGAAATTGACCAATCCGGAAGATACCGACAAAGCCCATGACAACAAGGACGACGAGCAAATTCTCAGGGATGAAGCTCTTTCCTCTAAATCTATAAAATCTAAAGATCTTAACTACACGTCTCTACAAGAATCGTCAAAGTACTCCACAAGTCTGTTCAGTCGGATGAAAAACCTTCTTTCCGGCACAATTGGAGACGCAAAAAAAGCCCGTGAACTATTCGGAATCCACAAAGCCATTTCTGAAAGAATGTTAAAGTTTGAGATTTATAAAGACGATCGCCATGTATTTGAAGACCTCGCCTACCGTGCTTTGATGATTACAGTCATGGCAACGAAGAAGAAAGTAATCCGCAACTTGCCCGGTATTTTAAAGGTGTGCTTGATAAGTTGGTTGAAGAGACGTATTTCAAGGATATGTTCATGCTGTTTGATGTGCCTATTGAAGGGTTTCGACTTTGAAAGGAAGCTATGAATAAACCAGGCACCCGTGCAATTTGAAAATGTCCGTGTGCCACGACTATTTTTGGAAATCGAACTGACAAAATTCCTTGCTCGTCTTTTGGTTATTGTTTACTTTTATTCATTTGATAGTAAGCTTCAAAAAGATCTTCTACAGGAACATTATCTATTTTCATGCCAGTCAAATCACTCTTTTGTATTTCCACGTTCCTAAGATTACTGTTACAAAATTTACTACCTTCAAGATCACATCTTTCAAATGAGATTGGAATATTTTCATCTCCAAGATTTGTATCACTGAAACGAACCCCACCTAAAGTGACAAATATCATTTCACTGTTTGAAAGATTTAAATCGGCATAGAGTGAATTTCTTAAATTTATATTTTGGAACTTTGAGTGACTCAGATTACAATTGCTAATATGACTATTCATTAAGTTGCTGTTACTGAAAGAACTTCCTTCTAAATTCACATCATAATAATCCGTATTTGCCATTTCACAATTCACGTATTGGATACTTGAAATGTTTTTATTTTCAACTAAGCTTTCTTCTGTTGGGGTTCCTATTTTCTTTTGAAAACCATATTCATCTTCAGATTCAAAGGTTGTTCTATACCCCATCTTTTCATAAAAATAATGATTGTTAATTTGTTTACTTGATGTTTCAAGGTCCCAAGTCCTTACATAAGGAAATGCTTCCTCTATAAAATTTATCGCTTTAGAACCAATCCCTTTACCTTGGTAGTTAGGGTCAACGAAAATACGGTCTATCCTCCCAAAGCTCTTACCGGAAATCGTTATAATAATTCCGCCGATAACTTCATTATCATGCAAGACTTTAAAATACTCCAATTCTCTAATCATATACTTTGTCATTTCGTTAGAAGAATATCCTGGCGGGAGAATATTGTAATCACTTACAATATCTTTCTTTGGAAGCCACTTTCTCGCTTCTTCATCAAAAGTCTTTTTCATAATTTCTGTTAGTTTTTCAGCATCCGCAATGGTTGCTTTCTCAATTGTTATAAATGACATAAAGCATCCCCCTTAGTATTACCCCTTATTTTACCATATAGGTAAAATTGTGTCTGAATTATAAATAATAAGGAAATAGTGCCAGGTTCTAAAACAATTTAAAATTCAATAAGAACCTGGTACTTCTAATCAATTATCACAACATCTAAAAATCATATTCCAATTTCACGCATTTTTACTGTAACTTCTTCGACACGGTTTTCGATATTTTTCCCATCAAACTTCGGAAGTTTTAGCTCGCTTACGATCTTGCCGTCGCGCATAAACATAATGCGTTCGGTTCTTGCAGCTACTTTTGCGTCGTGAGTTACAAGCATAACTGCAGTACCTTCTGCGGTGATATCAGAAAAAATGTCCATAATCTCTTCTGCAGATTTAGAGTTAAGCGCACCAGTAGGCTCGTCACCGAAAATGATTTTAGGGTTGTTCATAATCGCTCGGCATATCCCAGCTCGTTGAAGCTGGCCTCCCGAAACCTGTGTAATATCACGATTTTCAAGCTCCGCAATCCCTACCCTTTTCATAAGATTTCTTGCCTTCTCTGAAATTTTTACAACATTTTTCTGTTGTCACGCATTGACGGAAGTATGATGTTATCGATTATATTTAAATTTTTCAACATAGTCGGTTGCTGAAAAACAAATCCTATTTTATTTCTACGTATATCTGACAGCTCATTCTCCGAAACCGCTGATAAATCCTCACCTTCAAAAAGAACCTTTCCACTAGTAACGCAATCCGTTCCACTTAGTGCAAACATCAACGTCGATTTCCCTGAGCCCGAAGGTCCCATAACCGAAACGAACTCACCCTCGTTTATTTCAACAGATACTCCATCGAGAACATTACGCTGTTCATCGCCCTCACCGAAAGACTTTACTATATGTTCACCGAAAATAATCTTATTCATATGCCTCCCCCTCCTACTCTTTAATATTTTCGGAAATCTTTATTTTTCCTGCGTTTGATATACCGATCATTGTTGCGATAAGAATCACGAAGATCATCAACAATGGACTAAGCACATACGCGGTAAGCGGATTGACCGTAAAGTTAAACGTCGATGCTCCAAATGAGGAGATCATCAAGCCTGCAAGCAGCTCACCAAGAGTGTTTGCGAGAAGTGTACCAAAGATTATCCCTATAAATAGCACGAAAACCGAACGAGATACATACTGCTTTTTAATATCCAAGTTTGTAAAACCGAGTGCTTTCTTGACAGCAATTGAATTTCTATCTCTTGCAACAAGCATTTTCATGAACAACAGTGTAACCAGCACCATAATAACTAGCGCAACGGCAACTGCGGCGTAGGAAGCCATTTCAACGGAACTTATTGTCGAACCAAAGGTCTGAGATACAAATTCATCAATGTTGGAAGTCTTTGCGAAATCAAATTTGTCCCCGTACTCTAATACCTTACTTTCAACAAGAGATTCATCTGAAAGTTCAACACAGACGATGGTCCACATAACTTTTGTCGAATCGTCGGAGAATACAGCCTTTGCGGTTTTTCCGCCGTTCGTAACATCGGAATATAGTCCGCTTACCGTGAGGTCCTTCTCCTTCCCACCAATCAACAGCGTTATGACATCGCCGACCTTCTTGTTCATTTCATCTGCATTTATAGCAGAAAGTGCGATTTCGTTTTCTGAAGCAGGAGCACTGCCCTCAGAATACTCTATTGGAAATACTGAATGATCACCAAGTTCAACTTTTATATTTTCCTCTATTCCGTTACCCATTTTCACTTTGAAAATCTTAGTTGTCATAACTGCATACTTTGAAACAGCACGATCGCCATCTATCGTCTTCACAATTTCATCGGTTCCCTCAGGTTTATTCGTTTGAATACGCAAATCGTAATTTCCGATTCCCATATATTGAATGAAGCTTTTTGAGGAAATCGTGTTGTACAGGTTCTGCGGAACAAGCATGATAAATGCTGACATTACAAGGACCACAAGCATTGTGGCGTATAGTTTTTTTCTTGCGAGAACATCTTTGATACCTAAAAAAACATTCGTGCTAAACAATCTGTTTTTGACTAAGGTAAAACGCTTTGCCCCTATTTTCTTGTCCTGGGAAGTGCCAAAGCGTATAGCTTCTGCGGCAGAAATTTTCCGAAAACGTTTCAGCACACCATTGACATAGCCAGTAATTGAAAGGAAAACGAGTAGTATACCGATAATTCCTAAAGCCATAGCATAAGAAGAGTTTTCGCTTTCCCCATATATAGGCGTATATTTTCAAGAAGCACGCTTTGGAACATAAGTGAAAGAATAAACCCGATAATACTACCCACAGCCGCAATAACTGCATATTTTGCAAGATAAATCTTCTTTATGTCTGATAGGCGAAGCCCTATTGCTTTCATAACACCAATTTCACGGTAGTCGTCTTCAATTTTCGCAAGGAGCGTAAAACGTATGCTCATAAATGCGATGGTAACGACAAGTGCGCTAATCAGTAGGATCACTGCTACCATCATCCCATCTGAGATGGCGTTCATCATTTTAAAAAGCGTATATGTAACTGTTGGTCCGTTTGCTTCAAGTCCTGCGGAAGCATAAGCTGCTTCAAATTCGCCAATCACCGAAAAGTTCTTTAATCTAAACTCTATTAGATATTCGATACTTCCAAATTCCGCTATTTCTATGAAATCATCGTCGCTTACAAGAAATCGCTTTGACGCGGAGAGTGAGGAATTCATAGTCGAATCACGGAGAAATCCCGCGACAGTAAATTCCTTCCCGCTTATTATTGCCTTATCACCGATCTTTGTCGTGTTGTCCTTCAAATACGCTACAGGAACATAAAGTTCGCCGCCGGATACGTTATTGATGATGTTGCCATTAAGATCAAGGAGATAATCGAATTTCTCGTTTTGTACGCTAAGGCCGTTATCCTGAACACTATTCGCAAGTGAATTATCGCCGAAAATAAACTCAGCGCCTTCTATGCCTAGAAACTCAACTACCTGATATTCTTCGACGTTGCTATTTTGCTCTGCAAAAGATGCAAGTCGATCAGTATCAATTTCACCCAAATGCATCTGCATAAAATGCGGAGTTTTCGATTGGGTCATAAGTGTATCAAGCGCACCTGAAAGATTAACGATAAGAATAGCCGCCAACGATACAAGCATTGCCGCAACAGCAACAAATATCGTTGTTGTCAATGTAATGGCTTTGCTCTTTAAAATGTCATTACGAATTATTCTGCTATACATATGTCACCTCTGTATCTTAAGTTTTTACCCGTAAACTAATATAAACTTATCACTACAACAAAGATTTCTTATATGGCTCAAGTCTGAGATTTGGTACATCGTAAGAATGAAATTATCTATCAGTACAAGATAAATGCACTTCCCTTCAAAAACACATCAAATTAAAGACTCTGTTAAAGCACATAGTTTAACAGAGCCAAATTAAATAAGAGATGAATGTAATTCATAATTCGATTTTCACTTTAGACGAAATGCTTTCTCCGGGCACGGTTTCAATCCGAATCTATTACAGAATATCATGTGTCACACCGCTAATTGTTAAGACCTTCTAAATCTTAATAATTCTTTCACAATGCCGGCATCACAATACATCAAAAAACCCTCAGTCGACTTTTCGACTGAAGGTACATCCGTCCATGATTAGCGTGTGTAGGAAAGGACTGCATTGTGGAAGTTGCAAAGTGCTTTTACTGCCTCAACTTTTGTAGCGTACTCAAAAATCCGGAAGCTTTTCTTTTCAATACACAAAACTGATAGAAAAACTAATGAAGAGAATATATAAAAGACATAACATATTTAAATAACTAATATGTTATGTCCTTCTCTCTTATATTTCAACTTCTTTTACCAATAAAGAATTATAGACTTTTTTATGTCGGAAGTAATCTATCGTACAATTTATAGCGAAAAACAATGTCATTATCCCTACTCCAAGAAAAGCAGATCTTTCGTAAATAGTATATAGAACAATTAACACAGCGAACATGAAACTACTTATGATTATGTAAACAAGCGAGGACGACATTCTCCGTTTTTCACGTTCTCTATATGAGTCCTGGTCAGAAAAAAATATCGCTTTGCGGGTTTGAAGAGGTTGTATAAAATATATGCTTAGAATACCAACTGTTTTTTGAAAGCAAAGTCCAACCGGCATCTGTAAAAATGCCTTTGTACTCCTCGTACTCGCCCTTTTTCAACTCGCGATAATCAATTTTGTAAGTTATATTTTTATGCTCCTCATATTGTATTCGTTCGAAAACATATTGACAGTCATCCATATCCTCTGAATCATAACTTTTCAGTATCCAACCTTCGTTTAACATACTTTGCAACCATAGTTCTTCCTTAGAAAAATTAGAAAACCGTTTTGTCACTTTTTTTACCGTATTATTTTTCGCCATTTTCAATCCCCCTCTGTATGATTTTTTTTGATAGATCAATCATTCGAATATATCTCTCGTATTCCGAATGAAGTACATCTTTTCCTTGTTCCGTAATACAATAGGTTTTCTTCTTACGTTGTTCCTTCTCAACTGCTAATGTTTTGATCAGCCCTTGCTTCTCTAAATTTTTTAATACTCCATAAAGAGTCCCTGGTGCAATAATATAGTTCCCTTCACTCGCATCTTCAATTTCTTTAATGACACCATAGCCATGTAGTGGTTCTTTATAAAGGGCTAATAAAATTAAATACGTAGATTCTGATAGTGGATTTATAGAAGATACCTCCCTTGATGTATCGACTCACGATATATCGATACTCATAATTTATACTATAATATATCGACTGTCAATACATTGATGCTCGATAATATTAAATTGCACAAAAAAGAGGAACTATGCACTCATACCGAACATAGTTCCCCTTCTATTTTTATGTTTACGATGCAGTTAATAATGCGCGACGCCTTCCCTTTACCATTTTTAGATCACTCACGCATACAAAAATCTGCTTCAATACGTTCTTTCCAATTTTCTTCTATTTTACTATGTTCCCGTAAGGAACTGATTGTTTCACTGATCACATCATAGTTCAACTGTGTTCCATCACTGTCTGCATAATAATTCGTAGCCCTATCCTCTTCAATTCCGAAGAGATTTGCAGTTGCAATCGCGTCAATGTTAGCACCTAAAAATAAAAACTCCCATCCGAATTTATTCTTTTGATGCTCAATCATGTTACGTACTTTTTCATAGTTGAATTCCCGACTGGCATTTTCCATGCCATCCGTCGTAATGACGAACAGTATATTTTCCGCACGTTCTTCTTCTGCGGCAAGTTTCTGTGCATTGCTTATTTGTAAGATCGTTTTTCCGACTGCATCCAAAAGCGCAGTCGTCCCTCTTACAAAATACTCATCATCCGTCATCGGTTCAACCGTACGAAGGTTAACGCGATCATGTAGTATTTCATAGCTGTCATCAAAAAGGACAGTCGTAATCACAGCTTCCCCCTGTCCCTTTTTCTGTTTTTGCAGCATGGCATTATAACCACCGATTGTATCGGCCTCCAGACCACTCATTGAGCCGCTTCTATCTAAAATAAAAATTAGTTCAGTTAACCCTTTTTTCATATCGTTTTCCTCCCAAAATTGTTTATAGGGGAAGAATAACATTCAAAAAAGGGCATCAGGTCGCCTGCAAAGCGACACTTTTATACGCCTATCAGGTTTTGCTCAAAAGCGAACAACGCTTCATTGATCTCAAAAAGATTATAATTCTCTTCTCTGATGAAATACTCGATGATCAGGTCGAACTTGCTACTTGGCGAAAGAGCGAATCCCGCCGCTAACAATAAATCCTTCGCTTCATCTAAATTCAATTGCAAGGCGATCGCAAACGCAATTGCAGTCACTTTACTCGGTCGATAGTGGATATCATTACGGATTTTCGAAAAAAGTCTCCGATCCACATTCGCCTGTTTATAGATTTGCGCATCTGTCATCCCTTTTTCATCAATCCAACGGAGTAACCTTTGGGAAAACGTTTCATCCACTTGTCTCACAACATCTTCCAAGCTTCGGCTTTCCTCTCGAACAGTTGACTCCATTTGAAACAGTTCAGATTCAATTTCAAGTTGATGAAACACCAATTCGTCGACATAGTTATCATCGATAAATTCAGAGATGGATGACAGCAGTTTCTCCGACAGCGCCATGAAAAGTCCTCCTCTTGGTACACAAGATAAAAAGCCATCTACGACGAATTCTTCAAAATCGATTAGATGGCTTATTTCTTAATTATTTTCCCTTATTGTTCGGGTTTACGAATGACGAGTACATCACATTTTGCAGTGCGTACAATGTTTTCAGAGACACTGCCCATTACAAAACGTTCAACTGCATTTAGTCCCGTCGCACCACAGATGATTAGATCTGCATTCAGCTTGTTCGGGAGGTCTTTTGCAATCATTGCTTTTGGTGAGCCGTACTCGACAATTACATTGACGCTTTGCACACCAGCTTGTACTGCTTCCGCTTTGTAGTTATTCAGCATTTCTCCCGCATATTTATGAGCGCTTTCAGCTGCAGCACGGTCATACGTCTCAACAGAAGAATGTGATCGTGTATCGACGATATTGACTACATTCAACGTGGCATCATTTCGTTCTGCAATGGCCATTGCCTTTTTGAAAGCCCATTCCGACTCTTTTGATCCATCGACTGCGACGATTATTTGTTTATAAGTTAGTGTCATAGATTTCACTCCATTCATACTTTACTACTTCGACAGTTAAGGAGCATTTCCTCCGCCAATACCCCTTATATTTTGACATGTTTATGACAACCCTTGAGAACGGGTTTTATCCTAGGCAGCAATTTCACTTCAAACTTTCCAAATCACTCACTAACAGCTTTTTACTGTCTTCATCAATCATTTTCTCTGCACATTCATAGGCTAAATCTTTATAACTCTGGCTCTCCTCATTTCGCCCTAAGACGTTGCAAGCTCTTGCCGCAGCCTCATATCCGTATCCAATATAAAAAGGAGCAAGACTCGCCTCTTCACTCACAGCTATACAGCGTTTCGCATAATTCAACGCATTTTCTCCTTGCCCTACCACTGCATATACACGTGAAAGTTGCCAATATCCGATAGAGAGATTCGTCTCAGTACATTCTTCTGCTTGTGTCCAATGCCAGAAAGAACTATGACAAAGGTGAATCATCTGCTCTTTTTCCTCAGGTGTCCGTACTTCCTTCTCAAGAAGATCCCACACTTGATTAAAACAAGTTGCGGCTACTTGTTTATGGGATAAGGTTGGTGCTTCAGTTTCTTTCATAATAGCTCTACCTCACTTTAGTTAATGAACACTTTTCGAGCCTTTATCACAACCATTTTATCATAGTGAGATAAATATGAACATTTCACACAAAGAGTTCTTGCGACTAACCAACCTACTATTGCTCTAAGCAACCCGTTTTTCCATAAAAAAAAACACCACCCCTTCGACTTTTCGGTCGAAGGGGTAGTGTTGAAGTACTTTATATCCTAAAATTTTCAATCAAGGACTTAGTTGCCTGCGATATTTAGACACCAAGTGAAATTTTCCCAAGCGGAATACCAACCGGTGAAAATCTCGTGCGAATCATCCCAACGAACCTCAAATTTCTTATGGCCATCTATCTCAACCAAATACAACGCGAGGGTATTATCCACCTTAGAAATCGCTATTAACATGCCGTTTTGACGTTCTTCCTCAGTAAACGGTACATCTGAAACCGAACGCACTTGTCCTAGTTCAAATACTTGCTTGTTGCTGATTCTATAATTCATAATTAGCCTCCAATAAATCATTTATTCATTATATCAGTTCATCCTTCTTCTGCAAATCATAAAAGTACAGAAGTATATTACAAATACCTTTTCCTCTTTTGGTATTGAATTAGTTATAATAGAGATAGTAGAAAGAAGGTGCAAAACGATGCATCCCCAAGTAACGAGGAATGTCCGCTATGCGGAAAAACTAACAACTGTTGTAACGGAAAAGATAAATCGCTCGGCATTTGTTGGTGTAGCCAAGAAACCTTTCCAAATGGAATTTTCGAACTGATTCCTGAAAATGATATCCGTGTGAAATGCATTTGCAAAGAATGTCTGAATCGATATAAAAGCGGTACCCTTCAATAAGGTGTCAGGCAGCCGAACTTAATAGTAACACACAAAAGGGCAATAATAAGGATGAATTTTTTTTGTACTAACAGCATTATACAGGAGGACTACAAATGAATAATAATGATATATTAATTCGATTACGATATGCTTTGGATTTTAGTAATACCGAGATGGTAGATATTTTTAAACTTGGTGGCATTGAAGTGTCAAAAGAAGATGTACTTATGCTGCTTACAAAATCAAATGAAGATGAAGCTGAAAATGAATTGCAAATGAAGTGTACGAATCAAATGTTGGATTCTTTTTTAAATGGCCTTATTATCTATAAAAGAGGCAAACAAGAGCCAAAACCGGGACAACCCCAAGCTCCATCAGCATCTATCATGACGAATGAAAATGTTAATAACTTCCTACTAAAGAAAGTGAAAATAGCACTCGCGTTAACAAGTGAGGATATGCTTGAGATTTTAGAAGATGCAGGGATCACAATATCCAAAGGCGAACTAAGCGCCGTATTGAGAAAAGAAGGGCATAAGAATTATAAACCGTGCCTGGATCGATACGCGAGGAACTTCTTAAAAGGACTGGCTATAAAATATCGGAACTAATGTAAAGTGCCTGATACTAATGCAATTTAATTGCGTTTGTACCAGGCATTTTTATGGTAATAATAGGTTCCCTACAACTTTATTTTTTTCTAATAGCTGCTTCATTTTATAATCCGCACTTAGCAGAACTTGTTTTATTTGTTTAATCTGTTCTTCTTTTTCAACTATCTGTTTGTATTTATTCTCAAATACTATTTTTACTTTCTGAAGCTTTTGGATTTCTTCTTTGGTCAGTTCTTTATTTCGATCGGTATTTTGCGACAAGTCAAAAAGCAATTTAATTTCTTGAAGTGAAAACCCGGTTAGTTTTAGTTTACGGATTGTAGCAATTATTTCGATGTCTTGCTCGCTATACACTCGGTGTTTATTTATTATTTTTGGATGTAATAAATCTATTTTTTCGTAATAACGAATGGTATCTTTACTAAGGCCAGTGCATGCTGCAAATTCGCCGATTTTCATGGTTAATCACCCATTATTTTATAAATTTATAGACCAGTAAAACAAGTATACAATGGAAAAGGAATCGTACGATATGATGAGTGTACGTAAGCCGTCCATTTGATAGTACCCCTTGAACAACCGCCAATATTTGCAACAGGACAAATGCCAGAAGTAACAATACTAGCATCCAGTCTTTGTTTGGAATAAATAACATTCCAAGAATTCCGCTTGATACGACTATAAATAAGATTGATTGTACTTGAAAACCATTTTCTTTCAGTTGATGTATACCCGCTACCCCTGTTAATACAGCGTAAAACCCTATTAATCCATACGTGAAAATCTCCACTACTAACACTCCCCATCTTTTATTGTTACTCATACTTTAAAAGATGGAGTTTACTCCATGTCAACATCTAATAATAACAGCCTAAAAGGAAAGAAGAGACAACCAACCACCCTATCAATATTCGGTTGCACACAATCATTCTACCATAGCAAGATTAATAAGAACATTCTATGCAATTCATTTCAGATAAGGTAATAGGCACTGGACATAAAAACCCTTTTAAAAACTTTTTCAAAACTTTTTTCAAAAAAATACACGAAGAAAGTATCCTTTCCCTCATTTCAAGTCTATATAGTATGTGAAAGGAGGGGAAAGCAGATGGCGACAATCGAATTTAGACATGCAGTTGGAAAGGTGTATTTCGATGCTGGTATGACAGAGGATGGGAAATTGATCCGAAAATCGAAATCCTACCGTAACATCGCAGAAGGGGCGACGGCTGACAACCTATACATTGCCCTTACACAATTGGCACAGCTCTCCGAATATCCATTAATCGGAGCAGAAAGACAAGAAATAGCAGACATTATGAACTAAGTGGAAAGGCAAGAAACAGCAGACATTATGACTAAGTAGAAAGGGGTGATGAGGAATGGCGAAATCATTACAATTGAACTTCACGACTGCTGCGGGAAAACAGACATCCCTAACAGTGGACGAGCCAAAAGCTGGATTAACACCAGCTGAAGTAGAAGCAGCTATGCAGGAGATTATCGCTTCGCAAGTGTTTGAAGTGGATGGCTCTTTTCTTGCAACCGTAAGAGGCGCTCGCATTATTGGACGTACTGTAGAAGAACTTGTAAAAGCGTAATGAAAAGTGGCTCCCGGCCCCCTGGGGAGCCTTTTCATTACATTAAAAATGAAGGAGGCGGATTCAAAATGGAACAATGGTTAACTTTCATACAACAAATCGGATTTCCGATTTTTGTATCCTTTTATCTCTTGCACCGGCTTGAAACGAAACTCGAAGCCATACACAATGCGCTTGTTTCATTAAAGGTGAAGTAGTGGACGGTAGGTAATTTGGTTGTAATATCAAAAAAACTGCCCCATGAGAGGGGTATCTGCATATAATTGCTGACAATGAATAAACTAAAAAGGACCACCTATTGCGGATACAATAGACGGTCTCTAAAATCCAATAGCAGGTTCCATTCAACGGGATCAGCTAGTGGGATAAACTAATCCATCCGATATGAGCGGCCACTCAAGGATGGATTTTTTTATTGTGGAACGACAGGATTCACTTCAATTTACTCACTGTTTTTTCATTATTAAACCCTAACAAACACTCGATCATTTACCCTATTTCAAATATATAATACTGCTGTTATAGTTTCTTTCATCTAATTCTGTAACGGCAATTTTATTACCAGAAGGGCTCCATCGGATGTTAGCATTTCCGACATTCGCTGCAACTTGTACGGATTTATCAGTTACTACATCGTACAAATAGAGTCCGTTAGTGTCTACGCCGTTGATGTTAGATTTGAGTTGGTATGCGATCATCTGCTGGTTAGGAGACCAGGAAGCATCGGTCACTTCAGAACCCTCGGCGATTGTTCTTAAAACGTTTGCCTCGGCATCAGCAAGAAAAAGCCTTCTTGTGGATTCCGTTCCTTGGGTAATCAACATTTGCTTCCCATCGGGCGAGAGCGTGATTCCCTCCGCATTTTCCACCTTCAGATTCTTTTTTACTTTGGTCACGAGATCAAGCATATATAACTGGAAGGTGGGGCCATCAGTCGTTATATAATAGATTTTATCCTGTGTTTTTTTCACCGTGAACAATTGCTCCTCCTGCAGCTCGGCAATCTGAGTAAGATTCCTACTCGTATCAGCCAAATATGCACCACCGTAAAAGGAAGCACCGATTACATTTTGATCGTCAGTCCACTCGGCCGTATAAGCGATTCCAAGATTGTCCTCCGGCACGGTAGATTGTTCCACGGCGTTCATGCTCATCAGATAATAGGCGATATCTCCAATAGAGTATTCATAGTATAATAGGTGTTTTTTGTCGGGAGACAAAGTCGCCCCGCCGAGAAACATATTCTTTTGGGCTTTTACTGTTTTGTATTCTTTCGTATGCAGATTATAGAGGTATATGCTTTTAGGGTAGGATTCGGAATTCTCTAAGAGGCTCATTTTTTGAAGCTCTTCGTTTTCCTTTGAAAGGACAACAGTCTCTTCATTTAACCAATCAGTAATTTCCATTCCCTCATATTTATCGATTTTTTCAATGGAAATTGAGGGTAGGTCGGTATCAGTGGATTTGTTTCCATTAACAGTAATGCTTTCACTCGGCACTACGTTCACTGGACTATTTTCTTCCTGCCGCATGCTGCAAGCAGTAAGAGTCGATAAGACGAGCGCAGCTAATACTAAAATTTTCAACTTTTTTATGTGGATCATCCCCTTGTCTTTACTCAATCAAAAATAGCCTTCATTACAAAGTTAATTCCTTTTTCCAAGTTAACTCATTGCCTTGATCATCTTTAAATAGAAATACAACCTGGCCTTCCTGGCCCTCCATATAATCCGGATAGATGAAGCCGGAATATTGTCCGTTCCCACTAATGTAAAATCCAAATTCCCCATTAGCTCCGTTTTCAATGGCATCTTGAACCGAATCTGCAATAATAGTATGCGGGGTAATCCACTGCATTTCGGCTAGAGCGAACCCTTCTGGGACCTGTTTCACTACGAAATCAAAACTATATCCCTCCATCGGTTTTGGGGTCTGATCGATAATAATTAATATTTCATCGTCGTCGGTACTTGCTGAATCATCATCCAATGTGGTGCTGTCGTCTTGAGTACTTTCAACTGGCTGTGCGTTAACTGTATCTGTTGCGCCAGTTTGTGATTTTCCTGCACAACCGCTTATCATTAGCAGCGCGCATAGAACTGAAATGATATAGATAATCTTCTTGTTATTCATGTTGTTCTCCTCCGCTTTCATTTAAGGTAAAAGAAAATGCAACGCCTTGATAGGTATTCTCCACACCAAACTCGCTATCATGAAGTTCAAGGATATGTTTGACGATCGCGAGTCCTAAACCGGTTCCTCCAGATCTACGACCCGGGAATCTTCAACCCGGTAGAAATGGTCCCATAACCGGCTCAAATCGTTCTCTGTAATGGCTGGTCCAGTGTTCTCGATTATTATGACTACCTCTTTAGTAGATGTCCTCTCGATACGAATGGTCACGACACTGTTCTCCTCTGCATGTCGAATGGCATTACTCAATAAGTTCAGAACAACCTGTTCAATCCTTCTTGCATCTACGTTTACGAAAAGTTCTTCTTCTTTGTAAAGCTTGTATTTAAGGTTCTTGCTCTCCAACTGATGAGATAACGAATCAACTACATGTTGAATAAGGTTTGTTATGGATACGCTTCTTAATTTTAATTGAATGACCTTGGCCTCGAATTTGGAAAGCTCCAGCATATCCATGATTAACGCATTCATCCGATCGGTTTCATTCACAATGTGGCTCAGGTAGCGGTCTCTTTTGTCGTCAGCCACCCCGTCTTGCAACCCTTCCGCGAAACCTTTCACAATGCCTAAAGGGGTTTTCAATTCATGGGAGATGTTAGCAGTCAACTCTTTACGAAGTTGCTCGGATCGCTGTTTTTCTTCTATTTCCGCATGTAGTTTACCATTACTATCGGTAAGCTCTTTCAAGGTCATTTTTAAGTTCTGAGACAACGCAATTAGATTACGCGATAGCTCACCGAATTCATCTTTCGAATGGATCTCGGGCTCCACGGCAAAGTCTAACTTGGCAAGACGTGCTGCGGCGCGGTTTAGCGTTACTAACGGACGTGATACAATTCTGGAATAAATGAAAGACAGAATAATGATGAGCACGAGAATGATTGGCGTCAAATAAACAAAATACTGCATGAGTATCTCGACTGCTTCTCCGACTGGCTGCAGGGAAGTCATGACAAATAAATAACGATCATCATTTTTATTTCCTTTTAGTGATTGAATGAGAACAGCGTATTGTACACCGCTCCAATTATCTATCCATTCCACCTGAACAGGCGAACCGTTCTGCAAACGAGACTCATATTGTTCCAAATTCGGAATCAAGTCCCGGAGCGCTTCATAGATAAGTGCATCCTGATGGAGAGGGTTATACGAGCGTTTCTCAGGAAGCAATAGATCCGTTATCTTCCCCTCAACTCGGGTCAACCCTTGACCAAGGTCTTCGGTTTCCTGCTGTATGGCAATAAGTTGCATGATGGAATCATTTTCATCCATGAAGATCCCATCGACCACAAGTGTTTCACCGATTTGAATCCCATTCGGAATAGCATCTAACGTCATCGCAGGGATCAGAATTGTAACGGCCTGACTGTCTGTTTGCAACTCTAAAAAATAAGGATCTATGTTTATCTGTTCAAACTGATTATTTAAGATTGAAGTACTTGCATCATTTTCATTCATAAATGTACCGAGCAAGCTTGAAATCTGATTTTTATTGGAATCAACCTGTTTGTATTGCTCTGCAAAGTGGTTCATGTTCTCTTCAATTGTATGGATCTTGGACATTCGGTAAAACCGCTCGAAAAACAAGCCTTCTGCAAACATTACAAAGGAAAAAACAATCATAATCAGAATAGACGTTACAACGAAAAGTTTAAGGACAACGCCATGCCTTCTCATCCTTCTATCTCGAACTTATAGCCCGCGCGAATGACAGTGCGTATATATCGGCCTTCGTCCCCAAGTTTGGCTCTTAACTTTTTGATGTGGGTGTCTACTGTCCGCAAGTCTCCAAAATAATCGTACCCCCATACCGAGTCTAAAATATATTCACGGGGCAAAACCTTACCGTTGTGCTTGATGAGAAAGAGGAGCAAATCGTATTCCTTCGGCGACAGAGAAATCGTATTTCCCGACACGGAAACTGTATGAGCCAATTTGTTCACCGTTAGATTCCCACATGTAAACAGCTCTCCTTCACGCCCGGTTGTTCCTTCCGTTCTTTTCATCAATGCGGTAGCACGAGCTACTAATACCCTCGGACTAAAGGGCTTCGTCACATATTCATCGGCACCAAGCTCGAACCCCATCAAATGATCATCGTCTTCCACTCTTGCCGTGATGATAATAATAGGTATGCTGGATTTCTCTCGAATGCGCCTGCATACCGACCACCCATCCATTTCTGGCATCATGATGTCTAGAACAATTAGGTCTATCGAATTTTGTTCGAAAATCTCAAGCGCGAGTTTTCCGTTCTCCGCTTCGTACACTTCCCATTGTTCCTTTTTAAAATAATCCGTTATAAACTCACGCATAAGCATGTCATCTTCGACTAACAATATCCTTCGTTTCATGGCCGCACGCTCCACATCTATCACATTATCTACTGATTTTTTGTGCCTTTCCTAATAAGCTCAAAATAGGTGCCA
Organism: Sporosarcina thermotolerans; assembly: GCF_030067815.1. GTDB lineage: Bacteria > Bacillota > Bacilli > Bacillales_A > Planococcaceae > Sporosarcina > Sporosarcina thermotolerans. The sequence goes on along the minus strand of NZ_CP125968.1, from coordinate 1,588,912 downwards.
CCACCGGTTATAATTAATGTATTATCATCTTTTATGAAGAATGTAGCAACATGGCCATTTGAATCTGAAACATTAATTTCTGTAATAGGTGCTTTAATTCCTAAAAGATCAAAAGGGATACGATTTTGTTCTACGAAATCACTTTCTGAAATAATCGTTTCGGTGTAAATAGGATTGATAGCCACCTTTTCTATGGCTGAGGGTTGATCTCCAAAATAACTTGCTTTAATAGCTGTAAAGATTAAAGTTTTCCCTATTAAACTCTCTGCATCTTCACGACTATATGTGCCTATTCCATAAGCTTGCACCTGATTAATAATCCATTCACCAAAGTATGGCTCTGAAGCACCTTGATCAGGCTCAGTGACAACATTAGGATTAACTACCTCTTTAGGTTCAGTATCATTTTTTGCTTCGTCGTTTGTCGCAAAACTGCATCCAGTTAAGCCGATTATACCAATAAAAACCATTCCTATTATTGACAATAAGGTACTCTTCTTATTTTTTATCTTATTCATTATTATCTCCTACTAAAATTGTTTTAACTGAGTAAAATACAAATCACTAATTGGAGCTACTATGATTTTTGTTCCTTCCTCCTCGTCTATCTAATTTCAAGTTAGAGACTTAAATAGACTGAGTCCATATCTCGACTAACTACGCTTCTAAATTTAGTATAAAGTACGCCTGTGTACATCGTGTGTACGTTGTATGGATTTCAGAAGAACTTTATACACAATAAAATATGACAGCAGAAATCGTTGATCAACGCTGATCAACTGAAAGAAAGTAGCTAACGTGATATCAAAATAAATCGTAGGTGCATAGCTGTCGTTTCCATCGGTTATATTTAAGGGATTTCAGAAATATATTTTAATAGCGCAGAGGACCAGGTCCCCCAGCCCGATGTTTTCTGTCCAAGGATTTCCGAGTTGTTACAAGACTACCAAATCGAAAAGGAGTGAAAATATTGAGGAAGACAGTGAAACCATCTCTTGGCTATTCAATCATGCTTGTTCTTCTTGCAGTTTTAATGATCAGCGTCGGGATGATTGCCTTTAAAGCATCTATCCAGATCATGATGTTTATTACGATGCTTTCGATCATCCCGTTCGTTATGCGCTTGGGATACAACTATAAGCAAGTTGAAGAATTCATGTTTTCAATGATGGGAAAGGTAATGAATCCTATTCTGATCATCATGGCTGTCGGGGCTCTAATTGGCGCATGGATTTTAGCGGGTACAGTCCCGACAATGATTTTCTACGGTTTAAAGTTGGTCTCGCCTGAATTTTTCTTGCTCACTTCCCTCCTCTTTTGTTCAATTGTCTCATTGGGTACAGGAACTTCCTTCGGCACAATGGGCACTGCAGGGCTTGCTTTAATAGGGATGGGCCATGTATTAGGCGTTCCCCGGGAATGACAGCGGGTGCAATCATAAGCGGTGCTTATTTCGGGGATAAAATGTCACCCCTGTCAGACTCTACGAATATTGTGGCCGCAATGTCCGGTAGCGATTTATTTAAACATATTAAACACATGCTGTGGACCACGGTACCTGCCTATATTCTGACAGCGATTATTTTTGGGGTGATTGACTTCACCCGTGACGGTTCCGCGAACAGTTCCGACATTGACGCCATCTTAGGTTACCTGAGTGAAGGGTTTAACTTAGGTTTTGTTCCTTTAATTCCTATCCTTGTTTTAATCGTTCTGCTTGTTCTAAAAAAGCCTGCCGTAACTTCAATTTTTGTTGCAGCACTTACAGGCGGATTTATTGCTATTGTCTATCAAGGGAATACAATCTCCACCGCTTTAAATACACTTTATACTGGATATCGTTTTGAGTCGGGAATTGCTGCGATGGATTCTTTGCTGCAAAGGGGCGGCGTCTCCAGCATGTTAGGAATCGTAGCATTATTTCTCCTTGCACTGGGCTTAGGGGGGCTTCTTCAGGGCTCGGGCGCACTGAATACAATACTTGATGCGTTTGCAAGTCGCATTAAATCTGTCGGCGGATTAATCGCCACCACAGTAATCGTAAGTTATATCACTGTCGGTGCGAGCGGTGTTATTAGCTTTGCAGCCGCAATCACCGGTACTTTAATGAAACCTCTGTATAAGCAGTTTGGCGTAAGACCCAAAACCTCTCGCGAACGATTGAAGATACCGCAACGCAAAGTGCGGCATTATTTCCTTGGAGCATTAATTCTATATTTGCAGCTGCAACACTCGGAGTAAGTCCGGCAGCTTTCATTCCCTTCTGTTTCTTGGCATTCATTACTCCAGTATTCACACTCATTTACGGATTTACAGGTTTTACTATAACGAGGATCGATTCTGAAGAAATTGACATGGAATAAGTTTGAATTCGAGGATGCTGCAGTGCCCCAATATAAGATTGAAAGCATATGCCCGGCTATGGGCATATGCTTTTTCATCGTGTCTATCAAGGCTGAAGCAATTTGTCACTTATAGGGCAGCGATACGCTCACGATCGATTGCTGTTAGTTCGAAGTCAAAAATATTTAGGCTTTGTGCTTGGCGATCTTTATTATGAGACTTAGGAATGACGATCACATCACGTTCAATTTGGTAACGTAAAACAACTTGTGCGTATGTCTTTCCGTATTGGTTACCGATTTCTTCTAAAACCTGCCTAACCGTTTCATCGATACCGCGTAGTGGAGACCATGCGACAGTTGCAATATCATTACTTTTATTATAAGCAATTAATTCTTCATTCCAATTTCCGACTTGGGATTTAATTTGGTTAACAGCCGGTTTAATGTTGCCATTTTCAAGAATTATATCAAGATGTTCTTTTTCAAAGTTGGAAACACCAATTGACTTAAACACACCGCGGTTATGGTAGTCTTCGAGGATACTCCAAGCCTCCAAAATTTCAGCATGATTATCCCATGGTTTATGGATAAGGAATAAATCGATATAGTCAGTTTGTAATTTCTCTAAGCTTTTTTCAATTTCAGCATGTGCCCAGTCTGCACCACCGAAACCTTGAAATGTATTTAACTTCGTAGTGATAAAGAAATCTTCACGTGGTAGATAGGATTTTTTTAACCCATTTCCAACAACTTCTTCATTTACATATAATTGAGCAGAGTCAAAATGACGGTAGCCATTTTCAATTGCCCAGTCGATTTCTTGAGTATCTCCTCTTAAGGCACCTGAATATTGGTTTCCCTCTTTACCATACGTATTTGTACCACTACCGACGATTGGAATTTCAACTGCATTCGTTAATTTAATATACTTCATCTTAATCCCTCCTATGCTGTATTTTACCTTACCTTTGCTAAAGAATGGAATTTATACGACCAAGTTTACAAATGCAGTTTAGAATCCCCTATATAGGTAATGATTACTGTGCAGCAGATGCTACTACGATAAGAAGGTGCATAACCAATGGCCAATCAAAGAGAAGACATCATTATGTATTTTCAAAAACTAGACCGCAGCTTCTTCATGGATGAGCTTAAAGAATTCGCCTATATGGACGAAGCCATTCCAATTGGGTATGAACAAACCATTTCCCAGCCTTCCCTCGTCCTCGAAATGACATTGGCAATCGATTTGCAACCTAATTTAAAAGTGCTCGAAATTGGAACGGGCTCTGGCTTCCAAACCGCCCTACTCGCCGCCTTTTCGAGCGCTGTCTATACAATTGAACGAATTGCCGCCCTGCATGAACGGGCAAAAGAACGATTGGAAAAAGCCGGTTTCGCTAACATCCACTTCAAGTTGGATGACGGCAGCACCGGTTGGGAGGAATACGCTCCATACGACCGTATTATGGTAACAGCTGCTGCTGCCCAATTGCCTAACGAGCTTGTGGACCAGTTAACATTTGGAGGGAAAATGATTATCCCTGTTGGGACACCCCTTCTACAGGAACTCTTGCTGTTGGAGAAAAACGAGGATGGAGAAATTAATACGACCGTGTTGGATGGAGTGCGGTTTGTGCCTTTGAAGGGAAAGTATCAATGACGTTAGAATTTTATTCGTCACCTTTTGCACAACTAGACGAAATTGACGATACTCATGATAAAAAGCCATCTTTGCCGATTGGGAAAGGTTATGGAAATTGATTGGTCCATTGTACAAACTTATATGATTGCTGTGCATAAAGAGACTGGGAAGACGCTTTCCGAATTGCGGGAAGAGTATCTGAAGAGGGAGGAGGAAGAGAGTTCTCTCATAATTGATTAATCTTCAGCTGAATTTCAGCATCACAAAACGATCTTATTAATTGGTATAAGTAATTACATGAAATATTCGTTCGCTTGTGATAAACTAAGCATATAATAAGAAGAGACCAGATGCTGGAACATCTGGTCAGTGCAACGGACATACCGCAAGATGAGCGGTTGACCAGTATCGAAATAAAGTGTTACAAAGAGTAATCACCCTGCTTTCTTGGTCGTTAGCGGTGGGTGGTTACTTTTTTCTATTGGTGTATAGAGCAATCATCGCTACAACTGTTGCTACCGCTGTTGCGAGAAATATTCCAAATTGGAACATCATGTTAATTGCTTCGTATGTCACCATATAAACACCCCCTTTCCAGGGAGTGCCAACCGTCCATCCGCTATATGCCGTTGCTCCTATTATTCTACCATATTAGTATTTAATTATCGATTGAACATTATGAAATCTTTTAAAAGTCGGCAGTCTATAAAAGGCAAAGAAAAGAGTCAGAAGCACTAAGCCCCCACCCCTAATCATCACGCCATATCCTCAAATGCCTCAGGATAATCAATCGTTCCAAAAACTTCTCCAGTACTTTGATCCACCGTCTCAATTGTCATATTCAGCTTCTCTGCATCCACACCATCATATACCTGATAGAACATCCCTGACATCGCAAGACCCATAGTGAAGGGTACCAGGTTCTAAAACAATTTGAAATTCAATGAGAACCTGAAATGTTTTATTTCCCTTTTCCTTCCAATTTATTGAACTAAACTGTCCCATATGTTGAATTATAATGTACCAGTTAATTCATATATAATAAGTTTAAAATAGTAGCATTTTTTGTCTCGTCGATATTAGTGCCTTATTTGTTCTTAATTAATTCTTCAATTAGGATTCCATTAATCTTTAATCCAGTAATATCACAATCAATAATCTCCATGTGTGATAAATTACAGTTTTTAAATTGTCCTTTTGTAAGGTCACTATTTAGAAAGCTAATTGGTTTATATTGCCCGTCTGGATTAAAATTCCCTTCACCCTCAACCGGAAAAACTATATTATGAAATTCCGTCCCAAATAAATGAACATGATCTATAAATGCATTACTAAAGTTTGCATGCTGAATTCCTACCCCAGATAGATTAGCGTTAGATATTTTACTGTCACCCAAATTTACATCATTAATAGCCATTTTACTCATATTTACGTTATTAATTTTTGTATTAGCCAAACTTACATTGTCAATTTCAAGCTTCTCAGCTTTAACTTCTTGCCACTTTGAACCAGAAATATCAGCCTTTTTTAAATCAAAGTTTTTAACATTCAACATTTCAACAATCCCCCTAAATTCACTTCTTTTTCCCTTAAACAAATTCTATATTCTATCTGTTGAACCTCTCGCCACTTAACAAACTTGCAGTTTGTTTGAAGTGGAGATTCCTAAGAACACTGACGTAACCGTCAGTTATTGATTAGGCTATCCCCGCAGTCCCTACGGTTAGAAGCCTTCCGGCTTCGTTTTTAATATTTTTACTTGCGTTAATATCCCTATCGTGATGCGCACCACAAGAGGGGCAGCACCATTCGCGCAGTGCGAGATGCTTAACGTCTTTATTTTGGTATCCACAAGATGAACAAAGTTGGGAACTTGCGAATGTCTTAGAAACAGCAACAACTTGCTTGCCATACCATTTCGCTTTGTATTCAAGCATTGTTCTAAATTGGGACCAGGATGCTTCACTAATCGCTTTTGCTAATTTACGGTTCTTTAACATGTTTGATACTTGCAGATCCTCAACACCGATGACATCGTGGTTTTTGACAATCTCGGTAGAAATTTTATGCAAGTAGTCCACTCGTGTGTTTGTGATTTTTTCATGCAGGAGGGCGACTTTCCGTTTTTGTTTTTGATAGTTTTTTGCTTCATCAAGTTTACAGTTTCTCTTTAAAGCTAATCGTTGCCTTCTGGAGAGGATGCGCTGTGCATCAGCGAGCCTTTTCTCCATCGTTCGAAAAAACTTGGGGTTTTTGTATAGCGTCCCATCTGACAGGATTGCAAATTCCTTCAGACCGACATCGATGCCGATGGAAGAGCCGGTCTTTGCTAACTGCTGTATTTCCACTTCAGCCAGAATGGATACAAAATATTTCCCAGATGGATTTCGTCTGACCGTTGCATTAAGAATGCGGCCTTCAACTTCGCGACTTTTGGCAAAACGGACAAACCCAAGTTTAGGCAGTTTGATTTTATTTCCTTCAACCGCAATATTTCCATTCGTATGTTTTGTTGTATAGGATTGTACTTTATTCTTTTTCGATTTGAATCGGGGTGCTTTATTTTGCCGTTTAAAAAAGCGCCCATATGAATCTGCGAGATTCCTAAGTGAAGATTGGAGAGCAATGCTGTCAACTTCCTTTAACCACGTCAGTTCCTTTTTCAGCCATGTTAATGCGGCAGAACAGGAATTGTATGTCAATCCTTTGCCTGTTTCTTTGTAGGTGTCATTCCAACGCACCAAGAAATGATTGAATACAAAGCGTGAGCAACCGATGGTTTTAGCAATCAGTATTTCCTGTTCTTTGTTTGGATAGATACGGAATTTATACGCTTTATTGACCAGCATTGACCTCACCTCACTTCAAACCTTGATTTTCAATATACCGTTTTACTACTTCGATAGGAGAACCACCAGCGGTTAGCAAGCAAAAACTTCTTGTCCAAAACATTTCCTTCCACAGTTTTTCTCTAACATGTGGAAATTCCTTTTGATCATTCGAGAACTTGCACTCTTATAAGCATTGATGAACTTGGACATTTCTGTGTTTGGATGGGCCTTGAATAGAATATGAATATGGTCGGAATCGTGATTCCATTCAACTAATGATATATTATATTTCTCACCAAATTTTACAAACATGTCCTTTGCGTAGTCAGACATTTCATCATTGAAAACTTTTTTTCTGTATTTAACGACCAAACAAGATGATAATACAGTAAGAACACTGAATGGTTGTTGCTATCTAATTTCATTGTAGTGTCAGCCTTTCTATTGCTTAACACTAATTATACTATTAAAATACTAAGTATTCAAACAAAGTAATCTTTAGGCTTATGCCTAACCGACATTCATCTCCCACTTACTTATTGGGCTTTGCCCTTCACATTCCTTGAAGTGGGAGTCTTCTGTCGGAAATTGATAAAGTTTCGAATGTTATATATGCCATTCACGTAAATACATTTGATACCTCATCTATAGACAACCATGAAAATGTATCTATTCTTTCAACTATTACAATAATACCATATAAAAAGAAAAATTTTCCCTAACTTTAACAAGCTAATAGTTTGGAAACGTGTCACGAAGAAAGTATCCTTTTCACCTTTTCGAGTCTATATAGTACGTGAAAGGAGGGGAAAGCAAATGGCATCGATCGAATTCAGAAACGCAGTTGGAAAGGTGTATTTCGACGGCGGGATGACGCATGATGGGAAATTGATCAAAAAGTCGAAGTCCTACCGTAACATCGCAGAAGGGGTGACGGCTGACAGCCTATACATCGCCCTTACACAATTGGCACAGCTCTCCGAATATCCATTAATCGGAGCAGAACGAGTAGAAACGGCAGACATTATGAACTAATTGGAAAGGGGAGATGAAGAATGGCGAAAACGTTACAATTGAACTTCACGACTGCTGTGGGAAAACAGACATCCCTAACAGTGGACGAGCCACGCGCTGATTTGACACCAGCCGAAGTGGAAGCAGCCATGCAGGAAATTATCGATTCACAAGTTTTTGAAGTGGATGGCTCTTTTCTTGCAACCGTAAGAGGCGCTCGCATTATCGAACGTACTGTAGATGAACTGGTAAATGCATAACAAAATTGGCTCTCCAGCTTGGCTGGGGAGCCTTTACTATTATCGGAAGGAGGTTTCATTCAAAATGGAACAATGGCTAAATTTGATACAGCAAATCGGATTTCCGATTTTTGTATCCTTTTATCTCTTGCACCGGCTTGAAACGAAACTCGAGGCCATACACAATGCGCTTGTTTCTTTGAAGGTGAAGTAAAAGAAAGGTACCAGGCACCCATTCAATTCAGAACTGTTCGGGTACCTGGTACGTTATTTAATGTATTTTCAAAAACTAGACCGCAGCTTCTTCATGGATGAACTCAAAGAATTCGCCTATATGGACGAGGCCATTCCAATCGGGTATGAACAAACCATTTCCCAGCCTTCCCTCGTCCTCGAAATGACATTAGCAATCGATTTGCAACATGATGTAAAAGTGCTCGAAATTGGAACGGGCTCCGGCTTCCAAACTGCCCTCTTAGCTGCCTTTTCGAACGCTGTATATACAATTGAACGAATTGCCGCCCTGCATGAACGGGCAAAGGAACGACTAGACGAAGCCGGTTTCTCTAACATCCACTTCAAGTTAGATGACGGGAGCAACGCTTGGGAAGAATCCGCTCCATACGACCGCATTATGGTAACAGCCGCTGCTGCCCAAGTCCTCCCGAGCTCGTAGACCAATTAGCATTTGGAGGGAAAGTATCAATGACGTCGGAACTTGATTTGTAAAAGGTACCAGGTTCCAAAACAATTCAAAATCCAATGAGAACCTGGTACCAAAAAATTGTTACCTGCAGCTAAGTTGAGTATTGAATACTTCATTTTTTTTACTCGTTTAACTGATACGTGTAATTACAAGATGTGCTGAAACAGGATTTGTTCCTCCTGCGAGAGGAGTGATGGTAAGTGCCGTTGTATTTCCAGCGGGATTTCGCACGGTGAGTATTGTATTTGTGACTGACGTTTGCACAAGAGCTATTCCTACTATCTGAGAAGTACCGGTTGCCCGGCCGACTACCGTATATTCAAATTCAACAGCTCCAGCTCCTTCATCAAGAGTTAGAACCAGTTGACCAGGTTCAGTCACACTCACCTGAAAAAAGACCTGATAGGTGCCAATATCAGTCAAGTTAAATGTATCGGCACCCGTACGGAAAATTCCTCCGCCACTATTAGGCCCCTCTGCCGGAAAATCTACGTCTCCACCTGGTGGAACTGTTGCAGCATTATCTGGGGGCATCAATGCAAAAAAGTCTGCATAGTCTAGGACTAATCCTGCAGGTCCTTGAGGTCCTTGAGGTCCTTGAGCTCCCTGAATTCCTTGAGGGCCTTCTGGTCCTGTCTCACCTTGTGGTCCAGAAGGGCCCTGAAGCCCCTGAGCACCCTGAGGGCCTTGAGCTCCCTGTGGGCCAGTGGCTCCCTGAGGGCCAGTGGCTCCTGTCGCGCCTTGTGGTCCAGCAGGCCCCTGAAGTCCCTGAGCTCCTTGAGGTCCAGGAGGTCCTTGAGCTCCCTGAGTTCCAGTCTCGCCTTGGGGTCCAACAGATCCCTGAGGGCCTTGAGGGCCTGCTGGGCCGGTAGCTCCTGTATCACCTTGAGGGCCAATGGGTCCCTGAGGGCCAGTAAGGCCAGCTGGGCCGGTGGCTCCTGTCTCACCTTGAGGTCCAGGTGGGCCAGCAGGTCCTGGTGGTCCACCTGGAGTTCCAGGTGGGCCAGGTGGGCCAATGGGTCCTTGAGGTCCCTGAGGTCCAGGTGGTCCTGCTATTGGACAACAAAATGAATGGGAGCCTTTGCACACTATTGCTCTTTTAGAGCCACCTGTTACTTTATGACTCCGATAGTTACCATACTTAGACAAGCAAATACATGAATTGCTAGAATAACCGCAACCTCCACAAAATTTCAATGTAAATCACCTCCTATTTATTTCTATTACTATCTTATGAACATAATGGATAAGCTCTCTATGCTTTCAAACTAGTACGATGGTGTATTTATGCAGTTTTTTTATTAATGACAATGATTGATTGTGAAAATATTATAGATAATAGTAATTTGAGGGATGTTTAATGTTAGACCTAAATAGGTGTATGCTCTCTGGGAGACGAATGTAACTGCTAAACTAAAATGGAAGCAGTAGCTTAAGAAAAGATTATATAGGAAGAGAAAATAGCAGTTATGAGAGTGTGTTAAAAGGATATTGGGAAATTAATAGAGGGGATATAGGAATGTCCACACCCATTGTAAAAGGTACCAGGTTCCAAAACAATTCAAAATTCAATGAGAACCTGGTACCAAGTTAGCGTTTTTCAATAGTAGCCATAATCTCGGTTCCAGCCAATGCTTGGACAGCCAAACGATCTGCTTCGGAATTCTTCTTCCTTGAAACAAGCTCATACTCAGGCTGAAGTCCAAGTGCGTCCATTTTCTCTTCAATCTTTTCTGCCCAACTGTACAAGTCCTTCTCAATCACCGGCCATTCCTCAGTTAAATGATTGATGACAACCCTTGAATCACCGATAATACGGACAGGTAAATGATGGACTCCTAACAATTCAAGCTCTTGCAGGCAAAGGTGAAGTGCAGCGTATTCAGCATCGTTATTTGAAGTTAACCCAGTGATAGACGCATTTTTCCTAAGTCTATAGGACTTCCCATTTTGGTCGTAATAAATGACGCAACCTACGCCGGCCGCCTTCGTTTCCCAATCGAACCCCCCATCGAAATAGACGATGATGTTATGCGGCTCTGTTTCAATTCCTTTCAAATAACCCTTCAACTCTTTAAGTGTCCATGAACTGTCAAATCGATCGACGAAGTTCACCTGTTTTGCGCGGCCCGTCTTCGCCAAATCCTCCGCGATTAATACAGCTTGCTCCGCTGACATTTCTTCGGACCGAAAGATTGTCTCCGCTCCCTTCGGTGATCTATACGTCCATGTGAGTAAAACAATCATTTCATCACCTCCAATAAAAATAGTTTGGCTAATGGGGGACGATTTAATTGGCACCATCTCAGATTTTATTCCAAAAAGGATTCACCAAGTCTTACGGTTCTCCAAGAACAGGATTTCCATTCGAACATGCCCAAAAAATAGTGAAGGGTGTTAGGTTATAGCCAATTCGAAATTTAATGAGAACCTGGTAACGAAAAAGGCTCTCCAGCTTGGCTGGGGAGCCTTTTCATTACATTAAAATTCAATGAGAACCTAGCACTCTAAACTGAAGCTACACTATAAAAGCAAAGTATAGTATAAATAACAAACAAAGCACATACATAATGGGATGAATTTCTTTAAACCGCTTTTGTGCTATTAAACAAAGTGGATAAAGAATAAAACCAAATGCAAGACCCATTGCCACACTAGAAGTGAGGGGCATCATGATGATCGTTAAAAAGGATGGAATCACAATTTCCAGCCTGCTCCAGTCTATTTTTCTTATTTCCATTGCCATTAATGCTCCTACAATAATTAACGCAGGGGCTGTTACTTCCAATGTAATAACGGATAACAACGGTGAGAAGAACAAAGCAATCGTAAAACAAGCAGCAATAACGACAGATGTAAAGCCTGTTCTACCTCCGACTGCAATGCCGGCAGAAGATTCAACACTCGTAGCAGGTGTGGATGTTCCCAATATAGCGCCAACTGCACTAGCGGTTGAATCCGCAAGCAAGGCTCTTCCTATATTCGGCACCGTATTCCCTTTCATCATTCCCGCTTGACTGGCCAGTGCAATTAAAGCACCCGCCGTATCAAAAAAGGCAACGATTAAAAAAGTGAAAATCACTGCAAGTAATTCAGGAGTGAAAATCTGATTTAAATGGGAAAACACGACACCAAATGTGGGTTCCAAGCTTGGTATACTTCCAATAATTTCCGATGGAACATTTATTAATCCAACAATCATTCCAATAATCGTAGTAATGATCATTCCATAAAAAATTCCTCCATTTATTCCACGCACTAACATAACAATCGTAATAACCAAGCCAATAATGGCGAGTAGGGTCGTAGGGGATGTTAAGTTACCAATCGAAACAAATGTCTCCGGATTGGCAATAATAAGCCCTCCATTTTTCAACCCAATAAAGGTAATGAAGAACCCAATTCCAGCAGCGATTGCATATTTTAAATTCAAAGGGATGATCGTAATAATCTTCTCCCGGATTTTCATGACACTTAACAACATAAAAATGATGCCTGCAATAAAAACACCCGTCAAGGCGACTTCCCATTGTATGCCCATCCCAATACAGACAGAAAAAGTGAAAAATGAATTCAATCCCATACTGGGTGCAATGCCGATGGGGAAGTTCGCAAGCAACCCGATAAGGAGTGTACCGATAATCGCAGTAAGCGCGGTTGCCGTAAAGACAGCACCACTATCCATCCCAGCTTGGCTGAGGATCAGTGGATTGACGACTAATATATACGCGATGGATAGGAAGGTTGTCACGCCTGCCAGTGTTTCCTGCTTATAGGAAGTATTCCGTTCCGTAAATTTAAAAAAGTTTCTCATGGTGTAATCTCCTATTTGCTAAAGTAAAGAATGAACGAGCCAGTTCATACTATTATGCCCTATATAATAAAAAACTTTGGCCTTAGATTGGACAAAGTCTTTTCTACAAAAAGGAATATAAAATTGCATTACTTTCACATTCCTTGTAGACGAGCCATTTAGGGTAGCTGGTAGAAACTTTCAAGCCGTATTCTTGAATTTATACAAGGTCTTTCTATTCTTTTTAAATAAATAATAGATGAATGATAACAAGTTTAGGGTAGAACGTCAATAAACTATTTTTGTATATTAAAAGGCTGTTTTCGTATAGATTGTTGCTTTCTTGACCATGCTGTTAAAAGGTTGATACACTATGGTTAAGGAGGCGTTTAAGCATGTGGACAGATGTATATGAAGACTTCAGTGATTTAACCAAATCAGAGCAATTGGCGTTGTTTGAAGCGATGAAACAGGACTTGTTCCCAGATGACCCCAATAAAATTACAGCACTACTCAAAAGCATTCGTGAAGCACGTTTTGCTTCTGGTTTGGGTTGCGTTCATTGTGGAAGTACAACAGTTAAACGTAATGGCAAATATCGCTCAAGACAACGGTACCTGTGTAGTGACTGCGGGAAATCGTTCAATGATATGACAAACACGCCATTTTCAGGCTCACATTACCCGAGAAGTGGGTCAAATACATTGAACTGATGGTTGAAGGCTATACACTGCCGAAAATCGCCAAACGCCTACAAATCCATATATCTACGGCTTTTTACTGGAGACATAAAATCCTAAATGCATTAGGAAGCCAAGGCTTTAATCAACTACAAGGTATCGTAGAAAGTGATGAAACCTTCTTTCGTGAGTCTATGAAAGGAAAGGAAATCACTCACAGGAAAGCGAAAAAACGTGGGGAGAAAGACGAAAAGCGTGGAATATCCAACCTCAAAATTGCCGTTGTGGTCGCACAAGACCGAAATGGAAGTGTGATTGCCCGCATTGCGGGAAGAGGTCGCCCCAAAGCCGAAGAGATTGACACGGTGATAGGTGAATACATTCACCCGTCTGCTTTGTTATGTACAGATACAGCCACGAATTACAAGAAGTTCGCCAAAATAAAGGGACTCAAGCACGAAACGGTAAATGAACGTCAAAAACAACGTGTTAAGAAGGGTATCTATCACATCCAACACGTCAACAACTTCCACAATCGTTTAAAGGCTTGGATGGTACGTTTTCAAGGAGTTGCTACTAAGTATCTTGACAACTACCTCTACTGGTTCCGTTGGCTTGACCTCGGCAAGAATTCATCATTTGAAAATCGGGTAGAGCAAATGCTTATTTCAGCGTGTCAAAAATCGAATAAAACAACTGTGGAGATACTCAGAAGTGCATAAAAAAAGACCAATAAAAGGTCTCTTTTGTAGCATTTTTTTCACCTGTTGCACCCAGTTAGGTGTAGATGGCTATTTCTTTATTGTGCGAAATAGGAAATAGTAAACAATACCATTACAACTAAACCTACAACTGCAAAAACTAAATATATTCCACTGACAGAGAAAAAAATCATTTTTAAAAACTTACCGAATCCTTTTTTATTCATCTTCAAATCTATCTAGCCCCTAATTAATCGTACTGACAAGAGATACTTTGACCCAAAGTAAGTACCTCTAAAATAGTATTGCAAATTCTTATTATATAAACCTTTCCCGTTAATTGAACAATAATATCCATAATATTAAAACGTTCTTAATGAGTGATAAGTTTCATTTTCGACAGGGATATTTAACAAAGCGTTTTCAAAAGCAACAAACTTTGAGAAAACAGCCTATTAAAATAGGTATTAGGTTCTGAAACAATTCGTAATTCAATGAGAACTTGTTTCCGATAAGTCGTTTTCTTGCTTTGAATCACACTGTTCAATCTATATAGGCCAATAGTAACAAAACGACAATATAGCACGGGAAATGATCGATATATTTTGGGAAATGAACGATATCCTTCGTCAAATGATCGATAACTTCCGGGAAATGAACGATAAACCGTGGGAAATAATCGATTCCATTTTAGATAGCCCAACCTTTCTTCCCCTTATCTATTCGCAGCGTAGCAAATTCCAAAAACCCTATGTATATTGCAATTGAACAAAAATGAAAACCTTGCGTTAAAAATACAACTTGTATAGGTGGTAATGTAGATGAAAAAGGTTATTTTTTGTATCTGTAGGGGGCGCGAAATGGTTTGGGTGGAGGCGTATGAGAAAGTAAAGGAACTTGATAAAATCGCACAGATGCGACGTGCGATTGTTGCGGATTTGGCGGCTGAAGGAATGTCGAAAGAGCGCATTAAGGAGTTTGTTTCAGATTTTGGGTTGTAGATATCATTATATATGGTACATTCAAATTACCAAAACGCCCCAATTCCATAAGGAGGAATCCGCCATGTACAAAATTTCCAATACCAACGTAGAAAAAGTAGAACAGACGACTTTCTCCAACTTTGAGTTTTGGTACCAGGTTCTGAAACAATTCGAAATTCAACGAGAACCTGGTACCTGAAATGCATTAGGGTCCATTCTTGCAGGGACAAAAGAATTTATCGAAAAGGCAAAATTAAACCGCCAAAGACTTGGCGGTGGCATGAGACAAGCCGGAATAATTGCTGCTCCAGGAATATACGCTTTGGAAAATATGATTGAACGATTAAAAGATGACAACGACAAGGCTAAACAATTGGCGGAGAAGCTATCTTCAATAGAAGGTCTATTCATTAACTTGATTGATGTACCAACAAATATTATATCAGTCACTATACATCATAATGAAATGGATGCCGATAAACTAATCAATGAACTTAGAGGAAAAAGAATAAAAGTGAAAAAGATAGGGACAAAAAAGATTCGAATGATTGTTCATTATTTGATTACAAATGAACATATTGATTATGTCGTCAGTAGGTTTAGGGAACTATTGGAGGGAAAGGGATAACGAAAGATATCATACAAATGATTTAAGATCTTTTAACTTCTCTTGAAGGTTTATTTTTGGTATAATAGGAATATAATAAAAGAGAGAAGCGCAAGCTACTTCTCCCTGCAACCTCTACCGTCAGGGTGGTGGTTGTCAAAGAATTTTTATTTACTTCGAAAACCACCCTTTTGCTTGCGACGGCGCTGGGTGGTTTTCTTGTATTTATAGAATGTGTATCCGAAAGATATGTGCGCTTATTGCGCGAACCATTCCCTTCAGGACTTCCCGTAGAAATTCAAGAAATGTTTCCATGATTATCACCTCCCTTCCAAAAAGGAAAGAAGAGGGACAACCAACCACCCTAACAATATCTGGTTGCACACAATCATTCTACCATAGTAAGATTAATATGAACATTAAGTTACATATAAAAAAAGGGGGTTCAATTAGTCACCCATACAGACTTCAACTCATTGATAGTAACATGTGCAGACCCCGAGACCTTCCTTCTATCCACTATTTCTGTCGCTTAAACTGATCTAAGGTACTTCCAATCTCATCCTTCCACTCTTTCCACCCATTTGCTCTTCTTGCCAAGACTACACCATCAGCCGCACTTAGTGAATGTATCAGGTTCCTAAACAAATTGAAATTCAATTAGTGAAGGGTACAAGGTTCTTATACAATTCAAAATTCAATGTGAGCCTGGTACCAAAAATTTTGTCCAGCTGCCTTTGCAATAATGTAAGACCTTCATCTAATAATGGTGGGTGCATTGTCAGTACATTTTCAATTTGTTTTAGATAGCAAGTCATCCCTTCTCCGTATACCGACACACCGGAAACCCGCCGCACCCATAAAACTTCCCATTTCGTCCTGCTTTCAAAGTCATAGCTGCCCCGCATTTCGGACACTCCTTGGTTGTCGAAGATGAATGTGAAGTGACAGGGCTAACAGCTTTGGCTACCGGGATACGACTCTTTCCTTGCCTGCTTCCCGTTGCATTTCTTGTCGTGTCTCTATGCTTTTTCTTCAGTGCTTTCTTCTCTTTATTATCTGTGACATTCAGCTGCTCGATTTTCTTGCCAATATCTTTCAATTCCGCTTCGCCAATGGACTTCTCCCTATTTTGAAAAAATCGCTGGAAGTTCAAAAGGTACCATGTTTTAAAACAATTCAAAATTCAATGAGAACCTGGTACTCGAAATTAGGCTCCTCATCCTGCAATGTCAAAAACACCGGGATGATTTTATATCCAGCATAAGCCGTTCGAACAAACTCGATGTATTCTTCAAGCTGCCCTTCAGATTCGGTGGACCAAAACTTGTTTTCAATCAAAACCGCCACTTGATGCAAGTGGGAAACAGCTAATAAATCGATTCGCTTCCGATTAGATGTCGCCAACTCTTTAAATACAACAAGGTCATGGTAAGAATGACGGCTCAGTTGAAGTACATCATAATTAGCAATCTTGTCTTCATCCTCATAATTAGCAGGATTGACAAAAACTTTTGCCATAAGCTTCTTAATGAAATATGAACCCAAATCATGATTCTGGCCCGGATCCATCAACCACGCCAATACATTGGAATGTCGGATTTCATAATTATCTACTTGCAGAACTTTAAATGGATTAAAACGGTTGAAGTGGTTATGTAAATAAGTGAATTGTTTGGAAAGGGAATTGGTTGTAAAGACCAAGAAATATCTCTATACTAAAGATAACAGGCATATAATTGGTTTCAATAACCAATCTAAAAAGGACCGCCTAATGCTGTGAACATTAAGCGGTCTGTAATAGCAGGTTCCCTTCAAGGGGGATCAGCCCGAGGTGAAATAATCCATCCTATGCGAGCTAGACACTCAAGGATGGATTATTTTTTATGGGTTAAACGACAATATAGCTACAATCAATGCTGCGAGTGTAAACGTGCGAGGTACCAGGTTCTAAAACAATTCGAAATTCAATGAGAACCTGGTACGTGAAATGTTGCAAACTAAGAAAACGCTGCACCAATCGCCTATCATTTAATACTTATACATTTTTTTGTGATTTGGCAAATATTTTTTCGCACAGCTTCCCATTTTACAAGTATCTACTTACTTTTCCATAAATTTCTCCAACTCTTCACATGATAGTTGATCAGGAGTTATTCCTCGTTGTTCACAATAGTTAAATAGGGCCCTAACCTTAATACGCGGCTCGTCGTTATCCTTCGGAATTGCAAATACTCCGTCAGGGAATTGACCTTCAAAATTTTCGTCGTCTTTTCGTAACATTTTATCATTCACCTTTTCAAGAGTATTCCCTTGTCCACCCGCTTAAAGATGAAGGTTACCCCTCATCCTCCAAGACTCGCTACGGGCAAATGGCTAATTCTTACCCGGCGGGAATCCCACCCGCTATATGCTGCAACTTTGCTCGGTCGCTCAACCTGGTACCTGAAATCTAATCTTTGCCATATATTTTTCATACGCCATGTCACCTTTTTTAGTATTACACGTTAAACAAGCACAAACGCAGTTTGCAATCGTGCTAAGCCCGCCTTTTGACCTTGGCAGCTTATGATCAATAGTATCTCCATACTTTCCACAATAGTGGCATGTAAGTTGATCACGTTCTAAAATAATCGACTTTAGGAGTCTTCTATGATAAAAATGATGAATGAGCGTACTATGATAGATTCCCGCAGCGCCCTCTTCCACTAACCTCTTTGCTTTTTCATAGCTTACGACACTTTTATATTTACGATTATTCAAGTCACGACCTCGGATCGTGATGTCACTGCTTTCATCGAGCGCAGATGTGTCATAACTATATGTCTGAAGGGGTTCAATAGTCCTTTCATGCCTGCGCTCTTTGCAATCATAGCAGTACGACTTTCTTTTTCCGCCGCTTTTCTTTCTTCCGCCTCCTGATGGGAATTTCATCTTATGTTTAAGTTCATTGCATATTTTGCATTGTTTATAGAGAGTGCAGAAGTCGCCTACGGAAACCCCCACTTCATCACCTCCGGCCTGGTTTTTATTAAAATAAAAATGTAGGGTAATAACTACTTATACGGAATACACGTCTTACAAACCAAGTGATTGCGATGCACCGATAAAAGGTATAAAGATAGGTCTTAAAAAACGAAGTGTGCCAGGTACTAAAATAATTCGAAACTCAATGAAAACCTGGTACACCAAATGCACTCTATTTTAAAATACAGAGTATTAATCAAAGTAGATCTCATAGTTTTTCACAATAAACATTTTAACGCTGGCTTTAATATCAATTTCTCGTAAATCACTTGAACTCATCAACTCAAACAATCTTAATCGATTCAAGAAGGGTTGAAGTTTCTCCGTCCTCAACAATTCAACTATTAATTTAACTTGCTCTCTCTTCTTCCTGCTTTCGCAATCTGGATTTTCAAGGATGGTTCTAACAATTCCCAGTAAAATATCAGTAAGTTCCACCCCAATTTCTTCGCCTTTCTTCCTGTAACCACATTCGTGAACGTAGAATGGCTCGCCGCGATAAAGAGCATGAATATTTAATTGTAACTTCATACTCTCTGCCAAATTTAAGGATACATATTCATTTGCATGTTCAATATATAAAGTAGATCGGATTGGACTTGAAGGGTCATACCCCTTAGTAATCCATACATGATTCTTTCAGGTAATTTCGTGCATAACATATTCGTCATTATCTCATTGCCCTTCTTATCTGGATCAAATGTGCTAAACTTTTTTTCTTGAATAATTAGGTTCTGTCGGGAATAACGAATGATATTAAGCTGTCCAAATGGCGCAAGGGAAGATGCGATATCGAAAAGCAGCAGAATACCCTCCCTCTGCTTATAGTCCCCTTTGTACTCAGACCAGTGGTATCTGTAGGATTCATTTAATCGATGTAAAGAGAGAAATTGATTACTAAAGTAGATTCTACTTGGCAAAGATGGCCACCCATTAGTTGGATTTTATCAGTTTTCGTTTTTCCGCTTTCATCAAAAAATATAGTCAAATCGGTGTAGTTTTCAAATTGTTTGTCCAAAAATTCTTACCCCCTTGACACAAATACATAATTCATTCATAATTAGGGTACGTTAAATAAGGAATGTATCTACTCGTGGCGCTTAGTTCACGCGTAATACACTCTACGTAAGGAACTGACGGCGTTTAGCTCGTCCGTTCCTTTTTATTTGTTTCTCACCCTGTTTTTTTGAAATTCTTTCAAGAACTGTCCAAATTCCATTAGTCTGCGCTATATCTTTACTAAAACCATCACTTATCCAAATTATCGATAGCATAGTCAGCCTCTTCTTTAGTGAATTTTTCCCCATATGGAGAAGTCAGTTGATCCCTTATAGCTTCAGGAGACATATTCATCGTATCTTGATATGTCTTAGCTTTTTCTAAGGCATTTTTGTTGTAATCTGATATCAAGTTATCGATTGCAAATTGGGCCTCTTCATCAGTAAACTTTTCGCCATATTCTGAAGCAAGCTGGTCATAAATCCCTTGCTTTGACATATGCATTGTTTTTGAATAAGTTGCGGCTTTCTTTAATGCATTACTTTTCCAATCATACTCAAAATTATCCATTGCATATTGAGCAGCTTCCACTGAAAACTTCTCTCCAAATTCTGAAGTCAACTGCTCGTAAATTGAGTCTTTGGACATGCTCATGGTTTTAGCATAAGACTCTGCTTTACTTAACGCTGACTTAAACTCTTTAGGAACATCATCTTGGACTTCTGAAACTTCGTCTGCCTCTTCCAGTTCTTCCTCTTTTTCTACCTTCTCTTCTTCCGGCTTTTCTTTCTTATCTCCTACACTAACAGCTACTTTCTCTTCTTCTTTTTTTGCATTTGATTCAAGTTTATCCTCCTCGCCGCCGCCAGTAGTAATAGCTATGACAAAGATAATTGCAATTATCCAAACCCACCACTTCTTGTAAAAAGGTTTTTTCATTCTTTTCTGCTCTTTCATCTCCCATACCTCCTAAATTTGTTTTCCTAAAGCTTTAAAAATGGAACTAGCATTGAATCAACGCAACCATTTGAATCTACTTTTTCCACATTATTCCCACTAATTCAATAGTATCATACCGCATGTAATATATCCTATATAAATGAGTAATATTACTTATTTGGTAATTATTCAAACTCCTCCAATTTCCCCACTATGTTAAACAATAAGAGAACACACAAAAGGAGAGACACCACATGCCAATATACAATAAACTTGTATGCGACCTAACCCCACAAATCATCGAACGGGATTGAGAAGACGTGTGTGACATAACTGGATGACGTGAAATACATAGAAGAAGTCAACCGGAAGAGGCAGTAGAGGAGCTGGCCGATTTGCTGGAGGTACTTGCGGCTGCGAAGTTCCACGAAAAGACTGTCAAGGATTTAGAAGCCGTGCGTGGGGAGATGGCGGCGAAACGTGGAGGATTTGAAGAGCGCATTACATGGTGGAAGTGAACGATGACTAAGCCGCGGCTGGTGACCCGGAATCTGTTAGCTGATTTGAAGCGCCTAACGGCTGAAGTCGACACGATTTACTGGATGACCGCATTTGTCATGAAATCCGGTGTGAAGGAAGTGCTCCCCACTCTCAAGGAAAGGGTACCGGGTTCTCCAAGACGTACCATTTTGTTGACGTCAACAAGTTGGTCTAAAACCCCATTACCGCTGGTTTTACAAGCAGATTTTGCTTTTTCAATAACTTTAATGAAGTTTCTCCATTCTTTGTACCGAAGAACAATTTGCAAATCCCTTGCAAACCAAAAATCCTCACCATACTCAATTACATGCTTGTATTGCTCAAAGGTATGTTCACTATCTTTTCAATGTCTGCCATACAAAATCCCCCTTATGTTTATAGCAGTCGTTAATATATTGACTAAATTTTAACACAATTAGAACATATGTTCAAGCAAGCATACATGTCCTTTAGTAACCAAGCATATAGTCTATTGTACGCAGTACCATACATTAGATAGGGGGAGAGTATATGAAGTTTGGTCTTATTCCGAAATTGTTGCTTGGTCTTGGTATCGGTATTTTGATAGGAATCTTTGGCCCTGACTGGATGATCCGATTTACGGAAACCGGAAGTATGCTATTGGGTAACCTCATTAAATTCTTTATTCCTTTAATCATTTTTGCGTTTGTTGCGGCAAGTATTGCAGAATTTGAGACAAAGGCTGGAAAGCTATTAAGTTTCACGATCGGGATTTCATATTTGGATACGATAATAGCTTGTGGACTTGCTGCAGCGGCAGCCTATTTAATTATCCCGAATTTTGCTATACAGGCTGGCCAGGTCGTTGAAAGCATTGCAATTGGTGCACCTTTTGTCACCCTCGATATCCCGCCACTGATGAACATTATTTCGGCTTTGGTATTGGCGATTATTATCGGAATGGCTTCTACATGGGGGAAAGCACCAATCCTTTCTGGTGCTGTAATTGAATTTAGAAACGTAGTCGAGCGTGTCATTCAAAAATTCATCATTCCAGTTCTCCCTATTTTTATTGCTTGTATTTTTGCAGGTATCGCTGCGAAGGGTGCATTGTTTGGAACGATTTCGGTCTTCGGTAAAATGCTTGTCTTAATTGTAATCATGCAAGTTATTTGGCTGATCATTGAGTATACGCTGGCAGGAATGATTTCCAAGCAGAATCCGTTGGTTGTTTTTAAAGCAATGCTACCTGCCTATTTCACGGCATTTGGAACAATGTCGAGTGCTGTTACAATGCCAGTTTCCCTTAGACAAGCACGGACAATTCCGTTCATCAATAAAAAGATTGCAGATTTTGTTATGCCACTGACAGCAAACGTTCACCTTTCAGGCGCTGCAATGACGTTAACTATAAGTGCAATCACAGTAACTCTCTTAACAGGTGGCGAGCTACCCCAGTCGGACTGATCATCTCTTTCATTCTAATTCTTGGTGTAATTGAGGTTGGGGCTGTAGGTGTGCCAGGTGGATCTGCTTTGGCTGCAATCGGAATATTACAGTCCACCCTTGGATTCGGTGATGAAGCGATTGGCCTAATGTTAGCGCTGTTCATGATTCAAGATAGCTTCGGGACAGCTACAAATATTACAGGTGACGGCTCAATCCTTATGATCATCAACCGATTTTTCGGAAAGGAAAAAAACGGAAGTCAGGAATCTACAAGTTCAACTGACATCGAGAGTGAAACCGTATGATCGTTGAGGAAATTGATCTTCGAAGTGATACCGTTACCCTACCGAAACCCCAAATGATGGAGGCAATCGCAAACGCTACACTTGGGGACGACATTATGGGGAAGATATTACGGTAAATGAATTAGAAAGAAAAGCCGCCGACCTATTAGGCATGGAGGACGCAATGCTCGTCCTATCCGGCACCATGGCAAATCAGATTGCGATAATGGGATTTTCAACAAGGGGGCAGGAAATTATCCTTGGAAGCGAATCTCATATCTACAATTTAGAAGGAGCCGCAATATCAGCGTTATCACAAGTGCAAGCAAGGCCTATTCATGTAGAGAATGGATATTTCGATCCCGAGCTTGTAGAGTCCTCTATTTTTAGGGGCGATATCCAAAGGGCTAAAACAGCATTAATTTCTTTGGAAAATACGTACAACTTAAACCTTGGACAAATTGTTACCCTTGAAAACATGAAAGAGATTCAAGAAGTCGCGAAGCAATACGGGTTACCTGTGTATCTTGACGGAGCGAGAATTTTTAACGCTTCAGTAGAGTTAGGAGTACAACCGTCAGTGTTATGCAAGTATGTAGATGCCGCTCAATTTTGCCTCACAAAAGGATTAGGTTGTCCATTAGGATCCATTCTTGTAGGGACAAAAGAATTTATCGAAAAGGCAAAAATAAACCGCCAAAGACTTGGCGGCGGCATGAGACAAGCCGGAATAATCGCAGCTCCCGGGATTTACGCTTTGGAAAATATGATTGATCGATTAAAAGAGGACAACGATAAGGCAAAACAATTGGCGGAGAAGCTATCTTCCATAGAGGGGCTCTTCATTAATTTGAATGATGTACAAACGAATATTATCTCGGTTACTATACTTCAAAGTGAAATGGATGCCGATAAACTAATTAATGATCTTAAAGAAAAAAGGATAAAAGTGAAAAAGATAGGGTCGAAAAAGATTCGGATAATTGTCCATTATTTGATTTCAGATGATCAGATAGATTATGTCGTTAGTACTTTTAGGGAACTACTTGAGGGAAAAAGATAAGGAAAGATGCCACATAATTATATATTGTGTTGTGCACGGTGGTGGAACATAAAATTGATGGGAACCTGGTATTTAAATTGAAAATAGTACCAGGTTCTTAAACAATTCGAAATTCAATAAGAACCTGGTACCAAAAATTATGTAGTTAGTACTTTTAGGGAACTAATGGAGCGTGAGGGTAAAGAAAGGTGCCGCACAATTATATAATTCTATGTGTTGTGCACGGTTATGGAATTATTTTAAAATTGCTGGGATTCTGGTATTGAAATGGTGAATGGTGCCGGGTTCTGGAATAATTCGAAAACATGGGACTCAAATGATTTATAATCTTTTCACTTCTCTTAAGGGTTTATTTTAGGTATAATAGGAATATAATAAAAGAGAGAAGTGCAAGCAACTTCTCCCGCAACCATAACCGTCAGGATGTTGGTTGTCAAATTAAGTTATTTTCTTCGAAAACCACCCTTTGGCTTGCTACGGCGTAGGGTGGTTTTCTTGTGTTCTGAAAACGTGTATGCGAAAGAAATATGCGCTTATAGCACGCACCACTCCCTTCAGGACTTCTCGTAGAAATTCAAGAAATGTTTCCATGATTATCACCTCCTTTCCGAAAAGGAAAGAAGAGAGACAACCAACCACCCTAACAATATCCGGTTGCACACAATCATTCTACCATAGTAAGATTAATAAGAACATTAAGTTACTAACGAAATGAAAATTAGGGAACCAGATTCTAAAACAATTTGAAATTCAATGAGAACCTGGTACCCGGAAATGATTGTATTAAATCAAGTTATTATTTTTAATCTTTATCAAAAAGGGGTAAAAGAAATGTCTATGATTATGCAAAAGTATATTGATTTATCTCCTACTGCTGATTTCCTTACAGATAAGGTGATATTGTCTCAGGCTTGGAAAAAATCAAATTCTTATATTCGGAGAGCAAATTGGTATGCCGATATTCTAGAGCTTGATAAAACAACCATTCAGATTGAACGTTTGCTAGGCGAGTGGGGATCTTCTTTAAATGATGACTTTACGACACATCCTTTAAAATGTATACCTGCACCCAAAAACCAAGAATGGCATTTTGTCAAAATGCCTTCAGACAGCCAGGAATTGTGGAAGATAAAAGATAAGGATTCAAAAAAGGATGAATCAGACTATTTAAGACCTTTAGCCCATGTTTCTATACGAGACCAAACTCTTTCCACTGCAGTGATGATGACCATGGCGAATTTAATAGAAACTGCTCAAGGGTTTTCGGAAGAGCAAGACTTTTTAAAGGCACAGAAGAAGAATGTATATAGCTACGGAAACCGTTTACACTGCAATTGGACCACCGATCAAGAAGAAAAGGATATAGCAATATTTTCATGGGGAAACTCTAAAACATACAGACAATACTTCGAAGACTATAAATTGTTCCTAAAAAGGCCAAGGCAAATATGTGAATTCTATTCTTCTTTAGGTACTTCCGATGAAGAGTTGTACATAATAACTTTTGATATTAAATCGTTCTTCACTGTTATTGATACTGACGCATTAGTAAACATATTACATAAGATAGCAGAAGAAGCCAACATGCAATTTGATAAAGATTTAGTTAGTAAGATATTTACTTGGAAATGGGAGAACACTAATGGAACAGTAACAGAACAATCTTTGGGTTTACCACAAGGTCTAGTAGCGAGTGGCTTTCTTTCCAATGCCTACTTATTGAATTTTGATATTTCAATGGGGAAATGATTAATAATGATGAACTAAATGCAAATTTAAAAATACGAGATTACTGTCGATATGTTGATGATTTGTCATTTGTAGTTGAGTCTTCCGAGGAAGCAGATTATCTTAAGAAGCTATTGAGAGAAATAATTTCCGATAAATTGTTGGCTCACGTTAAGAATATTGGAACAACAAAGGAATTAGAGCTAAATGATAAAGTTACAATCACGAATTACGCTCAAGCATCGACATTATCTAGTCTATCAATTATTATGGAAGATACTCAAAGAGCTATCAGTGTTACACCGACGGTTGAATCGCTAAAAAGTGCATTTGATAGTTTACAAAGCCTATTGGAGCTCTCATTGCAATTAACCCCCAATTCTGAAGTGCATAATGAACTTGAATTGTCATTTATTTCAAAGCCGAAGCTTGATGTGAGAGATGATACTATGCAACGCTTCGTTGCAACTCGCATGGATAAAGTGCTGAGAATGCAACAATCGATGGTCACTGAATTGAAACCAGCTCAACAGGACCATGAATTCGAGGCTACTGCACGCAGATTGATTGCATGCTGGGCAAAAAACCCTTCATTACACAATCTACTTAAGATTGCTTTGGATCTGTATCCTGACCCTAAGTTGCTTGTACCTGTCCTGGACGCTATACGCTTGAAATTGAATAACAAAAAGGAATCCCCGACAGTGAAAATTACGTAGCAAAGTATATAGCAGCAGATTTATTATTCGCTGCTGCTAGGTACTTAGGAAAAAATAGCCGTAGCTATTATCCGCTCAAGGCGGATGTTAACGACTTCCAAGAAGAGTTGGCAGTCTTTGCTAAAGAGGTCTTAGATAATCATGAAGATTGCTGGTACATGGCACAATCAGCAGTTATCTATTTGATTTCAGTTGGTCATAATGATATCAATTTGAAAAACGAAGATAAAATGATTGAATATAAATGTCTAATTGATTGTGCGAATTACAGAATCCCTAGTACCAATACAACTAGTATACACGATCAGCTTTCAATGGCTTTAATTATTCAGCACATTAAGTCCTCGCCTAAGAGGTTTAACTCATGGTTTGTCAAATGGATAAACAACATTGAAGAAGAGTTTCATGAAGAGATATACAATTTATTATTAATAACGGATGCAAATATGTTGCACAATTTATATACCTCAATCCAATCTAAGAGATTGCTTATTAAAATTGATAATATCATGTCGAAAAGCGCTACTACGTTCTTAAAGAATCTTTCAAAGAAAGAAATTAATCTGGTACGAAATAAACCCATCAGCCTGCTAAGAGTAATTATGTCTGACAATAATCCTTTTGAACAAGAGAATGCTCTTCTATTATTAATAAAGGAACTCTTGCAACCTAAAAATATTAAAGCTATACAAGATGGAGCAGGCGTTATTGATTTCAATATAAGTTGCACAGATTGGAGGAATATTAATCTTGAAAGCAATATAAAGATTGAACTTGGTAATGACAAGTTCACAATAGAAAAAAGCATCCCTGAGTGGGTGCCTAAAGAAAGAATGTGGATTTATTCACTTGGGAAAATACTTAGATCTTGTTTAACAGGTGAGTATGATTATACAACAACCCAATTTCTAATTCAGGAAGAGCAAGACAGCTATCGTGGTATTCGTTCAACAAGCTATACTAGAAGGTTCGGCATTAATAATATGCCAAAAGGTTTATTCGATGATCACTTTCCTGTCACTCCATGGTTATCAGAGTTGCTCTTAAAATTACTTCAGTGGCCGGGTATCGAACTAATAGATAGGTCTATTTCGCAAGCGTCCATAGAAACTGCTGCAAGTCTCAATAAGCTGATTAATAAACGAATTAAATTTCAAAGAGAGATTTTCGGTAAGTTATCAAATACACCTAGTTACGTTATCCCAGTTAATAGTGATCCTGATAAAGCGGGTGATTCCCTTAAAATAGCAATCGCACAAACGCTATTTCCTAAAATAACGGATATAAATACTAAAGATCCGGAAAATTGGTCGAAAAATGATCGAAAAACACACCGAAGACACTTAGCTGCTATGTGTAATTTAATTCGCGCTCAAGCATCAACAACCAATCTAACCGATAATGAAATCACAAAAAATAAAATTGATTTAATTATCTTCCCTGAGCTATCTATACATTTGGATGATCTTGATTTGTTGGAGAGTTTATCACAAGAAACAGGGGCTTGTATCTTTGCAGGTCTAACTTTCATAAGTGATAAAAAGTCGGGTGAACTGAGAAATCAAGCTCTATGGCTTTTGCGGGATGATAGAAAAAGCGGAAGACAATTTAATTATATTTATCAAGGAAAAGCAAACGTGACTGAGGCAGAATCTCAGATGAATATAAAGGGACACCGCCCCTACCAGATACTTATTGAAATGACAGACGGTAATAATAATAAAATACGAATTTCTGGGGCAATATGTTATGATGCAACAGATTTGGCATTAGTCTCTGATTTACGAGATATATCC
This sequence comes from Sporosarcina thermotolerans, assembly GCF_030067815.1. Lineage (GTDB taxonomy): Bacteria > Bacillota > Bacilli > Bacillales_A > Planococcaceae > Sporosarcina > Sporosarcina thermotolerans. The sequence goes on along the minus strand of NZ_CP125968.1, from coordinate 1,560,863 downwards.
GATATCTTTGTAGTATCTGCTTTGAATAAGGATATTCAAACTTTTGACAATATGGTTGCTGCATTGCAATATCACATGTATCAACCTGTAATCTTAGCTAATTCAGGTGAGTTTGGTGGCTCAACAGCACAAGCCCCATATACGAAACATAATAACATCATCGCCCACTTGCATGGAAATCAACAAGTTGGTATCAGTATTTTTGATTTAGATGCTAGTTCTTTTAAAACAATAAAAAGTAGGAAGTTAAGTATGGAAGTAAAAACACATCCGGCAGGCTATAAGGGAAGGCTATGGGACATGACTTAGGGTATTTTTATTATCATAAAAAGCAGCAGCCATCACTTTAGATGGCTGCTGCTTTTTATCTTTACTTCCTCACCCAACCCCCAAAGCCTTAAACACCGCATCAATCGGATCGGCATAAAACACCGGCTGCACTTTGACCAATAAATCAGGTGGAACTGTCTGCAAGTCCATTACAGATGAAGCAGGAATCAAAACTTTCTTCGCCCCTGCATCGACACATACTTGCAATACGTTCGCAAACTCTTCTACTTTTGCAATCGTACCGCCGACGGTCATATTGCCAATCACAACGGTGCTTTCTTGAACAGGCTTATCCAATGCCCCCGAACATAGCCCGATTAGTTCAGCAATCGCCAGTTCGTCCGTCAGTCCAATACCTTGAAGGTCACTGATATGCATGAGGTAATCTTTAGTTTTCGTACTAATTGCATTGCTGATACTTTTGCTGTTCGCTGTGAAGTAACGGAATGCCGTATCCAGGCTTTCCCTTGCCTCACGGGAGGAACTGACCCCAGACTTATCGAACTTCCCTGTTCCACTCACAACCTGGTTTTCAAGCTTGTACACGCCAATCATGCCTGAGTTGCCATGTCCGACCACATAGACATGTCCTGGCTTGCCCATGCCTTCTGGGATAAGTTTTCCGCCCCCTTGTTCTGGGACAGACATATTCTTCTTGTAATGATTCCTTATCAATATAAGAGAACATGACATCGTAAAACTCCATACCACCTATCTTCTTAAGCTGTTCTTTGACACGACGGCGACCTTCCATTGCGTACTGGATGATTTCTTCGATGTCTTCTTTCGTGTATTCTCCGTTTGGATAAATGAGCTTTACCATACCCGATACCGTCTTGCGAACAGCTACTGTATCCCGTTGATTCAAGTTGTTGCCAAGCTTGAAATACTTATCAATGGAATCCGCAAAGGACCGTTTCCTCATCTCCCTGAAATATTCAGCGATATAATCGACGATGAATCCGTACTTGTCCGTAAAGAAGTCGGGTCTCATTTTCGGAATTTCCCAACCTGGCATATAGTAATGCATCCGATCGAAGAACGCCGTATCATTTGCCATTTCCTCTGGGAACGGGGCAAATAGATGGGATGTTTTTAGCAATACATCCACGCTTTGGTTAATGTTTCCGACAAACACCATGGATGCAGAAGCATTTTTCTCTTCTTTTCCCCTCGCAAATGAACCTGATGCCATATAGTCCTTCATAATTTGGATGCCATCTTTATCTTTAAAGCGGATACCCGCTACTTCATCAAAGGCGACGCAATCCCACATACCGACAAGTCCAATCTTTCGTGTAGACATGTTGTAGAAAAGATTAGCAACGGTAGACTGACCACCTGACACTAAAATAGAGTTCGGCGAAATCTCTTTGTACACATGCGATTTCCCTGTCCCACGAGGTCCAAGTTCACACATGTTATAGTTATTTTCGACAAGCGGAACAAGTCGTAGCAAAAGATGCCACTTCACCCGTTCCTCCAATTGCGTCGGTTCCATCCCGGTCGAACGGATTAACACATCAATCCACTCATCCTTCGTAAACTGTCTTCTACCTTCAAACACCTCATTGATATCCATATTGGGCATTTGAATCGGCTGCAGGCTACCTACACTAAATGGATTCATTACCCGCACTTCTTCATCATAAAAGTAATCAATCTTTACCATGCACCAAATGCCGCCAACTAAAAGCTTGTCGTACTCTTTTACAAAATTTGAAGCGATTGGAACACCTTTTAGTCCAAGATTCGAAAACTCTGCTTCATACGTATCTATTTTCGGATTCAAAGCGACTGTAACTTTGTCTATTATGGTGTACTGGCCCAACTCACGAATTCGCGACTTAATTTTTTCCGCCTCATCTGGCCGGACAAAGTTATCTGAAAGGATTTTCTTAACACGCTCAACACCTTCTTGGATACTATCTTCATCATCCGTAGCTGCATACATGCCAAGCAAATATTCAAGGACGTAGACAGGGACGTTCGCCCCTTCTTTAATCAGCTTTGTCAAGTCTTTACGGACGACACGACCTGCAAATGCTTCATTCAACTTTTTATCGAGATCCAACGTCAGAGTCCCCTCTAATCGTTCTTCCATGCTTACACCCCCTCACTCAAAAATCAAAATCACTTACAATTCCTAAGTTGATGGAAAACGGAACTTTTTCCGTAATAACACCTGTTTCTGTATCTTTTACAATTAAGTAATAGGTTTTGTTACGATCGTATGAAATATTTTTCAATACAAATTGAATTCTAAATGTCCGTTCGGCTGGATTATCAAATGAACGATCCCCAATAATTCTTTCTTCATTTGACAGCACATTTCCTTTGTCGTCTGCCATACAAATTACAACTGTACGAGGAATCCTCTTATCTTCCACTTTTTCCGTTTGGAAGAAATCTAAGTTGAAAATGCTATTCGTAATTTTGCGTGTCGTGCTTGTAAGCTTAACATCAACCTTTTGAATAGCTTGCGAACCTTTTTGTCCCGCCCGCTTATTTTTGAATGAAACTAACGGAACAACAACTTCCTGCAAGCTTGCCCCACCATGCACAAAGTTCACGCCAGTGCCTTGTATTCGATTACGAATCGTTCCATTCGGTACATACGCCGTTAAGCCATGTTCGTTTTTCACAACGGAAGATAAGTTAATCGCCAGTTGTCCTGAAACATCACGTTTTTCTTGTGACAACACATAACGACGTTTCACTTCAACCGCATCCACTATTTCATTGCCAATCTTATCGCTCTCTTCCAGTGCATCTCGCTGATAAAGGAAACCATGATCGGCAGTAATATAAATGTTCGTTCCACTCAAATCATCCCGAATGATTTTCACCAAATCGTACAATTGATTTAAAGCTGTTTCCACCGCATTAAACGTGTACATTTCTGTTGAAGCCTTGTCGCCCATCGCATCAATCGTGTCATGATAAATATAAACAAGCTTCTTCCCTTTAAACGTCTCACGTCTGCCTGCCTTATTCATTGCAAGCACGTCTTGGAAATGAACAGCGATGCTTTCGTCTACAAATGACTCAATGATTTTCTTACGATTTTCAAGCCCTGCTGAATCTTTTCCATCAACAAGCACCCGACCATTTGCATCAAAATCTAAACTACGGTGTGGAAGCAATGAGGCCATTCCAAGCTTAGTGACTGATGGCACAACCCCAAGAATCGTCTGCATGTCACAGACACCCATCGTTTCAGAGTTCAACCGCTCTGCAAGTTCAACTCCCACTTCATATCTCATCGCATCCGATATGATTACAAAGACACGATCGCCATTTCGAATATGCGGTGCGACGATGGATGAATAAAATGCTTGTTGATTTTGTACACCAGGAAGCGACCATTCCTCGGTCATTTCTGCTTTCACCGCTTGCGACCAGTGCGAACTCAACTCTCCCATAAACCAATTCGTATACAGATATTCCACAAGCTCTTTCAACTTCTTCAATAATTCGTGGTTGCTTTCCTCATCGTACGCAATGTAAAACTTGCGGTAGTATGTATCCATGACGTGATATTCCTTACGATACTCTTCGTACAGGTCGAATGCCCGCACTTGTGGAATGCCTTGCTGATGTTCTTTATGGAATTCATGCATCATAACCGTATAATAGAGGGCTTCGTATACGGATGCATATTGATTGTAGTAATGTTTCGCCCGTCTTAACTTAATAAGTTTTGTATATTCCTCATAATCTTCCAGCTTCTCCATCAAGCTATTGGCAATGTGAATGATGATCGCTTTGTCGATATATGGGAATGTATCAGCCTGCTTGAATTCATCAATAGGGACAGATTGCAATATACTTGGAAGTTGGATTTCTCGTTCAACCATTTCTGCGTTTTCATCAAAAATCGTGTAATCCGTTTTGTGGTGCATCCAATGGTCAATGAACACCAATGCATTCGCTTTATTCCGCTTGGCAATAAAATCTTGCACAGACGTTAAATACTCTTCACCCACAGAATGATTGAACGCCGTCACAGTTAAATGAAAGAACAGCGTCTTCAACGTCTTCGTTTCACGCTCATACCCATAATGATTCGCCACATACGTCCAAAATACGTCAATATCAAAGAATCGCTCCATAAGCGACAAATACTTGTTGTCGTTATCATCCAGCGTATCCATTAGCACTGTTTTTAACACTGCTTCAAAATCAGTTGTATTCACGTTGCAAAGAACACTCATGATTGCCAATTCAATCGTTTCCTCTGTATAAGATTCGATGCCAAATGCCTTAAATTTTCGGAACCGCTCTTTATTATTAAAGAATCGTTCATGCTCTTTAACAGTCGCCCTAAGTGATGGGTCAATGTGAAGCTCACTCAAAAGAAGTGACACTCGATCCGCAAAAAACGTCTTTGAATACAACACCGTATCCGCCAGCCAGTTATCCTCTACACCTAACTCCACATTCGTATAGATTAAATAAGAAGAAGTCGGATCTTCTTCCTCTAATAAATGCTTCATGTAGAATTGGTTATTATCAGATAATGTTTCGACATTAACTCCAGCAATCGCCAATTGCTCGATTTCTTCAATAAATTCTTCGTCCTTGTCCACCCAGAAGACGATTTTTCGCTGTTCTCCGTCTTTTAGCGGTTCATTGAAAATGTCTTTTAGTGCGGATTCAATTTGTCCCATGTTCATTACAATCACCTACTCTCTACAGCTATAATAAAACTAAGATTCACCAGTGAATGAAGATATATCTTTGAGGCTAATTAGTATTTCGTCAATTACAACTTATTTAAGTTTCATAGTATCCACTTAGACTTCTTCAACTTCGTATATCTGTACTATTTTTCTTATAACTTCTTTTAAATCTTCTATTACTTCTTGCGATTTGAATATTATTTCTTCTCTTAGCTCATACTTTCTTATCTTTTGTGTGTCTGCATTAAATATTTTAAAAAAGTCATAATTAAGAGCCATGTACTCAGCAGGCGACATACCTAATTCTTTTTTTAGTGGAGGTAATTGATTACTTACACCATTAATAGTTGCATGTAAAACAGAATTGTATACATGTACTAATTCTCCATATATCGGAACAAAAATATTATTATTTTCATCCACACAAACTTCACTATCATACAATTCTTCATTATTAAGGAGATTAATAATAGATTTTTTGAAATCAGTTCTTCGAATTAATTCAACTGGTAAAGCTAAATGCTCAACCTCCCATTCATTCCCATCCCTGTCCTTATTATTACTGATTCCATCAATTATACTTCCAAATATTTCTCTATATCCACTTTCAAATATCCCTACAATTTTATTTTGAGCAACAGATACTAAGTTGATTTTATTAAATTGTTGTATTAGTGAATATAATTGATTACACTTTTCTTGTAACTCCGTTGACAATCCGTACTTATATTCATTTGTAACAACTTCCTTCAAAATAGAAGCTTCTTCATTTTTAAAAACATTTAATTCAAAATTACTTATTGGATTCAGTTCATCCAGTAATGGCTGGTATATCATGTTTTTCCTTTCGATTGCTAATACTGATTTCTTTTTTCCACGAAAGTATCCAAAAAGTCCGCCACCTACTGCTCCAATTATAAGCACTGCACTACCAGACAAAACATCTGTAAGAACTGTTTCCCATTCGATTATTCCCATTAATTATTCACCCAATTTCAGTAGCTCTTACATCAAAATAAGTAACGATTACCCGATTGTCACTCTAAATATGAATGAAAGAGAAGCAAGTCCATGAACAGAAACCGCTTCTCATTCTAAGGTTATATCTTCGCCACTAACCCCTTAAACTTCTCATAATTCACTTTCACACCGTCATCCAAGTCAATCTCAATTTGCATATCCGCCATATGATGCAACAACTCATCATACGCTTTCAACTCATCAATTTTCTTATCGAGCGATTTCAATTCTTTTTTTGCATTACTGATTTCCTTAGTTGTGGAATCCCCTTCAATAATTTCAAGTAAGTCCTTCTTCTCCGCATCCAAGCGAATCTGAACTTCATGCAAATAATCAGTCCGAATACGGGAAAGCGTCGTTTTATCGTAACGGTGCATATAAATAAGACAATTAAATGCCTTTTCCTTTCCTGACGTGAACAGCCAGTAAATTGGTCGCTTCTTATATACTTGCACATGATCTTTATAGAATTCATTCAAGAAATAACGACGCAATGCTTCCCTTGCTGTTTCATTCTTTCTACGCCCAATTGCATTCGCTACAAAATCAAGATTTTCTTCAAGTGTTTCTTCACCAAACGTCACCCGAACGAAATCTACGAATCTCGTTACGATGTCATCTTCGAAATAAGCACCTTGTAAGATTGGAAGGATGTTGTCTTCGTCTGCTGGGAATGTTTTATAACGGGAGGCATTGAATTCCCCGCCAGCGTAAGTGAGACCTTCTTCATCAAGTGAATATCTACCATACGAGCAACCAATAGCATAGGAGATGAAACTTTTTATATCCTTTTCCATATCAGCCTTTCGAATCGTTACATATTTATCGTCAACTTCGGAAGCCAATTCATGCTGTAAGCCATAAATTTCTATAAAAACTTGATTTAACTTTTCTTCATTTTGCTTAAGTTCTATAAACTGATTATCAGTTTGACTTTTCCAATTTTCAAATGCGTTTTCAATTGTAAATATTTTTTCATTATTCTTTAACAAAGCATGCTGTTCAAAATCCCATGATGTTTCGTAATTATCCCAATCTCCCTTGCTAATTTGATGGTTACTAGTTGCCAATAAATCAACTATTTCATTTTGTTGAGGATTTGCTTTTATTACTGGGAACTTCGCAATTTCTCCTGATTGGAAATTTAATGTAGGATTAATTTCGGCTAAAATATATTTAAATACCGATGAATTTAATAATGCTAAAAAGTAATTTCTTTGATTTTCTTCAGTAAATAAACAACAACCACCATTATCAAATATAAATCCATCTTCGAATTTTCTTATACTAAAATTCGAAGATGTAACTGTAGACCACGTTAAGCCTGGTTTCATAAAATAATCATAATTTGCAATTACAGCAGTTGGAATTTTCCTTATTTCTTCCGCATCATTTTTCCAATCAATTATATACTCGTTATTACCGTACCATTTTCTATATTGTCCCCCTTTATTATAAGGGAACCACCTTTTACTTATTGTTTCCTCTCGAACGATTTTCTTTTTATTAATATTTAGCTTATCAAATTCAACTTCATACCATAATCTTAAAAAAAGATTATTATTTGACGTGGAATTACCTTTTCTTGGTGCCGCAATTTCACCAAGTTTAATGTTAGATTCAAAAACTTCCCTAATCTTATCGCTAAGCCAATATGCAATGGGACTCCCTGGAATTTTATTAAAATCTACTACTTTCGAACTTTTATACCTTTCATTTATTACTGGAAATGTTAGGGGTACCCCCTCCTCATTAATTTCATTAAATCTTATACACATATTCTGATTTCTGTAATTTTTAACATGGTGATTATTAATAACTACAGCAGAAGTTCCAAAATTTATTCCTAAACTGGTTCTTCCTCTGCCCTGGTACGGCATGTGAATTAATCGGGAAATAGTTTTTTCTTCTATTATTTTTCTCTCAACTTCTCGTAACTTGATAGAAACATCCAACTTTCCATAGTAATCATGGAAATATATCCGTACTCTGTAGCAAGTTTGTAAGATCTTTCAATAAAAGCCGCAAATAGGTCTGCTTTTGATTCTTTATAATACTTATCGAGGTATTGCGTAAGCTTTGCATTCATGCCACTTCTCCCCATGTAGGGTGGATTAGTACACACAACATCATAATTTCGGCTTAATAATAGTGATTGCTTAAGTAGTAGTGGTAGTTTTTCTTCTACTATTTGTTTGTCAACCATCTCAACGAGATCAGCCTGTTCCCCTTTATAATCTATAAATCGCTGTTCAATAAATCCATACTCTACTAGTCCCACACTTAATAATGAGCCATACTCTTTTGCGTCTAAAAATGTGTTTTGAATAGTTTGAAGTGCATCTTTAATTTCATTGTTATTACCAGATATATTCTTAATCATCTCGTCTGTTAGCCAATTGCTTTCTTGCACTGCACAAATATTTGGTTGAATTGCTTGTCTAAAAATCCTTCGAGATTTCTCTCTTGCTTTCATCATGACTGCAAATGATGATAATTGAACTGCACGATCATCAACATCCAATCCGAAGAGATTTTTTTCTAAAATTAGTTGAGGGATTTCATTTTCCATATAACCTTTTTCAAGATACATGTCGTAGAAAACATCAAACGCATATACAAGAATATGCCCACTTCCACAACAAGGATCAAGGAACGTAATTTCTTCGGGATTTACATTTTTATATCTTATTTCATCGAGTTGCTTGATAACCTCTTCTTCTTGCCCCGCTTCATCTAAATAATATTTCCATTCAGATTTCAATTGACTTTCAGGATAACTATCAAGCCAAATGCGTCCCAATGAGTTTTCTACCATGTATCGAACAATCCAATTCGGTGTAAAAAGCTGTGTGGCCGCAGGTAGTGTATCTTTCGTAATTTTGATATTCTTTTTCAGATTAGCAAATACTTCATCTTTTTCTTCCGAAATATAATATTGATAAAGCCACCCGATAATCTCAACCTTTTCCCAATTACTCTCTGGAATAACTTCCATATCCGTCATTTTACGAACGAAAGAATCCGTTCCAAGCAATCCTTCTGGAAAGAGGATTTCCGTATAATCCTCAATTGTCTCGAACATGAATGGCATGTAGCGGTTTAAATCGTTACAATGCATTTTGATCAGATATTTGAAAAGCTCGTCTGTCTCATTATTCATTTTCAAGTCGTAAACTTTTTCTTTATCTAAGTCAAGATCCAGTGATAATGCTTCTTTCATCATATCTGGCTCGGCACTGCCTGAATTTGAAGAAAGGACACGCACTTTTGTAGGAAGATAGTCGTTTACTTCCATGTATCTTAATGCGATGAAACGGTTGAACCAAGTGTATGCCGTTTCTTCCATAACACGGGCAAAGCCAATTTCATTGATTCGAGCAATGAGTTTGTTTCGTTGCCTTCTTTCTGTATCAGAAAGCTGTTTGCCGCCTATAAAGACGGCATCTGAGCTTTCGACATTTGCTTTTTGAATGGATTCGGCTGTAATGCCAAGTTTTCTTGCTTGTAGCTCTACTTTTTCCAGCAACTCTACTCGTGCCTCAGTTGCGAATTTTTTCAGGGCTGTTTTGTTCAAATTAGTCACTCCTTTGAATAGGGTGCCAGGCACGGCCACAATTCGCGGTAGGACGCGAATGGATGTCCATGTCTGGCACCCGTTGGTATGTTACTCGATAAACTCGATTTGTTTATTCGATTTGATGATTTGTTTTAATTTATGGGATAACGTATTAATGTATTTATCAACATCGTCTTCTGATGTTAAAGTTGTAACAGGGACAAGATTAGTGACTTTTACACTTTGTTTCTGAACTACAGGTTCTTTTACTGGTGGATCTACGACTTTTCCACCTTTCTGTTCGTTGTGTTCTTCAGCTTTTTTCCGTTTCCATTCAGCAATTTCACGGCGAATTTCCGTAGTTGTTCTTTCTTTGTAACTATTACTTTGTGAGATGGTTGCATCTACTTTGAATATATCTGTAAACGAATCGAGACTGTTTTTTAGTCCGTCATAATAGTAATCGACTCGCTGCTTTGTTTGATTGAATACTCCGTATTGTTTCGCCAGGATTGACAACTCATCATAATCCATTTTTAACTTTTGTTGAGCATTGTCTTTTTTCTCGACAAGGATAACCTTGATTTCTTTTTCTAATGTATGAACCAATTCTGGGATATCTTTGATTTTCCGATAGGGAATAGGATCTTGGATAATAGAAAGAAGTTTGCCCATAGCATCCATCACTTCTTGATGAGAGAGATATGCTTTGTTCTCCTCATATTTAGTGATTCCAGCCAAACCTTGATCAAAAATGTCTTTCTGATTCGTGCCAAAGAAGCTTTTCACATAAACGATGTCTTCTTCCCAATCTGCCAGATCATCTTCCAGTTCGTTTAACTTTTTAAAGAAAGAAGCATTATCGAGTTTGCTGTCAAATTGCTCGAAGTATTCAAGGCCTTTGTCAAGCAAGCTCATCCCTGGATATTTTCTGCCTTCATAACGGGCTTTGTAGCCTCTGATTTCAGCAATTTGTTTGTCTATCAATCCAAGGATATCTTTGACAAGGCCATCCTCATCATCCGCTAAATCCGTCGTGTTAAAGATTTCCCTACACACACGTTTCGCAGTACTTATAAGCCCTTCATCAACTTTCACACGTTTAACGATAATTCCTTTATCTGCTTCAGATACTTTCTCGAATACCGTCATTAACTTGTTCGTATCTGTATCCGGCTCCAAATACTCAGCGTTATAACGAATACGGATACGTTGCTCCATCAATAGCTCTGCAATCAGTCCTGCAATGTCAAGCTGCTTCCAACCGAAAGGCTTGTCCTGAAAACGATCGTAGACAACTTTTACTCGATTTTGTTTTTGGATTTGATTTTGCATCTCAATGAATTCATAAATTTCCCGTTTTGCCAATTCATTTGGGTTTTTACCGATTTGTTCATCAAATGATATTTGCCCTTCATTTGAAAGCAATATGGATTTCAAGTCTTGTGCGCTAACCAAATGTTCTTTAACATAGCCTAACTTCGTATAAACATTGTCAACCAATTGTTTGAAAGCAGAATTGATTTTCTCCTTTACAGAAGAACCTTTGATATCCATTTTGTCGCCGTTGACGAAGAATGTTCCGTCTTTGATGGCATCATCTAACAGTTCCCGTACTCTGCGTCTACGCTCACGCACTTCTGCTTGCTTGTTGTTCAAGATGTTTTGTATGTTTTCAGGAAGCTGAGTGATGTTCTTCTTCCTGCGATACTCTTCGATTCGTAACGCTTCTTCCATTTCCTCGACATATGCCTCATTGCCACCAAGCTTGATGATCATTTCACCACTGCCAGAAGTCATCATCATCATTTCCTGATCCGACTTGTGATAATGGTCTGATAGTGGAGACAGAATTTGCAACCCGATGCTTGATGTTTGGTTTCCGTAGGTTTTCTCATCCATAATCTGATTGTAGGAGAATGCATATTCCTTGGAATAATTGAATCGTTTATCATCATATAAGTCTTGGAAAATATAGTTTGCCAATTCCCGCTTGACGATATCTTCATCAATGTTCATCTGTTTGATTTCACGGTTAATATCCTGCTCATCATCCGTTAAGAACAAGTAATAATCACCGTTCTTTTGAATCAATGTTTGCGCAATCAATTTACGAAGGGAACCTTTGATTTTTTCTTTTAGCTGTAGCTTGTCTTCATCAATATTCGTCACCATAAGTGTGGCAATATTGTCGATGTTTGCTGGCAGTTCTTTAATGTATTTGATCATGAATAATACTTTTAGTAAGTCCATGTTGAATGGATCATCTTTTAATGCTGGGTTTTCATTTGCCCCTTCAATGACCCGTGATATAGATGGGTTAAGGAATTCCTTAATCGTATCGTAAAACGCATGGAAAGGAATGAGCATGCCTTCTTCATCATCTTTAAAGCGAAGCCCTGCTTCCTTAAACGCTGAGAGCATCGAACGTTCCCCTTCTGATAAGTGCTTCCCTGATGAACCATGCTTCCTTACTTGTTCAAACACGTTTTGTAGTAGTTTGAATTGGTACGGGACAAATGGATAGACATCCGCAAATTCCTGTTCGTTGTCAAAACCTCTAAGATCCGCCGTACTTTCTCGGAAGCTAATCAAGTTTTTCAAGATGGCACTTTTTTCAGGGTAGAGAACTTTTAGCTTATCATTGACATGCGAGTGTTTTTCCAAAATACGTTTCTTAATAACCTCATCCACTGAAATAGATGACAGGGATAGTCTTGTATCGAAACGCCCTTGAATACGAGAGAAGTCATCGCCCTTCACTTTGACAATCGAGTCAATGCTTTCCTGCGATGTCACCATAATCCATACTTTACCGTGAGCATGCGTCCCTAAATCCTCTGCAAGCGTCTGCAAGTTGAGCATTAGGTTACGGCTGTCTCCGATATATTGGCCAATTTCATCAACAAGGAAAACTAAATGGAAGTTCGGGCCTTTTTCGTCAATGTATTCTTTCACGTCTTTTGAGAATTTCTCGATACTAATTTCGAAGTTATTAACCCCGTTTTCGAACCAATTGCGTGCCGATTCCTCTGACATGTCGGTCACTTTTGTCAATGCTCCGATAACGAAGTCTGCGTCGAAATAGAAGCTGTTGCGACGTTCTTCCCAAGGTTCGCCCGCTAACGCCTGAAACTCATGTTTAAACGCTCCGTAGACACCTTGCTTGTCCAAATACTTCTCCATCTCTGCAACGCCTGGAATGTCCCCGTAATAGCCTCTATGTTCGTAAAACACCTTCATAAAGACACGCAAAATCGCATCTTCTTTTGATTTGTTATCAAGCGAGCTTTTCGAATCGATGTTGAAAAGAATTGTTTCTGTAGCCACGTCAGCCGTTCGCTTCATATTAGCGTAAACAAGTGGATCTTTGACTTTTTCTTCAAAGAAATCGACTGGCTTCTTTCCTTTTACTGCTTTGTTTTCTAACAAGTAAGCAAGAATTTTCAGGAAATGAGATTTACCAGATCCAAAGAAACCCGAAATCCACACTCCCATTTTGTCCGTCTTGCCATCAATTCCTCTTTGGTAATTGTCGTAGAACTTGGAGAGATGCTTATGTAATTCTTGGGTGACTACATATTCGTCCAATTCCTGATAAATATCAGCTTCGTTTGTTTGGGCGACTTTAATTACCCCACGGATGTCACGTTCAATGTCCTTTAAATACATGTCTTTTAGTATCATCTGTAATCCCCCTTTTTCTACTCAACCAAGCGAAATGCTCTATAGTAATTATCATCTTTAAACTTGCTGAACAATTGTAGTGATTGACCATCGTATTGCCCTGGAAAGAACATGATGACTGGTGTTTTATCTAACACTTCTTGCAAGTTGTTCAAGATATTATGTGATCTTACAAACGGATAAACTTTTCCAACACCTGTAAGGAATACTACATTGTGATCACCCATTTGTTCCTTAATTTTCTGTAGGAATACTTCAGGTTTTGCAAAAGTCGTCATCGCCTTGAAAAGGGCATCTTTCCCTTGTCGCTCTTCCATCTGAAAAATTCGGTCAAAAATTGTTTTTCTTTGGTTATCTCAATTAATAACTTATAAAGGTCAAACTCAATGATTTTCCTGTCCGTCCCTTCATAAGTGAAGTATTTCTTAATATGTTCTACATAATCTCGAACTATGAGCTCTGCTTGAGGCTCATAGTCAAATACATAAAAACTAATTTCATTGCCAAGTCCACGTCCGTCTATGAACTTGTCCTCTTTAATTTTTGGTATGATTTTATCCAAACGTCCGTAAATATTACTCATTTAATCACCTGCTCTCTCCAATCACTTGTAAATAACGGCCATCACCAATAGCATGTAAATGATTCTTGATTTGCTCATCAACAATCAACCGGTTCAACTCGCCTGTTCGATAGTTTGTTAAAATTCCCGATTCATAAAGAATTTTACGAAAGACTGATTGAAGTTTTTCGACAGTAGAATCCGACCAACTTGCAACGGCCGTGTCTTGTTCTGATTTAATTGCAAAGTAGGAATTTATATCTTTCTTTTCCAAGGTGTAATTATGCGTGCTTAACTTCTCTTGCATCACTTCACTCATGAACTCAAAGAAAAGCCTGTCCGTTTTCATAATCGCGTACAGGTTTACAAGTTTACTTGACTCCAGTGTTTCTTGGAGAACATACTTGCGTAAATAGTCATCAAGAGCATTTACTCTTTGCAAAATATAAGGAAGTCCTCTCTTTAAACTTGATAACTTTTCATATTGAAATAAGTTTTCCGTCAAAACTTTGTGCCGTATTTCATCATCTGACAAACCATTTTCTTTTAGAGTTGCAATTTGCTTAAACTCAAAAAGCATGAATGACGCGCCAGTAAGGGCCGCACTGTACTTTAATTCCATTGTCATATAATTCCACCTTTTCCGCAATACTAAATGCCTAAATACTTATATTTTCAACATATTATTAAAATGATAACAAAAACATTAATCTTACCTCTTATTCTACTGGTGTTTATGTAATATATCCAGATACTTCGGCTACCATTCGATTGGTGTCGGCAAAGGTCTTAAAGTCCTATTGTTCCTACAACGAATCTATCCCCATTACTCATTGGAATTAGTGGTGGCCTACCCTTAACCAATTCATTTTGTTCGAGCTGATCCAATAATCCGAAGTCTATGCGTTTAAATTGTCTACACACGATTTTACGATGTACCAGCTTTCATAAACAATTATTTCTCAAAACAAAAGTACTTCCCTTCACATTTATAGAAGTACTAATACAAGAATGGAGATAATAATCTTGGACTTCTAAGCAGTATTTTTAGACAGGGATGGAACTATCGGGGCCAGTGACAGTGTTATTTATCCCGGGGGGTTTAAGCTTCCCCCGTGTTGCAGATTCAATCCAGCAACCTGAAAAAGCAGGGATTTTTTTTTATTCACAAACCAACCATGTATTTCAAAGGGCGACGCATCCTACCAATGTTTCTAAGATGAGCTCATCAGATTCAACTTCGATAAATTTATCTTTGTCCGCATGGGCATACAGATGGATGTACCTGTAGAAAGCCTTCGCCTAAAACGCTACTTATAGCCACAAAAGGGAATAACTTGAATTGAGAGCAGTGTGTTGTCATCGGGGACAGATGGACTGATTTGCTGGCTGCGGATGAGGTTGAGTGTAAAAAGATATTGGTGAAAACGGGGACCGGGAAGGATGCATATTACAAATATAGTATTGGTGAGTTTTTTAGTAGGTAGAAAGATGTTACACATGATTTGATTGCAGAGGATGTGAATGAAGCTGTAAATTGGTTGTTGGCTTAAATATTTCTATGCAAATAGAAAACCCTTTCCAAGTCAATTGACTTGAAAAAGGCCAATACTTCAGTTATCCCTTTCAGTATGTTTATTATGCATGTTAGGAATAACTATTTTCTTAGGTGTACGCACTACTTTCATATCCCAAAATTCAACTAGCTTTGGTGAAATTTTTAACAATATGATTTTTACTATCGAGCGTTTTTGATTTCTATTATAAGTAGTTGATTTCAGTATTAACAGAAATCCAAATAGAGTAACCACGAGTGAAAGTATATCGATTGATATATAATATAGTTCTTCAGGATAAAGTTTGGCGTTATACTTATCCCATAAGCATAAGTAAACGAAAAGCAATGCCGATATAACACTGAATTTTGAAGTCTGAAATGAAATATGAATAAGTTCATTCCAAAATCTAATAAATGGATTAGATGTTAATGTCTTTTGAAACCACCTATATTCACCGTACAGCGCATTAAAGTTCTCCCAGTATTCATCAGAGATAATCTTATCAAGAAAATATAATGATTCCCAGAATTCTTTCCAATCCTTTGCATTTCTACTTTTTTTAAACTTCACAAATAAAATTTCACTTTTTATAAATTCCTCGATTGCATCTTTATTACCTAACTTTGATATATTAGAATTTGTCGAATTAAAGTTACCGAAAAATTCAATCAAGTAATCTTCTCTGTTTTCATAATTATTTTCTCCAAATATGCGTCTAAGATGGAAATACATTGGACCGCATAATCCATTTAAATTATCATCTAATTGTCGATAAAATCGTTCAATCTTATTACTCCTTTGTCCAAATAAATATCCCAAGCAAGCGACGATTATTCCTATAACTATTGGTAAATACGATAGATAATCATTAATAATTAATATCCCCCCTATATGTTCAGTTAAATAGATTATGTTTACTGACTTCACCCAAAATCTTATAAAGGACTTCTCAATGTTAATGTTCATCCTTACTTTCGCCCAATTTTTATTCCAATTTCATAGATTCCCTTGTTGTTGAAAAAAGTTACAGTTTTTCTATCCTTATGAAGTTAATTTGTCCAAAAACTCAACCTGAATATATTTAGGTAATATTTACATAGTTGACTTAATAATAATTAATAAAGCGGACAATTTCAATAGGAGCTGAAAGAGTGGAAAAGAACTCAAAAAGGATTTGGATTTCCAGTGAAATTTTTTATTGGGACTCTTCTTCAACCGGTGGCACAGTACTCTCCCAAGAACCTATTTCAAGAGCTTATAGCATTTGGGAGCATGCGAAAACATTAATTGAGGGAAATAATAGCAAGTTCGCACTTGCAGATGGAGTCACTAATTTAAAAAGGTCCTACAATCATAGATTGAATCATATTGAAACTCTTTATTCTTTTAGAATCATAAATATCAAGAATAAACCTAAAGGTTATTTAGAGTTATTAGAAAGTTTTCAAATAGTAAGGCCTTATATAATGGATAATCTCCGTCTTATTCGCAATGCCATCGAGCATAACGATGCCCCACCACCCGATATCAATAGGTGTAAAGAATTACTTGACGTTGTGTGGTATTTTTTAAAGTCAACGGACAAATTAGTTCAACTACTACAAGAAACTTGTTTTGAATTAGAGAATGAGGATAGTCATGGAGAAGCAAAATATTGGTTTGAGCCAACTATAAACTATGGAAATCCTTTTAGTATTTTAATACGTGGAAATTTCCCTCGAGACTTGGTTTCATACGAAGAAAAGATAGGTTTTTTTATGATAGATAAAAAAAATCCGATTAGCGAAGAACAAAAACGTTTTCCATTCCATATAAAAGAGTATGGCTCCTGTTTTTCTATATTTGGGCCTGTTAAATTGGAAACAATTGAAATAGAGAAACTGGTGTCCAAAGTAATTACAGCATATTAGCGATTGCCGATTGTAGAGGGAGGGATAACACTCCCTGATTCGATTTCGCCTGAAAAGATGCAGATTGATCCAGGTTTTTGCTCTACATCACTGTTTCGAATCTACGTCGAACACGTGTCGATTTATATGTAAGCAACGAAGCCAACTGTAATCATACGATTGGCTTCATTGTATTAATTCACCCTACCTCCCCAAAACCTCCCCCACATAATAAGGAAATTTAACCGCCTCCCACTTTGAAAAAGGTACCAGGTTCTAACACAATTCGAAATTCAATGAGAACCTAATACTCGAAATGAATGTGCAGGGCGATGCTAATTTTCCTTCCAACTAATAGGATAAGAAACCATACATTTAAGTCGAATATGATACAATCGAAAAAAACTAACAAATGAGGCGAACGATATGTGCCGTAACATTAAAACACTGTTTAATTTTCACCCTCCAGCTACGACGGACGAAATTTATGCAGCGTCGCTCCAATATGTTCGGAAGGTTTCTGGTTTTAGTAAGCCATCCAAGGCGAACGAAGACGCTATTAATCGTGCTGTTGAGGAAGTGTTTATTGCTACACAGAATTTACTTAACACATTAGTAACGAATGCCGAACCCCGTAATCGAGAAGTAGAAGCTGAACGGGCTAAAGCCCGTAATGCAAAAAGATTTGGATTGGAAAATAGGGATTAATCTGTGGTGCCTGTGCAATACACATTTATGACAATTCTATAAAAGTTATCTATATGCATGAAGTAAGCCACTAATTGTTTATTTAGTTGGCTTTTTTCTTTATTTTACGCAATTTTAGTGTATTGCCTGAATAGCGTGTAGCACTGACACCCAATTACTACCTCCCCAAAACCTCCCCCGGTTAACAATTAAAAGTAAGTAATTTGTCAAACACACTCTCAACTCAATTTGTTACGATTAATCAATACAACAAGCAACCACATAACGGAGTTGATAGGAAATGATATGGACGATTATTTCGATCGTAATCGGTACACTTTGTATATTTATATCGAGTCCACAAGTAGACTTGTGGAGTGGTTAATGAATCGATTTGCAATTCATTCAAAGATTGACCCAAACGATATTACTGTAACTTTTAACGGAAAGCGCTTGGAAGAGGAAGATAAAAATCGTTTAAGTGACTATTTTAATGAGGCTCAATTCGTAAAGAGAAATCATATATTTCCCGGGACTGAGGAATCGTTTCTGCATCCAGAGACTGCTGTTATTCCGTTTATTATCAACGTTCAAAGCAGGAAAAAGGAAATGAATTTCTATCTTTACCCTTATGACGATCATGTTGATGTCGTCAAGCAATGGAAGAAAAAAATTATATCATTTACTCTGAGTTCCGAGCCTCTTCAAAACTTCAGTATTTCTGAAAAAGCCTAAAAAAGAAGCATGATTCCTCATTTCATAGGATTCATGCTTCTTTTTTAGTGTTATTGGATCTAACTCATTTATAAAATAGATTTCCCTTTTTTTTTCGAGAAATAGTTTACTATCCTTATTGATCTAAGCACCCATAGTTTAAGTGCAAGAATTCACAATGACTTTCATTTTTTTAGTAATTTTAAGTAGAATTCAGGTAGTTCGTTACCTTTTAATTTATACCATTCAATTACATCGATATCGTTTACGTCTTAATTTGTTCTTATAACTGCTTATAATAGCCTATCGATGGATAATAACGGTCATATTCAATTTTATCTATCGCTTCTAACGTATAAACCTCATAAATCCCTTCAGTTATTACATAATCACAAGGCTTTCCTTTTTCATCTTGTGCATAAATCCGTCCATCCTTTATTTCTATCGATATTGGTGAACGTAACCCTTTTTCAATACCAAACACGTCGTAATACTCTACTTTTTTTTCAAAGCCTAATTTTTTATAAAAGTTATTCGCAGGTTCATCCCCACGTGTATAGAGTTCAATAAATGTCACATTAAAGCTTTTAAGTTTAGTAAGG
The DNA here is from genome assembly GCF_030067815.1 of Sporosarcina thermotolerans. Classification (GTDB taxonomy): domain Bacteria; phylum Bacillota; class Bacilli; order Bacillales_A; family Planococcaceae; genus Sporosarcina; species Sporosarcina thermotolerans. The sequence continues at coordinate 1,541,569 of NZ_CP125968.1, read as the reverse complement.
GCTTCTACATATAATTTTTGTCCAATTCCTTTGTATTGATGGTCTGGATGGACAGCAATTACTTGTAAAAAAGCACCTAACCCCTCACCTAATGAGGTTGTTTTTAGTGTTTCATCATCGAGTATCATATCTAAAATCCCTACAACCTCGCCATTTTCTATTGCTATAACTCAATAGAGGGTCTACCTTCAAAAGTAGGCTTCTTCGTTACAACATCCTCATACATTGATGTATGTAAATAAGCTAACACTCTACAACGTAACCAACCTTCTTCATACTCATCTCGAAAATTAATAATCTCCAATATTACGCCCCATTTCACTATTTCCAAACTTTTTTAAACCAATAATATAGATTCGATACAATTCAAGATATACCTTCTTATTCCAATACTATAACCTCATATTTTCTCTACAAGAGGATTGCTCTGAATAACATTACCAAATTTCTGCTTCTAACCATATAAAATGTACGATTGTTCTAACGGAAATGTACAAGCTGCTTCATTTCCCTTTCATAAAATACATTTCGATTCCCTCGAGTCCTCTTTTTACTTTTTCAATAATCTCATTTGACACGAAGAATCCCCCAATCTCACACTCATTTATCCCCTTGATATTACCATAAAACTTCATCTCTTTATTGCACTAAACTGCCCCGTTAGCCATCCATGCAGCAAAAAACGCTGCACCACAGAGGATGAAAATTGTTTCAGAACGGGTATAGATTAGTATGGCTGGCGAAGAAGGTCGATCAACTATGGTGCCATTGAGCCCATCCGTTAGTCTGACTCCAACGACCACGGTGCATCACAGACTGTCGCACTCTATATGAGTAGCACTCATGGGAGATTAATCCTACTCTGGTTATTGCACCAGCCTGCCTTTATTCAAGGAAGAATGGAGTTGTTGGTTCCTGATCTATCTTCCAACTCAATATACAATCTGAAGGCTCAGCCTTTTTTTAAAAAAGCTTTTTCTGAGTCTCTTTTGTTATGCAATTTTATAGATTTTGAGCGTTTTTTAATTTTCATGGGAGTTGAATAAAAAATTCTGTATTATACTTCAGCTTTGACTTCGAATGATAGTGCCTTATTTATTGCAGAATCCCCAAATTCAGTCGCTAATGCTTCCATAAAGATAACATCCCATAGACGGCCTCCAATAAAGTGTGATTGTCTTCTACGACCACATTCAACAAACCCTGCTTTTTTATAAGCTCGAATTGCATTTTCATTAAACTCATATACTTTCAAAAAAACATTGTGTAGTCCAGAAATGTTAAAAGCATAATCAAGAATAAGTAGTGCTACCTCCGTTCCATAGCCCTTTCCACGACTATCTTTTTCACCGATAACAATATTAAATTCAGCATTACGGTTTTTATAATCTATGTCCGATAAATATGTATTCCCTATTGGTAGCAATGTTTCTTTCTCATAAATTGTAAAAAATATATAATCCCTCGATTTAGCTACTTGTTCGAAAACCGAAACTTCTTCCTCCAAAATAACAGGTCTTGTAGAAGCAAGTGTTTTAGTAGTTTGAAAATCATTATTCCAGCGATTGTAATAAGAAACTAAATCACTTCGTAGGGGTCCTAAAGATACCAAACTACCAGAAAAGTTAATAATTATTTGATTATCTTTAACATTTATCAAATATGACACCTCTTTTTTAAGTTCTTTTATTAATAGTTCTATTAAAAAGAATAATTACCTCTAAAAACATGAAATATTAATCCCTTATTAAACTAACCTGCCTCGTTAGTTCAATAAGGAAAAATGCTTTACTCCTTCTTGAAGTAAAGCAATTTTACATTTTAGGTAATATTGTTGTTAGTTCAATTAAGTCATCTATTACCAAATCAGCCTGTGCGAGTTCATCTTCTTGTGCAAAATCAAAATTACATCCAATTGCAATTAAACCATTGTTTAAAAATATTATTATTTATTTCACTAAACTGTTTCTACGTTTAGTCCTTAACACCTTTGAATATGTAGCTAACAATGAATTGTAATTACTTATTTTGTTTCCCGCTTCAGATCTAAAATTTAACAATTCCATACATATTCATCCCTGAATTTATTTTACATAAAACCTGCCCTATTTATTTAATTCAACAAAAGACAGCAGCGCTTCTCCTTCCTTTGAAGATACACACCCGTTTATTCTTTAATGTTTTCGAACAAGAGCATCTAATCTACCACCTATTTCAAAAGTTTCACATTTTACAAGACAGTAGGTAAATTCTAACGTATGATTAATAATAGCTACTAGTCTTATTGTTTCAAATTGAAAGGAGAAAATTATGAAACCACCTACAGCAAAGCAAATTCCATATAAACACCGAATACACGGGGATATCCGGGAAGATCATTATTATTGGCTGAAAGATCGCGACAACAAGGATGTCATCAACTACTTGGAAGAAGAAAACCAATACTATGACCACATCTTGGAACCGCTGAAAGAACAAACCGACGAAATCTTCGAAAGTATGGTACAGCGTATTCCGGAGACAGAAGAAAGAGTGCCTGTCCAGCGGGGGCCTTACTTCTATTATTCCCGATTGGAAAAGAGAAACAATATCCGATATTCGCGCGGAAGATTGCAGCAAACCGGGAACAGCTGGATAAAGCAAAGGAAGAAATTGTGATCGATGTCAACGAACTCGCACATGAAGATGAATATTTAAATGTAACAGAGAGGCGGATTACTGCTGACCACCGCCTGCTTGCCTATTTGGAAAACCGGGACGGATCCGACCGTTACACACTCTACATAAAAGATTTGGAAACAGGGAGTCTCTTGGAAGATCAGATTCCGAACGTCTATTTATTCGGAAGTATCGAGTGGAGCCGGTCTGGTCAATATATTTTTTACATCATCATGGATGAAAATCAGCGGCCATATCAGCTATGGCGCCACCGTTTAAGTACAAGCAATACTGATGATGAACTTATTTACGAAGAAACCGATCCAACATTCACCTTATTTATTAATACATCACAGAGCGGAAAATTTATCTTTATTCAATCCCATTCAACAGAAACGACAGAATTCCGCCTGCTAGACACGGATCTACCAGAAGACCCGCCAAAGCTCGTGGATGAACGCAAGCATGGAGTCACCTATGATGTCGAACATTGGGAAGATGATTTACTTATCTTAACGAATGAAAATGCACTCAATTTCCAGTTGCTGCGGTGTCCGCTTGATAATCCCGGTTTGCGCGAGCCTGTAATCAATTACGATGGGAAACGCTTCCTTCAAGCGGTTTACCCTTTCCGTGATGCACTGCTTATTTTTGGACGCGAGAAAGGAATGACACAGATTTGGAGATTTCACGATGGAAAACTCGAGCAATTTGCATGGGATGAACCGATTTACACGGTGTCTGTAGTCGGTAATCAAAGTTATACAACAACAGAAGTGCTGATTGAGTATCAATCGTTACTTACACCGCGAACAACTTTTGCTGTTGATTTATTTTCAGGTAACAAGCAGCAGCTACAAGTTGCTCCGGTTAGTGGAAATTATGACCCTTCCTCCTACCGGCAAAAACAAGTGTGGGCCACTGCAGAAGATGGCGTGAATATACCAATGATTATGGTCTACCACAAAGATGCCTTCCTTTCTGGACCAGCTCCATTGATTCTTGAAGGATATGGTTCCTATGGCGCCAATAGTGATCCTTATTTTAATCCGTACAGCATCCCGCTCTTGGATAAAGGAATTGTCTTTGTGACAGCACATATCCGTGGCGGTTCGGAAATGGGTCGAAGCTGGTATGAAGATGGAAAGATGCAGAAAAAGCGGAACTCGTTCACCGATTTCATCGCAGCTGCGACCTATCTCATAGACGAGAAATATACAACCTCCAGTCAATTAGCAGCACGCGGCGGGAGTGCGGGAGGCTTGCTTGTCGGAGCTGTAGCAAACGTGGCTGGTGAACTCTTTGAGGTAATTGTTCCGGAAGTGCCTTTTGTTGACGTTGTAACAACGATGCTTGACGATACGATTCCATTAACGACATTGGAATGGGAAGAATGGGGGAATCCTCAAAAACCGGAAGACTATTTCTATATGAAATCTTATAGTCCTTACGATAATGTGGAGAAGAAAGAGTACCCACATCTGTATGTTACAGCCGGGCTTAATGATCCCCGTGTCGGTTATTTCGAACCGGCCAAGTGGGTCGCACGGCTTCGAGAAAAGAAGACCGATGACAATACACTTGTACTGAAAACAAACATGGGCGCCGGGCACTTTGGGGCATCCGGACGTTTCAATCAGCTAAAAGAAGAATCGGCATGCTTAGCGTTTATTCTGGATAAGATAGTCGTTGACTGAGATTGAGGAATGATAGAAGAAAAGTAAACAAATCCTCTAAGACTGATTGAATCACATTACACAGGTAAAAGATGACTAAAATAGAATCCTGATGTCTAAGAAGAAATCCCAGATAATTGTATAAGAGCAACGCCATAATTGTGCGTTGCTCTTATTAAACTTTTGCACCTGTTAACGGAACTAAAATGGCAGGCTTTGAATAAGTGTAATCGTTATCACTAATGCAGATAAAGATCCTGCAGACAATAATGTTATCATTTTGCCCCACTTTATCTCTTTTGAAGGTTTTACAGCCTCATGGGAAACTGCAATCCATATAGCCATAGATACTATAACTAAGATGAAAATAACTTCTTTAGACACATTTTACACCTCCAAAACTATATTAATCTCGGTACTTATATACGAACTAGAAAAATTAAAGTTCACTATTACCAAAATACCTAAGACAAGGCGTGTATATTCTTCAATCAAACTCCTCATTCCTTCTTCAACTAAACTGCTCCGTTAGTTGAATAAGAAAAAAGAGCCGTCTAAGCAGCCACATGATCCTTCACTAAAGCACCCGTTAGCTCAATAAAGATGTTTATTCAATACTCATTTTAAAGAAACCCTCTGGATACAAATAGTCATCTTCAACATCTACATCTGGGTACCGAGTAAAAACAGACTCAAACTTATCATTTTCGATAAGGTAGTCAATAACTTCATAAATTCGTTCTTTACTTACAATATCTATTAGAACCATATCGCTTGACCAAAGATACGCACCTTTCATACATTCCCCTGTTTTTGCATTCTTCTCTCTCAATGTTTGTATGTTTTTGTAGGTGAAAAAACTCGCAATCCATTTAGAACGGTTAGAAAGTTACGATGACATCAAGGTTGTCATCTTCAACATTCCATTCACCTTCAGCCCATTCTTCAGCTTCTATCCATACGCTTCTGTTGTTTGTTTCTTTCAAAGGAACACCGCCTTAAATCAGATATATTACAGCTTTATTCTCTAATATTTGTTGAACTAAACTGCTCTTTTAGTTCAATAAGTTCAACAAAAATGACATCAATCCCTTCTTGGATCAACGCCCCGTTAGCTGAAGAGTAAATACAAAACTAAGATTTTTATTCACTCCACCAATTTGGGTGTTCTTTCCACCAAACCTCAGCTCTATCTAATGATTTTTGAATATCTTTCGCAACTTCCTCAGTAGTGTAAACACTGAATTCAAAGCCTTCTCCAATACGATGCCTATCATTAAAAGAATTACCAACAACCTGATATACCTTAATTTTATTTACAGGTATTTGTTCTTCTTTATAACCCGTCCTTCCGCTAAGTGGACACTTTGAGATTTCTACGTAAAGAGTACCTTCCCACTGACTAAACTGAAACATTAACAAGTCCGTTTGATTTTCCAAATTCCTATAAAAATGTGGAAACGAGCCTTTAAAACTTTTATCTCTTAATGTTGGGATAACAATTTGTTTCAATGAATTAACCATTGCATCTCGTTCTACTGACAAAATCAAAACCTCCGGATAACAAATTACTCGGTGCAGACTCTTGTTATTTGTTAAATTCAAGACACCATGCTATAGCATAAGCAACACTTGATGCAATAATTATTGCCGCGAATAAATAGATAGGGAAAGAAGGATGATGATAAGTGTAATTTGTAGTGGCAAACATAACCAACATTGCAATTACTGCAGCCAATGAGAGGGTAACATGCGAAGCTCTGGTTGCTTTATTAGTGATGAGTAGTTCCCGTTCATCTGAATCTTGAAATTCTCCAAATTTCATTAGTAAATCTAACTTCTTTCTCGGTTTTAATTTCTTTGACATCACCATATAAACGAGGATCAGAAGGAAACATAATGCAAATGGGAACAAGTTAAATTCCACGTCAACTGGCATGAATTGACCTTCAGCCAATGCTCGATCGAATTCATCGATTAACCAAACGTTTTCATAAGCAAATGCCACCGCATACGCAAATACACCTATAATAATGATTTTGCTAACACTTTCAAATATCACGACCTTCACTTGCCATCCTCCTTGAAAAAGACATTTTCTATTGGCTCCTCAAATACATCCGCAACATTCATCGCAAGTAATAGCGATGGTACATAGGTTCCTTTCTCCAACGATATGATGGTCTGTCGTGTTACACCTACTTTCTCAGACAAGTCCTTTTGCGTAAGGTTTGACCTTGCCCTCAGCTCTTTTATTCGATTCTTAATCTCCATTTCTTTCCTCCTTTATCTCTATCTCAAATGTAAAGAACTTCTTACAAAAAGAAAGCCCTTTTTACATTTTAAGTGTTAGGAATATGAAATACAATAAAACACTCATAGAGAATAAACGCTATGACAAAGATAATGGTTGATTTAAAATGCACATAAAAAAATGAGCTGGAAAATGTCTCCACGCTCATTTTACTTCGGTGTTTTTTTACTAAAGCACCCGTTAGTTGAACAAGATACTAAAAGATATTAATTATTATAGGCACAATAAATACATTATTTCATAACTCTCTCTAATATCTCACTAACAAATTTAGTTTTACCCTCAGTGTAAGTTGCTCTGTCTATCGCAATCTTTGCCAAATATTTCTTTAACTGTTCATACTCAGCAACTGCCTCTGTATTGTTACGAAGATAATTTCTAAATGCTAAATGTCTGGCTAGTTCTTTACTATCTTTATTGCACACATATAAATGATGTTCAATCCAATTTGTATCTTTTTCATTCCACGGAACAAATGTATCCTTTCTTCCAAAGGCTTCTCTACCCTCAAAATTCCAATTTTCTTGATGATAGTAACCTATCTTTTCTAGACCTTCTATAACAGCAGGCAAAACACAATAATCTTCTATTACTACATCTATATCTAGAATTGGTTTGGCACTAAGCCCTTTAACTGATGTGCTTCCAACGTGTTCCACACATATTATTAAATCACCTAAAGTTTTTTTTAGGAAATCTTCTAATAATATGAAGGATTTTTCCCATTTTTCATTGTATGTAACTATTTCAATACCAGACTGATTATTCTCTTTTACTGACATCTTATCCCTCCACTCGTTTCACAATTACTAAAAAAATCATTTTACACTTCTAAAAGTAATAAAGAATGTCCTTCTTAAACTAAACTGCTTCGTTAGTTCAATAACTCATAAATCGTTTTTGCTGAACTTTTTGACAGGGTATAGATGGTATGAGTATCGTTTAAATTCATTATCGTGCCTCTTTCTTCATTTATCCAAAGAAAATAGCATTCTTCACCAATTTCAACTTTATACTCAGGATCGGCCATATTAACTATACCAGGCATTTTTACAGCGTTGTTGAACGCTTTCACAAAATCATTAACAACTTTGGGGTCTGTAAAGGAGGTCAATGAATCTTTTTTGATATCCGAAAAACTTTCCATTTCGTAAACAACTACTTTTTGATTGTTTTTAGAGGAACATCCACTAACGAAAAACAAAGTGAAAACCCCAGCTATCAATAACAGTGACAACCTTTTCAAAGAAGCACCTCCCTCCCTCTAAATAATTAGACAAAATTAAACAAATAAAGTTTCACATTTATCAAACCACAAGGATTTTCCTTCCCATTTAGAGAATGATGTAATGATACATGAATGGAGGCAATTAATCTTGCGCATTCAAGCAGTATTTTTAGATAGGGATGGAACTATTGGGGGCAGTGATCGTGTTATTTATCCTAAGGAGTTTACGCTGTTCCCCGGCGTTGCTGATTCGATAAAGCAACTGAAAAAAGCGGGGATTTTAATATATTCATTCACAAACCAACCAGGTATTTCAAAGGGCGAAGTGTCCTTTATAAGCTTTGAAGAAGAGCTCACTGTTTTCGGCTTCGATAAGATTTACCTTTGTCCGCACAGGTCTACAGATGGATGTACTTGCAGAAAGCCTTCTCCCGAAATGCTACTTACAGCCGCAAAGGAGAATAACTTGAATCTGCAGCAGTGTGTAGTCATTGGAGACAGGTGGACTGATTTGATGGCTGCGGATGAGGTTGGGTGTAAGAAGATATTGGTGAAAACAGGGAGCGGGATGGATGCGTATAACAAATACATAAATGGAGAGTTTTTTGGACGGTGGAAAGATGTTACTCCTGATTTCATCGCAGAGGATGTGAATGAAGCGGTGAATTGGTTGTTGGCATGAATGCTTACCATAATGGTCAAAAACTCATGGAATCCTGGTTCTCCCCCGCAATCCTCTTCTTTCGAATCGCTCATCATTTCCTCGTTCAATACGTTTCATCACCCCTGTATTAATGAGTACATCGAAATCCAACTCACCACCTAACTGTCAAATTGTTATCTGAGTAGTAAATCAATTTACTTGTTTATTGCGAACATTTATTTTATTATTTGTATAACGAATATGGGGGTGTCTATGTTGGTCGCTTTGGTAAAAGAGGAGTCCGCAGGATACGATTTGGAATTACTGGAACTTCGAAATGATTTTGTATTCAAATCCTTTTTCACGGATGAACGGAATAACGGTTTGCTTTTACATTTTGTCAATTCGATTTTAGGGGGAGCATTCAGTCATTACAGGTAATCGACCCCACGAACAAGCAGGAACATAATGACGATAAATACTCCGTCTTGGACTTGCGGGCAACGACAGATCGTGGGGAACGGATCAATATTGAGGTACAGCTGCAACGGCATCCCGCTTTCAATGAGCGAGTACTTTACTATTGGGCGAAAACTTATACTGCCCAGTTTAAGAGCAGTGATCCCTACACGAAGCTGAAGAAGGTCATCCAGATTATCATCACCGATTTTGAACTGTTGCCTTCAAGCGGGATTCATAGTACATTCCTATTAATAGAACCATCGTCCGGCGTGATCTTCTCAAACCACTTGGAAATCCACGCATTACAAATGGAAAACAGGGAGAAAAACCAGTAACCGACATGGATGACTTGGAAAAATGGCTGTTGTTTTTTAAAGGAGACCAAAAAGCAAAGGAGGAAGTCGGTATGGAAAGTTCCACTTTTAAAGAAGCCTTCGAGGAAATTCGCAGACTTAGTATGGATCCGGAAACTGTCGATTTAGCCATTAGTCGGGAAATTGCATTACGTGATCATCTTACACGGTTGGAAGAGGCGGAGATTCGGGGGAAGAATCAAGGAAAGGAACAAACAATCAAAGAGTTTGTTTTAAAGATGTATGATGAATCGCTTCCTTTGGATCTAATCTGTAAGCTTGCAGATTTATCGAAAGAAGAGGTTCACTTGATTATCAATGGTAAAGCGAATAATTGACCCTAAGATGACAACGACCCTGTTAACAAATTAGCACAGGGTCGTTTTTCATTTCACCTTCCCTACCTCCCCAAAAACTCCCCGCATAATACGGAAACTTCACCGCCTCCCGCTTCAACTCACGGAACGACCGGGAAAGGCCCGTCTCTTCGCCGTAAAGCGCCACGTCCATCTTATTGCTTATGTCGATGATGCGCTGTGCGAGCTGACCGTAGATTTTGTGGTGCTTGGCTCTTGAAGGGTACCAGGTTCTAAAACAATTCGAAATTCAATGGGAACCTGGTACTCGAAATTCCATGAGCCGGTTTTTGTTTGTTGATTCATCTGTTAGAAATCCGTATTTTTCAAATCGCTTCAAAGCTGTTCGAACGTTCTGCACGGTTATGTATTTGCCGCTTTCTTCAGCAAGTTTAGATAGGGATGTCAAGACTTGTCCCGGCTGTAAATCATATTTCTGCCCTCTCCACTCCCATTCACTTGCTTCATAGTTCACCATCATGAGCAATGTCACAAGAATTACCTGCTGTTCAGGTGTCGACGTCTTCCAAATCGCCTTGTCCTTCAGTTCCCGATGTAATTTCAACCATCCCTTATTCATATCCATTCCTCCCATTCGTGATCGGATAGGTCCGTTCACTAACTATATAGAGATGAACAGGGGAAAAGGATACTCGATTGGGAAAATATTTTTTTTCGGTGCCTAAGACTCCCCAAAATTCAAAAAGCATGATTCCTCATTTCAAAGGATTCATGCTTCTTTTTTAATGTCATTGGATATAGCTCTTTCATAAAAAGTTTTCCTTTATTTTCTAAGGAATATTTCACTATCCTTATTGAAGTAAAGCACACCGTTAGTTGAAGAGTGTTGTCATCCATTTTTCATTAAATAAATAATACTATCTCGTCTTTCAACTTGAAAATTCAAATCATCATCAAAACTAAGCATAGAAGCAGAAGTTAATCTGGTATCACTTCCACTATTAAAAAAATAAATTCCATATCCATTATTCGCAGGATATCCATATAAATAACAAACCACTTTCTCATCTTTCATAAAAACTAATTGATTCATACCTTCACTTACTGATTCACTGATAGTATCCCACTTATAGCCAACGGTTTTATAGATTGTATCTTTAGAAGTATACGGGTGAAAAGAATACATTATATCCCATTCAAATGGAGTTACATTGGATAAATTCACTGATTCTACGGATTCTCCAATGTTCAACACCTCTTGTTTCAATAGCTCTTCATTAACTTCCCATAAATCTTTTTTAAATACTTTTATTGAAATAATAGTGAACAGTATTACGATAGCTATTATCATAATTTTTTTCCGTGTCATACTAATATTCCCCCATTCCCAAATCTGATAAATTCTTCATTAAAAATTCAAACGAATTCTGTTTGAAAAAGTTTCAAACCTTGTTACTAACCTACCCCGTTAGTTTATGAAGAAATCTAATTCATCAATATTATGGAATTGAGTAAAAAATTTTTATAAAGCTAACCAGTCCATCTTTTACTTCAAATTGCAAATAACTATAATCCATAATGTCTTCATTATTAAGAGCGTAAGTACAGTTATTAGGATCTGTTCTACCGTCAAGGGCTATTGATATATTTGGATAGGCATCTTTTATTTCATCTACGGTATTTCCAATCTCAATTCCCTTAGAAGTTTTGTACCCTTTTTTGCTGATGTCAATAGTCATTATCCAAAATTCCTTACCATTTTGCATTGGAGAGAAAAGTTCAAACTGAAGTCCGTCATACTCAATTTTCTTAATAAAGGAACCCGTAAGCTGACCTGCTCCTTCAATTTCTTCAATTTCTTGTGAAGTAGGTGCTCCCAATAATTCTTCTATATTTGCCTCGTAATCCCAATCCTTAAGATTAATAAATGTATCATTGATACTTAATGCGAAATTATTAATTTCTTCTTTTTCGATGGTTTGCTCGTTGGTTTGTTCATTGGATTCCTCATTGATTTGCTCATTAGCTTGTTCAGTTATATCCTCAGGAATCTCCTCTTCATTAGATACAACTACATTGTTCTTTAATTCCATACATCCACTAAGCACAGTGACTACGGTAAGGATAATAACGATTATGAAAGCGCTTGTCTTCACAATATTTTCCTCCTTCATTCATTTTAATGCTTGCTGCACTGCCAGCTATAAAAGAGAAGATGATGATGTTCAGTGAGGAATGGTGATTGTTCATTTTTTCACTAATAGATTCTACACCGAATAAAAGATATGTCACTAAAAACACTAAACTGCCCCGTTAGTGAAAAAAGACTTACTTAACTTCAATTACAAAAACATAACTCGAACTTCCCTTTTCCCAACGTGCGGAAACACTATAAATATAAACGCCTTTTTCTTTTGGTACTAATATTACATCGTCATTTAATGGGACATTTTCTACTTCATCGTTACTAAACCATATAGATGCGACCAACGTATTTTCTTGTGGTTTACGATTAAATTTTATTTTCAATTCAGCTCCAGGAGATACTGCAACAGGTTTAAGTTCGTGATGTTTAATAAGTTCCGGTGGGGAAATCATATCAACACATTGCCCCTTAATAAGCCCACCCCAACAATAAGAACCTTGTGCCACTTCTACTGTATTATTTTCAATAGTTATAGTTGGTTTAGGTGGTGTATGGTTAAATACAAAATAAATCCCGGTTACTAACACAACTACTGCTAATAAAGAAATTAAAACCTTTTTCATATACTTCCCCCTCATTGTTTCTAAAGACAACCTATTCCACTAAACTGCCACGTTAGTTCAATAACTCATTAATTTTTTTTGCTGAACTTTTTGAAAGGGTATAAATGGTATGAGTATCGTTTAAATTCATTATCGTGCCTCTTTCTTCATTTATCCAAAGAAAATAGGATTCTTCACCAATTTCAACTTTATACTCAGGATCGGCCATATTAACTATACCTATCATTTTTACTGCGTTGTTGAACGCTTTCACAAAATCATTAACAACTTCGGGGTCTGTAAAGGAGGTCAATGAATCTTTTTTGATATCCGAAAAACTTTCCATTTCGTAAACAACTACTTTTTGATTGTTTTTAGAGGAACATCCACTAACGAAAAACAAAGTGAAAACCCCAGCTATCAATAACAGTGGCAACCTTTTCAAAGAAGCACCTCCCTCCCTCTATAAAATAATTAGACAGAATTAAACAAATAAAGTTTCACATTTATCAAAACACAAGGATTTCCCTTACCATTTAGAGAATGATGTAATGATACATGAATAAAGGTAATTAATCTTGAGCATTCAAGCAGTATTTTTAGATAGGGATGGAACTATCGGGGCAGTGACAGTGTTATTTATCCTAAGGAGTTTACGCTGTTCCCTGGTGTTGCAGATTCGATTCAGAAACTGAAAAAAGCAGGGATCTTAATTTGTTCATTCACGAACCAACCAGGTATATCAAAGGGCGAAGCAACCTATCAAAGTTTCGAAGAAGAGCTCATCAGTTTCGGCTTCGATAAGATTTACCTTTGTCCGCACAGGTCTACAGATAGATGTACTTGTAGAAAGCCTTCACCTGAAATGCTACTTACAGCCGCTAAAGAGAATAACTTGAATCTGCAGCGAAGTGTAGTCATTGGAGACAGGTGGACTGATTTGTTGGCTGCGGATGAAGTTGGGTGTAAGAAGATATTGGTGAAAACAGGGAGTGGGAAGGATGCGTATAACAAATACATAAATGGAGAGTTTTTTGGTAGATGGAAAGATGTTACACCTGATTTGATTGCAGAGGATTTGAATGAAGCAGTAAATTGGTTGTTGGCATGAATACTTCTATGCACCTAAAAAACCCTCTCCAAATCAATAGACTTGAAAAGGGTCAATGTCGTTCTTCTTCTCTTCCTTATTGTGTTTACTATTCACTTCACTTGGTAGAAGCCTCTGCAAAACACCGAGTTATTTGGTTTTGCTAAAATCAATATTGAATTCACAATATCGGATGCTGAAATTATTAAATTAAACCAACTGATGAATAAAAGGAGTTCTTTAATTTCACCTAACACAAAAAACGAAGCTATGGCCGGCAGTACTGATAATCCGATAAAAGGCAAGCTCATGAAGATCCAAAATCTCATTTTAGATAGAATTGCATTTGTATTGAGCCAAAAATGGACTCCTTTAATCGTCAAGCTTATATCGCCTTTCCTGTATATGACAAGAATATGAAGAGCTTCATGAATTACAAAAACCGCAATAATAATTAACAGTACTGGAAAGTATGTCATCTGAGTGAAACTTGCCTTGATAAGCCAATAAGGAACCGAAAAAAAAGTAACCATTAACAGGTATATAAACTTCATGTAATGTTTTCGAAACGATTCATTTTCAATGAAAGGTTTCCATTCATGCAAATTCAGATTTCGCTGTGGCAAATGCCGAAACCACAATATCATTACTGTTCCTACCTTTCCTATGAACTAATTTCACCCCTCTTAGCCTAAAAGCTATTTATTCTTTTCCACTCTTCTTTGGTAAGGGTGTAATGAAAATGTATTTGTCCTTCAATTTCGGTCTCTCCATTCAAACGAAAGCCACATTTTTGACTAACTTTATTTGAGCTTCCATTGCGGGGGAGAACAACTGTATTAAGTCGATCTACATCTGTATACTGAAACAAAAAGTTCACTAACCCTTTTACTGCTGTTGTTGTGTATCCACGATTTCTATACTGTTTTGAAATCGCATAAGCAATTTCCCGGTTTGGTTCACTCAGCTCTTCTTTAATGCCTGTCGTACAGAAACCTATGAATTCACCAGTTTCTTTTAATATAATTCCCAGTTTCAAATAATTCTGGTTGCCGATCATAGGTACGGCTGCAAGGAACTCTTTATTGGCTGGAATCTCATAATTTGTCAGCCAGTTTAACCGTTGCTCTTTTGTGGATCGCCAATCTGGCAGAAACTCATAAACTTCAGGTTGTGACGTGATTTCAAAAATATGATCCACATCGTCACTTGTAAACTCTCTCAGTATGATTTCACCGCAATCTATCGTAAATAAATTGCTATCCCACACCTCTCTTTTCCCTGTTCTATTGCTGCTTGAATCTCCACTTCATTCCCCAATTATATAGCCTCCTGTTTTCTTCCTCTTCACTACAAGATGATGATTGCTTACCTAAACTTTATCCAAACACGAAGCGGGCCAATTGAAGTCCAACCGGATGCATGTGCAGCCGAGAGGGATTCGCCCTGTTCATACCCAACAAGTGGGACGCCGGGAAATTCTTTGGATACCGCTTGAGGGATTGAACGCCACAGGCCGGTGATGTCCATGTCGCTTGAAAAGACATTGGATATCCCGATAACGTTTGCTGCTTTATTTACAATAAAAGCCGCGAATTTAGACGGACAATCTATGAAGAAAAAATTCACTCCGTCTATTTCTAACAGTCTTGAGGGTATTTCCAACCCTGTTAGGTTCTTCCAATGTTCAAATTCCTTCTCGGTACGGACGATATTCCACTCATATTGGTCTGGTTTATATTCATTCAAGGTGGGATAGCAGATCCATTCAGCTTCAAATAGCATTTGATATCCATAAGACGCCAATTGAAGTGTTGCATAGCTATCTTTAACGCTGCTGATATGATTTAGATTCAAGAATTCAAGAATATCCGTGTCTTTGGTTTTTCTATTCATAGTAATCAATTCTGGATAGTATGTAGGTGCTTCCGAAGTAAGGGCCCATACCTTTTCTGTTGTGTCTGAGCGCTTGCCATATGCTTCACAAATCAATTTGCACCAGGCGATATTATTTTCCACAGCTTGATCGACATTGATTTCACAATCACGCATTTATTCACAGCCTTCATTTGAAGTAATGACTCTCTAACATCCTATTCTATTATTTATTGAACATTCGAACACTGTCAATCGATATTTATTTAATTCCACCCTTCATGCTTCTTTGGTGCCTGTGCAGAAATTAGGTACCCAAATTAATAACATGAAATATCTGTTTGATTGCGGTAAACTAAACATATAATAAGAAAAGTCCGGATGCTGTGACATCCGGTTAGCGCAACTGACATCCGCATGAAGAGCGGTTGGCCAAGAGCGAATAGTTAGTGTTAAAAAAAGAGTAACTACCCTGCTTTCTTGCCAGTCAGCGGTGGGTGGTTACTTTTTTCTTTGCGGATGAAGGTTCTAAGACATCAAATATTGGGTGTAGGAAGATATTGGTGAAAACAGAGTTTATGAAACAATAACGAGCATCCTACAGGTTGTTTTTTGCTTGAAGGATTTTCACCTTTCTTGGCGAATGGTCTCAGTGGGGGTGTGATAAATGATATCTACATTAACAAAGGGACAGTATATCGGAGAATTCACTTTAGGGTCCTGCATTCTGAGTGTAAAATCTGGTATAGAGGGAATTGTATGGAACTGCAAAAGAGAAAAAGGAACTCAAGAAGTCGAAATCCATCAGGTTCTATGGTGCGGTGAAAACAAGTACGCGGTCATTCTAAACTATTATAAAGAGACAAAGACTACTATTTATTAAGCACTCAAATCTTTGAGTGCTTTTTCTATACCTAAAAATCAAAGAGTGCGGGAAAATGAATATAGGCATGCACCTAAAAAACCCTCTCCAAGTCAGTAGACTCGAAAAGGGTCAAATTAATTTACTTTATCTTATCCTTCCACTCATTTCGAATTCGGTCGTAGTTTTCATTCACCCAGTCCATGTCAAGAATAGCTGCGTGTGATTTAATATCCGCTAAATTCAATGGAGTTTTTGATTTATAGTTTGATGGTCTGAATGAGAACCTCACCTAAATAAGAGCCAACTGCTTTAATGCGGTTGGCTCTTTCAAATATGTTTTCAATAACAAATAACGATTATTGTAGAGGGTGTTGTTTGAGCTGGAATGCTTCTTGTAGAAGTACTATAGATGACTATCAGATCTCGGTTTCCTATATTTCCGTTGAAATCTTGGCCGTTTTCGAGAACGATTTCTGTTTGCCTCGATGGATTTAATTGTAAAGTGCCGTCGCTGCTTAGTAATTGGCTGTTAAAGAAACTCACTGTTACAAGGTAATCACTGTGGACCTTCGCCATCACGATCGCCGGATACTGAGGAGGGTATATTAACGGCGCTGGCGCATTCGCATCGTAATATCCTGTTACAATATCACCGACCCTCACTTTCTCATGTCTAACAAAATAAGTGGCAGGCCCAACAACAAAATTTACAGTCGAACCGTCCATGTCTGTCAATGTAAATAATTTGTAACAGCCTACATTTGGATCGTTTGTCATGATCGGAAAATTCTCATCCCCATCACTCTACCGGTAAAAGATAGAAAGTTTGTCAATTGCATACCTCCATCATTGAGATGTTCTATACATAGTATGCAAATACATTATTAGGTGACGTCTTAAAGGGTAAAAGATGTTAGGCTGCATCGAACAGATAGAAAACCCCTTCCAAGTCAACTGACTCATTGCATAGTTGAATTTATGACAGCGTATACTCTATTGGGTTTATTTCTATACCCGAAATATATTAAACCAATGGGGGGGTATTATGAAAAGCCTAAAGAAACCGGTCGTTTGGGCAGTAATTTCCTTGGTGTTAATTTTAATCGGTAGTATAACGGCCTCACAGTTTAACAGTTCCGCTGGAGACGTGGATGTATCAAGAATTTATTTCGAAACGCCAAGAGGAGAACTTTCGGGTCTTTTGTATAAACCGAAGGATGCCGCTCAGCACCCTAAACCGACACTTATCACAACGCATGGCTATTTGAACTCTGCTGAAATGCAAGATGCCCAGGCGATTGAGATGTCGAAGAGAGGGTATGTCGTGTTGGCGTTGGATCAATACGATCATGGCCATTCGACAGGGACGATGGAAAAGCCGATACCGTTTTTCTCGTTTTGGCCACATGCTATCTATGATGCTGTTCAATATATGTATGAACAGGATTATGTATTGAAAGATGAAAATGGAAATGGGATTATCGCGGTTTCGGGTCACTCCATGGGTGGTTTTTCTTCTACTCATGCTGTCATGTTGGATGAAGGTGATTTTCAGGAATCAGGAGTTCGGAAGATTTATAGTTCACTGACCATGGGATCCGATTATCAATGGGTGAAGACGTTAGGATATAGCGCGGAGGATATTAACAATTCTTATGGCCCAAGAACATCTGGCATGGTTGCTGCGCAGTATGACGAATTCTTCTTTGGTGCGTCG
Organism: Sporosarcina thermotolerans; assembly: GCF_030067815.1. Lineage (GTDB taxonomy): Bacteria > Bacillota > Bacilli > Bacillales_A > Planococcaceae > Sporosarcina > Sporosarcina thermotolerans. Next base: position 1,523,623 of record NZ_CP125968.1, on the reverse strand, counting down.
GCAGGTGGTACAGTTGTAAAGAAGAATTATGTTGGAACGGAGGAGGGCCAAGGATTCCTTGGTAATCCTGAGACTTCTAAAACCGGGGAGTTTTACGATGTTAATGGTGGCAAAAGAGTAATGTATCAACCAAATGAGACGCATCCATGGAACCATTTTTCGAAACAGTCGACCGCATATGCAATCGGTTTTTATGATATGGCATTTGCGGATTATAACGACCTTGTGAAGGTTGGCAAGGATGGACAGTCATGGATGTTTAAAGAGTTTGCTTCATTTATCGCATTGATTGGGTTCTTCATGCTTGTAGTACCAGTTACATCGTTATTATCCAAACTGCCATTCTTCGCTTGGATTTACACTAAAAAGCCAGCCCTACTGCCTGAACCGGCAACAAATGGGTCAAAACTCGCAAGATATTTAATCATTGTATTTGTTGGATTGTACCCTGCCCTGTTCTTCTCCGCATTGTATGGTGGCGATGTTTCAGGAATGAGATTGTTACGGCAAATAAGTATGATCTTTATCGTACTATCGGCTATTGTTTTCATTCTCTCCTGGATCAGAAAATTAGATAGGAATATCAAAACAGGTTCCTTTGTTTTATTTGTTTTAAGCGGTATTCAATATATTATTTTAAGAGAGCAAAGTAGATTCTTTGCGACAACCGAGAATTTCGGAGCACCGGTTGTGAATTCGATTGTCTATTGGGCAATAATGTGGCGATTGTAATGCTTTTGGTCACGGTTTGCTATCACTTTGTTTCTAAGAAACCTGCAGGCGCGACGATCGAGAACTACGGAGTAAAGGTGAACATAAAATCGATTGTGGCTTCATTCGTAACAGCTGTTGTAACAGTTGCGATCGGCTATGGTGTCCTGTATGCGGTTGATGCAGTTTTCAAGGTCGACTTCCGACTTTGGACATTTGCGGTTAAAACATTCGAGCTTCATCACTTAATCGCCATGCTTAAATACGCACCCCTTTTCTTCATTTTCTACTTCATCATAGGGATGACGGTGAATATCAATACAGCCGGTGCAAAGTATGACGGAATAAAAGGCTATCTAATTTCTATTCTGCATTTCGTGGGTGGCTTGGTTCTGTACCTGATCTATCAATATGGATTATTATTCACAACAGGAACAGCGGGATATCCAAGTGAATCACTCTCCTCCATTATTGTAATCGGTCTTGTGCCTGTATTAATCATAGCCGCCATATTCAATCGTTATCTCTATAGGAAAACGGGGAATGTATATGTAGCAGCTTTTATTAATACATTGCTAATGACAATGGTAACGGTCGCTAATACTACACTTTATACGATATTTTAGCGTGAAGGTTTGTATGGTTCAGAAACAAAAGAAGAATTCATTTTGAACCAGATACCAAAGATAATAAATTATCAACAACGTAAAAAGCCACCCCTCTTGAGTAACGGGTTCGGTTGTTGGGAAGAAAACATTAAAAAAAACAGTATTTTGGGACACAGTTCGCATATGAATTGGTGTCCCTGTTTTTGTTGTTATATCAACATTCGGATGCTTTTTATGGTCGAATTGGCACAACAATTGGCACAGGAATTAGCACCAGTGCATAAATTTATATGCTTTGTTAATTCGATTGTTTAAACACTTGCTAATTGGATATTTGAATGAATATTTTTTTGAAGGAATATGAGGAAACTATGCTAAAATAAATTAAAGATTTTGAAATGATGCCCTTCAACTAACGGGGCAGGTTTGTTGAACAAGGAAATGTTTGACAAAGTCAATTTTCAATAAGGGGAACTTTGATATGGTATCTTTGATTAAATCTCAATTAAGCGATTTAGATGAAATAGTGAATATCGATAGAGAAGTAATTGGTAGTGATGGCAGACGAAAATACATAAAAAAAGCTATTGAGGAAGAAAGATGTATAGCTATTAAAAACGAGTTCTCATTTGTAGGATTTTTAATCTATGATATTCATTTTTTTGATTGTAGTTTTATATCCCTGATAATAGTTAAACCGACTGAAAGAAGAAAAGGATATGCAACCTGCCTTATAGATTATTTTATAAGCATATCGCCTACTAAGAAAATATTCTCTTCAACCAATCAATCAAATAAAAGAATGCAGGAAGTATTTAAAGAAAATGGATTTATACAAAGTGGATATGTTGAAAATTTAGACGACGGAGATCCAGAGATAATTTACTTTAAATCAACATAGTTTTGGTCTTCCATGAACGGGTGCTTTCCTTCTATAAGGAGTAAAGCTTTTTAACTAACGTGGCATTTAGTTTGAATAAGGAGTTTGTTACAAAACTAAACTGAAACATAAGGTCGGGTGTATATGATAAGAATGCGAATAATGACTGGAGCTTATCTTTTTCATGGCAATAAAATTTTGATGTTGAAACGATCCAAAGATAGAGCATTAGCATCTAATTTATGGACTGGAATTGGTGGACATGTGGAAGCTAATGAACATAATAGTCCTGAAGAGTCTTGTTTAAGGGAGATTTTCGAAGAGACAGGAATTAGAAGGAATGAAATAGAACAATTTAAACTTCGTTATATATTAATGCGTAGAAGCGAGGATGAAATTCGCCAACACTATATTTATTTCGGAAATACATCAAAGAAGAATTTAATAAACACAGATGAAGGTGTTCTGCATTGGATAGACCATTCGAAAGTTTTAAACTTAAAAATGCCTTTGACCGTAAATCATATGCTTAAACACTTTTTAAATAATCCTGATCAAAAATCATTGTTTATAGGGTCAGTTAATCAATCAAAAATGGAATGGTCTTGTTTGGCTGAATAAGCTTCACTTTTCTTAGGGGCATAGTCAACTCATTTCTTCTTATTGAACAACGGAGCAGGTTAGTTGAAGGGTGTTGAAATATTAAAAGAAATTATATCAACCAAAAGGAGGTCAGATAATGGGTCATATCATTCATGAAATACTTCATTTTTCCGTTGGAGCTTGTATTACATATTTACTACTTAATAAATATAATAATTCAATGCCTAAGGTAATTTTGATTTTGCTTACAGGTGGTATCGCTGGAATTACACCAGACATAACAAAGTTTTTTGGTGATTTATATGGACATTCATTATTTTTAGTTCTGGTTTTAGGACTGGTCATAATGTTAATAACAAGAAAACTTTTTTTGGAGATATCAGTTGTTAAATTGTGGCTTGTGCTATCATTCTCTGTTTTAAGCCATATATTTATTGATTTCATAGGGAATGGAGTAGCATTATTTTATCCATTTATTACAAAAGAGTATGATTTTCACGTAATTCAAGATGATCTATTTATATATATTCTTTCGATAGCAACAATAATCGCAGTTTTTTATCGGAAAGGAAAGTTAGTGATTTTATCATCATTATTAATAGTGGCATTATATCTTGGTGTATTAACCTATTCAAAAATACAACTTCAACAAACATTAAAAAGCGAGTATAAAGAGGATGACATTACGTTACTGTTGGTTTATCCAAGATGGGATTATAGGTGGGAATTCATAATTAGAACAAATAAACATTCTATTAGTGGGTCTTCTCCTATTTTTGGAACGGATATTCAGATAGAAAGAGAAAATGAGTGGAACGATTAATACTTTTCATCTCCAAGTTATATTGTCCGAATATTTTAAAATTACGGCTGTTCATATGCTATAATATAGAAAAAAGTTAAGGGGTATTGTACGATGACTGTTAAACTTCAAGAAGTTTTGGAATCGGAAAAATCTATCTTGCGTAACTTTTACTCATTGTATCTTCACGAGCTTTCGAATTTCACCACGAATTTGGATATTGCAGAAGATGGTGTTTTTCATTTTGAGGAATTGGATAAATTCTGGGAAGTAGATGGATTATCGCCCTATTTTATAATGTTGGATGATAAAATTATCGGTTTTATATTACTATTAGAGCGTCCATTCTTGAAAAAAAGCAATGATTTTGGAATAAATGACTTGTTCATACTTAATAAGTACAAAGGTAAAGGATTGGCTGTGCAGGTTGTAAGAAAATTTCTTGAAGATAAACCAGGGCAATATTTTGTCATGCAAGTTGTTGAAAATAAGCGAGCGGTTGCATTTTGGAAAAAAGTTTATAATGGATTAAATATTGAAATTCAAGAAAGACAAGACCTAATTGATGATGAGCTATGTCTAATTCAAACATTTAAGGTTTAATTAACTACGACGCTTTATACGATATTTTAGCGTGAAAATATATACAGTTTTAACCCTTTGATTTTTGCATGCCGCCATTGTTGAGATGTTCTATAAATAGTATGCATATAGATTGTTAGGTGATGGCCTTCAGGGTAAAGAATGTTAGGTCCTGAAGATGAATGAATTAAGTAAAAATATGCAAACTCCGTTTGGTTGAGGTAAAATGAGCATATATTAAGAAAAGACCAGATGCTCTAATATCCGGTCAATGCAACTGACATTCCGCATGAAGAGCGGTTGGCCAGTAATAAGGATTTTTTTACAGAAAGTAACTACCCTGCTTACTTGGTCGTTAGCGGAGGGTGGTTGCTTTTTTCTTTTGGCACATAGGGGAATGGTGAAATACCACTATCTTCATTTATATATTCAAAATGACAGAAATACAGGAAATAGAACAACGTAAAAAGCCAACCTTTGAGGGTAACGGGTTCGGTTGATAGGGAGAAAACAATAAATAACACAGCATTTGGGGACACAATTCGCATATGAATTGATGTCCCCATTTTTGTTGTTATTTCAACGTTTAGAAGATTTATATAGACGAACTGGAACCGCAATTAGCACAGGGATTAACAAGAGCACATAAATTTATGTGCCTTTGCTAATTCGCTTGTTTAATCACTTGCTGATTGGATTTTGGAACGATAGATATAGAAGGAAGAAGAGAAATCTATGTTAAAATATATTGAAGATTATGAAATGACGTTCTTCAACTAACGGGGCAGGTTTGTTCAATAAGAACTTGTGTAGGTTTTTAACACAATCTATTATTTCTTAAACACATATTATAAAAGAAATGAGGAGGTGAAATTATGTCCGAAAAAAAGAAAATCGCTAAAATAGAAACTTTCGGATGTTGCCCACCGGTTACTTACACAGCACTTAATAGTGGCTGTCCTCCTGAAAACCCACCTTGTTTGAGTCTTTGTGACTGTTGTGTTTCTCCACTTCAGTCCGTCTTACAACAACTTGTTGGGCAAAGTGTAATTCTTGCCACTATTGCAGACCAACCAAATACACTTCCTTTCTTTTATTTAGTCACTATTACTAAAGTGAATGATTTTTTAGTTACTGTGACAGATGGAGTGAATACCTATGTGGTAAATATATCTGATATAATAGCGGTGGCATTTTTACCACCAGGACCTACTATCAACTTGTTGCCCCCTGTTAATTCTGGGTGCGAATGTGATTGTCGTGAACGACCAATTAGACAATTGCTGAATACACTTATTGGTTCTACAGTGAATATTTTAGTAAGTAATGGTTCTATTGCAATGAATTTTAACGTGGAACAAACGGGTCTTGGCATAGTGTTAGGAACTTTACCAATAAATGCTGATATATTTAGAATTGCAATTTCAATTTGCAAAATTACGGCTGTGCAGACTAATTGAAGAAGGGATCATGTTAAAAACAAATATTTAGTGAGAAAGTAGTTATTAATAATTACTCAACTTTCGCATCGAATAAATTAGCGTTATAGGTTCCTAGCTTGGCTTTAGTCCCGATACTATATATATCTTGACAGTTTTAATTGTAAAGGTACCTGTGCGCGATGCTTTTATGACAATTCACCGTTATGGGTAATTATACAACAAATGATTACGAAAGGACCATAAGTAAGCCATTCACAATTACATTTTATACATTTTTGATGAATATTCACGATTGTGTGGTGCACAGGTACCTTCACAACAACATCCCTTCCCTATCACCATCAAGAAATTAATCCGAAACCATTCCCTTCTAAATCCATACATTGAATAAGCGATAACCATTTAGGGGTGAATTAGCATGAATAAAAGGCAAAAGAAGAAGGTGGGTACTCGATATCACCTCTTGCGGCAAGCACAAAGGCAGGCGCAAAAGCGTAAGGGGGAAAAGTGTATAGCATACGAAATCGTCGAGATAGGTAAGAGCGACATGGTTCACAAAGACGGCTTTGGAACGGAATACGCCTATGGAACCCATTGGATTGTTAAGGTGCTCCATCGCAAGAGTGTATACTTTGGGAAGGAACACACTCCCTATCAGACTATCGTTTACCCGTGTACAAGCCATGGTACCGGAGATTCAAATGCCGCCTTACATGTTATTTTTCATTGGAGGGAAAAATCTGGGGACATGATTCCTTTTTTCGAACGAATCGTGGACGACATGAAACAGGATCGGTATTGGGAAGCCGATTACTGAATCCTGCCGTGAATGTGAAGTGCACCCTAAAAGTTAGATTTGACTCTAACTTTTGGGGTGCACTGAATAGCAAAATTCCAATGGCTGTTTATTATCTATAAATCTTTTATTTATTTTTTAAATAGCTTTCTTAACAAACACTTACTATTTACTGATTCCAATAGTTATTGGCAAAAGCAACAGTTTGGAAATGTATGGCGACAACTTGTGAGGTTGCTATTAAGCTATCCGCATTTGTTGAATAAACAGGACGCAACATTTTTCTGATTTCTTCAGAAGGTTGTGTAAGTACTATCCCCTTTTGCGCAAGCTTAACTGCTAATTGATAACCTTCTTCCGGATTTTTTGTGCGCAGCGTTTGCAGCTGGTCGTTCGGCATGTCTTTCACTTCCTTTGCACAGATTCTAATGTTATCGTATGCAAACCGATGATTGATTGTTTTACACTCCGAAAACCACTAACCATTGCCGCCATCACACAGGAACCTAAAATTTAACCCGATGAAATGATCTTGTTTCTGCAAATGGTTCGAATCCGATAGACTTGTAAAATGCATGTGTTTTAGGGGAAGTACAAACAACAACGGCAGTGGTTGCCCCCTTATCACGCAAGGCATTGAGAGCAAGCTTACAAACGGAACTGCCTAACCCCATTCTCCAAAATTTCGGATCCGCCCCCACTGGCTCCAGTAAACCGACCTTATTTACTTCATCAAACCAAATTAAACAACATGCTGCGAACTCACCATCAGGGGATTCTATTACCCAATCAAGAGAAGAATCGTATGGATAGGCATTCATGACATTCCGGTAGCTTTCTTCCGTGACTCTTGAATGCGGGAAGGCAGCCTTTTGAATTGCCACACGTTTTGTTACATCCCCCTCCCCAAAAGATGTCGCGCTTTAAATCCATCTGGCAAATTAATAGATAAAGGACCATCTTCCAATGAAACTTTTGCAAGTACTTCGGGAGTTTCTTCTACTATTTTGAATCGGGAATCTTTTAGGGCTGAAATAAGGTGAGACTCCGTTTCAAGAACGATTACCTTTTGTTCATTGATTTCCGTTATTTTATCAAACCAATCAATGACATCCTTGGCTAATTCACCGAAATCAGGGTCAACTTGAACCATTAAACTGTCCGGTAGTTTTGCCCATCCCCATGCCACTGGTTTATCCTCCACTTCCCAGATTGCAGTAATCCATTCATCCTCGCGCCCGGCGTGTCGATAGCGTTGCCATGCCAAATCGCCAATATGGTAATTCGATTCAAGTGACCATATGGCTTGTGTAAGTTTCTGCATCCGTATTAAATCACTTGAATCTTTATAAGTTCGAATTACGGGTTTACTCATTTATTAACCCCCTCTATTTTTCTTGGTATTGTAACGATCTTCTTTGAACTATTAACAGAATAATAGTATAGTTTAAGCGAAGTGTAAAATATTGTCTTGTTCAAGTAACGAGCGGTAAGGAGGAATGTCATCGTGATCAATTACAACGTAAAGTTAGTTTTTCATATGATCACCTCTTTCATAGGGTTCCTCAGTGTTATCTTACATATCGTCTATTCTCCTGCTCCTTGGATCTCGATAACAAAATTCACCATACAATCGAACCTTCTTGTATCGGTCACTTTCTTACTGAGTGTTTTCGCAATAAGATCAAGAAAGCAGCACCTGACTCCCTTATTGGATTTCTTTAAGAATTGCTCTATCATTTATATGTTCATCGTCATTACCACTTATCATTTCCTCCTTGCAAGCGGAGGAGAATATGTTGGGACTCGGATTATCACGAACTTTACCCTTCATTACTTACTGCCAATCTTTGTATTTATGAATTGGATCGTTTTTGAGGTCAAGAAAAAATTTAGCTATAAGCATATCTTCTTGTGGATGCTCTTCCCTTTGCTTTATTGTGTTGTTTCATTGTTACGTGGATTGGTTGATGGTTTTTATCCTTATTTCTTTCTGAATCCTACTGGAGTAATTCCGGAGGGTGTTGGAAGTTATGCAAATGTGGCGGTGTTCATAATCGCGTATTTGTGCGTTTATATTATTTTGGGCATTGTATTGATCCTCTTAAATAGGATATTTCTTCACTTCAAAACGTTAAATACAGCCACTTCATCATCTTGAACACATTGCGAAGGAACCTAAACCATCATTGGTTTGGGTTCTTTTTTTCCCTAAATTGCAATTTTGACAACCTTTTCCTCTTGAGCTCCGTTAACATTATGAAGAGGCGGTGATGACATGGATCAGGATGAATTGGCAAAGATCATGAATGCGCATGGCGAGCATTTATTGAAAATGGCGTTCTTTTATGTGCGAGATCGCGAGTTGGCGAAGGATATCGTGCAGGAAGTCTTCATTTCCTTTAATGCATCAACAAACTATGAGGAACGGGGTACGTTGCGCGCGTATCTTACAAAACTGACCGTCAACCGATGTAAGGACCATCTGCGTAGCTGGTCGTTTCGAAATTTGCTGTTTACTGATGATTGGGTAGAGACGATACATAGGCAACAGGATCCGCTTGTTTTAAAAGAAGAACGAACGGAACTTGCCATTTCGATTATGAAGTTGCCTCTGAAATATCGGGAGGTTCTCATTTTTTATTACTACGAAGGTTATAAAATCAAAGAAATCGCCGCTTTTTTAGGGTTGTCCGAAAACACCGTGAAGGCACGAATGGTGAAGGCGCGGAAGTTATTGAGGGAAAAACTGAGATCTGAAGATTGGGAGGTGCTTTCCAATGAATGAAGTGAAGAAGAGCTTAGATGCCGTGTCCGGGTTTACTTCGGAAGACATGGATGAAGTGAAACAACGGATTATTAGCGGCAAGCGCAAACATAAAAAGCGGAATCCGCTGCCAGCGGCCATCACTGCTCTTGTTGCGGCAGCCGTACTGTTTTTTGCATTCAATGTGCTACAGGACAGTTTCTCCACTGCGGATGAAGAAGATTATGACATTAATGAACTGATCTATGACTTTATGCTGAGGAAAGAAGTGGTTGGCAATGGAGATGGAGGCGAGGTTAGTGACGAGATGAGGCAGGCTACCTTGCAGACCATGTTGCAAATTGACGCTTTGATTGATTATGCCAAAACGAATGGGTACAGGGAAGACATGGAAGCAATCGATAAAAAGGTGGCTGAACAGCGCGATGGTTTCTATGCGGATTTGGATAAAGAAGGCGAAGATAAAAAGAATAGTATCCTCAAAACACAAGAGAATATGTTCGGTATATCGTATGATGAGTATTTCAAGTTCGGTATTTCGTATGATGAGTATTTCAACGTCCTGCAAAAGTGGACAGTCCAAGCTGAGGCCGCCAACAACTGGCTCGTTCAACATCTTCCGGAAGATCCTATAACGAGGGGCGAAGTGCTTGGTTTATTCAAGAATAAAAACGAACATGTCATAGCCGATTTCATGGAACAAAAGTCGATTCCATCTTTCGACATGACTGTAAAGTACGAAGAACATGAAGGGACAGTTGCCTCCATTGAGGGTGACCGAGTCCTTGTAACAAATGAATTCATGGATGATGCGGAGTTATGGGTAGATGTACTGATCAAGCATAATTCAGCCTCCTACTTTCTAATCGATGATTCTTTGGAAGGGATTGTTTCTGGAATGAAAATAAGAGTGGTTTACGATGCATTGTCCTTCCCTGTCGCAACCGAAGGAAATCCAGTTGTTTACGAGAAGGTGAAGGAATGGGAAAGACTTGGGTCTAACAATGAGCCCGAATATGTAGCTAAACATGAGAGATATTATCTGAAGAGGATATCGAAACGGCTTATGAAATGGGTGTGAGAGTGCTCACTGACTATTATAAAGCCGTATGGAACGGTACGGCGATTGACTTGGAACGATTTATTGAAAATGAAAACCTGAAACAATATATCGAAACGAAAGTGCAATCCCAACATGATAAGTACGGACATTTTAATGATAAGGTGAAACATATTGAGATTAGAGACGATTGGGAAGCGAAATTTACGGATGATGAGGACGGCGGATTTCTCTACTTGAGCTTGCCTGTTGCGATTACTAAATATCATGGCGGCGGATATGGGGAAGGTACTGAATTTCTTATCCGTAATGTAAATGGTAAGTTAGTCATCGTTGATTGGTACACAGGTGGAAAAGATACGTATGACTTCATGGTGCGTGGTGATAATGTGACGGTTGACAATCCGGACATTTGGAATGATAGTGAATGGGTGAAGACGTTGGATAATAAAATAGATTGAAGGGCAGTAACGGTTCCGCGGCGTGTCCACAGGGCCGTTACCTTTTTTTCATTGCCGCCCATCGTTAAGGGATATGGATGCCAGTCAATAGATGTAAACGTGCATACAATAAAACAACAGCGATGGGGGGGAGGTTGGAAAAAAAGACGGGCTGACTAGGCCCGTTTTCTTATTTATAAAACTCTCTTTCCCCTGCCACGTAGAGGTAAAGAAGCAGGATAATCGCCATTACGTTTAATTACCATTGCAAATTGCTTCCCAAGTGTTGATAATTGATATAGAATCCCTACATCCCTGTGTAAGGGAATAATAAAGGAGTTTAATGCATGAAAACAAATGTCACTGTCACTCTAAATGATTACGAAATGAAGAAACTCAAACTTGTCGCAGAAATGAATGGGAAGAACGTTTCAGCAGTCGCGAAATTAGGCGTACAGCTTTACCTTGATCGATTTATCGATTTCGTATTAGATGAATTCGAAGAAGAACAAGAAAGATCTTCCATTGTGCATTAACATACTACATAAGAAGTTTAGTGTCCTCGACTAACGGGATGCTTTCATTTTAAATCAATGGACTGCTCTTTTTTCTTAACATATTGAATATTGAACTCTGCTTTACTTCAAATAGAAGTAAAGCCTTTTTATTTACTAGTAAAAGACATGATGGAATACATGAAACCTCTCTCCCCATCTTCACTTAATAATGCGCAAGCAATCCTTTTTCATAGCAATTCGTTCACAATAAATGAAAAATAGAAGGCCTAATGTAAGATACACAATCGCATTAAATCCAAGAATTAAAAAATCCACCACTGTAAACTGACTTAATGAGTAACCGTGAATCATCACTTGGCGGACAAGATCTACGCCTTTTACAAATGGAAGAAACGCAAAAAATGGTGCCACTGTTAACGGAATAAATGTTAGAGCCGCTAAAATAAATTGCAGTATTTGTAAAAATGCTCCTACTTGCTTCACGAGTATAGAAATTCCCGCAATCATGAACCCTACACCAAACATGCTAATGAGCGTTAAGATAAGGATGGGCATAATGGAAATGACGTCTATATTTAACCATTGACCCGTTGTCGCCATTGATAAGTAGAGCAACCCGACAATAATAAAAAAGTATATGACTGTTGTTGCAATGAGTCGTGTCGCCATAATTCGCCAGACACCCATTGGAGACATGTAAAGTTGTTCAAGCGTTCCGCGCATAGCTTCGTTCGTTATCGTCCATCCGACACTGTTCATCACCATCATCGCTAAAAACCAAAATATATAGTTGACGATCGCATATTGGATGTTTGCCTCTTGCATATTCGGATCGCCAATCAACTGAATTCCGGTAAACATTCCTAAAAAAATGAAGTAAAACGTAAAAACCATTGCAAGTGTATTTGGCAAATACCGTTTCAACTCGATATATTCTTTCCGAACATTTGCCTTCAGGAGGTTAGCCCAATACATATTCTTTTTCCCCTTTCACGATTTTCATAAAGATTTGTTCGAAATTGATCGTATCGCGGTCAATCGATTCGACCGAAGTTCCTCCCATTTTGAGCATGTCAAATAACTCGTAAATTTCATCGCTTTTCGTCAGATGAATTTGGATAATAGGCTGCATGGAATCTGCAACATAAGTATAGTCCGGGAATTTTTGTTGCAACAATTTTTGTTGGTGCTCACTCAAAGCGTCCCCGATTGTTATTGAATAGGCACGAACTTCAAATAGCTTCATTAAATTTTCCACTTTATCGTCTACAATGACTCTACCGTCATTAATGATTACTGTTCGATCACATAATTCTTGAATGACGTTCATGTCATGCGAGCTAATGATGATGGTTCGGTTGTATTCATCGACAATCGTTCGTAACAATTCGCGCACTTCATACCCTGTTTCCACGTCCAATCCAAGAGTTGGTTCATCCAATAATATGACATCACTATCCGCAAGCATTGCGACGGCAATCGCAAGTTTTTGCTGCATGCCACGTGAAAGCCGATTGACGAGTTCATTTTCCTTCTCTTTTAAATGAAAGCTTGTTAACAAGACTTCGATTTGATGAGCAACATCTTTTCGTGAAGCACCTCGGTTCCCAGCAAAATACTCAAGATTTTCCCGAACCGTCAATCGCCAGTACAAATTCCGATTCCCTTCCAACACTGCACTAATATGCCGCAATGCCCCGAGGCGTTTCTCGCGATTGTCCATCCCGTTAATCGTAATGGTTCCAGCATCAGGAATGAGTAAACCACAAATCATTTTAATGGTCGTGGTCTTCCCAGCACCGTTAGGCCCTAGTAACCCAAGAATTTCGCCTTTATTCACTGTAAAAGAAATGTCATTAACCGCTTGAATGTATTCCTTCGACTTTCGCTTTTTATAAGATTTCATTAAATTTCGAGCCTCAATAATTGGTTCCATGACAAGCATCCTTTCTACCAAAAAATACCTACACTACTCAACTTCTACATGACTCTATTATTTCCCTGCTTTAAACATACTCATTCTACTAAATATTGAAGTGAACCTACCCACCACTTAACGCTTCGCGTTTGAAGTGGGGCTTCTCGACTTATCGTTGCTTCTGTTAGCCAACGAAAAATGACCGAGCTAACCCTCTTGGACCAAGAGTTTTTTTGTTTAGGACAAACCTATGATCAGCTTGCCTTCATTTTTGATGTTTATGGCGGCATTCCAATCCCGATCAGACACGAACCCGCACTCACAGGAGTATGTTCGTTCCGAAAGGGATAGGGCGGCCTTCACATTTCCGCAATCCGAACACATCTTAGACGATGGAAACCATTTATCGATTTTGAGGAAACGCTTGCCCTGATCTTTTAGTTTGTATTCAAGGAACGTGCTGAACATACCCCATCCGTTGTCGGCAACGCTTTTACCGAAACGCAGGGCTTGTGACATCTCTTTCATATTGAGGTCTTCGATGACAACACAGTCATATTGATTTGCCAGTCGCCAGGATTGTTTATGCAGAAAATCCCTTCGTTGGTTTGCCACTTTTTCGTGGAGTTTGGCAACCCTAATACGCTGTTTTTCCCATCGAGAAGAACCCTTTGTTTTCTTTGATAATATCCGTTGTTCTTTCGCCAGTTTCTCTTCTGCTCGTCGATAGAACTGTGGGTAATTGGCTTTCTTACCCTCTTCACTTTCGACAAACAGGCCGTCCATGGCAAAGTCTAATCCGACTACTTGCTTGATTTCTTTTTTCTTGGGCTTGTGTTCATATTCTGTGAGTATGGAAATATGGTATTTCCCTGTGGAAGAACGGGAAATTGTGCATGACTTGATAACATGATGTGAAGGGATTTCGCGATGCTGTTTCATTCTAAGGGGTGTAAGTTTCGGTAGTTTGATGTGGGCATCCAGAATCTTGATGTTTCCGTTGACCATGTTTGTCGTGTAGGATTGCCTTGACTTACGATTCTTGAATTTCGGGTACTTAGTCTTGCCTGAGAAGAAATTGGAAAACGCTGTTTGCAGATTCAACTGGGCGTTAGCGAGTGCCAGGCTATCAACCTCCTTGAGCCACTCAAATTCTTTCTTATATTTGGCGGGCGTCGGAATCTTCTGTTTCTTCAGTAATGTCATGTTATCTTTGAGTTTTTCATAGGTTTCCTTGCGTTCCGCGAGCATTTTATTGTAGACAAATCGAACACATCCAAAAGTCTTGACCAAAAAGTCTTCTTGTTCCTTTGTCGGGTAGATTCGAAATTTGTATGCTTTATTTGCCACTCAAATCACCACATTTCAGAAGATTAGGAATACCTGTTCCTATTATACCAATCAAAAGAGGTGTTGGCTATCGCCAACCGAAATTCATCTCCCTCTTACCGTTGGGCTTCACCCTTCACACGCTTGAAGAGGGAGACTTCTTTCGGAGAATTGTTAAAAGTTTTTTAGAGATGGAATTTAATACACTTCATTTTTTGAAAAATACAAGTACGCCGGCTAAGGACGTTGTTGTGCTAAGATTTATGAGGAGTACTTTACATATGAAGGAGATATCTGAATGACAGTAAGGAAAAATGATAAATTTATCATATTAGCTGTGTCGTTAGGCGTTATTCTAAATCCATTAAATACGACAATGATTACAGTCGCATTGCCAGCAATTCAAAAGGACTTCCAGTTGAGCTCCACTAATATTTCATGGTTAATTGCTTCTTATTTCATTATTAGTGCGATTTTCACACCTTTAATTGGGAAATTGAGTGATATTTATGGAAGGAAATTAATCTTTTTAATTGGACTTGGATTAGTTGTGGTGTCATCCATTCTTGCACCGTTATCCCCCAACTTGCCAATGTTACTTGTTGCACGGGGAATTCAAGCAATTGGTACCTCTGCACTCTTTCCAGCTGGAGTTGGGATTATCCGAAACACCATTCAGCACAATCAAAACCGTGTGATTGGGACATTAGCAGTTTTTGCTACAACGTCTGCTGCTTTCGGACCCACTATCGGAGGAATGCTCAGTCAGTTTGGTGGCTGGCCGGTTATTTTTTATGTGAACTTGCCGATCCTCGCAATCGGTATTGTATTAACATTAATCTTTATCCCAAAAGATCAGAAAAACAAGGCTACATCATATAAGTTAGATGGAATAGGAATCTTGTTATTTAGTTCATTTATTACATGTTGGATGATCTTCTTACTTGGACTCGAGCAACGTGTTCAAATCGGAACATTGATACTCTCGATTGTCCTAACGGTTATTTTCTACATGTATGAGAAAGGTAAAGATGAACCATTTATCAACGTTAACTTCTTCCGGAAGAACTTGAATATCGCAGTGATCTTTGGTCAGTATATTCTTTCAACCGTCATCTTCTTTGCAGTGCTGTTAAGCTTCCCGACATTTATCCAAACTGTGTTAGGCGCAAGCTCTCAAATGGCTGGAATCGCGATGCTGTCGCTTTCCATATTCGCAATGATTATGACACCGATTGCTACTAGGTGGATGGAGCGGGCAGGATTTCGAATTCCATTGCTGACTAGTGTACTCGTCGGATTAGTCGGTGTGATTTTGTTATTTACCGTTAAGGATCAATCTCCATTAGTCTGGATTGGAGTTGTGCTTGCGGTTACGGGGATCAGTAATGGGATTCAGAATATCGGACTGCAAAACTTGTTGTATAAATTTATTCGTGTTGAGGAAAGCGGAATCGCGTCTGGACTTCTAATGACGTCGAGGTTTATCGGAAATATTTTGGCTTCAAGTATTTATGGAGTGGCGTTTGCTACAGGAATGAACGTAGGAAATATGAGTATGATGGCAATTGTACTTTCAGTTGTTGCCATAGTGTTAATCCCAGGCATGCTCTTTGTCACAGTGCACGAGAAGAAAAAAATAGGTTAACTTACCAAGTTAAGTGCCTGTGCACCATACATTTATGTAACTTCAATTTTTTAAAGGGAATTAGTATAATTTTCCCCGCCTTATTCGTTATACATATGAATGAACTAAAGGGGGCTATACATTGGGTGAGCAGAAAGTTAATCAGCTTATTGAGCTGTCGCGGGAATTTCAACAGGAATTCGAAACAGTCATTGCGGATTTGGGAGATGGATTATGGAAGTATTGTCGCTATTTAACGAGATCTCCGTGGGATGGTGAGGATCTTTATCAGGAAACGATGTTAAAGACGATGGGAAGTTTATATCAACGGTGGCATGTTACAAATCTCAAATCATATCTTTATCGTATTGCGACAAATACATGGATTGACCATTGTCGTAGAGAAAAGCGAAACCTCGGAACGTTGTCTGAAGATGAATTGCCTACAGCCGATTTTTCTGATCATCTTGAACTTGAAGAGGCCTTGGAACAGCTGTTTTACCTTTTCACGCCTAAGCAAACTGCTGTCTTTCTCTTAAAGGAAATCTTCCAATTCAATGCAGACGAAGTGGCAAGTATCATAAAAACAACACCTAATGCTGTGTATGCTACAACAAGAAGGATGAAGAATAAGCTAAAGGATATGCCTGAGGGAACAAGGTCGAAAACGGAGCCTACTGAAAGTGAACATCAAGTCATCCAGACATATTTAAAGGCAATAGCTAATGGCGATGTGGAAGGTCTTCTTGAATTATTCAGCGACCAGCCCCATTATGAAGCTTCCCTTGGTTTCCTTGAAACTACAAAGGATGAAATTCGAAATGGGTCATTACAATTTGGACTTCCTGGTCACGAAGCGAAACAATATATACTATGGGGTAGGCCAGTCATCGTTGTTCTATCAAAATCAGAAAATGGCTCACTTATCCATGATATTCAGTACCAAGAGGTTGAAAACGGAAAAATTGTTATGAGTAGAAGTTACTTTTTTAGGAGAGAATTTATCTTTGCCGCATCAAAGGAGTTAGGCATTCCTCCGCAACTCAATAAGCCGCCTGTGAATTGGGAGAAGGCATAATAGTAGAGTGATGAATAATTCTTGATGCGAATACTTTGCAATTTATTTAAGTGTAGTTTTCGCCCAATGGAATTTTAGGTTTATTATATTGGTGGAAGTCAATCATAGGTAACGTAGAACTAAATACTTTTAAAGGTGGAGACATATGGGAGCAATTGAGGAAATCACAATTGAAGCATCTATTCAGGCACTGGTGGAAAAGGTCTGGGAATATTGGACAGATCCAAACCATATTAAAAAATGGAACAGTGCATCAGATGACTGGCACACACCATTTGCTGAGAATGATCTAAGACCATGTGGGAAATTCACTTCAAGAATGGAAGCAAAAGATGGTAGTATGGGGTTTGACTTTGGCGGAGTCTACGATGATGTAAAATTACATGAAGTTATTTCTTATACCTTAGGTGACGGAAGAAAAGTAAAAATCACCTTTAGAAGTCAAGGAAACGAAACTGAGGTAATTGAAACGTTTGAGGCTGAAACTGAAAATCCAATCGATTTTCAACGACAAGGATGGCAGGCGATTTTAGATAATTTTAAACACTACGCAGAACAAACAAGTAAATCCTAGTAAACCTAAATGGCGGGATCTGTGGTTATTCGAAACCCACAGATACCGTCTTTTTAAAGATGCTCATTCATTTGAAGGGATTTTTGCAAGCGGATGATCTCTTTCTGTATACTTGGGAACGATTCGATTTCGGGAACGTTTTTAATCGTCGGCGACTGTTGTCGACCTGCAGCAATTGCCATCGTTTCACATACGTACAGCAGTTGGGCAAGCTGTTCCTCTGAAAGAATTAGGCGCTTTTCGACTTTGGAGCAGTTGCCTAATAAATACCCTAATCGCTCGATGGAAAAAAGGACTGGCCAATACTCATCCACCGCCTTTAGATTGACCGGAATCTCCCCTGCCGCAGTTTTATAAAGGGTTTGTAAGTTCGTCATGTTAATTTGCATTTTTTTGCTTTCACTACTTTCCTCGACATTCCCTCTTGCTCCATGCTCCGAGAATAGAAGTAATAACAACTGTCCTTGACTGCGAATCGTTTTGGTCACTAACTGAGGTAAGCGGCTCGATGCAGACCTTCTCCCTACAAACCATACGCCGATTAAGCCAATCGCACTCCCAATAACTACATCGATGATCCTCGCTGAAGCAAAATAAGAAAAACTGAAGCTTCCATGGCTTGTGCTTTCAACCATCAATAACGCACTCGGTGTGAAGAACAGTGCAGCTAACCCGTAATTTTTCACAATGAAGAGCTCTGTAATGAACGTCAATACAAGAATGAAAAGCGCAATGAGGTATCCAGATGGATGTATCGCAAGAAGGATGCCTGCAAGGAGAATCCCAACAATTGTACCAATACCTCTTTGTATCGCTCGATGAAATGTCGCTACAATGGTTGCTCCCGACAAAACGGCAACACAAGATAAAGGCACCCAATAGGAGCGTGCTAAATTAAATTCATAAGCGATGATTGCCGCGATAATTGTGATGACACCGAATCGTACTGCTGAAATAAAAACAATTGAATTTTTGTCAAATGCTTCCGCAAAAATCATTCGAATGGATGGTTTTGAGATCCTTATCTCTTTCGTAATGGATGTTGTTTGTTCATTCATGATTGCGTAAGCATCATTTATTTTCCTGTATAATGCAGTAACCTTTTCATCCAACTCTTCTGGCCCTAAGGTTTTATTGCGAATCTGTTTACTTTTGTCCTTATGATCCAGTGAATCTGATAGTCCCGGATGGCTTGTCCTAGTTCCGAGGGGAGTTTTGAATGATCTTCTGAAAAGTTTTCAAGCACATACAAAAATAGCTTGTTTGCATGTTCATTACAGACATACAGTCGATTAAAAACCTCTGTTTTCCTCCAAGTAATATACCCTGCTGCAAGTGTAGACTCTGCTTCTTTTAGAACGGACATGACTCGATTTTTCGACTCATGAAATTTATCCGTACCAATGGCGTCAACAAATGCCGCAAGCTCTCCATATACTCTTTTCACTACAGTTGTCTCAGGCCCGTGTGGATTAAAAAACCAACTACTCATGGCAAGGATATACGATAATGTCGCACCTAAAAAAACGAGGCCAGCCCGTACTAGGCACAAGTTCTGGATTGACAGGCATCCCTGTCGTCAACGCAAAGACGAGGACAAAAAAGATGGCAGATGGCCCAGCAATTCGCAAGGCTCCAAAAATAAAAATACCTGTCGCTCCGATAACCCCCATCAAAATAGCGGATGCGAGCGGGTACGGTGCAGATAGCGTCCCGAGTGCGGAAGCGAACGTCATTCCAATGACAACAAAAAATAGCTTTTTAGCATTTTGGGCATGCGGGATATTGAAAAAGTAGAGGAATGTGAATCCTCCCATCCCCGCGATCAACCCATACTCTAAATTGCCAAACAATAACCCGATCAAGACTGGCAAAGATGCAGCGACCCCTGCAAAAAAAGCTTTCACCCAAGGAAACGGCCTTCTGTTCACACTCATTGCCTGTTTAAAAAGAGTTGGGGCTTTATTTGTGTCTTTCATACGATGGCTCCTTTTCGATATGGCTAACTATGAACCGCTGTCTATTACTATTAAGTATCGTAACCAATACGCACACGACTTATAATGGATTCCTTACACATAAAACCCCTCCAAAGCCTTTTTACGGTCTTTATCATAAGAAGATAGATAGTCATGCGCCATTTCCATTGCACCGGTAATAGTCGATGCGATGTTAAAACCGCATAAATCCCTATTCTTGCGCATAAACTCACGCAATTCCTCATAAATGAAAAATAACGCGCATAAATGCCTGGAAAACCGCATAAACCCCATTTTTCACGCATAAAAGTCTTTACTTACGCATAAAGTACAGTTCGCAATGAAAAAAGCGTTAGACGCCCGCATCAACGGATCTAACGCTCTTTCTCTAATTCATTTTATCGATTATCAATATTCTCCGGATACATATCATTCTGCATGAGCCGGTTCATCGCCATTTGTTCGAACATCGTGCCTGGGTTTCCGTAATTGCAATACGGGTCAAATTGCTGGGTCTCAATCGTAAACCCGATTGGATAGGATACGCCAATTTTATTGTAGAAAACGTCGGTACCTAAGGTTGAACTTTATAATTATAGCAAACCACCGATTCTTCCTTTTTAAATCCTTCTTTAGTATAAAGATTAACTGCTCGTTCGTTTTCAGCATTGGCGCTTAAAACCGTCTTTGGAAGCCCGATACTATTTCCAAATTCAAGTGCTTTTCTCAATAACTGACGTCCTAATCCTTTCCCTTGATATTCAGGGATGAGAGCTAAAGTACCGATGTTCAGCACAAATTCATTATTGTAAAACTCTCTAGATGAGCGTACGACCCAACCGGCTTTTCTTGGTGATAAAGAAGAGAGATTCCACCTTCTAAATAATCTTCTTTATTCTCCATGTTCTTAACGTCTTCGACTGTCAGCGGCGTCTCCGAACCTTTAAGTGTTGCAAAACCAGTGTTTCGCACATAAAGATAGTCTACCTCATCTTTATTAAATTCAAAGGTTTTAAATGAGTAGTCCTTTGGTAAGTTTGGTTGTGCGATATCTATGGCTTCTCTTGTTAGAAAATAGGCGTAACGTTCAATAGTAAACTGCATGGAATGAAAAATATCCCGGACGATAAAATTGTCTTCTTGAATAAAAAGATAGACATCGTTTATTTCTGTTATGTGGGGCTTTATACTCTCGAGCATAAGCTTGTAAATATTTAGGTTAGGTTCTATGGAGTGAAAGATCCGCCAGCGTCCCTTTTTTCCTTTCTTAAAATATGAATCCTGGATGAGAAAACCCCGGCAATAATTTTTGATTGGTCATCTAAAACTATATACGTTGGATTGTCCTGATCAGACTGAAAGATTTTTAGGTCTTCCTCATAAAGATAAGAATCATCTACCTCATTCCTGCATTTTCTACAGAAATCTATAAAATCTGAATGTCTAGCTTCAGATAAATATTCAATACTCATAAATCGCCCCTCCTACACTTTGACTAATAATGTTTCCATACTCGCGACACAAAACATTCAGTCATCACAACATATATGTTGTGATTCCAAAAAATATGTTTTATTATCCGTGATTATCTATAAGGTATAGAGTGGTAAAGGTACATCTCATTGGCTGTATTCAGATAGCGTTACTTACTTTCCCTTCAACTGCACAAACAACTTCTCCACAGTCCCAATCCAAACACTCTCATACTTCGCCAACATCACCAATTCCTTCGCGTGAAAAACTCCACCTATGGCATAACAAAAGGGTAGGAAATCAAATCGATTTCCTACCCTTTTTCTACAGTATAAGCATCCATAATTTGGATTGACGTTTTGTTTGTTTACATCGAACGAATTAAAATATCTCTAACACTTTCTCGATCTAATTCTTTATACAAACCAACGCCTGGTTTGATAAATGTTTTATCGATAATCAACTCGATATCTCTGTCATCGATATCATAGTCACTCAAACGACTTGGGGCACCGAGTGAATTCCAGAACGCACGTAGAGCTTTGGCTCCTTCTTTTGCGACTTCAATATCACTTTTCCCTTCATCCGAAATGCCGAAAACATTCATTGCCAACATTTTCACACGAGATGGATCTTCTTCAAGTACATGCTCTAACCAGTTCGGGAACAAGATAGCGAGTCCTCCACCGTGTGGAATGTCATAAACAGCAGAAAGGGCATGTTCAATTCGATGAGATCCCCAATCCCCACCGTCTGTTCCATTCAATAACGTTTCATTAAATGCGATTGTACTTAGGTACATCATTGTTTCACGATGGTCATATGACGTTAAATCCTCAAGTAATTTTGGCGCTGTTTGAATCGCTGTTCGAAGGAGTGATTCAATGAATGCGTCAATCAATGGTGTGTTTTTTGTGCGATGGAAGTAACTTTCAAGCGCATGAGACATACTATCTACAATTCCATACACCGTTTGTTTGTGAGACACTGAGAACGTATACGTAGGATCTAAGATAGAAAAACGTGGGAATACAAGAGGTGAGCCCCATCCAAGTTTATCTTTTGTTTCCCAGTTGGAAATAACTGAAATTGGATTCATTTCAGAGCCAGTTGCAGCTAACGTAAGTACAGTTCCGATTGGAAGCGCTGATTCAATCGGAGCTTTTCGTGTGATTAACTCCCAAACATCCCCATCATATTTTGCACCAATTGCAATCGCTTTCGTACAATCAATGACACTTCCGCCACCTACGGCTAAAAGTATGTCGATTCCTTCTGATTTACAAATTTCAACGCCTCGGTAAACGGTTGTTAACCGTGGATTTGGTTCAACGCCAGGTAATTTAAAAATGGTGGCTTCTACTTTTTTGAGTTCATTTATCACGTCTTCATATACACCATTTTGCTTAATGCTTCCTCCGCCATATACAAGAAGGACTTTCATTTGACGGACTTCTGTTGATAATTGACTAATTTGCCCTTTTCCAAAATATAATTTTGTCGGGTTGTGTTGTGTAAATATATTCATCTTTGCACC
The DNA here is from genome assembly GCF_030067815.1 of Sporosarcina thermotolerans. Lineage (GTDB taxonomy): Bacteria > Bacillota > Bacilli > Bacillales_A > Planococcaceae > Sporosarcina > Sporosarcina thermotolerans. The sequence goes on along the minus strand of NZ_CP125968.1, from coordinate 1,500,899 downwards.
TCATTTAATCGTATTGTTTGAATAGTACTGATAGACAACATGGGCCCGATTAACTATTCATTTACTGTATTCATAAAATCAATGTACGTATAACTAACAACAATCATTCGACTTACAGTTCAGTTGTTACTGTATCACGATAATTGTTTATCCGTCACGGAGGATGAATTGAAATGATGCCGGTAACAAATACCATTCAATAATGTAAAGGTACCTGTTCAATACACATTTATGATAATTCAATACATTACATATAAATACATAATAATGATTTGCAAACAACATAAACACAACGATAACAATTTCCAACTATGCATTTTAGGTGAATATTCTCGATTGTGTGACGCACAGGTACCTTCACAAAGCCTTCACAATGTCGATGGAATACGAACTATGACCGCAAGCATAGGATGATACCGGAGATTGGACAACCTATTAAGTTCTATTGAATATGGTTTTTCAACTGAAGGGGGAATCGAATGTTAGCCTATCACCGACTATCTGCGGATGAGGTCATGAAATCATTGGAGGTGACTTCGCTTGGCTTGAATGATGATGATGTGGAAATGAGACGGGACAAGTATGGCTACAATGAGTTGACGGAAGGAAAAAGGACAAGTTCGATTGCCGTTTTCTTTGGCCAGTTCACCGACTTATTAGTCATCATTTTACTGGTCGCCGCTATCGTTTCATTTCTATTAGGTGAAGTCGAAAGCACGATTGTCATACTGCTTGTTGTTATCGTAAACGCAATTTTGGGCACTGTTCAGCATGCGAAGGCGGAACAGTCATTGGAGAATTTAAAGGCGTTGTCCTCCCCACTGCAAAAGTGATGCGGAACAACCAACTCATTGAGATTGATTCGGAAGATATCATTGTTGGGGATTTACTAATCCTAGAGGCAGGCGATTTCATAAGCGCCGATGGACGAGTGATTGAAAGCTTTAATTTGCATATTAATGAAAGTTCATTAACAGGTGAATCACTTGCTGTGGCAAAAAGCTCCGCGCCTCTTGGTGAAGCTCATGAAACGATAGCCGATCAGAACAATATGGTGTTCGGAGGTAGCTTTGTCACAAACGGTCGCGGACTTGTCGCTGTGACAGCAATTGGGATGGAGACCGAAATTGGGAAGATCGCGAATTTATTAGATACTGCAAAGGAGAAGAAAACTCCTCTGCAAATTAGCTTGGACCGCTTCGGGGAAAAGTTGGCACTCGGGATTACGATGATTTGCGTAGTAATTTTCTCGATTGACCTCGTTCGGGGCCGCGAACTGGTCGAATCGTTCATGTTCGCCGTTTCTCTCGCAGTGGCGGCGATTCCGGAAGCATTGAGTTCGATTGTGACGATTGTGTTAGCGTTCGGGACCCGCAAAATGGCGAAGGAAAACGCGATTATCCGAAAGTTGTATGCTGTCGAAAGTCTGGGCAGCGTATCGGTCATTTGTTCTGATAAAACCGGAACGTTAACCGAGAATAAAATGCAAGTTCAGCAAGTGTATGTAGACCAAAAAGTCATTCCCCACGATCGACTACATCCGGAACATCCGGTTCAAAAGAAACTACTCTTGCAAGCAATACTCTGTAACGACGCGTTAAGTCAGAATGAAAAGAGATCGGTGACCCTACCGAAATGGCGCTCGTGAAATTAGGGAGACAGTTTCTTTTTGATGAACTACTTGTCAGGAAGCATTATCCGAGAGTAGCGGAACTTCCTTTTGATTCCGATAGAAAGCTAATGAGTACTGTGAATGAAACTGGTAATCAAACCGTCATGATTACAAAAGGAGCAGTCGATGTCCTCCTGCCGAAAATCGTAAAAATCGAGACTTCTAAAGGAATCTTGACGATGACGGATGAACACCGCAGAAAAATCGAAGAAGTTAACCAATCCTTTTCCGAGAATGGTTTACGGGTGTTGGCGATTGCCTACAAGGAACGAAGGGGCAACCATCCCATCGATGCCAAGGATGAAAGTGGGCTAACATTTGTAGGCTTAATCGCCATGATGGATCCACCAAGAAAAGAATCGCGGGCTGCGGTTGAAAGCTGCATTCAAGCTGGGATTAAACCTGTCATGATTACCGGTGACCATAAAATAACGGCAATGTCCATAGCAAGGCAAATCGGGATCTTAAAGGATCCGTCCGAAGCGATCGAAGGCCATGAAATCGAAAAATTGACGGACGATGAGCTTGAGGAACGGATTGAAGACCTTGCCGTTTTTGCCCGTGTCACACCTGAGCATAAGATGCGGATTGTGAATGCCTATCAGGAAAAAGGACATGTCGTCGCAATGACTGGGGACGGCGTGAATGATGGGCCTGCCTTGAAGAAAGCTGATATCGGGGTGGCGATGGGAATCACCGGAACGGAAGTGGCAAAAGACGCATCCTCGATGGTATTGACGGATGATAACTTTTCAACGATTGTTAAAGCAATTTCGAATGGACGAGGCATTTACACGAATATCAAAAACTCCATTCTCTTTTTATTGCTGTCAGGGAATGCAGGGGCTATTTTTGTCGTTCTTTACGCAACGGTGCTTGCTTTACCCGTCCCCTTTGCGCCAGTCCATCTCTTATTCATCAACTTGCTGACCGACAGCCTACCCGCAATTGCAATTGGATTTGAGCCGCATCATCCGAAAGCAATGAAGGACAAGCCAAGGGATATCCATAAACCTTTATTAACTAAAATGTTTACGACAAGGGTTGTCCTTGAGGGGATCCTTATCGCAATCGCCACCATCATCGCATTCCGGACGGGACTCGAAACAGGAGATGTGGTTACGGCAAGCACAATGGCATTCGCAACGTTATGTCTTTCCCGATTGGTACATGGGTTCAACTCCAGATCGAAGGAATCCATCTTTACAATCGGCGTGTTTTCAAACAAGTACACATGGTTAGCGTTTTTCATCGGATTCTTAAGTTTGCACGCCGTCCTGCTCATCCCGTCACTCTCAGGCGTTTTCAAAGTCGCCACATTAAGCAGCACAATTTCTGCTCATTTATAGTTTGGCAATCATGCCGTTCATCGTGATTCAGTGGTTTAAACTGTTATTTGTGAGGAGATAGTGGACGGTTTGAAGGTACCTGTGTTTTTGCAGGTACCTCTTTTTGTTTTTGAAGGCACCATTCCCATTTTTGAAGGTACCTCGATTGTGTGGCGCACAGGTACCTTTACAATTCCCGTCACAATTAAAAAAACCCTTTCCAAGTCAATTGACTCGAAAAGGGTAACTGTCCTTCATTCTTTAACTATAGACACTATCACATGTTCCTGCTACTGGTTCATAGAAACAATGATTTTTGAATTGACCGGTAAAAGGTTGGCCGTACCAGGTTGGCGGACAAGGACCGAATGGATTGAAGTACCAAAGGGAGTATTTCGCCGGATGTTGTCTCCAACGCTCCAAATTCTGTCTTGCTAATCTTTTCTCAGATTCCCTTGCTCTTTGGTAGAATAAATTCCCCTTTTGAACAGCTTCAAAAGAATAATTTCCGCCTTGCACTTGATAAATGACATCGTTAATCGTTCTTACATCTTGAAAGTCTAAACAATCTGCTACGGCACGGTTAACAATTACATTTCCAACGTATAACATACCTTGGTTTCCTTCACCCTCGGCTTCCGCCCTCATCATCCTCGCCATTAGATTAACATCATTTTCAATGTATTTGACTCTTGGCATTTTTCCACCCCAAATATATTGTATGAATAAAAGTCAGTATTCATGACAATTTCCCAAATAAGAATGAGGTAGTGTTTCTTCTTTCCCTTCTATAGCTTTTTGACCAAAGAATTGCCAACATCAAAAACATCCCTGCCCCTCCCCAGTAAACGTAAGAGATTCCGTTTGTTAGACCAAAAACCATGAAACTGATAAATGGACCTACAGATGCACCTAAATCCTGAGCTACTGTATAGGTTGTAAGAAATGAAACTACATTCGTGTTTTTTGATAAGTCCAGGGCAATTGCATCAACAATGGTTGTAAGAGAAGTAGCTGCAATCATCACTAGGAACGTAAAGAAAATCATAAGAACGAGTGGAAGATCATATGAAATGCTTCCGAATGTCAAACTCGCAAATAGTAATGACAGAACGAGTACTGGCACCCTTCCTTTAACTCCATCTGACCAAACCCCAAATTTTGCTCCTAAAAACGGCTCCCATAGCCATCGTACCGACAAAAGAATACCAGCAAGGAAGGAAGCACTAATCACGGATCCAAACAAGGTGACACGTTCTCCATGGAAATGCTCGATTACAGAGCTTAGCGTTGAGATGAAAATTCCTTGTATTAAAAGCGTAATACAGAAACCGGTGAAAATAATCATTCCCCTGCCCTGTTTAAGTCTATCTACAATTCTTTCTTTGACAATAACAACCTTGTAATCCTGCTTATTTTCCATCAAAGAATTTGTTTTAACATACAATAAAATCAGTGGTAGCCCTAACAATGTAAGACATCCAAAAATAATCGAAACGGCACTTAACCCTAAAATAGGCACCAACAGGCCCCCTATGAGCATGCCAAACAAGCTCCCTAATCGATGCAGTCCATTGTAAAGTCCAATTGACTTCCCCCTATTATTTTCTTCCGTATTAAAGGCCACAACGGATAAACCACCAATTCTGAAGAACGACCAAGCAATTCCCCAAACACTACGTAAAATAATCCAGGCAATAAACCCGGTAAATAATCCATAGCCTAAGGTCGTTATGCTACCTAAAATAATTGCAATAATTAACCCCGTTTTAAGGGTAATCTTATTATAAAGCCATCCAACAAGCGGGTTGAAAGGCAATCTGATAAAGCGGTTAATGGATAAAAGTATACCGACTTGCCAAATGGAGTCGAGACCTGCTTCTTTCCAATATAAAGGCAACACAATATATAACATTGAATCTCCTAAGAGACTTATAGCAGTAACCAATGCAACTATAACGATTATAGGAGTTTTACTTTCCTCTTTATTTGAAGCTGACAATGCCTATCACTCCTTGTTGAGCATCGGTTTAAACTTACATCTAATTTAGTATATTTGTCCAGATGATTATCAAAATAGGCTGAATTGTAGGTTCCTAACAAAAAAAGAAGCATAAATCTCCGAGTCGGAAATTTATACTTCTTTTCGTGTTACTGACTTATATATGATTTTTACTCAAACACCGTCGTCCACTCAGCCCGCTTATCCAACATCTTTTTCGCCGCTTCCTTCGCGCCCTCAAGACTATGGCTCGCAGCCCATCCGCATTGAACTTCATTGCACGCGGGCACTTCATCCGCAGTCAAAACATCCTTCAATGTCTTTTCCAATAAATCAAGGACATCTTCGTAATCGTCGTGGTTGATGAGCGCCATATAATAACCCGTCTGGCATCCCATCGGACTGATGTCCACGATTTTGTCCGAATGATTCCTGCTGAACTCCGCCATCATATGCTCCAATGAATGAATCGCGGGCATTTCAAGATGCTCCTGATTCGGCTGGCAAAAGCGGATGTCATACTTCCGGATGACATCGCCATTGACACCTTCCTTAACCCCTGCAAGTCGCACAAACGGTGCTTTCACTTTCGTATGATCCAAATTGAAGCTTTCCACATTCATCTTTTTTTCGCTAATAGACATGAAAATCTCTCCTTTATATTCAATCAAACAAAACCTATTGACTTAATAAGATTTAAATATAGAATATCAAAATTCTGAATAGCTTACAAGTTAGGATGAACTTTTTTCAGATTTTACTTGCATTTGAATCTCTTGCTGTATATAGTGTATATAACGTGTATATACACTATTGCAAGAAAGAGGTCGTTCTATGCAAATTATAATTTCCAATACATCAAAAGATCCCATCTATGAGCAGATTTATGTGCAAATTAAAAAACATATTTTGACGAATGAATTACGGGCGGGAGAAGCGTTGCCATCCATGCGCCAGTTAGCTAAAGACTTGGATATAAGCGTCATCACGACAAAACGGGCGTATGAGGAGCTTGAGAAAAACGGCTTTATTTACTCAATCGTTGGTAAAGGATCGTTCGTGTCGGAACAAAATAATGAAATGATTCTTGAGCGAAAAATGAAAGTAATCGAAGAACAATTACTGTCTGCGATTGTAAATAGCAAAGAAATTGGGGTCGAGTTAGCTGAATTACAAGAATTACTTACCTTGTTATATAAGGAGGAGAAATGATGGAAAACGTAATTGAATTGCGAAATGTAAATAGGACGTTCAAAGGGTTTGAGCTGAAAGACTTTTCGCTCTCAGTTAAGAAAGGCTTTGTTACAGGGTTCATCGGTGGAAATGGAGTGGGAAAATCCACAACTATCAAGTTGATCATGAATTTATTGCAACCGGACAGCGGAGAGATCTCGCTATTTGGTTTGAATTACAAAAACCATGAAAAAGAAATTAAACAACGAATCGGATTTGTATATGATAACAATATTCTTTACGAGAATATTACGTTGGCAGAAATGAAAAAAATCATAAAACCAGCCTATAAAAATTGGGATGATACCCTTTTTCAACACTATATTAACCTATTTGAATTGCCGATGAAAAAACAAATAAAGACTTTCTCAAAAGGAATGATGATGAAAGCTTCCTTGACCTTTGCGTTATCCCACCATGCAGAGTTAATCATTATGGACGAACCGACATCTGGATTAGACCCAATATTCCGCAGGGAGCTGTTAGACATACTCCATGATCTTATGCAGGATGATGAAAAGACTATTTTCTTTTCGACGCATATTACGACGGACTTGGATCGAATTGCTGATTATATAACGTTCATCCATAACGGCCAGCATATTTTCACTAAAGAGCATTATAAAATCGAGGAAGACTATGCGATTGTGAAAGGCGAAATGAATTTATTGGATCGTGATACTGAACAAGAATTTATAGGCATTCGAAGATCCAATCATGGTTTTGAGGCATTGACGATGAACAAACATCGTACAGAGGGCATTTTCGGAGGGACAGTCATTTTTGAAAGACCTACACTTGAAGATATTATGCTGTACACAAAGAAAGGAATTGATCACTATGCTGCATCTCATTCGTAAAGATATTGTTTTGCAGAAATATACATTACTAATTTTGTTGCCCATCTTATTTCTCGATGTATTTTTTGATGGTTCTAGGATCTACGTTGGAATTTTATTTTCTATCGCCATCATTATGCAAAGCTTTTTAACGGATGAAAAATCGTCTGTCCATTACTTACTGAATTCTTTGCCTTATACGCGGAAAGAAATTGTTAGCTCCAAATACGCGGTTGCATGTGTGTTCATTTTCCTTGTCTTACTAACGATTTTCATCGGGAATTTGGTTATTCATAATGAGCTAGTTCCTTGGGGGCAATTATTATTTATAGCAGGATTTGTAGCTGTTTTTATCTCCCTTGCTTTTCCATTTTCATATCTTTTCAAAAGCCAGTATTTGATGATTGCTTCTATTGTTTTATTTGTCCTTTACTTTATTACTATTAGCACATTCATACCTGATTTGAATGATAGAATCCGGGGTATTGTCCAAACGCTCCTTTCTCTCGATGACGCTCTGTTGTATGGAGGAGCGATATTCTCAGTAATTCTTCTGTATTGCTTCTCTTGGATGCTGTCTGTGCGGATTTATCATCGGAAGGTTTTTTAATAAATTCAAGGAACAAGTGCCATTGTGTAACCCGTTCAGTTGAGTGGTACAAAACTTTAAATAACGCCGCAAATAACTAAATTAAAGTACAAATTAGCATTGCTTTTAGCAGTGCTTTTTATATATTTATCGAAGTATTCCAGTAGTAAAAGGAAACAAACTATTAATGTGGTACTATTATTGAAAGATGAAGAATTAAAATTCCGAATATTGTTAGTGAGCATTTATTTAACTAACACGGCAGATTAGTATTAATTAAATTGTAAGGGCTGATATCTGCGCAAAGAAAGTTATCCTTAAGTATTATTTTTTTAGTTGCATCAATTATCTTATTTACTTTCTCACCCTGGATTACAAAAGATATTGCTGAAAAAAGAGCAATTACGGGATTTCAAAACAAACAAAAAGGCATTGTAGATGGTTGTGGATTTAATTGTGATGGGTGTGGTGTAGTAACATCCGAGAAAGTTTTGTTTGGTTATACTGTTCGAATTGAATATGCTTGTGGACTAATATCAGAAGACATTAAGGAAAATCATCAAATTAAAAATGTATTTGTTTCTTTTTTGAGGACTGTACATTGAAGGAGGAAATCATGAGTTATATACAAACAATGCGTAAATTAATTGGAAATGAAATGCTAATGACTGTAGGTTGTGGAATTATTATTGAAAAGAGAAACAGATCTTACTTCAACATAGAAAAGATCGGGATATATGGGGAATACCAGGGGGAGTCATGGAGCCTGGGGAAACGTTTCTTGAAACTGCTGTGCGCGAAACATTCGAGGAAACGGGATTGACGGCTGAACAATTAATTATTTGGACTTTACTCGGGTGAAAAAGGTTTTTCAGAATATCCAAATGGAGATAAAATGTATAGCGTCCAAATTATTTTCCTTTCTAATAGGTTTTCAGGAAACTTAATTCATAACACTGATGAAAGTCATGAACATCGATTCTTTTCCCGTAACAACCTACCTAATTTGCTTCCGAATCAAGAGCCATTTATTCAGGATTGGGTAAACCAAGTAAATCTGCCAGTAATAAAATAACTCTGACTGAAATATCTCGATAGTAAAATTATGCAAAAAGACGGTGTCAATTCACTTAGAATTTTTTAGGCTATGTGTGGAAGTGGCTTGTCTTATAAGAGGAGATAAACAAATGATTGAATTACGAAAGATAACCCGGGATAACATAGATGAAGTAATAGCACTTGAAGTTGAAGAAAACCAGAAAGAATTCATACTAAAAACTACTAACCTTAGATGCTTCGCAGACGCTCATATGTTGAACACAGATGGTATACCAGCTTCTCCATTAGCTATTTATGCGAATGATACGATGGTTGGATTTTTGATGTATATTTATGATACGTTAGATCATGAATCATTTGAAAACGAACTTTTCTATGGCAAGAAAAGTTATTTTATTTGGCATAATATGATTGATAAAAGTTACCAAGGAAAAGGATATGGCAAACTTGCTTTTGAAAAAATGTTAACGGAAATTGAAAATATGCCATATGGAGAAGCAGAATTTGTAACCCTCTTTTATCATACAAGTAATGTCAAAGCTAAAACTTTATACGCTTCATTTGGTTTCGTAGATACAGGAATCATTCAGGATAATTCGATGTTGGCGATTAAAAATCTTAATGGGGAAATAACAGAATCCTTAGTAGAATAGGATTTCCAAAATAGGTGCGTTATAGGCAAAGGGAAAGAGTCCAATTCATATGCGAATTAGGACTCTTTTTGTGTGTTTAAATTAGATTTTGCACCTCTGAACTGAACGGGTTAGCTATTGTGCATTTGTTCTTTTTTATCCCCGTCCCCCTTTTTCGATCTTCTTCAAAATTGCAATCAATTGATTTAATTCCTGATCGTTTAACATTGAAAATTGATCGGCCTGGAAGTGTTCTTGCTCAGAAACAACTTCGTTTCGCAGTTTAATTCCTTCTTCTGTAAGTGAGATAAACTTATTTTTCCATTCACGTTCACGTCGTATTAAACCATTGTCCTCAAGCTTTTTTAGTATTTGCGTCACATTCGACTCGGTGACAACGAGCCTACTTGCTAAATCACACTGCGTAATTCTTTCATTTGGTTTAATATGACTAAGGACATCAAATTGGCCAGTTTTCATCCCCATTTGGATAAATGTTGGTTTGTACATTTAACATTTCGATTATAAAAACGTGCATATCGCAGCCAAACTATATAACTAAGTCGAATTCTTCTTAATGTATATTTCATACGTGGGCCCCCTATTACTTTGCATATTAAGTGATGTGTATACAATTTGCAAATGTTGGTGAGAGTAATACCAAGCAATGTAATTGACTTCCATATCACTTAATATATAAACTGATGAATGGGAGGAAGCTTTCCCAATTTACTAACATAAAGGACAGGTGATTAAAACATGGTTAAAGTAGCATTGATCAGTGGTAGTTTAAGAAAAGAATCGTTTTCAACAAAAATCGCTAAAAGTGTAGGAGAATTATTCCCAGACGGTTACGAAACACAATTCGTCGAAATTGGAAATCTTCCTCTATACAATGAAGATATTGATACAGAAAGCAATGTACCTGGAGAATATACGGCATTCCGTAACTCCATTAAAGAAGTTGACGCTGTACTCTTTGTAACACCTGAGTATAACCGTTCAATCTCTGGCGCATTAAAAAACGCATTGGATGTTGGTTCACGTCCTTATGGACAAAGTGCTTGGAACGGTAAACCTGCAGCGGTTATCAGTCAATCCATGGGGAATTTAAGTGGATTTGGTGCGAACCACCATTTACGCCAAAGCCTTGTATTCTTAAATATGCCAGTCGTACAGCAGCCTGAAGCGTACCTTGCAAATTCTCCTCAATTATTTGACGAGAACGGAAAGTTGAATGAAGGAACAACAGAGTTTTTACAGTCCTTCGTAGATGCTTTCGTTGATTTGATCAATAGACATAATCGATAATTAAAAAAGTTGGAGCATTAGGCAGAGCGAATCTGACCTAATCTCCAACTTTCAAGTTATATACTCAATTTCCGATGTTGGTTCCGCAAAATTATTATGTTGATGATTCTCCATTCAGAGTATCCCCTTTTTTCGCATCAATTCCCCGATGATTGACGTGTTTCTAACTTTAAGTATTGCCAATTTATCAAACCACTACATTAAGATCCAAGTTACTGAGTAAACTCCTTCAACTTGTTTATTTCTCAAATCCATGCTATGTTTATTTAACATTAAAAACTAATGAGTGATAACTATGTGTCATCTTTCAATTTGCCCAAATTATATTTTAAATCCCTAACCCTTGACTGGAAACAGTCGAGGGTTTTTTGTTGCTCAAGGGAAAACTTTGCTACTTCAGACGCTAAAGTCAAATTCATGAATAGTAAATTGAGGGAGGTAAAATACATGGACAAGATCAAGTATAATAATCTTAAATTAGGTGAACGTGGAGCAATCGTTAGCATTATTGCTTATCTTTTGCTTTCAATAATAAAGTTGTGCATTGGATATATGAGTAACTCTGCTGCATTGAAAGCTGATGGTTTAAACAATACAACCGATATTATTGCATCCGTCGCTGTTCTTATCGGACTAAGACTTTCTCAAAGACCTCCGGACAAAGATCATGGCTATGGCCATTGGAAGAGTGAAACAATCGCTTCAATGGTTGCATCATTTATTATGTTAGCGGTCGGTATTCAAGTATTAAATGATGCTATCTCTTCTATGTTTCAAAGTGGAAAAGAGTCACCCCATATCGGGGCTGCTTATGTCGGCATTTTTTCTGCAATAGTTATGTATTTTGTCTATCGTTACAATAGGAAGATAGCAAAGAAAATAAATAGTACAGCAGTCATGGCAGCTGCAAAAGATAATATTTCAGATGCTTGGGTAAGTATAGGAACAGCAATAGGTATATTTGGTTCTCAATTAGGAATGCCCTGGCTTGATACGCTAACTGCGCTCATCGTGGGACTATTAATTTGTAAAACAGCTTGGGATATTTTCAAACAAGCTTCCCACGAACTTTCGGATGGTTTTGACGTTGATAAAATTAAACTTTATCGTAATGTGATCACAAAAGTGGATGGAGTTAAAGGAATAAAAGATATAAAAGGTAGATACTACGGAAATAACGAGGTAATCGATGTTGTAATTCTTGTAAATTCGATGCTAAATATCACAGAAGCCCATAATATCGCGACACAAGTGGAAAAGATAATAATCAATGACTATGGAGTATATGATGTGCACGTCCATGTGGAACCGAATTAGTATCTCTTCCACATATTTATTATAAGGATGGCCGTGATTTGAGTCACGGCCAGTTTTACTTTGTTAAGGTACCTGTGCAAGAAACATCCATGATAATTCAACCGATTTGCATAAATATCCAATCAATTAGCATTGTCACAGTCTTTTTAATGTATTTTTATACAATTGTATTTAATTAATTGAATAGTTCGACGCACAGGTACCTTTACAATATTAATAGATTCACCATGACCAAGTCCTAAATGGCTACAACGAGCATTTATAGCTTTCTTCATAACCATCATCCTCTTTTAAACATATATACAATCATTTAGTCATGTTTCATTTATAGCCAAATAGTATTATTTTTGTATTAATAATAGAGTTTACAGTTTCATAATATTTATATAATACTATCTTAACAATCTACTATTATGATGATGAAGGAGTTAGATTTTAATAAACCATTGGAGGTCTACTGTTATGAACAAAAAAAAGGTAATTATTCCACTGTTAAGTGCAGCACTTCTATTCCCAACTGCGGTCAATGTATTTGCGCAACCGCATAAACCTATAGAAGGCGTAAAATCTGTTGAATTTATTGGCATGCCTGTACCTGCCACTAATGAGGAAAAATCAACAATGTACAGTGATGCCAAAGTAAAGGTGACATTAAAAGACGGAACTCAAAAAACAGTAGAGTTGGATTATACTTCGTTAGCAAAGCCTGGTGATGTCATTAACGGAAAAATTGTCGGAGCTGCAGTCGACATCAACGGCAATCTCATAACAAATAAAAAGGGTGAGCCTTTAGTTTCCCCTTCACCGGATGCAAACTCACTCCTTAGTGTAAATGGAAAAAGCGGCAAGCTATATATGATCAATCATTTTGAAAGTATGCCAAATAATGAATTTGGTACTGTGCCAAGAGCGTTATATTTAAATACTGTCCAACAAGATAAGAAAACAGGCGAACTCAAAATTACTGATATTGAAGCAATTGATTTTTCGAAGTATGGCGGTGTTTGGACTCCATGTGCTGGTATCTTGTCCCCTTGGAACACTCATTTAGGCAGTGAAGAATATGAACCAAATGCTCGTGCCCATGAAGCAAATCCTGAAAAATCATCCGTTACACAATTTGCACGAAATTATTATCAAGATGCAACTGCAATTGGAAACCCTTATTTATACGGTTATACAACAGAAGTATCCGTTCATCCGAATGGTGAAGCAAAAGCAGTCAAACACCACAGCATGGGGCGGTTATCTTTTGAAAATGTAACAGTGGCACCTGATAACCGTACAGTTTACTATGGAGATGACGGCGGCTATGTAATGTCCTTTATGTACATTGCTGACAAAGCAAAAGATTTATCTGCCGGGACACTATATGCTGCAAAATTTGAGCAAACGAGTGCCGAAAACGGTGGTGCTGGGAATTTAAAATGGATTAATTTAGGACATGCAAACGACCAAGAAATTAAAGAATTAGCTGAAACCCTGACATTCAGTGATATCTTTGAAACGACAAATGATGCTGAGTATGCAGCAGCAAATGGATTCAGCCATATTAAGACTTCAGCTGGCGAAGAATATTTGAAAATCAAAATAGGTATGGAAAAAGCGGCTGCTTTCTTAGAATCCCGCCGATATGGAGCTATGCTTGGAGCAACTTCAGAGTTTAACAAGATGGAAACCGTCACATTCAACAAAGCCGATAACAAAGTCTATATGGCTATGTCCACGATTGCAAAAGGCATGGAGGAAAATCCAAATGATCCTGTAGATGATATTCGACTGCCAAAAATCAATGCAGGCGGCATTTATGAAATGAGCCTAGCTGAAAGACAAACAGATCGTGAAGGCAACCGTATTGATAGCGATTATGTACCAACTAAAATGGAAGCTATTATAGTCGGTGAAGACATTCCACAAGATGAAGAAGGCAACAGAGCTCATCTCGATAAAATCGCCAATCCGGACAACATTGTATACTCTGAAAACCTAAGAACGTTATTTATTGCTGAAGACACGGGCAATCATGTAAATAATGTTGGCTGGGCTTATAATGTTGATACAAAAGAACTTTCTCGTATCGTTTCTGCACCAGATGGCGGTGAAGTAACTGGAATACAAGCGATTGATAATTTAAATGGGTATTCTTACTTAATGGTTGGTTCTCAAAATCCAGGGAACATCGGTTATATACAGTTACCTCCTGTTAATAAAAAATAAGATAGATAAGTGAAAAGACAGGCGTCCAATTCGTGGATGCCTGTCTTTTGGTTTAAAATGTAAATAATAATCGCTTATTCACCAGCTTTAGCGAAGTGTTCAATCCTTGCCCCTATTTCATCTCGTACACGCTGGAAAAATGCCCATTTTTCTTCATCAGTTCCTTCTGCTTTGGCAGGGTCGTCAAATCCCCAATGAGCACGTTTAACATGTGGAGGTGTCATTGGGCACTTATCAGCCGCATCTCCACAAAGTGTGACGACGAGATCTGCATTATTCAGGATTTGCGTATCAATAATATCTGAAGTTTGATTTGAAATATCGACGCCAACTTCATTCATCGCTTTAATAGCGTTTGGATTGACTCCGTGTGCTTCAATTCCTGCACTGAGAACTTGCCATTCCTCACCAAGGACTTTTTTTCCCCATCCTTCAGCCATTTGGCTACGGCATGAGTTACCCGTACATAAGAAATACAGTGTTTTTTTCGGCATATTTAATCCCGTCCTTTAGAGTTTTAATGTATGAGTGAAAGCCATAGATATAGTCCAATTAGTGTAATCAAGAGCGTAGGCACTGTTAAGAGTATACCGGTTTTAAAATATGTACCCCAAGATATTTTCACACCTTTTTGTGATAAGACATGCAGCCATAATAACGTAGCCAATGAACCGATTGGTGTAATTTTAGGACCTAAATCTGAACCGATGACATTTGCATAAATCAATGCTTCACGAATCGAACCTGTAGTATTCGTATCCGCAATAGCCAAGGCGTTGATCATGACAGTCGGCATATTATTCATGATTGAAGACAAAATTGCAGCAATGAAGCCCATTGAAATCGTGCCTATAAACAAGCCTTGATCTGCTGCCAATTGAATAAGATCGCCAAGCGCGCTTGTCAGACCGACATTTCGCAATCCATAAACGACAACGTACATCCCAATAGAAAAGAATACAATGGACCAAGGTGCGCCCTTAACCACTTTCTTTGTATGAACGGCAGGACTTCTTTGTGCCATGATCATAAAGAATATCGCCATGATTCCAGCAACTATTGAAACAGGAAGCCCCGTAACACCACTCGTGAAATACCCGACAAGCAAAATGCTTAATACGACCCAAGATAGCCGAAACATCTTACCATCTTTTACGGCCTCCTTCGGTTCTTTTAACTCTGATACGTTATAGTCTTTCGGGATGCTCTTCCGGAAGAATAAAAACAACACTAAAATACTCGCAACAAGTGAAAACAAATTGGGTACGATCATCCGGGATGCATATTCGACAAATCCGATGCCGAAAAAGTCGGCTGAAACGATATTAACCAAGTTACTCACAACTAATGGCAACGAAGTCGTATCCGCTATAAACCCGCTCGCAATGATGAATGGAAAAACCATCTTTTCACTGAATTTCAAATTTCGTACCATCGCTAGCACGATTGGAGTTAAAATAAGTGCTGCCCCATCGTTTGCGAACAAGGCTGCAACGATTGCACCTAAAATACTGACATAAACAAACATCCGAATACCGCTACCTTTGGCCAATCTCGCCATATGTAAAGCAGACCACTCAAAGAAACCGATTTCGTCTAAGATTAATGAGATGATAATGATGGCGACGAAGGCAAGAGTAGCATTCCAAACAATCCCCGTTACATCAAGTACATCTTGAAAATCCACGACTCCTACCAACAAAGCAACCAATGCACCTATACAAGCAGACCATCCGATTGATAAATTTTTAGGCTGCCAAATAACAAAAATAAGTGTAATTATGAAAATCAATGATGCGATAATAACTGAACCCAACGCGTTTTCTCCTCCTTATTGACAACAAACACGAAGCCCTTGTGCCTCTAACTCAGTAATTGATTCACTCTGCTCCGGAAGATGCTCAAGTACACTTTGAATAAACGGAAAATCTTCATGACGTTCGTTTATCGAAAAGAAAACCCATTGCCCTCTACGTTCTTCCTTAACTAATTCAATATCCCTTAGTTTTCGCAAGTGTTGGCTGATTGCCGGCTGACTCATGTTAAAGATTTCGACAAATTCACACACACAACATTCATGTGACTGGAGTAATTTCATCATCGTTAAACGAGTTTGATCTCCAAGCAATTTCAATAGCTGTGATGCTCTCTGCATATCAATCGTCACTTCCGTATTCATATGCACTCTCCACCTTTCCGGAATAATTATATAAGCATATGCTTATATAAGCAAGTGCAAGTTTTTTAAATTTCCTGTTCCACAAAAAAGGACCGCCATTAGACAGTCCTTTTAATAGGTACGTTGAATAGAGTATTGAATGATTCGCTCATTACCGGATGGTTATATATTTGATCCCTTAACAACGTATAAGGGGCATCCAAATCCATTGCAAGTTTCACAAGGTTAATCAATTCTGGTGACTCAGGACCAAACAGACTGGCACCTAAAATTTTTTTCGTTTTTTTATCGATGAAAACTTTAAATAATCCTCGAAGATCATTGATGACATGCGCGCGTGGATGGGATGCAACCAACATTTTCCCTTCAGCAAATTCATAACCCTTTTCTTCCGCTTCCTTAGCAGTTAGCCCTACTCGGGATAAAGGTGGGTCAATAAACATGGTATAAGGAATATTTTTACGGCTGTCGAGAGAATATCCTAAATCACCAAATAAATAATTCTCAACAATTCGGTAGTCATCCAAGGAAATATACGTAAATTGCATACCGCCTTTCACATCACCGAGAGCCCATACATTTCGCACCGTTGTTTCAAGATGCTCATTCACCTTTATAGCGCCATCCTCTGTAAGTTCAATTGACGTATTTTCAAGACCTAGATGCTCTATATTCGGTTTTCTACCTGTAGCAAGAAGCACTGCATTTGCATTTACAGTTTCGCCATTAGATAGAGACAACGACACCTCGTCTTCATTTACCTCTTTAATCTCCTGCGCTCTCGCTCCGAATATAAAACGAACGCCTTTTTCTGTCATTATCTTCTGAACTTCTGCAGCAATTTCACGATCTTCACGAGGCAGTAGTTCCTCTTCAGGTGTAATCACGGTGACTTCCGCTCCAAAGGTTCGATACATAGAGGCAAATTCCATCCCGATATAGCCTCCGCCTATTATCGCCAAGTGCTGTGGCAGTTTCTTACGATCCATCAAAGACGTACTTGTATAGACCTTGTTTGAAGTAAGGTCACCTTTTAACGGAGGAATATTGCTTATTGCACCTGTATTGATAAAAATATGTTCGGCAGTTAACACTTCTTTTTTTCCATCTATTTGTATCTCTACTCTTTATTTGCAATGAACCTTGCTTCCGAATTGTAAATGGTGACATTTTCATTGTCAGCTAAACTTTTGTAGTTTTTCTCCCGTAGCTTTTCCACTACCCTATCTTTTCTTTCAATGGCGTCTGTATAGGGAATGCCTTTCAACCCATCATGGACAAGCACCTTTGTAGGGATGCATGCAATGTTAATACAAGTTCCTCCATACATATTTGGATCTTTTTCAATCATTGCTACGTTCCAATTTTCGTCTGCAAGCCGCCCAGCTAATGTTTTCCCCGCCTTGCCAAATCCTATAATGAGTGCGTCATAAGTTAGCATATACATTCTCCAATCTTTTTCGTGATGGTTCAAACAAGCCATCCAATAAAAAAATTAAATTCCTATTTACTATAACCTTTAATTTTACTACCAAAACACCTATCTCATAATGTCAAAAAGCGGCCCTAAAAAGTTAGACAAAACTTACTTTTTAGGGCCGCTACATTATTTACTTGAAACCGCAAGTCGTATCGCCATCCGTACTGCTGTTGCTGGATTCGCCGATTGGTTTACATCGCCTACAAAAAACAGATCCTTCTCAGGATAATAAAAAGCAAAGGAACCTGTTGAGCCCGAATGTCCAATCAATTCTCCCTTACCTATAAAAAACATTGTAAATCCACCTAATGGGATTCGCATATAGCCGCCGCCATATTGAATGGGATAAAAGCTGATTTGTAACTTCATATACTTCTCCAATTCGCGGAAGATTTCTTTATTAAATAAATCTCCTCCAAAAAATGCTTTAATAAAGACCATCATTTCGCGGGCAGTGGTAATCGCCCCTCCACTCGCACGACAACTTTTAATGTATTTCGGAAGGGAAAGCGCGTTATTTTTAAAATAAATACTGGGAATAAAATCATCCTCATCTATAACTAAATATGTTTTCTCAAGCCCCAAAGGTTCAAAAATGAAAGACGTAAAGACACCTTCCAATGAGGAATTCGCAACGGATTCAATAATCTGTCCAAGGATATAAAAGTTGATATCCGCATAATGTGATCGATTCATTGTGTTGGGTGCAAAGAGTGGTTTCATCTTTTTAGTCAATGCTATCAATTCATCAATTGTAATGTTCATATCTTCATGGAGTACACGTTTTCTAAGATTATTTTTACCTTCCTCAGATACATCCGGTAACCCACTTGTCTGAAACAACAAATGAGCGATTGTCAATTTCGCGGTATACTCCTGTCCTTTATAAAGATGGAGCCCATTAAGTTTTCCATTATCGAAAAAACGTGTCACTTTATCATCTAATGACAGTTTACCTTGCTCCAGCAATATTAAAATGCATGTAGTTGTAAACAACTTAGTGATACTTGCCATGAGTAATGGTGCATCTATGCTCTTGCCCCCATACTCATTTTTGTATGAAAAATCCCCATTTCTGTTTTGGATAAATAGAACAGACTCATGTATTTGCTTTGATTTCACTATTCGGCTAAATATCTTGTCGTATTGTTTAGTCACCATTAGTTCCTAACCTCCCTTCTTGCACACTATTGGATTATATTAGTTGATGCCTATTTGCATGCAGGGAAAAAGAAGGCTTCTCAAAAGTTCATCGAACTAATGGGAAACCTTCCTAAAAGCTAATTCTGTTAGTTTACCAATTCTTGGGCTGTACGACTTTTAAAGCGTCTCGTCCAATTTCTGAATCTGTGAGTTGGAGATTAAAAAAACATTGCCAAAAACATCGATTTTGTCTCCCTTTACACGTACAGCGCAATCTTTATTCGAAGCATAAATATCTATTTCTTCCGATAGGAATATCAGCAACCCATTTTTCGTTAATTGTCGTAGTTTCAAAATCCTGTTCCAATAAATTA
Organism: Sporosarcina thermotolerans; assembly: GCF_030067815.1. Classification (GTDB taxonomy): domain Bacteria; phylum Bacillota; class Bacilli; order Bacillales_A; family Planococcaceae; genus Sporosarcina; species Sporosarcina thermotolerans. Next base: position 1,481,524 of record NZ_CP125968.1, on the reverse strand, counting down.
TCGCGTTCTTCTATTTGGCTATTCGATGATGCTGGACGGTATTTCTTTGTGATGGTAGATCGGATTCCTTCTGCCTTCATAATGCGCTGGACTCGTTTTAAGCTGACTGTGAAACCTTCCTTTTCAAGAAAGTGATGAATTTTAGGCGCGCCGTAGCGGCCTTTACTCTCCGCATGAATAATTTTTATGCGCTCTAAAATCGCTTCGTTTTCAATTTCAGACGAAGATTTTACTTTATGAAATGATTGATAATACGTGCTTCTTGGCATATCGAGCACTTCACACAAAACTTGAACAGGATGGTTTTCCTTTTCTAAATTGATGTGGTCAATAATCTCTTGGTCGGTCACTTTTTCGCGAATATGGTCATAGCCTTTTTTAGGATTTCTACCTCCTGTTGAAGACGAAGGTTTTCCTTTTGAATTTCCGCAATTTCAGCGGGTGTTAAGCCCCCACCATTTTCAATTGGGGAATGGGCTTTAATCCATTTATAGATTGTTACTTCAGATACACCATATTCACGGTTGAGATCACTCACAGATGTGCCAGATCTGTAGAGTTCGACGATTGTTTGTTTGAATTCCTGGTTATAACGTTTTTGTTTCATTCCGGACACGTCCTCTCTATTTATTAGGATAGAGACTTAACTTACTTGTGTCCATACATCTATACTAACTCCATGATCTTTAAGTAAAGCACCCGTTACTTTAATTAGAACTATTTCTTCCTTGTTTTTTAATTAACCGATATTGTATAAATCCTAAAATTCCACCAACAAACCCTACTATTACTTGAGGTACTCCAAATAAAAATTCATTATTGAATAATCGTACAACACCACCTAACCCTATTAAGACTGCACTGATACTCATCATTACTATTACAAATGGATCTACGTAAGATTTATTATTTTTATTCAATTTGTATCACTCTTTCATTATCTTCTGTACCTATCTTCTAAAGGTCAAATGGATTTCCCATTCTCTTTTTCTTGAAAACCATATGTAAAACTATTAAAAGAATAATTCCACCACCTATTTGCATAGCACCTATTAAAATTGACAAAGTACTTTGTTCATAAAAAGTTAGTGTCAGAACACCATTACCAAAACCTAATATAGCAAGAAGCAACCATGCAAATTTTTGAACATTTTTATTAGCCAATGAGAGAAGCCTCCCTAATATTTACTAACTTGGTCTGATATGACTTTTTCTACGAATTCTTCAATAGTACCAATACATTTATGGACTTCTGAAAGATGGTTTTCAAGTTCGAGTGTAATGTCTAATTCAATTCCTTTTAGAGCGTTTCATCCAATTTCCGAATCTTTGAGTTCGAAATTAAAAAAACATTGCCAAAAACATCGATTTTGTCTCCCTTTACACGTACAGCGCAATCTTTGTTCGAAGCATAAATATGTATTTCTTCCGATAGGGGAGATAGTTCGCTTTGAACCAGTTCAATGTTATTTTCAAGGTCAAAATGAGACAGGACGGAAAAATTGTCAAGACCGATTCCCTCGTAAACAGAATTCATTACAACTTCATCTCCAAAGTTTTTCGAGCATAAAAATTTAGCGGACATGTTGATTGCTCCAGCGCTTGCTCCCATCACAACGGCGTTGCATTTTTTAATCAGATCCGATAATTCATACTCCATCAAAAAACTATTTTGATTAAGAATATTGCCACCCAATAAGAAAATGACTGAAGCGTTTTGAATTATCGTTTGGGCATCTTCCTTCTGTACGCGATAATTAATTAAATGATATTCATCAAACATTATGCCGGCCTGGTCAAGCCACGAGCGTTCAGTACCACCATCATCTTCATAATTAGATGGATTCGAGCTAATCATAGCAAGCGATTTTCTATCAGTTATATCCTCCTGTATCACCCTACCTAAATTCTCTGGAAATAAATTATTAAACCAACCTAAATAATAGTGAATTTTCATAAGTACCTCCAAGCAAAGTGTCACTCATTTAGCAATAAAACACTCTCAAACTGGCCAGATTATTGATTTTCTTTCATCCATTTTTTCATTTCCTCAAAACGCTCGTCTATATGTTCTTTAATAAGCTTATAGAAGATAAATAATAATATCCAAATCACTATAATAGGTCCTAAAATTACAATCCAAGGTATTTGCATAACTACTTTTCCCCTTTCAGTTGAACAAGAAATAGAGCAGCTTAACAAACTAAACGATCTTCAAATAAAGTAATCTACTATGTACAGTCAATTTAAGCACTCCTTATGATAACTAAATTAGGAACGTTTATTCTTAGATGAACAACGTTAAACCTTTACGTCTTTAATATTTCGACAGTCTTTAAAATATACCTTCTTATTCAACTATCCTGCTCCTTTCGTATTAAAAGTCAGCCAGATATTGGTAATCGAGAAACAACTTGAAATGAGTAGTTCTTGATGAAGAAATCCCCTCCAGAGCCGTGAAAAGGATTTAGAGGGGATTTGAAATGTTGAGCTGTATTTACGACCAATTAAGCTACCTAATCGCATGCAAACAGTTGTCCCATATAACAAAAAAGGATCGATTCATTAAACTACTGTTACCAATTCTACAGCTTCTACAATTAATGGAGTTCTAGGAGGTATACTGCCAGTGACACCATTAAAGGTCAATTCTGTTGCAGTTATTGTATACGAATCGCCCTCTTGTAGTACACCGTTTAAATAGAGGTTATAGTAACCATTCGTTACAACTGGAAAAGCAGTTGCAGCATTTCCACTGTCATCCAAAAATGCAGATGCAAGTACGGTTGTCCCATCGACGACAGGTAAAGTTGCTGCTAGTACATTGAAAAACCTTGTCGAAATGCCTGTGACGTTCACATTAATATTAATAAGGGAAAGCGCCATTTGATTCACCTCCTATCTTCTCCATAATAGTAAATGCGAGATATTGAGAAATGTCAGGGCTGTCCAAATGGTTTTTTGGTGCCTGTGCGAACTGTTCAGCAAAAAACTACAATTGCAAAGGTAAAAGGAAACAAGGAACAGAGCAACGAAAAATGTTGTATGATTATTCGTCCGCAAGAGATGAAGTTCGAAAGTCATTCGAACGATTCGAGAAGGAAGCGCAAAAGTCTAAATAGCATCGGTTTCATGAGGAGACTGTAAAAGAATGGTATTCGCGTATGCGGTGGGAGAAAAACGAACACATCATGTCGACTTACAATGCTATTCGATATGGTTCACATACGCCTTCGGAGAGTGAGCAAAACAATTTTATGATGGGACTTGAAAATATAAAAAGAAGTTATTTTAGAAAAAAGGGTAGGGAATTTTAATAACGGGTTCGGTTGATAGGGAGAAAATCGCAATTAACAAAGTAAATAACAGGTTAATCAGCATATATTTCAACAGTGAAATATCTATATAAAAAACAAATAAAAACGCTCAAATTGAGTGTTTTTTGGTGAAATATTTTACTGTCCTTATTGAACTAAACCCGTTGAAGTAGAATCTTTCACAATCTCTAGATTTATTTTGTATATTTTATCAATCCTTTTATATTCAAAGTATAAGTAATTATTTACTAGCTCTTCTTTTATGTACAATACCATTTATTAATAATACAATCATCAATATTATAGACATATTAAATGTTGTTTTGGAAATTTCTGTATTTACAAAAAGGGCTGTAAAGTTATTTAATAAGATAACAGCACAGATAATAAACGATAGATTAGCAATAGAATTATTGTTCATATGTCTACACGCTCCATATCTTTTGATTTGGATTATTGTACAATATTAAAAGAAAAAGAGTCATCAAATCAATCTTTTAATTTTCGGTAGTTTCATTTGAAGGAGCTTTACTAATAAGATTCAACGTACTTCTTACGAATTCATCAAATTGGTCTTCTTCCTCAAAAAATGGATAATGATTGCTATGTTCGAATGAAGTGAATGTCGCGTTCGGAAGGCATTCCGCTATTTCAATGCCGAATTTATGCGGGCATTGTGCATCATGCTTGCCTGCATATACAAAAGCCGGCACGAAAACACTCTTCAACTCTTCCCTGACATCATACGTCTTGCAGTCCACTTTCCTGAAATACGTCAATCGATCCCCAACTGTCTTGCCGCTATTTGGCTTCTTAAAAGCCGACTCCATTTCTCCTCAGAATGAAAAGACATCAAATTCCATTCACGGCCTAAAGCTTTTCTTTCCTCCAATGACACGTCTGGTGTATCCATTCGATTCATTATTTCAATAATCCGTTCGAAGTTCGGGTTTTCATGGCAATAAATACTGCCTGGATCTGCACTATATTCAACACTTGCTGCAGCTCCACCAGCAATGATTTTCGTTAATGATTCCTCTCTCATCACAGCATACACAAGAGCTAACATGCCCCCTGTCGAATGTCCCGCAAAGCCCCATTTTGGTAAGTTTAGTCCTTCCCGTATCGCTTCCAAGTCCAATACGGATTCTTTCATGCTATATTGCTCTTCTGTTTGCGCACCTATCGATTTCCCGGTCCCTCGCAAATTGATGAGGTAGACATGATGATGTTCCGTGAATGGATTTGCGAACGCATTTCCCCGTTCATCGAATTCACTGTATAGATGAGTGACGGCTAACGGCTCTCCTTCCCCTTTTTCAAAAACCTCGAAACTTCCTCGTGCTGTTTCGATAAAACGTTGTACCCACATATCCAAGCCCCCATGTTTTGTTATTTTCTATAATTAACGCTACGGTTTATAAAAGAATCAAAGAAAGGACTAAGCTTTTGATTTGCTTAGCCGTGATTCTTAATTTAACAACCTTTTTGAGCATTCCCGTAAAACGGGTTGTTAAATTTATAGTTAATATCTTCTTTAGTAATCTGTACCCCTACCGATTGAAAAGCATTTACGGCATCTTCGTAACCGCGTTCAATATGCTCAACACCGGTAATGTAGGTAGTACCTTCTGCAACCATTCCCGCAAGGATCAATGAAATACCAGCACGAATATCTGAAGCAGAAACGGTAGTACCTATCAGATTGCTTTTTCCTTTAACAAAAGCAACTCCTGATCGCACTCGAATGTCCGCTCCATTTTTCTCAGTTGACCGACATGCTGAAAACGATTCGGATAGATTTTTTCCGCTAATACTTTTCCCTGAAGCTTGAGTAAATAAGGTTGTCATTGGTTGCTGTAAATCTGTTGCAAAACTTGGGTACATACCCGTTCGAATTCGTGACGCAAAGAGTTTTCCTGTTGAACTTGCAGTAACGGAGTTATCCCGAACATCAATCTCCAATCCGATTTCTTCGAGCTTCGCAATGCAGGATCCAAGATGCTCCGGGATGACATCTGTCACCGTTACACTCCCCCCGCTACACCAGCGGCAATTAAGAATGAACCCGCTATTAGCCGATCCGGAATTACACGATGGGTTCCACCAGTTAACTGATTTACACCAATGATACGAATCGTATCCGTTCCAGCCCCACTTATATTCGCACCAATTGTTTTTAGAAAAATTGCTGTATCAATTACCTCTGGATCACGCGCAGCATTTAACAGCACCGTCTTACCTTTTGCCCTTACAGCAGCTAACATTGCATTTATCGTTGCACCAGAAGTAATCGTATCAAAATAAATAGTTGCACCATGCAATTCCTTAGCCTCAACTTCATAGTAGTCTTTATGATACGTAAACTTAGCCCCCATCATTTCTAAAGCCTTTATATGCTGATCGATTGGCCGGCTGACGAAATTATCACCACCAGGATACCCTACTGACACTTTTCCGTATTTCGCAAGTAATGCACCTACAAAATAATAAGCAGTCCTGAATGAAGAAGACTTTTCGGAATCGAAATCGGTTGAAGATATCGACCTCGGATCAATGGAAACATCCCCAGTTAGATCACGTTTAATTGTCAGTCCAACTTCTTCTCCCATTTCACAAATTACGCGGAAATCAGCTATATTTGGTATGCCTTTAAAGGTTATCGTTTCATCAGAAAGACAAGCTGCTGCAAGTAGAGCCAATGAGCTATTTTTGGAACCTGGAATTTGTACAACACCGTTTATGTTCGGTGAATAATCCACACGAATCGCTTTCAATCTTTTCACTCCTTATCTAACAATTCACCTTCTACTATAATATCAAGTAAAAGCCTAAATTGCAGTTAATTTACGAATTTAAAATATATATAAAATACTTCTTAGGAATAAGGTTAGTATATTTATTGAATCGTCCTACTTGTCCCTAAAAAAGAAGCATAAATCCTCCATACCGGAAAATTCATGCTTCTTTTTCGCGTAAAAAACATTTTTTGTTTTTTAGTTAAACCTTTTCAAATTCACCCCGAACTACTCGACTCATATCAATAACCTTAATCATCTCATTATATAGTTCTTCAATTCGATAATCAGAGTCGACTTTCTCCATAACGATATCATGATGATGTTTATTATTGAACGTAGATACTGAGCACATCAAAATTTCATTTTCCTGCAGTTCCACCGATGACCCTATCCCTTTACAACCGTACATTGCATTAATAAAAGTGCTTTGGTAAGTATCATCTTCAATCGCACCATATTCTTTATAAATAATAGATGCCTTTTTATTAATTTCTATAAACCGATCCTTTTTCTGTTTTAAGACTGGATATAAATATAACACATTGTACATAAAATCCCCCTTTGTTCCATAGTTGCTGGATAGTTACTTAATGAATTAGTGAAGGGTACCAGGTTCTAAAACAATTCGAAATTCAACTATAACCTATTTTGTAACACTTAAAATAAAACTATTTTAAGTATATCTTCTCTCGAAAATAAAATTAAGTATATCTTTGCTATAGAGAAAAGACATCAGAAATCATAGTCAAAATAACTTTCCACGAATTTAGACATGCGGTTTTTGTCATTTAGCTCACCAATTTTGTCCAAATCAAAATCATAGAAATACAAATACGCGATGCGTTGATGTTCATCGGAAGTGCCAACCATCCCGAAGGATTTCGGATAACCATTTCCCTCCAACACTCGGAATACATAGCTGTTAAGTGAGAACTCAACATTCGGATTACTATTATCACCGCTTGTTTCAGACGCGGCTTTTTGGTTGGAGATAATATAGTCTTCTTCAAGTTTCCCTTTTTCGCTTTCATAGGTTTGCATGTCATATTCGACCACAAGTGCTACCGAATTGGCTTCGAAGAGGAATATCTTTTTTTGCGTATGTCGGTAATCGATGTCCCTGTATGCTGGCAACTCGTCAAGAGCGGGCATCACGTCTTTAGCTTCCGCGTCCATTGCGGTACCCGTGTTCAGATACTCTTCGATATCCGTACTTGTCTTGCTGCAGCCCGTCAGTAGGAGTACAATGGTCATCATTACCGAGAGTTTAATAAGCAAAACTTGTTGTCGTTTCAAGAAAACCCACTTCTTATGTGTAATTAAGGTATATGTATGCATAACTATTATTCCCCTTCAATACGTACTTCTCACAAATTCATTCCTCCAATGATACCAAGCCTTCCGCTTTTTTTTAACTGAACCTACATGTGTTTACCCTTGAGCAAATTATCGGGTATATAGAGACATCTGTTAATTAGGGCGTTATAGAGATAAAGAAGTTGCAATCAAAAAGTAACAATGCAATATTAACTATGTATTGTTTGTGCGCTCTGGGGCATTAAATAAATTGACTGTCTTCCATGCGTGTGTACCAAGCAAAAAAACAGTTCAAATCATTTTTCTTAATGATTTGAACTGGTTTTGTAGTTTTCTTTCATCGAAGCTTCTTTATTTTAGACAGTGTCATGGTCCAAGCCACTACTGCTTTTCCGTTAAAATCATTTCTCTTTTCGGAGTCCATTCTTCCACCTCAAGATAAATACTCATAAGCCCCTCTTACTAAATCTAATATTTCCTACATGTCCATTGAAAGTAGATATTCCAAGAAGTTAAACAATTTTCTAATGTGCATGATGCTAGGTATACAATTAAGGATTAACTCCTATACCACTTGGACTTGTGCCAACTGGAATTGTAGCTACGATTGAAAAAGTAATTCCGTTAATTACGGAGACACTATTAGTTCCCGCAATCGCTACATAAATTGCGTTAGTCAAAGGATTTGTTGCAACACCAACTGGAAGACTACCAACTGGTACAGTAGCTATTACTGTATTTGAAGCCCCGTCAATAACAGAGACAGTGTTAGAGAGTATGTTTGTAACATAAATTCTATCTGTAGTAGAATTCACACTAATATTAAGCGGACCTGGGTCTACTGCAACAGTGGTTACGACCGTATTTGAAGTCCCGTCAATAACAGAGACATTACTATTAGCATTGTTTGCCACGTAAATTGCGTTGGTTGAAAGGTTCACTGCAACACCAATTGGATCTGATCCTACTCCAACCGTACTTATGACCGTATTTGAGATCCCGTCAATAACAGAGACATTGTTACTACCACTGTTTACAACGTAAATTCGGTTCGTGATCGGATTCACAGCGACTCCAACTGGATTTGTGTTTACCGGAATAGTAGCTATGACTGTATTTGTAATCCCGTCAATAACAGAGACAGTTTCACTAACACTGTTGGTTGCGTAAATTCTGTTGGTTAAAAGATTCACAGCGACACCAAATGGACCTGAGTCTACTGGAACGGTAGCTACGACTGTATTTGAAGTCCCGTCAATAACAGAGACACTATCACTACCACTGTCTGCCGTGTAAATTCGGTTCGTGATAGGATTCACTGCGACTCCTGATGGACCTGCCCCTACTGGAACAGTTGCTATGACTGTACTTGTAAATCCGTCAATAACGTAGACATCGTTGCTGCCTTGGTTTGCTACATAAATTCGGTTAACAGAAGTAGGAATAGTAGCCCCCGAAGGTCCTGTAGGTCCTGTAGGTCCAGCAGGTCCTATTGGTCCAGGTGGTCCGGGAGGTCCAGAGGGACAGCTGGAAACTTTAAACGTAGGATAGCATCTTATTATCCTTTTTTCACATGACAAATTTGACACCTCCTTTATCATTCTAAAAATATTATATGTTTTCAATCACATATTTGGTTGGACAAAAAAGAGGCTTATTCTGTGTATTCCTTGTGCTGATAATCGCCCAATTGGAGAATTACTTATTAAAAAGACGGCTCATGCACTTCTATCTGAACTGCTTTGCGAGCATATTGATCATGATATTTCCGAGTTAAATCATCTTGCTGCGCTACAACGCTTCGCAAAGACGACCCGTGACAATCGTTTGCTTTTAGAGAACGGCGACATGAATTGGAGAGGGATTACGTTCCAACTTCGGCCGGTGGTTTCAGTAGATTCTGTACATAGTAAACTTATTTACAGGGATAGTGCGACATTTTTATAAATCACTTTTTTTCCTGTACTTTATGAATAGACTTCTACGCTGAGTTCAAAAAACCGACTCCAATCATTTTCCCTATATGACTGGAGTCGGTTTTATAGCTTTCGTTATACACCTCAGGTAATAAACAATCCAATGGATGATAAAACAATAATTTTGGTAAAAAAGAGGACCTCCCTAAAATGCAGGGATTGTCCTCTCAGAGCTTGGGTTATGCTTGGTGCGACAAAAAGCGAAGGAATTCGATCAATCGAATTATTTTCTGAAAATTAAAATTTTATCTATATCAAAATATTCATACCACAAGGCAAATAAACTAGTAAGAACAAAATAATGGCTTGCAAATAACAGGAAGAATTAAAGCTGAAATTCGTGATATAACATTATGAATGAACAACAGGAAGTCAGTCAGTTACGAATGCTAATGGTTACTTGGCACTGCAATTAACTAATTCTGCAGGCTGAACCACTAGCGAGTCGAAATCCTCATCTAAAGGAGGTGATAGTTATGGTTGAGATAATCCTACCCAATTTCCAGTGTACTTCTCAATCTATTACAGCAGCTCAAAACGGGAATTATTATGAATTAACAACAGGAAGTCAGGCAATTACGGATGCAAATGGATACTTGGCACTGCAATTAACTAATCCCGCTGGGTCAGGCAAAACCGTATATATAAATACTGTTCAAGCTACGTCTTCTGTAGCCACAATTATAAGTACCTATAAGAATGCGACTCTTAATATAACTGGTACGCCTGCGATCCCCCACAACACCAATTGGGCATATTCTGACGCGAGTGTAGTTACTGGTCGCTGGGTCGCACAAACTTCTGATCCAACGTCCGGAGGTGTGCTATTACAACAGATTAACCAAATTGGAGGTGCAACGGAGTATAATCTCGAAGGACTGCGAGTCATCCCAAGCCTCACAACAAATCAGACTTATTACATTTTGTTGCAGAATACTGCAGCGAATTCTAATCTGTCAATTAATGTGGAGTGGTGGGAATCTTAAAGTTAAAGAGAAACATGCTGACGTTTGTCTACCGGACTTTCTAAAGTAATTTATTCTTCGGAGGCGATTTGATGATCGTTCAAAATCCAAATTCAGGGGTTGCAGTTGATATACCTCTGTCTGCTTTCAATGACTTGCGAACCATTGACCTTCTTCCAGTAGCTGGATGGCAATTTAACTATAACATCAACAGCGATTTGATAAATACGACATTAACTGGAAGCGGTTCAGCAACAGCATCGAATGCCAAGGGTGTACTCCAAACTGGCGCTACTGCAAACTCTTCGGCAACCATTCAGACAGTTAAAGCTGTCCGCCATATACCGGGCTTGGGGAAAACAATTCGTTTTACTGGCATCTTTACTGCTGGCGTTCCTAACAGTACACAAGTTATTGGAATTGGAGATAGTACCGATGGTTATTTCTTCGGCTATAATGGAGCAAGTTTTGGGTATTGAGAAGGCAAAACGGAGTCGACAATTGGATTTCGCAGTCTTCGTGGAATTATGACGCGATGACTGGTTCAGGTCCGAGCAAAATGACGCTTAATCCAACTTTAGGGAATGTCTATGAAATTCGCTTTCAATGGCTTGGATTTGGAGTCATTACCTTTTGGGTCTACAATTCTGTTTCAGGAGCAGCATCGTTAGTCCATACTATTCAATATCCAAATACCGCTACCGTTCCGTCTACCTACAATCCAACACTTCCACTCATAGCGCAAGTGAAAAACACAGCAAACACGAGTAATCTAACCCTTCAAACATCATCAGCAATGGGGTTCGTTGAAGGAAATGGAAATACCAATGCCATGGTGACACGCAATTCATTTTCAAATGCGAAAACAGGAATCTCAACAACTCCAACCAGCATATTTACGCTACTAAATAAAAATACGTTTCAAGGTAAAACAAATCGGATTCGGATCCAGTTTGATTATGTGTCACTTCAGACAGACTCGGGGGGAAATGCACCTGCGACATGCCGTTTGGTGAAGAATGGTACACTCGGAGGGGCACCGGTATTTAACGATATTTCTACAAATACGAGTGTCATGGCAGTGGATACCTCTGGCACAACGGTTACGGGTGGTTCCAACGTGTTGACATTTGGGATTAATACAAGGGACTCAGTTCGTGAAATTTTAACGGATTTAGACATTCAACTAGAACCTGGAAGTACGTTCTCATTAGTTTGTTTTTCCTCTAGCGGAAGTCAGAATTTCAATATCGCTGCATCATGGAAAGAATTATGGTGAACCTTCCAAAAAGCGCTCCAATCATTTTGCTTTAATGATTGGAGCGCTTTTTGTAGTGTTCACTATATGGAGATACCCTTTTGCAACACAGATCGGTGGGAGTCGTCCATGATTATGCCTTCTCTATTTATCTTTATCTTTATCTTTATCTTTTTCCCGTTTCTTCTTTTCTTTCTCTTTTTCTTCTCCTCTTTTCCCTTTCCTTCTCTTTCTTTTTCCGTTCTTTCTCTCTTTCCTTCTTGTCCTTCTTCTCTCTCTTTTTCTGTTCCTTCTCTTTATTCTTTTCCTGTTTCCTCTTCTCTTCTGCTTTTTCTGTTCTTCCTTCTTCAACTTCTCTTTCTGTTCTTCGAGCTCTTTTTGCTTTTTCGCGATTAATGGTAATTCGAATTTCTTTGTAGGTAATTCACTGATCGACCTTGATAGGACTTGCCCGAAAATTGGTGGCACTGTGAAACTACTAGTTGATGTTAAGTAATGTTCGGCATCCGTTTTATCATAGCCTAACCAAACAGCACCCACGATGTCTAGTGTATATCCGACGAACCAATGGTAAGAGATGACCGCTTCAATCAACTCTTTTGGAATTTGATCAGACGAACTCCTTCAATGTTGGAATTCGAAATTTCACTAACGACCTCTCCGTTTTGATCGTAAATAAACGTCGGTCTCGGTTCAGGTACTTCTAGTTTACTCACATCACTTGATGCAATTAAATGATTCAACACTACCTAGTCCGCTAATAACCACGACTAGCATGATGACTAATGTATTCGGATTGGCTTTTTTACGTTGGACCATTTCTTTCGTATAGTTAATCTTCTCTGTTGCTGCTTATGTTCCATTCTTCCCAAATGAATTCCACACTTTTCATTGCCTTTCGAACTTTCAAGTTTAGCATACCTGAAAACAGAAACCTACAGTCTAATTCCCCCTGGGAGCGATGAAAAAACCACTTTTGCGTAAGCACAAAGTGGTTTTTGGCAAATGAAAAATATCTCATTATTCCCACGAATAACACTCAATGAAAACCAAATAAAAAAGGAGCCAACCAAATACTGACATGATTGGCTTCTAATTAAGGCAGCCTATCCCCATGCTCCGCTCCTAACGCTTCGCTTTTAGAAACTGCTATTTCGGCAGGAGTAATCGTTTGGATGCCTGGTACCCAACCAATTGTCCCTTAACAACGCTGTCGCTACTGCAACTGCCTGATTAGTAAAGCTAGGTAACTTTAATTAAAACTTATAATTTAACGAAAATGAAACTTTGACTCTTGCTGTTCCTAGTCCCGCTCCAACAATTCCGATCGAATTAATATCATTCATCGTGATGGATCGGGCTTCACCTGGTCCGATAACAAAGCCGCCGACTGGAGCTCCATTTACAGTGAGAGCTGCAGTAGGTGAAGCTCCAATAATACCATTGTTTTCTACCATGATTGTTCCATTTATGATATAAGAAGTAACATCACTCCAAATGACTAAAGGGTCACCACCAGTGTCATCTAAAACAATATTAAAACATACGGAATCATTTACGACCCCCAAATCGTCACTACCACAACTTCCTAATTGCGCCAAAATATTTCCTCCTAACTTTTTTATCATGTACTTATGTTCTTGGGTTACCTGGTACCCATCACTTGTCCCATAATTAATCTGTCGTTGCCGCAACTGCCTAATTAGTCAAGCTATTAAACATTAATCAAAACTTATAATTTAAAGAAAATGAAACTTTGACTCTTGCTGTTCCTGTTCCAGCTCCAATGATTCCGATCGAACCAATATCATTCATAGTGATGGATCTGGCCTCACCTGGTCCGACAAGAAAGCCTCCGACTGCGACTCCATTTACAACGAGACTTGCAGTAGGTGAAGCTCCGATTATGCCATCGTTTTCTACCATGATTGTTCCATTTATAATAAAAGAAGTAGCATCATCCCAAATGGGTAAAGCGACACCACCCGTGTCTTCTAAAAGAATCGTAAAACATACGGCGTCATTTACAACTCCCAACTGGTCGCTACAACAACTTCCTAATTGCGCCAATATATTTCCTCCTAACTTTATTTAATTGTATTTATGTTGTTATATTATGTGAAATTGTCTTCATAGCTTGGACTTTTGTATTTTTTCTTTTTGATTGTCGTTAGCTTAATATTTGAACCTTTCGGCTTCTCCGTTCGTAAAATAAGAGAACTACACTTTTCTAGCTAAGGAATAGATAATATGACGGATAAATTTTGCGTACAGGTCCCTAAAGTATATGATTGGGTCACAAAAGAAGTTGAATTTCAGACATGCTTAAGTTTCCTAGAATGCTATACGATTACAGACCAAATCTGCAATAATTTCACGTTAGAATGCTCTTCTGATATAACAAGCCTATGGGTAGCTAATGGTGACAATCATCCACGTGCTGGCACAATCTCTGTTTCCTTTAATGAAGGATGTGGAGATGAGCTTGCCGTATTCGTTAACGGTAACTTGGCCTTTTCAGTTGGAAAAGGAAAAACGAGGGTACAAACTGTTGAATCCTTGCGGTCAGTAGAAGTGAGTTGTTCAAATGGAAGAGGCATTTGTAGGGGTGAATACGCCTTGAGTATTCACAATAAATTCCAACATACTTGTCTTCCTGACCCAAGCGAAAGCATAGAGTGTTATTTGTCCGATCCAGGCGGAAACAGAATCTGTCCTTTATTACCCGATGCAATTGAATGTGTTGAAATTCCTCAAGCAAACGGTAGACAGAATAAAAATGTTGTAATGCCAAATGGGCAAATTGTTACCTATCAAAAAATTAATATACTCAAAAAAGGCTGCATTGGCGTCGAATATAAGAGAAATGGGAAGTTATGCAAGAGGTTAGTGCCGTTCGAGTTCACAGAGGAATTGTTAATATGTGCTCCTACAGGTACAAGGGTGAAATGTGACATCATTGCTTTTGATTGTATGGCTATGATACTCGAAAATGATTCGTGCACTTGGATCGAGGTGTTTATCCATGTGGGGCAATGCATACAAAGTCAAGCAGACGTTACCGTTGCTTTAGAAGGTAAGTTTTGCAGCCCTAGAATAGATTTAAGTTCTAGTAGATGTTAAGGAGGTTTAAATGAAGACCATGAAATTTAAATGTACCAGGCACCCGGTTGACTCTAAGTCATTTGGGTGCCAGGTACTTTTGATTCTTTTTTGGACAAGAATTAGTTGTTTCTCGCCTCAGATATTTTCGTAACATACTGGTGCGCTAAGTTAGTAAGCTTGTCCCATTCATAGTTGGAGTCTTAGACAGATCTAATCTGAACTAATCTCCAACAAAACTATTAACGATCCAACTTCTTAATATCCTCAATCAGTTTTTCAACATGTTCCTTTTTTGTAGCCCAACTCGTACAAAATCTCACAACACTTTGCGTATCATCAACTTTTTCCCAAAAGGAAAAAGAATAGTTCTTGCTCAATTCACTCAACACATCATTCGGTAAAATGGGAAACTGTTGATTTGTCTTGGAATCATATCTTAATGAATAGCCTTTTTCAACAAACGCCTCCCGAATCATCATCGCCAAGTCCACCGCATGCCTGGAAATTTCAAAGTATAAGCCATCTTCAAACAAGGTTTCAAACTGAATCCCTAATAATCTTCCCTTGGCTAACAACCCGCCTTTTTGTTTGATCATATACCGAAAGTCTTTTTTAAGGTCATCATTTGTGATAACAACAGCTTCTCCAAACAATGCTCCGAGTTTCGTTCCACCGATATAGAACACATCACAAAGTCTTGCGATATCCGCTAAAGTTAGGTCGTTGTCTTTTGCAGCCAGGCCATACCCTAATCGAGCTCCATCCATAAATAAAGGAAAACCACATTCCCGGCAAACTTTGCTCAATTCCTCCAATTCGGATTTACTGTATGTCGTCCCATTTTCGGAAGGGTGAGATATGTAAACCAAACCAGGCTGTACCATATGTTCATGAGTGACATCGTTCCAATGGGCATCATATAATTCTTTTACTTGTCTCGCAGTAATTTTCCCATCATCACTCGGCAAAGTAAGCACTTTATGTCCAGAAGCTTCAATTGCTCCCGATTCATGTCCCGCAATATGGCCCGTAATTGCAGAAACTGCTCCTTGATGCGGGCGCAATATGGATGAAATAATCGTAGTATTTGCTTGTGTTCCTCCAACTAAAAAGTGTACATCTGCATTCTCCATATCACACGCTTTTCTAATATAACCCCTGGCCCTTTCACAAAATTCATCCATACCATATCCAGGCGTCTGTACTTCATTGGTTTTTAGTAGTCGATTCAGTATTTGTTCATGTGCACCTTCTAAATAATCACTTTCGAAACGTATCATTTATCATCCATCCACCCTTGCAGTAATTTTGAACCTATTTTTAAGTATATCTTGTCCTGAAAATAAAATTAAGTATATCTTTGCCAGAGACAAAGATATACTTAACGACACACTTTACGGAAAGAAAGGCTGTCCGGATAAGTCATTTTCATCGACTTTCTGGGCAGCACTTTCAATTTAAGCACCTCTTCAATAATTATTGGACATACATCGACAAGCGTACAAGCAAATACAAATTATTTGAGTAAGTTACTAGTAAACGTGAAAAAAGAAGGTGTTTTTTTGAGTACACGTAAAAATAAATGTTCTTGCCGCTGTTGTAAAAAGTGCAAACATTACAAGCCATGCGCTGTTATTCCATTATCAAAAGCACTCAAAGCAGTAGATAGTAGTCAAATACAGCGAGTTATGTCTTTTGCTTATGTAGCAAATAACGATGATGGTACAGTCACGGTAATAAATACGGCTACCAACACGGTCATCGGTTTCCCGATTTCTGTTGGGAGATCCCCTCAAAGTATCGCGATTACGCCCGATGGTGCGCGTGCGTATGTAACAAATGCCGGTGATGATACAGTCTCCGTAATAAATACGGCTACCAACACAGTCATCGGTTCCCCGATTTCTGTTGGGAATCTCCCTATAGGGATCGCGATTACGCCCGATGGTACGCGTGTGTATGTAACAAATGGCTTTGATAATACAGTCTCCGTAATAAATACGGCCACCAACACGGTCATCGGTTCCCCGATTTCTGTTGGGAATTTCCCTCAAGGGATTGCGATTACGCCCAATGGTACGCGTGCTTATGTAGCAAATGCAGGTGATGATACAGTCTCCGTAATAAATACGGCTACCAACACGGTCATCGGTTTCCCCATTTCTGTTGGAAATGCCCCTCAATTTATCGCAATTACGCCCGATAGTGCACGTGTGTATGTAACAATTGGCGGTTTTAATACAGTCACCGTAATAGATACGGCCACCAACACAGTCAACGGGCCCCCGATTATTGTTGGGGATTTCCCTGTAGGGATTGCGATTACGCCCGATAGTGCGCGTGCGTATGTAGCAAATGCCGGTGATGTCACAGTCTCCGTAATAAATACGGCCACCAACACAGTCATCGGTTCCCCGATAACTGTTGGGGGTGGCCCTTATGGGATTGCGTTTACGTCCGATGGTACGCGTGCGTATGTAACAAATGAAGGTCATAATACAGTCTCCGTAATAAATACCGCCACCAACACAGTCATCGGTTCCCCGATTTCTGTCGGGAATGACCCTAGAGGGATCGCAATTACACCCATTATCATTTAAATAGAGTTTCTTTTGATATTATAAATCTATCAAGTAAGGATCTCATTGAAAAAAGAAGATATTATCACTTTGATTCAAATAGAAGTAGCGAAAATCCACAAGCAACTGCATAAAGCCAACCGGGAAATTTACGGTTGACTTTTTCATTTATTAAATTACTGCCTTGCTTCTTGAACTAAAGCACCGTTGGTAAACTATCCAGCCTTTGATGCGTTTGTTGAAGGTGTATCATTTCACAATAAATCGATGAAATCCACTTGATATTTCGGACGGAAAACAGACTACCGAAATGATGGTCTTGTTAAACTAACGAACCCGGTAGTCATAACCTCATGAATCATACCTACTTCAAAGAGCCTGCCCTACAGCCGTAATTTTGCAAGTTGAAATTGCAAATATAGGATTCATTGTATCTATTGGTAAAGTACCTAACACTATACCAAGTCCTGTTTGTTCCACGGTAAAATTCATTGCAGTAGAACCGTTACTTACCAATATATTCACTGTTGCACCGACAAGTGTATTCAGCAATTGTCTCATTGGTCGTTCACGACAATCACATTCACACCCGGAATCAACAGGTGGCAACAAGCTAATAGGAGGTCCTGGTGGTAAAAAACCTACCCCTATAACATCAGAAATATTTACCGTATAGATTGACACTCCATCTGTCACTGTAACTAAAAAATCATTCACGTTAGTAATTGTGACTAGAAAAAAGAATGGAGGTGTATTTGGTGCGTCTGCAATCGTGGCAAGAATGACAGTTTGCCCAATAAGTTGTTGTAAGACGGACTGCATAGGAGTAACACAACAGTCACAAAGACACGAAGAAGTCGGTAGCGGAGCACAACAAGCATCAAATGCGGTGTACTTTACCGGCGGACAACACTCACTAGGCTTTATTCTACTAATTACCTTTTTTTCTGACATAATTCCCCTCCAATCGTTTCTTATTAGAATATGCTCTTAAGAAATATGAGATTGGATTTAGACCTACTCTGCCTTTTGAGCAAACCGTTTAAAATAGTCGTGACCGGATAAATCACGCCTGTCTGTGACAGGAACGTCTGATGAGGCATTTGCAGCAATTCAGAGATTCGGTGCCTGTCCAACACACATTTATGACAATTCATTATGTTTATATAAGCGCACAAGTAAACCTCCCGGATGTTGATATGGTTGGCTTCTACATTTTTTTCAACATGCTGCTCAAACATAAATTATTGAACACACATCGACAAGAGTACAAGCAGATACTAATAATTTGAGTAAGTTACTAGTAAAAACGAGAAAACATCCGTTGTAAATCATGTAGTATTCTAATATCAAAAATACTAATAGAAATAGATATTTCTATAATACCTCTATAGCATTTTCACCGAAGCGTTTTATTAATACGTTTAGTGAGGCATCGGGTTCTCAAGAAAGCGTAAAAGCTTATAGCAGACAAGCAAAAAAAGATTATTAAAATATGGTATTAGTAAACATAAGAAGGGAGGTATTTCATTGAATCCTTGTAAAAAAAATAAATTTGGAAGTTGATGCAATACTCCCGAAAATAATTGCTGATATAGTAGCTGTGATATTGAAAATAATACGGAATTTAATATTTTTATTCTGTAGATAAAACATAATAATCGGAAAAGAAATGCTGGCAATAACTAATAAAATCTTCAAAAGGTCACTCCTTTCGTACGTATAACTAATTATCACCTGAAATACAGGCGGCTAAACGAAGGAGAAATATTACTTAACAAGTAGAGAAGATGTTGTGATTTAATTACGGATAAATTGGAAGTTGCGTAGTTCGACCAATAGTGAAGATAAAGGAGTTGATAAATTTGTCATGTGAAATATGGAAAATTAGATACTATCCTCCGTTTAGAGCTTCCAACGGTCCTCTTTCTAATCCATCTGGACAACCGGGAGACCCTGGATCAGGCATTAGCCCGGATATTACCCCAGTTTATGGTTCACTGTATTCTAATCCTAGTTATTCTGCTGCAAGTGGTGCAAACGTTTTTTTTGACACGACTGGGCCCTCTAAAGGAATAACGTTAAATACCGCCGATGATTCGATTACCATAAATAGCTCAGGTGTATATGCAATTTCGTTTTCAATTATCATTAATGCAAGTGAGGTTGAAGGAGCAACGAACTCAATTGATTTTATGCTCTCTATAAACGGGACTCCTATCACAAATTATTTACTCTCACATCAAACTCTCATTGCTTTTAAAAATGAAATCGATACATTATCAAGAACAGACCAATTCATGTTAAATCAAGGTGATGTTATACGAGTTTCCATAGGTTCTGTAAATGGGACATTTTCATACAATAATGCTGCATTGGTTATAACAAAGGCTGGATAGTTTCCGAAAACCAATAAGGGGAAGATTTAGAGGTTGTAGATTTAGAAGGAAATAACGTTGGTATCGATGAGATCAAGATAGGAGATATTATTTATCTTGATTTTAATTTCCCAAATAGAAAAGACGAGTTTAAAGGTGGAGAAGCTACAATTGAGACTGAAATGCTTATTGTAGAAAAAATTATGCGATAAATAAATCGTAGCTTATCTTTGACTAAACGGAATAGAGTGATGGGTTCTGATTGTGTTGATGCAAAAAAGAAGCATGTCCTCTCTGCCTGGAGAGAACATGCTTTTTCTACTGGGATAGATCATTCGTCTTTAGTGTAGTTATACTGAGAAGGATCGACAGGAGTATACCCTTTCGGTGTATAAAATCTCAATAAGTCGCCATTCACGACTTTATCGGAAAGCTCCAATTTATAATCCACTTCTTTTTTCAAATTGTAAAGGTACCTGTGCAAGAAACATTCATGATAATTCAACCAATTTGTATAAAAATTCATTCCCACCGCATATAAAATGGCTGTTTTTTGAATTTTTATACATTTGTAGTGAATTTATTGAATAGTTTGCTGCACAGGACCTGTTACAATTCCCTTGATATTACCATAAAACATTATCACTATGAGGAAGTCATTAAATTGTCGGAATTCGTGTTCCATACCTTATATGTAATGCTATACTGGACTAAACTGGTGTTTCTGAATAATTTTGCAGTTTACTATATTAAGGACATCGAAAAAATAGGTACTACAAGGAGTGGCATCATGTCTACAAGTTCATTAGTCAGTTTAAGTAATACAGCATTATATATTTCATTTTTTATCTACTTAATAGCAATTATACCTTTGGGCTTATCAGTAGGTTCGAAGAGAAGTTTTTTTTCAAGACTCGGAATAACATTTACATCGGCAGGTTTTATTTTGCAAATCATCTATTTTATATCAAGATGGCCGTTGCTGGACATGCCCCAGTCAGCAACTTGTATGAATTCTTGACGTTCTTCGCCATTATGCTCGTTGGAAGTTCCCTGATTATGTATTATTTATATCGTCAAAGTGTAATTGGACTCTTCGCCCTTCCGATTGTACTCATAATTCTGGGCTATGCTAATGCATTTTCGAAAGAAATCACGCCTCTTATACCAGCGTTACAAAGTAATTGGTTAGCAATTCATGTACTTACAGTAGCCTTTTCCAGTGCAGTGTTATCAATTGCCTTTGTTTCAGGTATTATCTATCTTTTAAAAACAGTTAATCCTGCCCAAAAGAGCAAGAATACATTCTTTTTGGAGCTTGTCATGTATTTTTTGGTTGTAGTGGTCGGTTTCATTGCAACGACAAGTACATTCGGTGCGATGGCTTATAATAAAAATCTCCAATTTGAAAATTATGAATCAAAGATTGATGTTTCCAACTATAAATTACCGACTATTATCGTTCCTAAAGATTCTAAAGTTGTCCAATCAGTTGATGCTAATTCTTACAAGGTCGTCGATCAAAAAAATGGACTGATAGAGATTCCCAACTCAATTGATGCACACCAATTGAATACAATAATATGGTCTTTTCTCGTAGGAACTGTGCTTTATATACTGATACGTCTCCTTACGAAACGAAAAGTCATCGCTCTACTCAAACCCCTTACTCATAAAGTGAATGCTGGTACAATGGATGAGATATCCTACCGAGCAGTCGTAATTGGTTTTCCTTTGTTCACACTTGGCGGCCTAATCTTCGCAATGATATGGGCACAATATGCTTGGAGCCGATTCTGGGGTTGGGATCCAAAAGAAGTTTGGGCATTGATCACCTTCTTATTTTATGCTGCAATGTTACATTTAAGGATTGGAAACGGCTGGGAAGGAGAAAGAACTGCTTGGATGGCAATCATCGGCTTCGGTCTTATTTTGTTCAACCAGATCTTTGTTAATCTTGTAATTGCAGGACTACATTCCTATGCATAGGGAATGTAAAACAAGTAGATTTGAAAAAAGAAGAGGGATTTACGAGGGCACTGAAAAAGTCCGATTAAAGTGAAAAAGAAGCTAATCGCCTACTACATATAGGTTATTAGCTTCTTTTATTTTCTGTATGTTGATGAAAATCTTCGATGCTTTCAAAAAGCTTTACTTTTTGAGTGGCTTCCGAT
Source organism: Sporosarcina thermotolerans (assembly GCF_030067815.1). Classification (GTDB taxonomy): domain Bacteria; phylum Bacillota; class Bacilli; order Bacillales_A; family Planococcaceae; genus Sporosarcina; species Sporosarcina thermotolerans. The sequence goes on along the minus strand of NZ_CP125968.1, from coordinate 1,459,654 downwards.
AAAGGGCGGCTCTTTTATTATGCTCTACGGGGCTTGTAATGCTTTTAATTAGGTATACCCATTGCCGAATGAATTGGTTTCTGATGTTACGGCAGAGTTTACCCTTCTTCGCTCCGCACAAAATTTTTCTGAAAATACCATGTGAGGGCATTCCTCCCAAAATGCATTAAGCTATCTGGCAGGATAGTTGAAACGTTCCTCGAATATTTTATCAGTTGGATAATCTAATGAAATTTGTTAAAATAAGGTTGTCTGAATGAAACGCAAATCTTATAGATAAGGGTGATTCATGTGAAGCAAGGACTCATTGTGTTTTTGAACGGAACGTCAAGTTCTGGAAAGACCTCCATATCGACTGAACTGATAAATCAGAAAGAGATTCCTTTTTATCATTTATCAATTGACGATTTTTTTAATAATTACAATGATTTTGTTAATAACAAATTTCCAGATGAACCTCCAAGAAGAATAGATCATCAAGTTGTCTCACAAATAGTTGATGATTCCATATTCTCAGTGTACCATTCGACAATTAAATTGTTATCAGAACTAGGTTTTAATGTAATAGTAGATACCATAATCGCAAATGACAAGTCGTTTAATGATTTTTATGATTTACTTGTTGATCATCCTATATTGTTTGTAGGCGTACGATGCTCAAAAGAAGAACTCACAAGAAGAGAGCAGAGTAGGGGAGATCGATTAATTGGACTAGCACATTCCCAGTTCGACAGAGTATATTCCTATAATGAATATGATCTTGAAGTAAATACGGAAAAGTTGAGTCCAACCGAATGTGCCGATAAAATATTAAGTTTTATTAAGTCCGATCAGGGTTACTCTGCATTTAAGAAATTAAGTAAAAGAGAGATTAGTGTTTCATAGTAGGCAAATCCATCAGATAACAACATATTCAAGCATTGGGGCTATTGCGAAAAATTAATGAGTTGATTGACTTTTCATTTGTGTATGACGAACTTAAGGACAAATATTGCCATGATAACGGTCGAAATGCCATCGACCCTATTCGTATGTTCAAATATCTATTGTTGAAGTCTATAAGGAAAGCTCGACAAGGTAAAAAAGGGGTCGCCGTTAATCAAACGGACACCTATTATTTTGATGTGGAAAAATGTAAACACTGTCCGTTTAAAGAAGGGTGTTATAAAGAAGGAGCTAAAAGTAAGAGTTATTCGGTAAGTATTAAATCCAATGTACATACCGAACAGATCGAATTTCAAGAAAGCGAGTATTTTAAAGAAAAATCGAAAGAACGATATAAAATAGAGGCGAAAAATAGCGAATTAAAACACAGACACGGGTATGATGTTGCAAAATCCTCGGGTCTAATTGGCATGGAAATGCAAGGTACCATGCCAATTTTCACCGTAAATTTGAAAAGAATATTGAAATCAATGAGTTAAATAACGAGGGAATTTCGGAGTACATAGATAAAAAAGACGATTTCCCATTCAAAATGGAATGAGAAATCGTCTTTTTAAATGGCACTGCTTACCCACTAAAAAAATTCCGTTTTTCAGTGACCTCGGACTTACTCCTTCTTCTTTTTGATTTGCTCTGGTAACTTTTCGAGTTGAATATCGATAGGGGGGCTTATCAATATAGAGAGTAGTTAACAACCATAAACAGATAGTTCATCGCTTTCCGATTGATAGTTAATGCATTATCTATTCGATTGCGGTATAAATATTATATTTTACTAAGACAGAGTTAAAAAAATCGGTTTTTCCTTCTGGATATTTGTGTTTATTATGGGTCAAAACGTTGATAGCTTTCATTTATTTCCGAGAGATCCTATTCTACTACGGCTTCTGTTATTTTCCCATCTAAATTTCTAATCGCATGCACCGAATTATCCTGAATGATGCCTGTTTCTACAAAACCTAATGAAGCGTATAATTCTTTAGCTATGACATTACTTTTATGATAAAAGAGATCTACATTTTCTGCTTCCCCATAAGGCATAGTTTCAATATCCGCCAACATTTTTTCAAAGGCAAGTTTGCCATATCCTTTCCTCTGATAACTCTTATCAATCATAAAATGCCAAATGAAATAGGTCTTCTTCCCGTAAAATACTTCATTTTGAAATGATTCATGATCCGTCGTATCATAAATATACATCAAAAATCCAACCATCGTATCATTCGCATAAATAGCTAATGGAGAAGCTGGTATACCATCTGTGTTCAACATATGAGCGTCTGCGAAGCATCTAAGGTTAGTAGTTTCTAATATAAATTCTTTCTGGTTTTCTTCAACATCAAGCGCTATTACTTCATCTATGTTATCCCCTGTTATCTTTCGTAATTCAATCATTTTTTCATCTCCTCTCTTAAGACAAGCCACTTCCACACACGGCCTAAAACATTCCAATAATTCATTTTTTTCTTTAGTTTTTCCTCGTTCAATACCTCTTTCTCTTCAAAAAGTGCTCATTTAATTAATCATTCGGCATCCCACTTAGTAATACCTGCTTGTGCAACTAAACTGCCGCTTCAGTAAAGAAAAAAAAAAAGAGACGCATATTAAAAAATCGCCCCGTTTATGAAAAATACTTAGATATTTTTGCTGCTGTATTCGTTGCAAGAATTGTTAACACCAAAGAAGAAATAACAAATGGCACCCAGTAACCATTATTATAAATCGCTAAAATCAGCCCAGTGACCGCTAACAAAATAGATGTTAACTGTAAAACCCGCCATTTTGTGTCTTTTATTACTTTCTTATTAATCCTAATTACCATCCTTTCTATAGGCAACCTTTCTCCATTTAATGGTCTGTTTGCTGTACACTGTTCAACTATCTTACTCCGTTATTTGAATAGGAAGAAGGTGGTACTTTTTGTAATTTCTCATTTTAATAACCTTTTCTTTGACAAAAGATAAAGTGATCCTCAGTCTTCCAAACGTGCAGATCCTCAGCAATATATCCACGTAACCACAATACACCATTAATTTTTCTAAGGTAAAAGCCTTTCGGAAAATCATCATCTTCACTAATTATCTCTGATGCTATTGTGATGGACCCTGAAGGAGCTTGTCCTCGTGGAAGATTCCCTGTACTACCTTCAGGTTGATTTAAATACGCTAGTCTTAAGTGAGGTCCTACCTCAAGTGGACACAAATCCAAACCAAGTTCTTCAGCTCGATTAAAAATCTGGGGCATAGTGGCTCCTTCAGGAAAGCCAAGGTTCCTAATGGTTAGTTCAACGGTCTTCAGGTTGTACTTTGTTTTAGAAGTAGTAAATTTATCGTTAGAAAATAGTCTCTCTGCATACTCATTTAAAGAGATAGATTGTTGTTGCAATTTTCGAGTAAGCTGTAATTTTGTCAGCCCACCTATCTCTATTGTTTTAGAAATAGCTTGGAAGTCAGGATACATTTTCACGTGGAGTCACTCCTTACTAATCGGGTAAAGAAATTAAAACAGTAGACAATTTGCCATACGTTTCTTATTCAACTCACTCGGAAAAAAACCTTCTTCTTCCTTCAACTAACCTGCCCCGTTAGTTTAATAAGAAAAAGAGCCGTTTAAGCAGCTCAACGATCTTCAAGTAAAGCACTCCGTTAGTTTAAGAAGAAAAGCGACGTTTACTCCACAATCGCACCCAATTATTGTACAGTTTAGTACTTACTTTTTAGGCATAGTGTATGTCATAGAAAAACCATTGCTTTCTTCAATTTTCGTAAATATTTCATTAAGAATTTCTAATGACCTTTCATTTGATTCGTACTTACCTAAAATTTTACTCCAGTGATGCATAGCACCACCTTCAATTACTCCTTCTATTTTCTTTCCGTCTACTGTAATCTCTTTTGCGTTTATCAAACTTTTATCATCTTGTGTTGCAATCCATAACATAACTAATCATCCTTGTCGTTTATTTTTTTATATTTGTTAATACAACAATCTGGTATCTATACGATAATAGTAACAAAAAGTTCCAATCTACTTAATTGTTAGCAGTCCTTATTCAACTAAACTGCCCCTTTAGTTGAACAAGAAAAAAGAGCCTTCTAAGCAAATTAATAATACTCCAGAAAGTACTCACCTTCGTATATTGAGTCTTAGGCAAAAAAGCAGTACATTGGATTCCCGCCCATTGTTTAATTGCATTACTTTACATTGAACATGTTAATAGTGACTTGTCATTAAGCAATTACTTGTTTTAATTATCTTTCAATTATATATTTATGATAATGCTGTATATTAACTTTAGGAAACAAATCACAAAATAATTCATTGTAAAGGTTGGGTAAAAATGGCGGAGTTTAAGGAAGTTACAGTAAATGCAACTGTTCAGGCACCAGTGGAAAAAGTATGGGAATTTTGGACAGAACCAGATCATATTAAAAAATGGAATAGTGCTTCGGATGAGTGGCACACACCATTTGCAGAGAATGATCTTAGAGCAGGTGGGAAATTGTTTTCAAGAATGGAAGCAAGAGATGGAAGTATGGGGTTTGATTTTGGTGGAACCTACGATGAGGTAAAATTACATGAGGTGATTTCTTATACAATGGGAGATGGAAGAAAAGTTAAAATCACCTTTAAAGGGCAAGGAAACGAAACTGAAGTAATTGAAACGTTTGACGCTGAAACTGAACATCCAATTGAGTTTCAGCAACAGGGATGGCAGGCCATTTTAGATAATTTCAAACAATACACAGAGCAAACAAATAAATAAACAGTTATTTATTCATAAAACTAACTAAATAACATGTCACTGCAACACTAACTTAAATAAATTCAAAAGAGCTGTTCAATGCTCTTCCAATTTGAACAGCCCTTTTCTTGGCTCAGCTTTCGCACTAGTATTTACCTAATACTCCTTTATCCCTGATTAGAGGATACATAATTTGTTTTCAAGGCTTTTGTTCTCCAATCTTTTATAAAAAGAACAGATGCAACAATCACTGTACCAAGCCATACGAGCAACAAAATGCCTGAAATAATAGGCAGTGTGGTTAATTCGAATACAGTTCGATCTAATAACGTTTGGAAACCTATTAGTAGAATCGATAGCGTCCAAGAGATACTTCCATAATGGATCAGCAATTTTTTTATACGACCATTAAATTGAACTTTTTCCAAAAGCCATCCAAGAAAGATTAATGTCTGTAATGCATGAAAGCCTATTCCATGTAGTACGATTATATTTCCCGTATCTCCTGTAAATCGATCTTGAAGCAAAATCATCCATATTCCAGCAATATTGGCTATCAGAATTGATATGAATGCATAGCGAATCCCTGTCATCAACAAAGGACGTTCAATCGGATATTTTATTCGAAAAAACTGTATAGCAAGCAGTAACGCTAATATCACAAGTACTAGCGAAACAACCCCAAATACCATTCCGCCGATTATATCGACAACGGATCCTTCACGAGAAAACCTTGGATCGAATCCCCGAAAGTTCTGGATCGTTTCGATTGCATAACCATATAAGGCCGAGATTATAAAAAGCCATCTGAAAGCCTTCCTCTTCCGAGCTTCAAGTCTAGCTAAAGGTAAAATTGCAGCTATTGAAAGGATATAAATACCGATTGCCGCATTAAAGGAGAAAGCATCTCCTAAATTGCCTTCGGGTAAAATAATGCGCCCTTGAAAAAAGATAATGAAAGCAATGCCTGCGGCAAGAATAAATCCAAGAATACCAGTAATGACAAGCCATCTTTCTCCTTCAAATAGCTTCACAGACGGTTCCACAAATTCATTTCGACTTGACAAGAATAATCCCTCCACGCGATTTTCTGTGAATTCAAATTTAGCTTGAAGAGTTTTCATTGATACCTATCATTCAGGTTAAAAAAACCGCTTCGTAATTTCAAGGACCTCATCATAACAACCTTCATTTGCTAAAATCCAGTCACCACCTGTCGCATAATCAACAGGGCCTCCATTAAATGTTGACGTCTTCAGTCCCAGCTCTTTAGCAAAGATTAATTGGGCTGCTAAATCCCACGGACCGGACTTAGAATTCACAAAGGCTGCAAATTTTCCGTTAAACACATGAATCGAATCGATCCCGCCGCAGCCAAAATAGCGAATATCAAAACTCTTCTGTAATAACTCTTGAAAAATATCTTTCTTACTCCAGGATGAAATGTTTGCAGAAACTAATCCTTCACTTAGCGTTATCTCTTTTGGCTTTTCTAATCGTTGACCATTTAAATACGCACCTTGGCCATTCATTGCATAGTAAAAATCATCGTTCATCACATCATATAAAATAAGCTAACTCACCGATATCCTTTTCATAATAAGAGACGAGAACACAAAAATAATCCTTTTGCTTGACGAAATTTGTGGTGCCATCAATTGGATCAATCACCCAGATTGAATCAAATGACCCTTTCACTCCTTCATACCCATGCTCTTCTCCAATGATTCCGTGAGTCGGATATGTCTCCTGAATTTTAGCCCGGAAATGAGATTCAACGGCTTTATCAACATTTGTGACAAGATCATTCGCACTGCTTTTTGTATCCACCGTCAACTTCGTCAAAATGGATTCCTTTATAAATGGAATAATTTCTTCCACCCATTTTTTCGCCTGTTCATGAATTTCGATTAAATGTTCCTTCATATCCATTTCCTTTCTTCGTATCCTTATTTACATCACTTAGCAATCTTTCAATCTTATGACATTTTTCTAAGCATAACAAAAGATGGAGGGAAGCAAAGTTATTTAATCTGATCTCTATAAACTCTTAATACTATTTACAACTTGTTTACAATTCGCGATTTTTTATGAATCTATATAGTGATGTTGCGACAACTTTAAACACGTACATCAAACGCTACCTCAAATGGATATGTATTTGCTGCGTCGAATACTTCCTGACGTTCACGTGTTAAGAAAAACATCGTCCCACTCCTTTTTTTCAGTAAAGTGGCAATACTAAAAGGATTATTACCAACTTAATAGAATGATAGACATAAGGAGATTTTTTTACTAATGGTGCAACTGTTAAAAAAACGGATTCGACAGAGTAGATTTTTATATGCATTCAAATAAAAAAACGGAGGAGTTATTTATGTTCATCAAAAAAATAATTATGATTTGCGCAGTGTTTTTAGCATTAGTAATTGCGGGCTGTAATAACGAAAAGCCAATAAAAGAAGAAGTTATTCAACACAATTGGAATGAAAGTCCTCTCTTTAAATCAGGAAGTTTCACAATGATCGGGGAAGAAGGTCGTTTGGGTTTTATTTACGATGATAGCGAAGTAGTTAGATTTTATCCAGACAAAGTACAAAAGTATATGTGGCACTTTTGGGGAAATAATGATGAGTTAATTGGTAATTTTAAGGTTTTAGGAACTCACGAAAACAGTGATGAGGAAATAATTGTTGTACCCACAATAGGGAATTCTTTTCCAACCCCTCATAATGGTGCAGATCAACATTTCCCAACAAATATGATGCTCCCTAAAAGTGGAATGTGGAAGTTAGATGCTTATTTTGGAGATGAACTATTTGGAAGCGTTTATGTAAAAGTTCATAAGAAATAAATCGTTATTGAACTAACGCAGCAAGATAGTTTAGTATAAAAAGCCTCGATCTCCTTAAAAATAAGGAATTCGAGGCTTTTTCGTAAAATCATTTTTTCCCCATCCCTCAGCGAATTGGCCTCGGCATGAGTTACCTGCACATAAGAAATCTGGGGTACTATCAATAACGATCCAAATTCTTAATATCCTCAATCAGTTTTTCAACATTTTCCTTTTTGTAGCCCAACTCGTACAAAATCTCACAACACTTTGCGTATCATCGACTTTCTCCCAATAGGAAAAGAGTACTTCTTGCTCAATTCACTTAACACATCATTCGGCAAAATGGGAAACTGTTGATTTGTCTTGGAATCATATCTTAATGAATAGCCTTTTTCAACAAACGCCTCCCGAATCATCATCGCCAAGTCCACAGCATGCTTCGAAATCTCATCATATAAGCCATCTTCAAACAAGGTTTCAAACTGGATCCCTAATAATCTCCCCTTAGCAAGCAATCCGCCTTTTTGTTTGATCATATAGCGAAAGTCTTTCTTAAGATCATCATTTGTGATAACAACAGCTTCTCCAAACAATGCTCCGAGTTTCGTTCCACCGATATAGAACACATCACAAAGTCTTGCGATATCCCCTAACGATAGATCATTGTCTTTTGCAGCGAGACCATACCCTAATCGAGCTCCATCCATAAATAATGGCAAACCGCATTCCCGGCAAACTTTGCTCAATTCCTCCAATTCGGATTTACTATAGGTCGTCCCATTCTCGGAAGGGTGAGATATGTAAACCAAACCAGGCTGTACCATATGTTCATGAGTGACATCGTTCCAATGGGCATCATATAATTCTTTTACTTGTCTCGCAGTAATTTTCCCATCATCACTCGGCAACGTAAGCACTTTATGTCCAGTGGCTTCAATTGCTCTCGATTCATGTCCTGCAATATGACCCGTAATTGCAGAAACTGCTCCTTGATGCGGGCGCAATATGGAAGAGATAATCGTAGTATTTGCTTGTGTTCCGCCAACCAAGAAGTGTACATCTGCATTCTCTACATCACACGCTTCTCTAATATAACTTCTTGCCCTTTCACAATATTCATTCATTCCATATCCAGGCGTTTGTTCTTCATTGGTTTCCAGTAGTCGTTTCAGAATTCGTGTATGAGCACCTTCTGCATAATCACTTTCAAAACGTATCATTTATCATCCATCCACCCTTGCTGTAATTTTGAATCTTTTTTAAGTATATCTTGTCCTGAAAATAAAATTAAGTATATCTTTGCCATAGAGACAAAGATATACTTATAGTCACGCTTTTCTGTTTTATATTAATTTATCTTCTTCACTTTCCCATCGAAGGTAGTGCCTTCGTATATTAAATCTTTAAATGGCTCCTCGCTATAATGGTAGAATACAAATCCATTGTCGGATGCGAGCCTATTCAAATGAATAGGTCCACTGTTTGAAGAATGGGCAATGACCGTATTAAAATAATTGTCTTTGTCCATAACAAAAACTAAATACAGGCTTTTATTATCCTTAAATTGTAAAGTACGTTCCGTTATTTCGAATGACTTGTTCTGTTTATCCGAAATTGACAGTTCGTCTGTGACCGACCAACCCCAAAACCCTTTAGACACAGCATATACGTTGAATCCTTCTTCATAAGGTTTTATGGCTATCTCCTGATTTTTGTTTATTACAAAACCCACGCCCGGCTGCCCTTCTACATCATCCAATGCGGCAGATGCCGTATTATTCACTATGTATTCATCCCAAATAAAGGATTTAAATATAAAGATTCCAATTAGAAGTACGAAGCCGAGAGCGCTTGTATTTAGCCTTTTATTGCGCTTTTGCTCTGCCATCCGGGGAACCCCCTTTCCTTTTCCTTTAATTTTCTATGGGATATCCAATTTTCTTAATCATTAATAAGACAATTTTGTTTTCCTTGAATCCAATTTCTAAATTAATCATATTTTCTTTATCAAAATATCCAATTGTATCTAATCCACTTTCAACTCTTTCATAAAAGTTTTCTCCATATGCTTGAATTACATTTTCTTTTGTATCGCCTGTTTTAATTCCTAATGTAGTTTGATAATTGTTGTTGAAATAATAGCTGATTACTTTATCTTCAATAATCCCAAATTCAATTCCTTCATAAACTAGATATTTTGATTTTGGGTTTGCTACAATATTAACTTCAATTGGTTTACCAAAAGCCCCTGTAACGTCATTTGCAGTTGAGTTTAATGCAACTGAATTTACACTTTCTTCTGAGAGGTTAGTACTTTTTGTACTATCATAGAATTCCGTTTTGCTCTTAGCGAAGGGATCACACCCCATTAACAATAAAAGCATAAATAAACTAAACACTAGTGTTCCGTATTTCATTTTACTCTTCAATATAAAACTCCACCTTAATTTTTTATCAAGATTCTACAATATTTAACGAAAACAGTTCGTGAAAGTTCCAACGAACCTGCTGCGTTTGTTAAGGTACCTGTGCAAGAAACATTCATGATAATTCAACCAATTTGTATAAATATTCAACAGACTTGTATCACTATGCGATTCGCATTGAATTTATTGAATAGTTTGCTGCACAGGTACCTAAGAAACAAACGCAAAAAAAAGAAGCACGCCCTCACCATTCGGAGAGAACATGCTTCTACTGTTGCGATATTTCATTCGTCTTTAGTGTAGTTATACTGAGAAGGATCGACAGGGGTATAGCCTTTTGGCGTATAAAATCTTAATAAGTCACCATTCACGACTTTATCGGAAAGCTCCAATTTATAAGCCACTTCTTTTTTCAAAGAATTGGCGTTCTCCATTTGACGATCGTCGAGTGGTAAGCCTGTTTGATTATCATAAAATTTTTCATTAATTGAAACAATAGTCGGGCTGATAAAATCACCATTTCGAAATGGGACAACTTCATTATGCTCTTCAGAGAATAAATCAGAACCGAATTGAACAAAGTTTTTCGTATCAATTCCAAGCAAATGCAACAACGTCGGAAGAAGATCTGCCTGACCGCCATACGTGTGGTTGATGCCGCCTTTCATTTTAGGAACATGTATAAATAAAGGGACGCGCTGCAAGTTCGCACTTTCATAAGGAGTAATGTCTTTCCCTATGATTTTGCCCATCGCTTTTTTATGATTCTCGGAAATACCATAATGATCGCCATATAGAACAATGACCGAGTTATCATATAAACCTGATTCCTTTAATCGAGTAAAGACTTTTTCAATCGCTTCGTCTGCATACCGTGCAGTTTGGAAATAAGCGTCCACACTGCTGTCCCCAGTCTTGGCTTTATCGATTGTCCAAGTCTTGATTCATATCATACGGATAGTGATTTCCAACCGTAATGAATTTCGTATAAAAAGGTTGCGGCAGTGAACTCAACAGAGCTTCAGATTGTTCAAAGAACGGTTTGTCCAACAAGCCGTATTCTGCCATGTCGATGGAGTTACTCGTATCATAATAACTCGCATCAAAGAAATGGTCGAATCCAAATTCTTTATAAATCGTATTTCGATTCCAGAAGCTTCCGTTATTACCGTGGAATACAGCGGATGTATAGCCGTAATCCTTTAAAATACTTGGGGCGGCTTGGTACGTATTTTGTGCTTTCGTTATAAAAGCCGATCCTTGCGGCAGCCCAAATAAGGAGTTCTCCAACATGAATTCCGCATCGGCTGTTTTACCTTGGCCTGTTTGGTGGAAGAAGTTATCGAAATACGCTGTATTCTTATCTTTGGTTAATGAATTTAAAAACGGTGTAACTTCTTCTCCGTTCAATTTGTAGTTTATCAAAAAGTTTTGGAATGATTCTAAATGCAAATAGATAACGTTCATTCCTTTGGCAGCTCCAAAATAGTCTGGATTCGGTTCGGCGTAAGTAGATTGTGTATAGTTCATCACTTCTGTGACATCACTGCTATCCGCCAAAGCTCTTTGCGATGTCGCAGCCATCGTTTCCACCGAGTCATAAATCGAATAATTATATATCCCTAAATATTTCACAATATAATTTCTATCAAAACCGCGAGTCAACAGTTGCGGGCGACTCATTTCAGCGAGTCCTAAATTGATAATAGAAATTATTAAGGCGCTAACAATAATCGCAGCGGCTTTTTTAGTTCCAATCCTATTTGTTTCTATTTGCACCTTATGTGAAAATCGAAGATACAACATGACGAATACATCCACAAAGAACAGAATATCAAAAGGGTCTAACAGGGACTGAATACTTCCGCCCAAATCCCCGAAGTTCTGCGTTTGGAAAAGGGTAGGCAATGTAATAAAATCACTGAAAAACCGGTAATAGACGACATTCGCATATAAATAAATCGACATAAGCGTGTACATAACGACGAGCACTGTATATTTTTTCTTACCTTTAAACAAAAAAGAAATTCCTAAAAATAGCAATGCAGAGCCAAGAGGATTTAGCAGTAAAAGGAACTGCTGAAGTGGTCCTTCTACCCCTAATTCAAATTGTGTGGTTTGAGCAATATATGTTTTCATCCATAACATCAATACAGCTACTGCATATATCCCTAAAAAGTTGTGTAAAAGAAAATCTTTCAAATTCCATTGTTTTCCATGTAAACACCAACCTTTTATTTTTTATTTAACCTTTAATCTGCGGAAAACATTATTTTAAAGTAACATTTTTAGCAACTAAAATATAATACTCCCCTTTAGCTTTTTCGTCAAGCCCGGCATTTAGATAAAAAAACGGTATCAGTTTCCAATACAATTCAAAATTGTATTGGAAACTGATACCTTAAATTAATGGTAGCTCCTATTGAAAAGGAGTAAGATGCTATCTCTCGGCCATTGTCAAAATCAGCAGTCTATAAACGATGAATACACCAAGATAAGCTCCAGTGATCAGGAAAAAAAGATTAAGAAAAATGGCGTGAATTGCAGTCATAAATACAGTATTGTCGATTAGGATTTGGAATATGGAAGTTGATGCAATACTTCCGAAAACAATTGCTGATATAACAGCTGTGATATTAAAAGTAATTCGGAACTTAATGTTTTTATTCTGAAGATAAAACATAATAATAGGAAAAGTAATGCTTGCAATAACCAATAAAACCTTCAAGTGGTCACTCCTTTCGTACGTATAACTAATTATCACCTGAATTACAGGCGGCTAAACGAAGGCGAAATATTACTTAACAAGTAGAGAAGATGTTGTGATTTAATTGCGGATTAATTGGAAGTTTCGTAGTTCGACCAATAAGTGCAATAAGGACTGTGCGAAAAGAATAGCGGACAGTAATCGGACTGATAATAGAAGAATCTTTTGTCGAAGTAGATTCATCTGTTCTTTTAACTGCACCAGATAACCACAGAAGCTTACCTCTCCACAAATCACTGGGGGTGGTTGAATAAAGACAATTATAGCTGAAATAAAAAGCCTGTATCTTAGATCACTTAGTGATCATAGAAACAGGCTTCTTGGTTATTATTAGTGATGGATGCCAGGTTCTGGAACAATTCAATATTCAATGAGAACCTATTACTCAAATTGGTCTTCTATTTCTTTTCCTTTTTTTTATCTCTTTTCTTCTTTTCCTTCTCTTTTCCTTCTTGTCTTTCTTCTCTCTTTTTTTCTTTTCCTTCTCTTCTTTCTTCTTCTGTTTTCCTTTCTCTTTTTCTTTCTCTTTTTCTTGCTTTTGTTCTTTCTCCTTCAACTTTTCTTTCTGTTCTTCTAAATCTTTTTTCATTTTCGCGATTAATGGTAAATCAAATTTCTTTGTAGGCAATTCACTGATCGATCTTGATAGGACTTGCTCGAAAATTGGTGGTACTGTGAAACTACTCGTTGATGTTAAGTAATGTTCGGCATCTGTTTTATCATAGCCCAACCAAACTGCACCGACGATGTCTGGTGTATATCCGACGAACCAATGATCCTTCGATCCATCCACACCCGTGAATGGCAGCTGGGTGGTGCCTGTTTTACCGGCTACTTCCATCCCAGAAATTTGAGCTTTCTTGGCCGTTCCAACTTCTACAGCACCTTTTAGCATATAGGTCATTTGCTGGGCAACTTCCGCTTCTGTTACTTTTAGGGACTGTTCACGCCATTTTCCAATGACTTCGCCTTCCGAATCCTTTATTTCCAATATAGCATGGGCTTCCATCATGACCCCATCATTCGCAAATGTGGAAAAAGCTTGAGCCATACGCAGGGGTGAAGTACCTTTATGCAAGCCCCCTAATGCCAGGCCAAGATTATGATCCTGTTCTTCCAATGGGATTCCGAACCGTTCCACAGTGCGAACGCCTTCTTCAATACCAATGTTATTTAGGAGCCAGACGGGAGGGATATTATACGATTGAGTGACTGCATCGTACATTGTCACTTGCCCTCTAAATTGCTTATCAAAATTCTTCGGTGAATATCCATTAATGTTGATTGGTTCATCAACGAGCAGATCCGAAATTTGATAGCCTTGCTCGAGCGCAGGTGTGTAGGCCGCAATGGGTTTCAAGGTCGATCCTGGTTGTCTAACGAGCTGGGTCGCATTATTAAAGCGACCATACGTGTATTCTCCTCTGCCCCCAACCAATGCACTAATTCCACCAGTTTTAGGATCCAAGAAGACAGAACCGCTTTGAATGAGTTGATCTAACTTACTCTCTGGAAAATTACGATCATCCTGATAGACTTCTTCAAGGGCATCTTGGATGACAGGATTTAACGCTGTATGAATATGTAATCCTCCAGCTAACACTTCATTTTTCGTTAGCCCGTACTTGTTGACCGCCTCGTCAATGATTTGGTCAATATAATATGGATACTTCCCTTCATAATTCGGCATTGTTGGATCGGCTAACACAATTTCTTGTCCGATTGCTTCATCGTACTCCGCTTGACTAATATACTTTTCATCTTTCATTAACGATAAAACAATATCGCGTCGCTGCACCGACTTTTCCATGCTTTTATAAGGAGATAAATGGGTAGGTGCTTTAATTAATCCCGCTAATGTAGCAGATTCACTTAACGTTAATTCGCTTACATCTTTTCCAAAGTAGATTTGCGCAGCCCGTTGAACACCCATGCCCCTTCGCCGAAATAGATTTGGTTGAGATAGCGTTCCATGATGTCATCTTTTGAATACGTTCTTTCAATATTCTTCGCTATAAGCAATTCTTTAAATTTACGGGAGTATGTACGGTCCTGAGTTAAAAACACATTTTTTGAAAGCTGTTGCGTGATTGTACTCCCACCAGCAACGACTTCACCTTGTAACATGTTTTGGGTAAATGCCCGGGCAATCCCGAAATAATTAACCCCACCATGTTTGTAAAATTGTTGATCCTCAACAGAGATGACTGCTTCAATCAGCTCTTTCGGAATTTGATCCAAAGCAACTCCTTCAATATTGGAATTTGAAATCTTACTAACGATCTCTCCGTTTTGATCATAAATAAACGTCGGTCTCGGTTCAGTTTCTTCCAGTTTACTCACATCATTTGATGCAATTAATCGATTCAACATGACCAATCCACAAATGGCGACAACTATCATTCCGATTAATAGGATTCGGATAGGTTTTTTTAAGTTAGACCATCTCTTCTTTAATTTCGATTGTTTCTGTTGCTGCTTATGTTCCATTCTTCCCATATGTATTCCACCTTCTTCATTGCCTTTCGAACATACAAGTTTAGCATAGAAACCAAACTGAACTACAACAAGAAAATTCTACCATGCCATACTGATCTGTCATGGCGAGCTTCATTTTGTAATAGTATAGGGTACCAGGTTCTGAAACAATTCGAAATTCAACGAGAACCTAACACCCAAAGGTTAAACCGAACCCGTTCTTATATGGCAGTTTTTTTTTTCGGTACTTCCTTTTTCAACTAAACTGCCGTGTTAGTTGAAAATGAAAAAAGAGCCATCTAATCGGCTCTTTGATTTTCAACTTAAGCACCCCGTTCGTGGAATAGCTATAATATAAAGTGGAAAACAACTTTTTCAAACAACCCATTCATAAATACTTTTTGATAATTTTCTTGTGAGATATTTTATATAAACTTTTTACTATAAAATTAATTGTCAAATAAAATCCGTTAAATAATATTGTAAAAATAATACCTCGAACTATCACTAATAACACATAATACTGTTTGTCCATATAAAAATCTCTATCTAACCCTTCAATAGAATAAGCTGGATAGTAGTACACTGCAGAACTTATAAAAGCATACAAGGTTAGTATTATCATTACCAATATCATTGTATTTATCTTCATTTTTGATGTATTTTTCAGAACAATAATCTCCTTTATAAAAACCTTTAATAAATAGTGCAGGGTACCATGTTCTGAAACAATTCGAAATTTAACGAGAACCTAACACCCAAGATGATGTTACTCAGTATTGTTTACCATAATGTTGATTGTACATATTCAATTTATCTCCGTCAGTCTCCATGGTTGATTGCCTTTTTTCTCGTATTTAGAGACGTACTCTTCATCAACCTGTAAGTTTTCCCATAAAATTTCACTATCAACGAAAAGCTTAAATGCTTCCTCTTTTGTTTGATTGTTTGGGTCATATGCTTTAATCCAATACTCTTTGTCGCTTGTATTACCTTTTTCAGTTACAACTAACATTGAAGCTGAGTAAGTTGAAGGGACATAACCACAAGAACTTAGCAACAATAAAACGAATATCATTAATAGACTATGAGTTCTTTTCATCGTTTCACCCCATTCATAATGATCAATATTGAAGTGCGGGTTCCAGGTTCTGAAACAATTCGAAATTTAACGAGAACCTAACACCCAAGGATGACTAAAATACCAATCTTTCTACTCATAAGTTTCCCCCTCATATCGGGCGGGTACTCAAATTTAAGTAGTTATTGATTCCGTTCCCTTATTAGATCATGTGTATTCTTCGTATGATTGTGGTAAACTGAATATATAGTAAAAGAGACTGGGTGCGCTTAGACCCAGTCAGTCAGCTAACATCCGCATGAAGTGCGGTCGGCCATTAGTACGAGAGTTTTTACAAGAGTAACTGCCCTGCTTACTTGCCGGTTAGCGGAGGGTAGTTACTTTTTTCTTTTGGTGTATAGTGTAATCATCGCTACAATGGTCGTTGCCGTTGCTACAAGAAACATTCCAAACTGAAACATCAGTGTCATTGCTTGGTATGTCACCATATAACACCCCTTACTCCAGAGTGCCAACCGCCCATCCGCCGTATGCCGCTGTACCTTCCATTCTATCACTTTATTCTCAAAATTGCGAACAGGATTTCTGAATCTATCTTACAAAAAGAAGTACAAGTCTAAATAGAGAGAATTCGATCTTCTTTTTGTTGCTTTCATCACCTTAATACCATAAAGTAAATTCCTTCAAGCTTTTGCCTTCGCACATTCGGAGCCCATTCTTCCTTCTCAATATAATACTCGTAAGCCTCTTTAACTAAATCTAAACCTGCTCCAGTTCCATTGAAAGTAGATCATCTAAAGGGTCATGTCCATTAAACATTCCCACTTAATACAGTAATTAGAGATACCAAAAATCTCCATACGGAAAAAGGCAAGTGAAATTTAAACTTGAACTTGAATACAGGATGTTGCAAAATAACAGGAACATAGGAGGTATGGAAATTGAAGATCAAAAAATTAGATCATGTGGGTGTTATTGTTAATGATCTTTCTGCCGCGAAAGAGTTTTTTCTCGATTTTGGACTTGCGGTGAAAGGAGAATGGGAATTGGAAGGAGAGTTGATGGGATATGCAGTTGGGCTTAATGACGCTAAAGTATCGTGTGTAGGACTGGTACGCCAGACGGTCAGACATGGATAGAGCTTATCAAATTTATCAAACCAGCAGATGAAAAGGATATTCAGGAAACCTTTGCAAATACACTGGGGATCCGGCATATTGCATTTTCTGTTGAAGATCTTGAAGCTATCGTTGCCAAATTGAAAAAGAAGGGTACGGAAATCTTCAGTGAGATACAGCAATATGAAGAGAGTTATAAATTATGCTATGTTCGTGGTCCAGAGGGAATTATCTTAGAATTGGCTGAGGAAATCAAATAAGGTATGGGAAGATAAGTGCAGGGTGTTAGGTTCTATAACATTTCAAAATCTACTAAAACCTAACACCTAACACTCAACTAAAAATTATATGAGGCTTCTTTTTCTTCCCGGATTTTTGCATACGTTTCAGTTAACGTTGCCGTATCTTCAACTAACCGATCAAGGCGGAATAATACATCATCATTGACGATTTCTTTCCTGAGAAAATCTTTTTCCTCAATGAATACATACGTTTGCACGATTTGTGCCTTCATATACGAGAGGATTGGTTTTAGTTGTTGCTCCGCAATTAAATAATGTTTGGATGTGCCAGCTGTAACGAACAAGCTTACGACTTTATCAAGGAATGCATTCACAGGCAGTAGGTCGAAAATATTCTTTAATGTTGCAGGGATGGATGCTTGGAAGATAGGCGTCCCTATAATGATTGCATCCGCATCCATCAGCGTTCGAAGTACATGCGCTGTATCGCCTTCGTATTCCAAGAAATTACGTCCATCACTGAATGGAATTGTGTAATCCGCTAAATCGAGGAGTGTCCATTCTGCCTCTGGGTACTTTTCAGTTATTTTCTTTTCAACATAATTCATCGCCGTCCTTGTTTTAGAACCAACGATGGAACCTGATATCCCAACAACTTTCACTATGTTTCCCTCCTATTATTTCGCTGTATGCTTTTTAATTGCTGGTAAAATTTCATTGCCAATGAACTCAATGTTTTTCATTAGTTTTTCAAACGGCACTCCACCAAAGTCCATTTGTGCAATATACCGTTGGTGACCAAATAGTTCATGTTGGTATAGGATTTTCTCGACCACTTGCTGCGGACTACCGACATTCAAAACATCACGATTGTCTGCCCCTTGCGCAAAGCCCCGTTTTGAATAGCTTTGACCGTTTATGAGCTCCATTCCTAAATTGACGTGTGGGTATACTTCTTTTTGAGCTTGTTGTGTTGTTTCCGCTACATAGAAAAACCCGGCAGTGGCAACAGGTAAAGTCGACGGATCATGTCCATACTCTTGAGCTGCTTGTCGGTAAGCGTCAACTGAATACTTAAAGTTAGCAGCTGGGCCACCTAACATTGCAATTTGCATCGGCACACCCGCAATCCCTGCTTTAATCGCACTTGCAGCATGGCCACCGACAGCACGCCATATCGGAAGTGAACCGTTTAAAGGACGAGGAATAACCTTTGCATCTCTCAGAGGCGCACGGAATTTCCCGCTCCAGTTCACAATCTCTTCTTCATTTATTTTCACTAATAAATCAAATTTCTCTTCATATAACTCTTCATAATCCCTTAGATCATATCCGAGCAAATCAAATAACCCGACACGCGATGCACGGCCAGCAATAATTTCAGCACGTCCATTTGAAATCAAATCAATCGTCGCAAAATCTTCATATACGCGAACAGGATCCAAAGTACTAATGATTGTCGAAGCACTCGACAGCTTAATAGTCTTTGTCGCTTGTGCAATCGCGGCTAAAACGACTGAATGTGCTTGGGTTGTAAAGAACTCTTGATGACTTTCTCCGACGCTAAAGAAGTTGATGCCCGCTTGCTCTGCTAAAGTTGCCAGTTCAATAATCTCTTGGATACGTTGTTGTGCAGGGATTCTCTCCCCGGTATGTGGATTCGGAATATGATCTCCGAGTGTATATAAGCCGAACTCTAATCCGTTTTTGGGATCTATACGATATTTTTCCATATTCGTTCATCCTTTCGGAAAACAATATTTTATTTCCTATCTCTAATAGTACGCTAATAGCACTTTATGTGAAGTACGCACTTGAAAGTGGTATAGTATACTAAAAGATACTAATGGAGTTTCGGGAGGAATTTACGTGAAGATTGAGCCGGAATTATGTCGTGTTGATGACGCATTGGATATATTAGTAGGAAAGTGGAAACCCTTAATCTTATTGCATTTAATGAAAGAAGGAACGCAGCGTTTTAGTGAGTTGAAGCGAAGTCTGCCAGAAATCACACAAAAAATGCTGACAAAGCAATTAAGGGAATTGGAAGAAGAGGATATTGTCGAACGTAAAGTGTACGCACAAGTACCGCCTAAAGTGGAATATACCGTAACCGAATACGGAAGAAGTTTAGAGTCGATTTTAGTTGCTATGCATGAATGGGGCTTGAATCATCAAAAGCATAAATTGCAAAGGCAAATGGAAAAAGCATCGGCAGCTGAATAGTCGATGCTTTTGTTGTATTGCAGGGTCCATCTGGAGCCTAAACAGTTTTGATGCAATGGTATCAAGAGGAATAATTGATTTCCTCTAAGAACTACCTAAGATTACTCGTCTGTTTTTGTAACACCACTTTTAGCTTTTTCCTGAATTTATTCCGATACGAATTTTTCCACATCTTTTCAATGTCTATTTTACCAATGACATGTCGCACCTTGTCATTTTCGAGGATCAACTTATTGGTGTGTACATCATCTATAAATGCTTGAAACCATTCGTATTGTTCAAGAAACCCGATATTCTTGTTAATTTCTTCTTCAGTAACATCTTTCATAGAAGAGAAAATAAGTGTCCCAATTGAACCTATCAGTTCGAGTAAAATCCCCATTATATCTTCTCCTTATAACGAATAACGAAGCCAAGACGGTGGGGCTAAACCCCCGTCCCTATCATTTAGCTTTCTATGCAATTTGAATTTTAGGTACTTATTGAATTTTGAATTGTTACAGAATCTAACACCTTAAACTGAAGATTGCTATGTCTATCCTATTTCTCCTTTTATAGAAGTTATAAAATATAATTATACACGAAGAAAAACATAGGGAGATTTTAGTCTTCCTATGTTTTCATTACTATTATTTATCTGTTTGTTTTTGCTTTTTTTCCAAATACTCGGCACGCATTTTTTCAAGATGCTGCTTTTTATCAAACTTGGCGGGCTTGTTTTTTTCATGATATTTAGTCACTGCCGATTTGCCTTTGTTATCCAATTGGTATTTCCCCATCTTGTTCACCTACTTTTCTTTTCTCGTCTTTAAGAGAACCTATTCAACAACTATAATGCACCTTTTTTTATCAAGTATACCCTTTAACCGCTTCGTAGTGACAGTGTACCAAGTACTCGTTTAGTTCTGAATGGTTTGAGCCTGGTACTAAAAACTAAGGAATTAGAATCCGTTCACTCTTTTTGAATAAATAATTCTCTTTCGTCAAAAATAACAATGGTGATAATAAATCGTCCCTGTTATGGAATAAAAAAGGAGATGAATGGATGCAAGTTCGAATATTCAAGTGGTTGTTGGTGTCGGGGTTTTTATTTTGTTTGCATTTAACAGAAGTCTTGACTGTTTATGCGAATGTCGAACCCTTGGTAAATGTATCGCAGGAATGGTCGAAAGCAGTCATACAAGATGATCAGGTAGAAGATTTACCTGACCTTGACGGAGGACCTGAAAATTCTGGGCGGGATCCTCAGCAGCCTGTTGACCTAAGAATTTTACAACAACGGTATCCAGATATTTTTTTCTTACAAGGTCCTACTGATCAAAAACGAGTTGCTTTAACTTTTGATGATGGTCCTGACCCGCGTTTTTCAAATGATGTATTAGATGTATTGAAACAGTACAATGTGCCAGCAACATTTTTCGTGTTAGGTTCAAGGGCCGTTGCGAATCCTGAAATTGTCAAGCGATATCAAAACGAGGGGCATGTAATCGGAAACCATACGTACTCCCATCCTAACCTTGTCAAAGAATCCGATCTCAAAACCTTAGAGCAAGAAGTAACTAAAACGGAAGATGCTCTTAACGGCATTATTGGTTACCGGACAAAATTATTTAGACCACCATATGGCTTCTTATACAATGAATTGGTCGAAAAGCTTCGCGACATGAACTATTACGTGATTGCCTGGTCGGTTGATTCGTTGGATTGGCAGGAAGACCCGCCGGAAGTTATTGCTTCAAAGGTGTTAGACAATATTCATCCAGGCGCGATTATTCTCATGCACGATGGAGCAGAATCGGGTGGAGATGAACCAATACAATTGAATCGCTTCACCTAATTATCCCGGCACTTCAAGAGCAAGGGTACGAATTTGTCACAGTTCCTGAATTGTTAAATATTCCATATAAGAAATAGAAGGTCTCTCTTCTATTTCTTTATGAAATACACTTCAGATCAGATCAATAGTGCTGTTAGTAAAAGGTGATCGCCTAAAAAAGAAGCATACATTCTCCTATTGGAAAATGTATGCTTCTTTTCCGTTCTATTATTCCATAATTTCTATGGAGACGGCGGGAGTCGAACCCTCTTCTTACAAGAATGCTGTTAGGACGCGGATTAAGGGCGGTTTTCTTACCCTAAAAACATCTTTGACTATGGTTTTGACTATGTTCCTGCCCCTTGGCTCGCCCTTACAAATAATTTACTTAACATCCTTCTTTTATTATCTACTTTTTAGACAGTTATCTTCATCTGTTGGATAAACAACATATCTGCATTTCTATCGATATATTAATCCATTTACTCCTGCTACGATAAGGTTACATAGCAAATGCAAAACAAAAAAGGAGTGATAGAAAATGGAAAAAATTTATGATGTAGCAATCATCGGTGCTGGTCCTGCTGGAATGACAGCAGCTGTCTATGCTTCTCGAGCCAACTTATCAACCGTCATGATTGAACGTGGTATGCCAGGTGGCCAGATGGCCAATACCGAATTGGTGGAAAACTACCCTGGATACGAATCCATTACCGGTCCGGACTTATCTCATACAATGTTTGAACATGCTAAAAAGTTCGGAGCTGAATATGCTTACGGGGATATTAAGGAAATTGTTAATGAGGAAAAGTACAAAATAATTAAGACAGGAAACAAAGAAATACTGGCGAGAGCCATTATTATTGCTACTGGTGCTGAATATAAAAAACTCGGAGTACCAGGTGAATCAGAACTAGTAGGACGAGGGGTTTCCTTTTGCGCCGTTTGTGATGGAGCATTCTTTAAAGACCGTGAATTAGTTGTTATTGGAGGCGGGGATTCAGCTGTCGAAGAAGGGGTGTTTTTAACCCGATATGCTAGGAAAGTAACCATCATACACCGACGCGATAAGCTTCGCGCCCAAAAAATCTTACAAGACCGTGCATTTGTAAATGAAAAGGTAGATTTTATTTGGAATCATACCATTAAAGAAATCCACGGTGAAGATGGAAAAGTAAGTAGTGTCACATTAGTCAATACCATTGACGGGACCGAACGCAAATTCCAAACGGGTGGTATTTTTGTATACATTGGTATGGTTCCATTGACCAAGCCATTTCTCAATTTAGGAATTACTAATGGAAAGGGTTATATTGTTACAAACGAAAATATGGAAACAAGCATCCCGGGAATATTCGCTGCTGGAGATGTTCGGGAAAAGACGCTTCGCCAAATTGTCACAGCAACTGGCGATGGTAGTATAGCTGCTGAAAGTGCACAGAAATATTTAGAGGGATTGAAAGAAACTTTACTAGAGGTTGTTCATCAATAAGGAGGGGATAAAATGATTAAAATTAAGGCATGGACTGATTATGTATGTCAATTTTGCTACATTGCAAAACGTGAATTAGAGAACGCCATTAAAGAATCGGGTTTAGAAGACCAAGTGGAAATCGAATATAAAGCTTATGAATTGGTACCAGATGCACCAAGCAAACCTACTATTACAACAATAGAGGGATTAAGTCATCGGACTGGAAAATCAAAGGAAGAAGTACGTGACATGTTACAAGGTACCATAGAGAGAGCAAAAGGTTTAGGGCTTGAATACAATTATGACAATATGATGTGGCAAAAAACCTTAAATGCACATCGTGTAGCAAAATTTGCCCATGAGGTTGGAAAAGAGCGTGAATACCAAGAGCGTATTTTCCATGCCGTATTCACTGAGAATAAATTCCTACCAGACAATGAACAACTAATTTCCTTGGCAAGAGAAGTTGACTTAGATGTTAACATCGTCCGAACCATTTTAGAAGATCATAATGCTTATTTAGATGAGGTTGAAGCAGACAAAGCGGAAGCAATGGCTTTACGTATTACTGGGGTTCCCTTCTTTTTATTTAATGATAAATATGCTGTAACCGGCGGACAACCAGGAGAAGTTTTTAGAAATGTATTAAAAAAAGTTGCAGAAGAAGTAGGTATCACCCCTAAGTATGAGACATTTGGGGAAATTAATGAAGGTGTTTGTGGTCCAGATGGTTGTTTAATATGACGGTAAGTGGAATATATTGGGACCCTTTAAATGTTATTCTTTAAAAAGCTCTAAAACGGTCATTGGATATAGTTGACTTGGAAGCACGTCAGCCCGAACCATTAAACAAATGGTTGGAAAAGTAGGATATTATTTTCGCAAAAGAAATTGAAGTAATGTACGAGTTGTTTTTAGGAACCGTTATTTCTTTTATTGAAAGTACACTTGAGCAAGATGATTATCAATTAACAGCCTTCCTATAAACTTACTATATTAAACGAGTATCCAAAATAGTAAAGGATGATGAAAAATGAATTTTGAATTTGCAAAACGGCTAATGGATAATTTTACTTACGAGAGACAGGCGGATGCCTTAGATATGTTTACAGAAGATGGCATCTTTGAGGACTTTACGTATGACTTTCGAGTGGAAGGCATGGAACAACTAATTAATCTCTTTCAAAAATTCTTTGATCCCTCTAAGTCTAAGTTTAAATTTACGGCTCAAAGCTATATTGGTGACGAAACTGGTGGAGCTATTGAATATACTTCGGAAATGCAAATCATGATGGGCGAAGGAAAAGGACAACAGGTTAAGGTTAGAGGAGCTGCAGTTATCAAGCTTCGTGACGGTAAAATTACTAGATTCAGTGATTACTGGGATCAAGCTGGTGTGCTACGTCAAATAGGTATACTTAAGTAAGGGGCAAAATAATGCCCCTTTTTTGTAGCATTTTTAATTATCATGGGAGTTTAATAACTATTTTTTTTATCTCGTAACGTATAAGCGATGTAGTGCAGGGTACCAATTCGAAATTCAATGAGAACCTGGCACCCAAAGGAACATATTTTTTTAGTTCTTCGTAACTATAAGTCGTATAGATAGGTTCTTTAGTATCAAACAAAATAAATGCTGGTGACTTTTCTAAATTCAATCCTGAATGACTCTTATTGAACTCCTCTACTGAATCTATGTCGTTATTTTGTGCAATTTAGACACGTCAAGCTCATCTTTAATTTCTTCACTAGACATATCAAATTCTCCAACTATCAACAAGGCTAACAACTTCAAAATTCTCATGGCTAATAATGGCTTCATGATGATTTTCTATAAAGAACTGATCCTTTTCACCCTTGTTCGTGCGTCTGGTGAAGTTGCCATCAGTGTAGGTTTTCTGAAGGAGAACATCTCCTATGTATTTCTCATTACCTAAAATGCCCCGGGTAGTAGTTCCTGTCCACTGACCACCTCTTTTGGTAGATATCCCTTCGCCATTTAACCCTTGGGCGATTCTCTGAGTGCCTATTCCGGATAACGCATGCGCAAATATCCGTTTAACAACCTTTTCCTGATCTTTGTGTACAACAATGTTTCCACCAACATAACCATATCCATAGGGAGGATAAGAAAGTTTGTATGTTCCATTTCTAAACCGTCTTTGAATGGACCACTTATTGTTCTCTGAAATAGAAATCGATTCATTTTCGGCAAGACTACTTAAGATTGTCAGCATAAGCTCACTATCCATCGACTGCGTATTGATGTTCTCTTTCTCGAAATAAATTTATACCCCAAGATTGACCAGCTTTCTTACAAGTTCCAAATACTCTTTAAAAATTCGTTCATATGGTTTACTGATTTTAATAAGCGTTTATAAAATGATTTTCATACTTTTTCAAACGCATGAATTGACTTGTATCGGACAGGTTTTAAAAGTACACCTTTATAAACGAAATGAATCCCAAAGATTTGAGTGTTGAATTACAATAAAATCACTCCACAATCGGACCAGATTGTAGATCAACTTGTGAAATTATTTACTTATAGTAACAGGGTTATGAATAGAACTGAAAAAGGGTCATTAGTATGTTTGACAAAAAGCATGAGAATAGTTAGAACCTATCACACTTTTTACAATTAAGGCCTGGAAATTGAAAAGCAAGATTCCGGATGAAAGTCCGCAATGTTTTATCGTAAAATAAGTTTGAGGAGGTATGAAGAACCAATGAGTTTATTAATAGATGATGAAATGTGGGATGCAGTGAATTCATGCGATAGTAAATATGATGGTCTCTTTTTTTACGCTGTAAAAACAACGAAAATTTTTTGTAGACCTTCTTGTAAATCAAGACCCCCTCTTCGTGAAAATACTGTTTTCTTTCCTGTGTCATCAATGGCGATTAAGGAAGGATTCCGCCATGTAAAAGATGTAGACCCGACTTAATAGAAGCGCCAAATGAAGATTCAATTGTTGAATTGGCACAAAAAGTTATTGAGGAAAGATATACATATTCTATTACTTTAGATACATTGGCTAAGGAAGTGTGGATGAGCAAGTATCATTTACAACGGTTATTCAAAAAGAATACAGGTCTTACACCACAGGAATATCTCACGAAAGTAAGAATGTTACATTCCAAGCATTTAATCGAAAACACCAATGACAGTATAACGCATATTGCACATTTATCCGGTTATACAAGTTCAGCTTACTTCTCTGAAATTTTTTATCGTTATTTCGGATGTACACCTACAGATTTTAGAAAAAGAACAAGGAGAGATGGTCCATGAAGGCGAAAGACATCGCAGCATTATTTGGATTAGCTGCTTTATGGGGAGCATCATTTTTATTTATTCGGATAGCATCTCCTGCAATCGGTCCATTTCTAACCATTCAAGGGCGTGTAACCATAGCAGCAATTGCATTATTGATTTATATTTTTATGATTGGGAAATCAACTGGATGGGGACAGCTTTGGAAACAATATTTGATTATCGGTGCGCTAAATGCTGCGATTCCATTTACACTGATTGCAACGGCATCTATTCACTTGAGTGCTTCGATGCTGGCAATTATTAATTCCTTGACACCTCTATTTACTGCTCTTGTTGTTTGGGGTTGGATGAAAGAAAAGTTAAGCACTCAAAAGTGGGTAGGTATTTTCGTTGGCATCATTGGGGTTATCATCCTGGTTGGATGGAGTCCTATATCATTTACATCAGAAGTAATTATTGCTATTGTGCTTTCTATACTTTCAACTGTGTTCTATGGATTTGCTGGCGTTTATGCGAAAAAGGTTTTTGATAGCGTACCACCTTTGTCAGTCGCTTTTGGACAACAAATGGGAGCAACTTTACTTCTTATTCCATTCACTCTATTCAATTTACCGAAATCAACATCGGTTATTACACCTATCGTTGGATTATCCGTCGTTGGTGTCGCTCTTTTATGTACCGCCATTGGGTATCTCCTTTATTTTTACTTAATTACAAATGTAGGTCCCACTAAAACATTAAGTGTGACGTTCATCATTCCCCTGTTCGGTATGATATGGGGGTGTGTTTTTCTAAATGAACAAATTACTACAGGAATGGTTGCTGGTTTACTTGTTATTTTAAGTAGCATCTTCTTGATTTCGGATAAACGAATAAAAAAGCAGCATCATAGAAACTAAAAAACTATGGGATTATGCTTTTACAATACGAAAATGCCTTATTGAAAAGGTTCCAAAAGGATTTTCGGAAGAGTACATTATCTAAATAGGTTTATGCTGGAAATATGCAATTTTAATGTACTCTCGTTTGAATCCCTTATTATAGTAATGGGTGCTAAAGTTCAATAGGTGCAAGCCATCTTTAGCTGCCATAAGTGCAGGCGCGCCAAGTCGGTAAGTTTGGCGTCCTGCGTGCTAACCTAAAAATCTCTTACGGCTGACTCAGGTAGCACCAGCCGGCGTATCATAAATTAAATTAGAGGCTTCATTATTCTTTGTCTTTTTTCAAAGGTTGCGATTTCTTGCACGCCTTTTTCCAAAAGCATGTTTTTAATTTCATTAGAATAGATTCCTATGTCATTCGGAAAATGCGAATCAGAGGACGTTGTAAATTTAACACCCTTAGCAATTAATATATCTAAAAAATGAGAACTTGGACACATTTCTTTAACTGGATAACGGTAAAACAAACCAGGGTTGATTTCCGTAGCAACATCGTTTTTAACTAATATATCAGCAACTTCTTTGTACATACCCAATAAAGAGGCCTCATCCGGACGGTAGTTAAAGACTTTCAAATTATCGAGATGCGCAATAAAATTAAACATTTTACTCTCAGCTGCTTTTTTTACAGTTTCAAAGTGATTCTTGTAAAGCTCAAGCAAATCATACTCGAGGAATTTCCGCTGAAGATCCGGATTATCAAAACCCCATCCATTATTGAAATGGACAGACCCGATAATATAATCAAAGTCATACCCTTCTAACAGTGACTGGAGTTCCGCTTCACCGCCAACAAAATAGTCGGCCTCCATCCCAAGTTTGAGCTGTACTCCTTTTGATGCCCAATGTTCTTTTTGTGATTGTATAAACTTCACGAAATCAGGGAGGCTTCTAACCATGACTTGATCAAGCCAACGCGCCTGCTTTATCCCCATTTCACTTGATGAAACATCCATATATTTTGTGAAATAGGCTTTTGTTTCCTTGAATCGATATAAATGATCAACGATGCCTACTTCTTTTAATCCTTTATTGATCGCTTCTTCAAGATAAAAGTCCAGCCACCATCTTGAGTATTCCCCTTCTTCTAACCGCTTGCTCATTTTGGCAATATTTTTTTCCAACCAATTCTTTGAGTGGCGCACTTCTTTATTTGGTTCAAAATGCTCCATTGCATTTAGGCTTTTTTCAACAAATGAAAGCGAATAGGGTCCTTCTTCTAAATGTATATGGTAATCTACTTTCATTTTTTTCGACCTTTCCTATTTAGTGGTTAACGGAAATCCATTTAAAATCACCAAGACTTCTTATTCGTCAATTGCGACAATATTATCTTGATGAATATACAAATCTTCTATTTGATGCAAATTCTCACTGTTTATATCATTGTTTATTGAATCAACCGTCAGCTTAGATGGACCCACTTGAAAAAAACAGCGAATTGTACTTCCAAGAATGATGGAATGGTCAAACTTACCTTTGAAGTGCAGAACACGGTCATGGTCACTATGGATCGGTTTCAATTGAATCGCTTCAGAGCGGATGGCATACTTATTTTTATCATTTTTCGGAGTAAAGGCAGAGTCTAATTGCTTTAATTCATCCGTTGATAGAATATTATAATTCCCGATGAAGCTTGCAACAAAATGGCTTTTCGGTTTAGAGTAAAGTTCCGCCGGTGATGCTTGCTGCTCAATGATTCCGGCATTCATCACAAAAATCCGGTCGGACAAAATCATTGCTTCTTCTTGATCATGTGTGACAAAAATCATTGTGATGCCTAACTTTTTCTGAAGCATAAGAATGTCCATTTGCAGCTGTTTTCTGATTTTTGCATCCAAGGCACTTAACGGCTCATCCAATAAAAGGACTTTAGGTTCCGTGACAAGCGAACGGGCTAAAGAAACCCGTTGCTGCTGCCCTCCTGACAGCTGGTCAGGATAATGGTCCGCCTTTTCTTGCAGGTTGACCAAGGCCAAAGCAGTGTTTACTTTTTCTTTAATCTCTTGTTTTGGCAGCTTTTTAATCGATAAACCGAAAGCAATATTCTCGAAAACGGTCATATTCGGGAAAAGCGCGTAAGATTGAAAAACCATACCGACATTACGATCCTTCGGTGCCACTTCACTGATGTCCTCACCGTCCAGATACACGTCGCCTTCTTGGAACGTTTCCAATCCAGCCAGCACACGGAGCAATGTCGACTTTCCACATCCGCTTGGGCCTAATAGCGTTATTAATTCACCTTTCTCAATTGAAAAGGAAAGATCTTTTAATACTCTATTTTGACCAAAGCTTAGGGATAAGTTATCAATCGTGATATAGCTCATATATTTTGCCTCTCTTCGTGTATTGACTTCTGTGTTTACAGATAATGTTTACAAATTTGGCGTTAAAGGAACATCTTCTGGATTTTGTACCGGCGTTTCCTTGATTTTCTCTTTTTTGCGCGTTCGTCTTTTAGAAGAGGTAATATACGTAATCAGTAAACTGATCAAAATTAATAAAATAAAGTACGCAACCATAACAGCACTTGCTAAATGCCCGTTTTCATTCATTCTTCTCAGCATATAAATACGGATTGTTTCATATCTGCCTCCGATCAATAAATTCGTCAGGACAAACTCCCCGAAAAATCCTGAGAAGATTAATAACGTAGTAATTAACAACCCTAAGCGAATATTAGGCAAAATGATTTTCAGAAAAGATGTAAACCTATTTGCACCCAATATTTCGGCTGCTTCCATTAACTTTTTCGATTGAATACTATCCAGACTATTTCGAACCCCCTGATACATAAATGGCAAAGAACCGATGAACAAACCTCCTACTAATACTGAATACATCGGAATTGCGGCACCTGAATACATTCTGAGCAATCCGGTCGCCAAAATAACACCTGGAATTGCAAATGGCATAAGGACAAGGCCTTTCATAAAGTTATCCACTTTAGGAAAGTACATATACACGAGAAATACCGTAGGAACCATCACAACAAGAACAACTGCCAATGTCGTAAGTGTTAAGGTGATCGACCTTAGAACAGCCGATACAAAATTTGGATCCTGCACCAGTTCAACAAACCATTGGAACGTAAAATCCGAAGGTATAATCGTGTTGGACCACTCCGTCGAGGTTGCATAAAAGAAGGTAGAGGCAAACGGGAAAATCATATATAACCCAAAAACAACGAGTATCAAGAAACTCCCTAAATGTCTTCTCTTTGTTTTCATGCTAAATCTCTCCTTACCTTCTTTAGCATCACTTGGGATATAAAGAGGATTGCAATCATGATGATGGCAAAAATCACAGCTAACGTACTTCCGATAATTGGGCGGGCATAGATGTCACCGGAAACAAGCGAAGCGATCTGGATTGTCACTAAATTGACATTGCTGCCAGTCAAGGCATATGCTGTTTCATAAGTTCCCATCCCATTAGCAAACATAATGACGAACGTTCCTGCGATGCTGGGCATAATGCTCGGCAATCCGACTTTTCTCCAGTAGAACCAGTGGGATGCTCCCAACATAAAAGCCGCTTCTTTCCATTCTTTTCTAATTTTTTTCAAAGAAGGGTATATAAAGAGGATGCCTAAAGGGATTTGAAAGTATAAGTAAGTGATTGCCAGCCCTTGCCATGAATAGAGGTTAAATTTACTCAGAAATGGCAAGTTCATGTTTTCAATGAAAAGAGTAAATACTCCTGAATTTCCTAACAGGATAATAAAAGCAAAAGCTAATGGAACCCCCGCAAAATTGGCTGCAACATTAATATATACAGTCAGTTTATCCTGGATTTTTCCAGGAAGATTTGTCATTGCATAAGATACAATGATTGCAAAAATAATACCTACCACAGCAGAAAAGAGAGAAATTATTCCACTATTTAGGAACGATTGAGAATAAAATCGATTTGTAAACACTTCTACATAATTATCTAATGTAAAAGCTCCCGTTACTTCACTTGTGAAACTGGAGGTCACCATTAATACCATTGGGATTACTAAAAACAAAACGGTAATAAGAAGAAATGGGACCAATAAAATTAAACTCCTATTTGATTTCTCCCTCTTCAATCATGTTCACCCTTTCAGGACTTCCCAATCAATTTCCTCCATCTTTTGCCCCTTATCAATGCCAAGCATATAGCAGACAATAGGAGCTAATTGAAGCTGATCAATGACCCCTGTTCCAATATGCGGAGGAAAACCATCAGAAAAAATGAATAATGGTACTTCCCGATGCTCCCACATTGTACCGCCATGGTTACCAAAGTCATCCATACCGTGATCGGAGGTGACTACTATTTGATATCCATCTCAATCCAGCGAGGAATATAAATCGCCAAAATTGTATCGATCCGATTTACTGCACGACGGTATTCGATTGAATTTCCGGTGAATTTATGCCCTTCATCATCGATATTCATTGAATGCACGTACATAAAATCAGGGTGATAGGTGCTAATTAAATGATGGGCATCCTGAAATAAATGCGAATCAGGATAGGTGTCTTCCGAATAAAAAATCCCGTGTTGAATATTTTTTGTACTATCATGCTGGATACGGTCTTCGAACATTGAGAACGGCGCTCGATTGTAGAGCTCGCTTACCCAATGATAAGCGGCAGCGGCAGTCGTTTTCCCTGCCTCCTTCGCCAGTGAAAAAATACTTTCTTCTTTCGATCGTTGTACGGAGTAATTCGAATAAATTCCGTTTTCAAAAGTAGGCACACCTGTCAATAAAACTTCATATAAGGGTCTGGAGTTGCTTGGAGATTCTGAAAGGACTTTAAAACGGCTTGCCAATTTTTTCTCGACGAAATGATTTAAAAATCCTAATTGCTGGATGGCTATGTCATATCGACAGCCATCCAGAGTGATCATCACTACTTTTTTATCGGGCATTTACTAACACCTCTTGTTGCCATAATCGAGGTAATTCAATAGCTGTTTTATCCCATGCTTCATGGTTTTTCACCTGTCTGACATTCCTGTAAGCTTCATCAGGTAGAAGTTTAGCTTTTACTTCTTCAGGCAGCTTAACATCACGAATAGGACGGGCATACCCTTTTGCTAAATTGATTTGACCTTCATCAGATAAAATATATTCCCTTACTAATTTTGCGGCATTCGGGTGTGGAGCATTTTTGTTTATAACAGTTGTATAACCGCTCATCACTGAACCATCGGTTGGGATTGTAACTTCAAAACGATCAGGATTGATTTGATCCCGATAATTTAAGCCATTGAAGTCCCAAACGATTGCAACATCGATTTCTCCTTTTTCCAAATTGGCAATAGTAGCATCAACCGCAGTCAATCGGCCTTTCTTGGCAATTTCATTAAAATAATCAATACCTGGCTGTATATTCGCTTCATCTCCGCCGTTTGCAATCGCAGCTGCTAAGACTCCGAACTGTGCTTGAGTCGCTTTCATAACATCCCCAACTGAAACTCTGTAATCACCATTTGCAAGCTCTGCCCATGAAGTTGGCGCCTTTTCTACATTTTGCTTATCCGTAATAAAAGCAATAGTACCTGTATAACTTAGTACCCAATCTCCGGCATCATCTTTTGCCCAATCGGGAATTTCATCCCAATAGGACGTTTTGTACTTCAAAGTCAAACCTCTTTGTTTTGCTAATGGTCCAAAGTTAATGCCAACATCACCAATATCTGCTGTTCCGTTCTTGCCTTCAGATTCAAATTTCGCCAGTTCTTCTGCACTTGACATATCAGTGTCAGATTGTTTAATTCCATATTTTGCTTCAATATTATCCCAAGTTTCTACCCAGTTCGCCCATGTATCAGGCATTCCAACACTCGCGATTTGTCCTTCTGCTTTTGCTTTTTCAACAATCGTCTGAAGTGGATCATTTTCATTTACTGTTGATACAGTGCTTTTCTTGGTATTTGTTCCGCATCCAGCTAATACTATCGAGAGGATACCCAAACCAATTGCAGTTTTTAATTTGCTTATTTTCATTTCAATTTCTCCTTGTACTTAATTTTCTTATTAGGATTGTAGTATTACCTAAAGTTGTTTACTTATGACAGAAATATGATTAAACATTCCTATGAGTCCTCCTTTCCATAGGAAACTTTAAATAAAGGTTCTAAATCAAATGTTGGGGTGATGTGATTTGCACACCACCCTTTAACTTAAATTATGCTATGAGAATGTTGATTTGCGCTACAGGCGGACGCTTTCCGCCGGCATGGCTTCAGCCGCTTCCCTCGCTTTGCTCAGTCCAGGGTCTTCAGCTCATGCTATTCCGGCAGGAGTCGCCGCCTTTCGCTCCAATCAAAGAATCTCTTTTAAACCTATAACGCCGTAAAGAAATCCTATCCTTAACCTAAATGAGTACCGATTTCTTTATATCGAATGTTTAATAATATCTTTGCCTTAAAGTGATCGAAGCGTCTAAAACCATAGGCATTGCGCTTCATCACTTTTGTTTTATTATTAATTCCCTCTAGAAAACCGTTGGAATACTTGAAGCCGAAACTATTCAAGATCTCAACTTGCCAGTTTCTAAATGTTTGAATGGCTTTTGAAAACGCCGGAATACCAGCTTCCTCTACCTTGCGGTAAAAGTCCTCTAGTCGGCTCTTCACTTCTGCCATATCCTCAGCGGTCTTCGCCCAGTCAAACCACTCACAGTACGCCTCTTTCAGTTCATATGCCTTTTTCAATTCATCAGACATGCCTAAATACCGATTTAAATACCAACGGTTTTTTTCCGTTAATTTATCGTTACGCTTATATAATACATGTCGCATTCTTTTACATTTCTTGCGGTCATATGCATGCCATTCCTTCTGCACTTTCCGGCGAACTTCATCAATCGCCCAGTAGATATACCGACAATAATGGAATCGGTCTGCGACAATGACGGGCGTCCCAAGGCCTTTTTCACAGCTGCCTTAAAGCTCGGATTCATATCCATGACCACTAATTCAACGTCAGCTCCGTGTTGGCGGAGATAATCTTGAATCGTTTCTTTTCTGCGGTTTGGCAAGATATCCAGAGGTTCGTGTGTTTCTGCGTTCGCTATAATCAACTGGTACGTACCGGCATCCGTATCGCCTTTGTATTCATCCATCGCAATGGCTTTTGGTAACCGGACGCCATTGGTCATCTGCTCTTTCGCCACTTCCTTGAACCGTCGGATCACGGTCGAGCTGGAGGTGCCGAGTACCTCTCCTGCTTCTTTAAATGTTTTGGCCTTGACTGATCGGATACGCACGACTTGATTCCACTCTTTAGTGTAGCGTTGATACTTATCCACGAAAGGGGATGTCTCAGAGAAACGCTTTCCACAAGAACAGGCATACCTCCTACGTCTATAGAAAAGAACCGTTAAACGCTCAAACCACTTGAGATGCTTAATCTTCTGTATCCGGTAATCGTGGGTCTTCGTTGTCATTGACCCACACGCAGGGCATTTGTGAGGTTGCTTGGGAAGCGAAACATGAAGTGCAGTCCGATCCCCAATCTCCTCTATCTTTTCAATGTTTACATCTTTTAATCCTGGAATATTCATGGTAGAATTCATGTGCACGTATCACCTTTCGTTTACTTGTTTCTCGACAATTCAAGTATAAAAGAAACGGTGATTACGTGCATTTTTTTGTTTAATTTGCGTGAACACCCCAACAAATATTATAGAACCTAAATAAAAAACGCCTAAAATCCTTGAATATCAAGGATTTTAGGCGTTGTATAAAGTAGAGTACCAGGGAATTAAATTAATCAGAGTCCAATAACTAATTTTCTTTACCTAACTTATTTACTATAATTGATTTATTGGATTAAAAAAATCTTATTAAATCAATCATATTTAACCATAACCAATTCAGTTTAACCAATGTTTTAAGTATACTCCTGCCAAAAATAAAATTAAGTATATCCTTGCCAATGCGGCAAAAATATACTTAAAGTCACATTCTTATCTTTACTGTTTTCCATAATAACTATGCAGACGGCGGGAGTCGAACCCGCGTCTAAAGGCTCCAATACTTCAGCGTCTACGCGTGTAGATTGACTACTTGGATTCGCGAGCACGTTTGCCGTCAATCAAGGCTATCCGTGTGCGCTATCCTGTTTAAACTCTTGCAACGGCCTCAGGAGGCGACCGTGACCGTATCTCACTAATAGGTGAGCCTAACAGTGCCACATGGGGCGATGGAACTGTTAGGCAGATTCAGCAACTATTAAGCTGCGAATGTTAGGTTGTTGTTTGTTTTGCCAGTTATTATTAACTGCCGTTTTTGACGGAGAAGAGCCCTCGTTAAGATCATTCAGCAATAGATGACTCTTGAGGATAATAAAGATTTTTACGCAAACAAACATCCTTGTGCCTCAGTGTTTCCCCTTCGAATCTTAACCAAATCTCATCATCCGCCATGACGCCATGGGTTTTCCTTACAATGCCCCAGCGATTATATGCTTGCATGCCAAGACTCTCCAATAGTTCCTCGGCATTCGCACGGGTAGGAGGAAACGTGCGCCATTTCAACCATTTCTCCAGTTCGTCAATCGTAATATGTCCCTCCATATTCGGGAAAACTGCTTGTTGAAGTCACTAATATAATTAATAACGTATGGAGTCCGCCATTCGCTGGTTTTAAGTTTACAGACGCAATGACTTCATCCATCCACATCACATCAAACTTCATATAATCAATCATCGGTATCACTTCCTTCGAGGAACAGATGGGCAAAATTAGTGTCATTCATTTGCGAAAGGAGTACTTGTTTCGCTCGGCCAAAATCAATATCCGTTGTTTCAAGATGATGTAGCAGCTTGGTTTTATCGATAAACGCCGGTCCCTTATATAAAGCAAGTTGTCTGGAAAAACTTGAATTGAATGGCTTTGCTTTCACTTTTCTTATTAAAATCGTTAGTGGTTTGTTAGGGGCGTAATCTTTTTCATCAGATAATAAGCTAAGTCCGTTATCAAAGATCGGAGCGATTTGCCAGGTCTTTTCAACTGGATCATATAAAAATAGGATATTATTTGTATGGCGATCTTCATTTAAAATGAGCGCATCAAATGCAAGCAATCGGGTAATTTCATCACGGGCATCAAGCCCTGTAAATGCCTCAATTCGTTGCATAAGCTGTTCAAATTTTTCTTTTGTCGATAATGCTTTATCGTTTAAGATGGAGTCAGTCGAGGTGAAATTCGCTTCGAATAAACGTTCAAGTGTGACTTCTTGTAATTTACCCCGAAAGTCATAGGAATAACAGCCAATGGATGTTTCACCAGTAGGTAAAAGGATTTTACAAGGTTTGTAGGTGACATATTGTTGCTTCGTTAATGTTGAGCAAGATAGGATGAGTGATGCAAGTACCTCAGCAAGCC
Organism: Sporosarcina thermotolerans; assembly: GCF_030067815.1. Classification (GTDB taxonomy): domain Bacteria; phylum Bacillota; class Bacilli; order Bacillales_A; family Planococcaceae; genus Sporosarcina; species Sporosarcina thermotolerans. Next base: position 1,422,904 of record NZ_CP125968.1, on the reverse strand, counting down.
CTTCATATCCCCGTGTATTTTGTTTGATCCATTTATCACCGTCATGCCATTTTGATTGATCGCCTTTACTTGAGGTGCTGATTATACGTACTGCTTCTTTAGGAATCTTTATTATTTCCATACAAATCACATCCCCACTCACAAACATTTTTATATATGAAAAAAGATATTGCCCAGAAGTCTATCCTCTGTACAATATCTTTATTCTTTAAACCATTGATACTACCGTATTTATTCCATAAAAACTATGGAGACGGCGGAGTCGAACCCGCGTCCAAAGGCTCTGCTACTTCAGCGTCTACGCGTGTAGATTGACTACTTGGATTCGCGCGCACGTTTGCCGTCAATCAAGGCTATCCGTGAGCGCTATCCTGATAATCTCTTGCAACGGCCTCAGGAGGCGACCGCTACCGTATCCCACTTAAGTTGAGCCTAACAATGCCACATGGGCGATGGAACTGCTAGGCAGATTCATCAGCTTACGCTGCGAATGCTAAGTTGTTGTTTGTTTTGCCAGTTATTATTAACTGCCGTTTCTGACGGAGACGAGCCCTCCGACGCGCAGCTCAAGCCCAGACCACCCCTGTCGAATCCGTAACGTCCCCGTTATAAAAGGTTGTTACACCTTTAAAGGGATGTCAGGAATGCCTGTTGAAAGGCTTCTGAACTATATCACTACTATCATCTTACTACATTTTGACGTAAAAATCAATACTGCTGTTTCGCCTTGAAGGCACGTTCCACTTCACGTTTTGCTTCCTTCTTCTTCAGATCTTCACGTTTATCATAGTTCTTTTTCCCTTTACCTATACCAATCAACACTTTCGCAAAGCCATCTTTCAAGTACATCTTCAATGGCACAATTGCGAAGCCTTCCTGCTTTGTCTGCCCGAGCAACGTTGCAATCTGTTTCTTATGGAGCAGCAGCTTTCGAGAACGTAGTGGATCGTGGTTGAATTGATTTCCCTGTTCGTACGGACTGATATGCATATTGGAAATCCATGCTTCATTGTTACGGATCAGCACGAATGCGTCACGAAGTTGGACTTTGCCGTTACGGATTGACTTGATTTCAGTTCCTTGCAAGACGATTCCTGCCTCAATCGTTTCTTCTATCGCAAAGTCGTGATTCGCTTTTTTATTGATTGCCAGAACTTTGCCTTGACCTTTTGCCATTCTTTTCTCCCCTAACTACATCAAAATGCCACGGCACTCGCGTTAACGAATGCCGTTAGCCTTTATTTTCTCTTTCTTGGAGCTTGTTTCTTCTTATTTTTTGCAACACCTTCATAGAACTTCTTCTTAGAATTAGATGTTGTATTTCCTTTTTCTTATCGGTAGATTTCGACTTTCCGGAGTCACCCCGGCCACCACTTGACGGCTTCTTCGCATGGATAACTTTCGGCGTTTCCTTCCGATTACGGTGGAACGACTGCTTCATGCCCGAAATTTCGAAGTCGATTGCAGATTCCTCCGGCTTAACAGATACGACGCGGATCGTAACTTCATCACCGATTCGGAACTGTTTTCCAGTATGCTCACCAAGCATCATCATTTGGCGGTCATCGAATCGGTAGTAATCATCCGTCATATAGCTAACGTGGACTAACCCTTCGACCGTGTTCTCGAGTTCCACGAACATACCGAAGTTCGTGACCGAAGAAATGACGCCGTCGAATTCCTCACCAATCTTATCAAGCATATACTGTGCCTTTTTCAAGGCATCCGTATCACGTTCAGCATCGACAGCACGGCGTTCGCGTTCCGATGTATGCTCCGCAATTTCACCCATATTGGCATTCCAATGAGCAATCGTCTCGGACGAAAGATCTTTTTTGATTAAATACGTGCGGATCAATCGGTGAACGATCAAATCCGGATATCGTCTAATCGGGGATGTGAAATGTGTATAGAAATCCGCCGACAACCCGAAGTGGCCCAAGCTTTCAGGGAAATACTTCGCCTGTTGCATCGAACGAAGAAGCATTGTTGAAATGACAGTCTCCTCCGGCATTCCTTCAATCGACTCGACAATTTCCTGTAAAGCTCTTGGATGCACTTTATTCCCAGTACCTTTCACTACGATTCCGAAATTCGTCAGGAACTCGAAGAAGCGTTGCAGTTTCTCGGCCTTCGGATCTTCGTGTATACGGTAAAGGAATGGCACTTGCAGCCAATGGAAATGCTCTGCAACTGTTTCATTCGCTGCAAGCATGAATTCTTCGATCAGTCTTTCGGAAGCAGTTCGTTCCCTTATGACGATATCTGTCGGCCACCCTTTTTCATCGACAATGACTTTCGATTCCTTGAAATCGAAATCGATGGCGCCTCTATCGATCCTCTTCTGTCTTAATATCGAGGCAAGTTCAGCCATATCATTCAACATCGGAACGATATGGGCATACTTCTCCATAAGCTCTTCGTCTTTTTCTTCGATGATCTTAAAGACATCCGTGTATGTCATCCGCTCTTTCGATTTGATGACACTTTCAAAGATTTGATGGTCAATCGTTTTTCCGTTACGATCGATTTTCATCGAACAGGAAAGCGTCAACCGATCCACATGCGGGTTCAATGAACAGATTCCGTTCGACAACTTATGCGGAAGCATCGGAATAACCCTATCCGTCAAATAGACGCTCGTCGCACGTTCAAACGCTTCATCGTCAAGCGCTGTATTCTCTCTGACGTAATGGCTGACGTCCGCGATATGAACAGACAAAGTGAATGTGCCGTCTTCATTTTTCGTAAGCGAAATCGCATCATCCAAGTCCTTCGCATCTGCTCCGTCAATTGTGATGACAAGATCGTCCCTCAGGTCTTTACGCTTGAATAAATCCTGTTCCTTCACTTCGTCAGGTGTTCGATTCGCCTCATCCATCACTTCTTGAGGAAACTCGACTTCGATGCCATGCTTATGGATGATCGATAAAATATCGACGCCAGGATCGTTTTTATGTCCAAGAATTTGTACGACCATTCCAGTCGCTGATTTCAAATCACTTGGCCAATCCGTGATTTCCACGACAACCTTATGCCCTTCTACAGCATCGAGGGAATTTCCTTTTCCGATAAAAATGTCCATCGGAAGCTTTTTATCGTCAGGAATGACGAATCCGAACCCGCGATTATCTTGGTACGTCCCGACAACCTTCGTCGTTTTCCGCTCGGCAATTCGGATGATCGTCCCTTCGCGGCGTCCACCGTAGTCATCACCTTTCGAAACACGGACAAGCACGATATCACCGTTCATCGCCCCGTTTACTTCCGGCGGCGGGATGAAAATATCATCCATCCCTTCCGTTTCAGGTGTAACGAACCCGAACCCTTTGGCATGCCCAATGAACTTGCCTCGTATAAGGTTCATGCGTTCTGGAACACCGTAACGGTTCGTACGCGATCGGATGATTTCACCTTTCTGCTCCAGATGTACAAGCATCTTTACGAGCTCTTTGAATTCGGCCGCCCCTTCAATACCTAACGCTTCCTGGATTTCTTGAACGGTTAGCGGCTTATACGATTCTTCTCTCATAAAAGAGATCAACCTATTTTTTAATTCTTCATCTATAAAGTCCAATTACATCCCTCCATTCTTCACTATCGTCAACTATTTCCATTTTCACACGTTCCAGCTTAGTGATTCAAGAAATTGATATATATCCTCATGCAGCTGCTCTTTTTCCGGTCCCAATGTAATGACATGCGTCGACTCTTTATAGAACTCGATTATTTTATCTGACGACGCTGTGTTATTAAAGATGATCTTGGCGGAATTCACGTCAATCACTTCATCATTGCTTGATTGGACAACGAAAAGAGGTGCTTTGATGGATGGAAGCTGTTCCCAACGGAATCGACGAGCGTCGTTAATTCGCTTAAGGAAGGCATTGTTTGCCCACGCAATGCGTCCACTTCTTCTTCGATTTCCTGTTTGGATTTTCCTTCATATCGTTTGTATTCTGAAGCGTATTTTAACACGCCTTCATACATTTTATCCGTGTGTTTAATCGACATCGGGGCACACATCGTTACAATACCCTTAACTTTCATTTTAACCCCTATTTTCAATGAAAATACTCCACCAAGTGATAATCCACAAACTGCGATTTCTTTGTATCCAGCGTCGATTAATTGCTGGTATCCAGCTTCAACGTCTTCCCACCATTCGTCGGGACCTGTTTTAATAAGTTCCTCAGGTGGGACGCCGTGCCCGCGGTAATGCGGCGCGAGTGATGTATAGCCTTTCTTTTCAAGGAAACGGCCTAACATTCTGACGTCTGCTGATGTGCCTGTGAAGCCGTGTAATAAGAGTACCGCTCGTTTCCCATGTTCAAAAAAGAATGGTTTCGGTTGTGCAATTCTCATGTCGTTCATCCTTTCACTTGCTGACAAAAAAGCGTATGTATTTTATTATTCCCATGCATTATGGAAAAAAACGCCCGACCATACGGGTGGCCAGGCGTTTGTTTATATGCTCTATTGAGTTTCAAATCGGAATTTCCAATCAGACTTTTACGATGGCAAGTGCCAAAATGAAAAATAAAATTGAAAGGATAATTGTCACTCTTTGGAGTATCAAGTCCAATCCACGTGCTTTTTGTTTACCAAAAAGCTGTTCAGCACCACCGGAGATGGCTCCAGATAGACCTGCACTTTTTCCAGATTGCAATAATACAACAACGATTAACGCCAATGATACGATTACTAGTAATGTCATTAACAAAGCATGCACTTTGTTCCACCTCCTGCATCGAACATAACAATACTTATATTCTATCAAATACTTTAAATTGTTACAACAAGTTTTGAATGTACAGTGTTGATTAAAAAACTTACAGCCGGCTAGTGCCGGCTGTTTTGATGATTTATTTTTTTAGGTTATAGAATGTTTTTGCGCCAAGGTAGACGGATGTTTCGTCCAATTGGTCTTCGATGCGAAGCAATTGGTTGTATTTTGCAACGCGGTCTGTACGTGACGGTGCGCCTGTTTTGATTTGGCCAGCGTTTGTTGCTACCGCGATGTCAGCGATTGTTGTGTCTTCTGATTCACCTGAACGGTGGGAGATGACTGCTGTGTATCCTGCGCGTTTTGCCATTTCGATTGCGTCGAATGTTTCTGTCAGTGTACCGATTTGGTTCACTTTGATAAGAATTGAGTTGCCGACGCCTTCTTCGATACCGCGTTCCAATTTCTCAGTGTTTGTAACGAATAGATCGTCTCCGACTAACTGAACCTTTTTGCCAAGACGTTCTGTCAATAGCTTGTGGCCTGCCCAGTCGTTTTCATCAAGACCGTCTTCAATTGAAACGATTGGGTATTTATTGCAAAGCTCTTCGTACCAGTCAACCATTTGCTCCGAAGTTTTTGTGATGCCTTCGCCTGCCAAGTTGTATGTGTTTGCTTCTTTATCGTAGAACTCGGAAGATGCAACGTCCATAGCAAGCAAGATTTCTTCTCCTGCTTTGTAGCCCGCATTTTCAATCGCTTCCATGATTGTTGAAAGTGCTTCTTCGTTTGACGCCAAGTTCGGAGCGAATCCACCTTCGTCACCAACAGCTGTGTTAAGTCCTTTTGACTTTAGAACGTCTTTTAGGCTGTGGAAGATTTCAGCTCCATGCGAATTCCGTGACGGAATGATTCTGCGCCTACTGGCATGATCATGAATTCTTGGATGTCGACGTTGTTGTCGGCATGCTCGCCGCCGTTAAGGATGTTCATCATTGGTACAGGCAATTGCTTCGCATTGACGCCGCCAAGGTATTGGTAGAGTGGAAGGTCCAAGTAATCCGCTGCAGCATGTGCTACTGCCATTGAAACACCAAGGATTGCGTTAGCACCAAGCTTACCTTTGTTTTTTGTTCCGTCTAATTCGATTAGAGCTTTGTCGATGACGACTTGGTCTAATACGGAGTAGTTGTCGACGATTTCCTCAGCGATAACTTCGTTTACGTGGTCGACTGCGCGTAAAACGCCTTTTCCAAGGTAGCGGGATACGTCGCCGTCACGTAGTTCGACTGCTTCGTATTCGCCTGTGGAGGCGCCTGAAGGGACGATTGCACGGCCGAATGCACCGCTCTCTGTGAATACTTCGACTTCAACTGTTGGGTTTCCGCGTGAATCAAGTACTTCTCTTGCTTGGATGTGGGTAATGATAGGCATTACAATCTCTCCCTTTTATTAAAATAATGGTGTTCCGGACATTTCTTTTGGTTGTTCGATACCTAATAGTTTTAACATTGTCGGGGCGAGGTCGGCGAGGATGCCGCCTTCTCGCAATTGTATATCATCTTTTGTGATGATGACAGGAACAGGGTTTGTTGTATGTGCGGTCATTGGTTTTCCTTCGAGTGTTAGCACTTCGTCGGAATTTCCGTGATCCGCTGTGATGATTGCTGTACCGCCCTTTAGCATGAGTGCATCGATGATTTGACCTAAGCATACGTCGACTGTTTCGATTGCTTTTATCGTTGGTTCAAGCATACCGCTATGGCCGACCATGTCGGGATTTGCGAAGTTAAGGATGATGGCATCCTGGCGCTCTTCTCCAATTTCCTTTAGCAAAGCTTCGGTTACTTCAATTGCGCTCATTTCAGGTTTCAAATCATAGGTCGCTACTTTCGGGCTTGCGATTAAGATCCTCGTTTCGCCTTCAAATTCTTCTTCTCTACCGCCACTCATGAAAAATGTAACATGTGGATATTTTTCAGTTTCGGCGATTCGAAGCTGGCGTAGTCCGTTGCTTGAAATGACTTCACCAATTGTATTATCCAAGTTTTGGCTGCCGAAGACAATATCGGCTTGTACATCTTCACTATAATGAGTGAATGTTACGAACTTCAAGTTATCGTAGTTTTTCGGTCCTGTATGGAATCCATCGAATTTCGGATCCGTAAAAGCGCGGGATAATTGGATTGCGCGATCCGGTCTGAAGTTAAAGAATACGACCGCATCCCCATCTTCGATCTTCGCAATCGGTTTGCCGTCCTTTTCGATGATAAACGGCTTCACGAATTCATCATACACTTCTTCCTCATAGGATGAAAGGATACCAGCAGTGGCTGATGCAAAGGCATCCCCTTGCCCGTCTACCAATGCGCGGTAAGTTAGGTCCACGCGGTCCCATCTTTTATCTCGATCCATCGCGTAATAGCGACCGGAAACGGTTGCGATCTTACCGATTCCAAGACCTTCCATCACTTTTTCGGTCTGCTCTACGTAACCTGCAGCGGTTCGTTGACCGACATCCCTTCCATCAAGGAATGCATGAACATATACCTTTTTAGTCCGTTCAACTTTGCGAGTCGAAGGAGGGCGAAAAGATGTTCATAATGACTATGTACCCCGCCGTCAGAGAGTAGGCCCATCAAATGCAGGGAAGAGCCTTGTTTTTTCGCGTGCTCCACAGCTTCAAGAAGGGCTGTGTTTGTCATAAAATCCCCGTCTTTGATGGATTTGTTAATACGCGTCAAGCTTTGATAGACAATCCGGCCGGCACCAATATTCAAGTGACCTACTTCCGAATTACCCATCTGTCCATCCGGAAGGCCTACAGCTTCTCCACATGCGGTTAATGTCGAATGTGGATAGTTATTCCAAAGGATGTCGAAATTCGGTGTGTTCGCTTGTGCAACCGCATTGCCGAATTTCTCATCCCTTAACCCAAATCCATCCAGGATGATCAATGCGACCGGTGCTTTATTCATTAGCTGCCAGCTCAACTAATTTTAGAAATGAATCTGCGACGAGGCTTGCCCCGCCGACAAGTGCTCCGTCAATATGTTCCATGGACAGGAGCTCGGCAATGTTTTCTGGTTTCACACTTCCACCGTATTGGATGCGGACTGCAGCTGCAGTGCTTTCATCATAAAGCTTGCTGATCTCTTGGCGGATTTCTTTACAAACTTCATTCGCATCTTCAGAAGTCGCCGTCTTTCCAGTGCCAATCGCCCAAATCGGTTCGTAAGCGATGATCGCCGCTTTTGCCTGATCTGCACTGATGCCGTTGAACGCTTTTTCCACTTGGGATGAAACGCGTTCAACTGTTTTGCCTTCTTCGCGTTCTTCAAGGCTTTCACCTACGCAGACGATAGGCGTCAATTGATGTGCAAATGCAGCATGCACTTTCTTATTGACGGATTCATCTGTTTCATTGAAATACTGACGACGCTCAGAATGGCCAAGGATGACGTATTCAACATTCATATCCGCAAGCATGCTTGGACTAACTTCACCCGTGAATGCACCTTCTTCGACGTCGTGCATCGTTTGGGCACCGATTTTTAGTGACGTGCCTTCGGATTCATTCACAAGCTCCGACAAATATGGCGAGGGTGGACAAATTACCATTTCGACCTTGGCAGTGATCGGTAAACGCCCTTTTACTTCCGCAATGAAAGCTTTTGCTTCGCCCATTTTTTTATACATTTTCCAGTTTCCCGCAATGATTCGTTTACGCAACGTTAACCCCTCCAATCATTTATCTAACAAAACAGTTACGCCAGGCAGTTCTTTACCTTCCATGAACTCAAGAGAAGCGCCGCCGCCTGTAGAGACGTGATCCATTTTATCCGCAACGTCGAATTTTTCAACAGCCGCAGCTGAATCGCCACCACCTATAACTGTATAGGCTTCTGTTTCAGCCATTGCCATTGCAACCTGCTTCGTGCCGTTTGCGAATGGAGCCATTTCAAATACACCCATCGGACCGTTCCAAATGATCAGTTTCGAGTTATTAATGACATCCGCATACATTTCCGCTGTTGCCGGACCAATATCAAGTCCCATCCAGCCTTCAGGGATTTCATTAATCTTAACCGTTTTTACACTTGCCGATTCAGAAAAAGTATCTGCAACTACCGCATCAACCGGCAAATAAAGCTTTACGTTTTTCTCTTTCGCTTTTTGAATGAATGACTGAGCGAGTTCGATTTTATCTTCCTCAACAAGTGAGTTTCCAGTCTCATATCCTTCAGCTTTCGTAAATGTGTAGGACAATCCTCCGCCAATCAATAAATTGTCGACGTTGTCTAAAAGGTTATCGATGACACCAATCTTATCCTTCACTTTCGCACCGCCGATAATTGCGGTGAACGGACGCTCTGGATTAGACAATGCTTTCCCAAGGACATCCAATTCTTTCTCCATTAGGAATCCGCTTACACCCGGGATGAATTCTGCAATCCCGGCAGTCGATGCATGCGCGCGATGGGCAGCTCCGAATGCGTCGTTGACGAATACATCAGCAAGTGCAGCAAATTGTTTCGCAAGTTCCGCGTCGTTCTTCTCTTCTCCGGCGTGGAATCGAACGTTTTCAAGAAGGAGGATCTCTCCGTTTTGCATTTCAGAAACTGCTTTTTCTACGTTTTCACCAATTGATTCATCAAGTTTTTTTACGTCTCTTTGAAGGAGTTCAGCCAATCGTTCACCTGCTGCAGTAAGTCGTAGTTCATCTTTCACTTCGCCTTTCGGTCTACCAAGATGACTAGCGAGTATCACTTTTGCTCCTTTTTCTGTCATGTATTCGATTGTCGGTATTGCTGCACGGATTCTTGTGTCGTCCGATACGTTTCCATTTTCCATCGGCACGTTGAAGTCCACACGGCAAAATACACGTTTTCCGTTCAGGTCGATATCCTTGATTGTTTGTTTAGCTTTCATAAAACCTGCACACCTCCAAGAATTAAAGCGAAGGAAATTGGGAGTTAGTTGAAACCCCTTTATTTTCCAACGTATTTATACAAAAAAAGGAACGGGGTTTCTCCGTTCCTCCTACCCATCACTATTATAATGGGTTGCCACTATAATGGCTATGTTTTATATACCTTTGTTGTACATATATAGGGCTAAATCGATGCATCGGGCTGAATAGCCGGATTCATTGTCATACCATGAAATGATTTTCACCATATTATTGTCCAACACCATCGTTGACAAGCCATCAACTGTAGAAGAAGCTGTGTTGCCGTTGTAGTCGCGTGAGACTAATGGGATTTCATTATAGAACAAGATGTCCTTCAGTTCATTTTCTGATGCGTTCTTCAATGCAGCATTCACATCTTCAACTGTCACTTCTTTTGAAAGTTCAGTGACAAAGTCGACGAGTGAAACGTTCGGAGTTGGTACACGGACAGCCATGCCGTCCAATTTTCCTTTTAGTTCTGGAATGACTTTGGTTACGGCTGATGCAGCGCCAGTCGTCGTCGGGATCATTGATTCTCCTGCTGCACGAGCGCGGCGGTAGTCGGAATGCGGTAAATCCAAAATGTTTTGGTCGTTTGTATACGAGTGCACTGTTGTCATCATGCCTCGTTTGATACCGAATTTGTCGTTAAGCACTTTTACGACAGGTGCAAGGCAGTTTGTAGTACAAGATGCATTTGAAACGACTTTATCTTGAGTTGCATCATACGAATCTTCATTGACACCCATAACGAGTGTTTTGACGTCGCCTTTTGCAGGTGCGGATAAGATAACCTTTTTAGCGCCCGCTTCGATATGTTTCATGAGACCTTTTTCGTCTCTAAACACGCCTGTTGATTCGATGACGATATCGATACCCAAATCGCCCCATGGCAATTGCGCTGGGTCTTTTTCAGCGTACACTTTAATCTTTTTCCCGTTGACGACAAGGTGATTGTCTTCGGATCCAACCTCAGCATCAAAAATTCCATGGACTGAATCGTATTTTAATAAATGCGCCAACATCGGAGCATCCGTTAAATCATTGACAGCGACTACCTCAATTTCTTCATTTTTCTGTGCTTCCCTGAAAACAAGTCTCCCAATACGGCCGAATCCATTGATCGCTATTTTTAACGTCATTTCCATTACCTCCAGATAGGTTTATTGTTTATCTTCCAGTTTCTCCAAAATCGCATGTGCCGCCCCTTCATCCGTCACCAAAATCGTTTGGCGGGGAGCGCTTTCCATATAAGATAAAATCGCATCGGCTTTGCTTACTCCACCTGCAACGGCAATGATCAGCGGAACCTGTTCAAGCTGTTCTGTTTGTATGCCGACTGTTCGGATACGGTGGACAACTTCCCCGTTTTCATCGAAATAATAGCCGAACGCTTCGCCCTTCGCCTCTTTTTCTCGGATCAGTTGCTTTTCATTCTCAGGCGTATTGCGTAATTCCGCCATTCGTTCTGCATCGCCAATTCCATGCAAGACACAATCTGTTTGCGCGTATTGCTCCATCATTTGAATGACAGATGGTTCACGTTTGAAAATTTCATGCGCTTCTTGGCTAAGGGATTCAGGATAATAAAATGTGCTATATGTTCCTCCGCTCGCCTCGGCGAAAGATGCAGCAATGACATTCGCCTGCAGCCCGATATCATCTCCAACTCCGCCCCTCGCGGCGATAAAATGAAGCTGTTCAGGATTATCAATTGAGTGGATATGTTGCGGAATTGCTGCAACCGAGCTTCCACCTGTAACAGCGATGACTTTACCATTTTCAATCTTTTGCATGAAAACGGTTGCCGCTTCTTTCCCAATCAAGCTTTTCACCGTCGGATTCACATCACAATTTCCGGGACGATTTGTACACTGCGAATTTTAAGGAGAGCACTCAATTTGCTGGCAATCAAGCTTTGCCCCGTCCATTCCTCAATACTTGGCGCAAGAAGTTCAAGGACCTTGGATCCCTCATATGTGATTGTGGCCCCTTCTTTCGCAATTCGAATGAGCTCCTCGTTTCGTAATGCCTCCATTAAGTTTCTGCATTCTCGCTCGGAAATATCCGCTTGAATGCTTAATGGTCTTCTGCCAATCGGACCGGAAACCCCGATGAACTTCAAAAGCCTGTATCTTTGGTGAAGAATCTCCATCATTTCCGGCACAAGCTTTCGTTGTGCCTCGAGTAAATTCGGGTTCAAGGAAAGCCCTTCTTTCTATAAGGGACAAAATACGCCCACCTGTTCTATAATTGTCCCACCTAATATAAAAAAATATAATTCATACTCTTATTCTATACCTCTTTGTATTGCAATTCAAACATAAATGCCTCAAAAAAGGTCAATTAAATCGGCATAGCCAATTTGCCCATACAATAGAACTTCGCCGTCCTTTTCGATGACAGGAATCATGAGCATATATTTTTCATGGCTTACATCGTCTGATTCGATGTTTACCGTGGACCATGTCAGTGGAAAGTCTTCTTGGACAAGCTTCATCATTGCTTCGGCATCATCGCATAGATGACATCCCGGTTTTGTGTAAAATGTTACGTGCATGTTGTCCCACCTCAAGTTGTTTTTTCTTAAGTATAAGGGAAAAAGGATGTTCTGCAAAAGATTTGCAGAACATCCTTGTGGATTCTTGCCGAATATCTGGTGTTTTCAACTTGTCTCCAATTTTATCGGTCATTTCCCGGGGTTTATCGATCATTTCCCAAGAGTTATTGATCAATTCGGTTGAATTATTGATTATTTCCAGTATTTATCGATCATTTCCCGAGTTTTATGGTCATTTTGTGACCTTGGAACTATTCCAACAAAGACTTTCTAACGTCACCAGCTTCTACCGCCGCCGCCGCCACCACCGGATCCACCTCCGCCGGTAAAGCCGCCTCCGCCACCGAAGCCACCGCCGCCTCCGAATCCTCCTCCGCCCCCAAAGGAGCCAGGGAAAAAGATCATACCGCGTCCTCTTCCTCTTCTGCCACCCGATCCGCCACCACGACCACCACGACCTCCACGGCCACCGCCGCCTATAAAACGGAACAGCAGATAAATGACGATGAAAATAATTATTGGCGTCGGGATGCCAAAGCCATCGCCGCCTTGACCGGCGAGAGTATTCACTTCGGCAACTTCCCCATTCCAACCATATTCAGCTGCGATTTCATTGTAATAGGATTTGTATGCTTCCATAATAGCTAAATCGGGTTGTTCGTTCCTCAAATACGGTACTGCCACTTCATCCATGATCCTTCCGACTTTCCCGTCTGGCAGTGCGCCCTCGAGGCCATAGCCGACACTCAACTCAAAGTGCCGATCCCCAGATGAATTCGGTCTCGTCGTGACAACAAGCAAAGCACCATTGTCTTCGCCTTGTTTTCCAAGTCCATACGCTCGCAACGCATCGACTGCATATTGCTCAACCGGATCGTCACCTATACTTGGGATTGTGAGGACCGCCAATTCCGCTCCCGTCGCCTGTTCCAAGTTTTTCCCGAGTCGGTTCAGCTCTTCTTTTTGTTCATTCGATAAAATTCGGGCATGGTCTTGGATGAAATAGTCGAATTTATTCCAAGCGGGGATTTCGGCTGCCGACACCCCGAATGGTATGCACATGAATAGTAAACATGCGACCGTGAGCGATCGAACGATTTTCCGAATCACTATTTCCCATCTCCAAAGTCTACTTTAGGTGCTTCTTTTGCAGCCTCATTCGCTTGGAAATACTCTTTTCATCGAACCCAAAAATCGAAGCGACTAATTTCCCCGGAAACCTTTTCACTTGTCGATTGAATTGGGAAACGACGTCATTATAATCTTTCCTCGCGACACCAATCCGGTTCTCGGTGCCAGCCAACTCATCCATGAGCTGGGTGAAGTTTTGATTCGCCTTCAAATCCGGATAATTTTCCACTACAACCAATAGACGTCCTAATGCATTGGATAATTCGGTATCCGCGGCCGCCTGTTCTGCAGGTCCAGTTGCACCCGATAATTTCGCGCGCGCATCGGATATTTCTGCAATTACTTCTTTTTCATGGCTTGCGTACCCTTTCACGGTGCTTACCAAATTCGGAATTAGGTCAAGCCGGCGTTGCAATTGGTTTTCGACTTGCGCATACGACGCATCAACATCTTCCTCCAAATTTACAAATTTGTTGTAACTTGGTACAAACACAATACCAAGTATTACAAGAAGAACAATAATGATAGTAAGTGGTCCTAATAGTTTTTTCATTCATTCTCACTCCTATTCTGAATACTAACGGATACCCTTTGGGAAACACGATTCAAACTTGAGTCCGTATTCTATTTATCGTATGTCGCCGAAAAGGTTTCAAACATTTTGGAATAAATTAAAAAACCGACTCCATATAAAGAAGTCGGTTTTCAAAGCAATACTTATTTTTTCAAGTCTTTCATGTCGCTGCGTGTGATAATATGGTCAATCAAACCATATTCTTTCGCACGTTCAGCAGTCATGAAATTATCACGATCTGTGTCTTTCGCAATAACGTCAACTGGCTGGCCAGTACGCTCGGAAAGAATCGTATTCAATTTCTCACGTAGGAAAAGAATGCGTTTTGCAGCAATTTCAATTTCAGTTGCCTGACCTTGTGCACCGCCAAGTGGTTGGTGAATCATCACTTCTGCATTAGGAAGCGCATAACGTTTTCCTTTTGTTCCTGCAGTTAATAGGAAAGATCCCATTGATGCAGCCATACCGATACAAATTGTTTGAATGTCCGGTTTGATGAATTGCATTGTGTCATAGATTGCCATACCAGCAGTAATGCTTCCGCCTGGGCTATTAATGTAAATGGAAACGTCTTTTTCAGGATCTTCCGCTTCAAGGAATAGCAATTGCGCAACAATCGAGTTGGCAACATTATCATCGATTGCGCTGCCCAACATGATAATCCGGTCTTTCAATAGACGAGAATAAATATCATAAGCACGTTCGCCCCGATTTGTTTGTTCGATGACTGTAGGTATTAGATTCATGGTATTTCCTCCTTTTAGGTGGTTCAAATTTGTCGACCTGCTGAAACCATTTGTTTCAACTGTACACCTATCATACATATTATGGTCAATTAAGGTCAAATATAACGCATTTAATTTTACTATTGCATTCTTATGGCTTTATTTGTATAATGAGTGTTGTCTGTTACCATCAGACTCTATATTTCGTCCTCGTGGTGCAATGGATAGCACGCAAGCCTCCGAAGCTTGAAATGTGGGTTCGACTCCCGCCGAGGGCATATAAGCTGTATAAAGAAGCCTGTAAACATTCATGTTTACGGCTTTTTTTTATTCAAAGCAATTTGTACTCTTGTTTACGTTTAGCTCTGGGCACTAGATGCTCGGGTCATAATCAAATCTACTACGTAGCAAAAACCGCCATTCCGTATCTTCGTCTTATACCTGAGGCCGGCAGGATGCCGGTCATGCAGTCGTTGCCGCAGGACGCGGCGTACGTAGACTGCAAACCTTTGCTAAGTTAGTACCCTCGGCTAATGGATGTTAATTCTCTTTTTCAACAAGCAAAGCGAGTGTGCTGATTGCTTGCTCTTCATCCACACCATCCGCCATTAGCGTTACTGAAACACCTTTTGCAATCGCAAGGCTCATGACACCCATAATGCTTTTTGCATTTACTTGGCGATCGTCTTTTTTCAAAAACACGTCTGATAAAAACTTATTCGCTTCCTGGACAAATAATGCAGCTTGTCTTGCCTGCAAGCCAGTTTTCAGCTTCACTTCTACTGTTTTTTCTGCCATACTTATTCGTCTCCTTTCCTACCTCGTCTAGTTCTTAACGAAGTGCAATTCCGCCACTTCGAAGGTTTTCTGCAATCTCTTCTATTTTTCTCAATCGATGATTCACGCCGGATTTACTGACGGTTCCGCCGGTCACCATTTCACCAAGCTCTTTTAACGTTATATCCTGATGTTCAATCCGTAGCTGGGCGATTTCCTGCAAACGATCGGGTAATTGATCTAATCCAATCGTATTTTGGATAAATTTGATATTCTCGACTTGCCTTTGCGCAGCGCTGATTGTTTTATTCATATTCGCTGTTTCACAATTCACGAGTCGGTTAACGCTATTTCGCATATCCCTTATGATCCGCACATCTTCGAATTTCATCAATGAAACATGTGCGCCGACTATGCCAAGGAAGTCAGATATTTTTTCCGCTTCTTTTAAATATGCGATATAACCTTTTTTTCGTTCAATCGACTTTGCATTTAGCATCGATTTATTCATCAACTCAACCAAGGCCTCACTATGTTCCTTGTAAAACGAGAATATTTCCAAATGATACGAAGACGTCTCGGGATTATTGACTGATCCCCCAGCCAAAAATGCGCCCCTTAAATAAGACCTCTCACAGCATTCATCTTTCACCAATTCCGGTACAATCTCATTTTTGAATTGAAACGTTCCTGTTAATATATATAAGTCCTCCAATAAATGCTTAGCGCCGTCACGGATCCTACATATGTAGACGTTATTCTTTTTCAAACGCATTTTCTTGCGGACCAATAATTCAACTTTATATGGGTAAAGACGTTTTATGTTGGAATATAGCCTTCTTGCGATTGCAGCATTTTCCGTCTGAACATCCAAGCTTAATTGTTTATTCGAGAAAGAAACTGCTCCGTTCATCCTTATAAAGGCGGCTATTTCTGATTTTACACAGCAATCATCTGATTCTATATTGGTTAATTCCTTTTTACTTCTGATGCAAAAGACATGACTGTCCCCCCTCTCTCGGCGATGATCAAGTCTCCTTGTTTACATCCTTGCCTTTCATATACTCCTTAACCCATGAAGCAACCTTATTCGCATCATGGATGATACGGCCCTCGGAAACTGTCGAAATATCTCCAAGGACGATGTTAGGCACAAGCAATTTCAAAGCTTCTATATCATTCTCAACGGGTAATTGAACTTCAGGCGATTCATTCCCCTGTAATAATGTTTCGAAATCAGTATCGTTCAACAGAACCGTATCGAGAAAAGCGCTGCCAGCGTGATCATACAGCGCTTGCACATGCTCTGATGCTGTATACTGATACGTTTCTCCTTCTTGAGTTGTCAGGTTATTGATATATACCTTTTTAGCTTTGCTTACGAGTACCGCGTCTCATGCCCCTTACAAGGATTGTCGGCAGGATGCTTGTGTATAGGCTTCCTGGTCCGAATATGATTAAATCCGCTTCTTCAATGGATCGTACTGTTTCAGGCAATGGTTCAACCTCTTGTGGTGAAACATATACTCTTCGTATTTTACGGCCGTATACCGGAATTTTAGATTCGCCGGTTACAATTGTGCCATCATCAAGCTCTGCATGCAAGGTGATCTTTTGATTTGCGGCAGGTAAAATTTTACCTTTAATGTTCAAAACCTGCCCCATTTTCTCAACCGCTCGTGCAAAATCACCCGTTATATCCGTCAATGCAGCAAGCATGAGATTGCCTAATGAATGCCCTCTCAAATCATCCGAAGTGGTAAACCTGTACTGGAACATTCTTTCTATTAACGGCTCTACATCCGAAAGAGCTGCCATCACTTGCCGGATATCGCCTGGAGGTGGGATGTTGTATTGATCTAACAACCTTCCTGAGCTGCCACCGTCATCCGCTACAGTTACAACTGCGGTGAGCTCAACGGGATAATTTTTCAATCCCCTCAGCATAGTGGACAACCCGGTCCCGCCTCCGAAAACGACGATTTTCTTCATTCTTCCGGATTGCAGCATTGTGTCAACCCTTTCTCTTTTCCACATCCCGATGTGTGATTAGTGTTTTATATTCGTCTTTTAATCGGTTTCCGAAGTATTCCGCCAACGTCACAGAACGATGTTGGCCCCCGTACAACCGAAGGCTACGACGACTTGTGATTTACCTTCGTTTTTATATTGCGGTATGATGAATTTGAAAAGATCCGTCAATTTTTCGATCAACACTTGTGAATCGTTCCACTTTAAAACATAATCGTATACTTCCTTATCCAGTCCAGACATCGGTCTTAGATCTTCAAGATAGTATGGATTTGGCAAAAAGCGTACATCAAAAACGACATCTGCATCTATCGGCATCCCATGCTTAAATCCGAAAGACATGAAGTTCAATGTGAAAGCGGTGTCGCCTTTGGAAGAGAATGTGGACATGATTTTTTCGCGTAATTCCCTTGGTTTAAGTTCGGAAGTATTGTAGATGAAGCGAGCTCTGCCTCTTAACTCGGAAAGCAATGTCCGCTCTTTGCGAATACCGGTAAGCGGAAGTCCACCCTCTGCGAGTGGATGCGATCTTCTCGTTTCCTTATACCGTCTTACAAGTGTTTCATCATCCGCATCTAAAAACAGAAGCTTGGTGGATACCCCTTCCATTTGCAACAAATTGTCCAATGCTCCGATCAACGCATCAAAAAGGTCACCGCCTCTTGTATCCATGACTGCCGCAATCCGTCTCATCTTGTTCTCGGACTTCATCATCAAGTCTAAAAATGTGACCAAAAGCTCTGGAGGTAAATTATCAATACAATAGAAGCCCATGTCTTCAAAGCTTTGCATCGCCACTGTTTTACCAGCACCAGACATCCCGGTAATAATGACTAATTCAACGTCGCTGTTTGGTAATTCATTTTCCATTATAGTAGATCGCCCTCCATCGAGTTTTGTAGTCGCTCTTCTAACAGTTCAAACTCTTCTGTATAATAAAATGTACCATACTGGACACCGTTTTTGGAGACGGCAAATGATAAATTGGATCTATCGCCTTCAGCCATTGGCAACGTTTTCAATTTTTCGATACCGTGCCATTCGAGCAACCCTTCCCGATTCGACTCATACGGCGTGCCGATCAAATCTTTGGCGACGAATGTGTACAACATCCATTCGTCGATCAATTCCTTCGTGTCTGGATTTAGTATCATCATCGTGTAAATCCCTTTAACTTGCGGATTTACTGGTGTCGCGCCAGTTTCCTCTTCGAATTCACGGATGGCTGCCTCGTATATCGATTCCCCTGAATCCATCTTTCCCCCGGGAGCCACGTACCAATCCCGCCTCGGCTTTTTCAATAAAAGTACCTGATTGTCTTTTACGACAAGTAAGTTAGCAATTCTCTGCATCTGAATTCCTCGCTTTTTAAAACATGCATGCATCTATTATACAATGTTTACGTTGCAAACAACAAAAAAAGAAGACCACCTACGATTTGCATCAGTAGGTCGTCTTAAAGTGTTGCTATATTAAAAAGGGGGGTCAATTACTATTCTTATGTTACCCCTAATGTGTTGCATTAGAGTTACAGTAATATTAAGGTTGCATTAATAATTTTGGACGGGCTTTTGATTTCCGTTTCAGGCGGACGCTTTCTATGGGAAGTCACAACGCTTCTATGGGAACTCAGCCGCATTCTACGGGAAGTCACGGCACTTCTATGGGAACTCAGCCGCATTCTATGGGAAGTCACGGCACTTCTATGGGAACTCAGCCGCATTCTATGGGAAGTCACGGCACTTCTATGGGAACTCAGTCGCTTTCTATCGGAAGTCACAACGCCTCTATGGGAACTCAGCCGCAGTCTATGGGAAATCGACCGCATTGCATTCTACCGGAAGTCACGGTGCTCTATGGGAGGTCCGCATCCATATAAAAAAGAGACCCATACTCGGGCCTCTCACTATAATCAAACTTCCGCAGATAGTTTCTCCGCAAGTTCTTCAATATATTTTTGACAAGCTTGTGCAGCGATGCTTCCGTCGCCTGTTGCCGTTACGACTTGGCGAAGTGTTTTTTGACGCACATCTCCTGCTGCGTAGATTCCTGGAACTTTCGTTTCCATTTCTTCATTGGTCACGATATATCCGTGGTCATCCAAGATATCCAAGTTTTTAAATGGTGCAGTTAATGGATCCATACCGATGTAGACGAACATACCCTGAGTCTCCATCTCTCTTTCCGTACCATCCACAGTGGAAACAAGCGTTACAGAACTGATTTTTCCATCCTGTCCGTTAACTTGCTTAACTGTAGATTCCAGATAAAATCGATTTTTTCATTCGCAAATGCGCGATCTTGCAAGATTTTTTGCGCGCGCAATTCGTCACGTCTATGAATGATCGTTACCTTGTCTGCGAATCGAGTGAGGTATGCACCTTCTTCAACCGCTGAGTCTCCACCGCCGATAACAACGATTTCTCTCCCTTTGAAAAAGGCACCGTCACAAACAGCACAATAGCTGACGCCGCGGCCAGTAAGGTCTGCTTCGCCTGGTACGCCCATTTTTTTATATTCAGCACCAGTGGTAATGATAATGGCACGTGCTTTATATTCTTTTTTACCGGAAATAATCGTTTTATAGCTAACACCATCGATGATTTCGTTTACGTCACCGTATGCGTATTCAGCACCGAATGATTTGGCGTGGTCGAACATTTTCTGGGAGAGATCTGGTCCCAAGATCGATTCAAAACCAGGATAGTTTTCAATCTCTTCCGTGTTCGCCATTTGTCCACCCGGAATTCCGCGCTCTAACATCAAGGTCGACAAGTTTGCTCTGGAAGTGTAAACAGCTGCAGTCATTCCTGCCGGGCCCGCACCAATAATAATGACGTCATATATTTTCTCTGTTGTCATTGGTTTTTCCTCCTCCTACATAACATAACACTGACCAAATCGTATAAGATTTGATGTGTCCAATCAATCTATTTGCTCGCGGGAGTGGTTGCCTAACATTTATCACTCACTAAATTGTGGTAGAAACTCCATTAATGTATGAACATATTTAGTTAGCGTTGGTACCGAAATGCCATAACTTTTTGCAATGGCCGTTTTGGTAACTCCTTTATAACGTGATGATTGGAACATATAATCAGCTGCTGCAGCGAGGGCATCCGGATTCCTGAAATCATATGATCGAGTTAATGCCACCTCGCAAAGGGTGAACCACATTTGAAAAAGATGTGTCCCTTGCTTATCGAGCGGCTTGTAATTCTTGTAAATGATATCGGTCGTTTCCAAAGCCCGCATAAAGGAATGATCGAAATCAGTTTCCAATGTAAATTCATAATCGAGGCTATGGGCTAAAAATAACTGTTCAATGCTACTCAGCTTTTCCAAATCAATATATTTCGGATGCGAAATAATTTCTTGTTTATGAGCCGATTTGCCCAATAAATAAAAGCCTAACAGTCGCTCGCTTCGGTATTTATTCATGATTTTACTTAGTAGGAATTCACGATCCTGTTCAAATGAATCCGCCCGCGATGTCTCTTGCACGCTTTTCCAAGGCTCTAACCCGGCCTTGCTTGGGTCAAGCTCGACTAACTTTTCATATGCTTCCTTCGCGGCTGTCTCATTTCCTGAAAAGTAAGCAGAATGGGCAAGCCAGAAATAATAGCCTGCATCCCCTTCAAATCCCCTTTTCTTTAGGCTTCTGAGCCAACCATATGCTTCTTTATGTTTCCCAACCAATGCAAATGTTGCCCCTAATTTATATCGATGTATGAATTGATAAGGTTTTATCTTCAACAGAAGGTCAAGCAATGCATCCAATTCCTCTTTGTCTTTCTGGTAATAATAAAAGACAGCGAGATTGCATAATGCATGGATATTCCCTTTGTTCTTATCAAGTACATCGTAAAGCAATTCCTTCGCCTGATCGATTTTGCCGACGTAGAAATAGGCGAGAGCCAAATTATTATATGCCGCCCAAAACTCAGGATAATCTACGATGATTGCCTCAAGGATTTCGATGGCTTCGTCAAACAAGCCGCCTTCCATCAATCTCCTTGCCTTCTCCTGAAGGAAATACACTTCACCATCCGGCATTTCCTCATCGTCAAATATATCTTCTTCTTGTTCAGCAAAATCGATAATTTCCATCGAATCATCAACAAGAGGTCCGTCTGGAGATAGCGCAATATATTTTTCAGCATAGACTTTTGCATCTCGAAGAAGACCGAGATGTGCATGGACTTCCGCCAAATAGAAGATGATATCCTCTTCCTCTGGGTCAATGCCATGTGCAGCCGCAAGGATCTCGTAGGCCTCCTCAAACATGCCCTCTTCCATAATAAGAATGCCGTATTGCATAAGAATGAGCGGATCACTCGGGCTTAACTCAACAGCACGTTGCAAATATTTATGGGCATCATCGTATCGTTCACGTTGCATCGCTTTAATGCCCTTCTGATAATAAAATTCACCATCAGGGATAAAAGAAATTATTTTTTTATCTATATTCCTATGCTTTTTATCCAATCAAATTTCCTCCGATAGAAAATAGAAAGGAACGTATTAGACGTTCCTCCAATAAAAATTATAACATAACTTCTCTACCCGTCATTCACTATTTTGACACATTCTTAGGATTACTTCGCCTTTCGCTCCGCCAACTGTTCCGCGGTATAAATGATTCGAACGGGATTGCCGCCGGCAAACGCACCTGCAGGAATATCACGATTTACGAGTGATGCAGCCGAAACAATTGCCCCATCTCCGATTTCAACACCCGGAAGGATCGTCGTATTGGCCCCGATCATCACACGGTCCCCGATCACCACATCGCCAACCCGGTACTCTTCGATTAGATACTCATGCGCAAGAATCGTTGTATTGAAGCCGATAATCGAATTATTGCCGACAGTAATTCGTTCGGGGAACATCGTATCTGGCATCACCATAAGGGCAAACGATGTTTTTTTCCCTATTTTCATCCCTAAAAATGTACGATAAATGAAATTCTTCATGGGGATAAAAGGTGTATATCTCCCCAACTGGATGAAAATGAAATTCTTAGCCACTTTTAAAAATGAGACCGTTTTGTAAATATGCCAAAGGGAGTTCGCATTTCCTTTAGCCGGAAAACGTTCTGTCCTTCTCAATCGTTCTCTCCCGCAGTAATCTCAAGGAGGTCTGAAATATGGTGCAGCATAAAATCAGGCTCCAATTCACGCATGAATTGTTCCCCTTTTAATGACCAAGCCACCCCTGCTGTGCGAACTCCTGCATTTTTTCCACCGTGTATATCATGGGAGTTATCCCCGATCATTAAAGTTTCCTCCGGTGAGGAATTCAATCTTTCCATTGCCAACAGTATCGGTTCAGGATCTGGCTTTGCATTTTGCACATCATCCAACCCAATCACCGTATCAAATACATTATTAGCTGAAATAAGCTCCAAGCCTTTCATGATCATATCATTCCGCTTCGTGGAGACAATCGCCATCTTGAAGCCCTTGCTTTTCAATTGCCTCAATGTTTCAGAAACGCCATCAAATTCAGTTGCCAATAGATCATGATTCGCGTAATTCCATTCACGATATTCGCTTATAAGTTGGTCAGACATTATCGGATCTACACTATCCATTGTCTCTTTCAATGTCGGTCCAAGGAATGGAATGATATCCGCTCTTACATATTTTCCAGGATAATGCGCACCAAGGACGGTTTGAAACGTTTGGACGATCAATTCATTCGTATCAAGCAATGTTCCGTCGAAGTCGAATAATAATGTTGTGATTTTATTAGCCATTTAAAACGGTTGCCTCCTTTCCCTTCTCCGCCCGCTTTGCTTCCAGAAATAAGCGACAGCTATCGTCAAAACGAACGCAGTTACGAGTCGAATGATTAGCAATGGTAATACCGGTATCCCTAAAGGCATGAAGATAAGCGTATCCTCTACAACCGCGTGACAGGCGATAAGGAAGATGAAAGCGAGTGTCGCATCTTCTTGCTTACGCCATCTTCTTCAACTGCTTGGATCATTACACCGGCTCCATAAGCCAACCCGATAACAAGACCTGCAACAAGCGTCATTGAAGCATTCGGTTTAACACCGATGACTTTCGTGAACGGCGCAAGCTTCTCGGAGAATTTCTGTAAATAATGATGGTCCTTTAAATATTGAACTATAATCATCAATGGAATGACAATTAGCGCAAGCTGTAACACACCAAAGGAAGCTTTTTGCAATCCTAAAAGACCGATTTCGAGCCATCCTTCAGGTATTGCAGCGATTTCCGGAGCCATGCCGTATTTCGCAATCTCACTTCCGCCACTCCAAAACACGTTTATAATTACAGCAGAGAATGCCGCTAAACCGAATCGAACAAGTAAGACAACCCATAATTTAACGCCGACCTTCAGCGCAACCCCTGTCTCGATAAAGAGATTATGCGAAAAACTGAGCATTACAGCGAGGATGAAAACTTCCTTCACTGTCAGATCAAGCGAAAGAATCCCGGCGATACCAGCGTATAAGTTCAATGCATTGCCAAGCACCAACGGAATGGCTGCTTCCCCACTTAGTCCAAACAGCCCCATGAAAGGTGAGACAAGTTTTACAACCCAAGGTAAAATCGGGGTGTGTTGCAGGATCACAACAAGAATCGTAATAGGAAAAATGATTTTCCCTAACGTCCACGTCGTCTTCAAGCCTGCTTTCAACCCATTTTTTAATGTCTGCATTTCCTATCCCTCTTTTATTTATCTAGATAGTTTACTTTCACTTTCTTGATGAACCTTCTATACACGAACATTGAGGCACCAAAAAGGATTGCGAGAATCGAGACGATTTGTGCGGCACGAAGATCGCCGCCATACAAGCTGTCTGTTCTCATCCCTTCGATGAAGTACCTTCCAATTGAATACCATATTAGATAAAAGAAGAAGATCTCTCCGCGCTTCAATCGCACTCTTCTTAAGATCAAGACAATAATTAGGCCGACTACATTCCAAAGGGATTCATACAGGAATGTCGGATGGTATGTAACTCCTTCAATTGTCATTTGATTCATAATCCAATTGGGAATCCATGTGTTTTCAAGGAACTGCTCCGAAACTGGACCACCATGTGCTTCCTGGTTGATAAAGTTCCCCCATCTACCAATGATTTGGCCGATCAGAATACCCGGAACTGCAATGTCCACAACTTTCCAAAATGAAATGCCACGTTTCTTAGTGAAAAAGTATGTTGTTAAAAAGGCACCAATCAAAGCACCGTGAATCGCAATGCCGCCTTCCCAAATTTTAAAGATATCGGCGGGGTTATCCCTATACGAATCCCATGAGAAAATAACATAATAAATCCGTGCACTTATAATAGAAATTGGTACTGCCCAAATGAGCAGGTCCGTTAAAAAGTCCGGATGCATTCCTCTTTTCACCATTTCTTTTTGAACGACTAAGAATGCAAGGATAATTCCTGTAGTAATTAAAATCCCATACCATCGGACCGAGATGGGGCCTATTTCAAAGGCTGTTGGGTTAATCGTTAGAAAATCGAACATATTTTTATTCTATCCCCTTTTCATTGCTATTTTGGATAGCCAAATCGAGTCTTCTCGAAAATGTCTCTGCCGCATTAATGCCTAATCTTTTCATGCGATAATCCATTGCAGCTACTTCAATAATAACCGATAAATTTCGTCCCGGTCTTACGGGTACTGTAAGTTTCGTCACATCGGAATCCATGATCTTCGCTTTTTCTTCATCAATCCCCAAGCGGTCATACAATTTGTCTGGGTCCCATACTTCGAGATCAATGACCATTAGGACACGCTTGTCATCTTTCACTGCACTTGCACCGAAAAGTGTCATCATATCAATGATCCCGACCCCACGTATTTCAAGCATATGATTTAATAGTTTCGGGGCGTTACCGATTAGAACGTTTTTGGCGACTTGCCTGATTTCCACAGCATCATCCGCGACGAGTCCATGTCCCCTTTTCACAAGTTCCAAAGCAGTTTCACTTTTACCTACTCCACTTTTCCCTGTGATTAATACGCCTATTCCATATACGTCGACAAGCACGCCATGTACGGTTGTCATCGGGGCTAACTGCCCTTCCAGGTAGTTTGTCAACATGCTTGAAAACCTTGTTGTTGGGTGTTCCGTCTGAAGGACGGCGATATTCCGTACATCTGCCAATTCTTTTAACTCATCAGGACATTGCATATTATGTGCAATGATAAAAGCTGGTGTTTCAGCTGTACAAAGACGATCCATGCGATCCATTCGTTCTACTGGACCAAGTTTATTGAAAAAGGAAACTTCTGTCTTTCCAAGCAACTGAACACGTGTTGATGTGTAAAAATCAAAGTAACCTGCCATTTCAAGTCCTGGGCGTGAAATGTCACTCATTGTGATCGTTCGCTCGATACCATCTTTGCCGGCAAGAAGTTCGAGTCCGAATTGGTTTTGAACATCTTTTACTGTTACAACAGACAATTACACCCATCCTTTCCTTTACCGTTAAACCTATGTTCCATTTTACCATGAACTTCAATCAACACAACTTAGCTATATCTAAATACAATTAAAAAACTGTAGACTTCCGATTTCTCGGTTGTCTACAGTCCAAGGGGTATTTAATCATGTTTTACTGTATAGCAAACGATGACGGAGCCTGTTTAGCCTCACCATGAATATATAGAGGCGTTGCGCCGTTCTCTCCTGTTTTCGAGAAGCTGATGCTTCGTTGGAGGAACTGCTCTTGTTCGCTTGATTTAGTGACATCTTTCAGTTGAAGGTCCAAACGTCCCATATTGGTAGAGATTTCACCGTGTAACGGAATGTCGGATGGAATGTATACCTCTACTGTTCCGCTTACTGTTTTTGCATCTATTCTTTGTGCAGCAGTGTCATTTGTCGTGACAATTACATTGCCGTTCAGAGATTTTGCTTCCACATCTTTTAACTGACCGGATAAATATACGCGGCCATTGATCGTTTCCGCTTCAAGTAGCTCCCCAGAACTTTTCGTTAAGTCGAATTGACCCGTTACCTGCCTCGATTTCCGCCTCTTTAAAGTCAATGCGCTCAAGGTCCACTTTTCCGTTTGCCGTTTTCGTGTAAAATCTATCAACAGTTATATCATTCATCGAAAAATGGCCATTAAGAAGTCTTGCAGAGATTTTTTTGTAATCTTGTTTTGGGATAAAAAGGTCTACATTCACTTGGATTAATTTTAAATCACTTAGTAAACGCAGCTTCCCTTCATCTACCAAGAAGATCAACTTATCAAGGAATTCCTTCCTCGAATCTTCTTCCGACTTACCACCATATGCCTTCACGACGAAATCTGCTTTTATTTCGGTTGCATCTGTCGCATGAACGGATATATTCCCGTTGTCGACATCGATAAGGATTTCTTCTAAATCATCCGCTTCTTTTACAATGGAATGATGGAATGTAGTGCTTCCACCAAATGGTTTGTCGAAGTCGAAGCCTTTCATTTTATCCACCGCGGTTTGCATGAATTGCATGAAACGATCTCCGACAGTTACAAAGTCTTTCTTTATGTCTTCGATGAATTCATCCATAGAAGGATCTTTCCTATTTTTTGAATAGGATTGATCATTGCCTTGGTCGGATTTGTTTTCATTAAAGACTACTTCGTCCGCTTGGTTGTAATTATCTTTAGCTGTTTTCTCCATCGCTTCCAGAAGAGTTAAGGCTTCATCCATTGAAATTGTACCATTTTCCAGCATTGTCAAGATACGTTTGCGTTCGTTTTGCATCTGTCTGCCTCCTTGTAATTTCAACTTCAGCAAGAGTCCTTATTTCACTCTTACTTTCCAATAGTATATATACGAATGATCATTCATAAGGTTTCACTATCTTTTGAGTGCAACCTTTTCGATTTTGTCTTTCATTCTCTGACGGTCTCTTTCAAGGATTGGTTTCAAATAGTGGCCCGTGTATGATTTTGCAACTTTAGCCACTTCTTCAGGAGTGCCTGTCGCGATGATTTGACCACCTTTGTCCCCGCCTTCAGGACCTAAATCGATAATATGATCAACTGTTTTAATCACATCAAGATTATGTTCAATGACAAGCACTGTATTGCCGCTATCCACCAAACGTTGTAGGACAAGGAGGAGTTTTTCAATGTCATGGACATGCAATCCTGTCGTTGGCTCGTCCAATATATAAAACGATTTGCCGTTTGAACGCTTATGCAATTCGGACGCTAACTTGACCCGCTGCGCTTCACCGCCCGATAACGTTGTAGCCGGCTGGCCAAGTTGGACATAACCGAGACCGACATCGGCAATCGTTTGCAGTTTCCTGCTGATCTTAGGAATATTTTCGAAGAAGATCAATGCATCCTCGACAGTCATCGCAAGGACATCCGCAATATTCTTCCCTTTATACGTCACTTCAAGTGTTTCCCGATTGTATCGCTTTCCGTGACAAACTTCACAAGGCACATAGACGTCTGGGAGAAAATGCATTTCGATTTTGATAATGCCGTCGCCACGGCATGCTTCACAACGTCCGCCTTTCACATTAAAACTGAATCGACCTTTTTTGTATCCTCGAACTTTTGCTTCGTTTGTCATTGCGAACACATCACGTACATCGTCGAATAACCCGGTATACGTTGCCGGATTCGACCTTGGTGTCCTTCCTATAGGGGACTGGTCGATTTCGATCACTTTTTCCAGTTCCTCAATTCCGGAGATGGATGTAAAACGGCCCGGCTTTTGTTTCGAGCGATTCAACTTTTGAGCAAGCACTTTATGCAATACTTCGTTTATAAGCGTACTTTTTCCTGAACCCGAGACACCAGTAACTGCGATGAACTGTCCTAACGGGAAATCCGCGTTGACATTTTTCAAGTTGTTTTCGGATGCACCTTTAATCGAAACAACCCGGCCGTCCGATTTACGTCTCTCCATCGGCAGTGGAATGAATTTCTTACCACTTAAGTATTGACCAGTTAAAGATTTAGGGTCATTCATCACTTCTTCAGGCGTGCCTGCCGAAACGATTTGACCGCCCTCTTGACCAGCACCCGGACCGATATCGATCAAGTAATCCGCTGCAATCATCGTATCTTCATCATGTTCGACAACTATGAGCGTATTTCCGATATCGCGCATGCTTTGCAGCGTCTCGATCAGACGGTCATTATCCCTTTGATGAAGCCCAATAGAAGGCTCATCCAAGATGTATAGGACCCCTGTCAATCTGGATCCGATCTGCGTTGCAAGCCTGATTCGCTGTGCCTCACCGCCCGATAATGTCCCTGCAGCCCTTGATAATGACAAATAATCAAGACCAACATTGACGAGGAAACCAAGTCTTTCTTCGATTTCACGAAGGATTAAGTTTGCAATTTGGGCATCTTTCTCGGATAGAACGAGGGTTTTGAAGAATTGGTCGGCTTCAGTAATGGATAATTCGGTTACTTTTCCGATATGTGATCCATTCACTTTGACTGCCAACGTTTCCTCTTTCAATCGATAACCCTTACAAGTCGGGCAAGCACGGCTCGCCATATATTTCTCCATTTGCTCTCTAATATAATCAGAAGATGTTTCCTTAAATCTACGTTCAACGTTGGCTAAGACGCCTTCGAAGTAAATATTATTGACACGCGTATTCCCGAATTCATTCGTATATTGGAATTTGACCATCTGATCCTTCGAACCGTAAAGAATAATATTCAGATCCTCATCCGAAAGATCCTGTACCGGTACATCCATCGGAATTTTAAAGTGATGGCAGATAGTCTTCAATAGTTCAGGATAATATTGTGAACTTGTCGGTACCCATGGTGCAATTGCGTCTTCATTCAATGAAAGAGTAGCGTCCGGGATGACCAACTCCGGGTCAACCTCTAATTTAGTCCCTAAACCATCACACTCGCCGCAAGCTCCGAACGGACTGTTGAATGAAAACATCCTTGGCTCTAATTCACCTATGGAAAAACCACAAAGCGGACAAGCATGATGCTCACTAAACAGCAATTCTTCAACGTCGATTACGTCGACTAAAACTGTTCCTTCAGCTAGGCGTAGGGCGGACTCCAAAGAATCACTTAAGCGGGCTTCGATTCCCTCTTTAACAACAATCCGGTCGATTACGACTTCAATAGTATGTTTTTTATTTTTGTTCAGCTCAATATTATCGTCGAGATCCATTACGTCCCCATTCACTCGAATCCTGACATATCCTTGCTTTTTAATGTCTTCGATCAATTTTGCATGGGTTCCCTTTCTACCCGAAACGACTGGTGCAAGAATTTGCAGTCTTGAACGCTCAGGCAGCTGCATGATTCGGTCGACCATCTGCTCAATTGTCTGCGAGGTGATCTCGATACCATGATTCGGACAGATCGGCTTGCCGACCCGTGCATAAAGCAACCGTAAATAATCGTATATTTCCGTTACCGTTCCGACCGTCGAACGGGGATTACGGCTCGTTGTTTTCTGGTCAATGGAAATCGCCGGCGACAGTCCTTCTATGACATCCACGTCGGGTTTATCCATCTGGCCTAAAAACTGACGGGCATACGCCGAAAGGGATTCGACGTATCGTCTTTGTCCTTCAGCGTAAATCGTGTCAAATGCGAGTGATGATTTTCCTGATCCGGACAATCCAGTTATTACGACCATTTGATCACGTGGAATATTGATGTTAATGTTTTTCAGATTATGGGCTCTTGCCCCTTGAATGACGATCTCTTTATTTTTCATCGCGTCTTCACCCCTCAGCCTTCAATTCTAATATACTATCGCGAAGCTCAGCCGCCCTTTCGAAATCAAGCGCCTTTGCTGCTTCCTTCATTTCTTTTTCAAGTGTCACAAGAAGTTTCGCCTTATCTTCCTTCGTTAACTTCCTGCCTTGCGTTACTTTTTCGAGAGCTGTCGTATTATCCTCAGCAACTTGGGTCGCCCTGATGACATCACGAATTTCTTTTTTAATTGTCGTCGGTGTGATGCCATGCTTTTCATTGTAAGCCTTTTGGATTTCTCGCCGTCTTTCTGTTTCATCGATTGCCTTTTTCATCGAATCCGTAAAGCGGTCCGCATACATATAATTACCCGGCCCTCGGAGTTCCGTGCTGCTCGTCCGATTGTCTGGATGAGTGCACGCTCGGACCTTAGGAATCCTTCCTTATCTGCATCCAAAATGGTGACAAGGGAAACTTCCGGAATATCAAGCCCTTCCCTTAAGAGGTTGATACCTATTAATACATCGTAAGTGCCTAATCGTAACTCCCGGATGATTTCAATCCTTTCAAGCGTTTTCACATCTGAATGCAAGTATTGGACTTTAATGCCGATATCTTTCAAGTAATCCGTAAGATCTTCTGACATTTTTTTCGTTAGTGTTGTTATCAATACCCGTTCATTCCGCTTTGTACGCTCATTTATTTCATCGATTAGATCATCGATTTGCCCTTCGATAGGACGCACTTCGATTATTGGGTCAAGCAATCCTGTTGGCCTGATAATCTGTTCCACCATTTCGGGCGTATGCTCGATTTCATAAGGGCCTGGAGTTGCAGAAACGTATATTGCTTGATGTACATAGTTCTCGAATTCTTGGAACATAAGCGGTCTATTGTCTAATGCTGAAGGTAGGCGGAATCCGTGGTCGACCAATACTTGCTTACGCGCTTGGTCGCCATTGTACATTCCCGGATTTGGGGTAAAGTGACGTGACTTTCATCGATGACAATTAGGAAATCGTCTGGAAAATAATCCAAAAGTGTATAAGGTGTCGCCCAGCAGGTCGTAGGGTCAGATGCCTTGAATAGTTTTCAATTCCTGAACAGAATCCCATTTCTCTCATCATTTCGAGGTCATAGCGTGTTCTTTGTTCAAGTCGTTGCGCTTCAAGCAGTTTGTCTTCTTTTCTCAACAATGTAAGGCGTTCATCCAGTTCCGTTTCGATATTCGCGATGGCCTTCACCATTTTTTCTTCGCCGGTAACAAAGTGGGATGCCGGGAAAATGGCACATGTTCCCGGTCGCCTAAAATTTCTCCGGTCAACGCATCGACTTCACGGATTCGGTCGATTTCATCTCCGAAAAATTCGATACGAATACAATGTTCGTCTTGGGACGCCGGGAAAATTTCGACAACGTCTCCCCTTACGCGGAATGTTCCACGGGTGAAATTGATGTCATTCCTGGAGTATTGGATGTCGACAAATCGCCTTAGCAATTCGTTTCTTCCAATTTCCATGCCTGTCCGAAGGGAGACAACATGCTTTCCATATTCCTCCGGCGATCCGAGCCCGTAAATGCAGGAAACGGATGCGACAATTAGCACATCATTGCGTTCGAACAGGGCTGATGTGGCCGAGTGTCGAAGCTTGTCGATCTCATCGTTGATGGTTGCGTCTTTTTCTATATAAGTATCCGTGTGCGGTACGTATGCTTCCGGCTGATAAAAGTCGTAGAAGCTTACAAAATACTCCACCGCATTGTTCGGAAAGAATTCCTTGAATTCGCTGTAAAGCTGCCCAGCAAGTGTTTTATTATGTGCAATCACAAGTGTCGGTTTATTGACTTCCGTTACAACGTTTGAAACTGTGAATGTTTTTCCTGTCCCTGTTGCCCCTAAAAGAGTTTGATGCTTTTTCCCTTCATTTATGCCTCCGACAAGCTTTGTAATAGCAGCAGGTTGGTCGCCTAAAGGGACGTAAGGAGCGTGTAAATGGAATTTTTGGACCATAGCAAGTCCTCCCCAAAATTGAATTACTTTCATCTTAACATAGAATGAAGTCAGACTAAAAGAAAAAGGGAACGTGTGTTTTAAATATATTAAAGGGGGCTATGGGAAGTCGATGGCAGTCTATGGGAAGTCATGGTACTTCTATGGGAAGTCGAAGTACTTCTATGGGAAGTCGAAGCACTTCTATGGGAAGTTGAAGCACTTCTACGGGAAGTCGAAGCACTTCTACGGGAAGTCGAAGCACTTCTACGGGAAGTCACCACACTTCTATGGGAAGTCGAAGCACTTCTACGGGAAGTCGCAGCACTTCTACGGGAAGTCGAAGCACTTCTACGGGAAGTCGAAGCACTTCTACGGGAAGTCGACACACTTCTATGGGAAGTCGAAGCACTTCTACGGGAAGTCGCAGCCATTCTTAGAAAATCACCGCAAACAAAAAGCGGGCCTGCCGGTAGTCGATGTACGACTTCAGGCAGACCCGCAAAACTATAGTTAATTATCTTCGACTTTCATCAATTCATCAGTCAGTCTGTTGAAAGTCGACTCGTCTTCTCGTCGAGCGCGATATCGATCAATTCCCAGAGACGTTTTTTTGTTTGCTCCCGGTGGATATGGCTCAGGAAAAGATCCATATAAATATCATTTAATAATCGCTCCGCTTGTGCAGAAGAACTATTTTTTCCCACGGCTTTTAAGAACTCGGCATATGAATAATTATTTTCTATTTCCCTCACCCCTGATGCCTTTTTTTTATTATACCTAATTCACAGGTCCAGTTGCAAGGTTTTTGAGAATATTCTATTTTATTTTTTCTTGAAGGATTAGATCATCAGTCCGTATTTTTTTCATTTGAAAAACGAATTGTTGCAGTAGAGACGAGTACAACAATGATTGCCATAATGATAGGCGTCACAGAAATGCCTCCAACAAGAAATCCTGTGATAAGGATAAATAGTGCCTGTAATAATTGAATCGAGCTTACCGTTTTGCGGATTGCGGGTGTCCGAGTGTTTGTTGCTTCCGGGAAAAGCATATCCATTCGGAAGTCATTTCCAGCACGTAAGGCGTGAACAAGCTGGATCGATGAGGCGAAAGCCAAAGCACCGATAAAGATGTAGACCACAATCGTGAACGGAATTAGGACGACTCCAAGAATGGAAAGTCCCGTCAATCTTACCCATAGCCAAAACGTATCGTCTGTCCGGATAAGTGTCCTCTGCAACAGATAGCGCTGCGGTGAAGTCTGTCCAAACTTCCCAGGACGCATAAGAAAACCAAGCCAAGCACGTCGACTGATTGAGCCTTTCAAATGGGGCACATCCGTGAAATAGTTGGCGAAACGATAGAAACGCATCATCCGATTTTGTTCAAGTGTGATGAAATGCTGGTATGGAAATGGTTTGGCCGCGCTTTTTTTCTTATAGTTCAAATAATATAAAGCAATGATCAAACCAATCACTGGGATAAACAGCGGATACCCTGCAAGCATCACATAGATGAGCGAGGCTGAGAGGATAAACCGAACAAGTCGATCTATCAAGATTCCTTCGCCGTCATTTGCACGTCGATAATGGTACTCCGTTTCAACATAAATCCATTTAACAAGTAAGATAATAATGGCAGTAAGCAGGAACTGTGGCTTCCCCGCGACATTCGTCGCCGCCAATAACGGCATCATGACAATCAATAGGATAAAGGGAATCGGCAATTGTGATAACAATGAGTACCGTAATGATCTATTTAAATAGTCTTCAAGCTTCTTTTCCATTGGAAGGAAAAAGACACTATCAGCCGGCTTAAGCAATGTTACGGGAGCCCCGAAAACAAGTGCCAATCCTATAAGGACAGAGGCGATGATCGCGGATGGAAAGTTCGTTGGCACTTCCTTCAACCATTCGCTATATGCATAGCCCCCCGCCCCTATCGTGAACAGAAGTACAATCGCCAGATGGCCAGTAAACACGAATTTCATGTATTTTTGCAGTTCGGTCATATAATGGACAAATCGTTTTGCCCATATTTCACGCAAACTATTCATTGTCTTGATCCTCTGTCATGGATATATAAAGTTCATCCAATGAGGCTTTTGGACGGTTAAAAGCTTTCCTTAAATCATCCATCGTTCCATGTGCCCTGACCCGCCCTTCATGAAGGACGATTATCCGATCACAATATTTTTCCGCAGTGGACAGAACATGCGTTGACATTAAAACGGATGCGCCATTCGCTTTACGCTCCGATATCTGTTCTAACAATGAACGGATTCCTATCGGATCAAGACCGACAAACGGTTCATCGATAATGTACAGTGAAGGCTCCACAAGAAAAGCACACATGATCATTACTTTTTGACGCATCCCTTTCGAGAAATGCGCGGGGAACCAATTTAAACGCTTCTCCATCATGAATTCTTTCAGTAGCATCTCCGAACGGGCTTCAAACACTTCCCTATCAAGACCATATGCCATCGCTGTCAGCTCAAGATGTTCTTTCAACGTAAGTTCTTCATACAAAATCGGTGTTTCCGGTATATATGTGAACGCCTTTCGATATGCTTCGGGATCTTCTTCAAATGTGACACCGTCCACGATTATTTCGCCATTATGAGGATTCATGAGTCCGATAATATGTTTAATGGTTGTACTTTTCCCAGCCCCATTCAAACCAATTAATCCGACCAATTCGCCCTCACCAATTTCGAATGACAAATCATGTAAAACTGGCTTTCGTGTATATCCGCCTGTCACATCTTTCACTTCAAGAATTGTCATAGCCATCCTCCATTCTTATATGTATTTTACCAAACATTGCCCAGGAATGCTTTGTCCATCTTTCACGTATTAACAGAAAATATGCTACACTATGGGCAATCATGAATATGTATTTAGCGATCACAAACAGAAAGGATGAAATAAAAAATGACATCATGTGTTTTTTGTAAAATTGTAGAAGGTTCTTTACCAAGTGAAAAGATTTATGAGGACGAGCATGTCGTTGCATTTATGAATATCATGCCTGTAACGAAAGGGCATGTTTTATTGATTCCTAAAAACCATCGGGAAAACATTTATGATATGACAGAAGAAGAAGCATCCAACTTATTTGCAGTCGCACCAAAAATCGCAAATATCCTAAAGGAAGAATTCAACCCTGCCGGCATGAACCTACTGCAAAACAATGGCTCTCATGCAGATCAATCTGTCTTTCATTTCCATCTTCACTTCATCCCGCGTTTTGACGAGACGGACGGCTATAGTTCCAACTGGAATCCTAAAGTGGAAGAGTTCACACAAGATAGGATCAAAGAAATCGCAGTACAAATCCGTAATCGATTTGGGCAGGAATAAACTATCCATTGATTAGTTAGAAAAATAAGCGTACAATTACAGATAAGTTTTCGCTGCCGATCACGAGGATACGTCAGGAAAACCCCAAAATAATAGTTGAGTTGAGGAGAGATGAGAAATGAATACGAAACAACTTACGCTGATGGCATTATTAGTAGCCGTCGGTGCCGCTTTGTACTTGGTCATACCAGGATACGGCGAGGGCATGAAGCCTGACTTTATGTTGACGATGATGATCATCGGGATTTTACTATTCCCGGATGTCCGAAGCGTCTTTTTACTTGGGGCTACAACTGGGGTCCTTTCTGGGATATTTACAAGTTTCCCTGGTGGATTCATCCCGAATATTATCGATAAGCCGATTACAGCATTTGTCGTTTACGCCGTAATTCTATTGCTAAAGAAAACTGTAAACCATTTGGCCGTATCAACAGCCATCACCTGCGCCGGAACAATACTTTCCGGAAGTATCTTCCTATTAGTTGCAATCTATGTGATGGGAGCAACTGTACCTTTCGGACTCCTATTCGTTACTGTCGTTTTACCTACAGTCGCAATGAATGGTATTGTATTTTTCATCATTTATCCAATCATCAAAGGATTGCTTAAGCGCACATCCTTCAAAACAGCATTATCCAATTGAAATAAAGGTAACTATAAGAATCCAGGCAAAGGTTTTTCTTTAACGGGTTCGGTTGGTGGGAAGAAAAAAACTAATAGCAAGTAAAATAACAACCGTTTCAGCATATATTTTAAACATAGATTAACAATAAAAAAGCAAGAAAAACCGCACAGATTATTATGCCTGTGTGGTTTTTTAATTACAAAATTTCCTAATGAAATTTTGTGTTAGTTGTTCAACTATCGCACTCTCTTTTCTGGAATGGCATTAACACCATAAAACACCATTAAGTTCACTTCCTGCTTATTGCATTCATTGCGGTTTCTCTAAAATTAGGTAATCCTTTGTTTTGGAAATCGGTATTTCATTGGCAGTAGCAAAATCAAATAAATCATTAAATATATTCCCTTGATTGAAATTAGTGATACGAAGATTAAATCCTTTCTGTGTCTGTACAATTGCACACTTGTCTTTCCAATAATATTATCATCTGCTATCAAAATACCTTCATTTTCAGTTCCTGTAATATACCAGATGTAATCATCTTCTGTTGCAATCTCTACTATCTTCCCATCTGAGCTTTTTAGTTTTTCAATTGCTTCTTTTGCTGATAAATTATCTATCGGCAATGAAGGATAATATAATTTATTTACTAATATAAAAACTACCACAACAATTACTACTATGCCTAAGATAATTCCAACCCGTTTAAAGTGCAGTCCTTGCCGTAACTGCGCCCGTTTGCAGGACAATTAATCGCTTCTAATTTGTAGCGTTTATTAATGCTCCCATTAATTCCGTTAGGTTACGAAGGTAGCTAACAATACGGAAACTATTAAGTGCAAGAATTAATAATGAAATGGCGATTATAAACTTTAATAGTTTTTCCATGTGATACTCCTTTTGAAAACAAAATGTTATTATTCGAAGGATGTTAATTTGCAGTGCAGCAGTTATACATTAATGCGCCCGATTATGGAAATGGGTTCCATCTTCATATGCTCAGACATATTTTTCTGGTATGTACAACCGCATATAAAGATAACCATTCTCCATATCGTCTGTTATTTCAAAGCCTATGTTACTCCAAAATTTCTGTGCGGTTATATTTTCTAAATTAACTGGTATGGAAATTCTACTTGCACTGTATTCTTTACACAAATATTCAACACAAAGCCTAGCTGCTGCTGATCCATAACCTCTTTTTTGAAAACGGCTGTCTATCATAAAATTTATGATTTGGGGATTATTTTCGCCAATATACATTAAAACATAGCCCACCATCACATTATCGGCATAAATTGCAAAAGGACGTGAATCATCATAAAGCACCCACGCTTCTGCTAAAGACCACGCTACAGGGTCTACAAAGTCCACATTGGTATCAGTTGTTTGCAAGTTTAAACATTCCTCATAATTGTCACTATTAATCGTTCTTAACTCCACCAAAGAAATATCTCCTTCCAAACATAGCCAAGGATGTTTAATGTAAATAATTCAACTTTTGAAAAGTGGAATTGGCAAATAAATTTTAATACAACATTGAAATCCTAAAACTTAATGCTCCAATTGATTTTGAATCAGTTCTCCTTGATAATAGTCATTCATATAGTCGCATTGCATCACTTTATTATTATAACTCTATGCCACATAATGGCCCGATTGCTGAAAGACATCTTCTTGTAAATCTATTTTAGCACAAAACTCATTGTATCTTCCGACATTTCCAATTAATCCAGAATTACATTCAAGGAAGCCATTCCACTAACCAATTAGTAAACATTGTAACAATGCAATTATAGTGCGATTTAATATCGTTAATTGACTTAAACGATGATACAACAACAAAATGGGACATCGATTCAAGTCTGGATTGCGTCACCATATGTTATGCTTTTTACCGATTTCTCCTGGTGTACCGAGGTATCCATGTAAAAAGCAGATATCAGTTGATTGTAGCGGAAGGAGGCGACTCCTGCGGGGGTTAGCGCGAATGGTGAGACCCCGCAGAAGCGAAGCGACGAGGAGGCTCACCCGCGCCCCGCGGAAAGCGTCCGCCTGTAGCGCAAATCAACGGTGTATTAGATTGTACTTTTTTTATTTGCCGGAAACTTCTTACCATGTTTTAATTATAGTATAGAAGGAATACTATTTATTGAAAGGAGTGTAATCCATGAAAACATCTACATTTTTAGTAGGATTACTTGCAGGTTCAGTGACGGCTGCTGTCACTGTGTTATTTTCCACTCCACAGACGGGAAGCGAAATACGCTCGTCCGTTAAAAGCGCTTCAACTGACATGAAGCATAAATTGAATGACGTTAAAGTCAAAATTTCCGAGTTAAAGACTTCCATCTCGCATATGACGAAGGAAGCAAAAGAATTGGTGCCTGAAACAGTTCAGGATATCAAAGGATCAATTGAACAATGGCAACATTCCACTGAATCAAACAAACAGCGACTTGAAAAGAAAATACAAGCGATCCAGTCCTCTCTCGAAGAACTGGAACAAACAATTTCAAACCACCAGAAATAAGCAAAAAAGTTATCCGATCTCACTATCGGATAACTTTTTTTGTTTAGCTTGTAACGAAAAGCAACATTTATTTCTCACAAATAAGTATTTTTGCAATTCCAACTTTTTTATTTGAAGTTTTCCTGCTATAATGAAAATAAACACACTATTTAATCTTGGAGGTATTTTATGTCTGAACAAAAGTTTTCGCAAAAAGAGGCGATGATTTATAGTCAGCGTGTTGCCCAAATGTCAAAGGCCTTATGGAAGGCCGTCGAAAAAGACTGGCAACAATGGATAAAACCTTATGACTTGAATATTAATGAACACCATATCCTTTGGATCGCTTACCACCTCCAAGGGGCTACAATTTCAGACGTCGCTAAATTTGGTGTCATGCACGTATCCACTGCGTTTAACTTCTCAAAGAAACTGGAAGAACGGGGTTACCTCGAATTCTTTAAAAAAGAAGACGATCGTCGGAATACATACATCGCTGTCACAGAAGAAGGTGAAGTGGTCCTTCAAGAAATGAATGAAAACTACTATGATTCCAATCATGGAATTCTTGAAGGTTCACTCCCTATTAAAAGTATATACGGTAAATTCCCTGAATTTTTAGAAGTGATGTCGGTTATACGGAATATTTACGGTGAAGATTTCATGGAAATCTTCGAACAAGGATTTAAGCGAATCGACAGTGCTTTTGACGAAACAGATGGAGAATTAATTTCTGTAACAAAGAGGGAGCCAGAATTACAAGCTGTCGATGAAAAATAATGTCATTTTCGTTTGGCGTCTGCTATTATTAAAGAAGCGTTGAAGAGGAGGAATGGATTTGATCCTTGTCATTACAGTTCTATTTTCATTATTTTACTTATTTCAAATAAACAAAATGACATTTGCATTATGCCAATCTAGAGAAATTCCAGAAGAAAAGCAACCTAAAATATATCGAACGGTCAACATCCTAGTTACTATTTTAATACTGTCGTTCTATTTAGAGGTTCTATTGAAAGTATAATAAAAGTCCAACTCCCCTATTGGGAAGTTGGACTTTTCATCTTAGTACAAAAATGCAGCCCCTACAATAATCAACAAAATAAACAATACTACGATTAACGCAAACCCGGAAGCTCCTTGCCCATGGCTGAATCCACTCATTCGAGCACCTCCTCTCTATATGTATCCTATGCTGAGCAGATTTCGCGTTATAGGCAAACCGGAAAGAACCATTTTGTTTTATCTTCATGTTGTTTATATGATATAGTATCAACTGTCGTACACAAAAGTTAGGAGAGAATAGATATGAAAAAAACAGTCCTTGCAATGACGATGGCGGCTTCGGTTTTAGCCCTCGCTGCATGTAACAACGAAAAAGCAACTGATGATGAGGTTTTCGCAACAACAAAGTCCGGGACAATCACTAAAGAGGACCTCTATGAAGAAATGAAGGGTGCGATTGGCGCAACAGTATTCGAAAACCTTCTGCTTCAGCAAGCTTTGGAGAATGAATATAAAATTTCCGACAAGGAATTGAAAGATGAAATCAAAAAACAAAAAGAAGGATACGGCGAAAACTTCGAATTATTCCTTCAATCAAAAGGTATCAATGAAAGATTCTTCGAAAACCAAGTGAAGGCTGAAATGCTTCAAGGTAAATTGATTGAGTCGTTGACAGTAGATGAAGAAGAACTTGCAAAAGGCTTGGAACGCGCAAAAACTGAAGTCCACGCCCGCCATATTCTTGTGGAAGATGAAAAGAAAGCCCAAGAAATCATCAAAAAGTTAAATGAAGGCGGAGATTTCGAAGCGTTAGCGAAGGAATTTTCAACTGAACCAATTGCTCAACAAACAGGTGGCGATTTAGGTTGGTTCGGCCCAGGTAAGATGCTTCAAGAATTTGAAGATGCGACATACGCTCTTAAAGTTGGAGAAATCAGTGAGCCTGTGAAGACAAGCTATGGTTACCACATTATCGAATTGCTTGAAACACGTCCTGCTGAAACCGACAAAACTGAAGAAGAAATAAAAGCAGAACTTGAAAATCTTCAAAAAGGTGCTCAATTCGAAGCAAAACTTGAAGAATTGATCAAAGCTGCAGATATCGACATTAAAGCTGACGAGTTCAAACATGTACTTGATATGTACTTGCCGAACAAAGAAAATAAATAATAGTAAAAGAGCTCCAGATAAGTCTTTGACTTTCTGGAGCTCTTTTTTAGTGTCTAACTTCGGGTATCAGTCTAAGTTTGGCTTATAAAATGATCGATTATCGAGCGCGAAAACTCGCTCCGTAAATTCGCCATTTGCGGTTTTTGACATCACTCGATTGAGCATATTCATTTTCGCATCGATATTATCGATATAATGGAGCACTTCCGCCTCCATAAGCATTGGACGTTTCGGGCTTCCCCACTCCTCTTTACCGTGATGGGAGAGGACCATATGTTGAAGTAGCATTACTTCTTCACCGATTATTTCCAATTCTTCGGCCGCTTTTGAGATTTCATTGACCATAATGGTGATGTGACCAAGCAAATTTCCTTCGACTGTATATTGTGTTCCGATTGGTCCTGAAAGCTCAATCACTTTACCAATATCATGCAAAATGATACCTGCGTAAAGAAGGTCTTTATTCAAGGTAGGATACAATTCGGCAATTGCCTTTCCAAGCTTCAACATCGACACGACATGATCCAATAACCCGGATACGTAATCATGATGATTTCTTGTCGCTGCCGGATACACAAGAAAATCGGATTGATGTTTTTTCAATAAATGTCTGGTAATCCGTTGAATTTGCGGATTTTTCATCTCAAAGAAATACTGCATTAGTTCCTCATAAAGGGCTTCCTTGCTTTTTGCAGCTGAAGGGACTAAGTCGGATATTGACACGCCTTCATCTTCTTTTACCGGGCGGATGCTTTTAATACGAAGTTGGTTTTTGCCCCGGTACTCATGGACTTCTCCGCCAATTTTCACGATTGTCGCAGCTGCATATAATTTCTCATGATCATCGCCAGTATCCCAAAGCTTCGCTTCTATATCACCGCTCTTATCTTGTAAAATGAGGGTCATGAAAGGACTGCCCTGTTGTGTGATTCCTTTCGTCGATTGTTTAATGAGTAAAAAAATATCGACAGTCTCGCCGACTTGGTGTTCCATGATTTTTTTCATTTTATGATCGCCCCCTTGACGCTTCCGATATTGGAAACGGTAATAACTTTATCGTTTGTCCATTCTTCTACTATCTTATCATGACAAGTGAAGTAGATGAACTGATGCTTTATGCTTAACTGCTCCACAATTTTTTTCATGCGGGAAAGTCTTAATTCGTCAAAGTGGACAAATGGGTCATCCATAATGATTGGAAATGGTGCTGTCCTTTCCATTTCCACCGCCAACGATAGCCTTAACGAGATATATGCCTGTTCCTTTGTCGCCTGGCTAAGCTCGATAATCGGGTATCGCATTCCATCCCGTGATACCGCCTGGAAAAGGCCATTCTCCAGTATGGTAAGGGAAACATATTCCTCCCCGGTCAGTTCACGGAAAAGGCTTTCGGCCCCTGACAATACTTTAGGAAGTTTTTTATCCTTCAGATCTTTCATCATGCCTTTTATAGCCGTCACGGCCGTTTGACGAACAGCCCATTTTTTCGCAAGCTCGGCGAACTCAGCTTTCTTCAATTCGAAGACCTGCTGTTTTTGCTGGTAAGCATCATCCGTCAACAATTTTTCCGTCTCGATTTTCAATGTCGTCTTTTCCTGCACGAACTGATCCAGTCGGGCTTCTAATTCAAAAAGTTCTTTTTCCGCGTCCCTGATCTTCATCTTCAGCTCTTCCTCGGATAGGTCATAATCTCCCACTCGTTCTTCATGAACTCCTAATTGGGAATCCGTGTCTTCTAATTGCTTACCTAACCGGGCCTTCTCCTCAAAGTCAGTGTACGCCTGATAATATTGCTCTTCCGTATCAACACAAGCTTCTTTGAATAAATGATTTCGTTGTTCTTGCAATGACTCAATGATTGCATTTAGATCATTTCGTTCTGTAAGTACTATTTCCAATCGCTTAGATATTGTCGTGAAGGTTTGCATATCAGATTTTCTTCGAATGAACTCACTTCTTAACTTGTCATAAAGAGTATCTTCAGGTACTTCCAATCCAATAATGGATTCAATTTGTTCCCGTCTTTCCTGGATTTGATCTATCAATTGACCGTGTTTATCATTCAGTTCAAAGGATTCCCGATTAATTTCTTGTATCATCCGAGCCATCCCGAAGAATTCATGAAGAATACCCGAATTCGGAATCTTACGCATGCCATACGCAATGAAAAATCCACTTAAAGCTTCCTCAAGATTCTCCTTCTTACGTGAAAGATTTTCAAATTCAGTTTCAATTCCACTCATCTGCCGCTCATAAGTACGAGCGGTTTCGGTTAATTGACTATCCCTCTGACGGTAGGCAGCAATTTTTTCAGTTAGTCCCCTCATTTGATTCTCGTAGGCTGAATACGTGTCAACAAACTTTTGCATTTCTACCGTTTTCGAATCATCGGGTTGCTTTTTATTCCCAAATCCTAAAATAACAGCCGCTCCTGCGATACAGATGCCAATAATAACAAACAACCATTGCTTATCCATTAGACCGAACCCAATTGCCAAAATCGCAACGATGAACATTAATAGGAAAGGAAGGGAGTTCCCGCTCGTGCTCTTAGATTGGCTGAATTGAAGATAGGCTTTTGCTTCAGATAGGCGACTTTCGATCGATGGCCATTCATCCACCCGTTTCTGTTCTTCATCAGACGGGGGATTTTTCTTTAAGGCAAGCTGATCGTTTCTCACTTCACCAAGGGCATT
Organism: Sporosarcina thermotolerans; assembly: GCF_030067815.1. GTDB lineage: Bacteria > Bacillota > Bacilli > Bacillales_A > Planococcaceae > Sporosarcina > Sporosarcina thermotolerans. The sequence goes on along the minus strand of NZ_CP125968.1, from coordinate 1,379,363 downwards.
CTCCAGTTGGGTAAGCTGTCGGTCGATATAGCCAAGCTGCCTATCAAACTCCGCAATTGTTTGCAGCTGATCGTATAAACTTTCTTCCTGATGGATGGATACATCTGCTTCAAGGATTAAATCATCCGTATCCAGACCAAGGCGGTCGAGCAACTGAAGCCTCTTTTCCTTTAAATGCCTTATTTGCTCACGGATCGTGCCTAACTCAGTGCGCCATTTATGCCACTCGGGTTCCCTGTTGAGTAATCCATCGATAGTCATGACTGTTTGATTGTCCGGACGATCTAACAATTGTTTATTCAAACCCTCGATTTCATCATTAAGTCCCCGCATCTTCGCTTCCATTTCAGTCAACTTACTTTTGACCGTTTCAAAACGTCTAATTCCATCTGCCGGAAAAACAACTTCCCCCAGACGATCCAGCTTGGTTAAAAGTGTCTGTTTTTGTTCGTGTAAAGGTAATAACTGCAGTTGGAGACCAAGCAACTGTTTCTGTTCACGAACTCTATCATATGCCTCTTTAGCATCCGTCCATTCATGCTCAATTTCGCGAATCCTCTTTACTTTAGGTGAGTAGTCAGATACACTTTCCTGTTCCTTTTTTAAATCAGCTTCCAAATCCTTTAATTCTTGAAGCCGTACGTTCATCTCCGGATTTCGTCCAGTCTTTTTGAATAAATCACCGATTTCCTTTTCCAACTTTCTTTCCACACTTAACAGTGAATCGATTCCGGTTGTTCCGGAAGCCAATAGCGTACGGCTTAACTCGATCTCGTCCATCCGTTCAAATCCTTGTAGTTGTAGAAGAGAGAATGAGAATACCGATTCAAATGAAGCACGGTCATACTGCCTGAGCAAGTTCTGCAACGCTTCTTCTCCGCCCTGTGATCCATCTTCGAAAATCACCGTCACATCTCCGGATGATTTCCCACGAACCCGTTCAATGATGCAATCACCGTAAACCTCGTCATGTAAATGGACTTGTCCCCATATTTCCCACCGGATTTCGGCTCATATCGTAGCTGTGCACTATTTTTTTGCGGATAGCCGAAAAGCGTCTGAACGATAAATTGCTGGATTGTCGTCTTGCCGGCTTCATTTTGTCCATAGATCACATTGACCCCGTCATCAAAGTCTATCGTTTTATTCTCATGCTTGCCGAAGCCATAAATAACGATCTTTTTGATCTTCACGATTTTCACCTCATTTCGCCGATGGTAACTCCTTTAACAGTAGCTGTTCAACATCCTCTTGTAATTCAGAGAGATCCTCTTCAGTAAACGCATCAAGATAGCGGATTGCCCGTACATGCTGGTATAGGTCTCCAAGTATATGATTCCATTCGTCGGATGACCAGTTCTCGACTTGACCGAGGACGGCTTCAAGAAGATTATTGCTGCTTTCTGAACGAACCAAGTTCTTAATTGTAATACGCTGCACCCAGACAAATGGCTCCTTGCCGTCGAACATTTCACGGATTGCCTCGAGCCATATTTCATCAGGGGACTGTGCAAAGAAGTCGGCTGTTTCCACGTCCATGATCATTATTGTCAGATCGACGATGGACGGCCCTTTATCTGAGGTGTATTCATTCAGAGCTTCTTCCGATTGGCGAAGCCATTCATTCGCATGGCGGATTCCACTGCATGGTATCTCAAGTTGTCCGAAATGGACAGCCGATGTTGGGATAAACGAAAGCGTAGTATCCGTTTTACTTAACTCGACCTCGTAAAACCCTTTTTCGCCCGTTTCATTTCGATGGCGGCCTTGGATATTCCCCGGATAGACAACGGGCGGATCAACGCTTAACTGCTGCCGGGTATGGATATGCCCGAGTGCCCAGTAATCATAATGCTTCGACTGTAGGTCTGATAGCGTGAAAGGCGCGTATACTGCATGCGATTCATTCCCCGCAACGCTTCCGTGCAACAGTCCGATATGGAAGGCGTGAGGATCCGTAGCGACAGGAAAATGATTCACCATTTCCTCACGCACATGCCGTTTAGGATAACTGAATCCATGTAGGATGACTTCCTGCCCCTGACGCTTAACGACACTTCTTCGATATTCTCCTTGAACTCGAAAACATTCGGAGGCATCTCAAACCGTGTCCAATTCCCGCCAAGATGATCATGGTTGCCGTATGTGATGAACACCGGAATTTCAGCTTCGTTCAGCCTCTCCATCCCCTCCCGGAATTTCTGCTGTGCGCGCAAGCTTCGATCCTCCCCATCATACAAATCACCTACTATGAGGATGAAATCCGGGTGGGTTTGCAAGGCGTGATCAATGAGCCGATTGAATGCTGTAAATGTACTTTCTCGCAGTTCATTCAAACGCTTTGGTGGTAGCCCCGTCATCCCTTTAAATGGGCTGTCCAGATGCAAATCCGCCGCATGTATAAATCGGATTGTCGACAACTTAAATGGCCTCCTTTCAAAACGAATATTTGTTCTAATTCTACCATATGGGGGAGGTTTATAGAAATAATCAAACGTGGGTGTGGGGGGGTTGCGGGGAAGCGAGACAAAGGTCCTAAAATGACAATATATCTTGGGAAATGATCAATATAATACGGGAAATGATCGATATCTTCTCCCAATTGATCGATATATCTCGGGAAATAACCGATAAAATCCGGGAAATGATCGATATCCTCGCCGATGACCGATAACTTCCCCGGAGTGACCGATAACTTTTAAATGCCATAAAAAAACCGCCCCGGCGTTGTTTTCATCAACGCGAAGCGGCTTTAATTTTATTCTTTCCCTAATTGAATCGCTTTTTTAATATCCTTTAATGAGCGAGATGGGCCATACATGAGGACTCCCCACGATAGACTCTTGCTCCGAACCACCCAAGGATGAAAATGGTAAATAGCATGATAGCAATCGCAAGTACTGGTTCCCACATCGGCAAACCTAAAACTCCTACCCGCAAGAACATGACAAACGGGGCGAAGAAAGGGAAAAATGATGTATATTGCACATAGGCTGCTTCAGGGTTGTTAAGACCAGTTGCAGCGATGATGAATCCAATTACGATAAGCACCGTCATCGGCATGATCATTTGCTGAACATCTTCCGTTCTGCTCACCAATGACCCCAATAATGCAGCAAGTGTCGCATATAGGAAATAACCTAAGACGAAGAAAATTGCTGCGTACACCAATGTACTCGGACTTACATTTTTCAAGCTGAAGATTTCTGAAAACCCTCCTGGTACTTCAGTTGCAGACGTTTTGAAAGCGATGAAACCTGTAATTCCGTAGATGATGATTTGCAAGATTCCAAGTGACCCGATGCCTAATACTTTCGCAAACATATGCTTTACAGGAGATACGCTTGAAATCATGATTTCCATTACTCTTGATGACTTTTCATTCGCAACATCCATCGCGATCATAGTCGAATACATAATAACAGAAATGTATATAACGAACATCAGGATGTAGACAAGTATTTGTGCAGTGATCAACTCTTCTTCCGATTTTGCAGAAGGTGAGACATTTTGCTGTTCAAATTGAATGGGTGTGAACAGTGTTTGGACTTCTGCGCTGGATAAAGCGAGCTCATCTGCTTTCATTTGAGTCTGTATCGATTGCAAAGCATCTTGAATGCGAGCTGGTAAATTGAAAACTATTAAGCTCATCGTTGTATAATTTGCATGGATAATGCCTTGTTCATCCAATGATAAGGAAAGGAAGGAATCGATATTCTTTGCATTTAATTCATCAGTAAGCTCAGCCACCGATTTTCCAGTCGCCTCGACATTGACTCCGCTTCCCCCCGCCTCAAGTTGCACCTTCAACTTGTCGACAAGTACTCCGCTTGAGTCAATGACTTGAAGGATTTCTTTCTCATCCTCACCTGACATATGTTGTACGGTATCTATAATTTTCGGCATGTTCGCAAGCAAGAAAATTGCCGCCATCATAATCAGAGTTGTGATAATGAAAGACTTCGCCTTAGCCTTCGTTGTAAATGATTGTTTGAAGATAATCCAGAATTCACGCATGTTCTTTCCCCACCTTTGCGATGAAAATGTCTTGCAAGGAAGGCTCTTCTATTTCAAAATGACGGATTGGCCCTTCCTTCAATGCTGCAGTCAATAATTGATTGGCCACACTTTCCTCTTCGATTTGGAAGACGGCCCCTTCCACTGAATGAGCTACCGAAATGACTCCTCGGGTGCGATCAAGACTTGTCAAATCATAATCAGATCGGATTCGCACATTTTGCCTTCCGAATGAACGCTTCACTTCACGCAATGATCCACTCACAATTTGTTCTCCTTTATGAATGATGCTTAGCTGTTCACATAGCTCCTCCACATGGTCCATCCGGTGGCTCGAGAAGAGGATAGTAGCCCCATTATTTCTAAAATCCACAATCGCTTTCTTCAACATTTCCACATTGACCGGGTCGAGTCCGGAAAACGGTTCGTCAAGGATGAGAAGTTTCGGATCATGCATCAGGGAAGCAATCACTTGAATCTTTTGCTGATTTCCCTTTGATAATTCTTCTACTTTTTTATTCAAATACTGTGGTACTTCAAATCTCTCAATCCAATACTTGATTGCTTTCTTGGCGTCCGCTTTACTCATTCCCCTCAGTTCACCAAGGAAGATGAGTTGCTCTTCCACTTTCATCTTCGGATAAAGACCGCGTTCTTCCGGCAAATAGCCGATTTCAGGACTTGTCGCGTATGAAATCGTTTTGCCATTCCAGGCGATCTGTCCTTTGTTTGCATTCAACAATCCAAGGATCATCCGAAACGTTGTCGTTTTACCGGCACCATTCGCCCCTAAGAAACCGTACATTGTACCTTTATCAACCGTTAAATTCAAATTATCAACGGCAGTAAAATTCCCGAACCGCTTTGTTACGTTTTCAAGTTGTAAAGCCATTATAAATCCCCTTTCCTATTTCCCACTATTTTGTACTACGTGATTACTTGACAAATAGTTTCATCAAATTCTTCTATTGTAAATCATCGCACCGATACCATATGAAATGAGCATCACCCCATATGCAGTTGCCAATAGGATAAATGCCAAATTCGGACCGTCAAAAATGAGGACCCAACCCACATGAACAACAGTGTAAGTAGTGTTATCGTCCAGGAGACCGTTCTCGCTTTTCCATGGACCTCCTGGTATCTTTCATCGAAGCGGCGTTCTTTGCTTCCCTTTTTGAAATAAAGGAAGGCAATCAGCAGTACGATTCCCGCACCTGTAATAAACCCCGATATGCTTTCGATTGATGGAATCATAGATATTCTTCCTTTCCGATTAATGATGTTTATTGACGATTGCTGCTCCTATCGCCCAGGAGAGCATATGAATGACCCATAGCGCAGTTAGAATGAAAAACGCCAATTTGGCCCCTTCGACAATCATCACGATGAACCACGCGATTATAATTGCACCGGTCATCACCTTCCAGGAGATTGACCTTGCGTGTCGATGGAGATTTGTATACCTTTCGTCAAACAGGCGCTCTTTCTTCGCTTTTTTCCTTACAAAAAACCAGACGATTGCCCATATGACCAATCCTAATGGTAAGCCAAGTAAAAAAGCCCAAATATCGAATCCTTCGTACATCTCTTCACTCCTCCTCCGGTTGGAATATATCCTCAATTGTGCAGTTAAATAGTTTTGCAATTTTAAACGCTAAGATCAGTGACGGATTGTATCTACCTTTTTCGAGCGAGATGATTGTCTGCCTTGAGACTTCCAGCTTTTCCGCAAGGTCATCCTGCGTCAATCCCATCTCGGTTCGCATATCTTTAATTTGGTTTTTCAGTTAAATTAACCTCCTTACATTGTAAAGGTCGCTTTACGTAAAGGTTACTTTACTATATGCAGAATGTCAAGCAACCTTTACAAATATTTTTTGTTAATTAAATGAATGACTATTCATTGATTATGGTTTCGTAGTATAATGGAGAAAACGTTCAAGGGGATGAATGGCTTGGGAACTTATAAATTGACTGCATATGAAAAAAATGGGGAATTGATTACCGAGGAAACTTTTACTGCAGAGAATGATGATTTGGCAAAAGAAAAAGGCCTTGCAATGCTTACAGATAAAAATCTTCTTGAGCAAACTCATCGCCTTGCTTCTCCTGCAGGAAAGTTATTATTGTTTCATAGCTGAGGAAATTCGAGTGGAAAATTTGGCTGCGCTTCGGACCTTGTGATACCCTTTAGATGTACAACATGATTGGGAGGCGCTGCCTGTGAAAATTGCACTCATAGCACATGACAAGAAAAAAGATGAAATGGTGAATTTCACGATTGCTTATGAGCATATCTTTTCCAAATACGAACTTTATGCAACTGGAACAACAGGTACACGCATCATGCAAGAAACAGGACTTCAAGTCCATCGTATGATGTCTGGACCATTAGGCGGGGATCAGCAAATTGGTTCGATGATTGCGACAGGCAAGATGGACTTGATCATTTTCTTCCGCGATCCATTGACAGCGCAACCGCATGAGCCGGATGTCAGTGCACTATTACGACTTTGTGATGTTTACGGAATACCGCTTGCAACGAATATCGCCACTGCTGAGTTATTGATTAAATCAGTCGAGAAAGGTTATTTCTCATGGCGCAATACTGCGGAAAAATACAAATCAAAAGGACCGGATCCCTCGTGAGGGAGCAGGTCCTTTTTTTCGTTGATCGATATGGATTATTCTGTGCGAAAGAATGGACCTTGAATCGAGAAGAATGGACCTTTAGCTCAAGAGAATGGACCTTAAATCGGGAAGAATAGACCTTTACGCAAAAGAATGGACCTTGGCGCGAAAGAATGGACCTTAAATCGGGAAGAATGGACCTTTACGCAAAAGAATGGACCTTGGCGCGAAAGAATGGACCTTAGCGCGAAAGAATGGCCTTGAATCGAGAACTCTTTCTGCATTAATGAGAACTCTTGCTGCATTAACGAGAAATCTTTCTGCATTAAAGAGAACTCTTCCAACATTAATGAGAACTCTTTCACTTTAAACGAGAACTCTTACCGCAATAACAGGAAGTCTCCCACATTTAATGAGAACTCGTTTACTTCCCTGCAAACTCCGGTTTCCGCTTCTCGACAAATGCCTTGATGCCTTCCAGATGATCTTCCGTCTGACGCATGGCGACTTGCTGTTCGCTTTCCATGCGTAAGACATTCTCCAGCTCGCCAATCTTTTGTTCATGCAGAATCTTCTTTGAAGCAAGCATAGCTGCAATTGGCGCCGATAAGAATTTCGCCGCAAGCCCCTCTGCAGCTTGACCGACAGCTCCGTCAGGAACGATTTGGTCGACAAGCCCTTTCTCCTTCGCTGCTTGACCGTTCAACACTTCTCCGGCCCAAATAAGTTGTTTTGCCAGTGGCACGCCGATTCTCTCTTTCAAGAAGAAATGGCCTGCACCGTCAGGAATAAGGCCAATTCCAATGAAATTCATCGCAAGTTTGCTATTTTCTTCTGCAAGAATGACATCGCATCCGAGCGCCATGCTGAAGCCGAGTCCAGCTGAAGCACCGTGGATTGCGGCAATTGTAATTTGCGGTAGTTCGTATAGCGCCTTTGCAAGACGTGATACATCGACCATGATCTTACCGATATCCATTGGCGACTCGGGATCGACCATTTTCTTAATATCGCCTCCCGCTGAAAATATCTTTCCCTCTCCTTGAATGATCAGCACTTGAGCTTCCGTATCCGATTTTAATGCTTCAAAAGCATCTGCCAATTCCTTCATCATCACGTCATCCATAGCATTCATGGCTGCAGGTCGATTCAACTTCAAACGAGCAAGCCTGCCTTCTTTCGTCAGTTCAATTGTAGAATACATATCGTTACACCCCTTCAATAAATGAATAGTCATTCACTTGATACTATTCGATGAAAGTCATGTAACTCCTTCTTTTGAAAAGAAAAACCTTGGCAGGTCGATCTGCCAAGGCGTACTCTCCACGATTATTCAACTTTAACAGCTTCCGGAAAAATCCTTTCCAAATGCTCGATCTTCTTCTCGATATATTCCTCGAACGTTAAAATATAAGCAGCTGGGTCTTTCGGATTTTGAAACTGAGTGATTTTACCGGTTGCCGACTCCATGAATTTACTTGAAGCACCACAGCCAATGCCGATAATCGTCTGAACTTCTTCCATGATGATAATATTGTACAAGCTCTCTTCACCCGGTTTTGCGTAGCCGACATTTTCCAAGTTTCCAAGGATGTTTTTTTGGCGGTACAAATAATAAGGCACATAGCCATTTTGCTTCGTCCACTCTTCGCCCAATTGCATCATCTGCTCAACCGTCTTCCGGTCAGCAACTTTATATTTATTTTTATTCCTTGTCATTTCAGATGCCCTTTTGAATGATAGGGCGTGGACCGTCAGTGATTCCGGTTGCATTTTCTCGGTTTCATTTAATGAATGCTGGAATTCTTCAAGCCCTTCATTAGGCAATCCGATAATTAAATCCATATTGATATTTTTCATGCCCATGTTTCGGGACAGCCAGAACTTGTCGATTGTTTCTTGAACGGAATGATGACGCCCGATTGCCTTCAACGTTTCATCCGTGTATGATTGCGGATTAACGCTGATTCGGTCAATTCCCCATTTTTTCAGGACATCGATTTTAGCTGGGTAATCGTATCGGGGCGACCTGCCTCGACCGTCACTTCCCGGACTTCCTTCATATAGGGGAATGAATCGTACATCGTCTGGTAAAGGGCGTCCATTTCTTCCGCCTCGATTGAAGTCGGGGTTCCACCGCCAAAATAGATTGTCGTGATCTTTATATCACGCTTCGTTAACCAACTCCCGATTTCGCGGATTTCTTCATGTAACCCATCCAAGAATGATTCAACACGTCCGTTTTTACGATGGATCGCATATGCCGGAAATGTGCAATAAGCGCATTTGGTCGGACAGAAAGGGATGCCGATATAAATGCTTACTTCATCCTTTAATTCATGTAAATCCGGGATGGCCCCTAACTGTACGCGTTCAATCGTCTCCAAAAGCTCGCTCTTCTCTTCTGAAATCCGATGCTTGTCCATTAAAAGCTGCTTGACCGTTTCACGATCATTCCCCATCTGACGGTATTTATGATAAAGCTTCATCGGTCGGATTCCAGTGAGGATTCCCCATGACTGTTTCATGCCAGTAAACTGCTCCAAAACCTCAAGGAATACATGTGAATAAATCCTTTTCAGCTGGCGGTTTTCAGTTTCTGAACCATCGCTTGTCTCCTGCTCAGTGAATGTGGCGCTGTATTCATTGTCGTCTTGTTTAAGAGTTGCGTTCCCGCGCAATAATCCGTCTTCATCCTTGTCGACGGATATATCAATATGAATCCCCTCTTCAGCGGGGTCGTTAATTACTTTTGATTGCTCAAAGAAAAGATTGGCGAGATGCGTGAACATCCTTATCCAATCTTGTTCGAAAGGTTTATCTACTATTATCTTTTGCATGTTTAACTCCATCTTCTATTTTAATTAAATAAAATATAACATAAAAAAACCGGCTGGGCCGGTTTTTCATCACATTTGCTCATATAACTCTTGTACAGGTCTCATCAATACGCGGTTCACTTCTTCGATCATTCCACTCAATCCCATTTCAGCTTGAAGCATTTGCATAATTTTTTCATTTTGTTGTGCAAGTTGTGCTGTTTTTTGAGCGTATTCTAATTCTTCACCCGCAATTTCCTCACCTTGCATCTGTTTTTCTTGAAGCGTCATTTGGATTTTCCGGAAGCTTTTGAACAGTTCCAATGCCTGCTCATCATTCTTTACAGCTTCAATCGCTTGTTGCACTTGAGCAAATTCATTGGTCTTTCGAAGTGTAGCTTCCAATTTGTTTAAGTCATCATAAATATTAACAGTCATCATTAATTCCCCCTACGATAAGTTTGTGAAAAAGACGATCAATCCTTGTACAATCCCAATTATACCGCCTAATAATGCACCAAGCACGGTAATCATTTTAAATTCTCTTCTTGAAATGCCAAGGACAAGATCTTCAAGAACGGAAACCGGGAACGTATCGACCTGTTCCTTGACGATTTCATCCAGTTTCAACTTCTTAAGCGACAACTCAAGTTGCTTTTCCGCTTGATTAAAACCGAAATCGATAAGCTTCGGAGTTAGATTTTCTGAAGTCCATTCGGATCCTTGTGGCCAATAGTCTTGGATTGTTTTATCCAATCTCGATTCAAGCGCCAGTTCCTTTTTAGCATATGCTTTGACAGAAGTGAACAGTCCTTCCCAGTTAAAATCGGAGAGCAATTCAGCTGTCGGCGTTTTTGAAGCTTCGTGAATTCTTTATCAATCAATGAATGGAGAAGATTAAAAGTTCCTGGAGCATTAATGAATTTCAACGCTTCCTTTTGCACCTTCTCAACGAGTGAATTCGAATCGCCGAAGAACATGCCCAAGACGCCTCCAAATGTTCCTTTCGACTCCAAGAAGTCATTGATCATTTTTTGAAACATCACTTTTCCTTCGGGGGAGTCAATATATTGCTCCGCACGATTAAGGATATATGACGTAACAGTCGGGATTTTTTCCTTCACTTGCTCTTGCCAGATCTTCGGGACGACTTCTTCAATTGTACCCGTCGTCAACTTGGCGCGTACATTCATGAGTTGCGTGTCGATGATTGCTTCCATTTTATTCTCGACGTTTTGCGCTAAATTGGAAACTCCAGCCAATTGCAACCAATCATTCAATGTCTTGTCCGAATGAAGAACTTGTTCCTCAATCTTGTTTTGAAGAAATGCCGTCGCCTTTTTTTCATTTTCAGGCGTAAGTAATTTGTTCCGGAACATATCAGGCGTTAATAAATAATTTGTGACGGTTTTCCCTAATTGTACGGCGAGTTCATCTCGGCGTTTTGGAATCAGCCCGGGTGTAAAAGGCAGCCGCCATTTACCGATATATTTTGCTTCATGAGGCCTGAATAGCATTTTAATCGCAAGGTGATTCGTAAATCCTCCGATCAATGCTCCGATAAAGGCCATAAATAGCAATGTCCATATAAAATCCAATCGCTTCACCTGATTTCTCATTCGTTCGGTTCCAATTATAACAGAATGTGATCATTTGGAAAAAGTATTCGTTGTGGTTATGAAACAGAGCATTAGTTTCAACTTATTGTTTTGTATACTTAATCTTACGAGTACGACGTAAAAAAGTTTCGAATAGAGCTATTTATTCTTTTTTCTTAAAACTTTCACCAAAGTTGTAAGTCTAATGGTGAAGGATTGCGGCAGTTACTATGGACCATGAACTCCGTTTAATGAATTTAGTTATTCTAATAATAAGAAGTTTGATTTCCACTTCAATAACAGAGTTACCTAAAACCAGGACACTTCATAATCAAAGCCGATTACTGTTAGGAGTAATCGGCTTAAACGGTATATAGTTCATTCAAAAAAATCATCAATAATTTCCACGACTTCAATCTTTCCGTTTATCAATAGCTCAGGAAGAGTGTTATGTTCATTGCCATGCCAATATTCCCTTGCTTGTTCTATTTTTTTTGAGAAAGGAACGCCGTCTTCTTTTGGTAGTAGATCCCCATCCCCTTCGAAATAACTTCCGGTAACCTTAAGCTTAACAATCTGCAAGACTTTGCGATTGAATGAATCAAATACTTGCCTCCACTTAAGGACATCCTCATAACTTTTCGCCGCATATAGGCAGGATAACCGTGATGGATATTCAGGGAATTCCTCAAGCCGTACCATTTCCACTATCACTTCCCGAATAGCTCTACTCGTTTGCCCTATAGACATAATGGCAACATCTGCATCTTCTTTTGTTAGATTCAGACCCTCACGTGTGTAGTGGCTATGAAGGATGTGTACATAATCTTCACCTCTGGAATTCACTATCTCCTTTTCAAAGAAGAAGCGGTATAAGGTGTTTTTTTGATTATCATCGAAATGGATGATCTGTCCAAGGTACATTTTATTTCTTGTTACAAGATGATACGCATAAAATTGTTTTTCCCCACTTTATTTGCCCCCATTTTCAGAAAGTCTTTTGTTAGCAGTCATGAAAATAATTATACTTCTCTAAACTTTGTTTTTAACAAAGTACTGCATTTTACAGTGTTTAAAGAAGTATCTAAAGAAACTCCCCTTTTCTTAGCTTCTTTTATTGGAATTCTATCTGGTTCAAGTAACGTATTATCCAATTTTAATTTTTCAGCCATCCTTAAAGAAAAGGTATAATAGCTTTCTTTTGTTTTTGGACCAACATGCAAAAATCCCGTGTAGTCAATAGACAACAGTTCAATTATCGCATTTGCAAGGTCTTCAACATAAACAAATGTTTTAAAAAGATTATCAGCTCTTTTATAAGGTTTATTGGCTAACAAAGCGGATTGTAAAGCCAATACCCTTGAATCCCAATTCCCCTTACTATCTTGACCGTACAATGGACCAGTTCGAACAACAATATAATTTTGATGTTCTTTCTGAATCATTTTTTCACCGTCTAATTTAGCATTTGTATAGCTTGATAGTGGGTTTTGGGTATCAAGATAAGAAGGTGCAGCACATTCATCAAAACAACCTTCCCCACTTGAAAATATTCCATCCGTCGAAACGTAAATCAACTTTGTATGTTGATCCATCATATTTAACAGTTGTTTTAAACCCGTATGTATTAATGTCTCTTCGTTAACAGTACCCATCACAGTCCAAATGACAAAATCAGGGTTATAATTCCTGTAAATTTCACCAAACTTTTTCTCATCATTAATATCAATATTGTATAAACTTTCTATTTCTGATGATTTGCTTGTCCCCAATATCTCCTTGAATCGATTATCTTTTAATAGATTATGATAAACATGACCACCAAGAAAACCACTTGCTCCTAAGACAAGAACCTTCATAATTCCCCCCTCAACTTCCACAATTATTTTGACGATTCTATTTATAGAAGGTTGCATGGCACACAGTTAGATTGAAGAAACTAAAACTTTACTCTTGATAATCTATCAATAATAAGAGTCTTCATGACTTTCACCTCACGAAGATAATCCTTTTGACGTTGTGCCCTGCCAATTCACAAAATTCTTACGTATGTTAATAAAGGTAAATAAATAAAATTAAAGCAGACCCAAGGTAGGGGATAGTCATGAAGAAAACGACCAAATTAAAAAGTTTACTGAATTCACCACAACTTGAGTACTTAATGGAGGCTCATAACGGTTTATCTGCAAAAATTGTAGAGGAAGCCGGGTTTAGAGGGATCTGGGCTAGTGGACTTTCGATATCGGCGTCCATGGGTGTTCGTGATAATAATGAAGTTTCATGGACGCAAGTAGTAGATATTCTTGGGTTTATGAGTGATGCAACGACAATTCCTATTCTCTTGGATGGGGATACAGGCTACGGAAATTTCAACAACGCCCGAAGGTTAGTTATGAAGCTCGAACAAATCGATATAGCCGGTGTATGCATTGAAGATAAACTATTTCCAAAAACAAACTCTTTTATAAACGGAACAGCTCAGCCCCTTGCACCGATTGAAGAGTTCTGCGGGAAAATAAAAGCGATGAAAGACACTCAATTGGATGATGATTTTGTAGTTGTCGCGAGGGTTGAAGCTTTTATCGCAGGTTGGGGAGTAGAAGAAGCCCTTGCTCGGGCGGAGGCCTATAGGCAAGCTGGAGCCGATGCGGTTCTTATTCATAGTAAAGATTCCGACTTTGCCCAAATTGAAGATTTTATGAAAGTGTGGAAGAATAGGCATCCAGTTGTGATTGTTCCTACAAAATATTATTCGACGCCAACTTCTGAATTCGTAAAAGCAGGAGTGAATGCAATCATTTGGGCGAACCAAAACTTACGAGCATCGATTACGGCTATGCAGGACATTTCAAAGCAAATCCATAAAGACGAGAGTCTTATGCAAGTTGAGAATTCAATTGTAAATGTTGATGAAGTTTTTAGACTACAAAATGCAGAAGAACTTCAAATAGCGGAAAAGAAATATTTGCCTTCCGCTACTCACCCATCACAACCGGAGACGGAGTGATTTTTTTGTTGAACACAAGTGCATTTGGAAACGAATTGAAAAAACTTGGTTTTGACTTTTACAGTGGAGTCCCCTGTTCATTTTTAAAAAGTCTTATTAACTACGCTATCAATGAGTGTAACTATGTTGCTGCTGCGAATGAAGGCGATGCTGTCGCGATTTGTTCGGGGGCGTACTTAGGAGGACATAAATCAGTTGTTCTCATGCAAAACTCGGGACTTGCGAATGCTGTTTCCCCTCTTACCTCTTTAACCTTTCCATTTCAACTACCCGTGCTTGGGTTTGTTAGTCTGCGAGGAGAACCCGGTTTGATCGATGAACCTCAGCATGAATTAATGGGACAAATCACACCTCAATTGTTAGACCTCATGCAAATCAAATGGCAGTATCTATCAAGTGATTTTAACGATGCAAAGGCACAGCTTGAAATAGCTAATGAGTGGATCGAGAAACAACAACCATTTTTCTTTGTAGTTAAAAAAGATACATTTGAAAAGGAAAACATGAAACTTGAGGAACATTCCAACCATAAAAATAAGATTAAAATCGAAAAAACCTCCTCAGATGAACTACCAAGTCGAATGGAAACGTTGAACGTGATCAATCGATGCAAAGATGAGAAGACCGTGCAGTTAGCCACAACTGGTAAAACGGGCAGAGAACTGTATGAAGTGGAAGATGCCCTGAACAACCTGTACATGGTTGGTTCCATGGGGTGTGTCAGTTCACTTGGATTGGGATTAGCTCTTACACGAAAAGAACTCAATGTAGTTGTCATGGATGGAGATGGTTCATTGCTGATGCGAATGGGAAGTCTAGCAACAAACGGTGCCTATCAACCCGAAAATATGCTACACATCCTTTTAGATAATCAAACCCATGATTCAACTGGAGGGCAAAGTACCGTTTCTCACAATGTAAACTTTGTAGACATTGCGGCCGCTTGCGGGTACGAAAAATCAATTTATATTCATAGTATAGAAGAACTCGAAAATGAAATACAAGAATGGAAAAAGACAAAAGGTCTCTCTTTTTTTATATTAAAATTGCAAAAGGATCTAAACAAAACTTAGGTCGCCCAAACGTTACGCCTCGTGAAGTGAAAGCACGACTTCAAAGATTTATAAATGAAAAAGGATGAGCAGCATGCGAAAAGTGAAGAGAAACATTTTATTAAATCCCGGTCCCGCCACGACAACCGATACGGTTAAATTTGCACAAATCGTCCCAGATATTTGCCCCCGTGAAAAGGAATTCGGTGAGATTATGCGATTCATATCTTCCGAACTTACGAGCATCGTTGCAGATACGGAGGACTATACAACCATCTTGTTCGGCGGTTCCGGTACTGCTGCAGTGGAGTCAATCTTGAGTTCAGTCATGAATGACGGGGTCATCATCATCATTAATAACGGAGCATATGGAAAACGAATGTGTGCAATTGCAGAAGCATACGGACTAGATTGGGTTGAGTATGTAAGCCCATTAGATCAACCGATTCAACTCGATCAATTTCAATTATTCATTCAAAAATTAGCGCAACCTGCCTCCTATCTTGCTGTTGTGCACAATGAAACAACAACAGGCTTATTAAATGATATTGAATCACTTGGGGCAATTTGTAAGGAAAACAAGATGACAATGATGGTAGATGCCATGAGCTCGTTCTCTGCGATTCCAATTGAAATGAGTAAAATGAACATCAGTTACCTAGCAGCGAGTTCCAATAAAAACTTGCAAGGTATGGCAGGTGTCTCTTTTGTTGTAGCAAAAAGAGATGAAGTAGAGAAAGAGAAAAAGACAAAGCCAACGAATTATTACTTAAATCTATATGCGCAATATAAACATTTCAAGCAAACAGGTCAAATGCGGTTCACCCCGCCTGTTCAGACAATGTATGCGTTAAAACAAGCGATCCAAGAAGTAAAAGAAGAAGGCGTAAAAGAAAGATACGAACGCTATTCTCAATGTTGGGAAACGCTAATCGCTGGCATCAAGAAACTTGGATTACATCATCTTGTCGCTGCCGAGCACCATTCAAAAATTATTACCGCAATCGTCGAGCCTGCATGTGAGGCATATGATTTTGATAGCATGCATGATTATTTATACAGAAACGGCATAACGATCTATCCTGGAAAGCATGCCAATTTGAATTCCTTTAGGGTGGCCAATATAGGTGATTTAACGAAAAAAGATATTGAGCATTTCCTAACCTTATTGGAAACGTATCTTCAACATATAGGTTATTCTGCGAACTAATTGGATAAAAACACAAATGACCTCCGAACAAAGGAGGTCATTTGGCTGGTTGGAGTTTTATATAGACAAGCGCCTAAGTATCCCCCTCCTCTTCATACAACCTTTCCTAGATATCCAGAAACAATTATTCCGTATGCATAGAATAGAAAAGAGCAGGGAAACAACAGCGGCCACCTAAAAGGAGATTGGTTGGACAATCAGGACGAACGAAAAAGCAAAAAAAACTACGAAATGAGGTGGTTTATATGAAGAGAGCAATGGGGAAATGGGAGCAAAATGTATTATTACAGCAATATCCATTTGTCGCAAAACATATTCCGGAAACGCTTCTTTACAGTGAAAGCAATTTGGATTATTGTTTAAAACGCTATCAGTCTGTCTACGTGAAACATGATACGACGGGCCAAGGCAGAGCAATTTTAAAGATTCACAAAAGTATCTATGGGAACTACTACGTAAATGGAACTACAATTCAAGGAACACCCATACGAAAATCCCTTCCAAAGGTTAACGAAATTCAGCAGCTTCTTCATCCATTTATAAAGCTTGGCAGAGAAAGCGGTCTCTATATTATTCAAGAAAATATCCATAGCTACAACCAAAATGGACAGCCTTTTATTATTCGGGTTCATGTTCAAAAACTGAAAGGCAATTGGGTGATTGGCGGATGTACGGAGCAATCAGCACCACCCAAACCGGCCTAACGACAGAAAACGGGATTGTGAATACCCATAGGGGCGCAAACGTAGTGACCGTTTCCGAAATATTATCAGATACACCAATCAAACTTCAAAAGGAAATAGTAAAGAAAATAGAAGAGATTGCAATCCAAGCAGCGATGGTAATCCATTCCGCTTTGCCCAATAGAGAGTATGGAATTGACTTCGGGGTCAATCAAGAGGGGACACCTATATTTGGAAGTGAATACGACACCAAGTATCCGCTCATTTGCGCGAATTGAGGATAAGGTAATTTGGAATCGAATTGTCAAGATACGAAAAATGCAAAATGAATCAGGTGAAACTTGAAAGTGTTAAAAGTATGCCGTCGGCAAATGGGCGCTATGAAACAGCATTAACAGTGTGCTTCCTTAAGGAGATAAATTTTCCACAAGGAAGCACAACTCTATTAACCCTATCTATAATAGGTATTTCACGAGTTGAGAAGGTCCTTATTTGTCCTCATTTTCAGAAATATTTTCGCTTCCAGAAATGAGCATTATTTTCTTTTCGATTTCGTCCACAATCGTATTCGTATCTGCATCTCCATAATAACGGACGAAGATGACTCCTTTTCCTTTGGAAGCAAAGATTTTCTTCATATCCGCTTCTTCATAGACAATTAGCCGATCAAGATTAGGATGGTTCATCTCCACGTAATCCTCTTTATTTTCATCAAATTGATACCACTTCACCAAGTCAGCGATGAGACTGTCTGCCATCGTTGGAATCGTTAACTGATAGACCTTTGTATGTACACTTGGTGAATATCGTCCGCTGCCATCGCTCCACATTTTTCCTGGGACAAGTCCGCCTTCATCTGTCTCATATTGCACTGGCGCAAATGGACCCCACTTAAAAGTATATCGATTCCCCAGTCGACTCCATCATCCATGTATCCTAACTCGTCACGAATTAAATCTGGATTTCGTTCAATGTCCGCCAACCTGACAATAGGCAAGTCAATATTCTCTTCAGGCAATGTTTCAGTCGTATTTTTAACGAGTTGAACAATGGGGATCACCGCGCTTAATCCGATAATAATTGTAAAAACTACAACGAAAGCAGAACGCAGGCGATCGCTACTTTTCCAAGTTGCATGACGGTTAATCGGCTTTCCTTCCATGAGATTCTTTCGTAATGTACGAATGGAGAAAGATGCCCGAAGAGAAGTGTAAGCTGTATATCCGATGAAAGCTGCGAGAATGGTTTGTTGAATTGCCCAACCTTCTATAAGAACATAAATCGGTGTTCCTTCCAAAAACCAAATCGCACTCAGCATTCCAATCATAAGGATTGTTGCCACACCCGTGAAAAAGGCATTGCCCGCTAATTTGTTGTCCAGTTTCTCTATCGTATATGATTGTTCCGCGGAATCTGTATGTAGTTCTGGTGCGTTTACCTCTACTGGTGAAGAAAAAACGTAAAAGAATTTATCCCGCGTTACATAATCCCATCCACTTTCAGCATACATTTCCAACTGATCATCAGAAATTTTCCGGTCGATTGAGATGTCAATCCGATATTTCATTTGTTTCGGTTCACCTTTTTTGAAAGAAATGAACATTCTCCCCAACTTTTTTAAATGAAGACCTGCTGCAGCCATCTCTTCAAACCAGTTTTCATGCTCTCCGATCCGCCAATAATCATTTGGTCGAACTTTGTAAACCGACTTACCCATTTTCATACTCACCTTCTTCTATCATTTTTCCGTCCGCGATTTGAGACTTTAGACGATTGAACTCCACCCGTAAGGCAACTTTTCCTTCTTGTGTAATCTCATACGTTTTTCTTCTTCCATCCTCTTCCGCCAAAGAAATCAGACCGTCTTTTTGCATGCGCGAAAGCACGCCATATAGTGTTCCGGCCCCATTTTTATTCTCCCGTCAGAAACTTCACTAATTGAATGCATTAATTGATAACCATGGTTAGGATTCAATAATGCAAGAAGTACATAGTACATCGCTTCAGTCATCGGTCCTCCTGTATATGTCACATCTTGCCCTCCTTTCTGAAGCTATTACGTATCACGATATATCGTATGACATAATAGTATCTATATTACTTGTTTTTGTAAATAGAAAAATCCGGCACTTTGGCAAATTAAAAACAGGTGAGAACGTACAGACACAATGATCTGTTCGTTTTCACCTGTTAGGCTTCTATTTGAATTCCCACAGCAACTCTTGAATTGGCTCTCCATTATTTTTATTCCATTCCACAATATTTTCAAATGTTGGTTCCTCTAAATCGGCGATTGCAGCCTTTAAAGCATTATTCTTCCACTCAATCCGTGCGATTGGGTATTCAAAGGATTCCAATACTTCGAGTTGCGGTGGTGGCGAGACTTTTATGAACTCCTTTACGTTCAATAGTGCAACTTGATTTCTTACGACTGCAACCCCCTCGTTCCTCCCAAATAGGAGCGCCAAATGGTCCTCTTGTAGTTTTACATCTTGAAGGAGGCTCGATTCTGATACCACAATTGATTGAACTTCATCTTTACTACTATGCTCTACCAATAGTTGATCGCAAAGCTTCACACCACAATTGAAACTCACGAGAAAGTAATCCTTGTCTTGATGTGTAAGAATAAAGGTACTCTGCAATCTGCTCATTTCTAATTCCAGATTGTCACTTTGAGTTAAATAGGACAGTAAAACAGGAAGCTTTTCAATTTTTAGGTGAATATCTTCCCTGCCGGATTGCTCTAAAACAAGGGTTAAATCGTTTCCATCGCTTATTTTAGAGTCATCCATAGACGTGATATCTTCTTTTTCATATTCATTATTGTTAGATCCTTTAGACAGGAACTTCAACCTTATGACATCTTGTTGATCATTGAATTTTATCTTGATTTTATATTTATCCTCTTTATATGTTTCATTATTAACGGTACCAACTAAAAATGAAATGACGTTATCTTTAATTTTTGTTACCATACCTCCCACATTTCCTGTAATTACCCCATCTCTACCTTCAAACTCAATGTCAATATTATTTAAGTCTTCCAGTGACAGTTCTGAATCTTGCAATTCAATTTCAACCCAATTTACCTTTTTTTCATCATACATTTCCGGATTGTAAATATACCTTACATTCCAATGTGCACCTTCGCCATAGAAGATAATCGCATCCGCCCCTATGGAAATGGTTAAATCTTCATCCGTGATATCTTCATTTCCATTAAACGTTATACGCGTAACATACTCGATGGTTTTAAAGATAGCTGAAAACGAAACTTTATTGTTTTCATTACTTGGCTCGTACGTCCATGTCATTTCCTCTCCGTCGATAGTCAATAGGTATCCGGTAGCAAAGTAATTATGATTAGGAATCTCAGCAGCTTCCTCATATTCTAAATTCTCATCGATAAATGGATAAGCACCTTTGTTTGAATCAATGAAGAAAAAAGGGATATGGGAGTCTGTGAAAATTTTGGTATACTGCTTTTCAGCAGCAGTTGATAAACTTTCCTTCATCACAAAAACCGCATCAAAATTCCTCACTTCTTCTATCGTAAATTGGTCAAAACTAATTTCCTGGAAAGCGATTTGTTTTTCGTTGACCTCTGGTATGGCTCCTATAACCCCAATCTTTAAATATTTTCCTTTATATAAGCTGTTATGCTGATCTTCACCGTTCATAAAGCCTAATAGGGTGGTATTCCCTATGGAAATCCCATTCGGGTTATTGATGAAGGAAATACTAATAAAGATGAATAAACTTGCCGCTGCTGCCAATACAGTCCAATACACAGGGTTGAATCTTATGGCCCTTTTCTCTTTTGGTGCGATTCGATCCCGTATTCGTTCGCCCTCTTCATGTGTAAACCGGATATTTCTTTTTAGGAAATCATCCACTTCTTTTTTTATTTCCTTTTCAAAGCGTTCCATTATAATTGCTCCCTTCCAAATTTTTCAGAAGTGCATTTTTGCCCCGTAACAACCGATTTTACCGTATTGTGATTAATGCCAAGTGTTTCACTTATTTCCTGCATCGTCATCTCATTGAAGTAATACAAAATCAACACTTCTTTAAACTTGTGAGAAAGCAACGAAATCTGTTTTAATATTTCTTTCGAATTCTCGCTATGTATATATTGTTCTTCTGCTGAACCTTCTGTCTTTACAAGTTGTTTCAATGGCATGTAAATAAGGTTTCTTATGCTCCAAAGCCGTTGGTGGTCTTTACATTTATTGATGGTGATTCGGGTTAACCAAGTTTCGTAATTCGACTCGTTTCTAAACTTGGACAAGTTCCGATAGCAACTGATAAAGACTTCCTGAATGATATCTTCACATTCTGAATGGTCATTCGTATAAAGATAGGCAATTCTTTTAAGTTTGGTGGCGTATTCTTTCATTAAATAATTCAAAAGTATTTCATCAGGATCGACAACTTGACTTGTTTCGTCTGCATTTGAAAGATTTTGCTTATTGATTTCCAATTCGAACTACAACTCCTTTCATACATTAGACGGATGCCGACGCAAGTTTGACCCCTTAAAATTTTAATTTCTCAGTTCCAACATAAAGAAAAGCAAAAAAGAGCAGCATCGTGGCTCTTTTTTGCTTTTCTTTATGGCAGAATCCCGGCCTTTTGTCCAAATTCTTTTTCAAGAAATGAGCGCGATAATTAATGTATGATCCACTTACCCGTTACTGCTTTTTGTTTAATTATTTAGCTTATCAATCTTCTTTTCAATTCTATCGAGTTGATGTTTCCGCTTATTAATAGTTCTGAGCAATAGCACAACCACGAAGATAATCAGTACTATAAATCCAATTGAAAACAGAGTGAATGCTATATCTCCAATGTTAACTGAACTATTTACCAACTCTAAATTAATCTTCCTCTCCTCCTTTGCAACTGCTGATTATTTAACTTCCAATACGAACGCATAGAATGCATCACCGTGAGATAAATTCTCATCTTCTTCATCCATCCACCAGACACTATAAGCATAAAAATAAGTACCTTTTTCGTCTGGAGCCATAAATTGATTATTATTCAACTCAATTTCCGTTCTCTTATCATTCATTATCTGTGAAAGATGAATTTCGTTAGGCTTTGGTTTGTAATCCATTATCACTGTAACTTTCTCGCCAACTTGTACTTGTATTGGTTCTTTATCTTCAAGCAGTTCTACTGGGCCAGCAGTATCAGCACATATTGCCGTTCCACTAGAATCCGGACCCCAACAATATGAGCCCAGTATCGTTACATATGTTTCACCGTCAATCTCTATAATGACTTCTGGGGGAACATCTCCAGATAATTCCTTATTCGTTTTATTACAGCCACTTAAAACTATAGCGGATAAAAAAACCGCTAAAATTATATACTTCTTCATTTTAACACTCCCCCTTGAATTGGTGTTTTCCTTTGTAGTGTTTCATTACCAAAAATATTGAAGTATCAACTGATATATTGCTATGCAAAGTCCTAAAATACTTGCTTTTATTTTTGATGGATGATATTTTTTGCTGCCATACAGATAAGCCATAATAAAAATAAATCCTACAGGAAGCCACAACTCAAAAACACCATCTTTTGTATTTTGAGAATAAATAGGAGCGATGTACGTGCTAATCAAAAAGTAAAAGAAAATAGTAAAACGGCGTGTTTTTAGCTGTTTACTCCATCTTATTAATAAAATAATAATTATAATTGCTATAATCGTAGTGTGTAGTGAAGGTAGTACAATAGCACCGCCACCAAGCTTGAACTCCATTCCCTCCAACACCTCCACTGCCCTTTTTGTGTTTTTCTTTTATTTAATTGTAAAACTAAATTAGAAATCACTTGCAATTCAGGTTCATAATATTCTTCTTGTACTTTTATTTCATCCAAAATTACAAATGTGCTTAAAATCCCTGTATTCCCCTTTATAATTGTAGCTGTAGAACAAATATCCTTCCAAAAATCACCTTAATATTCATACGTTAAAGAGTGATTAGTTTCATGAATTCATAATGTAAAAACGGCTGCCTCCACTTCTACTATTTTTGCATCTGATTCTATGGCAGAATAATCACCAACTGATGAAAAATTGGTAAAATTATGTACTTTAAGTATCAACTATTGTAAACTTACGAAGAGTTGAACAAAAGGGAGTTGGAGAATTGAAACAAGGCATTCACATTAAGATTCAAGACCGTTCAGGATTGAGTGAGCGGGAGAAAGACATTCTACATACGGGTATTCTGAACACGTTAGCTTTCGCTGGTTACATAGTAGTCATCAGCAAAGGGGAAGGCGGAGAGGGGACGGCTTTTAATCCGATTGAGGATTATTTTATCGGATTAACGATGATTTATCAAAAGCCGATTCCCAATGAAATGGCAGAGGAATTGGTTGAATCCATTACAAAAAGACTGAACACGTTCTTTAGTATGAGTAAAATTGAAATGGATCTACAAGTGGAGTTGGCATACTGATATAAAACGCTCTCCGTGAGCGTTTTTCATTGTCCTATATTTAATTTTATCTCTTTGGTAACAGGGAATCCTAAATACTTGTACTTAATAGTGATGGATTCAATTGGTTCTTCATAGTCCTTAATTCTAATACCATAGTGTATAGGGGTCATTTCTTTTTTATTGATAATACCTAATATTTCTTCGCTCGTTATCTTGGGATCTACGTATTCTTTATCTAATTCACCAAACACGATTAGGTTGTTATCCGTCCCACTTTGAACAATTTGCAAAGTGTCATAGCTTACCCCTAATTCCACCTTACTGTTAACTCGTTTATTTATTAATACTTCTTTCAACAGTACCCTACTAATTCCTTCGTTGTAAAAATGAATTACAATATCTTTTTCTCCGCTCATATCTTCATAAGTTGAATAACTTCCGTTCATAACAATAGGATTACTAATGTAAATGAAACCAAGAAATACAACGAGTAACCCAAATAAAATAATCGATGTTACTAAAGTGAGTTTTTTCATATACTTCCTCCATTAAAAGTATAAACCCAATAAAAGTTGCCCGATTTTCAATCAGGAAAATGGTTATCACCGCTTAAGCACACTTTATCACCACTTAGAGCATGTTTATCACCACTTAAAGGACGGTTATCACCGCTTAGACGAGGTTTATCACCACTTAGCATTAAAAAATCAATCTTTACATGTAGTTTTTCTATTCAATCCCTTTGTAACTAATAAAAATTTCCTCTTTGATACTGACGCTTTCCGCGTATTCGTTTGCACCAGAATTTAATCACCGAATATTCATAATCTAATATAATCGAGATAGTTTATTGGAATAAATACGGACAAAAAAAGTGAAAAATCATTAAGAAGGGGCAGGGAGCAAAAGTGGAAGGGGTATATGTCTATCGCAATTGACATAATTTAGCCCTAAAATGGGGGAGAAAGAGTGGATATTAATGTATGGATTATATCTTTCTTAATCATATTTATGCTTCATAACTTGGAAGAAATTATTATGGTTGAAAAATGGATCAAAAAAACATATCCTCGTGTTCGTGATAAAATTCCTTCGTCTATGCAAAAAGAACTTAATCACTATAACGATATTACGTCTGTACAGTTTGCTGTCATAGTTTTCGTGTTTTCTATTTTTGCATCTATATTGATATTGATAGCTGTAGTGACACAACATTATTATTTGTTTTTGGGGGTAAACTTATTTTTTGCTTTAAACATCTTCACCCACCCATTACAGGCTTTGTACTTACGGTGCTACACTCCAGGACTCTTGACATCACTATTATTGATCATTCCTTATTATAGTTTATTCTTCTACCGTTTCTATAACACGGATATGTTATCCTTGAATTCGATCCTTGGTGCAATAGCTGTTATGATCATCTTTATACCGTTATTTTTACTGAGTCATAAAATTGGAAAGAAGTGGAATTAATTATTTTAAACCTTTTTCCACAAACATAGGCTTTTGCTCCATCAATCAACCTGTTACCAATAAACGCCAATCTCTTATTCGAGAAATGGTGTTTTTTGTTAGGCCACCAGGGAGTACAATTAATCCCACTAATCGACAACTTTAAAGTCTATTATTGTTTGTCTGATGGGGTGAGCCACAACCTGAAACAATAAGGACAAAAATCGTTACAAGTACTATGGATTGTTTTTTAATCGTGAGTTCCCCTTTCTCCCAATCTAAATTTCGCCTCCAAATATAGTAAAAAGGAATAAAACATATAAAACGCCCAATGCAATAGAAATTATTGAGATATATTTTAGAAACCCCTGTTCCTTCTTTAAAAAGGCGTTTATCCCAAGTATTACACCTGTTAAGTAGATGGCAAAACCAATCGGTATGGCTACCATAGACCACTTTCCAAATGTTATATTGAAAGGCGGAAAAATCATATACGCAACAAAGATCCCAACGACAACTAAAATTACGGAGTACTTACTATACTTCCTTTCCATTTCACACATCCCCATATTGAACTTAGTGGAATTTATAGACAAAACCCACTTTTTTCACCGATACCCCTTGAACAATGGTCTCGTTCTTCAGCAGATTCTATATACCAATATCCATTCTCTTTTTTCATCTTTAATTTGGTATCATAGCCAGCAGTTGAATCATCAAAAAAGCCATAACTCATGATATAGCCTAATGCATTATTCTCATCCAGAAATTCGATTCGTGTATTGACCTCCCAAATTTCTTGACCTAAGTAATTGCTAACTTCTACATCAGTCATGAATGCTAACAATAGTTTTCCTGGATTTTCCCAAGTTTGATTAGGTGATGAGAGCGATTTATCAAATTCATCCTCTACTTTTCTCCAATTTGTAATTTCTTGCTTATAACCCAATTCTTCAGAAAGGGAGAAGTCCATCACATACTTCCATAGTTGAACATCAGCATCACTCCAAAGTTTTGGAGCATTATCTTTTGAAATTTTGATATACTCCTGTTCTTCTGCCTCTACAGGTTGAACTGCTTTCTCGGAAACTTTCACGACGTTCGCTTCTGGTTTTGCTCTTTCATCCGTTATTGTTTCCGCTGAACAAGCAGCCAAGAAAAGAATGCTCACCATTATACTTAATTTCTTCAAACCTATCCTCTCCTTCTTAGCTTTATAAGAGTTAGACGGAGTGAAACAACATTTTGTTTCAACGAAGGGACTATTCAGCAAACTATTCATTTCATACTCTTCACACCGACTATTTTGTTATGTTCAACAAAAATACACCTCACACGAACCCTGAGGGCCGGTGTAAGGTGCGCTTATTTTATTTCAAGACGATTCAAAGCTCCAAAAGGAAAGCCTATTCGTCCGTTTGCCGTATTCTATCTGCCTAAAAATCCACCTTCGGATTTGATAACTTGACCAGTAATCCATGCAGATTCATCACTCGCTAAAAATTTTACTAACCTTGCAGCATCATCCGGCGTTCCAACATTTCCTGTAGGAAAAAGTTGTGATAAAGACGCTTTTGTTGATTTATCCATCCAACCCGAATCAGTCGGTCCTGGGTCAACTGAATTTACAGTAATACCAATAGGAGCAAGTCCAACTGATAGTGGTTCAGTAAGTGCAATGATCATACCTTTCGAAGCAATATAGGCTAAATTGTTGGGATCTGGTCCTTTTGAGACCAGGTTAATGATTCTTCCACCACTTTTTCCTGGGAAGGCTTTTTCAAACCTTTTAGCAAATTCTGTGCTCAGCAAAATGGGTCCACTGTTGTTTATTTGATAATGTCTATCAAGCACTTCCGCGGTTAAGGTACGGAAGTCAACTAACTTTTCATAGGTTGCATTATTTACTAACACACTTGCAACGCCAAGAGTTTCTTCAGTACGATTCAAAATGTTTGTTGGTGCATCTAACTTAGACAAATCAATCTCCATATGATGGCAACGTACTCCCATGTTTTTTATCTGGTTACTTAAAACTGTTGGATAACCTTCATCTACTCCAACACCTTCGTTTTCATCATAATTGCTCCAATGTGTAAAAAAAATATCGGCGCCCGCTTCTGCAAGCCTCAAACAAATTGCAGAGCCAATACCCTGGGAACGACTTGCTCCAGTTACAATTGCTATTTTCCCCTTTAAAATCCCCATATTTCCCCCTTTACGATTGCTCGGCACTGTGCTTTTTTTTTGAACGCTTTAGATCGGCAATCAAGCCATTTAGCTGAACAATGTCTATTTCGCTTCATTTATGTAATTTATTACCTTATCAATATAGCTCTCTAAGGGTTTGCCAGTATCTACTATTAGGCACTTACATCCTGTAGGTTTTTTGCTATTTTCTAAAGTGTATATAAAATCCTCTTCAGAATTTATCCCACTTATTTGACTTACCATTCTTACTCGGTTTTTTAATCTATTATTAACCTCATCGAAATCGTTAAGGTAGCACTCAACGTATTTGTATTTCACATTATACTTTTTAGACAATTCCAACCCTTTATCAACCATTTCTTGATAAAAGCAGGGACTATCAAATACTACATTCTGTCCTTGAGATAAATAAAATTCAATTAAAGACCAATCAATATTATAAGATATCTTACCAGCGAATTTTGCATCAATTGAACTATCGTCTATTGAATTTAATAAAGCAGATTTTACAATGTCATGGTCTATTATGACCGCACCGGTTCTCTTAGCAATTTGTCGGGATAGTGTGGACTTTCCCAGCCAGGAAAGCCGGACATTTGAACAAAAAACATGTTTAACACCAAACCTTTTTTCCAATTATTCTTGACCAAGCCCTCATAGGCTTACTGTTCGATTATGGAATAAGAAAATCTAATTTCCTTAATACATTTAGTTATAGAAACGTTTATGAAAAATCCAACCGGAACCTGGTACCAAGCAAAGCCAGCATTATGCCGGCTTTTTCCTTTTACATCATATTTTTAAGGTATGGAATCTTTCGCCATACAAAATGACTTATCAAGAAACTTAGAATGATCCCTAAAAATGTCGTTATAAGAAATTTCGTCCATACCGGGAGTGGTAGGTCATTCAACGAATATTGAAGGAAGACTACTACTGGGACATGGATGAAATAAACAACAAATACATTGTTTGATAACGTCCTTGACCAACGACTAGTGCCGTTAATTTTTTCTCTAAATAAAATTAGTAGACCGATTACAAGCGAAATACACAATAACGTCTCGATAAATGATCGGGTCAACGAACCGAAGTATGGTCCACCTTTTAAAAGAAAAGGATAGACTGAATTCCCTCCAAAATACAAAAGGGCAACTAGTAATAGACCAATAGCAAGCCACATATATCCCGCTTTTGCACTCAACGTTAAAAACCATTTACGACGATAAGCCATTATGCCTAAAAAAAAGAAGCTCGCATACTGTGGTACATGTGCAAATTCAGTTTGAATAAATCCTAAGAAAGCTGTCCAATGATCAATAGGAAACCATATCCTTGTAATGAAAGTCGCTAAACTAACGACAACCATAGAGTCAAGATCTGAGAAACCTTAATTTCCCCATCCGATATATGTGTGGATTTCTTAGATGTAAAGATCGTCCATACTGAATACACAACCGCATACACAAGTAAATGCTGCAAAAACCATAAATGGCCAAATTGCATATCTGGCCATGATGGTCCAGTCCAATTCGCAGGTTGATTACCAAGTCCAAAAAAAATGTTTAGATAGTAAGAAAAAAATGAAATGGGTCCATAATCTCTGAAATTAATGTAATATAAATACATTAGAATAGGAATCATTACAAGAAACCCTAATAGTAATGGAATACCAATTCTTATAAACCGTTCTTTTAAAAACAGTTTCGGTCCTTTCCTCGCGATTGATGGCGGGAGAAAGTAGGCGGATAATAAGAAAAACATACTCATAAAAAATGCTGCATTAACAGAGAAGAATTTGCCCAACCAGTTAATAGATTCATCATCCAAATAGTACCACCAACCGCCAGGTCCATAGGCTTGTCCTGCGTGGTGGGCTACTACGAGCATAATTAAAGCTATTTTTATATTATCGATGAAATATAAACGATTACGTTCTTTTATCACCTATAAACCCCTTTCCACTAAAGTTGCACTATAATGTTAGGTTCTCAAATAACTCAAAATTCAACAAGAACCTAACACCAAGCACGATATGCAAAACTGGCACCGTCACTATGCCGTTTGCGCCCGATTGTTTAATACTATTCTTTTATAAGGGAATAAACATTTGTATCATATGATTTTCCATCTTGGTACATATAATTTCTTAAAACTCCCTCTTTTTGAAAACCTACTTTTTTTAGTAATTTATTCGAGGCTTCATTTTCAATAAATACGACTGCACCTATGCGAGTTAAACCCATAGCATCAAAGCCATAAGAAAGAACTTCAGAAACAGCTTCTGAGGTATATCCCTTTCTCCATTGATGCGGGTGAATTTCGTAACCAATTTCAGCTCGTTTATGTTTTGACAACCAATTGTTAAAGCCAATTGTCCCAATTATACCTTTGGTTTCTTTTCGCTCAATTCCCCAACGTATACCTCTTTTTTCAATATAGCTTTTCGAAAAGAAATCCACGATTTTTTTAGCTTCTTCAATACTTTTTAATGTTTCTTGTCCGTAAAAACGTGTTACATCGTCGTTTGAAAAACAAGCAAAAATACCTTCTGCATCCTCATTTGTTAATTCTCGTAATATTAACCTATCTGTCTCTAATGTAGGAAACATTAAATCTCCCCCTGATTATTCCAACCGTTATTACTACGGTCTTCTTGTTCACCACACACTTAACTCAATCCTTTATATTATTTTCTTAATCACCTTAACCAAATATTTTGCCGCTAAGTAACATAAAGGAATCCCCAAAATCAAGATAAGAAGGCCCTTAAATGGACTGTTAAAAAAAATTGATTCTCCAAGTAAGCGGCAAATTTAAAGTATTGAAGAAAAAGTATGATCACTAATACTACAAAGCCCGCTTCTCTCATCATTAATTTTTTCTCGTCCAACTTTTTCTTCTCATTCATATATTCTTCTTCCATTACTACTCCCCTCCTCTTACCCCTACCATTCTATAACTCCAATTTACCTTCACTATCCAATTTGATAACTACATCATTCCATGTCATTTCAAGCGGGAATGTTACTGCGGTTTTTTTTGAAAAATACCATTTGCGCCCTGGTGGGACAAGTACAATCAATTTGTCACCCCGACCAAGGAAATTCAGTTCATGAGGGTCTACTTCCGTTCCACTTCGTAATGGAATCCCAAGGTCTTGCAACTGTTCACCCACCTCAACGACATGGGGGGTTGTGATGCTAATTTCACTAATATTAAGGAATGACTCTTTTGTCAGGTCACCGAATAAGTCGCGTTTTCGCCTACCTATCAATTCAACGATATTCCCCGTAGGATCTTCGAAATACATTGAATCCGCATCGAAGCTTGGGAAGTACACTTCATCCCGCCCCTCTCTTCCGATTCAATGTGACGCGGTCTGTTATCCAATACTTCATCATCGAAAATTGGTTACCAGGAATATTGATTGCAAAGTGGTAGAATGCAGGTTGGTCTGTATGTTTGAACGTCAGAAGGGATTCCCCGATCCTGACTGTGAACTGTTCTGGTGCAGATTCTGTAATATCCAATTCCAGCACATTGCCGTAAAACCGTCTTAACGCTTTTACATTATTCGTGTATAGTGTCGCTGATTTAAACATATTCACTTTTCCCCTATCTCGTATTCTTTAAGTAGACAAATTATTCTATAATCTATTTTACCATAGTTGAACAAAATGTAGCGACTCATCCGGCTGACTTTTCTGTAAGTTAACGATAGAATGAGAGAAAGACTATTTTGAGGGGGAGCAAGACCATGCCAATTTCATTTCGAAAACATGAGGAGTTCTTTACATTCCATGACCCGATGCAAGACGAGAAGTTGATTGACCGAAAGACAGAAATTCGTTTCGACCCATTGACTGGGGAAACTTCACGGATTATTTTCGACCCAGGTGCACCGTTCATCCCGAAGGATTATTCTCAGCTTGCGAAAGAGACGGAAGGAGTTAAATGCCCTTTCTGTGCCGAAAACGTCTCGAAAATCACTCCACGTTTTCCCGATGAATTGGTCGAAGGTGGGCGGTTTATCGCCAGGGAAGCGATTGTATTCCCGAATCTATTTCCGTACAGCAAGCATAATGCGGTCGTCAGAATGTCCAATCAACATTATGTGAAGCCTGAAGAATTTACGGAGGAACTCATTGCGGATTCATTTAAAGCCGCCCATCAGTATATTGAAAAGGTATTGGAGTTTGACAATCAAACAGAATATGTCTCCATCAATTGGAACTACTTGCCGCCTTCAGGAGGAAGTATTTTGCATCCGCATATCCAAGTGTTGGCGTCGGAACAGCCGACGAATTATCAGTCGGCCATCACGACGAATAGCCATTCCTTCTATGAAAAGAGGGAGAAAATTACTTAACTTCCCTTGTCTCTGAAGAACGTAATCTTGGAGAACGTTGGATTGGGCACGTTGGCTCGATTAGTTGGCTACATGCCTATGCTCCGAAAAGTCATTATGATTTCATCGGGATTTTCGAGGCCGCTTCTTTCGATGAACTTGGTAGTGGGAATTACGAGGATCTTGCAAAAAGCATGCTTCGTTTCTTCCTTTATTTCAAAGAACAGGGAGTGGAAAGCTTTAATGCAGTCATGCATATCCCCGTGAAAAAGCACGCTGCAGAACAAGTCCATTTCCGTCTCGTTCCACGCATGACAATCGGGATGCTTGAAACGAGCGATATGAACGTGTTCAACTTTTTACAGGGCGAGCCGTTATCCTTAAAATCTCCTGAAACTGTAGCGAAGGAAGTAGGAAAGTTTTTTAATGAAGGGAAGTGATTCAACTTTGAATAAAACAGTAGTCGATCGGGTCGGTCGAAGCGTCACGTATCACTATCCGCCAAAACGGATTGTCTCTTTATGTCCAGGCATTACGGATACGCTTCTTTCACTTGGATTGGAAGAGAAAATCGTCGGCAGGACTCGTTTTTGCATTCATCCGAAGGGAATCGTTGAACGTATCCCTGCCGTTGCGGGCACAAAAGACATTAAGCTTGAGGCAATCATAGACGTAAAACCCGATTTAATCATCGTTGAAAAAGAAGAGAATACAAAAGAAATCGTGGAAGAGTTAGAGAAGCATATCCCTGTCTATGTAGCAGAAGTGCAGTCTGTGGATGAAGCTTTCCAGATGATAGAAGACATGGGTGATTTGACAGATCAGAAAGAAGCAGCTGTCAAATTAGTCAGCACCATTCAGCAAGAATTCGATTCATTGCCAAAAGCGCTCGGAAAACGCATCGCCTATGTCATATGGCGGAAACCATATATGGTAGTCGGGAAGGATACATACATCAACTCGCTTCTTAATAAGATGGGATTCACCAACCCTTTTACAGAAGCCGACGGAAGATATCCGCCGTTACAGCAGAAGTTTTCCAAAAAGCGAATCTCGATTACGTATTCTTAGCATCAGAGCCCTTCCCATTTAAAGAAAAGCATTTAAACGAGTTCACAGCAATAATGCCCAATACCAAACCAATCCTCGTAGACGGCGAAATGTTCTGGTATGGGCCAAGAATGTTAGAGGCTGCACAATATTTTAAACAGTTATTCTGTGATGAATTGGGATTTATAGTTGATTGAAGCGAAAGGTGGCGACTCCGAGGGAGCGGGAAGTAGTTAGCCCCTGCCTTAATTTCTGCAAAAGGCGCAGAAATTAAGGCAAATGAACTCTTCGTGGTTCGATTGGAAAGCGTCCGCCTGCAGCGCAAATCAACGGTTTTTATACACAAAAAAACACGGGAACATCAAAAAGATGGTCTCTTGTCTTCAATCACTTCAATGAATTATAAATCGTCGACATCCGAATCGCATGCTCCATCTCATCATGCATCGCAATGAAAATTGGATTATATGCCTGCTGAAACGGAACCATCAACAACAACTCCTTATATGTCTCTACCGAATCCAACGCATCAACAAGCGCCTGCTTAGCACATTCTTTAAAATTGTAACAAGGAATCGGTTTCTTTGGATTTTGTACAAACGTCCCGGTCATCATATAATAGACTTGCTGCAACATTTCATAATGACTTTTTTCATCCTCATACGCATGCTGGATGAAATCCCGCCAAAGCGCATCATCGGTTTTCTCATACATCGACTTATAGAAATAATAGTCCTTGTATTCATCCTCAATCGCTTGTTTTAATTTATCGACAAACACGTCAGCACCCTTTCGTATCTTTTGTTTAACTTTATGCGGATGGGCGCGCATCTATGAAAGGAGAGATTTGATGCTACAGCATTTCAGCTATAAACCAATGTTCGCAGGAGTTAATTTACCTGGCTGGACATTTTCATTCTTCTATCAAAATCAACGATACTCCGGAGATTACATGCCTCACGGTACCATCAATTGGGATGGTGAAACACCTTCTGACGAAGAAAAGGTCAAAAAAATGATTCACGAACTGATGACATTCCATGTGTATGAATGAAGGAAAATTTTCCGACCATACTATCCCTCGATAAGGAGGCGACGTATATGGCGAAGGATAACGAAAAGACCCCTGAGCAATTGTACAAAGAAAAGGAACAATTGAAAATCCAAAATCAGAAAACCGAAAACGTCTTCGAGGATAAAAGCAGAGTGCCAGACGAGCAAAATGCTTGGAAGGAAACGCAGTATCAAAGAGGCGAATAAAGAATAGCGGAGGGTGGCGGTTAGATGCGACAGGCGTAAGGCAGATCCACGAAATGGCGCTCTTCGCCATGTAGGGGAGCTGACTTATGACCCGAGTATCTGCCACCCGGAGCTGGACAATAAAGAAAAGCGGAGGGTGGCTGTAAACGCACCCCTCCGCTTTTGTTTTATTCTCCTGCCAATTTCCTTCTTCCAAAAATAAAATAATAATAAGTAGATGAAATGATATAAAGTCCAGCAGTTATCGTGAATGCATATGCATATCCCCAATAATTCCCGTGAGTGACGACAAGTCCTGTCGCGACCGTTCCCATAATTGCCCATCCAAGGGAAAAAACCATCTGGTTCATGGAATTGGCAAGCCCTTTGTACTTATCCGACACAACTTCCATCGCAACCGCACTTTGTATCGGATTGCCCGCATTCATAAGCGCCTGTCTAAGAAGGAATCCGAGCGAAGCCAACCATAATGATGTCGTGTATGCCGTCAATAATAGGAAAGGGATTGATAGGACTTGGAATAAAATTAACGCCTTCACCTTGCCGACTTTCCTTGAAAGTGCTGGGCCGATCATTGCCGCCACTGCCGTCATCGCAGAACCTAACGAAAGAACAAAACCAATATAAGAATTTGTCGCGTCAAAGCGATTCGCGAAATACAAGTTCAAATAGGGAACTACTAAACCCGAACCAAAGCCTATCAATAAGCTTGCAAAGGAAAAATGGAAAATGACAATTAAATTTCGCTTGAAACTATCATCCAATGCAGGGGCTTCCTGAGAGGTTGGTTGCGGTTTCGCCTTTTTCTCTTCGCGGGCTTTTCTTGCAGTTTGAATAACGGGATTAATCCCAATGTGTAAATCGATGCTCCAACCATCAATGCATATCGGATTGCTTCAGCCGCACTGATCTTCAATACGGTTTCCAACACATCCGCAATAATTCCACCGGATAAACTACCAATGACGTTCGCAATCGTGATGATTGCAAAGTTGACACTGAAAAGTTTAACTCTCTCCGTAGGGGAAGAGTTTTCCGCAAGAAACGGGATTCCCGACACTTGGACGAATGCCATGAATAACCCCGTTAAAAATGCAGCAGTGATTATTGGAGTTTCTGAAACTGCAATTCCCCGATAGAATAACGTCGTCACCGCAAGTAGTGCTCCGCCAACAATCATCCATTTCCGCCCAAATTTATCACTTAAAAATCCTGCGGGTACAAGCATGATTGCAGATGCCATCGCAGTCATGGAAATCACCTTTCCATTCACCGTTTCCGGCATCCCTAACTCCCGTATGTATAAATTGTACATGACCATGAAAACACCCATCCCTACTTGGAGAAGCGCGTTTCCAATTATAAAAAGTCTTACATTTCGATTAAAAGAAAAGAATTTATGTTTCCACTCACCGACGCGTATCATCTGCATTTCCAACTTTCCGCTCTAAGATGCTTCGATACTCTAAATATACGTGTTTACGAAACATTTCGCAACGGAATTTTCATTCTACTCAAACCTCGAAAGAAGGATTTGCTATTTTGGTAGTCGAAATATGCATAAATGTGCCAATAAACGCATAAACACTGTGAAAAACGCATATATCCCTCCAAAAACGCATAAACACAATAAATGATGCATAAATCCCAATATATACGCATAAACACCAAAAATGCAGCATAACTCCCCTGACAGGCACATTAATCACTAAAAAAACGCAAAAAAAAAAGAAGTCTGTTGAGTCGACTTCAAATTTCCCACAGAATACTTTATTTAATTTTAAAGAATGACTTTAAGACTGATGCGTCAGATTGAAAATCTCACGTTCATGTTGAATGATTTTGAAATCAAAAAACTCCAAGTCTTTTTTAGTCGCCAACTGTTCAAAACGCTCAGTTGTCTCCGTACGAAATTCAGTCAAATGTGCCGTTTGATCATAAATCAGTTGCTGTTTCTCCTCTAAATTGGATAATCTCTCATTCGTCAGTTTCAGTTCATCCTTAATCCCCTTTATTTCACCTGTCATCTCCGCCTTGAATTCCGTCATTTCCGCCTTGAATTCTTTCATCTCCGCTTTGAATTCTGTCATTTCCGCCTTGAATTCTGCCATCTCCGCTTTGAATTCTGTCATTTCCGCCTTAATACCTTGAAGCTCAGCTAAAATTTGTTTTGCGATATCTCCATTCACCAATATTCACCCTCTTTCCAATATAAATAATTACTCACTTGTCCACAATTATATCACATAAAGCTTCGACAAAAAACAACAACAATCCTCGATTATACATCGACATTCCTCACCATTGCGTGCAGACTTCACACCGTTGCGGGGACACTTTCCTACGTTAAGGACACACTTTAACGGTTTGCGAGGACACTTTCCTACATTGCGGGCACACTTCAACGATTTGCGAGGACACCCGCGCGTTGCGGGGAGACTTCGATGATTTGCGGGGAGACTTGCACCGTTGAGGGCACACTTCAACGAATTGCGGGGACACTTTCCTACATTGCGGGCACACTTTAACGATTTGCGGGGAGACTTGCACCGTTGAGGGCACACTTTAACGGTTTGCGAGGACACCTGCTTTTTACAAGGAGACTCCTATGAATCCAGCAAAAAAGGGACTCCATTTAAGAAGTCCCTTCCCTCAACAAACTTACCCCGCACTCAATCCATTCCCTGCCTGCAGTTTATACATCTGTGCATATTGTCCACCAAGCGCAAGCAATTCGTCATGATTGCCTTGCTCGACGATTTCCCCACGGTCCAGCACTAATATCCGGTCCGCATTCTTAATCGTCGATAGTCGGTGCGCGATGATGAACGTGGTACGCCCTTTCTTCAACACATCCATCGCATGCTGGATGATTTCCTCGGTTTCCGTATCAATATTGGACGTTGCTTCGTCCAATATCAAAATCGCGGGGTCAAAAGCAAGCGCACGTGCGAATGAAATCAATTGCCGCTGCCCGGAAGAAAGCGTGCTCCCCTTCTCTACGACTGGCTCATCAATCCCACCTGGTAAATGCTTCAACACCCGGTCTCCGCCGACTGCATCAAGCGCATTTTGAACTTTCTCCCGTGTAATCCTTGTATCACCGAGGCTAATATTCGACTCGACAGTTCCGCTGAATAAATACGGATCCTGTAAGACGATTCCCATATGATCACGGATTGTCTGACGTGACATTTCCCAATATTCATGTCGTCAATTGTGATTTTCCCTTTCGATACATCATAAAAACGGAACAACAAGTTCATAATTGAACTCTTCCCCAGCCCGTATGGCCGACAAGCGCCACCGTTTCCCCTTGCTTCGCTTCAAATGAAATATCTTTCAACACGTATTCTTTATCCTTGTAAGCGAACCACACGTCTTCAAATCGGACATTCCCACGGTAACGTGCGATTTTCACATCACTGACCGCCTCCCCAGGACGGTCCATCAATCCGAAGACACGTTCAGCTGCTACAAGTGAATGCTCAAGTCGCGCGAACTGGTTGACGACCCCGTAATCGGGTTGAACAACCTTGTAATATAGTCGACGAATGCGTAAAGCATACCGACTGAAACGACGCTCTCCGCGGTTAACGAAGCCCCACCAAAATACCAAATCAAGAAAACAAACGCCAATGAACGGATAATATCGACGAGGTTATGTGAAGTCGCAGCTTCAACTTTCAAAAGCTTGCTTTGATACGTATAATGCTCGTCGTTTATCGCATTGAATTCCCCGTCCATCTGTTTTTCACGGCGGAATGCCTGGATGATCGTCATTCCATTGATGGATTCATTGATCATCGCATTCATTTCACTGTTTTTGCTTCGGATGATGTGATTCACTTTAGAGGCGAACCTTCTATACAACTTCATCCAAACGTAAAGGACAGGCAAGACGAAAAGCGTAATGGCTCCCATCTTTGGATCTAAAAAGAACAATGCGATGAAAATCCCAAGCATATACATGCCGCTAATCGCAAATTGCGACACGACCGTAACGTATAAATTTCGGATCGCTTCTGTATCATTCGTAATCCGCGCAACAACCTTTCCAGCAGGCAAATTATCAAAATAGCGGATTGGCAATGTTTGAATATGCGCGTACAATTCATTCCGCAATTTCTGAATGATTCTGTTTGCCGCCTTTTGTAACAATAAATATTGAAAATACCTTAGAATCGCTGTCACTACCGCAAGCCCGAAAAATACGGCTAACAGCTTAGCGATTGGTGTAAAATTAATTGATTTGTCAATCGACGTTGCAATATGGTCATCAATGATCCGTTTTGCAATCATCGGTCCCATCAAATCCGCCGCAACCGCTATTGCGAGAAGAAACAATCCTGTAATTAATAACTTTTTATAATCAAGTGCATACTGCACTAAACGTTTTCCGGTACCCATCTTATTCAACCTCCCCAATTTGCTGGCGGTCGAATTGCTCTTTATACCATCCGTTATTCGCAAGCAAGTCTTCATGTCTTCCTTCTTCAATGACACTGCCATCGTCAAGCACGATAATCCAATCCGCATGTTGGATAGCAGATAGACGATGTGTCGTAATAATCGTCGTTTTGCCTGAACGTTCCGATTGGATGTTCTCGATGATTTTCGCTTCCGTTTTGGCATCGACTGCTGATAGCGAGTCATCTAAGATAAGGATTTCAGGATTTTTCACGAGAGCACGTGCAATTGAAATCCGTTGCTTCTGGCCTCCCGATAACGCAACACCCTTTCACCTACAAGTGTATCCAGTCCAGACGGCAGCATTTGCAAATCCTTTTCAAAATAGGAAAGTCTGATGGATTCCGCAATATCGTCTTCCGTAGCTTCCGGCCGTCCGAACAGGATATTATCCCGTACAGACCTTGAGAAGAGAACATGGTCTTGCGGTACATAGCCGATCCAATCACGTACCTGGTCTTTCTTCAAAGATTGCAAGGCAACACCAGAAAAGGCGATTTCCCCTTCTCCTGCTGGGTATTCACGCAATAGCTGTTTTACAAAAGTCGTTTTCCCGCTACCGGTTTTTCCGACTATTCCAAGCGTCTGACCCCTATCCAACTTCAGTTCGATTTTATCCAAATTCACTGAGTGCGACATTGGATAAGTGAAGCTAACATCATTGAAACCGACATTTTCAGGCTTTTCAAGATCAACAGGCTGTTCAGGATCCTTGACGTCTTCCTCGTAATTCAACGTCTCCATGACGCGGTCAAGCGAGGCATTTCCTCGTTGTAAAACGTTGATCAGCTCTCCGATTGCAAACATCGGCCAGACAATCATCCCTAAATACACATTGAATGTAACAAGATTTCCTAACGTCATCTCGCCAGTCGATACTAAAAACGCACCATATCCAAGACCGATCATATACGTCAAAGCCGTCAGCGTTTTTGAAAATGGCATGAATAATGCGTCAATCTTTTCGACATGCATATTTTTCTTGTACACATCTTCTGTCATATCTGCGAACCGCTTCTCAGAAGCACGTTCTTGCACGTAGGCACGGACGACACGGACGCCAGCAACCGCTTCAAGGACTTCATCATTCAAATCGCCGAATGCCTGTTGGGCAGTCATATACCGTTCATGGATTTTCTTCCCCAAGTACTGGAGAATAAAAGCCAATATAGGCAACGGGATAATTGCCGCTAATGTCAACTTCCATGAGACGACAAAGCCCATCGTAATAATAAGTGTCCCTAAATACACTGTCGAATCGACGAGGGTCATTATTCCGAAACCGGCTGTTTCCGAAATTGCGCGCAAGTCATTTGTGGAGCGCGCCATCAGATCCCCTGTCTTATTCTTTTCATAAAATGTCGGAGTCATTTTAAGGAAATGCCTCATGAGCCGCGATCTTAATTGCCGCTCAATGACATAAGCACCGCCGAATAACTGATACTGCCATATAAAGTTTCCGAAATACGAAAAGAGCATGATCAGTAACATTGCTCCAATAAACAGCGCCAACAGTTTTGCCGTCATCGACTGTGTATAAATCGCATCAATCGCCTGCCCTATGATCCATGGTGGCAAAATCACAAGGATATTTGCGACCATTAATAGGACGAGTGCTATTGTATACCTTTTACGATTCTCTTTAAAAAACCATTTTAATTTAAATAAAACTGAAAACATTTTTCAACCTTCTTCCTTCTTCTCTATCGACTATCCACTTTCAAGAGAGTCCTTTTTCAATAGTTTCCGTTGCTGATTCATGACATTCATCATCAGCGCCCCTTTCCTGTTTTTTTATATGCAATCACACTAAAAGTGAAAACACCATTTTTGTTTATCAGAAAAGACAAAAAAGCACACGCCTCCTATGGATAAGCGTGTGCTCATTATAAAGGAACGGCAATTCAAGCCGTCTTGGTATCATTTCAAATAATAGATAAAGACCAATACGGCACGGAACTATGAAATTGTTGTTTGATTAGATTTACTTTTTTCATTTCCCGCACCTCCCTTACTATTTTGACTTTCGGATAATTCTACAATACATTTCCAATTTTCATTTGTCAATACATTTCGAGCAATTGTTTTATTTTAGTACAATTTCAGCATTTTTCACTGTATGTAAATGAACATCTGAATATTCATCCCAACACCATATGTGATAATGCTCCTAAAATCGCCGTAACCAATACGACTATCCACGGGGATAATTTATAATACTGCAATAGTCCAAATGCTATTAGTGCAATTGCAAAATCAGATGGATGCAAGATGGCACTTGTGAATACGGGATTATAGAGCGCTGCAAGTAAAATGCCGACAACACCAGCGTTCACTCCCTTAAGAGCCGCTTGGATCCCTTTCTTTGAGCGGATCGCCGACCAAAACGGCAACGTTCCGATAACCAGTAAGAATGACGGCAAAAACATGGCGACTACCGCAACTGCCGCCCCCGCCGGCCCATTCATCAACTGCCCTAAATAGCCGGATAATGTAAATAATGGTCCGGGCACCGCTTGTGCTGCACCATATCCCGCGATGAACGTCTCCGCGTCCATCCAACCTGCTGGTACTACTTCCCGTTCAAGCATTGGCAATACGACATGCCCACCACCGAAGACGATTGACCCAACACGATAGAAAATATCAAAGATAGCAATAGTTGCGTTGTGGAAATACGCTCGAATTGCAGGTATTCCGATGAGCAATATAAAGAATATCGTCCATGCCGCAACACCCGTCTTTCTTCCAAATGAAAGATGAATAGCTGTTGGCTTAGGGGCATCGTCTTTCCGGTAAAGACCGTATCCGAACAGTCCTGCTCCTGCAATAATAGCAATCTGTCCAATTGCTGTAGGTATTAATAGTGTCAAAATCGCCGCGGCTATTGCAATCGTAATCCTTGTCCGATCAGGAGTCAGTGACTTGCCCATTCCAAGCAAGGCATGTGCAACTACAGCGACTGCAACAATCTTCAATCCTTTTATCCAACCAATATCGAATGATCCAGAAGAGGAAATTAGCCATGCGAATCCCATAAGAAGCAGGACGGATGGCAACGTGAATCCGATCCACGACAAAATACCGCCAAGCAAACCTCCACGCATTAACCCGATTGCAATGCCCACTTGAGAACTTGCCGGCCCCGGTAGAAACTGGCATAATGCCACGATATCGGCATACATCTTATCATCCAACCACTTCTTTTTCTTCACATACTCCTCACGGAAATAGCCGATGTGAGCAGCCGGACCCCCAAATGAAGTTAGCCCTAAAAGTAATGATGTCTTTA
This sequence comes from Sporosarcina thermotolerans, assembly GCF_030067815.1. Classification (GTDB taxonomy): domain Bacteria; phylum Bacillota; class Bacilli; order Bacillales_A; family Planococcaceae; genus Sporosarcina; species Sporosarcina thermotolerans. The sequence goes on along the minus strand of NZ_CP125968.1, from coordinate 1,337,793 downwards.
AAATTTCTGTTGACTGTCTTAGATTTTTCAATTCCGCACCTCCATAAACATTTCATCTATTATACAAGACTTAGGCAAAACTATTTGTAATTTCCTTGTAAATAAATTATTATTAACTTAACTAACGATTTTAACCTTACAGGAGGTGTGCACTTTGTTCTACCCCTCATTCGGGTGCGGGGCAAAGTAAACTTATTTGGAAATTGCCATACGATTGGCAGCCTTTGCTGCCTTGATCGCATTCACCGCATTTTTTGTTGCGAGTGAATTTGCAATAGTGAAAGTACGAACAACAAGGATCAATCAGCTCGTCGCGGAAGGGAATCGTCGTGCCCTTACTGCTAAAAAGGTCATCAGCAACTTAGATGAATATTTATCGGCTTGTCAATTAGGGATTACGATAACCGCTCTCGGATTAGGTATGTTAGGTGAACCGACCGTGAAATTGATATTAAATCCGGTTTTTGCTCATTTTGAACTGGAGCCGCGTGCAGCTACGATTCTGTCTTTCATCATTGCATTTACAATCGTAACATTTCTACACGTTGTTGTAGGTGAGTTGGCGCCTAAGACCATCGCTATTCAGCGGGCTGAAGCCATTACCTTATCAGCTGCAAAACCGCTCATTATTTTTTACTTCATAATGTACCCTGTTATAAAAGGGATGAACGGTTCCGCACGTCTCATCATTCGCCTATTCGGTTTCAAGCCCGTTTCGGAAACGGACGTGGCCCATTCTGAAGATGAATTGAGAATGATCCTTTCCGATAGCTTAAAAGGCGGCGAAATCAATCAATCCGAATATAAATTCGTCAATAAGATATTCGAATTCGATGATCGTATTGCCAAAGAGATTATGGTGCCTCGGACAGAAATGATGACGATTGAAAAGGATATGACTTTGCGTGATGTATTTGAGATGATGGGTGTTGAACAATTTACAAGATACCCCGTCACAGATGGCGATAAAGACCATGTCATCGGCTTGGTCAATATGAAAAACCTATTGACGGCATTCATCAAGGATCCGACAACGGGTGAACAACCAGTTAGCGAGTATATGCAGCCAATCATCAGAGTTATCGAAACGGTAGCAATAGGGGATCTCCTTCTTAAAATTCAACGGGAACGGATCCATATGACCGTTTTGATGGATGAATACGGTGGAACTGCGGGGCTCGTTACAATTGAAGATATTTTGGAAGAGATTGTCGGAGAAATCCAGGATGAGTTCGATATAGACGAAGTACCAGAAGTACAGAAGATTAATGAAAACCATTATATATTCGATGCAAAAATGTTAATTGAAAATGTTAATGACGTCCTTGATATTGATATTGAAGAGGAAGATATCGATACAATCGGTGGTTGGTTCATGTCTGAACGATTTGAGGCAGTGCCTGGCGAGAAGATTATTGAACAAGGGTATGAATTTACCGTGAAGGATGTTGAAGGTCATCATATCCTTTATCTTGAGGCAATGAAGCACAAGGCTGAAAAATCAAGTGGAGTGACAGATATTCCGGTTGAGTCATAATAAAACGGCATCCCTATTCCAATGGGATGCCGTTTTTATTGTGATTAATTAGCGACTGCCTACCAGATTTCCGCTTCAGGCGGACGCTTTCCAATCGAACCACGAGAGAGTTCGATTTGCCGTATTTCTGCGCCTTTTGCAGAAATTAAGGCAGCCATCTTGGCATTCCTGCTCGCTTAGGGTCGCAATAAACATTGCTCGCAACGCCGTTCTTAGTTGCGGCGTTCGCTTCAATCTACAAAAAAAATTTCGGACTAAACCTCAATCCTTCTTATATTCCACGTGATAGATATCATGACGGCGGTCTTTCAATTGTTTTACTGTCCCGTCCTGACGCTGTCTGCGTAAAATCTCAAGATCCACATCACCAATCAATACCATTTCGAGATTCGCATTCGTCTCTCCTACAATTCCGTCGCGGGCGAATTCGAAATCGGATGGAGAGAAAATGGCGGACTGTGCGTATTGGATATCCATGTTTTCCGTTTGCGGCAAATTACCCACGGTGCCGGAAATAACGGTGTAAATCTGATTTTCAATCGCCCTTGCCTGCGCACAATACCGTACTCTCAAGTAGCCTTGGCGATCTTCTGTACAAAAAGGAGTGAAGATAATATTTGCTCCTTTATCCGTCGCGATTCGCGCAAGCTCTGGAAATTCAATATCATAACAGATTTGAATGGCAATCTTTCCACAATCCGTATCAAATACACGGACTGAATCACCTTGGCTGATTCCCACCATTTCCGCTCATTCGGCGTAATATGAAGCTTGTATTGCTTTTCGATTGATCCATCCCGTCTGAATAGATAGGCAATGTTATAAACTTCCTCATCCTCTTCTTCAACGAAATGGGAACCTCCGATAATGTTCACATTATAACGTACAGCAAGATTCGTAAACAGTTCGATGTATTGTGGTGTATATTCTGTCATCTTCCGGACAGCCCGACTCGGTGATGGTTCATCCAGGAACGACATTAACTGTGTCGTAAATATTTCAGGGAATACAACGAAGTCTGAGTTTGAGTCAGAACCAACATCCACAAAATACTCGCATTGATGTGCCAACTCTTCGAAGCATGATATTTTTCGCATCAAATATTGCACAACGCAGATCCGCACAGGATAGCTTGTCTTATAATGGCGTTTCGTCGTCGCTTTATAATCGACATTATTCCATTCCATTAAGGTAGCATACTTTTTTGAGGCTTTATCATCAGGCAAATAATTCGGATTGATCCTCATCAAAGTAAAGTCATTCAATAATTGAAATGTCAGTACTGGATCATAGATTTTATGTCTCGTTACCGCCTCAACGTATTCCCTCGCAGACATTTCGGAAGCAAATCGATGGTAGTTTGGAATCCTGCCACCGATAATAATCGACTTCAAATTCAGTCTTTGCACTAACTCTTTACGGGCTTCATACAATCGTTGGCCTACCTTCATCCTTCGATAGTCTGGATGGACCATCACTTCAATTCCGTATAAGTTATACCCTTCCGGATTATGATTCGTAATATAACCGTTGTCGGAAATATCATCCCATGTATGCCTGTCATCATACTCATCGAAATTGATGATCAGGCCCGAGCAGGAACCTATTATTTCTCCATCCAACTCGGCAACGAACTGTCCCTCAGGAAAAATGGATAAATGACTTTCCAAATGCCCCACTTCCCACGGATCCATACCCGGGAAACAGACCTTCTGCATTTGCAAAATCTTTTCAATATCATCCTCTTCCATCTCTCGGATGATCATGCTCATTTCAAATGACGATAAATCAATTTCTTCGCTCATCCTCAGTTCACCCTTTCTTCATATTTTATACCCATAATTAACGAAGAAAAATCATGTGATTCCGATTATTTTACTTGCATTCAACAGCACCGTATAATCAATCATGGGAGTCTATAAATAGGAGTTGAGGCAATGCAGAAAAGGTTGGAGAATGGCCTAATTTTCATTTTCACTACTTCCCTCATCGCGACGCTTGGTTCCTTGTATTATTCGGAGGTCCGAGGGTTTGAACCTTGCACGTTTTGCTGGTATCAGCGAATCCTTATGTATCCGATTGTCTTAATTTCGGGAATCGCTTTGTATCAAAAAAATGCCAAAATCGCTTTGACGACAGCAATATTTTCAATTGTGGGCGGTTCCATATCAATTTATCATTACGGCCTACAAAAGTTAACGTTCTTGCATGACAGCGCTCCCGCGTGTGGAAATGTCCCTTGTACAGGGCAGTATGTAAATTATCTTGGATTCATCACGATTCCGTTCATGGCTTTGACGGCATTCGTGTTAATCCTCATTACAAGCCTTTTCTTGATAAAATGGCAGAAGGAGTCTAATTGAATTGAAAAAATTATTTATTATTGGTGGCGTCATTATCGCTATCTTCGCATTGATCGTTGTGTTATCCAACCAATCTGATAAGGAGAAGTTGAAAAACAATCCTTATGGAAAAGACGATCTGAAGAAGCCGACTATTGCACTTATTGGTAATGAAAATTACAGCAATATCGTACTTCCTGATGAATTATACGATAAGGTAAGTTCCGGCGAGTCCGTCACAGCCTACTTCTTTCATCCAGAATGCCAATATTGTATGGCGATGACACCTCTCTTAATGCCAGTTGCAAAAGAAGAAAACATCCATGTTTATCAATTCAATATGTTGGAATTCGGTGATCAATCTCAACCCTATGGGATCCAATCTTGGCCTGCCCTTATCCATTACAAGGATGGCAAAGAAGTGAAACGCATGGTTGGTTTGCCTGAAGGAAGCGATGAGGATGTCAAAGAAACAATTCGCACGTTCTTTGATGAGTACGATGAAAAGTGATGGAGAGCAACATGATTTCATTTCACTATAAAACAAGCAGCGACGGAGTAACAATTGAAGAACTTCTACGGAATGAATGGCAAGCAGGTAAAAAAACCGTCCATCAAATGAGGATGGACAAGGCAGTTACAGATAAAGCAGGGGTTCCATTGGATTGGCGTACTCCCCTCACAGATGGGACAGAGCTGCTGTTTCACTTCAAAGACGCAATGTCTTCCTACAAACCTGATGAGGAAAGAAACGTTACAATACTTTTCGAGGATGAACATCTTATCGCCGCCACAAAGCCGGCAGAAATGGCAACGCATCCCGATGAGAACGATAAGGGCCATACTTTCATGAATGCGGTCATGGCTCATGTCGTTAAAAACGGCGGTACATACGCCGAACATGTCCATCGCCTTGATAAAGGCACGGAAGGCATCGTACTTGTTGCAAAACATCCTATTGCGAAAGCACTTTTCGACCGGATGATAGAGGAACGCTTGATCACACGGATCTACCAAGCTGAAGTGGATGGTAGGTTGAAACGAGTGAGGGGAACGCTTCAATATCCCATTGGACGCGACCGGCACCATCCAACACGACGACGAGTCTCACCGGGCGGACAAGATGCCGTCACACGTTTTAAGATTATTGAACGGTTCGATGCTTCAACACTCGTTGAAGCAAGCCTTGAAACTGGACGAACGCATCAGATTCGCGTACATTTTTCCCATATTGGACATCCTGTCAAAGGGGACACATTATACGGGGGCAGCGAAACTGAAGATGGTAAGTATCGTTTGACAGCAAAGAAAGTACAATTCTTACATCCATTTACGGGTGAACAAACCAATATAGAAATTTAGTAAAAAAAAACCGGAGTAGATGATTACCATCCTCCGGTTTTTTCTTATATTATGCCTCATCAAATTTATGGTTCTATAATATTTGTTGGGGTGTTCACGCAAATTAAACAAAAAAATGCACGTAATCACCGTTTCTTTTATACTTGAATTGTCGAGAAACAAGTAAACGAAAGGTGATACGTGCACATGAATTCTACCATGAATATTCCAGGATTAAAAGATGTAAACATTGAAAAGATAGAGGAGATTGGGGATCGGACTGCACTTCATGTTTCGCTTCCCAAGCAACCTCACAAATGCCCTGCGTGTGGGTCAATGACAACGAAGACCCACGATTACCGGATACAGAAGATTAAGCATCTCAAGTGGTTTGAGCGTTTAACGGTTCTTTTCTATAGACGTAGGAGGTATGCCTGTTCTTGTGGAAAGCGTTTCTCTGAGACATCCCCTTTCGTGGATAAGTATCAACGCTACACTAAAGAGTGGAATCAAGTCGTGCGTATCCGATCAGTCAAGGCCAAAACATTTAAAGAAGCAGGAGAGGTACTCGGCACCTCCAGCTCGACCGTGATCCGACGGTTCAAGGAAGTGGCGAAAGAGCAGATGACCAATGGCGTCCGGTTACCAAAAGCCATTGCGATGGATGAATACAAAGGCGATACGGATGCCGGTACGTACCAGTTGATTATAGCGAACGCAGAAACACACGAACCTCTGGATATCTTGCCAAACCGCAGAAAAGAAACGATTCAAGATTATCTCCGCCAACACGGAGCTGACGTTGAATTAGTGGTCATGGATATGAATCCGAGCTTTAAGGCAGCTGTGAAAAAGGCCTTGGGACGCCCCGTCATTGTCGCAGACCGATTCCATTATTGTCGGTATATCTACTGGGCGATTGATGAAGTTCGCCGGAAAGTGCAGAAGGAATGGCATGCATATGACCGCAAGAAATGTAAAAGAATGCGACATGTATTATATAAGCGTAACGATAAATTAACGGAAAAAAACCGTTGGTATTTAAATCGGTATTTAGGCATGTCTGATGAATTGAAAAAGGCATATGAACTGAAAGAGGCGTACTGTGAGTGGTTTGACTGGGCGAAGACCGCTGAGGATATGGCAGAAGTGAAGAGCCGACTAGAGGACTTTTACCGCAAGGTAGAGGAAGCTGGTATTCCGGCGTTTTCAAAAGCCATTCAAACATTTAGAAACTGGCAAGTTGAGATCTTGAATAGTTTCGGCTTCAAGTATTCCAACGGTTTTCTAGAGGGAATTAATAATAAAACAAAAGTGATGAAGCGCAATGCCTATGGTTTTAGACGCTTCGATCACTTTAAGGCAAAGATATTATTAAACATTCGATATAAAGAAATCGGTACTCATTTAGGTTAAGGATAGGATTTCTTTACGGCGTTATAGGTTTAAAAGAGATTCTTTGATTGGAGCGAAAGGCGGCGACTCCTGCCGGAATAGCATGAGCTGAAGACCCTGGACTGAGCAAAGCGAGGGAAGCGGCTGAAGCCATGCCGGCGGAAAGCGTCCGCCTGTAGCGCAAATCAACATTCTCATAGCATAATTTAAGTTAAAGGGTGGTGTGCAAATCACATCACCCCAACATTTGATTTAGAACCAAATTTATCTGGGTTTGTTCCTCTTCGTTCATCCTTGTTTAGTGAATCAATCTTCATCATATCTTCTGGTGCCAATTCGAAATCCTTAACTTCAATATTGGATTTTATACGTTCTGGCGTCACCGATTTAGGAATGACGATTAACCCGTGTTGTAAATGCCATTTTATAATTACCTGCGCCGGGGATTTCCCGTATTTCAATCCTATTTCGGTTAATAATGGGCTGTCCAGAAGCGCGCCCCTTGCCAATGGCGACCATGAGGTGACCGCAATTTCATGCTCACGACAGAAGTTCCGTAAAGTCTCTTGTGAAAGGTTTGGATGCAATTCAATTTGATTTACCATCGGCTTCACATTCGCCACATTGAAAATCTTCTCCAAATGATGAATATGGTGATTGGAAACGCCTGTCGAACGAATAAGCTTTTCATCATAAAGTCGCTCGATTGCTCGATACGTATCGACATATTTATTAGCAACCGGCCAATGTGTTAAATACAAATCCAAATAATCCATCCCAAGTCGTTCAAGTGAAGCCTCGAAAGCCCTTAACGTTTCGTCATAGCCTTGATCATCATTCCAAACTTTTGAAGTGATGAACAATTCCTCTCGTGGAATACCCGATTGTCGGACGGCTTCGCCAGTTTCCCTTTCGTTGTTATAGATAGCAGCTGTGTCAATGGCTCTATAGCCGTTTTGCAATGCATAAGTAATCGCTTCAAACGTTTCCTCAGGATTAGTCATCTTATATACGCCTAAACCAAGCTGAGGCATTTCAACGCCATTCACAAGTGTGATTTTGTCATCGAAGTTTTTCATTATCCTTCCCCCTCGAGTATATTTACTACCATTGTATCGCTAAATGAGCTTTTACCGAAGTACGGTGCTCTTTGTTAATGAAACTGACACAATTTTTAATGTCAGTCATTACAATCACATTTGTTTTAGGGTATACTGTATGAAGGACTAATGATTTTACAGGAGGTACATCTGATGAAACTAATCCTTATCATGGGCGTATGCTTTGCATTCCTATCTGCTATCCTAACAGGTGGCTATGAAGACAAGCCTGGTAAAGTAAAAAAATAAGAATTTGAAAACGGGACATGCCATAAATGGCTGTCCCGTTTTTTATTAGCTTAGTTCCAAAAAAGATTGTTGCCTTAATGCTTCATATATAAGAATTGCAGCCGTGTTAGATAAATTCAGGGAGCGGATATTCTCATTCATCGGAATCCGTAAGCAAGTCTCCTTGTTATTCTCAATCACTTCATCCGGTAATCCAGTCGTCTCTTTTCCAAAAACGAAAAATATGTCTTTCGTTTGATCCGAAAAGTCGAAGTTTGAATACGTCTTTTCGCCGAACTTTGTGATGAAATAGAATGTAGCCTCAGGAAATGCATCAAAGAATTCCTGTATGCCTTCATGATAAGTAATATCGACGTATTGCCAATAATCTAAGCCCGCACGTTTTAACATTTTATCATCCGTCGAAAATCCGAGGGGCTTGATCAAATGAAGCTTCGTTCCTGTCCCGGCACATGTACGTGCAATATTTCCAGTATTCGCTGGTATTAATGGTTCGAATAACGCGACATGTATCGCCATTTCAGCACTTCCCTTCCCTTATATAGTTTCCAATACTTTTTCCATTTCCATCCGGACGTCCGGATCTTGCTCGGTCATTAACGCATTTTCAATAGCCGACAACCCTTCGCTTGAACCAATTTCGCCAAGCGCCCAGGCAGCTGTGCCTCGAATTAGCGGCCGTGGATCCTTCACTATCAGTTCGGACAATGCCGGAACAGATGCCTCATCTTTAAAATGGGCAAGAGCAATGATTGCATTCCGCTGAATTGGGTTCTTCCCTCTCCATGAGCCAGACACATGGCCATAAGTCTCCTTAAATTCCCGATTGGACAAATTTAACATAGGAACCAATAGAGGTTTCGCCAATTCCGGTTCAGGCTGGAAAGCAGATTGGTGCAAATTATACATTCCTTTATTTTTAGGACAGACGGTCTGACACGTATCACAACCGTATATCCGGTTACCAATTTTTGCCCTGAACTCCTCTGGTATCGGCTTTTTTGTCTGTGTTAAAAACGCGATGCATCGTTGAGCGTTTAACTGTCCACCTTGGATCAAGGCACCGGTTGGGCACGCGTCTAAACAAAGCGTGCAATCACCACATTGATCCTCCATAGGGACATCCGGTTCAAACGGTATATTCGTGATCATTTCACCTAAATAGACATACGACCCAAATTCAGGGGTAATAACTGCACAGTTTTTGGCAGACCAACCGATACCAGCACGCTGTGCAACAGCACGATCTGAAAGTTCACCTGTATCCACCATTGAGCGCATTTTGGCATCGGGCACCCGCTCAGATATATATTGTTCCAATAGCTGCAGCTTCTCACGAAGAACATGATGATAATCAATTCCCCAAGAGGCCCTGCAAAAAATCCCGCGTCGTTCTCCCTTTTTACCTTTAGGTGAGTTTTGCATTTTTGAAGGGTATGCAATGGCTATGGCCAGAATGCTTTCAGCACGATCAAGCAATAAAGCGGGTTCAGTACGTTTTTCAATATCGCTTTCCTCAAAACCAGATTGATAACCTAACTCCTGTTGGCGCCTTAAGCGATTTTTCAATTCAAGAAAAGGCGCTGCGGTCGTAAAGCCAATTTTATCAATGCCGATAGAAGCTGCATATTCTTTTATCGAGTTCTGCAATTGGACGACATTCACAACATTACGCCTCCTATATGATAAGATTGATGAAAAGTAATCGAGGGTGATAACTATGAAGATTAAATTAGACAATGAACTTTTTAAAATTGTTCCCGAGTTGAAATTGGGCATTAACCATTATACCAAAATTACAGTGTCAGAATCCCCTCAAATGCTAAAAGGGAGATTACAATTATTTCAAGAACAGCTTTTCTTTGAATTAGAGAAAAAGCCTCTCACTGATTTCCCGAACATAAAAGCTTGGCGAGCGATATGGAAAGCTTTTGGCGCAGACCCAAATCGATATCGTCCTTCTGCAGAGGCACTTTTTCGAAGGATACAAAAACAAAATTATTTGCATTCCTACCATAGCGCTGTAGATTTGAATACATTCTTTTCTTTGCAATATGAAATTCCTTCAGGCATCTATGATTTAGATAAGATTGTTGGAAATGTCCATTTGTCAGTAGGTGGCGAAAAGGACGGATATGACGGCTTAAACGGCCGTTTCAACTCCCTAACAAACATTCTATTACTTAGAGATGATTACAGCCCCTTCGGCAGCCCAACTGTTGACTCTGTACGAACAGCAGTTACCGAAGAGACGACATCAGCATTGCATGTTCTTTTTATGAACCCTTCCATGTCTGAAGAGGAGGCGTTGAAACTTGTTTCAGCATGCGGAAGTATGTTTACAAGCATCAGTGGCGGAGATTCATCCTCATTTGTTTTATCCGCCGAACGACCATCTATCGTATTGGATTGAAAGGAATTGGTGTAGTTCTTTCTTTCCATTAAAAATGCTCCTTTCCGCGAAAGCGGAAGGAGCATTTTTAAAATTTCACGAGGAATTAAGTAAACATCCATGGCATGGATACCCAAGGCCGGACTTGAACCGGCACGCCTTGCGGCATCGCATTTTGAGTGCGACGTGTCTGCCATTCCACCACTTAGGCATAACAAATGATTTTGAAAAGCAAAAAGATACAACATAGGTTGTATCTTTTTGACTTGGATACCCGAGGCCGGACTTGAACCGGCACGCCTCGCGGCATCGCATTTTGAGTGCGACGTGTCTGCCATTCCACCACTCGGGCATAATACGTATTCAACTTACAGCATACATAAAGTATGGAGGCGGCAACCGGAATCGAACCGGTGGTAAGGGTGTTGCAGACCCGTGCCTTACCGCTTGGCTATGCCGCCGTAAGTAAGTTTTGGAGCGGAAGACGGGATTCGAACCCGCGACCCCGACCTTGGCAAGGTCGTATTCTACCACTGAACTACTTCCGCGAAACTGGGGTAGCTGGATTCGAACCAACGAATGACGGAGTCAAAGTCCGTTGCCTTACCGCTTGGCTATACCCCAAAAGTAAATGGGGCGACTGAGGGGAATCGAACCCCCGAATGTCGGAACCACAATCCGATGCGTTAACCACTTCGCCACAATCGCCATAATAACTACTTAGATCATCCAAGAAGAATGCAAAGAATGGGGCGGACGAGGGGAATCGAACCCCCGAGTGTCGGAACCACAATCCGATGCGTTAACCACTTCGCCACGACCGCCATAATATTAATTTGAAACAGAAATGGCAGGGGCAGTAGGAATCGAACCCACACCAAAGGTTTTGGAGACCTCTATTCTACCGTTAAACTATGCCCTATGTAAATGGTGGTGGGGGACGGATTCGAACCGCCGAACCCGGAGGGAGCGGATTTACAGTCCGCCGCGTTTAGCCACTTCGCTACCCCACCAAGGGAAAAATGGTGCCGGCGATAGGAGTCGAACCCACGACCTACTGATTACAAGTCAGTTGCTCTACCAACTGAGCTACACCGGCAACATAATTAAATTAAAATGGTGGCTCAGGACGGAATCGAACCGCCGACACAAGGATTTTCAGTCCTTTGCTCTACCGACTGAGCTACTGAGCCACATAAATGGCGGTCCCGACCGGGATCGAACCGGCGATCTCCTGCGTGACAGGCAGGCATGTTAACCGCTACACCACGGGACCTTTGGTTGCGGGGGCAGGATTTGAACCTGCGACCTTCGGGTTATGAGCCCGACGAGCTGCCACTGCTCCACCCCGCGATAATGTTAGTTGTAAGACTTTTATATCCTACGCTTACTGTCTTGCTTTAGGACTTAACTATAATTTCCTTTCAGGAAATTATACAAATCGCATTCTGCGTGATGCGACTTGCTCCACCCCGCGATAATGTTAGTTGTAAGACTTTTATATCCTACGCTTACTGTCTTGCTTTAGGACTTAACTATAATTTCCTTTCAGGAAATTATACAAATCGCATTCTGCGTGATGCGACTTGCTCCACCCCGCGATAATGTTAGTTGTAGGAAATTTAAATCCTACGCATGTTGTTTTGCTTTGAGACTTAGTTGTAATATCCTTTTAGGAAAGTACGTAAATTGGTTGCGGAGGCAGGATTTGAACCTGCGACCTTCGGGTTATGAGCCCGACGAGCTGCCACTGCTCCACCCCGCGATAGTGTTAGATATAGGAAATTTAAATCCTACGCATGTTGTTTTGCTTTGGGACTTAGTTGTAATTTCCTTTTAGGAAATTACACAAATCTCATTCTGCGTGATGAGATTTGCTCCACCCCGCGATAATAATAATTGAATCAATTTGTTCTAATTTCAGTTTAATAAATTATGGTGGAGGATGACGGGTTCGAACCGCCGACCCCCTGCTTGTAAGGCAGGTGCTCTCCCAGCTGAGCTAATCCTCCAGGTTAAAATTGCGATAAGCTTCGCATTACTGCGTCAGCTTCATTCGTTCAGTCAGTCACGTACTGTTGTACGCTCCTTCCCTCTCTCAATCGCTTCCTTGTCCTGCTTGCTTCTCCCAATTTTAACGAGAGCTGCAAACTAATTGAAAAGGCTGTTAGTAAAAATGGTGACCCCTACGGGATTCGAACCCGTGTTACCGCCGTGAAAGGGCGGTGTCTTAACCGCTTGACCAAGGGGCCATATTTAGAATTTAAAACTGGCGGAGAGCAAGGGATTTGAACCCTTGATACGCGGTTAGCGTATACACGATTTCCAATCGTGCTCCTTCGGCCACTCGGACAGCTCTCCAATTGGCTCCGCAGGTAGGACTCGAACCTACGACCGATCGGTTAACAGCCGATTGCTCTACCACTGAGCTACTGCGGAATAATACGATAACTATTGTTTTACAGTTTGTTATGTCGTTTTAGAAATAACAGCCCAGCGACGTCTTACTCTCACAGGGGGAAGCCCCCTACTACCATCAGCGCTGAAGAGCTTAACTTCCGTGTTCGGTATGGGAACGGGTGTGACCTCTTCGCCATCATCACTGGACTATTTTCACAGGACAAGATTTATTATACCATATCTGGTGAAAACTTCAAGCGTTTTTTCAAAATAAATTATTTTGTTCGCTCAAAACCGGATAAAAGAGACATTGTTGCTACTACAAGTTCAACCATACTTTATAACTTAAGGTTAAGTCCTCGATCGATTAGTATCCGTCAGCTGCACGTGTCGCCACGCTTCCACCCGGACCTATCCACCTCATCATCTTTGAGGATCTTACTTACAAATGTAATGGGAAATCTCATCTTGAGGGGGGCTTCATGCTTAGATGCTTTCAGCATTTATCCCGTCCACACATAGCTACCCAGCGATGCCTTTGGCAAGACAACTGGTACACCAGCGGTGTGTCCATCCCGGTCCTCTCGTACTAAGGACAGCTCCTCTCAAATTTCCTGCGCCCGCGACGGATAGGGACCGAACTGTCTCACGACGTTCTGAACCCAGCTCGCGTACCGCTTTAATGGGCGAACAGCCCAACCCTTGGGACCGACTACAGCCCCAGGATGCGATGAGCCGACATCGAGGTGCCAAACCTCCCCGTCGATGTGGACTCTTGGGGGAGATAAGCCTGTTATCCCCGGGGTAGCTTTTATCCGTTGAGCGATGGCCCTTCCATGCGGAACCACCGGATCACTAAGCCCGTCTTTCGACCCTGCTCGACTTGTAGGTCTCGCAGTCAAGCTCCCTTATGCCTTTGCACTCTACGAATGATGTCCAACCATTCTGAGGGAACCTTTGGGCGCCTCCGTTACACTTTAGGAGGCGACCGCCCCAGTCAAACTGCCCACCTGACACTGTCTCCTGCCGGATCACGGGCAAGGGTTAGAAGTCCAATACAGCCAGGGTAGTATCCCACCATTGCCTCCTCCGAAGCTGGCGCTCCGGATTCCAAGGCTCCTACCTATCCTGTACAGGCTGCACCGGAATTCAATATCAGGCTACAGTAAAGCTCCACGGGGTCTTTCCGTCCTGTCGCGGGTAATGCGCATCTTCACGCATATTATAATTTCACCGAGTCTCTCGTTGAGACAGTGCCCAGATCGTTACGCCTTTCGTGCGGGTCGGAACTTACCCGACAAGGAATTTCGCTACCTTAGGACCGTTATAGTTACGGCCGCCGTTTACTGGGGCTTCAATTCAAAGCTTCGCTTGCGCTGACCTCTCCTCTTAACCTTCCAGCACCGGGCAGGCGTCAGCCCCTATACGTCACCTTACGGTTTTGCAGAGACCTGTGTTTTTGCTAAACAGTCGCCTGGGCCTATTCACTGCGGCTCTCTCGGGCTTTAACACCCTACCAGAGCACCCCTCTCCCGAAGTTACGGGGTCATTTTGCCGAGTTCCTTAACGAGAGTTCTCTCGATCACCTTAGGATTCTCTCCTCGCCTACCTGTGTCGGTTTGCGGTACGGGCACCTCCCGCCTCGCTAGAGGCTTTTCTTGGCAGTGTGAAATCAGGGACTCCGGGATAATTCCCCTCGCTATCACAGCTCAATGTTATAGGAACGGGATTTGCCTCGTTCCACACCTCACTGCTTAGACGCGCATGACCAACAGCGCGCTCACCCTATCCTTCTGCGTCCCCCATTGCTGATAACGGCGGGGAGGTGGTACAGGAATATCAACCTGTTATCCATCGTCTACGCCTTTCGGCCTCGACTTAGGTCCCGACTAACCCTGAGCGGACGAGCCTTCCTCAGGAAACCTTAGGCATTCGGTGGAAGGGATTCTCACCCTTCTTTCGCTACTCATACCGGCATTCTCACTTCCAAGCGCTCCACCAGTCCTTACGGTCTAGCTTCAACGCCCTTGGAACGCTCTCCTACCACTGACATCAAAGATGTCAATCCGCAGTTTCGGTGATCCGTTTAGCCCCGGTACATTTTCGGCGCAGCGCCACTCGACCAGTGAGCTATTACGCACTCTTTAAATGGTGGCTGCTTCTAAGCCAACATCCTGGTTGTCTGGGCAGCGCCACATCCTTTTCCACTTAACGGATACTTGGGGACCTTAACTGGCGGTCTGGGCTGTTTCCCTCTCGACTACGGATCTTATCACCCGCAGTCTGACTCCCAAACATAAATCATCGGCATTCGGAGTTTGTCTGAATTCGGTAACCCGGGATGGGCCCCTCGTCCAAACAGTGCTCTACCTCCGAGATTCTTTCGTTTGAGGCTAGCCCTAAAGCTATTTCGGAGAGAACCAGCTATCTCCAGGTTCGATTGGAATTTCACCGCTACCCACACCTCATCCCCGCACTTTTCAACGTACGTGGGTTCGGGCCTCCAGTAAGTGTTACCTTACCTTCACCCTGGACATGGGTAGATCACCTGGTTTCGGGTCTACGACCCCATACTCATTCGCCCTATTCAGACTCGCTTTCGCTGCGGCTCCGCATTCTCTGCTTAACCTTGCATGGAATCGTAACTCGCCGGTTCATTCTACAAAAGGCACGCCATCACCCATTAACGGGCTCTGACAACTTGTAGGCACACGGTTTCAGGATCTATTTCACTCCCCTTCCGGGGTGCTTTTCACCTTTCCCTCACGGTACTGGTTCACTATCGGTCACTAGAGAGTATTTAGCCTTGGGAGATGGTCCTCCCGGATTCCGACGGAATTTCACGTGTTCCGCCGTACTCAGGATCCACTCTGGAGAGGATGGACTTTCGACTACGGGGCTTTTACCCGCTATGGCAGACCTTTCCAGGTCGCTTCGTCTAATCCATCCCTTTGTAACTCCGTATAGAGTGTCCTACAACCCCAGGAAGCAAGCTTCCTGGTTTGGGCTCTTCCCGTTTCGCTCGCCGCTACTAAGGGAATCGATTTTTCTTTCTCTTCCTCCGGGTACTTAGATGTTTCAGTTCTCCGGGTGTGCCTCGTTCACGCTATGTATTCACGTGAACGTACTGCCCCATTACGGGCAGTGGGTTTCCCCATTCGGAAATCTTCGGATCATAGCTTACTTACAGCTCCCCGAAGCATATCGGTGTTAGTGCCGTCCTTCATAGGCTTCTAGTGCCAAGGCATCCGCCGTGCGCCCTTTCTAACTTAACCTTTATACGGCTTTCGACACATTAAATGCGTCTAAGTACCGTTGGTTGATTACCATTGTATAGCGATATACGTTGGTAATCGTTAAAAAAGTATAAATCAATCACAAAAGTGATCGACTCGGTTGATTACTTGATGTTTTGTCCAGCCTCAGCAGCCAGGTGCTCGGGTCATAAGCCATATTGGCTACGCGGCAAAAAGCGCCGCTACACCAATCTGTCTTATGCCTGTCGCACCTAAAATGGCTGCTTTGGCTTTTCTATGTTGCTTCAATGTCGTTTTATCCAGTTTTCAATGAACAATGTACTTTATTAATATAAAGTTGGTGGAGCCTAGCGGGATCGAACCGCTGACCTCCTGCGTGCAAGGCAGGCGCTCTCCCAGCTGAGCTAAGGCCCCGGAGTATTAATGGTGGGCCTAAGTGGACTCGAACCACCGACCTCACGCTTATCAGGCGTGCGCTCTAACCAGCTGAGCTATAGGCCCCTTCCGGGATATATGAAGTTTCATTAATTAAAATGACCCTTCAAAACTGAACGCAAAACGTTAACGTATGAACCCAAGGTTCATATTCCGTAATTATCCTTAGAAAGGAGGTGATCCAGCCGCACCTTCCGATACGGCTACCTTGTTACGACTTCACCCCAATCATCTGTCCCACCTTCGGCGGCTGGCTCCCGTAAGGGTTACCCCACCGACTTCGGGTGTTACAAACTCTCGTGGTGTGACGGGCGGTGTGTACAAGACCCGGGAACGTATTCACCGTGGCATGCTGATCCACGATTACTAGCGATTCCGGCTTCATGCAGGCGAGTTGCAGCCTGCAATCCGAACTGGGAACGATTTTATGGGATTGGCTCCCCTCGCGGGTTCGCAGCCCTTTGTATCGTCCATTGTAGCACGTGTGTAGCCCAGGTCATAAGGGGCATGATGATTTGACGTCATCCCCACCTTCCTCCGGTTTGTCACCGGCAGTCACCTTAGAGTGCCCAACTGAATGCTGGCAACTAAGATCAAGGGTTGCGCTCGTTGCGGGACTTAACCCAACATCTCACGACACGAGCTGACGACAACCATGCACCACCTGTCACCGCTGTCCCCGAAGGGAAAGACATGTCTCCATGCCGGTCAGCGGGATGTCAAGACCTGGTAAGGTTCTTCGCGTTGCTTCGAATTAAACCACATGCTCCACCGCTTGTGCGGGTCCCCGTCAATTCCTTTGAGTTTCAGCCTTGCGGCCGTACTCCCCAGGCGGAGTGCTTAATGCGTTAGCTGCAGCACTAAGGGGCGGAAACCCCCTAACACTTAGCACTCATCGTTTACGGCGTGGACTACCAGGGTATCTAATCCTGTTTGCTCCCCACGCTTTCGCGCCTCAACGTCAGTTACAGACCAGAAAGTCGCCTTCGCCACTGGTGTTCCTCCACATCTCTACGCATTTCACCGCTACACGTGGAATTCCACTTTCCTCTTCTGTACTCAAGTCCTCCAGTTTCCAATGACCCTCCACGGTTGAGCCGTGGGCTTTCACATCAGACTTAAAGGACCGTCTGCGCGCGCTTTACGCCCAATAATTCCGGACAACGCTTGCCACCTACGTATTACCGCGGCTGCTGGCACGTAGTTAGCCGTGGCTTTCTAACGAGGTACCGTCAAGGTACGGGCAGTTACTCCCGTACTTGTTCTTCCCTCGCAACAGAGCTTTACGATCCGAAAACCTTCTTCGCTCACGCGGCGTTGCTCCATCAGACTTTCGTCCATTGTGGAAGATTCCCTACTGCTGCCTCCCGTAGGAGTCTGGGCCGTGTCTCAGTCCCAGTGTGGCCGATCACCCTCTCAGGTCGGCTACGCATCGTCGCCTTGGTAGGCCATTACCCCACCAACAAGCTAATGCGCCGCGGGCCCATCCTGCAGTGACAGCCGAAACCGTCTTTCAGAGTTCTTCCATGCGGAAGAACCGATTATTCGGTATTAGCCCCGGTTTCCCGGAGTTATCCCCATCTGCAGGGCAGGTTGCCCACGTGTTACTCACCCGTCCGCCGCTAATATCAGGGAGCAAGCTCCATCAATTCGCTCGACTTGCATGTATTAGGCACGCCGCCAGCGTTCGTCCTGAGCCAGGATCAAACTCTCCATAAAAGAGAAATTCGAATAGCTCGAGTTTCTTGCTGACTTCGAATCCGAAGATTCGTTTTGTTCTTTTCACCGACAGGGTCGGCTTCAGAACTTTATTTGTTAACGTTTTGCTGTTCAGTTTTCAAGGTTCATTTGTTTGCAGCTCCGTTAGAAGCAACTCTTATATAATATCACGCTGTGGTTAGAGTGTCAAACACTTTTTTAAAATAGTTTTTCAAGCCTTTTCGAAGCTTGGTAACTAACTCCCTCAGCGACGATTACTATAATAGCATGGGCTGATTTCGTATGTCAACATCAAAAATGCAAAAGGACGAATAAATCGTCCTCAGCCATTGATTAGTACCCTACACTGTAATCTCTATGGAAGACATACTCATTTTTCGAATCACTTTCCACTATCTTAATAAACCCTTTTTCAATCAAAAATTCAATCAACACTTCAAGATTAATCGAATACATACGTAACTCCTCGTGTTCGTGAAGTTCCTGTATGGTCCATGTTTCCTTCTCCGACATGACATCCATAATATGTCGCGCACCATCCAGTGTCCGATTATGAATAAAGAATTCACTTGCAAGGAAAAGGAGTTCAAGTCTCTTCTCAATAGGTTCCTCACTCATGATTAGTTCCTCATATAGTTTATAAATTGCAGGATCAATCTTTTTCACTTGGGTCCATACGGTGACCTCGGGTGCATAACCCTTTTCAATCACAGTCAGTCTCGCGAGATGATGAAGAGATTGGATTGCATAATGATAAGCATCCATATAGTTCAGTTGTTCGAAAAACATTTTCCCTTCCATATAGACCCTGACTAACCGTGAAAGCTCAATCCCCATTTTCAATTTCCGTCCATAAAACGGATACTCCCTTAACTCTTTTTTCAACCCTTCTACAAACTCATTGCGGTCAAAGAAGATTTTTCCGTAGAAAAGCCAGTCGACCACTTTTCGTCTCGTCCCTAATAGAAGCCATTTCCTCAGTTGCTTTTCACTGATAACATGCATTGCCGCTTTTCCGCTTCCATCTGAATAGTGTTTTGTATATATAGGAGTTTCTTCATTCGAAGTTATGATTAACATGATTTCATCAAATGTGTCTGTTATCGGATCCCCCCTGCCTCTTTTTTCAACAAGAATAACACCTAATGTTTCGGGTGAGCTTGCGCGTTCCTGATAAATTGGTCTAAGAACTTGTTCCATATTGACACCTCCACACCTATTTCTTCGACAGTACTTCCACAAAACCCTTCAACAAAATATGATGTATATCGATTTTATGCTATATTGATTGAGGAACGTTTTGCGTTTCTTACTTTATACGTTTCAGTTAATAATATCTACACTTAAGGAGGATTACGATTGAAACCTTATAAGAATAAAATAAACCGAATCCGTTCATTTGCGCTATCCCTAATTTTCCTTGGGGTTATCATAATGTACCTCGGGATTTTCTTCAGACAGAATGAAATCATCATGCTGATTTTCATGGTTCTTGGACTTCTTTCTATTATCGGCAGTACAATTGTTTACGCTTGGATCGGTACTTTGTCAACGAGGGCCGTTCAAATCATTTGTCCGAATTGCGGCAAGGCAACTAAAATGCTTGGTAGAGTTGATATGTGCGGACATTGTAGAGAACCATTAACTTTGGATCCTTCGCTGGAAGGTAAGGAATTTGACGAATCTTATAACCGCCCAACTAAAAACAAGAATTCAGTAAACAAATAAAAAAAACCGGTTCCCCGACAATATCGGAACCGGTTTTTCTGTTTTTATATCCACTGTACAGTTAAGATGCACATTCAGGACATGTACCATATACTTCGAGTCGGTGGGAATTCACTTTGAATCCTGTAACATGGGAAGCAAGGTGTTCAACTTCCTCCAAGCCAGGATGATGAAAATCGACGATTCGTCCGCAGACGTCACAAATGATATGGTAATGATCATGTGTTACAAAATCGAAACGGCTTGATGAATCACCGTAAGTAAGTTCCTTAACAAGCCCTGCATTACGGAAAACCCGTAGATTATTATAAACAGTCGCGACACTCATATTCGGGAAATCAGCTTCAAGTGCTTTATATATTTCATCTGCTGTAGGATGCGTCTCAGAAGAAATAAGAAATTCTAAAATAGCATGCCTTTGTGGTGTAATCCGAACACCACTTTCCTTCAATGTGACAAGCGCGTCTTTCAAGAATACTTCAGACATCGCCAACACTCCAATCCATAAAGATTACTTATTTATAATCATTATAATTAGTTTACTGAAGAAGATGCTGTTTTGTCAATAAATACAATGCGCACTTTCAACTAAAGTGATCATTTTCTCACTTTAATACCCTTTTTTCGGGTCGACTAAATTTACTAACTCTCCATCACCGTTTTGCCACTTCTCCAGGTTTTCTATAAAAAATTCCAATGCTCTTTCAATATACTTCCCGGAATGGCTGGATACATGCGGGGAAATCGACACATTCGATAAATTCCAGAGTTCGCTATCAACTAATATAGGCTCTTTTTCAAAAACGTCTAAAACGGCATGACCTATTTCGCCATTTTTCAACGCGTCAACTAAAATTGACTCCTTCACCAAATCTCCTCTTCCAAAATTCATGAATGTTGCTGTCGGTTTCATCGCCTTGAAATACCTTTCATCTAATAGGCCTTTTGTTTCTGCAGTGCTTGGTAAAATTGAGATGACATAATCGGCGTCCGGTAATCTATCTATAAGATTATCGAACTGAATTGTTTCATCCATGCTTTCTGCTGGTCTGCCAGACTGGTTGCAACCGATTGTCCGTACACCGAATGCTTGGAGCAGGCGTCCGATTTCCGAACCTATCGCACCTGGACCAAGGATGATTGCTGTTGATCCCCGCAACTCTGTCTGTTTGACTCTTGTATTCCATTCTTTCCTCTTTTGCTGGTCATATAATGAAGGTAAAGCTCTTGTTAGTGATAAAATATGCCCGATCACTGATTCAGCCATAGGGGTTTTATGAATCCCACGGACGTTACTGATGACAATTCCTCTCTCAGCAATTTCAGATAGAGGCATCTTTTCCACTCCAGCTGAAGCTACCATTAACCATTTAAGGGATGTCGCCTTCTCAAGCACACTAGTATTGATATCCTCCCCGTATGTAACAATTACTTCGAATTTATCAATTGGGGATTCATCGAGTTCTTTATTATATTCAAAATGAACTTCCGGAAACCTTGACTGCAAGTTTTTTAGTTGCTCATCTTTAATTTTAAAAGTGAATAATACATTCATCATTCCCACCGCCATTTCCTTATGCTTTCGTCAACTGTTCCAAAGTTGCAAACGCTTCTTCAATATGACCCGCCACTTTCACTTTCCGCCATTCCTTGACAACTGTACCTGTCGGATCGATCAGGAAAGTAGAACGCTCAATGCCCATGTATTCTTTGCCGAACATTTTCTTCAATTTCCAGACGCCGTATTTCTCCGCCACTTCATGCTTTTCATCGACTAATAAGGAAAACGGAAGACCTTGTTTTTCGATGAATCGCTGATGAGATGCTTCATTATCAGGACTCACTCCCAATATGACCGCATTCAAATTGCTGAAGTCTTGATAAGCATCTCTAAAATCACATGCCTGTGTTGTACAACCTGGTGTGGCGTCTTTCGGATAGAAATAAAGAATTACATATTTCTTCCCTTCGAAATCACTTAAAGAAACTTTTTCGCCTTTTTCATTTGGTAATGTGAATTGTGGTGCTTGCAACCCTTCTAACTTTTCCATGTACAATCCCTCCCTATTACTTTACTACATCGTACCGGACTGCCGGCCCGGTTTCAATTTCTTTGGCGTATCGGCGTTATTTTGTTTAAAATAGGAAATGTACGTGATTTGAACGGAGGAATTGTAAATGAAAAGAACGAAGTCAGAACAAATCTATCAAGAAGCTTGCGAACATATCGTAGGAGGGGTAAACAGCCCTTCCCGTAGCTATAAAGCAGTTGGTGGTGGAGCACCTACAGTTATGGAGCGTGCACAAGGTGCCTATTTTTGGGATGTCGATGGCAATAAATATATCGATTATTTGGGGGCTTATGGACCGATCATTACGGGACACGCTCATCCCCATATCACAGAAGCCATTACAAAAGCTGCTACTACAGGGGTTCTATATGGAACACCGACACCACATGAAGTGAAATTCGCAAAAATGCTTAAGGAAGCAATCCCTACTATGGACAAAGTACGCTTCGTCAATTCAGGGACCGAAGCGGTCATGACGACAATCCGTGTTGCGAGAGCTTATACTAATAGAACAAAGGTGATGAAGTTTGCAGGTTGCTACCATGGGCATTCGGATCTTGTTTTAGTAGCGGCCGGTTCAGGTCCCGCTACACTCGGGACTCCCGATTCAGCAGGTGTTCCAGCATCTATTGCACAAGAAGTGATTACAATCCCATTTAATGATCCAGAAGGTTACAAACAGGCTATGGATAAATGGGGTGACCAATTGGCTTGTATTTTAGTCGAGCCGATTGTCGGTAATTTCGGTATCGTCGAACCAAATGAAGGATTCCTTGAATTGGTCCATGAAATCGCAAATGAAAAAGGTGCGCTCATTATTTATGATGAAGTGATTACCGCTTTCCGTTTCCACTATGGCGCTGCTCAAACAATGTTAGGCACGACTCCCGATTTAACTGCATTCGGAAAAATTATCGGCGGCGGTTTACCAATTGGGGCTTACGGCGGAAGAAAAGAAATTATGGATACAGTTGCCCCGCTCGGCCCTGCGTACCAAGCCGGAACAATGGCCGGTAACCCTGCTTCTATGCTATCAGGTATTGCTTGCTTGGAAGTATTGCAGCAACCCGGCATTTATGAAGAGATGGACCGTTTAGGTGGATTGCTCGAGGAAGGTATCCTTCAATCCGCAGAAAAACACGGCATCACAATGACGATTAACCGTCTTGGTGGCGCATTAACATTGTTCTTCACAGATGTGAAAGTAGAAAATTATGAGCAGGCTGAACAGACGGATGGTGAAATCTTCGGTAAGTTTTTCAAATTGATGTTGGAAAAAGGCATAAATCTTGCCCCTTCAAAATATGAAGCTTGGTTTCTAACAATCGCGCATAATGAGGATGACGTGAATCATACATTAGATGCGGTTGATGAATCTTTTAAAGAGCTCAAACGTCTATTAAACAGTTGACCAATTTGAACAGTTAAGGTAAAGTCGCGGGAAATGTGTAACATATTATTTTTCTATAAGAAAGGATAATCCCATGAAACTTGGTGCCCGCATCTTTAAAACGGGTATTGCAATCGTTTTTGCATTGTTTATCGCAGATGTACTGAGTTTACCGAATCCTGTTTTCGCTGGGATTGCGGCCATCTTCGCGATTCAGCCTACCATTTATCGTTCTTATTTGACGATAGTAGAGCAAATACAAGGTAATCTTATCGGAGCGATTACAGCAGTCATTTTTGTATTAGTGTTTGGACATCAAATCGTGACTGTCGGTTTTGCCGCTGTCATCATTATATTGGTGATGTTAAAATTAGGGCTCGAAAAATCAGTTTCACTTGCGCTTGTGACGATGATTGCAATTATGGAGATCAAAGGAGATGCTTTCCTCTCTTTTGCAACCCTTCGATTTGTAACAATCGTCATCGGAGTCCTATCAGCATTTATCGTAAACTTGCTTTTCATGCCTCCCAAATACGAAACGAAATTATTCCAGGCGATTCATCAGGCACAAGACGAAATTATCCGATGGATCCGTCTTGCAGGGAGGCAGGCTTCCGAGCATGTTGCGACTAAGAAATCTTTGGATAAGTTGAAGGAGCGCCTTACAAACGTTAATCAGCTTTATACTTTATTCAAAGAGGAACGAAGCTATTTTAAGAGAAATACGATGGTGAAAGCTCGAAAACTTGTCATTTACAGACAAATGATTGCCGCTTCAGAGAGCAGTCACGAAGTACTTTTCCGACTTCATAAATTTGAAAATGAATTGCTGAACCTTCCAGAGCATTTCCGAATGATGATACAGGAACGACTCGATTCCCTACTAACGTATCATGAGCAAATCCATTTGAAATTTGTAGGTAAGTTAAAATCCGGGAAATTGACAGAGAGCTTAAACGAGGACTATATACAGCGTCAAGAAGTGATGGACATTTTTGCAAAAGAAATTGCCCTTACAAAGGAAGAAGAGGAATTTTCCGCATACCACCTCCTGCATGTGCTGTCCGCATTGTTGAATTATGATGAACAACTTGAGCATCTCGATCGCTTAATCGTCTCCAATCAACGCAGGCACGGACATGAGCTGAGCAATGAGCTTCGCGAAGAAATATTTTAAACCTCCTTGGGTCCAAGTGGCCCAAGGAGGTTTTTTTTAACTTTTCATCTTCGGATCAAGTGCATCACGCAAGCCGTCCCCATTAGGTTAAAACCTAAAACAGTTAACATGATGGAAAGCCCCGGGAAAATCATTGTCCATGGAGCAGATTGCAAATATGCTTTTGAATCCGCCAACATTTTTCCCCATTCCGGTTGAGGCGCCTGGGCGCCTAAGCCAAGAAAACCTAAAGCCGCAGCTTCGAGAATGGCGGTTGCCACTGCAAGTGTTCCTTGAACAATGACAGGAGCCATGGAATTGGGTAGAATATGCGAATATAAAATTCGGGCATCTTTCATCCCAATCGCTTTTGCTGCCATAATATACTCGTCCTCTTTAATGCTAAGCACTTTAGATCGTATCAACCTTCCGAAATTCGGAACGTTAATAATGGCAATGGCTATCAATGCATTTTCAAGCCCGGGTCCTAATACCGAAACAATTGCGATGGCTAACAGGATCGAAGGGAAGGCAAGCATAATATCAAAGACCCTGGATATGATTGTATCTGTCCATCTGCCATAATACCCCGCTACGATTCCCAAAAAGCTGCCTACGATAACCGATGCAATAACGGATAAAAATCCAACCGAAAGCGATATCCTTGAACCATGGATGATGCGGGACAAAATCCCTTCCAAAGTCATCTGTTCCGAGCCAGTATTCTGAGGATGGCGGCTGAAATCTGTCCGGTGCGAACTGTTCATTAATGCCCTCTTTTGCGATAAGGGGACCAAACAGAGCTAACAATATGAAAAATATGATGATGATCATACCAGCAACAGCCGATTTACTCTTTCTGAAGCTTCTCCATGCCTCTCGCCACGGGCCATTCGTCTTTTCTTTTTCATCTTCAATGATTCCGTCCAGTTTAGGCGTTTTTCCAGACATCCGCAATCCCCCTCGCTTAGTCATATTTAATCCTTGAATCGATCAGGCCGTATAATAAATCGACGACCAAGTTAATCATGACAAATATAAAGGCGATTACGAGAATGCTCGATTGAATTACCGGGTAATCCCTGAAGTTAATGGCGTCATAAATGTACCTTCCAATGCCCGGCCAAGCAAAAATCGTCTCAGTCAAAATGGCACCGCCAAGCAACATGCCCATTTGGAGCCCGATAACCGTCAAAACCGGAATAACAGCATTTTTAAACGCATGTTTATAAACTACCCAAAACATTTTTTGCCCTTTCGCCCTTGCTGTCCGAATATAATCGGAGCGCATCACTTCCAGCATACTGGAACGGGTCATTCTTGCAATGATCGCCATGGGTATAGTGGCTAATGCAACTCCTGGTAGGATAAGATGCCTCATGACTTGCCACAATTGATCGAACCTCCCTTGTATCATCGTATCTATGATATAGAGATTCGTAATTGCGTGGACAGGATCCCTCACCTGCTCTCTTCCAGTCGTCGGTAGCCAGGAAAATTCAATCGCAAACACCCATTGACCTAATAACCCTAACCAAAAAATTGGCATCGACACACCGACAAGCGCCAAAATCATAGCTATGTAGTCAAACCATGAATTTTGGAACCAAGCTGAAATGATACCAGCATTTATGCCAATAATGATAGCTATAATAATTGCAAAGAATGCGAGTTCTATCGTCGCAGCCAAATGTGGCCATATTTCGTCTGCAACCGGTAGGCGTGTCCGCATGGATTCCCCAAGGTCACCTTGCAAAATACCACCCAAGTACTTAAAAAATTGCGTATACCATGGTTGATCCAACCCTAATTTCGCATTCATAGTGGCAATCGCTTCAGCTGTTGCTTGCTGACCTAAAATGAGCTGGGCAGGATTTCCGGGTATAGCCCGAATCATCATGAAAACAATGAAGACCATACCAAGTAACACGGGTACAAGCTGCATGATCCTTCTTCCAATGTAGCTAAGCATCACCTTCACCTCGTAAGCACAAAGTATCTTTCGTAGTCCCAATATCTAAAAAGGAGGAAATCTATTGATCTCCCCCTTTTTTGACTCATTCAGAAGTGGAGAGTGAATTCATCACTTAAATTCGACATTTGATAATAAATCAGAGCCAGTTGGGTGCGGTAAGAAGCCCGTCAATCCTTTCTTGGCAGCTAACAATGGTGTCGAGTGGGCAAGTGGAACCCAAGGTGCTTCGTCGTGAATAATAACTTGAGCTTTCTTATAAAGCTCGACTCGCTTATCTTCGTCTACCTCTGTTTGTGCTTCGATGAACAAATCATGCATTTTGGTATTTTTGAAATAAGTGTAGTTGTTGCTGCCAATATTATCTTCATCCAATAAAACATATAGGAAGTTATCAGCATCCCCGTTATCACCCGTCCAACCTAACATGAACGCATCCGCTTCCCCTTTACTTGCCTTGTCTAAATAAGTTCCCCATTCATACGACACGATTTTTGCTTTAATACCGATATCAGCCAAATTGCTTTGGATGACCTCAGCAACCTTCGCTCCATCTGGCATATATGGGCGCGGAACAGGCATTGCCCAAAGTTCCATTTCAAATCCGTCCGGATATCCAGCTTTTGCCAATAATTCCTTCGCTTTTTCAGGGTTGTATTCATACGGTTCAATGTCGTCGTTATAACCTGAGATAGATGGTGGCATTGGATTTTTCGCTGCGTTCGCTTGCCCTTCGAAGAACGAATTAATAATCGTTTCCTTATCAATTGCATGGTTCAACGCCTGACGGACTTCTTTTTTATCGAAAGGAGGGCGTGTTACCGTTAAACCAAGATAACCGACGTTCATGGATGGGCGTTTAATCAGTTGGAGTTTGTCATCCCCTTCGATTTTCTCAGCATCAGATGGATTAATCCCATCCGCAAGATCAATTTCCCCGGCAATCAATGCATTCAGCCTTGCAGAGTTATCCGGAATTGATCTGAATACGACTTTGTTCAACTTTGGTAACCCTTTCTGCCAATACCCATCGAATTTTTGAATTGTAATGGACTCATTCGCTTTCCATTCAACAAATTCGAAAGGACCTGTACCGACTGGATTTCTTTCGAATTGATCATCACCTTTTTCAAATGCAGTAGGGCTTGCAATTGCGAACATGCTCATCGCGATGTTTTTCAAGAAAGGTGCTTGTGGACGTTTCAATTTGATGATGACAGTGTACTCTCCGTCTGCCGTAACAGATTCAATTACATGTCCTTCATCACCTTTGAAACCGCCAAACATCGAGTTGTAATAAGGGAATTTATCCGCATCCCCGTTAGCCCAACGCTCGAAGTTTGCAACTACTGCATCGGCGTTGAAATCAGTTCCGTCATGGAACTTTACGCCTTCCTCCAAATTGAATGTGTACGTTAAGCCGTCATCCGTATTCCATTCCTTGGCAAGTCCAGGTTGAATTGTTGTGTCTTGCTCTCCAAAGTTCAATAATGTCTCAAATAGATTTACTGTAACTTTGAATGTTTCACCTTCAGTCACCCTTGACGGATCCAGTGAAGTGGAGTCACCACCACGACCGAAGACTAATGTATCCTCCTTACTGCTGGAACTTCCCTTTCCGCAGGCGGCAAGTGCAGTTGACAGGACCAACAGTAACATCAGAGCAACTGACCATATTCTCTTTCTACTCATAGAGACCCCTCCATTTGTTTTATATCATTGTCAACCTTACTATCGTAAAGATGGCAGGCGACAGAATGACCTAAAGATTGTTCATTGAGCTGTGGTGTGACTTTTGTACAACTATCCATTTTAAAAGGGCAGCGTGTATGGAATGTGCAACCAGTGGGTGGGTCGGCAGGACTCGGGATATCACCTTCTATGATGATCTGTTCTTTCTGAAAATCCGGGTCCGGCACGGAACAGCCGAAAGTAAGGCTCGCGTATAAGGGTGTAAAGGCCTTTCGTAAAGCTGTTCACTTTCTGCAATTTCAACAATCTTCCCTAAATACATTACGGCGACGCGGTCACTAATATGCCGCACTACCCCAAGATCATGAGCGATAAAAATATAGGTAAGGTTGAAGTCTTTTTGTAAGTCTTGCATGAGATTCAGCACCTGCGCTTGAATGGAAACGTCCAAGGCAGAGACTGGTTCATCCGCGATTATCAATTTTGGATTTGTCATCAGTGCACGCGCAATTCCAATGCGTTGTCTTTGACCGCCACTGAACTGATGTGGATAGCGCTTTGCGTGATATTCATTCAACCCCACAACTTCCAAGAATTCTTTCACTTTCTTTTTTCTCTCTATTTGGTCCAAAACCCCATGAACAATTAAAGGTTCCTCCAGTATTTTCCCTATCGTATGTCGTGGATTCAAAGAAGCATATGGGTCTTGGAAAACCATCTGTATGTCACGACGGGTAATCCTCATCTCTTCTTGTGTTAAAGACGTCAATTCTTTACCGTCGAATTCAACTACTCCCTCAGTCGGCTCTAACAAGCGCATTAGCAAGCGTCCTGTCGTCGATTTCCCGCAGCCGCTTTCACCGACAATACCAAGCGTCTCTCCTTCATTCACATGAAATGATAGATCATCGACGGCCTTTACGAAGCCTACGGTCCTTCCAAATAATCCTTTTTTCAACGGGAAGTATTTCTTCAGATTTTCAACTTTCAATAATGGCTTTGTGCTCATCCACAGTCACCCTTTCCTCGTCGTATAAGAAACATCGGGTTTGATGAACATCTGCAGTGCTGTACAGTTCAGGGTTTTCATGCAAGCATCGATCAAATGCAAATTCACAACGTGCGGCAAATCTGCAACCGCTTTTTATGGAGCCAGGCTTCGGGACATTTCCGGGAATGGAGTGTAGCCGGTCCTTTTTAAATCGCATATCGGGTACGGACTGAATCAGCCCCTTCGTATAAGGATGCTGTGGGTTTTCAAAAATGAGCTTAGTCGGCGCCTCTTCAATTATTTGTCCCGCGTACATGACGATGACCCTCTCGCAAGTTTCCGCTACAACGCCTAAATCATGTGTGATTAACAAAATGGCAGTCCCTAAACGGACATTCAATTCTTTCATCAGTTTCAATATTTGCGCCTGAATTGTCACGTCAAGCGCGGTTGTCGGCTCATCAGCTATTAGTATTTTAGGATTGCAAACGAGTGCCATCGCAATCATCACCCTTTGCCGCATTCCTCCGGATAACTGATGGGGGTACTCTTTCATTAGTCCATCTGCACGGGCAAGCCTACAAGCTTTAATATCTCGATTGCTCTTTCTTCCGCCTTTTTCTTCGACCAACCTTTTTCGTGGATCAATATCGCTTCGATCATCTGATTGCCGATTGTGAATAAAGGATTGAGTGAAGTCATCGGCTCCTGAAAGATCATCGCAATTTCATTTCCACGAATTTTCCGCATTTCTTTTTCCGATAATCTTGTTAAATTTAGAGAGTCATAAAGGATCTCTCCGCCGACAATTTTTCCGGGCGGACTGGGTATTAGCCCCATGATAGAAAGGGAGGTGACACTTTTCCCACATCCCGATTCTCCAACGATGCCTAAAATCTCGCCATCATGTAGATGAAAATCAATATGATCGACAGCCGGAATCTCTCCGGAATCTGTGAAAAAGGTTGTCTGTAAGTCATTCACAGTAAGAACTCGATTACGATTATTCATCAGATCACCTTTTCGTTTTAATACTTTCTATTAATAGATAGTGTATTGATCTACACGCGAAAAAATGCTCAATAAACCATCAACCTAGGGTTTTAATAAAATAAAAAAGCCACCGAAGTAATCGGTAGCTTTGCTTTATATATCATATTGATTGAACTTGAAACAGATTGTAATAGATGCCTTTTTTATCCATTAGCTCTGAGTGGTTCCCCACTTCTTTTAACTCCCCATGATCAATAACAAAAATCTTATCCGCATGGGTGATTGTTGATAATCTGTGGGCAACGATTAACGTTGTCCGATCACTGGCCAGTCGTTCAAGGGATTCTTGAATTAACGCTTCACTTTCCAAATCCAAAGCGGAAGTTGCTTCGTCAAGAATCAGCAAAGGAGGATTTTTTAGAAATACCCGCGCAATGGCGATCCGCTGCTTCTGTCCGCCAGACAGCTTTACTCCTCGTTCGCCGACTGTTGTATCATACCCTTCCGGCAATGATTCGATGAAATCATGGGCATTTGCCGCTTTAGCGGCAGCAAATACTTCCTCATCAGTCGCATCCGGATTTCCCATTAAAATATTGCTTTTCACAGAATCACTGAAAAGAATGCTATCCTGCAGGACAATCCCGATCTGGTCACGTAACGTTTTCAGTTGGACATCCCGAAGGTCTTGGCCGTCAATTCGAATTGATCCTTCAGTCACATCGTAAAACCGTGGTATTAAACTGACGATTGTAGATTTACCGCCGCCACTCATTCCGACCAGTGCCACAGTCTCCCCTGGTTTAATAGTAAAGTTAACGTCCCGAAGCACCGGATCGTCTTCCTCACTATACGTGAAACTGACATTCTCAAATTGGATTTCTCCACTGATTTGCCGTAATGCTTTTGCACCTTCTTTATTCTTAATATCATATGGCTCTTCCATCAGTTCAAAAACCCGGTCCATAGAAGCGAATGATTGAGTTAATGATGTAGATGCATTCACTAATCGTCTAAGTGGATTATAAAGTCGATCGATGTAGGCGATGAAAGCAACCATTACACCGACTGATAAATCATCGTTAATCACTTGATAACCGGCATATGTAATTACCAATAAAGGAGCAACGTCTGTAATCGTGTTTACAACAGCGAACGCTTTCGCATTCCATCTTGTATGATCCAGTGCCTTATCAAGGAAATTGCCATTCGTTTCATCAAAACGTTTCTGTTCTTTTTCCTCTAATGCGAAGCTTTTAATGACACTAATCCCAGAAACCCTCTCATGTAAATAACTTTGGACATCCGCAAGGGCTTGTGACCGCTTCCTTGTTAAGGTCCTTAGTTTTCCAAAAAAGTGCTTTACACTATAAGCATAAAACGGGAATGCCAATAACGTAACAAGCGTTAGCGGTACATCCATTGATAGCATAATAATTACTGCAATGATGATTGTCGCAAAGTCTAACCAAACATTCATTAACCCGATCATAACAAAGTTCTTCGTCTGCTCAACGTCATTGATAATACGGGAAATGACTTCACCCGCCCGTATTGGAGTAAAAACGAAGGCCCAACTTTTGAATGTGGTCATACAGACTTTCACGGATATCGTACAGGATTTTGTTGCTGACATATTGTGCATAATATTGTCGATAATACTCAACAGGCGGTCTAATGATAAAAAATACCAACGCCGTTCCGCCAAGCCATATGAATAGCTGTTTCGTCTTTTCCGCATCGCTCAGCAATTCCGCCCCGATAATATCGTCAATGACGATTTTAATAAGATACGGAATGAATAAAGGAATTGCAAATTTAATGACACCGATTAAAACCGTAAAAAGAATAAGCCAGTTATATGGCTTTACAAACTTAAGATATCGTTTAATACTTTCCCCCAATTTATCTTTCCCCTAAAAAAGCATTATAAAAAGCCTAACTGCTGTGGAATGCAGACAGGCTTTTATTCTTCACTCTTTTTTACCTGTTTGTAAAACCGATACCTCGAAGTCCAAACTTCAATAAAATCGGGTGCGAATGGTCCTTTGCGCTGTTTTATCCACATAAGCAGCTTATCAAGGTTACGCTTTAAAATTTGATCAATCACTTCCGGGTAATTCATCTTCTTTTTATGCTCCGCATATTCATCTTCATCAAGGATCAGATAAGTCATGTCAGGAAACACCTTTACATCCAAATCATAATCAATGTATTTCAATGAATGATGATCATAGACGAACGGCGAGCTCATATTGACATAATAGTAAACCCCATCTTCACGAAGCATGCAAATTATATTGAACCAATGTTCAGCATGGAAATAGCAGATGGACGGTTCTCTTGTTAACCATGTCCGACCGTCTGCTTCCGTCACAAGCGTTCTTTCATTTGCACCAATCACAATATTACGTGTTCCTTTTAAGACGGTCGTCTCCTGCCAAACGCGGTGAATGTTTCCGTCATGTTTATAACTGTGTACTTGTATCGTTTCTCCTTCTTTAGGTATTGTCATCAGTAAAACCACCTTTAAAATTCGCAAAACTTAATATTCGTATATTATACCAATTGAAGTGATAAAATTGAAACGATTTACCTTAAAACGTAATCACATTTCGAATACAATTTAAAAACCGGCAGCTAAAGCTGCCGGCTTTTGAGATGTAAATCCATTATTTAGACTGATTTTCCGAACCGAAAGCACCACCTGATGTCTTGTTCATTTCTGACTGTTGGTTTTGCTTACGTACTTCGTTCACGTCAGTCTCAGCTCCAAACTCTTCAGCCATGATTTCCTGCTTCACTTTGTTTGCGTTTGTAAATGAAGCTTGTGGCGCTTGTTTACCGAAGTTTTTTTGATTTTTGTTTGGCATGGATTTTTCACCTCCGTGACCAATATGATATGCAAATCAGTTTTTTTTATCCTTTGGTATTTTTTTCTTTAACTCCTCCCAGATTTTTAAAACCGGGACCGCTTTTGGCAATGCTTCCACTTCATCTGTCGAAAAGAAGCGGTATCCAGATAAAGCATTGTCGTTCGCTGTCGCCAAATAACTTTCCACTTCCCAAACGAGATGGGAAAAAACATGTTTGTATTGGATTAAAGATTCAAAGCCTTCGAATTTCATCCCTAAATTCATCTTCAGAAATTCTTCCGGAGATGCCACGCCTGTATTTTCCGCCATAGGAAACTCCCACATATCCGCCAATAAGCCTGTAGATGGCCGTTGCTTCATCAACCATTTTCCTTCAGGATTTCGAATAGCAAAAGCAAAAAGCGGTATCGTTTTTGTTTTCGTCTTTTTACTTTTCACAGGAAGACTTTCCTGTCTTCCTTCGTGAAATGCTTGGCAAAAATCCCGAACTGGACAAAGAAGGCATCTTGGTCGCGGCGTACAAATTGTCGCTCCTAATTCCATCAGACCCTGATTAAATGAGGACGGATCCTTTTCGTCAATCAGTTCCATTACAACTTCCTCAAAAATCTTCCTGTTTCGAGGAATTGCAATATCATCCTCAATAAGAAGAAGGCGTGAAAAAACCCGCATGACATTCCCATCTACTGCATGTTCAGGAACTCCAAATGCAATACTTAAAACAGCACCTGCAGTATAAGGTCCGACACCTTTTAACTTGGATATCTCTTTTCGGTTCCTCGGAATTTCACTTCCATATTCAGCTACGACTTCTTTCACTCCGGATTGCAAATTTTTCACCCGTGAATAATAGCCCAAACCTTCCCACATCTTAAGGACATCCTCTTCCTTTGCATTAGCAAGATCAGATAGTGTTGGGAATTTTTTGATAAACCGTTCATAATACGGGATGACAGTGTCAACACGGGTTTGCTGCAACATCACTTCTGACACCCATATATAATAGGGATTACTTGTCCTTCTCCAAGGCAAATCCCGCTTTTCTCTTGATACCATGATAGTAATGCTTTTCTAAATTCGTCTTTTCTTTCAAACAGTTGCATGATATCCTCCATATTGCATATGCTTTTCGTTAATGAAAAATAGGGTATATAATGAATAAAGATAGTTAAAACATTCCACATCCATTGTCTAAGCAACGTAAGGGAGTGATTATTTGGATACAGGAACACATATTGTTATGGGTGCCGCCATTTGCGGTTTAACATTGGCAGACCCCGTCGTGGCATCCGATTCAGTTACAATGACAGCGGTTTTTATTGGAGTAGTGTCCGGCTCTTTGATTCCTGACGTAGATACTGTACTTAAATTGAGGAATAATGCAGTTTATATACGAAATCACCGAGGAATTACACATTCAATTCCTGCTGTACTGTTATGGCCGCTTGTCATTTCGATTATTTTGTCTTTCCTTATACCCGGAACCGAATTCTACCATCTATGGGCATGGACGTTTTTAGCCGTGTTTGTCCATGTGTTCGTTGATATTTTTAATGCATATGGTACGCAAGCATTAAGACCTTTTTCAGATCAATGGGTAGCGATCGGAGTCATAAATACGTTCGACCCGATCATATTCGCACTGCATATCGCTGCGCTTGCCGCCTGGATGTTCGGTGCCGAACCGGTTCTTACGTTTGTGATTCTTTATGTTGTGATTTTCTTCTATTATTTACTACGCTTCGCATTGAAGTCAGCAGTAAAGCGTGCTGTCCAAGTAACCATTCCGGATGCTGATGATATATTCATCGCACCGACAATGCATTTTTTCCAATGGAGAGTTGCCGCTTCTAATAAGGAATGTCACTTCGTAGGACGAGCCTATGGACGTTCTGTTAATATTTATGACCGTTTCGAACGTGAAGCGATGCCGAAATCTCCTTATATCGATGCAGCGATGGAAGACCGAAATATACAGGCTTTCGTTTCATTTTCACCAATTTACAGATGGTCCGTCTCCCATGTCGGGGATCTATGCGAAGTAAGGCTTATAGACCTGCGCTACCG
This sequence comes from Sporosarcina thermotolerans, assembly GCF_030067815.1. Taxonomy (GTDB): domain Bacteria; phylum Bacillota; class Bacilli; order Bacillales_A; family Planococcaceae; genus Sporosarcina; species Sporosarcina thermotolerans. Next base: position 1,302,689 of record NZ_CP125968.1, on the reverse strand, counting down.
AAGCAAAGGCTATTACCCGTTCGTCGCAGTCGCCCATATCAATAACGAAATGGAAGTCATCAATTCATACACCGGTTGGATTTTTCAGAAGACAAGCTTCTTAAGAAACTTAACTTCGTCCCCAATTCTTAACAAAAGCGAAGGGCGCTCCCCTTCGCTTTTACTTATAATCCCTTTTTCACTGATTGCAGCATCGCAATCGGCAATGCTTCTTCTGCACGTTCTCCACCTAATCGGTATCCCCATGCAAAACGGCCCTTTAAATAATCAACATGGAAAAAGACCCCTTCATCGCCTTCAATTCGATATATTTCCCCTTTGGTGATCGTTTTTGGATCGATCATATAGGATTTCGCCATTAACGCTTTGCGCTGGTAAACAGCAAACTCATTAATCATGCCCATTTGTTCAGCTTTTCGTGCTTTTTCCATGAGACTTCCGATTTCTGAACGTAATTCATGCTCATTCATTTCGCTATACTTTTTACTGTTCTCCATCTTCTTCGTTCTCCTTTTTTTCGATGAATCTCTCAATCCGATCAAGCGGAATCCCTTTTTGATACATCGATTGTTTGACACGATTCTTTAATTCGTATCCGGAATACTTTGAATGATACCTTCGCCACGCCTTTTCACCAACGGAATTGCAAATTGAATCCCATTCATCCTCTTCCCTGCCAAAGTCGATTTCTTCCAACACACTGCTTATCAAACCAAAGGAAAATCCTTTTCGAGCGAGCGCATTCTGGATCTTCTGTTTTAATTGTGATGGTGCAACAGATCTATTTGAGAAGGCTGCTTTTTCAGCCAACTTTTTTGCTACCTTGAATTGTTCCTCTTCTGAAGTTTCCAAGGACTTGTTCCTGCAGCTCCACTCCAACTCCCTTTTTATGCAACTCCTGTTTAATTGCTTTCGGACCTTGGCTCGATGCATTTTTTTTAGTTTGCAGTAAAGACTCGGAAAATGCTTTATCATCTAAAAAGCCAAGTCTTCTCAGCTTCACAATTGCCTCCATGATAACCGCTTCTCCATACTCAAGATCCAGCAATTTCTTTTTCACTTCAAACTCGCTTCGCATTCTAAACGACAAGAAGTGTAAAGCACGATTAAAGGCCTTTTCAATCTGATCCTCATAAGCAATTTCATCCATCGCAAAATCGTCAAGTTGCATTCCTTTTGTCAATCCGAACTTTACTAAGACCGATTCGTGAACGCTAAATGCATATTTATCATCTATGAATATATTATAACGCTCGGTATCACGCTTTTGTTGTGTTATTTTCGTCAATACAGGCAAGAACGCTCAACCTCCCCGCTTTTATATTAGTATACATGTTCTGATAAAACCGAGGACTACGCACAACCTACGAAAAAAGGAGATGTGAGTATGGTTGAAGAACATGGTCCTGGTATTCTAATGGCCGCATTCATCATTGTCGTCGGGATACTATTTAATCCATTTGCAGCAAAAGCTGAGGAATTCCATTGGGGTTTCAAGAAATCGGTAAACGGAATTCCGCCTGATGCTGGGGCAGCTCTTAATGAAATGCTTGAAAAACACGGGGCTATCTATAAAGGAAAGCCGGATGAAAAAGTTGCCTATTTATCATTTGATAACGGTTACGAGAACGGCTACACAGAAAATATATTAGACACACTAAAAAAAGAAAATGTACCAGCTACCTTTTTCCTGACCGGTCACTATTTAAAAAGTGCCGCCCCACTTGTCCATCGTATGGTGAAAGATGGACATGGAATCGGCAACCACTCATTTGACCATCCAAATATGGCCAACCTTACTGAAGAAAGAATGGAAGAGGAATGGAAGAAATTTGATGAACTACTCTATAAAACGACAGGTGTAAAACGGACCGTTTACGCAAGGCCACCCGAAGGGATTTTCAATGATACTGTTTTAAGAAAGGGAAATGAATTAGGGTATCGTCATATATTTTGGTCCGTCGCATTCATAGATTGGCATGCCAATAAACCACGCGGAAAGGCTTATGCTTATAAAGAGTTGATGAATCAGCTTCACCCGGGTGCTGTTATCCTGATGCATACTGTGTCTCCTGATAACGCCGAGGCACTCCCGGACTTCATACGAGATGCCAAAAAGCAAGGCTATGAATTCCGGACACTCGACGATCTTGTTCTTGAATATGAAAATGTCGATGCAATCCTAAGATGATTAGAGAAGCATCCCTTAAGATGGGATGCTTCTCTTCGGTTTACCGAACAAAGAAACAAGGAATATAAGACCGAATAACACCGAGATGATCAACAGATAGCTGACATTCTGTACAAACTCAAGGAATAGTCCACCCGCAAAAGGCCCAGTCAAGCTACCGATGCTAAAGAAAATTCCACATAACAGATTCCCCGTCGGCAAAAGATCTTTCTGGGTCAAATCCGACATATACGAGATGCCAAGGGAAAAAATTGAACCAACGAATAGTCCTGCGATGAAGATTGTCAGGATTATCAATGGAACTGAATTACCCATCATACTTGCCGACCAAAATGCGACTGCCCCGCCTCCATATGCAATGAGGACAACGGAATGCCTACCGATTCGATCAGACAACATCCCTAGTGGTATTTGTGACACAATGCCACCGATTGAAAATGTCGCAAGGATTATAGAGACCGAAGTGAGTTCCATTCCATTTCGTAAAGCGTATACTGGATACATCGCATTTAAGGAAGATTCCAGGAATCCGTATCCGAATGGACCCAAAAATGCAATCCACGCAACACCAATCGTGATCTTTGCACGTTTCATAAAACTTTCGGTTCCGACATTTCCCTTTAACAATTCAGGTCGATCATTTTTTAATAAGAATACCAACAGCCAGGCAGTCATGCATAGCAGCCCTGAAACGATGAAAGGCAAGCCCTCAAAAATAGTAACAAGTGGGGCAAATAAAGGACCTGCTGCAAATCCAACACTAAACGAAACACCATAGATCGCAATATTCCTACCTAACCTCGCTTGCGTGGAAGTACTCGTTATCCAAGTTTGTGTCGAAAAATGGATAGCATGGTCCCCAATACCAATCAACAACCTTAATATGAACCAAAAGAAAACATTCTTCCACAGCGGGAAAAGAAGCAAAGACGAAAAGACGAGTATCCCACCTAAAATAATGACAGGTTTATATCCATATTTCCGTAGCGGCGCTTCCATAAATGGTGAAATCAGAAGCGTACCTATGTACAACCCTGTTGCATTCAGCCCGTTCAGAGCACTTGATAACCCATCACGCTCAAAGATGGCTGATATAAGTGGCAAGAGCATGCCTTGTGAAAACCCTGATATCGAAACGATGATCACCAATATCCAAAACCTTCGTTGTTCAGGTCTATTTAAAATATTCATTTGTAATACGCTCCTTAAAATCTCATGAATCATCTATAATCTTAGCATAAGGAGGTTTGATATTAATGAAATTCGAAATGACTGAAAATGGCTTTGAAACGGAGACATCATATGGAAAACTGCAGATTTCTGCGAATGATGAGTTCGGATTCAGACCGTATCAATTGCTTGTCTCTTCTATTGCGGTATGCAGTGGAGGTGTGTTGCGCAAGATTCTCGAAAGGAAGCGCATCCCTGCAAATCATATTGCGATTGAGGTTAAGGAAGTTAAGCGTAATGAGGCAGTTGCAAACAGAGTTGAAAAGATCCACTTGCATTTCATCATTGACGGTACGAAAATCGAAGATGATAAGATGGAGAAGATTATGGAAGTAACCGAGAAGAACTGCTCAATGTTCCAGTCGGTCAAAGACTCCATTGAAGTAGTAAGCACATTTGAGTTTATAAACTAATAAAAGCCCAGTCCATATCTGATTTTACAGTTCAGATTTCGGCTGGGCTTTTACGTATGAATAGAACCTTCACTATCATTTTGCATATAAATCGTAGGCGTCGAACGGGTTAGCCGTTAAACGTTCACGGATCCCCTCCTTTAATTAGGATTCGATTCGTCTCTACTCTACGGCCTCCTTTTCTTATTGGTTATATATAGTATACCACGATATCCGCCTATTGCAAATGTTTTGTTTAGGTGAATATTCCATCGATTCAATTTAGTCACTCTAACATTGAAAAATCGCCATTAATCATATACGATGATACTGATGAAAAGAGGTGTACTTCTTGGAAAAACGACAAAGTGGACAAGTTGATGAATTAAAAAATCGCCTACATCAATTTCTGGAAAAACTTGAGTCAATCGAGCCGGAAACAACAGATATCGATGAAATCGATCAACTGATTCGTTTAATCGATGAGTTGGAAGAACAAATGAATAAAATAAAAAAAGATCAATGATTCCTTAGGGGGAAATGAAAATGTACATAGAACAAGTTGAGAAAAGCATGATTGAAACACTTGAGAAAAGTATGTATGACCTCGTATGTGAAACATCGACGAACCTACCAAAAGACGTCCGTCGTGCTGTCAAAGCAGCGCGCGAAAAGGAAGACGCTGGAACTCGCGCGGCAATGAGTCTTGATACGATTGCGAAGAACATCAATATGGCAGACGATAAACTATCTCCAATTTGCCAGGATACAGGATTGCCAACGTTTAAAATTAAGACGCCTATCGGTGTCAATCAGCTTGAAATTAAAGCGGCTATTAAACGTGCTCTTGTCCAGGCTACAAAAGACGGAAAACTAAGACCGAACTCTGTTGACTCATTAACAGGTGAAAACAGTGGCGATAATCTTGGCGAAGGTCTTCCAGTCATTAAATTCGACCAATGGGAAAACGATCATATCGAAGTAAGGCTCATCCTAAAGGGTGGCGGCTGCGAGAATAAAAACATCCAATACAGTCTACCAACTGAACTCGAAGGTCTTGGAAGAGCGGGACGCGATTTAGATGGTATCCGAAAATGTATCCTCCACTCCGTCTATCAAGCTCAAGGACAAGGTTGTTCAGCAGGTTTCATCGGTGTCGGAATCGGTGGCGATCGTGCCTCAGGTTATGATCTTGCGAAAGAACAGCTTTTCCGTGATGTGGAAGATGTAAATCCAAATTCTGATCTTGCAAAACTGGAAGCTTATATTTTAGAATCGGCAAATAAATTAGGCATTGGTACAATGGGCTTCGGTGGAGAAGCAACGTTATTAGGTTGTAAAGTTGGAGTTATGCACAGAATTCCAGCAAGCTTTTACGTATCTGTAGCATATAATTGCTGGGCATACCGCCGTATGGCAGTAGACATTAATCCTGAAACAGGCGAAGTAACAAAATGGCATTATGACAATGGCGAAAAGCTTAAGTTCGATCAAGACGATCAACAGGAAGAAGTAAAACAGTCATCACGAACTGTTGAATTGACTGCCCCAATTACAGAAGAACAGATCCGCGATTTACGAGTGGGAGATGTTGTTAAGATTAGCGGCCGGATGTATACAGGTCGTGATGCAATCCATAAGCATCTATCTGAAAACGATTCACCTGTCGACTTGAACGGTCAAATCATCTATCATTGCGGTCCTGTCGTTCTGAAAAACGAAGATGGCGGTTACGAGATCAAAGCTGCGGGCCCTACGACTTCCATTCGAGAAGAACCGTATCAAGGCGATATTATGAAGAAATTCGGCATCCGGGCTGTCATCGGAAAAGGTGGAATGGGACCAAAAACCCTTGCTGCCCTTGAAGAGCATGGTGGAGTCTATTTGAATGCAATAGGTGGAGCCGCTCAATATTACGCAGATTGTATTAAAGCTGTAGAAGGTGTTGACCTTCTACAATTCGGTATTCCCGAAGCGATGTGGCATTTAAGAGTCGAGGGCTTCACTGCTGTCGTTACAATGGATTCACACGGAAACAGCCTACATGCAGATGTAGACAAATCATCCCTTGAAAAATTAGCCCAATTCAAAGAAAAAGTATTCAACTAAAACCATTAAAAGTAGAGTGAGAGAATCCCTAAATTCTCTCCTCTATTTTTTTATTTATCTTTCGACAAACTTCGAGTGTCACTTTTCCCAACAACATGATATACTATTAATTAGAATAATTATCACATCGGAATGACTATCGAGATTTCAATAAACAGCCATAGAATCAACTTCATGATAGACAACACGAATTGAAGATGATATTCATTCTCAATTAGGAGGGACTTAAATGACAACAGAAACGAAAGAGATTCAACAAGAACCGATGAAGTGGTTAACACATATCGAGCTTTTTGCGGCGATTCTTTCAGGGATTTTGATTTTGGCGGCTTGGCTAATTGGAAAAGACGGATCGCAATCGGTTTCCATAGCCCTCTACATTATCGCTTTTCTAATTGGCGGCTTTGCAAAGGCGAAGGAAGGAATCGAGGATACAATTGCTGATCGGCAGCTAAATGTCGAGATGCTAATGGTATTTGCTGCAATTGGTTCAGCTGTTATTGGCTACTGGGCAGAAGGTGCAATTCTAATATTCATCTTTGCAATTAGTGGAGCACTTGAAACGTACACTTTAAATAAAAGTCATAAGGAAATCTCCGCACTTATGGAATTGCAACCTGAAGTCGCATGGCTTATCAACGAAGATGGATCTACAGTAAGTGTAGCCACATCTTCCCTTTCAGTCGGTGCAAAGATCCTTGTTAAACCGGGTGAGCGCGTTCCTGTCGATGGGGTTATTATACAGGGCACGACTGCAATCGACATGTCAGCGATCAATGGTGAGTCAGTTCCTGTAACAAAAGGCTTGAATGATGAATTATTTGCAGGCACTGTCAATATAAGCGGCGCCATCCAAATGGAAATGACGAAACCGAGTTCGGAGACTTTATTCCAAAAGATTATTACACTCGTCCAAAATGCACAAAGCGAAAAATCACCTTCTCAGCAATTCATCGAAAGATTTGAAGGAACGTATGTTAAAATTGTCATTTTCGCTGTCATCGTAATGATGTTCCTTCCCCATTTTTTATTTGGGTGGGACTGGACAACGACGTTCTATCGGGCAATCGTCTTGTTAGTTGTAGCCTCCCCTTGTGCACTTGTCGCATCCATTATGCCTGCGACATTGGCAGCTGTTTCGAACGGTGCAAAGCGAGGAGTCCTTTTTAAAGGAGGGGTCCATCTTGAGCATCTTGGATCATTAAAAGCAATTGCCTTTGACAAGACGGGCACATTGACTTCCGGGAAACCGGTTGTAACTGATTTTATAGTCCGCGATGGCGAGGATGTTAACAGTTCACTTGCCTTACTAGGAAGTATAGAATCTCAATCGAACCATCCACTCGCAATTGCGATTGTAAAACATGCTGAGGAACATGGAATTGTAAATCGTGATAATCCGCAAATTGAGGATGTGCCAGGATACGGTATTCGGGCATTTACTGATACTGGTGAAGTATTAGTCGGCAATCCACGATTTGTCGGTAAAGAATTGATTGACGACTTCCATGAAGGGATTGTTCAAAAGCTTTCCGATGAAGGAAAAACTGTAGTTTTCATGAAAGATTCAAACGGTATACTTGCAGCTATCGCATTAAAAGATACGTTACGCCCAGAAGCTGTTCAGGCGATAAAGGATTTGAAGAATTTAGGAATCCAGTCCATCATGCTAACAGGTGACAATGACAAGACGGCCAAAGCCATTGCGAAAGAGGCTGGACTCGATAAGTTCGTGGCTGAATGTCTTCCGGAAAAGAAGGTTGAGGAATTAAAGAGGCTCAAAACGGAATATGGAGAAGTAGGTATGGTCGGGGACGGCATTAACGATGCCCCTGCACTTGCGACAGCCACATCCGGAATTGCGATGGGTGAAGGAACCGATGTCGCTTTAGAAACAGCGGACGTTGTACTTATGCAAAATGATTTGACACGTATTTCATACGCGGTCAAAGTGTCCAGGAAAATGCAAAGGATCGTAAAGCAAAACGTCTTCTTCTCAATTGCGGTCATTGTAGTACTTATTATTTCAAACTTTATGCAAGTCGTGGACCTTCCCCTTGGAGTCATCGGTCACGAAGGAAGCACAATCCTTGTCATATTGAACGGATTGCGTTTATTAAATAATGTGAAATGATTTCAAGTTAAAAACGCTCAGAGGCTAATCTGAGCGTTTTTTAGTGTGAACTTTTATCGAAAGAGTGTGAGGAAACCGTTGATTTCCGTTTCAGGCGGACGCTTTCCGCCGGCATGGCTTGAGCCAATCGAACCACGAAGAGTTCGATTTGCCGTATTTCTGCGCTTTTTGCAGAAATTAAGGCATCCTTAGGTTTCTAAATGGCAAACAATTTGGCTATGTTAAAAGAAAAGGTAAAGTAGATAGTGACACCTATCCAAAAAAAGGATTTTTTATGCTACTCGTAAATCGACATAATGCCCGATTAAACACAAGTTAAACATCTCTCTTCGACTAACCTGCACCCGTTAGTTTAAGTGTCAACCTTCACAATATAGTTCTTACTTTAACATAAATAACCTAATAGAATGAATGTCATGTAGATAACAAGTTTTTTCAGATTCCAGTTATACATTTTAAAAGAGGTAAATAATATACACGTGGCCCTATGAATGATAACAGCACAGGAGGTAATACGATGAATCATTTACGAGTTATTATTTACATTTGTATATTAGGAATTTTGATATATCCCCAAATGTTATTTGCTAAAACAGAAGAAGGAGTACCATTTTTAATTAACAATGGGAAATGTCCTAACACGCAAAATTTCGGGCCTGTGAGTTCAGATGAAGGCCTTATAAATGCATTGAATACGATTATTCCTGAGGTTTATAAAGATTCAAATTACAAAGGTTGGAAAGTGGAAACCATAGCACATCTTCCAAAGTCACCGCATCCAGAAGCTTATTATGAAATGGCTAAAAATTATTGCGGAGAAGAATTAGCTAATAATTCTTGGTTTGTAGAAGTATTATTTCCACAATATTTACCAGCATATGATGCATCACATAGGCAAATTTTTGTTACAAAAAACAAACAGGGGCAATGGTTTGCTTGGTTTAGATTTCATTAATGTCTGTTCAATAATCGGGAGAGATTGTTGAATAAACCGTCACTTTTCTTCTTCAACGAACGGGTGATTTAGTAAAAATGGACTTGGATTAGGGATTTCCGTTGCTTGGAGTGTAAGGCGGCGACGTGCAAAGATGTGCTCTCAACGCTTCGCTTTTGTTCGCAAAAGCTGTTCTTCGTAACAGTTTTTCCTGCGGGAATAGCATGAGCTGAAGACCCCGCAACGAAGCGAAGCGTAGTGAGGAGGCTGAAGCCGTGCCCGCGGAAAGCGTCCGCCTGCAATGCAAAGCAACAGTTTATATCACTATAATTAATCAATAAATTATTTTCGTGCAAAAAAAGCAATGCCGGTTTACCCTACGGCATTGCTTTTTTCTTTTGCAGATTTCAATTGTTGTCGTTCCGTCATAACAGCATTCAGCTGACCGCCAAGCATTAGTATGATTGCGGAAAAGTAAAGCCAAAGCATAAGCACAATAATGGCTCCGATACTACCATACATTTTGGAAAAATTTGCAAAACTGCCAACATAATACGAGAAAGCTAATGATGTAAGAATCCAGCCCGCAGTGGCAAAAATCGCACCTGGAATTGCACTTTTCAACCGGATCTTTAAATTAGGAACAGCCCAGTAAAGGACTGTAAAAACAAGAAAGATAAGAACTGGGGGAATGCTCCAGCGTAAGTTTCCCCATAATTTCATAAATCCTTCTTCCATACCAAAGTAAGAGAAAGCCAAATATCCAATTTGCTCACCGAAAATAGGTAAAAGTAGAGCAATAACTAGGACGCCTATCAAGGCTATCGTGAAAACGACGGACATTGACCTTGCAATGATGAACGAACGTGACTCTTCAACAAAATAGGAATGGTTCAGCGCCTTTGTCAGTGCATTCATACCTTTAGAGGCAGACCAAATTGTCGCCACGGCACCAATGGACAACAGTCCCCCATTCCGATTTGCTAGTATCTCCTGAAGAGTATCTTGGATAAGTCTAAAAACACTTTCGGGTGCATAATCCCGTATGAATAGGAACACTTGATTTTCGTCTATATTTAAAAACGGTAAAAGCGTTATCATAAAGATTAATAGAGGAAACATTGATAATAGGAAAAAGAAGGCCAGTTGTGATCCTAAACCGGTAATATCCACTTTCTTTATCCTGACAAGCAGCTCTTTCCAAAATCCTGTTGTCGTTGTAACATCAAACTTCTCAAGGTCGCCGTTATTCACATCATCAATGAATCTCATGATGGATGAATTCTTTATAAAACCGCCCATTTTCCCGTCAGTCGTTTTCGTTTCTTTCTCGTCATTTCCCATTTGTGACTGCATCGTTTTCGGAGTAAACTGGTCCTTGTTGCTCACATTAGACTCACTCCTTTCGGTACTTATATCTTTTTTGTTTCCATGCCCTCTTTTTGTTCGTTAACAATTTCTTTGTATTCCTCTTTCGACTCAACAAATGCCTCTTTTGTATCAACAACTAACTCTTTTACTTGAGGAGTCAGTGCTTTCAATTCGGCCACCTGGTTTTTAATATATGTTGCATCACCCGAGATTTGCTCATAAATCGACATGTATTTATCTTTTTGTTGCTGAAGCTTCTCTTTTAACACATCCGGATTTTTTGAATAATACTTTACCTGGGAAGCCATCTTTTCTGTATTTCCCTTTAATTGGCGGCGAGTGCTTTTGTCGCACAAACTTATAGCCCCACCTAAGATTGCCCCTAAAATAATAAATTTACCAAATTTGCTATTTCCCACAGAAAAACCCTCCATAACTTTCTAATTTGCTTATATTATTATACCCCTCTAAAAAATAAAACAAACAATATTGCTGAAAATGAAAATTAGGTCTTGACTAAAGTGTGAAAGTTTCGGAATATTAACAATAACACTATTGATTCTCAATAGTCTAACCTATTAGGTAGAAAGGCGGGATTATGTAAGCAGGAATAGGGAAAGGGAGATTGGGACAAAGAACAAATTTAGGGGGTAGTAGGATGGATGCAATTACTGGCTTTTTAGACACGGTAGGTGGATATGTTTGGGGACCACCTCTTCTTATTCTGTTAGTGGGAACGGGTATCTATTTGACAGTTCGACTCGGATTCTTACAAATACGGTTATTACCTTATTCATTAAAACAAGTTTTTTCTCGTAAACATGATAAAAAAGCGGATGGGGATATTTCGCAGTTCCAAGCATTGATGACCGCGATGGCGGCTACCGTCGGTGTCGGAAACATCGTCGGTGTCGCCACTGCTGTATACATGGGTGGACCAGGAGCAGTCTTCTGGATGTGGCTCGCTGGATTTTTCGGGATGGCTACAAAATATGGGGAAGCCATCCTTGCAGTAAAATACCGTGTAAAGGATTCCAAGGGCGAAATGGCCGGTGGACCAATGTATTATTTGGAACATGGCTTGAAACAAAAATGGCTTGGTGTTGCATTCGCTATATTTGGTGCCCTCGCTGCATTCGGTATCGGGAACGGTACACAGTCGAAGGCCGTTGCGGACGTCATGAATAGCACATTCAACGTCCCTCATTGGGTTTCAGGGCTTGCACTTCTAATTTTTGGTGGACTTGTAATCCTTGGAGGCATCAAATCGATCGGACGAGTTACTGCATTCTTCGTACCGATCATGGCACTCTTCTACTTCATTGCAGGTGCAATCGTTATGGTGATGAATATCCATTTAGTACCTGAAGCTTTTGCAACGATTTTCAAATTCGCATTTACAGGGGAAGCTGCAGCAGGTGGAGCAATCGGGGCGGCTATCCGTTTCGGTGTTGCCCGGGTCTCTTCTCAAACGAAGCTGGACTTGGGTCAGCTCCAATCGCGGCTGCGGCAGCAAGAACAGACATGCCTGGTCGTCAGGCACTCATTTCCATGACGCAAGTTTTCTTTGACACACTTGTCATCTGTTCTATTACGGGAATCACAATTGTCATGTCTGGCCAATGGAAAGATAAATCAATTGAAGCTGGTTCTTTGACTGCGCAAGCTTTCGGGGAATTCTTAGGTGGAGCTGGGCCGATCATCGTTGCAATTGGTATCATTTTCTTCGCTTCATCCACCATCCTTGGATGGGGTTATTATGGTGAAAAATGTTTCCAATACCTCTTCCCTAAAAATGGAGCAGTCTTAGGATACCGTATTGCATTTGTTGCATTCATTATTGTAGGTTCTTTAGTACCTTTAAACGTAGTCTGGGCTCTTGCAGACGTCTTGAACGGCTTGATGGCTATTCCTAACTTGATTGGCCTTCTTGGATTGTCTGGTGTCATCATATTGGAAACTAAACGATTCAAAGCGAAGATGGACGAAGAGAAGGAAGCTGAAAAGCTTGGAAAAGCGGTTGACACTACAGCTAAATAATGCAATGATAAGTCCGATGATAGCGAAGGGCGGACGAAATCAATGGATTTAACTCAACCAACAGCCGAAAATGTTTCGTATATGATTGATAAGATCAAAGAGAAACTGCGGATGGTAAACGTAGATGCTATGAAGGCGGATAACTTCGATACAGAACGTTATGAAGACTTGGTTTACATGTATGAGATGGTCATGAAAAGGGATAAGATCACTCCTAACGAAATGCAAGCCATTGCCGCTGAACTTGGTTCACTTAGAAAAGCGTAGGGCGGCGTTTAGCCTCGACAGGCGATGGAGGCCTTGAAAAAAAGGCGGTCTTTGCCTTTTCTTCAAGACCGAAGCGACCCGAGAGGCTGCCGCCCGCAGCTGGACACTAAGGAAATAACGAAAAGCGGAGGGCGCTTGCCTAAGTGGCCTCAGCTATACACAAGAAAAGCCGATGCAACAGGGTATCCCCTAAAGCATCGGCTTTTTATTTATCTTATTCAACAGATGTCCCGTCTTCAAGGACAAGGGGTTGAATAAGCACTTCTACACGACGGTTCTTACTTCTTCCCTCTGCTGTATCGTTTGATGCAACTGGCTTGTTTTCACCATAGCCTTTTACACTGAAAAGTTGCGGGTCAAGATTATTCGTATCGATTAACACCTTTAAAAAATTGAGAGCACGCATCATACTGAGTTCCCAGTTCGATGGAAATTCAGCATTATTAATCGGAACATTATCCGTATGCCCCGTAACGACAATTTGCCTTGGTTTTTCAAATTTGAGGAGATTGCCAATATCCTTCGCTAAATTAGTGTACTCCGCTTTGATCGTCGCTTTCCCTGATTCAAAGAGAATGCTATCACGTATCGTAACTAAAAGGCCTTCTTCAGTTAACTTGGTTTGAAATTGGTTTTCCAGTTCATTTACTGCTATATAGTCATCTAATGATGACCTGATTTCCTCAAGTGTTTGCTGATCCTCCAAGTAGGCTGGGTTGGCATTTCCTTGTATCCCTTTTGTGTTATAAGAAGGAACCGGTGTTGGGGATGTATTTTGCATAGCGCCTGTCCCCCATCGAATATCTCACTGAAAACAGACGACATCCGACTTAACTTTCTTTCATCGACCGAACTTGATGCAAATAAAACGATAAATAATGCTAAAAGTAGAGTGAGTAAATCCGAGTACGGCAAAAGCCAAGATTCATCAACATGACCGTCGTCTCGTTTTTTCTTACGCTTCCTCGACAAGCTCGCCCTCCCCCTTGTCGCTATTATTTTCTTTAAAGAACTTACGACGTTCTTCCATTGAAAGATAGGAAACCAGTTTTTGCTCGATAGTCCGAGGTGCTTCACCTTCAAGAACAGAAAGGATTCCCTCAATCATCATCATCTTCTGTCGGACCTCTTCCTTTGATTTTCGTTTTAATTTATTTGCAAACGGATGCCAAAGAACATATCCGGTGAAAATCCCAACAATGTCGCGACAAATGCTGCCGAAATGGCATATCCGAGTGCTTCAATATCGTTCATATCCTTTAGTGCAGCAATTAAACCCACAACTGCCCCTAAAACACCCAATGTAGGGGCATATGTACCCGCTTGACTGAAAATAAGGGCACCAGCCGAGTGCCTTTCTTCCATTGCCTCCACTTCTTCGGTAAGGACGTCACGTATATAATCAGCGTTTTGACCGTCTATGGCTAGGTCAAGTCCATTTTTCAAAAAAGGGTCTGCAATTTCATCAGTTTGTGCTTCCAATGATAATAAGCCTTCACGTCTTGCAATATCGGCCCATTTGGAAAACATCCTTATCAAATCCGAATCGGAATTCAAATTCTGTTCTTTAAATAGAATGCCGAATAACTTTGGTACACGTTTAATTTCCTTCATTGGAAATGCAATGACAACAGCAGCAATTGTACCTGCAATGATAATAAGAATCGCAGCTGGATTAAGTAAATTATCTGGTGTTACGCCTTTCATCGCCATACCAACAAATAATGCGACTATGCCAAGAATAAGTCCAACAATGGTTGATAAATCCATAATAGTACCCCCGTCTTCTCTTCTTCTTCTTATTTCGACATAATCATACAATTCTTTAGTTCTTTAATGATAAATCCCATTAATAATAAAAAGAATTTAAACAAAGATAGACAAAGTCATTGTTTAATTATCCTTTGCCTGTTTTATTACACTGGAGTACTATTAATACATAAAGATGAAGGAGGTTTTTTATTTGTTGTCATTCGAGCAAAAATTGGAGAATTATGCAAGTTTAATTGCAGAGGTAGGAGCGAATATCCAAAAGGATCAAACACTTTTCATCAGTGCATCCATTGAAACAGTGGAACTTGTAAGGAAAGTTGCTGACAAAGCGTACTCTTTAGGGGCACGTCAAGTTATCGTAGATTGGGCGGATGAGGAGTTAGTAAAACTACGCTATGAAAAGGCACCTGCAGAATCCTTCTCTGATTTCCCTGAGTGGAAAGTGATGGAACGTGAAAAGTTGGCTGAAGGTGGAGCTGCATTTGTCAGTGTCGTATCCCAAAGTCCGGATTTACTGAAGGGTATTGAACCTTCACGCATTGCCAATGCTCAAAAAGCGGCAGGCAAAGCACTTAGCAATTACCGAAAAATGTTGCAAGCCGACCGATTCAGCTGGTCTGTCGTTGCAGCACCTTCAAAAGCATGGGCTGCGAAAATGTTCCCTGAACTTGAGGAAACAGAACAAGTCCCTGCATTATGGGAAGCCATCTTCAGTGCGGTGCGAGCGGATGTGGCAGATCCAGTTGCAGCATGGAAAGAGCTTGACAAAACATTAAATGAAAAAGCCGATTACTTGAATAAAAAAGCGTACGCAACTTTGCAATACAGAGCTCCAGGTACTAATCTGACAATCGATTTGCCAAAAGGCCATATTTGGTGCGGTGGAGGTAGTGTCAACGTAGACTAATGCATTCATGGCAAATATGCCGACTGAAGAAGTATTCACGGTTCCACATAAGGACGGAGTGAATGGCTATGTTAAGAACACGAAGCCACTTAGCTACGGCGGAAATATTATCGATGATTTCACAGTGACTTTCGAAGATGGTCGAATTACGGAAATCAGTGCTGGACAAGGCGAAGAGGTTCTTCAACGTCTAATCGATACAGATGAAGGTGCTAAGCATCTTGGTGAAGTGGCCCTTGTTCCACATGCTTCCCCAATTTCCGAGTCCGGATTGCTTTTCTACAATACATTGTTCGATGAAAATGCATCCAATCACCTTGCCATCGGAAGTGCATATTCATTCTGTTTAGAAGGCGGAAAAACAATGTCTACAGAAGACTTGGAGAAACATGGTCTAAACCAAAGTATTACACATGTCGATTTCATGATTGGTTCTGCTGAAATGGATATTGATGGTGTTTTACCAGATGGAACTGTTGAACCTGTATTCCGTAATGGAAATTGGGCATTCTAATATCCGTCACAATTACTAAAAACATTTCAATCTACTCTTTAATTATTTCTGATTTATAGTATAATGGGTGTATATTAAACAATCGTTGTAGAGAGGGGTCTCACTATGGGCTTAATGTACACTACAGTTATCGGTTACGCTGTTATCCTTGGTATTTCAGCTTATTTTACAATGCACTATTTGAGTAAAGCTCTTAATTCTTCCGATGCAGTAACAATCGATCCTAAACCGGAAGTAAAATAATCTATGAAAAGGGTTGCCGCTTGGCAGTCCTTTTTTTTTATGTAAACTATGTTAAAGGCTACTATTTGGAGGTGTATTTATGACGATTTTATCTGAAATCATTGATTTCAATAAAGAATTTGTCCAAAATGAAGAATTTAAAGAATATGAAACAACGAAATTTCCCGATAAGCGAATCGTTGTGCTGACTTGTATGGATACAAGGCTGACAGAGCTACTTCCAAAGGCAATGAACTTAAAAAACGGCGATGCCAAAATCATTAAAAGTGCAGGTGCCATTGTTACCCACCCATTCGGTAGTGTAATGAGAAGCATCTTAATTGCCATCTATGAATTAAAGGCTGATGAAGTTTACATTATTGGACACCATGACTGCGGTATGAGTTCAATCGATACAGATAGTATTATTGAAAGTATGGTAGGACGTGGAATTGATAATAATCTTTTCACCACGTTAAAGTACTCCGGAATTGATATGAAGGATTGGTTGCGTGGCTTTAATGATGTCACGCAAAGCGTGAAGAGTAGTGTTGATCAAGTACGTAATCACCCGCTCATGGACCGAAAAGTACCTGTACATGGTCTCGTAGCCCATCCACACACTGGTCAATTAGATATTATTACCAATGGATATGAGTATCTTGTCGGAAAATGACATTCCATATTTCCCGGGGAATCTAAATATTTCCTATGGATAGACAAATACGAAGGACGTTAGCTGCCAAGTGGCGACAGGTCTTTCCTATTTATAGACAAAAGCCGATTCTTCACCCCTAGAAGAATCGGCTTTTCATTTTAGCTAATAGTTTCCGCCAGGCGGCCTTACCCTTTCAATAATCATCGGCCAGGCTTGCGTACATAAAGTGATCCTCCCAGGACCCATTAATGTACAATAGCTTTCTAAGCAAGCCTTCGCGGACATAACCTGCATTTTCAAGGACTTTGACAGAGCCGATATTGTTCGGGGAAACGAAAGCTTCAACCCGATGCAATGAAACGGTTTCGAACGCGAATCTTGTCACAATTTGAACCGCTTCCGTTGCAAGGCCCCTACCCGTTTCCCGTTCATCGATTGAATATCCGACAAAGCCGCTTGAGAATGGAAGCCTTTTGATGCTGTAAAGAGAAATATGGCCAATTAACCTGCTTGTTTCGGCGTCAAATATCCCAAAGTTATATTCACGCCGGTCTCTCATTTGATAGAGGGATTCCCTAATTTTATTTCGCTGGACAGAAACCGTATAGTAGCCCGGATCATGTCGCGGCTCGAAAACCGTCCAATACTCTTTATTCGCTATAAGAAGTTCAGTAAAAATGACGGCGTCTTCTTCTGTCAAAACACGTAAATAACAAGTTCGCCCTTCAAGCAGAATCAATGCTTCTTCACCTTTCTTCGGAAGCTATTTTCAAAAACTCTTCGACATCTTTTACGCAAAGAGCTACACCTTTAGCCCAGAATTCCTCCTTAGTGATGTCTTCACCAAGATGCTTCATAGCCAAATCCTCAACGGACATGATAGCAGTATCACGTAATAATGCCATATACTTCTGTTCAAACGATTCTCCTTCTGTTAGCGCCTTCGCATAGATGCTTAAGGAGAATAGGTAGCCAAATGTATACGGGAAGTTATAGAAAGGCGTACCTGTAATGTAGAAATGTAGCTTGGACGCCCAGAAATGCGGATGAGTTGAATCAAGTGCACCAGCATAAGCTTCATGTTGTGCTTCTTCCATTAATTCATTGAGGCGTGAAGCTGGTACTACACCATTTTTACGCTCTTCATAGAAACGAGTTTCAAATAGGAAACGCGCATGGATATTCATGAAGAATGCCACACTTCGTTGGATTTTATCCTCAAGTAATGCAAGTTTTTCTTCTTCTGTTTCAGCGGCTTTTACAGAGGCATCTGCAACAATCATTTCAGCGAATGTTGAAGCCGTTTCCGCTACTCCCATTGCATATTGACGATTCATATAAGGCACTGGGCGTAATGCGTATGAATGGAAAGCGTGTCCAAGTTCATGAGCAAGTGTAGCAACATTCGACATAGAACCGCTATATGTCATGAAGATACGGGATTGTTCAGAAACCGGCATTCCTGTACAGAAGCCCCCTGGACGTTTATCCGCACGATCTTCTGCTTCGATCCAGCTATCTTCGAATGCTTTACGAGAAAACGCCTCGAGTTCAGGACCAAATTTACCGAAATGCTCAAGTATAAATTCTGCCCCTTCCTGATAGGACATTTCCTTCGTTGAAGATGTAACAGGTGCGCTCATGTCGTACCAATTAATCTTTTCACTACCAAGCATATTCGCTTTGTACTTCAAAAAGTCAGCGAATGGAGCTTTATTGGCGCCGATAGCTCCCCACATTGCATCCAATGTTTCTTGGCTCATTCTGTTACGCATTAGCGGCTCGGCTAAAACATTATCCCATCCTCGTTTTTCATAGACCGCCAAACGGAAGCCAGCCAAATGATTTAATGTCGAAGCAAAGAAATCTTCTTTCGATTCCCAAGCCTCTTCAAGTTTCTCAAATACTTCCTTACGAACTGCCGCATCCGGATGGGAGCCTAAGTTATTCGCTTGCCCTACGGAAAGTTTCTTCTCTTCTCCGTTAACAGTCATTTCAATCTTAATGTCTCCGACTAATTGATTGTAAAGTTGTCCCCATCCATTGTATCCATCAACGCTTAACGCCGTTATCAGACTTTCTTCTTTCTCAGATAACTTCAATTTTACTTGTTCGCGCCACTCGTTTAAAACAAATGCAAATGGAGATAACTGTTCTGATTCCAATAATTCATTCCACACATTGTCTTCTGCTTTTGTAATCGTTTGTTGGAATTTCAAAATTACTGTTGAATATCGTGCACCCATTGAGCCCATTTCTGATTGAAGAACAAGCGCTTTTTTGTCTTTTATGTCAGCTGCAGTGAAACAGCCAATAACAGCTCCAGCTTCCCTTAAGTTTTTACCCGTATTCGTGATTTCCTCAAGAACGTTTAAAACTTGAACCGCTTCGTCTTTGGATACCGGTGTCTGTGTTGTATTTGCAAGCTCTTCCAATGTACCAATTTGTACTTTTACAGCGTCAAGATGTTGACGAAGTTCCTCTGAAGCACTTCCCCCTTTGAAAAAAACGTCTAAATCCCATACCTGTGAATATTCTTCTTTTGTCTTCATTGATTGATTCCCCTAATCGTCTAAAAAATTTGTAATTAGTGCTTTTTTAATTATAACATGAATCTTCGGGATTCGAAATATTAGATTTGTGACGGAAATTTCATACTTTCTTTCGCATGATCCACAAAACCTATGTATACTGTTCAAAGGGAGGATTTATTATGTCTAAAACCATTATGATGACGCTATCTTTAATCGCAGTCATTATTGTGAATGTAATAGCAAGATTTTTTTCATTGAATGGGTTTACAACAAGCGAAATCGCGAATAGATTACCTGTTCTCTTTATCCCTGCTGATTATGTGCTGCTTATTTTGGGCGTAGTAGTTGTCCTGCTTTTTTACTGGATTTTCAATTTCAATAAAGCGGGGCGAAAGTTAAGTTATAGGTATCAAAACCGTGTCGCTTCACTTTTTATACTATGTAGCATTTTGCACATCACTTGGATTTTTTTATGGCACTACGGTTTGTTCAACTGGGCGGTCATTGTAAAGCTTGCACTTCTATTTTTATTGCTCGCTTTTTACTTTTCCTATCCGAAAAGGGACAACCGATTACTAGGGAGATTCCGTTCAGTCTGTTAGTTGGATGGGGCTTCATATCTACCATAATGAATGTCAGTTATACACTTATTATTAACGATTGGTCTGGGATGGGGCTGAGCGATCCACTTTGGACCGTCATCTACTTAACCATTTCTACTGCGTTCGCACTACATTTTATGTACCATCACCGAGATTATGTAATGAATCTTGTTTTTGTTTGGGCATTCATTGGAATTGCTATTAAAAACGGAACCGAGGAGTTGTTCATATCAGCGGCTGCTATTTTCTTATGTGCAACAATCATTACATGCATCTTCTTGTTCTCAGGAAGAAACACGGAAATCAAAAATAGAGTAGGCGCATGATTTTTCAAGCGCCTACTCCTTTTTTTATGCCGCCCTTTGAATAAGTCGTGGAGCGGTTGTGAATAAGGGAACTGCTACAACTGCACAAAGTATAATTGAAGGTATCATATACGAGGCGTTGTACACGAGTGAATACAACCATACTGGTTGATCCCCGCGAATTCGGCAAAGAAAATAACTCCACCGATAAAATGGGCAAGGAATCGTAGTACGCCCCCAATGACGGTACCTATTATTATGGCAGAAACCATTGATTGTTTATTCCCCGTTTTTCTACTGCTAAGCAACCAGCCTAAAGTAACTGCAGCAAGCCCTACCAGCGAATAAGCAACAAAATAATCGAGTGCCGCTTGGTAGATATTCAACACATATGCCCCACTAATTACCTGTAACAGTCCAGTAATTAACCCTGTTAACATTCCGCCAAGTATTCCCCATCTGAATGCGATGACGATGATTGGCAGCATAGATAATGTGATTGATCCACCTTGAGGCATTTTGAAAAGTCCTAGTAAATCCAAGACGAATGATAATGCTCCAAAAATAGCAACCTCTAATAAAAACTGAAGACGTTTACGATCCAATTTGAAATTCCTCCTCTTTTTTGTCGGAGGGATACGGAAGAAGAAAAGACATCGAACTGCTTCCACATGATGACCATCAGTAAAAGTTAGGCAAAATATATGAGCCAACAGTTTAATAAGGGCCAATCAAGGTTACGTTTAAAGCAGAGTCACTTTTTCTTTACAACAAAAAACGACATCCCGGATAGAACCGAGACATCGTTAATACATGTCAGTTTCCATCCACATCCCTACGCAAGTATGAACTTACAGGTTCGAAGGGTCCGGACAGATGTCCAATCTCAGCCAATGAAGGCACCCCTTGTGGTCGTGTAATTCAATTGTCGTATACATTGTATATGTTAAGGTACATAATAGCAAGATGATTCTATAAGCTTTTGAAAACTATGGGAGGTTTGCCAATGTCCAACAATAAAATCCTACCGGCATTATGTTATTTCAGCATATTTTTTTCGCCTCTTCTACTTCCAGCCATTGTCTATTTCATCACAGATGATCACGAAGTAAAAGGACATGCCAAACGCTCGCTAATTTCACATTTGGCACCGGTTGTACTGCTGATTGCAGGGTTTATCCTTTTTTCGTTCTCAATCATATCATATGAATCCAGAATACATACGATGATGACGGGACAGTTTGACTTTTGGGGGTTGGCTCCTTTCCTGTTCATGCTTTTGTATGGTCTACTCTTTTTATTTGTCGTCATTTGGAATGTCTTCCAAGGTGTAAAAGTCCTAAAATGATTTAAGCATACGGGCCATCAGGTTAGAATAGTTATGATATAATCGGATGAAAAAGTATGTTTCGAAGAAGGGACCTGTAAAGAATGATTGTTAAAAACAATGAAGAAATTGAAGCGTTGAAAAAAATTGGACGGATTGTCGCGGAAGTACGCGAGACAATGAAGGAAGCGGCTGTTCCTGGAATTACAACTAAAGAACTTGATGAACTTGGCGGACGTCTTTTTGCTGAACGCGGGGCTGTTTCGGCTCCTATCGATCAGTATGACTTTCCTGGATACACATGCATTAGTGTGAATCATGAAGTTGCCCATGGGATTCCGGGATCGCGTGTCCTTCAAGATGGCGATTTAGTCAATATTGACGTTTCAGGGTCATTTGGCGGTTATTTCGCGGATACGGGCATTTCATTTGTTGTAGGTACACCCGATGAAAAGAAACAGTTGCTTTGTGATGTTGCGAAACGTGCATTTGACCGTGCGATGACGAAGGTGAAAGCGGGTTCCAGTCTGAATCAGATCGGAAAAGCTGTTGAAAGAGAAGCGAAGGATAATGGGCTTAAGGTGATTAAGAATTTGACTGGGCATGGTATTGGCACTTCTTTGCATGAAGATCCGCAGCATGTTTTAAATTATTATGATGCGTGGGATAAGACGTTGATGAAGGAAGGGATGGTATTGGCGGTTGAGCCATTCATTTCCGAGAAGGCCGAGCATATTATTGAGCTTGGTGACGGATGGACGTTTGTTACGCCGGATAAGTCCCTTGTTGCACAAATTGAGCATACGATTATTGTTACGAAGGATGAGCCAATTATTTTGACTCAGCTATAAGCTATACAAAAAAGGGCATGCCAATTCACTTTGATGGAGTTGGCATTGCCCTTTTTATTGTTTTTTGTTTGGTTTTTTAGTTACTGGTTTTTGACCGCTGACTGTTTTTGAATTTCCTTCAGCAAGGTTTCCTTTGTACCATACCTTTTGAACGGGTTTGAAGTCCTTTGCAAGCTTTCGATACGAACGTTCTTCGGGGTAAGAGAGTAGCGTAAGGACTTCCCCGTCCTCACCAGCGCGTCCGGTACGTCCTGAGCGGTGTAAATACTGCTCGATTGTATGAGGGACGTCGACGTGGATGACATGGGTCAATCCTTGGATGTCCAATCCTCTTGCTGCAAGATCTGTCGCGATTAGAATACGAATTTCACCTTTACGAAAACGTTCAAGCGTTTCTTGGCGTTCGAATTTTTTCATAGATGAATATAAAACCGCGATTGGAGCCTCATTGTATTGTAATTTCAGTTCCTTCATCCGAAGCTGATCGACATTGTTCATGAATGCAAGAGCTCTAATATCGGGTAGATGTGATAGGCCGCGTAATAAATCAGTTTTGTCACGGGCTTCCGTTTTAACAAATGAATGTATCACTTTTCCTGACAACGGCATATCTTCAAGGGATACTTTTAGTCGAACCGGGTCATTCATAAGCTTCTTCGCAACGATTTCAATTTCATCTGTAATGGTTGCGGATACAACCGCCACTTGGCGATCTGTATTGGCTGCTTCGATCAGATCTTTAACGATGACTCTGTACTCACGAGAAAGAAGCTGATCCCCTTCGTCCAAGACAATATACCGAATATCACTCATTTTTAATCGTCTCGCTTTAACAAGTTCGACTAATCGACCAGGTGTTCCAACGACGATGGTTGGCTTTTTCTTCAACCGCTCAATCTGTCGTTGCATATTCGCACCGCCAATTAGCTGAGTGACGGATATGCTTGTTCCTTCCACCCAACCACGAATGACATTGACTATTTGCATCGCTAATTCTTGTGAGGGAGCCATGATCAGTGCCTGTGTTTTCATTTTATCGCCATCTACCTGTTGAAGCATCGGCAATACATACGCCAGTGTCTTACCTGTTCCTGTTGGAGATTCCGCTACGATATCCTTGCCATTCAGCAATTCAGGAATCATTTGTGACTGTATCGGCGTCTCATGTTCAAATTTCCACTTGTTCTTAAATACATCGTCCATTTTTTCCAAGAAGGACATTCTCATCCCTGCTTTCCTTATACCTTATCTCATAATGGACTGGATTCCATTTCATTTCAACATTTTTTATACGTTTGGCTTGCTTCTTACCAATGTTTGTTGTTCGAATGCATATGCATACCCTATCAATTCCGGCTCGGCAAATGCCCGTCCGCACATTGTAATACAAAAAGGCTCTCCTTTTTCCGTGAAAGATGCGGGAACTGTGATTGCCGGATAACCAGCCGCTGCACTGAAGCTGCATCCATGGTCTTGCGGAAATAATGAAAATCAATGCGGTGTTCATTGAAAGCTTTATCAAGGGCTACTTCCCCTGCCAAATGACGGTTTTTAATTAAAGCCTCGATATAGGCAGGTTCCTTCAATGTTCCACTTGTTCGGTCCACTTTTTCCAACATCACTTGGCCGTATTTAAGCGTTTCTTCCGAATGCTCTTTATTGAATCGAATGACATCGGACAAGGTTCGCACCGGGTTCGTCATCGGGGTTTTTCCAAGATACGCATTCAACGCGGCCTTGAATTCGTAGAGTAGGACATTATACCCTAAATCATCCTCCATCGCCCCTAAATCGATTGAATCGATAATTTCCGCGCCCAATGCTTCCATTTGAGTTAGGACGGTATCGAACTGCGCCTTTCTTTCTGTCGAAATTTCACGTTCAAAAATAGAACGGGCAATACCGATTCTTTTACCAATAAGCGCCTTAGGATCCAATAACGATAGCCAGTCTATTCCGGCATAACAATCGGATCCTTTCGTAACCGGATCATCAGAATCATGACCTATCATCAGACTGAACGTTATCGTTGCATCTTCTACTGTTCGCGCCATTGGCCCCGGGGTATCCTGGGTGAATGATAGCGGGATTATACCGCTTCTACTGATTGCACCTACTGTCGGCTTTATACCGACAAGTGCGTTCTGTGCGGATGGGTTAATGATGGATCCACTTGTCTCCGTTCCAATGGAAACCGCTGCCATGTTGGCACTGACTGCGGCAGCTGCTCCAGAACTTGAACCTCCAACGTCGAAAGGACCGTACGGATTGTTCACTTGCCCTCCACGGGAACTCCACCCATTCCTCATCCTGTCAGACATGAAGTTCGCCCATTCTGTCATATTCGTCTTCCCAAGGATGACTGCGCCCGCTTCACGTAATTTCTTTACTAAAAACGCATCTTCTTCTGCAAAATAATCTTTCATAGCCAATGAACCACAGCTTGTATGCATTTTATCGGAAGTATCCATATTATCTTTTAGCAGCACCGGTATTCCGTGCAAAAGAGAGCGTACTTTTCCAGAACGCCTCTCCTCATCGAGTGAACGAGCTGTCTGGAGTGCTTGTGGATTAATTTCCAGGATAGCGTTAACCGTTTGATCTACCTCTGAAATTCTTTGTAAATACATGATCACCAGTTCTTCAGAACTTATCTCATTGTCCCCCATCTTCTGTTGCATTTGACGAATAGTCGCTTCCTCTAACCATTCCTTGCGAAATTTCTCCAATTTCCCGTTCAAGCTTATCCCCCCAATGATTCACTCTATCTCTATTCCCATTGTATACTGTTTTAGCAACTCATATAAGGAAAGCTCATATAATTGTTTACCATTAATTTTATAAACGCCTTTGCTTACAAGTTTCTCAATGATTGTGTTTCTTTTTGAATCCATTTGGTGGTTTTGATGTTTTGGTTTCTCATGATGAAAAATTCCTCCTTGAGTTATTCACCTTTCTATTCCACCACCTACAACACTGTAAACTTTACTAAAAAAAACCCAATTGCATGATTGCAATCGGGTTTTAGATATTTTTGGCCAGCTTCGGTCGGCAGCCAAAGCCGTTACGAAGAACGGGTTTTGCGAGTAAAAGCGAAGCGTTAGGAGCACAGTTGGATGCCTTAATTTCTGCAAAGATCCGCAGAAATACGGCAAATCAAACCCTTCGCTGTTTGATTGGCTAAACACCGCCCTCCGCTTTTCTTATTCCCAGCTATTATTTTTATATTTACGGTAGTAATTAATTTGTCTCAATAAAAGATATAGTTTTCTTTTGAAGCTTCTATCCCTTTTATAGAACAATGGATTGGTGTATTTACCCGCCCTTAACAACTTCTTAATCTCTTCCCGGACTTCTTTATTGTCAACGAACTTCTTAAGAACAATTTTCGGAACGACCGTAAAGAGGAATTTTTCATCCAATAATGTTAGAGACTTTTCGACATTATAAATGAGGTCATCGACAAAATTCTTCGCCATATTATGACCGCATGACGTTATATAATAGCTTGAACGTCCTTGACGGATATTCACTTCAAACACTTTGAATTTGCCGTCACGATGATCATATTTCAAGTCAAAATTCGCATATCCCACATAGTTGAGCGCCTCTAAAAAGCCCTTCAGCTTCAACATCATCTCTTCATTGTATCTCGTTATGACTGCTGTGTAATTTCCAATAGCAGTAGGAGTATGCTCTTGAAGTACAACTTGTCCAAATGTGATCAGCTCAGTGTTCCCTTTGCTGTTAATGTAAAAAACGGAGTCCCACATGTATGTATCATCACCTGGGATGAAATCCTGGATGATCAAGTCATCTTGATAGCCGCTCTTTTTAATCGTTTCAATTACTTTTTGAATTTCCCCATACGAGTCGACTTTATAGACTTTTTGCATACCTGTAAACGGGTGTTTATAATACTCTACGCCGTTGCTTGGCTTGATGATAACTGGGAACATGACTTCATCTGTGAAGCGGTCGTCATTTTACAGGAATAAAAATAAGTTGCTGGCGTATCGATTCCATGCTCTTCACATAGTTTATAAAAATTTTTCTTTACAAGTAAGTTATTCATTAACGCTTCATCGATATAATTGAATACAAAGTCTTTGGAGAGGGCATCTCGATTCTCAATAATGAGGCGTACATAAAGGTCATTTGTGCCGATCAGGAGCAATCTTTTCCCGGAGTTTTGTATTTAGATGCGACTTGTTTCAGAATAGCTGCAAATTCTTTCTTTTCCCCAGCTTCGGAAACAGTTCAATCGCTCCGGGATTGTGCTTAAGCTTGTAAAGGATAGTGGTTCTTTTCCAACGAGGATAGGGTGTATTCCATATGCCTCATGAAAGGAGATTGCCATATTGTATGCATTAATATCGGTTCCTACAATAATCGGGATAAACGGATTTGTCATAATTTCCTCCAACTAATTTTCTCATTCTAAGTGTAGGGTTATGGAATTTCTATGTCAATCAACCGGATGACCTGCTTTAACTTTATACGGTGACAGTTCGATCACTTATTCTCTCCCAAATAGTCCACGGATGCACGGAAGGAGGTATCGATTCGAATTTCATTAATTCCTTTGTTGTCGGATGAGGGAATTCGAGGGTATTTGCCCATAAAGCAATTTGCTGGCCAGGTTTATTCACTTGTTGCCCGTATTTTTGGTCTCCGTAAAGAGGGGTACCAACTGCAGCCAATTGAACGCGGATTTGATGGGATCTGCCTGTGTGTAGACGGACATTCAATAGGCTCATACCGTCCATTTCTTCAATTGCTTCATACTGAAGGATGGCTTTTTTTTTCCATCCGGATGTCCAGCTTTAACCGTATGCACTTTATTCTTTTTCGTATCTTTCCATAAATGATGTTCCAATACATCGTAATTCTTCTTCAAACTTCCACGCACAACGGTTAGGTAAGTCCTTTCCATTTCCCTTTTTCGTAATACATCGGATAAGCGAGAAGCAGCTTTGGATGTTTTGGCAAACACCATAACACCCCTACCGGACGATCCAGTCGATGAACCAATCCAAGATAGACATTTCCAGGCTTTTGATAGCGCTTTTTCAAATCCTCTTTCAATAGAGTAAGTAGGTCTGCATCGCCGCTTTCATCGGCTTGAACGGGTAAATTCACGGGTTTTTCGACAACAAGCAAATGATTGTCTTCATATAAAATGTGTATGATCATCTTTCACAGCTCCCTTCAAAGAGACTGTTCGACAAATAATTCTATATGATTTTCCATTTTTCATAGTATATCTCCTCCAGTCCGTCTATCATACTATATATTTTCAGTTAATCCGTTGGAATAAAGTGTTTTATGCAAGCAAAAAACCGGAATGCAGTATTCCGGTTTTGATTACTTACTTATTCTTGTACGAGATAGATCTGTTCGCTGATGCGCCATGAAGGATAATCGGAAATGATTCCGTCGACTCCATACTTATGGGCTTTCGAGACGAGTTTCTTGTCACTTTTCGACCAAACAAGGACCTTGCTTCCTCGCTGTTGGACTTTATTCACCATGCTTTTGTTTACAAAGGAGACATTGAAATTTACGAAAGATGCAAAGGATGTTAAATCATCCAATTTACTATCAGATAAAAATGATTCTGCGGGACGAACTAAGACTGCTACGTTTAGTTCTGGCAGCAAGGATTGCATTTTCCTCATTGATTCGATATCAAATGACTGGACGATGATTGAACTTAAATCATCATATTTACTTAATAACGATACAACACTTTCTTCAATACCCGGATTTTTTTCGGGATTTTTCAATTCTATTAATAAACCGATTTGGTCAAAGAATTCATCCAATAACTCGTTAAGGGTCATGATTGACTCACCTTTGAATTCCTCACTGAACGTAATTCCAGCATCAAACTCCCTTAATTCGGCCAATGTATAATCACTTATGAAACCGCTTCCATTCGTTGTCCGGTCGATTCTTTCGTCGTGCATGATAATGAGCTCTCCATCTTTTGATAGATGAACGTCGCACTCCAAATAGTCCGCTTGAAGTTCGACACTCTTTAAAAAGGCTGATCGGGTATTTTCTGGCGCAAAACCGGAGGCGCCCCTATGAGCA
Source organism: Sporosarcina thermotolerans (assembly GCF_030067815.1). GTDB lineage: Bacteria > Bacillota > Bacilli > Bacillales_A > Planococcaceae > Sporosarcina > Sporosarcina thermotolerans. Next base: position 1,274,229 of record NZ_CP125968.1, on the reverse strand, counting down.
ATACTCATCATATTCGGTTGATGTACCCGTTTTGTCTGGCCGTTGTACCCAACTAGAAGTAATAAACAAGCTCCAACAATTGCAATCCAAACAAGATTATGTTTTCTCATATAAATACCCCATATCTCTCATCAGATTTATATAATCCGAATTATCTCTCTATTAGAATAACATATTTCATGAGACTTGAATACCCCTTTTTTCCATTTATCTTATATGTAAAATGTCCCAGTTCTATGCGACTTTTTATTTCATTCACAATAATTTCCTAACATGATAGGATAGGAATAAATAAGCAAGGAGGTCAGGGGAATGAATATTGACAAGTACCTAATGCGTTTTAACGCAAGTCATTTGACGGATCCTTCTCTAAAGAACTTGAAGGAACTGCAGTTTTTGCATATGACTAACATTCCATTTGAAAATTTAGATGTCATCCGAAAAGTTCCTATTTATCTAAACTTGATTACAATCTATGAGAAAATCGTCACACGAATACGTGGGGGCTATTGCTACGAGTTAAACGGACTTTTTCATTGGCTATTGGTCGAACTCGGATATGATGCATCCTTGGTCGCAGCAACCGTCTTCAGACCGAATGGGAAATGGGCAAAGCCCGAGACACATGCGGCTATACTCGTTCATTTGGATGAAACGTATCTTGTAGATGTCGGTTTTGGAGATTCTACAATCCTTCCAATCCCGTTAAATGGTGATTTATGTACTGATGCAGGCGGAAGTTACGATGTTAAGAAATTCGATAATCTAATGTATGTACTTAACCGGACAAGAAATGGGGAATCCCGCATGATTTATAAGTTCAGAGCAACACAGAAGCGCCTTGAAGATTTCCATGAGGGCTGTGTTTTCAATCAAGTTTCTGCGGATTCAACATTCACTCATGTGGATATTATTACGAGGGCGACTGAAACTGGTCGGATTTCATTATATGATGATGAACTATCCATTTATGAAAAAGGAAATAAGAAAAATAGAGTAATCACACATACTGAAAAACCTTCTGTTATGAAAGATCTATTTGGTATCGAGATAAAGTAAAGAAGCATCCGGTCGTAATGCCGGATGCTTTCTTATTTGTTTTATATTGTTGTTTCTTTAAACATAGTCTTTAAGGCTAATTGCAATGAACTCGTTGTATGGATTTTAGAGAAATCCAATCCTAATTGGACTGAAGTTTGTGCGATTTCTGGCCTGATTCCTGTTATCGTCGATTCAATACCAAGCAAGCCAAGAACCTGGGTAAGTTGATAGATATGATTCGCCACCATTGTATCAAGAATGGATACTCCTGATAAGTCGATGAAAAGGTTGCTTACATCAAGCTCAGTACATTTATAGGGAACGTAGTCCGATATGGACTGAACCCGTGTGTATCGACATCTCCTATAAGGGGCAACACACCAATTGAAGAATTCAGCTTAATAATTGGCGCGTTCAGTTCTTCAATCAGGCTTTGTTGTGCATCTAATCTGTTATTCATCAAGTCATCGTATCTCTTTGAAAACTCTACCATTAGTTCGTCCAATGCCTTATGAATGGTAATGCCCAGCCCATGATGTCCGAACGAAGAACCCTCTCCCCTTCTCTTTCAACAAATTGCTCAATATAGAACCAATATGTCGATCTAAGCTTAGAAAGTGCATCTAAGACTTCAAAAATTGGTGTATTGGTATTTACTCTACTTTCTGTAATAACTAAAGCCCAATTTATTTTATTTTTCTGAAACACGCTGCAATCATTTAACAAACTGCTTGCGACAGTCAGATTGGTCAATGTATTTTGTTCACTTATTAGCTTTTCAGCCCACTCACCCGCGTTTATTGAGTAAATGGATCCTTTCAGGTCTTCTCGATCCAATAGCCATTTCTCAGTTATCAAGTCTGTATTCTCGCATAAGAAATTGTAAAGCTCACGGTTCATATCTATCATAATAATTCCCCCAATTTTATGCCCTTTTAGATAATTGTACCATACAGAGAAACTTGAATCAGTTATGACTTATTGGAATTAAAAAACACGCATTGGGGGACAATTGACTCCCAATGCATGTCTACTTAATTCAAAACTATAATCTTTACTTTTTTTACTCCCCACTCCATAGCGCTGTCATAGGAAGGGATGAAGACATCAATTCTATGTCCTTTTATAGCTCCTCCAGTATCTCCCGCAATCGCCTCACCATAACCTTCAACCCATACTTTTGTTCCAAGTGGAATGAGTTTCGGATCTACTGCAATTACTTTCTGATCTGGATTGGACCGTAAGTCAATTCCAAATGCAGTCGTTCCTGAACAACCTGCGCAATACGCTGTGTATGCAGTAGCAGTAACAATAAATTCGTCCCCAACACTTGCGGGCGGTGTTGAAATTGAGGCTTGGAATGCTGGTTCCTTTGGTTCTTTTGATTCCGGGACTGTTTCAGGTGTGATCGATGCGACTTGGACAATCCCTACATCTTCAACAGATTTCCCCCACCAACCACCAAGACTTCCCCCGGATGGATTAGATCACCGGTTATGTCATTCCAACTCATTAGCTCAAGAAGAGAGACATTATGATTCATCGCTATCCGAAATAGATTGTCCCCTCCACTACCGTATACGTTTGGGGTACATCATCCAAAATCTCAAGCGGTGGATAAATATGTGGTATTTCCCCCGCCAATAACTCCATAAATGGAACGTCATTTTGGATAGTCTCTATATCTTCAACAGATTCTTGCGTTTCAAAATTGACACTAACTATGTCCCCTTTAAATTCTGCCTGTTCTGTTGAGCTGACTGGGGCTGCTTCAGCTAAAACACTATAAGAAAATGTCAGAACAACAGTTAAAAAAATCATTTTCATTTTCATTGGAAAGTAGTTCTCCTCTCTTACAATTTCCCCCATCCTGCCCCAAAACTTTTAAAATCAAACATATTCTTTAAAAAAGAAAGTATAAAAAATGCTAAACAAGAAATTGATTGGCATTCTGCAACAGTTATAGAGGTGAATGTTTTGTTTATCTTTCTGTAAGAGAGGGCAAATTAATAAATAAAAGGAGCGTAATAAAATGAAAATAGGAAGATTTATTAAAACAGCTATTAAATGGGCTCCAGTCGTTTATCCGATTGTACGGAAATTACTTTCCAAAGGAAAAACGACTGCGGCGTCGCGTAGACGATAGACGTGTTGGGAAGCCTTTTGTGGATAAATGGGGCTGATATTGCCATCCTATTGGTGAGTACACAATGGGGAGGCAGTGAAGATGTCAGAGTTGAAAAGCAACATGTCCAAAAAAGATCGAAAGGATATCGACTTTCGCTATTTGGCGCATCCCGAGGGAATTCCTTCTGAAGGAGTGAGTTTATTTGATATGCACGAGGACATGCAAACAGTAGATACCATTAACTTGGATGATCAGAAGGAAGATTTACGTAAAGAGCGGATTCATAAAAATCCGCGGGGATAAAAAAACAGACTGCGACCATCGAGTTCCGATGATCCGCAGTCTGTTTTATTTATGTTTTTCACAAACGCTCGTTTATCTCTGAATCCGCTCGTTCTTTTGTAGAAGCGCTCGTTTATTCCAATATCCGCTCGTTCTTTCGCGGAAGCGCTGTTTATTCCAATATCCGCTCGTTCTTTCGTAGAAGCGCTCGTTTATTCCGATATCCGCTCGTTCTTTCGTAGAAGTGCTCGTTTATTTCTTTAACCGCTCGTTAAATCCATCCTTTTTCTCGGCAGATGGAGATTGCCTCTACTTTATTTTTCGCTTCAACTTTTTGCAGGATTTCGGACATGTAGTTGCGAACAGTGCCCGGTGATAAAAAAAGCTCTGCGCCAATCTCCTTCGCTGTCATTCCGTCAGCAGATAGTTTTAACACATCTTGCTCCCTATCTGTTAACGGATTCTCCTCATGATAGGAATTCATGATTAATTCAGCTGCAAATTCCCTTTTCCCTTGCATCACATTCCGGATTGCAACCGCCAAATCATCGATAGAACCATCCTTCAACATATATCCATGTACCTTCGCTTTAATCGCCCGCTCGAAATAGCCCGGCCTTGCAAATGTCGTCAAGATGATCACTTTGCATGAAGAGCCACATGCTTGTAATTCATCTGCAACTTCAAGCCCGCTTTTCAACGGCATTTCAATATCCAAAATGCATATATCCGGACCCAAATCACGAACAAGTTGCAATGCCTGCACACCATTTTCCGCTTGGCCTACTACCCTCATATCTTCCTCAAAATCAAGAAGCGTGCCCAATGCCCCTCGAAGAATACGCTGATCTTCAGCAATTACAATCCGGATCATAAAGCAACCGCCCTTTCCTTCGTCTTCACTACAATTGGTATGGAAATTTCGATCATCGTTCCACCCAAATACGACACATTCAGTTCTCCTTCAATTAATGAAAGTCGCTCGGCCATCCCCTTTAATCCATTGCCCCACGGACGGTCTGCGATTCCAATACCATTATCTTGAACTTCTATAGTGAGCCCAATTGAATCCTGTTGGACAGTCACCAAACATTTTGATGCTTTACTATGTTTTACAATATTGGTTGAAGCCTCGCGCAAACAAAGCCCCGCAATATTTTGTTGAAGCGGGGAAAGCTCCGTGATGACTTCAGGTATACTGCAATGAAATTCGATGTTTGCAGCCATCAAAATTTGTTCTATATGAACAAGTTCCTCCTCGATTGTGCTGACTCGCATATCTGCCACCAGCTCACGAACTTGTTGAAGTGCGGACCTCGATGTCTGCTCAATCCCTTTCGCTTCAGTCCTAACTTTATCGGGATGCTCGGCAATACGTTGAATTACTTGGCTTTGCAAAGTGATTAGTGACAATGTATGCCCCAATGTATCATGCAAATCCCGGGCAATCCGAACCCTTTCCTCTTGTTTAATAAGCGTCTTGATTTGTTCATTCGCTTCATACAATTGGCTTTTCAATTCCATTCGTTCATTCATATGTCTGACGCCGTATGGGGAAAGAATGATTACAACTATAAAAGGCAAGAGAGCAACAAAGCCAGAAAATCCATTGTGAAACCAAATCCAACCGGCGCATAGTAAAACGATACTCGCAAATAGCTTCAAGACTATATCGAATCTCTTTTTATCCTCAATCCAGCCGATGAAGTGAGACGTATAAAAACCTAAAAATATGCTGTATGGATCATAGAAGACAACGAAGATGACAGTGACTGCCACCTGAATGAATAGCCACGTGTAAAATTTCTTTATATGGATCGGTTGATAGCACTGCCGGTACGAAATAAAAAAAAGCAGTAACAGGACATAGCCGATTACCGCTTTCACTCCTACTTCTTTGTTCACTTGGTAAAGCGGCATCACCAGATAGACTAAAAATATATAAGGAATAAATCCAAACTTTTTTGGAAACACCCTAAAGTTCTTCATATTTACACCGCTTCCTGTTTCCTTCTGATATATATTGATACTACCATAAATAAAAGAAGATAGAATGCCAGTATTGCAATACTTTTAAATTCCGGGAATTGTCCTCGAATGATTCCCCAGGCGCCATTCCCATAATGGTATGCTGGTAGCCATGACCCGATTAGTTGAATCGTCTTCGGCATGATTTCCATTGGCATCCACAAACCGCCTGTAATCGCCAACGCTAAATAGACAATGTTACTCACGCCGGAAGCAGTATCCACCCGTTTCATCGTGCCAACAAGAACGCCCAACGCAAGGAACGGGAAGGATGCAATCATTATCCAAATGGCGCATAATATCCATTCCGCGAAAGTCATCCTGATACCATTCAGAATAATACCGGCTAAAAAAATGACACCTATCGAAAAAACATGAACCGCAGACTGACCAATCATCTTGGAGATAAAAATAACTTGAACTTGGTAGAGGCGTCACCTTAATCCACGTTGTCCACCCTTCATTCCTTTCCTGAACCATCCGAATGCCAAGTGTCATAATCGCACTCCCCATTACACTAAATACCGCAATGGACATAAGGAAATGTTTATTCCACAGCTCCTGATCATCTACCCCTGTGTTAACGACTTTCGTGAAGATGAAATAGAATATGATTGGCATAAGCAGTGACCAAAAGACGAAATAAGGGTTCCGGAAAATCCGGATCATTTCAACTTTGCATTCATTCAAAAGCATCTTCATTCACGATACCCCCTGTTCGACTGTCAATTGTTCGAAAGCGTCTTCCAGTCTTCCTTTATCAATCGAGATATCCGATATTTGTAATCCCTCAGTGAACAGGGATGCTATCACACGATCGGTGTCTTCTGTCTGAATGACGATTCTTCCCTTCTCCTCTGAGATTACGGATATATGGTCCATTGTGAGAAACTGTTCCTTCGGGAATTCTTTCTGCACTTTGAATGAAACCGTCTTTTTCAGCAATCGCTGTTTGATCGTTGAAGGGCTGCCATCCGCTACCAATTTCCCTTTGTTGAATAAAAGAATTCGAGTCGCTGCATCATCCGCCTCTTGTAAATAATGAGTGGAAAATATCACGGTTTTTCCCGCTTCAGAAAGCTGTCGGACAGTTGCCCAAAACTCCCTCCGTGCGGTGCTATCCATGCCTACTGTCGGTTCATCGAAAAATACGAGATCCGGATTTCCTACCATTGCGAGGGCAAAACTGACGCGACGCTTTTGTCCGCCGGATAACTTTTCAGTTCTTTTCTTTAACTCATTTTCCCCGAGTCCGGTCAAGCGGATCATCTCTTCCAATGATAGCGGGCTTGGGTAATAGCTCCTGAATAAGGCAAGGACCTCTTTCACTTTCAACGCATCCATGAGACTAACTTGCTGAAGCATGACTCCTATTCGTTCCCGCACTTTTTGAACTTGTGGCTGCTGATTGAAGAGCGAAACTTTTCCTGAAGTCGGGTTCAGCAGGCCAAGCATCATAAGGATCGTTGTACTCTTCCCGCACCATTAGGCCCAAGGATTGCTACGACTTCACCTTTTTTGATGGAGAAAGAGACATCCTCAACTGCTTTCTTCCCTTTGAATTCTTTTGTCAGATTTATAATGTCGATAACCGTTTCCATACGCTCACACTCCCTTACTACAATCATATGGAATTGTGAACATTACTTTCAGTATGCTCTGTCATAGAATGAGATGACAATTGTCATGAATAGTTGAGCGGTGGTAGCCTGCTTTGGACGCGCAAAGTAATTTTTCTATCATAAAAAAAGTAGCAAAGGAAGTTTCTCCTCTGCTACTGCACTACTTCATCTTACTTCTTCTTCGAAGGATGCTTTCGCATGCTCTTCGTTACCTTTTTCCATTTATCTCGTTCAGCTGCCTGCGCTTGACGGTTCATTTTGCGATCAAGAAAGGCAATCTCTTTTTGCAGTTTCACATAGTTAGCATAACGCTCCGCGGACAAAACACCTGTATCAAGTGCTTCCTGTATTGCACAACCTGGTTCCCCTATGTGACGGCAATCATTGAATTTGCAAGTCTCGGAAAGAGCCTCAATATCTTTAAATCCGGAGTCTAAACTTTCGCTTTCATTCCATAATTGGAACTCCCTCATCCCAGGCGTGTCGATCAGAACGCCACCCGTCGGTATCTTCAGTAGTTCCCTATGTGTCGTCGTGTGACGGCCTTTTGCATCATCTTCCCGAATGCCTTGTACCGCCATCGTTCCGTCTCCGCAAATCGCATTGACAAGCGATGATTTTCCGACCCCGGAAGAACCTAATAACGCCGCGGTCTTACCACCCTTTAATAAGTCAGTGAGCGGCTCGATCCCTTCACCAGTAGTATTGCTCACAGAATAAATATCCGCACCAGGTGCGATAATTTCTGCCTGTTCGATATAATACTGTGGGGCTTCACTTAGATCCTTCTTCGTCAGCACAACAACTGGTGTTGCGCCCGAATCGTATGCCGCGACAAGGTAACGTTCAAGTCTTCTTGCGTTAAAATCGTGATTCATCGACATGACAAGGAAAACGATATCGACATTCACCGCAATGATTTGCTCGGAAATTGTTGACCCTGCCGACTTCCTTGAAAAAAGTGATGTTCTTGGAAGGATTGCGTGAATGATGCCCCTATCTTCTCCGGGCATTCTCTCTACTAACACCCAGTCCCCTACCGCTGGGAAATCCCGTCTTTCAAACGCTGCATGTTGAAATGCTCCTGAACAGACGGAAAGCCATTCGCCTTCCTCAGTCATTACCCGATACATCCTTTTATGTTCAAGCGTGACACGGCCTGCCACGTAGCTGTCTGCTTTCAATTCATCTATTAGTGCATTGAAGTTCATTTCATGTGTTTCATTCCAGCCGTACTCTTTCAAATTAATCAAATGGTATTCCTCCTATTATGTTCGTGAATATAAAAAAGCATGGTTCCGGATCGGACACCATGCTTTCACGCGCATAACAGAATAGACATGCCTATTTGGCAAGTCTCGCGGGTGATGGAATGGGTCCGATCATTTGTACAATAGCCATATTGATTTTCGCCATAAAACATCACCTACTTTCTGAAAGTTGTTTTTATCATAACAAAGTGACTATTTTTAGTCAACAGTTTTTTCACGTACTGAAAGGATTTTCCATACAAGATAGACGCCATACCCAATAATTACACCGATTGTGTTCAAGATGATATCGTCAATATCTGTGCTACGACCGATGAAATATTGAGTGCCTTCGATGAAGCAAGTGACGCCAAATCCTATGAACAGGATTGATTTAAATGAATCCATCCTACTCCACAACAAAGGAATGAAAAATCCAATTGGTGAAAACACGAACATGTTGCCAAGAAGATTCACAAGCGAAACGCTGCTCCAGCCGCTCACATGTTCATTAACTTGAAAATAATTCAAAATCGTTCGCAACGGGATGAGATTGACACTCGATAGACGATTAATGCTATAAACATCAAAATAGAACTTTCCCGTACTCCCGTCCACGCTCAAACTCCACTTCGGAATAATAGTCTGGGAAGCAAGACCGACTAAGTAGAGGATGAATAAAGCAAGCAGCAATTCATGCAACTTGTTTACGGGAAGCTTCTTTCTTTTGATGATGATCGTTCGTATAAGTACGTAAATTGGCAGTGCAACAACCATATACGAGAGCATCTCTATGACATACATGCTAATTAACCACATAGCTTCTCCTTTTGACTTCGAATTCTTCTTATTAAACATGACGTAATCAAGCTTGGAGTTGTTCCATTTGATTTTTTTCACCTGTGGAAAATTATCGGTCACTTACCGAGGCTTATCGGTCACTATCAGGAAGTTATCGGTCACTTTTCAAGTTTTATCGTCGTTTCAGGACCTTTGACTCACACAAAAAAACTCCGACTGGCAAATGCCATCGAAGCTTTTAAAATTACAACAAACAATCCTTCGGAATCCAACCGACTTCTCCACTGCACAACTTTACTAATGCATATCCTTCGTGACAGTCATCAACTACGGAGACGGTCTCTCCTTTTTCAACAGATAAGAAGGTTGTGCTCAAATCATTTTTGCACATATTCTCTTGAATATACTCATTTTTAATCCACTGTTGAATTCCAAGATTCTTATTTTCACAAAGGGTGAAGTACTCACCTTTCTCTAAAACACGTATTTCATAGTTCGGATAGGTGACTGTTCCAACACGATTTGTTTCATCCACATGACTACGTGTAATAATATTCTCTTTCAATTCATCAACATATGTATAAGCAATATCGTCCCCGTTAATTATGAGCGCATTTAACTGCCCGTCTCTTTTAATTTGATTGCCGCCGTCTAAGGCAATTATCTTTTTCTCCAAATTGATGATTGGTGAGTTGGAGCTTGCAGTAGTAGCGCGGTAGTTGACGACGGGCCAATGTCCTACGATTACGGTTTTATCCGCTTGATGTTCTTTCTCATAAAACGATTGGGTATATAAAGCAAACTCATGACTCGTCCCTTTCCAATCGGGAATATCCTCAATCCCCGCATGGATGATAATAAAGTCTTCAGTTTCATAGGCTATTGGCAATTGGTCCAGCCACTCCAGTTTATCTTGAAAATGCTTTCGATAATGCTCCCCAAGTTCTTGAAGTGTCGCAAAATCCTCCAGCGCTTTCCATGCCGTTCAAGCATTTCATTCAAAACGGAATGTTTTCGCTTCGTCATATAGTTTTTAATGCCTTCAACATTATTAAAAACATAATTATGGACGACATCGCAATTCCCTTTCGTGATAAACACCCGATCCGATTCTTCGCAAAGTTTTCGTGCAAACGCCACCGTCGATAGACTATCTGGCCCTTTTTCACATAGATCGCCATTGATGAATAAATAATCATCTGTCGTGTAGTTCACTTTCTTAAGCAATTGTTGAAACAGTAGAAGGTTTGCGTGAACATCGGACGTAATGATAACCCGTCTGTCCTTCTCCAATTTCAATTCCCTTATTTCGATCATAATACGATTTCCCCTTTTCTGAACGTTTATCAGAATTTCTATAAGAATGACTATACCATATGGAAATGAACGGCAAAAGGGTCCCACACAAACGGGACCCCTCGTAAAAAAGAAATGAAATCTTGCAAACTCGCTCTTTCGTCCATATTGTAGATAAACTTTCTTGCAAATAAGCATAAATTTGGATATTCACGCATAAACTCGGAAACTTGCGTATAATTCCGTGAAACTGCGCATAAATGTAATAAATTGCTCATAAATCGCCGCAAAGACGCATAAGGGAATTTATTCACGCATAAATGTCAACTTCACTTACACTTTCCTGCTCAATTTCACGTCGAATTCCGGATGTGTCACATATTCTTGGTATTCCACTTTGCCGTCGAACTTTAAATACTCCTCGATGCGAGCCCGAATCGCTGGCTGCTTAATATACTCGATCACTTCTTCCTTAGGAACCCACCTGCAATCCGTCGTTTCATCAGATGTGGATAATTCCCCGCCAATTGGCTTGCATGCAAAGTCGAACATCACTTTCGTAGGTACATCCGTCACTCCGTCATACCATTTGTAAATCGCAGAATTCGTATACACGCCTATCAAATGACTGACTTCCACATCGATGCCGCTTTCCTCTTTCACCTCCCGGATCAAGCCATCCATGAGGTTCTCCCCAACTTCAACCTGCCCACCCGGGAATACCCAGCCTCCATGATGCGTTTTTACGATTAATAAATTCCCTTCCCCATCTTCAACAAGCCCCCACAGGCTACAATATGTGTTGGCATCGCCATGTTCCCATCCCCATTCTTTTAGATAATCCCTATACATTTATAATAGTAGCAATTCTCCACCATTAAAAAAAGCTTCTGATTCGATTATTCGAATCAAAAGCTAAAGATGTTAAGCCTTTACCACGTCACTATAATAAGCGTCCAATTCCTTATAATACTTATTCATGGACGAAGGGGACACTTCGAACCATTCAGCAATCTCTTTCAACGTCATGGACAACGGCTCGAAAAATGAATGTTCCTGTCCGAAACGGATAGCACCTGCCGCAATGGCCACTTCCTTCCTGGCATTTGGTTGTTGCTCCACTAAAAAGTCCTCAATCACGTCAAGTAATTTATTCGGATCCCGATCATGTTTTTCCAAAAACTCCATGGCTGATAATAAAACCCCGGATTCAAAATTTGTAAACTCTCCACCGGCATAGCCAGATTCACCGAGACTCTTCCAGAACTCTAAGGAATTTTCCTTTATAAATATGGAAACCAGTTCCTCTGGTAAATATCGCTTAGCAAATTCATTGATCACGTTCGTATGGTCTGTCGGGAAGAAAATTAGGCTTGAAACAGCTAAGTAGTGATTTTCATTCCCTGTTCCGTCAGGCAAGATGAAGCAGTATAAGTGAACGCCTTCCGGTACAGGTTTCTCTCCTTCACGCCGTAAACGGATCACTTCATCCGTAAAGATCATTTGAACGGTTATGTAAGCTTCATCCACTTCTTTTACTTCCCGATAAATGCGCGGGGTTGCTGCCAAGCGTCAACAACTCGTAATACTGAGGGACGGACTATTTTCTTCTTCTGCTTATCCAAATATCCGAGCCAGATATCGGAACGATAATGGAAAAAGAATTCGTCCAAACAAATCGCTTCTATCATTTCCTCTGGTAAATACTTTTCTAAAGAGCTTTTCCATTCATTAGCTAACTTCAAGTAATCAGGTATATCTTTCCGTTCCGGATATTCTTCATAAAATGATTGCAGTACGCGCTCCAGTTCTTCCTTTTGAACCGTTTCAACTGAGACTGCTTTTTTTGATTGGCAACATTTCTTATATTTTTTACCGCTTCCGCAAGGGCATGGGTCATTTCTTCCTATCATTTGATACACTTCCTTTAAATATTTCAACTCTATAAGTTTAACATTTTTATTGAGTTTTCGACACAGTTTCATTTTACTGCTGTCGGTTATTTAAAAGTTAGTTGATTTCACATATGCAAAAACGTACAGAACTCCATCTCCATTTTCATTGCACATGTACGTTATATAGTACAAATATAAATCTTTGTAATTTATAAAAGGATAATAAATTCCCATAAATTACACTAACCTCATAGTTAGAGGTGATTAGCTTGACAACTTCATCAAACTTCATACGGCTTGTCGGAATCCATTTGCGTATGGTTAGGGAAGTAAAGGGGATTAAGCAAGAATGGCTGGCGGAGAAAGCGGGAATCGCCAGGGCAAGGATATCGGAGATTGAAAATGGGAAAGGCAATGCTACATTGGGTACAGTTGAAAAAATCATGGATGCTTTGGAAATCACACCGGTTGAATTATTTAACTTCCAAAATCTCTCGGATATCGAGGATATTACGGACAAAAAGTTACTAATCGATATCCATCGAACCTTGCTTTTGGAAAGGGATTTGAGTGAAATCCAATATGTGGTCAACACGACGAAAGACTTTTTACGGACTGTTGATAAAAAATCAGATTACGGAAAAAAATGAAAGAGCCTTGCACAATAATTCAAGCGTGCAAGGCTTTTTTTTCAACACTCCCGCTGCCCATTCCCACTTGTCGGGGTAAGTCTCTTCTGCTTGGCTTGTTTTTCAAGAAGTTTTAATAATGTATGTTGGATAAACTTTGTTTCCGGTGATGCGTACTTTGGATTTGCAAGGTTTTTTTCCTCATATGGATCTGTAGTAACATTGTACATTTCATATTGTACTGGCACGGGTTCCGTTTTGGTTGTGGTGATGGAAAGTACAGCCTCGCTAGTATCCGAAATTGGGAAAGTCCCTTTCGTTACCGTAACTTGATCCTCTACATTGGGATCGCTCCAAAATTGAGGATTGTCATAGTAACGGGATAGTTTCCATTTTTCATCGCTATGATTTTTTCCCGTTTTCAATGTAGTGATCACGGTCTCTAAGTGATTTGGTTGAGTAACAGATTCGTAAGGCTTTCCTGTTAATGTTACTTGATTCAACCCTCTTGAAAACTCATCATCTGTCATGAAATAGAGCGGTTCATTCGAACGCGAAAACTTTCTCTTCCCCTCTAAAACCGGTGTTAAATCGCGCCTACTAGTGGATGCACCTCCGTATGATCCCGCTTAAGTCTATCCTGAACATAGTCAATCGGAATATCTGCTAGCCCTAATAATGTAGGAATAATATCAACATGACATGTTAACATATCTGTTTGTTCTCTACCTGAAAAGAGTTTCGGATTATGGATGATCAATGGGACATGTAAAGATTCCTCATATGCATTATGCCATTTCTGAAACAGTCCCCCATGCGAGCCTAACAAATCCCCGTGATCTGATGTAAAGACAACAATCGTATCTTCATAAAAAATGGATTTACGGAGCGCATCGAACACTTTGAACATTTCATCGTCAACTTCTTTTTGGAGTGAAAAATAGAACTGTCTAAGAAAATCTGTATCGAATGTCGGTTGCAAAGCCAATTGGTACGTATCCCGATAACTTTTCTGAGCTGACGGTTTTGTTTGAAGACTTTCATCCGCAGTTGGAGCGGGAGGAATTATTGGTACGGAAGGATCTATTTTAAAGTTGAAGGTCGGTAGGAAACGGGTGAATAATCCAAGTAAAACGATATCATGGGGATTTACGAAAGACGAGACGATAAGCCATGGCTTACTCTCCTCTGTATACCCCTTTTCTAAATCACTTAATAGCGACACGACTTCTTTAGCATAGATTACATCCCGGCCACTTACACCCATCCCTGCGGAGGAGCCGGAATTCCTTGGATCACTTCCATGAGGTTCGGGACCTATCCATCCTGAAAACCCAAATGATTCAAGACGATCTGCTCGCTCATATATCCGTGAATTCTTCGGATTCGGTACACCTGTATTCGTGCCATAGCTTGGCAATGAATCATGTGTACCCGGTATCAAGATGTCTTCTTCAGATATATGCCATTTTCCTTTCCAAAAGGTGCGATAGCCTGCAGTTCGGAAGTAATCACCAAGGGTCGGAACAGTATTTGGGTCAAGCCAAAACATATCAGCATCAAACGACCCCTTTGCAGCACCCGGCGTTTGGGTTACGCCATGTAGGGACGGATACTGTCCTGTAAACAAGGTCGCCCTACTGGGGGCACAAGCTGTACTCCCAATATAATGATTGGAAAAACACATTCCATTATCACGAAGAAGTTCTTGTGTTTTCAAATGCGTTTTCCTCCATTGGCTCAGTTCTTCATTCTCATAGACAAGCGGGAAACGCTCTTCATCAACAATGATGAAAAGGAAATTTGGTTTCTTTTTATGTCGGTTCAAGCCATCGGACTGATTCATAGATTCTTGCGCCAATTTTACACCCTTTCTATCCTATAAATGTTGCTCTTCTATTTTATGTACGACTTAAGGAATGGGTGCATCGCCTATTTGGCATGGGATTCATAAAAAGAAAAAGCCCTACATCGAATGTGGGCTTTGTGTGTAGCATCATTCTATCCTTTTTCACTCATAAGATCATTTACTGTTCCAATACGTAGTCCTTTAGAATTTATTTCCCTAATCATCCTATCCAAGCCTTTGGCTACAGGATCAGTTGGATGCATAAGAATCATCGCGCCGTTTTCCACCTTGGAGACAACTCGATTGACCATTTCAGTAGGCTCAGGTTTTCTCCAATCAACCGTATCAACCGTCCATAGTATCGTTTTCATCTTCAGCTCATGCGCTACATCTACAGTTTGCTGATTGAAGCTCCCACTTGGAGGTCCAAACCATTTCGCTTGAACGTTCAAGGTTTCAAAAATGACATCATTTGTTTTTGTGATTTCTTCCATTGTCTCGGCCTTCGAACGTTTCTGAAGATCCGGATGACTGTACGCATGGTTTCCTATTTCATGGCCTTTTTTAAATCATTATAGCCAGATCTGGATTCGCTTTCGTCCAACTTCCATCAAAGAAAAATGTTGCTTTCACTTCATGTTCATCTAAAATTTTGAGGATGGGTGGGATAAATTCATTGCCCCAAGCTACATTAATGAGTAGTGAAACCATTGGTTTTTCGGGATTCCCTCTGAAGATTGGTTGAGGCTCCAAATCGTCCAAATGAACGGCAGGTGGTATTTCCTCAAAAACGAGCATTGATTCATCATATTCGCCCGCCTTCTTCATCTTTTTATAACTCGCTTCAACATCAACTCGTAGTCCATTGTATCCGGGATAGCCTTCCATACTCTATCAATTTTCGCATCAATTGGTTTTACTTCATGCTGCTCACTTTTTGACTGTATCTCTTTATATAATTCATCCTTCTCCATCTTTGAGTTAAGAAAAGCAGCTTTGTTTGGCGTCGCAAAACTTAACGCCACTATGAAAATGAAGACAAGAAGTAGCCAAGCTTTTTTCGTCATAGCAAGTCCTCCACCTTTGATATGTTGGCCTTAAGATTCCCTTGCATTCGGGAACTATACTTGTCCCCAATGACAGTTAATGGCTTTACCCGTCGCGTGAAAGAGATTATTTAATAGGCCAAGTTATAGCGGTGCATAACCCCGCCGACTGTAGAATAAAGTTGAATATACCATGCAAAGGAGTGATTGAATGGCGAAATGCAAAAAATGTGGTGCGGATAAATCTAAATGTAATAATTGCAAGAAGTGCTGAAAAAAATACTTAGTTGATCAAAAGTAGGAGGCCAATCATATACGATTGACCTCCTACTTTTAGTATTTAATTTACTTGCTGTCCATGTAAGCATCCCATTTTTCCTGGAATTCACTTATCTTATTATTCATATCCTCTTCGCTTGGTATATGCGCAAGGATTTCATCCTGACTATACAGTTTACCGCCTTTGATGATGCGATGGATGTCTGTAGTATGTCGAATAGCTTTTAGCGGATTTTCGCTT
Organism: Sporosarcina thermotolerans; assembly: GCF_030067815.1. GTDB lineage: Bacteria > Bacillota > Bacilli > Bacillales_A > Planococcaceae > Sporosarcina > Sporosarcina thermotolerans. The sequence goes on along the minus strand of NZ_CP125968.1, from coordinate 1,257,842 downwards.
AAAATAACAAGATCGGCAATATAGCCTTCTTTTATCACACCGATATTCTCAAGATTGATGGACTGGGCTGCATGAATTGTTGCGGCTTGCAAGGATTCCAATTCCGTAAATCCTATTTCATTGAAAATCTCCAATTCCCTATGAAGCGCCATTCCAGGAAACGTATAAAGGAGCGCAGGCGTATCTGTTCCAGCTACAACCGTACCACCTAAATCGTAATATGTTTTCGCAATGATTTTGGTGAACTTCGTCAATTTACCGACTTGTTCTTTCACTCCTTCAATGTTGCTCTCCATCGCCTTCCAATGGTCAATCAGTATATTCCCTTCTTCCAGAGAGTTTGTTATTTTGTTCTTTGGATACCAAACTTCAGGATACCTCTCCGCTTGGTCTGAAAGGACAATCGTTGGGCAAAGTTTGACATTGTATTGAATCATCTGTTCACAAAGCTCTTTTATCTTATTTTCGTCCGGTTCATCCCAATTAATATGACTCCACTCCGTTTGGTCTGCCGATGGATACCATCCCGGATAAAGCGCCTGAGCAAACCCGGATGCATGCTCAAACCAAGTGACACCAAATTTAGCTACATCCAAGGCATTTAACTCTTTGGAATGAATAATGTCGCAACTCACTTCCAAATTGAACTTTTTCGCCTCGTCAACCGTTGCTTTCATCACTTCTTTATTCGCCCATCCATAAAGTTTTATAAATTTCGCTCCCACCTCAGCCTGTCTTCTCACTTCTTTTCTCGCCTCTTCCGGATCTTCGGTCACCAAGTTTCCGAAGCTGTCGGCCCCCAAAGCCCTGGCTCTCCGTCAATCATCCGATCTGCTGCATAGACTCTTGGTGTCGGCGCATCTAACGGAGCTTCGATCAAGCTTTGAAGAAATATCACATTTCCAGCTGTATTTCGGACCGTCGTGATGCCGGACGCCAAAAAATGCGGAGCAAAATTTTCCTGGATATGACAATGCATGTCAATCAACCCTGGAATGATGAATTTCCCTTCAGCATCGACAGTTGGAAGGTGATCCGGTACCATTTCAGTCGAACGATAAATTTTCGAAATCTTATTTTCCTTTACTTCAATTGCACCGATGAAAGAATCCCCATTTTCCACATCGATAATCATTCCATTCTTTACAATGTATTCTTTACTATCAACCATTTCCATACCCCCGTGAAAGAATTTTGTCAATATACATTCAATTTTAGATGAAGCAATTACATATTCATATACCAAAACCGAAAAGAGCATCTAAAGGCCTAAAAACGGAAGGGCCCAAAAAAATATTTGACAACTTTGTGAACAAGGTAAATAATAAAGAAAAGGGGTGTTGGTAATGGATTCCAGATTAAAAATGTTGAATGCAGTAAAAGTAGTCGGGTTAACCATCCTTACCATCGGAATCGCCATATTCTTATACGGATTTTTCGTAAGCGATTACAGCGCCATCACAGGCGTAGGAATTGGTACAGTAATGGGAGCCATATTCATTTTCCTAATGGGCATTTTTTTCGTCGCAACAGAAGAAATGCAAGAAAAAGTAAAAAGACAACTTATGCAATAAAAAGCCAAAAAGGGAGCACCCAAAGCGGGCGCTCCCTTTTTATATATTATCATCCAGCTCCGGACGCTATCTGCTCGGGTCGCTTCGGTTCTGAAAGAAAAGGCAAAGAGCGCCTTTTTTTCAAACCCTCCAGCGCCTGTCGCAGCTAAAGCCGTCACGAAGAACGGCCTTTTGCGAGTAAAAACGTAGCGTTACGAGCAGTGGTCGCAAGCGTCCTCCGCTTTTGGGTATCACATATCCCATACCAAGATCAACAACGTACCAAAAATCGTGAACAACGCTATAGCGATGCCATAGTAGATGTTCATATAAATTATCGTCTTATCCTCTGACTCCCCTACATGCATAAATCCGACCAACTGAACGGCCGCTTGCACAAAAGCAGTAGCTAAAAGAATCGTAATCCCGACATTAAATGACACATCCAAGAAATAGACAGTCAACGCAGCTGCCGTCAGAACCAATGAAAAGACGAAGCCCATCACTTGTTTACGTGGGAATAACTCAATCATCTTACATCATTCCTTTCAAATAGATGAAGCTGAAAATGAAAATCCAAACAACATCTAAGAAGTGCCAGTAAAGCGAAAAGATAAACGACTTATTGGCCGTTTGAGGCGTTATGCCCTTTTTCTTCACTTGCATAATGATGAATAGTCCCCAGAAAAGACCAACCGTTACGTGAGCCCCGTGCGTTCCCAATGTTGTTAATAAAATGCCAGTAAAGGCACTAACCTGAAGACCCGCACCAATATGTGCATAGTGCATGAACTCATAAATCTCAACGCCAAGGAACGCAAGACCAAGCAGCAATGTAATCGAAAAGAAAGTCAACATGGCATTCTTTCGTCCGATTCTCATTGCATGTATACCAAGACCAATCGTGAAACTACTTGTTAAGAGCACAAACGTTTCAATGAGAACAGGAGTGAGCTCAAATATCTCAGCTCCTGCTGGTCCATTTCCAATACGGTTTTCTAATGTGAAGTAAGTCGCGAAGAGGGTTGCAAAAAGCATTACTTCCGCACCGATGAAAACCCAGAAACCAAATATATTCATCTTATTTTGTTCAGTTGCATATTCAAGAGGAACCGAGTTATCTATTTTCATCAGTCAACACCTCCCAATCTTTTTCCGTAGCTTTAATATCCTCAACAGAAATATAATGTCCGTCGTCTTTTTCAAATGAACGATGTGCCATGCATGCGAATATTGCTATCGTTGTAATAATCGCTGGGATCCACATGCTAAATACGAACGAGAAGCCCCAGACGAAGAAAATACAGCTCATGATAAACGGCATACCGCTATTATTCGGCATATGAATCTTTTCGATTTCACCTTGGAATATCGGCTTCCCGTTTCTCTTATGATCCCAAAGCGCTTCGATTGAATCGACTTGTGGAGTCCGTGCAAAGTTATATGATTGGACTGGAGTTTGCGTTGCCCATTCAAGTGTACGAGCATCCCATGGATCCGATCCAATGTCCCTTGAAGAATGGCGCACGCTATAATAAACGTTGTATACGATCAATGCAAATCCAATTGCAAGTCCGATTGCCCCAGCAAAGGAAAGCATATTCAACGGACCAAAACCAGTTGCTTCGGAATATGTGTACATACGTCGTGCTTGTCCATCTAACCCCGTGAAGAACATCGGGAAGAATGTGACGTTAAAGCCAATTGCGACAAACCAGAATGCCCATTTTCCGATACGTTCATTTAACATGAAACCAAACATTTTCGGCCACCAATACGTTAGACCCGCAAGCATCGCGAAGACGACACCTGGAATGATTGTGTAGTGGAAATGCGCGACCAAGAACATCGTATTATGGTATTGGTAATCGGCACTCGCCATACCAAGCATGACCCCTGTCACCCCACCGATTGTGAAGATCGGGATGAACCCTACTGAATACAGCATTGGTACCGTAAACTTAATCTTCCCTTTCCTCATCGTCAACAGCCAGTTGAAGATCTTAATCCCGGTTGGAATCGCAATCGCCATTGTCGTGATGGAGAAAATACTATTGGAAAGTGGTCCTTGCCCCATCGTGAAGAAATGGTGCATCCAAACTAAGAAGGACATAAATGAAATGACCACGATTGAAGCGACCATCGATTTGTATCCGTAAAGATTTCGGCGTGAGAATGTAGAAATGATTTCACTATATATACCGAATGCCGGCAATATAAGAATATATACTTCCGGATGCCCCCAAACCCAGAATAAGTTCGCCCAGAGCATGTCCATTCCGCCATTCGTCATAGTGAAGATATGTGTGCCGAATAGCCGGTCCATCGTTCCAAGTAGAAGAGCAATGGTTAGTACTGGGAATGCGAAAACTACGATTGCATTTGTGATTAAAGCAGTCCATGTGAACATTGGCATTTTCATCAATTTCATACTAGGTACTCTCATTTTGAAAATTGTAACGATAAAGTTAATACCAGATATTAATGTACCAATACCTGCAATTTGAATCGACAGCATGTAGTAGTTTGTACCGACCGATTGACTGAAATCATTCCCTGCAAGTGGGAAATATGATGTCCAACCGGCGTCAGGAGAACCTCCAATGACAAATGAGATGTTGAATAGCATTGCTCCCATGAAGAACAACCAGAAACTAAGTGCGTTTAAACGTGGGAATGCTACATCGCGTGCCCCGATTTGGAGTGGTACGACAAAGTTCATTAATGCGTATATGAATGGCATTGCCATGAAGATGATCATGACAACTCCGTGTGTTGTAAATACTTCATTGTAATGTTGTGCATCTAACAGAGTATTATCGGGAACGGCAGTTTGTGCACGCATCATTAATGCGTCGACCCCTCCGCGGAATAGCATGAGCAATGCGGCGATGAGGTACATGATACCGATTCGTTTATGGTCAACCGTTGTTAGCCATTCACCCATAAATATCCCCATTTTTTGAAATAGGTTAAACCTATAACTATTGCAATCATCGTTAGACCGATGGCAACCATTGATGCGTAGATTGCGGGGCTTGGATGAGGTATGGCAAATCGATCAAAGTAATCCATTCTTGTTGTACTCCTTTCGAAAATCTAAAAAAAGATTAGAGCTATTAATGACCTGAATGGTCTGTGTCTTCCTCTTCATGTGCGTGTTCTGAATCGTGTTCGTTTGAACCGTGATGACCTTCGGGTGGTGGTAGGAACCCTAAATGAGTTCCGCTGAATGTTAATTGACCGAGGTGACCTGGTTCTAACAATTCATCGAACTTTTCTTCAGTAAGGGGTTCAGCATTCGCTTTTACATCTTCAACCCATTTATCAAATTCCTTAGGAGGCATGGCTTCTACGTGGAAGATGTTTTCGGCGAAGCCTTTCCCGCTGAAGTTTGCGTTTCTTCCCATGTACTCACCTGGAACTTCCGCTGCGAGGTGCAAAGTAGTGATCATGTCTGACATCGCATACTTTTGTCCGCCTAATTGTGGAATCCAGAAGCTTGTAATTGGACCGTAAGAGTAAAGTCTGAACTCCAATGCACGATCTGTCGGGATATATAAGTAGTTCACTGTTTCAATATCTTCTTCAGGGTAACTGAAATGCCACTTCCAGTCAGAGGATGAAGCGTAGACAATCAGCGGTTCTTGATCCTCATATCCTTTTGGAGTCGCCTCAACTTCATATGTGGATTTGACCGTAACAATTGAAAGGAAAATGATTATAATTACTGGAATTGCAACGATGAATGTTTCAACAATCGGATTCCCTTCAATATGTGGTGGTTCATAATCCTCACTTTGTTTTGAAGCGCGGTACTTAAATACGACATACGCCATCAGTCCGAAAACAGCAATCACTACGATTGCCATCGTCGCAATTGAAATCCAAATGACATTGGCAGTCGTTTCAGCTTGCGGCCCTTTAGGATCCAAAACCATTAGTGGTTCACAACCCGCCAACACTGCGAGAAGGCCAATAACTAAACTTAAAAAAGTCCATTTCTTTATCATGAAGAAACCCCTTCCTTTTAATCTATAAGCTGTTAAACAACCGAAGTAATGTGTGACTTCAACATCTTGTTCTTTATTTTAATAGAATGAAAAACTAAAAACAATTAGATGAACTACACTTCACAAAAACTTCACCTGAAAACGTGAAATACTGTCACTAAACGTTCATCATTCAGTTATATAACGGACACATTTCAATTTGATTACTGATGTATATTTTGTTAAAAAATAAAAACAAACCAAAATTAATTACTAAATTCATTTAAACAAGCGAGTCTCTAAAAGGAGCACGCTATTTGTGATACTTGCCAGTTTTTCACACGCTTACTTTGTTAGTTAACGGAGAACCTATTAAACGAAAGGTGTTGATAATTGTGAAGTTATTTCAATTACTGGTTGTTTTATTTCTTCTGATACCACCTATTTCCCATGCAAATACAGACACTGATCAGGTAAAAGTAGCTTTTACGCGCGATGGCTTTCTTTTTGTTAAAACAAACGGCGAGGAAGAAAAAATAACTGAGGAGAAGGCAATCTATCCTTCTCCACCGGAATGGTCGCATGACAGTAAAATGTTGCTTTATCAAAAACTTGTGACTGATTCCCCTGATGATCCCGATAAAACGTCAAATGAATTATGGGTATATGATGTCGTAACTAAAAAGCATCAAAAAATTTTCTACAACGGTAATAATCCTCAATGGTCGCCTATTGAGAATATTGTCGCCTTCAATGCGGGGGGTGTTTTGAATATTTCCGATTTGAAAAACTTCTATAATATTGCATTAGGGGTGGATGATTACACATGGCAGCCTGATGGAAAAGGTTTTATCGCTTCTTCCGGTGCATCTCTTCGTCCTGATGGATGGACCCATACGATCCTTTATACGATCTCAATTGAAAATGGCTATAGGAACATTCCTGATTTAATGGACCATGGAAAGAAATTGTTTGTGGTCCCGAAAGAAGTACGAAAAGGTGATGTGAGTGTCATTTCTATCGGGGCGGAAAAACTTACTTATTCCCCAGATGGAAAATGGATTTCATTTGTTATTTCTCCTACTGCATCCTGGTCTATGGACAGTGACATGCTTGCATTGATTTCTTCAGACGGGAAAGATTTTGAAGTGATAGATGAGGTAATTTTGGAGTTTACTCCCAAATGGGCATATACCAAGAATCTTCTTGGCTATATCGCAGGCGGAGGACGGATTGTCTTTGGATTTAAAAATAAGGATATGAAAGTAACAGAGATTCCCATGGATTCAACCGTTAATCTTACACCTGAAAATTATGCGGAAATGGGCTTCACATGGGTTGATGACAATTCACTTATTGTCTCAAGGGTTCAGGAAACAGAGTGGTCCAATGACCCAAAAAAACGACCAAAACCAGTTTTATATTTAGTTTCTTTGACTGATGAACGTCAAATCAAACTGACAAATCCTCATAAGAATAAAGGGGATTATCAACCACAGTTTTTAACTTCCATTGATAAAATCACTTGGCTAAGACAAAGTGATTTGGTGGAGGGCCATGGAGATCTATGGAAGGCAGATCGAAATGGAGAAAATGCAGAAGTTTGGATTAAGGATGTGGAGTTATACTCATTTTACCAAAAACATACAAAAACGAGTCCTTTATGAGGACCCGTTTTTGCAATGTATATCAACCGCGCGCGTTGTCCTAGATTATGCCTTTCGGTTTACTATATCCATGAGGTTCTGACGTTGTTCTTCAGTTGCATTTTTACTGAACTCCACTAATTCTTCAACTGTATTAATTGCTCTTCCAGCAATGTTGACAGGTAACGCTTCGGTTAGTCCAAAGAAGATAGTATTTAGATGGACCGTAGCTGTCGTCTGACGAATTTCTCCGGAATCGTCTTCAACCAATGTTACTCGGTTTACGACATCTCCTTCTACAAATGTGAGTATTCCTTTGAAAATATTTCTTGTATAGTTAAACACCTGTGGCGTGTCCGTTGGATCCAGTAAAATCGGGAAGGAAATCCCAATTGGCCCAGAAACATCGAAGAATCCTGGTAGGAATCCACCCGGTTGTTCAATGATTTGATCAGATTCGATCGTGGCTCTTTCATCAATTTCTGTTAAGTTTGTACATGTTGGAGTTGTGACATTAATAGGCGCAGTCACGACAAGTGGAAACTCTCTTTCATCAATGCTTACGACTGCGACATTACGGTACTCCCCAGGACCATGATCTGAAAATGATATTTCATATGGGAAACAAGCAATTTCCCCAGGGGCTAATTCATGCAAACCTGTTAATGGGAATGGTCCAGCAATTGTCGTGAAATCGAGGTCAGGCGCGGCTCGGAACTGAATTTCATCCAAAATTTCCAAACCAGTAGTCGTTGCATTTCCATAATTCGAAACACAGACAGAGCCGGATACTGTATACGTTCTTGTTTCACTTTGTACAAATCTATCTGCAGTAATTCGGTAATGAACGGGTATTGTATCAGATGCAAAGAAGTTAAACGTAATATTTTCTGGTGTAGCTGTTTTAACAATTGACCAATCGTAGACGATTACTTCGTTTAAAACGACAGAATTAGCTGTTTTCGTCGCAGCAATTTTTGGTATAAGTAACCCCATATTGTAACCTCTTTCTTTTTATTTTTGAGAGCGCTCTCTGTACCAAGATATGTAGCCTTTACAATCTGAGATGGACAATCCTACTGGTCTAATCGTATACTTTTCAATAAATCCTTCAATCCTGCCATTTAAATCAAAAAACAGCCCAGAAAATCAGTGATTTCACTGACTTTCTGGGCTGTCTCATTTTATGATTATAGTGTTACTCGTGTACCCGTTTTTCCTTCAAGAGCATCTTTTAGCTTGTCGATTGAAGTAATGACGACGTTTTTGCCGCCTTTTTCTAAGAACATAATCGCTGCTTCGATTTTTGGACCCATGCTTCCTTTCGGGAAGTGGCCTTCTTCCATATAACGAAGTGCTTCTTCAACTGTCATTTCAAGCAAGTTTTGTTGTTGTGGAGTTCCGAAGTGGATCGCCACTTGTTCAACACCCGTTAAGATGAATAGGTAATCTGCTTTTACTTCCGCTGCAAGTAATGCACTTGCGAAGTCTTTATCGATAACAGCATCTGTACCTTTTAGAATACCGTTTTCTTCAGTGACAGGGATTCCGCCGCCGCCAGCTGTAATAACAGTAATTTCCTTGTCAAGAAGTGCTTCAATAGCTTCTTCTCAACGATTCTAACCGGTTTTGGAGATGCGACAACGCGTCTGTACCCTCTACCGCTATCTTCAATGTATGAAATTTTCTCTGTCTCAAGAATTTTGTCTAATTCTTCTTGTGTGTAGAATGGACCAATTGGTTTCGTCGGAGTCGCGAATGCTGGATCCTCTTTAGAAACAACGGATTGCGTAACAATTGTTGCAATCGGTCTGTTAATGCCACGTTCAACCATTTTGTTCTTGAATTCTTGCTGGATCAAATAACCAAGGTTACCTTGTGTTTCAGCATCCAATACATCTAAAGGATAAGCTGGAACAACAGATTCCGCCATTTGGTTTTTAATTAACGTATTCCCAACTTGCGGGCCATTTCCGTGAGTGATGACAACTGTATTGCCTTGTTCGATTAAGTCAAGAACTGGACCGCTACTTTCACCAATGTTTTGGATTTGCTCTTCAAGCGTACCTTTTTGACCTTCTTTAATAATCGCGTTTCCGCCGATAGCTAAAACGATTTTTTTACTCATCAATATCTCTCCTTTACCCTTAAAAATCATTTCAACAAAGTATATAACAGAAAAGTGGAGAGGAACAAGAAAAAAAATCCATTTCCTCTCCAAATCAATTTCATTATTCTGCTTCGATTAAACCAAGTTTCACTGCATATGCATCGATTGCTTTTTCAAATGCAGCCAATGGAGCACGAACAGTACCCGCACCGATTTGTCCAACGCCAGCTTCTCTGTGAGCGATACCTGTGTTAATAATCGGTTCGATTCCAGTTTCAACAACTTTTCGAGCGTCGATTCCAAGGGCAGAACCTTTGAAATCCCAAGTTGGTATGGAGAAGTTCGGGTTGTGATCGATACAAATATCCATCATATCGTTACTTGTCGTAACTGCATCATCCATACCGCCAGCACCTACGAAGCGTGTTACGCCAGGAGCAGCGATCATTGCAAATCCACCAACACCAAATGTTTCAGTGATTGCACTGTCACCCATGTCTTTACAAGCCATGTCTTGATCGTATCCTGTGAAGAATAGACCTTGTGGTGTATTAACCGGTGCTGTGAACCATTGGTCACCCATACCAGCGATACGGATTCCGAACTCATATCCGTTACGGCACATTGCTGTTACAACAGTACCATGTTGGATTTGTCTTGCCGAATCCATTACTGCTTTTGTGGAAGCCATAGCAATGTTCAAGAAGTACTGATCTGTGTCAGCAAGGAATTGGATAACGTCTTGCTTGTCTTTTTCATCTACATCTGTTTGTAGGATGTATGGAACGATTTCTTTTAAGAAGATAAGTGATCCCGCAATATTACGTTGGTGGAATTCGTCACCCATTGTAATTGCTTTCGCCATCATAACGTTGACGTTTAGGCCGTCACCTTTAATGTTAAGAGCTTTAGATAGTGTTGGTCCAAGAACATCTCTGAACCAGTTTAGACGGTTAATTACTTCCTCTGAGTAAGCACCGAAACGAAGTACTGCACCAATTCCTTCATTCATTGTGCAGTATGCACGGTTTCCGCCGTCACGATTTTCCGCAACGAGAACAGGCATGCTTCCGGATGTGATTCCGCCCATCGGACCTACTGCGTTTACGTGGTGACATGGAATAAATTCGATTTCGCCGTTTTCAAGCATAGTACGTGCATCATCAGCATTCGTTGCCCAGCCTTCAAATAATGTAGCACCAATACATGATCCTTGCATTGGGCTTGTCATGTTTTCCATTTGATAGGCGGTCCAGCATGAAGTAATACTTTCCCGTTTAATTCTTCAATAACTGATTTCGCTGGCACTACATCATTTAAAAATGGTGCGCTTGATACAATTTTATCGATAACCGCTCGGTTTGCTTCATCAATTGTTTTAAATTGTCCGTACATTGTGGTTTCCTCCTGAAAAATCAATATTTCTATAAAGATTACCTATTTAAAGCTTCAGCCATTTAGCTGCAGCGCCTATGAGTTCGGGTCATAAGCCGATTTGGCTGTGAGGCAAAAGACGCCTCTTCGCCAAGTCGTCTTATGCCTGTCGCTCCTAAACAGGCGCTTCCGCTTTTGTTTATTATTTAAGAAGGCTTAAGATTTTGCGTAGTCTTGGGTTTCCGCCAGCAACTGGACGCCAGTCATATTGAACAACTCTGCCGCCGTTTGCAGTAACCGAATTAGTGAAGCTCTTCAAACCAACGTTAACAACGTTAGGTTTTTCAGACAATAGTTTCTGGATTGCTTCTGAAACAGTAAAGTCAGCATTTGTAGCTGCTTCTTTCATTGGAGTTACTTCTTTTATTCCTTCTTCAACTTGAATGCCAAGCATTGCTAAAGCAGTAAGAGTAGCTTGGTTGTTGCTATCACGAATGATAACTCCAGCTTCTTTTAGTTTCGCCTTTTGCTCATCGATGCCTTGTGGGTCTTGATCCGTACCGCAAACAGTTGCAACGAAGTAAATGTTTTTGCCATTTGCTTTTGTTTCTTGTTGGATTTTTTCGATGCCTGGAAGCAATGCGCCAGCCATATCTTCGTGTGCGCCATAGCCAAGAACAAGGTCAAATAGGATGACTGCTGTTGATTCGTCTTGAGCAGCTTTTTGGAAGAATTGGATTCTTGTATCTGGATCAATCATTGGATGTGGTTTTCCTTGTGTGTAAATATCATCACCAAGGTCAATTACTTCAAAACCGTCCGCATTTAGAAGGTAACCAGCTTGGCCATGGTCAGTTTCTCCAAGGTTCAAGCCTCTGCTGATCAACGTAGCTGCTTCATACCCAAGCGTACCGCCTGAATATAGACCTTTGATCGTTTTTTGTTCTAACTTCAAGTCAACTTCAGGCACATCTGAATGTAGCGTGTTGTAATTTGGTTTAATTGGATTGCCTTTTACAAGATCGACAGCAATTGCTGCTGTTTCTTCAAGCGTGTTTGCATAGTACACATTTCCTTCATGGTTATGTGGCTCTTCTCCAAGGAAAATCGCAACAACCGGTTTAGAAATGCTGTGTAGCAATTGTACAACTTCATCACGAACTTCTTTTGCAGGGGGCTTAGAAACAAGTGTGATCACTTCTGTTTGATTATGTTGCGCCAATGCTTTAAGGCCATCCAACATTGTGATTGCACCGATCTTGTCAGAAAGGTCGCGTCCACCAGTACCAATTGCATGGCTAACGCCTGCGCCTAAACGGTCGATTTCAGTCGTTACTTCTTGGATACCTGTTCCAGAAGCTCCGATAACACCGATTTTTCCTGTTTTCACTACGTTTGCGAATGCTAAAGGAACACCGGAAACGATTACTGTACCTGCATCAGGACCCATTACAAGAAGACCTTTTTCATGAGCTTTTTCTTTAATGCGGCGCTCATCTTCTGTCGTTACGTTGTCACTGAAAATCATGACGTGCATATCGCGGTCAAGTGCTTTTTCCGCTTCTTCAGCAGCATATTGGCCAGGTGTTGAGATGATAGCAATATTTGCATCAGGTAGTGCATTTACAGCTTTATCCCATGAGTTAACTGTTTCGAAAGCTTCTTTACCAGCGCTAATTGCTTGGTTGCTTAGATAGTTATCCACTTCGTCGAGTACTTCTTGGATTTTCTCTTCTTGTTCTGTATCGACAACGATACACATATCGTTGGACGCAGCACTTTCAAGTTCTTCAGTGAAAAGGCCTGCAGCCTTGAGGATATCCTTGTTGGGTGTTCCCATCATGATTTGAACTTTGATGATGCCGTCCATTGTTGAAATTTTGTTTGTGAGAAGCATTAGGTTAACTGAATCCTGGTAGGAGTTCTGTTTGACGATTGTATATAACATGTTTTCACGCACCTCTTTGTTTATTTTTTCTTTAGTTTTTTAAAAATCGACACAGGAAAGGGGTGGCCATTTGGCATGACCACCCTTTATATTTCAACCTTACTTTGCAAAAGGGCTTTTATGATCATATGCATTGTTATGGACAACGTCTGAAATTAGGTATTCATAAATGTCATCCACGATTTCGATTCCGTTTTCTGCGTATTGCTTTTCACGTTCAGCACTTCTTTGACCAGGATAAGATACGTGATCGAAACCTGGAGCAGGTTTAATATTATTTAGGTCCTGCATTGTTGTAGCAATGCCTTCTTGGAATGTGCTTAATCCGCCAAAGTATTCGGGATTAATAACGATGTGTAGCTGTCCAAGATTCCGGTACTCAGTAAGATCATGGTACATTGAAGAAACTTTGTTTCCAAATGGAAGTCCCAACAGAATTCCAGATAAGACGTCTACCATCATCATAAGTCCATAACCCTTCGGTCCAGCAATCGGAACTAAAGCACTAACTTTGAATGGGTCGGTTGTAGGCTCTCCTTCGATATCAACAGCCCACGTGTCAGGAATGGATTCATTTTTTGAACGAGCATGAAGAACTTTACCCCAAGCTTGAACAGTTGTTGCCATATCGAAAGTGATATGTTGGCCGTTTTTGCCTGGCGCCGCAAATGCAATCGGGTTTGTTCCGTAATATGGCTCAGATCCACCAAAAGGAACGACCATCGGGTCAGATTGGCATAGTGAAATACCAACTAAGTTTTCATTTGCAGCTTGTTGGACGAAATAAGAAAGTGCACCACTGTGACCGATTCTTTTTACACCGACTACCGCTACTCCATTTTCTTTTGCCATTTGTATCGCTTCGTCCATTGCTAACTTTGCAACGACATGACCTACACCGTTATCGCCATCAAAAACAGCTGTTGCAGGACCTGTCTTTTCAAATGTGAAGTTTGGATTTGCGTTCAATCCACCTTTAGCAATTCGCTCTGCATAATACTCAACTCTCATTGCTCCATGGGAGTGGACTCCTCTTGCATCCGCATGAACAAGCACGTCTGCAACTCCACGAGCATGGTCCTCTGTCAAGCCTGCCTTATGCAACTTTGTTGTAATTAACTCATTCAATTGCTCACTACTAACTCTCACTCCACACACCCCTATTAAGTTTTTCAGCCGTTATCTACTCAAATAGTGAATATTATTCAGCGAATGGATTTTTATGGTCGTATTGATTATTATGGATGACATCAGATTTTAAATACTCGTAAATGTCATCGACAATTTCAATGCCGTTCTCTTTATAGTTCTCAATGACAACATCATTGTTTTGTCCTGGGTAAAGAACTTTTGAGAAGCCCGGTGCAGGTTTGATTTGATTCAAGTCTTCCATCGATTGTGTGATGTCATTTTTGAAACTAGTTAAACCTGTAAAGAATGCTGGATTAATGACAATATGCAATTGACCAAGTTTCCGGTATGCCGATAAATCTTCATACATTGAGGAAACTTTATTACCAAATGGAAGTCCAAGAAGGATTCCTGAAAGAACGTCTACCATCATCGCCAATCCGTAACCTTTTGGACCTGAAATTGGCAATAACGCGTTCACTTTTAATGGATCTGTCGTTGGTTCTCCATTGCCGTCAACTGCCCATGTATTAGGGATTGACTCATTCTTAGAACGTGCATGAAGAATTTTACCCCAGGCTTGTACAGTTGTTGCCATATCCAATGTAATCATTCTTCCATCACTGCTTGGTGCAGCAAAGGCGATTGGGTTTGTTCCGTAGTAAGGCTCTGCGCCTCCGAAAGGAACAACCATTGGATCCGATTGACAAACTGAGAATCCGATTAGATCTGCACTTGCCGCTTGGTTTGTGAAATAAGAGATTGCTCCGCTATGAGAGATATCTTTAACACCAATGATGGCAACTCCGCTTTCTTTTGCCATTTTGATGGCTTCGTCCATAGCTAATTTAGCCGCTGTATGGCCGTTACCACCATCGCCATGAAATACGCCAGTTGCTGGGCCTGTTTTTTCGAATTTAAAATCCGGGTTAACATTCATACCGCCCTTAGCGATTCTCTCTGCGTAGTATTCCACACGAATTGCTCCGTGGGAATGAATGCCTCTTTCGTCCGCAAACGTTAGAACGTCTGCCGCTACATCAGCATGCTCTTCTTTCAAACCAGCCTTATGAAGTTTTGTTTTGATTAGATCTTTTAGTTCATCTCTACTAACTCTCATCATGACACCTCTTTAGTCTGTAAATTATAGTGATGCATCACGATTGCAGTCTTTGGAGTAAACATATGTCAACGGTTCTCTACCAACCGCATACGCTGCTTGATGCACATATGGCGCCATAAAAATGTAATCGCCTTTTTTAACTGGGATCCACTCATTGTCAAGGTTGTACATACCTTCACCAGATAATAAGTATGCGCCATGGCCTTGGTAATGTGTTTCAACGAATGGGTGGCTTGCTGCTGGATCAAATGAAAGAATATGGAAGTTCATGTCGAATTCAAGATCCATTGGCAATAGATCTTTCAGGTGAACGTTATGCATGTCATCATAGTCCATATATTCGATTTCGTTAGCATGACCTGATACGACCCATGGCTTACGGCCGTTTGCAAGAGGATTGTGTTTTTGTTTGTAAAGGAATAGACGTGAATCGCCAGACTCCATGTTTTCCAAATACATTTTCACACCAGGAGGGCAGTATAAATAGCCGCTTTCTTCAAGAATGAATTCTTGATCGTCCGCTTTTGCTTTAATTTTCCCACTAATAACGTAAACGAAGCATTGCACGTCTTCTTCTCCACAGTAACCTTCGCTGTTTTTGCCACCTTCATGCATTGTGACCATATAGTCTACAAAGCTTGCGCCAAGTTTCGGTGAACCCAAAATAGAGATTCGGCAATTTTCAAATCCAGGGATGACATTATTCACTAATCCTTCTGGAGCGATTAGAGCGTATTGCCCTGGCTTAATAATAGATCTGCTTGATAATAAGTCTTTTGGATAACCCATCTTCACATTCTCCTTCGTCTCTATATAATGATTCGGCTTGCGCCTAACCTACAATTCCTTATTCTTTATAGCCTAATTCGTAAAGTGCACCGATAAGCGCTTTGACGCCCTCAGCCAAATCAGCAGGCTCAGTAAATTCAGCTGGATTATGACTGATTCCTTTCAAGCTTGGAACAAACAACATTGCTGTTGGGACAACAGGAGCATAAATCTGTGAGTCATGTCCTGCTCCGCTATGCATCACTTTATAATTAAAGCCATTTTCCTTACATTGCTTCTCGATAAGATTAACTACTCTTTGATCCATTGGAACTGGATCTTCGTCCATCCAAAGATCGATGTTCATCTCAACACCATGATCTTTTGAGATTTCCTGCATTCTTGCTGTCATTTTTTCCGTAAAGGACAAAATCGCATCTTTATCCGTATGGCGGACGTCGATTGTAAAGATTGCCTTCCCTGGAACTACGTTAACGATATTTGGAACAGCTTCAACTTTTCCGACTGTCGTTACGAGTGGATCGCCAATCTCAATAGCCATAGAAATAATTTCGTGAATCATATGGCTCGCTGCAAACATTGCGTCTTTACGGTAACCCATCGGCGTCGTGCCGGCATGGTTTGCTTCGCCTGTCAATTCGATCGTATATCTTCTTTGACCGACAATATTGTTCACTACACCAATGTCAATTTTTTCGGTTTCAAGGACGCTTCCCTGTTCCACATGGACTTCTACGAAAGCTTTCAAGTCTTTGCGAGATCCTTTGGATTCGTCTCTGAAGTCAAAGCCTGCATTTCTCATCGCTTCGACAAACGGAACGCCGTTGAAATCTTTAATTATTTCAACATCTTCACGTTTTGCGATTCCTACTATATTTTTAGAACCCCAGAAAGAATAAGGGAAACGACTTCCTTCTTCTTCTGCCATCGAAACAACTTCGATGTTTCTTACTGGTTCACCAAAATGTTTTTTCAAATATTTCAATGCGATGATTCCGGCAACAACACCATATGCACCATCAAAACGGCCACCGTTTTTCACTGTGTCAACATGGGAACCGGTCAAGATCGTTTCTTCTGTATTTTTACCTTTTAATGTTCCGTATAAGTTTCCGACTTCATCAAATCGAGCTTCAAGGCCTTCGCTTTCCATCCATTCCTTTAAGGCGTTCTGACCTTCCACCCATTCTTTTGTATAGAGTAAACGAGTAACTCCACCTTCCGAATCTTTACCGAATCCTGATAGCCATTTAAGCTTACTATCAGTTTCTTCAGCTAAAACATCCAGTTTTTGTATAATATCTTTCGGTGTTTCGTTCAATCTATTTCACCACCCTTTTCCGCTATGTTTTTTCAATGCATTATTAGATAACGCTCAATATTGTTTGTAATTCATGCAGATAGTATGCACGAATTAATCTTCGTTCACGGATGGACTATTAGCTCCACTATTAATTGTAGTCATTACAACCGAAATAGTCTTTGGCATAAGAGGATAAAGATTTTAGTTTTTTTTATCCTATAAGGATAAAAAACACTTTAGTTCGAAAAGTCTATATTCTCAGTTCTTACGTTGTATCAATTCATGAATTTTAAGACCAACCCTTACAGATAACATTTCTTCAGAATCGTCAAAATCCATGCCTGTTATTTCTTTAATCCTCTCTAAACGGTATACAACAGTCTTATAATGGACAAATAGCTGTTTGGCTGTTTGCGCAGCGTTTTGATTGCATTCTAAAAATATTTTCAATGTATTCAGTAAGTCTGCATGATTCGCCTGTTGATATCCTAGTAATTCCCCAAGAGACTGGGGAATAAACTGTTTTAAGGCAGATGCATCTTCAATATTCCGCAGCAGCCTAAAAATGCCTAATTCGGAAAATGTCGTTATCGAGGCTAATCCATTCAATGTTGCACCTAAATCCAATGCATCGTGAGCTTCTCTGTAACTTTTTCGGATTCCTGAAATATCGTCAATCGCATTTCCAATCCCAACTTGAACATCGATATCTTTAATTTGACGTTTTATTAACGTTTGGATGGATAGTGCGATTTTCTTTATTTCATTTATTACTGACTTATCATTCTTGCTTATTTTCTCTACTTTCCAGAGAATGATAAATAGGTTGCTTTTAGTTGATATAATGCCATTCGGCAAGTAATGATGGATTGCTTCGCTCACAACAAAATGGTTTCTGTCGGAGAGTCCGCTTTTCTGTTTAATAACGCCATCTTCACTACGATTTATCTTAAACAGGACTGTCGTAAACGCACCGGTAAGATCCCACCCGATAACGTTCGCTTTTTCAAAGACAGCTTCCATCGATTGGAATCTTCCACTTATCAATTCCTCAATCAAATCGTTCTTATATTTCTTTTCAACCTCTGCTACTGCAAATTGTTTCATTAATTCAAGAGATAAGGAGGTTACTGCATTTTCCACAGCGATTAAATCAAGTTCACCTAAAGAGTTATTATTTTCCCCGATTAGGAGATACATTTTGTTATGGTTAAGAGTATCAATCGGAACAACAATTTGATGCCCTATGTTTTTCTGTTCAGGGTATTTTACGATTTGCCGGTAATGGGGATATTTAATCCCTGAGGTCTGTTCGTAAAAGTGAACTTTCTCTACCATTTGGAACTTTTCGAGATTAGGATATGTTGAAATAATCGGGTTAAAATTCCGATCAAATAATGCGACAGGATTTCCAATCAACTCTTCGAGTGTGTAGATAATCTTTTCTAATCCTTCACCCGCAAGCGATAGAGCTGTAAAACGATCGTGAATCTCTTTATAGTATTGGAGCTTTATTACCTGATTATTGAAAAGCTCTCCCATGATGGGATACATCACATCGACGAATGGAACGCTGTTTGGAAGCTCGATAATGGGCATTCTATATTTCTTGCCAATTGCAAGTAATTGTTCGATAAACTCTGGGTTAAACTTTTTAATTATCAGAGCACTTACTCTTTTTGCTGCCAATTTCCCGATGAATTCTTTTAGTTCATTTTCGGTAAAGTTTCTTATCGAGTATAGACTTGTTAAGATTACTTCACCGCCTTTTATCCAATCTGCTATGTCGGGGCCTTCCATTATGGTGACGCCTTGGATTACGTTGTCATTGAAAGCTTGTCCTGCTATTATTTCCGCATTTTTCATTGGCTCCATGGCCAGTAGATCTTTGATCTTTAATTCCATTTGACGCATTCCTTTCCGTCTTTAAATGAAACTGATATGATTTATTTAATACCATTAAAGAGAAGAGTGACATCGTGTTGAAAACAACTATTGTATATAAACAAGGACAGAATTTTGAACTTAAAGGTGATTTCTATGCTGTTAGTGAGAAATCACGACCGCTCATTGTCTTTATTCATGGTGGCGGTCTAATATGGGGTTCCAGGGAAGATATTAACCAAACGCAGATAGAGTTTTTTCATAAAGCCGGTTTTAATATCTTTTCCATTGATTATCGATTGGCCCCGGAATCTAAATTACCTGATATCAAAGATGATATTGATGATGCCCTATTCTGGGTCAAAAACGAGGGCGTAAACCAGTTTGACTATGACTCGGAAAGAATTGCCGTTATCGGTAGCTCTGCTGGTGGATACCTTGCCCTTCTGTCCGGAACTTTGACAAACAAACCAAGAACAATCGTTTCGTTTTATGGGTATGGGGATATTACTGGGGATTGGGCGGTGAAGCCAAGCCCGCACTATACAAGCATGACAAACGTGCCAAGAGAACTTGCAAAAATGCTTTTGTCTAAGGACATCATTTCCGTTGGCCCAATCGAAAAACGATACGCTATTTATATGCATGCCAGGCAGCACGGTGTTTGGATTGAGGAGTTAAGTGGACTTATCCCGTTTTTGGAAAAAGACAAACTCAAAAAGTACTCCCCACTCTTCAACATTCATGCTGATTACCCACCAACCTTGCTCCTTCACGGAACAAATGATGAGGATGTCCCTTACGAACAAGCCGTCCTCTTTGCAGAAAGTTTACAGGAAAATGGAATCGAAGGAAAACTGATTACCATTCCTGAAGGCAAGCACCAATTCGATAATGACTGGGAACTTCCCGTTGTGCAAAATGCTTTCAATGAAGTACTTACCTTCTTAAACGATCATTTAAAGTAAGCCAAAATACAAAAATAGATGGAGGAAAATTTTACATTATCCCCATCTTTTTTTATTGTTTATTGGACAACTCGATTTCTTCTTGATCTTCCACACCGTATTTATCCCATTTGATAAGATTTTCCAATAGGAGTGAAAGAATAATCCCCACAAGTAGTCCGCTGCTTAGTACTGGACGGATAATGCTTGGAACCGTGATGAAATAAGTCGCAGGCAGCGTCATAATAACAATCCCGACAAACAGCGGAATTGCCGAACGATACACATTGACTGTATTAAATTCAACATTTTTAAAGAAATTAAAAGAAGAATTTAAGAGCAGTAAATAGGAGACAAACAATGCTGCACTACCGACGCTTAATGGAAGTTGAGAGAAAAAGTGGCCGATTGGTGGGATAAGTCCCATTACAAGGAACATAAGACCACCAAGAACAAACGGAATTCTATTTATAATTCCTGTCTGACTTAAGAAACCAATCGATGACACGTAAGGTGAATTTGGTACAAGACCAAAAATACCTGCAATCAGAGTGAAAACACCTGTAATTGTGAACGACGCTCTATACTCGGATTTAGTCGTTTCCACCTTATACATACTTTCCGTACCTTTTAACGCACCAAATGTATTTGCCGCGTTTAATAAACCAGCTATGACAGTTGTAATGATAATTCCCATATCCCATGCAGGCTTTCCTAACGGGAATAATTCAAGTTTAAACGATGTCGCTTCGCTGATGGCACTTTCCGGCCTGAAGATAAGCGCGAAAATAACCCATCCAACGATAATTCCAATGAGTAACCCATATCGACGGATGCTTGTCGGGGCCTTCACACTAATCACGATGACCAACGTTGCAATCACAATCGAAAGTAAAGAAACTGGTACATCGATATGTGCACCTCCGGATTGGTTTCCGAACGGGATACCAAGCATTCCTTTAAAAAGATACCGATTAATTGACATCCGAATAAAAACATAAATACACCCATTACTGCTGGTGTAAATAATTTAGCGATAAGTGGTCCAACCCCAGTTACGCCAATCAAAAAGGTCAGAATCGCAACAATGATTATTCCAACCGTTAAACTGCCTCCAAGTATAGACAAAGGCATACCTTGAGCCGCAGCTGTTGTTACAAGTGTTAAAATGACGCCCCACCAAAGTCCGGATTGACCTTCCATAATGGCACGTTTATGTCCAAAATAGGCTTGAATGATACACGCAAGACCTGTTACGACAAATGACAACTGCAGCATATTAACAATTGTCTCTTGCGAAAGTTCAAAAGCAGCACCGACAGTTATCGGGATAACAACTATATTTGTAAAAATAAAAAAGAGCCATTGTAAGCCCGAAATCCAGTTACTTGATTTAGCTAACTCTTTGATAACAATCACCTTTCTTTTTTGTGAATAACAACTGAGGTAATACCTACTAAAACGCCTAACAATGTGTCGGCGCCAGATGTATGTCCGATTTTCTTCAATTCATCAAGAGCCTCAATTAATTCAGATCCCATTGGTTGGTTCAAAACAGAACATATCCCTTGAAGATGTGAATGAAACTTATTGTCAGTTGCATATAGAAGATACTCTAAAGCGATATCCGTTGTACGTTTTCGACCACGGTCATCCAAATAGGATTTAAGTTTTCCGATAAACGTTTGATCAATCCCCTCAAAAGCAGAAAGGACTGCGCAAATTCCTGTAATGACATCATCTCCACTCGGGGTGAGCCCAAGACCTCTGCCGATCCAGTAATCGAATACTTCTTCAGCTTCGATATCTTCCTCATTGCGTACAAGTTTCATCAAACTTGATAGTTTACCGAAAATGATACTATCCCCATGGGAGTTTGAGGAATCTAATAGATAATGAATGATTTGCTTTTTTTCTTCTTCATTATCACCGAGACCCGTTTGCCAATCGTCTTGAAGTAGCCTGTCGGCAACGAATGCAGCATTTGTTTTTATATATGATAACTGGTATACAACCGGCTGCACCTTATGATTCGCCCAATTCACTTGATTGAGCGAAAGCCAAAGCCCTTTTGGAAAGATGATTGACTGCGATCTAACATCCCAAAAAACTTCCTCGCTTGCATGTGCAAGCTTTGTAAGAAACAGGGCAATTTCCTCGCTTAGACCAATTCCGAATGGTGATAATCCATTTGGAAGTGCACCGATATGGATAAGGTGTTCGCCAAAGGCCAAATTAAAACTGCTGTTAAAAACACTGTGGACACGTCCCTTTGGGCATTCATTCAGGATTTGATGTATATCACCACTTGCTGCTAGTGCAGTCAATGTAAATGGTCCGGTATGGTCGGTGTTTTCACCCATTGAATAATACAATATTTTCACCCCAGAATTAAGATAATATCCATTTTATGACTTCCCACATTTTTTCACTAACTATTCAAGTCTACAACTTTTCTTAATTAATGTCATTGTTTAACATGACTAATTTATGCTTTGATTTTTGTTCACTTTTAACGTAAAATGATATCAACACTTTCATTTCTGTCATTATGAAAAACTTTTTTATAAAGAGGTATCTAAATGAAAACAATAAATGATTTATTAATTTTAGAAGGGATGAAAGAAGGTATAGTGTTGGCAGGTCATCGCGGGCTCACGAGAAATGTACAATTCGTTAATATCTCCGATACACCCGATGTCATCAACTTCTTGTCTAATAACCATCTTCTTCTTACAACTGGTTATGCGTTTAAAGATGATCCAGAGAAATTCTGTGAGTTAATTCAACAAATGCATGACTTGAATTGTTCTGGACTTGTGATCAAGATCAACCGTTTCTTCAACGAATTGCCAGCGGAAGTAAGATTACTTGCTGACGATTTGGCATTTCCAATAATTGATTTACCGACAAATCACACCTTGGGTGATGTCTCTCGCCACATCTTGAATTATTTAAACGACGCTGAAACTGAACAATTGTATTATGCCCTTCATATTCAAAAAGAATTTTCTAATATGCTCATTAAAGGCTATAGTTTAGCCGCACTATTGGAACGACTGGGTCATTCCTTGGCACGCCCAGCTCTCCTATTGAATCATAGGGGCGAAAAGATCGCTCAAAGCCATCATTTCTTAAAAGAATCAATGAAAAAAATTGAAATGGAAATTATCGAAAAGGTAAAAGAGGACTTATCCTCTGCACGGGAAGGGAACCACTTTTTCGATTCCATCTCATGAACAACAATCCATTTCCACTTTCCCGGTTCAAACGAAGCGCCAATATCCAAGCATGCTTGTCATTTTTGATTCACTCACATTGCCATACCCTTCTTCTCAAATGGCAATTGAACAAGCGGGCAATGTTATTTCTTTCACAATAATAAAAGAACAGGCGATCGAAGAAAATTCAAGGCTATTGAAAAATAACTTTTTTTGCAGATTTAATCGAAATGAAAATTCAATCTGATGAAGAAATTATAAGCCGTGCAAACTATTATGGATTGGTAAAGGATTTGGAAAATGTCTGTGTTATTTGTACGATTGATGCAGATGGCGATATATACGAAACCTTGCAGTTATACGAAAAAAAGGTCGGAGAACTGCATAATAGCGTTTACGACCAACTTGAAGATGAACTTATTCATGCAAATTTAGAGGCAACTTTATTCACAAAAGGAAAGTATTTCGTCATGGTTTTACAATTTCCAAGATACACTGAAGAGGAAGTTGATACGATTACGAAATTCATCGAAAATGTTCAAGCAAATTTCAAAGGTGAATTCACACTATCCTTCGGTGTCAGCCATTCTGTACAGCCCCTTAAAGATATGCCGACAGCTTATGATGAAGCTGTAGAGGCGATATTGACTGGATACGACCAGAACTTAAAAGGTTTTATCAAACATTATAAAACAAGGGACTTAAAAGAATTATTGAATACGTTACCTCGGAAAGATTTAAAAGCACTTTACGAAAACACATTAAAATCACTGGCTTATCCAAAAACAAAGGACGATCAGGATTTAGTGAAAACTATTCAGGTTTACCTGGATTCCCAATGTGAGTTTTCGGAAACGTCGAGGAAATTATTCGTTCACCGTAATACCGTGAAATATCGGATTGAGAAAACAGAAGAGCTGCTTAACTGCTCACTTCGAGATCCTTCCGACTCTTTACGAATTCGCGTAGCACTTGTCATAGGCTCAATCTTGAAAGAAGATGAAGTTGAAAATAGTTAATAAAAATCCCCAACCATATCGGATTGGGGATTTTTGTTTTATTTATTTCGAGGAAATCAATTTTCCGATTGGCTCTCCTTGGATACCTTTTTCCAAATCGAATACAACATGTCCGCGTACAATGGTTTTCGTTACACGGCAGTCGATTTTTCTACCTTCATATGCACTATGTTTGTTTTTATAGTAGAGGTCTTCCCTTTTCACAGTGTATGACTGATTCGGATCCACTAAGATAATATCGGCATCCTTTGATACAGCAAGTTCACCTTTTTGTGGAATATTGAAGCGCTCAGCTGGATGCGTTGCGATCAATTCAACAAATTTATGAACTGGTAGGCCACGTTGTTTAACAGATAGGTCAAACATTAGGTCTACATTGTTTTGTGCTCCACTAATTCCGCCCAAGCTTCCCAAAGTGTACCTTGTTTTAAGTCTTCAGTACATGGGGAGTGGTCGGATGTTAGCCAGTCAATATTGCCAGCTAAAAGCTCATCCCATAATCTCGCTTGGTCTTCTGCTTTTCTGATCGGTGGTTGGCATTTTGCCTTCGGACCAATTTCATCCACTTGTTCAGCTGTAAAAGCAAAGTAGTGAGGGCATGATTCAACAGTTACATCTACACCTTCTCTTTTCGCTTGTATGATTGTCTGAATTGCCTCTGAAGTACTGATATGAACAAGATGCAATTT
Source organism: Sporosarcina thermotolerans (assembly GCF_030067815.1). Lineage (GTDB taxonomy): Bacteria > Bacillota > Bacilli > Bacillales_A > Planococcaceae > Sporosarcina > Sporosarcina thermotolerans. The sequence continues at coordinate 1,233,113 of NZ_CP125968.1, read as the reverse complement.
ACAACCAGTCTCTTTAGCGAAAAGGATTGCACGTTGTACAGCTTCCACTTCTGTGAAGATTGGACGTGATTCTGCGTATTCTACTCCGGAATTTTTGCCTTCTCTTGCAAATTCCTTAGCCAATCCCGAAGGTACAGCTCCATTTTCTGCATGAATACATAGAATTTGATCCAACTCAGCTAACTTTTGCATGCCTTTGTATAATGTGAAGTCATCCACGTTGATAAAATCGTCAGGAATATCACTTGTAATATCTGATAAGAAGCATTTGAAAGCAAGAACGCCACCATCAGCCATTTCTTTTAACTTGTCAACGTTTCCGGGTACAAGACCGCCGTAAAATGCGTAATCTACATAGTTCTGATCAATAGCCGCTTCTAGTTTAAGATCCAACGCTGCTTTATTAGTCGTTGCTGGTAGGGCGTTCAATGGCATTTCAACATAGCTTGTTGTTCCACCTGCCGCTAATGATTTGGAGCCTGTTTCGAAACCTTCCCATTCTGTACGTCCTGGTTCACTGATATGAACATGTGTGTCGATCATTCCTGGCATGACGTATTGACCAGTTGCGTCAATTACTTCTTTTGCGTCTTCGGTGATTGTTTCTGCGATACATGTGATTTTTTCATCTCTGATCCCAATATCAACTTTATAAACTCCATCACGTAAAACTACGTTTCCGCCTTTAATTACCAAATCGAATGTCATTGTGATTACCTCTTTTCAGAATTATGAAAGTAATTTTATAAAAATTTGTCTATATAGACAAAATACAACACAAGTTCAAAGGTTTAGCTATGTTCTTTCTGAAATTCCCCACTTCGTTCAAGTTTAACCTCTTTTTTGACTATACATCTCAAGGATGCAATAGAGAACGAACGCTGAGATGAATCCTGCAAACCAGGAGATATCGTAAAGCGGTTTGAAAAACGGTACGAAGTTACCAATTAGACAAATGACGCCGGCAACAACTGTAGTGACTATCGCATTCACATTAAAACCATTTTTGGTACGCGGGAATTTACCTTCACCTGAATACAATTCCTTCAGGTTGATGTTCGTTTTTGAGATAACGAAATACTGTGCAAGCATGACGCCTGCAACTGGTGCAAGCAGCCCAGCAACGATGTTCAAAAACAGGAAGATACTTGTTGCGTTCTCCATCAACTTCCAAGGCATTACAAGTATCCCGATTACCGCTGCTACCAATGCACCTGTTTTGAATGTAAGCTTTTTCGGGAACAATGAAGCAAGCTGATAACCTGCTGGAACGATATTACCTGTGACGTTAACAGATAATGTTGTTAAACAGAGAGTAAGTACTGAAATTCCAATGGCGAACATGCCGTCAAATCGAGCAACAACGTCCAAAACGTTCCAAATCGGCGTTCCGAATGCAATTTCAGATCCAACAATAATCGAAATACTTGCTACCGCAAATAGAAGATAGGTCACAACGAGGCCTAATGTCTGACCGATAGCTTGGTCTTTCGTTGAGCGGGCTAATCTTGTGAAGTCTGACACGTTCACCATCGGCGCAGCCCAAGCAGCTAACACCGCGGTAACGGCTGCCACAAAGATGATTACTTTATTGCCTTCAACGCCGGTGCCTGTATAGGCGAGAATCGGTCCAATGCCTCCAGCCAAATTAATGGCCCAAATCGCCATACCACCAAAAACAATATAGACAAGCGGTGAAAGGATATTCGTGAACTTCCCTAATACTTCCATACCACCGTAAATTAATGCAACGTTAAATAACCAGAAGATCAAGAATGAAATTAACCCAGGCAATGACAATCCTAAAAGATTCCAGTCGCCACCCAATGTTAAATATGTCGGCCAAAGTTTACTTATTAAAATGGACAGGGCTTGGCTTCCTGCATAGGTTTGAAATCCAAACCACATGATTCCTGCAATTACCCCACGTAATACGCCAGGAATTATCGCACCCTTAGTTCCATAAGATAGACGAACCAACATGGAAAACGGCAATCCGTATTTTGAACCCGCATGCCCGTTTAACACCATCATTACCGATAAAACAATAGAAGCAACGATGATTGCGCCGAATACTTGTCCAACCGAGAGACCTAATGCAAACAGTCCACCAATCGCAATATAGTTCGGAATGTTATGAACTGCGCCCATCCATACTGTTGCAAAGTTACCAATACTCCATTTCCGCTCTTCTTCTTTAGTTGGTAGGATATCTTCACTGTATCCTAAGTCCTTTAATTCTTCTCGATTTATATTTTCCATGGGAAAACCTCTTTTTCTATATCAAATTGGCTATACTCATGCATTCTATTGTGTCCCAATCATCCAGATGTATTGGCAGTTATTTTTGGAAACTACTAAAAATAAAGGACGACTTCCTATTTGCACGTTTAGTATACAAACTTTCATACCCATAGTCGTTAGTACATGTAACCAAAAAATAGGTATTATTTTGTTGACAGTAGACGACCACACATACTAAATTAGCCACTTTGAACTATTGATTGTTCAAAGTGGCTAAAACCAAACCGCTATTTTTATAGAAAGCTGTCATGAAAGTTAGCAAGACGTAGACTAATTTGAATAAAGAAAAGAAACATTACTTATCGAAAATTGTTCCCTTTTTAAAGCTTGAACCTTTAAAGGCATATTTAGACAGTAGATAATAAGATATTCCTGAGACTACAACCCCAATGATCCACGCGAGCTCTACCTCTATAAACGCCGCACCTGCACCAATAAACATAGCAAGCAAACCTGCTGGGTTATATCCTTTATAAGGACCTTCATCATTGTACAAATCAGCAGTTTTCACTCTTTGTTTTCTCAAAATATAATACTCGACGAGCAGTATGGAAATAACTGGTCCTAAAAATGCAGAATAGATAAGAATAAACATATTCAGACCAGTTGCCGACGATTCTTGTACAAGCAACCAAGGGAATGCACCTAAAGCAAGCAATCCTGTAATAATTGCAGAAGGTTTGTATTTTAATTTCGTCAGCAATGTAATGACATACACTGGCGGAATAATGTTCGCCACCATATTTGTCGCAATTACAGCAACGACGATAAATACAGATACAAATATGGACACATAGTCATTATTAAGGATGATTGGAAGTGCTTGTGCTGGATTCGTTACACCTGTTGCAGCAGCGAGCATTGCTCCGATGACAATAACTAAACCGTATGAAACAGTGATTGGAACGAAATATAGTGCTCCACGCTTCTTATTGCTCACACCAGTTTTAAGCTCTCTGGAATAGTCTGCAGCGCTAACGAAGATACCTGCATAGTTACCTAAGAACACCATGATAAGCCCGAAGAACGGCAAGCCCCATGAACCTTCAACCTGTACCCAGTTTTGGGAAATCTCAGGCATATGCGACGTGACAAGAAGACCGAAAACATACACAAGTGCTATCATGAACACAACAGATGCAACCGTCTCTACCCATTTAATCGCATGGAAGCCGAATAGCGAAAGGATAATCTGGAATATCTGAAGAGCTATGAAGCAAATAACAATATTATCGAAAGACCCATTTGTAAGAATCTTCGCAATTTCATTTAAGGCGGTTCCGCCAATCCAGCTTTGAACACCATACCAGACGATAGCAGGTATTCCGCGTAATAATGAGGAAATGACTGTTCCTTTTACCCCAAAGGACATTCTAAGCTGAACAACGTATGGAATACCTTCTCTATAGCCAAGACGATCATTTAAAGCGAAAACAGTTGAAATAATTGCAATTGAAATCAAAGCTGCAAGAATTGTTTGGTAGACGTTTAATGTTGCGATTCCCGCAACAATTACGCTGGCGCCTAACGTCATATTTCCTAAGTTAACCCCGTCGCCCATCCACATGAAAACGTAGTGTTTTGGGTCAACAGTTCTTTCTTTGTCGGATTTTGGATGCAATGATTCATCCATTTTCGTGGTGTTTTCTATCTGAATGGCTTTTGTATCGACACCATCATTTACTGCTGACATTTGCGTTACCCCTTTCGGTACCGTAATAATAGATATTTTTATTTTGCCCAATACTAACATTTTTACTACTGAAGAAAAGATGTCAGATTGTCATTTTGTTATGATTATCTAAAACGGTTTTTTATTTAACAACACTGATTATACATAGCTTTATTTAAAACGTCTTTATACCTATTAAACAAAATGTACAAGCGTTGACTATGTACTGTGCATAATATTTTTTCATTAAAAGCCCATTCCAACAATTCTTTGTGCACTTTGCATAAAACCATAAAATTATGTAATTCAAAAAAAGGGAAAACAAAGTCATTCATGGACTTTTTTTCCCTTTCACGTGGTAATATTAAACATTTTAAAAGTAATTTTCCAATCAAATTCTTAATGATCCCCAAAGCCCCTTGCTGCATAGTAAGAATCTGCGCCGTTATGGTATGTAAAAACAGTATCATAACGCCTGTCACAGAAAATGGCCCCGCCAAGCTTTCTTATATCTGCAGGTGTCTTCACCCAACTGGATGTTTTTAAATCGAAATTTCCAAGTTTCTGCAGCTTCCAGTATTGTTCTTCTGTTAAAAGATCAATACCCATTTCTGCGGCCATATTCATTGCGCTATTTTCCGGCTTATGCTTTTTCCTTGCCTCAAGAGCCTCTTGGTCGTAACAAACACTTCTGCGACCTTTTGGGCTTTCAGTTGAGCAGTCATAAAAAACATATTCATCCGTCTTCTCATCATACTCTACAACGTCCGGTTCCCCTTCTGTTCTTTCCATTTCACTAAGCACCCAGAGTTTCTCTAAATTTGCTTCAAGCTTTGCTTGCACTTTCGCCCAACTAATCCCCACATGTCGGTCCATATTTTTCTCAAAACGTGCTTCCAATACTTTAAGCAATTCTTCACGTTGGTCTTCGGGTAAAATGTTCGTCATATTAGTCGCTCCTTATTTTACAATTATCGTAATTTTAGTATAGAAAATGCAAATAGTACATCAAATTGTCGAATTAAGAAGGAATTCAGATGGCCTGTGCCGAATTATTAATTATATCGAAAGGAGTTGCTTAATCTTGAAACCACCTATAGCAAAACGCATTCCCCATCCTCATGAATTACATGGTGATGTGCGTGAAGATGATTATTATTGGTTGAATGAACGTGACAATCCAGAAGTTATCCAGTACTTGGAGGAAGAAAACAAGTATTTCGAAGAAATCATGCGGCCACTTGAGGATGAAACTAATAGGATTTATCAGAGCATGGTTGACCGTGTGCCTGATTCAGAAGTAAATGTTCCTGTGCAGCATGGACAATTCTTCTATTATTCTCGCTTGGATAAAAGCAAGCAATATCCTATCTATGCACGTAAGGAAGCCGCGAGTCGCGACCTACTTAACGAAGCACAAGAACAAGTGGTTCTCGATCTGAACGAATTGGCTGTTGAAGATGGATATTTAAGTGTGACAGCATTAAGATTTAGCTCGGATCAGACCCTTCTTGCTTATTTGGAGAATCGCGACGGCACAGACCGATGCACCATCCATATTAAGAATTTGGAAACAGGCGAACTGCTGCCTGACCGGATTCCTAATGTTTATTTATTCGGAAGCATGGAGTGGAGCCGGTCCGGTGAATACATTTTTTACACGACGGTGGATGAACACCAACGCCCTTACAGATTGTGGCGTCATCGTTTAGGAACTGAAGTAGATCAGGATGAGTTAGTCTACGAAGAGGTCGATACGACGTTCACGTTATTCATTAGCAAATCACAGAGTCAAAAATTCATTTTCGTGCATTCGCATTCAAAAACAACGAACGAGACTCGCATGATCGATACGGATTCACCGCTCTCCTCGTTACAGTTATTGGATGCACGGCGTCCAGGCGTCTTATATGATGTCGAGCATTGGGGCGATGAATTGCTGATCCTGACGAATGAAAATGCACTGAACTTCAAGTTGCTTCGTTGTTCTCTCGATGACCTCAGCGCACGAACTACTGTTATTGAGCATAGCGAAGCTCGCTATCTTCAAGCTATGTATCCCTTCCGTGACTCGCTTCTTGTCGCAGGCAGGGAGAATGGTCTGACGCAAATTTGGGTTCTTAAAGACGGCAAATTGGAGCAGATTAAATGGGATGAGCCACTATACACCGTAGCGGTTTTATCCAATCAAAGCTATGAAGCAACTGAAGTATTAATCCAATACGAGTCGTTGCTCACACCAAAAACGACTTATAGCTTGGATCTAATAACTGGAGAGAAGAAGTGCTTGCAGGTTGCACCTGTTAGCGGTGACTATGACCGCTCTCGTTTCCGCCAAGAGCAACTATGGGCGACAGCGGATGATGGCGTGAAAGTTCCAATGACCGCTGTTTACTTCGAAGGAGCACTCGATAATGGGCCTGCACCGTTGATTCTTTATGGGTATGGATCGTATGGCTCTAACAGTGATCCACGCTTTGACCCGTATCGACTTCCGATACTCGAAAGAGGTGTCGTGTTTATCACTGCACAAGTTCGTGGTGGATCAGAAATGGGACGTGGTTGGTATGAGGACGGTAAAATGCAGAAGAAGCGTAACACATTCACTGATTTTATCGCTGCGGCGAAACATCTTATTGAGAATAACTATACAACCCCAAGTAAGATGGCAGCCCGTGGAGGCAGTGCGGGAGGATTGTTAGTAGGCGCTGTAGCCAACATGGCGGGTGAGCTGTTTGAAGTAATCGTTCCAGCAGTGCCGTTCGTCGATGTTGTAACAACGATGCTTGATACGACAATTCCCCTTACTACACTTGAATGGGATGAATGGGGCGACCCTCGGAAACCGGAAGACTATTTCTATATGAAATCGTATAGCCCTTACGACAATGTTGAAGCGAAAGATTACCCGCATTTGTATATCACGACCGGCATTAACGATCCACGCGTCGGTTACTTTGAACCGGCGAAGTGGGTAGCTCGGCTTAGATTGTTAAAGACCGATGATAATGTCATTGTGATGAAAACGAATATGGGCGCCGGCCATTTCGGTAAGTCCGGACGCTTCAATCATTTGAAAGAAGCTGCTGAATGCTATGCATTTATTCTTGATCGACTTGGTGTATTAGCTGAAGAAGTAGTGTCAAACCCCCGTTAATTTGATGTGCCCCCCGAAAGTTAGAGTTTTATATTAAGCAGCTGATTGGCTGGTGTGAAGACGGTATTGAACCGGACTCATGCCAGCTAATTTCTGTTTGATACGCTTGTGATTGTAATAATGGATGTATGTTTCGATATCTTTTTTAAGCTCCTCGTAAGTTCGAAGAGCCACGCCATAATACATCTCCTGCTTTAAAAGCCCGAAGAAATTCTCCATCGGTGAATTGTCTATACAGTTTCCCTTTGTCACTCCGGTACGAAAAAGTTGTTTTGAAAATAGAGGAATATATGCGTAAATTAATCTAGGATTCAACCAGGTTTTACTTTTATTTTTCAAACGATGAATTAATTATGGGACTAGTTATTAAAACATATATTTAGGTTGACAAAGAGAGGGGGGGCAGATGGTCACAATCAGTTTATGCATGATTGTTAAAAATGAAGAAGATACCATTGGCCGCTGTTTAGATTCTGTTAAAGATATTGTGGATGAAATCAACATCGTGGATACAGGCTCAACCGATCAAACGAAAGAGGTGTTAAGAAGGTACACGCAACGTATTTATGATTTTGAATGGGTGCATGATTTTGCAAAGGCTAGAAATTATGCTTTTCAACAAGCAACAAAAGATTTCATTTTATGGTTGGATGCGGATGATGTATTTTTACCAAAGGATCAAGAAAAATTTAATGAATTAAAAATGAATTTAGATCTTACAACGGATTCTGTGACAATGGACTACAATCTTTCTACCGATCAACATGGAAATGTATTAACGAGTCTTAAACGGAACCGTTTAGTGAAACGAACAAATCATTTTCAATGGATTGGGGCTGTTCATGAATATTTAGAAGTAGCTGGAACGATCTTTCATAGCAACGTAGCGGTCACACATAAAAGCTTACATCATGATACGAATCGAAATTTACTTATTTATGAAAAGCAATTAGCTAACAATGTAGAGTTCTCAGCTCGTGATTTATTTTATTTTGCTAATGAATTAAAAGACCACCAAATGTATGAACGAGCAATTGAATATTACGAAAAATTTCTCTTAACAGAGAAAGGGTGGGTCGAAGATAACATTTCAGCTTGTAGTAGACTAGCGGATTGTTTTTTTTCGTTAGGAGATTATAAGAAAGAATTAGAGTCCATTTTACGATCTTTCCAATATGATCATCCTCGATCAGAATTTTGCTGTCGTCTAGGATTCTATTTCTTGAAAAAGAAAGAATTATATGCAGCGATATTTTGGTATCAACTAGCGACTGAGATTAAGCTCCCTAGTCATAATCTAGGTTTGCAGTATCCAAAATATGCGACATGGCTACCTCATTTACAACTTTGCGTTTGTTATGATCAATTAGGTCAACACAAACTTGCAAACGAACATAATGAAAAAGCAAGACAGTATAATCCAGATGATCCAAGAATCCTTCAAAATAAAAAATATTTAGAATCGATCCTACTGAAACAGACTAAACGAAAATAAGCAGAGCCCATGGGGAAAATCCACGGGCTCTTCTTCTGATAGTAAACCTTGTATATTAGTTTTTTGCGTAAATTAATCTATCTTATTTTTGAATCTCTTGTTAGTAGTAGGAAACCCTTAGACGAAAGCTTCGTTTAAGGGTTTCCTTTAAAAGGACTTGATAACATAGATTTATAGTTGAATGCCATCCCTTTGTTTTTTAGGTTCCTAAATTACAACTTCACCTCTTATGTATAGAGGAAGAGTCCATGGAATCAGTAATATCATGGACTCTTCCTTAGTTAACTAACCTTGTACATTTAAAGAAGTGGAGATGAAAATACGATTATTTCTCTCCCGTTCCTATTATTCATTACCATTCTTCGGTCAGGCTAAAAATTCCATGAACATCATTAACAGCGGGGAATAAATTATATACAGCTAGAGTAATGGTTTCAGTATCCGGTAATTGAAAATCGGGTAAGAAGTCAGAGGTTGTAATTCTAGCACTTCCTGAAGTAGTTCCAGCTACTAATCCTTGAAATAGCACTTGTCCTCCTGATATTGTCGTTAAAGTGTTATTAACTGTAAGGGCTGTCTCCGATAGAGGGATACTAGTGTTATCGGTTGGAAAGTTTACAAATTCTCCATCCATGGTTCCACCTAATATGACTTGGTAGCAAATATCTGCCGAATGTACAAGATCAACACCTTTTAGTTTTATACTAACTGAATTGGATCTAGCAGAACCAGCCGGGAAGACTGCTTTTCTTTGGAAAGACACAATTGGTACTAAATCCTGTTCTAAAGCAAGTACAGTTCTTCTGTCAGAAGTAACACGATAAACCGGATTATATGCGCCTAGAATGCTAAATTGTCTTCCTCCAACAAATAAATTGAATGCAGCTGCCGTACCGTTATTAAAAATTTCTGCACGAAGAGGGAGATTAGGGTCAGCAAGATTTGTTTGCCCGGTCGGGAATAACGATGAACGGTAATCACTTCTTGTGCTAAAGTTGTAGGATTAGGGAGAACCACTTTAAATTCAATTACTCCATACCCATACCATGTATATACAATTTGAAAAATATTACCTTTTGATAAATTAAGATTCTCCCCACTTGGACCTGTTCCGTTTAACGGATCTACGTTCCAAGATGATTGAGGAATAACAGTATCAACACCTGCTCTTCTAATAGCTACGAATATCCCATTGGGTACATCTTGACCAAAGAGCATACCATTTTGGGCGTCAAAAATGCCCCATCTGCCCACTTGGTTTCCTGTTGGTGCAACTGGCAACCGGATACCTATTCCTGCTTCAGCAGCATATCCTGGTTCATAATTTCCTCTTTCTGAGCTTTGCAGGATGGCGCTATCTGTTCCACTTGCTATCGTAGTTAATTGGAACTCGCTATTATTACTTCCTACTGAACCAACGCCAGTTACGGTAACAATGTCTCTTAAATCGGATAAGCCATATGAGGAAGTCAATTCAATTAACGGTGTTCTTTGGCTGACTCTTAATTCGCTAAACTGCGAGCTTACATTTGGTCCTACACCGACTATGTTTGCGTTAGGATCAAAAGTGCCGGTTGGTCCGGTTGCGCCAGCAGCACCAGTAGGTCCAATAGATCCATCTGCTCCAGTTGGTCCCGTATCACCGGTAGTCCCCGTAGCTCCAGTAGCGCCAGTAGCGCCGGTAGTTCCTGTAGATCCAATTTCTCCAGTTGTTCCAGTGGCACCAGTTGTACCAGTAGCCCCGGTAGGTCCAGCAGATCCAGTTTCTCCAGTTGTTCCAGTGGCACCAGTTGTACCAGTAGCCCCGGTAGGTCCAGCAGGTCCAATTTCTCCAGTTGTTCCAGTGGCGCCGGTTGTACCAGTAGCCCCGGTAGGTCCGGCAGGTCCAATTTCTCCAGTTGCTCCAGTGGCGCCGGTTGTACCAGTAGCCCCGGTAGGTCCAGCAGGTCCGGCAGGTCCAGTTTCTCCAGTTGCTCCAGTGGCGCCGGTTGTACCAGTAGCCCCGGTAGGTCCAGCAGGTCCGGCAGGTCCAGTTTCTCCTGTAGCACCGGTAGGTTCAGGAGGACAAGAAAGAGTACAGTCGGAAGCTTTAAACGTGGGATAGTATCTTATTTTCCTTTTTTCACATGACAAATTTATCACCTCCTTTATCATTATTTAAGTATTATATGTTTTCAATTACATATTTGCTTGTACAAAAAAGAGGCTTATACTATGTATATCTTGTGCTGATAATCGCCCAATTGAAGAAATACTGCAGGGCGCTAGCGCGATGTACGGATGGCGCCCCAAAGGTTGATCTGTCATCCAGTTATGTTCGATTCTTTATCAACGACAACAAACCTTTGAAATGCATTCTCCAATATTTCCAGTAAGACCGATTCCATTACTGATTTCATCAAACCCCTCCATTATATTCCCCAAGTAATCCATTTTTCTCAAAATAACAAATATAGCGTAAACAGATGATTTTGTAAGGAAATAAAAATGAGGTGAAACCATTCACGTTCGAATGGATTTCACCTCATGAAAACTGTTACTGATTTAGATCATAAATCTGACCTTTTATTAAATAAGCGGCACTTTCTGCGATGTTTGTAATGTGGTCAGCTGTTCGTTCAAGGAAACGATTGATGAATAATAATTGAACGAGCTGTGTTGTTTCTTCTGGATGTGTACGTAAATATTCAGTGATGCTTTTGTATGTTACTGCATAAGCATCGTCGACTTGATCATCCAAAGCGGCGACTTCCTTAGCCAACTCCATATTTCCATCGATGAACGCAGTAACTGCCTTTTTAAGCATGTCGAGGGAAACCTCATTCATTTTCTCTAGACTTGTAATATTGATCAGTGATTCTGTTTTTCCGATTTTCGCTGTCGCTTTCGCGATATTTACTGCGAAATCGGCAATCCGTTCGATATCAGATGTGATTTTTAATGACGCAATGATTCTTCGTAGATCCGTTGCAAAAGGTTGCTCTTTCGCAATAAGCCACACTGCAAGTTGATTGATTTCCTGGTCAAGATTATCAATAGCAGTGTCTTCGTCAATGACTCGTAACGCTAATTCGACATCTTGTGTTTTAAAAGCGGTGAACGCTTTCTCAAATGCTGATACCGTAAGTGCATTCATTTCCATCATTTTGTTTTGCAGCTGTTGCAAGTTCTTGTCAAAGTTTTTTCTGACGTTCATCATTACAGTCACCCCACATGTAATATATTGAGCTTCGGCGAATTAACCAAACCGACCTGTTACATAATCTTCCGTTCTTTGGTCTTTCGGATTTGAAAAGACGTTATTTGTGACATCATATTCAATGATTTCCCCATTTAAAAAGAAAGCTGTTTTGTCTGATACCCGCGCAGCCTGCTGCATGTTATGGGTCACAATTACAATTGTATACTCTTTTTTCAATAGTGCAATCAATTCTTCAACTTTCAATGTCGAAATTGGGTCTAATGCTGAAGTAGGCTCGTCCATTAGAATTACATCCGGCTTCATCGCAATTGCACGGGCGATACAAATCCTTTGTTGCTGACCACCTGATAGACCAAGTGCAGATGATTTAAGACGGTCTTTTACTTCATCCCAAATTGCAGCCCCACGTAGGCTTTCTTCAACAATCTTGTTCAATTCTTTTTTATTTTTAATACCTTGGCTCGGGGTCCGTAAGCAACATTATCATAGATACTCATCGGGAATAAATTCGGCTTTTGGAATACCATACCGACTTTTGTACGAAGCTTAATGACATCACTCGATTTATAAATATCTTCGTTATCAATGACGATGTCCCCGCTGATTTTAACTCCATCGATTAGATCATTCATCCGGTTGAGCGTTCGTAGAAAAGTTGACTTCCCACAACCGGATGGCCCGATTAATGCTGTTACTTTTTTCTCTTCAATATCTAATGATACACTGTACAGTGCCTGTTTTTCTCCATAATAAAGACTTAAATCTTTTACACTGATCTTAGCTGTTCCTTCTGATTGCTTCTTCATAAGCGCTACATTTCCTCCTTCGCTTCTTGCTTCATTAATAATCTGCTTTACTTAACTTCTTGGATATGAACGTAGCTGAGAAGTTCAAAATCAAGATGATAACGATTAACACAATTCCAATTGCAGCCGCAAGCTCAATATCTCCCGCCTCCTGTGTAACTAAAAAGGCGTGAACCGTTAATGTCCTTGCAGAAGAGAAAATGCTTGATGGCATCGCTGCCACAGTTCCAGCGGTTAAAAATATCGCAGCCGACTCACCGATAATCCGTCCCATAGAAAGAATGATTCCTGATAGGATTCCAGGCATTGAGCTTGGCAAGATGACTTTCATGAGTGTCTGAAGTTTCGTTGTTCCTAATGCCAAAGAACCTTCTCGATACGCCCCGGGTACTGTTTTCAATGCTTCTTCTGTTGTTCGGATAACGACAGGCAATACGATAATCGTCAACGTCAATGACGCAGAGATGATCGACATACCGAGCTTTAGCGTCGTCACAAAGAATACTGCACCGAATAATCCATAGATGATGGACGGAATCCCTGTTAAGCTTTCTGTCGCAAAACGGATTGTTCTGACAAGTCTGCCTTGCTTCGCGTACTCTTGGAGGTACACAGCTGCTAAAATCCCGATAGGTGTTGCAATAACGAGTGAAATGACGATTGTGTACACGGTTGTAACGATCATTGGCCAAATGCCACCGCCACCAGTAGGTGAATAACTTCCGAAGATAAAATCAAGATTGATGAGACGGAATCCTTTATAAAAAATGTAACCTACAATAAGTAACAGAATACCAACCGTCACGAAAGCTGAAAACCATAGAAGGCCGCGCAATAAGTTATCCTTAAAAGTCCTCATCTTAGTTCGCACCCCTTGCGCTGATTTTTGCTAATACGAAATTCAAAATCAAGATAAAGGAGAACAATACAATTCCTGTTGCAAATAACATTTCTTGATGTACCCCTGCAGCATAACCCATTTCCAAGGCAATATTGGTTGTCAACGGGCGGACACTGTCTGTCAGGCTTGTAGGAACGATCAAACTGTTTCCTGCTATCAAAATAACTGCCATCGTTTCCCGATCGCTCTACCTAAACCTAAAACAATCGCTGCCATAATACCGGACTTAGCCGCCGGTACAACCACTTTAAAAATAGTGCCAATTTCAGAAGCGCCTAGTGCCAAAGAACCTTCCCGATACGTTTTGGGAACTGCACGAATCGAAGTTTCAGCTACCGTCACAATTGTTGGAAGCATCATGATCGCTAATACGACAATGACTGCCAATAAGCTTTGCCCCTTCGCTAAACCTAAATAGTTTTGCAAAAACGGCACGATAATCGCAAGTCCGAAAACACCATAGAGAACAGACGGGATACCAGCAAGCAATTGTACAGCTGGTGAAATAATTTTCGCAACTCGTTTTGGTGCGATTTCAGATAAGAAAATGGCTGTAAATAATCCAATCGGTACACCGATGATTAAGGAACCAATTGTCGCGTAAAAGGATGCGACAATCATTGGGAATATCCCAAATTTATCCTCCCCCGGCACCCAATCTACGCCGAAAAGAAACTCGAAAAAGCTGTAACCCTCTGCGAGAAACGGATGAGATCCTCTATAAAATACAAAACCGACGATTAACAACAAACTGAGTACTGATAAAAGTGCACAGAGTAAGAAAAGTTTTGATGATAAACTTTCCAACATGTATTTTCTTTTATTTGATTTACCGTTACCTATGTTGTGTTTCTCAATAGGTGGGCTTGTCATGGCTGCATTCCTCCAAGATTACCTTTAATAAGGCAGATGTAGATTCGATTCATGATTCGTTAACTGGTATAGCCCCGGTTTCAGATACAATAACCTGTCCATCCGGACTTAAAATAAAATCAATGAATTTCTGTCCCGCATCCGTTACACCTCCGTCCATATGAACGAACAAGAATGGACGGGCAAGTTTATATTGTTGCTTTAGTACGTTTTCCGCAGTCGCCTGTACGCCATCAATGTCAATCGTTGAAATGGACTCATCGATATATTCGAAGGAAATGAAACCTACCGCATGCTTATTCATCGCGACAGTCGTTTTAATATTCCCGTTTCCACTTGCTATGATGGCACTTCTCACTAACTCACCTGATGAGTAGTCAACGATTTCTTGGAATGCATCCCGTGAACCTGAACCATCCTCACGAGAAACGACTACTATCTCCAAGTCATCACCGCCAAGCTCTTTCCAATTTGTCACTTCGCCTGTGAATATTTTCTTTACTTGTTCCAACGTGAGATTTTTCACTTTGTTCGTTGGATGCGTTACGACAACGATACCGTCGTAAGCAATAACTGTATCTTTCAACCCTTTGTCAATCTCTTCCTGTTTTAAATCACGGGAGGACATTCCGATTTCGGATACACCATTTATCGCATTTGTTATTCCAGCTGATGATCCGATCTGGTTAATCTCTATTTTGACATCGTTGTTTTCTTCATATTTAAACGCTAACTTTTCTGCCAACGGCCCTACGGAAGTCGACCCAGAAATAGCAATTGTCGGTAAACCTTCTTTTGACGATTTAGTACCTCCATCAGCTTTATTGCCACATCCAGTCATTACGACCGTCAGAAAGACAATAAATAATCCTTTTGCTGCATTCCTCATGAAGTTCATATTATACCTCCAGCATGATTTGTTAACCCAATGTAAATATTAGCGTCGAATTGTAAATTTAAATCGGGTTTCTTGTAAATGTTTTGTAAATCCTCTTTACAAATTCTGAATTCTAAGACATAAAAGTATTTTCAATCATAAAAATCCCTATTATACATGTTGAATGTTTTATGGATGAAACTGAATTTGCTTCAAAATAGAGTTTACCCTATATCCAAATATTAATGTGCATACTCAATCCCCAAATTGCCAGGCAATTTGGGGATTTTTTTGCATAATTTTGTTCTGCACGTATAGATGCCCGATGATAGCTAATTTTCACGAGTATACATAAATGTAAGTGATAAAGGGGGTGATTTGAGTGGAAGACAATAATAGCCGTGAACAATTGAACGAGTTATCAGGCCAGTTAATGGATTTGTTTGTATCAGATTTATTCACCAAAAACAAAGTCGATATCGAAAAAGTAAAAGCACGTATAACAGATGACCAGCGTGAGAACTTGAGGCAGACTGTGGAACAGCTAAAAGCTCAAGTAGAGGACTTTTTGGAATCCAGAACCGTTCTCAAAGTTGAAGAATCGGAAGGTAAAACAGAGGGACAGGCGGCGACAAATCCGTTACGGGAAGCCATTCTGCAAAGAAAACAAATGAAGCGAAATAATAAAAACAATACGAATAGATAATTTGTCCAACTCAACGGCTTCTCATTACATGTAATAGATAGAGAGAGGAGGGAAGAAAAATGGGCTATAAATATAATTCTCGTCAAAAAGAAAGATGGTCTGCTTTGAACAGTAATGCAAAGCACCCAATGTCTCTTTGTAGTTGTGGAAGAGAAGAAGAAGAAGCGGCTGTAGAAGCAAAGGTGACTTCTGATATCGATCAGCTTTCCCAAGAACTGATTGTCATCCGTGATTCTTGCAAAGTCAGAGTTAAAACAACTGATACGCAAATTGCCGCTTCTTTGCAAGCAGCGCTCCAAGTCGCCATCGCAGTCGTTGTCAATATCTCTATTGATGATGCTGTAAGGGCGGAACGAGTGACAATTGAATTACTTGAAAAATCACAGATCAAGCAGACCAACCGTCAAAAATTGATCATCGTTAACTCCCGTGATGTCGAGGTGATAACGGAAGATATCGACGTAGCGATTTCCTTGCAGCTATTGCTACAAATCCTCGTAGCGGTAATCGTCCAATTGGATATTCTCTAAGGCTAAGAGAATAAGTAGGAAACTACACTCTGCAATAACGACTGCCTCCGCGACTCCCACGTTGCGGGGGTGGTTGTCTGTTAGGAATCCCTTTGACCTAAAGTATGCAGCGGACTCCACGTTTGTGCCGAATTTGGCAACCGGAAATAGGCAATTCAAATTTATTTTCACTTATTTCGCTGTGTAGTTTAAGAGTTAACAAATCGGGTAAAATAGATTAGATGTTAACATGCGAGAGGTACCAATGCAGCATGACATACTTGCGCGATACTCCAGACTTCATTACTCTTACTGTTAAATTGAGTATCAGTTAATAAAGTAATCACCTGTACTAACTTACTTCTCGTTTCATACAGATTGTCTTTTACCGATTTCTTCATTGGATTTCTCCCTTTTCGAAATCGCTTATTAACGCAATGAGAAGTACCAATACCCAAAGAATGTAGAGACAATGATTACGTGGCACTTCTCATATGTCGTTTCCACTTACTTAACTATGCAGACCTCCACTTAACCAAGAACGGTGTCGGTGTGGACCTGTCGGGATTTGGATGAGGCTTGTTTTTAGTGGACTCAGCTTGTAAATCTCGTCACTTACGTTCACATCAAACCCGAGGAGTGGGTGCCCTCCGAATTCGAGAGATGACGCGACTAACAGCAATCTTTGCACCAACATTCCCGCCTCCATTTGTTGGATACGGTATCCTCGGTACCCCAATTCCGTTTTGAAATGATTTTTGTCCCCTACGACATGTAGACAAAGTGGTACTTGGAACAGATTTACATTGTCTAAGGACAATCCGTGCTGTAACCGTAATCGCTGATCTCCGAGTTGTACTTTGCGTAACGCATGGGCAGAGCTGTCATAATGATATGCACCATTCGGAATGCCTTCGACATTATACAAACATCCGTAAAGTGAGACACGGGACTTCTGTTTTTTTTGATCTCCATCCAAATCATTTTGATACGAGAAGGAATCCATCGCGCATTTAAGCAACTTGGCAAGCTGGAGTTGACTAACATTCCCCAAAATGAAATCTCTGTCTGGTGAAAACCGCTTTCGGCAGACCGATGCCAAATCATACGATAATCGCTTCACATATGGCAAAGCCACCGTTTGACCTTCGTAATTTAGTTGCTCCTCTTTGATTTTCCGAAACGATCTCGTTGATTCCATCATGGATGCTTCATTCATCTTCGTTACAATCGGGTACTCTAAAACCCTTCGCGATTGGACGTAATGAGTAGACTGAATTGCCGTCAATTCTCGGCATAAATCAGTGGCAGATTCATCCACACCTTTGGTGCATCTATTGAAGCAATTTGTTGAATCAGCTGTTAGCGGAATCACCGCATACACGCTCTCCTCTTGTTCGGAAAGCCCAATCAGGTGGTTGATGGCCCGATCAAGGAACTGAAAGTATACGCAAGGGGCGAAGCCAAAACATTTTGCAACTTCCAGTAATTGTCCAATCAACACACCAGCATCCAAACCTTGAAGACGGTAAGCGAAGTTATTGTATTTAAAGAAGTTCTTCCAAAACATTGTTGATATAAAGACAGTACCAAAACACTCGGATACCTCACAGCGATTACCAAGTGCACGGGATATATATGAATCGAAATTTCCTTCGCGCAGCAACAATAGGCGATGATGCGCCACATCATAATGGTAAACACCGGCAGGCAAATCCTCTATCTTCAAATAAACATACAATTCGTTTGGATACAGCGCCCCACCGGAAGGGACAAACCGCCGTTTCCTGCATGAGGTCCAAGGCTTGATCGCTGGAACCCAAGTTCATCATGGATTCGCTAAATTGCGTTAGACCAAATACATACCAGAGAAAATGACCGAGTTTGCTTAGGTCAGGTTTTGCAGTTCCTTCCACCCTGTTAAGCGTCAACGGCACTTCTAAAGAAAGTGGAAACACCGGTAAGCCACGGTAGAGCTTATACGGAAGTGGCGCGTCTTCCCAATCCACTTCCCAGTCTGGCGGGCTTACCTTGTCAATTTCAAAATGGAGATTGTGCAGTAATGCCTCAAGATTCATCCTCCTACCTCCTAACGACTGGTTATGGGAACGGATGCGGATATGGATTGAGCTGTTCAAGTGTTAACAGTTCTTCCTTATATCCGAGTTCCATTGGCAACCTGAGCACCCTCTCAAGCCCTGTTACTCGGGTAAGATGTTGACCGAATGTCATCGGCAGCATCCCTGGAATCAGGACTTTTACGCAGAACAGTCCGTTTTGTTTTACTTCAGGTGTAGTTTGGTCCACTACGATCACATCGAGGTTCAACCCCCTAAACACCTGGAGAATATCCCGCAGATCATCCGTGAGGTCTGCATGCACTGCCTCCCATTTGAATTCCTCATCAAACGTTCGTAATGGCCGGTTATCATCTAACAAAAACTGTAGGCGTTCTTGCGCTTCCGGCAACCCATACAACATCCCATGATCATCCATCTTCCGTACCAAGGAAGAGTCTTTCAACATCCGCACATATTCCTCCCGGTTAGTCTCCAAATTCTCGTCAAGTATTAGCATCATGCCAGCCAACTCATGAATCGCGCTTTTAGCCGCTCGTATTGGATCCAGATGAGCGCCGGCCGCAGCAATGATATTCAACCCCGTTTTTTTCCTGTTTTTCGCTAGGACCAAAACACTTGGAATTCCATTCTCCATCGTCGAATTATAAAAATGAAGATCATAACCACAAACCGCCCGCACACGATCAATCATCAACTGTAATTCCTGATCATTAGTTGAACAAGGGTCAAGACGTGGTAGTGACAGCTCTGCGTACCAAGTCATCAAGAACGAATCACGCTCTACAACTTCCATAATACCGTAGAAAATGGCCTCCTCTAAGCTACCGCCTAACGCACATCCATTGGAAGTTTCATAGACAATTCCCTCTCCGCCCAAACTGTAATAAGCAAGCAACTCTGGAATCAGAATAGGACGTTCTTCCAAAAATGAATAACCCCAAACCCAATCGATGGAGCGATCAGGATTGAACGGTTTGAACGGAAAATTTGGCAGCGCATACTGTTCCTTTGAATGCACACCTACCTTGAGAGGATTAAGCGCTCGGTCTTTTAGGTTGCGGAAGCTATCATGAACCACTGTTCGTTTTCCACTTGGAGACAATCCACAGTACCGCTCCAACCCCTCCAAAATAGCCGTGGACTCACTAACCTTGTATGAATGAGTCCGGCCTGCCACCCCCTCGTCTCCGGCAAACAACGGCAGATTAACACTTGCATCGGCAAATGGCAGCATGAGGTGATACATTTTACTATTTACCAAACCAGTCCGATCATCTAAGTAATCCTTGCCTAAAATATTTTGCAGGTCATCTATGGAACGACTGCGGTAACTGTCGGTACTGATTTTCAGACTAGATTGCAGTGTAATTCGGGCCGCGGCTGCTGAATCATCGGGTATTTGACTACAGACCGGACACAACGGGTCAGGAAGAAACGAATGCCATGAACTCTTTAGCGATTTCAGATTAATTAAACATAAACGACCTTCCGAACGAGCCTGATTTCCATCTAGTATGCTCTGTACCTCTGATTCGAGAAGGTGCGCCATTTGCAATAATCCCGTACGAGATGCCCAAGCATCACTCGGAGCTCCACCAAGTTCCTTACGTCTCTGTTCCATCTCCCACATCTCTTTACGGTCTCGTCCGGCCATGAGACGTCGCTTGTCTGCACATTGGGAGCAGCCCGGTATTTCCGGACGTACGAGTGGCCCAATCACTCCTTCTCCATATGAAACAATGCCTCGCAGCCAAGGTATGCCGGTTGGCCGCAATACCTCTTCCGCTCTTTTTGAATGGAAGGATTCAAGGTATCGTGCAAGACCATAACCAGTTCAGTCGTTTCTGGTACTCCCTCTTCGAAATCGTACCGGCGTATTACTTCGTATTGAGTGGATAAATCCCCGCACACACGGTCAGCCAATAATCCTTCTCCAACAACCATTACGACGGCAGTCACCGGTATCCCTCCTCCTCTCGTAACGACACACCAAACAGCCCCGCGATCCCCTCTTTCAAAAATGGTTCAAATGCTAAATCAAATACTAATAGCCGTTTGTGATTCCGTTCTAAGATTTGTATAGCGGAATGCAAAATCTCGGCCTGTCTCTTCTCATCATAAGCGGAGATAACAAGGCTGAGTGGTGCTTTTTCTTCCAGTAGAATAATTTCCTGCGATTGCACCGGGTGTGAAGTCATAAGCGCCTGTTGTAGCGCTTTTCGCAACGCCAATGTACTATTCAATTCTACACCACTATACCAGCCGTCATTCGTTCCGACCCAGATGGCAGGGAAACCGTTTACTTCCTCCCCAAGCCAATCGCCGGTGCGCCATGCATCGTGGTCAGTGCCTCTAAATAAAACCGGCAATGTTCATCTTCTACCGTATCCACTTGCAACGGAGTAACATGGATTTTTTTATTTATGAGCTGCATGCTTAGCTCTTTGTCCAAACACTTTTGTAATCCCCGGCATATACCTTCCGCAACCGTTTCTCCCGCTCCAACTCCAATGAACTCCTTTTTTTCTACCCCGTTCTCCCCATTTTCCTGGCTTGAAGGTAGGGTCGCAACGAGCAGCTCAACCGCTTGTGACACATATGATTCTATTCCAGCCAATCCCGCTTTCCTCCGCGCTTCCTCATGCGTCAAGTCTGCACAAACAATGTCTGGTAAAAGGTCAGCAGGTCCCTTTGATAACATATCAACCGCCTGAACACGGCACTGAGCTAAAGGTAGCTGCTTGAGATCTCCTTCCTCCCAAATATGAAAAACCCCTGATACATCCGATGTCAACTGGCTAAAGTAAAGTAACAATCCATTCGGTTCATCTTTGCTTTCGTTTCGTTCAAGACGCACATCCAAATCTGTTACCCATTCACTATACACGCGTCCATCCACCAACGGATGAGGCAAAAATGAATGCCAGTTTCCTTCCAACGTCTCTAAATCAAGCAGATAGAATAGGTTCCTCGGTTCAGATTCGGTCACTCCCGTAATCTCTTTAAACAATTCAAATGTGATTACATTGGCTAACATTGCCCCTGCAGTGGCAGAGAAAGCGGTGAACTGCTGCTCTTCGGAAAGTACAGCTCGATGCATGCGCCTCCATGCAGACTCCCAACATATTTTAGAGTCTGGATGCACGAGCGGACCGCAAGGCCCACATGCTGGTGACATATAGCAGGAAGAAACACCTTCTTCTCTACCCTACAAACCTTTTGAAGCACTCGGAGTTCCTCTATATCGCCCTCCTGGGACACATACAAAATCGAATCAAACGGTTGAACAATTTCATGCCAACAACGTTCCCCTCCTTCTGCAAGCTGATCTCTTCTACCGTTACCTCTGTGTCTGTTTCACGGGCATGTGCCACGAGTTCCATCAACCGCTGTCTATTGGTCGACTCCGAGTCCGTGATGAGCATATGGAACTTGGGCAATCCAGATTCAAGTAATGAAGAAACCAATGAAACAAAAAAATGACCAGCACCAACTGCCAACACGCTTGACTGACGATAAGTTTGAAATCGGGACGCACTCGAATCTCCGAAACTGTCCAGAAATTCAATTTGGGAAGCATACTTGGTAAGAACTTGATCGGTCAATTGATGAGGAAGGTCCTGGCTCACATCCCGAGCATACTCATTTCGGAACAGTACCTCCGCAATTTCATAGACACGATTCCGATATGGAACAGGCAATCCTTCTGTCAAATCCCCTAACGTATACTTACCGTTGAACATCGGTACCAGTTTTTCAACCCACTGAATGATCCCAGTTCCTTCCACACGAAAAGAACTTTTATTATTCCTAAAATACACACCACCATTTGAATCGGGGAGAAAAAAATGTGTCCCTTTTCACTTTCAGGCGCATCATAGGAGTCAAATTCGACATTCCATTCCTCCTTAACAATAGCTATTTCTAAATCAAAATTATTACTAACACTCCAATCCTATGTACCATAACTTGTTTCATATGTTTAACCTTATATAGAAAAGTCCCTGCAACAACTGCAGGGACCTTGGCAATCATGTTTTTTGTTACTATTAACCGTGGCAACGGCCGCCGCAACTACTACAGCGAAAACAATTATGGCAACGGAAACAATTAGAGCAGCGGAAACAACTAAAGCAGCCAAAGCAGCTAAAGCCGCAACGGAAAAAGCCACCGCCAAAGCAACCGCCAATGCCAAAGCCTCCGCCAAAGCAACCGCCAATGCCACCGAGCTGCGCAGTTTGATTTGAAAGAGGATTGTTTTGGTCCCAATTAACTGCCTGACTCGTATTGAACTCGCCAAGATTCAGCATCTGGAGTTCGTTATGGAAATCATTCATTCTTGCACCTCCAATTATATTATCAAGATGTGCTATGAACGTGAAAGGGGAAACACAATAGTCAAAAGTCCATTTACACACTCTATACCAATTTATGAACTGGGGGTGGGGAATGTTACTGCTTTATATGCCTATGATAATCGACTATGTATCCCTTTTTTTCCCCACAAAAAATTGTTTGTTAATTCTTTTGAAAAAGCTGGATTTGATACCTATTAAAAGCATATTATTAATATTGGGGTTATTAAAAATTTTCTAAAGGGGAGGAGATTTATCCATGACGCAAGATATAGCTCAAAATTATTATAAAGAATTAATTGATTTACAAGATGTAGAAGGTGTCGAGGCTCAATTTCGAATTTTACTTGAAGTTCCAATTGAATCCATTTCTGACCTAGAAAAGTGGTTAAAGGATGAAAAGGATTTAATGATTAAAATTATGGAGGCGATGATAGGTCACCAAGTCGATTTCTTCCGAAACACAGAGGATGCTGACATCAAGTCAACGTTTCTTCATGATCAGCAAGTCATCCAACCACTTTTAATGAAATATGAGGCAAAACTGAATGAGAAATTCTGTGATTCTCCATATTTCAATCAAATAGATGAAAACCGTTACGGTTTAATGCGTCGCGTTCGCGAGTCCAAAGTTAAATTGTTCAGAGAAGAAAACATTCCATTAATGGTAAAAGAACAAGAACTCTCTACGAAGTATAGTGAAATTATGGGAGGGCTAACAGTTGAATGGGAGGGGAGGAAAAGCCTTTACCGTTTGTCGAATCCCAACTTGATAATTTAGACAGAGCCGTGCGAAAAAAAGCTTATCTCTTAATAAGGTCAGCCTATCGACAGATTAAGCCCGATATGGATGCCATCATGGATGAGCTCGTTCAACTACGCCATCAAATTGCATTAAATGCAGGCTTTGAAAATTATTGTGATTATATATTTGTGACCAAAAATCGTGAGTATAGTGTTCAGGATTGTTATGATTTTCATGAAAATGTAGAAAAACATATTATCCCTGCTTGGAACAGACTTGCAGATGTTTTTAAGTCTAAGCTAAGTGTCGATACTTATCGCCCCTGGGATAACACCGCTAAACTCTTGAAAAACCCACCATATACCGAGGTGTCCACTCTTATGGATGGCGTTGGTGAGATGTTAGGGAAAACCGACCCATATTTCGCAGACCGTTTCGATTACATGAGAGAGCATGGATTACTCGATCTTGGAGATCGAAAAGGAAAAAGCCCAGGTGGTTTCTGTATCGACTTACCTGTTTCAGGAAATAACTTTGTTTTTGCAAACATGAGCCCATCCTTCTTCTCTCTTATCGCATTAATTCATGAAATGGGTCATGCGGTGAATGGATATCTCCAGTTTTCAGAGCAGGGTCCTCTTGAAGAATACCAATGGCGAGCGGAAATCGCTGAACTGTATTCCCATGGGATGGAATTGCTCTTATTGGATAAACTAAATCAGTTTTACTCAGAAGAAGAATTTAAGAACGCTCAGCGTGAGGAGCTAAGAAGGGCTTTTACAATGCTATTCGGACCATTATCAGGGGATCTCTTCCAACATTGGATGTATACGAATCCTAAACACACCCCCAAAGAGCGTGATGAAAAATTCTTTGAAATCTCAAAACGTTATGGCTTAAACCCTGTCGATACTTCTGGGTTTGAGGAGGAAATTGGAATGAGCTGGGTAGGCACCCTTCATTTTATTCAATATCCTTTCTATACTATTGAATACTCCATCTCGATGTTAGGGGCTCTTCAATTACTTGAGAATTATCAGAAAGACCCAGAGTTAGCTGTCGAATCCTTTAAAAAAGGTGCAAGTGTGGACTACAATCAATCCATCGCAGCTATATATAAAGAAACTGGGGTCAGTTTTGATTTTTCAGAGCCAACTGTCAAACAAATGGGTGAATTCCTAGAAAAGTCATTCAAGACATTCATTAACGAAGCGGAAGTAAAATGAAAAAGCAAATCCCAAGTTTAAGTCGGGATTCGCTCTTTTTTAAACTTCACACCAATTCCAACCACGTTACAGCCTCAACATGTGCAGTGTGTATGTGGCAATTTATTCAAATATAGCTACTAAGCGCCCTTTTACTTCATGATTTTTGAGTTTTTCTAAGCCTTTGTCGACTTCTTCAAACGGAATGGTAACAAGAGTTGGATTCATTTTACCAGTAGCGAAGCAATCATATACACCTTGTAAGTCTTCTACAGATCCGCCATTACTTCCTAATAGCTTAATTTCTTTTGTAATCATTAAATACGTATTGATATTGGATTCTAATTTACCCATACCAACAATTACAACTGTTCCTTCTCGTCTTACAGCTTCCAGTGCATCAGAAGTTGTTTGGCCAAAACCAGCAAAGTCAACAATGACGTCACACTCTGCTTCTTTCATATCTAAAATTGAGTCGTAAACTTTATGAGCACCTAATTCTTCAGCAAGTTTTCGAGCTTCAGGAGAAACATCTGTAGCGTACACTTCGCAACCTTTAATCTGTGCCATTTGCAAAGCAAATTGACCAAGTCCACCGATACCGATAATTCCTAATTTCGTACCTTCTTTTGCTTGTCCAATACTGAAAAGCGCACGATAAGCTGTAATTCCTGCATCTGTTGAAGCCGCCCCTTCTGCAAAGGTTACGCTTTCGGGAATAATTACACATTGATCCGCAGGAACGCGCACTTTTTCTGCATAACCGCCGTCATAAGTGTACCCCGCAGTTACTTTCGTTTCTCGATTCATTGGGTTAGCCCCGACTCGGTCTCCAACTTTAATGTTTTCAACGCCTTCACCCACTTCAATAACAACCCCAGCAAACTCATGCCCCATAATAACAGGACCATTTGGGAATAGTGGCATCCAACCTGGATCTTGTAATGCTGCAACGTCTGAATGGCATAGACCAGCAGCTTTTACGTCTATCACAACTTGACCAGGAATCGCTTTTGGATCTTCTTTTTCAATTAATTTTAGTGGTTTATTTGTACCTGAAAATAGCCAACCTCTCATACTATCGCCCTCCAAAATTGTTTTACTACTTTCCTTAAAATTTCGGTCCAATCTAGCTTTTGAGACCACCCTATAGGTTGTGGTTACATTTATAGTGTAACTGCTTTCATATACGTTTATGTTGAGCGCATTGTCAGATAATGCAGTGTCGGGCGTGGGGGCTGCTAATCAGTATATTCATATTGCCATTCTCGTGCTTGAAGTTGTCGGAAATGGAGCCGCGATTCTCGTCTCCCAATATCTTGGATCGAAGAGATACTTAGAGGCATCCAAAATTTCAGCACTGGCGATTACGTTGAACCTGATTGTTGGACTGATTATGAGTGTATTATTCGTTCTGTTTTCCAGAAATATTATGATTGCAATGAATTTACAAGGAGATGTATTGGACTACGCCACCAGATATTTGGTCATTGTAGGAGGGGCTATTTTCCTGCAAGCCATTATCAATTCATTGGCAGCAATCATTCGGGTGCATGGCTTTACGAAACAGACGATGCTTGTTTCGTTGGGTATGAATATTTTTCACGTCGTAGGGAATTATTTGCTCATTTTTGGGAAGTTCGGTTTTCCTGAATTAGGTGTTCAAGGGGCTGCAATTTCTTCAGTCGTTAGCCGTTTACTTGCGATGATTGTGTTTTTCTGGTTGCTTTATCGGGTGATGGAGTACCGCGTGGAATTCCGCTATTATATTACGCTTTCAAAAGAATATATAGGGAAAATATTGCAGATTGGCATCCCATCCGCGTTCGAACAAATTATGTACCAAGGCTGTCAAATTGTCTTTTTGTATTACGTCACTTATTTAGGGGCGGAATCGTTGGCAGCTAGGCAGTATGCCGTGAATATCTCCATGTTTACGTATTTATTTGCAATTGCAATTGGAATGGGTACTGCCATTATTGTAGGACGTCTGGTCGGCGGTGATAAAAAGGATGATGCATACAAAAGCGTCTGGACGAGTGTGAAGTGGGCATTGTTGTTCACATTATGTATGGTCGCACTCGTCATGATTTTCCGCTATCCTTTATTAAAACTATTTACGGATAATCCGGCTGTTATTGAAATAGGTGCCACCGTCTTATTGCTAAGCATTGTCCTTGAAACGGGACGGACGATGAATATTGTCATTATCAATTCATTACGTGCGTCCGGGGATGCGAAATACCCCGTCATCATCGGTGCTTTTTCGATGGTCGCCATGAGTTTGCCATTAGGTTATTTGTTAGTTTTCCAATTGAATCTTGGACTTGTTGGCGTATGGCTAGCCATTGCGGCAGATGAATGGGTACGCGCTACCATTATGTACTTCCGATGGAAAAGTAGACGATGGGAAAGATATGCGCTCGTTTCACCAAATAAATAACGAAGATAAAAACAGGAGGAGAAAAATGACGTGTTTTTCTCCTCCTGTTTTAGTTATTTTTATCTTTGTTGTTTATTCTTTTAATGTCAGCAATGCCACGCACTCGACGTGGCTTGACTGCGGAAACATGTCCACTGGCTGCACTTCTTTCGTCTGATAGCCACCATCTTCCAAGATTCGCAAGTCGCGTGCCAGTGTTCCTGGATTGCAGGATACATACACAACCCGTTTTGGTTTATATTTTAGGATCGTTTGAAGCAATTTTTCATCACAGCCTTTACGTGGTGGGTCGACGACTAAAACGTCAAATCTTTTCCCTTCCGCATACCATCTCGGAATAACGTCTTCAGCAGCACCCGATTCGAAATAGGCATTTGTAATGCCGTTCAATTCTGCGTTTCTTTTAGCGTCCTCGATTGCTTGTGGCACAATTTCTACACCGTACACTTCCTTCGCCTTTTGCGCAAGGAACAATGAAATCGTACCGATTCCGCAGTATGCATCGATTACCATTTCCCCACCTGTCAACTGGGCATAGTCAAGTGCTTGTTTGTAGAGCACTTCAGTTTGAGCGGGGTTCACTTGGTAGAAGGAACGTGCCGATATTTCAAACTGGATGTCGCCAATCGTGTCGATGATAAATGACTTGCCGTACAAGCAAATCGTTTCATTTCCGAAAATGACGTTCGTTTTTTCGCCATTGACGTTTTGCATGATGGACGTCACTTCTGGTACAACGCTTTTGATCAGTTCAACGACTGCCTCTTTTTGAGGAAATTTCTTTTTAAGGGTCACAAGGACAACCATGATTTCCCCAGTCGCTTTCCCTTTCCGGACAATTAAATGTCGAAGCATGCCGCGATGTGTTTTTTCGTTATACGCATCCAGTCCAATTTCGTGCATTTTATGCTTCAACGTTGACATCAGTTCATCGGCTTCTGCGCTTTGAATGATACAAACATCGGTATCAACGATGTGATGTGTTTTGGATTTGTAAAATCCTGATACAACCTTCCCATCGCGCTCGGCAAAGGGGATTTGAGATTTATTGCGATAGCGCCATGGATCTTCCATTCCTTTAACGGGATGGACAGGAACGTCTGGCAATTTTGCGATTCGGTCGATGACGTCTCGGACTTGTTTTTGCTTTTGGATGAGCTGTGCTTCATATGACAAATGCTGCAGCTGGCAACCGCCGCATTCCCAGAAGACGTGGCAAGGTGGTGTGATGCGATCAGGAGATGGCTTTTTCACATCAAGCAGACGTGCGAATCCATAATTCTTCAACGTCTTTCCGACTTGGACTTCAACATCTTCTCCAGGTAATGCTCCTGGGATGAAGAGTGGATACCCTTCCACTTTTGCAACGCCCGATCCGTCATGTGTCAAATCCTCAACATGGACAGTGAGACGGTCGTTTTGATTTACAATAAAAGACATGATTTTTCCTCCAAATTTCGTGTGATACAAGTTTAACATTATTTCGTCTAAAAAAGTGAAGGGAAGTCGCCTACATCAGTGCGTCAAAGGTCCCGAAATGACCATATATCTCGGGAAATGATTGATATAAGTTGGGAAATGATCGATAACTCCTCCCAATTGATCGATAAATGCTGGGAAATGATCGATATCCGGCGGGAAATGATCGATAAGTTTTCAAGGCGCAAAAAACAGACGCCACAAGACGTCTGTTTTCCATTAATCCTTCTTATTCACAGAACCGTCCAACGGTGCGACGAGAAACGCGATGACAATGGCAGCAATTAGGATAATAAATGGTGCATAAAAAATTATAAAATTAGACATGATTCATCCCTCCTAAGCATGGAAATTATCCTTTCCACGCACATAGTCTTTATTGAACAGGAATAGGCGCATAAGTAGCACTAGTGACGGGATCAACAAACCAAGACCTAAGATGAAAACTACAACAAGCGAAATCGCCATCGCTGGGTTCGTGAAAAACTGTCGTAGATCGTTAAATGCGGGTAGAGCAAATAGGGATAATGCGATGCACCGTATCCGAAAAACGCGAATGCGAATTGCCCTGCAAGTAATCCGAACGCCCAACCATAATTGCGTCGTTTCGCAAGTAGCCAAACCGTTCCTACGAACATCAAAAATGAAATAAGGAACATCGGCCAAAATGTCTGGATATTAGTATAGTGATCGAAATTATGCCTCCGTAGCTCGAAAATGATTCCACCTGCTGTGATGATAGTCGGCAGCGACCAGATGAGCGCGTATTTCCGAAGCAAGTCTGTCGCATCGACGTCCCCTGCTTTATTTGCATACCATGTCAGAAATGTAGCGGAAATATATAGTGTTGCCGCGATGCTTAAGACAACTATTGCCCACGTCAGCGGACTCGAGAAAAGAACCCAATAATCGAGCACCGGATGCCCATCTACCATGTCGATGAAGCCGCCTTCCGAAATAGTAAGGACGATAGATAACGATGCAGGTAGCAATAATCCCGCAACGCCGTACATGAACGAATACCCTTTATGTCCACGTGCCCCGTACGTTTCGAATGCATAATACGAACCGCGAATCGCGAGTAGGATAACTCCAATGCTGACAGGTACTAATAATGTCGTTCCATAGTAGAATGCCGTCTTCGGGAAGAACCCGATAATCCCTACGAAAAAGAAAACAAGGAAAACGTTTGTCACTTCCCAGACAGGCGATAAATAGCGTTGGATGACTTTTGTCAGGATCCGATCTTTTCCCGTCAGCAAACTATATGCATTGAAAAATCCAGCACCGAAGTCAATTGCACCGACGACGATATACCCGAAGAGGAATGACCAAAGAACCGAGATTCCTAAGATTTCAAGGTTCATCGTACTTCACCGCCTTTTTCTATATCTCGATCAGCAAGCTCTTGTTCTACAGGGTTTTTAAAGAACATTCGTCTAAGGACGACAATGCTTCCGACTCCAAGGATTAGATATAGCAACGCAAAAAGCATAAGCATTAAGTCGACTTGCCCGCTTGTCGTCGCGGCATCCTCGACACGCATAATCTTGCGAAGGATCCAAGGCTGCCTTCCGACTTCCGCAAGCCACCAACCTGATTCGATGGCGATCATTGTCAACGGTGCTCCAAGGACAATAAGCCAACGGAACCACTTGGTAGACACGCGTCTCCATCCACGATTGACGCCAATCCAATACAATGCGGATAGGATTGTCATCCACATACCAATGAACACCATAATGTTGAATAAATAATGGATATAAAGTGGCGGTATTTCATCCTCCGGAAATTGATCCAGACCAATGACTTCTGCTTTCGGATTATTATGCGCAAGCATGGAAAGCCCAAACGGAATTTCAAGAGCATACTTCACTTCCCCATCACTTAACACGCCAAGCAAAATGAGTGGGGCATTTTCCTGCGTTTCAAAATGCCACTCTGCGGCAGCCAACTTTTCCGGTTGGTACTCCGCCAGGTATTTACCAGAGAAATCTCCGATCAATGCAGTTGCGAGCGAGAAAATGAACCCTAATTTCATCGTTAGAAAAAGAGCTTTTTTATGATAAATATGGTCCGAACCTTTCAGTAATCGGAATGCAGCAATTGCCGCTAACACAAAAGCAGCGGTCATATACGCAGTGATAACGACATGTGCCACTTTCGTAGGCATCGCAGGGTTGAACATCGCGATAATCGGGTTGATGTTTACGAGTTCTCCGTTGACGATGTCGAATCCTTGAGGGGCATTCATGAACGCATTCACCATCGTTATGAATACCGCGGAAAAAGATGCGCCGATAGCAACAGGCACTAATAGCAGTAAATGCTTTTTCTGATTTTCAAATCGGTCCCAAGTATATAAATAAATACCGAGGAAAATGGCTTCAAAAAAGAATGCGAATGTTTCCATGAAAAGTGGAAGTGCAATGACATTCCCGGCAAACTCCATGAAATTTGGCCATAGCAAGGATAATTGCAGACCGATCACGGTCCCTGTCACGACACCGACGGCGACCGTAATTACAAATCCACGTGCCCATCGTCTTGCAAGCAATATATAGTGTTCATCGTTTTTTTTGATACCCACCCATTGCGCAATCATGATCATGAGTGGGATACCGACACCGATTGTTGCGTAAATGATATGGAAGGTTAATGTCAATTCCGTTAGGACACGTGAATAAAAAACAGCTTCTTCATTTCCCATTTACTATTCCTCCTTCAACTTCCGAAAACTCTTCCCACAATGGACAACAACATTATTCCTGCTACGGTGAAAACTATCCACATAAGCCATTTCTCTTGTTTTTTATACACGGATCATACGCCTCCTATGTGAGTAAATCTCCTTGTATCTATATAAGATGACCATCGCTTATTACTTTTCCCTTTTTGGGATCGAAATAACAAAATTGTCACAGCAACCGTGAACTATTTTTGACAACAACACTCTTGAGAGTAATTTGAATGTTTTGTATAATAAGGATTAAAGGGAGATGAGCACAATGGAAGTGAAACGAAAAGTTTTAGCTTACATTACAAAAGGGGAAAACACCGAACGCAAAATCCTTGTGTTCGATCAAAAAGGGAACCCTGATGCAGGTTTGCAAGTTCCTGGGGGAACAATCGAAAGGGACGAGTTGCTCATTGATGCGTTATATCGGGAAATTGAAGAAGAGACCGGTATTAGACGTGAGCAACTGGAGTTAAGGGGGAAAGTGCATAAAAGAAATTACTTTCCTGAACATAGAAAAGATGTTATTCATGAGCGGAATATCTTTCATCTTATTTATATAGGAGACGATGAAACTGAGTGGGATAATCTTGTTCAAAGCGAGGGGCAGGACAACGGTATGATTTTCCATTGCCAATGGATGCCGATTCATAATTTACCGCAACTTGCTGCTAGGCAGGATGAAGATATCGAGTTTATTGTCTAAAACAACATAAATAAAAGCTGCAAGGATTCTTAGTCCAATGCAGCTTTTTCATCGTCTTCGTCTAAAACAATTCTGTCTTGTTCCCGCAATTGATCAAGTGTGGCGAACATTTCAACATGGCGGTATTTAATCTCAAATTCGGCGGGTAGCGTTCCGCCATACTCACCATCTAAATTCAGTAGAACTTCCTCTGAAGAAGTGACCTTTATTTTAGATGCTTGCGATGAGATTACTAACGGATCATCCAGGTGTTCACCGCGTAATGCCAAACTAACAACTCGGATGAATTCAGCAATACTACACTTTTTCAATACCAATAATGTGAACTTACCATCATTAATACTTGAATTAGGTGCAAGTTTTTCTAATCCACCTACAGAATTTGTAAGTCCAACGAGAAACAGCATCGCTTCCCCTTCAAACACATTATCATCGTACTCGATTTTCACATTACTCGAATGGAAGGAAGGCAACATCTCGATACCTTTCAAGTAATAAGCAAGCTGTCCAAGAACAGTTTTAAGCTTGCTTGGCACTTCATATGTCAATTCGGTCATCCGGCCACCGCCAGCTATATTGATGAAATGGCGTTTGTTCATAAGCCCGACGTCTACTGGTATTGTTTCGCCCTTTATAATGATATCCACGGCCTCATCAATATCACGGGGAATGCGCAGTGCCCGTGCAAAGTCGTTCGTTGTTCCGGTTGGAATCAGTCCAATTTTCGGTCGTTTTTCGCATGATGAAATACCCGCAACGACTTCATTTAACGTTCCATCACCACCTGAGGCGATGATGACGTCAAAACCGCGTTCTACAGCTACCTTCGCAGCCACAGTCGCGTCGCCTTCCGCGGTTGTCGCATGTACTGATGTTTCATATCCCGCTTTCTCAAGCTTTTCAAGCACGTCAGACAGATGCTTCCGGAATATTTCACGTCCTGCTGTCGGATTATAAATGATTCGTGCACGCTTCATACATGTTCCCTCTCAATCATACAAATTATTGCACTTGCATATGCGTTACTGATCCAGCAATAGGACGCCTTATGTTAAAGATATGTTGCACCCTTTACCCGTCAATTCGTTTTCTGTAGTGCCGGCATGAATGTTTTTCTAATGTCTTCATAGACCGTTAACCATAATTCGGGTTGTGTCGTATATTCTGTCATCAGTTCCGAAATGAATGCGCGTTGCTTTTCGTCGAATGCAGGGTCTTCCTTCGTCGGGAGTTGCTTACGGCGCTCAAGCACATCCTCCTGTATTGCAGTAGCACGTGGACCCCATTTCGCAAGGATTTCCCCTTCATCATCAAGAAGGAGATAAATTGGTATCGATCTTCCGCCATTCGTCAAATGCATATCAATCAAATCTGTATCTTCATCCCGATAGGCAGTCCGAACATCCAATTCAGCAGCTTCTGCAATTCTACGAAGGATTGGATTATTCATCATGGCGTCCCCGCACCAATCTTCAGTTATAACTAAAACATTAGGCTTTTTCTCTTTCAAAATTTCAATGAATTCATCGTCCTGCGGCACTTCGAATTTTTCGTAGATCCCGAAGCTGTTCTCTTTATGCTTCTCCATCTTTTCCATATACGCTTCTAGCGTTATTGCTTCATCAAAATATTGTTTTTCAGTTTTCATAGCTAAACACTCCTTTTCCTTAGTTTAAGTCTATTCGTTAAGACAATCAAATAGGATGCAAAACAAAAGCGGAGGGTGGCGGTTTGCCTCGACAGGCGTAAGGCGGATTTGTGAAACGGCGGTTTTTGCCGTGTAGCAAAGCTGACTTATGACCCGAGAGGCTGCCACCCGAAGCTAGACTTGGAGGCTTTATTTGAAAAACGCCCTATACGAAATTTCTCGCATAGGACGTTCTCCATATTTTGTTATCGCTTGTTAATTTCCTCAAGGAGGATTTTATTGACTAACGGCGGGTTAGCTTGACCCTTCGTCGCTTTCATCACTTGTCCGACGAGGAAACCGACAGCACGGTCCTTACCGTTTTTATAGTCTTCAATCGATTGTTCATTCGCATCTAAAATTTCACTTACGATTGTGCGAAGCGTACCTTCATCCGAAATTTGAACGAGACCTTTTTCTTTCACGATATCAGCAGCGTTTCCACCATTCTCGATTAGTTCCTTAAACACTTTCTTCGCAATCTTGGATGAAATAGTACCATCCGCAATCAGTTTAATCATACTGGATAGTCCCTCTGGTGTTAGAGCTGTATCATGCAGTTCTTTTTGCTCTGCATTCAAATAAGCGGAAACCTCACCCATCAACCAGTTGGAAGCAAGTTTCGCATCGGCTCCAGCAGCAACAGTTGCATCGAAGAAGTCCGACATTTCCTTCGTCAATGTCAATACATGTGCATCATATTCTGGTAAGTCTAACTCTTGGACGTAACGAGCTTTACGAGCGTCAGGAAGTTCCGGGATTTCAGCACGCACACGGTCTTTCCATTCTTGATCGATATGGATTTCAGGAAGATCCGGGTCGTTGATAAATCGGTAATCATTCGCACTTCCTTTAACGCGCATGAGTACGGTTTGGCCTGTCGTCTCGTCATAACGGCGTGTTTCTTGTTGGATTTCCCCTCCAGAAAGAAGGATTTTTTCCTGGCGTTCAACTTCATTCGCAATTCCACGACGTACGTAGTTGAAAGAGTTCAAGTTCTTCATTCCGTTTTTGTTCCAAATTCCTTCTGACCGAATGGGCGCAATGAAATATTGGCGTCACATCGGAGTGACCCTTCCTCCATACGAACATCGGAAACGCCTGTATATTGGATGATTGCTTTCAATTTCTCAAGGAATGCATATGCTTCTTCAGGTGAGCGGATATCCGCTTCCGTAACGATTTCGATAAGCGGCGTTCCTTGTCTGTTTAAATCGACGAGTGAATAACCGTTATCCGTGTGCGTCAACTTACCTGCATCTTCCTCCAAGTGAACACGTTCGATACGAATCTTTTTCTTTTTCCCTTCAACTTCGATCTCAATCCAGCCGTTTTGGCCGACAGGTCGTTTATCTTGGGAAATTTGGTAAGCTGCAGGATTGTCCGGATAGAAATAATGTTTCCGGTCGAAATTCATGACGTCCGCGACTTCACAATTCAAGGCGAACGAAGCTTTCATTCCGAAGTCAACCGCTCGTTTGTTCATTGTCGGGAGCGTCCCAGGGTATGCCAAGTCAGTGACGTGGATATTCATATTCGGCTCCGCTCCGTAATGGGATGGTGCCGGTGAAAAGATTTTCGTATCTGTTTTCAATTCAACGTGGACTTCAAGCCCAACAATCGTTTCAAAGTTCATTATTCATTCCCCTCCCCTAAAGATGGAGATTGTGTATGAAAATCAGTCGCTTGCTCATAAGCGTGAGCAACTCTGTAAAGAAGCGCTTCATCAAAATGCTTCCCAATGATTTGCAAGCCCACTGGCATTCCATTAGAAAGACCACATGGTACTGAAATCGCCGGAACGCCCGCCAAGTTGACAGAGACTGTTAATACGTCATTTGCATACAATGTCAATTGATCCTGCACCGCGCCGCCAATTTTATAGGCTGTTGTAGCACTCGTTGGACCGATGACCACATCATATTTTTCAAATAAAGTAGCAAAATCTTGAGCAATAAGCGTACGGACTTTCATCGCTTTGACATAAAGATCCTCATGATGATCCGCGCTCAATGCGTACGTTCCGTAAAGAATCCGCTTTTTCACTTCAGTTCCGAATCCTTCAGAACGTGAACGCAAATAAATCTCTTCCAAGTTCTTTGCGCCTTCCGGATGGTAACCGTATCGGATGCCGTCAAATCTTGCAAAATTAGAAGAAGCCTCTGATGTAGCAATCGCATAATAGACCGGTGAAGCGTATTTGGAATGTGGAAGCGTTACCTCTTCGCAAGTTGCGCCAAGGGATTCAAGGACTTTTAATGCTTGCATAACGGACTCTTTTACGTCTTCCGCAACGCCTTCGCCTAAGTATTCCTTAGGAACCGCAATTCGCAATCCTTTAATGTCCCCAGTCAAGCCTGCACGGAAATCAGGAACCTGAATAGGCGAGGATGATGAATCCCACTGATCCAATCCTGAAATCGCATTCAAAAGAAGCGCATTGTCCTCAACAGTTCGAGTGATTGGTCCGATTTGGTCCAATGAAGACGCGAATGCAACAAGACCATAACGAGATACTCGTCCATATGTCGGTTTCATCCCGACAACACCACAAAAAGCGGCAGGTTGACGGACTGATCCGCCCGTATCTGTGCCAAGAGAGAAGGTACTTCCCCTGCTGCAACAGCTGCAGCTGATCCACCAGAAGATCCACCTGGAACGCTATCCAAATTCCATGGATTATGAGTTGTCTTGAATGCCGAACGCTCTGTTGTTGAACCCATTGCAAACTCGTCCATGTTCAATTTCCCTACGCTGACCATACCGGCTTGGTTAACTTTGTTCATGACAGTCGCATCATAGACTGGAACAAAATTTTCAAGCATCTTGCTCGCACATGTCGTTGTGATGCCTTTTGTAATGATATTATCTTTTATGCCGATTGGCAGTCCGAACAAAGGGCCACGATTTTCCATCGGTTCATTATCTAAAGATTCCGCTCTGGATAATGCTTCTTTTTCAGTCACCGTAAGAAATGCTTGCACTTTTCCGTCAAGCTTCGCAATTTGTTGCAATGAATCTTCGGTCAATTCTTTGACAGAGACTTCCCGATTATGTAAAAGTTGTTGAAGTTCTGCTGCCGACTTTTTCATTAACGTCATATTACATCCTCCTCAAAACCCGTTCTCACAGGATATTCGGAACTTTTATCATTCCGGCTTCATGCTCTTCCACGCTTGCCAACATCTCTTCCCGGTCAAGAATATCTTGCGGAACATCTTCCCGTAGCACGTTGACAAGCTGCAACGGATGAGTCATCGGCTCTATGTGATCTGTTTCGACTTCTTTCAACACATCGCCAAATACGACCAATTCGGAAATGAGATCAGCAAACACTTCAGCTTCTTCATCCGACACGCCGATTTTAGCGAAATTCGCGAAGTATTTTACATCATCTTGGGTAAATTTCGTCATTTGATTTCCTCCCACTGCAATTGTACGACTAATCATACCATCTAACTGTTTTGTTGAAAAGTTACACAGAAAAGCGCAGGGCGCTTGCAAAGGTTCGCAGTCTAAGAACGCCGCGTCCTGCGGCAACGACTGCATGACCGGCATCCTGCCGGCCTCAGGCATAAGGCGAAGATGTGGCGTGGCGGTTTTTGCCACAGAGCATCTTCGAATTATGACCCGAGCTTTTAGCGCCCGGAGCTGGACACCGAAAAGCGCAGGGCGCTTGCTTTGGTATCAGTACCCGTATATATGAACAAATTCCTTTTCTCCAGCTTTCTTTACAATCAATGCCTCTGGACCATTTACTGTAGTGATGCTCACTTCAATGTCGATATTCGGAAAATATTTTTTGACATGATCAGTCAAAAACTGTGTGAAACCGATAATCTCAGTCTTCCCAAAAAATTGGACAGGTATATTAATCTGAAGCGACTGCATACGATCTTCCTTGAAAAAACCTGTTCCAATTACGTTTACGAAGCTTGGGAAGAACTTATCGATATCCTGTTTAAATTTATTGAATGTCGTGTTGATCTCACGATAATTTTCAATGTCAGACGAAGCAGGAAGCAATACATATTGCTCGTTCACTACTTTCCATCCAGACGGTGCAGCCTTCCCTTTATCAGCATAAGCTGTCGCAAAGTAAGTGCCCGGAACAATCGAATTCCTTTTTTCTTGCTTGAAAAGTCCGACGACTATTGGAATATCTGCAAATCCTTCTTTCGCTCTAAGCCTGCTGACAATAATTTCTGCCATGTCCATGCCTTTCTTTTCAAGTTCCTTGTCAGGAATGGTTGTTTGTTTACCATCTCTGCTGTAATAGACTGAATTTAAAGCAAGTCCTATGGATATTCCGGATAGGTGCACTTTCCTATCATCCGTCATCGTCAAATAATTCTGCTCCAATATATGAGCAAGATAGATTGGCTGTTCCTCAGCATCCTCGCCCTTTGCTTCCGGTGGATTCAAGCCAGCCTCATTGTTGGAACTTCTTGCAAGCCAAGTATTGGCAGTATCTTTATCGATATACTGGCCTTCCTGG
The DNA here is from genome assembly GCF_030067815.1 of Sporosarcina thermotolerans. GTDB lineage: Bacteria > Bacillota > Bacilli > Bacillales_A > Planococcaceae > Sporosarcina > Sporosarcina thermotolerans. Next base: position 1,194,675 of record NZ_CP125968.1, on the reverse strand, counting down.
AAAAAATGATTTTTCGGATCAAAATGCTGGGCAGATAGGCGCATTAGGCCTTCTTCCGACTCCTGGACATCATACTTCGTGTATATATTGTTAACAACTAGCCCGCGGCTTGCGCTTTTCTTAAAAGGAAGCAGAGTCCTGTAAAACTCGTCTTTCAATTGAACGTCGGGAATCATTACTGTTTCCTCGACCTTTTCATTTTCCTGGATGACTTCCTCTTTATCTGGGCCGATTGAAGGTAGACAGCCTCCCAACAAAAGGACGGCCGCCATGCCGGGTACTGCTAAGAACCTTTTCATACAAAATTACTCCTTTTCGCCGAGCGCATCGACCAACTCTGTTTCGTTCCAAACCGTGATGCCAAGCTCTTGCGCTTTAACAAGCTTGGATCCTGCGTCTTCACCAGCAATGAGAAGGTCCGTCTTTTTACTGACGCTCCCACTCACTTTACCACCCATTGCCTCTATTTGTTCTTTTGCGTCATTACGTGTCAAAATCGAAAGTTTCCCTGTCAACACAACCGTCTTTCCAGCAAATGGCCCTTCAGTCGGTAACTCCTCACGTATTCGGCCTTTATATATCATATTCACGCCATATGATTTCAGCTTGTCAATCACTTCCTGGACATCTTCATTTTCAAAAAATGAAATGACAGAGTCCGCGACTTTATCACCTATTTCGTGTATAGATGTAAGCCTATCCGCATCGGCCATTGCAATTTTCTCAAGCGTACCGAATTCTTCCGATAAAATATGTGCCGCCTTTTCACCAACATGTCTGATGCCGAGTCCGAATAATAACTTTTCCAAAGAATTCTCTTTGGATATGTCAATCGCAGATATCAAGTTCAATGCATTCTCTCCCCATTCGTTCCAGTGATAATAATTGGTCTTTTGTAAGGGCGTATAGATCTGATACATCATGAACGAGCCCAGCAGTATACAACTGGTCGACAACACGCTCCCCAATCCCTTCGATATTCATCGCATTGCGAGATACGAAATGGATTAGTGCTTCTTTCATCTGTGCCGGACACTGAGGATTTACACATCTTAATGCTACTTCTCCATCAATCCGGATAAGCTCGGAATCACATACCGGGCAATTATCGGGCATTTCGTAAGGTTTTTCCATTCCTGTCCGTTGTTCAAGGAGAACACTGACGACTTCCGGGATAATATCCCTGCTTTACGAATAATGACAGCATCGCCGATCCGAATGTCCTTTTCACGGATCAAGTCCTCATTATGAAGGGATGCCCTTGCCACTGTCGTTCCGGCAACTCGTACTGGTTCCAAAATCGCTGTAGGGGTGACAACGCCTGTCCGACCAACACTCAGTTCTATATCTAAAAGTTTCGTATGAACCTCTTCCGCTGGGAATTTGTAAGCAGTCGCCCATCTTGGACTTCTTGCTGTGAATCCTAATTGCTCCTGATCTTCATAGCCATCCACTTTAATGACGATGCCATCTATTTCATAATCTAGATCCTGTCTGCGTTCCTGCCAAGATTCAATATACTCGATCACTTCTTCAATTGAACTGCATCGCTTACTTCCTGTATTCGTCTTAAATCCAAGTGTAGCAAGATAATCGAGTGAATCCGAATGGCTGTCTTGTCCATACGCACTTCCATCCCCGCCGATTCCGTATATGAATACGGAGAGGTTGCGGCTTGCAGCAATTTTCGGATCAAGCTGTCGCAACGATCCCGCCGCAGCATTCCGTGGATTTGCGAATGGCTCTTCACCGTTTTCATCACGCATTTCATTCAATTTTATAAATGATTTTTTCGGCATATATGCCTCACCGCGGACTTCGATTGTTATAGGTTCTGACAGTTTCAAAGGAATCGCGTGGATTGTCTTCAAGTTCGCTGTGATGTCCTCCCCAATTGTTCCGTCCCCACGTGTCGACCCTTGAATGAAATTGCCTTTTTCATATTTTAATGAAACGGCAAGTCCGTCTATCTTCAATTCACAAATATACGTGATGGAATGGCCTGCACCTGCTTGTACCCGTCTATCGAAATCACGAATATCCTCTTCATTAAACACATTCGATAGGCTCAGCATCGGAAATTCATGGACCACTTTGCTGAAGTTAGAAAGGATTTCCCCTCCAACGCGTTGCGATGGAGAGTCCGGGAAAATCAAATCTGGATGCTCCGCCTCAATGGCTAACAGTTCCTGCATATGTTGATCATAAACAGAATCAGGGACAACCGGCTTATCTAATACATAATAGGCATGTCCATATTCTTTGAGCAGGTTATTGAGTTCCCGCACACGTTTTTCAACTTCATTTCGATTTATTTTTTGGTCCATGTTTTCCTCTCCCTACGCTTTTTCTATCGGAGCGAATTTAGCAAGTAACCGCTTGATGCCGACTGGTTCTGGGAATGCGATATCAAGTTCAAGATCGTCTTCTTTCCCTTTCACGCTGACGACCATGCCAGTTCCCCAAGTTTTGTGGGTCGCCTTGTCGCCCGCTCTCCAGCCCATCTTCTCTCCACCGCTCGATTGATATTTCGGCTTTTTGACTGCAGTTCGAACAGGCACTTCTGTTCTTCTATACCCGCCAAATGAAAAGCCTTGATTGTTATTCGATGTCACTTCAATGATATCATCTGAAATTTCAGCAATGAAACGTGATGGATTATTATAACTTGAGCGTCCAAACAACGTCCTGTAGGAGGCGCAAGTTAAGTAAAGCATACGCTCCGCCCTCGTTATTGCGACATACGCAAGTCTGCGTTCCTCTTCCATTTCTTCGTCGTCCCCTATGGATCTTGAGTGAGGGAATATATTCTCTTCCATCCCGATTACAAAGACGACTGAAAATTCAAGTCCTTTTGCGGCATGCATCGTCATAAGGACGATTTTTTCGGATGTTTGGTTCTCTTCTTTATCCAATGAATCGATGTCCGCAATAAGCGCAAGATCTGTCAGGAATGCAACGAGAGAGCGGTCTCCCTCATCTTCCTCTGCTCTTTTTTCAAATGCCTCCGTAACGGAAAGGAATTCCTCGATATTTTCCAATCGGCTTTCCGATTCAATCGTTTTTTCACGTATAAGCATTTCCCGATAGCCTGTCTTTTCTAACACTTGTTCAACTAACTCAGTGATCGGCAAGAACTCCTGCATTTGTGTGAATCCGTGGATCATATCTCTGAACTTCACTGCTTCATTTGCCGCTCTTGCTGTCAGCCCCATGAAATGCACTTCCTGTAAGGCGTCGAAAATTGAACGGTCATTCTCAATCGCAAATTGTGCCATTCTGTCGAAAGATGTAGCACCAATGCTCCGTTTCGGTTCATTGATAATCCTTGCAAGCGCCAGGTCATCATCGTTATTCGCAATCAGTTTTAAATAAGCCAATAAATCCTTAATCTCTTTTCGATCATAGAACTTTGTGCCTCCGACAATCGTGTAATCCAAATTGGATTTCACAAGATATTCCTCAATCATACGGGATTGCGCGTTCGTTCTGTACAGTATTGCGAACTGATCAAGCGTTAGATTTTCGCTTTCCTTCAGCTCGATGATTCTTTGTACGATAAATTGGGATTCATCCCGCTCGTCAGAAGCCTTGTAGACGGTAATTGAATCGCCTTCTGCGTTATCTGTCCGCAATTTCTTATCGTAACGACTACGGTTGTTTTGGATAACATCGTTTGCTGCTCGCAGGATGTTTTTGGTCGATCGATAATTTTGCTCAAGCAAGATGACTGTTGCGTCTTTATAATCTTTTTCGAATGAAAGAATATTTCCAATATCGGCACCACGCCATCTATAGATAGACTGGTCTGAGTCACCGACAACGCATAGATTTCTGAATTTCGATGCCAACATATTACGAGTCTGTATTGGGCATTATTCGTGTCTTGGTACTCATCAACATGGATATATTGGAATTTATTTTGATAAAATTCGAGGACTTCCGGTACGCGTTCGAATAGTTTGAGAGTCATCATGATGAGGTCGTCAAAATCGAGTGATTGGTTTTGACGAAGTTTCTTCGTATACCCTTCATAGACAGTTGCAATTGTCTTTTCATATGGGTTATGCGGATTGATCTGTCCCTTAAAGTTTTCCGCATCGATGCATTCATTTTTTGCCGAACTGATTGCGCCAAGCATTGCGCGTGGGTCATATTGTTTAGGATCAATATTCCGTTCCTTCAGCACGTTTTTAATGACAGTCAATTGGTCCGATCCATCAAGGATAGAAAAGCTTTTTGCGATCCCAATCCGATCGATGTCTCTTCGAAGGATACGAACACACATTGAGTGGAATGTGGATACCCACATCCGCTCGCCTGTTCCGGGTCCAAGTAGACCGTCGATCCGATTACGCATTTCTCTTGCTGCTTTGTTTGTAAATGTGATGGCTAATATATTTGAAGGGTAGACATTTTTTTCGACAATCAGATAGGCGATGCGATGTGTAAGTACCCTTGTTTTACCTGAGCCTGCGCCTGCCATGATGAGGAGTGGGCCTTCGGTTTTTTTTACTGCGCGGGCTTGTTCCGGGTTCATGCCGACAAGCAAGTCTGCTGCTATTTCATTCAAAAGTAATCCCGCCTTTCGTGGAACGTTTGTTCTTTATTATACATTATCGAAAGATAAATAACACTGTTGATTTCCGCTTCGGCGGACGCTTTCCGCGGGCGTCGCTTCAGCCTCCTCACTACGCTTCGCTTCGTTGCGGGGTCTTCTGCTGACGCTTTTCCCGCAGGAGTCGCCGCCCTACGCTTCAATCAACGGAGCTTCTTAAAAATATTTAGATCTTATATTAAAGGTACAGTTTTCACTGCTTCTACAGTGGACAAAGCAGCTTTCATGTCTTCATAGATGATGTTGCCTACTATGACTGTTTGGGCTATGGAGGCCATTTCTTTGGCGTCTTTTGCGCAACGGACACCTCCACCGTAGAATAGTTGTGTTTTTTCTAATACACGGGCGGCGGCTTTGACAATTTCTTTGTCTCCGTAAGTGCCGCTATATTCGAGGTAGAATACTGGCAAGTTAAAGAGATGCTCTGCCATGCGTGCATATGCAATGACATCTTCTTCGTCTGGGACTTCTTGTACACCTGTCAGCTTGGCCGCTTTGCAATCGGTGTTCAGAATGCAATAGCCTTCTGTTATGACCTCATCCCAATTCATCATATGACCGTATTCCTTAAGGGCTTTGTGATGGATGCCATTCACCCATTCTGTCTTTGTTGAGTTAAGGACTGTCGGGATGAAATAATAATCAAAGCCAGGCGTTACGGATTCGACCGTTGACACTTCAAGCGCGACCGGTACGGAGTATCTCCGTATGCGTACCAATAGATCGAGGACATTTTCGAGTGTTACTCCGTCCGTTCCACCTACGATAATGCCATCCGTTCCAGATTCAGCAAGTCTTTCGATTTCATCATCCGTCAAAGTTTTAGCAGGGTCCACTTTAAAGGCGTGGCGCCATTGTCTATAATCCATTGTTTTACCACCTAATCCATCAAATTACGTTGTCATCTTCTATCCCACAGTATACCAAAAAAACAGGCGGAACGTTTCTCCGCCTGTTCACTTCTTATCGCTATTTTCGATGAGCTCCGGGTAGAGGCGGTTCAACACAGTGTTATAGCCCCCCGAACCGTAGTCAACACAACGCCTGACGCGTGAAATTGTTGCTGTACTTGCTCCGGTTTCGTTTTGGATTCGATCGTATGTCTTTTTCTGTTTCAATGCATGAGCCACTTCTAACCGCTGAGCCATCGATTGCAATTCGCTCATTGTGGATAGATCATCAAAAAACATATAGCATTCCTCGAGATCCTTCAACTCCAATATGGCTTTGAATAGCTTGTCTGTCTGCTCACTTCGGATTTTATTTATTTGCATGCAAGTTTCCCCCCTATTTCCTATCGTTCGTTCAAGGAGTATAAGTGACTGATTTTGAGATTCCCGAAGTTGGAACAATATGGACCCATGTTCTTCCTGGAACTAATTTAGCTAACTCGCCATTCTCAACAGGCACTAAAAAACCGTCAATATTCTTCCATTCCAATTCTTTGGCAATACCCGCCTGGAACAGAATTGCTTTTCCGCCACTTTCAATATCGACGGCCAGTCTGCCTACACTATCGATTGTGCGGTGGCCTGCCTCAAGAACGAGGATATTGGAAACTCCAACTGGCGTGTCATTCAATTTATCAATTGTTTTGATGCCATTTACCATCCGGTCATACGTTGCATTTTCCGGATCATATGAGAATGTGGATATGAAATTTTTATCCGAACTGAAACGAATGTCGATCATTGTTGCAATATCCCCTACTCGTGCATCCTCGACGGAATCATGGAAGGCGAACTCAGGTACCTTCACGATTTCAGTAGATGAATTTGTTTTTTCCATAGCGGCTTTGATATTCTCTCCGCTAATATAGGAGTTATGTGGTGCTTTTCTGTCCGATGATCTTTTGAATAAAGTTCCGTCATATTGCATGCCATTTATATGATCGACATACTTTCTGTCCAATAAAGCTTTTGCATCCGGACTATAACCGTGTGCAACGTAAAACGCGTCCATCCCTTTTGACAAATAAACAAAATAATCCCGAGCACTTCGGATTGGCCCCACCGTTTCCGGAAGTTCACTTTGGAATAATGCCAAGAAGCGTGTCATATTCCCTTCAGCAAGGAATTCATATACGACATCTGCCTGGCTGATTCCCGATTGGGGTCGGCCGCCGGGTGGTTGTTGATTGTTGCAAGAACAGGTCTGGCCCAATTTTCATCCTCCGTTAACGCACCTATGAACGGCGATTGAAAACGCAGCGATCCGTTCACTTCATCCTCATCTTCAGTTTTTCGACTACTTCTTCAACTTCATCATTCTCCGTGGGCTCTGGATTTTTTTCTTCTGCGCCCACCTTTTCATCTTTCGAACACGCTGACAACAACAGCAACAAAATGGCCATTCCTATAAGCCATCCCCTCATATTCCCCTTCATTACTTCCTCCTATCTTTCCTTCGATGGAATGATTACTTCGTTCTTCATGACATTATAAAGCCCTATTTGAGTTGCCCGTACATATGGCAAATGTGTTGATTGTAAAAATAAGAAGGTATAAACGGCATCACCATGTTTATATCCCCGTTCCAAGAGTGCTTTTTTCAATTTCAGTTCCTGTTCAATTAGTACTTCGACGTTTTCCGCTGACAATCCTCCACTGATTGGAAGTGGGATTGACGCTGCAATCTTTCCGTCTTCATGCAACACCATTCCGCCCCGCATCTGTTTCATTTCACGGAATGCACGGAACATTTCTCGCTTATCTTTTCCAATCAAAATGATATCCCCTGTATTCGAATAGGAGGAAGCAAATCCTTGAACATGATCTGCGAATCCTTTAATAACCGTATTGACTCGCCACTTTCCATTCCGATCGATGAGCATAAGGAAGCTCTCGTCGTGTTCATCTGACAATCTGTCCACCGAAAGGTCAATTGTCACTTCATATGGTTTTGTAATGACGTCATTCACCATGTTAATACCTACTGAATGACTAAATTCGAAATCCTTTTCGCCTAAGTCGAAGTCCAATTTGAAATCTGGAATCGCAGACCAATCGACATTCTCGAATGACTCAGTAGGTTCATTGTTACGCTTCAGCCACTTGCCTTTAGAGAGAACGTCAGTTGGAACCGGGTTCTTGTCCTCCTTTAGGAAATTGAGCGTCGCATATCTTCCCGTCGCAATCACACCATGCAAATCGGTGATATCATAATAGCGCGCGATATTATAGGAAGCCATTAAATAAGCATCGATTGGGTTAACGCCAGCGTCGAGCGCTACTTGAATGCATTTATCCATGACACCATCCATGTGGAATGAAGGTGTCGAGCCATCCGTTGTCATCATGAGATGATCGAACACATCATGACCCTTTTCAAGGATCCCATTTAAAAGTTGCGGCAAATCCGGCGAATGGATGAATGGCGAAGCGTCACCGCAAACCCTTGCTGCAGGCGAGCTTCAACCTCCTCAACAGTCATCGCTTCGTGATCACCATCGACGCCTAAAAGTTTCATCCTCGCAAGCGTTCTTTCTGAGGACCCTGGGAAATGTCCTTCGATTTTTTTTCCGGCTTTTTTTGCCGCAATAAGTGAAGCGGTTATATCCGGATCACCATTCATGAGACGTGGCCATCCCGTCAATTCACCGCCCATTAAGACATCATCACGTTTCAACCATTCGGCGATTCTCTCCTGGTTGAACACTTCCTTTTCATCTTGTAAAACTGTTTGCGAATCAAATCTCGCCCACCAGTAGAATGAGAATGGCAGTTCGCGCAACTGTTCAAGCACTTTGAAAGCTTTTTCATTGCCTAAGAGCAAGAAAAACGTCAAATTATCCGATAGGAACGTCGTCGTTCCAAGTCGCCCCGCATACTCTGCGAATGTTTCTGGATTATATAGCTGGAAAGGATGAACATGCGGTTCGATATAGCCAGGAACGATTTTTTTATTCGTAGCGTCTACGATTTCAGTTCCTTCTGTAATTGCTGGCATCCTGTCACCTGCATAGACAATCCGATCTCCTTTGATCCAAATATTACCCGTCACCCATTTTTTGAAGATGGAATGAAGGTACGTCGCATTTTGAATGATGAGGTCCGGCGCTAATTTTCCGTTGATAACCCCAAGTTGCTGCTGAATTTCACGTTGGTCCCACATTTCAATAAACCCCTTTTGAAGAGAATTCTATATATCTATATATTTTTATCGTAGCATAGCATCCATTTGAAATATAGATGTTTCGCATCATTTGCATGAAATTTCAGTCGTCATGCGTCCGTGTATCATTTCCTTAATTGTGGGGACGCTAAGGGCAAACTTTTTTTCTATGCTCCAGATGAAGGGAGAGTTGGAGATGAATGAAAAGCCAGGAACTACTGGGGCACCCAAAACACCTCCTATAGTGAACACATTGTCTAAAATGTTCAATCCGTCAGGCGACGTCGTTCAAACTCCACTGCAAATGAAAGGTGAATGTGCGTTCCTCTTCTATTTGAGATCAGTGGCTGATGGCGATAAAATCCATCAGACTGTTATCCGGCCTTTTTTTGAAATGGCTTCTGAAGAAAGCTTTACATCCTATATCCATTCCTTGCCAAATCGAACAGATGTGCCCGATAAAGATAAACTGCTTACCAAGATCAGTTCAGGGTGCGTTTTGATTATTATACGTGATCAAACTTTTTTACTTGATATCCGCCTCATCAAGAACAATGAAGTGCAGGATACGACTATTGAGCCGACAGTCCTTGGACCGCAAAAAGGGTTAAGCGAGGACATCGGTACGACCATCAATTTAATTAGGCAACGGTACCATAAATCCTCCTTGAAGGTTGAAGAGATTGTAACGGATGATCAGTCTAAACGTGCCGTCGCTTTACTTTATGACATTGATTTGGTCGATCAGGAAGTTCTAAAAAAATTAAAAGAACAGATTAAAGATCTGCAAACTCCGTTATTACAATCCGCTGGCGAGCTCCAGCATTTCCTTAACAAAAGCAGATGGACGCTCTTTCCAACAACGTTAGTTACCGAACGGCCCGATCGGATCGTCTATAATCTGGTCGGCGGTAAAGTCATCATTGCCATTGATGGGAGTCCGAATGTCATCATTGCTCCCGTTATCTTTTTCGACTTCATGTCATCGATGGAAGACAATTACCACGTCTCTCTCTTATCAACGATGACGATACTATTAAGATATATAGGTTTGTTCATATGTATTTTACTTCCCGGTTTATATGTGGCAATGACATCCTATAACCCGAATATCCTTCGAATCGAACTTGCCCTTACAGTTGCGGGTAGCAGGATTGGTGTTCCGTATCCATCATTCATTGAAGTCTTTTTCATGCTCCTATTCATGGAATTGTTGACGGAGGCGAGCATGCGGCTGCCGAAAGCCGTCAGTGGGACTGCAACTACCGTCGGCGGACTAATCTTAGGGACGGCGGCAACAGAAGCAGCTCTCACGTCTACAATTATGATCATTATCATTTCTGCAATGGCGATTGCCACATTCGTCATTCCTGTCAACGAAATGAGTTTTACGATGCGGGTCGTTCGTGTATTATTACTAATTTACAGTTCCTTATTCGGAATGGTCGGTCTGCTGATCGGCTTTCTGGGAATTATTATGCTATTGGTTAATAAAGAAAGTTTGGGCGTACCTTATTTGCGAATTCCTTGGATTGGTAAAAACGATGAATTGAAGGCGGGCAATAAATGAGCCGGTTCATATTCTACTTAATTTTGATTAATATGATGACGAGTATGGTTTCCTTAACACCAAGAATTCTAATCTCTGGAAGCGGTAGTGGGACAATTCTTTCGTTAGTTCTCGCACTGATTATAGGGATTGTAATGACGTATATTCTTGTAAGTCTATTCAGTCACTTCCCGGGACTTGGCTTGCCCGAAATCTTGGAAGCGTATGCTCCTAAATGGTTTGCAAAACCGATCCTCCTTTTTTTGGGCTAGCCTGGTATACCGCTGGTCTATTTACACTTACTATTTATACAATTATCATTATTAGGTTTCTGACTCCTGCTATGTCGCTTTATACGATTGTGTTGACGTTTGTAATTGTTGTCACATTTGGCGTATTCATGAAAGCACATAACATCTTATATATGAGTGAAATTATTTTTGTCGTTGTTGTCCCTTTTATTGTATTTATTCAAATGAAAGGGTATTTTAGTCGCGATCTAAACTGGGATTATGTGCGTGTCGCACTTATGGAAATTAATCATCTACCGGATTACGGAGCTTTTACGTCTTCCCTCTTTATAGTCGTAGGGACCGCGAACTTAGTCATTTTTAATCGGGTTTTCACGCAACTGAAAAAGCCGACAGGCAAAGGAATAACCCTTCTCGGATTCTTCTTAGCATATGTCCTTGCGACGACTTATTTCCTTCCGATTGGCTTCACGGGGTACGACGCCATAAAGAATACTATGTTTCCATGGATTATGACGAGTGATTCAATACGGATGAAATTCGGGGTCATCGAACGAATCGTCTTTCTATTCATTGGCTCTTTTTTGGCGCTTGGTGTCGTTAGTATCATCATGCATTGGCATGTTTCCATCCAGTTGCTTTCGAGTGTTCTTTATTCTGAACGGTTCAAATGGAAATCTTTCAATTTAACTTCTCCATTATTGATCGTCATATTTTGGGCTGTTGCGATGACCGTAGTAGTAAAGATTACGACAGATGGCCTATTCAAGTATGTCTCGATGTTTGACAACTACTTCACCCCAGCCTTGCTCACTTTGCTAATCTTTTGTCTACTTTCGGCACGAAAAGGAGCTGCATCCAAATGGCGGAAAAGCAAAAAATAATAAAAGGGGGCATTGCAGCTGTCCTTTTTCTTATGGTGCTTCTACAAGCGGGATGTGCATTCAAAGACATCGACAAAAGGATCTTCGTCGTAGGAATCGGGATTGATCCTTCTGAAAAGGTAAAAGACGGGTACAGAGTGACATTGAAATTGGCAAAACCAATCGGAAATGTCAAACAGGCAACAACTCCCACCTACGCTTATTTATCACATGATGCCGATTCAATTGCGTTAGCCGTAGCTGAAATGGAAACACGCACCGACAAACTATTGGACTTAACGCATAACCGGATCATTATTTTGAACAAAGAATTACTTAGTAAGGATTTGGCTTCATTCATGGACTTTTTCACAAGGCGCGGAGATATTCAGATGATTTGCTTCGTCGCTGTTGCCGCAAACACGTCAGAAAAAGTCCTTTCCTTCGAACCGGCAATTGAAGCACCTGCATCGATTTCTTTATATAATTTTTTTGACAATACGGGTACAAAAGCCCCAACATCTTGACGACATTTCTATTTGAATTCCGACGGGAAGTGTTAGGTAAAGGGATTGATGCCGTTTTGCCGATCATCGATATTGACGAGGAAAATCAGGAATTTAAAGTCGAAAAATCGATTGTTATTAAACGGGGAGAAGAACCCATGGAATTGACGTCCGAAGAAACAAAGTATTTCAACTCAATTGCGAACAGCGCTTCCGGATTCAGTTATAATGTTAAGGAAGTAAATCACTCCTTCGTATTAAAAATCTATGAAGTGAGAGTTAAATATAAACTTATCCTGAACGAGGGTGAGCCTCGGATCGATATGAAAATCACAACAGTAGGTTACATCGGCGAATCCAAGCACCGTTTGAACGGCATGAATTTAGGGAAATACGATAAATTAGCAGCTGAACATATAAAAAAGCAAACCGTGGAATTATTGACAAAATTCCAAGAAAAAAATGTTGATCCGTTCGGGTTTGGCTTGCGATATCGGGCGACAAGATTATCGCATAAGGATACGATGGATGAATGGAATCGGATTTATCCTGACATCAAATTTAACGTCACAGTGAAGGTCAAGTTAAAGGGCACCGGTGCAGTTGAGTAATATTAAAAACCGAAAGCCGTTACGAAGAACGGCTTGCACAAGCGAAGCAAGTCTAATCGAAAGAAACAGACCACACATCAATATGTGTGGTCTGTTTTTATTTACTTTGTAATGTGCGCCAGCCGATATCTGTACGATAGAAGAAACCATTCCATTCGACTTGATTCAATCCGTCATACACTTTTGCTTGCGCCTCTTTCAAGGTTCCGGCTTTTGCAGTAACTAAAAGGACGCGGCCGCCATTGCCGATGAAATGATTTCCTTGCGCTTTTGTGCCTGCGTGGAAAACGTCAAGCCCTTTTAGTAGTGCAAGATTAGGCAATTTTGCTCCATTAACGACATCCCCGGATAGCCGTCCGATGCCAACACTACGCCGAGCATTGCTTCTTCATGCCATTCCAATAAAAACGGCTTTTCATTCATAAGTGCCATCATGAATTCACCGAAATCGGATGCCATCCTTGGCAGGACGACCTGTGTCTCAGGATCGCCGAAACGGGCGTTGAACTCGATCACTTTCGGGCCTTCATTCGTCAAGATGAGTCCTGCGTAAAGAATTCCAGTGAACGAAACGCCTTCCTCCGTCATCGCGCGCACGGTCGGAACGACGACCTTCTCGTATGCCTCTATAATGACAGCCTCGGGAATTTGAGGTACAGGGGAGTATGCACCCATACCGCCCGTGTTCGGCCCTTTATCGCCGTCATACGCGCGCTTATGATCCTGCGCGATGACCATTGGGTAGATTTGCCCTTCATGCACAAATGACATATACGAGAACTCTTCCCCGTCAAGGAATTCCTCGATGACTACGCGGGATGAGGAATCACCGAACCGTTGATTGCCAATCATATCGTCAACCGCTTCGATTGCTTCTTCGATAGTCATTGCGACAATGACGCCTTTCCCTGCAGCGAGCCCATCTGCCTTTACGACGATTGGTGCACCTTGCTGCTGGATGAACGCCTTCGCTTCATCTGCATCCGTGAACGTCCCATAAGCCGCCGTTGGGATACCGTACTTTTTCATCAGATCCTTCGCAAAGGACTTGCTGCCTTCAATTTGAGCGGCAGCCTTTGTCGGCCCAAAAATCCTAAGCCCTTGTTCTGTGAAGTAGTCGACAATACCCTCCGCCAATGGCTGTTCAGGTCCGACAAATGTCAAGTCGATCTGGCGCTCTTTCGCGAAAGAAGCAAGCGCTATGAAATCGGTTGCCGCAATCTGTACACAGACAGCATCCTTTTCCATGCCGTCATTGCCCGGCGCGACGAACACTTCCGACACCGATGCCGAGTTTTTGAATTGGCGGGCGATTGCGTGCTCCCGGCCTCCACTGCCGATGACAAGTACTTTCATCTGTATCTTCTCCTTCGATCAATGTTTGAAATGACGTACGCCTGTGAACACCATTGCAATGCCGTATTCATTTGCCTTTTTAATAGAATCTTCGTCTTTCACGGATCCACCAGGCTGAATGATTGCTGTAATACCCGCTTTGGCGGCAGCTTCCACAGTATCGTCCATTGGGAAGAACGTGTCCGATGCAAGTGCTGCGCCATTTGCACGTTCGCCTGCTTGCGTTAATGCGATATTCGCAGCTCCGACGCGGTTCATTTGCCCTGCTCCAACGCCAAGCGTTCTTTGTGCATCCGAAACAACAATCGCATTGGATTTCACATGCTTGACGACTGCCCAACCGAGTTTGAGCGCTTCCCATTCCGCTTCTGTCGGTTCACGGTCCGTTGCAATGCGGATGTCTGCATTTTCGAATCCGAATGTATCCGGCTCCTGTATGAGTAAACCACCTTCAACAGATACCGTATTCCAAGAATCCTTTATCTGTTGTCCGAACGGGATTGTCAAAAGTCTGATGTTTTTCTTCTTCGTTAATAATGTGTTTGCTTCCTCCGTGAATGACGGTGCAATAATGATTTCAAGGAAAATTCCAGAAAGCTGTTCAGCTGTTGCCGCATCGACTTCACGATTTAATGCGATGATTCCTCCAAAGATGGAAACCGGGTCGGCTTCGTATGCTTTATTGAAAGCCTCCGAAATCGTATCACCAACACCTACTCCGCAAGGATTCATATGCTTCACAGCGACTGCCGCAGGTTGCTGGAATTCCTTCACGATTTGGATGGCTGCATTGGCATCCTGAATATTATTGTAAGAAAGCTCTTTACCGTGTAATTGCTCCGCATTTGCGATGGAGAAGTCCGATCCAAGCGGACGGCTGTAAAACGCCGCCTTTTGATGCGGGTTTTCCCCGTAGCGTAGTGGCTGTTTTAATTCATATGTAAATGTGATTTGTTCAGGGAATTTTTCTTCTGATAGGTCTGTTAAATAGCCTGAAATGAGTGCATCGTAAGCTGCTGTATGACGGAACACTTTCGCTGCAAGACGACGGCGTGTTGCAAGAGTCGTCTGTCCTTCTTCGTTTAGCTCTTCAAGGACTTGTGCATAGTCAGCCGCGTCAACAATTACGGTAACGTAAGCATGGTTTTTTGCGGACGCACGAAGCATCGCTGGACCGCCAATATCAATGTTTTCGATAGCGTCTTCGACAGAAACGTTAGGTTTGGAAATCGTTTCTTTGAATGGATAAAGATTGACACAAACGATATGGATCGGCTCGATGCCGTGTTCGATCATCTGAGCTTGATGTGTTGGATCGTCTTGTTTTGCAAGGAGACCGCCGTGAATCATCGGATTAAGTGTTTTCACACGACCTTCCATGATTTCAGGGAAGCCCGTCACTTCGTCGACTGCTGTTACTGCGACTCCGTTTTCTTTCAGATGCTTCATCGTCCCGCCTGTTGATAGAATTTCATAATCGAGTTTCTCAAGCGCTTGGGCGAATTCCAATATACCGCTTTTGTCTGAAACACTGAGTAATGCACGTTTTTTCACGAGTGGTTACCTCCGATTTTTATAATAAACTGTTGCAAGTGAATTCAAGCTTTACACTTCATTTCACTGGTGAACAATGACTGTAACGCCTCTTTATAGATGACGTGTTCAACGGCATGTATTGCTTGCGCGGTCATTTCAGGATTACCTTCCACTACCCGGACTGCGGCTTGCGCCAAAATTGGGCCGGTATCCATTCCTTCATCTACAAGATGGACGGTGACCCCGGTCACTTTTACACCGTGTGCAATCGCTTGACCGATAGCGTCCTTACCCGGGAATGACGGCAGCAAAGAGGGATGGATATTGACAATACGTGAAGGATAAGCGTCAAGCAATGTTGGGCCAATCAGCCTCATATAACCTGCCAGCACAATCCATTCAACGCCCGCTTCTTGTAAAATGGCTATAAGGGCTTCTTCAAATTCTCGCTTTGAAGGGAATGCATTCTGCTCCAAAGCGACAGCCCGTATATCCGCTTGCCTCGCCCGTTCTACAACGAAGGAAGCGGGTTTATCAGTCATGACTAGTACGATTTCCGCATCCAATTCCCCTTCACGGCATGCAATCTCAAGTGCAGCAAAATTGCTACCGCTACCGGATGCGAAAATAGCTATCTTTGTTTTACCAGTCATTCTGCAAGACTCCCGTCATGGTCCCCGTTGAATATGACTCCCGTTCCGCGAACGACATGACCAATTTCAAACGCTTCTTCATTGTGCTCAGCCGCAATCTGGATTGCACGCTTCGCCTGATCCGCCGGAAGGGCGATGACAAACCCGATACCCATATTGAAAACGCTATACAGATCTTTATCAGACAGTTCGCCTTTTGCTTTCAGCATTTTGAAAACTGGGAGTACAGGCCATGACCCAAGATTGATCTCCACTCCAAAGCCTTCCCCAAACATTCTTGGAAGATTTTCATAGAAACCTCCACCCGTTATATGGCCCATTGAATGGACGTCAAGTTCTTCGTGAATTTGCATGACTGGCTTTGCATAAATCTTTGTAGGTTCAAGCAATGCCTGTCCTACCTTTCCAAGTTCCTCAAAGCCAGCAATATAGTCGTCAATCGCATATCCTTGATCTTCTAAAACGATTTTTCGAACAGTGAAAAACCATTTGAATGGATGCCGCTTGAAGAGATTCCGACAAGAACATCCCCTTCAGCCACTTTTTCACCGGTTACGACTTTACTTTTTTCGCAAGCACCTACTGCAAATCCTGCTAAATCATATTCCTCGACATAGTAAAGTCCTGGCATTTCAGCCGTCTCTCCGCCGATCAACGCTGCTCCCGACTGCACGCAACCGTCCGCAATTCCTTTGACAATCGCTTCGACTTTCTCAGGAACGGCCTTGCCAAGTGCGATATAATCCAAGAAGTATAGTGGTTCTGCCCCTTGCGCGACAATATCGTTCACACACATCGCGACGCAGTCGATACCGATTGTGTCATGCTTATCCGCAAGAAACGCCAATTTCAATTTTGTACCGACGCCATCTGTTCCGGAAATTAAAACCGGCTCTTTATAGTTAAGTTCCGAAAGATCGAACATCCCTCCGAAACCGCCAAACGCTCCTGCGACACCCTTACGTGCCGTGCGTGCGACATGTGATTTCATGCGTTCCACCGATTCGTAGCCCGCTTCAATATTGACTCCCGCCTTTTCATACGCCTTTGACATGGAATGTCCTCCTTTGAGAATGAATGTGCTTTTTTTCGTAAATGAATGCAGCTGTTTTAAAATAAATGAGTAATAAGAACTTTCCCGAAGCAAACGAGAATTTAGCGCGCACTCACTTCTTATCGCGAAAGTTCTTTTTCATGCGGCAATACTGTGTCCGCATAAATCTCCGTCGGGTATTCGCCTGTAAAACAAGCGAGGCATTGTCCGCAGTTCTTCATTTCAGGAGATCTACCGATTGCCTTTAACATTCCTTCCGCTGAAAGGAACGTCAGCGAATCAGCAGCAATCAAGTCACGGACTTCCTCGACAGAACGCCCGGTTGCTATCAAGTCCGAATCCGTACTGATGTCTACGCCATAAAAGCAAGGACTGACCAATGGAGGTGCTGCAATAACGACATGTACTTCCGTTGCCCCTGCATCCCTTAACATTTTGACAATCCGTTTCGACGTCGTCCCTCGGACTATCGAATCATCCACCATGACGACTCGTTTTCCTGCGACAACTTGTTGTACCGGCGAAAGCTTTAGCTTTACGCCTCTCTACGCATCGCCTGTGTCGGTTGGATGAATGTTCTGCCGACATATCTATTTTTAATCAATCCTAATTCATAAGGAATTCCGCTTTCCTCGGAGAATCCGATAGCCGCCGAAATACTTGAATCGGGAACGCCCGTAACGACGTCCGCTTCGATCTGAACTTCCTTTGCGAGTTGTTTCCCACATCGTTTCCGTGCCATATGGATATTAATGCCGTCGATATCTGAATCGGGTCTCGAAAAATAGACATATTCCATTGAACACATCGCACGATCTCCCGCCTCGGCAAATCGATCAGATTGCAAGCCTTTATTATTAATAATGATCAATTCACCAGGCTCTACCGACCGAATCGTTTCTGCGCCAATCAAATCAAACGCACAAGTCTCGGATGCAACTACCCACGCATCTCCCAACTTCCCGAGAGATAGCGGCCGCATTGCATTTGGATCCTGTGCGACCATTAGCCCTTCTTCCGTCAACAATACGAATGCGAAGGCTCCTTTTAACATCGAAAGCGCCTTTTTCACACGATCCCGCTGTGTTAACGCTCCTCCGGCACTCTTTTTGATTAAATGCGCCAGCACTTCCGTATCGGAAGTCGTTTGAAAAATGCTCCCTTGCTTTTCGAGGCTTTCTTTTAATTCCTGCGCATTGATCAAGTTCCCGTTATGCGCAATCGCCATGCTGCCCGTCGTAGAACGGAAGACGAGCGGCTGCACATTCTCCGCTCCCCTTCCATCTTCAGTCGTGTACCTAACTTGCCCAATTGCGCTATTACCTGTCAATCCTTTAAGTGAGTCACCGGAAAACACTTCATTAACAAGGCCTTCGCCTTTCTTCACTAACAACCCTTTACCATTCTTCGTCGCAATCCCGGCACCTTCCTGCCCGCGATGCTGTAACGCATGCAAGCCGTAATACGTGAGTTGTGACGCCTCTTCATGGCCCCAAATGCCGAATACGCCACATTCCTCGTTTAGGCCTCTGAGTTCAGCAAGCATGGAATTGCCCCTTTCCAAGCAGAACGGAATTCTTCCACCGTCCCGTCAATTAAAACAGTATTGTTATCGCCTTTTATGACGATTTTCTCTTCATTTGTAACCGTACCGATTTTCACTGCATCTTGTACAAGTGCATCAAAAGCAGTCGTAAGCTCTTCTTTTACTGTTACAAGGAACCGAGATTGTGTTTCGCTGAATAAAGCAGTTACCGCTGAACCTGAAATAGTCACTTCAGCACCAAGTCCATCTGCATCGAACGCCTTCTCACAAAGAGCAATTGCAAAGCCACCTTCAGACAAGTCTGTAGCCGATTGGACTAACTTGCTTTGAATCGCTTTTAGCAATGCTTTTTGGCGTGCAGATTCCACTTCAAGATCAATAGCAGGAACCTTACCGAAAATCTTGCCTTCCACCATTTGCTGAAGCTCGCTACCACCAAATTCAGTTGCCGTCTCACCAATCAAATAAATTGCGTCGCCTGCTTGCTTGAACTCAGTTGTCGTCACTTGCTGAAGATCATGAACGATTCCGACCAAGCCCATTGTCGGCGTTGGGTAAACTGGTACGCCATTCACTTCATTCGACATCGATACGTTACCTCCGATAATTGGCGCATTCAATGTACGACAAGCTTCAGAAATGCCATCTGCGGATTTCTCAATTTGCCAGAATACTTCCGGCTTATCCGGGCTGCCGAAATTTAGGCAATCTGTCGCTGCAATTGGCTCTGCACCTGAGCAGACAAGATTCCGTGCTCCTTCAGCAACAGCAATCTTTCCGCCCGTTTCCGGGTCAAGATAGATATAGCGTGAGTTGCAATCTGCCGTCATCGCAAGTCCCTTATTCGTTCCTTGCACACGGATGACTCCTGCAGAAGAACCTGGTGCAACGACTGTATTTGAGCGTGCTTGGGAATCGAATTGATTATAAACCCATTCCTTCGAAGCAATCGTTGGACGCTGCAACAATGCCGTCAACGTCGCTTTTAAATCTTCGACTGCCGGTTCAGTATTCTCGATTCGCTGGAACTCACGGAAATACGCAGGCTCCTCGGAAACTTTATGATAAACCGGTGCATCTTCAGCAAGGATATCCGCTGAAATTTCCGCTACAACCTCACCTTTATGAACAAGACGAAGCATTTTATCGTCTGTTACTTTACCGATTGCTACCGCTTCAAGACCATACTTCTTACATAGATCGATGATTTCATCTTCACGGCCATGCTTTACAACAACAAGCATGCGCTCCTGTGATTCGGAAAGCATCATTTCATAAGCTGTCATTCCTTCTTCACGTTGCGGAACAAGATCCAAATTTAATTCCACGCCATATCCCGCTTTCGAAGCCATTTCCGCTGAAGATGAAGTAAGACCAGCGGCACCCATGTCTTGGATTCCGATTAACGCATCAGATTTAACAAGCTCAAGACATGCTTCCATCAGCAACTTTTCAAGATAAGGATCTCCCGCCTGCATTACTGGAAGTTCCGCTTCTTCTCAACAGCAACCTCGGACGAAGACATCGTCGCACCATGGATTCCATCACGCCCCGTTTTCGCACCGACATACAATACTGTATTGCCGACACCAGAAGCGATACCTTTCTGGATATCCTCATGATTCAATAAACCAACAGCCATCGCATTGACAAGCGGGCGCTTCGAATAGCTATTATCAAACTGCACTTCCCCAGCCACTGTCGGAATCCCGATTGTATTCCCATAGCTTGCAATCCCCGCAACCGCCTGTTCAAATAAATAACGATCACGTGCATCAGACAAATCACCGAAACGCATCGAGTTGACGAGTGCAACCGGACGGGCACCCATCGAGAAAACGTCACGAATGATTCCGCCAGCACCAGTCGCTGCGCCGATGAATGGCTCGATTGCTGAAGGGGAGTTATGCGATTCCATTTTGAATACTGCCGCCTGATTATCCCCGATATCGACGATTCCTGCACCTTCCCCAGGACCTTGCAAGACACGTGCCCCTTCTGTCGGGAATTTGCGCAATACCGGCTTCGAGCTTTTATATGAACAATGCTCAGACCACATAGCAGAGAACAAACCTGTTTCCGTGTAATTTGGAAGACGTCCAATCATGCCAACCGCACGTTCGAACTCCTCATCGGTCATCCCCATTTGAAGGTATAATTTTTCATCTTTGATTTGCTGAGCTGTAGGTTCATGCATGGCTGACATTGTTCTCACTCCAGTTCTTCAAGATTGATTGGAATAAAGGCAATCCGTCCGTTCCACCGATAATTTCTTCGACCGCCCGTTCAGGTAGCGGCATCATCCCAAGGACATTGCCTCTTTCATTCAACACACCGGCAATTTCTTCCACACTGCCATCCGCATTTCCATCTTCATATGTAAATACAATTCTGTTCGTCTCTTTTAAGAGTTGGGCAGTATCCGAGTCAACATAATAATTGCCATACTCATGGGCAAATGGAATTGTAAGTAACTGACCTTGTTCATAGTTGCTTGTGAAATAGGTCGAAGCATTTTGAACAGTAAGCTTCGCTTTACCGCTTCTGAATTTTAAGCCTTTATTCCGTAAGAATGCGCCTGGTAGGATACCCGCCTCAACAAGGATTTGGAAGCCATTTCCTACACCAAGCACTAATTTCCCGGAATCAGCAAAAGCTTTTAAACTCGCAATCGACTTAGAGCTTTGTGCAAGCGCACCTGGGCGTAATAATCTCCATAAGAAGCTCCAGTCGGTATCAATACAGCATCGTAATTTTCCAAAACAGCATCCGTGTGGCTGACGATTTCAGCACCCTCACCGATAACATCTCTCACTGCACGCAACATATCCACGTCACAACTGGATCCGGAAAACTTAAAATGGCGAACCTCATTTACCCGCAACCTCCCCGATTTCAAAGCTATAGTTCTCAATCACTTTATTGACAAGAAGCTTATCGCACATTTCCGTCACACGTGTTTCGATTTCAGCGGCTGTTCCGCAAGTTCAAGTTCAATCAGCCTTCCAATACGTACGCTTTCCACTTCGTCAAACCCCATCGTTTGTAGTGCCTCCTGTGCAGCAATGCCTTGTGGATCTACAACACTTTCGCGTAATGTTACGTAAACTTTAACTTTTGTCATTTTGGTTTCCTCCCAATTGAAATCGCATTAATTTGATTGATTAAGCCCAAATGCCTGTAGAATCTATATCTTGTAACGTTTTCTCAATATCATCTGTCATGATTGTGACATGCCCCATCTTACGTTTTTCCTTCGCTTCCGCTTTTCCATAAAGATGAACGGACCAATCCGGATAGTTCACGATAACTTTTTTAAGGGGAGCCACATGTTCACCTAATACATTCACCATAATGGACGGTGCCCATAGCTTCGGCTTTCGAAGCGGCCAACCGCAAACTGCGCGGACATGCTGATGGAACTGTGAAACATTACATGCCTCAATCGAGTAATGCCCTGAATTATGCGGCCGTGGTGCCAGTTCGTTGATAATGATTTCATCATTTTCGAGTACAAACATTTCTACCGCCAATGTTCCTACAAGCTCAAGGTGGTCAGCAATCTGCTTCGCCGCCTCTTCAGCTTTTCCAATTACTTTGGAACTCACCCTTGCCGGTACAATTGATTCATGTAAAATATGATGTTTATGAATGTTTTCAGCGATTGGCAGGCAGTACGACTCCCCTTCCGGATTCCGTTGAATGATGACTGAAATCTCTTTAGTGAATGGAACGAAAGCTTCCGCTATGCATGTTGAATGTTCGAATAGACTTTCCGCCTCTTTAATATCTTCTAGTGAATTAAGCTTTACTTGCCCTTTTCCATCATATCCGCCGAAAGCGGTTTTAACGATGCAAGGAAAACCAACTGTATTTATTTTCCCTTTTAACTCTTCAAACGTTTCAGCCGTCACATAGTTAGCTACAGGAGCGCCTGACGCCTTAATTTCCGCCTTTTCCGTTGCCCTATTTTGGGTGATTCTTACAAGCTCAGCCCCTTGTGGCACATAAGCGATTTCGCTAAGACGTTTAAGGCCAACATAATCAATATTCTCGAACTCGTACGTAATTACATCACTTACTTCGCCAAGCTCTTCAAGTGCCGTCTCATCATTATAAGAAGCGACTATCCGGATATCGGCGATCTGTCCGCAAGGCGAATCCATCGTAGGGTCAAGTACAGCTATTCGAAAACCCGCTTCTTTCGCTGCAAGTCCCATCATCCTGCCTAACTGTCCCCCACCAATGATTCCAATTGTCTGGCCTGGTAAGATTGTCTTCATTCCAATTCACCGCTGCTTTCCAATGCCGCTTCGCGCATATTATCTCGACGTTCTTGGAGTCTCGCCTGTAGTTCCGTATCATGCACCGCCAAAAACTGGGCAGCAAGTAGTCCTGCATTCGTTGCCCCTGCTTTGCCAATTGACACAGTTGCGACTGGAACACCACCAGGCATCTGGACAATTGATAACAATGAGTCCATTCCGTTCAGTGCTTTGGATTGAACAGGAACGCCGATGACCGGCAAAGAGTCTTCGAAGCAACCATCCCCGGAAGATGGGCAGCTCCGCCTGCTCCCGCGATAATGACTTCTATTCCTCTATATTGCGCCTGTTCCGCATACTCAAACATATAATCCGGTGTGCGGTGTGCTGAGACCACTTTCTTTTCATATAGCACATTCAGTTCATCCAAAATATCGCAAGAAGATGCTTCATCGTTTCCCAATCACTTTTACTTCCCATGATGACGCCAATTTTCGGTTCCACAGACAATTCTCTCCTTCTTTTCAATAAAATAAAAAAATCCTTGAATAAACTATTTTCCACATACATGGAAAGCAGTTCATTCAAGGATAATGTTCAAATGGCATAAGGATGAATGTACACATTTTAAAATGGCACATCTTTCGCCAAATCCTTAAATTCGCTTTCCCGCATAGTCCAGACATTACGGTGTCCTGGTAGAAACGCTGAAGCCAATTCTTCAGCATATATGTGGGTCTTCTATTACTATCTTTATAATATCAACTGAAAGTAGCCACGTCAATAAAAAATACGAACGATAAATAATTCCATTTATTCATCGTTCGTATTTTAGACAATTATTCACTTAAAATCCCTTTGAATTTAATAATTTGACGGATTGGGACATACTCTCCAGCCTCTTCCTTAAAAACTGGTTCTTCCTTTCGACCAGCCACGGAATAGCCGGCAGCTGATAGACGTTGCAGGCATTCAGCAACTGTCTCGCCCTCTTCAACTTCAAACCAAACCGTTTTCTTCTTTGAACTCATTTAAACAATTTTCCTCTCTTAACAGACTTCACCCAAAATCCACCATGAATCGTCTTTGGCTCATATGAAATAATGAATGCTTTCGGATCGAGCTGTTTGATTGTATCATAAAGTTTCAATTCATCTTTTCGCGGTGTTAAAATCTGCATGGCAGAACGTCTGCCTTCCAAACCATTCGCAGACCAATCCGTCACACCATACCCTTTTTCACGTAATAATTTTGGCATTTCATAATCCACATCTGCAGTGATCACATTAACGGTAATATAACCAAGGGCAAGTTTTTCCTCAATCTTCGAACCAATAATAACACCAATCCCGTAACCGACCGCATATGCAATGATATTTTGTATTTCATTCAGATTATCTAACACTAAGCCAAGGCCGACAATGTAGATAACGACCTCAACCATACTTACAACAGCCGCAATATACCGATATCCTTTCAGAGTAAGAATCATTCGGACCGTAAAGAAAGTCACATATACGATGTTAATTGCAAAAATGATAAGAACCATAGTCATTATACGTCAACCCCCTTCTTCTAGGATGACCTTCATCTTAACGCTCAATACAGGAGAATTCAAGAAATTAATAGTGGAGGACTATGAAGGATGTGGATAATCGGAGGTGTTTTGGACAGGGATGGGATGCTTGAGCGTTGGGGGCCGATTCGTGAGCGTGGGGGATGAATTCTTGAGCACGGCAATGGATTCTTGAGCG